>NZ_CP191544.1:1915000-2337500 GCF_050516545.1 Thalassospira lucentensis | reverse complement strand
CGAATGATCTCGGACACCCGGCTTGGACGCGGCAACAGAATGGCGATTTGATCTGACACATAAACTGCTTCTTCGATGGAATGGGTCACGAAGATAAAGGTCTTTTTCTCTTCGGCGACCAAGGCCAGCATGTCTTCCTGAAACTTACGGCGGGTTTGTTCATCGACAGCCGAGAATGGCTCATCGAGCAGCAAAACCTGTGCATTCACCGACAGTGCGCGCGCAAGACCAACGCGCTGGCGCATCCCGCCAGACAGTTGATGCGGGAACTTGAGCTCAAATCCGGCCAGACCAACGTGAGCGATATATTTCTCGGCAATAGCCTCGCGTTCGGATTTGGCAACGCCGCGTAGTTCCAACCCGAAGGACACATTGCGCAAGACGTTAGCCCATGGCAGCAAGGCGAAATCCTGGAACACAAAGGCGCGGTCCGGACCTGGGCCGGTGATGGTTTTGCCATCAACCTCGATCGTGCCAGCCGATTGCGGCAACAAACCTGCGATAATCTTTAGCAGGGTTGTTTTGCCACACCCCGACGGCCCCAAGAGTGAGGTCAATTCACCCCGCGGAAAGTCCAGCGATAGGTCTTGTAGGGCCTGCACATCGCCATAGTTTTTGGAAACGTTGCGAACCGAAACGGCGTTGTCCACAACAGGGGCGGCCTCTTGCACGGCAGCTGAATTAATCTGAGACATAGCCACGGTTGTTCCCTTCGAACAGATAGTTTTCCAAGACTTCCAGCAGGTTCAAAAAGACCACAGCCAGAAGGATAATTGAGAAGATCGCCGCATACATGCTGGGATAATCGGCAACGGAACGGCTGAAAGAAATGATGTCACCAACACCGGTCGGTGTGATTTTCAATTCCGACAAAATGGCACCGATGAAACCTGCTGAAACCCCAAGTCTTAGCCCGGAAAAGATGACGGGCGAGGCGGCAGGAACGATGATTTTTGTAAGGATTTCGCGATCAGTGGCCATGAACGATGTTGCCATGTCCTTGATGGAAGCAGGTGTATTGCGCACCGCACTTGCTGTGTTGAGAACGATCACGGGCATTGCCATGATACAAACAACAAATACTTTTGAAGTGAGGCCAATGCCGTAAACCATGACCAAGATCGGGATCAACGCAGCAAGCGGCGCAGCCTGCATAACGATAAATATTGGACTAAAAAGCCATTCAAACCGAGCACTTAACCCGATCCAAAGCCCAAGACCGATTCCAAAAAAAGCCGAGATTGCGACTCCAACAATAAGTGGTTTTAACGTTTCCGCGTAAGCCAAGAAGATCGACCCGTCAAAAGTCATTCGCGCAAGCGCAGACATTGATTCCAAAAAGGTCGGGAAAGCGTAACTCACGGGCACACGACCAGCAATTTCCCACGCGCTAAACACGATGGCTGCCGACAGTAGCTTTAAAAGTAGGGAGCGATTCATCATAGGGTCGTTCCACATAGGTTGTAAGAAGGAAGGGGCCGCCGCCCACCTGTAGTGGGCGGCGCGCATCAGATCACTTTGCCGCAGCATCCAGCGGGGCGAAGTACCAGAAGTCTTCAGGGTTCAGCGTGGCGGGGTCGCCCTCTAGCTGGCCTGCGCCGGCATACCATTCGAGGTCAGCCTTCGCAGCAGCGCGTCCTCCTCCGTTCGGATCATAAAGACCACCTGCGACCGCATCGGTGTAGAACCCGTCAAGCTCTGCCAAAACCTCTGCCGGAAGCTGGCCGATGGGACCGTCCGGATTGGTTTCACGGCTGATAATGGTCGGGTCCTTGGCCATATCTTGCCATACGCTCGCCAGTGACTTGACGAACAGGTCCACATCGTCGGCGTTTTCCCTGATCCAGTCCAAATTGGCAAACAGAGCCTCGTCGCTTGCCTTGACTTCAAACATCGGAAGGGTATGGAAGCGATCACCAGCTTCGGCGATGATCTTGTTCTTGTTGGAAAGATCAAGAATCGTGGCTTTGGCCTGGCCTGCCAACAGGGCAACAACGCGGTTCGCCGACCCCGGAACATAGGATCGTTCGCCCAGTTTGATGCCTTCACGGTCTTCAATTACATTGGCGATGGAGTCCGTGCCACCCCCGCGCGAGTGCAGAAGGATTGGCTCACCATCAAGATCTTTCAGATCTTTGTAGTCCATCGATGTGACCGGAAAGAAGACCAGCTTGGACAGCTGATAAATAATCCGAAGGGGAGCTTTTGACCGCTGCATGGCGGCGTAAGGTGTCCCAAAGCCAATATCCATCTGGCCGCTCAAAACCGCTTGAATTGCGAGTTCTTCGTCTGCAAACGCGGTCCATTCATAGTCAAGCCCTGCTGCTTTCGCGCGTTCGAGTGCGACGAAAAATGCGGCAAGTTCATCTGATGGTGTTTCAGCAAGCGCGATGCGGATGGTATCCGCCTGCGCGGTGTTTGCAAGCATTGACCCGGTGGTCATCAGCATTGACGCAGCCAACGTCATGCCGGCCAGCTTTTTGAAAACTATCTTCATTGTATCCTCCCTGAGATATGAAATAGTATTTTGAATGACGCCGGACTGCATTTTTGTCGCCTTGTTCCGGCTGTAGTGCTTTCTTTGCTTATGTCTCCCCAAATAAGCGACTGGATACAGACAGCAGATGCGCCCTCATGGCGTCATACGCGTCCTGTGGTTGCCGCCCGACAATGGCGGCGGCAATTGCTTCATGCTGGGCAAAGCTGACGTGATCGAGC
Organism: Thalassospira lucentensis; assembly: GCF_050516545.1. Lineage (GTDB taxonomy): Bacteria > Pseudomonadota > Alphaproteobacteria > Rhodospirillales > Thalassospiraceae > Thalassospira > Thalassospira lucentensis_C. Next base: position 2,334,782 of record NZ_CP191544.1, on the reverse strand, counting down.
GACGGGCGAACCGTTTTACGCTCAACGTTGCCCCAGGCGACAGCACGTCGCACTTCGTTCAATTGATCAAACATCGCCATCAGCAGCAGATTGTCACAGGCTTCCGCGACGGACCGATGAAAGGCATCGTCCTCGATTTCGTATGCTTCCCACGTGGTTGCCTTGCGAGAGCGGTCAAGTGCCCGGCGCATGCCTGCCAACGTATCGCCAGAGGCATTCACAGCGGCCTCGCGCGCAATTGATGGCTCTATCGTCAGGCGCGCACGCATCATTTTGAAAGGTGTTAGCTGGCGGCCAAGCTGAACCGTTTCATTGACGGAGCGAGTCTGGCTCTTGTCTGCCATGAAAGTTCCCTTGCCAACGTGACGCCAAATCAGCCCGTCGCGCTCCAATGCATCCAGGGCTTTGCGCAACGTTGTGCGCGTCATCCCCAGTTCATCCGTCAGGTGACGTTCTGGCGGCAACTTAACGCCCTGACTAAATCCACCCTCGGTGATGTAGTTGCGAAGACGCCCGACCGGGTCGGTGAGTTTGGTTTCATTGGTTGAGCTTTGGTTGTTCATATTGGTTGACCAATTTGTGTGTTGTCTTGGGTGATTGCTTACGTTATCTGAATAAAAGTCGTCAATCAATCTTGAATTGGTTTTCATTATGAAAAATATACTCAAATTGGTTGGGATTGATCTTTCGGGATATTTATCCTAAGGTTTGCGCGAATGTCACAGATGATAAATGAGGTGCCCAATGACCGACTACGTGATTCCCCTTCCCTCCATACCGACGATACCGACGAGCAGCGGGGGGGATTTCCCTGTGCGCAGGGTCTACTGCATAGGCCGTAACTATGCAGCGCATGCTGTCGAAATGGGGCACGATCCTGACCGTGAGCCGCCGTTCTTCTTTCAAAAAAACCCGAATAACCTCGATGCATCTGGCGAGTTTCCCTATCCACCTCATACCTCAGACGTTCATCACGAGGTTGAACTTGTGATCGGGCTGAAGAAGGGGGGCACCAATATTAGTGTTGAAGATGCCCTGGACCACGTTTGGGGCTATGCCGTTTCCTTGGATATGACGCGGCGCGATCTTCAAGGCGAAGCAAAGAAAATGGGGCGCCCTTGGGAAACCGGCAAAGCGTTTGAGCGGTCGGGGCCGGTCGGTCCCCTGAAGCCGGTGTCAGAGGTCGGGCATTTGCCGCAGGGGCGAATCGAACTGAAGGTGAATGGTGAAGTTCGACAAGAAGGCGACTTGAACCAAATGATCTGGAAAGTGCCAGAAATGATCGCCTATCTGTCCGAGTATTTTGAACTGCAACCTGGTGACGTGATTATGTCTGGGACACCGTCGGGTGTAGGTGCGGTGCAGCGCGGCGATAATATGGATGCGATGATTGACGGATTGGGAGTATTATCTGTTAAAGTCGTTTAATACTTTCTAGGGTAAGTATTTACTAATTATCGCTTTACCCTGTCTTTTTGACGAAGCATGGCGGGCCCTTAGGGACCCGTCATTGCCTTTTCGATCAAATTAGGGTTGGGCGAAGCCAAACATGATCCAGTAAACCAGATAGAAGAATAGGCCCTCAATGACCGATACAGTATCGCCAGATATCATTTACACCAAGGTTGACGAAGCCCCTCAGCTTGCTTCGGCATCGCTTTTGCCGATCATTCAGTCTTTTGTGGCCCCTGCCGGTGTTTCGGTCGGGGTTAAGGATATTTCACTGGCCGGTCGCATCATCGCGGCATTCCCCGAGAACCTGACGCCCGATCAGCGCCAACCCGACGATCTCGCAGAATTGGGTGCGTTGGTGAAAAAGCCGACTGCCAATGTTATCAAACTACCGAATATTTCGGCTTCGGTGCCGCAGCTTGTGGCCGCAGTAAAGGAATTGCAGTCGCAGGGCTATGCGATTCCTGATTATCCGGCAGACCCGACCACCGATGCAGAAAAAGACATCCGCGCACGGTTTGATGCGATCAAGGGGTCGGCCGTTAACCCTGTGCTGCGTGAAGGTAACTCGGATCGTCGTGCGGCCGAGGCTGTGAAAAATTATGCTAAGGCAAACCCGCATTCGATGGGAAAATGGTTATCTGACAGTAAAACCGTCATCTCGACCATGTCGGCTAATGACTTCTTTTCCAATGAAAAGTCGGCAACCCTTAGCGTGGAGCAGGCCGGCCCGGCGCGGATTGAACTGGTTGCCGATGACGGCAGCGTCACAGTGTTGAAAGACGATGTGAACTATACGGCAGGCACCGTTGTCGATGCGACCTTCATGTCAGCCCGTGCGCTGGATGCATTCTTGAGTGAACAGATTGAGGCCACCAAAGCGGCAGGCACCTTGTTCTCCATCCACCTCAAAGCGACGATGATGAAGGTTTCTGACCCGATCATTTTCGGTCATGCCGTTAAGGCGTTCCTGCAGCCGGTTTTTGATGCGTTCGGTGACAAAATGACCGCCGCAGGCATACATCCGAATTCGGGCCTTGGTGCACTCCTGTCGCAAGTTTCCGACATGCCGGAAGGCGCAGAAATTATGGCCGCGATTGACGCTGTCATGGCAGATCGCCCGCCGCTGTATATGGTCAACTCGGACAAGGGCATCACCAACCTGCATGTGCCCTCTGACGTGATCATTGATGCCTCTATCCCGGCACTGATCCGCGCAGGCGGCAAGGGCTGGGGCCCCGATGGCAAGGCTGCTGACACCAATTGCGTAATCCCCGATAGCTCTTACGCGCCGGTTTATGACGAAGCGGTTAAGTATTTTAAAGAAACGGGTGCGTTAGATCCGCGCACTGCCGGCACAGTGCAGAACGTCGGTCTGATGGCGCAAAAGGCCGAAGAATACGGCTCTCACCCCACCACGTTTGAAATCCCGCATGCCGGGACTGTCCGCATCGTGCTGGCCAATGGCGACATTCTGCATGAACTGGCGGTTGAAGCGGGCGACATCTGGCGTTCTGCCTCGACCAAGCAGGCTCCGATCGAAGACTGGGTGCAGTTGGCGATCAGCCGCCAGAAGGCCGAAGGGTGTCAGGCGATTTTCTGGCTTGATGAGTCGCGTGCACATGATGCCGAACTGCTGAAATATGTCCTGCCGATTCTGGCCGCCAAAGGTGTGACGGACAAGTTTCAGGTTCTGCCCCCGCGGGCCGCGACCCGCCTGTCGCTGGAAACCATCCGCAAGGGTCGGGACTCTATCGCTGTTTCGGGTAATGTCCTGCGTGACTATCTGACAGACCTGTTCCCCATTCTGGAACTTGGCACCTCGGCCAAGATGCTGTCGATCGTCAAGCTGATGAATGGCGGCGGGATGTTTGAAACGGGGGCTGGCGGCTCTGCTCCGAAACATGTGCAGCAGCTGACCGAGGAAAACCATCTGCGCTGGGATTCGCTGGGCGAGTTTTGTGCGCTTGGGGAAAGCCTCAAGTTCCTGGCCGAAACCAAGAAAAATGAGAAAGTTCGCATTCTTGGCGTTGCTGTTGACCGGGCCACGCAGGGCGTGCTCGACCACAATAAATCGCCCGCGGCAAAGGTTGGCCAGACGGATAACCGCAGCAGCCATTACTACTTTGCTCTTTACTGGGCCCAGGCCCTGACCCGCCAGAACGAAGACTCTGAGCTGGTTGAGTATTTCGGGCCGATCGCCAAGGCGCTCGAAGAAAACGAAGCGACAATCCTTGCTGAACTGACCGCGGCCGAGGGCAACCCTGTTGACCTCGGTGGGTACTACCATACTGATCCGGCAAAAACGGGCGAGGTAATGCGCCCATCAGCAACGATGCTTAGCATCCTTAGCTAAGTCGGAAAGCAAGAGAACTCCCGGTTTATTGGACTTTTAGCACTTTGGTGCAGCAATATTCCGGGAGTCTCAAATAACAGGTCTGCTGTCGCGACTTTAATCCGAAGCTTGAGTACGGCGAAGCCGCCGCAGATCGCGTGCAGCCTATTACTCCTGCCTCACGATAAGCAGCAGCAGCTTGGCCTATTCGGTCTTTTAATGTCGGGTAGGCGCGTTAGATGGCCTTTAAAAAGGGATTTCTTTTTGTCCTGTGTCTATCCTTTTTCGCGGGCGAAAAAGTCGGGGCCAGTGTTGTCATAGGTAACATTTACAAATCGATATGTGATCCAAAGGTAGTGCGTCACCTACCCAAAGTATGCAAATCGAAAAGGTTTAATGAAGCAGTGGAGGATAGATGATGAATGCGACAGGGAAGTTTCTTGGTCTTGCGGGCATGATGATGGCCGCAGGTGTGGTTTTTGGTGCATCAGCACAGGCAAGTACGGTTAAGGTTACGCCGCTTGGTGCTGTGGATGGAGAATTTTGCCCACTTGACCGTGCCATGATTTTTGAAGACCCGGACGGAACGCGTATTCTTTATGATGCGGGACGCACTGTAGCTGGGCCGGATGATGCGCGACTTGGTGAGATTGATGTTGTTCTTCTGAGTCACATGCATGGGGACCATCTCGGTGATCGGCATATTGAAGCGGTCAATGCCAGTGAATGTGGAAAACCATCCTTTCCTGTTGATGTGCGCTCGATTTCAAACACCGTGCAGATTGCGAAGGCAAAAGACGCATTGATTGTGACGGGCAGTGAAATGCCACCAATTTTAGGTGGCAAGCTCGAAAGTATCGGTGGCGACCCGAAAAAATCGGTGCTGGTGCGTTTTGGTGCATCGCGCATGGTCGGGGGAGTCAAAATCACAACGGTGCCTGCCGTTCATAGCAATGGTGTTTCGGGGAGCTTCCTTGGTGGACCATTGGGAGAAATGCTCGAGAAGTCTGGGGTGACAGCCTATGCCGGTCCACCAACAGGATATGTTCTGACATTCTCAAACGGGCTTTCCGCCTATCTATCCGGCGATACCGGGATTACGGCCGAACAGGATAAGGTCGTGCGGGGGCATTATGATGCGAAACTTGTGGTGATGAATATCGGTGATACCTTCACGACCGGTCCGAATGAGGCGGCGTATGTCATCAATGATTTGGTTATGCCTGCATCGGTTATTCCATCCCATGCCAATGAATGGGCAACCGATGGTGGGATGGTGCGTGCAGGTACGCGAACAGAAGCCTTCATCAATGCCGTTGATGTTCCCGTGTACCTGCCACTAAGTGGTAAGATCATGGAATTTGATGCCGGCGGCGTTTGTACGATCGGCTGTTAGGTTTTCTATCGTCTATGACGTGTGCCGTCCTAACGTGAATTTACGTTAGGACGGCACAATACGATCAAAGTCTTTTAGCTTCGCGGTTTTAAATTCTCTAGGTCATACAGCGGTTTATAACCAACCCCGACAACTTCTAGCGGATAGATTTCATCGAAGTAAGAGACGTTTAATTTGCGACCTTCCTGACAATAATCCTATGGCAGATAGGCAAGGGCGATGTTTTGCCTATGCTCGGGCCAAAGGCGACTATGCTATTGATATAACTTCGGTCGGAAACCCTTTGCGTATGACGGGCTGTATGATCTGAGAGGCGAGGGTGCTGATATTGCAGGCATGCTTGGGAACGATGTTATCAGCGGCAGTGCACTAGACACCTTCCCATTTTACCGGAAGCGTATCCGGCATTTGTGAAATAACGTGCACATTCGTCTGACGAGAATGTACCGGCAATGAGGCCAACGTGACGCCATGTTTCTTCAAGGTTTCGTTTTTGAGCGGTTCGCATCCAGTGCTTGACCTTGGAGAACGCCTGTTCAATCGGGTTGAGGTCTGGACTATAGGGCGGGAGGAACCATGCACGGGTGCCGACTGACTTTATGACGTCACGCACGGCCCGGGATTTGTGGCTCCCGAGATTGTCCATGATAACGATATCACCAGAACGCAGAACCCGAACCAGTTGCTGTTTTACGTAAGCAAGGAAGCTGGTCCCATTGATCGGACCGTCAAAGACGCATGGGGCTGTCAGCTGGTCATGGCGCAAGGCGGCAATGAAAGTCATCGTGCGCCAATGCCCATGAGGTGCATAGCCGACAAGTCGCTGCCCTTTCATGCCCCAGCCCCGGATCGGAGCCATGTTGGTTTTGATCCAGGTTTCATCGATGAACACCAATCGCTCAGGGTCAATCCTGCCTTGCTAGGATTTCCAGCGTCGGCGCTGTCGGGCAACGCCCTCCCGAACCTGCCCAAGAGCGAACAGAGTTTTCTTGAAGCGTAGCCCCTCATCCCTGAGAAAGCGCCATACCGCCTGATGCGAGACAATCACGCCACGGTCCGCAAGAAGATCCTTCATACCATGGAGTGTCAGATGAGGTGTTTGCTTGATCTGCTCAGGGATGAAATCTCGATGTGCAACCAGCACACGCTTGCGATAACCGCCCATTTTTCCCGGCGCAACACTCCCTGTAGAGCGGTAACGTTGATGCCACTTGACCACAGATGAAACTGCGATTTCAAAACGAGCGGCGACCGCCCGGCAGCTCTCTCCTGCCTGAACTGCCGCGACAACATGGTCACGAAGATCATTCGAATAAGGTCGGGTCATGGAGGCTGGTCTCCTCATCCAGCATCCATCTTGAATCACAACTCAGCTACTTGGGAATCCCCTATCGTTTCTGATAAGGTGTGAAACGCTCTAAATGACACCCTGTCAGGGGATGCTGGCGATGATGTTCTCAATGGTGGTGTAAGGCGACGATACGCTCATCGGTGGAGATGCTACTGATACCTTCGTGTTCGGTTGGTTCGGAAAGTATTGGCAGGTCTTTCGCGTCGTCAGGCAGCGATGCAATTTGATGTAAGTTCGAGCTCCAAAGTAACAAGGGGGCTGTCCTTTTTTCAGAATCCGGGACCCTGCATGGCGGGTAGTTTGACTGGGGCGGTCGCCTCCTAAAGAGTAACGGAGGCGCGCGATGGTAGGCTCAAGCTGGTCGGACATCAGCTTAAGAGTGCAATGGCAAAAGCCTGCCTGACTGCGAGACTGACAAGTCGAGCAGAGACGAAAGTCGGTCATAGTGATCCGGTGGTCCCGCGTGGAAGGGCCATCGCTCAACGGATAAAAGGTACGCCGGGGATAACAGGCTGATACTCCCCAAGAGTCCACATCGACGGGAGTGTTTGGCACCTCGATGTCGGCTCATCACATCCTGGGGCTGGAGCAGGTCCCAAGGGTTTGGCTGTTCGCCAATTAAAGTGGTACGTGAGCTGGGTTTAGAACGTCGTGAGACAGTTCGGTCCCTATCTGCCGTGGGCGTAGGATACTTGAGAAGAGCTGTCCCTAGTACGAGAGGACCGGGATGGACGTACCTCTGGTGTACCGGTTGTTCCGCCAGGAGCATCGCCGGGTAGCTAAGTACGGACAGGATAACCGCTGAAAGCATCTAAGCGGGAAGCCCCCTTCAAGACGAGGTATCCCTATCAGATCCCTGGAAGACCACCAGGTTGATAGGCTGGGTGTGGAAGCGTGGCAACACGTGAAGCTAACCAGTACTAATTGATCGATCGGCTTGATTGATCCCTCTTGCTACTGTCTGCATACGACTTGCGCAGCGGTAAAACCAAGCAAGACCAAATACAACATTCGCAAACATCACGAATATCCGATGTTTTCATCTGCGTTTTCACGGACCGGCACAGCATTCAATTGACCATCATCAAGATTGGATTGCATCGTTGGGTTATGCTGGTTCGCATTAACAGTACATTGCTTTGATGACTCCCCAAATCGTCAATGTATTGCAGGGCTGCACACCAATTGGTGCGCAGCCCTTGTCCTCTTAAGTCATTTGTTCTGGGTCTTGTTTTATTCCGCTCGCCGACCAAGGGTATGGCGGAACTCTGTTCCGGGCGCGCCGTGCAGAAAGCCATCGGCAAAGGCCATCGGGAAGTGTAGCTTCCCAAGGCACAGCCTTAGGTTTTCCGGATCGATTTTGTGATCAAGCACCTGACGATAGAGATCAGCAACCTTGATCATATCCAGGCTGTGTGGAGACAGACGGAATGCCCCGACACCGGCTTTTTGCATTCGGATGATATTGTCGGAAAGTTCAATATAGTGGCTTGATAATGTCTGCAGCCCGTTAACCGCAAGAAATGGCGTATCGTCCAACGTCTCAACATCCATGCCGTCAAGGTGATCGCCGCAAACATACTGGCAACCATCCTTGTGCAGCCCACGCGCACGCGCTGAATAACACCGCGCCGAAATGGCCAAAGGCGCACGACCGAATACTTGCACCTCGATCTCGGCTGAGTCCTGTATGTTGGATAATGTCTTGATCGAGGACATCGGTAATTCCCACGGCAGGGCAACCCGTTTTGCCCCCCTGCTGGCAAAATAGGCAAGTGTGCTTTCATTGTAGGTGTTGATATATGGTCCTATCATATGCGGCCGATCGGCAAACAAGCGAACAACGGAAATATCATTGGCCTCGATTAGAATGTCGGGCATTTCCGCAATTTCACGTATCTGGCTTACTTCGCGGTCATTCATCACTAGGGCCAGTGTTGAAAGAACCACTTCCTTTCCGGCACGCTGAAGCCGTTCAATGACATCTGGCAGATATTTATCGAAAAACGGCATACGCTTTGCGCAAACGACTTCTCCTATATGGACAGTGTCGATGTCGGTTTCATCTGCAATACGGTTATAGAAGTCGTTCTTACGGTTCTCATCCCAATGAAAAAGAACCGGGCCCATGACCAGTCGTGATCTGCTCATTGCCAGCCTCTTCGGTATGCACCCGTTGTTTCGCTTTGACCTTCGCTCAGCATGCGGAGGTTTGATCGTGCTTCAAGTTGTCCCATCGCGATCCGGTCAAGTGACGCACGAAATGTGCTAACAACCTGAGAGATGTAAGCCTTACCACGTTGCCGACCCTCGATTTTAAGCGCCGAGACGCCTGCGTCGGCCAATTCCGGCAACATCGCGGTGACATCCAAGCTGGTGGGTTCTTCAAACAGGTAGCCTGTTTTATCCATCGCGCGAAACCGGCCTTTGCACAGGGTCGGATATCCAACCTTTTCATCACTGTCATAGATGTTGATGGTGAAATCTCCTAGCCTGGAAACTGTTCTGTCTCCGCGTTCTTCGTAATGAACATGTGCGGCGGGTGAGCAGACACCATTCATGTTCGGGCTTTCGCCCGTTGCGTATGAAGATAGTGAACAGCGGCCTTCGGCCATGACGCACATGCCGCCAAACGCGAACACTTCTGTCTCAACCGCGATACGCTGATTAAGGATACGTATCTCTTCCAGCGAAAGGACACGGGGCAGCACAACACGACGGACACCAAATTCCTGATGATAAAAGCGAATGGCTTCTTCATTCGATGCGGATGCCTGCACAGACAGGTGCAAACGTGCGTCGGGGTGATGGTCACGGGCATATCGCAGCAAACCGATATCTGCGAGGATAATGGCATCGACGCCAATCGCCATGGCGTCGTCAATCGCCTTCTGCCAGATGTCTTCAGCCCCGGCTTGCGGATAGGTATTGCAGGCAAGATAGACATGGATCCCATGCTTGTGCGCATGTTCGACTGCATCGCGTAATTCCGCACGCGAAAAGTTTAATCCCGGAAAGTTTCGCGCATTTGTGGCGTCTCTAAAACCGCAATATACGACATCAGCACCGGCTTTTACGGCGGCGTGTAAACTGGCAGGCGTTCCCGCAGGGCAAACGAGTTCCATATTGGACCTGTGACTATTTGTGGATTAAGGGGGTAGCTGGCATCGTGAAGTCATCTTTGGTCGCACCTGATGGTGCGGGCCGCGTATGACGGTTGTGCCTTTGTATTGATTTCTCAATTTTCGACAGTGTGGCGGCCTGTTCGGCTGAGCGTTTTTCCAGACCAAGCAATCGCTTTGTACTTGGTGAGGTCAATGCATCGGCGGAACGGTTCATGTCGTGTTGAAGCTGTTGATAGATCTTTTCCGTAATGCGAAGCGCAATTCTGGCAGCGGGGCCCATCAGGCCGAAGCTTTCACTGATTGCGGAACGCAGATCAATTGCCTCCCCATCCAGGGCATTGCGCAAGGCAACAACAAGTTCTGTGCGTCCTTCAATCCGCAACGTGCGCGAAAAGAATAATGCGTCCCCATCCGAAATCCCTTGAAGCAGTGCCAGCAGTGCGGGCAAAGGTCCGGATATCTTTGCGGCAACAGGTTCTTCGTCTGTCTGCCGCGCCGGGCGCAACGCGGGACGGTTTGCATCTATTCTAAGATAAAAGGGCAAATCCAGATCGGTTGGGGAAATTAGCAGAGCGAATGCCTCTTGCTCAGCCACCCGCTCGAAAACCGGCCTGTATCGCCGATGCATTGTTGCTATCGCATGGCGGCATACCCGTTCGATAAAAAGGTTCGGCGCATTTCGCACGAACGGACTTGCCAGCAAAAATGGCGTAAATGATGGATAACTTCCTGTCACGTGGTGCTCCGGTGTTTTTATACCCCGAAGTATCACAGTGTAAGGCGTATTCGGTTTTGATATCTGTCAAGTCACTGCGAGATTTGAATTACGCTTAGTTGGAATAGTCCACTAGATCTTTGCTTTGAAGGGACAAGCAGAAAAAACCGGAAGCAGCTTTTTTTCGAAAACCCATTTGACCATCGTCAATCTGCCAAATCATGAGGGTGTTATACTCCTGTCTGTTCACAGAACGTCGACCTTGGGGAGGAAACCTTTATGCAAGATGTGTTGAACACGACAGGTGTACAATTCACACCCGCTGATCTTCTTGACCAGAACTTGGGTGGTTTGATCGCCCGTTTTCCCGGTGCCACACTGGTTTTCCGGCAGCACCATGTTGGTTTCTGCTGTCATGCTGAACAGACATTGGCAGAAGTTGCTAAACGTAAGGACCTTGATCCCCGATTGATCGCCGATGACCTCTGCCAGCTTCCCAAAGGACCGGTGCCCTTACCGGATGTAAATGATACCGATGCGTTCATCGATTTCATTCTGTCACGCTATCATGAGGTGCATCGTGATGATCTGGCTGAGCTGATCGCTCTCTCGCGCGAGATCGAAATTGTACATAGTGACCATCCCGAAGCGCCAATAGGTCTGGCTGACGCATTGCTCGAAATGGCGGAGCAACTCGATATGCATATGGCCAAAGAGGAAAATGTTCTTTTCCCAGCAATGCGTGAAATGAGCCGGAGCAAGTCAAACACGACGTTGACCATGCCCATCCATTGTATGCGTGAAGATCATGAGGATCACGGCAAAGCAATCCATCGACTGCAGAAATTGACAAACAACTGTAGCTTGCCCGACGGAGCCTGTGGTTCCTGGCGCAGATTATACAGTGGGACCGCCAAGCTGATCGAAGACCTGGTTGCGCATATGTATTTGGAAAATTCGGTTCTGTTTCCACAGTTCGAATGAGGTCTGGTCAAAATTTGACCGATATGTTTTTCCGGAAGTCATCCGCCCTGCCAATCGGCAGGTTTTTTTTGGGGCAAAGTTTGGCTGGGTCTTTCTGTGTCAAACGGTATCAGTTCGGGTGAAACTTTGATGATCCCAAAGGCTGCTTGATTTGATTGATATGGAACAATTCAATCAGCGCTGTTGAATGTTAGATTTGTTCCAATGCTTAACATCAACTCCGTTTGTCCATGGAAACTTCACGATGAAAGATATTGATCGAATCTCGGGTGTTCTCCAGTCTGGGAGCTATTTTCGAAATTGGCCGCAAGACGACATTCTGGAACTGGCGTCTTTGTGTGAGTGGGTTCGATTTGATGCCGATACAGTGATGGCCCGCGCCGGAAGTCAAGCTACGGCACTGTTTCTGATTGTGAATGGACATGTTGAACTGTCCTACAAGGATGGAGACCACAAGGACGGTGTTATTGATCTGTTCGGTGATGGTCAGCTTGTGGGAGAGTGCGCACTGGCGCCAGAGGCCTGTTATGCCGTTTCGATCAAGACACTGGATACAACGACAGCCATTCGGATTGATGGTGCTGCGTTTTCTACTTTCCTTGCAGCGCATTTTGATCGTGCATTAACAATGATGTCAGTCGTGACCGAAAGATTGTGTCAGATGCTGCGACAGGCAGAAGAACTGAAATGCCGCTCTGCAGCCCAACGCTTGGGAATCTATTTGCTTGCCGATGCGGTCCCGGTTGACGATGTGCATGAAACCCCCCTTACCATCGAAAAATCAGCATTGGCACGCAAAATTGGTATGACAAGCGAGACATTTTCCCGGGCGTTAAAAAAATTGTCGGAGCAAGGTGTTTCCCAATATGCCAACGGGAACATCATCCGTATTTCGAACGCCGAGGTGCTGGCCGAATGGTGCGGTTTATCAAGTAGTGAAGTCAGGGAAGGACAGTCTGATGGTTTCAAGAACTCTGTCTAAAGCAGATCAGGACATCATGTCTAATGTGCCTTTGTTAGCGGCCCTTGGGGTACATCGGTTAAAGGGGTTGATGGAAACATGCAGGGTCGACTGTCACGCGCGGGGAGAGCATCTTTTTCGGGCTGGCGACGTTGCAGAACATTTCTATATCTTGTTGTCAGGCCATTTACGTCTTGTGAAAACCTCATCTCAGGGCGATGAAACGGTGATGCATTTCCTCAACCAGGCTGGGTCGTTTGCGGAGGCGGTTTCATTTGCCGGGCGGTCCTATCCGGTTGAATGCCAGGTTGTTGAAAATTGCGAAATCGTGGCAATTCCGCGCACCGCCTATCTTGGCATACTGAAAAGTGCGCCGGATGTTGTTGGGGACGTTCTGGCAAGCCTGTTGCGCTGGGAACGGTTCTTCCTTGAGGAAATCTACAAACTGCGACATACGAGTCCAATCCAGCGGATTGCGGCGTTCCTGATTGACTTTGAAGACCGCAATGGCGCAATGATCGACGGCACGAACGGCAAGAGTTTTCCCGGAAAGCGCCAGATTGCCAGCCGGATCGGTATAACCCCGGAAACCTTTTCCCGATCCCTGCGCAAACTCGAAGCGTCAGGTGCCATTGCTGCGGGCCCGAAACTGCAAATCCTTGATCGGGCGGCTCTTGTTGAGTTGGCGGGCTAACATTCCGGTGTTCTGAACATGGTGTTGTACCCAAGGCCCAGTCTTGCCATGCCATTCTTTGTGGGTCATTTGCGTCGTTGAAATCGCCAAGTAATGTAAATCAGTGTCGCTGTGAAACCGAAAAAGGCCATCTCCCACAGAATGGCTGAGACCATCAGAAGCTCCGTCGAAGCAACCTCCTGAAATGCGCCCATGCGCGCAAAGGCAGAGCCCAGAAGACACACATTTGAGACGCGCATTGTGACAGGAAGAGAAAGGGAAAAACGTAGGCGCTGCAATACCGTTCGGCACATAACTGTTGTCGAGAGCACAGTAAACCCGCCAATCAGTGCGTTGTGAAAGCCAACTAATCCGGAGGGCTCTTGCGCGATTGTCAGTGCCGTGTTGAAGATCAGGCCGATGGCCAACATCGCATATCCTAGGTGAAGCGACGTAAGATCGAAGGCATCTTTCACCAACCAGACACGCCATTTCCAAAGGCGACAGAAAATAACCGTTGCGGCCAGTGTACTCAGGGCAGCCGGTAGGATTGAAGGGAATTTGATCAGGTCACAGACCGCCGCGGCAATCAGGCTGACAAGGCCATAGCTTTCAAGTCGGCCTTGCGCCATGTAGGGGCGATACTTATTTTGTTTCTGAAGTGCGCCGGATGTGGCTGCGGCGATAATTCGTCCGCCCATCAAAAAAAGCAAGAGGATCAAAAGCCAGATGATCGCGCGCAACGCCGTTTCCTGAAGCACTGGAAGATGACTAATCTCACCTATTAGAAATGCGACTTCCGCCAGCAGAAGAAATAGTATGATTATTCCCGGGACGGCAGATTTCAGGCGCTTTGCCGCACGGAAAAACGCAAGTCCGGCATAAGAAAACAGCATCCCAAACACCGCAATATTGCAAACCGTACCAAGATAGGTGCCGGTTTGGTCCGGAATAAAGATCGCGACGCGCGCGCCAAGCCAAAGCACAATAAAAAGTCTGATGATTGTTTTGCCTGGCCGTGTCAGCAGATATCCACCCAGCACGGTCTGGCTGTACCCGACCAGTAATTCATGTCCATGCCAGAAAGGCCGTTCGGGCATGGGAATAAATGCAAGGATGTCTTGGACATCAGGGAGCCAGAATAAAACCTTAAGCGGCACCGCCAACAGCGCCAAGCATCCCGAGAGCAAGAATAAAAATACAAATTCCGTTCGGATGGTGCGCATGTCTTTGTTCAGGGTCCGCAAGACTGACACAGTCCCGATTAAGGACCGCACCAGCAAATATAGAGTTCAGTTGAGTTACTGAAGCTAGACCATTTTTGCACTTGGGAACTGTCCAAGCAGCTGATCTGCTTTCTCCTTGTCCATCAGGCATATCGCGGTGCTCAACCCGTCTGCCAAGGCCGCTTTGGGTGCTGTGACACTGACGGCTTGACTGCGCGTGGGTGCGGGTTGCCCTGTACGCGGATCAAGGATGTGCCCGACAAGCCCCCCCTGATCAAAGAAGGTGCCATTTGGCAATGATGTTGCCAAGGCATTGCCATGCAGCATGACTTTATCTTTACGGATGCTTGATCGGGTATCAATCGAAACTGCCCAATCTTTGCCGTTCGGGTGGCCGCCAAGTGCTGCGAATTCTCCGGTATTGATCAGAACGTTGGTCAATCCATCGTTTCGAAGCAGTGCGGCAATGCGATCGGCAACATACCCTTGGGCAATTCCGTTCAAGGTCATTGCCATATTTGATTGTTTAAAGGTCACCTGGCTTTGATCAACTAAAACCTTGTCCCAGCCCGTTCTGGATAGGGTTTCTTTGATAGATGCGTTCAGGGGAGCCTGACCTTGTGCATAGCTTTGCGCATAGAGTTGCCAAAGCGATTGAACCGTCGGGTCAAAAAGGCCGGTACTTGCCCGGTTTATGGTCCCGCAAAGTCCCAGACATTCCAGAAACTCAAAAGGCGGTGCATTAATCACACCATTGCGGTTCAGCTGCGCAAGGGTGGAATGATCCCGATAAAGGCTGAAGATATTTTCCAGTCTTTCAAGCTCCTGGGTTGCGCGTGAAAGGATCTTGTCTGCATCGGGATGGGCCAGGCTGATCGAGGCAGCAGACCCCATTGCAACCCCTTTCCATGTTCTGATCGGGTATTGTGCCAGTGACGCAAAAGGAACAGCCGCAAGCGTGCCAGCAGCAGCAAAGATGGTCAGAAACCGACGTCGTGAAATGGCGGGCATGGGAGACCTCATTCTTTGCGAAGTTTTTCAAGACGCGTGCGATAATCATCGTCATCAGGAACAACGGCCGTTTCGCGGGTATCTTTGAGTGGGGTGACAGGGGCGTTGTTTAAAATCATTGCATCACCAACCTCATCAAGGCGCATCACCTGGCCGCCATAGCGGGCGACAAATTTCCTGGCATCGTCCTGATCGGAGAAAGGTACAAGTTCCGGTGCCCCCATGCCTCCGGCCTTGCTGGAAGCCACGACGTAATATGCGGAGATAGCCGGAATCCAGTTTTCGCGTCCGACATTTTCCCAATCACGGGCCTTAGACATGTCACTGACGTAGACTGCGCTGATTTTATAGTTCTGTTCTGGCATTCGTTCATAGGCGATACCATCGCGGACCTGACTGAAGAACAAAGGGTGTGGCAAGCCTTCAAGGTGAATTTGTGCCTTGGGACCAGCATGCTCAAGAATATTCATCTGGCAGAAATGTCCAACAGCTTCCTCGGTCATTGCGATCGGAGGTGGCTGGCTTTCTTCAACCTGCTTTCGACATCCGGCCATGACCATCAGGCAGCCGGCAATTAATATGACCGGAAACGGCTTTACGGGGAATGTCATGGTGTGACCCTCCTGAAAGTCAGCCAGGCAATCGCCGAGGCAATAACCGGCCAAACCAGAATGGAGATCAGCGCATGGACTGCCGGTATGCTGTTGGCGGCTCCTGTAAGTCCGCTGGCCGCTGAGGTCGCATCTGACACAGCAAGGTTATAGATCCGAAAGGCATCTGCCGGATTGCCCAGCAACAACCAAGGGAAATACTGGGTGGTAAAGGTTCCGCCATCATCGGCAACAATGGCTGCCAGAAAGCCAAGATCATACAAAACGATCAGAACCAGCCACAGTCCGATCACCAACCCTGCTGCTGCGCCCGGCCGTCGCGCGAACGCCGATATACCATAGCCGATTCCCAGAAAAGTCGCCCCAAGAAGGAGTGAAGACCAGAACAAACGGACCAATGCAGGGAAGCCGACAAGTGCATTTGGGTCTGTTGCGATAGCGGCTATGGCTGCAATCCCGTACCCGGCGGCAACGGCAATGGCCAGTATCGCAAGATGGGCAATGAATTTGCCAAGAACCAGTTCGCTGCGGGCGATGGGATAGGTCAGAACAAGCGGCAAAGTGCCCCGTTCGATCTCTCCTGCGATGGCATCAAAAGACATCAAAAGGGCGACCAATGGCACAAGATACACTGCAAGCGATGTCAGGCTGGCCACAGTAATTGAAAGCTTATCAACGCCAAGTGCACCGGTCGGCGCGCTGCCGGCTGCTGATAACACAAGCGAGAACAGCACCATCATGCCAACAGAAATCGTAACCCAGCGGTTACGAAGGGCAATGATAAATTCGATGCGTGCCGATGCCAGAATACGGTTCATGCGTCCCCCCTTTTACTGAAATGGCTGTAAATGTCTTCCAGACTTGGTGGAATAACATCGACATCATCAACCAGCGATCCAAGTGCGGAAATGTCACCAAGGCGTGCGAGCTTTTCCTGGGAATTGCAGACCAGATCGACCAGCACGCCGTTGCTGCGTTGACCGGAAAGCTTTCGGGCAACCTCGTCTGCCTTGCCATTTTGGGCGGAAACCTGAAGTCGGATCGGCAAGGACGCCCGTCGACGCAAGTTTGCTAACGTATCGTTTGCCACCATGACGCCCGATGACAGAATGACGATCCGGTCGGTTCTGGCTTCGACTTCTGTAAGAGCATGTGAAGACAGAAGAATGGCTGTTCCTTGTGCGGCAAGTTCATCAAGAATGACATAGAACTCTCGGCGGGAAACCGGGTCCAGTCCGCTAGTCGGTTCGTCAAGGATCAAGAGTTTCGGCTGACCGATCAGTGCCTGTGCCAAACCAACACGTTGGCGCATCCCCTTGGAATAGGTGCCAATTCGTCGATTTGCCGCCGGGCCTAACCCAACCCGGTCAAGCAGCAACCTCGCCTGTTTGGGGCTCTCTTTGCGCAGTCGAAGATAATACCCAAGCTGTTCAATCCCGGTCAGGGCCGGGTGAAAAGACGCATTTTCGGGTAGATAGGCTGTCTGGGTGCGTGCATCGTGACTGCCGGGCACAGCACCAAGCACAGAAACTGATCCCCCATCAGCTGCAATCAACCCAAGGATAATTTTCATCAATGTCGATTTTCCGGCACCATTGTGGCCGAGCAATGCGACACGTTCACCAGCTGCGACATCAAAGCCAACTGCATTGAGAACGGTATTATCGTCGTAGCGCTTAGTGACTTGCGAGAGGGTCAGACACATTTTCAGTCCTTTCACGCAGCCAGACAGGATTGGCGCGAGCAGCTTTTTCAAGGGCGGCGATTTTTTCGGGAACCGGAATGTCAATTGGCGTCATTAGCGGGAAGTTATCGACAACCCCGCCGGGCAAGGTGGCGGGAAAGTGCGCCTGACTCCAGCGGATCAATTGAACCGCTGGTGATCCCAAAAGCATTCCGGCGGCAGGTTGTGACCACAGAATATGGTCCATAAGATCGTTTGGTCGGAACCGGCTGTCGGCAATACCATTGCCATCAAGATCGAATATCGGATGATCCGACCAAAAATTCCCCCGACCATCGAAACTCCATTCCACGTCACGGGTTCCGACATATTTCACCTGTGTCTGATTGGCGATAAAGGCGTTGCCAACGATGGCATTTCTTTCGGAACCGGCGGTGAAATGGATGCCGATCCCGCATCCTTCAAAACGGTTATCGCCAATCAGATTGCGATGGGCGTTATAAATAAACAGGCACTTGTCGCCGGCGCTACGCACCAGATTTCCGACCAAATCGGATTTGTTGGTGTAGTTCAGCATCAAGCCCTGATCGCGATCGGCAAGTGACATATTGTCGCGCACTGTAATGCGGTTTGAATACATCAGGGCAAAACCAAGATGATTGCCAACCGATACGTTCCCCGAGATTTCTGAATCATGTGCGTACATGTAATGCACTGCAAATCTCAGATCGCGCATCAGATTGCCGCGGAAAACCCCGTGATTGGAAGTGTTGACGAAAATCCCGTCACGGCCGTACTGAATGTCGTTCTTCTCGACCAGTATGCGGGGCGCATTCCAGACATAAATGCCATTGCCCCGTGAATTCATTCTGTGATCACGACGCCCAATGATGGTATTGCCACGAACGGTGGCATCTTTGGCCCCGTGAATATCGACCCCATAGAGATTACCAAGGATACGGTTATCTTCGACCACGATGTGCGCGGCTGTTCGGTGTAACTGAATTCCGGAATCAATCGTTTCATGTGATGATCCCGATCCTGCAATCTCCAAGCCACGGATGGTAATATCCGTTCCAGTTACCGAGATAACACTCCCGGTTTCATTGCCCTTGATCGTGGCTTGGCCCTGGCCATCAATCGTAATTGGTTTGTCCAGTTCAATCGGCCCCATATGGGATCCGGGATCAAGCAGCAGGACATCGCCAGGGGAAGACCCGGCGATGGCCGAAATCAGCGCCCCGTCAACTGACGGCACAGATTGGATTGCCGCAAGAACCTGTAGCGGCAAGGCAATCATACCCATTATCATTATGACGGGACGTAACATTACATCTTAGCTCCGCGGTTCAACAAACATACGTCCGCGCATTTCCATGTGCAGGGCATGACAGAACCACTGGCAGTAGTACCAGTAGACCCCCGGCTTGGACGCAACAAAGGTTGCCGATGCGGTTGCCTGTGGGCCCACCTCAAATGCAACGCCGTGATCGCCCATGGTAAAGCCGTGGGTCAGGTCATCGATGTCATCTATGTTGGTAACAATGACTGTGACCTCGTCACCTTCCTTAACCTTGAAGGACTCAAGGCTAAATGTTGGTGCTGAGGAACTCATATAAACACGGACCTTGTTGCCATCACGAATGACGGTGTCAGCCCAGTCATCGATATCGACACCATCGGCCTCGGCCTGTTCGCGGGTTTTGGCCCACATCGGATCCTGACGGTTCCAGACGCTCAGCGGATTGACCACGGAACGGTGCACAATGATCGAGTCATGGGGTTCGGCAAATGTCGGTCCGTCATGCATCAGAACAAGGTCATCGCCCTCCATCGAGAATAGTTGCTCGTTTTCAGGCTTGAGGGGACCGACATTAAGGAAACGGTCCTTGGAAAACTTGTTCATCGAAATGAACCATTTCCCGTCGGCTTCCAGCGTTTCCCCCATGGAAGTGGAGTTGTGGCCCGGCTGGTAATGGACGTCGACCTTTTTGATGATCGGGTCGACCTGTTCACCGGCGTAGGCCCGCACGGCTTTCTCAATGTTCCATTTGACCACCTGGCTGTCGAGGAACAAGGTTGTCAAAGCATTGCCCTTGCCATCAAAGGCGGTATGTAGGGGGCCAAGCCCCAGTTCCGGCTCGGCGACAACGGCAGAACGCGGTTCTGCCCCGTCATAGAACACAGCATCGAGCTTGGTCACATCAATTACCGAAACGGTGGGGGACAGTTTGCCCGCAATGCAAAGATGTTTCTTGTCCGGTGCCATGTTACAGCCATGCGGACTGTTGGGAACCGGAATGTAACGTGTATAATTTTTGTTCTTGCCTTTGCGGCCGTCGATGACTTTGACGCCGTTCAGTTCAATATAGTCGCCAGCGGCGATGCCTTTCTCGATCTCCTTGATGTTGAACACCACCACATGATCAAGCTCAGATGCAGTCATTTCCGCAAGGTTCATGCCCATTTCCGAATTGTAGCTGGTCGAAAAGGCATATTTTCCTTCGTAATCGGCATCGGTGTTATCGAGGTTGCCCGATACCATGACTTGCCATGCAACTTGCATGTTATCAGCGTCGATCGCTGTATAGAAGTTCACATACTGTGATGGGTCATCAAGCACCTTGCCATCATTGACCATCGGCGTTTCGTCTTCGCCATTGGCAAAGACATAATTGGTGCGTGGCCATTTTTGTGGGCGCAGGCCGTGAATGGCCTTGGCGTTCGGAATTTCAAGAATTTTGTCGGTTTTCATGACATCGCAACGCACACGCGCAACACGTGTGTTTGCCTTATCGTTCATGAACAGGAAACGTCCGTCATATTTGCCCTCGGTGAAGGACATATGGACGTGATGCAAGTCGCCGTTATCATGGATCTTCTTGCCGTTTGCAGCGAGATATTCCTTGGTTTTGGGCAGCATGTTCTCGGTAAGAATGTTCAGGCTTTCATTCGTTTGCCCCCAACCGGTTGCCGAACAGCGATTGAAAACAGGCACACGCATGAATTCGCGCATGGACGGAATGCCAAGAATACGCATTTCACCTGTCTGGCCGGATGACCAGAATCCGTAATATTCATCAAGCTGCCCCGGTGCGAGGCTTGCTTCGGATCCGGTTGAAGCTTGGGCGCTTCCGACCGAAAGGGCTGTTGCAGCACCGGTGGCACCGCCGATCATTGCAAGCCGTGCAGCACCTGCCGCACCGGCAAAAGCAGCACCACCTGCGGCAACGCCGAAAAGATCACGCCGGGAAATTCCGGTTTTCGGTGTGTTGTCAGACATCACGATTTCTCCTTGGGATTTTGCTTAGTCGTTTGGGTCCGGTTCAGCGCTTTTTGTGCGCCTTCCGTGCTCGCCAAGAGGCTTTCCTGCCGCTTGAGCTTTTTGATCACGACCGGACAAATTGTTTTGCTTTGATACAGTACTTGGCAGTGAAGGCAGTTGTGACACTCGTTCGGGTTGATTTCTCCTGTCGGATGGATGGCTTGGACCATGCATTCATGCGCGCAGTTCTGGCAGGGGCTGCCGCATTCCTTGTAGCGTTTGAGCCAGTCAAACATTCGGATGCGTGCCGGGATTGCCAGTGCCGCACCGAGCGGGCACAGATAGCGGCAATAGAAACGCTCGACGAAAAGTCCGGCACCAAGAAGCACAAGGACATAAAGAACAAACGGCCATGCCCGATCAAATTTAAGGATGATGGCGGTCTTGAAAGGTTCGACCTCTGCAAGTTTTTCTGCCTGATCAAGGGACGCCAGCATGGTGCCGAAAAGGCCAAGGAAAATGATGTATTTCAACGCCCAAAGCCGTTCATGTAGCCCCCAAGGTACGGTCCATTGCGGCACGTGGAAGAACTTGGCAATCCGGTTGGTCAATTCCTGTAGGGCCCCGAACGGGCACAACCAGCCGCAATACGCTCCGCGTCCCCAGAAAATCAGGGACGCTGCAACCGAGAACCACAAAATAAAGGTCAGCGGGTCCAGCAGGAAGGCTTCCCAGGTGAAGCCGGTAACCAGCGAATTTGTGAGCGCCATCAGGTTGACGACCGAAAGCTGGGCGTTGGCATACCACCCCAGGAACACAAGCGTCACAGTCAGGAAGCAGATACGGAACCAGAAAGTAAACTTGGCCGAGCGTGTCAGCAGTCCCTGGAAGAAGAATGCAGCGGTCAGGACAACCAGCATGATGCTGAGTACAACAATCTCGACAGCCTTGTCGCGCCAGATCCTGTGCCAAAGGGAGGTTTTGGCTGCCTGTTCGTCATTTGCGAAGTCAGCATTCTTAGATGCATCTGCCTCAGACGCTGGCGGAGTTATCTTGGTAAGGTAGTTGGCGGGCGGCTGCCAGCCGATATCAAAAGTGGTGTAGAGACGTTCAATCGCGCCAATATCACGATGGACAAGAAGTTCCAGCCGCCAAGGCTTTGTGGGTTCAAAGCCGCTTCCTGCCGGGATCTTGAACAGATCCATCTCTGTGAGTGCAGGCGCGCCCTCGGCCATGATGTCACCGACACGGCGATGATTACGGTCACGGAAACGGACCGACATGTCGCCCTGAATAAGCTGTATACGATCAAATAATCCGCCGCGGACATATCCTGATCCCTTAAAGGAATACTGCCCCCGCGCAGTCACAAGAATGGCTTCTTCGCCATCCTTCAGCCATGCCTTCAGATTGTTGTAGCCTCGCTCGCCGAGTGTAGCCTTGCCAATTGCAGGAATGCTGACAAGCGCTACATACATGTCGATAAAGGTTTCTTCGGCTGGATCTTCAATCGGTCGCTTAAGCGCTCTTGGGTCGTCCATCGCAGCAAAAGTGTCGTTAACCTGACCAACATCAAGCGACATACGACGCAGCGTGCCGTCACCAACTAGGGTGAACCAGTCTTCCGGGGCCGTTGCGTCTGTTTTGATTTCAAACTGTGGTACGTTTGAGGTTTCCGGGGCGCTCAGTCCTCCGAGGCCAAGGGAACGGGCAACTTTGATGCCTGACCGCAGAATCGAGTCATCAATGACCATAATGGTGACGGTGGCACCGGAAATGATGTTCAGGTCATGATCTGAAACATTTGTTGCCGCAGCCAAATCAAAGCCGACGTATCCCTCGGTCAATGCAGCAATGCGTGCCTCGGGGATACCGATCAGAACAATTGGCTCGGAATGCTTGACCAGTTTGACACCGATGATCCTAGCATCCTGGTCGACAGCGACCATCACATGGATCGGTTTGCCGGAATAACCGGTGGTCCCCACAAAATCAGAAGTAATGAAAGCCCAACCAATCTGGCCACCATTCTTTAGAACCGGTGCGACGGGGGCATCTTTTTGAATGGGGCCATAGCCGTCAGCACCCTCTACCAGTGATGCGGCGGGTACCTTGTCAATGAATTGTGCCAGAACAGGTTTGTTTTGTGCCAATGCCGGGGAAATGGCCAGCAGCAGCAAAAGAAGGACGGCAATTGCGAAAACCAGAAGCCTTGGCAGACTGGAAGTCGACTGGGGCGAAGGGATCTCTATCGGGACATTTGGTTGGAGGAGTGGCGTTTTCATGAATTCAAACCTTGTGCGGAGGCGCGCGTGCCGTCGCAGGTGTGATGAATGATGCACCTGTGATGTCAAATGACTGCGGAATAATGGTCAGGATGACTGTGCAGCCATGTGCGACCGCACCAATAGTGCTGGGAAGTTTGAATGCAGGTCCGGTTAAACAGTTCGTGCAAGCCGGGCAGTCGCATTGAACAGGTTTAGGAACCTGATTTCCGTTCTGATCAATCAATATCGTTTTTGGAGTTTGGTCAGCAGCACAGATCGTGATCTGGAGAATATCGCCACCGACAGAGTGCTTCGCCACTTGCGCAAAGGCCTGATCTGCGCCCGTTCCCGTCAGGGACAGTGCGACCAGAAGTGAGAGAAATATGCGAAGCATTTTTTCCATAATGCTTCTCATATTCCATTGTGGATTCCTGTTTATTGATACTGGTCAAATGGAAATGAATCTGGCGTTGTATCGATTGCGATAATTGAGTCAGTGTTAACGTTGACCCAAGTTGTTTTCTTCATATGTGGCGTGAGAGCGGAATGGAAAAGTCAGAAAACTCCGCAATCTGTGTTTCTTCCAACCGGACTGACGCAAATGTTCTGAAGCCTGAAGTCGTGTTGCCGTGAGGGACTTTGTGCGGTGGCAGCAGCCCGCAGATGCTATGAGATTAGGGTCTGGACTCAATTGGCCCAACATCTGATTGCGAAAATCCGGACCATATTAAGGAAGTTTTCTGCTGACTTTTCGTATCGGATAGTCAGCCGCCTCATATCCTTCATACGGCAGAAGAAACGCTCAACAAGATTGCGTTTGGCGTAAAGACCCGCGTCATGAGGGATAGGTTTTCCAGCATTTGCCTTGGCGGGGATCACCGGCAAGGCACCTTCATCCTCTATCTCCCGACGGATACGTGCACTGCCATAGGCCTTGTCGGCGACAATGGCCAATGGTGGTTTTGACCAATTCAGGAAGCAGTCGATCATCTTGCTGTCATGGAGTTGTCCGCCACTGATCGCAAGGCGTAACGGGCGACCGAGTACATCTACAGCGGCGTGAACTTTACTTGTCCTGCCGCCGCGTGAGCGTCCAATACCCTCTGCCAGTTCCCCTTTTTTGACCCAACCGCGGCGCGGTGAGCCTTCACTATTGAACTGTCGATAAAGACAAGCGCATCTTCATGTTCTGATGCTAGGGCCTCGAATATCTCGCGCCATATGCCGCGCTCTCCCCAGCGGACATAACGATTATAGACTGTCGTAGGCGGACCATATCTTCCTGGAAGATCCCGCCAGGGCGCGCCGGTTCGAAGAATGTAGAAGATGCCATTAAGAACTGTTCTGTCGTCGCGCCGCTTCAGCCCCCGACCGTCAACAGGAAGAAGCGGAGCAATGATCGCCCATTCTTTATCGCTCAAATCAAATCGTGCCATGTAATAACTCCCTTTCCCAAAGGATGAATCACATTCCGACTATAAATTTCAAGCGTTTCAATTGGGTTCAGACCCTAATTAGGCGTGACTGGTCAAAGGAGGAACGGATCAAAGGTACTGATACCCAAAAACACAATTTGCTAGGCGTAGATCCATATCAAGCCTCCTTACAGGCTAGCCGTGCCACAGAACACGTTCAAGACTTGGCATCTAAACTCTATCGGTTGCAAAGTGCGTAGTCTTTGTTCTTTTCTGAAAATCAAGTTTTGGGAGAATGTCACCTTTTCAGAAACCTAGTAGGTGTTTACATTCATTGACAACATTTGAGCGCGGCGACGAGGTTCAGGAACCCCATATAGTTTCTGGAAAGTTTGCCGTAACGGGTTGCAATACGTCTGAAGTTTTTGATTTTGCTGAAGAAACGTTCAATCATATTGCGCTCTTTGTAGAGTTCTCGGTCGAAAGGCCGCCATTGTGCTGTTGTGGTTCGGCGGGGTACGACAGGTTTTTCTCCGGTCGTGGGGATAGCGTTCATGGCGCATTGACCGTCATAACCTTTGTCCGCCAGCACATAATTTGCCTTCAAACCTTCGAGAAGACCTTCGAGAAGACCTTCGATTTGGGTGATGTCGTTGCGCTCACCACCCGTCAGGATGAAACGTACTGAATTGCCCAAGGCATCGGTGGCTGCATGGACTTTGGTGCTCAGTCCACCTTTGGACCGTCCCAGTGCGTGAGCTTCAAACCGATCTTCGGATTGGGGGCACTTGCACTGTGCTGATGGGCGCGCATGATGGTACTGTCGACCAGGATATACTCAAAGTCGGCATCATCGCTCAACGCTTTGAAAAGGTTCTCCCAAACCCCTTTGCGACACCAGCGATTGAAACGCTGGTAGACCGTGTGCCAGCGGCCAAACTCCTTGGGCAGAACAGGCCAATGTGCTCCTGAGCGCGCCAGCTACAGGACCTCCTCCACGAACAGGCGGTTATCCTGTCCCGTGCGTCCGAGGTCTGTTGCTTTGCCCGGTAACAGTGGAGCCATCCGATCGCAAAGCGCATCACTTAGTTCCTGTCGATCCATTCAGGCTGACCTCCATACAGCCAGAAGCTTGAATCATATTCTCGGCTAAATGGGAATCCTGAATGTAAACATCGCCTAGCATTACAGTTGCATTTGTTTCTGATCTCTGAATCAATAGAGCGTCATGATTCCGAGAAGGCTTGATGGAGCCCATTTTCCGCCTTTGGGAAAACCTATGTCTTAGCGATTGAGGTCATCGCAAGTGTGTTCGAGCTTCCGACCTTCTGCATGATATTCAAAAATCTCGCGAATGATCGTGGCTTGCTCTTCGTTAACCTTGCGCTTGTCACGAATGGGCTCGCCAAACTCGTCAAGCGCGTGAAACCAGATCGTACCTGTAAAGCTGGCCGCTTGGTACGCCGCCGCGCAAGACCGCCGCAATCACACCTCTGTGGTTTTTTCTAAAAGGTCTTTGAAATAGAGCGCATTCATCATTTTTTTTCAGGCCACTATGCAGCTCGTCAGGCCTAGTAGCTTGGTCCGAAAAGGTTCAAATCCACCCCCCGCAACCAACTTTAAATAAGCTCGCCCCAGTGGCGGACTTTTTAATGTCTGGTAGGTGGGGTAGGTGGACTTGAAACTTATGTTCAAACCAAGTAAAGCAGAGCTCTGAGCAGGTTCAGCGGAGGGGAAGCCTCTAGCTAAATCCTACAGAGAAAAAACTCAGGATGACTACGTCGCATAGTAATATTTCAGGTAGGAGTAATTAAAAAGGCAGGAATGTTCATTGCAAAACAAGCATTTACCGTCAGGTTTCCTTGACTACAGAAACCAGTTAAGTGATATGGGTATAAATATATCTTCGTGTTTTATTTGCAAAATAGAGTTGCAAGCTTATCGGGAACCTTTTCCCGCTTGACATCCTGTCTAGCAGAACAGTGGAAGAAAGAGTCTTTCATGATCGATAAACTAACCGGTCTAATTTTACGGTCAGCTTTGAGAATTAATCCTCCCCTCTATAAATCTCGTTTAGCAAGATGGGCGCAGGAAAACGATCTGCAGCGACCGGCTGTCGTTCTTTCCTTTGATTGCGACACTGATCGGGATGCTAAGGCAGCGCTTTCTTTGCAAACTGTTTTCTTCAAAGCCGGAATCCCGGCCCTTTATGCGGTTCCAGGTGAACTATTGAGGGACCATTGGAGTATTTACCAACAGTTGCCTCGCCTTGGTGGAAAGTTTATTAATCACGGTTTCCGTCGTCACGCTGCAGTGGATCCAGATACAGGGAGAGTGTATTCAACTTTAAGCTACAAGGGGTTGTCGGAGAATGCTTGGAGGGAGGATATTCGAAAAGGTCATGAAAATATTACGGAACTGACAGGTGAAGCTCCAACCATTTTTCGAACACCACATTTCGGAGAGTTTTGCCAGCCGAAACAATTGAAACTATTATACGATTGGTTGAGTAAATTAGGCTATACCTATTCGAGTTCAGTTACCCCACGTTTTGCGGTGCATCATGGCAGCCAGTATGAACCGACGAATGGGTTGGTTGAGACCCCTCTTTCAGGATGCTTAGCCAAACCAGCTCAACTGATTGATTCATGGGGGTTTGTTTCTGCGCCTGATGCATTAGGGGTCGAACAGCTTGTTCAGGCTTTGCAGCAATATCTTGATTTGTTTGAATGTGAAACTCCTCTTCTACTGAATATCTATTTTGATCCTGCAGACATTGTAGGAGAAACTCAGGTAATTGATTTATTGGTCTCTTTTGCATCTTGGGCCCAACCAGATTATCAAGCAGTGACAGTTGGGTTGAAGGAAAGATCTTTGGTTGAGGTGAAAAGAGGGTGACGCGAAAATTACTGGTCATAGGTTACTGTTTTCCGCCAACAGCGTCACCGGAGGCGTTTGTTACAGCGAAATTGCTCCATCACCTGTCTAGACAGAAAAACATAAGTGTCGACGTTATTTCTTTGGAAGCTCTTGCTGTCGCGGGATACAGTGATTTTGAGGCAGGGCGCTATGCTAAGGAACATCTAAACCATCTTGAAGAAATTGCCCAACCGCAATTGGTTAGATGGATGACGGGACTATCAAGACTGCCGTTACGCCCGGACCGCTGGGTTCTGATGCATTGTGTTGTGAAACGCAGAGCAAGAGAGATGATCTGTGCGAACAATTATGATGTACTAATAACAAGGTCTCAATATCACTCAGCCCATCTTGTAGGGTTAGACCTAAAAAAAGAATTTCCTGATTTACCTTGGATTGCGTGCTTTTCAGATCCTTGGAGCGGTGCAGACCATCAGAAGACGATCCCTTTATTTTCATCTTGGAGTACAAGGCAAGAGAGAAAAGTTCTTGAGGCGGCAGACAGGTTAGTTTTTCCAACTGACGGCTTGCGTGACTTTATGACGAATGCGTTGTTTCGACTTATAAGTAAGTCCATAACGCTTCCGCACAGTTTCGATCCTGCCCTATATGCTGTTGATGAACATTTAGCTAGGTTTGATGGAGCAGAAGAAAATCCGGTTGATGAAGTTATCAGGTTTCGACTCTTTGGCTCATTCTATGGTGCCCGTCATCCCGAGATTTTGCTCAAAGCATTAGATCACATAAAAGTACCGAAGGGTAAAAGGGTATCCTTTGAGATCTATGGAAACCCGCATGAGGCTTATAAAGGGTATAATGGACAGCGTTCATCTGCTTCTAGCGACAAGGTAGAGGTGGGCTATATGGGTATTGTGCCCCATACTGAAGCGTTGCGACTGATGGGTGAGGCTGACTTCCTCGTTACCATTGACGCTCCGCAGGACGGGGTAAGCTTTTATTTACCGTCAAAACTTGTTGATTATATTGGTAGTGGGTCGGCCTTAGTTGCTATTTGTAGTGAGGGCACCGTCGCCAGGTTAACAGAATCTGCAGGGGGCACAGTCATTAAAAACTTCGACCCCGCAGAGATCGCAGACACGTTCCAAAGATTGATTGACTTCCCTGAAGAAGGCAAAAAAAAAGTCAATGATTGATACGCATGTTTTCGAAAGTGGTAATGTTGCTAAGATGATGGCGAAGCAGATTGAAGCTCTGATACAGGATCGCATATGTTCGACATCTGTTTGATCAGAGAGCGGGAACTGGAAAAAGTTCGTCAAGCTGCATGCGATTGGGACACATGTTGGGCGTGGCATGATCCAGTACTGCAGGTTGCTAGGGCGCAATGGCGGAATACAACGGATCTTGGTTTTTTAGTTCTCGACAAGACACGTGGTGATAAAATTTTGGCGATTGTGCCGCTTGTGCTGGTGCTGCCGCATAAATTTTCTACTTTTACAGGTGGATACTTGGAAAGTACAGGGGGACCGGCAATTGACCCAAATTTACCTGCAAAAACAGTTGGGAAAACGTGGCGCACAATTCTTGCTCATTTTAAAGATACGGCGAAGAATTTTGGCAGTCGTCGGTTAGACATATCTTGTCCCCCCCTTTCTCGATCACAGTTGCTTGCCCAAAAGGCTACTGTAAATCCGCTATGTCATCTTCCTGTAAGTGACAGTTCTAGTCAAACTTGGATTCTGCAACTTGACGATAAAAGTGAAGATGACTTGTGGCGAAACCTTGAGCATCGGAGCCGAAAACAAATCAATAAGGGCCTTCGGCAAGAGTTGTCCCATGAATGGATAAAACCGTCGCCAACATTGTTAGAGACCTATATGGCTCTGCATGAACAAACCTGTAAGCGAAATAAAATCCCCTCCCATCCAGAAGAATACTTCCAGCAAATATTCGGTCGGATTTCGCTGGAAGGTTTAGCTAGAACAGGGATCATCCGGCGCAAATCAAAAGTTATTGCCATACAGAATTTTCTTCGGTGGCAGGATACCGCTTTGTACTGGACTACTGCCTGTGAAGATCAAGCTCTACAACTATGTGCCAATGATTTTGGTATGTGGCATGCAATTCTTGCGTTGAAACGTGAAGGGGTGGTTTGGTTGGAATGTGGAGAGGCCTTTCCCGGAGCACAGTCTGGTAAACTTAAAGGACTTAATGATTTCAAAAAATCTTTTGGTGGAACGCTGTATCCTTACTTTCGCGGAACAATGAACACCCGCCCAGTTATTGAGTCAATTTACAATGTCATTCGTCATGTTCGCAAAGGCTGTTAATTATGATGAGTGAGAGAAACGACGCTGCTCATTTTGATGCTCGAGCTGCAAGATATGAAACGGAGATTGGTGAGGATTATCCTCAATGGCTCAAATGGCATTTACTACAGAAATACAGTCAAAGTGGCAGTCTCGTTGCGGATATCGGTGGTGCGAGCGGCCGCCATGCAGTCAACCTCGCAGAAAGTGGACGAAAGGTTTATAGCTTAGACTTGAGTGAGGGGATGTTAAGGCAAATGCAAAAATTACCCGCATGGAAGAAGTTACCAGCTTCAAACCGTCCTCACGCGGTCGTTTGTCGAGGGCAGGATTTGCCTATTTCCGATAGTTCGTTCGATCTGTGTTGTTGTTTTGCCACCTTGCTTCTTATGTCAGACCAGACCCAAGCCATAAGGGAACTGGTACGTATCGCCCGTCCGGGGGGGTACGTCATTTTGGATGTCGGGATGAGGTTCAATATAGGCTGGCTGTATTGGAGACGGTTTTACCGTAAGCAGGGTTTTTCTGGTATTTACCCTTTGTCGATGCAACAGGTTACCAACTTAGCAAGTACAATGAATTGTGACATCGTTGAAAATGTTGCAACAGGTATGTTAAGCCAGATGCTCTATATCCCCTTTTTGGAGCAGCATACGCCATTGCGGAAATGGATACATAAAGAAGGAGATCATCCTGATTTGGATGGTCGTTGTACCCGTTTATTCCCGATGTTCGCAAACCGTCGTTATATTGTTCTGAAAAGAGCTATGGAGTAAGGATGAGAACGTCTCTTATCAAAAAAGTTTTGGCTAGTGATCTTGGCCAACGCTTTCTGGTCGAGGGACTTGCGCGTGGTACGGCATTAATGCTGGTTCCGCTGCTCTCGTGGTCCATGGGGGCGATTGCATGGGGTGGGTATAGCCAAACAATCAGTCTATCTTTTGCTTTTGTTCCGCTTGTGTCTGCGGGGCTCGGTTTTTCCTTGATTCGTAGTTTGGCTGGTGAAAGGAACAGTGTGCATGCGGTGCCTTTGTTATCCCTTTCAATCGGAATTATAACCGCATTATGCTTATTTGTAGCCGCTGCTTTATTATATTGCGGGCCGCAGCTTCTGGCGTGGCTATCCTTTCCTGACTTCTTGGTCTCTTCATTGTGGTTGGGCCTCATCGTTTTATTATCTTGGGTGTCTGCAATGGATGCGGTAATTCAGGAGTTCTTGCGGGCACAACAAAATGTTCCTTTATCGGTCAGACTGCAATTCATAACGGCAGTAGTACATTTGGGATGCCTTGCTCTGCTCTCTTTGTCGGGTAGTGTATCCATACATACTGCTATTGGTGCCTTGCTGCTGGCACGCTTTGCTACGGTGGGATACGGCCTGATGGTTGTATATCGTGTCAAATTTCCAGAGCAGAAACTGCCGGAGAATTGGCGACGATTAGCAATATCGGGTATTCCATTTATGATTGCAGGTCTCGCTGAATGGGCTAGCAATATGGGCGATAGGCTTCTAGTGGGCTATTTTTTGGGGTCAGAAGCTGTTGCGCTATATTCTGCTATTTTGCTGTTGTTATCATTACTGATCGCATGTGGTGCGCCGTTCTGGTGGTTGCTATTTCCTGCAATGGTTTCGGCAGAAAAGTCCACTGGAACTGATCTTTTGATCCAGACTGTAAAAAGGTACAGCCTTGATTACCTGTGTTTGGCGTTGGCCGTGGGGGGGCTTGTTGTTGTTGTCGCGGAACCTTTGCTTTCGTTGATGCTGGACATGAAGATATCGGGAGTGACAAGGCTTGTTCTATTGATGGCCTTGGTTTTGCTGTTGAATCAATTAACCACGGCGTGGGAATATTTTTTGGTGCTAAGAACGGGGGGCAAAAGATTGATGGCAATTGCTTTGCTCGTAAGTCTTTTGGGGCCAGGTCTTGGAATTCTAGTCGCTCCGGTTTGGGGAGTTGAGGGAATTGCCGCTGTTTTACTATTTTCTCGTTTGGTTGCTTCTGCAAGCTTTGGGGGGATTGCTTGGCAGTCAGGTTTTCGAGATTGGCCTCTTGCTAAAGGAGAAGCTTTGTTCTTGCTGCTTGCTGTGACCGTTGCTTCTGCCTGCGCACTCCTGATTTCTCTAGATACTTGGGATCCAGTCGAGTCAATTGCGTTTCGCGCCAGTATTTTTGTTGTGATTTACTGTTGTTTTCTGTTGATATGGTGGAAAATCCTTCGACAGGAGCATGTTGAGCCCGTTAATGCTTACTCCGATGAGACAAAAGACTTCACGTGATGTGCAATTTTTTTGGATGATCGTCCGTTCCCCTGCATATTCTGCCAAACCTTGACTGACTTCTTGTCTACAGGGGTGTTGAGGAAATGTTCAAAGGATGAAAGCAACCCTCGACCATCTGCTCCAGCGAGCAGTCCCAGTCCCAAATCAATAACTTCTTGGCGTTCTGTACAGTCCCTAATGATGATAACGGGAACACCAGAATACGGGGCTTCTTCTTGAAGGCCACCTGAGTCAGTGATAACCATCTGTGCTCCGGAAACAAGAGGAGCAAGTTGGTGGAATGGCAATGGATCACAAAATAGTATAGGTGACTGACCGCGATGCCCCATATGTCTGACGACAGTAGATTTAACGGCAGGATTGGGGTGCAACGGCCATACAACTTGCAAGTCGGGATAGGCAGCCATGGCTGACTTAAGGGACTGACAAAAAAGATCTAGAGCCCCATGTAACGACTCTCGGCGATGCATCGTTACAATCACCCAAGGCTTTGTTATATCAAGGCCAGGGATGTGGAGGGGTTCTGTGCTGTTTTGTTTGAGCGTGTTTACAAGACTATCAATACCGGGATTACCTACAATGTGAATGCGGTCGGCGGAAATACCCTCTTCCAAAAGATTAGTCCGAGATAACGTTGTAGGGGCCAAATGCCAAGTGGCTATCCGGGAAATCATCTGACGTAGGCCCTCTTCTGGCCACGGATTATGGGTGTTATGGGTTCGTAAGCCTGCTTCAATATGGACAATCGGAATCATGTTCAAATAGGCAGCCATGGCTCCGCCAAAAGCTGAAACTGTGTCTCCTTGCACAATGACGAGTTCTGGGCGGTGCTCCTTAAAGGCATGATCGGAAGCTGACACAACCCTTCGCTGTATTTCGGATGCGCTTTGCGCGTGGGTCATTAAGTCAAAATCATAATCTACTCGGACATGCAATGCATTTGTTGCTTGCTGCAATAGGCTTCTATGCTGCCCAGTGGAATAAACACGGACGAAATTGTCGCCAAGAAGTTGACGGATTTCTTGGATCACAGGAGCCAGCTTGATAAATTCTGGACGCGTTCCAGCGATTACTGCTATTGAGGGGGGGATGTGTCTGTCAAAGCAAGAACCGTCGTTAGAGTTGTGAACGACTGGGTGGCGGCTAGGGCCCATATTTAGGATCCTCTGAGAGTGCGCGAGCAGAAGGGTAGAAATTTTGTTCTCCAGTTTCTAGCAAATCGGCCATCGCTACTCCAGCCTTGTTTGGATCAAAATGTTCAAGCAAGGCTGATCGTGTCTGGTCGCCTAAAATTTTCATTCTTTCTGGCTCATTCGTAAGATCACGTAATATGTCCCCATATGAACGACTTGATGTTGTCCATATTATTGGTACTTGGGTTAGTTCTGGAGGAATGGCGATTGGTAGAGGATTCTGGACAATAGGCAAACCAGAAAGGCCTGCCTCTATTAAAGTTTTAGGGATTTCTGCGTAAGCCGTCCAACCCATGTAAATGTTGTAATGATCTAGTTTGCTCAGCAATTGCTCATTATGCATCTGGGGGATATGCAAAATTTGATCGAGCAGTCCATTCTTCGCTGCAAACGCTAGAACTAGAGCGACTTCAGGGCCGTC
Organism: Thalassospira lucentensis; assembly: GCF_050516545.1. GTDB lineage: Bacteria > Pseudomonadota > Alphaproteobacteria > Rhodospirillales > Thalassospiraceae > Thalassospira > Thalassospira lucentensis_C. The sequence goes on along the minus strand of NZ_CP191544.1, from coordinate 2,301,227 downwards.
TCCAACGATCGTTAAATGCCAATTCCGTTCTTTCGCAAGGGCTGAGAGTATAGGGAATGCATTTTTGCCTGGAACCTGCCGACCAAAGGTTATGATTTTGACAGGGGGTCTATCATCAAATTGTTTTTTTTTGTGAGACTTGTTGGTCGCCACTGCGTTGGGGATGACAAAAGTTTTGTGTATATAGGATGCACTTATTGCTGCTAACGCGGGGCTGTAGACTGGTATAAGATAGTCTAGGTGCTGTTGGGCATAAATACGCGCGCGGCCCTCAAATAGATCCATTAGTCGGGCTTTTAGACCTTTATTACGGCGAGCAGGGTCAATTGTGCATGTTGTATGGATGCTGGCAACAGAGCGGCAACCTAAGATGTGCCCTAGAATTACAGCACATTTTCCAGCAAGGCCATCCCCATATGCTCGTACGGCCAAAGGTCTTTGACTGGCTATGTCTGGTGGAATGCATGCTTTCATCAATCTGCGGACTAACAGCGAGTGGAAACCACAAGTTATGAGAAGCGATAGCGGGGTAATTAATTTTGCATTTATATACTCAACCTTTTCCGTTCCAGCCAGCTTGACAAGATCTGCCTGTAACGGATTATCAGGAGCTAATCCAATTATAACAATGTGGTCAAAACGCTTGTCTGGATTAAAATAACCCGGAGTAACTTCCCCTTTGGTAACCCATTCAGATATCCGAGTTGCAAGTACAACGATCAACAGCTTCGTGGTCATCGTAGATTGAGCGATCGATATGAGTGCTTGGCTTTACTTGTCAGCATGAGTGACCTGCTTGCGTAAGGGGGTAGTTTCGTTTTTTTGGCGGCGTAGTATAGCCAGCTGTTCCGAAACTAAACCGAAGCAAAAGAAAATTATTCCTGAAACAGATAACAAAACGCTGGAACCAAAAACCCCACCCTGTTCTTTTATTTGGTAAATACCAATAGCAATCCCAACCAAGAATGTCACAAGTGCCAGCGGAAAGAAAAAACGCTGAGGACTAAACATAATCAGAATGCGCATCATGATGTTGATAAATCTAAAAAAGTCGCTCATTGGGCTGATGCCACTACTGCCGTGCTTGCGGGCTTGGATATTACTGATAGGAACATACTTAACGAAATGTCGCCCAAGGATCAGAGCCATTGTAATCGTTGTTGGATAACTGTAACGCGCCGGGAATAGATGAATGTATTCCAATAAAACCTCTTTCTTAATCGCTCGAAACCCACTTGTTAAATCGTCGATTTGATGTTGAGCAATCCAACTTCCCAAATGGTTCAGAACATAGTTCCCTAAATTGCGAAACTTAGAGGTTTTTGATTGTGTCGTTCGCGCTCCAACTGCCATATCGTACTCATCGAGATAGCTGACCAACTCGGGTATATTCTCCGGTGGATGTTGTCCATCTGCATCAATCATAACTACGACATCCCCGCTGGCATGCAGGCTTCCTGACGTAACGGATGCTCCATTCCCCAGATTATAGGCATGGCGTATGACCATAGCTCCCGCTGCTGCGGCGTTGGTGGCAGTTTTGTCGTTGGACCCGTCGTCAACAACAACAACCTCATAGTCTGGGTTCACGGTTAAAATTCGAGATACAATACCTGCAATCGTCTGCTCTTCATTCAGTGCGGGAATTACTACTGAGACCTTGTACGGATCCTGCTTCATACGCTGCGTCCAATAATGATCAATCCTGAAGCTATCATCCCAATACCAATCCACCGAACAGGCGGGATGGGCTCTTGGAATAGCAAAAATGCGACTAAAACGACCATTACATATGCACAGGCACTTACGCTAATTGCAATGTTCAACGGCGTTAAGGAAAGAGAGATGAACCAAAAAACTGCGGCCAATCCATATGACATCACACCCAAAATGACATTTGGAGAGGTCACAACATGCGACAGAACTTCCTTCTTCCAAGCCAATTCAATTTCGTCGGCCCCTCGTTTCAGAAAAATATTGCCACCAATTGTGAAGACCAAAAAAACGGTCAAAAACATAACTGATTTCATTTTTCCGGGTCCAAATTTCTGAATTGTCATGCTGAGGTTAGGTTCTGCAAGTCCTTCAGGACTTTAGCATTTTCTCAAGTGAAAGGGCAATGCCGTTGATATATATTGATTGGAAAGGTATTACCTTAAACGCGGGATAGATAGCTGTTTTGTGATTGGTGAGGCTAAGCGCTCGTATCTAAGCGTATTTTGAGAGTTCAGGGAAGGAACGACGACAGCTATGTGGAAGATCGCTTTTCCTTTCGTGGGAGACTCTGTAGGTGGATCCCATGTATCCGCTCTTTCTCTCATCCAAGCTTTGCCGACCGATAAGGTTGAAGCCCGGTTGGTCATACATGAGGAAGGTCCATTGACATCATATTGTGATCGATTGGGCTTGCCTTACGAAGTTGTGGATCTTCCGTTTGTTGGTGCAGCTGGCGGACTGAGAGCCCTCCAGCAATTGACTTTTTCAGCGCCGCAGTTGGCCTTGTGGTTGCGCAGCCGCAATATTGATCTGGTTCATGCTAATGATGGCCGAATGATCCATTCTTGGATGCCTGCTGCGGCACTGGCAGGATTGCCAAGATTGGCGCATCGCCGCACGAAATGGGCTCCATCACGAATTAGCGACAGATTATTTGGTTTTGCTGAAAGAATTGTAACGATATCTGACTTTGTTTATGAAACAGTTCCGCCGGCTCTCAAGGCAAAGACTTGTATCATTTCCAATCCTGTCGATTTTCCTGGCTTCGAGAAGGATAAGGGGCAATCTTCGTTGCGGAAGGTCACAAGAAATGATGATCCTGTAGTGATGTTCGTTGGGACCCATCAAGAACAGAAACAGCCGCATATTTTCATTGAGGCCGCAGCCAGAATTGTGGACGAGCGTCCTCGAACAAATTTTGTACTAGCGGGTAGAAAAACTGAACTGACAAGCACACTGGAGGCTCAGGCCCTCAGATTGGGGATCGGGGACCGAGTGTTCTTTACGGGATATAGTGAGCACGTATTGCTGTGGCTTGCTGGTGCGGATGGGTTGATCGCACCGGCCATAAATGAGGGCCACGGACGTTCTTTGCTTGAGGCGATGCAGGCAGGGATACCAGTAGTTGCGTCAAATTCTGGCGGGCATGTAGAAGCCCTGGGAAATGGTCGGTGGGGTGATTTAGTGGATGCCGGTGACAGCGATGCCATGGCGAAGGCTATGCTAGATCGATTGCGGTATTCTAAAGTAAATCTTGCTCGCTGTGAAATGGCAGCTAAACACGCTCGGTGTGCTTATAGCTCAGCCTGTCATGCGAGGCATATGTTCTCGATTTACCAAGAGATGCTGGTATTATGAAACAAGGCGTGACCTTTGTTGTCGAAAGTATGGGCGGTGGAGGGGCTCAGCAGGTAATTGCTCACTTGATCCGCCATTGGTCGGCTAGAGGGGTTGAAGTTGCACTGATTACCTTTCAGGGACAGGAAGAAGACAAGGTTGAATTGCCCAAAGAAATTACACGAGTTATCCTTGATGGGCAGGGTGCCATGAAAAGCAGTAATGCGTTTCAGGCTATTTTTTTCAATCTTCGACGTCTTTGGAAATTGCGTCGAGCCGTAAATTTACTTGAACATCATACCGTTTTCCCCTTTGTCGGAACAACTTTGGTCTTGACGATTTTGGCCCTATTCATGTCTGGAAAAAGGGTGGTTGCCTGTGAACGTAATGATCCGGGCCGACAGAGTTTGGGCAAATCGTGGAATGTGATGAGATGGCTTGTTACTCGCTTTGCCTGGAAAGTGACGGCAAATTCTAGAGGTGCGCTGGAATCTATGAGTGGCTGGGTTCCAGCAAGCAAGCTTGTTTGGGTCCCGAATCCTATTCGTCGTGATAACTCTAGAATGAAATATGTTTCGGACCGTCCATTCGTTCTCGCTGTTGGGCGTTTGAACAAACAAAAAGCCTATGATGTTTTACTTGAAGCCTTTGCAGAGTTTTTGACTGCAAACGCAGAATGGAATTTGGTGATTTTGGGGGAGGGGCCAGAATACTCGCATTTACAGCGCCTGATTTGTGATTTTGGACTTGAGGATTGTGTCTTCATGCATGGATATAAAGATCCATTTGCTTATTATCGAACTGCTCAAATGATGGTGCAGGCCTCTCGTTACGAAGGGTTGCCAAACACTGTGCTAGAGGCGATGAGCTGTGCCTGTCCGGTGATTGTTACGGACAGTCAGACAGGACTGAAGGGGATAGTTACAGACAGAAGAACAGGTTTAGTAGTGCCTGCAAATGATGTCGCAGCACTTGCTGAAGCTATGAAATCGCTCGCTAGTCGATCTGGTTTGGCGCAAGAAATAGGGCAGGCAGGTTGCGCGGAAGTTGCTGTATTTTCCGATGGACATGTCATGGAAATCTGGGATCAGTTGATTACGGTTGGCCCTCAGGTAGAGGAATGAAACAGGATCTTCAGGAAAATTCGTGAGCAAGTTTAGAAAGCCGAAAATTACAATTGTGGTCGGTAGCTTGGAACGCGGTGGATGTGAGACTCATCTACTACAAGTTATGCCAGCCCTTGTTGCTTTGGGATATGAAGTATCCGTCTTCCTGCTCTTTGGGGAGGGGGTTCTTGCTGACGCTATGAGGGCGAGCGGAGTTTATGTTGATGTCGGTCACCCAAAATGGCAGTCAAGGAAGGTGCTGGGGGGGCGTATAATTAAGCTAGCTTCTGCCGTGGCTCGTTTGATCAGGCATTTGGCAAAGCATCGACCTGACATCATCCATTTCTTTTTGCCGGCAAGTTACTTGATAGGAGCCCCAGTTTCCTTGTTGATCCCGGGGTTGATACGCGTGATGAGTCGTCGAAGTCTTAATAAATATATGGACCAAAAACCTTGGGTCGGAGCAATTGAGCGAAAGTTACATGGGCGTATGGATGCGATCTTGGCCAACTCGCAGGCCGTTCTGAGGGATTTAGTGGTCGCGGAGCACGTCAATCCAAGAAAGGTTGGAGTGATATACAACGGTGTTGCAAGAAGTGCTGCGGATTCAGGCCAGAATTTAAGTAATTGGCGTGCGAAAGTAGGGGCCGTTCCCGATAGTTTGTTGATCTGTCAGGTTGCCAATCTGATTCCATACAAGGGACATGTTGATCTATTCAATGCTCTTGAACGACTTAAGGACCGGGATTGGAAGCTGGTTTTGGCTGGGCGGGATGATGGGCATGGAGATTTCTTAAGAAGGCTCGCAACAAATACGGGACTAGTGGATAGGATATGTTTTGCTGGACCTGTGGAATTCATCGGCGAGCTTCTGGAGGAATCGGACATACTGGTTTTGCCTTCTCATGAGGAAGGGTTTTCCAACGCATTGCTAGAGGGGATGTTGGCAGGCCTTCCATGTGTGGCGAGTAATGTAGGTGGTAATGCGGAAGCTCTTGGCTATGGTTCAGCTGGGATATTGGTACCGCCGAAAAATCCAATAGAGCTGTCCGAAGAGCTGGGTAAATTAATGGATGATTCCAGTTTGAGAAGGTCAATTGGTGAGATGGCTAGGAGCAGAGCTCAAAGGAAGTATTCCTTGCAGGCGTGTATCGATCAATATGATGCTTTTTATACAGCAATCTGGCGCAGGGAAGATTTGCATAGATTGGAAGGGTTTAAGCATCATGTTTCTCATGAATAAACTCGTTTCAAGGCAAAGTGAATAAAGAGAAATATTGGAAAAGTTATGCGCCGGTGGTTAGGTTGCTCCATCAATTTATCACCTTTGGTTGCCGAGGAGCGGCTTCTTACCTTGTTAGGGTAATTACCAGCACACCTACCTTGCTCGAAACTATGGGACACAATTTCTATGATCCTTACGGATTTTCCTTATACCAAAGACTATCGATCCCTAAACAATAATCCAGCACGCTATGCGCGTCTTGACAAACGCTTAGAGGAATTGTCAGGCGAACTAATGCCTCTACGAATTGCCATACTGTCTAGCTACACGGCGGACGGCCTGAGACCGTTTTTGCGTGTCGAATTAGCGCGCCGGGGGCTGCTTGCAACATTGTCTGTCATGCCCTTTGGCCAATTTGAAGAGCTGATTCTTGACCCGGCTTCCTTGTTGTACCGCGAAGACCCGGATGTCGTGGTAATTTTGACGCGGCCAGAAGAGATGGCTGCAGATGGGACCGGGCAAGTTCAGGATGACCTGTTGAATGCTAACGTTGCTAGAACCCGACTCTGGATTGAAAATATTCGGCATTTCAGCGATGCTCAAATTCTTGTGTCTAGTCAATCCATTTCGACACCATCACTGTGGCATATCAGTGATGTCATGGATTGTCACTCAGGACCTGAGCTAATGGTCGCGCAAGCAAACAGGCAGTTAGCGACGATTTGTGGAACTGTCTCGGATTGTTATCTATTTGACAGCGATGCTGTGATCAAGACTACAGGTTTGCAGGAATGGTCTGACGAGAAGATGTATTATCTTGGCAGAATACCTCATTCGACGACCGCAAAAATTGCCCTGTCTAATGCTCTCGCACGACACGTTTCAGCGTTGAGAACATTGCCGAAAAAATGCCTAGTGTTGGATGCAGACAATACTCTTTGGGGAGGTGTAATTGGTGAAGATGGTTTAGGGGGAATCAGATTGGGGGGGGCATGGCCCGGCAATGCTTTCCAAAACTTTCAGCGTTACATTCTAAGGTTACGCGAAAAGGGTGTCATTCTTGCTTTGTGTTCAAAAAACAATAAAGAAGATGTCGAGACGGTCTTTTCCGATCATGAAGATTGCTTGCTCAAATTGGAGCACTTTGGTGCCATAAGAGCAAATTGGAATGATAAGGCTAGTAACATTACGGAGTTGGCAGAAGAGTTAAATATTGGTGTCGATTCAATGGTTTTTGTCGATGACAGCCCGGTGGAGTGTGGTTGGGTCCGGGAAAACTTACCTCAGGTAACGGTGGTCCAATTACCTAGTTCTCCACTGGCATATATTGCGACGGTCGAAGCCTTTGAAGCTTTTGATATCTTGCGTTTGACGCAAGAAGATAAGCACAGGGCAAATCAATATGGCGAAGAACGCCAGCGTAAGGTGGCCCGATCAGAAGCAAAATCTCTCGAAGATTTTTTGTACAGTCTAGAAATGAAGTCCCAAATTGAGCCAGTTAGTCCTAGTAGTTTAGCTCGAGCGGTTCAATTGATACACAAGACAAATCAATTCAATCTGACCTTACACAGGCACAGTGAAGCAGAGCTGTGTTCGTTGATGAACAATGGCGCGGTAGCCTTGACCCTTAGACTTCAAGACAAATTTGGGGATAGCGGCATTGTTGGTTTGGCGATTGGAGTTCCTAATGATGACAGCTTTTCGCAAAGCAGGGAATGCCGATGGCACATTGACACATTCCTTTTGAGTTGTAGGGTCTTGGGACGTGGCGTGGAGGACTTGCTGCTAGCCAGTTTAGCTAATTATATTGAAAAGCGGTTAGCGGAGGACAGTCCGTTGATTTTGATTGGCGAATTCAAATCAGGGAAAAAAAATTCTCAGGTTGCGGACTTTTATCCAAATAGAGATTTTGAAGCTGTGGATGGTGAAAAAGGTTTTTGGGTAAGGAATTTAAGTAAAGCTCCACTGGAGATACCTGCATGGTTTGATTTGGAATAGGCTTGTAAACATGGAAAGCGTTGCTCGGATACTAGGTGTTCTTAACGAGATATATGCTTTTGGCGTTGCGTCCATTTTCTTGTTTGCTGCAGGCCGCGTCTTGTCTAATATCAAAACGGCAAGGTCGGAAATTGAATCAGTCACAAATCGAAGTATAACTAGCTCGTTCGCCGGAGCTCTAATCCTTGCGGTACTTTCTGTGTTGGCGCTAACACGCGGTTCTCCAGCTAATAACGGTGCTGTTTACGAGGCCTTCAATGACTTTGGCCTCCTAGGGCTTTTGGGTTGCGGTGCTCTTGTAATTTTCGGGGCCTGTGGACTGACAATGTTTCACCGGCTATCGGGTCAGGATCCGGTGGAAGTGGTTTGTAGGGCTCCAAAATTATTGCTGATTATGTGTGTTTTGTTCGCAGTGTTGGCGGCCCTCCAACCAGTTACTGCAGCGTGGAATGTACCGGGCTGGGGAGATGCTATCTTCTGGGACCGAATTTCTCACACAATTGCACGTGGAGATGCGCCTTCCGGGCATGATTACTATCTGCCTGTTTATCAGTTTGGAACGGCTTTGTTATATAAGGTGTTTGGGCATCAGTTCTTTGTTCAACAGGTGATGAATGTTCTGTTAGCCCCATTCACCATTTTTCTGTTGGCTGCGGCTTTACGTGAACTCACCGGGAAAATACTACCCGTGTTAGGGATTGCGATGCTGGCTGCGAGTCAGGATTACTTGCGTTATGAGCCGCAAATTCAGCAAATTACCAGTTGGTATGTCCCTGCCATCGCTTTAACGATTTATTCTGTGGCTAGAGTTATCAGTCGGCCGGATCAGGTAAGCTTCATTCTGCTGGGGTTGTCGGCAGGTCTGGCTTTTTCCATTCGAAATCAGGGAGCATTCTACGATGTTTTTATTTTGCTTGCGCCTTTATTGGGGAGAAGTTTGACATCTAAAGCTGCAAAAATTCGAGGTTGCCTATTGGCTGGTCTCGTTTTCATCGTAGTTTTAACTCCATGGACCATACGGAACTACTTGGTTGATGGTCGTCTTTCCCCCACAGGGGCACAAACAGGTATCCACATGGCTCTTGGCTTGCACCCTGATGGGTTTCATGGCATCCGGAGAGACTTAGTGGATCCGGAATGGAGAAGACTTATTGGTTCAAACGCCGATTACATGGAAAAAGACGCGGTACAAAAAGAATATATAAAACAACGGCTCATGGAAGATACTGGTTACTTTTTTCAGGGGGTGTTTTGGCGTAGCATTGCCTTTTGGGGATTGTTACCAAACGGAGTTTGGGCGGGAACTGGTCCAATGGAAACAGATTGGCAGGTCAGCGGAAAGGAATGGATTCTAAGTAATGGCATTAAGATATTGTTGTTACTTTCCGTTGTGTTGAGTCTTGTCTCTATTTCTTTTTTAATCTCATGGCCTTTAGCTATAGGGGGAGCGCTCGCAGTATCTGCAAATATGATGGTAGTATTTTTTGCCGGGTTTACAGAAGAGCGGATTCATTATCCTGTATTGCCAATACTGTTTACGATCATTTTTGTAGCGCTGTCGTCCTTAGAAAATAAAAAATTGAACGGAAGAGGGTTATTGGATGTAAGCGTAGCAACTGTGGCTTCTGTTTGTGGAATAGTAATTGTATTTTCTGTAATTTATCACATCAGTATTGGAAAAAATCTGCTTTACAGTCCAATTAAAGCTCAGATTGAGAATAACACTGATGCCACCTTGATTCAGACTGATCTCGATAGATATCCTGTTTTGTCCTCAAAGATGGCACTCGGATCGCTTCGTGTGGGGGAATATGTTAGAGCGAGATTAGCGCTGACTAATCATCATCTGCCAGTGAAGTGGTATGCTCGCGAAATACAAGGTTTTCCGCTTTGGACATTGGACCCTAGTCAGCCGACTGTTTATCGCAGCTATTTCTTACCCAAAGGTGCTAGCGGCTATATTTGGGGACAATCAGAAAAAGTTGGGGTGGTGCTGGACGGGATGCAGGCGCCGCGGCAACCTCTTGAAGACGATATCTGGGATCTGATCCTGGAAATCCGCGAGGTCGAACAGACCGGCATGGTCTTTGCGCGTGCAATAAGCGGGTTACCTCGCGGTAGGGCTGAAGCCAACGAATTGCGCTAAGACCTTGAACGCGTCAGGCCTTCCCTTTAAGAAAGATTTTTGAGTATGGATGACTGGCTTCATCGCTCTGTTTGGATCGGTTTTGAGGACGAAAAGAAAGAAGCGGCATGTATGATTTTGAAAATAGGCTAAAACAGGTGATGGCGGATATCTTAGAAGTTGAAATATCTGATATTGTAGTGGATTCAAGTCCGGACACAATTGAAAGTTGGGACTCTTTGCAGCAATTAAATTTGGTGTCTGCACTGGAAGCTGAGTTTTCAATTGCTTTGACCCCGGATGACATTGCAGACATGCTGTCATATGCATTGGTCCGCGACATTGTTCAGGAACGTTTAGGTGCGTGACGATGTATGAGCTGGGGCAACGATTTACTACGGGTATCGATATTGACCATGCCCTGGTCGCAAAGTTTGCCGAGTTTTCTGGTGACTTGAACCCAATTCACGTTGATGCAGTTGTCGCGCGTGAGTTTGGTCATCCAAAACCGGTTGCCCACGGTGCAATTCTGGTCGCTATTATATCTCGTATGATTGGTATGGAGATACCAGGTCCAGGAGCCGTTTGGCTAAGTCAAAATGTAGAATGGTTGCAGCCTGTCTATGTAGGTGATCGGATTTCTGTGACGTTGGAAATCACAGAATATTCACAAGGGGCTTCACTATTAACGCTGGCAGTCTGTGCTGTAAATCATGACGGAACCAAGGTGATGCAAGGACAAGCCCGAGTTAAGCAAGGGTACAATCTGGCACGCACGCGAGAGAGAAAAATGGACAAAAAAGGTCTGGCGATTCTTACTGGAGGCTCTAGGGGGATAGGTGCAACGATCGCTGCAGTATTAGCCGAAGACGGCTACGATGTTGCATTAATCTTTCGCAGTAATAGGGAAGTAGCGAAAAAGGTTGCAGCATCGGTCCAGTCGTTTGGCAGGAAATGCCATTTAGTCCGTGCTGATTTAACCATCCCTGGCCAAGGGACAGAAGACCTTATCGCTTTAGGACCATGTAATTTGTTCGTCCATGCGGCTTCTGCTGATATTGGAACTGTTCGGATTGATGAAGGTGCATGCAGTAGTCAAGATTTGTACGACTTGCACTGGCAGGTAACCTGTAAAGCCGCTATGGAATTAGTTAGGCTTGTAATGCCCGGTATGGTGGAGGCTGGGCACGGGAGATTGATTTTCATGGGAACTTCTGCGCTGGATAGTTCGCCTCCCGTCGGGTGGTCTCCCTATCTTATGGCAAAACATGCTTTGTGGGGGTATGTTCGTAGCCTAGCCGTTGAGCTGGGGCCGAAGGGAATCACGGCGAACATGGTATCGCCATCGATGATTATTACGGATTTAACGAAAAATGTTCCGCATCGAGCAAAGGAGATTGAAGCACGTAAAAATCCCGTGCGCCGCCTTGCGCAACCTGGAGATGTGGCCGATGCCGTTCGATATCTGGCTTCCGATGGAGCATCTTTTGTAAATGGGCAAAACATTTTCCTGACGGGCGGGATTTAGGGGCAGATGTATAGTGTTGTAAGGGCGACACTAGATGATCAGGAACCGGTGATTTCTTTTTTGTTGCAACATCTTGGTGGTCAAGAAGACTCATACCGCCGTATTTTTCGCTTCAGATCACATTTAGGCATTGATGAAACTAACTGTCCTCCTCCTGGGTTTTGTATCAAGGAGGAGGATGGCTCTATCGCCGGGTTTATTGGTTTTCTGGTATCTCGTCCGGCATGGGTGACTGATCGTTGGCTGGTGAATATGACGAGTTGGGCAGTTTCGGCAAAAGCGAGAGGCCTTAGTTTAAAGTTGTTGCTAGAAGCCACACGTCAGGAAAACTGGATCATCACGAACTATTCTGCAACGGAAGCTGTGCAAGCAATCCTACCACGTTTCCAATTCCACCAGATCGACAATGCCGAAGTCTCAGTTTCTACTGTGGCCCCTAGCCTCTTCGGGGGGGGGGGGGAGCTTTGTTCGTTCGCTTGGGACAAGCGGCAATCGATCATATCTACGACGTTGATGAAAACAGAGTTCTACAGCAACACTTTGATGCAGGTGCCATCATAATGCATGTCCCGGGATCGGGCCGAAGCTATGTTTTCTTTAGAAAAAGATGGGGCCGCATGCATGCTTTGCAGTTCATGCATGCTTCTTTTGGACCAAGTCAGATTTTGCTTAAAGACTGGAAAGCGTTTGCAGCAGTAGCATTGATTAGGTTCGGAGCTGCGAGGGTCATAATGGACGAGCGCTTTCTTCCCATTGGTGTGGTTCCGGCAGAGAGAAAGCCACGAGCTATGTTTGTTAAAGGCCTAGGTGAAGGGGATGCGGTCCCTGATCGGGCGTATAGCGAGCCGATTCAGTCCCTAGGGGTCTTTTAATGTCGCGGCGGTTGGTGCACATTCAGACCGCAGGTTTTGCAACGCCAAACGGCAGGGCCTTTCTTATGCCATTGTTGTTGCATCGGCAATTGCTTTTAGATGCAGGGATCGAATTGAAATTGTTTTCAGCAGAATATGCAAAAGACGATCTTCCAGACTGCGATTATCTGATTGTTGACAGTAAGGCTTTGTCCCCTCGATGGGCCAAAGGGAAAGACCAAATTTTGTCAGAAATGCAAAAAAATCGGTCTAAAGCGGGAGCTTTGATATTCTGCGATATTTCAGATAGTGCATCTTGGGACCATGCTCACATCCTTCCTTTTGTTGACCTGTACTGCAAATCACAGCTTTTGGTTGATAGATCCTTGTATCTACAGCCACTTTACGGCCACCGTTATTACGCAGATTATTATCATCGTTTTTTTGGCATCAATGATGACCAGCACGAGAGTTCGGAGCCGGTTTCAAATCCTGATGACCTTAAAAAACTGTGTGTAGGTTGGAACTCTGGCCTCGCTGATTACAGTTTGTTTGGGCCGTTGCGTATGGCACTATATGAAAAGGCCCCTTTCAAGACTTTGCTACGCTTTCCGTGGAATTGTAAGGCCCCGTCTGTCGGGCGCCGGATGAATGCAAGTTTACGTATGGGGACTAACTACTCGCGCCGTTCTGTTGCATTTCATCGAAGGTATCTCGCGGAAATGCTCGGTTCACGCCTGCAAACAGGAAAACTGTCACGGCGGGCATATTTTAGAGAGCTTAGCCGAAGCAAATTGGTCGTATCTCCTTTCGGTCTTGGTGAAATTACTCTTCGGGATTTTGAAGTCTTTTTGGCCGGTGCGATGCTTGTCAAGCCTGATATGAGTCACATGGAAACTTGGCCAAACTTTTATATGCCGGGAGAGACGTTCCTATCCTATAAACTAGATTTCTCTGACTTTGAAGTAGTCCTTGAGACTGCACTGAGTGATGAACATAGATTGCTTGAAGTTGCTCGGGCCGGACAATCACGTTATCTAACGTATGTGTCCGGCCCGGAAGCGGGACTTCTATTTGTCGATCACTTTAAGGCTATTCTTGATCGTTGCATACTTAGGAAAGGTCATGATTGAAAAAGAAGGACGGTGGTTCTTTCATTTATCAATGTCTTTAGATCGGGTCCAGCCTTACGATGACAGGACGGTCATCTACCGGCAAGGAGGTGTGATACTCTCAGCAGACAACATGCATCCGATTATTCGTCAAACGAGTGTTGTTTTGGCTGGCCAGGGAGAGTTCGAAATATTTCTTATCGGACATCCAGCTGTTGACGATCAAATAAATGATGACGCTGTATTAGCCTTATTGCAACGGGGCCTATCATCCTCGCTTGAAGATGAGTTAGTGCGTCTTAATGGTAGTTTTGCCATTTTAATAGTTAACCATTTACAGCAGCGGATTCTAAGTATTGTTGATAGGTTTTCGTCAATACCCTTGTTCTGGCATTGGCAGAAAGGCCGACTGGATATTGCGAGTAATCTATCTGTGTTGCGGTCGGTATTACCGATGCTTGCCGTCGATGACATGGCGGCAGCAGAGTTTCTGTATTTGCGTCGTTTGATGGGGGAAAAGACACTTCTGAAAAATGCCTATTATCAGCGGAGCGCTAGTTTAGTTCTGTTTGAACCAGATAATGAACCAATTAGCAGTGTCTGGTGGTATCCAGACTTCTCCCTGCCGCCGCTGCCCGATAAGGATTTGCCTGATGTCATAGGAAGTACGTTGCAATCCGCCATGTCCCTGTATCTTTCCGACAGAAAAAAAGTAGGACTGTTACTAAGTGGGGGCTTGGATTCCCGAGCACTTGTTGCTGCATCGCCGACACAGTTATATTGCTATACGACCTGCATGCAAGAAAACAACGAAAGTGATGTTGCTAGAGATGTCGCCGCCACCGCCGGAATGCCCTTCACATTTTTGCCCCGCAAGTCGGGAATTCTAAATGACTACTTTGAGACAGCTGCATTTTTGACTGGTGGACAGCAGATATATAGTGAATGCCAGTTTATGGGCTACGGTGATAGGTTGTCTAGGCAATGCGATGTTTTACTAATCGGGCTTGGCCTTGATATTTTTTTTGGCGGGCTATACCTACCTTCCCGTCTTGGAACTTTGTTTGGTCGGCCCGTTATTCATTCACATCTTCTACCTTTGGGGAGCGATTTACCAGAAACTTATCTTAACAATGTATCCTATCGATTGAAGCAGTCGGATTTCTGGTCTCTTGTCCTCCCAAATAGTCGTCAAAGCATCGAACAGGCGTTGCTTAGGTCTGTTGGGAATATCGAGGAGCGCGGCAGAAGCTTAGGTGCGGAAGGGTATACTTTGTGGGAGTATTTTCATGGTCATAATTTGTCCCGCCACTACTCATTCCCGATGATGATGTCAGTCCGTAGCTTCATGGACTGTAGAGCCCCAGCCTTGGAAAACAATATTTTCGACTTGTCTTGGCGAATGACAGGCCGTCAAAAATTGAATGGAACAGCCTATCAAAAAGCACTTGTAAAATTGGCTCCCGAATTAATGTCAATTCGAAATGCCAACACGAACTATCCCGCAGGTATGTCGTTGTCTAGACAAACTTTCACTAAAGCCATGCAGTTTGCAAAACACAAAGTATTTGGTTCTGATATGCCACGTAGCCCATCGAGAGCAGACAGATCATGGCCGACAGCCAAATCACAGCTTGCAGCATCTCCGCGTCTTGAAGATCGATATAGATTTCTTCCTCAATCAGAAGCTCTTGCTGGCTTGTCCTTTCTGAACATGGATGCAATTTCAGAAATCGTCGCGACCCATGATCGGGGAGCACATGATCACGCTGTATTAATCAACTTATTGCTGTCGCTGGAGTGTTTTTTGCTTTCTTCGCAAGTGAAGCACTGACCGTTCCAATTTCTAAATCTTCCGAAGAGCGTAACCATAACTCTATGTTGACTAGGTGGGCCAATGGAGGCATCCCAGGGGTTTGCGAGCCCCTGCGGAAATTTTCGACCATCGTGCGCAATATCTTTTGATCAGCATATTTTCCAAGACGGGAGGAGCTTTCGGTTAGAAGGGGCAAATAACGTCCTAGTCCTTGTTCGTCTTTCAACCACTCGTCAAGCGGTAGATTAAGGCCAACCTTGCGCCGAAAGACTACATCTTTTGGAAGCCA
Organism: Thalassospira lucentensis; assembly: GCF_050516545.1. Taxonomy (GTDB): domain Bacteria; phylum Pseudomonadota; class Alphaproteobacteria; order Rhodospirillales; family Thalassospiraceae; genus Thalassospira; species Thalassospira lucentensis_C. Next base: position 2,285,844 of record NZ_CP191544.1, on the reverse strand, counting down.
CTTGGCAGCAATCTGTTTCAACAAGGGTTTGGTTTCTCCACCAGGTACTCGTAAGCCCATTCCAATGCTATTTACGATTCTTGCCAGTGGTAAATGTGTGAATGGTACCCTTGCTTCCACACTAGCGGACATAGCCATTTTATCCTGCCGCATTAACAACGATGACAAATAACTGGTTTGGTCTACCGCCATCATACGCGTAGGGAAGTTACTGAAACGACGAGCTGTTTCTTCTCTTGCACCACCTTGCCAATTTAAGTCTGGGAACATGCTTTGCATCTGCATGAAATCGAAATAGATTGATGAAACAATTGCTGCATCGTTGCGGTGGAAGCGATGTAGGAACTTGTAGCGTTGAAGAAAAGGCCAAAGCGTTCTCGGTACAAGCTTGGCAATGCGGTTAAATTTGAGCAATTGTTGCCAGCGAGCATAACGGTCATAACCACCAAAAAATTCGTCTGCTCCTTCACCGGTTAACACAACCTTATGGTTCTGCGCCAGTTCCTTGCATAACAATTTCAGCATTACGCATCCAAAATGAGGAACTGGACCATCCATATACTTTACTGCATCTGGCAAGGCTTCGGCAAAATCCTTGCCGGTGAGGGAAATGTTTTTGTGTCGAACAGGATATTGCTGCGTAACCATGTCACGCCATTTTCCTTCGTCATAACGATCATCATCAATGCTTACAGCATAGCTATCAAGTGGTCGGTTCGCATACTTCGACGTCATGGCCAGAACAAGACTTGAATCTACGCCACCTGATAGCTGTAGAGCATATCCGACATCGCTTTGCATATGATCTTTGATCGATTGACTGATTGCGTTCTCGCATTGAGCAAGAACTGTTTCCTTGTCCAAATTTTCTCTTGGATGAAGGGTGTCGAGGGGGTCCGAAAAGACAGTTTCTGACCATTCTTTTCCACTTAGTCGAAAACGTACGAACCTACCACCAGGCAGCAATTCAATATCTTGGTAGTTTGAAAGGCGTCCGGCAGCAAAGCGATGCATAAGGAGTTCACTAAGGGCATCAGCATCAATTTCTGAACGGTTGATCAAGCGCCGCAAAGGCCGCGCTTCGCTGGCAAATGCCGTGTAGCCATCCTTGCGTGTAATATACAATGGCTTAATGCCGAAACTATCACGTGCAGCGTATCCTTGTTGCAAGTCGTGATCAATGATGACGCAGGAAAACATCCCTTCTAGACGGGCGAAAACATCGGCCCCCCAAATGATAAAGCCTTGCAATAATGCTTCAGTATCGCCTTTGGTGCGGAATACGCAACCCACCCCTTCAAGTTCGGAGCGCAAGGTTTTGTAGTTGTATATTTCCCCGTTAAAAACCAGTTCATAGCGCCCTGTTTCGTCGCGCATCGGTTGGTTGGAGTGAGCTTCGGGGTCAATTATTGCTAGCCGCCGAAAAATCAATGCACAATTTGAATGACAGATGACGCGTCCGTCATCTGGACCGCGGTGATATAGGTCACGGTCAATATCCTCAAGTAATTTGGGGCACCATTGCCCTTCCTGATTATAATTCCCTGATCCAATAATTGCTGCGAATCCACACATTAGGTACTGTCCTTACCGCAATAATGGCTAATCAAGTTTATGTATTCATTGCAAGGCATGACCATAAAGCCTTCCGCCCAAGCTTCGTCGCCGTTAGTGCTTATCCATCTTGAAGTCCATGCATTAAGACCTAATGTAAAATGTACCCAATCACGCGTTTTCATTTGCGATTTGTGAAAGCGAATATAGTTAGCTTTGTCTCGTATGACAGGTGAAATATCTGCTACTACATTGGGAATAATCGCAGAATAGACTTGATAAGCATACACTTCGCTTTCTTTTAGTACTGTCCGGGTGACTTTCCAAGCATCGTGAAATAGTTCATTTGCGTGTCGGTGGTCAGAGTTGTCGTCCAAGACAAAGGGAAGCATTAATATGTCGGGCCGAAGCTCATTGATGATGTCGATGAGGCTGTTTGCCTTCCAAGGATGTTTTCCTGCTGTATTGCGGCCAAAAAACGGTGACCATCCTACTTCTTGGCATAAGGCACGACTTTCAGTTTCGCGGGTCTCAAACTGATCTTCCCGCCCTGATGAGAGATAGAAAATTGAGATTTCGCAGTGTTGTTTTCCGGCCATCAGAAGAAAGCCACCGGGGCCGATTATTTCGTCATCTGGGTGCGGAGCAATGACGAGGATTTTACGGTTTTTTGGAATAGTAGCCGGTAGTGGGCATATATAACTTGTATAAGCCAGACTGGAGATCAGATCGCGTGCTTTTGTTAAATCTTCGACGTCTGTCAAATTGCCGATTAAGAATTTGTATCTTCGCTTGGCCCAGATCAGAGCCTCAAAGCGTGTGATCAGGTTTTTGATCTTGCGGAGCATGTGAGGCAGTCCTTGGGTTCGAAAAAGTCTTGAGCGCCTATAATATTACCCTGATTTCCGAAGTTGCATTGTCCTAGTCAAATTTAGGTCAAGACTATACAGAAACGGAAAAGGAAAATGGCTCGTTTTTTCTAACTTGAAATGCTGTTTCAGTGATTTGCTGATCTTCATGGCTGTATTACAGTGTTCCAAAGCAATGTACTTACGGTAGTCTATGTTATACCGCTTAGACATGGTCCGCTCCGAAGTAAGTTTACGCCCCAACGTCCATCCAAGACCACCTTCGCACGGAATACCAACATGGAATGCGGATTCTGGTGCGAGAATACGGTGAATTTCTTTAATCGCCTCATCCAAGAAGTATATATGTTCTAACGCGTAAATTGAAACTGCACGGGTAAAGGCATTTCCCTTGAACGGTATCGACAGGATATTTCCTTGTACAAGCAAAGCATTGGGAAAATGGTTTTTGATTTTTTCTAAACTCTCCATCCGGATATCCAAGCCGACAAATCGACTGTGATCCTTGATAAATGGCCAGTGATAACCTTGACCTGTCCCGATATCGATTGTCCAGTTGGATGTATTACTGGCTGTACTCCGGTCTTTGCCCTCCCAAGCAGCAATCTTTTTGTGTGATGATTCGTGGATCATCCGAAATACTGGGTTAGATTCGGTGAAATAAGATGACGAATCATCGAATAGGTCGCTCATTTTGAGATAATCCGGATCATTGTAGGTGTCCGGTAAGCTCTTTGATTCAGTTGGTAACATGCAAACTATGCCGTTAACTATGCGGAAATTCCGCGCGCAGCTCTTGCAACTAAGGGCATGCTCGTTGTTTTGAGCAATTTCTCCAGAGCAGTCAGGACATTTCAGGATATTGATAAAATCAGAAGATAGCATGACAAAACCGGACTAGTCTGAGCGTGTTAGGTAACAAGGACGGAGTTTTCTCCGGCCCAACTAGAAGTAATTTTCTTTACCAAAAGGATGTACTTATGTAAGAAAAGCGAAGTACGTTAAGATGTACATTAATGCAAGTATTTTTAGATTTCGTAGCTCAGGGGTAGGCACAGAAAATGAAAATCGCCGTAATCGAACCTTGTTTGGAAAATAAAAAGAATGTCATCAGGGACGTTATTTACGGTTGTTGGTGCGGAGGCAAGCGCATCGGCGGTGCTACGGTCCCGCCTTTCGAGCTGTTAACAGTAGCCACTATCTTGCAACAAGAAGGCCATGAAATTGTGTTTGTTGATGCTCAAGCTGAGCAAATTGAGATTGATGAGGTAAAGAGAAGGATTGCTGGTGCTCGTCTTGCCATCATGTCAACATCGGTGATGACAGCCAATAGTGATACAGATTATCTGCGTGAATTGAAAGCAGCCAACCCGCAGATGTTAACTGCTGTTTACGGGTCTCACCCTACTTTCCAGCCAGAAGCCACCTTAGAAAAAGGGGTGGATTTTGCAATTCAGCGAGAACCTGAGTGGGTGATCCGTGATCTGGCGCGAGCGCTCAATGATAATGACATGGTGACTGCGCGTGCAGTACAGGGCACTGTTTCACGAGATGATAATGGCGAAGTTATCAAGAATAAACGGTATGCTTACATTGAAGATTTGGATCAAATCCCACCGTTGAATGTTAATTTCTTACCCAAGGGTGTGGATTATTTCAACCCGATCGTGAAAAACCTACCTTATATCACAGTGTCTAGCTCTCATGGTTGTCCTGCCAAATGCAGTTATTGCACAGCGCCATTCTTCCATGGCACTCGCACCCGTTTCCAGTCAGCAGGAAAAGTTGTTGAGGATGTCGGCTACTATCTGGAAAACGGGATGAAGGAAATTTATTTCCGGGATGAAACCTTCACTGCAGACAGGCAACGGGTTTTCGATATCTGTGCGGGTATAGAACAGCGAGGTTACAAATTTTCGTGGATTTGTAACGCTAGGGTCGACACCGTTGATTTTGAAATGCTGAAAGCTATGAAAAAAGCGGGCTGTCACCTGATCAAGTTTGGAGCGGAGTCTGGGAACCAAGAGGTGCTGGATGCGGTTAAGAAGGGGATTACCCTTGAACAAACGCGTGAAGCATTCAAGTGGTGTAACGAAGTGGGTATAGCCACACACGGGCACTTTATGGTGGGAATGCCGGGTGAAACCTATGACACCATGGAAGAAACCCTAGATTTAGCCATTGAAATTAAACCGACAACAGCGACTTTTGGTATCTGCACGCCGTATCCGGGAACGCCTTTGTTTCGCGAAGTGAAGCGTATGGATGAGAGTATTGATGACGGTGCTAAAAATGCATCGATGGATCGGTTGCATATTCAGGGATCTTTTAACCATCTTTATTGCGATGTGGATGCCGATGATCTGAGCAAGACCGTCAAGCGCTTCTATCGTCGCTTCTATTTGCGTCCTTCCTATATTTGGCTGCAATTCACCCGGATCCGAAACAGTAATATGCTGCGCAACGTGGTGATTGGCGGCATGAATGTATTCAGCTTTGCAACCAACAAAAACAGTAGTTAAGGTCTCTTCTTATGAGGCAGTTTTTGGACCTTGCATTGGAAACAATACCGAGGGTCTTAGGGGCAACGGACAGGGATTCCTCTGCTGAAAGCTATGGAAGCTGTGACCGGCAGTACTGGCATTATCGACTACATGACATGTCGAATGCCAGACTTCAGGAGGCAGGCCTGCTGTTTGCTTTAGCCTATGGCACGGAGACACAGGACAATCCCTTTTTTCGCTCTGAGAAGTTACTAATGTGGATACAAGGAATTTGGAAGTTCTGGCTTGCTGACCGAAACAGCGACGGTTCTTGCTCGGAAGTTTACCCTAACGAGCGTAGTTTCTGTGCAACGGCCTTTTCCGCAGCAGGGTTTTGTGAAACCATTCGACTAACTGGTGGTTATGCTGGCTGGCAGCGAGAACTAATAGAAGCTAAAAAAACAATTGCGTGGCTGGCAATGAACACTAACCCGGAAGTGGCAAATCAGATGGCCGCTAGTGCACTTGCTCTCCAAGCATGGGGACAATTGACCGGAGATGAAGAATTTAGTGATGTGTCTCACCGGAGATTAAGTGACTGTATTGCGTTGCAGAAGAGTTCAGGGGTCTTTCCTGAATACGGTGGTTTTGATACTGGATATCAAACCATCACTATGTCTGTTCTTACGAACTTGCTGAAATGGCTGCCGAAGAACAGCTTAGAGTCTGAATATGTATCTTCTGCCTTGAAAAAGGCAGAGCAAGCGGTAGATAGGGTTGTAGATGGCAATGGTCGCATTGATTCTTCCGCCAGAAGTCGAAATACTGACTACCTCTATCCTCACGCATTCGCGGCTTTAAAAAGTTCTGTTTTACAACGCATAGGAGCAGGGTTGAGCGGCCGGTTTGTTCTTCGGCCGACATGGATGGATGATCGCTATTGTATCGCCTTGGCGGCGGATTATTTGTATGCCTATAGGGAAATTATGCATGTTGATGACAACATCCCGACTCATTCTACTGCGCCTGTTTAACGTCACATTGGGACGCTCAACTCTAGCGAATAAGATATTGCGCAGGGCTTTAGTTAAGATACTAATCCAAAATCAGGATCAATCAAAAAAATATATGGCTAGTTCGCGGTTTTTCAGTTTTAGCGAGCTGGAATAGAGAAAAATGTGCGGTATTGCAGGGCTTTTTGGACCAGAAGCGTCTGAGAGCGGGCTATATGGTATCATGTCGAGGATGCTTCATCGGGGGCCCGATGGCCAGGGAGTGTGGACTAGGGGCGAAGATAATATTGCTCTAGGGCACGTAAGATTATCAATCATTGACCTTGATCATGGCAGTCAGCCGATGATCAGCCCTGACGGAAGATACGTCTTCGTTTACAACGGGGAAGTCTATAATTACGCGGAACTGAGAGGTGGGTTGGAGCAGCAAGGTTGGCAGTTCCGGACGGACTCGGACAGCGAAGTCTTGATGGCTGGATTGATCCTTGAGGATATTGAGTTTCTGAGTAAAACCATTGGTATGTTTGCGTTTGCCTTATGGGACCGTCAGGAGAGGGAGTTGCTTCTGGCGAGAGATCGTATGGGTATTAAGCCTCTTTATTATACTCTTTCACCTCAAAACGGTTTGGTTTTTTCTTCTGAATTTAAGGCGTTGCTTAATTGGCTTCCTAATGGGGCTAGTCTTAACCCTGCCGCGCTTGACGATTATCTAACCCTACGTTATGTGGCTGGACCGAAAACCATGGTCGAGGGAATTCACAAATTTCCAGCGGGCCATTGGGTTCGGTTGGGTTACGATGAGTTGCTCTCAGGTTCATTCTTGCCTGTACGCTGGTGGTCGGTGCACTTCAATTCGACTGGGCCAGAGTTCACGAGAACTGAGGATGAAGAATTGGAGTTCTTGCTCGATGATGCGGTGCGGCTTTGCATGCGCAGCGACGTACCCTTTGGAGCTTTCTTATCCGGTGGTATCGATAGTGGTGTCGTTGCCGGGTTGATGGCCCGACATCATGGTCATGCCATTCGTACATATTCTATTGGGTTTAAAGGAGAGGAAGACGAGCTCACCGAAGCCGCACAGGTTGCTCGTGCGTTGAACTCCAAGCACAGTGAAGTTGTGATGAAGCCGGAAGATCTAAGGTCTTTGCCTGATATTGTACACCGGATTGATGAGCCGTTTCCTGACCCGATTATCATTGCAATGGATATGTTGTCCGCCCGGGCTGCTGTAGACGTAAAGGTAATTTTGACAGGAGAGGGAGCAGATGAGATTTTTGGTGGCTATGTCCATCATCCCCATATGCAACTTTTTGATGGTATCAGTAAAGTTTTACCGAAATGGTTGACCGGTATGGCCGGTGCCAGCGTAAATTTGATCCCGGTGGCCTTACTGGATGCGATGGTCGATTATCAGGTGAAGCCTGGTAAGCCTGCAAGGGACAGGCTTGCGAAGATTATCGTCAATTTACCAGACAAGGCCCGCCGTTATCTAACTTACGTAGGGCTCTTCTCAGAGGATTTGCGGGAGGTACTCGTTTCGTCCAATTATCATCCCGCTCAGGGAGAAGCCACATTGGATCATGTAAGTCGTACATTGTCAGTTTGTGAGCAGGATGGGATACATAGTTTTCTCGACCAGATAATGACGATGGAGTATGAAACTTGGCTAACCGATAATATATTGTTCAAGCAGGACAAAGTCCTGATGGGACATTCACTTGAGGGGAGAGTCCCGTTCTGTGATCATCGTTTGGTCGAACTCGCAGCAAAGCTTCCGTTGGAACGCAAGCTGAAGAGGGGGCGAAACAAAATTGCTCTGCGAGATATGGCTGCAAATATCCTACCAAGTTTACCTCAGATAGGTAAAAAAAAGGCATTCATGATTCCTATGAACGGTGCTTGGGGAGGAGTGTTGAGAGAAATGGCTGGCGACTATCTGTTGTCAACACAGTTTCGACAAAGCGGTATTTTTTGCCCGAAAACCATAGATAACTTGCTAAGTGGCTTTCCGTCGTCGACCTTATTGGAAGGAAAGCAGATTTTGGCATTAATGATGTTTGCCATGTGGCAGGACAGGGTACTATCTTCGTCGGCTTGAACTGACCTGACGATATGAAACCCCTCATGAAATGACCCACACAACGAAGTTTACAGCAAGGGAAGTTTTGTTGGCCTAAGTCCTAATAGTGGACTGAGAATTGTGCCATTACCCATAATCTCAGAGAACGAATTGGGTGTATGCTGGGTAATTCATTGTTCTAGGGTCTGAACCCAATTGGAACGCTTGAAATTTATAGTCGGAATGTGATTCATCCTTTGGGAAAGGGAGTTATTACATGGCACGATTTGATTTGAGCGATAAAGAATGGGCGATCATTGCTCCGCTTCTTCCTGTTGACGGTCGGGGGCTGAAGCGGCGCGACGACAGAACAGTTCTTAATGGCATCTTCTACATTCTTCGAACCGGCGCGCCCTGGCGGGATCTTCCAGGAAGATATGGTCCGCCTACGACAGTCTATAATCGTTATGTCCGCTGGGGAGAGCGCGGCATATGGCGCGAGATATTCGAGGCCCTAGCATCAGAACATGAAGATGCGCTTGTCTTTATCGACAGTTCAATAGTGAAGGATCACCGCGCCGCGGCTGGTTCAAAAAAGGGGAACTGGCAGAGGGTATTGGACGCTCACGCGGCGGCAGGACAAGTAAAGTTCACGCCGCTGTAGATGTACTCGGTCGCCCGTTACGCCTTGCGATCAGTGGCGGACAACTCCATGACAGCAAGATGATCGACTGCTTCCTGAATTGGTCAAAACCACCATTGGCCATTGTCGCCGACAAGGCCTATGGCAGTGCACGTATCCGTCGGGAGATAGAGGATGAAGGTGCCTTGCCGGTGATCCCCGCCAAGGCAAATGCTGGAAAACCTATCCCTCATGACGCGGGTCTTTACGCCAAACGCAATCTTGTTGAGCGTTTCTTCTGCCGTATGAAGGATATGAGGCGGCTGACTATCCGATACGAAAAGTCAGCAGAAAACTTCCTTAATATGGTCCGGATTTTCGCAATCAGATGTTGGGCCAATTGAGTCCAGACCCTAGTTTGTTTTTACTCTTTGATCGACTTCTCATATTCACTGCGCAGTAAACTCATCATGTATGCATCATAGTAGCGACCGTTGCGATATATTATCTGCCGCCGGACACCTTCTTTTTGAAACCCAACTTTTTCATACGAACAAACTGCCCGTGTATTCTCCGTGTTTACGCCAAGGTAAAGTGTCTCCAAGTTCAGTTTGTCAAATGCATAGCCTACTACTTCTTTAAGTGCTGCGGTGCCAAGTCCTTTCCCTAGGGCGTCTGTCTTGCCAATGAGAATACGAAACTCACCGCGCCGGCAAATCCACTGGATCAAGTATATGCCGCAGAAGCCAACACTTTCGCCGCTTACTTTGTCGTCTATGACAAAAACTACATTTTCAGAGCTGTTAGTGAAGCTGTCATATGCTGCTTCAAGTTCTTTGTCTGGGATAGGGCGCCAGCCCGTTTCCATATAACGGGTGGCTTCGGGATTTTCCATCCAACGTCTAATGTTAAGCAAATCTTCTCGTTTAACGCCACGAAGGCCAATTAGGTTGTTTTCAGCAAAATACGTCATGCACTTTCCTACCTGTCCCAAGAGGGTGCTTTTTGGCCATCGACATAACCGCGTTGCAATATTGATGGTTCCGTTTCGGCGATATCAGGGTTGCGAGATTGTCGTATTGGAAATTGCCAATCGTCACCGCTTGTTTTTAATCGCTGCTCATCTAAGTTGTCGGGCGCGGAAGCGGTAATAGCAGATTCATGTAGATTCCATGCACCCCCTACTGAGCTGCTCCATAAACTCTGGTTTCGATGCTTTTCAAGTTCTTGCATCAAGCTTGGCTCGGATATGCCGAGCCATCGGGCAAAGATGGCACTATCATCAGGGACAATGTCTTGATATTTCGCGACTTGGGAAATGCCTTGCTCTCTCGTCATGCGGCGCAAACGGATTTCTCTACTCGCATGGTCACTGACCTTTCCGTAGCCATGCTTCAACAATTTAATATAATCATGAAGCCCACTATAAAAGGCACAATCTACATGATTATAGTGATCAAACGTACGTTTTTGAGCGCCGGTTTCAAAGCCGTGACGTTGGATCATTTCTTCATGTTGGGCTTTGGAATCCCATCGGATATAGTTACCTAAATAGATGCCGCGCACTCCGACCTGATGTAACTCGTGATCATTAGGGTAGAACAAGGGAGCAAGCATACGTTCAGGTAGGCCGTCGGCTTCGTTTACAAGATCTTCAGCTTCGACCCCCATCAGATCGTGATCTTTACGATACTTCCGAGTCATCTCAACTTCATCGGTATGCGAAAACATACCGACCTGATCTAATCCTTGATGGGCACCCCAGATGATTAGGGGAATTTGGTGACGGACAGCCATTTGAACAGGAAAAACAGAATGCCCCGCAAGGCAATGCCAGTAGATGCTACCTAGTTTGTCAATTGTCTTTTCAGTGATACGCCGAAGAGATTCCTTGCCAAGTATCATTGTATGGCAATCCAAATCGAAGACGGTGCGTAAATAAGACATATTACGATGGCCTCGGTCGACCATGTAATGGGTGTTGTAGGATACGAGCAGCGGGTTGAGTTTTAACTTTCTCCGAATAGTATCTACAATAAACCACGAATCCCTTGCTCCTGAAACAGGCACTATACAATCATACTGCCGGTTGTTACGGCTTCTATAGGCATCGGTGATGCTGCGAAGACGGGCAAACCTTAAATCCCAGTCTAGCTCATCTTTTTCTTCGTGGATACGGCAACCACTACACACGCCGTCAGCGTCAAATATCAGACCAAGAGGATGATTTTCTGGATAGAGGCATCGAGTACAGAACTTCATATCATTTCTTCCGCAGGATGAATGAAGCGCGCCTGCATCAGGCTTTCTTCAGTATATTTTCTAAGTCTGCCGCGTTCTGAAAGGCAGCTTCTATTGTAACTGATTGGTAAGTCTTGACGCAGTTGGGCGTCGCTGTCTAGAAGCATGGAGCGAACGAGAAATAAGCTATGTTCGGTATAGTGGAGCATATTGCCAATAGCCGCGGCGGATACGCCATCAATTGCCAAAACATTCGCTACATCAATCGGTTGTCCTGCTCCACCCATAGCTATTACCGGAACACTAGCTCGTTTAGCCAATAATTTGAGAAGAGAAAGGTCATACCCATTTCTTCGACCATCTCTATCTACCGAATTTATAAGCAGTTCACCTGCTCCGAATTTTTGCAATTGTTCAATATACTCTTCAGGACTGAGTGGCGCGATAGATCCGTCCTTGTCGCGAATGGTATAACTCCCAGTCCTGTCTGCGACGATATCCATGGCTCCAATTACAGCTTGTTGTCCTAGCACGACTGCCGTTTCGGCTATCAGTTGCGGGCGGTCAAGGGCATGTTGGTTGATTGCCACTTTGTCCGCTCCTTCATGGACTGCTCGGATGGCGTCGTCAGCGTTGCGAATGCCTCCTGCATATCCGAGAGGAACAAAAGTTTGTCCTGCGATACGCTGGATCAAATTGAAATCCGGCCCGTTTCCGTGGTGGCGAGCGGAGATATCGACAAGGAAAATTTCGTCAGCCCCCCAGCGATAAAAATATTCTGCTGTGATCACAGGGTCCCCAACGGGAAGATAACGATTGAACCCGATCGATTGGACGGAAAGTCCGTCCTTTACTAGGATTACAGCAATCAAGCGGTTCTTAAGCATGTTCCGGAAGGCTCCCGTTCTCTGCCTCGGTGTGCAATCCATCATTGGCGAATGAGAGGAATTTTTTAACCAGTCTCAATCCGTTTAAATGGCTTTTTTCCGGATGAAATTGAGTTCCAAAAATATTATCTTTCCAGATTGCTGCCGTTACCCGTTTTCCGTAAAGAGTTGTTCCAACAACATGAGCGTCAGTTTCCGAAAACACAAAACTGTGGTCGAAATAATAATGGCCGTCAATAAAAGACAACGTCCTTGGAGCTGTATCGGGGAGCGTCCACTCTACCTCGTTCCAACCAACATGAGGTAAAGGCAGGTTTTGGATGTTTTCCATTCGCGTTACGCTTCCCTTGACCAAACCTAACCCACGGCAAGCCTGAGGCTCCATACCGGTTTCTGCAAATATTTGCATGCCGAGGCATATACCGAATACCGGAATTTTTCTCTGGTTTGCAGCGTGTCGAATTGCGTCCCCAAGACCACTTCTTTCTAGCCGCCGCATAGCTTCTTCAAAAGAGCCAACACCAGCTAGTATCAGAATTTCAGCTTTTTGAATTTGGGGGGCTGTTTCTATGATTTGGCATGGCGCTCCAAGCCTAGCAAAGGCATTGGCCAGCGACGTTATGTTTCCTGTGCCATAGTCAAGAATGGAAACGATTTTCATTGCAGGCTCCGGTTATCACTGTTGATTAGGAATCATTGGATCGATAAATAGTCTCTTTCAATTCCCATTCGCCGTGATTGTTAAGGTGCCACAAGTCCTTGTTACGATATGACGCGATCAGGGCATCAAGTTCTGATCGTGGTATTTCTAAATAATCGGCCAGTTTGCTCATATATATCTCGTTGCATTTTCCGTCATATTTGCGAACGAGCTCAATGCCCTCTTCTCGGCTGATTAGTCCGTGTCGGATCTTAACGCTTGCCTGTTGAGTGACCTTGCCGTAGCCAAGTTTTAAATACTTAAAGAATTGGTTGATATGGACAAACTCTTCATCCAAGGCATCTGCTGGATTGATAGATCCTGTCCATTCCGGGTCGGCGTCTTCAGCAATCCTCGGTTCAAGTCCGTTATTGAGAGCAAACTCGGTATTTGCGATGTCGTTGAAATCACGCATGAAATACCCGAGATATACAATACGGATGTTTGCTTTATCGAACTCCCATTCATCAGGGTAGCAATAAGGGAAAAGCTCGTTTATGCGGACCCCCGCAGGAAGCCAATCTGCGACTTTGGCCCCTCCCAGTGTATTATGGCTGCGCTGGTTGTTGGCGTCGCTGTCAAAGCTACCGACCCTGCCGCCAAAGGTAAGGCTGGGGTTCTCACCAAGAAAAATAAGTGGGATACCATAGGATATGGCTGTCTGGGGTAGGGTCGCATAAAGAGCGAGTTCTGTGGCTCGGAACAGGTTGCCGTGTTGATGTAATGAATAGTTCATTAGCTTCTTAGATACGATGGGGGCAGGCGATACTACATGCAGATCGAAGCCGCATTCGGCAAGGTTTGCTAAATTATGAGCCCCACGCTCCGTCATTTCTTCGGGCGGGTAAGTGCAGCAGACTAGAAGCGGGTTCAGGCCTAGCTCATCCCGGACATAAAATGCCTGCCGAGTGCTATCTTTTCCGCCGCTGACACCGACGATACAATCATAGTGACTGTGGCTGTGGTCCCTTCCCCATTGTCCTATACGGTGAAGTTCTTTCACCCGCTCATTCCAATCAATGTCCCCCATTGTCTCTGCTACGCGGCAGGGGAGGCATACACCTTCTTGGTCAAATACTGCATCTGGCCAAGTGTCGGGGGTTAGGCATCGTTTGCAGTAACCAATCACTTTTGCTCTCTTTATTTTTTTAAAGACTATCTATCAACGCATCAACGGCTTTGCCAACTTGGTCATCGTTGTAGCTTTCAAGATTGAGTGTATCAAATTTTCCCATGTCAATGGAGAGCTGTTCAAGAGCTGAGGCTAATTTAGCACCATCAGTGCGAGCTTTGTCCATATCTATATGCCCGTCAAATATATGAACAAGAAACTCTCGAACTTGACTCTCTCGCTTTACAGTAAGGACGTGGTCAAGAAAGTCATAATTGTTATGTAGCCCAAAGCTTATTACCGGTACTCCGGCCAATGCGGCTTCTAGGTTGGCAGTTCCCGAAATATTTGCAACGGCGTCTGCTTCTTGGGCGACTTTCCAACCTGGTTCGCGAGGGTCCATCAATTCGACATTTTTCAGCAAATCAAGAGTTCTGTAGAAGTCTCGCGGACGGCGACCGTAAGAATACACTGCTTCCTTGACAACCAACGTAACATCTGCAGGCAAATCACGGGATATTTTCGCAATAGTCTCAAGTTGATAAAAGTATTCAGGTGACATCGCTTGTAGAGAATATTCAGGTTCAGTCTGTAATGGAAAGTAAATGAATTTTCTGTTTTTTAAGTCACTTAGCGTCAAGGTATGATTTTTAATTATTTTCTTTTGCGTGCAGTAGTAATTTACGTAGTAATTTATGCGTTCAGATAGATAATATTGGCTTGAGTCGTCGTATTTTTTGTATTTGACATAAATAAATCTATGCAAGGCATTGAAAATGTTTTTTATCAGTAGTATTTCGGGCGATAATGATTTGTAGCGTGTCTTGCTTATGACGTCTTGATAGTATTGCTGGTTCATATTAACATCTTCTGATGTCTTAATCGTTTTATAATGATCTTCAATACGAGGGAACTCAATGAATTCGTTCTCCGCCCAAAAGTAAAAGTTCTTATACCTAGTGGCGTAAAAATACCTAAATGGAATACCGTGCTTACGTGCTACGACAGCTTCTACCTTAAGGTGATTGATGAATAGTGATATGTTCTTTTCTTTGATTTCTTGCTCCCAAAAATCAATAGCTTCACTGAAGGCGTGAAGTGATTGTGTCTGAGTAGCGTGCTTCGCTGCTGGAGATAGGGGGTGGTTCACACCGCCAAGCGAATATCCTAAGCCAGTTTCGCGACGATGCATGTACATGACGCCAAATGGGGTATCGTATTTTTGCTCCTGTTTTTTGGCTCTGTCTTGGACTGCTTGTTGGTTGAGGTTTGTTTTAAGGAGGTTTTTGCCAAAAACATCGTACACGACAATTTCATCAATTAAGTGGTCGTCAACATGCTTGCTATAGGATTTTACGCCTTCTGCTGTTCCTACATAGATAATTGTATAGTAGCCATAGCGCTGTTTTAGATGCCTTAGCATTGCCAAGTTCAGGCGAGAAACTTCGGCCTGCATGAACAGTGCCACTGACTTCTTGTGAAGGTGTTTGTGGGTCATTTAAATGAGCTGTGTCCAGGCAATGATCAGGGGGTGAATCGGGGCAAATCCGTATGACGATATTTTTCTTGCTGTCTAGTTTCTGTAGCACCCGATTTATCGAGGTTTCTAGAATATATAAAGGTATGGGTCAACGATTTATCTTTTACAGTGTTTGTGCCATCTAGGAACAAGATATTCAGGAAATCATCTTGGTCAAATAGGTTGAATTTGATGGCGACACTGCATATTGTCGCTGCTTATGAACAACTTGGTTTAGAGGGGCAACGTCGCCCTTGTTTCATGTGTGTTGTAACAAACATTAGATTTGAGAGTTATTTGTAATGCCGGGTACCATTACTGCCCGATTGCGGCACCTGCGCCATGGAAAGTTAAAGTTCATGTCCCCAGTTTGGCTGGTTATGGGGAAGATGTTTCGATTTGGAGTAAAGAGCTTTGCCGGTAAGGCTAAGGTTAGCCAAATGATCGGAGCGTATGGACCTTTCAAGCTGTCTGCTTATTTCGCATTTTCTAATTTTGAAGCTTGGGGAGGTGGGCATAACAATGGTTTTGTGGCCACTGTCGAAGCTTGTCGAGGTAAAACATGTTTTCTGGATGTAGGCGGACATATCGGTCTTGTTACCTTGCCGGTGGCCAGCGTTTTAGCGCCAGGAGCCAAAATATTTGCCTTTGAGCCTAGTCAGGTAAATGCAGTCTGTTTGCGGCAGCATGCTCAGTGGAATGGTTTTGATAACGTCACAGTTATTGAGGCTCTGGTTGGTGATGAAACTATGCTAATGCGCTTTTTCGAAAGCCCTGAAGTCTCTGGGCAAAATGCGCAGGTTGTGAAAAAGAATCCTGCCGCTTACCAAGAAGTAGAGCGTCAGCAGATAACGCTTGATGACTTTTGTAATGAACGTCGACTTGTTCCGGATGTCATCAAAATTGATGTTGAGGGGGCGGAAGTCAAAGTTCTCGCGGGTGCACGGGAACTACTTCGTAAGCACAAGCCAACGATCCTTTTGAGTGTACATCCTTTTGAAATAGGATTAATGGGGGAGAGTATTGAGAATCTAACGAGTCTTATTGATTCCCTAGGGTACAAATGTACAGAAATTGACGGTGCGCCTGTGCAAGAGTTTCGCCTGTCAGAATATTTGCTAACACCTGAGAAAGTTCCAGAAATTGTTTAATAGTGTTTTTTCCACCCTATCGGATAGGGGGGCTCCTGCTCTAATCCGGGCTGTGTACGGGCATTTTTACAGCCTGTTTTATCGTAAAGTATTGCGTAGGCGATTTGTGTGTCGGCCAGTCTATGATTACCGCATGTGGCTCGACCTAGAGGACAGAGGAATTTCACGGACATTGGTTTTGTTCGGTGAAAGGGAAATCGAACACAAGCGCATGCTTGAAATGATTCTCAAACCAGGTGTCAGGATTTTCGATATTGGTGCTAACATTGGCTATTATGCCATTATGGAAAGTAAGAAAATAGGAGAGGATGGGCACATCTTGGCAATAGAGCCATCTCCCTCCAATGTTAAGCTTCTAAAGCGTAATTTGGAGCTTAACGCGGTCACTCACATAACGGTCCGTGAAGGTGCCGTCTCGGATACTGTTGGTACGAAACAGTTTCACCTTGCCCATCAAAGCAATCTCAATACTTTTCACAATAGTGGTAGTGGAGTAGAGCACCTCAATGGAGAATCTATTGATGTTCAGACCTACGCGTTGCCGCAGTTGGTCGATGAGTATGGTGCTCCAGATTTGATCCGTATGGATGTAGAAGGTCATGAGGTTGCCATCCTGCGCGGATTAGTGGAAACATTGAAGGCTGGTACAGCTAAGCCTCAGGTCATTTTTGAAACTCATTTGTCACGTTATCATGGCGATAACGCCTTTGCTCCTGTGCTGCGAGAGTTGTTTGATTTGGGGTATACTGTTCCGTTGGCGGCATCGTCTTGGGAGGCGGGAAGCAAAATTGTCGATAGTAAAGGTTACAAAGCAATTGAAACTGTAAAATCTGACGCCGTTTCAAGAAATATTTACAAGGACATCTCCTGCGAGGACGCGATCAGTCTGATATGCCACGAGGGGGGCTTGCGTACGGTGTTGCTTGCTCCTTCTGCATTATAAAAAACGTTGGATCGAAAAATGTTCAATAATAAGTCTATTTTGATTACAGGCGGGACAGGGTCATTTGGCAAAAAATATGTGGAAACGATTCTAAGTCGCTATAAACCCGCTAGATTGATTGTATATTCCCGCGATGAGTTGAAACAGTATGAAATGGAGCAGCAATTTAACGACAATTGCATGCGTTATTTCATCGGAGACGTACGTGATGGCGAGCGGCTAGATATGGCAACTCGTGATGTGGATTTTATTATTCATGCAGCCGCGCTCAAGCAAGTCCCCGCTGCGGAATACAATCCGATGGAAGCTATCAATACGAATATCCACGGTGCAGAAAATGTCATCAAATCGTCGCTTAAAAATGGCGTGGAAAAAGTCATTGCGTTGTCAACGGATAAGGCTGCAAATCCAATTAACCTTTATGGGGCGACCAAGTTGGCTTCAGACAAGCTGTTTGTTGCAGCCAATAATCTGAGTGGCTTCAATGGAACCAGGTTTTCTGTTGTACGCTATGGCAACGTTGTCGGTTCAAGGGGGTCTGTGGTTCCATTTTTTCGGAAACTGATTGCGGAGAACACGGACCATTTGCCAATTACGGACAAGGACATGACGCGTTTCTGGATCACGTTGCAAAACGGGGTTGATTTTGTGCTTAAGAACTTCGAGCGGATGCATGGCGGTGAAGTCTTCGTTCCCAAAATCCCGTCTGTTAGAATTAGCGATCTAGCTGAAGCAATGGCACCAAACCTTCCCGTGAAGTTTGTTGGTATTCGGCCAGGTGAGAAATTGCATGAAGCGATGTGTCCTTTGGATGATTCTCATCTAACTCTTGAATTCAAAGATCACTTTGTCATTCAGCCAACAATCCAGTTCTATGGTTCTCCCCACGACTACTCTTTGAATAAACTAGGGGAGAAAGGTCAGCCCGTTGAGCGGAGATTTGAATATGTTTCTGGCAGCAATGACTGGTTCCTGTCAGTTGAGGAGATCGCTCAGCTGAACAAAGAGCTGAACCTATGATCCCATATGGCCGTCATCATATTGATAACGACGACATTGAAGCAGTGATAGCTGCTTTAAAAAGTGATTCTTTGACAGGTGGAGCATGGGTCGGTCAGTTTGAGGAGGACTTGGCTCGTTTCACATCCGCTCGAAATGCGGTCGTTTGTAATAGTGGCACTGCAGCCCTACATTTGGCACTCATGGCGCTGGATATAGGGGCTGGAGATGTAATAGTTGTGCCTTCTTTGACATTCTTGGCAACTGCTAATGCCGGTATTTATGTCGGCGCGGACGTCAAATTCGCTGATGTAGATCCAGAAACAGGTCTTCTTACTTCTGAAACCCTTAATGCAGCCTTGAGGGAGCTTCCTGCCGAAAGGGTTAAAGCAGTATTACCAGTCCACTTGAACGGTGCTATGTCCGATGTGCGTTCCACCAGCTTGCCTTCGGGCATGGGGCATGTCGCTATTGTAGAAGATGCTTGTCACGCAATCGGTGGTACATACTCTGGATCTGATATACTCGTTGGATCCGCGCCTTGGGCAGCGATGACCTGTTTTTCTTTTCACCCAGTAAAAACTATTGCTATGGGCGAGGGGGGAGCGATAACAACAGAATCTGACGACCTCGCAGAACGATTGCGTCTGCTGCGAAATCATGGAATGGAGCGTGATGCCGCACGCTTTGTTATGCCAGACCAAGGTGTCGATTCTGTAGGAAAACCATTTCCTTGGTTCTATGAAATGGCGACAGTTGGTTATAATTATAGAGCCAGTGATCTTCATTGTGCTCTTGGCACAAGTCAGTTGAAAAAGGCTCCGGGTTTCCTCGCAAGGCGCCGAGAACTCGCCTGTCGCTACAATGACTTGATTGGTGAGCTTGCTCCAATTGTCAAGCCAGTTCCGCGATCTGCGCCTGACGGAGATGGGTGGCATCTCTTCTCCGTCCATATTGATTTCCATGCTGTGGGAAAGCCCCGTGAACAAGTAATGCAGGAGCTACGTGAACGCGGCATCGGGAGCCAAGTTCATTACCTGCCAGTACACAGGCAACCATTCTATCAACAAAAATACGGGAAACAGCATTTACCCGGTGCTGACTCCTATTACCAGAAACAACTTTCTTTGCCTCTTTTCCCGGCAATGGAAGACACTGATGTTGATCGTGTTCTGGAAGCCCTTGCTCAGGTTTTGAATCTGCGGGCAGTCGTATGAGCGCAGTGATGGCGATTGGAACAGCGCAGTTTGGTATGGATTACGGTATTAGCAATGAAACCGGCAAGCTTTCGTCCAAGGAGACCAAAGATGTTCTTGACCGGGCAAGAGCAGCAGGTATTGGAATTCTGGATACAGCGCCTGCATATGGTGCAAGCGAACGGATTCTTGCGGGTTTTCGTCTGGACGGCTTTTCCGTCATCACAAAGACGATCCACTTGCCATCTGATGCGGCTAGCCAGTCCGAACTGGAGCTCGAGAAAATCGTACGTGCTGGTTTAGACAGATCCTTGGAGCTATTGGGGGCTGTTGATGGTATGTTAGTTCATCAATACTCTGATCTAATGGGGACCTTTGGTCCACGATTTTGGGATATTTTGACAGAGTACCGGGGAGCAGGTCTTGTCCGGAGGATTGGCATGTCAATCTATGACGGAGAGCAAATTGATCACCTGCTAAGTCATTTTGATGTCGATCTTGTTCAATTACCCTTTAACATCCTTGATCAGCGGTTGCTGCATAGCGGTCATTTGGGCCGTTTAAAAAATGCGAATGTAGAAATTCATGCAAGATCTCTATTCTTGCAGGGGTTGTTGGTTGATCTCAAAAGTCAGGAACTTGAATATTTCCGTCCATGGAGAAAGTTACTTAATGCTTGGAATAGTTTTGTCGCCGATTCTGGTCGTACATCACAAGACATTGCAATTTCTTTTGCTCGAGGTCAGGAAGAGATTGATGTTGCTGTTATTGGCGTGACTAGCTGTGGCGAACTTGAAGAGTGCTTGCAATCTTTCGAGAGGCCCGTGGTGAGTAATGCCGAAAGTTTGGCTTGTGATGAAGCACAATTGCTGAACCCCGGAAATTGGAAAATCTAATGATTGTTCGACTTGGGGTTATCGGTTTTTCAGAGGGCAATGGTCATCCTTATTCTTGGTCGGCTATTTTCAATGGATACGAACCAGAATACATGAAGGATTGTGATTTCCCGATAATCTCAAAGTATCTAGCGGAACGAAAATGGCCTGATGATCAAATTCAGTCGGGCAGAGTTACTCACATCTGGACTCAGTATCCTGTCTTATCGCGGAAAATAGCTAGATCCTCCAAAATTGATAATATTACTTCTACTCCCGAAGATATGATTGGCGAGGTTGACGCTATTTTGCTGGCTCGGGATGACGCACAAAATCATGCCAAATTTGCTGCCCCCTTTCTTGATGCGGGGGTACCTGTATATCTTGATAAACCGATGGCCCTGTCCATGCGTGATCTCGCCACCCTGCAGTCTCTGTGTAAGTTTGACGGGCAAATATTCTCATGTTCAGCACTGCGCTACGCCAACGAACTGCAACTTAGTGAGAAACAACGGAACGAGATCGGCGACTTACATCGGATCGTTGGCAGAACTCCTAAGAGTTGGGATAAATATGCAGTGCATGTCATTGAACCTGGATTGCAGATGTTGGACCCTGCTGATCAACCGATACGGCATGAGAGACGGTACTACAATAAGGATGCTGTGAGATTGACTTCTCATTGGGAGAGTGGAGTGGAAACCGTTTTCGAAAGCCTTGGTTCTGAGAGCAAAGAAGGAATAAGCTTAGAAGTTGAAGGTGGAAACGGGAAAGTAGTTCTAGAGTTTCACGACAGTTTTTCGGCGTTCCGTTCTGCGTTGCTGGCTTTTATGCGTCAGATCGAAGATCCGCAGACTGACAATAATTTCGGCCTTGTATATCGATCAGTTTCTCTGATTGAAAAGGGGCGGCGTCAATGACTGTTCTGGTTACTGGGGGAACAGGTAAGATAGGTCGGGTTCTGGTAAAGGGGCTGATTGAGGATGGATATCAGGTACTGTTTACCGGGCGTCGAAAGGACCGTGTCCGTGAATTGATATCGTCCCTTGCCGTCAGCAATGATCAAGTCAGCGGTTTAGCGGTCGACTTTACGGAACCACATGCCATTAACATAATTCTTGATTATTGCGATCTCAACAAGGTTTCGATTTCAGGGTTGGTCAACAATGCAAGAAGTCTTGAATATCTGACCATTGAGGACGACGGTAATATTCGTCGGGAAAACTTCATAGGTGAATATCTTGTTGACGTAGTTATTCCTTATGAGTTGTCTATGGCGCTAGTCCGAAAGATGCCGAATTCCCTGAAGAATATTGTAAACATTGGCTCCCAATATGGTCAAGTTGCAGCAAGTCCACGTTTGTATGATGACTATGAGCGGCAATCTCCGTTGCATTATAGTGTAGCTAAGGCAGCGCTCGCTCATTTGACCAGAGAGTTAGCTGTTCGATTGGCTCCAAAGGACATTATGGTCAATACAATTTCTTATGGCGGCATTGAAGGTAGAGTTGACCCTGATTTTCGTCAGAGATATGCGAGTCTTGTACCAATTGGTCGAATGTTGCATGAGGATGAAGTTTATGGTGCAGTACAGTTCTTACTTTCCCAACGCAGTTCTGGGATAACAGGCCAAAATTTGCAAGTTGACGGGGGCTGGACCATATGGTGAGAGCAAGGAGAGTTCTTGCCGTGATTCCTGCACGCGGTGGCTCCAAACGAATTCCTCAAAAGAACATAGTTGACTTTTTGGGCAAGCCAATGCTTGCGTGGACTGTTGAAGCAGCTCTTCAAAGCGGTTGCTTTGATAGAGTATTGGTTAGTACAGACGATCAATCTATTGCAGAAGTTGGTAGACAGGCAGGAGCTGAAGTTCCTTTCCTTCGCGCTGCTGCGGTCGATGATCATGCCCATGTATCAGAAGCTACTCTGTTAGCATTGGGGCAAGCGGAGGAATATTGGCAGGTTACATACGACCTAGTCGTGCAGTTAATGCCCAATTGCCCTCTTCGTGACGCGAAAGCTATCAACAAAGCTGTTGATAGCTTCATCCGCGGTGATCGAGATTTTCAGATTAGTTGCTTTGCCTATGGTTGGTCTAACCCTTGGTGGGCAAACACTCTGTTGGCTGATGGTAGCCCGAGACCAAAGTTTCCAGAAGCAGGTCAGTCGCGATCTCAAGATTTGCCTGAATTGTACTGTCCTACTGGCGCCATCTGGATCGCGCGGGTCCCTGCTTTTCGTAATGCGGGAACATTTTATGGGCCCGGCTACAAGTTCGAGCCTATGCCAATTTGGGCGGCTGCGGATATTGATGAGCCGGATGATTTGACTTTAGCGCGTGTTCTGGCCGCAGGCCGTGCTGCCATAGGAACAATATAAGTATGAAGCTCCCCGGTTATTTTCGGAGGGACCTGAATATGATCAGGCAACTAGTTGCGGTTGCGCCATTACGCCTGATGGTATGTGTGGGACTGTTGCTTATTGCGGGACTTGCAGAAGGTGTCGGTATCGTTGCGCTGTTACCTGTGTTGACCATTGTAACGGAAACAGGCAGTCCCAATGGTCCAGCTACGATTGTGATCAACTTTCTTGAACAAATGGGCGTTCGTCCAAGTTTGGGAGTGCTCTTGGCGATTCTAGTGACGGGTATATTGGTCAAAGCCTTTCTCTTGCTATTGTCTCAGCGTATTGTTGGTTATGCAGCAGCGGATTATGCTTATGAACTGCGCGATCGGTTGCTTAAGGCTCTAAGTTCGGCATCCTGGAGCTATTTTGTTCGTCAGAAAACGGGATCTCTGACCAATGCGCTTATAACCGAAACGGCACAGTCTGCATCTGCCTACAATGCATTGAATAATTTCTTCGCTGTATTGATGCAGGTGTTTGTTTTCGTGATGATGGCCCTTTTGTCGTCTTGGGAAGTGACTTTAGTTGGTCTTGGCGGCGGTTTTTTGATGGTGCTGATTTTAAACCGAGCTGTGGGCCGTGCAAGGGCTGCTGGCGCAAGACAAGCTAACAATATGCAGGCGCTGACTACGCAATTCGCGGACAGTTTGCTGCTGGTTAAGCCGCTGAAAGCCATGGGTATGGCCAATAGGTTGAACGAGGTGGTTAGTCCTGACAGCAAGAAAATCAACATTGCACAACGGGACTTGCTTATCGCTGTTGCATCGCTGAGTGTTTTTCAAGAACCTCTTTTCACTACTCTCCTTGCTGTGGCAATTTACGTTGCCATCAATTTTGGAGGATACGAATTATCTGAATTGTTATTCTATGGCATTTTGTTGCATCGAACCGTAGGAAAAATAGGGCAGATGCAAATCCAGTATCAGAAATTAGTTGCTCAACAACCATATTTCTCATCCCTTCAGAGTATGCTCAAGGCCACGGAAGCTCAGGCTGAGCAGCGAGGAGGGCATCTGCTTCCTCCTATTGTATCAAAAGAAATACGATTTTCTGATGTCAGCTTTGCGTACGATGTAGCTCTAGAAAAAAAATCAGTAGTTACAGTTCTGAATCATATCAACATGATCTTCCCAGCCTATAAGATCTCAATGATTTACGGTCCTTCCGGTAGCGGAAAGAGTACTGCTGTTGACTTGCTGCTAGGGCTGTCTCGTCCCCAATCGGGTGCGATTTTAGTGGACGGTCAGGATCTTGCAGATACAGACTTGCAGGCTTGGCGAGATATTATCGGCTATGTCCCACAAGATTTGTTTCTGCTGAATGATTCCGTTCGGGAAAATGTTGCCCTTGGGAACTCTGGATATAGTGACGGTGACATTTGGCAGGCTTTGAAACAAGCCGATGCGCAGTCGTTTGTACAGCAGATGCCTGACGGGTTGTACAGTTCCGTTGGTGAGCGGGGAAATCTTCTTTCAGGTGGGCAGCGACAGCGAATTTCCCTTGCCAGGGCGTTGTTGCGAAAACCCTCTGTACTGATTCTTGATGAACCTACTTCAGCTCTTGATGCGGGGTCTTCACTGCATTTTGCTGAGACGCTAGAAAAACTAAAAAATCTTGCTACTATAATCATTATCTCACATCAGGAAAGCTTGATTCAGATTGCCGATTACCGCCACGATTTTGGTGTAATGTCGCCTGTGCTGAGGGAAAAGACATGAAGGCAATCATTGTCGGCCTTGGTCGCATTGGCAGCGAGAACGATTGTACAGACTGCGGATATTCCCGAAGCCACGTCGGCGCCCTTTACTTAAATGGGGGGTTCGAATTGGTCGGGGCAGTAGAGACTAACTTTGATAGAGCCTCTGCAGCACGTCAGCAATGGTGTTGGCCCTCGGATTTTCCGATTTCAGAAAGTCTGACTACATTTCAGGGGGCTGAGCCAGAACTTGTGGTTTTGGCCACAGGTCCGAATGGCCGGGCTGATCTTGTACGACAGGCAATAGAACTTTCCCCACGCCTCATCCTCATTGAAAAGCCAGTCACAACAAGCCTAGCCGAGGCGGTTGAGATTAACCAACATCTGGAAAAGGCAGGTATTGCAAGTCAGGTGATGTTTCATCGCCACTATGATCCACGACATTTGGCCTTGAAGGCGGAACTTGGCAAAAGTAGACCTCTTTTTGTACAGGCTCGCTACAACAAGGGGCTTTTCAATTATGGTAGTCATATGCTGGATCTATTACAAAGCCTGTGCGGATCAATAACGACAGTTCGTCATATACCTATGGAACGGGACGTTTCGGAAACTATTGATCCGTCTTTGTCTTTTCATTGCAGCTTTGCAGCCGGAGGATCCGCTACGGTGCAAGGTATGGATAGAGTGCCCTATGACCAGTTTGAAATGGATTTATTTTTCAGCGATAAAGTCATTCAGGTTAATAATGGGGGCTGCGAAATCCTAACTAGGCAAGTCACTGCAGATCTTTACTATCCGGGGTATGCTCATATGGCTCATCCTGAAACTCTGCAAACTGTTGCGGACTTAACTTCAGGCCCTGTGAGAGGTTTTGACGGTCTTTATTCCGCAATTGCCAAGTTTCTTGAGTATGGCAAAAGTTTGTCTGGGTGTGATATGGGGGGCGCTGTTATTATTCAAGCAATCCTAGAAGCAGTTAAGGAGTCTGCTAGTCGGAAAGGTCAGGAAATTTCTGTTGAGGACGTTTTGCCGCCGGGTAATCATCATTTTTCGATGTGATGCGGTACAGTTCAAGCTGCTGCAGACGACTGGTAAGTCATGATACTGTGATGTCTGTACAAAGTTCATATTGGTTCAGTCTTCTTGGAATTGAGTATGAAAAAACGTATTTTTGGGCTGGTTCAGGCACGAATGGGTTCCAGCCGATTGCCTGGAAAAGTTATGAAACCACTGCAGGGGAGTCCGTTGATCGGCCATATATTTGATCGACTTGGAATGCTGCAGGGATTGGAAGGCGTCATTCTGGCTACTACGTCTGATCGACGAAACTATCCGCTTGTTAAGTATGCAATGGAACGCGGAGTTGTTGTCCATCAAGAGACAGCAGAAGATGATATTACCGGACGCCTGTATCATGCCGCACACGCCGTCGGTGCAGATGCCATTTTGAAGGTTAACGCCGATTGTCCGCTTGTGGACATTCGTATTATGCAGGACCTTTTGAACAAGTTCTTTGATCAACCGGACATACATTATGTTTCGAACAAAATAGAATGGACTTGGCCAGAAGGTATGAGTGTTGAAGTTATCGCAACTTCTGCTCTTTCTTGGTGTAATGATCATCTTAAAAATGCCGTCGATAGGGAACTGGTTTGCAACTGGATCCGTGATCATAAAGACAAGTTTTCTCAGTTTTCAGTCGTAAGTCCTTTTAATTGGTATACACAGCTTCCTTCATTGGCAGTTGACACTCCCGACGATTTTGTTCTAGTCGAGAAGTTGTTGAAACTTCACGGAAATAGGGGGGAGGCGCTCGCCTTTGAAGCCATTCCTGCTTTGTTGAAAAGAATGAATAGCAAAAACCATGAATAAGCTCAATTTGCCAGCAATTCTAGGCGGCAGCCCGATACGTTCTATTCCTCTTCCGCGTTACAACATGATTGGTGCCGAAGAGAAGGCTGCGGTGATGGATGTTCTCAATAGTGGGGAATTATCCGGTTTCGTTGCGAGTTCAGGTCCTGAGTTCCATGGCGGGGAACAGGTGCAGGCATTGGAAAAGGCCTTTTGCGAGAAGTTTGGCAGTCTGCATGCGATATCTGTAAATTCAGCGACGTCTGGTCTGCATTGCGCCTTGGCGGCCATGGGAATTGGTCCGGGAGATGAGGTTCTCGTCCCTCCATATACTATGTCCGCAAGCGCGACGACTGTACTGTTTACTGGTGCGGTGCCAATTTTTGTCGATGTTGAAGACAGTTATTTCTGTATTGACCCGAAAAGGGTAGAACAAGCGATTACAGCACGAACGAAAGGGATCGTTGCTGTTAATCTTTTTGGTCAATCTGCCAACCTGAATGCTTTGCGAAAGATAGCAGACGAACACAACTTGTTCCTAGTTGAAGACAATGCTCAGGCTCCCGGGGCGTTGCACCATGAAAAGTTCACTGGAACTATTGGCGATGCTGGTGTGTTTAGTTTTAATCGTCACAAGACCATGCAATCAGGTGAAGGTGGTGTAGTCTTAACCAATGATGGCGATCTGGCATTGCGGATGCGATTGATGCGTAATCATGGTGAAGTTGTCGTGGGGGCGATGAATATTTCAAATATTGTCAATACGGTAGGGCTGAATTACCGGATGACAGAAATGGAAGCAGCAGTAGCAAGGGTCCAAGTGTCAAGGTTAGACGCTCTGAATGCACCGAGAATAGCTCTTGCCAACAGGCTTACTGAGGGGCTTCAAACGTTAGATGGCATTATGCCTCCGCAGATTGCCGAGGGTAATACCCACGTTTACTACTTTTATCCGCTGTTATTTGATGCGTCCCAGACAGCCCTTTCAAGAGAACAATTTTGTAAGTCAGTAGAAGCCGAAGGTTTTACCCTAAGAGCCGGTTACGTTAAACCATTGTATCTTGAGCCATTATATCAGCAAAAGATTTGTTTTGGACGAGAAGGTTTCCCATTCTCCGCTAACACAGCAAACAGAGATCTAGTGTATGAAAAGGGGATTTGTCCGGTTGTCGAAGATCTTGCTGAAAACCGGTTGATGGTTACGAACATAACTTATCCGCCGCTAACGATCTCGGATATGGACGATTTCGTCGAAGCTTGCCGACGGGTTCTGGCCCATGCTGAAGAAATTATTGATGCCGGGATTACTTAATGAAACCTATTCTGTTTGTTGTTGGACAGGCTGCTACAGCCGCTTATCTGTTGCCGCTGTGGCGGCGATGGATGAGAGAGGGGAAAAACCGGGAACAAGACTTGGCATGGAACATTGTCATTAATGACGTCGTGGCCAGATACCTTGAACGAGAGAATGTCTCTGACATGCCGATTATTCTTGATCACGCGGACCTGTCCTTGCCAGAAATGTTCTCTCCAAGTGAATATTGTATGGTTATGTCTGCAAGTTTTGCCCCCATCGAACAAAAATATATAAGACGTGCTCGTAAGGAGAACATACCGGTCGCCCGGATCATTGATACTTGGTACGGATATCATCGTCGACTAGTGGAAAGCAGTGAAGAACTTTCCTCTGGGGATAAGGTTCTTGTTATTGACGAATTTGCATTCCAAGAAGCTCTGGCAGAAGGGATAGCTCAAGAATATCTTGAAATAGCGGGACAGCCTGCTTGGGAGAGCATTGTTGAAAAACCGCCCCAGAATATGCGTGATATCCTGTTTATCAGTCAACCAGTAGAACGTTTCTATGGGCAAAGCCTTGGTTACACTGAAAAAAGCGCATGGGAGGAATTTCGAAAGGCAGTCTCGGATTACCCCAACCTTTTTGACAAGGTCTATTTCGCACCTCATCCCGATGATGATATGCAGGCACCTGTGCATGACGACAGAGTTATTGTGGTAACCTCTGGTCTTCAAGCCCTCAACCATGTTGGAACTGTGGTTGGTATGTTTTCATCTTTAGTAACAGATGGCCTTTTGGCAGGGAGGAGAACTATCAGTTTTCAGCCAGATGCTACTGGACTTGATCTTTGCGCGATGGGTCGGGTAGGTATCATCACAAGGGCGACAACCACACAAGAGTTGATTAAAGCACTACAACATAGAGATAATACTCATCTGGAAAGTCTGAAGTCTGTCCTTGTTGGCAGTACAGATCGGCTAGCGGATTTTTGCCGTGAGTTCATCAAAACGGACATGAAGAAGCCATGAACAATATTGCTAACTACGATATTTCAACTATGGTTTTACGTCCGGATGGAGTGGAAGGTTTTTACTGGCCAATTCGGAACGACGAGCTGGTTATTCTTCGGGACCATTTCCTCCAAGGTCTAACTGAATTTGTGCACGGGAATAGTCTTTCGCAAGAAGAGAAAGAAATGGTGATTTGTTTTTTCTCTATCGTAGGAGAAGTAAGTAAAGTTTGGAAAACTCAAACTTTGATCCGCCGTGCAGAATCTGATGGAAAAACGCCTGTCTTTCCGAGCGTCGCAGCATTTTCAAATGCATTGAATTGCGGCCAGAAATTTCATTCAAACAGCGTCCATCAATTGCTGGTAAAAGGTCTTCCTGAACAGCCTGAATGGAAACAATGGTTGCGTTGTTTTCGCAGCATGTGGAAACGTGAACCTCTTCCCCAGTCCTGTCTTTCCTTTGTCGACCTGAAACAGGATACTGTTTCGATTGCAACGGGTCAAACCATAAGACTTCATGCCGAAAAGACTGATGAGCCGGTGAAATACTTGCCGTTGCGATATTGGTTTAGTCCGCTCACAGCACAAGAACTCAATTTTGATAATGCTCGATATAAGGACATTGCAGAATCTATTGTCAATATAGCTTCAAAGTCCTTTGAAGAAACGGGTGAAGCTCTTTCTGAGACTGGGCGTGACTACTTACTATGGTGGTTGTGTCAAGTATATGCCTATGGTCAGGGGTATCTGAACCGCATATCGCGCAAACCCGACACCATCCCTTTGAAACTCTGGCGCGGGACAGGAGGCTTGTTTTGGGGGCGTCTGTTAAGTATTGCAACACGCAGGGCAGGCGGCACGGTCACGGGGCATGATCATTCTCATGGTCAAGGAGCTTGGAAAAGTAGCAGTGATAGCTTAGTAGAATATCCATTTTGCGATGAGTTCTATGTGCATACTGATTTGCAAGTGGAAATGTCTAAGCGAAATTTGCGCGAAGAATATTGTTTCCCTGTTGTTCCTGTTCTCAAATCATTGGCGCCAAGTGTATCGGTCAATAAAGGCTACAACAAATACACGAAGCGGAACCCTTCCCCGAGGAAAGTACTGTCGGAGATTAAACATCCTAAGATTATGTATGTTGCAACGTTATATAATCCAGAGATGGTGAATTTTTCTCCTTTGGTACCTATGCAGATAATGGTTGATTGGGAAGCACGGCTTTTTGCGAAGTTTGTATCGTGGGGGTGGAGGGTTATTTATAAGCCTCATCCAGAGAGTAGTATAATGCCGTCCAATGTACTTTGGGAGCATCCCATGATTACTTTGGAAAATCGAAGATTTGAATCTGTCTGCAATGATTGTGACATGTTATGGTTCGCTCAGTCTAATTCATCTTCATTCTTACATGCTTTATACAGCGATAAACCTATTACCATAGCAAATACCGATCACAATCCTTGGCACGAAGAAGCCAAAAATTTGGTTGAGAAACGGTGTGTTCTGGCAAGCATTGACATGGATGAGAGTGGTCGCTTTATGACGGATTGGCACCGACTGCGCCAGGAGATTGAAGACAGCTTTAGTCGGACAGGTAATTTGTTCCGTGACGCGTTTTTTTTACGATAAATCAGGAAAAGATGATGACCGGAAACGGGAATGATCGCAAAAATTCATTGCTGAAAAGATTTAGCAATCAATATATTAAATCGAAAACTGGATCAGTGTTAACCACATTGCCGCCAGTGCCAAAAAACATGATGGTAGAGCTGTCAAATGCTTGCAATCATGCGTGTATTTTTTGCACTAGTCCAAACATGACCCGAAAGATTTCCCGTATCAATAGTGGGTTGCTGGACGACATTATGCGCCAAGGGCGTGAAATCGGCGTTGACGAAATCGGGTTCTATACGACGGGTGAGCCTTTCGTGCACAAGGATCTAGAAAAATTCATCGCGCGGGCTAGCGAGTTGGGATATCGGTATATTTACATATCCACCAATGGTGCCCTAGCGACACCTGACAGGGCAAAGAAAGCGATTGATGCAGGGTTGAACAGCATTAAATTCTCGATCAATGCGGGGACAAAAGAGGCGTATAAACTCGTTCATGGATATGACGACTGGGACAAGGTCATGTCCAATCTGAAGTTCATTTCATCGTATCGGAAAGAAATAGACCGTCCTTTAAATTTGTTCGTAACGTATATTGTTACCAAGCAAAGTGCCCCCCAGATGGAGGTGTTCAAAGAAGAAGTTTCCCATCTAGTTGATGAGATACTTTTTCACCCAGTGCATAATCAATCCGGCCAAATGAATGATACTAAAGATAAACTGAGCGTTGAACAGGCTCAAAAATCATTCAAAACGGACAATATATGTATGATGCCTTTTAATCGCCTGCATGTAACATGCGAAGGTTTTCTTACGCTTTGTTGTGTGGACTACCAAAACTACTTGGTCGTTGGTGATTTGCAAAAACAGAGTCTTCTGGACGCTTGGAGTAGTCCTGTTTTTCAAGATATGCGGCAGCGTCATCTGGATCAGAATCTAAAAGGAACTTTGTGTGGAAATTGCTGGCTCGGTTGCAAAGATAAAATCGATCCGGTGACACCAGAAGCCGCGACCATTCTTGAAATGCCGAACTTTTACGAGGAAACGGCGGAAAAAGTCCAGGAACGCATTGAAGGAAAATCGAAAAAATATAGCTAAAGATATTAATTAATTTGGTGAGTAGAAACATTTACTTGGTAAATCTACTCTACATATTCTTTCGGCACTGAAAAATGAGCCGGATTGTTTGGATACACAGGCAATCAGGTTTTCGTTGCTGTTTAGCAATGGTCCGTCCCAGTGGAACCATCTGAGTCCTTTGTTAAAAGGGGAAGCTACCCCAAAATCAAAAAATAGTTGTCCGGTGCTGGCTTGGCTCAAAGATTCTTTTGATGCGACATGCTTATGTAAGCCATTCACAAATTCTGTCGGTGTGATGTTCTCAGAAAAGGGCCATGTATCATCACTTCCTTTGGTGAGGTTGAGGGCCAATGTTCCTGTACGTGGGGAGATCCATACAGGTTCAGAAGTGCCTACGCAGGGATTGTGGTAATAGGAACCTGGAATAGGAGTAGCTCGACGGTCACCAGATTGAATTAGAAATGTTACACACAAAATCATTGCAACGGCAGCAACTAGTGGAATTTTCCAAGCAAAGTTTGTCGTGAACTCGCCTTCCTTTTCTTTGCCAAAGAAAACCCAAATTTGTTTGGTACCGGTAGCTACCAAAAGAGCATCTACCGGAATGGTGACAGCAAATATCCGGTTACCACCAAAAGGACTTAGGAAAGGAGAAGAAATTAAAATACCGGCTGTTGACCAAGCTAGTAGACCAAAGTGGGGGCGACGGAAATGGCGAATAGAAGACCCAATACCTACGAACCAAGCTAGAATAAAAAATGCCCTTAGTGGTGTCAGCGCTGACTGATCTTCATCGATATAATGCAGCAACAGCTGAAGATGATTAATTCCCCCTTTTATATAGTTTTGTAAAAAGGTGATCGGGTTAGCAACGATGTTGTCGATTGCGATGAGGTAAGCTGCCTTAATTGCATCGACGGTAGCGCCATTTTCAAAAATCTCCGGATGTTCGTTAAATACCCGCAAATAGTTCATCGGCGTTCCCTGAGCATTGCTGGAAAGTGCATAAAGTATATAGGAAAAATTGGACTGTGACTGTTCTACCCCCCCATCTACTAGCCAAGCAATCAATGGAATAAAGGCAAAAGCTGTAGCTATTCCTACTGTGGCTGCAGTTAACACTTTCCAGCATCTGTCAATATTAGTGGAGATCAACCATCCGATCAGTGCCGGGAAAATGAACATTGCACCGCTGCGGGCTTGCATACCAAGGCACAGTAGGAAAAAGACGAGAGCGAGGCACGAAACCTTTGGTCTTTCAGCTTGCTGCCACATTAGTGCGAAGGCGAGGCAACCCAAAATCAAACCGATGTTTTCCGTGAGAGTAAGTCCGTTGCAATACTGTGCCGCAAAAAGGAAAAGTACTAACCATGCTGATATTGTCGCGCTAGTGCCACAGCTACGCCAAATGTGTGAGGTAAAGTACATTACGGCAAGAGATAAAATCACAGCCTGAGTGAGCAATGCCGATGCAAGGTTAGTATTTGAAAGCCAGAGTAATATAGAGAGAAAGACTGAGTAGAAAGGACGCATTGTGCATGCTGGATTGATCGCATCGGAATGAATAAATTCCAGTGCACAAGTATAGTACCCACCTGCATCATTCCAAGGAATTAAGCCGGCGAGAGCATTTGGGTGACTAAACCCACTCCATGATGGGATGATTGTGGTGATTGGGAATGCAATGATCGCTATAGCGACAATCGCCAAACGTTGGGGATAGCTCTGTTCTAAGCTTAAAGCTAGTGTTTCCCGCAAGGAAATGACAATGGCAAAAATTACGCAACCCCAAGATATCAAAACAATAAATGGGTTAAGGATGTTGTCAAAATTTCCCAAGGCGCAGCACATTCGTAGTGTTTATGGTAGGAGAGATTTGATACATATCATAGAATAAACTCTAGGCAATGTGCATTTAGGAGTTCATCCAAATAATTGGTAACGTATGTGTCAATTGATTCTGTGTGTTCAATGTCTATTAAAGATAATTCGTTTTAGAGAACATACAGTTTCCATAAACATTTTACAGCGACGGAAATCATGATTACAGGAACCGAATATTACGTTTTCGATAAAAATGCGTCAGACTTCTCTCTCGACGCTGCGCTTGAGCAGTTTAAACGAGAAGGATTCGTAGTTCTCCGCAACAGCTTTCCCGCTGAGCAACTGATCGAACTGCAGCAACAGGCAGAATTGGTTATGTCACGGCCTGCTCTCAATGGCACCCGGGGATATTACTGGAAGCATCAGAAAAAGGTTTTTGATGCATTCATGTTGGGTCGCTCCGCAGTGCACGCGATTTTGAATGAAGATATCATTCATCTTTCAAAACGTTATCTTGGTAGTGAAATTAATCTAGTTGAGTGTTTTCTGAAAAGGGACGAGTCGTCAGGAGAGGTTTACTTCCCTTTCCATTCTGACTTCCATATTGGATGGAAGGCGAAGGATATTGTAGGCCCCTTGGAACAAAAAGACTTTGACAAACCGTTTGCTACAGGCGCAATGGTTTATTTGCATGATACAGTTGATGGTGCCTTTTGTTACGCAAAGGGAACTCAGCATCTGCCACCGGTAGAGCAGTCAACGCTTGCTTGCCGAACAGCTGAAGAACAACAATTCATCATGGACAATTTGGTTCGAGTTGAAGGTAAAGCTGGCGACATAGCCATTTTTGATGACCGCGGCTTTCATGGCCCTGATCAACCCTACATATCCGATAGAACTGTACTCATTTATGACTTCTACAGTCAAAATTTCTTCGGAGATTTTGTCAAAGCAGAAATGCCTATATTTGTGAGTGATCTAGGTGGTCTTTCCGACTTGCAGAAAAGTGCATTGGGCTTTGATGCCTCAGTTGCTTTTGAGTATGACGATTATCATGTCCATCTGTTCCCCCGCTATCATCCTCGCACATATAAGATGTTGACACTTGTGATGAACATCTGCAGAAAAGTGGCCCGCCTGCGGCGTCAATTTTCGTTACGCTTGAGCAGGTTGCGAAACTGAGAAAAAGAGTCCAAGCAATGTCAATGGCACGTAAGTTGTCAAAGTTTCTTCCAGCGGGAAGGCGGGAGCAATTACGCCAAAAATGGCACCGTTGGCAAGCTGACAGGAGGTATTTCCAAAGCGGTGGTACCTTTTCTCATGATGTCATTTTGCAGTGCGACATTGCTGAAAAGACAATCAGTGTTAATGGTAGGTCACTGCGTGTTTCGGGTACGGTGCGATCTGAACGCGAGCGAAAGCGCTGGATTGGTTTCGCCGAAGACAAGAATGACTTCTGTGTCGATTGGTACGGTCAGCTGTCTACGAAAAGTATGTTGTGGGATATAGGGTCTGCTAACGGTCTTGAGGGGTTTCTGGCTTGGCAAGCGAGTGGTTGTAAGGTTGTTTTCTTTGAACCTTTTACCCCGAGTATTGAGAGTATATTGAAAACGGGATCTTGGTTGGCTCGAAAATACGGTAGAGACACGCTGTTTGGGGCCAGTGGGGATATTGAAGTGGTTCAAGCAGGCGTTGCTCCTGTTAGTAAATATGACAGGATTGAAACCCACGGCTTGCCAGTTGCGGGGACAACGAACAATTCTCTGGCAGACAGTAAAGACCTATACTGTTATGGCGGTCGACAGGGTGTTAAATCCAGTGTGTGCCAATGGTTACCTTTTGTTGCTCTTGATGATATGGTTGCTCTACACGGATTTTCTTTGCCTACCCACATGAAGATTGATGTGGACGGTTTAGAGTTAGGGGTTCTAGAGGGGGCTGTCGATATTCTGAAAAGTGGCTCGATCGAGAGTTTAGTTGTCGAAGTAAATGGACGGAACAGGGAAAAGGTGCCTGAGTTTCTAGAAAGATATGGATACCACAAGACAAGCGAGTACCGCCATATTACAGGTGAATTTTATACTGCAGATTATCTTTTCGAGAGATAGTCACTGAAACTTTGCGATTTTTATTGCTGAAGCCATGTTTCAATGGTCTTGGCGACTAATGAATAACCCTCTACAGAGTAGTGCGATCCCTGAAATCGGAAAAGGCTGTCTCGGTTATCCGCTTGGCGTAATGCTGGCCGAAGGTCGAGAAGCTCAAAACCGGACTCTCGCGCTAAATTCAGTGCCAGATCATTGTTCCGTTGATGATAGCTTGGTTGTGCCTCAAATACAGTTTGCCAGCCGGGCTGATAGACAAAAACTAATCGAATGCCATGTTGTCGAGCTGTGGCAACAGCCTCGTCAAATACGCGTTTCAATAATGTGAAGTCGGGAGTTCCTGTAGGGTTGGTAGCTCCAAGTTGATACCGCAATAATCCAAGTGCAAGCATTTCACGGAAGTTAAACTCATTAATGAAGCTGTCCTTCAAGGGGGTCGTGCCTTCCTGAGCCTCTTTCGCTTGAAGGTAGCCGTCTTCTGAGAACTTCAATAGGAACTGTTGAATTGTATCCTGCTTCTGCAATAAGTTCTGTGAGAAAGAGGGGGTCTCAACATACCTTCTTAGAATTGAGTTTTGCTTCTCCCAGTTCAAATCTGATGGGAAATCGTTGCCGTCATAATACATCCATAGAGCGGTTTGGGGACGGTGGGGTACGACATACTCCTTTAGCGTAGCCAACTGCAGGAGCGGACCGTCTCCATACTGTCCAAAATTAAGAACAGATAAGCCGAAGCCACGTAACTTTCCGGCCGTTTCCTGACCGTCGGGAACACAGGAGCCTATGGTAAATGAATCTCCTACCATGGCAATATCGAGATCGGTTACAAGATAGTCTTGTTCGCTATTTCTAAAACCAAGGTGATCGGCCTCAAAGTTGATCCAGTAACCTCCTTCCCGACAAAAAACAACTTCACGATTTGCAACCCCGTTGATGGGAAGTAGTATTTCTCCTCCAATCTCAAAGCCACCGCCAGAGTTTGCCTGAGGGTACCAGTTGTAAGGGGATGCATAGCGCATCGCTGCGGGATTGGTTTTCCTTGCCCGTGCAATCGCGTCTACTGTTGTCAATCGCTCTACGCTATGTCCAAGTTGTGTATCGAGAATGTCGAACTGTTCTGTAACGGTGGTCGGACGCGCAGAGTAGCGCAAGATGTGTAAGCCGAATTCGAGGGTAAAAAGCCCTACAACAGAAAAGAATGCCACCAGAATGATGTTAATAGCGATGTCTTTCCTGCCGACAAATAAGGTTGAGAAAGCTAATAAAGAAATGATTAGAAAGACGCCAAAATTGACAAAAAAAGCGTATCCGTCAAACAGATAAATTTCTGGTTTCAACGTTGATCTGACAACAAGCAATCCTGACCAACCGATAATCGCAGCCGCAACGAATATCATTCCCCATCTTGATTTAATGTATTCAATCATTACCAATTACTTTATTGAGCCAAGCGACCGAAAACAGCTTGTAAACATTAGCTGGAAAGTCGTTAAATGTAACTTCTATACCAAATTTTTATCGTGCACTTGTGATAGGCACAAGAGATTTCTATCCACGATACCAATGGTCAGATTCTCGGGCGGCTGGCATGAGAGTGATTGATCCTTGAAACTTTCCTGTGCTGGATGGTATACAGCATCCGATTGTCAAACACCCTCCTTTATCCCATCTCATGGGATTTGCCGGAAAGTCCGTAATATGCATGAACATCAACAAGAATTCTCTAGGCATAAGGCTCCGGGCAATAGAAACTTCGGCTTTACTGTTGGCGGTATTTTTTTACTGTTGGAGGTTTGGAGATACTGGTCTTCCGGTGATGTAGATCTCTTTGGTATGTTTTTGTTGGGTATAGGCGGGGTTCTTGTCGTTGCAGCCGGTTTGGTGCCGCGAATTTTAACTCCGTTTAACCGAGCTTGGATGAGGCTTGGAGACGTTCTGTTCAGGTTTGTCAATCCAGTTGTCATGTTTCTGATGTACAGTGTTGCTATTGTACCAGTTGCGCTGATTGTGCGTTTTGCAGGTAAGGATCTGTTGAATTTGAAACGGGATGATGAAGCCAAAACTTACTGGATTGAACGGAACCCTCCGGGGCCAGAACCCGACAGCATGAAAAATCAGTTTTAGGAAAACTTGATGTCTATTCTTAAAGAGCTCTGGGCGTTCATGCGCCATCGGAAGAAATTTTGGCTTATGCCTGTGGTGCTGATCATGGTCTTGTTCGGTGGGTTGATTGTCCTTGCGAAGGGGACAGCAGTAGCACCTTTTATCTATACGTTGTTTTGATCAAGTTTGAGCCTTTGCGAGCAAGGACTGCTTTATCCTCAAGAGAGAAAAAATGAAGATACTGGGTATATCTGCATTCTATCATGACAGTGCTGCAGCCATGCTTGATAACGGACAGATCGTTGCTGCAGCTCAAGAAGAGCGGTTTACTCGGATAAAGCACGATGCAGCCTTTCCTGCAAATGCCATTGATTATTGTCTGGATGAGCTGGGCATAAGCCTCAATGAGGTGGACTATGTAGTTTTTTATGACAAACCGTTCCTGAAATTCGAGCGCTTACTGGAAACGTATCTCGCCTTTGCGCCAAGGGGGTTCCAATCTTTCAGAAAGGCAATCCCTATTTGGTTGAAAGAGAAACTCTTCCAAAAGGACTTGCTGCGTAAGGAGTTGCAGCGGCATGCTCCGGACTTTGACTGGGAGAATAAGCTGCTTTTTGGTGAACATCATCAAAGCCATGCTGCCAGCGCCTTCTATCCATCGCCTTTCACCGAAGCAGTTGTTCTGACTATGGATGGTGTTGGGGAATGGGCAACGACTTCCGTTGCGATCGGGCGCGGCAACAAATTAGAGATGATGAAGGAAATCCATTTTCCGCATTCTCTTGGTCTCCTTTATTCTGCTTTCACATACTACACTGGATTTCGAGTCAACTCTGGCGAATATAAGCTCATGGGGTTGGCTCCATATGGAACGCCAAAATATGTAGATGTGATTCTGTCAAATTTGGTGGATGTAAAAGATGATGGGACTTTCCGGTTGGATATGTCCTATTTTGATTACTGTACCGGACTAACGATGACCAATGGGAAGTTTAATGCGCTATTTGGTCGTCCCGCGCGTAAACCTGATAATGATCCACTTGAACAGTTTCATATGGATATTGCATCATCCATTCAGGCTGTTACAGAAGAAATAGTTCTTCGGTTGACGCGTGACTTGGCAAATCATTACGGGATAGAAAACCTCTGTCTGGCTGGCGGTGTAGCATTAAACTGTGTTGCGAATGGAAAGGTGCTGAAAGATCGCGCCTTCCAGAATATTTGGATTCAGCCTGCTTCTGGAGATGCCGGAGGTGCTTTGGGAGCTGCTCTGTGTGCAAACTACAGGTTCTTGGATAAAGAACGGTCAACAGTTCCTGAAAAGGACAGCATGGCAGGTAGCTACCTTGGACCTGAATGGAGTGATGAAATTATTTCTCAACGTTTAGGTGCGGTTGGTGCTGTGTTTACTCGTTTTGATGACGTCCCATTGATTGACATGACAGCGGATGCTCTTGCTGAGGAACGAGCAATTGGATGGATGCAGGGGCGTATGGAGTTTGGGCCACGTGCGCTTGGTGCGCGTTCCATCTTGGCAGATCCGCGTTCTCCGAAAATGCAAAAAATGCTGAACCTAAAAGTAAAGTACCGGGAATCCTTTAGGCCGTTTGCTCCTAGTATCTTGATTGAGGATCTTCAAGATTGGTTCGAGCTCGATACGGCAAGTCCTTACATGCTATTGGTTGCGGAGGTTAATGAAAAACATCGCAAGAATATGAGTAAGGAAGAGGAAGCCCTGTTTGGTATCGAGAAATTAAACGTGTCTCGTTCCGAAATACCAGCAATCACACATGTCGATTATTCAGCTCGTGTTCAGACTGTGCATCAAGATACAAACCCTCGTTACCATCAGTTGATTTCGGCGTTTAAGGAACGAACTGGTTGTCCCGTGTTGGTGAACACGAGCTTTAATGTCAGGGGAGAGCCAATAGTATGTACACCTGATGATGCTTTCCGCTGTTTCATGGGGACAGACTTGGACAATCTCGTTATAGGAAATTATTTCTTGAGAAAGGAAGATCAGGATCTTTCCTTGGGGTCTGATTACAAGAATACCTTTAAACTTGATTGAGCATTTTCCAATTGAACAGGATATCTAATTTACAGGGGCAATATCCCGAGAGGTTCGGCGGCCTATTGGCAACGCTGTTGCTAGTCCCCTTTTTTCAACTGACAATCAATAATGTACAATGGGACCTTTCAAGTAGCCTGCAATGGATTTTTGTGGTTGTAGTCTTGTGTCTTATTGTTGCCCCCAGCCTCCATAAGCCTGTGGACCATCGACTTGACGCTGTGACAGTGTTTTTAGTTCTGTATGCTGTATGGTTGCTGCTTACGTCCACCTTCTCTGAATATACTCAGCAGTCCCTCAAAAGAGTCTTGCTTTTAGTTGTTCCGACGGGAATTCTTTATTTGGGACTTTCCAAGTGGAGTAAATTGGAAAGAATATTCATCGGTTTTTCCTCGGGAATTATTCTTATTTCTGCCTTTAATTCAGGACTTGCGCTGTTGTTCGCCATCAAGGTTTATTCCGACACAGCCCGTGACAGTCTTGCGCTATTTGATTTTGGTTTTCTGACAATTAGTCAAATGGGGGCGGGGCGAACTTTCGAACTGGCGTCAGGGGATGAGCTCTACATCTTGCGTTTCTCGGGACTGATACCCAATGCTAACGGTTTGGGTCTTCTTTCTGTCCTTTCTCTTTCTTTATTACCTTTTTGGCCAGTCAACTGGCGGGCCTATAAGAGGTTGCTCGTGTTATTACTGTTGACTGGCGTTGTCATCAGTTTCTCACGTATGGCTTTTGTGATGGCGATTGGTATTCTAATTTATCATGGCGTTGTCCGTTTCCGGAGGCAGAGACTTCTTCATTGGGTTCTTCCGTTCATTCTTATATCCCCGCTGATTTTAGTTGTCGCATTTCAATCGAATTTGATGCCTCAGAGCGTCTTTGGTGAACATCATGAAGTCTTGCAATTTAGGGAGCGGGCTGAAACTTGGTTTCTGACACTGGGTACTATAATGGAAAGACCTTGGATTGGAACAGGCTATGGTTTGGCAAGTGATCTCCTGTTTTCTGACCAAGAGAATAGAGCCATACATTCAGTTTTTTTGAATGCGTTGGTGGAAACAGGGATTATTGGTACTATTCTTCTGATCTGTTTTTGTTTGAAAGCAATAACAAGCTCTGGAAGTAGAGATAAAAAAATATCGGCTATTATTTTTGGTTTTTTAATAGCGGAGGTGTTTGATCTAAGCTTGGGACGTTTCCACTATTTGCATATGATTTTCATAGTTCTGGCAGTTGCGAATGTTCTTACGTTTCCCAAGAAGAAACAAAACTATTTTGATGAAGGCTTGTCTTTAAAATAAAAAATTTAATAGTTATATTTTGTGATCAATTTGAATAGCCCCTGGAATTGTAGACACCCGGTTTGATCAGATTTGTCGTCTTTCGAATTCGACGGGTGACAACATCCCGTTGGTACTATGTTTACGCTTCGGGTTGTAGAACATTTCTATGTAGTCGAAGACATCCTGACGTGCCTCATCCCGTGATTTATAAACCCTGCGGCGGATACGTTCGCGTTTGAGCAAGTTGAAGAAACTTTCGGCAACAGCATTGTCATGACAGTTCCCGCGGCAGCTCATACTATGTTCCAGATTGTGCTGACGAAGGAAAGCGGCCCAGTCGATGCTGGTATATTGGGAACCCTGATCAGAATGGATCAGCACCCTGTTCTTTGGCTTTCGCCGCCACACGGCCATCAGCAAGGCTTGCAGAACAACCTCTGTATCTTGTCGCTGCTTGAATGCCCAACCAACCACCATGCGGGAATAAAGGTCAATTACGACGGCAAGATACGCAAATCCTTCCTGTGTCTTGATATAGGTGATATCGGTCACCCAAACAGCATTTGGTCTAGGGGTATCAAACTGCCGATCCAGTTTGTTGTTAGCGACGACAGCTGGTTTGCCGCCATATTTTCCGGGACGCTTCTTGTAACCGATCCGGGCGCGTATGCCTGCATTGCGGGCCAGTCGAGCCACACGGTTCGGACTGCAACGCTCTCCCATATCCAGCAGATCATCATGGATTTTGCGGTAGCCATATACCTGACCGCTGTCTTCCCATATCTGGCGAACAAGAGCGGTCTGCCTTTGGTCTTCCAGAAACCGGGCGCTGTGTGGTTTCTTCTGCCAAGCATAAAAGCCACTGGGATGAACCTGCAAACACCGGCACATGGTGCGCACCGAATGGACCCGGCGATGCTGGTCAATAAACGCGTACCTCATTTTGCATCCCTGGCGAAGTACGCGGTTGCCTTTTTTAGAATATCGCGCTCCTCGGTGATCCGAGCGAGTTCTTGCTTCAGGCGGCGTATCTCGGATGATTGTTGATCAGCTTCAGTAATCGCATCAGGGGATTTGCTGAACTTCTTCTTCCACACATACAGGGAATGTGTGCTGACACCGAGACGAGCAGAAACTTCCGCTACTGAGTAGCCTCGTTCTGTAATCTGGCGAACGGCATCAATCTTGAACTCATCGGTAAAATGACTCTTGGGCATCGTAAACTCCTTGCCTCACTTTATAAGTGATGGGGTGTCTACAATTCCAGGGGCTATTCAAAGTGCTTTCCCCAATCCCGTGACGTCGACATACATCCGCCGTCGTCCCGTTAGCCTCCTGTTCTTTCAGGATTCTGATGATTTGTTCCTCGGTAAACCTGCTCTTTTTCATTCGTCCGCCTCCTGATAACAGACTCTACTTTCTTTTGGTCGGGTTTAAAGGGCTCAGGTCATCTCGAACGGCTTTGGTTTACGTAGGGTGAAGAACAAAACACCCCCGCCCAAAAGGACGAGGGTGTTCTCATCTCAGAGCCCAAAAGCCCCAAATTTTCTTAAAGTCGCAAAGCCTTAAGCGAGATCAAACCGATCCGCATTCATCACTTTGGTCCAAGCCGCGACGAAGTCTTTGACGAACTTCTCGTGGTTGTCGTCCTGGGCATAGACTTCGGCATAGGCGCGCAGGATCGAGTTCGATCCAAACACCAGATCAACTCGGGTTGCGGTGTATTTGGTGGTGCCGATTTTGCGATCAACGATGTCATAGCTGTTATCGCCGGTTGGTTTCCAGCTATAGCCCATGTCGGTCAAAGTGACGAAGAAATCGTTGGTCAATTTGCCCGGCTGGTCGGTGAAGACACCGTGTTTTGACCCACCATAGTTGGTGCCAAGCACACGCATACCGCCGATCAGAACGGTCATTTCCGGTGCCGAGAGACCCAAAAGCTGTGCGCGATCAAGCATCATTTCTTCCGGGCTGACGGTATAGTCCTTTTTCGACCAGTTGCGGAAACCATCGGCCAATGGTTCCATTGCATCAAAGCTATCGGCATCGGTCATTTCGTCGGTGGCATCCCCACGGCCCGGTGCGAACGGAACCGTGATGTTAACGCCCGCATCACGGGCAGCCTTTTCAACCGCAGCCGACCCACCCAGCACGATCAGATCGGCAAGGCTGACTTTCTTGGCCAGACCGGCCTGAAGGTCTTCAAGGGTTTTAAGAACCTTGGCAAGACGGGCTGGTTCGTTGCCTTCCCAATCCTTTTGCGGGGCCAGACGGATACGCGCACCATTGGCACCCCCACGCATGTCCGATCCACGATAGGTCCGGGCACTGTCCCATGCGGTTGCAATCAGCTCGGCCGAGGTCAGACCGGCATTGAGCAGTTTGGCCTTAAGATCGGCGATCTCGGCATCGTTCAGGGTGTAATCAACACTTGGGATCGGGTCCTGCCAGATCAGGTCTTCTGCCGGGACGTCCGGGCCGATATAGCGAACTTTCGGGCCGAGGTCACGGTGGGTCAGTTTGAACCAGGCGCGGGCAAAAGTGTCGGAGAAATATTCCGGGTCCTTGATGAATTTCTGACAGATCGCGTTATAGATCGGATCAACCTTCATCGCCATGTCGGCATCGGTCATGATCGGCATGCAACGGATGGACGGGTCTTCAACGTCAACCGGCATGTCTTCTTCTTTGATGTCGACCGGCATCCACTGCCATGCGCCAGCCGGGCTTTTTTTCAATTCCCATTCATAG
The DNA here is from genome assembly GCF_050516545.1 of Thalassospira lucentensis. GTDB lineage: Bacteria > Pseudomonadota > Alphaproteobacteria > Rhodospirillales > Thalassospiraceae > Thalassospira > Thalassospira lucentensis_C. The sequence continues at coordinate 2,242,533 of NZ_CP191544.1, read as the reverse complement.
CCAAACAGAAGATCGAACCAGCCCATATCCCACTGGGTCGGGTTTTTGGTCCAGGCGCCTTCGATGCCTGATACCACGGTGTCGCGGCCAATGCCACGGCCCTTGGTGTTCATCCAGCCCATGCCCTGTGCGGTGACATCGGCGGCTTCGGGTTCGGCGCTTAGATCGGCGGCATCGCCATTGCCGTGACATTTACCAATGGTGTGACCACCCGCCGTCAGGGCAGCGGTTTCTTCGTCATCCATTGCCATGCGGGCAAAGGTTTCGCGCACCTGAAGGGCGGTTCTGGCCGGGTCTGGCTGGCCATTCACACCTTCGGGGTTTACATAGATCAGGCCCATCTGAACCGCGGCCAACGGGTTTTCCATGGTGTCGGGTTTGGAAACATCGCCATAACGGCCGTCACTTGGGGCGAGCCATTCTTTTTCGGCACCCCAGTAGGTGTCTTTTTCCGGATGCCAGATATCTTTACGACCAAAGGCAAAGCCGAATGTTTTAAGACCCGCGACTTCATAGGCAATGGTGCCTGACAAGATCATCAGATCGGCCCAGGAAATTTTGTTGCCATATTTCTTTTTGATCGGCCACAGCAGACGGCGGCCTTTGTCGGTGTTGACGTTATCCGGCCAAGAATTGAGCGGGGCGAAACGCTGATTGCCTGTTCCGCCACCACCACGGCCATCGGCCAAGCGATAAGAACCGGCAGAGTGCCAGGCAACGCGGGCAAACATGCCGACATAGCTGCCCCAATCGGCGGGCCACCAATCCTGACTTTCTTTCATCAGGGCGCGAAGATCATTTTTCAGCGCTTCGACATCAAGCTTTTTAAGTTCTTCGGCATAGTCAAAATCCGCGCCAAGCGGATTAACCTTGGTGTCGTGCTGATGGAGAATGTCAAAATTAAGGGAGTTGGGCCACCAATCGGTGACTGTGGTGCCAAGTGCGGTTTGACCGCCATGCATTACCGGACATTTCCCTGCGGTATTTTTTCCGTCCATTTTCTCTCTCCGTCGTGGCTGAGATGTTTTTAAACAGCTCTTTGATCCATATCGTGCTGCGCTAAGGCGATATGGGAACAAAATGACAAATCCCGATTGCTATTTTGTAGCGCCTTATGGTTGAGGTTCTTTGATGTCGTTGATTTAAACAAACCCGGTTTGATTGCGCCAGTATTTCTACGTGAAGCTTTCATGTTCAAGGTAATGTTCAACTTAAAGAACGCAACAAAACATGGTCACAAAATTCGATGCGCGGGTTTCCCCATCGCTTTAAAGAGGCTACCAAGTCTGAATAAATAGGGGAAATAGTTATTTTATGTATTTTTGATAGCTTTAATCGATAAGTTGACAGGGGAACTTTGTGCGGGGCATGGGGCCGTTACTTTTGTGCACAGCCAACAGGCAGTTCCGAGACATTCGAACAGCGCGGATTGACCAAGTGCCTTGCGAATAGTATGAGGAATAAAATCAAAATCGATCATGTCGATATTTAACGGTTGGGAGCCGCGTCATTTATGGAACAAAAGACCTTGCCAACATGGGTCGCGGTTGATTGGGGCACGTCCAACCTGCGGGTCTGGGCGATGGATGATAGCGCTAACATCCTTGGCACTGTTGAAAGTCCGCTTGGCATGAATGCGATTGCCGATGATCCCGAGCTTGGCTTTGAAGGCGTTCTCATCAACCTGATTGAAAGCTGGCTTGTGGACGGTGCTGCACCTTTGCCGGTTGTGATCTGTGGCATGGCCGGGGCGCGGCAAGGGTGGCTTGAAGCACCCTATTGCGAAGTCCCCGCGGCGCCTGCCGATCTGGCGATGGGGGCGGTTCATCCGGATGTGAGCGATCCGCGCATTTCGGTTTCAATCCTGCCCGGCCTTTGTCAGCGCGGGGATGCCGATGTCATGCGCGGCGAAGAAACCCAGCTGGTCGGCTTTATGGCGCAGAACCCGGATTTTTCCGGCTGGGTCTGTTTGCCCGGAACCCATTCGAAATGGGCGCGGTTATCCGGTGGTCAGATTTTGGCATTTCGCACCTATATGAGCGGCGAGGTCTTTGCCCTTTTGTCGCAAAATTCGATCCTGCGTCATTCTGTCGATGCAACCTGGGATGATGTGGCCTTTGTCGACGCCGTGCGATCGGCCAATGCCCAGCCAAGCGGTTTCTTGCACAGCCTATTTACGGTCCGCGCTGGGGCGCTTGTCGCCAAGGATGGCGCGGTTGTTCCGCCCGGCGCGTCGGTTCTTTCGGGGGCTGTGATCGGGGCTGAAATTGCCGATGTGCTCAGTCTTTTGCGCGCAGGCGACGAGATTGCCCTGATTGGCACGGGGAAGCTGGCATCGCTGTATCAGGCGGCCTTGGTGGTGCATGACCATAAGGCAACTCCGATGGACGGGGCGGCAATTACCTTGGCCGGATTGGCCCGCGCGCACAGCGTTGTTATTGGCTAGCCAACCTTCGTTGCCGTTGGGGCTGTTCCCCGATATGTTCGCAACAGATTAAAGGCCCGGTTGACGGGCATGACAGACAGGATCACCAAAATGGCACTCCCAACCCCGGTCAATTCACAGATCACGGACACCGCAACGCCAAACGGCCATCGCAAACTGATTGCGATTTTGCGCGGGGTGGAACCCCATGAATCCGCCGATATGGCGCGTGCCTTGGTCGCGGCCGGGATCACGATGATTGAAGTACCGCTGAATTCGCCTGAACCGTTTAAAAGCATTACCTTGATGAAAGACGCGGTTGGCAATGCCGCCATGATTGGCGCAGGCACGGTTTTAACTCCGCAAGATGTCGTCGATCTGAAGGCTGCATCGGGTGAATTTGTCGTCTCGCCCAATTGCGATGTCGAAGTGATTGCCAAGACCAAGGAACTTGGCTTGGGCTCATGGCCGGGGGTTTTGACCCCAAGCGAATGCTTTGCCGCGATCAAGGCCGGTGCCGACGGGCTTAAAATTTTCCCCGCCAGCATCATTGGTGCAGACGGGATCAAGGCGATGCGCGCCGTCCTTCCCAAAGACATGCCGGTTTATGCGGTTGGCGGGGTCGGGGCAGATGATTTTGCCACCTATGCCAAGGCCGGTTGTGATGGGTTTGGTCTTGGATCAGGGATCTATAAACCGGGCATGAGTGCCGATGATGTTTCCAAAGCCGCACGGACCTATGTCCGCGCCCATGATGCGGTCTTTGCATGGGTTTCGTAAGCGTGCTTCAAAATGTAATTGCTTGAAAACATTTTCAAAATAGTGAATTTTGATCGGGTCCTAGTTCATCAGCAGCAACGCACACTGTAAAAACGGGTGTTGTAACTGGACAGCTCTTTGGGGGAAGAGTGTAACTTCTGGGGGCATCCACAGTGAGCTATCTTGTCAATCATCAGGTGTTTGCATCGCAAGATTTGCATCAGGCGCGTGACGTTCTGTCTGATCTTAATAGCATTGAGAAACTTGATGTTGTCGGCAAGAACAGCGAAGTGGATATCGCCATCCATGCCGCAGAACTTGGCAAGATCGGCCTGCTATACGCATCCTTGGGGGCCCGGCGGGTTCGTATCCAAACACCTTCCATTGATGATGAAGACCTGTTCTTTATGTTCGTCACCAGCGGTTCGGCGCAGGTAAAGCACGGCTCGCATGAATGCGCGGTTTCGACTGAGCGTGGTCTGATCCGCAATATGCAATTGCCGGTGTCAAAGCTGCGCGCACATGCCCATGCTTTGATGGGAGCCGATATTGCCCGTGGTGATCTGGTGTTTGATCCGACGCTGGATCTGGCGCGACCGGAAACCCAACATGTTCGCGATACGTTGGAATATGCCACCAATGCACTTGACGGTCCGCTTCGGCACTTAGCCAGCCCGCATCTCCGCCGTGAACTGGAAGACCTCCTTTTGACAAACATCTGAACGATGTTGCCGAACTCTTATTCGGATCGGCTGAAAGACAGGCCTATATCCACAGCGATGCCCTATTACGTCAAACGTGCGCGCGATTATATTCATGATCATGCCGATGAACCGATTAGTCTGGATGATCTTGTCGCATTCGCGGGCTGTAGTTATCGGACATTGCAACGTGCCTTTGGGGATACATTGAATATGGCCCCGATGGCGTATGCAAAACAGGTTCGTCTAAGCCGGGCACATGATGATCTTTTGATGGCGGGTGACGAGGATACTGTTGCCACCATTGCCCGCAAATGGGGATTTGATCACGTTGGCCGCTTTGCCCGCATCTACGCCGAGAAATACGGCGCTATGCCATCAGAAGCTCTGCGCCGACGTTTGTGATATATCGGCTGTCTGGTCGCGCAATGCTCTTTCACGTCTATCAAGGGCAGCTAATTGATCCAAAGCCGACCGAGCCAGTCGGTGCAGTGAAGAAATTGCACGTTCCGCTGCTGGCGGTGTTACCTGTGGAGGCAGCGTTGAAGGATGTCCCGTTGTTACCTTGAAGGACATATTTAACGGCTCCGGCGGTTGGCAGCGAGATTGAATTGTCCGCAATGGTTATGTTTGTTGCGTCTTGCGCGCGCATGCCAATTGCGTTTGCTGCGGATGATGACGCGGTAACCGTATTTCCACGAATGACAGCGTTGGTTGATGAATAAGCATCAATTCCGAAACCAGTACCGGAATTCCCATAACTGGTAACGGTGCTGTTTTCGATCGTAACCCCGGTTTTATTCTGTAAGTTAACGCCGTAAGCATTGCCCGCACCGCTGCGATAATTGGTTACCGTCATATTGCGCAGGGTCGAATTATTCGCCATAACCACTGTCGAGGAAACTGCGGTGTCTTGTGCTGCAATGGTTGCGCCGGGAACGATCAGGGTGGCTGTCTTCCCGGATGGCGATTTCACTGTCATCGTGCCGCCGCCAACAAGCGTTTGACCAGCAGCCACTTGGACCGCCGCATTGGTACTGAAGGTGCCCGAAAGAATGACTGTCGTACTTCCGGCATTGCTCAAAGCCGTATTCAGTTCAGCAACCGTCGTGGTCGATGAGCTGTCAACAACGGTGAGGGCTTCTCCGTCGGCGGTTTCAGTCGCTGTTTCCGTTGCGCCAAATGCCCCGGCCTGACTGACGACATCAATGTCGCGGATGACAGGATCGGTCATGCGGCGTTCCATGGGTGTCAGGGACCGCGAAGATGTGTTCCCGAACATCTGTAACGGGATACGCAGACGCGCGGTGACAAAACCCTGTGATCCGCGTGGATCATCATGTTGCCATTCAGTGCCCAAAGAAAAGCGGGACCCTTCCCACAACCAGGGTGTTTCATCAAAGGTCAGCTCGCCGCGAAAGCGTGGCCCGGTGATGTTTTCAACATCATCGCCGGTGAAATGATAGCCACCGGCAAACAGACGAAACTGTTTTGGGCCTTCTGGTTCATAAACCGGAAGGCGCCAGCCGATTTCGGCATCAAAACCCGACAGGCTTCGTTCTTCGCCAGCGGTAAAAATGACGGATGTACCGGTAATGGTTGCTGTGTTCAGGGCATCAACTTCATGGCTGCGACGTCCCTGTGGCAGATAGGCATTGGCGCGAACGTCCCAGTCGGTCGACAGGGCTTCAACGCCAAGCGTGACCTGATTGAAATGGTTTTTCCATTCCGTTTCCCGACGGTCGAAATAGGCAATACCACCAAGGTTCCAACCGCTTTCAAGCATGTGGCGCAAGCCCAGCCCGAAGTTGCCTTCGTGGCTGTTGCTGTCATCCATGCGGGCACGCATGTTGGTGAAAAACAGGGTGTCGTCATTCTGCAAAAGAGGAATGAACAAATCCGTTTCACCGAGATTGCGGTCCGTACCTGCTTTGCCCTCAAGGTCGATATGCGAACCCCATTTGTTGCTGGTTGTAGCTGTGTCGGCATAAGCGACTGACGCCGTCATCATTGTGCTACCAACCAGAATGCCAAGCAGGAATTTGTTCTTCATCTGTCCAATAATACCCATTCACGACAGCACGAATGCGCCGCATGGGGGATGGCGACATGGAACGTGGTGTGTTTGTTGTTCTCTTGGGAGGTGGCTTAATCTTGTTAAGGGTTTTGCGCCAAGCCTCTGTTTGCTCAAGATGAATCTACTGAAAATGAGCAACCCAAACCACGTGCGTGTTTTATCAATTTCGCAAAAGTTATCATTTTCCTCCCGTAGCATGACTGCAAACTGATGATGGGGAGTCCGTAAATGCGAAACCGGAGTTGGCAGTTTAAAACATATTGCTTGTTTGCGACGAAGAAGGCGGGCTGTTGCTGTTTTGGAATAATCGTTTCCAGATTGTGGAACGATGTTTGACCCGGCGGTCAAGTGCGGGCTAAATTCCTGCCATTGCAAGAACTCCAAGAACAGGAGGATCCATTGGATCTGGGAATTAAAGGCCGTAAGGCAATTGTGTGTGCTTCGTCAAAAGGGCTTGGTCGCGGGTGCGCGATCAAATTGGCTGAGGCCGGTGTTGATCTGGTGCTGAATGCGCGTTCCGAAGGGCCGCTGAATGAAACTGCGGAATATATTCGCGATACATATGGCGTGAATGTCATCGCAGTTGCCTGTGATATCACCACCGAAGAAGGCCGCAATAAGGTTCTTGCCGCCGTCGATGCGCCGGACATCCTTGTCAATAATGCCGGTGGCCCGCCCCCCGGTGTTTGGTCCGATTGGGGACAGGCCGAATGGGAAGCCGCCGTGCAGTCAAACATGCTGACCCCGATCTTGTTGGCAACCGCAGTTCTGCCGGGCATGATTTCCCGTAAATGGGGCCGGGTGGTTAACATCACGTCTGGTTCGGTTAAATCACCGATCCCGCATCTTGGTTTGTCCAACGGCGCACGTGCCGGTTTGACCGGGTTTGTCGCGGGTACGTCACGTCAGGTCGCCAAGGATGGCGTGATCATGAATAACCTTCTGCCGGGACAGCATGATACGGATCGTATCAATGCACTGATGACCAACAAGTCCAAGAATGAAGGCATCAGCCTTGATGAAGCACGCACCAAAACACAGGCAGGTCTTCCGACCGGTCGTTTTGGTGACCCGCTTGATTTCGGTGCGACCTGTGCCTTTATGTGCAGCGAACATGCCAAATTCATGGTTGGGCAGAACGTATTGCTCGATGGTGGGGCGTTTAACTCCACAATGGGCTGATATGTCGCCTTTCGGCACAGGTTGGTCTGCAAACGTCCGTTTGCTGTGCTTCCGGTGCTCACGTACGCAAGTACGCTGCGCGCCGGTTCTCGCAACCAGATGTTTTCGACACACCCTGTGCCGAAATCCAACACATCACTAGGTGCCCAAAGTAAAACTGTATACGTGCATGGCGTCGTTTACTTTTGTCTATGTATTGCGCGAACTGGGGTTTGACCCGGCGACAAGCAAGGCAAAGCTGCCCCGGACCTATGTCGGGTGGTCAACGGATGTGGACGCCCGGCTTGCAACGCATAACAGCGGCAAGGGGGCCAAGACCACGCGCGGGCGGCAGTGGGAACTGGTTTATGTTGAACGGTTTCGAACCTTTGGGCAGGCCATGAGCCGCGAATGGCACCTTAAGCGTGATCGCAAACTGCGGAAGGCTCTGGCCGGGGAATAAATAGGCCGTGGACAGGCAGATTTGATCAAAACAGGGCTTGCATCAAAGTGCTAAGTAACAGATATGTCCTTGCAAATATCTTCTATAAACCGGGGTAACACCAGATATGGCATTCGTTCGCAAAAATCCGCTGAAACTCAATAAATTACAGCTTCGCACGCTTGTTCTTGCTCAGATCATCGCCAATGATCCGAATTCCGGGCAGGTCGATGACGAGACTGGCGAAGGGACTCTTTTGCGCGTTCCACATGCCCATGGTGATCACGTTCATGTCGGTCAATTCACCGTTGCCGCACGCGACGCCAGTGGGTTTGAAAACCCGTCCGTCTGGGTGGTTCTGACCCGCAAAGGTCTGGTGAAGGAAGGCTATCCGGCGACTGTGGTTCTGACCAAGGAAGGCATGGCGTATGATACCGGTCTTGGCGATCATTTCCTTGAGGAAAGCGATCACTAGGCGGCAGATAAACGTCCAATAGACATCGCGCCGATATAAGCCCTGCAAACGCAGGGCTTTTCTTTTGGCATAGGGTGTCGATTATTCCACGCGAATGAACTTACCATCTTGAATGGTCACGAAATAACTGCTGCGGTTACCATCGCCAAACTGGTCAAACACCAATTCCTGATTCAGGCCCATTTGCGGGGGCAGTGTGGCAAGCGCGTCGTCAAGCCTTTGGTCCGGATGTTTGGTTTTAAGAGCCGTAAACAGAACCGTTGCTGCGTCATAGGTCAGGACCGCAGAATAACCGGGCGTTTCATTAAACATTGCGGTGTAGTCGGCAACGAATTGCTGAAAACGCGGATTATCGTCATAGCGATCATAGGCCTGTACCAGTTCCATGCCTTCAACCGCAGCGCCGCCCAATTCAATCAGCGTTTCTGTTCCGGCCCATTCAGCTGATGCCAACGGAATATCGGCAGACAATTTCCGGATTTCCCTGGCTAGTTCGGCGCTATCGGTGCTGTTGGTGATCAGGACAATTCCGTTGGGAGAGTTTTCCATCAGTTGGGCGGCGGCATCGGCAAGTGAAATGCCGTCAACATTGATCCAGACCTTGGAAATAACCCGCCCGTCAAACTCGTCAAATTCCAAAAGAAATTCGCGATACCAGCTATCGGTGAAGGCTTCGTTCTCGCCGTCAAGGGCAATGGAAACCGTGCTGTGGTTAAGGTCTATACTGCGTTTGGCATATGCGCGTGCATTCTGACGCGTCGTTGTATTCATGCGAAACAGATAATCACGGAAACCGGCAAACTCGGCGGCTGACACGGTCGGGGATACGGTAACAATGCCAAGATCATTGATCACCGGCAGCATTGCCATGCCAATTGAACTGATGATGGGGCCGACAATGGCGTCAACGCCAAGTTTATCGAACTCCCGAACATGGTTTTGCGCGGTTTCGGGTGATTTTTCGTCATCCCGTGGAATGATTTCGATCATGCGCCCATCAATGCCGCCGTCGTCATTGATTTGTTGGGCGGCAAGTTTTAGCGCGTTGAGCGATGCGGTTCCCGCATCTCCCCCCGGTCCTGAGAGGCCAGCAATGAAGCCGACTTTTATCGGTCCTGATTGATCACATGCGACAAGAAAAAAACATCCAATAAGGAGTAAATATAGAACCCTGTTTGACCGCATATTCTTCCTTGCCTGTTCTCATTTACGCTCTTGCGAGGCTTTTGTTGTTTTTGGCACATCTGTACCCAGATGTGGGCCCGATCCTTTCGATATGGCGTCAGAGGCACGTAGCTTCAAGCTGTTAACGACGTTTGGTGTGTGTTATCCAAAATCCCGTCGGGCTTGAAGGACCCGGCCAAAGGTGGTGATCAGGCACAATGCGCCAAAGATTGCTGCGATTTGTGTAAACCAGCCGGGAAACAGGCATATCAGGCATAGAACAACGATTGTTTCGCTGCCTTCGGTGATGCCGGTCAGGTAGTAGAAACTTTTCTTGCCCTGCTTGTCGTGATTGCGATTTTGCTTGGTTGCAATGATTGCATAAGCCAGAAAACTTGACCCGGTGCCGACAAAACAAAAAATCAAAAATGCCGCCATCAAAGCATGTTCAGGTCGCCCGATGGCAAAGGCCAGAATGATGCCAGCGTAAAACAGGAAATCGGCGACGATATCGTAATAGCCACCCAGGTCGCTTTCCTGTGTTTTGGCATTGGGATGTCGCGAACGCGGGGCCGCATGACGGGCAACTGCCCCATCAAGCCCGTCCATCACCCGCGATGCAAGGATCAGTACAAGGGCTGCGTAATCGAGTTGTAAAACAAGGCACCCCGCAGCCAAAACACCCAGGAAAAAGCCGAACCCGGTAATGATGTTTGGCGTGATTCCGGTGCCTGACAGGGTTTTGGCAACCGCATTGAGCGGCTTGTCAATCAATGGGCGCAGGCGGGCATCAAACATTTGGGATCCATCCGGTTAAGCTGTTGTGATCGCGACTATAAACCTAACGGCGGACAATTGATAATCACCAGTTCGTATATGCGAACCCGGTTGGGTATGGGGGATTATTCCGCTTCCGGGATCAGGTGGTAATAGGGGCTTTCTTCCAGCACAGCATCATCGGCATGAACAAGTTTGTTCTGGCGAATGACAGCCTGGATTTCTTCGGTATAGACGTGCCCGCGTTCGGAATAACGTGTCAGGGTTTCGGCCAAAATCATGCCCGACAGTGGTTCGTTGTTGGCGAGCATCTTTGCCCGCAGATCGCGGAATTCCTGATAGGCAGATCCGGTATTAAGGTTCATCATATAGGCCCGAACCGACCCGAACGGCGATTTGAAAGCAGCAATTTTGTAATCGCCAAGATGGCTGCGCTGTTCTTCGGGGGTGATGCCTTCGCCGTCATATGTCCATTGGCCAAACAACGCATTGCCCGCAGCGGCAAAGCGCGAAGTTCCCCATCCGCTTTCAATCGCCATTTGCGCCATGGCAAGGGATGGCGGGATCGGGCCGATGCGGCTTTGAAGCTCGGTGACGGTCGCCGGATCATCCGCATCTGTGCTGATCCGGTATTGGGTTGCCAGCTCGGAAATGACTGCACTGTCATTGTTGCTGATCGCCGTTTTCAATGCTTGTTGCTGAAAGGCGATTTCGTCATTTGCCAGAACCGTCAACGGGCCAAGGGTGCGAAAGAAAATGCGTTTCTTGGCGGTGACGGTGATCTGATCGGCGATTTCGTCGCGCCAGGCATTGGGGATGGTTTGCAGGAAAAGACGCGGGATTGTGCGTTCCCCCGCATCCCATGCTTCTGGCGTATAGCCCAGATCATCAAAGAACTTTTCCAACTGCTCATAACCGTGAAGCTCGACACGTATGACGTCGCTTTTTTTCGGGACGGGCAGGGTGATGTCGGCGTGGGCCAGGTTTGTAAGAAAGCTGCTTGCCAAGAGCGCGAAGATGACCGTCGCACCAAGTTTATACCTTAAAGCGGTGTATGGCATGGTGTTCTCCCCTTGCCTGTTCCAGCAGATTGCAAGACAGGGGAAGATTACCACGGTTTGTATAAACCAATGAAATCACAAAGAAGCTCAGTGGCGAAAATCTTGCAACCGGGTGCGTTGTTTGCCGGTTTCATCAAAGTTTCCGGGCGATATCCACGCTTCGAACGCGGCTTTGATCGCGGGCCATTCTTCGCTGGTGACGGAAAACCACGCGGTGTCGCGGTTGCGGCCCTTATAGACCATGTGGTTGCGGAATGTACCTTCATAGCTAAAGCCATATCGCGCCGCGGCGGCCCGTGACGGCGCATTTTGATCGTCGCATTTCCATTCATATCGCCGATAGCCCAGCTCATCAAAGGCACGCTTCATCATCAGATACATCGCCTCGGTCCCGCCTATGGTCTGCGAAAGGGCTGGGGCATAATTGATGTTGCCAATTTCAATCACCCCATGTGTCGGGTCCATTCGCATGAAGGCAGCAACGCCGACTGCCTTTTTGCTGATCACATCAATGATGGTGTGAAGCATAGGGTCGCTGGTCGCAGCCATCCCGTCCAGCCATGCTTTGTAGGCATCAAAATCATCAAAGGCATGAGTAAACAGATAGGTAAAACGCGACCCGTCAGAAGCCGCGTGATTGGCGTCAAACAGGTGTCTTGCATCACGGGCAACGTCAAGCGGGCTGATAATCACATGCTGACCGATCATGTCGCTGCGCGGCGGCAAATCACACGGGGTCCAGTTTTCAACTGGACGGCCAACAGGTTTGCCAAAGGCGTCTTTGTGGGGCGATGTCATAAGGGCATCCTGATCTATGTGGCATATGGCACATAGAATGAGAATAATTGGTTCTGTAAGAAAGGGCCAGTTTGGCGAATGTGATGGGGCCAATTCAGGTCATTGTGACGGGGCGGCCTGATCGACCCTTTCAATGATGCCCCGATTGGCAACTGTGTCGTGGCACAGCAATGGCACTTCAATGCGTTTGATCGCGGGTAAGTTGGCCTGAACGATGTCGCGTGTATCACTGTTACTGTCAGGAGTATATTGGACATGTGATGGCGCGGCGAGGAGTGCGTCAATGCGTTTGGCACGCAGTAAATCAAACCCTTGTTGCAGATTTTGCAAAGGCAGCCAGTCAACCATTGTGTTTTCCAGTGGGATGGCAGGGGGCGCGAACTGCTTCATCCGCCCAACCAGAATCTGATCCTTTGCCAAAAGGTCTGTGTTGGAAAGGATGAACAGCCGGATCTCAAAGACAAGTGTCTGTTGTGACCTTAACTGCGGATCATTCGGCGGCCAGCCCCCGGTTAGAATACAATCGAGCTTTTTCGTGCGATAAAGATGGTACAATCGATCATTGGGAAGCGTGTCGATGGAGCCCGTGCCTGTTTGAGCCCGCAAAACCTGCACAAAGGCACGGTTTTCTTCCGAGGCGAGCTGTGCCCACTGGTCATCAAGGACAACATGCGCGCCAATCCGCGCATCTTCTTGGGCAGTTGCGGGTGATCCTGATCCGGCACAAAGCAGCGCAGATAACGCCAAAAGGCTGCTTATGGTTTTAACCGGTGGGAGTCCGAACGGCATTCATCTCTCCTCCTTGTACCACTTTTGATTTTAGGCCAATGCAGATGATTTACAAGGTCATGGCGGAATGGTGGTGGGATAATTTGGTGTTGGGTTGGGTAATTTAAGCAAAAGGTTTGCTTGTTGGGGCCTCCAAAACGGAGTGCCAACCACAGCTTTGGAAACAAAAGAACCCTCGGCATGGAATATACCGGGGGTTCTTCATATTGGATCTGATGAGGGATCAGATCGAAAGATCAGATATCGGGGTACCACGCGCCCAGAACGCCGAATTCTTCGAGTTTGGCGACGATGGCTTCAGCGGCCTTTTCGGCACTTTGATTTTCCGTACTTACCACGATCTCGGCATTTTCAGGCCGTTCATACGGGCTGGAAATACCTGTGAAGTTTGCGATCTCGCCCGCACGGGCCTTTTTATAAAGGCCCTTTACATCGCGCTGTTCACAGACTTCAAGCGGGGTGTCGATAAAGACTTCGATAAACTCGTCTTTTTCAACAAGGCTTCGCGCCAACTGACGTTCACTTTTGAACGGCGAGATGAAGGAAACCAGCGTGATCACACCAGCATCAACAAACAGCTTGGCGGTTTCACCCACACGGCGGATGTTTTCCACCCGGTCGGCATCGCTAAAGCCAAGGTCTTTGTTTAGGCCATGACGAACATTATCCCCATCAAGGGTGTAGGTATGTTTGCCCATCGCATGGAGCTTTTTCTCCACCAGATTGGCAACGGTTGATTTCCCCGCACCCGACAGGCCGGTGAACCACAGAATGGCCGATTTCTGACCTTTCTGATAGGCGCGCGCACCCTTGTTGATATCCATTTCCTGCCATTTGATATTGGTCGCACGACGCAGGGAATGGTTGACCATGCCCGCACCAACAGTCGCATTGGTAAAGCGGTCAATGATGATAAAGCGGCCCGAATGACGGTTTTCATCATAAGGATCAAAAGCAAGCGCCTTATCAGACGAGATATTGGCAATCCCGACTTCATTTAGCTCAAGCGTTTTGCCAGCCATATGTTCAAGCGTATTGACATTGACCTTGTATTTAAGCTCGCTGATTTGCGCGTTGGTCACCTGTGCGCCCATTTTGATCAGATAAGGACGACCGGGCAGAAGTTGATCTTCATGCATCCAGATGATGCGGGCTTCGAACTGATCGGCAAAATCCGGCTTGGCATCAGATGCGGCCAGAATATCCCCGCGCGAAATATCAATTTCGTCTTCAAGGGTCAGCGTAACCGCCTGACCGGCAATCGCTTCTTCAAGGTTGCCATCAAAGGTAACGATGTCTTTGACCTTGCTGGTCTGACCTGATGCGGTGACGATAATCTCATCACCCGGTTTGATAGTGCCCGATGAAATTGTGCCGGAAAAGCCACGGAAATCAAGGTTCGGACGGTTGACCCACTGTACTGGAAGACGGAACGGTTTTTCAATCGCGTCTTGTTCGACCTGTACGGTTTCAAGATGTGAAAGCAATGTCGGGCCGTCATACCAAGGCGTATTGGCACTGGCTTCGATCATGTTATCGCCGCGCAGGGCCGATAGCGGAATTGCTGCGATCGAGCGATATCCAAGGTCTTTGGCAAAGGTGTGATAATCGGCGACGATGGCGTCAAACTTGGTCTGATCATAGTCGATCAGATCCATTTTGTTGACCGCAAGAACCACGTGTTTGATGCCCAAAAGCGACGTGATGAAGCTATGGCGGCGGGTCTGGGTCAAGATGCCTTTGCGGGCATCAATCAGGATCACGGCAACATCGGCGGTCGATGCACCGGTTGCCATATTGCGGGTATATTGTTCGTGGCCCGGCGTATCGGCAACGATGAATTTGCGCTTGTCGGTCGAGAAAAAGCGATAGGCAACATCAATGGTGATGCCCTGTTCGCGTTCGGCCTGCAACCCGTCAAGCAGAAGGGCAAAATCAATCTCGCCGCCTTGGGTGCCAACCTTGCGGCTGTCGGCTTCAAGGGCGGCCAACTGATCTTCGAAAATCAGTTTGGAATCCCAAAGCAAACGGCCGATCAGGGTCGATTTACCGTCGTCAACACTGCCACAGGTGATGAAACGCAGCAGGCTTTTTTCTTCCTGAGACTTCAGGTAGCCGAGAATATCATCAGCAATCAGGTCGGATTGGTGTGCCATTAGAAATATCCTTCCTGCTTCTTCTTCTCCATCGATCCAGCCTGATCGTGGTCAATCATGCGGCCCTGACGTTCGCTCGATCGGGTCAGAAGCATTTCCTGAATGATGTCGGGCAGGGTGGCGGCTTCGGATTCAACAGCACCTGTTAGCGGATAGCAGCCAAGCGTTCTGAACCGCACCGACTTCATTTCCGGCTTTTCACCGGGATTAAGCGGCATGCGGTCGTCATCGACCATGATCAAGGTGCCGTCACGCTCAACCACCGGGCGTTTGGCCGAATAATACAGCGGCACAATCGGGATTTGTTCAAGATAGATATATTGCCAGATATCAAGCTCGGTCCAGTTCGAGATCGGGAAAGCACGGATGCTTTCACCCTTGTTGATCCGGGCGTTATAAATATCCCACAATTCCGGGCGCTGATTTTTCGGATCCCAACGGTGGGTTTCGGTGCGGAAGGAAAACACACGTTCCTTGGCACGGGCCTTTTCCTCGTCACGCCGCGCACCGCCAAAGGCTGCATCGAACTTATATTTGTTCAGCGCCTGTTTGAGCGATTCCGTCTTCATGACATCGGTATGCATGCTTGATCCATGGCTGAACGGACCAATGCCCTGATCAACGCCGTCCTGATTGATATGAACAATCAGGTCAAACCCGTATTCCGCTGCGACCTTATCGCGAAACTCGATCATTTCGCGGAATTTCCAAGTCGTATCGACATGCATCAATGGAAAGGGCGGCGGGGCCGGATAGAATGCCTTGCGCGCGAGATGCAGCAGCACAGATGAATCCTTGCCGATGGAATAAAGCATCACCGGGCGTTCAAACGATGCCGCAACCTCGCGGATGATATGAATACTCTCAGCCTCTAGCTGGCGGAGATGGGTCAGATTAGGCTGCATTCTCTTTCCTGACAATTAATCAACACAATTTATTGTGTTTATAAATGTATTTCACTTGGCTTTGATGGGTAATATGGAATCGCCCAGATGGCAAGTGTGATTTCGATTTTTACACAAATTTTTGTAGTCGTTTGAAATTGAACATTGAAATATGTGTTTAATATGTCCGAAAAAAGGCTGCAAGCCTAATCCTCGAAGTTTGCAATCATCGCTTCCTGACCTTTTGGGGTGGTGGTTCCCCCTGACGGATAAGTGTGACAAGCGTCACAGGAAAGTCGTGTCGCCAAAAAGTAGTATTAGATTGATGTAATTCACTTTGATCTGGTTTGGGGGCAGGCATGAAATTCGACATCACCATTTGGGGCGAGGCCACCGAGGTTATTCGCAAAAACCTGACGATCTTTGCGGTTGTTGTCGGGACATTGTGGCTATTGGATAGTGTCATTTATGCCATCAAACCCGAAGCCGATGCGTCGCAAGCGCCAACATTTATTGTCGGTATGTATCTGGCCATTGCATGTCATGTGACGGTTTTGCGCAATATAAGCGGCTTTAAGGCAGTAGGCTCGCTTGAAAAGTGGGCTTTCTTTCGGTTTTGGCTCCGCGGCTTTGCCGTTGCCATGGTCAGCCTCATTCCGGCACTTTTCATTTTGGTACCAGTCCTGAGCATACCTGAAGTCAAGGCAGCAGATGAAACTGTCAGATACGTCTTTGTGATGGTGGTTACGCTTGCATTTTATGGGGTGTGTACGTTGGTGATGCTTGGTCTGTTCGGAACCTGGATGCCCGCAGCGGTTATGGCAGATGGCTCCTCGATAAAGCGTGCATTTGCACGCGGGCGCAAAACAATCGGCTATGTGATGTCGCGACTGATCATTGGCCCGGGGGCAAATATCATCCTGTTTCTTGCCACGATTTTTCTCCTGCCCGCGCAATTTTCCGAAGCAATCCGGACCTACACCATCCAGGCGGGCAATCTGAAATTCGTTCCCTTTGATATGGCGATGAACGGGTTGGGATATCTGGTCTGGGCGACGGGTATTGTTCTGGTTGCTGTTGTCTTGTCACGTGCCTACCAGCTTGGTGAGGCACGCTTGGCAGATGGCAACAAGCCGGAAGGCGAACTCACAGAAGCGGAGGCAATTTGATATGACCGAAGATAGTAACATCGCGCAGCCAGAAACGAAACAACCCGGCATCTGGAAAGCCAGTTTTCAGCTTCTGTGGCAGTGCCGGACGAGTTTCCTGATTGCGATTGTGCTGATGCTTGGTTTGGTTTTCTGGCAAATGACCGGCAGTTTCGCAGGGCAGGTTTATGTTGTTTACCTGCTTGGCTTTGCCATATGGGGATTTCTTGCGCTTTCGCTGTTTAACGCGACGATGAACGGGCGCAGGGAAATTACCGCACTTAAATTCATAGACAAGCCGCACCTAAAACTTTTTGCGGGGCGTTACCTTTTGCTTCAAGTCCTTGTCACCTTGCCCTCATCCCTGATTCTGTTTGTCATGACCGGAAGCTTTATGCTGTCGGTCCAGGAGACGACGAAGGTCGAAAATCTGGTTGCTTTGGGGATAACGGCTCCTGTCACGTTTGTCGCCCTTTGGATTGCCATTGTGTTTTTTGCCACCTTGTTGCCTGCCGCACTTGCAGACGATAGCAGTGGCATCGGCCGCTCCTTCGCGCGTGGCAGAAAGACAGTCTGGTATGTGACCGGTCGTGTTTTGATTGGTCCTGTCGTCTGGCTGTTTCTCACCTCTATTATCGTCAATATTGTTCAGACCGCAGGTGGAGAACCCCTTATCTCGTCTGATGGCGTGTTTCAGACCAATATGACAACGGTGATGACCTTGGCGATATCAAGCCTGCAGTATGTTTTCATTGGCGGGATGCTCGCCGTCATCGTGACGCGCGCCTACCATCTTGGTGAAAAGCGGTTAGCTTCCCGGGATATGCCTTCCCTCGAAGAACCCGCCGAAGCATAGGCAGGGGTGTGACACATATTGTCCTTGTTCATAACTTTGCCGCCAGTGGGTTGAAGGCTGCTCTGTAAAGATGCCCAAGCATTTTGATGCCCTCATGGAAAAATCCCTTCCAGGTTCGGTCACCCGCATCTGGAAGGGAACCTATGTCGCCCTTCGCAAGAACTGGCGGGTTTTCGCCCTGCTTCTTGTCGCTTGTGTCGTCGTCACGTTGCCGACGGTCTTAATTAAGGGGCAGATTGCAGGATGGCTCAAAGGTACGATGGTACTTGGTTTTGAGTGCATTACGCTTTACGTCATTTGTTCTTGGGCGATGCGTGGACATGCTGAAATTGCGCAAAAACGACTGTTAAATTTTACGCTCCGCTTTGTGGTTCTGAAGTTGTTGATCACTCTGCCAGCTCATTTGTATTTCTTGTTCAACTTCGGAGACATCATTTGGACAGCCCGCGATATGGCGGCTGTTTCAAATGGCAACGTCGCGACTGAGCGATCCATCATTTGGGCGCGGGCAATGATCACGTATCCGATGGCAGCTTTTGTGTACCTGTTGGCGTTTACGTGGCTTCCTGCCTCTCTTGTTTCTGACGGCGGTAGATTTTTAGATGCAGTGAAGCGGGGCCGAGTTGTTTTTGGCCATAACCTTGTATGGTTCATCGCAGGGCCCTTCGTGCTTACACTCATATTTGAGCTTACCAGTGTTGGGCTGGGGGAACTGGGGGTGAGCATTCTGGTCGCACTGGGCGGCGCGGGTGAGGGCCTGTACCGATTATATCTGTTGTTTTTTGTGGGCGCCGTTTGGGGAGCCGCGAAGATTTTATGCGTAAATACAATGATCGGGATCGTTATCTCGCGGGCATATTTGATTGGAGAGCAGCGCCTGGAAGCGTCGGTTTGATGTCAGAATTCTCCTTGCGCGAAAATGCGCAACTGCTGTGCGCTCTTGTGTCTTCCGAAAATGGATTGATCGGATCATTGTGGCCGCGAACGCCCGCTTGGGGCGATGATTAAGCGGTTCTTGAGGTCACAGTGTTTCGTTTCTGGTTTCGGTTCAAGCAGGCGTTCGGTCTGTTTTTACATCTTGCCTATTTGCCGAGGTTAAAGCGTGTGATCGCGATTACCGCCAGTGTGAACCTTGTGTTCGGGATCACGCTTGGGACATCGGCTGCGATGGTGACCGGGCTTTATGGCCAGAGTGACGCGCATTACGCCCTTCTCCAGACCATCAGTGCAGGTTTTACGATCTTTGTTCTGATGCTTGTCGGAGCCAGTCGCCTGTCGGTCGGGATGATCGGGTTGGTGTCGTTTTCCGGCGTGTTTCTTGGCGGTGTAATCACCGCACTCAGCCCGGATTACTGGCTTTACATGGTGGGGTTCGCCGTGGTCCTTGGCTTTGACGGGATGTTTAACATCTATATCCGCACTATCCGGCAAAAGCTCATCCCGGCAAAGGATTACGGCAAAACAACCGTGTGATTATTTTGTTCAACAACATGACACAACCTTTGGCGGGCCAGCTGGTTGGCTTGACGGCAAGTCTTGAGCAAACCAACTGGCTTATCCTTGTGCTATGCGTGGTGATGGGGCTTGGTGGTGTTTTGACGTCGTTGCCAAGGTTTCAGGCCCACACATCCGCATAACTCTGATCTTAACTTGTCGAGGCCTGAGAGTTCGCCTATTGGTTGTGCTTTGGGGTGATACTTCAGCGAATTGAGGGCGTTGTGGAAACAGATAGCATCGAGGATAGCGGAAAATCAGCAGATCCAAAGTTTGATAACTGGATCCTTGTTGAGAGCTTTCATGTCATCAAAAAAAGCAAATTCGTTTTCTTGACGCTTTTGCCAGTGCTGTTTTTAGTGATATTGGCTGACCAGTATTTATCCCGTGCATTTTTGATCGATGGTGGTGCTGTTACCCAAGGCGCAATTGTCCGCATGGCATTACGGGACGTAGCGCTTTCACTGGTGTTTGCGGTCCCTATGTTGGTTCTTGCATTCGTCGTACATGCCAGCGTGCTGCGCCATCAGTTTTCTTGGCAGGTATTCCAAAATATCGAACGTTCAAAGCTTCGCGCATTCTTTGAACGCTCCATCCTTGTTCTGGCGATGTGTGCTTTTGTTAGTCTTGTGCCAACGATACTTTTCATTTTCGATGTGGTCTATATCGACGGCAAGCTGACAGTGAAGCCAGAGCTTGTCTCGACTGTTACGGTCATAACGTTTTTGACGGCCGGATGTGGTTTCTTAATTTTGATTTGGACCATCACTTGGCCAGTGTCGGTAATCCTTGATGGCGACAATTCCATTCAACGGTGTTTCCGGCGTGGGAAGAAAACATTCTGGTATATCATTGGCCGTGTTTTGCTGATTTCACCGGCTTTGTTGGTGATTTCGATAGCTGCTAGCGCTGTGGTCGTGCCGGTAGCTAAGGCGCTGGTTGAGGCGGGCGCAACATTCTCTGCGTCTCCATTGGGGCTTCCAATTTGGCTTGCCGTGCCTCTTGGTCTGATCAATAGCGTTCTATACGCAATATCAACTGTGATTGTTGCCGTAATTATATCGCGCGCATTTTTGATTGGTGAAGCGCGCCTCAATAACGACCGCTCAGGTGAGCGATCTTCAAGCTGAGCAAGGGATGATTGCCTTCCGGTCACGATGGCTTGAGAGAATGTTGTTTGGTAATTTTATTTCAAATTTTAATCACACATTAAAATAAACTTGATTTAGGTCAGTGTTCCTTGCCAAATAAGGGCAATGTTACTGACCTAAAGAGAGTTGCCATGACCATCCAATGGAATGAAATGATCGTGCCTGATGCCCGTGCCCTGCGCACATCTGAAATCCGTGATCTGTTGAAAGTGGCCGAGCGGCCAGAGATTATTTCATTTGCCGGTGGGGTGCCGGACCCGAAGCTTTTCCCGCTTGCGACTTTTAATGCGGTCTATGGCGATCTGACGGGGGATGAGGTTGCCGGTCGGCGCAGTCTGCAATATTCGATTAGCGAAGGTTTGCCGGGTTTGCGGCAATGGATTGCCGATGATTTGGCTGCCGCCGGGGCTGCGCGTGACATCGAAAATATCCTGATCACCTGTGGCGCACAACAGGGGCTTGATATGCTTGCTCGTCTGTTTCTGGAACCAGGGCGTGAAATCGTTCTTGAAAAGCCAAGCTATCTTGGCGCGATGCAGGCCTTTTCCATGCGCCGTCCAAGCTATGTCGGTGTGAATATGGATGATGACGGGCCGATCATTGCCGAACTTGATGCGGCTTTTGCAAACGGTGCGCGGATTGCCTATCTGTCGCCAGATTTTCAAAACCCGACCGGACGGTCTTATTCCCTAGACCGCCGGTTGGCCGTGCTGGAAACCGCGCGCAAATATGGCGCGATCATTCTTGAAGACGCCGCCTATTGCAAATTGTCCTATGAGGGCGAAATGCTGCCATCGCTTTTGGCCCTTGATGAAGTTAATGGGGATCGTGATGCCGGTACGGTTATTCAATTGGGTACGTTTTCCAAAACAATGGCACCGGCCTTGCGGATTGGCTGGATTACCGCGCCACGTCCGGTGATCTGTCAGCTTGTTTTGATGAAGCAGGCCGGGGATTTGCACGTTTCAACGATCAATCAGGAAGTCGCTTTGCGCGCAGCAACCGCGCTGTTCCCGGCACATATTGAAACCCTGCAGGATGCTTATCGGGCCAAGCGCGATGTCATGTCGGCCGCACTGGATGAAACCATGCCCGAAGGTGTTTCTTGGTCACGGCCACAAGGCGGGATGTTTATTTGGCTCACTTTGCCCGAAAACATCGATAGTCGCGCATTGCTGGCCGAGGCGATGGAAGATGCCCATGTCGCCTTTGTTCCCGGTCAGGCATTTTTCTGTGATCAAAGTGGCGGCAATACCGCCCGTCTAAGCTTCGCGACCGAAAGCACGGAACGTATCGTTGAAGGTATCAAACGACTGGCTGATTTGATTGCGCGCAAAGGCAATCAATAGACCGAAAAAGCCCGGCAGCGGGTGGGGGGGATGTGCTGCCGGGCAAGGTGCCTGCCGGCAAGAGGTTGGCAGGCATGTTTTGGAAAACGGTATTTTAGGGGTAAGCAGTCAGGCCTGCCCCAGTAGCGCCTTAAGAAGCATTGCCGCTGCGCCAACGGTTATGATCCCGGCAATATAAAGGGCGGCGAACCATAAAAGCCGTCGGGTTTTTTCAGATCGGATAAGGGGCATTAATGATACCCCTCGTCACTGACCTTGCCGCGAAATACCCAATAGGCATAAGCGGTATAGCCAATGATCACCGGAAGCAGGATCGCCGCCCCGACCAGCATGAAGGCAAGGCTGTTTTCCGGGGCGGCTGCGTCGCGGAATGTGATCATTGGCGGGACAATATTGGGGTAAAGCGTGATGCCAAACCCGATATAGCACAGCAAAAAGATGCCAAGCGTAATGCCAAAGACGGTCTTCTCGCGGTGTGATACAGCCCGCCACAGCCAAACCAAAAGACCTGCTGTAATGATCGGGATCGGGGCTAGCATCAATATATTGGGCATTTCAAACCAGCGCGACGCGTAGGTCGGATTCACATATGTCGTCATCAGCGATATCACGCCAAGATTAGCCGCCATCCAGATCACTGCCGGTTTGGCAAGGCGGCGCAAATTACCCTGAAAATCGCCTTCCATTTTCATAATCAGCCAACCCGTGCCAAGCAGGGCATAGCCAACCACAACCGCCGTTGCGCAGAAGATCGAGAACGGGCTCAGCCAATCCATTGCGCCGCCGACAAAACGCCCGTTTTCAACAGAGATCCCTTCGATAAACCCGCCAAGCATCGCACCTTGCATGCTTGCAGCAATGATTGATCCCGCCGAAAAGGCAAAGTCCCAGTGTTTTTGATGGTTCATGCTTTTAAACCGAAATTCAAAGGCAACACCGCGAAAAACAAGCGCCAATAGCATGATGAAAACCGGAATGTAGAAGGCGGTCATCAGCAATGAATAGGCCAGCGGAAAGGCGGCATAAAGTCCACCGCCGCCCAGAACGAGCCAGGTTTCATTGCCATCCCAGATGGGGGCGACGGTATTCATCATGCGCCCGCGTTTGGTCGGGTCCTTGATCAGCGGAAACAGAATACCGATCCCCAGATCAAAGCCATCCAGCGTGACATAGGCAAAGACAGCAACCGCAATCAAAAGAACCCAAATCAGTTGATAATCCATGCTCATTCTCCTGCTTGCGGGGGATTGTGGGCGGCAAGGGGGCGACCACCCGCACGAAGGACTTCGCCCCGGGGGACATGGGCATCACGCGGGTCAAGATTCATCGCGCGGATGATATAGGCCGTGCCAACGCCAAAGACGATGGAATAGACAATGACAAAGGCCAAAAGCGACCCGGCAATGGCGATGGGGGCAACCGGTGATCCGGCCTCTGATGTCCGCATTACGCCATAAACCACCCATGGTTGGCGACCAACTTCGGTGGTGAACCAGCCCGCCAAAATGGCGACAAAGCCACTTGGCCCCATGATCAGGGCAAAGCGATGCAAATATTTGCAGCTATAAAGCTTATGACGCCAACGCGCGATGAGACTAGCAACGCCCAAAAGCGCCATCAGCACACCCAAACCAACCATAATCCGGAATGACCAGAAAACGATGGTGGCATTCGGGCGGTCTTCAGGCGCAAAATCTTTAAGCCCGACAATCTTGCCATCCCAGTCATGAGTCAGGATCATGGAGCCAAGTTTTGGAACTTCCAATGCGTATTTGGTTTCCTCGGCATCCATGTCCGGCCAACCAAACAGGATCAGCGGTGCGCCATTCTGGGTTTCAAAATGGCCTTCCATCGCGGCAACTTTGGCCGGTTGATGCTCAAGGGTGTTAAGCCCATGCATGTCCCCGGCAACAATCTGGATCGGGGCAACGATGGCCGCCATCCACATCGCCATGGAAAACATGATGCGCGCAGCCCGGTTTTCCCGATCACGGATCAAATGCCAGGCCCCCACAGCACCAACGACAAAGGCTGTGGTTAAATAGGCGGCCAGAACCATATGGACCAAACGATAGGGGAAGCTTGGATTAAAGATCGCATCAATCCAACTTGTGACAACCGCCCGACCGTTTTCGATGGCATAGCCATCGGGTGTCTGCATCCAGCTGTTGGCAGACAAAATCCAGAATGCTGAAAACAGCGTGCCAATCGCAACCATGGTGGTGGCGGTGAAATGTAATTTTGGACCAACACGGTTAAGACCAAACAGCATGATGCCAAGAAAACCGGCTTCCAGGAAAAAGGCGCTTAGAACTTCATAGGCCATAAGCGGGCCAATCACCCCACCAGTGAATTCCGAAAATGGCCCCCAGTTTGTCCCGAATTGATAGGACATCACAATCCCGGAAACGACCCCCATGCCAAAGGCCAAGGCAAAGATTTTCAGCCAGAATTTATACAGGGCAAGATAGGTATCATCGCGCGTGCGCAGCCACAGGGCTTCAAGCACGAACAGGTAACTTGCCAGCCCGATGGTAAAGGACGGGAATATGATGTGAAATGAAACGGTGAAAGCGAATTGTATGCGTGCCAATATTTCTGCATCAAGCATTGGCCTTGTTCCTCTAAGTCGTCGCAGTGTCGATCCAAAGCTTACGTCTAAGGTAGCACAGATCGTTAGAGGAAGGCGATAAAGCACAGGGTGGTTTTGTGCATTGCGCAATCGCAATTCAAATTAGAAAATTGCTAAACTTACGTGGCGTAGAGATTTTCACATCGGTTCTAAGCATAGCTTCTCAAGCGCCAACGAGCTTTGCGTCTGTTTGCGCTCTTTATGCCTCAGAACCATGAATTTGCGTGGCGGGATCGGGAAGCTGGCACGCGCCAGACGGCCGTGGGCGATCAGCGAACTTACCGCGAATTGTGAAACGGCGGTGGCCGCTTGGCCGCTTTCAACGGCGGTGATGACCGCTTCGTTACTGGGTAGGATCAATGCGGTTTTAAGGCGGGTTGGATCAACGCCAAGATCACGCAATGCACTTTCAAATTCCGACCTTGTGCCAGATCCGGCTTCACGCAAAATCCAGTCGGTTTGCGTTACCAATGCTTGCGCGGTGAGCGGGCGGCCATCCGCCCATGGATGTTTGGGGCCGACCACGACAACAAGGGCATCTTCGGCAACTTCGCGTTTGGCAAGGGCCGGTTCGTCAATGTCACCTTCGATAAAGCCAATGTCCGCTGCCCCGCCGCGCACGGCATCCGATACGGTTTTGGTGTTGCCGATTGTCAGATGGATTTCAATACCGGGATATTGGTCGTGGAATTTCATCAAGAATGGCGGCAACCAGTAACTGGCAATCGTCTGACTGGCATAAACGTTGAGATCACCGCGCTGCATCCCGCCGAGTTCAGCCAGTGTCAATTCCGCGGCCCGCGCACGGGCAAGGGTTGCTTTGGCTTCATCAAGGAACAGTCGCCCGGTCTGGGTCAGTTCGATCCGGCGGCCCACCCGGTTAAACAGCGCGATGCCATAAAACCCTTCAAGATTTTTGATGGCTGAGCTGACCGCCGATGGGGTCAGGCCAATCGCCTCGGCCGCGCGGGTCAGGTGTTCGCGTTCGGCAACCGCGACAAAGATATGCAACTGTTCCAGCGTCATCATGGCAAAAGCCCAATCATTCGATTTAATCGAATAAAATATGAATTTTTATTCGATGGAAGTAAATGGTTGAGCGTGAGATTTTCCGATTGTGATCAAAACACAGGAAAATCATGTTTTTTAACGCACGCATCAAACCAATCTTGCCGGGGCTTGTCGTTACCTTGCTGGTTGCACTTGCCGCCAAGCTGGCCGAACAGGCCGAGCAGATGTTGCTTGGCCGGGGCTGGGTTGAAAGTCTGGTTTTTGCCATCCTGATCGGGGTGGTGGTACGATCCCTATTTGGCTTGGCCCCGCGTTATTTTGCCGGTGTGCGGTTTTGCGGCAAGACGGTTTTGGAAGTCGCGATTGTATTGCTTGGCGGATCGATCAGTGCGCAGGCGATTGGCAGTGCAGGCGGTGGCTTGATTGTCGCGATCATTGCCGTGGTCTGCGCCAGCCTGTTTGTCAGCTATCACATTGGCCGCGCGCTTGGCCTTTCAAAACATCTTTCGATGCTGGTTGCGTGCGGCAATTCGATTTGTGGCAATTCGGCAATTGCCGCAACCGCACCTGTGATTGATGCCCGGTCTGATGATGTTGCGGCATCCATATCCTTTACCGCCGTTCTGGGCGTGCTGTTTGTTTTTGTCCTGCCGATGCTTCATGCCGGTCTTGGCTTGTCCGCCACCCAGTATGGTATTTTTTCCGGGCTAACGGTTTATGCCGTGCCACAGGTGTTGGCGGCAACCGCCCCAGCAGGCGCACTAGCCGTGCAAGTCGGAACCTTGGTCAAGCTGATCCGGGTTTTGATGTTGGGGCCGGTGATCTTTACCCTTGCCGTGCTGGGCGGGCGGGCCCGTGAAACCAAACTTCCCATCGCACAGGTCGTGCCATGGTTTATCATTGGGTTTATCGCCATGATGGCAGCCCGGTCATTTGGAGTGTTGCCGGAGTTCGCCTTGGGCGGGATGAAAACCGTGTCGTCGTTCCTGACCATTCTGGCGATGGCCGCCCTTGGACTAAGCGTTGATATCCGCAATGTCATGCATGTTGGCGGGCGGGTTGTGATGGCGGCCCTGTTGTCGCTGATATTCCTGTGTGTGCTAAGCGGTGTGGTTCTGGTGATTTTGGCCTGAATCCGAACAAAAAAGCCGACGCCAGTTAACCCGGCGTCGGCCATTTTTTCATCGTCAGGTGACAGTTCCCTTTACCGGGTTACTGCATGTAAGTGTTGCTGTCATTCATGACGACAATCGAGGATGCAACAAGCTCGCGTTTCGTGAACAGACCAGCTGCATCCATTTCCCCGGCGACCGAAACACGATCCCCGGTCTTGATTTTCTGGCGAACCTGCTCATCGGCACTGTTTTCCGGCACGTCGCTCGTATCGACGGTGATCGATGTGTTGCCGGTATTCAGGGCAATTTCATCTTCGCGAACTTCTGTCACCTCGCCGGTGAATGTCACCCATTCGTCACCTGTTGGCAGACCGCTGTTATTTACAAAACCGGTGCGATCTTCGCCGTTGGTGTAATAGGCACCGCGTTCGGGAAGGAAGATCGACGTGGCGACAATCCTTTTATCGGAAAAGAAACCTTCGGAAACTTCACCATTTACGCGAACTTTGTCGCCTTTGTTGACAAAGCCCTGATCGAGCCAGCCGTAATCGGACATGTCGACAGCAATTTCGCCATACCCATAGCTCATCGTGAACTGATCATCGGTAATTTCTTTTACCGTCCCTGACAGTTGAACCGATTCATGGTCGTTCAGGGTTGCAGGGTTTTTTTGCATCGACTGCTGTGTCGTTTCCGGAACCTGTGGGTTTTCTTTCTGCTGTCCTGCAGCCATTGCGGGCGCAGTCCCCAAGGCAATCGCGGAAAGAGCGGTCAGTGTAATCATTGAGCGTCGCATAATGTGATGCTCCTTTTTTATGTTGGAATTCAGTTCCGGGCGCGATGCGTCCCGGGATCGCTTTCCAATTGCAGAACACATGCAGCGGGGGTGTTGTTCCAGATTTTTTCGCAAAAAATTTATGTCTGCGAGAAGCGAAATGCACAAAAAGCCCGCTGTCACATCGGGGGCAAGGACAGCGGGCAAGGAAGAAGAGGCTGTGCAATCCAATGGACATGCCAGCAGCGTTTTCTGGAGGCGGAAATGTGAGATCATGGGAGGACTTCACACGCCACGAAACGTCACGGGTAGCAATGTATTAGGTCTTGACTCTAGAGGCTTAGTCCTATGGCCCGGTTGATTATCTGTCCCGCATTCACCGCCTGATAGGTCGGAAACGGTGTGCGCTGTGACACATCAATTTCACGCCGAAGCCACTCCCGTTCTTCGAGCATTCCCAGTGACTTGGAAAGTGCACGATCGGTAATCGCACCCAGACCGGACCTGATGGTTGAAAATCGGCTGGGAGCTTCCGTCAATGCTAGGATCGGTACAGACCAGCTTCGTTTCAAAATGTCAAACCCGTCCTCTCCCGGTGCTGCTTCCAGGATGCGGTGGGCCATTGCGGCAACCACCTTGCCTTGCTCCGTCAGACGGAATTCCGGCCGGAGCGGGTGGCCATGGCCCGGGTTTCTCTCAAGCAGTTCCAGTTGGATCAGGTGCTCCAGGCTGGCGGCAAAGGCACTGCGCGACGCCGTGGTAGCTGCGATCAACGGTGCCTGCCGGCCCGGAACGCCGGAATGCAGCAGCGCCAGAGTTTTCAAAGACCAGGCTTTCGATGTGAGCTTGACAAGTAACGGGATATCCATGAATTATAGTTACTATATTTTTAAGGCAAAGGAAAGTGTCATGTCTGTCGTTTCGTTGGAAAACACCATCACCCTCGCCCTATCGGTGCGTGACCGCCATGCCAGTGCGGAATGGTATGAAAAGAATCTGGGCTTCCAGCTGCTAATGCACATTGACGCCGCCGGTTGGAGTGAAATGCAGACCAAAACGGAAGGCGTCACTCTGGGATTGGGCGAGCAGATGGAACCGTCTCCGGGCAACCTGGTGCCCGTTTTCGGCGTTGCGGATATCGCGTCGGCCCGTGCGGCCCTTGAAAAGGTGAACGTGAAATTCGACGGCGAGACCGAAACCATAGAGGGCATGGTCAGTACGGCCACATTCTACGATCCGGACGGTAATGCGTTGATGCTGGCGCAGGATCTGACAAAATAATAGCTTTCGACCGGACCGGAGGCGTAGGACGAACGCGCCCGCTTTCCTGTTAATCCGCAAGGGTTTGTCGTTCAGACAGACTCTGGCACACGCATAAAAAAGCCCGCTGCCTCATCGGGGGGAGGGGCAGCGGGCAAGGAAGAAGAGGCTGCGCAATCAAATGGACATGCCTGCAGCGTCTTCTGGGGTTTCGGAAATGTGAGATCATGGGAGGAAATCACACACCGCGAAACGCCACGGGTAGGCAATGTCTTAGTTAGCTGTCGCTGGTGATCGGGGCTTTCTCCTCAGCCGTCTTAAGGGCATTCCATTCATCGTCGCTAAAGATGCGGGATCGGGTCAGGAAGCGCTTGCCTTCTGGTCCTTCAAGAGAGAACATCCCACCCCGCCCATCAACGACGTCAATGATCAGTTGCGTGTGACGCCAATATTCAAATTGTGCACGACCCATAAAAAACGGACTGCCTTCGATTTCCCCTAAAAGCACGTCCTGATCACCGGTTTTAAATTCCCCGTCGGGAAAACACATCGGCGCGCTGCCATCACAACAGCCCCCCGATTGATGAAACATCACCGGCCCGTGGATGGTTTTAAGCTTCCTGATCAGATCAATAGCCGCACTGGTTGCGGTGACCCTGTCAGGGACGGTTTCTGATCCGGTCATGGGTACCTCCTGCAAGATGAAGGATGAAAGAAAGCCGGACGCATGAGGGAGGATATGCGCCCGGCCGCGATCATCGTTCGATCAGAAGAAGCCCATCGGTTTCGGATCGTAGGAAACCAGAAGGTTCTTGGTCTGCTGATAATGGTTCAACATCATCTTGTGGTTTTCACGTCCGATACCAGACTGTTTATAACCACCAAAAGCAGCATGGGCAGGATAGAGGTGATAACAGTTGGTCCAGACACGACCGGCCTTGATTTCCCGGCCAAAGCGATAAGCACGCGTGCCATCACGGGTCCAGACACCGGCACCCAGCCCATAAAGGGTATCATTGGCAAGATGAAGGGCTTCGGCGTCGTCCTTAAAGGTTGCGACCGAAACGACAGGGCCAAAGATTTCTTCTTGGAAAATCCGCATACGGTTATGGCCCTTGAAGATGGTCGGCTGGATATAGAAACCATCCGAAAGATCACCGCCGAGTTCGGCGCGGCCACCACCACAAAGGGTTTCTGCCCCTTCCTGTTTGCCGATATCAAGATAGGACAGGATTTTTTCCATCTGTTCGGAAGATGCCTGTGCCCCCATCATGGTGTCGGTATCAAGCGGGTTGCCCTGTTTGATATTGGCAACGCGGGTCAGGACATTATCCATGAACTTGTCATAGATGGTTTCCTGAATAAGCGCACGCGACGGACAGGTGCAAACTTCACCCTGATTAAGGGCAAACATGGTCAGGCCTTCGGCGGCTTTCTGGCGGAAATCATCATCGGCTGCCATGATGTCATCAAAGAAGACGTTTGGCGATTTGCCACCCAGTTCAAGTGTCACCGGAATGATGTTTTCCGATGCATATTGCATGATCAAACGCCCGGTGGTGGTTTCGCCGGTAAAGGCGACCTTGGCAACACGGTTGCTTTGCGCAAGCGGTTTACCGGCTTCCACGCCAAAGCCCTGAACGACGTTCAAAACGCCCGCCGGGATCAAATCGCCAACCAGTTCAAGCAACACACAGATCGATGCCGGGGTTTGTTCGGCCGGTTTCAACACAATACAGTTGCCCGCGGCCAATGCCGGGGCCAGTTTCCACACAGCCATCAGAATCGGGAAGTTCCATGGGATGATTTGGCCAACCACGCCAAGTGGTTCATGGAAGTGATAGGCTACCGTGTTGTCGTCAATTTCACCTAACGATCCTTCTTGCGCACGGATAGCACCGGCGAAATAACGGAAATGATCAATCGCCAAGGGAATGTCGGCGGCCATGGTTTCGCGCACGGCCTTGCCATTGTCCCATGTTTCGGCAACCGCAAGCATTTCAAGGTTGGCTTCCATGCGATCAGCAATTTTATTGAGCATATTGGCCCGTTCAGTCACGGACGTTTTGCCCCAGGCCGGAAAAGCTGCATGGGCGGCATCAAGTGCCTTTTCGATATCTTCGCTCGATGAGCGAGGCATTTCGCAGAAAGTCTTACCGTTTACCGGCGAGACATTTTCAAAATACTGGCCCTTGGTCGGGGCGACCCATTCGCCGCCAATATAGTTCTCATAGCGGCCCTTGAAACTGACGACGCTGCCGGTGTCATTCGGGTTTTTATAGATCATTTTGCTTCCTCCGAGATCCACAGGCGATTTGTTCGCCCGTTTTTGATTGTGACGCTGCCGTATCCGCAAAGGTCATGCCACTTTTGATCGGGCAGGGGGCGTTGCACACTAAGGCCGCATTTTCAGGTGGTTGGGGCAATGGGGATGGTGTTTGACGCTGTGCCGACGGATCGGTTGGAACAGGGCAATTGGCGCAAATTGTTCCAAAAATGGAACATCTCAGATTGTGCGGTGATTTTGCGGTGAAACTGTTTGGCGTGCAGGGGGGGCGTTATGGTAGGATCAGGGCTGTGATCGGACGGGGCATAAGCTCCACACCGGAATTTCCGGGCTAAAATGCCGACACAAGGGAGATAGCGTCTATGTCAGGAAATATTCCCGGCGGACGGATAGAAGCAGCACTGCAACTCAGCGGTGGTGCGCAAAATCGTGCGGTGCTTGAAAGCTGGCAGCGGTGTGAAAACCGTTTCGGTCTGGCCCATGACACCTTGCGCCGTCCCGAAGTTATGCCCGAAAGCCAGACCCGACAATTGCGGGATCGCAACGGGCGGCTTTATCACCATGCCCACGATCTTGTGCGGACCCTGTATCGCAAGATTGATGCGTCGGGCTATGCCGTGTTTCTCACCGACAATAGTGGCGTGATCCTTGATAGTGTCGCGGCCCATTCATTACTGCCGTCATTTCGCACCAACGGTCTTTTACTCGGTGCGGTCTGGAGCGAGGAGCGTGAAGGTACGAACGGCATTGGCACCTGTATTGTTGAAGGTCGCCCGATCACGATCCACAAGGACGAACATTTCCTGGCCCAGCATTCGGTCCTGACCTGCACAGCCGCCCCGGTTTTTGATCCGGATGGCAAAGTCTGTTCGGTTCTTGATGTGTCGGCGGTACGTGATGACATCAAGCGGACCGATTGTTTGCGTGTTCGTGGCATGGTGGCAGACTATGCCGATGCGCTTGAACGTATCTTGTTTTTTGACGAGCGATCCGGCGATGTGATTTTGCATCTGCATCCTGAATCCCAACATGTCGGAACCACCCGCGATGCGATGATTTCGATAGCGCCGGATGGCTCGATCAGTGGTGCAACGTCAACTGCACGGCGCATTTTAACAGCGGCCAATGCTTCGACTGATCTCGCCGATATGTTCGAGATGGATGTCGATGATTTACTGTCAAAATTCAGCCAGACAGACGGCCAAAATCAGGGCCGTGCCTCATCGGCAATGGCGCTTAATATTGCTGGTGGTGGGGTATTGTTTGGCAGTCTGACGGTTCCTGAGCGGATGCGCCGGAAATATATCGGGCGCTCCACCCCGGTTGCCCACAAAGTCAAACCACTGGCCAAGCCCGTTGTCGAGATCGCCGATCGCGATCCGGCACTTCGGCGCATTTTTGATATTGGATCACGGCTTCATGCCCGCGATATCAATGTGTTGATGTCGGGTGAAACCGGCAGCGGCAAAGAATATCTTGCCCGTCATATCCATGAGGCAAGCTTTGGCAAATCGCGAAACTTTGTCGCCATCAATTGTGCGGCCTTGCCCGAAGGATTGATTGAAAACGAGCTGTTTGGTCATGCCGGCGGCGCCTTTACCGGGGCGGCGCGCGATGGATTTGGCGGGCGTATCCGCGAAGCCAATGGCGGCACACTTTTCCTGGATGAAATCGGAGACATGCCGCTTGCCGCGCAAGGACGTCTGTTGCGAGTTCTTGAAAGTCGGATGATCGAACCACTTGGCAGCACAAAGTCGATCTCGGTCGATTTTCGTCTGATCTGTGCCAGCAATGTCGATTTGACCGCGGCCGTGACAGACGGGCGGTTCCGCGAAGATTTGCTGTATCGGATCAAGGGCGCAAGGCTCGCCGTGCCGCCCTTACGTGAACGCAGTGACCTTGTTGATTTGATCGGAAGGCTGTTGGCCGGGCTATCTGACGATCATGTGCAGTGCCAGGATGACGTATTGACCCTTTTGACCCGGCATCGCTGGCCGGGCAATGTGCGCGAACTGATCAATATTTTACAATATGCCAGCGTCTTTGCCGAAGACGGTGTAATTGAACGCCATCACCTGCCAGATGATTTCCATGTCGAGACCATCAATGATCAACCATCCGCACGCCAAAGCATTGAACGCGCCGAAGGTGCCGCCCTTCGTGATGTGCTTGACGAACATCATTGGCATATCAGCAACACCGCCAAGGCATTGGGAATCGGGCGCAATACGCTCTATCGCCGTATGGCGCGGTTGGGAATCGAACGGTCAGGTTAAAGGCCTGACCGTTCGATTCCCATATTGGGTAAATTTAAGCGATATCACGCAGGAACTGCTTTACGGAATGATCAAGCTTCTGAGCGCGTTCTTCCATGCTTGCTGTTGCGGCTCTGACATCACCCGATGCAGCATCTGTTTCATCTGCCGCATCCATCGCCTGTTGAATGTTGCTGGCAACGTCCCGAGTGTTCTGCGCGACTTGGGAGATTTTTGATGAAATCTCTGTGGTCGTGTCGCTTTGTTGGTTGATTGAACCGGCAATGTCCGCTGTATCTTCGTTAATCACGCCAATCGTTTCAACAATTTCACGGATGGCGGCAACAGCTTCGCGGGTTTCTGTCTGGACTGTCGAGATCTGCTCAGAGATTTCATCCGTTGCACGTGCCGTCTGTGAAGCAAGGTTTTTGACCTCGTTTGCGACAACAGCAAAACCCTTGCCGGCATCGCCCGCACGTGCGGCTTCGATCGTTGCGTTCAGTGCCAGCAAATTGGTCTGACCGGCAATATCAGTGATCAGTTTAACAACTTCCCCAATCTTGTCGGCAGAGGTTTCCAGCACGGACATTTTGTCATTGGTGCTGTTGGCTTCGCTCTGCGCACGCGACATGGTTTCGCGAGATTGAGCAATCCGCTGGCTGACCTCATAGACCGATGCCGTAAGTTCTTCTGCTGCGGATGCAACAGATTCTGCGTTGTGGGCGACTTCGGACACAACAGACGCTGCATCGCTTGCGCGTGCCTTGCTCGTTTCAGCTGTCCGCCCCAACGTGGAGGCCGAGCTCCGCAATTTTTCAAGTGCCTGTCCAACATCGGCCAGGAGATCACCAGTTGTCTCCTCAAAACCCTTGGTAAGTTTTTCCATGAGTTCAGAACGTTGCGCCTGAGCGCGTTGAAGCTCTGCCTCCTTTGCGCGCATTTCACGACGCTCAATCGCGTTTTTCTGAAATACTTTAACGGCTGTTACGATATCGCCGACTTCGTCACGCCGGGTGATTTCCGGAATGGCTGTGTCGAGCTTGCCTTCGGCAATTTCAAGCATACCGGTGGTCAATCCACGCAGCGGGGCAATCGCCCGGATGTTCCAGATGATCAAGCCGATACTGATCGCTAGCGACAGAACCAGCATGCCGATCATGACGATCGAAAAGTTGCTGGCGACCGTTCGTGCCGACACAGAGGTCAACTGGCTTTTGGCTTCTTCATATTCGATCAGTGCATCGATACTGGCGCGCCAGTCGGCAAAGGCCGGTGCAGCTTCGGCGTTGATCAGGTTGATCGTAGAGGAGAATTCACCTGCCGTGCGAAGGCTGATGACCTTTTCGATGATTGGCGCAGCACGTTCTTCAACCGCCTGAATTTCTGCAAAGAGTTGTTGTTCTTGATCCGATGATGTTTTCGGGGCGGACAGGATTTCAGCCATGCCTTGTGCCGCGTCGGCGTAAATGGTGGCCTGTTCGTTGATAATGCTGATTGTGGCATTAACATCATCCTGACTTGCGACCAGCGCCATGTCGCGGACTGCAATCGCGCGGTCCTGGACACTACCGCCCAAATTAATGGCGTAGCGTTGTTTAACGCCATTGATGTCGGTGATCTGGGTGAAGGAAGTGTTGATCTGATTTACAAGAACAACGGAAATCGTCGCCAAAATACTCATCAGCGCGAGGATCGCGACATAGCTGATGATTTGTTTTTGGCCAAGTGAAAGTGATACCTGTTTTTTCGAAGCGTTCATCCGGACGTTACTCCCTGAACTGCTATCTCTGCCGGGTCGTCTTGTTTTTCAGGCTTTGATTCTATGAACACGAGACCACGTGCGTTTGGATGGCAGTATATTATTGGTTGTAGGTCTGGTAGTGGTAGCATAACTCCGCGTTGTTATTGCATAGTCTGTTTTGCCGTTTTCACCATGTGGAATAGGGCGGCATGGTAAAAACGATTTTGGCCGATCATTTCCGGTCATTGATCAAAGGTTTTGATTGTAGGGCAACCCGTTATTGTTTTAAGTAACGGCAGGTCTTTACAGGATATTTTTATGTGTGGAATTGCTGGTTTATGGCTGTCGGGACAGAGTGACGCAACGGGTTTGGGCGATACTGTTTCGCGCATGAACGAAGCGTTGCACCATCGCGGCCCGGATGGCGGTGATGTTTGGGTTGATCCACCGTCAGGTTTGGCACTTGGTCAGCGCCGCTTGGCGATTATTGATCTGTCAGATGCTGGCAAGCAGCCCATGCATTCGGCCAATGGCCGCTATGTCATAGTGTATAACGGCGAAATTTATAATGCGCCGGAACTGCGCGAAAAGCTTGCCTGTGCCAACATTGCTTGGCGCGGCCATTCCGACACTGAAGTCATCCTTGAATGCATTGCCCATTGGGGTGTTCGCGAAACGGTAAAACGCCTGATTGGCATGTTTGCCATCGCCCTTTGGGACCGCGAAGCCAATAAACTGACCCTTATCCGGGATCGGTTGGGCATCAAGCCGCTTTATTGGTCGCGCTTTGAAGGCAATATCGGCTTCGCATCCGAGGTCAAAGGCCTTCTGGCGGGCAATGTCATTTCGCGGGAAGTCAATCAGACCGGGCTAGAGGCCTACTTACGGTTTGGTTATGTGCCGTCCGGTCATTCGATCTATGCCCACGCCAAGATGCTTAAGCCCGGCCATATTCTTGAGATTACATCACACGATCAGGCGACAGAAACCGCCTATTGGTCGGTTGAGGATGCTGTTCTCAATGGTCAGAAACACGCATGGAGTGGCGATGATCAAAGTGCGATTGACGCGCTTGAAGAATTGCTGCGCGATGCGGTTCAGCGCCGCATGGTTGCCGATGTGCCGCTGGGCGCTTTTTTGTCTGGCGGAATTGATTCTTCAACCATCGTTGCCCTGATGCAGTCGGTATCAGACCGTCCGGTGAAAACATTTTCGGTCGGGTTCGAAGATGCCGCCTTCAACGAGGCGGCCTTTGCCGGTGAAGTGGCAAAGCACCTTAAAACCGATCATACCGAACTGTATGTTACCCCGCAGGACGCGCTTGATCTGGTGCCAAAGCTTTCAGAAACTTTTGACGAGCCGTTCTTTGACAGTTCTGCCATCCCGACCTATCTGATTTCTGCCCTGACCCGTAAGGAAGTCTCGGTTGCGCTTTCGGGTGACGGCGGAGATGAAACATTTGGCGGATATACCCGCTATCTGTGGGCAAAGCAGTTGAGTGCCGCCGCCAGCAGCATTCCGTTTGGCGCGTCGTTGGTTGCCAAGGGCCTGACCATGCTATCGCCCGAACAATGGGATAATCTGGTCGGGCTTGTGCCCGGTAAGATGTCGACCAGTGCTATTGGCGATAAAATCCATAAGGCCGCACCGCTGTTGGCGATCAAGGATGATCTGGATCGCTATCACGCGCTGCTGTCGCTGTTTGATGCCGATAAGCTTTTGGGAAGCCGGTCGTCGCGCAAGAAATTCCGCGTGCCGGGCGAAAAGTTTTGCCGCAACCGTAATCTTGATTATGTTTCGTCCATGCAGGTCATGGATACGATGATGTATATGGTTGATGACGTTTTGACCAAGGTCGACCGGGCATCAATGGCCAATTCACTTGAAGTACGTGTGCCGCTTATTGATCACCGGGTGATTGAATTTGGCTGGCGGATGCCCGCACGCCTTAAAATGAACGGGTCGATTGGCAAGCATGCCTTGCGTCAGATCCTGTATAAATATGTCCCGCGCGAATTAATTGATCGGCCCAAAACCGGCTTTGGTGTGCCGCTGGCCCAATGGTTGCGCGGGCCTTTGCGCGAATGGATGGGCGACCATCTGGCCAATGATGCGCTCTATAATGATCTTGGTCTGGATCGTAAATATATCGCCCGGCTGCATCAGGAACATATGTCGGGTAAGCGCAACTGGGGGCATCAGCTTTGGACAATTTCCATGCTCTCGGACTGGCAAAAACGCTGGCTGGCCTGATCCGCCACCCGGACCAGATACAGCCCTGATCATAGCCCCCGTGATGAACGCCCCGCCTAAATATCAGGCGGGGCTTTTCTATTTATTTCACTAATGAAATTTTCGAATGGAGTCGTTCATGCGGCTTCTGGTCGAGCGAAGCGTTGTCTTCACGGCATATCTGCATCAATAAAATGTCACAAATTGAAACTTGAAAATTTTCGAAAATGAACTATTTGTCTTGGCAAAGAGAAATTCCTTTGGCGAGAGAGGCCCACATGGCTGGCACTTCAACCTACGATCTGATCATTATTGGCGGTGGCATTAACGGTGCCGGCATTGCGCGGGATGCGGCGGGCCGTGGCCTTAAAGTTTTGCTGTGTGAAAAAAATGATCTGGCCAGTGCGACCTCATCGGCCAGCACCAAGCTGATCCATGGCGGGCTGCGTTACCTTGAGCATTATGAATTCCGCCTTGTCCGCGAAGCTTTGAGGGAACGTGAAGTTCTTTTGGGCAATGCCCCACACATCATTTGGCCGCTGCGCTTTGTCTTGCCGCACCGTCGCGATCTGCGTCCGGCATGGATGATCCGGCTTGGTTTGTTTTTGTATGACCATTTGGGCGGGCGCAAAAAACTGCCAGCATCCAAGGGAATTTCATTTGCCAATCATGTGTCGGGTGAACCGTTGCGCGAAGGCGTAACCAAGGGGTTTGTTTATTCTGATTGCTGGGTCGATGATGCGCGGCTTGTGGTGTTAAACGCACGCGATGCCAAGGCCAACGGGGCTGAAATCCATACGCGCACCGAATGCGTTGGGGCCAAGCGGGTTGATGATCTGTGGCAAGTGACCTTGCGTGATCAGGAAAATGGTCAGGACCGCGCTGTTTCGGGCCGTATGCTGATCAACGCGGCTGGTCCGTGGTGTGCTGATTTGATCAACCCGAAAACCGGCGTTGTTGCATCAAACACCAAGGCAAACATCCGCTTGGTCAAGGGCAGCCACATCGTCGTGCCCAAGCTATTTGACCATGACTATTGCTATATCTTTCAGAATGGCGACGGCCGCATTGTTTTCGCCATTCCCTATCAGGATGACTTTACCCTGATCGGGACCACGGATGTTGATTTTACCGGTGATCCGGCCAAGGTCAAAATTGATCAGGATGAAATTGACTATCTTTGCAAACTTGCCAGTGGCTATTTCAAAAAGCAGGTGGCATCAGATGATGTTGTCTGGACCTATTCCGGGGTGCGTCCGCTATATGCCGGGAATGAGGGAAGCGAAAATGCATCCAAGGTATCGCGTGATTACACCCTGAAACTTGAAGACAATGATGGGGCCGCCCCGGCATTGCATGTGTTTGGTGGGAAAATTACCACCTACCGCAAACTTGCCGAACACGCACTTCAGATCATCTCAAAGGAACTTGGTGCCAAGGATGTACCGTGGACCGCGAGCGCACCTTTGCCTGGCGGGGATTTTCCCAATGCATCGTTTGAAGATGCGTTTGTCGATTACGCCCAGCGTTATGACTGGATGGATCGTGCGATGCTCAAACGTCTTTTACGCGCCTATGGCACCCGGATCGAGGACGTGATTGGCACGGCATCAAAGGTTGCTGATCTCGGCACCTGTTATGGTCATGATTTATATGAAGCAGAACTGCGCTATCTGATTGATCAGGAATGGGTGCGCGGTATAGATGATGTGATCTGGCGGCGTTCCAAACTTGGCTTGCGCTTGGACGGTGATCAGATCGCGGTTTTGAAAGCACGCTTGGAACAAGAAAAAACTGATAGGAATGCAGTCGCTGCGCAGTAGCTTTGGGAACAGCCAAAAGTAGCAGTGAATATGCTATGGCCTATTTACTGCTACTTGCGAGTTCCCGGCGCAGGCCGTCCAATATTGCACGAAGTTCGGCTTTGCGGGCGGGGGTGATGTCGCGCCAATCGTGGTCATGTATCGCCCCTTCAAGCGCATAAAGGTAATTCACACTGATCTTCTTCTCGCTGCCAAAGCGAAACAAAAGGCGGCGCGTGGTTTCTTCGATGCCCGATTGCGCAAGGTCATCGCGGGTTTCAATGCCGATTTCACGCAGTTCACGCGATGATTTCGGGCCAATATTGCGCAGTTTTTCCATGCTTAGGGCCGATCTGCGGGCGGGGTGTCGATATCCTTTTGCATGACCGTGACATCGCAGGCGCGATAGCCAAGATGGGCATAGAAATCCTGCGTTGCTTTGTTCTCGGAACGCACCATCAACTGCATCCGCCAGACACCCTGATCGCGCAGCCAGTTTTCCCCGACCTCGATCAATTTGCGGCCAAGGCCTGATTTCTGAAGATCAGGCGCAACCGCCATATAATAGATCCAGCCGCGATGCCCGTCATGTCCGGCCATGACCGAACCAACGATGTTATCACTGTTATCTTCCCAGACCAGAAGCGTCGCCTCATCTGAAGACAGGGCAAATTTCACATCCCATTCTGGCGGGTTATAAGGGCGGTAAAGCCCGGTTTCCTGCCAAAGCCGGCTTAAGGCTGGAATATCATTCAGGGTGGCGGTTCTGGGCGTTGATTTAATGTTTGGGGCTGTCATTGTTCAGATCACTTTGGGGCGTTGCGTTTAAAGCGATCTGGCAGAATGATAAGTGTCTGTATCGGCGTCAAACCAAAAATCACGACAAATCAATGATCTAAAGATAACGCCCCCAAGGGGGAAACCTTGGGGGCGCAGGGGTTGGTCCGGAGTATCGGTTGGGAGAAATTCCCCGGACCGGGTGGGGACGGTGTCAGATGTGCGGTCTCATCCAATGCTGAATTAGCTAATTGGGCGGCCGGTCACACTGCTGAGTTCCATTTCGCGAACAATGTCACCGGCATTGTTGGTAACTGTCGCGCTATAGGTGCCACGCGGGGTTTGCGCGATGTCGCCAAGTTTAAGGTCCCCGTTGCCAAAACGGATCACCATGGCATTGGCAAGCAAGCTCATCTGATTGGCATCGAACTTGCGATTATAACGTTCAGCCTTATCGGGACGGGGCAGGAGTTTGCGCAAAGTACGGCGTTCATCCTTTTCCATACGGCCGGTTTTGGCGTCAAACTTGATCACCTCAACAACGCCGCCATCGGCATTGACCAGAAGAACATCGATCTTGCCGGGCTGTTCCGCCAAAAGCGCATCGCCGGTTTTAAGATCAGACACATTGGTTTTCAAAAGCATCGCATCAATCAAAATGCGGGCTTCTGCCGGGGTTAGGGGAACTGCGCGTTCGCGATTTTGACGATCATGTTTGTCACCTTTGCCGTGCTCGCTACGCGGGCCGTCATTTTTTGATCCACCGTGATGGCCGTCAAACATTGCCCATTCACTTTGTTTTCCGTGCCCGCCTTGACCGGCATAAGAAGCTGCAAACGGGGTGGCAATCAAAGTGGTGGCAATCAGGGCTGCCGCGATTTTAAGGTGGGTTTTGCGTTTCATCGTGAACCTCAGTTTGGTTGTGGGGACTGTTTTCGTTGAGGTCGGTTATCGCCTATGATTGTCGCGAAATGATCCCGAAGAACCGGCAAAATGGTCGCAAGATTTGGCAAAATGCCCAAATGCGACAATTTGATACAAATTGCCGTTTCTGCCCCGATTACCAACGCGCTAGGTTAGGATGAGAAAACCGTTTCAGTTACAGGACCATTTATGAGCGACCAGCCCCACATTCTTGTTGTCGATGACCACCGTGATATTCGCGATCTTTTGGGGCGTTATTTGCGTCAGCACGAATACCGCGTGTCATTGGCATCGGACGGGCGCGAATTGCGCCGCATGATGGCCGATGATCTTTCGCCCGATCTGATCGTGCTTGATTTGATGATGCCCGGTGAAGACGGGCTGAGCCTATGTCGCTGGCTGCGCGAAAATCATGATGTGCCTGTGGTGATGCTGACCGCCCTTGGCGAAGAAACCGACCGGATCATTGGCCTTGAAATGGGCGCGGATGATTATTTGGCAAAGCCGTTTAACCCGCGTGAATTGCTTGCGCGGATCAAGGCGGTGATGCGCCGTGCGCAAAGTTTGCCCGTCGGGCGCAAAGGACCACTGCCAAGTGGCGAAGTCCATTTTGATCGTTGGGTTCTCGATCGCACGCGCCATGAATTGCGCGATGGCAATGATGTTGTCTTGCCGCTCAGTTCCGGGGAATACGGGTTGCTGTGTGCCTTTGTCGAACATCCCAATATGGTGCTTAACCGTGATCAGTTGCTTGACCTTACCCGTGGGCGCGAAGCCGTCCCGTTTGATCGCAGCATTGATAATCAGGTCAGCCGTCTGCGCAAAAAAATTGAACCTGATGCCAAGAACCCGGTTTTGATCAAAACCGTGTGGGGTGGGGGCTATATGTTTACCTGCGAGGTGGTCGAAAAATGACCAGGCGCCGCTTGATCAAACGCCTTTGGCCACAAAGCCTGACCGCACAGCTTGTCTGTCTGTTGCTGGGGGCGATTATCCTGACCCATATTGTGTTGGGCGTGTTGCTGGCCGAAGAACGCCGGGATGCGTTGGCGTCTGAGCGGCGCGGCAATGCCTTGACCCGTATTGCTGCGATATCGCGCATTCTGACTACGACGCCACAGGAAAACTGGCACGATGTATTGCGTGTCGCGCAATCGCCGCAAACTCGTCTGCGCCTTGTTGATACGCCAAGCTTTGAAATCAGGAACGGCTTGAATTCGGATAGGCTCACAGGGCGTCTGAACGATTTCCTTGCAACATCGGTTGATGTACCGGGATGGGTCAATATTCTCTCGGAAGATGCCTGCTGGGCGGAAAGAAAATCGCTTCGCAAGGCGCAGAAGGCCCATCTCGATGGTCTGAATGGACAGCCTGAACCACAAGTGGAATCTCAGTCCGACGTGGCCGATCATGAAGATGCAGAAGACGCCCTTGAAGACGCGATGGAGACCCGACAAGAATCCTTGTCCGCACGCGGGCGCGATAAGCCACACCATAAGGGCGAAGAAAAAGCGCCTTGGTCTTTGCGTTATCTGGAACGATTTGATTGCCATGCAGCACCTGTGATGCAGCTTGTTGTTCCAATTACCTCGACTGTGTCAGGGGTGGATGCCCCCAATTCTGATGCGGCCAATGCGGGCCCGACAATCTGGCTTGAGGCCGTGATTGGCGGGGTTGTTCCGCCGCCGTGGTTTGTGTTTGATAATTTGCTGCGCGTACTTTTATCGGCCCTTGTAATTGCTGTTATTGCTTTCTTCCTTGCGCGTCGAATTTCGCGGTCATGGGGAGTATTGGCACGTGCCGCAGACCGGGTCGGGCGTGGGGATTATCCTGAACCGGTTCCTGAAACCGGGGCGATTGAAATCAGACGTGCGGCCAAGGCCTTTAACCGGATGACCGCGCGTTTGAAACGATTTGTCGAAGACCGCACCCGGATGTTGGCCGCGATCTCACATGATCTACGCACGCCGATCACGTCCCTTCGGTTGCGGGCCGAATTTGTCGATGATCCGGAAAACCGTGCGCGGATTATTGAAACGCTCAATGAAATGGAACAGATGGTCGAAGCGGCCATGGCTTTTGCCCGTGAAGAAACGGCAAATGAAGAAACCCGCAAGATCAATATGACGGCCTTGGTTGAATCCGCTGTTGAAGACCTTGCCGAAACCGGACGCCCGATTTCCTTTACCGGGGATGGCGATGCGCGGGTCTATCCATGCCGTCCGCTTTCGGTCAAACGGGCATTTGGCAATCTGATCGCCAACGCCCTTAACTTTGGCAACCATGTTGAAGTTGCCGTTCGCGATGCCGATGATGCCGGATTATGGATCGAAATTGCCGATGATGGTCCGGGCATTCCGGTTGATAAACGCGAACAGGTGTTTGAACCATTCTTTAGAATTGAAGAATCACGCAATCGTGACACCGGGGGAATTGGTCTTGGGATGGCGATTGCTCGAACCGCCATTCGCGCCCATGGTGGGGAAATATACCTTGAAGACGCGCCGCAGGGCGGGCTTTTGGCCCGGATCTATCTGCCGCCAGCGGGGCATTGATAGGGGTTTAAATCACGGTTGCCTTTTTAGGGTCAGGACCTATTAATTTGGTTTGAATGGTCACCCGGATTTGTGCGGATAGGCGAAGCAAGACCGCAGGAAGATATACATCTTTCAAGGTTTTGCGACAAAGTAGCCCGTACAAATCCGGGTGATCCGCAGGACAGGTGTTATATTTGCAAACTCCTGCGTTAAACCCTTTGCTCGGGGATTACCCCGCGCTGCAGGCTTTATCCTTGTATTTCACAAATATAACGCCTGCCATTCAAACCAAATTAATAGGTCCTGACCCTAAGGTTATCCAAGATTTCAACGGCTTATGATTTTTTGTCAATTGGGCCTTGCAAATTTAATGACCAATAGTCATTTGTGGGCCGGGAAATAGATTGTTTCCAAATCAATAATTGCGAAATGGCATTGCTGTTCTATCTAGGGTCAGAACTTATTAATTTGTTTGGAATGGTCAATCAGATTTGTGCGGATACGCGAAGCAAAGCCGCAGGAAGATGTGCATCTTTCAAGGTTTTGCGACAAAGTAGTCCGTGCAAATCCGATTGATCCGAAGGACAGTCGTTATATTTGCGAACTCCGGCGTCAAATCCCTTGTGCGGGATACCAACCCGCCCTACGGGCTTTTTCTAGTGTTTCACAAATGTAACGACTGCCATTACAATCAAATTAATGAGTCCTGACCCTCGGCAATGCAACAATTCAGCATGAAAATGGACGGAGCATCCAATGAGCAATTCTGAAAACCAAAGCGCAATCGTCACGT
This sequence comes from Thalassospira lucentensis, assembly GCF_050516545.1. Taxonomy (GTDB): domain Bacteria; phylum Pseudomonadota; class Alphaproteobacteria; order Rhodospirillales; family Thalassospiraceae; genus Thalassospira; species Thalassospira lucentensis_C. Next base: position 2,198,725 of record NZ_CP191544.1, on the reverse strand, counting down.
CGTTACCCGGGACCAATAATGCCCAGGCTGCGCGCGGTTTCGTGCGCTCGGTCAATGACTGGCTCATGGAATGTGCGCTTGATGATACCGATATCAGCGAACTTCTGTCGGGCATGGTCAGCCGTCTTGTCGCATCGGGCATTCCGGTTGACCGGGTGATGGTGGCGTTTAAAACCCTGCATCCGCTCTATGAAGGCGTGTCTTATATCTGGTCAAAGGAAGCCGGTGACGTCGAACGTTCCACCCATATGGGGGTCGGGGATCAGGACACGGACTGGACCGAAAGCCCGATGAAATGGATGCTCGATAATGATGTCAGCTTCATGCGTCGTCATTTGATTGGTCCGGGGGCTGTTCTTGATTTCCCCGTGCTGGAAAGTTTCCGCCGCAATCGCGGGACCGACTATTACGCGCTGATGACGCCGTTTGTGACCGACCGTGACAGCACGCTTGATAGCAACCGCATCTTCATGACCTATCTTACCCGTCGGCCAAGTGGCTTTTCCGACGAAGATCTTGCAATCCTGTCGGGCATTCAGCGTCGCTTTGCCGTGTCGTGTAAAATGCGGATCAACCACGAAGAAACCAGCACCATTCTTGAAACCTATCTGGGATCAGATGCCGGAACCCGTGTGCGCAATGGCCAGATCAAGCTGGGCGACAGCACCAAAACACGTGCGGTGATCTGGTTCTCGGACATGCGCAATTCCACCTCGGTTGCAACCCATGTTGGCGATGATGCATTTCTGGGTGAAATGAACGATTTCTTCGCGGCAACAGCCGGGGCCGTGCTGAAACATGGCGGGCAGGTGCTGCGCTATATCGGTGATGCGACCTTGGCGATTTTCCCGATTGATGATGATGAAAACAATCTGGAAAATGCCTGTATCTCTGCACTCTATGCCGCAGCAGAAGCACAGCTAAATATCGACGATCTCAATGCCAAACGCGAAGAAGAAGGCAAGCCGCCGTTTGATTACGGGCTGGGCATGCATGTCGGCGATGTGATTTACGGCAATGTCGGGGTTTCGGAGCGCGTTGATTTCACGGTGGTCGGTCAGGCCGCCAACGAAGCCGCCCGGATCGAACAACTCACCAAGCAGCTTGGCAAGCGCGTTCTGGTCAGCCAGACCGTCGCCAGCTTCATTTCCTGCCCGACGGTCGAGATGGGCGCTTATGAACTGCAAGGAACCGGTGTCAGCGTCAAACTGTTTGCCCCGGACTTCTCCGAAGCCTGCCACCGGATCGAATTGATGCGCGCGGGTTAGGGTCCAAAGACTTCCAGAACCAACAAAGGCCAGATCACAGATTGTGATTCTGGCCTTTTTCATGAAACATTGATGTTCACTCAAGCGAGATTGTCAAAATCCTTCACCACACTGCTGGCCGATGTACCGACATTGGTGAATGTTTTCTGCGCATCGGTAACGGCCTGTGTCGCTGCCTTGATGATGTCCGCATACGGATCGACTTCTTTTTTCACCAGCATCTGTTGCATGGCAACCCCGGTGGTGGCTGAAGCCATTGACATGATATTGCGCAGATAATCGGTGGAATCCTGAACGGCATAGGCCGCGGCCTGCGCAACCTTTTGATAGGCAACCCCGTTGGCGCCTGGAATAGCACCATTCAGAACCGCATGGTTGGTGGTGCCGACCGCCTGAACAATTTGCGGGTTAAGGGCGGTGCTAAGCGGTGGGGTATTGGCCGGGCCGGGCGGGCTGACATCCGGATCACTTGCCGATGATCCATCCGATGCGCTGTTGCTGTCAGCATTCGAACCAGAAGCACCAGACGCAGCAGAAGCACCATCTGCGCTGCTATCACTGTCCGCGCTGCCGCTATCGGCACTTTTGGCATCATCGCCACCCCCGGATGCGCTCGCATCACTGCTTTTATCATCGGTACTGGCATCCGGGCTTTCAGGTGCTTCTTTTGCGGTATTGTCTTCGTCTGCCATCTTAAACCTCATGCGGGGTTGGTGGATGTGTCCGTGCACGTGATGCTGCTGCCGTGATCATAAGAATGGCAGGGCGGGTTGTGGCAGTGCGCTATTTGGTGCCGCCACCACCCCCCATGCCACCACCTGAACTGTCCAGGATCATTTTGCACGCACTTGATGTAACGGCATTGCCGATCTGTTGCAGGCCGCCTTGCGTTTGCATGGCGTTTTGCATCGACAGACTGATGGAATGTGCCATCGTCTGATACACAAGCCCCATGGCTTGTGCTGGCGCCTCGCCAAGGACCTTGACGTTGGTCTGTGTCACGGCGTCGGTTATTTGTGAATTTACAGGGGTGTTGTCTGCCATTTCACGCCCTCGCGTTTGTGACCATTGCCCGGCGCAGAAATACCGGACGGGTCAGGTGCCTAGCGGCGGGTTGCTGCCAAAATAACCAAGAGTGTCAATAACGTATCGGCGTTGTCAGATCGGCCAAGCTTGGCCGTTGCCTGTGCGCCGGCCATGGTATTGACCGAGTAAAGCTGCATCACGCCCTGATTGGTTGCCGCCTGCGAACAAATCGATGCCTGCTGTTGGGCCTGAACCGCGTTCTGGAACAGGATCGATGTTGAATGTGCGGCACTTTGATAAATCGAACCCATTGCATTTGCGGGTGCGGAAGCAAGTACGCTGACCGAAGTCTGTGTAACTGCGTCGGTAATCTGACCGTTCACCGGGGTTGGAATAGCCATGATATCCTCCGAAAAGGCGGTCCGGATGACCGCACATCTTAAGACGCATAATGCGAAGAATTGTGATCAAATTCGTTTGCTGTCCTGCACCTGCTCGGTGCGACTGGCCTAACCCGCTTGGGCTGTGATCATCGCGACGAGTTTGGATGTCGATGTATTGACGACTTGCTGCATATTGCCCTGGGTCAGGGTTGCGTTTTCCATGGCAAGCCCGGTGGCATGGGAATGTGATTGCAGGGCCATCGACACCGCCTGTGCCGGGCTTTCACCCAGAACCTTGACGTTGGTCTGGGTGACTGCATCGGTGACTTGTGGATTGACGATGTTGCTCATGTTTCGCCCTCTGTCATCTCACCGCCCTCGTCATATGGCCCGTCGCCCTGCGCATTAAGGTCATCGGCGGTTTCATAGCCATCGGCAAGAAACTGCTTGTCGATATTGCCCCAGGCACTTTGATACCAATGTTCTTCATCCGCGGGCGGCGCGCCGGTGCCTTTTGCCTGGCTTGCCAATATGGCGCTCAGGTCGGGTTGTGGTTCGGATCCGGCTTGGCCGGTGTACCCGGTGTCCCCGGTGCGCTCTGCGGGGCCATATTCTGCATGGCTCTGGTAAAAAAATTTGGTTTGCTGTCCTGAACGGAAAGTGTCGATTTCGCACATTCCATCGTGGTCGCAAGGCTGGCAACCGACAGCTGTTGCTGTTCATTGACCATGTTGGCAAACAAGATGCCCTGTGCCTGTGCTTGCGACAAATAGGACTGCATGGTGCCCATGGCCGGGCCATTGCCAATCACGGATGTATTGGTCTGGGTGACGCTGTCGGTGATTTGCGCGTCCACTTCGTTGGGATTGCTCATCGCTGTGATCCTTACTGGTTACGACGATTCATGATTTGCAGAACGCTTTGGCTCATGGTGGTCATGCCGATCATTGCGTTTTGCTTTTGCGCGGAAACCATATTTGCCATCAGGACATTTTGTGATTGTGCCTGACCAAGCATTGACTGCAGTGCCGCATAGCCCGGACCAACACCAAGGGTGGCGACATTGGTCATCGAGACACTGTCGGTAATCTGGTCGGAGACCTGCTGATACGACTGTTCGGCGGTCGGACTGGCTTGGGCCTGTTGGGATTGCGTACCGTCTTGCTCAGATGGTGCCGATGGCATGTCCGTCTCCTTGGATAGCGGTTTGGGAACTTACCGGTATGACGTGGGGAAAAAGGGTTTGTGAAAGAAAAAGCCCGGCAAGCTTTTGCATGCCGGGCTGGTTCGGCGGCGAAACCAATCTGGTGTTACGACACAGAAGTGCCGGTCGTTGCTTTGAGCGCCGACAACAGCGAAAGCATATTGTCGGGAACGTCGCTGTTTGCAAGCTTGGATGTGGCCACTGCACCAGCCATGGTGTCGACAGAGTAAACCTGAATGACGCCCTGATTGGTGGCTGCCTGAGAAGAAATGCCGACCTGTTGCTGGGTACTGACAGCGTTCTCATAGAGAATGCCATGAGAATGCGCCAGCGACTGGTAAAGCGAGCCCATGGCCATTGCCGGCGCATCGCCCATGACCTTTACATTGGCCTGGGTGACAGCGTCGGTAATCATGCCATTGACCGGAGTGTTATCAGCCATTGTGTATCTCCTGGTTGCCTAAAGAAGTGCCGGAATCCGGCCCTTTTCCGCGTGGTTTGCGGGATCAGTCAAATGACGGGGGGCCTGATTGGTTGTGACGGAACTTGTGCAAAAACATGGGCGGCGTAAGGGCTTGTGCGCCTTACATAAAATCGGGCGGTCGCTGATGGAAACGACCGCCCGATTTGAAAGTGACCCGATGGGCAAGATCCTGAAGATGGATCAGCCTTTGGTCGCCTGAAGTGCGGTCAAAAGCGAAAGCATATTGTCGGGCACGTCGCTTTTGGCAATTTTGGAGGTCGCAACAGAATCTGCCATCGTGTCGACCGAATAGATCTGGATGACGCCCTGATTGGTGGCGGCCTGCGAGGTGATGCCGATCTGCTGCTGTGCGCTGACGGCGTTTTCATAAAGAATGCCGGTGGAATGTGCGAGGGACTGGAAGATCGAGCCCATTGCCATTGCCGGGGCTTCGCCCAGAACTTTCACGTTAGCCTGGGTGACTGCATCAGTGATCTGACCATTTACGGGGGTCGGAATCGCCATTGTAAAGTCTCCTTCGTGTGCTTGTACTATGTGCTGCTTGCTGTTGTGATCCTGACGGGGTTTCGCCGTCCCGTTTTCAGTCTAAAGACGTCGGTGCTATGGGGTTGTGACGCTTCTTTTCGATTTATTTGCCGATTTTTTCTTTTAAAAACGGCATGTCGTTGGCCGATATTCTGGCTATTGAATGCCGGACCCTTTCAGGTGTTCTCGCGCCAGTTGGACGCGTTTGCGCACGGCGCAATTGCTTAGGCCCAGCGCCTGTGCAATTTCGTCATAACTGCGATCCTGCACGCAGCGCATCAAAAGCGGTTTGCGCAGTTTTTCCTGCATCGCCAGAAGAACTGTTTCGAGCTGATCCATGCGCTCACCCGTCAAATAAGATTCTTCCGGGCTCGGAATGGTCGGGGCCGTCATCGGGGATGCCGGGGTATCGGCGCTGCTGTGGGTTTCTTCGTGATATTCGGCTTTGCGCCGGTTCTGGCGATGCAAATCAATGCAGGCATTATGGACAATCCGCGACAGCCAGGCGCGGTGGTTGCGGATTTCATCCATCGAATCTTCAAATTTGACAGATGCCTTTACCATCGCTTCGGACAGCGCATCCTGTGCGTCATCCATATTGCCCGACATCAGTTTCAGGCATTGTTTTAAAAGATTGTCCTGCTGATCAATCCACAATGGCCAGAAATTCGGCGCTGCCGGACCGGTTTGCGGATGAAGGTCGCTTGGAACCTGCGCATCGGCATGTTGGTCATGTTGATCAGGATGACTGGACGGGGTGGGCCAGACCGGTGCTTCGGGAAATGCCGGGGCCGGTGTTGGGATTGGCGCTGGTGTCTCTGGCGCGCCCGGTGTTGGCTGGCGTAAATTCGTTCGTTCCAACCCGTTTGGCAAAATACCCCGCAGGATATCAACCGGATTTACGCCGGGCGGTGTGCCAAATCCCGGCAACGCCCCTGCGATAATGTCTTCGGGGCGTGGGCCTGTGGTCGATGGCTCCAATCCCGGGAACCCGGCAAGCGGATTGAAATCCGCAGGATACCCCGGTGGGGGGCTGTAGGGATGCTCCGCCCTGCTTGGCCCGGGATTTTGGTTTGATCGGTTGGGTTCGCTGGCCGGAGCGTGTTGCTGCAACGGGGGTTTTCCCGATGGCTGGGTGAGAAAGCCCGCATCCAGATCGGCATATCGATCAAAACCGTCCTGCAGAAAACTCGCGGCAGTGCCGCTGACGTCCGGGCTGGCACCGGTTTCTTGCAGCTTTGCCAGATAATCTTCGGCGATACGTGCGCGCTGATCGGGTTTTAACCGCGACCAGATCGATGTGACATTATCGCCATCACCCAAGGCCTGATTCAGGGTTTGCTCAAGGCAGTGTGCGAATTTAAGTTCGGTCTCAGTCAGGGTAGCCGCATCTTGTTGGGTGTTCTTTTCGTTCTGCACTATAGACCCCTCCAGTTGATGGAATGCAACCTTAGGCTGATTAAGTTCACGGCGCTTATTATGACGCACTTTGAAAAAGATTGTGAAATAAATAGTTTCTACATCTTTAAGTTGTGTCATGACGCACGTCGTTGCAGCCTGCTTGGTATGGCTGTGGGCACGAATGGGACGCTAAACTGCACGTTTTCGCGCTTTTTATTGGTCTTGGGCGGTGTGTTCGATCTGTCCTTGTTTCTCAGGGCAGATGTGCCTGATGTCATGTCAGGCGGGCCTCAGTGGGCAACCAATTCAGATTGTTTAAGGTTTTTTGGCTGAACGGTTGCCGCCTGTTGTGCGTTTGCTGTGTGCCGGATCGGATGTTGCTGCGTGGTCTTGTGCTGGAAAGGCATTGGCAAGTGCGGTTTCCACCTTTGCTGACAATACCTGCATGCGTTGATCAATTTCACGGGTGATGAGATTGCGAATTTCAGTGGCAATATCAAACATCACCTGTTGATCCCCGTGCCGGTTCGGATCGGACGCCATATGCGGCGCACCTTTTTGCCGGCCAATCGGGGGCTGCGGGGTCTTGGTTCCGGCTTTGACGTCTTCGGCATGGTTGGCAATGGTATGTCGCTGTTCCAGGACTTGGGTGCGCGCACGTTCTGCGGCCTCGGTCATGGCCTGCTGGGTTGCCATATATTCCTGATTGAAGGCCTTTCTGACAGCATCCTTGCGGCCGCTGGCGGTGGCCTTGTCATTTGGTGCCTGACCCGACATCAAGCATCTCCTTTGGTACTTGCAGCACCCTTGGCGGGTTTGCTTGCGCTTGCCGTGCTGCTGGCCTTGGAGCTTGCGCCCGACGCCTTGCTTGGAGCCTGTGCTGATGTGTCGCTACCTTTTGTGGGATCAGCCGCAGCATCCTCAGAAGATGCATCTTGATCCGCAGTGCCGGTTGCGGTGCTGCCTGATTGCGGTTTTGCATCCGTTTGCGCATCCGCCGGATCTGGTGGCAGAATAAATCCGTATGTCGCAAGCCCGGCATCATCGGGGATCTCGGCCAGTCCGGTCAGGCTGGTTTCCAGACGACCATTGGCATTGGCAACCATGCTTGCCGCGCGACAGGCGGCATTGTCGCCTTGCGCCACACAGCTCAGAATGGCGGTTGGTGTGGTGGTTTTTGTTTCGGTCAGAAGTTGGGCTGTGACGTTAAAGCTGGTTTCCTGATTATATTGCACCAAAATCACAAGCCCCGCCCCCTTGTCGCCGTCGCTTGGCGGGGTGATCTGGGCCCGGAACGGGATGCTGTAATTTGGCGCAACCATAATGGCCCCGCCAATAATCGGGCTGGGCAGGGTGCCAATATATTCAAGCTGGGCCGGGATCGGCGCACGATCGGCAAAGACCAAACGGATCAGGGCCAGATTGGGCACAGCTTCGCTCGATATTGATCCAATCGATTGTTCAAGATGAAGCGCAAAGGGGCCGCCGCCATAGCTCGGAACGTCGGACAGTTGCGGGCTGCTGTCATCGGTTGCGGTTGTGTCACACAAAAGCGCGCGCAATTGCGATGGTGCAGATGTCGGCAAGGACACCGAAAGTTGGCTCTGCGCATCCGGTGACGGCCCCACGTCAACGCGCCATTTACTTAACGTCGCGGGAATGTCCGCAGCACTCAGCTTTGCGCCAATCGCACTTTGGGCATTTGTGCGGCCCGGCGATAACGGCAATCCTTGCGTCATCTTGATCGCCCAGTCGGGCGTATCTGCATCCGCCGTGGCATTGCCCTGTAAGCATGGCATGGCGGTGCGAAACATATCATCCTTGATCACCGGCCCGCTCATATCCGTCGTGCTGCCGTCGCGATGGCTGGTGCGAAGCCCCCATTGCGCTGTTGTGCCCTCGGTGGAGGTTTCAGAAGTCTCGGAATTAAGAGTGCTCATTGTGGATGCCTCGCTTTTATCAGGGGCGGACGGAAAGTTAAGACCGGTCGCTCTGGCGATGATGTTTGCCGGATCAGGGATGCTGTCATTGAAATTCGGTGTCGGTGCGGTGTGTGCGGTTGATCCTGTGCCTGCCGCGCCACCCGTGCCACCCGCGCCGCTTTTGCTCTCACCGTCAAACAGGAACCGCTGAATGATTTCAAACGCGGTTTCGCTCGGCGCGTCCTGCGACCCGCCTTGGGAAGCCGGGGAAAACAGATTGTCAGACGCATCGGATGGCAAACCCGCCAGACCAAATTCCCGACACAGGGCGGCCATGACTTCCAGCGCGACCTGCGGTTCATCTGTTTTCGCAGGCGTGCTCGGGGATCCCTGCTGGGTGTCGCCCGTATCAGGTGTGCTGGTGTTGCTCTTGGCCTGATCTGGTTTGGGCGCGTCACTGTCTGTCATGCATGCATTCCCCAGTATTGCTCTTGCAGCAGACAAAGGGGCGAAGTTTTCAGCCGCAATTGATCTGCAAGGATTTAAACGGTTCCTTGCAAAAAGACGCTTCGCACGCGGGAATGTGAAAAGATTGCGCAAACGGGGGCAGCGCAATCAGCGATTGCGAATTCGGAATGCATTTGGAAATGGGGCTCATTCCAAGCCAACTTGGCGCATATTCGACACCCTGGGTCCTGAGCCTGGAAACACAAAACCCGCCGAAAGAACAGCACGCTGTACCTTGGCGGGTTTTTGCATCTACAAAATGGTGCTGGCGATAGGATTCGAACCTACGGCCTACGCATTACGAATGCGTTGCTCTACCAGCTGAGCTACGCCAGCACGATTCATTTTGTGGCGCGGAAAATACGGTCAATCACCGGGGTTGGCAAGTGGTTTATTGTTCTTTTTGCGAACAGGGTCCTTCGTTACCGCCATGTCTTAAAATCAGCGGCAAGAAGCATAATATCACATTGACCATACTGTATTAATCCGGCTTAGATGTGCGCCGTCAGAATTAATGCTTCGGGGGGCAGAATATGTGTCGTTGGCTGAGTTACGTCGGTGATCCGGTTTATCTTGAAAAACTGGTGTTTGAACCACGCCATTCACTGGTCGATCAAAGCCTGCATGCCGAACAGGCCAAAACACCCACCAATGGCGATGGTTTTGGCCTTGGCTGGTATGATGAACGCACCACCCCGGGGCTGTACCGGGAAATCCTTCCGGCATGGAACGATCCGAATTTACGTTCCCTTGCCCATCATATTCGATCCGGGTTGTTCTTCGCCCATGTCCGCGCATCAACCGGCACCCACACCAGCCGGACCAATTGCCATCCGTTTGCTCATGACAATTATCTGTTCATGCATAACGGTCAGATCGGCGATTACCCGTTGGTACGCCGATCGCTTGAAGGCATGGTGTCAGATGAATTTTATGACGGTCGGCAAGGATCAACCGACAGCGAACTTATTTTCTGCCTGATGCTGACCCTTGGCCTGAAAGACGACCCGCACCGCGCCATCCGCCACACCATTGAAGTCGTGGAAAATGAAATGAAAATCCGCGGCGCAAAAGCCCCGTTTCGGTTCACCGCCTGTCTTTCAAATGGCAAAAGCATCTGTGCGATCCGTCATGCCAGTGACGATAAACCACCATCGCTTTATTGGCGCAAACGCGATGATCATGTGATTGTCGTCTCCGAACCACTCGATACCGACGCCGATAGCTGGACCGCCGTTGCCCCGAACCATACGCTGCATGTCGATGGGGATATGGTCGTCAGCGAAGATGCGACGCTTGTATGTTAGAAATTTACAGTAGCAGTCCCCCAGTTCCTGTGGCTGGAGCAGCAGGAGCATCTTTTTCTGCCAAAACCTCAGCCCAGAGACCATAAGTTGTTGCGGCCATCTTTTCTAATTCTTCCATAGACAACAAGTCCACAGAATGGTCGAAATATACTCGAGTGGAGCGAGTTTTTTCACCAGTGTCGGGGTTCTTACTGGGCTTGCCGAGTTGGAAAATAGTAAAGCCGACATCCGAGTAGTCGGGGTCTGACGCCCTAATGTGCTCGTGCATCATTGAGAAAGCGAAAACTCGCCCGTCATTAGATAGGCCATACGAAGTGCGGGGTTCGATAAACGGAATAAATGGTTTCCCATCAATCAGTATAAGCATTTGCTGCCAAAAGCGAACTTCTTGATGTATGCCAAGGCGAAGGGGTGGAAACTCTTGCTTTAGCGCATGTATGCCTTCCGAATTAGCATACTGATAAAGGCTTTTGGCTGCTCGTAAATTTGCTTCAAGCTCAATGCCCCTACGGCATTTTTTTTGCAGCCGTTTAGCTATGAATTTCCAAGGGGATGGCTTTGATGGACCAAGCAAATCTGATCCCATATTGAACAACTCTGGAAGCACGCTTCGCAGTTGTTGATACGACATGCGAATTTCTTTCTCGCGTATCAACCTGAGTTGTTTAATTTGTTCATCTAAAGTAAGTGGGGCAATTCGTGCTAGGTCGGTATCCGGCAATCGGCTTATCTTCAAGTGGTTCTCCTACATTTGGCTCTGTCCCTACACGCACCTTATGGTGTCTAAAATTAGCTGAAATTAAAGTATCCGGTATTCTAAGGCCAAATGCAACGTCTGTTCTGCTTTTGTTTTTCACAATATCCCACGGAGAATTTGGTGCGTGGGAGATATCTACAAGCATTCCGGGCGATAATTGACCGTAACTCTTTGTGATCGCAGATATTACCGAGTTAACGGCGTTATCATCGGGTAGAGTTAGCGCGTAGCGCCCACCTGTAACAATATTTTTCCCTTCAGCTCTGAATTCGATAGGGGACGACCCTGCAGACTTGAAGGACTTATATACGGCGGGATGAACTGGCCCATATGTCCAAGCTTCAAAGTATCCTGAAACTAGAGGTTTTTTCTCTCGAATCAAAAATGCGCCATGGGCGAAATAGAGGAGCTTCTGTAGGGCCAAGTTTGTTACTTGGACTCCAAAAGTTTCTGCTTGGTCCAGCAGTAAGTTCGCGACAGATCTGGGATCGTAAGATGACACTGACCGTTTACCTAAGTATGTGATTTTCGAAATCATCTTGATGATCGTGAAATAGTAATCAGGGGAGATAGCGATTAACGACAGATTAAAGAAAATTAAGCAAATGTTAACAGCTCGCTGCGATGGGGTGCTTTTTATTGGCTATCTATCTGATTTTATAAAGATATTTATTATTCGAAACGGAGCCAGTAAATTGCATTGGTTGGTTGTGAATTCGCTATAAAATTGTCCGAGGCTTATTTTCGAACTTCAATTTGTGCGATTCGACTGCAGAGTGGTCATCTCACAACCACAATCTGACTGCGTGCCTTGACCAAGGCACGTTGCAGCGCATCGCCCGGTGCGGTGTTTAGAAGGACGGTCTGGTAATCGCTGGCGTGGCCATCACGGCACAGCGCCTTGCGGCCAACCTTTTTCTCGTCGATCATCAGGATCGCGTGATCGCAACAGGCGACAAGCGCCCGGCGTGCGCGGACTTCATCCATATTGAAGTCAAGCAAATCACCCTCATCTGACATCCCCCCGACACTGACAATCCCGAAATCGGCCCGCATGCTGCCAAAGAAATCGGCACTATCGGCCCCGATGATATCAAGATCACGTGTGCGCACCGTCCCACCCGCCATACGCAAGGTGACATTCGGCGCGTTTTGCAAAGTCATCACCACATGCAGATTATTGGTCAGCACGGTTAAATTGCGGTGCGATGATAAATGCTGTGCTGCCAGTTCGGCGGTGGTGCCGGTGCCAATCGCAATCGTGCAGCCCTCGGGGACGAGTTCGGCAATCTTGGCCGCAATCGCCATTTTGCCCGACCGGTTCCAGACTTCGCGTTTTTCATAGGCCGAATTATCCGGATCGGGGGCGGGACCCGCCAGACCATGGCGGCGAAACACGCGCCCCTGTTCTTGCAGATCACGCAAATCGGTGCGGATGGTCTGGACCGATACGTTAAATCGGCGTGCAAGCTCTTCGACTGCCATAAAACCACACGATTTTACAAGCGCAACAATACGGTCACGGCGGCGATCAAGCGGCACGGCATCGGGCGTTTCAGTCACAACAAATACTTTCGTTCGAAAGGTGTGGTTTCGTTTGGTGCCGGAGTATAGACAGGCCTGATTGTGGCTGGAAAGCCCGTTGCACCTGTTGAAACATTTAATTCTTGGTGTTGTCACACAACTGAAATCGAAATCCCGATAGCTTCCCGATCGAACAGTTTTCGAACGAAACCTCAATTTCAATTAGGGATGCCGATCATGCGTAACGTTCTTCTTGCCGCGGTGGCCTCTGCCGCAATGATGCTGCCGATTGTTGGTCAGGCTGCTGAAAAGCTTGTTGTCTATACCAGCCAGCCGACCCAGGATGCCCAGACCACTGTTGATGCCTTTATGGCTGCCAACCCGGATGTTGAAGTTGAGTGGGTCCGTGACGGCACCACCAAACTGATGGCGAAATTGCGTGCTGAAATTGCCGCAGGCGATCCGCGCCCGGACGTGCTTCTGATTGCCGATACCGTAACGCTCGAAGGCCTTAAGCAGGAAGGTCAGCTTCAGGCTTATAAATCCGGCGAAGCAAAATCATATGAAGACGCGCTCTATGATGCCGAGGGATATTATTATTCCACCAAACTGATCACCACCGGTATCGTTTACAACACCGCGGTCAAAGCCCCGACTTCCTGGGCCGATCTGTCTGATCCGGCGGTTAAAAACCAGCTTGTCATGCCAAGCCCGCTTTATTCCGGTGCGGCTCTTATTCACCTTTCCACCCTGACCGAGAACAAAGACCTTGGCTGGGATTACTATCAGGCACTGGCAGCCAATGAAGCCCGCGCACAGGGTGGTAACGGCGGCACGTTCAAGGCCGTCGCATCGGGTGAAAAACCTTATGGCGTGGTTGTCGATTTCCTTGCCATCCGTGGCAAAGCCAAAGGATCGCCGGTTGATTTCGTCTTCCCGAAAGAAGGTGTGACCTATGTGACCGAACCGGTCGCGATCATGAAAGACGCCAAGAACGTTGATGCGGCCCACAAGTTTGTTGATTTCGTTCTCTCGGATGCCGGTCAGAAACTGGTGCTTGATATGGGCTATATCCCGGCCCGTAATGACATGGCGCTTCCAGAAGGTTTCCCGGCCCGTAAAGACATCAAACTGATGGCTTTCAATCCGGCGATTGCCCTTGAACAGGCCGAAGCGAACAAAAAGAAATTCGCTGATATCTTCGGGGCTGAGTAATGCAGGCAACAGGTCGCCTTCGCGGCTTTCTGCCCGGCGTAACCGCCCGTAATCAAGGCAACCGGTCATCCGACCGGTTGCTTTACGGGTTGTTGGTGCCGGTCTTTGTGATTTCCATTCTGCCGATTGTCCGGCTTGCCTTTGAAGGTGTTGTCATCGGCGGGGTGCCGTCCTTTGACTATGTCCGCGATGTCCTGGGATCAGGCTCAACCTGGCAGGCCACGGGCAATAGCCTCTATACCGCCGGTCTTGGCACGATCATTTCGCTTTTGATTGGCGGGGCGTTTGCCTTTCTGGTCGCCCTGACGGATGTTCGGGCCAAGGCCGCACTCGTGTTCTGTTTCATGATCCCGATGATGATCCCGCCACAGATCACAGCACTCAGTTGGGTGCAACTGACCGGGCCAAGCAGCGCGCTTTTAAACGCCTTTGGCATCGCACCGGCCATGGGATCGCCCCAGCCGCTTTATTCTGCCGAAGGCATCGCATTGCTGTTGGGGATCCAGCATGCATCGATTGTGTTTCTGACATTACGGGCGAATTTGCGCATGCTCCCGCGTGAACAGATCGAAGCCGCCCGTCTGGCGGGTGCGCGCGGTGGGCGTTTGTGGTGGCAAATCATCTTGCCGCTGACCAGTCCGGGATTGATTGCCGGAACCGCGATGGCCTTTGTTACCGCCCTTGGCAATTTCGGCATTCCGGCCATGCTGGGCATTCCGGCCAATTATCCGACCTTGCCGACCTTGATCTATCAAAAGCTTGCCGGTTTTGGCCCGTCGGTTCTGGGTGAAGTTTCCGTTCTTGCCATGCTGATCGGGGCGATTGCGATTTGCGGTGTTGCCCTGCATCACCGGCTATTGTCCAAACGCGATTACCGTTTGATGGGCATGGTTGGACGCCCGCTTGATATCCGGTTGGGCGCACGGCGGAACCTGATTGAAACCGTTCTTTGGACGGTGCTTGTGGTCATTCTAGTCGTGCCCTTGATGGCATTGATTGCAACCTCGCTGGTTCCGGCCTTTGGCGTGAAACTGAATTTCAGCAATTACAGTTTTGCGGCCTTCTACGAAATCCTGTTCGTGCAGCCCTCGACCATCCGGGCCTTTCAAAACAGCTTTGTGCTCTCGGTCAGCGCGGCGGTGACTTTGGTTCTGGTCTGTTTGCCTTTGGCCTATGTGATGGTCAGACGGCCATCGAACCTGACCAAACTGATCAATCTTCTGGTCGAAGTGCCCTATGCGCTGCCCGGTGTGGTGTTGGCGATTGCCTGCATCTTGCTGTTCATCCGCATTCCGCTTTTGGATGTCAGCCTGTATGGCACCCTTGGCATTATCTTTATCGCCTATCTCGCACGGTTCCTGGTGATTGCCCTGCGTCCGGTGATGAACAGCTTTAGCCAGCTTGACCCCGCCCTCGAAGAAGCCGCCCAGGCCTGCGGCGCAGGGTTGTTGCGCCGGTTGCGCGATGTCCTTTTGCCGCTGGCGGCGCCGTCGGCGGCAGCGGGGGCGTTGTTGGTGTTTTTAACCGCGTTTAACGAACTGACCGTTTCGGCCCTTTTGTGGTCGTCGGGCACTGAAACGCTGGGTGTTTTGATTTTCAATCTTGATGACAGTGGCGACACCGTTCTGGCCTCGGCCGTGGCGGTTCTGGTCGTGCTGGTGGTGATCGCGTTGATGAGCTGTTTTCAGTTGGCTTCGCGTCGTTTGCCCAAGGGAGTTGTGCCATGGCAGACATAAATCTTTCGCGCATTACCAAATGCTTTGGCGATTATCGTGCGGTCAATCAGGTATCCCTTGATATTGCCGATGGTGAATTCGTTGCCCTGTTGGGGCCGTCAGGATGTGGCAAAACCACATTGCTGCGTCTTCTGGCCGGGTTTGAAGAACCCGATGGCGGGGTGATTTCGCTGGGCGGGCAGGTGGTGGCAAGCCCGCAAGACGCCATCATGATCAGCCCCGAAGATCGCAATCTGGGGATTGTCTTTCAATCCTATGCCCTGTGGCCGCATATGTCGGTTGCGCGCAATGTCGGCTATCCGCTTGAAGTCCGCGGCGTTGGTCGGGCCGAACGCGATCGCCGCATTGCCGAAGCCCTTAACATCGTTGCGCTTGAACCCTATGCCGATCGCAACCCTTCGGAACTTTCCGGCGGGCAACGTCAACGTGTGGCACTGGCGCGGTGCCTTGTGATGGAACCGCGTGCGGTTCTGCTTGATGAACCGTTGGCCAATCTGGATGTGCATTTGCGTGAAACCATGCAACAGGCATTTCTTGATTTCCATCGCCGTACCGGGGCAACCATGATTTACGTCACCCATGATCAGGCCGAAGCCATGGCGATGGCTGACCGGATTGCCGTGATGGATAAGGGCCATATTCGCCAGATGGCCGCCCCGGAAACGCTCTACCGCGAACCCGCCGACTTGATGGTGGCCGGGTTTGTCGGGGCGGGGGCGGTGTTGCCGGTGCGCGACGTCGCACTTCAAACCGGCGGGACATGTTCGGTGCGCTTGGGCGATGCCGAAATTGCGGCACGCATTTGCCCGAAACTGGCCGGTGGGCATATTAACGGGCAGGCGGGATTGTGCCTGCGCCCTGAAGATGTCTGGGTCGAAGATGGCGCGCCGTTGCGGGGATTGGTTGAAGATTGCGTTTATCTTGGCGGGCGGTTCCGGTTGTCCGTCCGGGTCAATGATCATCAAACACTTCCGGTATATGCCACCCGCCGTGCCCGCATTGGCGAACAGGTCGGGTTAAAGGTTTCCGATGGTTGGGTTTTTGACCGACTGCAAGGTGAGGCCGCCTGATGTCTGCCCGCATGCGTGTTCTTTCAGGCCTTGGCGAAAAAGGCCCGGCTTGTTTACGGCTTGAATTTTTTAACCGGCGCTGGCTGCTTGATTGCGGGGTGGGGCCGGAAAGCGATCAGGGGTTTGATCCGGCGTGGCTCAATAAAGTTAACGCTGTTTTCATCACCCATGATCATATCGATCATATCGGGGCGGCCGATGAAATTGTTGCCGCCGGTCTTCCGATTTATTGCACCGAAGTCACCGCGAAATCATTGCCCAAGGGGGCCAATGTCATTCCATTGCCGCCCGTTGGGGAAATTCAGGTCGATGGTGTGACGGTGACAACCGGACGCACCGGTCATTCCTTTGGCGGGGTGTGGTTGCATTTCGAACTGGGTGGCGGGGTACTCTATTCAGGTGATTTCTGTCAAGAATCGGATTATTTCCTCTATGACGCGCCGCCCGATGCCGCAACGGTTCTGCTTGATGCGTCTTACGGGATGGAACAACTGACCCAGCAGGTCCGCATCGATAGCCTTCTGACCACCATGACCAAACTTGAAGGCCAAATCCTGTTTCCCGTACCACCCAGTGGACGGGCGGCAGAAATGGCGTTGTTGTTTGAACGCCATGGCCTGACCGACTGGTCGATGGATGATCGATGTTACGGGCAGGTCAAACAGGTGCTTGATGCCCATGGATCTGATTATGTTGATGGGGATGCGATCCGGCGGTTGCGAAACCTGAAAGACAAGGCAAAGCATTTTAATCCGGATGCCCGGCTTTTGCTGTGTCATGCGCCCTGTGCAACTTTTGGCAAGGCGCGGGAACTGATTGATCTTTGGCGTGATGCCGGGCGGATGGGATCAAGTGCGCATGTGATTTTCACCGGGTTTATGCCGATTGAGGCCCGGAAAATGGTTGAAAAGGGCCATGCGCATTTCCGGCGCTGGAATGTGCACCCATTGGCAAATCATGTGATTAAACTGGCCAATGAATGTCATGCGATGCAGGTTGTGCCGCTTTTTAACAGCCGGCCAGAGGATTTTGGTCTTGTCGACGGGTTTGATGGACGGTTACAGCTCGCCGATCGGTTCTATTTGTAGTGCGAGTTCTTTTTCCAAAAAACGGTGAT
Source organism: Thalassospira lucentensis (assembly GCF_050516545.1). Taxonomy (GTDB): domain Bacteria; phylum Pseudomonadota; class Alphaproteobacteria; order Rhodospirillales; family Thalassospiraceae; genus Thalassospira; species Thalassospira lucentensis_C. Next base: position 2,181,279 of record NZ_CP191544.1, on the reverse strand, counting down.
GCCCGGTCATGATTTATGCCCCTGAGAAGTTCGACTTTCCCAAGGTGCCCTTTGTTTTCATTCGCCACGGCGAAACCGGTGCCAACCGGGCTGGCATCATTGCCGGTTCCAGCGAGCCACCCCTGAATGAAACAGGTCGTGCGCAGGCAAGTGCGATTGCCCCCTTGATGGCGCAGGGAACTTGGCAGTCGGTCTATGTCAGCCCGCAGGACCGCGCACGCAAAACGGCACAATTAGCTTTGCCCGATTATACCGCCCACGTTCTGGACGGATTGCGCGAACGCCATTGGGGCGATCTCGAAGGACGCCCGGTTGGTGAACTTTGCCCGCGGTTTGAAACCCCGCCAAACGGCGAAGGGTTCGATGCCATGTGTCAGCGGGTTTCCTTTGCCATGCAACAGGCCCTGGCCGAAGTCAGTGATGAACTGACCGTGATTGTCGCCCATTCCGGTGTGGCGCGCTGCATTCTCTATATGACCGGCTTTGACGCCGATGGCCCGCGTGTGCCAAACGCCACCCCGATCCTGTTCCGCCCGGCACAGACCGGCTGGGAATATGACTATTTGACCGAAACAATGATCAAGGAGATTTCCGCGTGACCAAGCCCGAAGCCGATGCGCAAAGCACCCCTCAAACCGCGCAAGATATGCGCGATGCGGTGGTGTTTGACATGGATGGAACACTTGCGCATTTCGACGCCGATGCTTTGGGGCATCTGGTTCATGGTGTGGAAAAACAATGGGATGCGTTTTTTGACGCCATGGATCTGGCCAAGCCGATTGAAAATATCGAACGGTTGCTGCGCATCCTGCACGCATCAGGCCACGCGATTGTGATTTGTTCAGGCCGTCCGGCCGGTTGGCAACATCGATCCGAAGCATGGCTGCGCGCCCATGATATCCCGTTTGATGGCATGTATCTGCGCCCCGAAGATGCCGATCATCGCACCGACGAGGAAGTCAAAGAAGACCTTCTGGCGCAAATCATATCAGACGGGTTTAACCCCTGGCTTGTGGTTGATGACCGTCGACGGGTTGTCGATAAATGGCGCGACATGGGTCTGACCTGTTTGCAATGCGCGCCGGGTGATTTCTAGGTGTGATTTTTTTGGGTGTGATTTCTAGGCGTGATTTTCAGGCGTGATTTTTGGGGATAATGTTCAAGCGTGATTTCCACGTTGTAATTTCGACGCTGTAATTTCGACGCTGTAATTTCGACGCTGTAATTTCCACGGTGGAATTTCGACGCTGTAATTTCCACGGTGGAATTTCAAAGGTGGAATTTCTAAAGCGTGATTTTTAATCCTCATACAAATAAAAACACGCACAAAAAAGACCGGCGATGAAATCTCATGTGCCGGTCTTTTGATTGTTCAATGAAAGTGAATAATCACGCGTATTATTCAAAAAATTTTATATATTCACCATATCCTTCGGCCTCAAGATCCGCGACCGGGATAAAGCGCAGCGACGCGGAATTGATGCAGTATCGAAGACCGCCGCGATCCTGCGGACCATCGGGAAAAACATGGCCCAGATGGCTATCCCCGTGCTTGGATCGAACCTCGATCCGGCGCATGCCATGCGTGTTGTCTTCTTTGGCAATGACATGTTCGCTATCAACCGGTTTGACAAAGCTTGGCCAGCCACAGCCGGAATCAAACTTGTCATGGGATGTAAAAAGCGGCTCGCCAGAAACGATATCGACGTAAAGCCCATCTTCCTTATGGTCCCAGAAATCATTGCGAAACGGCGGTTCTGTGCCGCTTTCCTGTGTGACGTGATGTTGTTCGGGGGTCAGGTTCTTGATGGCGTCGGGGTCTTTGCGATACTGGGTCATTCGGATCACTTCACATCCTGGATAAACACGGGCTAAATTCCTTGTTCCCAAAGATGGTCGGATTGCGCCAGATGTCCAGTATCTTCACATCAAAGTTATGTGTGGAATCATCCCTGACACCAAGGCGCGCGTTTTGTTTTGCCGTCATAGGCACGGGCATAGCCATTATTGATCAGATCGAGATCAAGCGGGCTGCCATCAATGCGAACCGATGCGACCACACGACCGCCATAACGCCCCCATTCCGGTTCACAAAATTCAACTGCCTTGGCTGATTTCAAACGTGCTCGCGCATAGTCGCGCGCCTGCTGGGCCAGTTGCTTTTCGCTGTCACATTTGCCGCGAATTTCAGGTGTATCAACCCCGCGCACCCGAACCGACATATTGGCGATTTCGCCGGGAAGACCGGGGATGGCGACATAGATCGTATCGCCGTCATAGGCAAATTCCCCCTTATATTCACGCAAAGGCCAGCCATAGCAGGCCGCATAGGATGGCAGGGCGGCAAACAGTGTTGCGGATGTTGCTGCGAAAATGATGGTCTGGCGGGTAATGTTCGATGTCAGGCGGGCAAGTCTGGTCATGGGAGCTGCACTTAAAGTTTGAGGCGTGAAAGGATCTGGGCAGCGCGCTGTTCGACCGGACCTTTGCGAATTTCGATCAGATCGTAACCGCATTCGTGATAGGTCCGGCACAGCACTACATATGTTCTGACGGCCTCGGAGAAGCTTTGTGTGCGCGCAGTATCGGTTTTATAGATGTCCGCCCATGGCGGAAGGACAAAGGCGGTTCGGCGATAGCGATATGTTGTGATCGCATTTAACAGCCCCTTGTCTTCAGGCAGGTTTGACAGACGGCGATGGGCCAATGTGTCGGGCAATCCGCGGTCACAGAACACAGTGCGGGGATGGCATTCCATCCCGGTTTGCCACGCCCGGATTGATCTGCGGGCCATTAACCCGGCATAGGCGGCGTTATCTTCCCATGGCAGGGCATTGCCGCCGCGCTCGATCTGTTCTTCGATCACGGCACGCGCAACTTCCGGGCTGGTGTCATAGCCGCGCTGGTGAAGATGATCGATCAATGTGGTTTTACCAACACCGGGACCGCCGGTGATGATGACAAGATTGGATGTGTAAGGCGTTTGCATTCATGTTTCCTGCACAATGCGCCGATATGAACGGGCTTTGCGGCAAGGGGATGGCATTTCTGTTGCTGGTTTTAGGCATGCACAAGGATGTGCAAGGACGCGCTTTTTATCGCCTTGGCAAAGCTTGTCAATCGCAAAGGAAATCGTCTGACGCCAGGGTTGAGAAGCGCGTTGGAAAGACACGCTTTGTTTAAGAGCAACCTTCAAGAAGCGTGATGGCATCGCTGCCGGCATGGATGGCGGTGACGAAGCCTTCTTCATTGATTTCAAACCGGATGCCGCGTGTTTTTTGCGCATCACGCCACCAGGTCACATAGCGCCCATTTGCACCAAGATATTCGTGGTCTTCTTCGATCAGGGGTTGGCCATCAAAGGCGGCGTAAACGTCTTCTCGTGACGCACCCAGCGAAATGCCGTTGGCGGTTTTAACAAGACTGGTCGCGACATCATACTCGTCCGCATAGATGGAAATGCGGGCCAATACGTCATCCAGAATCAGATATCCCAACCCGGACGGATCAGAGTTGCTTTGTAAAAACGTACAGCTTTCATCATCACCTGAGATGAACTGATCAAGCTGATCGCCGATAATTTTCCGAAGACCAACTTTGTCCAAGCCAATTTTGGCCGGGCCATATCCCTGTTCTGATAATGTCGCAAGGCGGGTCGTGATTGCATCGGTAACGGTTAGATCAATGGTCGCGGTATTATCGCGACGGCGAATTTCACCAAGGGATACCGTTTGATGCAAATGAAGCTGCGCCCATGGTCCCCCGTTGACCCAATCATTTGGCAACATCAAACCGGTTGCAGGCTCCAGGCACAGTTGATTGCTGTTGCCAAGAAGGTTTGCGTGGCGTGCGCTGATATCGGCGGGGATATCCATGCAAATTGTCTGCGGGATATTTTCCATCCAACCAACAGGAATGCCCGGCCCGTCGCAATTTTCCGGGTCAGGGCGCAATTCGCACAATGGCGGCACGATATTGTCCATCACGAAATCAAGCCGCATCGGATCACCACCGGCAGACGTGATCAGTGTATCAAGCATATCGATAGTGGGTGTCAGCGATCTATAGGAAAAAGCGTCCCACGCCGTTGTGGCGCGTAGATCAAATAACGCGAAAGCAGGGCTGTCTTGTTGCGTTTCATCAAGCTCGGTTGCCTGTACATCCATCGCGATCAGTGCGCTGGAGACGGTCAGAACTGAACCAATATATCGGGAGGTGCTGGGCACGTTTCATTCTCATTTGGAAAATGTCTTTGTTGTATGACAGTAGTTTACGCGAGTTTTGCTGTAACGCACAGATATAAACAGATATAAACCGAACGCCCTAATTCAAGGAGGGGTACTTTACGGTAAGGGCCGCTCGATCCGTGCCAATACGTGATCAGAGACAAGCTGTGCCGATGGCGACAGGCGATGTCCACGCGCCGTAATCAGGCTATAGGGTTTAATTTCAATCACGCCGTCAAACGGCAATTCCGTGATCAGTCCGCCACTTGCCAGAAGACTTGTGACTTCCTCGGCCATCGGGGCTATTGCGTCGGTATCGGCCAATGTTGCCAATGTCACCAAAAGGGATGCCGAATTCAGACTTGAATGGGGCAAGGGCAAATGGCGTGAAATAAACGCATCTTCAATCGTGCGCCGCATCAGGTTGCCCGGCGGGGGCAAAATCCATTCAAATTTGGCAAGACGGGCAAGCGTGATCGGTTTGTTTCCAGCCAAAAGCGGATGGCCGGAACGCACCATAAGGCGGATTTTTTCGCTTCGGATTTCGCGGATGTTAAATTGGCGCGGGTCCATGTCTTCGGGCACACGGCCAATGACAAAGTCATGATCGCCCGCCAGCAAATCCTTGATCAATAAATGCGATGGCCCAACCCCGACATGGGCTTCCAGTAACGAATTGACGGCTTGCACACTTCGGATCGCAGGCACGACAAGATCAACTGCCGCTGCCGTCACTGCGCCGACAAAAACCGTACCGCCACCATGTTTGATATCTTCGATCTCGCGTTCGGCTTCGCGGATTTCAATCAGCATGCTGCGCGCACGCCTGGCCAACGCACGTCCGGCATTGGTCATTTCAATCCCGCGGGGGCTGCGCACACATAGTCTGGCTTCCAGAATGCCTTCCATTTCCGAGAGCAATCGCGATGCTGCGGGCTGCGATGTTTTGAGCATGTCAGCAGCAAGACTGATTTGCCCGGTTTCTTCCATCGCAACAACCATGCGCAGGTGGCTTAGCTTCAGACCGCGCTGAAACAGGTTGCCGGATCGAAAAAGAAGTGATTTGGCAGAGCTGAGCGGTTGGTTGTTTCGGATTGCGGTCATTGGGTTTCCTCCCTTGGTGAGGATTGTATTATATCAATTTTGATATGCAAGTTTTGAAATTGCTTATTTGATTGTTATGTAACGCATCTGAATAATGTCGCCGTGCCCTTTGGGAAATGGGGCACTTTATTAATTGAAAACAAAGACACGACATATGCGGGCTATAAAGCCTGATAAAGTCGGGCGACATAAAATGGCGAATATGCCGTGTCTTGTAGGGAGGATAGCTATGAAACGTCTCAGTGCCGTAATGGCAGGGGTCGCCTTTGGCGCGGCCGCAATGATGAGCCCGATGCTTTCGGGTGGTTATGCACATGCGGCTGATAAAGGGTATGTCGGTATCGCAATGCCGACCAAATCTTCGGCACGTTGGATTTCTGACGGCAATTCAATGGTCAAGCAGTTCGAAGATGCCGGTTACAAAACCGATCTTCAATATGCAGAAGACGACATTCCGAACCAGCTTTCCCAAATCGAAAACATGATCGTCAAAGGCGTTGATGTTCTGGTGATCGCAGCAATCGACGGCACCACTCTTTCGAATGCGCTGGCAAATGCCCAGGCTGCTGGTATCAAGGTCTTTGCTTATGACCGCTTGATCGTTCAGAGCCCGGATGTCGATTACTATTCCACATTTGATAACTTCAAAGTTGGCGTTCAGCAAGCAACTTCGCTGGTTGATGGTCTGCTTGCAGCAGGCGAGCCACCTTTCAATGTTGAACTGTTCGGTGGGTCACCGGATGATAATAACGCATACTTCTTCTATAATGGTGCAATGTCGATCCTGCAGCCGCTGATTGATGAAGGTACGGTTGTTGTTAAATCCGGCCAGATGGGCATGGACAAAGTCGGTACCCTTCGTTGGGATGGTGCGGTTGCACAGGCCCGTATGGATAACCTTCTGTCGGCTTATTACACGGATGAAAAAGTTGACGGTGTTCTGTCGCCATATGATGGCCTTTCGATCGGTATCCTGTCGTCGCTTAAAGGTGTCGGCTATGGTTCCGGCGACATGAAAATGCCGGTTGTTTCCGGTCAGGATGCTGAGCTTCAGTCGATCAAATCGATCCTTGCTGGCGAACAGTATTCCACGATTTTCAAAGACACCCGTGAACTTGCACGTGTCACTGTTTCCATGGTTGACGATGTTCTTGCCGGTCGCGAGCCGACCATCAATGACACCAAAACCTATGACAACGGTGTGAAGGTCGTTCCTTCCTATCTGCTTGAACCGGTTATGGTTGATAAATCCAACTGGGAAGAAATCATTCTTGGTTCTGGCTACTACACCGAAGATGAAGTGAAGTAAGCCAACGCTTTAGCAATGGAACCCGGAAGGTGTACCATCTGGCATGTAAGCTGGGTTCCATTGCCTTAATTGCTGTCTGATATGGGCCTAACCTGCCAAAAGCAGGGCATAAACCCGACGGGTTTTCCCAAGACAACAAAGACCAAGTGGATAAAGACGCCGTCACCCCCCGACGGCAGTGGGAGGACCGGATGGATACCATCCTGGAAATGAAGAACATCACCAAGACCTTTCCCGGTGTGAAAGCGTTGGATGATGTCAGCCTTAAAGTCGAACGTGGAGAAATTCACGCGCTTTGTGGCGAAAACGGTGCTGGCAAGTCCACCCTGATGAAGGTTCTGAGTGGTGTTTATCCACACGGCACCTATGAAGGCGACATCCTTTATGATGGTGGCGTTCAGGAATTCAAAGATATCCGCGATAGTGAAGAACGCGGCATTATTATTATTCACCAGGAACTGGCGTTGGTGCCACTCCTGTCGATTGCCGAGAACATCTTTCTGGGCAATGAAATGAGCGAAAACGGCATTGTAAACTGGCCTGCGACCTTTGCGCGCACGGGCGAGTTACTGTCAAAAGTCGGCCTGAAAGAAAATCCGGCGACACTGGTAACCAATATCGGTGTTGGCAAACAGCAGTTGGTTGAAATTGCCAAGGCGCTTTCGAAAAAAGTCAAACTGCTGATCCTTGATGAGCCGACCGCAAGCTTGCAGGAAAATGACAGTCAGAAGCTTTTGGATCTTCTGCTGGAATTCAAGGCGCAGGGCATTACATCGATCCTGATTTCGCATAAATTGAACGAGATCAACCGGGTTGCGGATCGCATTACGGTTATCCGTGACGGTAAGGCGATTTCGACCCTTGATGCGCGTGCCGGTCAGATCACCGAAGACGATATCGTCAAGGACATGGTCGGGCGCGACATGGCACACCGGTATCCGGAACGCACGCCAAATATCAGCAAGGATAAGCTGATGGAAGTGCGCAACTGGTCGGCAACCCATCCGCTGCATCCTGAACGCAAAGTCGTTGATAATGTCAGCATTGATGTTGCCGCAGGCGAGGTTGTCGGGATTGCCGGATTGATGGGGGCAGGACGTACCGAACTTGCCATGAGCATCTTTGGTAAATCTTACGGTACGGAAATTTCCGGTGAAGTTCTGATCAATGGCAAAGTGGTCGATGTTTCAACCGTTGAAAAGGCGATTGCATCGGGGCTTGCCTATGTCACCGAAGACCGCAAGGAAATGGGTCTGATCCTTGATGAAAATATCACGACCAACATTACCCTGGCCAATCTTGGGGGCGTTTCGGAACGGGGTGTCTTGAACGATGGTGCCGAACGTTCCGTTGCCGAGGAATACCGGGAAAAGATCAATATTCGCACACCCAATGTCGGGCAAAAGGTCGTCAATCTTTCAGGTGGCAACCAGCAGAAAGTTGTTTTGTCCAAGTGGCTGTTTGCGGCACCGGAAGTCCTGATTTTGGACGAGCCGACCCGTGGTATTGATGTTGGCGCGAAATACGAGATTTATACGATTATCAACCAGCTGGCAGCCGATGGTAAGGGGGTCATCATGATCTCGTCGGAAATGCCGGAGCTTCTGGGCATGTGTGATCGCATCTATGTGATGAACGAAGGTGAGATCAAAGGGCAGCTTGCAGCAAAAGATGCAAGCCAGGAAGCAATCATGCGCATGATCCTGAAGGCGTGAGGAACAGACAATGAGCGATACTGATAACAAATCAATTGGTTACTATCTGCGCACCCATATCCGTGAATACGGCATGGTTGTTGCGCTGGTCGCCATTCTGGCTTTCTTCCAGGTTCTGACCGACGGCATCATGCTTAAACCGGTGAACCTGACCAACCTGTTCTTGCAGAACAGCTATATCATCATCATGGCCGTTGGCATGTTGCTGGTGATTGTGGGTGGGCATATCGACCTTTCGGTTGGATCGGTCGTTGGTTTTGTCGGCGCGCTTGCCGCTGTCATGATTGTGCATTGGGATTTGCCGACGGCCTTTGTCGTCCCGGCATGTCTGGTCGTTGGTGCGGTCATTGGTGCCGCCCAAGGGTACTGGGTGGCTTATTGGCGCATTCCGTCCTTTATCGTCACACTGGCGGGGATGTTGGTATTTAAGGGCCTGACACTTGCCCTTTTGGGTGGGGCATCGGTTGGTCCGTTCCCACCTGAATTCCAGGCCATGTCGTCGGGCTTCGTACCGGACTTCTTTGGCGGGTTGATCGAGGGACGGTTTAACGTCTTTTCGATGACGCTCGGTGTTACCTTGGCCGCATTGCTTCCGATCCTTGGTCTGCGTTCGCGTGCCAAACAGGCGAAATTTGCTGCTGTTGACGAACCGATGGCGGTCTTTATCATCCAACATGCGGTCGCCGGTTTGGCGATCCTGTTTGTGACCTATCTTCTGTCGACCTATCGCGGGTTGCCAAACATCTTGATCATTATGGCGGTGCTGATCGCGATCTTTACCTTTATCACCAACTCAACGACCCTTGGTCGTCGCATCTATGCACTTGGCGGGAATGAAAAGGCAGCCAAGCTTTCAGGGATCAATACCAAACGCCTGACCTTCTTTACCTTTGCCAATATGGGCATGCTGGCCGCCCTTGCCGGGCTTGTGTTTGCCGCACGTCTGAATACGGCAACGCCAAAAGCCGGTCTTGCGTTCGAGCTTGATGTGATTGCGGCCGTCTTTATTGGTGGTGCATCCATGTCAGGCGGGGTTGGCAAAGTGATCGGTGCGGTTGTCGGTGCGCTGATTATGGGTGTCATGAATAACGGTATGTCGATCGTTGGTGTTGGTATCGACTGGCAGCAAGTGATTAAAGGTCTGGTGTTGCTCGCAGCCGTGATCTTTGACGTCTACAACAAAAACAAGGCGTAACAATACGATGACGCGGAACGACACAATTATGGGTGAAAATAGCCAACAAAGCCGGTTGGGTGCCATTCTGTGTCGTTCAGAGTCCCCTGTGCGGACGTCCCAGCTGCACACAACCGGACCCGTCTCGATAATAAGTAAAAAAGGAAAACGGGCATGACAAAGTTTAAACCGGCACCTTGGCCGCGCACATTGCGGTCACAAGAAGGTTGGTTCGGCGGAACCAGCAAAGACAATATCTATCACCGCAGCTGGATGAAAAATCAGGGCTTGCCGTCTGACCTGTTTGATGGTCGTCCGGTGATCGGCATTTGTAATACGTGGTCGCAATTGACCCCGTGCAATGCCCATCTGCGCGATCTTGCCGAACGGGTTAAACACGGCATTTACGAAGCAGGCGGCTTGCCGCTTGAATTCCCGGTTTTCTCGGCTGGTGAAAGCACGCTGCGTCCAACGGCCATGATGTTCCGTAACCTTGCGGCCATGGATGTTGAAGAAGCCCTTCGCGGGACCCCGCTTGACGGCGTGGTTCTGATGGTGGGTTGCGATAAAACCACCCCGGCACTTTTGATGGGGGCGGCCAGCGTTGATATCCCGGCCATCGTGGTCACCGGTGGGCCGATGCTTAACGGTAAATGGCGGGGGCAGGATATCGGGTCGGGTACGTCGCTTTGGCAGCTTTCCGAAGACCGCAAAGCTGGCAAGATCAGCACCGAAGATTTCCTTGAAGCCGAAATTGCCATGTCGCGTTCGCCCGGTTCGTGCAACACGATGGGCACGGCATCAACCATGGCCAGCATGGCAGAGGCGCTTGGCATGGCGCTTTCGGGTAATGCCGCGATCCCGGCTGTTGATAGCCGCCGTCGCGTGATGGCCCATATTACCGGTCGCCGGATTGTCGATATGGTCAAGGACGACCTTAAACCGTCTGACGTTATGACCAAGGAAGCGTTTGAAAACGCCATTCGGGTCAATGGTGCGATTGGTGGTTCGACCAATGCCGTGATCCATTTGCTTGCGATTGCCGGACGTGTCGGCATTGATCTGACCCTTGATGATTGGGATCGCTTGGGTCGGGATATTCCGACCGTTGTTAACCTGCAGCCATCGGGCAAATACCTGATGGAAGAGTTCTTCTATGCGGGTGGTCTGCCGGTTGTGATCAAGGCACTGGGGGAAGCGGGTAAGCTTCACAATGATGCCCTGACGGTGTCGGGCGAAACCATGTGGGATCAGGTCAAGGACGTGCGCAATTGGAACGATGACGTTATTCGTCCGTTCGAGAACGCATTGACCGAAAGCGGTGGTATCGCCGTGGTCAAAGGCAACCTTGCACCAAATGGTGCGGTGCTTAAGCCATCTGCAGCAACACCGGCACTTCTGACCCATCGTGGCCGTGCGGTGGTGTTTGAAGACATCGATGATTACAAGGCCAAGATCTATGACGAGGCGCTTGATATCGATGAAAACTGCATCATGGTTTTGAAAAACTGTGGGCCAAAAGGTTATCCGGGCATGGCCGAGGTCGGCAATATGGGCTTGCCGCCAAAAGTATTGCGCAAAGGCATCACCGACATGGTGCGTATTTCCGATGCGCGGATGAGCGGCACGGCCTATGGCACGGTTGTTTTGCATACATCACCAGAAGCCGCAGCCGGTGGGCCGCTTGCCGTGGTTCAGAATGGTGACATGATCGAGCTTGATGTGCCGAACCGCAAACTGCATCTCGACATCAGCGATGAAGAACTCGCCCAGCGTCTGGCGAATTGGAAAAATACCGTTCCGGTCCCGGTCAGTGGCTATGCTTCGCTATACTACAAAACCGTTATCGGGGCGGACAAAGGTGCCGATTTCGACTTCCTTGTCGGCCATCGTGGCAACGAAATTCCTAAAGACAGCCACTAACGCTTATCTGAACGCATCCAAATATCCTTGGATAGATGCATTCAAGACAATCAAAACCGGCCAGCAAGTATATTGCTGGTCGGTTTTTTTCGCAACCCTTAGAAGAGCAATGCAATTGGATGCGATCAATCAAAGATTGAAATTTTCGCTGGAAAGACCATACTCCCATCAGGGTTAATGTGCGTTCGGGACAAACGCAATCTGGGGAGAGAGTTATGTTTAAGCGGTTTGCAACGATGCCTTTGCGTGCGCTGATCTTGGCAGGGATCGGGTGTAGCATGTCTGGTGCTGTTTGGGCGCAATCGTGTTCCGCTTTGCGCGATCAAGCACTTATCCCGACAGATCCCGCGTTATGCAAATCGCTGAGTGCCACGGTGGCTGATCCATCTGCCTTGCCGCTTGACCAGTATGAAACTGCTCTGTCAAAATTTTTCGATAATTGGTGTCATCGCGATACAGATGCCGGGTGGGTGCGCGACAAGTTTGTCCGCGATACCGGACCTTTTACCGCCAGTCGGGATACGATGGGCCATGAAGGACAGTGGGTGGGCACCTATCACGGGACACATTCGCCCGTCGTGATCTGGTATTCCCCCGATATGGTCAATTGGCTGTCTGAAAACCGGGGTGCAGAGGGCAGCCGACCCAGTGCTCCTGCGGACATTCCAGACGGTGCGATCATGGTCAAGGAGATGTATCCGCAACCAGCTTCGGCTTGCGCGGGGGAGGATCCCACGCACCTTTGGCCAACCAGCGGTGCCGCGATCATGGTGCGCGATAGCCAAGCATCTTATGATGGATGGTTCTGGGGATGGTATGGTTGGCCGGGATCGGGTTGGAAGGTTGATTGGCCCGCCGGGACCAGTAACGGTCCGGCCAATATGGGCTTTGGGCAATATTGCGTGAATTGCCACGGTTCTGCCCGTGATATGACCTTTGCCGAGTTAAAAAACCTCGAAGGTCATCCGGGGCAGCCGGAAGTGTTCTTGTCGCAGGATTTCTTTGCCGGTCAGTATCTGGGCCAAGATGGGGGTGTTGCCCCGTCGGTCAAGAAGAACGACCCGTCAAGCGGGGCACCGGCGGATATTCACAGCTTGCGTGCGCAACATGAAAAAGTTCCTGATCCGCTGGGCACTGCCCGTAAAAACGCACATCCTGACATGGCGGCGATTTTAACTGCCTTTGCCAAAACGGGCAGTCCGTTTGACTATAATCTGGCACTGCCAAGCAACATGCCCTCGCAAAGCTATGACACGGTGTGGATGGGGGCGGACGGGCCAGCACCGCATAATCAGTTCATGACAAGCGATCAGTGTGTGGGGTGCCATGATGCGGGTAGCACAGGCTTGCAGTTTGATATGACAATGCCGGACCCGGACGGGGATCTTTTGCTGAATATGTCGCCTTACGCGACATGGCGGTCATCCCCGATGGGGTTGGCGGGCCGTGACCCGATATTCTTTGCCCAAGTGGCAAGCGAACTGCAGACCTTCCACAGCGATCAATCCGATTTGGTTCAGAATACATGCTTTGGCTGTCACGGGATCATGGGGCAACGCCAGTTCCAGATTGATCATAATATAGCGCAGCAGGCTGATGCGGATTCAGGTGTTCAAATGGCACTCTCCTGTGGTGATTTTGACAGATCCATGGTGAATGCCATTCCGTATCCGGCGAACAATCTCGCTGCCGGTCATGCATCTTATGGTGCCTTGGCACGTGATGGTATTTCCTGCATGTCGTGCCATCAGATGGTGCTGGGTAAGGATGCTACGGAAAAGTTCAAAGACGCACCACAGAATGCCTGTGTGCTACAGCGTCAGGAAACGCTTAACCCCGACAATACAGGCTTTGCCAAAACCTTTACCGGCAGTTTCCTGGTGGGGGATGCGGATACGCTTTATGGGCCGTTTGATAAGCCACAAAAACACCCAATGGAATATACCCTTGGCATTACGCCGGCCAAAGGGGGCGCCATCAAGACATCGGAGATGTGCGGCACATGCCACACAGTCCATCTTCCGGTTCTTAAAGACGGCAAGCAGGTTGGGACTGTTTATGAACAGACAACCTATGCCGAATGGGCGTTCAGTGATTTTAGAACCGGCTATACCATAGATGGAGCATTGCCCGGTGGTGCCGGGGCGATGGCGCTGAGCTGTCAGGAATGTCATATGCCATCGGGCGATGACAAAGCCAAATTCCGCAGCAAGATTGCCTCTATTCAGGAATATTCAAACTTCCCGGCTTCGGCCAATACGTTTGGGCCGGAGCTTCTTGATCTTGAAGTCCGTGAAGGTTTTGCCCGCCATACACTGGTCGGGTTGAACCTGTTTCTGGTCGAAATGTTCCAACAGTTCCCTGAAATTATGGGCATTCCAACAGCTGATCCTATGTTAGGTGCCAAAGGTGTTGATCCGCTGGCCTATACCGAACGTGCCATGATCAAGCAGGCGCGCAGCGACACGGTCAATATCAAGATCAAGGGTTCAGAAATTCAGGATGGGCTTCTGACAAGCGAGGTCGCCATTGCCAGCCTGACCGGGCACAAATTCCCTTCGGGCGTTGGTTTTAGACGCGCCTTTGTCACGTTTGAGGTCCTTGATCAGAATGAAAAGGTGATTTGGGCATCTGGCCGGGTTAACGGGGCCGGGGTTATTGTTGATCAAGGCGGAACACCTGTTGAGGGTGAACTATGGTGGGACAATCAATGCAGCGCGCGTATTGATCCGCTTAAACGGGCCCATCAACCGCATTATCAGACGGTGCGTGCACAGGATCAGGTCCAGATTTATCAGGAACTGGTCAGCACGCCGCCGCTTGACGGAAGTACGAATTATAGCTGTGGGCACAATGTCGCGCCCAAAGGCCAGTTAACGACAAGCTTCCTGTCGATCTGTGCCGAGGTCAAAGACAACCGTCTGCCGCCAGCAGGGTATCTTCCGTTAGCTGAACGCATCAAGATCGCCAATGCGATAGGGGCAGGAGAAGATCTTGCCGAAGACGCAGGCTTTACTGCAATTGACGCCGATCCTGATTATCTCCAGCCAAGTGCGACGGGGGGCGATCATGTGACATATGAAGTCAAGCTGTCAGACATGACCGGTACCCCGGCATCGGTACGGGCGAAGCTGTCCTATCAGGCGACACCGCCATTCTATCTACAGGACCGTTTCTGCACGGCGAAAGGCGATGATACAGAACGCCTTGCCTATCTTGTGGAGCACCTTAACCTTGATGATACAGCAGCCGAGGATTGGGCATTTGAAATCGTCAATACAGGGGCCGTGCCAATCAAGTGAGGCGACGTGTTTCCTAAGGGCGAGGATGTTTTGAGTTTTGTGAGTTACTTGTTCCAGCCCGAGTGGTCATCGTTGCATGTAAATGTTTGGGGGGAGGGGGCTGTGCAATAGACCAATTTACTCTTGGAAACACATTTTTGCCAAAAGGTGTTGGACTGAGGCGTGCTCTTTCTTGAACCCGCGGCAATTTGTTTGCTGGCTGGTTCGGCCGTTTAGAAAGGAATATCTTGATCATCCGTTGAGTTGCTAACGTGCTCATTCGGACCAGTGATTTTCTTTGTTTCCTTCCAAGGAGGGAAAGCAACAAAAGCCTTCTTAGCTTTGTCAAACAAAGAAAAGACGCGTTCCGCTGACTTCAATATTGGTTGTATTTCTTCATTCTCTTCTCGCCCTGCCCTGCTTGCTTCAATAACAAACTGGTAGAACGCTTCAGTTCTGGTTCGAGTGAGGTCGAGTTCCAGTTCAAACGCAGATAGCTTTTTCATCAAAGAGGACATTTTGTTCTCGTTGATTGAAAGGTTAGCTAATTTTTCTCGGATTGATGTCACAAATGAACGAATAGCGTCTTTTGCAGACTGATCAAGCTCAAGAACAGAGACTTCTGTCAGTTTTACCCTGCGTGCGTATTCAGCCAAAAGCCTCTTAGAAGTGAAAGAGGCATGGAAACGAAATTTAGAGAAAAACTCGGAAAACTCTGTGTCCGAGTGGGGTATGTCGTGGAAGTCTGACAGAAGTCCAAGGCCGTTGACTCTGTCATAAATAACAAGTGTTTCCACATAATTTCGTTCTGGGTTCCAGCCTTGGTTCTGCAAGTCCCAAGACTCTTCTAGTTTCGCATATTGTCGCTGCTGAAGGATTGCGAACCCATGCTCCGAGTCATCCGGGAGATTCAGAAAATCGTTTTGAACGTCGTAAGGCTCTTGCATATTCAAACAGCGACCTCCAAAAAGTTATGGCTGAATAGTGTGACCTGAAGTCTCCGTAGTCAACCTATTGGTTTTGGTGTGATGCGGCTTTCCTCTATATGTTTCTTCATCTACAAAAAATTGCGCAAACTCGATAAAAAGAACGAATTTTACTTTTGTGGTATTTTATGGTTCTGGGTGGGTTGAATTGGCGTAAGGTTATGTGTGAGGGCGAGAACGATACTAAACGCCTTAATAGGGCAACTTGATCAGTGAACTCTACAAGTACATCTTTTCCGTTTTGAGGAGGTCGTACCGGGTCAATGAACACTAACTCTCCAGGCCGAAACCGTGGCGACATGCGTTCACCATGAACATATACGGCAAACATGTGCTCATTTTGCCAATTGCCGCACCATCCGGAAACATACGCGACAGGCGTTTTTGTAACTTTAACGCCTTCGTCAAGGCCGTGCCATAAACCCAAAACTGGTATCAAAGGTGTATGTTCCACAGTTTGATGCCCCAAATTTGTTCGTTCAAAAAACACATTTGGGGAGGCATTCTAGGGGCTGGACTCAATTGGTCCAACATCTGATTGCGAAAATCCGGACCATATTAAGGAAGTTTTCTGCGGACTTTTCGTATCGGATAGTCAGCCGCCTCATATCCTTCATACGGCAGAAGAAACGCTCAACAAGATTGCGTTTGGCGTAAAGACCCGCGTCATGAGGGATAGGCTTTCTAGCATTTGCCTTGGCGGGGATCACCGGCAAGGCACCTTCATCCTCTATCTCCCGACGGATACGTGCACTGCCATAGGCCTTGTCGGCGACAATGGCCAATGGTGGTTTTGTCCAATTCAGGAAGCAGTCGATCATCTTGCTGTCATGGAGTTGTCCGCCACTGATCGCAAGGCGTAACGGGCGACCGAGTACATCTACAGCGGCGTGAACTTTACTTGTCCTGCCGCCGCGTGAGCGTCCAATACCCTCTGCCAGTTCCCCTTTTTTGACCCAACCGCGGCGCGGTGAGCCTTCACTATTGAACTGTCGATAAAGACAAGCGCATCTTCATGTTCTGATGCTAGGGCCTCGAATATCTCGCGCCATATGCCGCGCTCTCCCCAGCGGACATAACGATTATAGACTGTCGTAGGCGGACCATATCTTCCTGGAAGATCCCGCCAGGGCGCGCCGGTTCGAAGAATGTAGAAGATGCCATTAAGAACTGTTCTGTCGTCGCGCCGCTTCAGCCCCCGACCGTCAACAGGAAGAAGCGGAGCAATGATCGCCCATTCTTTATCGCTCAAATCAAATCGTGCCATGTAATAACTCCCTTTCCCAAAGGATGAATCACATTCCGACTATAAATTTCAAGCGTTCCAATTGGGTTCAGACCCTAGTCTTTATGAAGGTGGGATTTTCACCGCTTGGGAAATTGCGGTGGCAGCAAAAATCGATGAGCAAACATATCGGGATTTAGTATGTGTCGCAAAAGGTGCGGTTAGTGCTGAATGTGGCCTTGGCTTGTCCTCGCTGAAGGCCATCTACTACGTCGAAACCGTCGTCTTTCATCTTTGCATGCTGTTTGTTGGATGGCTTTTCTTTGGCCGGAATTTGTTTGCTGGTTGGTGCTGTGTTATCGCGTCGTTAGCATTCTACGACACGTTTCTCTACGCATCTTCACCTTTGAGTGAATCCGGGTATCTCATGCTTGGTGGTCTGTTCATGGCGTTATGGGCCTATGCGTATGAACGGGCGTCACAATGGTCGGTATGGGCTGGCAGGTGTATTTGCTGGGTTGCTTGTAATGGTTAAACCAGCCTGGCTGTTGTTGCCAGTCGGGCTGCTCATAATACCGGTGGCAGCATTTTTCCGGTATCGAGAAAGTCGGCTTTTGGTTCTTAAATCCGCTGCAATATTCTTGCTGGCGTTCATTCTGGTCGTTTCACCGATGATGGTACGTAACGTCATCGAACTCGGCACGTTTTCACTAAGTGACACCAGTTATCTGGTTTCTTCTTTGTCGCACCGGCTTGCTTTCAACCGAATGAGTTGGCAAGAGTGGTTTATTGGGTGGATTTACTACCTGCCTTTGTCCGGCGCCCGGGTATTGTTCGGTACTGAGGCCCTTTTGCCCCTTGGTTGGGGCGAGCAGAGCTATTACCAGTATGGGCACGATACATTAGATGCTCTGGTAAATAATGGGCGCACTGCGCCAGAAGCACGAGACTATCTGATTTCCCAGTATGTCTTTGCAATGCCGGTCAAGTTTATTGCTGTCAGTCTATTATTGTTGTGGCGTGGGATATTTGTTGGTCATCTGGTTGGCATGGTTGCTGTGCCATCAGTTGCGGCCTTTATGTTGTTTGCTCGAAACGCCTTTTTATGGCGGTGGGCATATATTTTCCTGCCTGCCTTGTTCATGGCATCAGTAAATGCAGCTCTGTCGGTAAGCCTTTATCGCTATAATCTTGCGATCATTATTCCCTATTGCCTTGCGATGACTTGGGTCGGCTTTGCTGTTTTAAACTACCTGTTGGCGAAGTTTGATCATTCTGGCTTTCGTGCAATGGCGAGAAGGTTTTTGCCAGCTACCCGATGAGTAAGCCTGTCAAGAGTCCGACTTAACGGGAAGGCGTAACGGTCATATGCGACCAAGCCGGACCGTGAAACATCCCCGGATTTGCTACCAACTAATTTGTAGAGCAGGGTGGCGAACACACCAAGGATGTCGGCATATCGACAATCGAGAACATCAAAACCTGATGCCTCAAGTTTGTGAATAAGCTCTTTGCGCGTGTAACGACGATAATGTTCGACTTTTTCATCCATTGAGGAAAACAGCATTGGCATGGCTGGAACATAGATCACGCACGTGCTTGTGGGCTTTAGAACCCGATGAATTTCTTTCATTGCAGCGGTGTCATCTTCGATATGCTCAAGGACATTCAGGCTGTAGGAAAATTCGACACTTTCGTCGGATAAGTCTTGGGACTGGCCATAAGCTTGAAGGCCGGTCGATGAGATTATCTCGGCCTGCTGTGTGTCGGGTTCAACACAAAGAACTGTTCTTTCGGGGGTCACAATGCGCTGAGCAAAGAATCCGGTACCTGCGCCAAAATCAAGAATAGAACCGGATTTAGGTGCATGGTGATTGACCAGATTTGTCAAAAAGGCGTTATAGTTTTCAGCAAGGGACATAATGTCTAGGTTGTCTTTGCCCGTATAATCAAAATTCTGCGTCTTGTTCAAATCTTTTTCGACGCCCCGTCTATAAAGGCGTCTCCCCCAAAGTATTTAAATTGATCCCCAGCGTATCAATCGTGTTTAGAGATCGTCTAACCAAATGTCACGAAGTAAAACCTTTATGTGCCCTGCTTGATGTGTTGTCTTTTGAGATGATTGTTTCCATCGCATTGATCAGATCGCGATAGTCTGTGATGACAGCATCAGCACCAAGTGAACGCGCGCGCCCATCACTGACTTCCAGTGCAACCGCAATGGCATGGATGCCTGCTGCGCGGGCGGCGTTTACATCGTTTGCGTGGTCCCCAACCATCAGGGCGATGTCATTGCTGTCTGGGGTATGGCCCAGTTGATCAAGTACATGGCGCAGGAAACGGCCATCGGGTTTTTTGACGTCGAATGAATCACCACCGGCAATCACGGTAAACAGATCAGAAATGCCCAGCTTTTGCAGGATCGCCTTGCAGGGGGCTTCGGGTTTGTTTGATGCCAGCGCAATCGTCCAGCCATCTGCTTTGAGATCGCGCAGGACATTTTCCGCATTTTCATAAAGACGGGTATCGGCGTAATTGGTTTCGCCATATCGCGTGTTGAAATCGCCATTCAGCTCATCAAGCGTTGCGTCATCGGGTGTTTGCCCACGGGCGGCAAAGGCGCGCTTGGTCAGCATCCATGTGCCGTCGCCCAGCATGGCCTCGATATCATGGCGGATGAGTGGGGCATGTCCATGGGCGGCAAGCAATCCATTCATCGCAAACAGGATGTCATCGATCCCGTCAATCAATGTGCCGTCGAGGTCGAACATGATGAATTTTGCCATGATGTGGGGCTCCTGAAATGGATTTCGAAATTGGTGTTGGTGACTTTAGGAGAACTTAACCGAGTTCGTGCCATTAACAAACGGTAACATCCGCTAACAGGCGGTAACAAAACGTGATTCTTTATGGGCTTTTGCTGCAAAAGAATATGTTCTAAGACTTGCTGCAATTGTGATCATCAGGGGTGACGCAGATACTGCGCACCGCGTCAAAAGGGGATGCTGCACGAAAACTGCAGCAAGCGGATTGATAAATGTCACTTGAGTTAAGTGTTGTTGTTTTGGCTGCCGGTATGGGCACGCGCATGAAAAGTGCCTTGCCCAAAGTGATGCATAAGGTCGCTGGCAAGCCGATGGTCAATCATGTCATTGATACCGCCGCCAAGCTTAATGCCGGGAAAACCATGATCGTGGTCGGCCCGGACATGCCCAAACTGGTTGAGGCGGTTTCACCGCATCCAACATTTGAGCAAACCGACCGTCTGGGAACGGCACACGCGGTTTTGGCCGCGAAAGAAGGCCTTTCGGGGCTTTCGGGCAATGTGCTGGTGCTGTATGCGGACAGTCCACTTTTTACCGCCGAAACGTTGGAACGATTGGTTGCCGCCCGGGAATCCGGGGATCATGCGGTTGCGGTTCTGGGCTTCCGCCCGGATGATCCGACCGGGTATGGACGTTTGGTCACCGATGGCGCGGATGGTGAACTGGTCGCGATTGTCGAAGACAAGGAATGTAACGCGCAGCAGCGTGACATTGATTTTTGCAATTCCGGTGTGATGTGTTTCCGCGCAAAAGACATGATCGCAACCCTTGAAGCGATTGATAACGCCAATGCCAAGGGTGAATATTACCTGACCGATGCGGTTGCCGTGGCGCGTGCCAAGGGGCACAGCTGTGCGGCGATCGAAGTCGATGAAGAAGAAACACTTGGTGTGAATTCACGTGTGCAACTGGCTGTCGCCGAAGCCATCATGCAGGACCGTCTGCGCGATGCCGCGATGGTTGATGGCGCAACCCTTATTGACCCTGCATCGGTATTCTTGAGTTCTGATACCAAACTTGGCCGCGATGTGATTGTCGAGCCGAATGTCGTGTTTGGTCCGGGCGTTGTTGTTGGCGATAACACCGTTATCAAAGCGTTCAGTCACCTTGAAAGTTGTCACGTTGGTGAAGGTGCCGATATTGGCCCCTATGCACGGTTGCGGCCGGGGGCTGTGATCGGCGCGGGGGCGAAGGTTGGTAACTTTGTCGAGATTAAAAAGGCCATCCTCGAAGACGGGGCCAAGGTCAATCACCTGAGCTATATCGGCGATGCCCGTGTCGGGGCGAAGGCCAATATCGGGGCGGGCACGATTACGTGTAACTATGACGGTTTCCGTAAACAGCATACAGACATCGGGAAAGGCGCGTTTATCGGATCAAACTCATCGCTTGTTGCGCCGGTTGAAATTGGCGATGGCGCGATTGTGGGCGCTGGCAGCACGATTACCGGCAAGGTTGCCGCGGATGCGTTAACCCTGACCCGGGCTGAACGCGTTGAAAAAGCGGGATGGGCCGCAAAGTTTCGCGAAAAAATGCGGGCTTTGACCGGTAAGAAATAATCCGACAGACGGAATTTGAATTTGAATTTGCCGCCTGACGCTGTCGGGATGGCGTAAGATGACAAGCGATTTGAAGCAGGAAAATAACCAGTATGTGCGGCATTATCGGGATTATCGGCAAGGACAGTGTGAGCGAGCGTATTCTGGAAGGGCTTAAGCGCCTTGAATATCGCGGCTATGACAGTGCCGGCATTGCAACATTGGTTAATGGCGATATCGAACGTCGCCGTGCCGAAGGAAAGCTGATCAATCTTGCGACCCGCCTGGGCGAAAGCCCGCTTTCGGGCGATGTCGGCATTGGTCATACTCGTTGGGCAACCCACGGGGTTCCAACCGAAAATAATGCCCACCCGCATACCGATGGCAAGGTTGCTGTTGTTCATAACGGCATCATTGAAAACTATCAGGACATCAAGGCCGAGCTTTCGGGCAAAGGACGTGTCTTTGCCACCGATACTGATACCGAGGTTGTTGTTCATCTGGTGTCTGATTTCCTCGATCAGGGAAAATCCCCGCGTGACGCGGTTGCGGGCACTCTTCATCGGATAGAAGGTGCTTTTGCGCTGGTGATTATGATTGCTGGCCGTCATGACGTGATTTTTGGTGCCCGTCGGGGAACACCACTTGCCGTTGGTTTGGGCGATGGCGAGATGTATCTGGGATCAGATGCAATGGCACTGTCGCACCTGACCAACAAGCTGATCTATCTTGAAGAAGGCGACTGGGTCGAAATGACCCGTGAAAGCGTTCAGGTCCGCGATGAAAATGATGTGGACGTAATCCGCGAAACCAAATTGTCGGCCGTTTCGGGCGCCATGATGGGCAAGGGGAATTATAACCACTTCATGCAAAAGGAAATCTTCGAACAGCCTGCCGTGATCGGTGATACTTTGCATGCCTTTATCAATCCGGCGACCCAGACGATCAAACTGCCGGATATGCCGTTTTCCTTTGCCGATGCGTCGCGCCTGACCATTGTTGCTTGTGGCACGTCATTCTATGCCGGGCTTGTGGCCAAACACTGGATTGAACGGTATGCCGGGCTTGGTGTTGATGTTGATGTGGCATCCGAGTTCCGCTATCGCTGTCCGCCGCTGCCCAAGGGCGGTGTTGCGCTGTTTATTTCGCAATCCGGTGAAACGCTTGATACGCTGGCAGCCCTTCGCTATGCCAAATCCAAAGGCCAGAAAATCGTTTCCATCGTCAATGTCGCCGAAAGCACCATTGCGCGGGAAAGTGATGTGGTTCTTTTGACCTATGCCGGTCCTGAAATCGGTGTTGCCTCGACCAAGGCATTTACCACCCAGCTGACCGTTCTTGCCTGCCTGGCGGTGACCATTGGCCGTGAAAACGGGACGCTGAACAAGGACGAAGAAGCGGCGATTGTCAGTGCGCTGACCGAAGTGCCAAAGCATGCCGCCGAAATCCTGCATCATGATGAAGCCTTGAAAAAGCTGGCACTTGATATTGCCGATGCCCGTGATGTTTTGTATCTCGGTCGTGGGCTTGGCTATCCGATCGCGATGGAGGGTGCCCTTAAGCTTAAGGAAATTTCCTATATCCACGCCGAAGGCTATGCTGCGGGCGAAATG
The DNA here is from genome assembly GCF_050516545.1 of Thalassospira lucentensis. Lineage (GTDB taxonomy): Bacteria > Pseudomonadota > Alphaproteobacteria > Rhodospirillales > Thalassospiraceae > Thalassospira > Thalassospira lucentensis_C. The sequence goes on along the minus strand of NZ_CP191544.1, from coordinate 2,158,360 downwards.
AAGCACGGCCCGATTGCGCTGATTGATCAGTCGGTTCCGATCATTGTCATTGCACCGTCTGATGAACTGTTTGAAAAAACCGCATCAAACATGCAAGAAGCCGCTGCACGCGGTGGGCGCGTGATCTTTATTTCCGATGCGCAGGGTCTTGCCAAACTTGGTGATATGGCATCTGCCACGGTGGAACTGCCAAAGGTTGCCGATTTCGTCGCACCGATCCTTTATACCATCCCGGTACAGATGCTGGCCTATCACGTGGCCGTGCATAAGGGGACGGATGTTGATCAGCCGCGGAATTTGGCGAAGTCTGTGACGGTGGAATAAAAAACAGTCCGAAGGTTTCATTGTGGCCGCCTGAATGTTGATAGGCATTCAGTGCGGCCACAATTGTTTTCGCCAGCCTGTTTTGCCAGCCATTGGGCGATCACAGGATTTTGCCCCAAAGACGACATATCAACGACAAAGTTGCAAACCAGTAATTGATTGTACTGTTGGCGGCGCCTTTTGGCGTCGGCTGCCGGGTGTTATTTCGCGCGTCCGGAACACAGAAATCGAAAGAGTTTGCGATGAAGGTTGCGGTGACAGGTGGGGCAGGGTTTATCGGATCAGCCGTTTGTCGGTTTTTCGCCGGACAAAAAGGCTGCGAGGTGCTCAATCTCGACAAGCTTACCTATGCGGCAGATTTGCGAACGGTTGAGGCTGTTTCCGCGTTACCGAACTACAACTTTGCCAAGGTGGACATTTGTGACAGGGCCGCGGTTGAGCAGGTGTTTTCGGACTTTCAGCCTGATGCGGTGATGCATCTGGCAGCCGAAAGCCATGTGGATCGATCCATTGATGGTCCTGCGGCGTTTATCCAGACCAACCTTGTCGGGACGTTCACCTTGCTTGAAGTGGCGCGGGACTATTTCAATGGTCTTGACGAGGCCAGAAAGCAGAATTTTCGGTTCCATCATATTTCGACAGATGAGGTGTATGGCAGCTTGGGTGATGAAGGGCTGTTTACCGAAGAAACACCCTATGCGCCTAATTCACCCTATTCAGCCAGCAAGGCGGGGTCGGATCATCTGGTGCGGGCCTGGCATCATACTTACGGCCTGCCGGTGATTATCAGTAATTGTTCAAACAATTACGGACCCTATCAGTTCCCTGAAAAACTGATCCCGCTGATGATCCTTAATGTTCTGCAAGGTAAAAAGCTTCCCGTCTATGGGGATGGTCTGAACACCCGTGACTGGTTGCATGTCGAAGACCATGCCAAGGCGCTGTTTGCCATTCTGACCAAAGGCAGGATTGGTGAAAAATACAATGTAGGTGGCTGTAACGAGGTCACCAATCTGGACGTGGTTCGCAGCATCTTTGACGCCGTCATGGCCCTTATCCCAAAGGCAGGTGGGCGGAAATTTGAGGATGTCGTCGCATTTGTGTCCGACCGACCTGGCCATGATTGGCGCTATGCGATTGATCCGTCAAAAATGCGCGACGAGCTTGGCTGGAACCCTGAATACAGCTTTGAAACCGGCCTTGCGCAAACCGTTGAATGGTATGTTGAACATCGCGATTGGTGGGCGCCGATCCAAAAAAGCAAATATGCCGGACATCGGCTGGGACAAGGAGCCAGCACATGATCAATACGTTGGTGTTTGGCAAAAACGGTCAATTGGGCAGAAGTCTTGCCGCCTGTAGCGCGCAGTTTCCCGAAACGACAGTGCAGTTTCTTGATCGCAGGGCATGTGATTTATCAAAGCCTGCCAAAATTACAGCGCTGATCGATCTTTATCGACCGGATGTGATCATTAATGCCGCAGCCTATACCGCCGTTGATCAGGCAGAAAATGAACCTGATCTTGCCCATAAAATAAACTGTGATGCTGTTCAAACCATGGCCGAAAGGGCTGCGGGTCTGTCCATCCCCCTGATCCATGTTTCAACCGATTATGTGTTTGATGGGCAAGCAGAAAAACCTTATCGGGAAACGTATACTGTTGCGCCACTCGGGGTGTATGGCGCGACCAAGCTGGCAGGAGAAGAAGCCGTTCGGGCGATCAGCGACAAGCATCTTATTTTACGAACGTCGTGGGTCTATAGCCCGTTTGGCAAGAATTTCGTTAAAACCATGCTGCGGTTGTTAAGCGAAAAAACTGAAATAGGGGTTGTGGATGACCAACAGGGCTGCCCGACCAGCGCGCTTGATCTGGCGACGGCGATTTTGCGCATTTTGCCCGATGTAACCCGTGGGGATTTTACGCAATTTGGTACCTATCATCTGGTTTCGGATACGCAGATGACATGGTGCGCGTTTACCCGGGAAATACAGGCAAAAGCGACCAAGCTGCTTGGCAAGGAATGGTCAGGCGCAGCGTGCGAGATTAAAGCTGCGACCAGTGCCCAATTCCCGACGGTTGCGCAGCGACCCGCTTATTCTGTGATGTCGACTGAAAAATTCATGACCCATTTCGGGTTTGGCTTGCCCCAGTTTGATCGCAGTTTGAGTGCAGTTTTGCAGAAACTGGCAGGAGGGGCATGAATATGCGGAAGGGAATTATCCTTGCCGGTGGCACCGGGTCACGTTTGCATCCATCGACACTGGTTGTCTCCAAACAGCTTCAGCCGGTTTATGACAAGCCGATGATCTATTATCCGCTAACGACCCTTATGCTGGCAGGGATCAAGGATATTCTGATTATCAGTACACCACGCGATGTGCCGCTTTTCCGCGAGCTGTTGGGCGATGGTACGCAATGGGGATTGCGTCTGGAGTATGCCGTTCAGGCGGAGCCACGCGGGCTGGCAGATGCGTTTGTTGTTGGTGCCGATTTTATTGGTGATGCCCCCTGTTGCCTCATTTTGGGGGATAACATTTATTTCGGGCATGGCTTAACCCAATTGCTTGGCAATGCGATGCGGCAAACATCCGGGGCAACGGTCTTTGCCTATTTTGTGCAGGATCCCGAGCGCTATGGTGTGGTTGAGTTTGATCGCGCAGGAATGGCGCTTGATATCGAAGAAAAACCAACCGAGCCCAAATCAAACTATGCGGTAACGGGATTGTATTTCTATGATTCCGACGTTGTCGAAATTGCGAAGTCAATCAAGCCATCGGCGCGCGGGGAGCTTGAAATTACGGATGTGAACAAGGCGTATCTGCATCGCGGTACCCTTCGTGTGGAAAAGATGGGCCGGGGGTATGCCTGGCTTGATACCGGGACGCATGGGGCGATGCTTGATGCCGCCGATTTCGTCCGTACTGTCGAAAACCGGCAGAGCCTGAAAATTGCATGTCCCGAGGAAATCGCCCTTCGAACCGGGATGATTTCCATGTCCCAGTTTGAAAAACTCATTGCCGGTTTTGGCGCAAGCTCCTATCGCGGATACCTTCAGACGGTGTTGCGGACATTTGATCAAATATGATCAATGATCAAAAGGCAGGGGATCGGCAATAGTCGGCAAAGCTCATGGCCTGTGCGTCTTTGGGTGACAGGTTGACGGCATCTCTAGTGAGCGGCCAGCCTATGCCAAGGTCCGGGTCATTCCACATGATGGAGCATTCAGAGTCCGGAGCATAAGGTGCCGATACCTTATAGTGAACTTCGGCATCAGGGGTGAGAGTCATAAAGCCGTGGGCGAAGCCTTTGGGAATGAAAATCTGGTTCCATTCATCCGCACTTAGTTCGGCAGAGACCCATTTCCCGAAAGTTGAAGACCCGGCACGTAGATCGACAGCGACGTCAAAAATGCGTCCGTGAGACACATAAACAAGCTTGCCCTGGGCAAAGGGCGCACATTGATAATGAAGCCCCCGCAAAACCCCGACAGGATTTGACAGGGAATAGTTGTCCTGAACGAATGTTGAGGTAATTCCGGCACTTGCATATGCCGTCTGGTTATAGGTTTCAGAAAAGAACCTACGATTGTCGCGAAACTTTTTCGGGAAAAGCAGTTTGATGTCAGGGATCGCGAGGGTTTCAAACTTCATCATTAAGACCTGATGCGCAGAAATTGAACCAGCAGTAAAGAGGGTGGAAACCAGACGAAACGGCTTATCGTATTTTGATAAGACATTAAAGGTGTAGCTGCTGAACGGCTATGTTTCGGCACTGGTTGATCAATCGGTGCCGTTCGCTGTCATTGCACCCATCTGATGAATTGTTTAAAAACTGCTTCAAACATGCAAGAGGCCGCCGCACGTGGTGGGCGTGTTATCTTTGTCTTCGATCCGCAGGGCCTAGCCAAATTTGGCGATATAGCATTGGCCTCGGTGAAGGTGGAATAAGAACAGTCAACGCTGTTCTAATGGCGGCCAAGGAAATTTAACTTCCTTGCGCGGCTATTCTCTTTTCTGAAGAAAGCTCTGAGAACGGGTCATGTTCGCGCAGATAATCTGAAAGCCTGTACATGAACGGTGTAAACTCCCTGCCGAGGAAATGATAAAGCGGCCCTGACATTGAAGATGTCAGTGGGATAGGTTCGTTCCCATCTTTAAATGCACCCTCGTTGATTGCTTGCTTAATCATGGAATCTTCGGCCAAAAAGCGATCGATAGTACCGTTATTGTAATGTAAAATCAGGTCGCCAATGTCGAGATGCCCGCTTTTGGGAAGGTCGTTGATTCTAAGGTAGTTTTGCTGCCAGACGATACCAATCATGTATCCTATCGGGTGGGTAGATGAGATTTCACTTCCTGGCGCAGCCCAAAGGCTGTTGGAAATTTCAAACAGTGGTATGTCCGATCTGACGTAAGGGCGGTTGTAGTTGTTTGCGCCAATAGGAAAACGGAAGAGTTCGCCATCGATCTCGCCTGTATTAAAGGCCACAAAGCCCCTTTTCCGGGGAAGTTTGACGATTTCAACCGGGCAATCAAGCGCGTCATAAACTTCCTTCATGATTTGCGCTGCATCGTTTGACAGTTTGTCATTACCGATCATACCGACACGCGCAGGGCACGCTTCTTTCTGTTGAGAAAATGCAATGCTTGGCAATGTAAGCATGTAAATGGATGATAGAGCATATATTAAAAATGCCTTTGTTTTGATCATGGCTACAACTTTTACTATAAAATCAACAAGATAAGATAATTTGGTAGATTGTGCCTTCGCAAAGACATGACAAGAGTTAAAGTCGCAATAATCGCTGTTAAATGTCGAAAGCTTACGGAATGATGAAAATCTCCTTTTAAATTAAGGGCTGCGGGCATGTGGGTGAGAGCTGCGACAAAAAAGACTTTGCTCATGACGATGGCTGTTAGCAGCTTGGCCGCATGTGTCGGTACAATGCCTGCTATTACGCCAATGTCTGATCTGTCTTGCCGCGATCAACTTACACATGTGGATGGGCTGATTGAAAAGGCGGGAGTGCGCAATGCAGCAGGGACACCTGTTGTAGGGTATCCGTTTTTGCGGGCGAACCGTAATTCTGTTGTGATGGGCAAGCAGGTCGCGGAACGTGATGACCAAGGCTTGAACGATAAGGGGCTGTTTAAAGACTGGATTGCGCAAATGCGCCAGCTTGATCGGCAAGCACGGGCGAGTGAAGTGCAAAACCTTCCGGTGGGGCATGGCATATCGATTGATGCGGTTGAAAATTGTGCCAATCAATTGGTCGTGGATTTAACCCTACCTGACTTTGCGCCGATCTCAACTGCTGTATTCATTCCTGACGACTATCTTGATTTTCAACGCATCGCCGGGCTTTACCCGCTTCCCGCCTTTGCCGCCCATTTCGGGTATGAGGGCTGGAAGCGGGAGAATTTACAAAGTTTTGGGCAATCGCCGTCGGTCTTTGCATCATCTGGTTTCTGGCGCGGCTATGTGGCTTCAAATCAGGGTGTTAAGGCGGATGCCGGATTCATAGCCGATTTGCCGCGTGACGGTTTTGGGCGGTTGGTACCGACATCGGTAGAGCTGGAAAAGATTGCGCAAACCTATGCGCCAGAATTGCGGGTGCGAGAGGCTTCGGACAGTGACAGGATCGGACGTCCGGTCTTGGCCACGCGGGACGCCATTTCAGAAATTGATACGACCCGGCCCACCATTTTTTACCGGCTAAACCATGGATATTTTAATGGCAACTGGTATCCGCAGATCGTTTATAGCGTCTGGTTCCCGGAACGTCCGGAGAATGGGATGTTTGATATTCTGGCCGGGCACCTTGATGCGCTGGTTTGGCGGGTAACGCTTGACCATGACGGAAGGCCGTTGATTGCCGATAGCATCCATGGATGTGGCTGTTATCACTTGTTCTTTCCCGGCAATGGTTTGAAACGCATTCAGGCACCCGAAGATGGAGATATCCGCGAGACAGCGGAAAGTCCGGCAGGGTTCGTTGATGGCGATATTCTAACCCACCCGGTTTTGTGGGTTGATGCAATGAGCCACTATCTGATGGCGGTTACTGCGACAGAGAATACTCGGCAACCTGACGCCACAAGTACCGCAGAGCTAATCCTGGAGCAGTCACTGACGAGCGTTAAGCTTGACGATGGTACAGGCTATGCGAGTCTGTATGACGAGGACGGATTTGTCCCTGGTACAGATCGGCTGGAGCGGTTCATTCTGTGGCCGTTGGGGATAGAGCGTCCCGGTGCGATGCGCCAATGGGGGCATCACACGACAGCCTTTGTTGGACGGCGTCACTTTGACGAACCCGGCTTAATCGGTCGTTATTTCGCGCCGCGTGATCTGCCGTGATGCACCGAAACCGGTAGTATCTTTAAATATAGCTTCGGGCTTGCATGTTCGGGGCGAAAATGGTGTGATCGGCTCGCCTTGTTGAACGGCGTTTGCGCCCGGGCACTCTCCGCGCCTGAAATCAGCAGAAATCGTGACATTTCTGCGTCTTTTTGTATCTTCCTATTGACTTTGAACAGGCACTCCAATAAATGCTATTAGCACTCGCCGGGGGTGAGTGCTAATACGGGCTCATCCCGGTTAGTCGTAGTTTTAAACGAGCCTTAAAATTTAACACGGAGTTGTCTAAAATGAAGTTCCGTCCGTTGCATGATCGAGTACTGGTACGTCGTGTCGAGTCTGACACCAAGACTGCCGGTGGCATCATTATCCCGGATACCGCGAAAGAAAAACCGCAGGAAGGCGAAGTCGTCGCTGTGGGTTCTGGCGCGCGTAAAGAAGACGGCTCGGTCGTCGCTCTTGACGTCAAAGCAGGTGACAAGGTTCTGTTCGGCAAATGGTCGGGCACCGAAGTCAAGGTTGACGGCGAAGAGCTGCTGATCATGAAAGAGTCCGACATTATGGGCATCATGGAATAAGTCAGCCCTTTTTGGGTGATTTAAGTCCACGTTCATCCGTCTCATAGAGAGGAAAGAATATTATGGCTGCTAAAGAAGTAAAATTCTCCACCGACGCACGCGCTAAAATGCTGCGCGGTGTCGACATCCTTGCAGATGCTGTCAAGGTGACCCTCGGCCCGAAAGGCCGTAACGTTGTTATCGAAAAATCCTTTGGCGCACCGCGCGTAACCAAAGACGGTGTTTCGGTTGCCAAAGAAATCGAACTTTCAGACAAGTTCGAAAACATGGGCGCACAGATGCTGCGCGAAGTTGCGTCACGCACCGCCGATATGGCTGGTGACGGCACGACCACCGCAACCGTTCTGGCACAGGCTATCGTTCGTGAAGGTAACAAATCTGTTGCTGCCGGCATGAACCCCATGGACCTGAAACGCGGTATCGATCTTGCGACCAACAAAGTCATCGAATCGATTTCTAGCCGTGCACGTAAAGTAACCGGCCGCGATGAAATCGCACAGGTTGGTAACATTTCGGCAAACGGTGACCGTGAAGTTGGCGATATGATCGCTGAAGCCATGGAAAAAGTTGGCAACGAAGGTGTTATCACCGTCGAAGAAGCCAAAGGCCTGCACACTGAACTCGACGTTGTCGAAGGCATGCAGTTCGACCGTGGTTACCTGTCGCCTTACTTCGTGACCAATCCTGAGAAAATGGTCGTTGATATGGATGCTCCTTACATCCTTCTCTTCGACAAAAAAATCTCATCGCTGCAGCCGGTTCTTCCGTTGCTCGAAGCAGTTGTTCAGACCGGCAAGCCGCTTCTGATCATTGCTGAAGACATCGAAGGCGAAGCATTGGCAACCCTGGTTGTCAACAAGCTGCGCGGTGGTCTGAAAATCGCTGCTGTTAAAGCACCGGGCTTCGGCGACCGTCGTAAAGCCATGCTCGAAGACATCGCCATCCTTACCGGTGGTCAGGTTGTCTCCGAAGATCTCGGCATCAAGCTTGAAAGCGTGACCCTTGATATGCTTGGTACCGCGAAATCGGTTACCATCACCAAAGAAGAAACCACCCTCGTTGATGGTGCTGGTGAAAAAGCACAGATCGAAGCACGTGTCGGTCAGATCCGCGCTCAGATCGAAGAAACCACCTCTGATTACGATCGTGAAAAACTGCAGGAACGTCTGGCGAAACTCGCTGGCGGTGTTGCTGTGATCAAAATCGGTGGCGCTTCGGAAATCGAAGTTAAAGAACGTAAAGACCGCGTTGACGATGCTCTGCACGCAACCCGCGCTGCTGTCGAAGAAGGCATCGTTGCTGGTGGTGGTACGGCTCTGCTGTACTCTGTCCGTGCGCTTGAAGGTCTTGAAGGTGAAAACCACGACCAGACCATCGGTGTTGACATCGTTCGTCGTGCACTTCAGGCACCGGTTCGCCAGATTGCTCAGAACGCAGGCGTTGACGGTGCGGTTGTTGCCGGCAAACTGCTTGAGCAGGATGACGTCGAGTTCGGTTATGACGCCCAGAAAGGCGAATACACCAACCTGATCAAAGCTGGCATCATCGACCCGGCCAAAGTTGTTCGTACTGCTCTGCAGGACGCAGCATCGGTCGCAGGTCTGCTGATCACCACCGAATGCATGATCGCTGACAAACCGGAAGATAAATCTTCTGGCGGCGGCGCACCTGACATGGGTGGCATGGGCGGTATGGGCGGCATGGGCGGTATGGGCTTCTAAGCCTTACCAACCAAACCGACCTTTTCCCTACAGGAAGGGCCCCGCAATTGCGGGGCCCTTTTCTGTTGTGCGTCCCTGTTTGGTTGAATTCAAATAGATCAAAGCCCGGCAATTGATGTGCCGGGCTTTGATGTGTCGTCTTATCCAAACAGCTTTTTCAATGTCCGGGGCTGACAGCGCAGATATTGCGGGGCGGCTTTGACTTCCGCGCCAAGTGCGGCGGCCGCATGCCAGGGCCAGCGTGGGTCATATAGAATACCACGGGCAAGGGCGATGGCATCGGCCTGACCGGTAAAGGTAATGGCTTCTGCCTGTTCGGCTTCAGTGATCAGGCCGACCGCAATGGTGGTCATGCCGGTTTCGGCTTTGATGCGGGCGGCAAACGGCACCTGATAATTCGGGCCAACCGGGATTTTCTGGTCAATGTGAAGACCACCCGATGACACATGGATAAAGTCGCAATTGCGGGCTTTAAGGCCCATTGCAAGCGCGACACTTTGATCAATGTCCCAGCCATCCGCGACCCAGTCACTTGCCGAAATACGCACGCCAACCGGATAGTTCGGGCCAACGGCGTCCCGGATGGCATCATGAACTTCAAAAACGATCCGGGTGCGGTTTTCAAATGATCCGCCATATTCGTCATCGCGCTTGTTGGCGTGGGGTGAGAGGAATTGATGGAGCAAGTAACCATGTGCCGAATGAATTTCAATCGCGGCAAGGCTAAGGCGCACCGCACGTTTGGCACTTTCGACAAAGGCCTGCACAATTTCTGCGATGCCGGCTTTGGTCAGGGATTCCGGGATCGGATCGCCTTCGCGGAACGGAACAGCAGACGGGGCGCGTACCTGCCAGCCATTGGCGTGATCAGGATCAATCGCACCGCCACCATCCCAAGGCTTTTCACAAGATGCCTTGCGCCCGGCATGAGCCAGTTGAATGGCGACGGGCATATCAGAATGGCTGCGTATGGCGGTCAGGGTCTTGGCAAGGGCTGCTTCGGTTTCATCATCCCACAGGCCAACATCGCCATAGGTAATGCGGCCTTCGGGGGCGACCGCTGTGGCCTCGATAATCAAAAGGCTGGCGCCCGATTGGGCAAGATTGCCAAGATGCATGTCATGCCAGTGGGTGGTTTTGCCGTTATCAGCCGAATATTGGCACATCGGGGCAATGATAATGCGGTTATCAAGGGCAAGCTTGCCCAGCGAGAAGGGGGAGAAAAGCGTGCTCATCTATCATCCTTGTTATGGCGGTTGGCGGCAATGCCGCCAGACAATGAAATGAAGCTAGTCTGAAGGTGATCCTCGCGCCAGTGTCGTGGGGGCTGATCCTTGGTTATTCCAAAAGATGGAATGCCAAATCCTAATGATCACAAGGGTTTTCAAAAAAGTTCGGGAAAAATTCAAAAAAATGATCCGGGCTACTTGCGGAAATTTCCCCCTGATCTATCTCAAGGGTGCAAAGGGGCATGGTGCCCTGATACGCGTCAAGGTTGCAGCCTGGTCTGGACTGATGGCGCAAGATTGCTCGTCTGTAATGGAGGGTACTATAATGACTGGTCTTCAGACTCTTAACGGATCCCGTCGTCTGTCTTCTGCACCGACTTACGGTGATCCTTTCACGTTTATTGCCCGCGATGTTGATCGCATGATCGGCTCGATTTTCGGTCATCATGCAACGCCGTCCAAGGCGTCAACCGAAGGCGGAGATGTTGCCGAAAACTGGCTGAGCCCACGCATCGACGTGTTTGATGCCGAAGATCACATCGAACTTTCTGCCGAACTTCCCGGTGTCGAACAGGACGATGTTGATGTGTCGGTTCTTGACGGTGTTTTGACCATCACGGGTGAAAAGAAATCCACCCGTGAGTCCGCTGAAGGTGCCCGTGTTGTTGAACGCAGCTTTGGCAGCTTCAAACGGTCCTTCCGCCTGAACGATACGATTGATGCAGAGAATATTACGGCATCATTCAAGAACGGTGTTTTGCTTCTTACTCTTCCCAAAGTAGCAGAACAGAAACCTGAGCCGCGCAAAATCGCGATCAGCGGCTAAGCTTTTTCTCTCCTCCCTTGAGAATGTCTCCCTAGTGTTGCCTGACGGGCGGTTTTTACCGCCCGTCTTTTTTATGATTAACGCCCGGCATAGCCGATGCAGTGATCAAGCGGCATATTCAGCAACCCGGTCTCGTCAAACCGGTTAAGGGCATCAGTCCAGGGCGCAAGGTCGATATTTTGCGCCTTGATCCAGTCGGGATTGTAATAGGTATCGCAATAACGATCCCCGCCATCACACAGCAATGTCACCACGGATCCGGTTTGACCGGCCTTCTTCATTTCCGTAATCAGCGATAGGGTCGCGATCAGGTTGGTTCCGGTCGATCCACCACAGCGACGGCCAAGGTGCTTTGTCAGATAATGCAAGGCGGCAAAGCTTGCGGCATCGGGGATGCGATACATGCGGTCAACAACGGTTGGGTTAAAGCTTGGCTCTACCCGTGGACGGCCGATACCTTCCACCCGTGATCCTTTGTCCCCGGTCACCGAACAGTCGCCGGTTTCATAGCCGTTATAGAAGACCGAGTTTTCCGGATCCGCGACGCACAATTCACATCCTGCACCAAGAATGCGTCCATAGCGGATGTAGCGGCCAATGGTCGATGAAGTGCCACCCGTACCTGCGCCAACAACGACCCAGCGGGGCACGGGGTGGGCTTCACGTTTGAGCTGATCGAAGATGCTTTCGGCAATGTTGTTATTGCCGCGCCAATCGGTTGCCCGTTCGGCATAGGTGAACTGATCCATGTAATGGCCGCCAAGTTCACCGGCAAGACGTTGGGATTCTTCGTAAATCTGACCGCTATGATCGACCAGATGGCTTTCACCGCCATAAAAGGCGATCTGATCTATTTTTTGCTGAGAGGTTGATTTCGGCATCACGGCAATGAAGCGCAGACCCAGCAATCGGGCAAAATAGGCCTCCGATACTGCTGTTGAGCCACTTGATGCCTCGATGATCGGGGTGTTTTTATCGATCCAGCCATTGCAGAGCCCATACAAAAACAATGACCGTGCAAGGCGGTGTTTCAGGCTGCCCGACGGGTGGGTCGATTCATCTTTCAGATACAATCCGATGCCATCAAGTTTTGGCAGATCAAGGCGAATTAGATGGGTGTCTGCGGATCGATTGAAATCGGCTTCGATGATGCTGATGGCTTCAGCCACCCATTGGCGGTCATATGTCATGAAACGTCCTGATGATCGGTTATTTCTGTCTGGTGCGATGGGCGTTAGCCCCGTCTGGCAAAGGTGTAGGGGATTATAATACAGAAAACTACAGTGAAATTGTGTCGATACATTTTGCCCGATAACAGGGGCAAGGGTGATGCATACGGTGAAATTAAGCTAATTTTTAAGAGATAAGGCTTGCTAACACTTTTTTCAAAGCTAACCTCTAGGATACAAGGTTGATGATTCTTTCGATCTTATTGGATGGCCCGAACATTATGGCTAAAGACGACAAAGATCCGTTCCATACGCGCCATGGTGCATCAGAAATTGGTGCGGCCTATGACGTGCCCGTGCGTGTTTCAACGGTGATTGGCAAAAGCCAGATTCAGGTGGCTCAGTTGATGCGCCTGACACGCGGGGCGGTTCTGGAGCTGGACCGTCGTGTCGGGGAGCCGGTTGATATTTACGTCAATAACCGTCTGGTCGCCCGTGGGGAACTGGTGGTGGTGGATGAAAACCTTGGCGTGACGATCACGGAAGTGGTCAAAACCGGGACGATCATTGAAACCCATCATTGATCATTCATTGTCGATGAAAAAATTCAAACCACCGTGTCGCACTGGCCGGTGGTTTTGTTTTGGGCCCTCTGGAACTTTAAGACGCGCCAAACGTTTGGCGGGGAAAGTCCTTTAAAATGCCACATTGCAGCCAAAGGCTGTGACGGTGTTTCCTGACCTCAGTTAAAACGAGGGCGAATTCCATGCTGAATTTCCTGACATCGGGTCTTCTGACCCTGATCGGTCTTGCGCTTGCTATGGGCGGTGCTTGGCTGATTTCGCTTGGTGGCAGCTGGTACTATGCGCTGGCAGGGCTGGCGTTTCTGGTCGCGGCCTTCTTGTCGTTCAAACGTAAACCGGCACTGCTGCCGTTTTACGCGGTGTTTCTGGTCGCCAGTCTGGCGTGGGCCGTGTGGGAAGCTGGGTTTGACTGGTGGCAGCTTGGTCCGCGTGGCGGGCTTACCGTCCTGATTGGTTTGTGGCTGATCACACCGGCATTTCGCAAGACATTGGTTTCGGGGAAACCGGTGCCCGATGTCAAACCAACCCGTTCCTTCCTGCTTGAAGGCAGTGTGGTTCTGGCGGTGATTGTTGCGGTTTATTCCATGATGAACAATCCAAACGAAGTTACCGGGGCGTTGCCCAGTGATCCGGTGGTCAGCAGCCCATCTTATGGTGGAACGGTGCCCGATGGCGATTGGCATCAATATGGTCGCACGCCATATGGGCAGCGCTATTCACCGCTTGATCAGATCAATATCGAAAATGTCACATCCCTAGAACAGGCATGGGTTTATCAGACCGGTGATATGAAGCGCGTCGATGACGTGCCCGAAACGACGTATCAGGTCACGCCGCTGAAAGTTGGCGAAACGCTTTATCTGTGTACACCGCACAGCTGGGCAATTGCGATTGACGCAAATACCGGACAGGAAAAATGGAAATTCGATCCCGGCATTCCGCAAAATCCGGATCGGCAGCATCAGACATGCCGCGGTGTGACCTATTACAAGGACCCGGGAGTCTCGGAAAACGGGCCTTGCACCGCCCGTGTATTCTTACCGACATCTGATGCGCGCCTGATTGCATTGGATGCCGATACAGGCGAGGTTTGCCCATCCTTTGGCGATGAAGGCACTGTGCATCTTGAAACGGGCATGCCGTACAATCCGGCGGGGTATTATTATTCGACCTCACCGCCAGTGGCAGCCGATGGAAAGCTTATTATTGGCGGGGCGGTGAATGATAACTATTCAACCAAGTCCCAATCCGGCGTCATCCGTGCGTATGACATTAATACCGGGGAGCCGATCTGGAACTGGGATTCAGGTAATCCGGATCAGACAGAACCAATTCCGGAAGGCCAGACCTATACCGCCAATTCGCCCAATAGCTGGTCGGTTTCGAGTGCAGATGAAATGCTTGGCATGATCTATGTACCGCTGGGCAATAAGGTGCCTGATCAGCTTGGTATGAACCGCGATGAGAATGTTGAAACCTATTCATCTTCCATCGTCGCCCTTAGCCTTGAAACAGGGCAGGTCCAATGGGTGCGTCAGACCGTCCACCATGATCTTTGGGATATGGATGTTCCGGCCCAGCCAGCGCTGCTTGATATCACCAATCAGGATGGTCAAACGGTGCCCGCCCTTGTCGGTCCGACCAAACAGGGTGACATTTATGTCCTTGATCGCCGGACGGGCGAGCCAATCATTCCGGTCACTGAAGTTCCGGCACCTGGCGGGGCAATTCCCGAAGACTTTACTGCACCGACCCAACCGGTATCTGATTTGACCTTTATGCCCGAACCCCTGACGGAAAAGGATATGTGGGGCATTACCCTGTTTGATCAATTGGCGTGTCGTATTGCGTTCCATCAGTTGAAATATGAAGGCCGATATACGCCGCCATCCTTGCAAGGGTCGCTGATTTACCCGGGTAATTTCGGGACCTTTAACTGGGGCAGTGTTGCGGTTGATCCGGAACGTCAGGTGATGTTTGGCATGCCGACCTATCTTGCCTTTACATCGCAATTGATCCCGCGCGATGAAGTGCCGCCACCCGGAACGGAAAAGGCCAGCGAGATGGGCATTAACCGCAATGTCGGCGCACCTTATGCGGTAAGTATGGGGCCGTTTTTATCCCCGCTTGGTGTTCCGTGTCAGGCTCCACCGTGGGGCTATGTCGCCGGTGCTGATCTGCGTACAGGCAAGATCGCCTACAAACATAAAAACGGCACCGTCGAAGATATGACGCCGTTACCGTTGCCATTCGAGGTCGGTGTGCCCGGAATTGGCGGTCCGATCATAACCAAGGGCGGTGTCGCGTTCCTTGGTGCGGCAGTGGATAACTATTTCCGCGCCTATGATGTGTCGACCGGCAACCAATTGTGGGAAACACGTCTTCCGGCCGGTGGGCAGTCGACCCCGATGACCTATCAGACCAAAGACGGCACGCAATATGTGCTGATTGTTGCTGGCGGGCATGGGTCAATCGGAACAACGCCGGGGGATTACGTGATCGCCTATAAGCTGTCCGAGTGACCGGCTTTAAGTGGATTTGAGACAACAAAGGGACCTGTCATGCAGGTCCCTTTGTTGTGTTTGTTGGAGGAGTTTATCCGGCAGCCTCGTTGGTCAGGCGATCATTGATCCGTTTGATTTCTTCGGGACGCAGGCGAGGTTCAAGGGCGGAAACTGCGGCCTTGGCATCCATCGGTTTTTCTTCTTCTGCCCCGGTGGGCAGGGATACTACGCCAAGGGTTGCGCGTTTTAACCAGTAATAAGATTCCGCGTAATTTTGCGGAACCCCCCAGCCGCGTTCAAGCATCGCCCCGAACATGAATTGCGCGGCATGCATGTTTTCCTTGGCGGCAATCTCAAAATAATGGGCGGCTTCGACAAAGTTTTGCGATGCGCCGCGCCCATGGAAATACTGTGCCCCGATCAAATAGGCGGCATTGGCATTGTGCGGGTTGATGTGAAGGGCGCGTTTGAAATACTCGGTCGCGCGGAACTGATCATAGTTCAAGCCGTGCCCGTTAAAATACAGCAACCCGATATAATAGGTCGCGCCACCGTGATTGGCTTTGGCGGCTTGTGAAAACCACTTGGCGGCCTGCTTGTAATCAACCGGTCCTGTTTCGCCGCGATAATACAACAGGCCAAGGGCATATTGTGCAAACGGATCGTGATTGTTTGCCGCCACATGCCACTGGCTTTGCGCCAAGGCAAAATTGCCAGATTGATAGGCGCGATACCCTGACTGGTATTCCGCACTCATCTGTGTCGCCGGGCTAGGGGATGGCAGGGCCGAGATTGCGACGGAGAGGGAGACGGCGAATGCGACATTTCGAAAAAGATTTGAAACAACGGATCGAGATGGCGCGGTCATTTTTGTCATGAATGGGTTTTGAACAGCGGGATCACTTTGCGGGCGCGTTTTTCGATGGCCTCAAGGACATTGTTGATGTCTGAACTTTGCTTGATCCGCTGCCCGCTATGCAGGGCAAGAAACTGGCCGGCGTTCTTGTGTTCGGGACCAAGTTTGATGACCGCAAATAATGGGGTCTCATGGGCGCTGCGAAAGATTGAAAACATCGCCATGCCATCCAGATGGTCAATCGCATAATCACGCCAGGCGCCGCTTGCGACCTGACGGGAATATGTGTTCATGAGCCTCATAAGTTCTGCCCGGTCAAAATGCACAAAGCTTTTGGCTTTGCGGTATTTGGCCAAATCGAACAATGTTCCCATGTCATGCTCCGGCAGTCTGGACCCTAAAGATGGCGTCATCCCGCATGCCCGAAAATGACAGCCATATGACACGGTAGCGTGGATTGGCAATTGCCTCAAGTTTCAATGAAAAAAACCAGCCGCGCGGTTAAACCTGCGGGCTGGTTATGATCGAACGATCAAGGGCTTGGCGGTTAAAGACTGCGTGAACGGGTCGGTGGCCAGTCCACAGTCTGGGAGCCCGTGTTATAGGGGTCGGGCGTGCGATAGCAGCTGACCGCCGCCAGCGTGCGATAACAATAAAGCGGGGGTTCAGGCACCGGGTCTTTTTTGCAATAGGATTTGCCATCAATCTTGCGGATGGTCGAGCAATCCTGACCGGTGGAAAGGGATACGGCATGATCAATAAGGGTTTTGTCCGTATTGATGATGCTGATCACGTCAAAGGCCAGATACCATTCGCCGCCGGTAAACAGGCTGGTTCCGGCTATGTCTGACATGGTTGTGCTGCAACCAGAAACGCTTGTCCCCAGCAAGGCCGCAAACAATCCGGCAAGGATGCGTTGTCGAATGATACGTTTGGCATCGAAGCGGCTATGAACAATCTGGCGGCGTTTCATGATGGTCTCCGTCCAGCCACCGGGCAATTTTGACCGATGACATTGTGAAATCTGTTCCCTTGGCATTTACCAAAGCAAACCTTGTGCCGAATTTGCCATATTGGCCTGTCTGTTTTTGATGTGGGCGGTTTTAGTGTTGTTTTCAGCCTGTTTCGCGCAATTCTGTTGGATCGAATATACATCTGATGGGCGTGCTTTCGCCTTGAGATTTATCCTTGATAATGTACGCCAATCCTTTCCAAGCGGTTTAAACCGGCATGTAACGGCAAAGACGGGCAGGCAATTCTTTCCCTTTTGCGAAGAAATGCCGTAATTTGCCCAAAACTCTGGTTTTGTTTGACGATGAAATTGGCGCGAAAAGCGGTTTGATATGGGTGGAATCCGGTAATCGGGTAAAATAATCGCCTGAAAGCTGTGATTGGTGTCGAGCAGACTTGACCCTGTGCGTGCTGGCGCGTTAAATCCTTGCCAGATTTATTTTCAGATAAGCGGGCAAGTTGCCCGCTTTATTGTGACCGGATTGGAGCCGTTTTCGTGGTTGATATTTTCCAGGAAGTCGAAGAAGACCTTAAGCGTGAACGCAGTGAAGAACTGTGGCGCAAATACGGGAAATACGTAATCGGTACCGCAGCTGTTATCGTGCTGGGTGTTGCAGGTCGTGAAGGCCTGAAAACTTACGAGCAGACCACCAGCATCGAAAACGGTACGCGCTTTGCCAATGCCGTCGAACTTGCCCAGGCAGGTGAAGACAAACAGGAAGCCGCACTTGAGGCACTTGATGCGATCATTGCCGATGGCAATGCCGGTTTTGTCGCCATGGGCCATTTCCAGAAAGCTGCGATTTACCTGCGCGCCGGGGCAACCCCGTCTGCGGTAAGCGAACTTGAAGCCGTTGCTGCGAACGACGACATTGATCAGGTTTATCGTGATCTTGCTGTTGTCCAGATCGCCATGAACAGTGCGACACAAAGCAATGCCAAAGACCTGATCGCGCAGTTGGAGCCGATCGCGGTTCCGGAAAATGCCTGGTATTACTCGGCACGTGAAATGATTGCGTTGCTTCATGTTGCTGCCGGTGATGTTGCAGCGGCCAAACCGCTTCTGACCGATATTGCCGATGATGGTGACGCGCCGTCTGGCATGCGGGCACGTGCAAGTGAAATTCTCAAGGCCGTTGGTGCCTGACCAGATCTAGGCAAAGGTTGGCCAGACAATGATCTGACCAACAGGACGTGAGCTTGAATTAGGGGATATGGTTTTGACCACACGCGGTATTAAGTCACTTCTGTGCGTTATGGGGCTGACTGGCCTTTTGGCAGGGTGTTCCAGTTGGCTGGGCCAAGCCGAAGATCCACCACTACCGGGTGAACGTATCTCCGTTCTGGCGTTGCAAAGTACGGTACAGCCTGACGTCGAATTATCTGATCAGCGTGTCATTCTGCCAGAACCAGAACCGATGGTCGATTGGCCGCAGAATGGCGGCTTCCCGAACCACGCATTGCACCATGTTGCGTTGGCAAGTGATGTCCTTGAGCAGGATTGGTCGGTCGATAGCGGCGAAGGGTCGATGGATGACAATCTTTTGCTTAATCAGGCGATCGTTGCCCGTGGTGTGATCTTTACCATTGATGCAAGTGCCGAAGTTCGCGCATTTGCTGCAGGTTCAGGCAAAGAAATCTGGTCGCTTGAACTTGCCCCGGAAGATGAAGAGGACAGCACCTTGCTTGGTGGTGGTCTGGCCTATGAAGGCGGGATCATTTACGCGACGACCGGTTTTGCCGAAATCATTGCGATTGACGCGCCAAGTGCAACCATCCTGTGGCGTGAACAGGTCAGTGCGCCGATGCGTTCGGCGCCAACTGTGCGCGGCGGGCGTATTTTTGCCATCACGATTGATAACCAGACGATTGCGCTCAATGCCTTGACCGGTGAAAACCTTTGGAACCATCGCGGTGCATCCGAGGGGGCGTCATTTATCGGCGGCGCCAGCCCGGCTGTTGACCAAGGTGTGGTGATTTCGGCCTATTCAACGGGTGAGATGTATGCGCTGCGTGTCGAGAACGGGCAGGTGATCTGGTCCGATGCGCTGGCCGGTGCCGGGCGCACAGATGCGGTTTCTGCAATTGCCGATATTCGGGGTTTGCCGGTGATTGACAATGATCTGGTGTTTGCGACCAGTAACTCCGGTTTGACCGTTGCGATTGACCTTCGGACAGGCTATCGGGTCTGGGAACTTGAAGCCGGTGGTATCCAGTCGCCATGGGTTGCAGGCGATTATATTTACGTTCTTACTAACACAAATGATCTGATTGCCTTGCGTCGGAAGACCGGACAGGTTAAATGGGTGACAGTTCTGCCACGTTTTGTCGATCCCGAAGACCAGGATGAGCCGATTGTTTGGACAGGTCCGGTTCTGGTTGGTGACAGGTTGATCGTTGGTAACGAGCAGGGCGAAGTAATGACTGTTTCCCCTTATAGCGGTGACATTCTTGGCAAGGACGAATTGTCCGGGCCAATTACCCTGCCGCCATCTGTTGCAGGTGACAGTCTTTACTTCCTGACTGCGGATGCCGATCTAATTGCATATCGCTGATCAGTAATAGAAGTTTTCCGCAAGGGTTCCTTGCAAGATTTGCGGTGCGCCGTGGGCTTTGATGCCTCCGGCGCATATCGCCGTTTATAACGAGAGTCTGAAAGTCAGATGTCGCTAAAAGTAGCTATTATCGGTCGCCCCAACGTTGGGAAGTCGACCTTGTTTAACCGTCTGGTCGGCAAAAAGCTGGCCCTGGTTGATGACCAGCCCGGTGTCACCCGCGACCGCCGTTATGGCAAGGCGCGGCTTGGTGATATGTCGTTCGATATTATCGATACCGCCGGTCTGGAAGAAGTATTTGATAATTCCGTCGAAGGCATGATGCGCCAGCAAAGTGAAATGGCGTTTGAGGAATGCGATATTGCGCTGTTCCTGATTGATGCCCGTGCGGGTTTGACCCCGCTTGACAATCACTTTGCCGATTGGCTGCGCAAACGCCACAAGCCGGTCTATGTCATTGCCAACAAGCATGAAGGCATTGCACAGGACCCGGGCCTGTATGAGGCCTATGGACTTGGACTTGGTGATGTTGCCCCGATTTCGGCTGAGCATGGTCTTGGGATCGAGCTGCTTTACGACATGCTCGAACCGCATTGGAAAGAATGGAAAGACCGCATTCGTGTTGCCAAACAGCATGCCCGTGAAGAAGCAAATGAAGCGGCTGGTTTGGACGCAGATGATGCGGATGACCAGATCGAGGATGATGACTTTGCCGATTATGGTGGCGAGGCCTTCCCATCGTTTGAAATCGAATTCAACGAAGATGATGAAGACGAAGACGGCGAGTTGATCGACGAAGGTCCGCGGGATAATTCAAAAATCCAGTTGGCAATCGTTGGCCGCCCGAATGCCGGTAAATCAACATTGCTTAATCAGCTTTTGGGTGAAAACCGCGTGATGACGGGGCCGCAGGCCGGGTTGACCCGCGATTCAATCGCCGTTGACTGGTCCTATGAAGGCCGTCCGTTCCGTTTGGTTGATACAGCCGGTATGCGCCGTAAGAAAAAGATCGATGACCGTGTTGAACGGCTTTCGGTTGCTGATACGCTGCGCGTGATCCGTTATGCACAGGTCGTTGTGTTGATGCTTGATGCGACCAACACGATGGACAAGCAGGACCTGACGATTGCCCGTATGGTGCTTGAAGAAGGCCGCGCCTTGATCATTGCAGTGAACAAGTGGGACACGATCACGGACAAGGCTGGTGTCATGCAGGCCCTTCGGGACAAGCTTGATACATCCTTTGCCCAGGCCAAAGGCATTCCGGTTCTGACTTTCTCGGCACTGACCGGGCGTGGGACTGAACGTCTGATGCCGACTGTTCTTGATATCCACGATATCTGGAGCCGTCGTATTTCAACATCGAAGCTTAACCGTTGGCTTGAAATTGTTAGCGAACGCCACTTGCCACCGGTCATTTCCGGGCGCCGTATTCGCCTGCGCTATATGACACAGGCAAAGGCACGTCCGCCAAGCTTCTTTATCAACTGTTCCAAGGCAGCAGAGCTTCCAGAAAGCTATACGCGTTACCTGATCAATGGTTTGCGCGAAGATTTCGATATGCCGGGCGTTCCGATCCGGATCAATCTGCGCAGCAGCGACAACCCGTTTGCGAACAAGAAAAAGAAACGCTAGTTTCAATAGCTTGGTAGCGAACCAATTTAGAACCGCCCTGTTGTCGCAGGGCGGTTTTTATTTTATGGTGTAGGTGACTATACTAAAGAATGGGATTTGAGTGAGGAATGTATATGTTTAATGGTAGTGAAAGCTTGTACGCAGGCCTTTACTTTCAGGCGTATCCAATGTGGCGATGTCATCGATAACCAAAACGGGCGGGGCTGATGCGACTAAAACACGTTTTGTTGATCTGTTTTCTCGTGCTTTCGGCATTGCCGTTGATCCTGAGTATCTGGACACTGCACAGTCATAGCTCCGCGCAGTATCGCAAGCAGATCGCTTCCAATCTTGATGCCATTTCCGAACTGGCAAAACAGCGTCTTTTGGCCACTGTTGATCACATTGATGATAATGCGACACTCTTGGCCAATAACGAGGCCGTGCGTCGGCATCTCGTTGATTTTGCGCGCACACGTGCCTACGAGCTCTATGATCAGATGGAAGCAAGCCTGCGTGAAGCAGAACATCAGATGGACAACATCATTGATGTCACGCTGTTTGCGCCGAACGGGCAGTTTTTGGCATCTGTCAATCAGCGCGCGACATCGTTTGATCCCAAATTGTTTCTTGATAAGGAACGCGCGATTTTTCTGGTGCATTCTCAGGAACTGATCATGCGCAGCATCACGCGTATCATGCGTGCGGGAGTCATACTTGGTTTCATGGTGGTTGATTTCGACGCAGATTTCATACTTGATCTGGTCGAGGACAGGACCGGCCTCGGCGAAACTGGTGAATGGCTGTTTGCTGTGCGCGACGCAGAAGGACATGCGCTGTTTGCCGTGCCGTTGAGATATGACCCAACGGCATCGTTCGTGCGCCGGGTACCCAAGGATCGCCTTGATGTTCCGATTACTCAGGCGATGCTCGGCAATGAGATTCTGATGGATGAAGCACCCGACTATCAAGGGATACCGGTCATGGCATCAACCCGCTACCTGCCGTCAATGGATTGGGGACTGGTTGCCAAAATCAATGAGTCGGAGATTGCATCGATTATTAGCGCAGCCAATCGGGTTTTGGAACTGATCGGTATCGGGATTCTGGTCCTCGCAATTATTGCTGCGATCTGGCTGTCCGGGGTAATTGCACGACCGGTCGAACAGCTTCGTCGATCCACACTCAGGGTGATTGATGGTGACTTTGATGTGGAGCCGATTGATGCCGGTTGGCGTGAGGCCAAGGATCTGGGGTCGTCATTCGCTAATATGGCTATCTCGCTTCAGGACCTGCGCGCGAACTTGCAGGAAAAGGTGTCTGAGCGCACCCGTGAACTGGACGAAGTTAATCAACAACTTATGGAGCTGTCTGTTCGCGACCCGCTCACTGGCGTACATAACCGTCGATATGTGACAGAACGCCTTGATGAAGAATTCGCACGTTCACGGCGTTATAATGGTCAATTGGGTGTTGCGATTCTTGATATTGATCATTTTAAGAAAATCAACGACACGCTTGGGCATGCTACGGGTGATGAAGTTCTTATTGGCCTTGCTTTTTGTGTTCAGAATGCCTTGAGGTCGTCTGATCTTTTCGGTCGAGTTGGCGGGGAAGAGTTTTGTATTGTCATCCCGGAAGCTGAACATCAAGGTGTCGTTCTGCTTCTGGAGCGCATCCGGGAAGAAATTCAAGCCCTGCCTTTCCAATTTGAAGGCAAGTCAATTTCCGTAACATGCAGTGTCGGTGTCGCATTCCTTGACGAAGAAATTCAAAGCTCGATGACATTGGTTGAATGTGCCGATAAGGCGCTTTATCACGCCAAAGCAACCGGCCGGAACAAGTTGGTCGTATATTCCGACATCCCCAAGGATGAACTTGAGGCGTCAACGCCAAGTCACATTGGGTAAGCTGGCACTGAAACCGCTTGGTAAAAAACTTCAGGTTTTAGATGGTTAGCGCACTTTGCATGTTGCTGATTTCAGAATTCTGATTCGTCTGTAACCCAAAACCGCCCACCGGGAACGGGGGCGGTTTCTGTGAGATCTGTGAAGCCTTGCTGACCCTTGAGCTATCAAGGGTAGCGTGGGGGATTAAGCCGGGAAAAACCTTCCTGAATGTAATAGGGGTAATGAGGATAGGGCGGCATGCGTTTGCTGACCCGGTCAAGACGGTCGATTTGGTCTTGTTCAAGTGACCAGCCCACGGCACCAAGATTGGAAATAAGTTGGCCTTCATTGCGGGCACCGATGATGACCGATGAAACGGTTGCGCGGGTCAAAAGCCAGTTGATGGCGATTTGCGGAACGGTTTTGCCGGTTTCCAATGCGATTTCATTAAGCACATCGACGATGTCATACAGCATTTCATCCTCAACCGGCGGACCGAACTGCGCTGTTTCATGCAGGCGACTGCCATCGGGGATTGGTGAATTGCGCCGGATTTTCCCGGTTAGTCGACCCCAACCCAATGGGCTCCAGACCAAAGCCCCAAGACCTTGATCCTCGGCGAATGGCATCAGATCCCACTCGTAATCCCGACCGATAAGCGAATAGTAAACCTGATGGGCGACATAGCGGGAATATCCATGCTGATCGGCAACAGACAAAGACTTCATAATTTGCCAGCTGGCGAAATTTGAAACGCCAATATAGCGTATCTTTCCAGCACGTATCAGGTCATCAAGCGTTGCCATGACTTCTTCTGGCGGGGTTGATGCGTCAAAGGCATGAAGTTGCAGCAGGTCAATATAATCGGTACCAATGCGTTTAAGGGCGGTATCTGTTGCCGTGATCAAGCGATCACGTGATGTGCCATATTCGTTGGCATGATCGCCCATTGGCAGGCCAAGTTTGGTTGAAATCAGGACTTTGTCCCGTTTGCCTTTGATCGCACTGCCAAGAACCGTTTCGGATGCGCCATTGGAATAGACATCTGCGCTGTCAAAAAGGTTCACGCCGTGTTCCAGACTGATATCAACCATTCTGCGGGCCCCGGCTTCATCAACCGTTCCCCAGTTGGAAAAAAGTGGGCCCTGACCGCCAAAGGTTCCAGCACCAAGTGACAATGCCGGAACGCGCAAACCGGACCGGCCAAGCTGTCTGTATTCCATTTCGATCTCCTGTCTTTATCGAAAAATGTGGTGAGCCCGAATATGGACAGAAGATCTATTTTCAACTAGAGGTAACCGAGGAACATTATTTGTGAGTTGAATTCATCATGGGGCGGCTAGACACAAATCGATCCGGCGAAATGGAAGTCTTTGTGCGTGTCGTCGAACGCGGTGGTTTTTCCGCAGCGGCAAAAGATTTCGGCATGACGCCATCCGCGGTCAGCAAACTTGTCGGTCGTCTGGAAGGAAGGTTATCCGCACGGTTGTTCAGTCGATCGACACGCAAGCTGCGCCTGACGGAAGAAGGGCAACGTTACTATGATCGGTCCGTTCGCATCTTGGCCGATATCAACGAGGCCGATGACGAGGCATCCAGCGTGGTGCGTCCCAAGGGAAAGTTGCGCGTTAGTGTGAATATGCCAGTTGGATTGCACCGCATCTTGCCACTTGTCCCGGAATTTCAGCAACATTACCCGGATGTCGATCTTGATATCACCGTAAGTGACAAGGTCGTTGACCTGTATGAAGAACGGGCAGATATCGCTATTCGAAGCGGCCCTTTACAATCATCTGGATTGATCGCGCGAAAACTGGGCGAGTGCAGAATGGTGATTGCCGCTGCACCGGATTATCTGACGCGATATGGGGTGCCCAAGGAAATCGGCGACCTTACAGACCACATTCTGGTTGGATATAATTTCCCGCGCGCGATGAGTGAATGGCCGTTCATCGTTGATGGAGAAAGAAAATCCGTCATGCCCGGTGGCAAGGTTTGCGTTGGTGATGCGGAAAGTGCGCGCAAGGTTGCCTTGGCGGGCGGTGGAACTGTCCGACTTGCTGAGTTCCATATCCGAAAAGATGTCGAAGAGGGCAGGTTAAAAGTCCTTCTTGACCAGTTTAATCCCGGCCCGTGTGTTGAAATACATGCCGTCTATATCGGGCAGGGCGGACATATGCCGGCCCGTGTTCGGGCGTTTCTTGATTTTTGTATAGAACGTGTCGATCTGACATGAAAAGGCCGGAACAAGGTGGTTGTATGTTCTGACATGCACAAGAACAAACTGGCGACGTCCACGCCAAGTAATAATTAGTGCGCAAGGCAGCGAGGCGGTGTGAACCAAAAAACAGTCAGCTTTGAAATGTGTATTCTGAAGAAGCCGGTTTTGAAAAAAGTTCCTGTCGAACCCTATTCCTGTGGAATAGATGGGCCGTTATCAATGATCTCGCGGATATGATCGGGAAGGTCGGCTTCGGTAAAGCCTTCCTGCATCGTTCCATCTTGGACAAAAGCGAATATATCGGCCAGATCCTGTCCGGAGAAATCAATCTGATATCCAAGGTCAGCTTGTTGGAGATGAAGCATTGGCTCTGCTCCGCGCCACATCCGGGCAAAGAACTCAAACGGATCTCGCGATTGATTAAGGTTTGAGGCATCCAGACTTGGTCCGGTGTCTCCACCCACATTGTTGATGGAATGACAGACAACGCAGCCGCGGTCTGCAAACAGGCTTTTACCGGCATCAGCATCCATTTTGGGTAATGTAATTTCAGATGCCCCAGTCTCGTCTGCAAATGCTTCAGGAACGCTTGTAAGAGCTGCGAACGTGCAAAGCGTTACTGCAATGGCAAATGCGCCCAGCGGGCGGCAAGCTTGTTTGTAAAAGGCCGATCTCATTTTGTGCCCTGCTCCGATGCGGGTGGGTCGTGGTTTATCAGGCTATGCTATCGGGCCTTACCTACGAATGGCAATGCATTGGTGTCATTCATAGAAAATTTGTTTTCTGATTGATGCGTACGGGGCATTTTGAACACGAAAAAGGGCCTATGAAAGGCCCTTTGATGTTCGGTGTACGAAGATGTGATGCTAATACGCGTTTACAATTTCGCCATGTTTGGTGCAATCAGCTGCGGCCAGATCGACAAACACATCCATGATGCTTTCAGGTGTCGCCAGGGATTGCGGATCTTCACCAGGATAGGCTTCTGCCCGCATTTTGGTGCGGATACGTCCCGGATTGACCAGATTGACGCGCATGGACCGTTCTTCGACTTCCTGGGCATAGGACAGCACAAGGCTTTCCAGTGCGGCCTTGGTGGACGCATAAAGCCCCCAGAAGGCGCGACCCTTTGCCGAGGCATTCGATGTCACGAAAATCGCCCGACCGGCATCAGAAAGCTGCAAAAGCTTGTCCGTGGTGCGGATCAGGTGGAAGTTTGCCGTGACGTTGGTGGCAAAGGTATTCTGGAAAATTTGACTGTCGATATGACCGACCGGGGCAATTTCACCCAAAAGGGCGGCATTGCCAACAACGATATCAAGTTTGCCAAAGCGCTCATAAATCGTCGGGCCGATGGCATCGATCTTGTCAAACATCGTCAGATCAAGCGGAAGCAAGGTGATCTTGCCACCCTTTTCCGTGATCTCGTCACTGAGTTCTTCAAGCGCGCCAACATTTCTGCCAATGGCAATCACGTGCGCGCCTTCGGCGGCATAGCGTTTTGCAATGGCATAGCCGATCCCGTGCGACGCACCCGTTACCAGTGCAACGCGTCCTTCAAGCCGATTGGTATTGGTCATGCAGACTGCCTTTCGACCAACTGACTCAGCTTGCGGTTTTTGTTTTCCGCATTGTGATCGGTCAGATAGATCGGATAATCACCGGTAAAGCATGCATCGCAGAAAGCCGGGCTTTCATTGTCACGGCCCGGAAGGCCGGTTGCACGATACAGGCCATCAATCGTCACAAATGCAAGACTGTCGACACCAATAAGTTTCGCCATGCTTTCAATATCGTGATTGGCCGCCATCAATTTGTCTTTTGACGGGGTATCAACACCATAGAAGCACGGGTTCATGGTCGGCGGGCTTGTAATGCGCATGTGAACTTCGGCAGCACCGGCCTGACGGACCAGATCGACAATCTTGGTCGAGGTGGTGCCACGTACAATCGAGTCATCGACCAGAATAACGCGTTTTCCCTTAAGCTTGCCGGGGTTGGCGTTATGTTTCAGCTTCACGCCAAGGTGGCGGATCTGATCGGTCGGTTCGATAAACGTACGGCCAACATAATGATTGCGGATGATGCCAAGTTCAAACGGAATGCCGCTTTCTTCTGCGTAACCAAGGGCGGATGGCACACCGGAATCAGGAATCGGCACGACAACGTCGGCATCGACAGCTGATTCACGGGCCAGTTCACGGCCGATATGTTTGCGCACGTCATAAACGCTTGTGCCTTCGACAATGCTGTCGGGGCGGGCGAAATAGACATGTTCGAAAATGCAGAAACGTGATTTTTGCGGTTTGAACGGCTTGATCGAGCGCAATCCGCTATCGGTGATTTCAACAATCTCGCCCGGTTCGATGTCGCGGATGAATTCCGCGCCAACGATATCAAGGCCGACCGTTTCCGATGACAGGATATAGGCATCATTAAGCTTGCCCAGAACCAACGGGCGGACACCAAGCGGATCACGCACACCGATCAGTTTCTTCTGAGTCATCACAACCAGAGAATAAGCCCCTTCAACCTGACGGACCGCATCAATCAGACGATCGACGATCTTTTCATACAGGCTGGTGGCGATCAGGTGGATGAAGGTTTCGGTATCCGAGGTCGACTGGAAGATCGATCCACGCTTGACCAGACGTTCGCGCACAGCAA
Source organism: Thalassospira lucentensis (assembly GCF_050516545.1). Lineage (GTDB taxonomy): Bacteria > Pseudomonadota > Alphaproteobacteria > Rhodospirillales > Thalassospiraceae > Thalassospira > Thalassospira lucentensis_C. The sequence goes on along the minus strand of NZ_CP191544.1, from coordinate 2,130,250 downwards.
GCGAGTTGGTCAGGTTGCCGTTATGGGCAATCGCCAAGCCGCCAAATTCAAAATCGGCGAACAGCGGTTGAACGTTTCGAAGGCCTTTGCCGCCAGCCGTTGAATAGCGCACATGCCCAACGGAACGGTTGCCCGGCAGGCTTTTGATTACATCCTCTGAACCAAAGATATCACCAACCTGACCAGAGGCCCGGTGGGCGGGGAAATCTTCTCCGTCATAGGAAACAATGCCTGCGGCTTCCTGTCCACGATGTTGCAATGCATGAAGGCCAAGAGCCGTCAGTGCTGTAGCATCGGGGGAGCCAAAGACGCCAAAGACGCCACATTCTTCACGTAGCTTGTCGTCATCAAATGGATTGGTCGTCAGCATGAGTGGGTTCCGCTCTCTCGCCGGTGGCGTACGGATAACGCAAATTCTTGCGAAACCAACACGCCTCACTCGTTAGTGGTCGCCTCAATCAGGCGATCCAAATCATCGCGCGAGGGCCTTGTATACCCGTTTAGGGGCTTGGGTCCAGTCCCTTTTGGCTCCGGGCCAAGAAGTTGACGGTAGGTTTGCTCGTTCGCATCGGCGTTACGCTGAGCACGCGCCAGTTCTTCGGCTGTGGTATCGAATATTTCGTCAGGAGCCATGCGCATAATGAGGAACGCGCCTTCTTCCAAAACCGGACGGGTGCGGGCATCGCGGACCCAGTCGGGTTGCGAATCTGCCGGCAGAAGCCACGACAGGGCAAGAAAGCCGATACAGACGATCAAGCCACCACGCAAAAGACCAAACACAAAGCCAAGCGTACTATCAAGACTATCAAGTCCGGAGTTCTGAACCGCGCGGCCAATCCGGCCACTGATGAACGAGAAAATCAAAAACGAAATCAGGAAAAGACCAACCCCGGTCGCCAGATCGGCAATCAATTCAGACGGGATCAAATCGCGGACATAGGGACGTGCAACCGGATAGCCATAAAGCGCACACAGCCCCGCCCCAAGCCAGCCCATCATCGACAGGATTTCGTGGATGAATCCGCGGAAAAAGGCAAACAAACCCGATACCAGCACAATGCCGACGACAATCAGATCAAACACATCACGTGCGCCAAGATCGGGAAGGGCGGAGAAATCCATTTGTTCGTAAACCTTGTCAGTAAGCTTGGAAGCCTGGGCATTGATATGTGCTGGGCCGCAAAGGGGGCGCTTAATACATGCCTTCGCGCGGACGCACTTTGTCGCGCACATCGTCGCCGAAGAGGTTTACCAAATCCTGAAGATGGCCGATTTCGGTCTGATTAAGGCCCTTGATCGATACCTTTTTCTTGGTCTGCATGCCGTTTTTCGGGGTGTAGGCATTGCCAAAGCCAAGTTTGGTGGCCTCTTTCAAACGCGATTCGAGTTGCCCGACCGGGCGTACTTCGCCCGAAAGGCCAATTTCACCGACAATTACGGTTTCATTTGGAACCGGTTTGTCTGCCACGGCCGAAATCAGCGCGGCGGCAACCGCCATATCGGCGGCAGGTTCGCCAACCCGCAAGCCACCAGCCACGTTCAGATAGACATCGAACTGGCCAAGCGCCAAGCCACAACGGGCATCAAGGACGGCCAAAATCATGTTCATACGGGCCGAATCCCAGCCGACAACCGCACGGCGCGGTGTTGCCAGGGCCGATTGGGCGACCAATGCCTGAATTTCGACAAGCATCGGGCGGGTGCCTTCCAGTCCGGCAAAGACGGCTGTGCCACTGACCGGGCTGTCGCGATCGGCCAAAAACAATGCCGATGGATTGGGAACTTCGACCAGACCGGCATCCCCCATTTCAAAAACGCCGATTTCATCGGTCGCGCCGAAACGGTTTTTGACCGCCCGCAGGATGCGGAATTGATGGCCGCGTTCGCCTTCGAAATACAAAACCGTATCGACCATATGTTCCAGAACACGCGGCCCGGCAATCTGGCCTTCCTTGGTGACATGACCCACCAGCAGCACGGCAAAGCCTTTGCGCTTTGCCAGACGGATCAGTTCCAGGGCGCAGGCACGAACCTGTGACACGGTGCCCGGCGCACTATCAAGGGTGTCGGCATACATGGTCTGGATCGAGTCAATGACCACGACTTCGTGGCTGCTGGCTTCCAGTGTGGTGATGATGTCGCGCAGGCTGGTCGCAGCAGCAAAATCAACCTTGGTTTTGCTAAGGCCCAAGCGCGCGGCCCGCATGCGGACCTGATCAATTGCTTCCTCGCCCGAAATATAGGCGCATTTATGCTTGGCAGCCATTGCGCCAACCGCCTGAAGCAGGATGGTGGATTTACCAATGCCGGGATCACCGCCAACCAGAAGGGCAGAGCCCGGAACAAGGCCGCCACCACAGGCGCGATCAAGTTCGGCAATGCCGCTTATGATGCGCGGCGGGCTGGCACTTTCACCTTCAAGTGCGACAAAATCGATGGTCTTGCCCTTTGCCCCGCCGGAAATGCCACCCGCAGCCTTGGGGCCTGTTTCAACCCGCTGTTCTTCGATGCTGTTCCATTCGCCGCACGCATCACAATGGCCGGTCCATTTGCGATATTCCGCACCGCAGTTTTGACAGGTGAATCGGCTTTGGGTTTTGGCCACAGAATGCTCCGCAGGTCATGAAGGGGGCAGACAAAGCGTTTATCTGCCGCGTGGGACGAGGACAATTTCAGAGATGTTTAAGGTCAAGGTCAAGGGGACCTTCGATTTCACCAGAAACGAATTGCTGTAAGAAAGGGTTATCAGCCTGATCAATATCGGCAACCGGACCATCCCAGATGATCTTGCCCTTATAAAGCATGGCAACACGGTCTGCGATTTTACGTGCACTTGCCATATCATGGGTAATGGTCATGGCACTTGCCCCCAGTTCACGGGTGCATTTAACAATCAGGTCGTTGATGACATCGCCCATGATCGGGTCAATGCCCGTGGTCGGTTCATCAAAAAACAGGATTTCCGGTTCTGTTGCAATTGCGCGGGCAAGACCGACACGTTTTTGCATGCCGCCCGAAAGGGAGGACGGGGTCATATTGGCAATTTCAGCACCAAGGCCAACATCGGCAAGTCTGGCAATCGCAAGATCACGTGCCTGACGTGGTTTCATGCCTTGGCCTTCAATCAGGCCAAAGGCAACATTTTCCCAGACACTAAGGGAATCAAAAAGGGCTGCCCCCTGAAACAGCATGCCGGTTTTTGCCAGCATGGCATCGCGCTCAGACCGATTGGCACCGATCATTTCAACGCCGTCCACCGTGATCGATCCCTGATCAGGGGATAAAAGACCCAGCACGCATTTCAGGGTGACAGATTTGCCCGTGCCCGATCCGCCAATGATGGCAACCGATTCCCCCGGTGCGACATCAAGGTCGACACCCTGAAGGACTTTCTTGGGGCCAAAGGCCTTGTGAACATTGCGCAGGGATATCTTGGCGGGAGTGCTCATGATGTTGTCAACCGACCCTTATCGCGTGAAGAACAGTTCGGTGACGATATAGTTCGAAATCAGGATCAGAATGGAACTTGATACGACCGCATTGGTGGTTGCCTGACCAACGCCCTGTGCGCCACCCCGCGAATTATACCCGTGGTAGCAGCCCATCAGGGTAATGATAAAGCCAAACACAGCGGCCTTTACCAGGCCCGATACAACATCAAGCTGTTCAAGATACTGGAACGTATTGCGGATATAGGATCCTTCGTTAAAGCCAAGCTTGTTGACCCCGACAAGATAGCCGCCCAGAACCCCGATAATATCGCCAATCAGAACCAGAATGGGCAGGGTGATCACACCCGCAACCACACGCGGCACAACCAGATATTTGAATGGATTGGTCGAAAGGGTGACCAGCGCATCAATCTGTTCGGTCACACGCATGGTGCCGATTTCAGCAGCAATCGCTGCACCCACACGTCCGGCAACCATCAGACCGGCCAAAACCGGACCCAGTTCGCGGGTCATAGAAATGACAACCACGGTGGCAACCGCACTTTCCGCCGAAAAGCGCGAGAACCCGGAATAGGATTGCAGGGCCAGAACCATACCGGCAAACAGGGTGGTCATGGCGACCACCGGCAGCGAGAAATAACCAATCTCGCGCATCTGTTTGAAAATCAGCCGGAAATAGATTGTCGGCGTTACCATGTGGCCAATCGTACGACCAGCAAACACAGTTACGCGACCGACAAGGGCCAAAAAGGTCAAAAACATATGGCCAACCGGCGCAAAGATCGGCATCTGTACTTCGAAGTCCCCTGTTATCGGCCTGCTTTAGATTTATGGCCGGTTCTTATAATTCAGCCTTCTGTATAGACCCGCCGGTAGCGATGTCCAAGAGAAGTTAGAATCTCATAACCAATTGTACCAGCAGCAGATGCAACATCGTCAACCGTCATCTTGTCATCAAGAAGCGGGACCATATCGCCAGCTTTGATCGATTTGCCCGGAAGGTCGGTGATATCAACCGTGATCGCATCCATCGACACGCGCCCGACATAGGGAACTTCATGCCCCTTGATCAGCATTTTTCCGCTGTTGGAAAGCGACCGTAACCAGCCATCGGCATAGCCAACCGCAAGGGTTACGATTTTCGATTTGCGTTTGGCGGTCCATGATCCGCCGTAACCGACCGATTGGGCGGCGTCAATTTCGCGCACCTGAAGCACTTTGGCGTTCAGGGTAACGACCGAGCGCATCGGATTGGTGGTTTCAGGCGTCGGGTTGCCGCCCCAAAGCGCAATGCCCGGACGGCAGAATTCCAGATGGTAATCATCGTTGCGGAAGATCGCCGATGAATTACAAAAACCACGCGGGGCCGGTGGCAACCGGCGATACCATTTCATGAACAGATCGTACTGTTGCTTGGTGATCGGGTTTTCTGCCTCGTCAGCGGCGACCGGGTGGGTCATGTATCCGGCTTTTTCAAAGCCATACAGAAGCGATGAATAACGGTCGACCAAGGTGCTGACATCAAGTGGTGTCAGGCCAAGGCGGCTCATGCCGGTATCAAGATGAATAAAGGCCGGGGCAGGGCGTTCATATTCCCGGCACAGGTTTGACCACCGTTCGATCTGTTCAAGATCGTTCAGAACCGGAATGACGTCATTTTCGATAAAGAATTCTTCGTCACCGGGCAGAACACCATTGAGAACCGCAATCCGTCCGCCGCCGCGCAAAAGCGGGAACAGGTCGGCGGCTTCGTTGGCCTGCGCGACAAAGAACAAACGGCATCCTTGCTTTTTCAGGACCGGGACGATTGTTTCCGCACCCAAACCATAAGCATCGGCTTTTACCACGGCACCGCAGGTGCGGCCGGTATAGCGTTTGGTCAAAGTCTTGTAATTGTCGGCAACTGCTTTCAGATTGATTTGCAGTTCCGCGCACTCGGCCGCACGGCCGACGGCGGGAAGAACGGTCATTCTTAATACCCCGTGGAATCCGTTTGCGGATGGGCTTACGCCCGATCCCTATTCATAATCTTCTTCAGTGTGATCAAGATCGCCAAACTTGGTGTAGTTCCCGTCAAAATACAGACGCACGTTGCCCACCGGGCCGTGACGCTGTTTGGCGACGATGACTTCTGCGGTGTTGTAGACATGGTTCAAACGTTCCTGCCAGTTGGCATAGCGTTCACCGAATTTATCGGTGGCTTCGCCCTGATTCTGGGCGGGTTCGGAACGTTCGAGATAATATTGTTCACGGTAAATGAACATCACAACGTCGGCGTCCTGCTCGATCGAGCCGGATTCACGAAGATCCGACAGCTGCGGACGTTTATCGTCGCGCTGTTCAACCGCACGCGAAAGCTGCGACAGGGCAAGAACCGGAACTTCGAGTTCCTTGGCAATCGCCTTGAGCATTCGGGTGATTTCCGAGACTTCCTGCACACGGCCATCGCCACGGAAGTTGGTCGGCGGGGCGAGAAGTTGCAGGTAATCGACGACGATCATTGCAAGACCGTGCTGACGTTTCAAACGGCGGCAACGTGTACGAAGGGTCGATACCGGAAGGGCCGGTGTATCATCGATATAAAGCGGAACGGTATTAAGTTCCTGAGTGGCGAGCAACAGTCGTTCGAAATCCTGTTCGTTCAGATCACCACGGCGCATGTTATCGCCTGATACTTCAGCAGCCTGAGACAGCAAACGTGCGGCCAACTGTTCTGCGGCCATCTCAAGCGAGAAGACGGCAACGGCACCGGTGCGGATTTCATCTTCTGAATCGCTTCCCGCCGCGCGGTTTTGGTGGGATGCAATCGCGGCGTTAAAGGCAATGTTCATTGCCAGGGCCGTTTTACCCATCGATGGACGACCGGCAAGGATCAGCAAATCCGATGGGTGCAGACCACCAAGCTTGCGGTCAATATCACGCAACCCCGTGGTAACACCGACAACGCGACCGGCATTTTTGTACGCATGGTCAATGTTTTCATATGCCTTGGCCATCGCCGGGCCAAAGGCAACAAAGCCCGATTCGGCCGAGCCGGCGGTGGCAAGCGAGAATAGTTTCTGTTCGGCTTTTTCAATCTGGATGGTGGCATCAGTATCAAGTTCATACTGATAGGCATCATTGACGACATCTTCGCCAAGCTCGATCAGCTCACGCCTCAGATACAGGTCATAAACCAGTTTGCCGTAATCACCGGCATTGATGACCGAGACAAGGTTGTTTGACAGTTCAGCCAGATATTGCGGTCCGCCGATCTCGGCAAGGGCTTCGTCCTGCTTGAAATAGGCTTTGAGCGTGACCGGATTGGCCAACTGTCCGCGTTCGATCTGCTTGCCGCAGGCTTCGAAAATGCGGCCATGTCGGCCATCGGCGAAATGTTCGGGCCGCAGGATATCAGACACACGTTCATAGGCAGCGTTGTTGTTAAGAATCGCGCCAAGAAGGGCTGCTTCCGCTTCAAAGTTGTGCGGAGCCATACGCTCGAGCACCATATCGGCGCCGTCACCGTGGTCTATATCAAGCGGAGCAAAGAGGGCGTCTAAATTGGGATCTGTCATGGGCGGAAAAGGTACCAGTCATCCGGTTGGCCGCAAAGAGTTAATCGGTATAACTCATAGCGGGTATTCCGCAAGCGCAGAGGTCGTCCGCTGCCCGGGTTTTGAAATGTTTTTACAAATCAGGCCCGAAAAGAAGACGACAAAAAGAAAACGGCACGTCCTTGCGGACATGCCGTTTCCCAAATGATCTTGGAAGAACCAAGCAAATTATGCTTTGGAATCTTCTTCGTTCGGAGCATCTGCAGAAGCTTCTGCCGGAACTTCTTCTTCGAAGAGTTCTTCAGCAGCTTCCAGAGCTTCTTCTTCTTCAGCTTCCATTTCCTCGATGGTGCCAAGAACAGCAGAACCTTTACGGAGCTGTTCAGCGGCATCTTCTTCGGAACGTGCAACGTTGGCAGTCACTTCAATAGCAACTTCCGGGTGCAGGCTGATTTTAACCTGGTGCAGACCAAGGGTTTTGATCGGCTGATCAAGAACGACCTGGGTGCGTGCAACAGTGTAACCGGATTCGGTTACTGCATTTGCGATATCGCGTGCAGTTACCGAACCGTAAAGATGACCAACATCGGATGCCTGGCGAACGAGGGTGACAGCAACGTCACTCATCGTTTCGGCAACCGCTTCGGCTTCTTTGCGGCGGTCAAGGTTGTCAGCTTCGAGCTGTGCTTTCTGTGCTTCAAACACGGAAAGATTCGCTTTGGTTGCACGAAGGGCCATGCCCTGCGGCAGCAAGCGGTTGCGGGCGTGGCCCGGCTTGACGGAGACTACGTCACCCATCTGACCGAGTTTTTCTACCCGCTGGAGCAGAATAACTTCCATCACCGATCCTCCTCATTGCTACGGGTCATCGGTTCTTTCCCCCGCAGCCTGATTAAATGCTCAACAATTCCAAGTCCGGTGATCGCAATAAACGACCAACTAGACAGAACCGCGACGATGTAGAACACCGTCAGTATCATACGTTTTTGCGGCCATCGGGCAGCCTGCCCATGTACCAGCGCCAATCCCTGAAACAGGAACGGCACTGCCAGTACCACCGCGACGTTTCGCGCTACATAAGCCAGGGAACCATCGGCAAAGCCGACCGTAAACCCGGCCAAGGCAAACGCAAACAGTGACCAGCCAGGCAAGGCAAAAGAAGCCATACTTGGTGTCGGACGCAGGTTTTTGCCTGCACGCACCAAGATTGCCTGTGCGATTGCCGCATTGGCGAACAGCATTAACAGCCAACTCACCGAAGCAATCGCCGGGAAATACGTCTGGAACATTCCAATCAAACCCTGAACTTCAGGTGTCACAGGGACACCCATTTCCGAGTATGTCTGGTTCAGGAACTGCGAAACGAAGTCCTGAAGATCCAAACCTTCCGCCGTTAGTGTTCCGGTAATGATGATCATTACCGTCGCGACCATAACGGCCATGGCACCAACAACAATTCCGGATGGAAGAAAGGCAATATTGCCATTTGCATCCTTCCGAATGATCAGTGCCATGCGGGTCAACAACATCGCCGGTCCGGCAAACACGACCATAAAGACCGTGAAAGGCAGTAATCCCCCCAAAAGAACAAGGGCACTACATGCGGCAACTGCCGCAACCAGCAGGCGTTTTGGTCCTTGCCACAATCCCGTAAGGAAAAGCGGCAGATGCCCGAAATATGAGAGCAACAAAGCAACAGGGTTTCCTGATAGAACCAACAGGAACAGAACGGCACTGCCAAGTCCTGATCCAATAGCTATTAGGGTGTCACGTTGCATCATTTACTCCCGGCCTGAGACCGCAAAAGGGTCTCTTGCCGACTGCCTCAGACTTGATCTGAGTACGGCAGCAGCGCCAGGAAACGTGCACGTTTAATGGCTTTCGCCAGTTCGCGCTGTTTCTTGGCCGAAACCGCAGTGATACGGCTCGGAACGATTTTGCCGCGTTCGGAAACGAAACGCTGCAGCAGTTTGACATCTTTGTAGTCAATCTTCGGCGCATCCGCACCCGAGAACGGGCAGGTTTTACGACGACGGAAAAACAGACGACGTCCAGCCATGATATATACTCCTCGCTATCTGTTAGCCGTGCTGACGGGGACCGCCGCGGCGATTACCGCCACGTGCGCCGCGCTCGTCGCGGTTACGCAGAATGGCTGACTGTTCTTCTTCGAACTCTTCAACCTTGACAGTCATCTGACGCAGAACGTCTTCGTTCAGGCGCATCTGACGCTCATATTCCGCGATCGTGGCGTTGTCGGCTTCGATCTGGAAGAGAGTATAGTGGCCTTTGCGGTTCTTTTTGACACGGTATGTCAGGGAACGCAGGCCCCAATATTCGGTTTTGGCAATCTTGCCGCCGAGACCTTCGATGGTCTGGGTCAGCTTTTCGTTCAGGCTTTCGACCTGTGCGGTCGAGAAGTCCTGACGTGCGATAAACACGCTTTCGTACTTGCTCATAATACTCCTAATCACTCCTTGTGGCTTATCTCTTCCTAACATGACCTCGTGTCATGCAGGCATAGCCGGGCAATCCCGGCAAGGAGCCGTGAGACCGCGGAATATACACTTTTCGCCCAGTAGTGCAACGCCAAATGCACCTTTTCCACAATTGCGAAACATCACGCTGTGTTTGTGAAAAACGGCAGGAACGCAATGCTTTGGAAGTTGGTCCCGAGGTGGGGGAAGCGTTGCGGTTTTGCGATAACGGTTATGCGGATCGCCTCAAAGACAGTTTTTATAGTGTCTCGCCGTTATATCCTACGGTTTAAGGTCCTGAAATTGATCGACTTCGCGGTCCGTGCCCTTAGTTGCCTGCAATTTGATTACACAGGAAATCAAAAGGTGGGGCCGGGTGGGGCTTTGGTTGCGCGGGGTTTAGGTGTTTGTGGGGTGTTTGTTTTGTGCGCTGCGCAACAGCTCGTTCTTCGTAAATCACGGGAACTATGTCATAAGCGCGAGACGGGGACTTAATTGCCTGTGGCTTGCAATAGGGATTGAACGTGCCAAGTTTGAGGCAACGAAATTCCGAATACGGTCTGATTGACGCCATCTCTCCTTGACAGTGCGGTCGCGCACGTTATCAAGGGTGGCTTGATTTTTAGGGGCCGAATTTCGGCACAGCCTTCGTAGAAGCTGACAAGGGTATTATAGATATAATGACACGCGCACTCGTTTTCCCCGGTCAGGGGTCGCAAGCGGTTGGTATGGGCAAGGAACTGGCAGATGCATTCCCGATTGCCCGCGAAGTTTTCCAAGAAGTTGATGACGCGCTTTCACAAAAGCTAAGCGCATTGATGTTCGAAGGACCGGAAAACGAACTGACCCTGACTGAAAACGCACAGCCTGCATTGATGGCCGTCAGTCTTGCCGTTACCCGCGTTCTGGAAAACGAAGGCGGATTTGCACTGACCGACAAATGCGATCTGGTTGCCGGTCATTCGCTTGGCGAATATTCCGCCCTTGCCGCGGCTGGTACATTTGCCATTGCCGACGCGGCGCGTTTGTTAAAAATCCGTGGTCAGGCCATGCAGGCGGCAGTACCGGTTGGTGTTGGCGCAATGGCGGCTCTTCTTGGGCTTGATTATATCGATGCAGTTGCCGTTGCCGAAGAAGCTGCGCAGGGAGATGTTTGTACGGCGGCAAATGACAATGCCAGCGGACAGGTTGTTGTGTCCGGCCACAAAGCGGCTGTTGAACGCGCGATTGAGATTGCCAAGGAAAAGGGTGCGAAACGCGCAGTTCTTTTGCCGGTATCTGCACCGTTCCATTGCGCGCTGATGCAGCCTGCTGCGGACCGCATGGCCGAAGCACTGGGTGAAGTCACCATGAATGCACCGGCCAAGCCGCTTGTTGCAAATGTCACGGCAGAAAAAACCATTGATCCGGAAACCATTCGTAAACTCCTTGTGGAGCAGGTTTGTGGCACCGTGCGTTGGCGTGAGTCAGTTCTTTATATGAAAGAACAGGGCATCACCGATCTGGTCGAGATTGGCACTGGCAAGGTTTTGACAGGTATGGTGCGCCGTATTGACCGTGACCTTAGTGGTGTTGCCGTCAATAGCCCGGCAGATATCGAAGCATTTCTCGGCACTCTTTGAATTGAGTGTTGTGACGAAGACGAACCCAAAGGGAAAAGAAATACATGTTTGATCTTGCAGGGAAAACAGCACTTGTAACCGGTGCTACCGGTGGTATCGGTGGCGAGATCGCCAAAGTTTTGGCGCAGGCCGGTGCGAAGGTTGCTCTGTCGGGGACCCGTCAGGAACGCCTTGAAGCCGTTGCTGCCGAGATTGGCGAAAATGCTGTTATTGTTCCGGCGAACCTTTCGGATTCTGCCTCGGTTGATGGTTTGATCAAGCTTGCTGAAGAAGCACTTGGCGGTCAGCTTGATGTTCTGGTCAATAATGCGGGCATCACCCGTGACCAGTTGGCAATGCGTTTGAAAGACGAAGACTGGCAGGCGGTTATTGATGTGAACCTGACGGCTGCTTTCAAGCTTGCGCGTAATTCGCTGCGTGGCATGATGAAGCGCCGGCACGGTCGTATCATCAATATCACCTCGATCGTTGGCGTGACCGGAAATCCGGGTCAGGCGAACTATGCCGCAGCAAAAGCAGGCATGATCGGCTGGTCTAAATCGCTCGCACAGGAAGTTGCTGCGCGCGGTATTACAGTGAACTGTGTCGCACCTGGTTTTATTACGACGGCCATGACCGAAGAGCTTGGAGATGCCCAGAAAGAGAAGCTTTTGGGCGGGATTCCGGCAGGCCGGATGGGCGACAGCAAAGAGATCGCAGCAGCGGTTCTGTATCTTGCAAGTGACGAAGCTGCTTATGTCACAGGACAGACCTTGCATGTGAACGGCGGAATGGCGATGATTTAACCCGTTGCGGGTTGCCTTCTTTTCTGTTTAAAAGGGGCCGCTATACCAAATATTGAAATCGGCAATTGTGTGTTGTCGGTTTCCGGTTCCCGGGAGGTCCTTCAATAGGGGGAAGATAACGGGCACCACGTAAACACTAACTGACAGAAAACCTATTGAAGGATTTGAGCTATGAGTGATGTCGCAGATCGCGTGAAGAAGATCGTTGTCGAGCACCTCGGTGTTGAAGAAGACAAGGTCACTGAAAACGCTAGCTTCATTGACGATCTGGGCGCTGACAGCCTGGACACGGTCGAGCTGGTTATGGCGTTTGAAGAAGAATTCGGTTGCGAAATTCCGGATGACGCGGCTGAAAAAATTCTGACCGTCAAAGACGCGATCGACTTCATCGAAAAGGCGAACGGCTAATCTTGCCGTGAGACACGGGCGCCCGAGGGCATCCTCAGGCGCCCTTTTCGTCTTTGCTGGATTCATAAAATAAAGGCGTAATGCGGGATGAGACGCGTAGTTGTTACCGGACTTGGTGCTGTAACGCCGCTGGCTAGCGGTGCACAGAATACTTGGCAGAAACTGCTGAACAGCCAATCCGGCATCAAAAGCATCGACACGTTTGACGTGTCGGATATTCCTGCCAAAATCGCAGGCCTCGTGCCGCGCGGTGAGGGTGACGGACTTTTCAATCCGGAAGATCATGTTTCGATCAAAGACATGAAAAAGATGGACGATTTTATCGTCTATGGGATTGCAGCTGCCGATCAGGCACTTGCCGATTCCGGATGGAAACCTGAAACGGACGAAGACCAGGAAAATACTGGTGTTCTGATTGGTTCGGGTATCGGTGGTTTGCCAAGAATCTCCGAAGCCACCGAATTGGTGAATAACGGCAAAACCCGCCGCGTCAGCCCATTCTTCATTCCGTCTTGCCTGATCAATCTGGTCTCTGGCCAGGTATCGATCAAACACGGACTTAAAGGCCCGAACCATGCTGTTGTGACAGCATGTTCGACCGGTGCACACGCCATTGGCGATGCGTCACGCATGATCATGCTTGGCGATGCCGATGTGATGGTTGCCGGTGGTGCGGAAGCCGCTGTTTGCCGTCTTGGCATGGCAGGCTTTGCCGCAGCACGTGCTTTGTCCACGGGATTCAACGATACCCCGACCGAAGCATCCCGTCCTTGGGATGAAGGCCGTGACGGTTTTGTCATGGGCGAAGGTGCGGGCTGTGTCGTTCTTGAAGAATACGAACACGCCAAGGCGCGTGGTGCACGTATTTACGCAGAAGTCGGCGGCTATGGCATGTCCGGTGATGCGTATCACATCACGGCACCTGCGGCAGATGGCAACGGTGGTTTCCGTTCGATGCGCAATGCGCTTAGGAATGCCGGTGTGAACCCGGAAGATGTCGACTATGTGAATGCACATGGTACGTCGACTCCGTTGGGTGATGAAATCGAACTCGGCGCGGTTAAGCGTCTGTTTGGTGATCATTCATCGAAACTTTCGATGTCATCGACGAAATCGGCTACAGGTCACCTGCTTGGTGCGGCTGGCGCGATTGAAGCTGTGTTCTCGATCCTTGCGATCCACGAAGGCGTGGTTGCACCGACCTTGAACCTGCACAATCCGTCTGAAGCCTGCAAAGGCATGGATCTTGTTCCGCTTGAAGCGAAACAGCGCAAGGTCAATGTTGCCCTGTCGAATTCGTTCGGTTTTGGCGGCACCAACGCGTCGCTCGTGTTCAAGGCCGTTTAAAACAGCAGATCCAACCTTACCGGGAGTTTTCCCTTGAAGCGTTTTCTGCTTGTTCTTGGCTTACTAATCATCACCGCTGCCCTCACCGTTGGTGGGGCGGCGGTGTATGTTTATGTGCAATACACTTCACCGAGTAAATTGGTGCAGGGTCGTGATATCATCATCCCGCAAGGGACCGGTGTTCGTGGTATTGCCGAAATTTTCCGCCGCGAACACATCGTCACCGAACCGCTGATCTTTCTGGCGGGGGTTCGCGTTGGCGGGCTGGATCGATCGCTTCGCGCCGGGGAATATCATTTCCCTGCACGTGTAAGCCCCAAACAGGCGGCAGAAATTCTTGCCAATGGCGATACCGTCAAACGGTTTGTCACCATCCCCGAAGGATTACGGTCCGGCGAAATTATTGACCGGATCAATCTGGTTGATGGTTTGGACGGTGAAATCACCGAAATTCCGCAAGACGGGACGCTGTTGCCGGAAACCTATCAATTCTCGTATGGCGATACGAAACAAAGCATCATTGATCGGATGCGGGCCGCCCATGATGACATGGTCGAACAACTTTGGCCCGGACGGGCTCAGGGATTGCCGTTTGATACGATTGAAGAGGCGCTTGTTCTGGCCTCCATCGTTGAACGTGAAACAGGTGTTGCTGCCGAACGTGCGCGCGTTGCCGGTGTGTTCGTCAATCGATTGAATGCCAATATGCGGCTGCAATCTGATCCGACGGTTGCCTATGCAATCAGCCCAGATAAGCGCCTTGATCGGGCGTTGACGCGCAAAGACCTTCGGTTCGAAAGCCCGTACAACACATATGTCACGCGTGGTTTGCCGCCGTCACCGATCACCAATCCGGGGCGTGAGGCATTTTATGCGGTGCTTCATCCGGCCCCGACGAAAGATGTGTATTTTGTCGCCGATGGCACCGGTGGACATGCCTTTGCCCGCACGCTCAAAGAGCATAATCGCAATGTTGCCAAATGGCGGCGCATCCGCGACGGGCAATAACAGGCCGTTTGGGTGTTTTGTGCTCCATCAGCAGGTCGACAGAACTGGTTCTCTACAAATTAGAAAGGCGACGTCCAGTTTAGGAACGTCGCCTTCTTCATGTGGCCTTGATGCCTCAGTTTTCTGAATTCTGCTCAGATGCTGCTGTTTTCTTGGGGATTCGCGAAGCAGCCAGATCAAGCACCCATTGTGGTGTGATCTTTAATGCGCCAATGATCATGTTCATCGGCCACGGGAAGGCGATTATGCCTTTGTTTCGTTCAAGCCCCTTTGCAATCTTGCGCGCAGCCTTGTCGGCCTGCATGAAAAACGGCATCGGGAAATCATTGGCATCAGTGATGCGGCTTTTGACGAATCCGGGGCAGATGACATTGACCTTGATGCCATCAGGGGCCAGTGCCCCACGTAGTCCTTCGCCATAGACACGTACAGCCGCCTTGCTGGCGCAATAGGCCGGGGCAGAGGGCAAACCACGCCAGGAGGCTTGCGACGCGACCAATGCGACTTGTCCTCGCCCCCGCACGCGCATGGCATCGATTGCCGGGTCAATGGTGTTGAGTACGCCCGCGACGTTGGTTGCGAATATGTCGCGCACCTGTTCGGGGCTTTCGCCCTTGCCACCAGTGCCTGCTGAAATGCCAGCATTGGCGATAACCAAGCTTAGTGGGGCTAACTCATCGCAATGCGTGACATAAGCCGTCATGGTTTCACGGTTGGTTACGTCCAATATATCGGCAAAGACATTTGCGCCTGCTGCACGGCATTCATTTTCCACAAGGCGCAAGCGCGTCTGATCGCGGCCACTGATGAACAAAGTGACGCCTGTACGGGCGAAATGACGGGCAAGAGCGGCACCGATGCCGGAACTGGCACCGGTGATCAAAACGGCATGATACTGAAAGGACATTGTTGCTCGTATGCGGTTTTTAAAATATGCGTTATCGATTTTTGCCGACCATGCTGCACCTTTGGGGCAGGATTATGAAATACCGGCAAAACATACCATATTGTTGATAACATAGATCTCGCCAGTGTTGGCCCTTGGCGTGCATCGGGCCAACCGTTATAAGCGGGAAAACATGAATTATACTGGATGAAAATATGACCGTATCAAGCATGACCGGCTTTGCCCGCACCGATGGTGCGGCAGAAGGCTTTGGCTGGACCTGGGAATTGCGCAGCGTCAATGGCAAGGGCCTTGATGTTCGTGTGCGTCTGAATGGCGGGTTTGAACGGCTTGAAGCCAAAGTCCGCGATGCGGTTGCCAAACGGTTCAAGCGCGGCAATGTCGGGGTTACCCTGAATGTTGTGCGATCTGCTGATACCAGTGCCTATCAGGTGAACCGGGAATTGCTATCAGATCTGATTTCTCTGGCGGAGGAATTTGACAATACTAGCAGCCTGTCGGCGGGGACGATTGCCGATCTGATGAATGTGCGCGGTGTGCTGGAAGTTGTTGAAACCCACGAAGACGAAGCAACGCGGGATGCCCGTGATGCAGAGGTTTTTGCCAGCCTGAATGATGCAATTGACCAGATGACTGCGCATCGTGCGGAAGAAGGCGAAAAGCTTGATGCGATGCTTCGCGGGCATGTTGATAACATCGAAGCAACGGTTGCCCGTGCAGAAAGCTGCGCATCTGTGCGCGTGGATGCGATCAAGGAACGGTTGAAACGCCAAATCGAAGAACTGATGGATGCGGGCAAGTTTGAACCAGAACGGTTGCATCAGGAAGCAGCCTTACTTGCAACCAAAGCCGACATCCGCGAGGAAATTGACCGTCTGAAGGCCCATATTACCGGCGCACGCGATATGCTGACCAAAGGTGGTTCCATTGGGCGTAAGCTTGATTTCCTGTGTCAGGAATTTAACCGCGAAGCCAACACGTTGTGCTCGAAAGCCAACGACGTCGAGCTTACTAATTGCGGGATGGAGCTTAAAGTGATCATTGATCAGCTCCGCGAGCAGGTTCAGAACGTCGAGTAAGCGGGCAGGGAAGGAACACGATATGGTAGATCAGAACAATCGTCGTGGCGTTATGCTGGTTTTCTGTGCCCCGTCGGGCGCAGGTAAAACCACCATTACCCGTCAGTTGCTTGAAAAAGATGACAGGATTTCATTGTCTGTGTCGGCAACCACCCGTGAAGCCCGGCCGGGCGAAGAAGAAGGCACACATTACTTCTTTAAATCGGTCGATGATTTCAAACACATGATTGCCGAAGATGCGCTGCTTGAGTGGGCGGAGGTTTTTGGCAATTACTACGGTACGCCAATAGCACCGGTCGAGAAGGCGCTTTCCGAGGGGCGTGACGTGCTGTTTGATATTGACTGGCAAGGTGCGCGCCAATTGCGCGAAAAGGGCGGTGCAGACGTTGTATCTGTCTTTGTCTTGCCACCGTCATCGGCGGAACTTGAACGGCGTTTGCGCGATCGTGGGCAGGATGCAGATGGTGTGATCATGAAACGCATGGCCAAGGCCGGTGCGGAAATCAGCCATTGGGAAGAATTCGACTACGTTTTGATCAATGATGATCTTGAACGCTGCCTCGCCGATGTTGAACATATCATCGGGGCCGAACGGATGAAGCGCGCGCGGCAATCGGTTCTGCCCGGGTTCGTCAAAAAGCTTTTGACCGATTGATTGGGAATTCAAAATGGCCGCTTTACGAAGCGGCCATTTCGTCATGAACCTGTGTCAGGCGGACAAAGTCGGCGACACTGAGTTCTTCGGCACGGGATGTTTCCGTAATCCCGGCTGTGGTCAGCAATTCACCGACATTGATATTAAGCGTCTTGAGGCTGGCGCGCAGCATTTTGCGCCGCTGACCAAAAGCAGCCTGGGTGATTTTGGCCAAGCTGGTCAGGTTGATGTCAGCACCGCGATCCGCCTTGGGCCGCAACTGCACGACGGCGGAGGTTACCTTTGGCGGCGGGGTAAAGGCGCTGCGGTGTACATCAAACAGAATGTCGCAATCGCACAGATACTGACACAGGACGGAAAGCCTGCCGTAGGCTTTGCTTTTTGGGCCAGCGACAACACGTTCGGCAACTTCTTTCTGGAACATCAAAGTCAGGCTGGCGAATTGGTCGATCTGCATCAGCCAATTGATCAAAAGCTGCGTTCCGACATTGTAGGGCAGATTGGCGACAATTTTGCGTGGTGCCGGGCCAAGGGTTGTGACATCGACGTCTAGCGCATCGCCATCAATCACATGCAGGGCATTGGGGTAATGGGCGCTGATTTGGTCTAGAACCGGTTGGCAGCGTGGGTCACGCTCGATCACGGTCAGGTTCTTTGCGCCATTAAACAGCAACGCACGGGTCAGGCCACCGGGGCCGGGGCCAATTTCGATCACGGTCGCATCTTCAAGTGGCGCGGCCGCACGGGCAATCCGGCCCGTCAGGTTGAGATCAAACAGAAAGTTCTGACCAAATTTCTTTTGTGCAGACAGGTTATGGATGGCAATCACCTCGCGAAGGGGCGGAAGGCCATCATTGGCGAGGGTGCCGGTTGTGCTGTTGTCTTCTGACACGTTTGGTCAGGCTCCTGTCGAAAGGCGTTTTGCTGCCATCTCTGCAGCCATTTTAAGGGCCGCGATAAGGCTATCAGGACGGGCGATGCCTTTGCCCGCAATGTTCAATGCAGTGCCGTGATCGGGTGATGTTCTGATAAATGGTAATCCCAATGTGATATTGACACCCCCATGAAAATCAAGCGTCTTGACCGGGATCAGGGCCTGATCGTGATAGGGGCACAATGCGACATCGTAGTTCGCCCTGGCTTCTTCATGGAACATGGTATCGGCCGGAAGCGGACCAAAGACATCAATGCCCATGTCACGCAAGGTCTGAATGGCAGGTGCTATGATCGTTTGTTCTTCGCATCCCATAGCGCCATCTTCACCCGCATGCGGGTTTAAACCGGCGATTGCCAAACGTGGATGTTCGATGCCGAAATCCTGCTTTAGAGCAGATGCGGTGATCTGGCAGCGATTAATGATCAATTCAGCCGTAAGCTGCGTGGGGACATCAGACAGTGCGATATGGATCGTAAGCGGCACAACGCGCAGTTTTGAATTGGCCAGCATCATGACCGGGATTGTGCCGGGGCCGGCTAACTCTGCCAGAAACTCTGTATGACCGGGATGTTTGAAGCCCGCTTCGTAAAGCGCACTTTTCTGTATCGGGTTGGTGACAACGGCACTTGCCGTACCACGACGCGTCAGTGCCACGGCTTCCGTGATACTGTTTATGACAATGTTGGCCGTTTCCGCCGAAGCGACACCAGAAACGGCTATCGCGTCCGCCTTCTCAATCGCAAGAACCGGCAGAGCTTCGGCAAATACATCGTATGTTTCAGCGATGTCTGAGACGAGTTTGAATGGAACATCTGTTCCAGCCTGCTTGATCGCGTTCTCAACAATATTAAGCGGAGAAAGAAGGCAAAAGGGTTCTATGCCCGCATCTTTCCGCTGCAACCAAGCCTTGAGAGCAAGCTCTGGTCCGATACCGCCAGGCTCACCAATTGTCAGGACGATTGGTGCGATCTTAGTCATCTTGGCTCCGTTTCTGGTCGGATCGATCACATACGGATATCAATAAAGGCCTGTCGGCGCAGTTCACGAAGTTTCCGGCGTGCCAGAATATCAAGCCGTTCCATACGCAGTCGGTTTTCGACTTCGCTGCGGCTGGGCAGGTTACTTTCTTCGGTTTTGTTGCAAATCATGACCAAAAGCGCCCCGCCATCGACACGAATGATGTTGGAAGGCTTTTGCGGTTCAAGATTGCTCACCGCCTGACTGATGGGGCCGGAAAGCTCTGTCGGGGAAATGCCTTTCATCTCACCACTCAGCTCGGAACCTAGGTCAACAGCAACATTCGCCATTGCTTCACAGCTGTCTGCTGTTTCTTGCGTGTTGTTGAGCACTGCAAGTTTGGCATCAATCTGATCTTTCGGCATGTCGGATGTCAGCGGGACAAACAGTTGGTAAAGATCAAGGCGAACATCGGTTACGACATTTGCATCACCAACGCGGCGATCAAGAAGCTTTATGATGTAATAGCCACGAATGGTTTGAACAGGCTCGCTAATTTGTCCAGGTTCAAGCTGGTTAACGGCTTGTTGTAACTCGCTTGCTAGTTCGCCTGAATACAGCCATCCAAGGTCACCACCATTGGCCGCACTCGCACTTGCCGAAAACTGACGCGCGAGGCCGCTGAACTCGGCACCCTGTTTCAAGACGTTGAGAATTTCCAGCGCACTTTGATAGACACGGGTACTGTCTTGCGGATTGTCGACCGGAAGGAAGATTTCCTGAACCCGATTACGTGGTTTGCCTTGGTTGTTGACGATCCGTTGCAGGTTGTCATCAATCTCGGCATCTGAAATCTGGACCTCATTGCGCATGGAACCAAGAAGTTTTTGCCAGGCGACCTGTGGTTTGATCTGGTTTTCAATGGTGCCTGGCGCAATTTGACGTTGTTCAAGGAAACGGTCTAATGAGTCAGTCGGAAGACCGGCATTCTGTTCAATGATAGATTTCCCACGCGCAATATCTTCGTCGATTACTTCAAGCCCGCGGCGCTCTGCTTCCTGCATCTGCAAGGTTTCATTGATCAGTTGCTGCAATACCTGCGGCGCCATCTCATTGCTTTTCTGCGGTGTCATTTGAATGTTTGACGACACGGCGATCAGCTTGATGCGCTCAACCAGATCGATGATCGAGATTGGCTCGTCATTCACAACAGCAGCGACACCGACGGGCGACTGTGCATATGCCGGTGCACGAAATGTCATCAATGTAATAACAGCCAGCAAGAGGCAGATATTCGTAAATTTGAAAGTTGTAAATTTGGAAATCATCTTTTCTTATAATCCGGCTGTGGACGCGAATTCGCCCAATGTCTTGAATACCAAGCGGAACATGAATTCATCAGATTCGCCCAGATCCTGATCCTGATAGAATGTGCGGCGGATGCGACCATCAAATATGAAGCATTCATCTTCATAAACAAAACCAACACCATATTCCAACGGATCACCTTGATCTACATCGTAGCGGCTATAGGCCATCCCTGACCAGAAATCGCTGAATTGGCGGTCGGCCCGGAAGTAAAACTCTTCACGTTCATTGAATTCTTCGCTGCCAGCGTCATCGGTGAAGTGAACATATGTCGTGTTCACACGCAAGGTATCCATTGATCCAACTGTTGCGGCGACTTGATTGCGTCGGGCTGAAAGGTTTTCATTGTCCAGACGATAGCGATAGGTCAGATCAAGATATCGACTGGGAGAAACCGTAACGCGACCTACATAGTCTGACAAATGTTCATCCAAACCAGATCCGTCGGCAAATGTGTCATTTGCATTTGCCCGGTAGCTCTGCCCAAACATTGCACTGGTATACCCACCTTCTGGTCCGTAGACTCCCCACTCAAGTCCATAACTGGTCCGGAACCCGTCTTCTGCACGGTCGATCCCACCGAAACGATCGTGTGAGAACAGGTTGATGTCATCAAATTCAAAGGATTGGGAATCTTCGTTTGATATCTCGTCCGGGTTTCCGCCATTTGGTGACCATGCGGCCATGGCTATCGGCGTTATCACCTGATGATATTTACCTTGGTCACTTACGAAGGGCATTTGCCAGTCGATGGCAGCCAAAGGCAGAATGCGTCCTGTATATCCACTATAGTCACTCTTGCCGTCACGCTCGACGTCTGACACCATGTAGTTGTCACTTCGAACGGACAGGCTAAGTTTGGTCACATCGCCCATTGATCCGACATAAGGCAAGGCCCAACCTGCCTTGGCAGAAACGCGATGGGAATCTGCACCATCTTCTCGGGTGAGTGACAGTCCGTCGAGATCAAGAGTTGTGAAGCTACCATATTTCGCAGGCTCGGTTTGCCCGTGGAACTGCATATGAGGCAATACAATTGGCGTCGTATCCCGATCATCATCAGACTTCAGACCCTGAAAATAGTAACCGTCCATCCTCGTATAACTGGAATCTCTAAAACCTTCTGTGAACAGGTTTGAAGTTAAAACCGAAGGCGACCCAAATCCATATCGGGAGAGATAAGTTTTCTGACTTGCCTGTTCGGCATCAAAGCCCCAGCGCCAAGTAGGATCAATGTCAAAGCGTCCTTCTGCATCGATATGACCTTGCCAACGATCATCACTGTCGCGGGTCGTGCTGCCATAGAGCTCCATCTCACCACTATCAAACCGTTGGCGGTATTCGGTCGCAAGTACGGGGCCTTCATCCATCGTATAGGTAGGCGTGAAGGTCATATCCTTGCTGTTATCAATCGCCCAATAGTAAGGTTGACTGAAATAGGAGCCGACATAGCTCGTGCTTCCGAAAGAAGGTGCCAAAAGACCAGATTGCCGTTTGACTGTTGGGTCGGGATGCTGAAAATATGGCGTATACAGAACTGGAACACCGGCAACTTCAAGTCTAGCGTCTTTATATTCAACCGTTTTGCTGTTGGCATCGTGCAAAACGCGCGCAGCCCGAATTCTCCAAAGTGGTGTGCTGTCTTCTTCGTCAGCGCACACCTTGCATGGGGAATAGACAGCTTTTGCAATCTCTGTGAAATTACCCTGACTACGGCGCGCACCTGAGCCAGCAATTCGGGTGTTTTCATCTAAAAGAACGTAGATGTCCTTAACGATCCCGTTCTTGAAATCGCCACTAATCTCGACATAGCTGGCAAAGGTTACTTCGCCGGAAGGTTCTGTAATGCTGACATTGCCTGAGGCGGTCAGGACATCTTGTGAACGATCATAATTGACCGTATCAGCCAGAAGAATGCGGCCTTCGCGAGAAATTTCGACATTGCCGCGCGCGGTTACGGTTTGCAGCTCGCGGTTATAGTCAACCTCATCAGCACTAAACAGGATGGCTGGTGCTTCCTGACTTTGTGGCTCCGTCGCCGCTGTTTGCGCGTGTGCTGTGAACATGCCAGCAGTGCTACCAATGAAGAATACGCCGCAGCCCAGTATAGTACTGGTTGCCAGTCTTTTTATCATTCCCCCCGCCATGGCCATATGTCTAGCCATCCTCAAGATGTAGCAATGTCGAAATCCCCAATAGTAACGAAATACCGGCAGGTGCCCATGCGGAGAGTATTGGTGGAATTCCTCCCGAAACACCCAGCGCTGAAATTACGTCGGTACAAAAATAAAGAATAAACCCTGTTGTAACACCACCACCGATAACAAGGGATGCCCGTCTACGTCGAGAAAATTTAAGACAAAATGCCGCAGCAATCAGAACCATAGCACATAAAAGAAGTGGTCGAGACAATAGGCTGTGGAAGTGGATGCGATGGCGCGTGGCGTTAAACCCTGCGCGTTCGAGCAAACTGATGAATGGCTTTAAGTCCCAGAAAGACATTGTTTCGGGTGAGGCAAAGCTGTCTTGAATTTTCCGTGCAGTCAGATTGGTAGGTAGTTTTAATTCATCAGAGAACTTGCTGGCCTGTCCGGGGGTAAATGTCCAGGCATTGTAAAAATGCCAAGTTCCAGGTTGCAGAACGGCACGTCCGGCATCAACGCGGGTCGTGAAATCATCCGAGTTTTCAAACCGGAAAACAGTTACATTGCGCAGATCAATTTGATCGCCTTGTTGGCTGCGAACTTCCCGAGCATAGATCACAGCTTGCCCATCTTGTGTGCCTTGACGAAGCCAAAGGCCGCTTGAAGAAAGGTTCATCACGCTGACATTGTTCTGAAGGTAACGTGCTTCGAGCGTTTCATAACGCTGCAAAAGGATAGATGAGAGCGGATTAAGAGCAGCAACCTGAATGGTGCCAAGGATCAAAGCACACAAGATTGGCGGCAGCATAAACTGCCACGCTGAAACACCGGCAGCACGCGTGACAACCAGTTCCTGATTTCCGGTAAGTTTCCAGAACGAAAACATCGACCCGAACAAAACGGCAAAGGGCAAAACCTTTTCCGTCATAAACGGAATCCGGCTGGTGGCCATTTGTACAACGATACTGACGGTCGCATCTGGCTTGCCACCGGCACGGCGCAACAATTCAATGGTGTCGCCAATTACGATCAAACCAATCAGAAGAGCCAGAATAGAGAGAATGGAAATCAGAACATGCTTGCCAAAATACCATGTCAGGATCGGAGAAATTCTCATGCCTCAGCCTCTTCAACTGCAGCACGTTTCGCGCGTATCTGAGGTCCGCGGAATGTCCAATATAGACCAAATATGATCGGGAGGAACGCATTGGCATACATCAAAGGTACAAGTGCCGGGTTCTTACCAGCCAGATTTTTCATCGCAATACCCAATGCCTGGCATAGCACCATCACGCCAATCGCAATCAGAAGGCGACCGGTTTGTCCACGTCGGGAAAAGCTGCTTGAAACCAGAACGGCAAGTGCAATACAGGCGAAGGCGATCGCGTTTAGCGGTGAAATAAGCCGGTCATGACCTTCGGCCCGGAACGCGCCAATATCGTTTTCTGAAATATCAGGGACGACCCCGGTTAAAAGATTAAGCACACTACGTTCACGTGCTTCGCGGTAGCGGATGGTTGGGTCTTCTGCGCTATGGGCGATATCAACAGCATAGCGGTCGAAATACAGGATCGACATCGTACCGTCATCCGGGTTCACTTCCTGCCGGTTACCGTCAAGCAAGACAATCCTTGGGCCTTCATCGGTGCGCAACAAGGCCCCGTGTTTCGCCATCATGGTCGTTTGCGCCGCAGGGTCGCGGGAATCATGTACCAGAATGCCCAGCAATTCATTGTCCCGACCGACTTCGCGCACATAAACCGTCAAACCATCAAGATCGGTAAAGCTTCCTTCCTGCAAAAGCACAGATGAGAAATCATTCCGAATGGAAAACTGTAATTCTTTGAATTGCTGGTAGCTATAGGGCAGGTAAAACAGGGTCAGAAAATAGCAAATAGCGGTCGATATCAGGGCAACCATCAAAGCGGGCTTGGCCAAAGCCCACTGGCTCAACCCGGCGGATCGCATAATGATCAGTTCTCGATCCTGAATCAGCTTATTGTAGGTAAAGACAACCACAAAAAATAACGAGATCGGGATAATGATCGTCAGGAAGCTTGGAAGCAGCAAGGATGTCAGCTGCAAAAAGACCGAAATCGACAGGCCCCGATTTACAATCATTTCGACAAATCGGAGGCTTTGCGATAGCCAAATGACGCAGAGAAGCCCCAGCGTCACAAACACCATCATAATCAGCTGCTGTTTAAGCATATATCGGGTTAAGCGATTCATCGGGCGGATTATAGAGAAGCAATCAAAAACCGAAACAGGAAATTATCGCCAAACAAGGTCAATTCGTACGGAATTTCCGAATGTTGGCGCGCGAAGAGGTAAAGTTGATCGCACTCTGAACAGGTGCGGTAGAAGTGATCATGCCATCGTCATCTTTTGATAACGATGGCATGGGGCAATCTCAAAAAAGAGTTTGTCAAAATAGTGGCCGGGTTTCGTGTAGTTCAGCCGCGTCGCTGTTTTCAATTTGGGTCGCCATGAAGGTCGCTTCTGGCAAGAGCTGCGCAAAGAAGAACTGACAAGTTTTGATCTTGGAAGTTTGAAAGTCGCTTTGCGTGGTCGAACGTGCGGCTGCCATCATGGACCGCAACATCAGCCAACCGGAAATGCACAACGCCGCCTGACGCAAATAGGGCGATGCAAGAACCTGTGCCATGTCACCATTCGTAGCGCAGCGTTCAAGAACGGTTGTGGTGCTGGCATCAAGCAAGTCGACAGCTTTCTGCAGCTGTTCCGATGCAGTCTGAACGGCCTTTGATGGGGGAGAGTTCTGTGCGTCTTCGATTGTTTGTTTTACATTTGCCAAAAGGCTGTTGAGACCATCTGCCCGATCGCGAAGGACTTTGCGGGCGATGAAGTCAATTGCTTGAATGCCATTTGTTCCCTCGTAAATCGGGGCAATGCGGGCATCGCGCAAATGCTGGGCGGCACCGGTTTCTTCAATGAAGCCCATACCGCCGTGGACTTGAACACCAAGGGATGCATTATCAACGCCAAGATCGGTTGACCAGCCCTTGACCAGCGGGATCAAAAGATCAGCACGGGTTTGCGCTGCTGCCCGATCCGTGTCATCGGCAAGGTGATGGGCAAGGTCAAGCTGGGTCGCAGCATAAAGGGACAATGCCCGTGCGGCTTCGGTTGAGGCACGCATGCGCATTAACATGCGTTGAACGTCACCATGGACGATAATCGGCGCGTCGCCATTAACATTGGCAGCCCGGCCCTGTTTGCGGGTATGTGCATACTCAAGTGCTTGTTGATAGGCGCGTTCGGAAATGGCGACGCCCTGTTGACCAACAGCAAGGCGGGCATTGTTCATCATCGTGAACATATAAGCCAAACCCTTGCCTTCTTCGCCAATCAGATAACCCGCTGCACCACCTTGATCGCCAAAGGAAAGAACCGCTGTAGGGCTGGCGTGAATGCCAAGTTTGTGTTCAAGCGATACACAGGTGACATCGTTGCGTTTACCAATGGCCCCCGCGTCATCGACCAGATATTTCGGGACAATAAAAAGAGAAATGCCTTTGACACCAGCAGATGCATCTGGCGTTCTGGCCAAGACAAGATGAACGATATTTTCCGTCATCTCGTGATCACCATAGGTAATGAATATTTTCTGACCTGAAACGCGATATGTCCCGTCATTTTGCGGGGCTGCCATGCTGCGCACTTTTGAAAGATCCGAACCCGCCTGTGGTTCGGTCAGGTTCATTGTGCCGGTCCATTCGCCGCTAATCATCCGCGAAAGATACAATTTGCGTTGCGCATCCGATCCATGCGCACAAAGGGTTTCAATCGCACCTGCCGTCAACATCGGGCAGAGCGCAAAGGCCATGTTTGATGAATGCCACATTTCAGCAACGGCAGCGCCAAGAAGAACGGGAAGTCCCATGCCACCTTCGGCTTCAGGGGCCGTGATACCTTGCCAGCCACCATCGCAGAATTGCTGATAGGCTTCTTTCCAGCCGGTCGGTGTGCGCACAGTACCGTCATCAAGAAGTTTTGCACCTTCCTGATCGCCGATGCGGTTCAGGGGCGCAAGAACGGATGATGCAAGCTTTCCGGCTTCTTCAAGGATAGCATCCACCAGATCAGGCGTTGTTTCCGAATATGTCGGCAGGTGGGCAACCGTATCCAGCCCGATCACGTCATGGATCAGGAACCTGAAATCGGCAATGGGTGGTGTAAAATCGCTCATTAAAAAAGACGTCTCCCTGAAATGTGAGCCGCCCGCTCGGAACAGTCGGCTTTTTGCCAACTTTGTTTGTTAGATCACAGCATAACGGTCGATTGGATCAAGATCGAGTCTGTTTCGCTATTGTTGGTCGAAAGACCTATTGGACGCCGTTTCTGAGCATGTTCCTTGAGAGAGGACTGGCAAACTGGCCAAAAGCATCCGATATGTGAGTTCACGTCCAATTGATCGGTTATCAGTCGAAAACGCACCATTAAATCAGGCGAGGGGTCGCCAACCGTAAAAAGGCAGGCTAGACTTGGCTGATAATGCCGCCGGGTTGTAGTCCGGTATTTAAGTTGAATGACAGGAGTGGGCTATTGCTGCGTAAAGGATTATTGCCGGTTTTGTTTGCTGTGCTGATTTCGTTCGCCGGGACAAAGCTGGTCGCTTGCGCCGGGCCTGCTTGGCCCAGTGACGAGGAACGCAGATTTCTTGACGCCTATCGCGACAGCGTAACTGCAGGCGCGACGGATGATCAATTTGCCCATGCAGATAAACTGTATGTCGAGGCCCTTCAGGTTCTTTCTGAAACCTATGTCGAAAAAATCGACCGTGCCGCGTTTGTTGAAAACAGCATCGCTTCGCTCAATGGTCTTGAAATCGAAGACATGTCACCGATCAACATCGTTGGTGCCGCTCTTGATGACAGTTTGCATACGCTTGATCCCCATAGTGCTTACATGACCGATGATATGTTCCGTCGCCTGCAGGAAAGCACAGAAGGCAGCTTTGCCGGCGTGGGAATTGTCATATCCCTTGATGATGAAAAACATATCCGCATTGTTTCGCCGATTGATGACACCCCGGCGGCCCGTGCAGGGTTAAGACCTGATGACCGAATAACCCATATTGATGGTCACCAGATGAAGGGTGAACCGATTTCCGAGGCCGTGCGTCTGATGCGTGGCCGCGTGGGGGATCCGGTAACCTTGACCATTTTACGGGTGGATAACAGCTTTGATGTAACGGTTAAACGTGCACGGATCGAAGTGCCATCGGTAACGGCCGGGATCATTGATCAGGATATCGGATATATCCGCGTGTCGCGATTTGATGCGACGACGCTTGATCAAACACAAGAATATCTATCAGAACTGGAAAGCCGGATTGTGACGCCGCGTGGGATCATTGTTGACCTGCGCCGCAATCCGGGCGGTTTGCTTGATAGTGCGGCGGATATTGCCGATCAGTTCCTGACCAGCGGATTGATTGTCGCGACCGAAGGACGCGGTGAACGCAAAATGCGCAGCTACGAAGCCGATCGGTCAGATTACTTTGATCTGGTGCCAATGGCCATTTTGCTTGATCGTGGGTCGGCATCCGGCGCAGAGCTGATGGCGGCTGCCTTGCGGGAAAACGGCCGCGGCGTGATCATTGGTGAACGGTCGTTTGGCAAAGGGTCAATGCAGCGCATCATGCCATTGACGTCCGGCGGCGGACTTAAGATCACCACCGGATATTACACCACACCTGAAAACCATATCGTACAAGGCCACGGCGTGGTCCCGGATATTGAAGTCAATCGCGCTGATGCCGAAGAATTCGAACGCGAAATCGATCTGGAGCACGCTTTGCCATCCCGTCGCCGTGATCCGCGCCAGTCATTGGCAAGTTTGGATGCAACGACGTGCGAGCAGGATATCGAAATCGAACGTCTTGGAAAATCCAACCGCGAGAACCTTGAAGAGAAGCCCGAAGACGGCGAAGAGGTCTATCGCGATTCCGTTTTGGAATGTGCTGTCGGCTATTTCGCTGATGGTCCTTTGGCAACATATCGCAATCAGGTTGAGCCGCTTTTGCGTGCAGGCCTCTAAGTCCTGATCCAAAGAACGCACAAGATCAGAAATACAAGAAAGCGCGGCCCATGCAGGCCGCGCTTTTTGTTTCAAGTGGTCTTGGGCGGGTGCGTTAGCCGCGCGATAGAAGATCAATCAGGCTGGACGTATCCCAGCGATTGCCGCCACGGTCCTGTACCTGCGCATAGAACTGATCCACCAGTGCGGTGACCGGAAGACGTGCGCCATTGCTTTTGGATTCTTCAAGGCAGATGCCAAGATCCTTGCGCATCCAGTCAACCGCAAAACCAAAGTCGAACTTGTTTTCGACCATGGTGGACCCGCGATTTTCCATCTGCCAGCTGCCAGCAGCCCCTTTGGAAATCACATCAAGAACCTTCGACATGTCAAGTCCGGCTTTCACGCCGAAATTGACACCTTCGGAAAGGCCCTGAACCAGTCCGGCGATGCAGATCTGATTGACCATCTTGGTCAACTGACCGGATCCGCTTTCACCCATCAATTTGCACGAACGGGCAAAGGCATCAATGACCGGTTCGGCGCGATCAAACGCGGCTTGATCACCGCCGCACATCACCGTCAGAACACCATTTTCAGCACCGGCTTGGCCTCCGGATACTGGTGCGTCGATGAACGAAATGCCCTGTTCTTTTGCTGCTGCGTAAAGTTCACGCGCAACGTCAGCAGACGCGGTGGTGTTGTCGATTAAAACAGCACCTTTATCCATGCCGGCAAACATGCCGCCATCGCCCAGCATCACATTGCGAAGATCATCGTCATTCCCGACACAGGAAAACACGAATTCTGCACCCTTGGCCGCTTCTGCCGGGGTTGGTGCGGACGCGCCACCAAATTCGGAAACCCATTTTTCTGCCTTGGCAGTCGTACGGTTATAGACGGTAACGTCGTGACCTGCTTTTTGCAGGTGACCGGCCATTGGATATCCCATGACACCCAAACCGATAAATGCACATTTTGCCATTGTTTGCCTCCCAAATACTGTTGGATGCCAGTAAAGGTGGCAGGAGCGACATTGTCAATGAGTGCCGCTGTTACCATGGCAATGTTTTCACGATCTGGAAAACCTGCGGGTTATGGATAGCGTTTATCCTTCATCAAGTTCTTCCGCGACACTGTGAATGACCCGTCGATCAAAGACCAGAATTTCAGGCCGTTTTCCGGGGTAGTCGAACTGCGACAGGTAGTGGCGCATGGCATTAATGCGCGCCCGTTTCTTGTCGTCGGATTTAACGATGACCCATGGGCTGTCGGTTGTTGATGTGTGAAAGAACATGTCGCGCTTGGCTTCTGTATAGGAGTCCCAAAGGTTCTGGGATGCCAAATCAACCGGGCTAAGTTTCCACTGTTTCAATGGATCAGACTGCCGTTGCTTGAACCGGCGGCCCTGTTCTGACTTGCTGACGGAGAAATAGAACTTGGTCATGCGAATGTCTGACCGGATCAACATCCGTTCAAGCTCCGGCACGGATTGCAGAAACTCGCTGACGTCAAACATGCTGCAAAAACCCATAACGCGTTCAACCATCGCGCGGTTGTACCATGACCGGTCAAACAGGGCGATTTCACCACCACTTGGTAGATGTTCTATGTAGCGTTGGAAATACCATTGGGTAAGTTCACGGTCATTTGGTTTGGCAAGTGCGACAATGCGGGCCCCGCGTGGATTAAGATGTTCGGTAAACCGTTTGATCGTGCCGCCTTTGCCTGCGGCATCGCGCCCTTCAAAGATAACCATGGATTTCAGGTTTTCGGCCTTGATCCAGTTTTGCAGCTTCAAAAGTTCGATATGCAGTGGGGCAATCAGTTCAAGATACTGTTTGCCGGGCATCTTTTTTGCCCGCGCATTGGGCTTAAGGTCTATGTCGGGTGGTAAATCATTCTTGCTGACGTGAATGTTGACTTTATTTTGGCTGGCGGGGCGGTTTTGCCCTGCTGGATGATCGTCAATCCGGTCCATCGTCAGATTTTCGCAATCCAGCAACAAGTGGTCTTTGGTTTCGCGATCAAGTGTAGCCATCGACGCAGCCTTGTTTGCGGCGGACCGACTTTTCCCTGTGCGATGTGTGGCATCAGAAAGCGTCTTGGCACTTTCGTCGGTGACTTTGGCTTTGGTCGATTTTCGAGCCTTTTTTCCAGACGCCATGGCTGTATTTCCAAGTGATATGGATAAAGAATATCGACAATCTTGCGGTATTGCTGTGGCGACCGCAATCGATCAATTCTGTATCGGCCAGCCGGGCAGGGGCGCCTGTAAAAACACCCGATCAATGACATCACGTCATCAACCGGGTGAAAGTTTGGGTTGTGCGGTGGCACGAAGGGCAGGCCCGTGACTTTGGGGGATAAGCGTGGGGCTGCTTAAAGCAACGGGCCTGTTCGGTGACAGTCGGGTTAGATCGATTTGAATGACCGTCGGTATTCTTCTTCTGCATCCGCGCGGGTGATGCCGATATCGCGAAGTTGCTGATCGTTTAGGGCAAGCAACATCCGGCGTTGACGGCGGATTTCGGTAAATCGGGCAAAACGTTCTACCAGTAGTGTCAAGTGGTCGGTCAGCCGCGCGGCTGCGGAATGCAGCGATGCAGTGGCATTTGAAAGCGAAGAGGCAGACGTGTCGCATGAGTCCTGATGTGCAGGAGCAGGGCAAGCTTGATAAGCCATGATCGTCTCCATGAGTTAATATTGCTAATGCAATGTTTGCTGTTGGAGCCATTGTGTGGCTATATTTCGATGAAGACAAACGAGTATTTCTGATCAAATGGATTAGGAATACTAATTCATTTTTATCGGGAGTTTTCGATGCGTCTACCGCCACTACAATCGCTGCGCGCGTTTGATGCCGCTGCCCGGCATCTGAGTTTTACCCGTGCCGCCGAAGAACTGTTTGTTACCCAGGGCGCGATCAGTCAGCAGGTGCGCCAGCTTGAAGACTATTTGGGGTTCAAGCTGTTTCATCGCTTGCCGCGTCAGATACATCTGACCGAAGAAGGCGTCCAGTTGGCCCATGCAACGAGTGCAGGCTTTTCGCGTATTTCAGATGAAATTGAACGTTTGATGCTGGTCGAGGAAACCGGTGTTGTCACGGTAAGTGTATTGCAAAGTTTTGCCGTTAAATGGCTGGTGCCGCGTCTGGGCCATTTCCGCGAAGCCTATCCCGATATTGATGTCCGCATTCATGCCGATGACCGGATGGTTGACCTGCGGACCGAGGGGATTGACCTTGCCGTGCGGTTCGGCAACGGGAAATACCCGAACCTTAATTGTGAAATGCTGATGCGCGATGAGTCATTCCCGGTCTGCAGTCCTGCATATCTTGCGGCACATCCAACACTTTGCGAACCAAGTGACATTGCCGGTCATCAATTGCTACATGATGCCACTGCGATTATTGATCATCCGCACGCCGCCGATTGGGAATTTTGGCTTGATGGAGTTGGTGCATCGGGTGTCGATGTCAGTCGAGGGTTGCGGTTCAATTCAGGCGACATGGTCATTCAGGCGGCCCTGATGGGGCAGGGGATTGGTATGGCCCGAACCAGTTTGGCGGCCCTTGATCTTAAGGTCGGAAACCTTGTTCGACCCTTCCCGCAAACGGTGGCATCAAACGGGGCTTATTATCTGGTTTACCCTGAAGAACATCTTAGACGTCCACGTGTTCAGGCCTTTGTGAACTGGCTTAAAAACGAAGTTGCCGCGACGCTTCGGGAAATTGATGATGACGGGACGATGGCGCCGACCTGAGTGTGACCGTGCCACAGGCAAAAAAACGGTAATTGACGCATTCAGATCAAATCAGACCAAGATCGCGCAATTCATCGGCCATATCGTCGGGCAGGGCTTCTGTGCCCCCACCTTGTTGGTCATCCGGGGCGCATTTGTCTTCTGTAAGATAGCGCCAGCCTTGAAAAGCCCGGTGCGGATAGGGGCGGGTTTCAATCAATTCGGGATCAAGCACGATACGGCAATATTTCGTGCCTTCCTCGTTCACAAAATCTTCCAGATCAAGGATGCGCTGTCGGCAGCGAATAGCCCCTTTGAACACCCAATAGATTGATCCGCCATCAAGGATTTCGGCCTTGCGTTTTGGCGTCATGCGGGTTGTGTGAAACACCCGGCCATAGGTGGCCTGAAAATAGGTCTGCCATTCACGCAAACCTTCTGGTGTTTCCGTTCCGACGCTTAGCTTGATGATGTGAAGGGGCATGTTATGACGGCTTTTCATCGCAGAGAAATATTCTGTGTCCTGACCTAGAACCAGTACGATCAGGGGTCAAGGGTGGATTATAAATACACATAAATAAATGTAATTAAGTCTATTTAACAAAAAAACTTGACCAATAGGGGTTAATCAGCCAAATTCTGCTGCAGAAAAGGTCCGCCCGCAGGACCAAACCCGAGAGATTTACAGGCTGAGAGAACCGAATGTCCCTGCAAGTTGTCACGGCAAACCGTCTGGGTGACGGGTTGGTGGTGTTTCTGACTGCCGATGGTGGTTGGAGCGAAAGCATCAATGATGCCTGCACGGCCGATGGCAAAGAAGCTGCGAATGCGCTTCTTGCCAAAGCAAGTGCCCCCGAACTCGACGTGATTATCGTTGGGCCGTATCTGATTGATGTCGAACAACAGGACAGTGGACTGGTTCCGACAAAATACCGTGAAGTTCTGCGCACCAAAGGTCCGAGTGTTCGTGAAGACCTTGGTTATCAGGCGGTATAAGGAGAGACCCGATGTATCGTTATGATGATTTTGACCGCCAGCTTGTCCAAGAACGCACCGAGCAGTTCCGCGAACAGGTAAGGCGCCGTCTGGCCGGTGACATCACCGAAGAACAGTTCCGTCCGCTTCGCCTGATGAACGGTGTGTATCTACAGCTTCATGCCTATATGCTGCGCGTTGCCGTTCCTTACGGGACGCTTCGTTCGGATCAGTTGCGTGAACTTGGCGCCATTGCGCGGAAATATGACAAGGGCTACGGCCATTTCACCACGCGCCAGAATATCCAGTATAACTGGCCGAAGCTTGATGAAATTCCTGATGCGTTGCTTGATCTTGCCAATGTCGAGATGCACGCCATCCAGACATCAGGCAATTGCATCCGAAATACCACGACCGATCAGTATGCCGGTGCCGCGGCCGATGAAATCGAAGATCCGCGCCCATATTGCGAACTGATCCGCCAGTGGTCGACATTCCATCCGGAATTCACCTATTTGCCGCGTAAGTTCAAAATCGCAGTGACAGGTTCGCCCAATGACCGTGCGGCTGTTAAGGTCCACGATATCGGCCTTCGCATGCATTACAATGATGCAGGCGAAACCGGTTTTGAAGTCATTGTTGGCGGTGGCCTTGGCCGCACGCCATTCGTTGGCAAAACCGTTCGGGAATTTATCGGCAAGAACGATTTGTTCTCTTATCTCGAAGCCATCCTGCGGGTTTATAACCGCTTTGGCCGTCGTGATAACAAATACAAAGCCCGTATCAAAATCCTTGTTCACGAACTTGGTGTTGAAGAAGTCCAGCGCCTTGTCGAAGAAGAATGGGCGCAGATCAAGGACGGGTCGCTTAAGATCGGTGATGCTGAAATTGCGCAGTATATCGAACAGTTTGCCCCGCCGGCCTATGAAGTGCTGTCTGACGACGATGCTGATTTTGAACGTCACAAGGCGGAAAATCGTGGATTTTCCAACTGGGTACGCTCGAACGTCATCGAACATAAACAGCCGGGATATGCCATTGCCAACGTATCGCTGAAACCGATTGGCGGTATTCCGGGGGATGCAACCGATACCCAGATGGAACTGGTTGCGGATCTCTCGGAAAAATACAGCTTTGGCGATGTGCGTGTGACCCACGAACAGAACCTTGTTCTGCCACATGTCAAAAAGGCCGATCTGTTTGCCGTTTGGACCGCTCTTGAGGGGGCCGGTCTTGGCACGGCAAATCTTGGTTATGTCACCGACATTATTGCCTGCCCGGGGCTTGATTACTGTGCATTGGCAACAGCGCGGTCGATCCCGTTGTCGCAGCGTATTTCCGAACGGTTTGGTGATCTGGATCGTCAGCACGATATTGGCGAGCTGAAAATCAAGATTTCCGGCTGCATCAATGCCTGTGGTCATCACCATGTCGGGCATATCGGTATTCTTGGTCTCGATAAACGCGGCAAGGAATTTTACCAGATTACCCTTGGCGGTGATGCCAGTCAGGATGCCTCGATTGGCAAGATTGTCGGTGCCGGTTTCTCCGAGGCCGAAGTGGTTGACGCCATCGAAAGTCTGGTGACCAAATATATTGATATCCGTGATGGCGGCGAACGGTTCATCGACACATACCGTCGTGTCGGCATGGACCCGTTCAAGGAGGTGCTTTATGGCGATCGTTAAGAATGACAGCGTGATCGAACAGGAATGGATCACGGTTGAAGCCGAAGACGACCTGCCGTCAAGCGACGAGAACCTGATTGTGCCTTTGGCCCGGTTCAAGCAACAGCGCGAAGATCTGATTGGCCGCAATGGCGGGCTGGGGGTTCAGCTCAACCCCGGCGATGCACCCGAAGACCTTGCAGACGATCTTGACCGCCTGACGATCATCACCGTTAATTTCCCGGCCTATACCGACGGGCGTGGATATTCCTATGGCCGTGTGTTGCGCGAACGCATGGGGTTTACAGGCGAACTGCGCGCCATTGGCGATGTGCTGCGCGACCAGATCCTTTACATGCATCGTTGCGGCTTTGATTCCTACGACTTCAGTATTGACGGCGAAACGGCGCTGACCAAAGTGCGCGCCGCATTGAAGGAAATGTTGGTCTATTACCAGCCGACCGGGGATGGTCGCGCAACGGTTGCCTCGCTTCGCGAACGCCGCCGTGCGGCACTGGATCAAAAAGCATTGTGATTGACTAACGAGCTACACAGTCGGACAGAGCATCATTGCTCACCTCAGGGCGCCCGTTGCGGCGCCCTTTCTTTTATGTTCAGCACTTGGATTTTATCTCCTCGTACCCCTTTCCGGGCGGCCTCGTCGCTGCATATTATGCGCTGATTCTTCGGGACGGGATCAAATACGAATCAGCGGTGTGCTGTTGACAAACAGATAAATACACTAAGTTAGTGTATTTTATAAATTTATTTTGGAAGGGTTAATTTGATTCCAGGAAGGGTTGAATCTTAAAAAAATCACATCACTATACTAATGGATATACATACTGTCCAAAAGGGGTGTGCTGCGTGGAGGCTTATGGATCCAAAAATTCCGAGGGGGAGAGTACGATGTCATTCTTCAAAAAAATCAAGATATCCCAAAAGATATTCGGTGGGTTTGGTGTGATCCTCCTGCTGCTTGGGGTACTGGCGATACTTACGGTAACGGCTCTTTATCGGGCAGAAGATCATTTTGTCAGATATCAGGAACTGGCCGAGATATCGAACCAGTCGTCTTACGTACTGGCAAATCTCCAGGGTGCACGTATCAACATTGATGCGTATCAGAATAATCCCTCGGACGCGGGGAAAGAAGAGATAATCGGGAGATTATCCACAGCCGCCGAAACAACCAAGAAGCTTGTCGGGATGTCTTTGAGCCCTCACATACTTGAAGTCATGTACGAGGCGGAACAGGACATGGAAAGATTCTCCAATGCTTTTGCCGCACTGATCGCCAGCGATGATCCGGCCGAGAGACAGACGATTATTGATGACCAGCTTGATGTCATTGGCGCGCGCATTGCCGAAGAGATCGAAGAAGTTAAGGTTTCCAGCATAGAAGAGCAGGATGCACTCGCGGTCGAAACGGTTCAGGAGATCGAGCTTGAGGTTATTGTTTCCGAAATAGTTGCCGTGACTACCATTGTGATGGGCATATTCATTGCGTGGTTGATTGGAACCGGAATTTCGCGGCCAATTATTGCGATCACGTCGACCATGCGTACCTTTGCTGATGGTGACAAAACCGTCGAAATCCCCGGTCAGGACCACAAGGATGAAATTGGCGATATGGCCAAGGCTGTTCTGGTGTTCAAGGAAAACATGATCAAGGCTGAACAGCTTGCTGCTCAGGAAGTTGAAGCCGTAAAGACCCGCGAAAAGCGTACTTTGAAAATCAGCGAACTGACATCTGGATTTGATGAAGATATGTCTGCGGTTCTTAAAACCTTGGCATCTGCGGCAACTGAAATGCAGGCAACGGCAAGCGGTATGAGCAGCACGGCCGAAGAAACCAGCCGTCAGTCAGGTATCGTTGCAGCAGCAGCCGAACAGGCATCAACCAACGTCCAGACTGTTGCCAGTGCAACCGAGGAATTAAGCGCGTCAATTGCCGAAATTACCCAGCAGGTCAGTCAGTCATCCTCTGTCGCCAACCGTGCGGTGGATGATGCAGAACGGACCAATACACAGATACGGGGTCTGGCCGAAGCCGCCCAGAAGATCGGTGATGTTGTTGGCCTGATCCGGGATATTGCGGAACAGACAAATCTTCTGGCTCTTAATGCAACAATTGAAGCCGCCCGTGCAGGCGATGCGGGCAAGGGCTTTGCCGTTGTCGCGGCCGAGGTCAAGAACCTTGCAACAGCAACATCCAAGGCGACCGAAGACATCACGAACCAAATCACCAGCATTCAGAACGAAACCGATGGTGCGGTGATGGCAATTGCATCGATTTCGACAACCATTGCCGAAATCAGCGAAATTTCAGCTACCATCGCCAGTGCAGTGGAAGAACAAGGTGCGGCGACACTTGAAATTACCCGCAACGTTCAGGAAGCATCTGCCGGCACAACGGAGGTCACAGCCAATATTGTCAGTGTGAATGAGGCCGCCGGATCAACTGGGGCGGCGGCAGAACAGGTGTTGTCAGCAGCGGGCGAGCTTTCCAAAGAATCCGAAAGTCTGCATCACAAGGTCGAAGCATTCCTAAGTGCGGTACGCGCGGCTTAGGGTGCTTTAAGGCAGCTCGGCGCGCTAAGCGTCATTAAAAGACACGGACCCTTGGCGGTTTCATATTCGCGGCCCGCAACAAAGCCGATGGCCTCGTAGCATCGAATGGCGCGTTCATTTTCTGGATCCGGATCGATCCCGATCATGGGCGCGCCACGTTCGAATAACGCCGTGGTCAGGGATTTTAAGAACATCTGCCCATGTCCACATCCCATCATGCCCGGAACGCCGATAAAAGCATCCAGACAGCGTGTCTGTTCGGGCAGGGGATCAAAATGCGCCTGTGGCCATTGATGCGCGTCGTAATGTTGCGCGAACGCAAAAGGCCGATTGCGATAAGACACAATCAGGGTTGCCATTTCGGCCAGTTCGACATCTTCGGTGATAAGTTCAATCTGCTCGACCGGATCGCCCCACCAACGAATGACTTCTGGCAGATAAAGCCAGCGGCGGATCATCGGGAGGTCGTTTGGGGTGGCCCGTCGGAAGCTGTATGGCGACGGACCTGTCATGCGTTATTCCCCGGCAGTGTCTCGTTGGGCAGCCAAGGCCAGATTGACCTTCGATGCACTTGATCTGCCGATTTGACCACAAATCCAGCTTCCTGTCTCGGCAAGCTTTTCAAGATCAATCCCGGTTTTAATCCCAAGCCCGTTTAACATATAGACAACGTCTTCGGTCGCGACATTGCCGCTGGCGCCTTTGGCATAGGGGCAGCCGCCCAGTCCGGCGACGGAACTGTCAATTGTTGCAACACCCATCTGAAGAACGGCAAGCAAATTTGAAAGTGCCTGACCATAGGTATCATGGAAGTGGGCGGCGAGTTTTTCGGTGGGGATGTGTTTGGCAACGGCGGCAATCATCGCCTGTGCCTTGGCTGGTGTGCCCGTGCCAATCGTATCACCCAGACTGATTTCATAGCAGCCCATGTCATACAGCGCCTTGGCGACCTCTGCGACCTTTTGCGGGGCAATGTCGCCTTCATAGGGGCAACCCAAAACACACGATACATAACCACGTACCGCAAGGCCTGCTTTGCGCGCAGCGTCAGTGACCGGGGCAAAACGATCAAGGCTTTCGGCAATCGAACAGTTGATGTTTTTTTGTGAAAAGCTTTCCGATGCCGCGCCAAAAACGGCAACTTCGGTCGCACCGGATGCAATGGCGGCTTCAAGCCCCTTCATATTCGGAGCCAGAACCGGATAACTCACACCGGCTTTGCGGGTGATCTGTGCCATGACGTCGGGCGCGTCGGCCATTTGCGGGACCCATTTCGGGCTGACAAAGGCGGTGGCCTCGATCACCGACAGACCGGCATCATTTAACCGATTGATCAGCTCAACCTTGGTTGCGGTGGCAATCATCGTTTTTTCGTTCTGAAGGCCGTCACGCGGGCCGACTTCAACGATTTTAACGGCGGGTGGCAGATCGGAAAGCGTTGCCATTATTCGGCTTCCTCAATCGCAATCAGTTCGGCACCATCATCAACCTGATCGCCAACGTCAAAGAAGACTTCCTTGATTGTGCCGGTTACGGGGGCGGAAATGGTGTGTTCCATTTTCATCGCTTCCATCACGACAAGCTTGTCGCCGGCAGCAACCGATTGTCCCGCCTTGGCCATCACGGCAATGATTTTACCGGGCATCGGGGCGGTTAAACCACCCCCGGCACCTTCATTGCTGCCGGCCGCAGCCAGTGGGTCAAAGATATCGAGACGATCTGCACGACCATCGCGGAAAATCATCAGACGATTGCCATCACGCAAGACCGTCGCGCGTTTGCGAACAGTGTTCAAGCTGGCATGAATAGCACCATTTTGATCATGTTCGCCGTTGACGATGATAGCGCTACCATCGGGCATATCCAGGGCATAGCCGGTATCGCGATAATGGACTTTCACCGCAATATCTTGGCTGTCGTGACGCAAGATCAGATCATGATGATTGTCATCATTCAGGCGGAAACCAGCCGTGCTGTTCCAGGGCGAATAAGGATCGTTGCTTTGGGCGGCATGAAGGGCGGCTTCGGCGTCGCGGGTCAGAAGGATATCAAGGGCGGCAAAGGCCAACGCTTCGTTGTCCGGGGTTGTCGGTGCCGGGATCAGATCATTCTGATATGTCGGGATGAAACCGGTTTCAACTTCGCCGGCCTCAAATGCCGGGTGGCGGGCAATATTGCCCAAGAACCGGGTGTTGGTCGTAACCCCGACAATTTGAACGTCATTTAAGGCAGATGCCATGCGGCGCAGGGCCGATTTACGATCAACATCCCACGTGATCAGTTTGGCGATCATAGGGTCATAATGGATCGAAACTTCACCGCCTTCATAAACGCCGGTATCAACGCGCACATGTTCGGATTCTCGTGGCATGCGCATATGAACGAGCGTGCCTGTGGCAGGCAGGAAATCGTTCTGCGGGTCTTCGGCATAGATGCGGACTTCAAACGAATGACCATTGATGGTCAATTCATTTTGCGATTTTGGCAAAGCCTCACCATCAGCCACGCGCAACTGCCATTCTACCAAATCTTCGCCGGTGATTTTTTCCGTCACCGGGTGCTCGACCTGAAGCCGGGTGTTCATTTCCATGAAATAGAAATTGCCCGATGCATCAAGCAAGAATTCAACCGTGCCCGCACCTTGGTAACCAATGGCCTTGGCGGCATCGACAGCAGCCTTGCCCATTTGGGAGCGTAGTTCTTCGCTCATGCCAGGGGCTGGGGCTTCCTCGATCACTTTTTGGTGGCGGCGCTGCAATGAACAGTCACGTTCAAACAGGTAAACCGCGTTGCCATGGCTATCGGCAAAAACTTGAATTTCGACGTGGCGCGGTTTGACAATCAGCTTTTCAATCAGGCAATGGTCATCGCCAAAGCTACTGGCGGCTTCGCGTTTACAACTGATCAACGCATCTTTGAAATCAGATGCCTTATCAACCGCCCGCATGCCTTTGCCGCCACCACCAGCCGATGCTTTGATCAAAACAGGATAGCCGATTTTGTCCGCTTCTGCTGCCAGAAGGTCAGGGTCTTGATCCTCACCGTGATAGCCGGGCACCAGCGGCACACCGGCCTTTCCCATGATTTTCTTGGCTTCGGATTTTGATCCCATGGCGCGGATGGCACTTGCCGGTGGGCCAACAAAAACACATCCCACTTTTTCCAATGCATCTGCAAAACCGGCATTTTCCGACAAGAACCCATAGCCCGGATGAACCGCATCCGCACCCGATTGTGCAATGACTTCAAGCAACCGATCGGTGCGAAGATAGCTGTCTTTTGGGGCGGGTGCGCCAATGTGGTAAGCCTCATCCGCATGTTTGACATGCAGGGCATTGGCATCCGCATCGGAATAAACGGCAACGGTCTGGATGCCCATGCGGTGGGCTGTTTTGATCACGCGGCAAGCGATTTCACCGCGGTTGGCGATCAGAATTTTGCGCGGCATGTTATTTCTTGCTCCAGTTCGCGGGACGTTTTTCCAGGAATGCGCCAACGCCTTCGCGGCCCTCATCGCTTGCACGTTGATCTGCAATGCGGTTGGCGGTGTCGTCAATGACGTCATTAGAAATCGGTTTGTTTGCAACCGCGTAGATCAGGTTTTTGGCGGCATGCATGGCATTCGGGCCATTGGCCAGAAGGAGATGCGCCATTTCATCGCCGCGGGCGGTCAAGTCATCGCCGGCAACAATGTCATGCACCAGTCCGATCTGATGGGCGGTTTTGGTATCAAAACGTTCGGCACTCAGGAAATAACGCCGCGCTTGATTAACCCCGATGGCCTCGACCACATAGGGCGAAATCACAGCCGGGATCAGACCCAGTTTGACTTCGGACAGGCAAAAGCTTGCCCGATCTGATGCAATCACGATGTCGCAGCACGCCGCCAAGCCAACCCCACCACCAAAGGCAGCCCCGTTGACCAATGCGATGGTCGGTTTTGATGCGAAATTCAAAACCTTCATTAATTTGGCAAGTGCGCGGGAATCCGCAAGGTTTTCGGCATGGCTATAACCCGCCATGCGTTTCATCCAGTTAAGGTCCGCACCAGCCGAGAAGCTTTTGCCTGCACCGGTCAGAATGATCACGCGGACTGCCGGATCGGCATCAAGTGTTTCGATCTTTGCTATCAGATCGGCAATAAGCAGATCATCAAACGCATTATGGATATCCGGGCGGTTCAGCGTGATGCGTGCAACGCCAGTGTCGGCAATTTCGCAGATGGCTGCATCGGAAATGTTATTGGTGTTTACATTGGTCATGGCAGCCTCACATTCTAAACACGCCAAACCGGGTTTCATCGACCGGTTTGTTAAGCGCTGCGGACAGGCCAAGGCCAAGAACCATGCGGGTATCGGCCGGGTCAATCACCCCGTCATCCCATAGGCGGGCAGATGCATAATATGGGTGACCCTGATCTTCATATTGATCGCGGATGGGACCTTTGAAGGCATCTTGTTCGTCAATCGGCCAGGTTTCGCCACGTTTTTCCATGGCATCGGCCTTGATTTGCGTCAGAACGTTGGCCGCTTGTTCGCCGCCCATCACCGAGATGCGGGCATTCGGCCACATCCACAGGAACCGCGGGCTATAGGCACGGCCGCACATGCCGTAATTTCCTGCCCCGAATGATCCACCAATCAAAACGGTGAATTTCGGGACATTGGCGGTGGCAACGGCGGTAACAAGTTTCGCACCATCCTTGGCAATGCCACCACTTTCATATTTGCGGCCAATCATAAAGCCGGTGATGTTTTGCAAGAAGACAAGCGGTATGCCGCGCTGGGCGCACAGTTCGATGAAATGTGCACCTTTGAGCGCACTTTCAGAAAACAGAATGCCGTTATTGGCAATGATGCCAACCGGATAGCCAAAGATGCGGGCAAAGCCAGTGACAAGGGTTGTGCCATATTGTGCTTTGAACTCGTCAAACTCTGACCCATCAACAATGCGTGCAATGATTTCGCGCACGTCATAGGGTTTTTTGGTATCGGTCGGAACCACGCCATAAATTTCGCGCGGGTCGTAGGCGGGTGCGCGCGGTTCGGTCAAGGTCAGGCCGGGGTTCTTGGTCCAGTTCAGGTTTTTGACGATATCACGCGCAATCGACAGGGCATGTTCATCATCCTGTGCGTAATGATCGGTCACACCCGATGTTTTACAGTGTACATCAGCCCCGCCAAGGTCTTCGGCAGAAACGACTTCACCAGTGGCTGCCTTGACAAGCGGTGGGCCACCCAAAAAGATCGTGCCCTGTTTACGGACAATGATGCTTTCATCTGACATCGCCGGGACATAAGCCCCACCTGCGGTGCAGGAGCCCATGACAACTGCGATCTGCGGGATGCCTTTGGATGACATGGTTGCCTGATTAAAGAAGATCCGTCCGAAATGATCGCGATCCGGGAAAACATCATCCTGGCGGGGC
Source organism: Thalassospira lucentensis (assembly GCF_050516545.1). Lineage (GTDB taxonomy): Bacteria > Pseudomonadota > Alphaproteobacteria > Rhodospirillales > Thalassospiraceae > Thalassospira > Thalassospira lucentensis_C. Next base: position 2,087,135 of record NZ_CP191544.1, on the reverse strand, counting down.
AGGTTGGCACCGCCACTATCGACCAGATAAATACAGGGCAGATTGTTTTCCAGCGCGATTTCCTGTGCGCGAAGATGCTTCTTTACGGTTATTGGATAGTAGGAACCACCTTTAACCGTCGCATCATTGGCGACAATCACGCATTCAACACCCGATACGCGGCCAATACCGGTAATGATGCCTGCGGCAGGAACGTCTTCATCCCCATACATCCCATGTGCGGCAAGTTGGGAAAGTTCCAAAAACGGTGATCCGATATCAAGAAGCTGACGGATACGTTCACGCGGCAAGAGTTTTCCACGTCCGGTATGGCGATCACGTGCGCGTTCGCCGCCCCCCAGTTTGACCTGCGCTATTTGATCGCGCAGATCAGCAACTTGCTTTTCCATATGTTCGGCATTGTTGCGGAAGTCTTCCGAGCGGGGATTTACCGCAGATTTCAGTACCGTCATCGTCCGTCTACACCGTTTTGTTGTGGGCAAAGTGCGCCCGAATGATTGGCGTTCTGACTGTTGTTATGGGGTAAGTTTACGTAAGCGTCAATATTAAATCGGTATTTTAGTACCGAAATTGTCTATATACAATGATACAGAACCTAAGTCGAGGTTTTCTGCCATTTTTCGCCCGTCATTCTGAATGGAGGGTCGGCATTTATCTTGTTGGATTTTATACGAATCTTGCGTCCTTGGACTGCAAATTATGCCCGCTGGATGCTTGTATTCGTCTAGGCGTTTTGACTGTTGCCAAGGTCTTTACGCAGTGAAATCCACTGGGCTAGTTGATCAATGCGATCATTTCCGAAAAACGGCTCATCTTCATAGAAGAAAAACGGAGATCCGAATGCGCCCATGGCAATGGCTTCGTCGGTGATTTCACGGGTATGGTTTTTCCAACGTGGCAATTCAACTGCAGCACGCATTTCGCTAGGATTGATCGAATGTCGGGTTGCGGCGGCAAAGACATTTTCCGGATTGGCCATATCAAGCCCATCGGCGAAATAGCCACGGTAGATATCCTTGGCAAATTTCCGTGCAAGGGTGGGAGAGCGTGATTCAAGCCAATAAAATGCGCGGGTCGGAACAAGTGCCGAGTAGGGGAAGTTTTCCGGGATTTTAAAAGGTGTCCGCTGAAGTTGTGCGCAGCGTTCCATATCGTGACGGAAATACTTGCCGCGAATCGGTTGTCCTAGAAGCGGGCTTTGACCCGTCTGTTTAAAGGCAGCCCCAATCATAAAGGGGCGCCAAATGACCGTGACGCCTACGCGCGATTCGAATTCTTCCATTCGTTCGGCAGCGAGGTAACCATAGGGCGAGGAGAAATCAAAATAGAAGCTGACTTCGGACATGTTCGTACGCCTGACTCATGTGGTTTGTTTCGGGTAATAGTAATCCCCCGCAGGTCTGATGCCTGTTTAATTTGAGCCTGATTGTGTAATATTAAAATACTGTAAATAAACAAAAAATGGTGGATTAGGGGATTGTGATGCCCGGACGCACTTTTACTTCTTCCATCACGACATATGTATGAGTCTGGCTGACACCTTGAACCGAAGAAAGGCGTTCAAGGAATTCGCGGTAGGCATACATGTCTTCAACCCTTAGTTTGGCAAGATAGTCAAAGCCACCTGCGACCATATGGCATTCTTCGATCTCTGGAAGCTTGCGGATCGCGGTGGCAAAAACGTCAAAAACGTCCGGTGTTGTGCGGTCCAAAGTGATCTCGACAAAGACAACCAATGATTGGCCAAGTTTGCGCGGATCAAGGGTTGCCATATAGCCGGTGATAAAGCCGTGCTGTTCAAGGCGACGCACGCGTTCAAGGCACGGTGTTGGACTTAGATTTACGCGACGCGATAGCTCGACATTTGACATGCGACCGTCATTTTGCAGTTCGCGAAGGATCTGTTTATCGATCTTATCTAGGCTTTTTTGGTTCTTCTGCATTTTAAATATCCAGCCAGTGTTTATGACTATTTAATAGCATAATTTATAGACGATATATCGTAATTTATCGAAAAATGGCAGCACATTTTTTAGGTGTGAGAATATTGTTTGTCGTCATGAAGTGCCATCAGGCCCGGAAAAAGAGAGAACCGGAAATACAGAGACGGGGTTTTCTTCTTCAGGGTCAGTGAAAGTCAACATGCAGGGAGAGAGCGCACAAGATGTTCCGCACTGAATTGCCCCACCCAAATCAAATCCGTCAGCAGATCCGTGATGCCTATCGGGCAGATGAAGAAGCTGCTGTTGAAGGTCTTATTGAAAAAGCACGGTTGTCGCCGGAGCAAACGGTACGTGTTCAGGACCGCGCTTATAAGCTGGTTTCACGTGTTCGTCAGGCAGACAACGGCAAAAGCGGTATTGATGCGCTGCTTCATGAATATGAATTGTCGAGCAAAGAAGGCGTGATCCTGATGTGTCTGGCCGAAGCCCTGCTTCGGGTGCCCGATGCGGTCACGGCGGATAAACTTATTCAGGACAAGCTGTTTGATGCCAATTGGCAAAGCCACCTTGGTCATTCCGACAGTTTCTTTGTCAATGCATCGACTTGGGGGCTTATGCTGACCGGGCAGGTCATTAAGTTTGGCAAGGCCGAGAAGGCTGATCCGGGGCGGTTGCTTAAGCGCATGATCGCGCGTTCTGGCGAACCGGTCATCCGCAAGGCATTTAATCAGGCCATGCGGATTATGGGTCGTCAGTTCGTAATGGGACGCAACATTGACGAGGCATCCGAACGTGCCAAGGCAAACGAAGAAAAAGGCTATCGCTATTCTTATGATATGCTGGGCGAAGCGGCACGCACGATGGATGATGCTGATCGCTATTACAAAGCATATGAAAAGGCGATCCACGATATTGGCCGTGTTGCCAATGGGCGTGGCCCGATCGACAGTCCCGGTATTTCGGTAAAGCTGTCTGCTATTCATCCGCGCTATGATTTCGCCAATTATGAGCGCGTTGTCACCGAACTTACCCCGCGTCTTAAGAAGCTTGCTCTTTTGGCAAAGAAATATGACATCGGCTTTACCGTTGATGCCGAAGAAGCCAATCGTCTTGACCTGTCGCTTGATGTTATCGGTGACGTGTTTGCTGATCCCGAACTTGCCGGTTGGGAAGGTTATGGCTTGGCGGTTCAGGCTTATCAGAAACGGGCTTACTACGTTCTGGAATGGCTGGCTGATTTGTCGACGAAGGTTGGTCGCAAGATGATGGTACGTCTTGTCAAGGGGGCCTATTGGGACACAGAGGTTAAATTCAGTCAGGAAAATGGATTTGACGGGTATCCGTGCTTTACCCGCAAGGCATCAACCGATGTTTCCTATTTGGCCTGTGCCAAACTGATGTTGTCGCGCCGTGATGCGTTTTATTGTCAGTTCGCCAGTCATAACGCCCACAGCGTTGCGTCCATCCTTGAGATGGCGGGCAATGATCGTACTTTTGAATTCCAGCGTCTGCATGGCATGGGCGAAGCGCTTTATGAACAGATTGTCGATAAGGCGGGCGAAAACATTCCATGCCGGGTTTATGCGCCGGTTGGATCGCATGAAGACCTTTTGGCGTATCTGGTACGGCGTCTTTTGGAAAATGGTGCAAACACCAGTTTCGTGAACCGCATTCAGGACGAACAGCTCCCGATCGAAGAAATGATCGCTGATCCGGTCGACAAAGTTGCTGCCTTGCCGCGCAAAGGTCACCCGAAGATTCCGGCACCGATTGATCTTTATGGTGCAGGGCGGGTGAATTCACGCGGGATTGATCTGACCGATACCAACAAGCTTTTGCCGCTTAATGCCAAGCTTGCGGAAATTCAGAATAAAACATGGAATGCCGCACCGCTGATTGACGGGAAGCTGGTGTCGGGCACGCCGATTGACGTGATGAACCCGGCCAAGCTGACGGAAAAAGTCGGCGATCTGGTTCAGGCAACTGAAAAAGACGTCGAAGCTGCGATTGTTGCCGCAGTCAAAGGATATGACGTCTGGAACAAAACGCCCGGTGCAGATCGCGCAGCGGCATTGCGTCGTTTGGGTGATCTTCTTGAAGATCATATGGACGAATTTATCGCCATTTGTCAGCGCGAAGCAGGCAAGCTGTATTCCGATGGTGTTGCAGAAGTACGCGAAGCGGTTGATTTCTGTCGTTACTATGCAAACCGTGCCGAGGAAACTTTCCGCGACGGCAGCCCGCTTGAAGGCCGTGGGGTAATTGTATGTATCAGCCCGTGGAACTTCCCGCTTGCGATCTTCCTTGGTCAGGTTACAGCCGCCCTTGCAGCAGGAAATGCTGTCATTGCCAAACCGGCAGAGCAGACTTCACTGGTAGCCGCCCGTGCTGCAGAATTGATTCTTGAAGCAGGGGTTCCGGGTTCGGCATTCCAGCTTGTTCCCGGACCGGGGCGCGTGATCGGCAATCAGTTGATCAATGATCCGCGCATTGCCGGTGTTGCATTTACCGGGTCGACCGAAACGGCACAGCTGATCAATCAGGCACTGGCAAAACGTCCGGGTGTTCCATTGCCGCTGATTGCCGAAACCGGTGGTCAGAACGCGATGATTGTGGACTCGACCGCCTTGCCCGAACAAGTCGTTCAGGATGTGGTTATTTCGGGATTCCAGTCTGCCGGGCAGCGGTGTTCGGCGCTGCGCGTTTTGTTTGTGCAAGAAGACATTGCCGATAAACTTTGCCATATGCTGGTCGGTGCCATGAAGGAACTCAGGATCGGTGATCCCAAGTTCCTGGATATCGATGTCGGGCCGGTGATTGACGAAAAATCGCGCAAAACTCTTGAAGCCCATGCCAAGCGCATGACCAAGGAAGCCAAGCTTCTGCATGCATGTGATGTCTTGCCGGAATGCAAAGACGGGACATTCTTTGCCCCGCATTGCTTTGAAATTCCATCGATTGACGTTCTTGAACGCGAAGTGTTTGGTCCGGTTGTTCATGTGGTGCGCTACAAGGCGCGTGATCTGGGCAAGGTTCTTGATCAGATCAATGCATCTGGCTACGGACTGACCATGGGTATTCATTCGCGCATCGATAGTACGGTACGTGAAATTTCCCAGAAACTGCGCGTTGGCAATTGTTATGTGAACCGTAACATGATCGGCGCGGTTGTCGGTGTTCAGCCATTTGGCGGACAGGGCAAGTCCGGTACCGGTCCGAAGGCCGGTGGGCCGCACTATGTCGAGCGTTTTGCCAAACCGGTTGCAACGTCGGCAACGCAACAGAATGAAGCGGTGTTTGATGATCGTGCACCGATCATCGTCAAAGACGTTCTGGCGGCATCCGAATATGAGGCAATGCTTTTGGCGCAGGAAGAATGGCAGGCGGTGAATGGCAATGACCGAGTTCAGATTCTTGAAAAGCTTGCCGCAAAGCTAAGTTCATCGTCAAACGATGCACTGATTTCCGGCGCGCACCATGTCGCGGACTTTGCCGCCCTTTCGGAAAACGGGTTTGTTGCCCCGAAACGGATGCCAGGCCCGACGGGGGAAACCAACGACCTTTATTGCCTTGGGCGTGGGGTTTATCTTGTGCAGGCAGACAAGGATGTTGATGCGGCACGGGTGATCCGTCATCTGGGGGCGGCATTGGCTGCGGGCAATGCGGTGATCCTTGCAGGTGATCAGAAATGGTTGGCAAAGCTTTTTGATGTCATTGGGCAGGTAGGGCTTCCGGACAAACTGATTAAGGTCGTCAGTGCAACAACGGGGCTTGGTGCGATGTATGACGGTGCCATTGCCGGCGTTTCCTGTGTTGCGCCGCTTGATCGTGTGACGGCGTTCAAGCAACTGTTGGCCAAACGCGACGGTGCGATCTTGTCGCTGATTTCTGATAGTGGTGTTGACGATGATGGTGCGCTTCCAGATGAAGCGTTCCTGCATCGTTTCGCAACGGAAAAAACCATCACGATCAATACGACGGCGGCGGGCGGTAATGCGTCGCTCATGTCGATGGATGAAGAGTGATCCAAAGCGATCTGAAAAGGTCGGCTTTGAGATATGATGAGCCTGCCGGATAGCAATATCCGGACCTTGGACCGGGAAGAAATTCCCGGTCCTTTTTCTTTCATGCATTTTTCTTTATGTAAGTTATTGTGCAATAAATTGCGGTTGGCCCCGAACTGGGCTTTTTTTGGTCAAAATTGGCTGCGATACATATAGACACCGGAACAGATCGATCCCTGCTGCGTTGCACGTATTGTATCAACTGAATGGACTATATGCGGATCGGTCCAATAATAGTGAACCATGCCAGAAGGCATGCAAAGGAGAACTGGAATGATCAAGGTTAACCAAGGTTGGCGCCGTGTTTTAAAGACGGTTTCAGTCTGTGCTGTTCTGGCTACGCCGCTTGCGGCTTGTGGGCCACTGCAGATGCCGCTGGAAGACCGTGCGGGCAACGACCAGTGGCTTGATACCCAGATCAAGTCAGGCATCCTTGGCGAGTTCTCCAAAGTTGATCACACCTATCTGATGGATGTGAATGTCGACATCTGGAAGCAGGAAGTGATGGTCACCGGACTTGTCGATTCCAAAGGCAAATATTACGACGTCATTTCCCTGATCAAACAGGATAACCGTATCAAGACGGTTCATGATCATCTTGTCGTTGCCGATGAAGAAATGATCGAAGCCTATCATCGTGCAGAAGACGAATATGGCAAGAATGCCGTTCCAACGGATTCGGCGACCCAGTCGGTATCCGATACATGGATCGACAGTCAGATTAAGGCATTGTTATTGGCTGAAAAAGGTGTGAGCTCGGTCAACTACCGTTGGCAGTCGGTGCAGAACATCGTCTATATCATGGGCGACGCACAAAGCGATGTTGAGCTTGAAAAGGTGCTTTCGATCGTTCGACGGATCAAAGGTGTCTCACGCGTTGTTAGTCATGTGAAGGTGGTCTGATCTCCTTCTGATTAAACGACTTTTCGGAAATTCCCTGCAAACGCGCCAGTTTGTGGGGAATTTTTTTGTCTAAATTTTCTAAAAGTGTTTGAAAGTTATTCGCATTTGCCGTAGAGCTTGCCAACCGTGATTAATAACTGATTGCAATTGCACCATGTATGTCTGCATCTGTAATGCCCTTAAGGAAAAAGACGTAAGACGCGCCGCCGAGCAGGGTGGGGCGACGCGTCCGGCGGACGTATTCCGCTTCCATGGCTGCGCTCCGCAATGCGGAAAATGCGCCTGCCATATGCGTGCAGAACTGATCCAGGCGAAAACCTGTGGCAATTGCGATTGCGATGATGCTGCTGCGGTGACCGCAAGCGTTCGGCCGATTGCTGCCGAATAGGTTCTCTGCGGCACATAACTTCTTCTGGCATAATCCAAATATTTTTCGGATCGGTGGGATTTTCTGCCACCTGCCGTGTCATTTGAATATGATGCGGCTTCGCGTTTTTATTTGTATGATGAATGTTGTTTTGGTCGGCATAACAAAACCCCGCTCTTGTTGGAGCGGGGTTTTGTGTGCATGGAAAACACTGTCTGCATCCCGGGAAAGGAGCAGACGAAATATCACCTTTATTGCAGGTGCTGTGTGATCTTGTTCCGAAGTTCCGGATCGTTGGTCGCCGCATCGGTGATCTGGTTGTATTCTTCAAGTGTCAGACCTTCCTCGCGGATGGCGCCAACCATTTCCTCATTGGCGGTCTGGCGCAGTTCCTGTGCCTTGCCCGGATCTTCGGTTTGCTGGATACGCTGTTGCCATTCGACATTCAGTTCCTGAATCTGCGTGACGGCTTCGGCATATTGCTGAAGCTTCTGATCGCCAAACTCCGTCTGTGCTGCCTGTGCGACCTGCTGCGGTGTGCTGGTGGTGGTTTCTGCATGGATGGCCGGGGCCGTCATCAAAAGAAAACCACCAGCAGCGATTGAAAGGGCATAGGCCTTCGGGAAGCGATTCATTTTAAACCTCTTGGTCCTGTTTTAAATACTTTCGTCCAGAGGGCGTCTGTGCCGACTGTCAGAAAAAGGACAGCGGGGTATGACAATTCGTTCCATCGAACTTGAAAAAAGTGTCCAACGGCGGATTTCTCGGGAACTTTTCACCCATTACAGGTGTTGTTGGTCTGTAATGATAAAAAATGCGAATCAGCAAGATATCAAGTGGCGCATCACGCGCGAGATTCCTCATTTGCGCCGTTTTGCGAGATCACTCGTCCGCGATCCGGACAGGGCCGACGATCTGGTACAGGATTGTCTGGAGCGGGCCATCCGAAAACAGCATTTATGGCATCGTACCGGATCGGTGCGTAGCTGGATGTTCCGTATGCTCTACAACCTGTTTCTGAATCAGTGCCGGAGCCAGAAGAAAGAAATACGTGTAGAGGACGTCACCGATACACAGCTTTCCGTCCCGGCAAGTCAGGAAAGCAGTGCTGCCTTCAGGGATGTCGGAGATGCTCTTGATCATCTGCCGCCGGAACAAAAGGCGGTTCTCCTTCTGGTTGCTCTGGAAGGTGTGAGTTACGATGAGGCGTCGGACATTCTGGGCATTGCCGTGGGAACTGTAAGGTCGCGCTTGTCCCGGGGGCGTGATCAGCTCCGCAGTCTGTATTCGGGCGATGAAAAGGTTCAACTCAGGAGGGTGAAATGAACCAGCCGCACGAACCGATAACCGAAATTGATCTGCTGGCCTATGCAGATGGCGGTTTGAACGGGGACCCGCAGCGCGAGGCCGATGTAGAGCAATATTTGCGCGACAATCCAAAAATGTCGGCACGGGTGAAGGCTTTTATCCGCCAGAACGAAGAAATCCGCACCCTTTACGATCCTGTTCTGAGCGAACCGGTGCCGGAACGACTTCGGATGACACTCGACCCGGTGTCGCGGTCATGGCTTCCCCAACTGGCGCGTGGGGCCGTGGCGGCAACGATCCTTTTTGCGACCGGGGCCACCGGTTGGTACCTTGGGCGTAGTTCGACCGATGCCGTGATCTGGCAACGTGATGCTGTGGTCCACAGTGCGCTGGACAGTTACCGGCAAAGCATGAATGCTTCTGCGCCTGTCTCTGGAACTGTAGGAACGTTGCTACCTTCGGGGTCAGGGCAGACCGACCTGCTGGGACCCCAGGCAGACTTTCCTGTGCAGGCAGATACAGGGTCACGTCCCACATCCTGGATTTCCGGGCATGTTGCCTTGCAGATGCGTTTGCCTGATCTGTCGCAGGACGGTTTTCGCATGATTGATAATCAAACGATCGAGACCGATAACGGGAATGCGATACGGGTCAGTTACCATAATGATCAGGGACAGAAGCTTGTGCTGATGCTCCATCCGCGTTGGCGCACCGGCATTTCTGATATCGAGATTGATGACCGTCAGGGTGTCGCCCTTGCATCTTGGGCGGATGGGCCTCTGGCCTATGGATTGGCATCCGATGGCGGTGCGCAGCAAATATTTGATATGGCGCAGCGTATTCGCAATGCGATGCGTGAACCGGGCACCAGCAAACCGGCGCTGACATCCGACCCGCGTTCTTTCCCACAGATAGAAGCACCTGGACGGGGGGCGTCGGAACAACTCATTCCGGGGGACATGATCCCGCAACAACGGCAACCGACCGAGATGCCGGTCATTGACGAACCGGTTGCCAATGCAGATGAAGCAAGGGAAACCGGTATTGTGCCCATGCCGCTTTATCAGTGAAACAATAAATTATAATATCATCAGACTAAAAGGCGAAGCCGCAGGGCTTCGCCTTTTGCTTGGTTTAACTGGGGAAATGAGCGTTCAGGCCGCATGTTTTTGCTGGCCGAACCGCTCTTCGGCCAGGCGGTCGGCGACAAAGCTGGTGGACAGGTTCTGTTGCCTGGCGCGTTCGAAGATTTCGCGCACGGTCGCACCTATGCCTTCAATATGTTTGTTGGTGTCGGCAACCGGCATGCCTTCGCGGCAATAATGGACCTCTATGACACCGCCCGCATTGATCACGTAATCGGGGGCATACAGAACACCGGCTTCACGCAGCATGTTGCCATGACGGTCATGTTCAAGCTGGTTGTTGGCCGCCCCTGCAATGATCCCGGCACGTAAGGTTTCAATGCTGCGGTCATTGATGACGCCGCCCAAGGCACATGGGGCGAGAATGTCGGCATCAACACCAAGAATGTCATCAACTGAAACGGCTGTGGCGTTGAACTCGTTAACAGCCGCAGCCACACTGTTGGTGTTCAGATCCGCAACAATCAGTTTTGCCCCGGCGTTATGGAGCATCGCACACAGGTGATAGCCAACATGGCCAAGCCCCTGCACAGCAACGCGCAAGTCCCTTAGGTCTTCTGTGCCATGTTTAAAGCGCACAGCTTCCTTCAGGCCGATGAAAACGCCATAGGCGGTAAAGGGCGATGGATCGCCCGTGCGGGCGGGATCTGATCCGTCATTGATGCCACCGACATGCTTGGTCTGGCTTGCGATCTGTTCCATGTCGGCCGGGCTGGTGCCGACATCTTCTGCGACGATGTAGCGCCCGCCAACCTGTTCGACGGCACGGCCCATCGCGCGAAACAGTTCCGGGGTTTTCTGACTGCGCGGATCGCCAATGATCACGGATTTGCCACCACCAAGCGGAAGATTGGCAAGGGCAGATTTATACGTCATGCCGCGTGACAGGCGCAGCACATCATGAATGGCTTCCTGTTCACTGGCATAGGGCCACATGCGACATCCACCCAAAGATGGGCCAAGATGGGTGTTATGGACGGCGATGATGGTTTTCAGGCCAGTGGCATCGTCACTGGCAAACACGACCTGTTCATGGCCATCAAATGCGGTATCGGAAAAGACGTTCATCCTTTGCAGCCTCCTGGCAGCATGATTGTTTTGGTGCAGGTTGACGCCTGCTTATCCTTGTATGTTTGATGCATTGGGCGGCGGATCAATTTTAAATTTACCCGAACGCGAAAAAAGAACGTTTCGGTTGGGGGCGGTGTGCTGCGTGGAATTTTATGATCATTGCTGATTCGTTTTGAAACATTGTTGCGCGACCTGTGCGGTGCAGCATGGTGGCCTTGGCGCGATTTCGTAAAATAAGTGTCCCGAGTTGATTCTTTTTGCCGGCTTGATGCGAACGCCCAAACAGCATCAGGACCAATTTAGGAGGCAAAAAGTGGCGATTTATTTTTCATCTGCCTCAGATGCGTGAATTTCGTGCTGATTGGCTCTGCCGGTGGTGTTCTGAGTGATGCTGCTATGAAAAAAAGACACTTGAAACCGGACCGATTAACCTAGAAATACAAATTAGCCGGATGATTTACGGCTCGTTAAGGCACGAAACGTAGACTCACGGTTGGGTATCTTGTGGTTGAGATTCCCGGATCAGGACACGACGGCGTCTGGGCGGCGCCGCCGGACAAAAAAAGTAAGGAGATCGGCGGAAATGTCTGCATTCACAGACCATCGCCAGACCGTTTTCGAAGTTGAACTGCACAACCAGGCCGTTCGCGAATGCGTCAAGGAAAACCGTTCCCACGACATCTTTGACGATCGCTGGGCCGATGTGCAGACCCATGAAGTCGCTGCGAGTGACGAGCTGAAGGCTCTTGCCATGATCGAAAATAGCTATCCGTCAGAAGACGGGTTCGTTGTCGATCACGTCAAACGCCTTGGCTAAGGGGACAAGAATTCTGGTCATTGATCACATCAAAGACCAAAACGAAATGGGCGGGATCATTCCCGCCCATTTCGTTTTTAAGCCATGAAAATGGATTTCTGTTGGCGGATTAGGCCAGTGCGCGGTCGACAAAATCCAGTCGGTCCTGCCCCCAGAACATTTCACTGCCAACGAAATATGTCGGTACACCAAAGATGTTCTGATCACGTGCGGATTGACAATTATCGTCATAAATTTTGGCGGTTCCCGGAAGATCGGCATCTTCAAGATATTCTATGGAAAGCCCGCTTGATGCCAAGGCCTCGCGGATGGTTTTGGGATCGGTGACATCGCGTTCACGCAACCAGATATCCCCCATCAATGTTTCCGTCAGCTTTGTGACGTCCTGACCATCTTCCTGAACCGCAATGATGGTGCGTGCGGCAAGTGTTTCATCAATGGGAAAATATTTAGGCTGAAGATTGATCGGGATGCCCAGATGTTCAGACCAGCGTTTAAGTTCAACCAGTCGATAATCCTGACGCGGCTTAGGCCGCTTTGCCAAAGGCACGCCGCCGCCATGTTCCCATACATCGCCTGCCCGGCAGGGTTTGTGGATAATGTCCACACCATGTTTTTTGGCGATTTCAACAGCCCGGCGAAAGCCAAAGAACGACCACGGGGACTGCACAAAGAAGTAATGAATGATGGGGGCTGACATGAAGGACTCCTGTTTCGCAGACGTGTTTTTATCGTCGCGCTACAGTGCCCAAGCAGATCGGTTGCGTCAAATGGCAGATTACATAACTTAAGCGAAAACCATATCATATCGTCGTGATCGCAGACGGGGTGTGGGATGGTGTTTGGTGCGCGTGGACTGGGATGGATCAGTAATCCAGCCACCAGCCATATTCATCAAGCCCACCCAGAAGCACACCATCAAAGCCAAGCTTCATGATGCCACCCAAATAGCTGCCTTCGCTGCCATAGATGATGCTTTGCCATGAACGCGACCAGTAATGGACATGGTGTTCCTGTCCCCAGCGGGCGAGCATATTGCCTTCGCTGATAAAATCAGGCGACCCGGGACGCCAGCCACTTTTCCAGTAAAAACGATAGGTCTCGGCAGTTGCGATATTGATATAGGCCAGAATGGTTCTTGGTGTTCCGGTCTTTTTGTAGCGCAACCGTTTCATATCATCATAGGTCAGCGGGATGGTGCCGCGATGGAACGGGTCAATGATCAGGGTATCGTAATTGGTTGCAATCAGCGCATTCAGATAGGCATCTTTGGTGCCATAAGGTGAGCTGTCTAGAACCATGGCAAAGTTCTTGGATTGACGGATATTGTCGATCACATACGGATTGGAGCCAATCGGTGTATTTGGCACCTTGGCAAGTGATGAAAGCTGCATGCCCGGTGGTGGTGCGGCATAATACAGGGCGTCCAGATCTGAAACCTGCTGTCGGGCTTTTTGCATATCTTCGAGTTTGTTGGTGTAATCAACAACAAGATATTGCAGGCCTTCAAGCTTAAGCCGTTCAAGGTATCCCAGAATATATTTGGTTTCCTGGTCCTCGGTGGCTTCGCCATATTTATGGTCGAACCCATAGAACGGTGCTTCGGTCATGATCCCGTCAAGGGCACGCAGATAGTTGCGGGCCGGTTCTGCCGTGCCGCGTGCGGCAAACAGGGTGGTTTCAAGATATTCGGTCAGTTCAAGCCCGTTCATGGCAATGATCGAAAAATCACTGCGATAGCTTTTTGCCCAACGGCTGATGGCGATGACGTATTCGCGCATTTCTTCGGTGAAATTGACTTTGGGTTTTCCGGTATTGATCCCTTGACCCGGTGCGTCGCTTAGACTGTTGGGCGATGGGGTGAAGGGTTCAAGCTGCTGGGCATGCACACGTAATGGGCTGGCCGCCAGCATCGCACTTCCAAGTCCAAGGATGCTGCTTTCAAGGAAACGACGGCGTGACAGGCGGTAATCCAATAACGGCCCAGATGATGCTTTGCGTGCATCTTTGCCGTTATGTGCCTTTATCTGGCGTTCCTTGCCCATGGTTTTACCCGTAACTGGTTGCAGATGGCGGCTTTAAGATGCCGCCGAAACTTTGCTGTGCTGTCCTAGAAGATCGGTAACAGTCGCGCCAATCGCAAGTGATGCGGTTAACCCCGGTGATTCAATACCATAGAGCATTACAAGACCATTAAGGCCGTGCAGTTTTTCATCGGCGATCATGAAGTCATGCGCAGGCTCATTCGGCGATTGAATTTTGGGACGCACACCGGCGTAGCCGGTCTGTAGGGCGTCTTCATTCAGGTCTGGATAATATTTGCGAATGGCACTGGCGAATGCCGCGCGGCGTTCTTCAGGGACATCGTAATTTGGTTCATCCACCCATGTGACGTCCGGGCCAAATCGCGCCTGTCCACCCATATCAAGGGTCAAGTGAATGCCAAGACCAGCCTGTTCCGGCGCAGGATAGATCAGGGTCGAAAACGGTGCCTTGCCCGACAGGGTGAAATAACAGCCGCGCGCATAATGTTGTGCGGGCACGGTGTTTTGGGGAAGGCCAACGAAGTTCCGGCCAAGAGTTTGGCTATGCAGTCCGCCGGCAACAATCAGCTCAGCACAGGTCAAGCTCATTTCCTCGCCGTCGGCATCGCTGGTGTTCACGGTATAAAGGCCATTCTCATGGCTTACCGATTTGACTGTGGTGTTCAGTGCCAGTGTCGCGCCATGATTTTCAGCCTCTCCCAACAGCGTCACCATCAATTGATGGGAATCGACAATACCGGTTGATCGACTTTCAAGTGCGCCAACACAGTGAAGGGCGGGTTCACGTTCCTGTGCCTCGGCCTGACTAAGCCAGATCAAATCAGTCACACCATTTTCGTGTGCCTTGGCTTTGATGGCATGCAAGGCATCAATTTGATCTTGTGCGGTGGCGACAATCAGTTTGCCGGTGCGTTTATGGTCAATGCCGTTTTCCGCGCAATAGCGATACAGCATTTTCCGGCCGGAAACGCACAGTTCGGCTTTCAAGCTACCTTTTGGGTAATAGATCCCCGCATGAATGACTTCGCTGTTGCGGGCACTTGTTTCAGTGCCAATGGCGTCATGTTGTTCAATGATCAGGACTTCACGGCCCGAAAGGGCAAGCGAGCGCGCACAGGCAAGTCCGACGACGCCTGCACCGATGACGATGGTTTGAATATCTGCAGTCATGTTCAATTATTTCTTGTTGGGGCGATAAGATTAGGTTTCAGATTTGACGGTGCAATCAATTGGCTTGGCGGAAATAGACAGCCTGTCCCTGATTGTCTTTGCCATCACCGGTAACAACAGACGGCGCTTCGCTGGTGTAGTGACCCCGGGCAAAGCTGCTGTCGTTACAATAGACATACCAACTGCCAAACGGCAGGGTTCCACTTTGATATGCACCGCCTTCATGACGCCAGATACCTTCGCAATGGCGTTGGGCATCATCAAGGATCATGGTGCCTTCACCAGAAGGCTGATCAAAACGAAGTGCACCGGTGCCACGCACGCTTTGCCAATTGGTGACAATGGAAATGCCGTCGGTCGGGGGCGGGGTTACCTCACCTTCCGGCTGCATGGTGTCCATATTGTTCATTGGTGCGGCGATCTCGGCGGTGGCGGCAGTGTTTTCTGGCAGTTCAAGGTTGAGCTGACCAAACAAACTTGCCGCAAATTCCTGTGCATCAATCATAGTGATGTTGTTTTGTGGCGATACAGAACCAGATTGTGCTTGTAGTTGTGCCGGTGTGCAATAATAGCCAAGAATACGGCTGCCACGCTGGATTTGAGTTCGCGGGTCCCATTGCCCGACAAAGGTCACGCATTGTGATCCATCGCGGACAAACGGTGACAGGGCGACGGGCCCATATCGGGTGTCCTGGACAAAGTTCTGCCCATTGATGCTGGTGCGATCCTTTAGAGAATCGAACATTGCCAGCAATTTTTCCGGTGCCATTGCGGTGCTGAATCGGAAACCGGGTGCGGATGTCGTATAAACGGTCTCAAGATACAGATCGCTGGCCGAACTTGTTGGTTCCTTTTCGGTGCGCGGTGCAAACCAGCGGCCGACAAATACGGTGCTGTTATCGCGGTACTGACGCAAAAAGGTGTTTTGTCCCTGAACGCGTGAATTAAATGTCACCGGGCTCTGGTCGTTGGGAATTTGTTCAAACCCGCCTGCTTGCTGTGCAAATCCAGTCTGGGTTGTTGAAACCAGAAGGCTGGCAAATATGCCGCCGATCAAAGCCGCCCGATACTTCACGTTGCGTCCTTTCAGTTTGTTTTTATGCACATTTTTGTGTTGCGCTACCCTTATCTTTACCTTTGTGCACATAGATTAGCTAGTGGTCAGTCATAAGACTTCTGTCAGATGGGTTTCTTTTGCCTTGATTTTTAGCGTCAAAGTGGCTCATTGGGGAGATTGGTCATGGGGACACGATGAATAAGCCTGAATAACGGAGCAAACAATCATGACGGTGCAAGAGACCAGCGCGGGCGGGGAAAGCGCAGGCCCGCAAACCGCGACGGACAAACAACCGCCGTCCAACCGCGCCCATGTGATCGTTATTGGTAATGAAAAAGGCGGGTCGGGCAAGTCGACCACGGCCATGCATCTGATCGTGTCCTTGATGAAGATGGGGTTCAAGGTCGGGTCGCTTGATATCGATGCGCGGCAGGGGACTTTGACGCGCTATGTCGAAAACCGCACGGCCTTTAATGACAGAAAAGGTCTACATCTTCCGCTTCCGGATCACCGCCCGATTTATCGCAGCGAATTGCCGGATGCCAATGAAGCCAAGATCGATGAACGCAATCGCTTTACGACGGCCCTTGGCGAAATGGTTCTGTCTTGCAAATTTGTCGTGATGGATTGTCCGGGTAGCGATAACTATCTTTCGCGTTTGGCGCATGCCTGTGCGGATACCCTGATTACCCCGATCAATGACAGTTTCATTGATCTTGATATGCTTGCCCGGATTGATCCCGATACCCTTGATATCAAAGGGCCAAGCATCTATGCAGAAATGGTGTGGGATGCGCGCAAACGTCGTGCGGGTATTGATGGCGGTACAATTGACTGGATCGTCATGCGCAACCGGCTTTCGCATTTGGATGCGCGCAATAAACGTGACATCGCCGAAATTGTCGAAAAGCTGGGCAGTCGCATCCGGTTCCGTTCGGCGCCGGGCTTTGGGGAACGTGTGATTTATCGTGAATTGTTCCTCAAGGGGCTGACTTTGCTTGATCTGCGTGAAAAAGGGGTGGGTATCCCGATGAGCATGTCCCATATGGCAGCCCGTCAGGAAGTTCGATCCCTGCTTGAAGTGATCGGGTTCAAACCCGCCGAAGGGGAAGAGTTGCCGATCTGACCGTTCCCGGCCTATATCTTAAAGGGCACGTAGCTGTGTCTTCTCGGAACGTTTAGCAGGCAGGTTATCCTTGGCACGCAAAGATATCATTTCCGAAACATCCAACCGGCAGGAAGTCGAAGACTTCCTAAGCCAGGCAAGGGGGCTGTCTGTGTCTGCCCCGGCATCCGGACCGTCACAAGGACGGTTGATCTTTGCCATGGATGCAACGGCCAGCCGTCAGCCAAGCTGGGATCGGGCTGCTGAAATTCAGGCAGAAATGTTTGATGCGGTGGATGGCGTTGGGGCACTTGATATCCAGCTTGTTTTCTTTCGCGGGCTATCGGAATGCAAGGCAAGTGGTTGGTGTCGGAATGCAAAGTCATTACGTAATTACATTTCAAAGGTCAGTTGCCACGCGGGTCATACCCAAATCGAACGGGTCTTGGCCCATGTCGAACGAGAATCGGCCAATGGCAAAGTCGATGCGCTGATTTATGTTGGCGATTGTATCGAAGAAAATCCCGACCATCTTGCCCCGATCGCCGGCAAACTTGCCCTTAAGGGGGTAAAGACATTTATGTTCCAGGAGGGATATGATCGGGATGCTAGTTTTGCCTTTGGCGAAATAGCCCGGATCACCGATGGTGCCTTTATGCAGTTTGATGCCAGTTCGGCCAAAAAGCTTCGCGATCTTCTGGGCGCGGTGGCAAGTTATGCCGTTGGCGGGCAAAATGGTCTTTCCGACTATCAGAAAAAAACAGGGTCAGACGACGTTCTGAAACTTGGCTATCAATTGCGGAAAAAATCCTGATGTCCTGGGTGTTGATCGGGATTGCACTTTTTGTCGGTGTTGGCTTTTTCATTCGCTGGATGACAGAAGCCGAACCCAAAAATGTCCGCAAAATTGGTCTGTTCGTCATCATCATCCTGTTGATCTTATTGGCAGGGTGGCTTCTCCTGACCGGGAAAATCGCCGCAATGACCGCAGCATTGGCCGCTGCTTTACCTTTTTTTGTGCGGATCATGAAGCTTGGCTTTTTATGGCCACTTTTTCGCAGGATATTCGCTGTGTCACGTCGAACGGCCCGACCGGGAAGTTTTGGCAGTCGTAGTGCAGGAGCAGGCAATACGTCTGAAATCAAAACAGAAATTCTGCATATGTTGCTTGATCTGGAAACCGGGCAAATGCGCGGTGGTGTGGTGAACGGACACTATGCCGGAGCAGATCTTGACAGCTTGGGGCTTGACGACCTGCAGTTGCTTTATGTTGAATGCTGCAGCGCAACCGATCAAAGCCAAGCGGTTCTGGAAGCCTATTTTGAACGCCGTCCTGATTGTAGCGGATGGCAAAATTGGCAACAGGCAGACAACGGTGCAGGTGGTGCAGGAAACGGCCGCGACGATGATGCGAGAAGCCAAAGCAAAGGGAATGCCAACGCTGCTGATATGAATGTTGATGAGGCCCGTCAAATTCTGGGTGTGGATGCAAATGCAAGCCGTGCAGATATCAATCGGGCCTATAAAACTCAGATTAAGGCGGTTCACCCTGATCACGGTGGATCGGACTATCTGGCGGCAAAAATCAATGCGGCACGAAGCCTTTTGTTACGGCTATGTAAAGATTAGCGTGAATTATGCGCGCGCTTGCTTGATCCGTGTTCTGGAATTGTGGCAGAAGCATACTTGCGGGCAATTCTGAAGCAGATGAGCGTGCGGCGGTTGAAAAGGGAAGATTTGAATGTCTAGAAGAATCAAGAAGGCAGTATTTCCGGTTGCAGGGATGGGAACCCGTTTCTTGCCCGCGACCAAGGCAATGCCAAAAGAGATGCTCCCTGTCGTCGACAAGCCCCTTATTCAGTATGCTGTTGAAGAAGCCATTGCTGCAGGCATCGAAGAATTCATCTTTGTGACGGGTCGTGGCAAAAGTGCGATTGAAGATCACTTTGACCGGTCTGCTGAGCTTGAAGCCATTCTTAAAGAGCGCGGGAAAGAAGACGCGCTGGCCAAAGCACTTGAAATGATCCCGGAGCATGGTCGGGTGACCTATACCCGCCAAGGCAATCCATTGGGCCTTGGTCATGCTGTTTTATGTGCAAAATCACTGGTTGGGGATGAGCCATTTGTCGTTTTGTTGGCGGATGACCTTATCCAGTCTGATGTCCCTTGCATGAAGCAGATGGTTGATAGCTATGGCCGCACGGGCGGTAACATGGTTGCTGTGATGGATGTTCCGCGCGAAGAAGTTCACCGCTACGGGGTTCTTGAAATCGAAGGCACCAATGGTCGCCTGGTGAGCGCATGTGGGATGGTTGAAAAACCAAAACCGGAAGAAGCTCCATCAACCCTTTCGGCCATTGGGCGCTACATCCTTGATCCGGGAATCTTTGAGGTGCTTGAGAATATCCCACGCGGTGCAGGCAACGAGATTCAGCTTACCGATGCCTTGGCCGCCATGATTGGGAAGGTGCCGTTCTATGGATATAATTTCGAAGGTCGTCGTTTCGATTGCGGTAATAAAATCGGTTTCTTGAAAGCCACAATGGCATTTGCTTTGGCCCGTGAAGATATGCGTGATGATGTACGTCAGCTCATTCATGAATTCGCCGAGGGCGAAGCAGCAGAATAATCAATTAATTTCAATTTGAACCGACCGGAACGGATATATGACCGTTCCGGTCGGAAATCACTTACTAGGGTAAAACATCCATGCGCGTAGCAATGATCGGGACCGGATATGTTGGACTTGTATCTGGTGCCTGTTTCTCCGAGTTCGGCACAGATGTCATTTGTGTCGACAAAGATGTGGAAAAAATAGCACGTCTTGAAGAAGGCATCATGCCAATCTACGAGCCGGGTCTGGATGTTCTTGTTGAGAATAACGTCAAGGCAGGCCGCCTGACCTTTACCACTGATCTTAAAGTAGGGGTCAAGGATGCGGATGCGGTCTTTATTGCTGTTGGCACGCCAACCCGTCGTGGTGATGGTCATGCTGATCTGAGTTACGTGTATGCCGCAGCGGAAGAAATCGCTGAGGCGATGGATGGCTTTACCGTTATCGTGACCAAATCAACTGTACCGGTTGGCACAGGCCGTGAGGTTGAGCGTATCATTCGCGAAAAGCGGCCGGATGCGGAATTTGCCGTTGTATCGAACCCGGAATTCCTGCGCGAAGGATCGGCAATTGGCGATTTTATGCGCCCTGACCGCGTGGTGATTGGCACCAGTGATGAGCGGGCGCGCGACGTAATGTCGGATTTGTATCGCCCGCTTTATCTGATCGAAACGCCGATTGTTTTCACTTCTCGCGAAACTTCGGAAATGATCAAATACGCTGCAAATACTTTCTTGGCGGCGAAGATCACGTTCATCAACGAAATTGCTGATCTGTGTGAAAAAGTCGGCGCTGACGTCCATGACGTTGCACGAGGTATTGGTCTTGATGGCCGTATTGGTAAAAAGTTCCTGCATCCCGGGCCAGGTTATGGCGGGTCGTGCTTCCCCAAAGATACCTTGGCGCTGGTGCGCACTGCTCAGGAACATGGCAGCCCGCTTCGCATTATTGAAACTGTGGTTGATGTGAATGCCAAGCGTAAAAAAGCCATGGCAGATCGTGTTATCGCGGCCTGTGGTGGCTCGGTTGCAGGTAAGACCATTGGTGTTCTTGGGTTGGCATTCAAACCCAACACGGATGATATGCGCGATGCGCCAAGCCTTGATATCTTGCCGATGCTTATCGCAGCGGGTGCGATGGTTAAGGCATATGATCCTGAAGCCATGGAAGAAGCCAAGAAGCTTCTTGATGGCGTTAAATATTGCGACAACGCCTATCAGACGATTGACGGTGCGGATGCAATGGTCGTTTTGACCGAATGGAACGAGTTCCGCGGGATGGATCTTGAGCGCATCAAAGATGCGTTGAACCACCCGATTGTCGTTGATCTGCGTAACGTCTATGACCCGACAGAGATGGCTGAAAACGGTTTCAGCTATTCCTGCGTTGGTCGTGCATCTATCGGAGGCTAATCCAAGTTATGACGAATTCTGCCGGACACAAATTTGATCGCTCTGTTTTACGTGAATATGACGTGCGCGGTATTGTCGGGGATACCTTGCATGTGGCTGATGCCAAGGCATTGGGCAAATCTTTTGGCACCATGGTGCGCCGATCAGGTGGAAAACGTGTGGCCTTGGGGCGTGATGGTCGGCTGAGTTCGCCTGAACTGGCTTCGGCATTGGCAGATGGTATTTTATCAACCGGCTGCGATGTTGTGCGTATTGGCCGTGGTCCAACGCCGATGCTGTATTTCACGGTTTATGATCAGAAAACCGATGCGGGCATTATGGTGACCGGTTCGCATAATCCGTCGAACTATAACGGGTTCAAAATGGTCAACGCGGGTAAGTCCGTGTTTGGCGATGCAATTCAGGAATTGGGCAAAATTGCTGCTGCCGGTGATTTTGAAACCGGGCAGGGCAGTGCAACGGATCTTGATATCGAAGATCGCTTTGTCACGCGTCTGGTGGAAGAACTTGATTGTGACGTTCCCGATCCAATGACAATTGTCTGGGATTGCGGCAATGGGGCGGCTGGTGATGTGGTGCGTAAACTCACCGCAAAGCTTCCGGGTACTCATCACTTGCTGTTTGACGAAATTGACGGTTTGTTCCCGAACCATCATCCCGACCCGACGGTAGAAGCAAATCTGGTTGACCTGAAGGCCGCTGTTGCAAAATACAATGCAGATTGGGGCGTTGCCTTTGACGGTGATGGTGACCGTATTGGTGTGATCGATGGCAAGGGTAATGTTCTTTGGGGCGATCAGTTGCTTCAAATCTTTGCTGCGGATGTTTTGCAGCGTCAACCAGGCGCTGCGATCATTGCTGATGTGAAGGCAAGTCAGACCTTGTTTGATGAAGTCACCCGTCTTGGTGGCAATGCCATCATGTGGAAAACCGGTCATTCGCTGATCAAAACCAAAATGATTGAGGCCAAAGCACCAATTGCCGGTGAGATGAGTGGCCATATCTTCTTTGCTGAACGGTATTACGGTTATGACGATGCGACCTATGCTGCGGTCCGTCTCTATCGCATTTTGGTGCAAAGTGGCAAAAGTCTTGCGCAGTGGCGCGAAGCAATGCCCGTCGCGGTCAATACGCCCGAAACCCGCATTGATTGCCCGGATGATCGTAAATTCGCACTGATCGAAGAAGTGCGCGCTCGCCTTGATCAAACCGGGGCAGAAGTCAGCGGTATTGATGGTGTGCGTGTCAGCACCGAGGACGGTTGGTGGTTGCTGCGTGCATCAAACACCCAACCCGCCATTGTGGCACGCTGCGAAGCAGGCGATGACGCAGGACTTGCCCGTCTTAAAGTTCAAGTCACCGATCAACTTGTGAAAAGCGGACTGTCCTCAGATGATTTCTTTGCGTTGGGTGGCGGGCACTAAGCGATTTAGGGTTCACCAGACGTTCTCGCATTAGATAAAATTAAAGGCCGTCAGAGTGATCTGGCGGCCTTTGGTGTATCTGTGTCTCGTCCTGAAATACGTTGTCACCTATAGGAGATGACAATGTCGATGTCAGGCATAGAGCGCCGTAAGCGCACACAACGTGATTACAATATGGGCTTTAAGCTGGCTGTTGTAGATCAGGTCGAAAAGGGCGAAATGACCTACAAGCAGGCACAGATGCGGTATGGCATACAGGGCCGTAGTACTGTCCTGAAGTGGTTGCGCAAACATGGTAAGCTTGACTGGTCGACAACGAGGCACAAAGCCATGTCCCCATTGAAAGAAACGCCTGAACAGAAGATCAAGCGCCTTGAAAGGGAGCTTGAAGACGAACGGATCCGCGTCATGGTGATGGATGGCATGATCACCATCATGGATGAGGAATATGGAGCGGGTCTGCGAAAAAAGTACTTATCCGAACTGCGAGAACATTACAGGCGCAAGGGCAAGTCAGTCTGAGCCGGACCTGTCGATGTTTTGGTCTTTCAAGGCAGTCGGTTTACCAGTTGTTGCAACGCCGTTGCCGACGACAGGAACAGCTCGCACCACTTTATGATTGCGTCATGCGCTTGCGCCAGCATATGCCCCGGATTGGCGCACGTAAACTCTATCATTTGCTGCAGGATGACTTGCGTCGTCTTGGCATCAAGATGGGGCGTGACCGTTTGTTTGACTGGCTCAGAGAGCATCGTCTTCTGGTACAGCCACGAAAGAATTACACCAAAACCACCCACAGCAAACACTGGATGAGAAAGCATCCGAACCTGTTGGCAGGGCACAAGCCAAGCCGCCCTGAGCAAGTGTTTGTCAGCGACATCACCTATATCGAGAGTGATGAAGGTGTGCATTATCTGTCACTGGTGACAGACGCCTTCTCGCGCAAGATCATGGGGCATGTGCTGAGCCACAGCATGGCCGCTTCTGAGGTTGTCGGAGCCTTGAAGCAAGCAATCAAAAACCGGATCACCAAAGAGCCGCTGATCCACCATTCTGATCGGGGGCTCCAATATTGTTCAGGCTGTTATCAGGAGGTGTTGAGAAAACATCAAATTACACCGTCAATGACCGATGGCTATGATTGTTATCAGAATGCCTTGGCCGAGCGCATGAACGGTATTCTCAAACAGGAGTTCCTCTTACACCGGTGCAAAACTTTCGAGGATCTCCGTAAACTGGTCAAAGAGGCCGTTGATACTTACAATACCATCCGACCGCACATCTCTCTGGAAATGCAAACTCCAGAAAATGTGCATCAAAAAGCCAGCGGATGATCATCCGCTGGCTCAAGTAAAACCGTCAACGTATTTTAGGACGGCACACTGAGTTACGTGATTGTCGGTGTTAACCGGCGTCGCCGGAATTTACCGGGATGCAGGCAAGGTTTTCACGACGAAGGGCAGCGCAAGCTGCACGGGCTTCTGTTTCGCCATCAAAGCCAAGCAATCTGGCACGGTATACAACACCTGTGCCGCTGGCCTGCTGTTCTACTGTCGCACGGGTCAGGCGCAAGACATCGGGTGCTGTGCGGGCTGCTGCAAGAACAGCTTCCTGTGCGCGGCGCTGATCGCTAAAGGCGCCAACCTGAATGGCCCAGCCGTTGGTGGTTTCCGGTTTAAGGCGGGAGACAACGGTTTGGGTGTCGATGCGTCCCGGTTGCTGTTCGGCTTCGCGCATGGTGTCGCGTTTGGCGATCAAAAGCTGTGCGTCAGCTGGCAAAATCTTGTCTTCCGGGCTGTTTCGCGGACGCGGTACCGTGATCTCGCCTTCTTTGGTCAGTTTGATATAGGCCTGATCCAGAAGCTTTTTCATCTGATCATCACGAGTGCGTGCGGTGCGGCCACCAAAGACAACACCAATCAGGCGCTTGCCATTCCGGTTAACCGAGGCAACAAGGTTAAAGCCCGACGCATTGATATAGCCGGTCTTGATCCCGTCGGTTCCGTAATAAGACGCCAGAAGATTGTTGTGGTTGCCATAGGTGCGGTTGCCAAACTTGAACTTCTGTGTCGCAAAATAATGATAATAGCTGCCGTAATTTTTGCGTAGCGCGATTGCCAATTGGATCATGTCGCGCGCGGTAGTCATCTGGCCGCGATTGGGAAGACCAGATGCATTGCGGAACGTTGTCCGTTTCATGCCAATGCTACGCGCTTCGGAGGTCATCATCTGGGCGAACTTGATTTCTGTACCACCAAGATGTTCCGCGACGACAACGGCGATGTCGTTGGCTGATTTGGTAACCAGCGCTAAAATGGCGTCTTTTACGGTAATCGTTTCACCGGGATTAAGCCCCAGTTTGGACGGCGCCTGTCCCCAAGCACGCTTGGAGACTTTCATTGGCGTTGAAAGCGATACCTTGCCATGTTCAAGGGCATTGAAAACCATATATAGCGTCATGATTTTGGTCAGAGACGCTGGATAAACCTTATGATCCGGGCGGTATTCATGGAGAACTTCACCACTTTCGTCATCAATGATCATCGCAGTGTAGGTGCGCGCAAATGCATCATTCGGGGCAAGTATGGTCGTAAGCAGAAGGGCAGTCAGGCACAAAAATGCAGCCAAACAGCCGCGCATCCCGAGGGCGCGCGTTGCAAACAGTGCTTTGGCCATTGCATTTGGCCCAGACGGGGTCATTAAACGCATTATACGGACTCGGCTTTCGATCATCCCCAAGAACTAAATATGATCAATCTCGCATCACAGCCTTAAACAAATGTTTAAGAACGTCGATTTTCATCTTAATCAATACGCGGCCTTGCAGCGGCCATCTTTGTACGCGAAAGTCCTATTTATATCTGCTGTCCGACAAAAAATCGAGGATCGAATGGTTAAATTAATCGCCCCACTTCTCAACAAGATAAACATCAAGCGTACGAATTTGAACAGTTTGGCTGTTCTGACATTGGCTGCTGTCGGGCTCGCAGGCTGCACCTTTACGCAAAATAGTGATGTCAGTAATCCATTGGTGCGCAAATCGACCTGGTTTTCTTATCTGAATGCCGATGATCTTCGTGTGGCCTGTTCTGCGGGGGATGCTGAAGGTCGGATTCGCATCATATATAATGCCGATTACTATAAAGAAGTTCGTGTTTTTGAATTGAATCCACAGTCGGGAAACCAGCAGTTTGAACTGACAAGTCGCGTTTTTGGGCCAGCCCAAGTCAGCAACATCAATGTCGAGGTTACCGCACCACTTGGCGCATTTAGCGGCGATGTCACGACCGACGTGATTGATCGGGATGGCTATCTTAAAGTCACCGATGCACTCCAGAATGACGGATTCGGAACGCAACAGCAGGGTGACGGCGTTCGGCTTTATTCGGATGATTTTTATTGGGTCGCCCTTGGATGTTCATCAGGCTACGTGACGCTGGGCACTTGGATGTCAGGAGTCGATGACCTGCAAGCACTCACTTTCCCAAATGTTCTGTCTGAGATATCGAGTATCGAAAATGACTTACCCAAACCGCCAGCCAAGGATAAAGCCCGTTCGCAAAGCGCAGCGCAGAGTGCCGCTATTATGAATGACGATTCCCGGACCTTCTACCGCACAGTGCGCGGAAACATGCTGCGTTAAGCCTGTTCATTCGATGATCTGATTCCAAATGGGTGCGCTGGCAAAAGCGCGCCCATTTTTGTTTATCCCGCATTGCGAAATCAAAGCTGCCGGCTAGGCATCTGTTCAAATTGGGATTTTGCCGTTGAGGACGGCGGCTGCTGGATTTGATTGGTTAAAAAGAAGAGTTCTTTGAAGGCAGGAGTGATCGATTGTCATGAAAGTGTTCTTGACCTTGTGGGGTTATTCCATCTAGGGTTATGTTGCAATGCAGCATCGCCTCAGGGCGATATCCCGAATGGCAGGAGGTTGAGGCAATGGCTGTTTCTAAACAGAATTCCTCTGTGAAATCAGGGAAAAAGGTATCTGCGCCGGCCAAAACGATGACCCGTTCGGCTGTTTCCGAGCCAGATCAGGCGAAATCCGCTTCCAAACCCGCGTCAACAACGGTCTCTGCGTCAAAGGCAGTACCGTCACCAAAGCGTGTGGTTATGACATCCTCGGAGATTGAAGCGGCGGCCAAGCACGTCAATGTTGACGTGGGCAATAGCGTCAAAAAAACGGATTCCACGGACGCCAGGGAACCGGTTGGTGCCGTTAGCCCAGAGCCCGCGTCACCTGAGGTGGAGGTTGCGGAAACGAAGCCAAGCGAAATGAGTGCGCCTGAGCCCGAGTCGGCAAAAGCATTTGCATCAAGTTCTTCTGCCGCGGAAAAAACTGCATCGCGGACAACGGCAAAGGGTGCATCTTCTCCTGCAGCGGCACAAAAGAAAGCTGCAGTGGTCACGCCGTCCGCGCCGTCATCTTCTTCTGAAATTGAAAAGGCGAGTACTGTGAGTACGAAAAGCAAAACCGCAACATCCCCCAAAGCGGCTGCGCCTGCTGCTGCTAAACTGGCGACAGCCCCTAAAAAGGTTGCTGCTGTACCTGCTGCGCAATCAACGAAGCCAGCAAAGACAACAGCAGAGCCAAAACCAAAATCCAAGCCAGTAGCCAAAGCAGCAGCAACGCCGGCAGCCAAGCCCGCGCCGAAAACGGTTGCGCCTGAGGTTGTTAAGGCAACAGCGCCAGCGTCGAAGGCAAGTCCTGCTCCAGATTCTGCTCCGAAACTTGTCGCAAAAGAAGCAGCGGAGCCGCTGGCAGCCAAGTCTAACAATGTGTTTGGCTTTGGCGCGATGTTTATGGACCCAAGTGCGATGGAACCGTATCTGCAGCTTTGGAAAACGCCGGAAATTGATGCAATGGTATCGGCCAGTAATGATGCGCTTGAAGAAAGCGTTTCGGTTGCCAACGAAGCCTTCACAAAACTGTTCGAAACAATGACCGGGCAATCAGATGTTTTTTCTGGTGCCGGATCACGGGTGGTCGCGCAATGTGAAGAGTTGCTAGATACGCAGCAAAAGAGTTTTGAGGAAGTCTGGCAGGCATCCATGGCGCTGTTTGAAAAAACAGGTGGCATTGGAACTGAGCTTGCAACATGGATGCAGTGTGAGATTGAAGCATCACAAGCAGATATAGACGCGCTTACCAAGGTCGAAAGTCTGTCGGATATTCAGGAGTTGCAAACTCGGATTCTGAACCGTTGCTATGAAAGCAGTGTTGCCGAAGGCGAGAAAGTTCAGGAAATTATGATGTCGGTGATGGCAGATAGCTTCAATGCGATGACCAAAGCGGCAAATACTGTGACGAAATGATGCGAAGTCGACTGGTTCAGTCGATCTACTTTTGAATGTGATAACGGGCATGGCATCTGGTCATGTCCGTTTTTTTATGAGTCAGAATTTTAAAACAATGCCGGTTTTCTGCGCTGCGAACGCAATCACGTTTATGAAGTTTGTCGGGTGATCTTGCAGCGGGTTAATCTCAGCCTAAATGAATCGTGGATAGACAATAATTTAGTCGTGCCAATTTGCTCTGCGGCCTTTGAAACAGTGTGGCAATGACCTATCATGGAGTTCATGCAGGAAATAAGGGTTCCGGTAAGTAGAAGATGACTGAACAGGATAATGACGGCGTTGATCTGCCGAATACGGGGATCGTAACAAAGACACGGCCCAAGACGAAAAAGCCGGCCATGTATAAGGTGTTGTTGCTAAACGACGACTACACTCCGATGGAGTTCGTTGTTCAAGTGCTGGAACGGTTTTTTGAAAAGGGTCGCGAAGAGGCTACCGAAATCATGCTTCAGGTTCACCGCAAAGGAGTTGGGGTATGTGGCGTGTTTACGTATGAAATTGCGGAAACCAAGGTTAATCAGGTCATGGATCTGGCCCGCCAGAACCAGCATCCGCTGCAGTGTACCTTAGAGAAGGAGTGACATATGTTATCGCGCAATCTTGAGGAAAGCCTGCACCGTGCGCTCGCATATGCGTCAGAGCGCCGTCATGAATATGCCACTCTTGAACATCTTCTTTTGTCACTGACCGAAGATCAGGACGCGCTTGCAGTGCTTAAAGCCTGTCGGGTGGATGTTGATAGGCTGCGCTCAGACCTTTTGGAGTTCGCTGACAGCGAACTTTCCGGTCTGATCAGTGCGCGGTTGATTGATCCGAAACCAACTGCAGGCTTCCAACGTGTCATTCAACGTGCAGCCATTCACGTTCAGTCGTCTGGTCGCGAAGAAGTCACGGGGGCAAATGTACTGGTTGCGTTGTTCTCTGAGCGGGAATCGCACGCGGTTTATTACCTGCAACTTCAGGATATGACCCGTCTTGATGCGGTGAATTATATTTCCCACGGCATTGCCAAAGCGACCGAGCTCAATGAGCGTCGCATTCCACGTGGTGCTGACGAAGAACCGGTTTCGGGCATGCCACCAGAAGGCGAAGAAACCGGACCGGCAGAAGGCGAGGCGCTTAAAGCATATTGCGTTAACCTGAATGCTAAAGCGCAGAAGGGTAAAATTGACCCGCTGATCGGCCGTCAAAGCGAAATTGACCGAACCATTCAGGTCCTGTGCCGTCGTACCAAAAATAACCCTCTTTATGTGGGGGATCCGGGGGTTGGTAAAACGGCCATCGCCGAAGGTCTGGCGCGCCGGATCAATGATGGCGATGTGCCAGAAGTTCTGGCGGATGCAACGATTTTTGCTCTTGATATGGGCGCATTGTTGGCGGGTACTCGTTATCGTGGTGACTTTGAAGAACGCCTGAAAGCGGTCGTCAAAGAACTTGAAGAATATGACGGTGCTGTCCTGTTTATTGATGAAATTCATACTGTCATTGGTGCAGGTGCCACATCTGGCGGGGCAATGGATGCGTCCAATTTGCTTAAACCAGCCTTGGCAAGCGGTTCATTGCGCTGCATTGGGTCGACAACCTATAAGGAATTCCGCGGTCACTTTGAAAAAGACCGTGCACTTGTGCGTCGTTTCCAGAAAATCGATGTTGATGAGCCTTCCGAAGAAGATACCGTCAAGATTCTGAAAGGCCTGAAGCCGTATTACGAAGACCATCACAAGGTCAAATACACCAACGAGGCCATTCGTTCTGCGGTTGAGCTTGCATCACGTTATATTAATGACCGCAAGCGCCCTGATAGTGCGATTGATGTCATTGACGAAGTCGGTGCGTCACGGATGCTTGTTGCGCCGAGCAAACGCAAACGCACAGTAAGCAAACGTGACGTCGAGGAAATCGTTGCGAAGATTGCCCGCATCCCGCCAAAATCGGTTTCAACCGATGACCGTAAGGCATTGGCCAATCTTGAGCGTGACCTTAAGACTGTCGTGTTTGGTCAGGACAAGGCAATTGAATCGGTTGCCAGTGCAATCAAACTGGCACGTGCAGGGTTGCGGGAACCTGAAAAACCAATCGGGAGCTACCTGTTCTCCGGCCCGACCGGGGTCGGTAAGACCGAGGTCACCAAACAGCTCGCAACTGTGATGGGCATTGAGTTTATCCGGTTTGATATGTCGGAATATATGGAACGCCACAGCGTTTCACGCCTGATTGGGGCGCCACCGGGCTATGTTGGTTTTGATCAAGGTGGGCTGTTAACCGATTCCGTCGATCAGCATCCGCATGCCGTTGTACTACTTGATGAAATCGAAAAGGCTCACCCGGATCTGTTTAATATCCTTCTTCAGGTTATGGATCACGGCAAACTGACCGACAATAATGGCAAGACGGTTGATTTCCGGAATGTTGTTTTGGTCATGACGACCAATGCCGGTGCGTCGGATATGGCCAAGCCACCAATTGGCTTTAAGCGCGAAATGCGTATCGGCGAAGATGAGGAGGCGATTAAACGCACCTTCTCGCCGGAATTCCGCAACCGTCTGGATGCGGTTGTTCCGTTCGCCAACCTGAAACCGGAAGTGGTCAAGATGGTTGTCGACAAGTTCATCTTGCAGCTTGAAGTGCAGCTTGCTGACCGCAATGTTTCGATTGAACTTACCGAAGCCGCCCGGACGTGGCTTGGCGAGCGGGGCTATGACATAGCATTTGGTGCGCGTCCGCTTGGCCGTGTCATTCAGGAACATGTTAAAAAACCGCTGGCGGAAGAGCTTCTGTTTGGCAAATTGTCCAAAGGTGGGGCTGTTCTGGTCGACATCGAAGATGATGCCATCATTTTCCGTTATCCGGAGGATGAAGGTGGAAAAAAACAGCAAAAAAAGAACCCTGAGATGGCTGGTTGATAAATCAGTTCTCTGGTTTGGAGATGTTGTTAATCATTGGCAGTTTAGATTGGGGCCCGGGGAAGTGATCCCCGGGCGCCGTTTTATAAAGAATGCCAAAACACAATGAGCCAAGCTGCACAAAGAAAATTTAGAAATGAAGTCGAGGAATTCCTGTCCCGGCTTGAATTACGTGCGCGTAAGCTGGTTGCGTTGGCCAATGAGCTTGAAAAACGTGCGGAAAATTCGGACATCACTGGATATCGACCGTTCCGCGAAGAGGTTGACAACTTCAAAGCGCTGTCATTGGTGATTATGGAGCGCCTGAATAAGCTGGAAAAGCATCCCAAGAAAGAAGAGCTTGAAGAACAGTTTCATAAGCTTCAGGTCGTGATGCTTAAAATCGTGATTAAAACCAGTTTGAAGTTTTTCCATGTGATGAGCGTGAAAGAAAACTTGCCACTTGGGGCGCGTGAGATGTTCCAAAGCGAGTTGCGGACCTTGTATGAGGCAGAGCGGATGATCTCTGACCCGCGCTATATCAGTCAGCTTGACGGGACCGCGCGTAACGACCTTGATCGTGCAAAATCAATCCTCCAAGATATTATCGAGAAGGCACCAGCCCTGTTGAATTTTGGTACGCGAAAGAAAAAGCGCGCCAAATGAATCTTGGATAGCCTCGTTGATTTGAATGCCCAAAAATGCAAAGATTGCAAAATGCAAAGATAATAATTCGCATTTTGCAATCTTTGCATTTTGAAATGCAAAGATGTCTTGGTCCTGCCCAAAAGGGCAGGACCGGTAGGGGGTGAAATTCCCCAGAAAGTGGGGTTTTTACAAAATTCAAAAGTTGGCACGCTTCCTGCTTAGGTGGTATCGGACAGTTGTTCTTTGCAGGGGCGCATTATGCGTCTGGAACAACGTAATCTTCTGCAGTTTGCTCGTGTCCCAACCAAACTCAGCGGCGGATTTTCCGCCGCTTTTTTCTTGTCTGGATTTCAAAGATTCACAATGGCGCTCTTGTCGAGGCGCCCGCAATCCACATATCACACATGTGGAAAATAATCTTTTGTGTCTCACATTGATCACCATTTCTAAATTAAGTTGTAGAAGTCAAATTTCTTTAGTATAGATATCTATACTTTAGTTTAGGGATGTTTATTCTCGGGATGATAACGTCTGGGAGGCAAGCTAATGATATCTAAGAAAAGTATGATTTTTTGGGGCGTTGTTGCTGCAACGCTATTGGGTTCATCCTATGTCGCGACGGCAAAGTCAGAGCTTCCGGGGGATCCGAATGTTCTTATCACCGATGCGATGATCAAAGATGTTCGGGAGTGGTTGAAAAACCCTGTTGTCGGTTTGTCGATAACCTCTCAGAACAAGCTTCGAAAAGATATGTCGCAGGATGAGATCGATGCTGCTGATCTACAATGGCGCGCAGAACGAGAAGCCGAAGACCAGCCACTTGTCGCCACCATTCTGACAAACCCCCTTTCCAGTTACCTCACACAGGTCCAAGCACGATCAGGTGGATTGTTTGCCGAGATTTTTGTCATGGATGCTGTTGGACTGAATGTTGGGCAAAGTTCAATCACTTCGGATTTCTGGCAAGGGGATGAAGCAAAGTTCCAGAATACCTATCCCAATGGCCCTGATGCCGTTTTTATTGACGAAGCGGAATATAACGAAGAATCCGATACGTGGCGTTCGCAGCTCAACATGACCATGAGCAATGAAGAACGTCTGCCGATCGGTGCTGTGACCATTGAAGTCAATCTGAATGAACTTGCACGTCGCAGCAGTCAGTAGGGAGAAAAGCCATGAACTTTTTCAAAAACCTTTCCATTCCTGCGAAGCTGACAACCTGTTTTGCTGTAATGATTGCGGTAATCCTGATGGTCGCGGCGGCGGGCATGTTTTCGACGATGAAAGTGCAAAGTGCCAACGAACAGCGCGACTATCTTTCAGAATTTGAACGTGATTACCGCAACCTTGATCGTTCCTATCTTATGGCGCGACAGGAATTGATTTATTTCCTGACCACCGGCGACCGTGCAGGGCTTCTAAGTTATCAGAAGTCACTGGAGGAAATCGATATTCGTACCGATGTCCTTAAAACCTATGGAACCATCAGCCCGGATGTAGCCAGTCTAATCGAAGAAATGGATGGTGCGATTGATCGGTGGGAAGAAATCGCCGCCGAACAAGCAAAGCTGATGCGGCATTATCTTACGGTGAATCATGCGCGTGCAATTGAAGCATCAGGCGAACCGCGCGAGCTTTCTGATCGCGTGAGTATGATTGCAGGTCAACTTGCCAAAAACATCGATGAACGGGTGCTAGATGTTGAAAATCAGGTTGCCCAGGCAATGCGGATTTTTCAGGTCACACTTGGTGTTGGTGTTGCGCTTTTGATAGCAATGGCCGCTTTGTTTGGCGGGACCTTGTCGCGTATGATTGCAACCCCGATCCGAAAAATGACTGAAGCCATGGGCAGCCTCGCATCGGGTAACCTCGATATCGAAACCCTTGATATGAAGCGCTCCGACGAAGTCGGTGCCATGGCCAAGTCGCTTGAAGTGTTTCGTGAGAATGCCCGCGAACGGGCCCGTATGGCAGAGCAGGAAAAACTCGAAGCCGAACGGCAGGTCGAGCGTGGCAAGCGTATGGGGATCATAACGGCTGGGTTCGATGAAAAAATTCAGGATGTCTTGAATTCGGTGAAAGTGGCCCTTGATGAAGTTCGTTCAGCATCTGAGACATTGAGTTCCCACGCGGTGCGGGCAAATCAGGATGCCCAGAATGTGGCTGAACAGGCTCATGAATCTTCGACCAATATCGAAACGGTTGCCTCTGCAACAGCACAGCTTTCGGCATCGATTTCGGAAATCTCGTCGCAGATTGCCCGTATTACTGAAATCACGCAACTGGCTGTTGGGGAAACCGAACGCACCAATGAGCGCGTCGAGAGGCTTAACGAAGCAGCCCAAAGTGTCGGCGAGGTCGTCAATCTGATCAGTGATATCGCCGATCAGACCAATCTTCTGGCCTTGAACGCAACCATTGAATCAGCCCGTGCGGGTGAAGCTGGCAAAGGCTTTGCCGTAGTTGCCGGTGAGGTTAAAAACCTTGCATCTCAGACGGTAAAGGCGACAGAGCAGATCACTGCCAAAATTGCCGAGATGCAAAGTGAAACCGGTGCCGCATCCGAAGCCGTCCACGGGTTTGCCGATACCATTCATAAGATCGACGAATTGATGTCGGTTGTTGCCAGTGCAGTTGAAGAGCAAGGTGCTGCAACCGAAGAAATTTCGCGCAGTGTCGAAGGGGCAGCTAACGGCAACAACGCCATTTCCAGTGCTGTGAAAAACGTTGCCGATGCAACAACTGAAAGTGGTGATCTTTCCAATGGTCAGCTTGACAGTGTTGGCAAATTGGCCGCGGCCAATGATGAACTTCGCACGCATGTGAACGGCTTCCTGGACGACGTACGTACCGTCTGATCAGAAAGCAGATTTTCCCAAAAGGCGCGGTGTCAAAACCGCGCCTTTTCTTATGGGTAACTCTTATGTACGGCGTTGCGTTGTATGCTGGCCACAGACAGTTCTATTCCTGACGGTAAGGGCTGTGTTCGGCCAAGATAAAGTCACGATCCTGCGCGATATGGTCTTGTTCCTGACGTAGGAATTGCGCCACGGCACGTTTCAGGGCGGGATCGTTAATCATGTGGGCGGAATGGGTTATCACCGGCTCATATCCGCGCTGGATTTTATGTTCGCCTTGGGCACCGGCCTCCACCGTTTTCAAACCATGTTCGATGGCAATATCAATCGCCTGATAATAACAGGTTTCAAAATGCAGAAGCGGGGCGCGGTCCATCGTACCCCAGTTCCGGCCATAAAGCGTTTCTGACCCGATCAGGTTCAGCGCACCTGCAACCATGTCATCATCGTGAAATGCCGCAACCAGAACCGTGCGGTCGCGCAACCGTTCATGGAGCAATTCAAAGAACTCACGGGTCAGATAAGCCTGCCCCCATTTGCGATCCGATGTGTCGTGATAGAAATGATAAAACCGGTCCCAGTGATGGGGTTTAAGGTCATCCCCGCGCAGGGCTTCAAATCTGTACCCAGCCTCAAGAACCTGTTTGCGTTCTTTGCGTAGGTTTTTGCGTTTGCGTGAATTCAGCGCACCGAGAAAATCATCGAAGCTTTGATAATCCCGGTTATGCCAGTGATATTGAATGCCGGTCCGGCGCAGAAACCCGGCATCTTCCATAAGTTGGCTTTCACCCTCACTGCAAAACGTAACATGCAACGTGGCTATACCGAGTTGTTCGGGTAATGCGGCCAAACCATTGATCAGGATACGGCGAATGCTATCGGGATCAGGATGGTCGGGATCGACCAAAAGACGGGGGCCCGGAACAGGGGAAAAGGGCACAGCGGATTGTAATTTTGGATAATATTTCCCACCGGCCCGCTGATAGGCCTCTGCCCAGTTCCAGTCAAAAACATATTCACCATATGAATGGGCTTTGACATAAAGCGGGACAATGCCCGATATGGTGCCGTTGTCATCGCTGAGTACAAGGTGAAATGGCTGCCAGCCGGTTTGGGCTGTTGTTGAACCGCTATCTTCCATTGCCGATAGGAAGGCAAAGCTGACAAACGGGTTGTCTGAACCTGCGCATTTGTCCCAATTGGCTTGTCCGATCTTATGGATGTCGGTCACGGTTTTGATTTCGGCAGGCAAAATACGATCCCCTGATTCGATCCGATACTGGTCTTTGATCTGTGCTTAACCCTTTTGGGGCCTTTGTTTTTGTACGCATTAGCCGGTATATGCGTTCAGAAGATAGGGGCAATGCATATTTACGCAAGGGAAAGCCTTTGACGGACGCGCTTCAAGGTCCTATTTCATTGGGCCACGGGCCGTAACGGAACGGCCTGACAAACGGCTCGGGGATTATCCCGTGTCGCCCCTCGCGAAAAAAAGGATGGTGCGCCGTGAACAGCAAACTTTCGTTGGAGAAGGACAAGATCAAGATCGTCCTGCTCGAAGGTATCCATGAAAACGCTGTAAAGATGTTCAAAGAGGCCGGCTACTCTAATGTCGACCATTACCCTGCTGCGCTCGACGCGGACGAATTAAAGTCCGTTGTCTCCGATGCGCACTTCTTGGGCATTCGTTCTCGCACCAAACTAACCGAAGAAGTCATTGATGCCGCGACCAAGCTAACCTCTATCGGGTGTTTCTGTATCGGCACCAATCAGGTTGATCTGACGGCTGCTGCAATGCGCGGTATTCCGGTGTTTAATGCCCCATATTCCAACACCCGTTCGGTTGCCGAGCTGGTATTAGGTCAGGTCATCATGTTGCTTCGTGGTATCCCACAGCGTAATGCTGCTGCCCATGATGGTGGTTGGCTAAAAAATGCCAAGGGTTCTTATGAAGCACGTGGCAAGACGTTGGGTATCATCGGCTATGGCCATATTGGGACGCAGCTTTCGGTTCTTGCTGAATCGCTTGGCATGAACGTCATTTATTATGATGTCATCAACAAGCTTGCGATGGGCAATGCAACGACCTGTAATTCGATGGATGAGTTGCTTGCGAAATCGGATGTTGTTTCGCTGCATGTTCCTGCAAACGAGCAGACCAAAAACATGATTACGGCGGCTGAAATTGCCAAGATGAAGCTAGGCGCGCATTTGATTAATGCTGCCCGTGGCAATGTTATTGTGATTGATGATCTGGCAGCAGCCCTTGAAAGCGGTCACCTTGCTGGTGCGGCACTTGATGTGTTCCCGGTTGAACCGGCCGGTAAGGACGAGCAGTTCGAAAGCCCGCTTCGCGGCATGAGCAACGTGATCCTGACCCCGCATATCGGCGGATCAACCCAGGAAGCGCAGGAAAACATCGGGATTGAGGTCGCTGATAAGCTGATCACTTATTCCGATAATGGATCGACTCTTGGTGCGGTGAACTTCCCTGAAGTCTCACTGCCGGTCAAGGATCGCAGCCATACGCGTTTCTTGCATATTCATCGCAACGTGCCGGGCGTTCTGTTGAAAATCAACGACGTGTTCGCGCGTCGTGGTGTGAATATCAGCGGTCAGTATCTTCGTTCAGAAGGCGGGGTTGGCTATGTGGTTGTTGAAGTCGACGAAGAAATCAAACCGGGTGCAGGTGTTCGTAAAGAACTTGCGTCAATCGAAGGCACGCTGCGTGTTCGTTTCCTGTTCTGATCTGATAGGGACCTAAAAAGATAAAAGGGCGGGTGCCAGAAGGTGCCCGCCCTTTGTTATGTTTTGATCTTATTTGTGGTGGGATCAAAGTTTACGATACATCACCAATGCATCGGTTTCGCCCAATGTCGGATGCATAAAGGCACCGGGAAGGCGACCGACAATTTCAAAGCCAAGTTTTGGCCAAAGGTGCACGGCTGCTGCGTTGCTGGCGATCACGAAATTGAACTGCATGGCGCGATATCCAAGTTCTTTGGCGCGGACGAGAGAATCTTCGCACATTTGTCGTGCGAACCCCCGGCCACTTGCCTTGGGGGATGTCATGTAACCGCAGTTACAGACATGCGACCCGCCACCGCCTTGGTTTTGCTTGATATAATAGGTGCCAACAATTTCACCGTCTTCTTCGGCGACCAGTGTGACTTTGTCCTTGGCCATCCAATAAGCGATAACGTCATCATCGCTCATATTGCTGTCGATGGCATAGGTGTCGCCAGCCCGCAAAATCGGCGCCACAACTTCAAGAATAGAAGGAATATCGTTTTTCGTCGCGAGACGGATCTGCATGTGATGACTCGTTTGAATGGGAATGTGTGGGGCAGTTGGGATGATTAACTATCACCGCTGGAAAGGACTTGTTCAAGGATTTCCGGTTCAACTTCAAACGGGAGATTAGCCCGTCCAGCCAATGCCTTGGCCAATTCATTGCGATATCGCTCGCGCGGGATTTCGACAACACCAAACTGTTTGAGATGATCATTCACAAACTGGGTGTCGAGTAAACTAAAGCCGCCCTGACGCATCAAGGCAACCAGATGGACAAGGGCGATCTTTGAGGCGTTCGTTGCCCGTGAAAACATACTTTCACCAAAGAACGCCTTACCAAGGCTCACACCATACAGTCCGCCAACCAGTTCACCGTCAAGCCATGCCTCGATTGAATGGGCACAGCCCATCTTGTGAAGGGCGCAATAGGCATCAAGGATATTGTCATTGATCCATGTGTCGTCGCGGTTATCCGATGGTTCAGCACAGGCACGGATAACGTCGGGAAATGCACGATCAACATGGATTTTATATGTGCCTTTTCGCACAGCCTTTTTCAGGCTGCGGGGCACGTGAAATCCGTCAAGCGGCAATACACCACGCCATTCCGGATCGATCCAGTAAAGGGTTGGATCATCATGGCTTTCAGCCATGGGAAATAGGCCGACGGAATATGCTCGGATCAACAGATCAGGGGTCAACTGGTTGGACATGATCGCAGAGATAATTGTTTCAATCCTGTTATCTGAGGTCTGCTTACATATGAGCAACTCTGCCCATCCAGACAAGATCAGAATTTAATCTGACCTGTAGAATACCTGTTTTTGATTAACTTTTTGATGGCAGTGCGATGAAATGTAAGAGTTTCGTCATTCAGATATCGTGAACTGATGTCAGCGAAGCCCGAAATAAAAAACGGGAACCCTGAGGTTCCCGTTTGAAATCATCATAAGCAGTGATTGCTTATTTCATGCCCATGAACTTTTCCAGCCAGTGGATGTCGTAATCCCCCTTTTGGATGTCCGGATTGGCAAGAAGCTTCTGATGCAGCGGAATGGTGGTTTTAATGCCACCAATCGCGTATTCAGCCAATGCACGGCGCAGGCGCATCATGCATTCTTCACGATCACGACCATGCACAATCAGCTTGGCAATCATGCTGTCGTAATAGGGCGGAATCGAATAGCCGGTATAAATACCACTATCAACGCGCACGCCCAGACCGCCGGGAGCATGATATTCCTTGATCTTGCCCGGGGATGGAACGAATGTTTCCGGGTCCTCGGCATTGATGCGGCATTCAATCGCGTGACCATGAATTTCAAGGTCTTCTTGTTTGAATGACAATTCAAGGCCGGCTGCAACGCGGATCTGCTCACGCACGAGGTCAACGCCCGAAATCATTTCGGTGACCGGGTGTTCGACCTGCAGGCGGGTGTTCATTTCAATGAAATAGAACTCGCCGTTTTCATACAGGAATTCGATGGTCCCGGCATTGCGATAGCCCATACCGATCATGGCATTGGCAACGGTCGAACCGATACGCTGACGTTCTTCCGGTGTTAGGGTCGGTGAGGGGGCTTCTTCAAGCACCTTCTGGTGACGACGCTGCAATGAGCAATCACGTTCAAACAAATGAACGGCATTGCCATGCGTGTCGCCAATAACCTGCAATTCGATATGACGCGGTTTACCAAGGTACTTTTCCATATAGACCGCAGCATTGCCAAAGTTCTGCAATGCTTCTTTACGGGTCATGGAAAACGCTTCGGTAAGGTCTTCGTCGCGTTCAACGACTTTCATGCCGCGACCGCCGCCACCACCCGATGCCTTGATCAGGATCGGATAGCCGATTTCTTTGGCGCATTTCTTGGCTTCTTCAACGGTGGTGATTTCACCGTCAGAACCCGGAACAACCGGAATACCAAGCTTTTCCACAGTCTGTTTTGCGGTGATCTTGTCACCCATTGTGCGGATATGC
This sequence comes from Thalassospira lucentensis, assembly GCF_050516545.1. Classification (GTDB taxonomy): domain Bacteria; phylum Pseudomonadota; class Alphaproteobacteria; order Rhodospirillales; family Thalassospiraceae; genus Thalassospira; species Thalassospira lucentensis_C. The sequence goes on along the minus strand of NZ_CP191544.1, from coordinate 2,047,669 downwards.
TCTGGCGTCGGGCCGATAAAGGCAAAGCCGTGTTCTTCAACCATTGCGGCGAAGTCTGCACTTTCCGACAGGAAACCATATCCCGGATGGATGGCGTTTGCCCCGGTGATTTCAGCAGCCGAAAGAATGGCAGGAATATTAAGATAGCTGTCTTTGGATGCGGGCGGACCGATGCAAACCGATTCGTCGGCAAGACGAACATGCATTGCATCTGCATCCGCGGTGGAGTGCACCGCGACAGTTTTGATGCCCATTTCACGGCAGGCGCGCTGGATACGGAGCGCGATTTCGCCGCGATTGGCAATCAGGATTTTGTCGAACATGCGGTTCTTACCCCGGCTTATTCAATAATGATCAGCGTTTCGTCATATTCGACCGGATGCCCGTCGGTGGCGACAATCTGAGCCACTTTACCGGATTTCGGCGCGCGGATCGGATTGAAGGTTTTCATCGCTTCGATCAGCATCAGGGTCTGGCCTTCCGCAACGGTCGAACCGACCGAGATGAAAGGTGCTGCACCTGGTTCCGGTGCAAAGTATACGACACCGACCATCGGGGATTTTACAGCGCCCGGATGGGAACCCGCATCAATGGGTGCAGCAGCAGGTGCCGCAACCGGAGCCGCAGCAGCAGGGGCTGCAACAGGTGCGGCCACAAGGCCCTGACGGGCAACGCGGATACGGTTGTCACCAGCGGCAACTTCAATTTCGGTCAGATTGGTGTCGTCCAGCAGCTCGGCGAGCTGGCGAATGGCGTCATTGTCGATGTTGAACTTGCTCATTTCGATATCTTTTGTGATGGTGTGTGGATCAATCTGCGCATGGCATCCAGGGCGTATTTATAACTCTGGGAGCCAAAGCCATAGATCATACCGTTTGCAGCTTTCGAGACGTTTGAATGGTGTCTAAACGTATCCCGTTTTTGAATATTGGACAGATGGACCTCGATCATCGGCAAATCTGATGCCCAAATTGCATCGAGGATCGCAACCGATATGTGCGTATATGCCCCAGCATTGCAAAGAATGCCAGAATCTTCTTGTCGGGTTTCCCAAAACAAGTCAACCAAGTCACCTTCTTTGTTGTCTTTATGGCAGATGAAAGACTGATAGAGTTCTGTGTCGATAGATCACAGTGGTCTTTGATCAGGTTCAAGGTCATTTCACCCCAGACATCCGTTTGACACATCTCTGCAGATTCAGATGCGGTTCACCATAATCCCGGTGAAGTGCCGCATCTGATCTAAGATGCTCAAGATATTGGTATTGCGTTTATAACATGCCCAAAGTCTGACGCAACTTTGCAATGGTCTTCGCAGAACAGGGTTGCAAAGCCAATTGTCGACCGACTTTTGTCTTTCAAATGACTTTCGGCGGCTTAAGGCAAAAAAGCGGCGCAAGACCGCTTGCTTCAAGGCCACCTGCTGCGCATACTGCGCGGCAATCATGAAGATTTTAATACGACAGGGATTGAACGAAAAAGATGCGCCTTACGATCAACGGTGAAGACCGCAATATCGAAAATGCCGCTAATGTTGCGGAACTGCTTGGCGAACTTGGCATTGCCGCAACCAAGGTTGCCGTCGAACGCAATCTCGAAATTGTTCCTAAAACAGCATATGGCGAAACGCTTCTTTGCGATGGCGATAAATTTGAAATCGTTCATTTCATCGGGGGCGGTTCACAGGAAGCTGATCTTGCCGCTGCGCAGGGGGATGAAGGCTTTGTTGTTGCGGGCAAAAAGTTTTCGTCACGTTTGCTGGTCGGGACCGGAAAATACAAAGATTTCGATGAAACCCGTGTGGCGATTGAAACATCCGGTGCGGAAATTGTCACCGTGGCGGTACGCCGGGTGAATTTGACCGATCCAAATCAGCCGATGCTGGTCGATTATGTTGATCCCAAGAAATACACCTATCTGCCCAACACAGCAGGTTGCTTTACCGCTGATGACGCCGTGCGGACCTTGCGTCTGGCCCGTGAAGCAGGGGGCTGGAACTTGGTGAAGCTTGAAGTTCTGGGTGATCAGGCAACGCTTTATCCCAATATGCCAGAAACCCTGATCGCGGCCGAAGCCCTGATCAAGGATGGCTTTGATGTCATGGTTTACTGCAGCGACGATCCGATTCAGGCCAAGATGCTTGAAGACATGGGCTGCTGCGCCATCATGCCGTTGGGGTCATTGATTGGATCGGGTATGGGTATTCTTAACCCGGTTAATATCGCGCTGATCAAACAGAATGCCAATGTGCCGGTTCTGGTCGATGCCGGTGTCGGCACCGCATCAGATGCCGCCGTTGCAATGGAGCTTGGCTGTGACGGGGTTCTGATGAACACCGCAATCGCCGGGGCCAAAGACCCGATCCGCATGGCGCGCGCGATGAAGCATGCCATCATTGCTGGCCGTGAATCGTTTCTGGCCGGACGGATGCCCAAGAAACAGTATGCTGATCCGTCCTCGCCTTTGGCCGGGATCATCTAGGCGTCGTCGGTTAAACGCGATGACCATTTAAAACAAAGGGCCGTTTCGAATATGAAACGGCCCTTTGTTCATTAATGCACTGTTTGTTTGGCTTGCGAAACGGGATGACTGCAAAAGTAGTCAGCGGCGTCAAACCCGTCACAAATCAGGAAGCGTCTTCGAGCCCTGAGAGAACCAAAGAATTCACGCGATCCATATCAGCACCGGAAACCATCGTTCCATTGATCAGGAAGGCCGGTGTACCGCTGATGCCAACAGAACGGGCCATTGCGGAATATTGCGCAAGCATGCCATTGATTTCGGGCGATTTCATATCTTCACGCATCTTTGCGACATCCACACCGGCACCGGTCGCAAGATCATTGATGCGTTCTTCATCAAGAAGGCCACGGTTACTCATGAAGGCTTCGTGGATTTCCATGTATTTTCCTTGCTTGGCAGCGGCAAGGGCAGCCCGGGCGGCATCAGCACTTTCTTCGCGCAGGATGGGGAATTCGACAAAGATGGTGCGCACTTTGCCGTCATGTTCTTTGGCAATTTCCATCACACCGTCAAAGGCGCTTTTGCAGTAACCACAATGGTAATCAAAAAATTCGATCACGGTGACAGGCGCGTCAACCGGGCCAATCGATGGAACAGAGCTATCTGCGACCAGTGCATCCCAAACCGGGGCGATGGATGCTGACTGCTCACGGGCTTGCTCGCTGGCCTGCCAGGCTTGAACATTTTGAATGGCGCGCAAAAGGACATCCGGATTTTTCATCAGATATTCTTCGATGACGCTTTCGACCTCGGTTTTCTGACCGGCACTCAACATTTCATCAGCTAGCGCCAAGGGTGCGCAAAACAGCATGGTTGCCGCGATTGCGCTACCACCAAGAGTGCGTTTAACGATCTGGGAGTTCATGGAGCGTCCTTTTGTCATTGAAGCTTATCACCGACGGTGAAGGTCATGGGTATGTGATACGTGATCAGAGCGCTAACGGGAAAGTAAAATATGCGTTAGATAGGTGATCCCACTCACAGAAGCTTGGTTTTCCGTGCCAGATACGATCCCAACCCATACCAGTCGAATTTCATCGCCTTTAGCATCCGGCCAATAGCGGCGATAGAGTGTTGATAAATCAAAATATTCCCGCTGCCATTCGCCGTAACGAACAGACTGCTTTCCGACAGGAATACGCACGGTTTGATCAATCGAAGGTTTTCCTGATCCCAGATCACTTTCTGACCAGTTTCCTTGGTTTTGCCGACGAAAGCCAAGGATCAGCTCTACATCACCGATTTGGGCCGTGCTGTTAAATTGCCAGTCAAAGGAAAGATAGGGCGATGCAAGGACAACCACATTCGTGCGTCGGCCAATGTCAAAATCGCCAAGCCCCGGGCGTGCGGCCAAGGCGATCCTGCCGTCTTTGTCCTGCCATGCCAACGGTGAGGGATCTGAATCGGCACTGGTGTTCTCAATCGAGGCTGCTGGACCCGCTTGTTGGCTGACATACCAATAACGTGGCGGTGTTTTGAGCGAGAAGGGAGCATATAAAAGTTTTAAATCCCCGCCAACATCAACTCCGGCACCGGGAAGCGAACACCCGGCAAGCTGCAAGGTGCAGAAGGTCAACAGAACCAAACGCCAGTTCAAACCCGGTCGGTGTGGTGTGGTTTTACTTTTGAAAGAAACCTGTTTCACACCACGCCACAGCGAAGGGATCACTGCGGTTCGTCCTTGTCCTTACCCGGAATGCCGTCCGGATTGGTCGCCTGCAGAATGTCTTGGGAACGCAGCCAGGCCGCGGTACCTTTTTCAAGTTTTCGATCAGCCTGCACTGCGTGGTAACTCGCAGCCTGTCTGTCGCCGGTCAAAAGACTGTATTCGGCCTGTGACAAGGATGCTTCACCCTCGTTGCCCAAACGGTTTTCAACAATGGCGCGGAAACGCCATGCAGATGCATTACCCCGTTCACGTGAAAGAACGCCGAGCAAATTCTTTTTCGCAGGTTCAAGATACTCGTCTTTTCCCGTTTCAATCATGGCATGGGCCAGAAGAAGACGGATAAGGGGCGCACCATTTGCAAGCTCGGTTGATTTTTCCAGCGGCGCAATTGCATCATTGGCCCGACCAAATTCAAGCAATACCTGCCCTTTAAGTTCTTCGAAAAATGGATTGGCCGGTTCTTCGGCGATCAGGGATTCGATAATCTCAAGTGCCGGATCAAGTTCGGAATTCTGATAATAGGCGATTGCGCGGGCATAGCGCGCAGCGATGCTGGTGTCGCTTTCAGGATAGGTCCGCAGTGTGTTTCGCAGTTGGTTTGTAAACGCATAAAGTTTGGCCCGCATACGTGCGTGACGTTCATAAAGCTCCGGGCTGACTTTGGTGTCCTTCAACGGCGAATTGGCAACATAGTTTTGCAAAAATTCGACACGTTCGGTTGTCAGTGGGTGACTGCGCATATACGGGTCCTGACTTGCTGTGCTGAGTAATTCCTGACCTTCAAGGGTTTTCATAAATTCCAGAACACCCCGCGATGAAATGCCCGCTTCGGTCAAGTATTTTACGCCCGCCTGATCAGCACTGCTTTCCTGTGTCCGCGAATAGGCAAGGAAATTACGGGTTGCGATGTTTTGACCACCCAAAATTGCCGCAGTCCCGACATCAGATCGCCCGGCGGCAACCCCGGCGGCAACCCCGGCAATCGTCGAAAGAATGGAAATTGCCGACGCATTGCGCAGTTGATCATGGATGCGCGAAAGGTGCCCGCCGGTAATGTGACCGGTTTCGTGGGCCATCACGCCAATAACCTGTTCTGGAGTCTCTGCTTTTAACAAGAGCCCCGTATTGATAAAAAGCTTTTGGCCGCCGGCAACAAATGCGTTCAAGCTGTTGTCAGAAACGATATAAACGGACACACCATTCGGATCGAGTTCCGCCGCCTTGAAGATTGGCGTGGCATAAAGTCGAAGAGTGTCTTCGATCTCGGTATCGCGGATAAAAGAACGACCCTGCGCGAAAACCGTGCTAGGCAGGACGACAAGGAAAATGGCAGTGAGAGTAATAATGCGTCTGAGCAAAATGTGCGTTCCATATTTTCGTTCGACTGATGTCGGTTCAATGCCGACGCGTAAGCCATCATGGCGGATCGCGTGTGCAATCGCAATGACTGCCGGACTTGCTGCCTGCAGTAGTACTAATACAGAGAATCTTGGTCAAATAGGGGCGGTTACCGGTTATTTCGGTGGCGTTGTCGGCGATGAACCCCGTTCTGTGCGGATTGCCCGCGATGTTTTGTCGGCTGGCGGCACGGCGGCGGATGCGGCTGTATCGCTTTATGCCACGATGACAGTCACCAAACCGTCTGTTGCCGGAATTGGCGGTGGCGGTGTTTGCATGGTGCATGACCGGGCATCAAAAAAGGTCGAGGTTCTTGATTTCTGGCCACGTCCGGGCACTTCGACCCGTGCCGGTCAAACACCAACAACCATTCCAACTGTGCCACGTGGCCTTTATGCGTTAAGCGCGCGCTATGGGCGTCTGGAATGGCGGTCGCTTCTGAGTGCGGCTGAACAATATGCCCGTTTGGGGGTTCCGGTATCGCGGTCACTGGTAAATGATATCGAAGCCAACCGTGCACGTATTGAAGCAAGCCCGGCTTTGCGCAAAACCTTTATGCCAGATGGCAAGATGCTTCAGGTCGGCGACCGTATTCGGTCGGTCAATCTGGCAGCCCTTTTGACGTCTTTGCGGGTCAAAGGACCGGGAGATTTCTATAGTGGTGCGCTTGGCGCTGATATTGCCAATGCGGTGACACAGGCCGGCGGGACACTTACCGCTGATGACATGCGGACCTATCGTCCGGAATGGAAGACCGCGACCGAGGTTAAAGTCGGCAATGAAACACTTTACCTTGCCTATCCGCCGCGTTCGGCATCCGGTGCGTCCGTAATCACACAGGGCGATGAACTGGCCGATATCCTGAACCGTTATCTGGCCGATATCACATCGGGGGATCATGCCGGACAGGCGCTTTCGGGGCGGAGTGGTTTTGTGATTATCGACCGTGCGGCAAATGCTGTTGCCTGTGTGACAACGATGAACACACCGTTTGGTGCCGGGCTTGGTGCGGATGCATTTGGTCTTAACCTTGCCGCCGGGGACGCGGCACAGGCCGCGACCCCGTTGATTGGGCCGGCATTGATGGTGAACCCGTTTGTTTGGGAATATTATTACGGTATTGCCGGAACCGGGACACCGGCCGGGGCCACCAAACAGATTGCCACCATGGCAGAAGATTTGATCGGTACCGGGGTGGCATCGGGGATTGCGCTTAATTCCCAAGGTGCGTCATCGGTGAACATCATCCGCTGCCTTGAAGGTACGCCACCCCATCCAGAAAGCTGTCAGTTTATTGCTGATCCGGCTGGTGGCGGTATGGCTGGCGTTCGATAATAGATCGACGAAACGAACGGGGCAGGGCGTTATTGGTCCTGCCCTGTTTTTTAGTTAAACAAAATTCAGGACCTCACAGATGGCTTTGAAACAATCCCTTCGCGGTGCGATTTCGCCTTTTATTGTCATGGACGTGATGCGTGCTGCCAATGCACGTGAGAATGAAGGCAAAGCCGTTTATCACCTTGAAGTCGGCCAACCGGGAACGCCCGCACCGCGCAAGGTTCGAGAAGCCGCCGCCAAGGCGCTTGAAACCGACTTGATCGGCTATACCAATGCCATGGGCATTGATCCGCTGCGTGAAGCCATTGCAGGGCACTATAAAACCAAGTTCGGTGTGTCTGTGGACCCGAGCCGGGTTTGTGTCGCCAGTGGGTCATCTTCGATCTTTGTGCTGGCATTTCTTGCGGCCTTTGATGCCGGGGATCGTGTCGCGATGGCTGCACCTGGATATCCGGCCTATCACAACATTCTAAGTGCCCTTGGCATTGATACGGTCAATTTGCCAGCCGGTCCTGAAACCCATTATCAACCGACCGTTCAGATGCTGCGTGATCTTGATGAGCCGGTTGATGGTTTGATCGTTGCCAGCCCGTCAAACCCGGCGGGTAGCATGATTGACGTTGAAACCTACCGCGAACTGGCAACCTATTGCCGCGACAACGGCATTCGCCTGATCAGTGACGAGATTTATCAGGGTATTTCGTTTGGCGACGTTGCCGAATGTACCGCCCTTGAATTCGGTGATGAGGCCATCATTATCAATAGTTTTTCGAAATATTTTTCCATGACGGGCTGGCGTCTGGGCTGGGCGGTGGTGCCGCCGGATCTGATGCGGGCGGTGGAATGTTTGCAGCAGAACCTGTTTATCTCGGCCCCGGCATTGTCACAGATCGCAGCCGTAGCCGCTTTTGACTGCGAAGATGAACTTCAGGCCAATATTTCTGCCTATGCCCGTAATCGCGAAATCCTGCTTGATGGACTACCCAAGGCAGGATTTACCAAGTTCGCCCCGGCGGATGGTGCGTTTTATCTTTATGCCGATGTTCGCGAACTGACCAAGGACAGCGAAGCGTTTTGTCGTCAGATGCTGGATGAAACCGGTGTTGCCACCACACCGGGCACGGATTTCGACAGAATGCGCGGCAAGGGATATGTAAGATTTTCCTTTGCGCACAGCGAAGCAACCATGATCGGTGCGGTCAAAGCGCTTCAGAACTGGAAGCGCTGATCTGAACTGTGGGATTGGTACGAAAAAGGGCTGCCCGATTAACCGGGCAGCCCTTTTTATTTGGTTTAGATGTTGGTCTTAACGACCAAGGCTCCACCAACCGCGTTTCTTCGGTTCCTGTTTCTCGTCCTTTTTCGGTTCTGCAGCAGGTGCAGCTTCCGGGGCAGGCGTAGGAGCAGGTGTCGGTGCTTCAGCTTTAACCGGTTCAGCAGGCTTTGGCGCAGCAGGTTTTTCTACTGGTGCTTCGGCCTTTGGTGCCGGTGCAGTTTCCTGCGGGGCTTTGGCGGGTGCCGTTGACGCACTGGTTGCGCTTACTTCAGCCGGTGCGCTTGCCGGTGCAGGCGCGCTGGTTTCAGATTTGCTGTCAACAGCAGCTTCCGGTGCCGGGCCGGACTGGATCGGAATGTTTTTCACATCCCCACGATCCGTGCTGCCGTCCTTATTGGCTTGACGTGCATTACGATCGCGGCGGTTGCGACGGTTGTCATTGCGATCACGGCGCGGACGGGCCGGGGCCGGGGCTGTCGTACTACGGCTGCGGCCGATACGAACGCCTTCCTGATCGAAACTGTCGGCATCCTGACCTTCGCTGTCGGCATCAACAGATACGTCTTCTGCTGAACCGTCCGGTGCTTCGTGATCACGGTTGCGGCGTGCAGCCGTCAGGGCCGGATCATCGTTTGGCGAACGGGTGCGATTGGTTTCGAAATCCGGGCGACGTGAACGGCGGCGACCACCACGCTTGCCGCGACGGCGGCGCTTGCGCTGGCTTTCTTCGTCATCGTCATCCGGGTTTTCTTCGTCCGAACCATCAGCATCTTCGGCATCATTGGGTGATGCTTCCTGCTGTTGTTCGGTGCGTTCTTCCCGGTCGTCATTACGGCCACGACGGCGACGGCGACGGCGGCGTTTGCCACCCTGTTTTTCGTCATCACCGGTTACCGTGGTTGCGACTTCTTCTTCGTCTTCTTCTTCGTCTTCATCCGCATCAACCGGATTTTCAATCGCAGTCAGCGATACACTGTCGGTGTTGAGAACAGCCGAAGGCGTTTCGTCAAGCTCGTCACCTTTTTTCGCGCGGGAGCGTTCAATGCGGTGATCTGGCGAAATCAGGCTGTCATCGCCAAAGATCATGACCGTAAAGCCATAACGTTGTTCGATTTCGGCCAGCGTTTCACGCTTGCGGTTCAGAATATAAAGCGCAACTTCACTTGCAACATGGACGGTCAGTGCACCGGAACGGCGGCGCATGCCTTCTTCTTCAAGAACACGCAGAAGATGAAGAGCAGCACTTTCGATCGAACGCACAAGGCCAACACCACGGCAATGCGCGCAAACTTCAAACGCGCTTTCCACCAGCGACGGACGCAGGCGTTGGCGCGACATCTCCAGCAGACCAAACGGGCTGATGCGACCAATCTGCAGACGGGCACGGTCATTGCGCATTGCTTCTTTAAGCTTGCGTTCAACCGATGCCTGATTGCGGTGATCTTCCATGTCGATAAAGTCGACAACGATCAGACCGGCAAGGTCACGCAGACGAAGCTGGCGGGCCAGTTCTTCGGCGGCTTCAAGGTTGGTCTTGTAAGCGGTTTCTTCGATGTTGCGTTCACGGGTCGAACGGCCGGAGTTAACGTCAATCGCGACCAATGCTTCGGTCGGGTTGATGACGATATAACCACCGGATTTAAGTTGTACGGTCGGGTTAAGCATCGCATCAAGCTGACTTTCCACCTGGAAACGGTGGAACAGCGGAACGCCCTGATCTTTATAAGGCTGTACGCGCTTTGCATGCGAAGGCATCAACATTTTCATGAAGTCTTTGGCAATCCGGTAACCTTCGTCACCTTCGACCAGGACTTCATCAACATCACGCGCATAAAGATCGCGGATGGAACGTTTGATTAAATCGGCTTCTTCATAAATCAGGCACGGTGCCTGACTCTGAAGCGTGGTTTCGCGGATACGATCCCATAGGCGCATCAGGTAATCGAAATCGCGTTTGATTTCGGCTTTGGTGCGTTCGGACCCTGCGGTACGAACGATCACTGCCATGCCGTCCGGAATTTCCAGATCGGCCAAAATCGATTTCAGACGTTTGCGATCCTGGGCATTGGTAATCTTGCGCGAGATACCACCACCACGCGGGGTGTTTGGCATCAGAACGCAATAGCGACCAGCCAGCGACAGGAAGGTCGAAAGGGCAGCACCCTTGTTCCCGCGCTCTTCTTTAACGACCTGAACCAGAATGATCTGGCGGCGTTTGATCACTTCCTGAATTTTATAGCGTTTCTGAAGCTGACGGCTGTGTGTTTCGACAAACTCGTCGGAATCATCGCCGCCAAAATCTTCAATGTCTTCTTTGGCAACAGGACTTACATCGTCTTCTTTGGCAACAGGACTTACATCCGATTCGGCTTCCGAAGAGGTTGCCGTGTCGTCGTCGTCATCTGCATTCACATCGACGCTCAGTTCAGCAACTTCTGCCGACATTGCGGCATTGCCGCCGGTCGGTGTGTCATCGCCGTTCGAACCGCTGTCGGCATCGTTACCTGAAGCCGGGGCTTCGGTTGCGGATGCGTCTGCTGCAGATGTTTCTGTTTCGTCGGATTTTTTGCGACGGTTGCGCGTGCGGCGGCGGCGCGGTTTGGAATCTTCTTCATCGGAAGTTCCGCTTGCGTCGGTTGTCGCATCGGTTGCCGGGGCGTCTGCAGATGCAGCACCTTCGGTCGCAACAGTCTCACCGTCGTTGGTTTCGACGGTTTCGTCCTTGTCCTTTGCGCGCGGTTTGCGGCGGGAACGTGAACGGGTGGGTTTCTTTTCTTTTTTCTGATTGTCGTCGCCACCGTCGATATTATCTTCGACGATTTCGGCGTCTTTTACCTTGTTATGCCCCTGCGTCAGGGCTTCGCGGTCAGCAACCGGGATTTGGTAATAATCAGAATGAATTTCGCTAAAGGCGAGGAAACCGTGACGGTTTCCACCATAATCAACAAAAGCCGCCTGCAGAGATGGTTCTACCCGCGTCACTTTCGCGAGATAGATGTTTCCCTTTATTTGTTTTTTCGTCGAAGTCTCGACGTCGTATTCTTCTAGGCGATTTCCGTTAATAACGACGACACGGCTTTCTTCCGCGTGCGTCGCATCGATAAGCATGCGTTTGACCATTCGGAACCTGTTCCTGGAGGCCCCGCCAGTTCTATGCTACGCGCATTATTGCGCTGGTATGCAAACAAACCGGCGTGACCGGAGGCGCCGTCCATAAAGATCGCGATATGTCCTGATTGTATATGGTTCATCGCGTGGCGGCTGCTCTTCCGGTTCGGACCTGGTTTTGGTGTTGAAACAAAATAGCTTGCGTAATTTTCGAGCGCGCCAAGACAGCCTTTTTCAGGAGGGCTCTATCGGGAGCGGGAATTGCCGCGTCACCGAGACACCGACCTAGAGAACTGTACTAGTCGCGTCCTCAGCCTGGTGGCGTTTTGTGTACTTACCACAAAGCATAGGAATCTCGGGTGCAACATATCCGGTTTATTCTCCTGCGACAAACAGTTTTGTTACACCGGATGACGACTTTCTGACGTGACCGGATAAAAACGCGAAGGTTTCTGCGCGATTTCACCTTTGGCGATCAATTTTGGGCAAATCTATGAAAAAGCAAAGTTTTTCCCCTGTCGGGCGATCGTGAATTGATCGTGACGCGGCAAAGGTTGCGACTGTTAAGTTCTTTGTTTGGTCAATTGCCCGTTAACCAACGCATTGCTATAAGCGGGTATCACATCCTTTGGCAAGGTATATAGGCGCAAACACGACACATGAATTCACCGCATGCAAAACCACATTCCATTGTGCGAAATGTAACATTGTCTCGGCGCTTTCAAACGCTGTTTAAAATGGCAGCGTTATTGTTTTTGCTGCTGTTTTCAGCCCAGTTGGTTGCGTCAAACGCCCATGCACAAGCCGCCAAAGTTCTTGGCGCGCGTCTTGGCGTTTATCCCGATTACACACGGTTTGTGATCGATCTTGATCGGGATGTTGAATTTACATATTTCCTGCTGCCCGATCCGTATCGCATTATCATTGATATGCCTGAAATCGACTGGAGCGCCCCTCCGGGCAAGGTGACATCCGGTGGTGGCCTGATTTCGGGCTTGCGCTATGGCCTGTTTAAACCTGGCACTTTCCGTGTTGTCCTGGATGTTGCCGAACCGTCGCTGGTTTCAAAAATCTTCTCATTGCCATCATCGGACGGGAAGCCCAATCGATTGGTCGTGGATTTGAAGTCATCATCCCGCGATGCGTTTCTCAATGCGTCGCGCGAAAGCATGGTGGCGTATTCTGCACGCAGTCGAAATGACACCAGTGTGACCGAACAAAGCGTTGATGTCGCTGTGACGTCGGGACGCGGCGGGGATGAGAAACCCCTGATCGCCATTGATGCGGGGCATGGCGGGGTCGATCCCGGTGCCATCGGGGTTGGCAATGTCTATGAAAAAGACCTGACATTGGCGGCTGCCCGCCAACTTGCCGATACATTGACGGCGACCGGGCGCTATCGCGTGATCTTGACACGCGACAAGGACGTTTTCCTGAAATTGCGGCAGCGCGTTGAAATTGCGCGTAAAAATGACGCTGATTTGTTTATTTCACTGCATGCCGATTCAATCGGTAACCCGAAACATCGCGGTGGATCGGTTTATACCCTGTCTGAAAACGCGTCAGATAAAGAAGCCGCAGCACTGGCATCGAAAGAAAATAAATCAGACGTGATTGCCGGCATTGATCTTTCAGATGAAAATTCATTGGTTCAAAGCATTCTGATTGATCTTGCCCAACGCGAAACCATGAACCTGTCGGCGACTTTGGCGGCTAACATGGTTAGCCAGTTGGCACAAAGCATCGAATTACAACGCAGAACCCATCGCTTTGCCGGGTTTGCCGTGCTTAAGGCGCCCGATATTCCATCAGCCCTGTTTGAAATGGGATATTTGTCAAACGCAACCGATGCCAAGCTTTTGCAAAGCCCGGCACATCGCAAAAAGATCGCCGAGGCAGTCTTGCGTGCGATTGATATCTACTTCGAGAAACACAAATTCTAATATGAAGGTGTGCTAAGAAGGTGTCTGCGCGGTGTGACATACGCAGCGACGGCGATCATTTGATATCACGCAAAACAGATAGCGGTTTGGTGTGATGTTGAAACAAAAAAGCCTCCTGCATGCGTGCTATCACAACCTTGTCACTTTTTTGCCGCTATACTAGGGCTAAGTGCGAGGGTGCGGTCATATCTGACCGGATATCTGCTGGGACATTGCATTTCTGATGGTTGTGCATGAAGATGCGCGGTTCTTGGGGTAAGTCCCTGACATCAGGCCAACAAAACGAAAAAGACCTGCTTACATGCGAATTTTACTAAGTATTTTTGGCTTTCTGTTTCTGATGGGGATTGCTGGCGGCGCCGGTGTTATCGCTATTTTCTGGCATTTTGGGCAGGATCTGCCCGATTACACCCAGCTTGAAAATTACGAGCCAGAGGTCATGACACGCGTTCATGCGTCTGATGGGGCGTTGATTGCTGAATATGCGCGTGAAAAACGGGTGTTCGTTCCCTATACCGCCATCCCGCATAAGGTGGTGGATGCTTTTGTTGCCGCCGAAGATAAAAACTTCTTCTCCCATCCGGGGATTGATTTTGCTTCGGTTCTGCGCGCGGCTGTAACCAACGTTGTCAATTTGGGGACGGGGCGTCGTCCGGTTGGTGCATCAACCATCACCCAGCAGGTCGCCAAAAACTTCCTTCTGACCAACGAAGTTTCCTATGAGCGCAAGATCAAGGAAGCGATCCTGTCCTTCCGTATTGAACGCGCCTTTTCCAAGGAACATATCCTTGAGCTGTATCTGAACGAGATTTATCTCGGCAGTGGCAGTTATGGCGTTGCCGCAGCTGCCTTGCGCTATTTCGACAAATCGCTTGATGAGCTGAATGTCGAAGAGGCCGCATATCTTGCTGCCCTGCCAAAGGCACCATCGAATTATCATCCGGTCCGCAACCATGACGAAGCCAAATCACGCCGGAACTGGGTGATTGGCCGGATGCTTGAAGAAAAATACATCACCGAAGCCGAAGCACAAACAGCTTGGTCGGCCCCGCTTGAAGGCAAATCACGCCAATCTGTTGATACCTATCAGGCTGATTTCTTTGCTGAAGAAGTCCGCCGTCAGTTGGTCGACCGTTACGGCGAAGGTATGCTTTATGACGGCGGACTTTCCGTGCGTGCGACCGTTGATCCCCATATGCAGACAGTTGCCGACAAGGCCCTGTTTGATGGATTGGTCGAGTATGACCGCCGCCATGGCTGGCGCGGACCGATCACGACGATTGAGCTTGACGGAAACTGGCAGCAGGCCTTGCGCGAAATCGAAACGCCAAGTGACGTTCCGTGGGAACGTGCAGTTGTCATGTCAACTGATGCGAATGAAGCCAAACTTGGCCTTCTGTCGGGTGAGGAGGGCCGAATTCCCCTGCGCTTCCTGACTTGGGCGCGTCCGTGGCAAAAGGGACAGACATTGGGGGCGGTTGTTGGTCGGCCGTCTGATGTGATCAAAGCGGGCGATGTTATTTACGTTAAACATTTTGCCGAACTTGATGGTGAAAAGCTTCCGCCAAATACCTATGGTTTACGCCAAATCCCCAATGTGAACGGGGCCTTGGTTGCAATGGATCCGCATACGGGACGTGTTTTGGCAATGGCGGGCGGTTTCTCGCATGCTTTGTCGAAATTCAACCGGGCAACACAGGCCCGTCGTCAGCCGGGATCGGCATTCAAGCCGTTTGTTTATCTAGCGGCCCTGGATGAAGGATTTACCCCGTCAACCTTGGTTCTTGATGCACCATTCGTGATCGATCAGGGGCCGGGACTTGGCAAATGGAAACCGGGCAACTATAGCGGTCAGTTCTATGGTCCTTCGACCATGCGCCTTGGGATTGAAAAGTCGCGAAACCTGATGACCGTGCGTTTGGCGCAGACCATTGGTATGCCCGTCGTTGCCGACTATGCAGAACGTTTTGGCATTGTTGATGAGTTGCCAGAAGTTCTGTCAATGTCACTTGGTGCGGCTGAAACGACCGTCATGCGGTTAACAGCGGCCTATGCCGAACTGGTGAATGGCGGCAAGAAAATCACCCCGACCCTGATTGACCGTATTCAGGACCGTCGTGGCAACGTGATTTACCGTCGCGATGAACGTGAATGCGCACAATGTCAGGATGTGACTTTCCGCAATCAGATGCCGCCGGACCTTCCCGATACCCGTGAACAACTGACCGATCCGTCCAGCGCGTTTCAGATGGTTCATATCCTTGAAGGTGTGATTGAACGCGGGACCGGCCGTAGCATTGCCGAACTTGGTTATCCGTTGGCGGGCAAAACCGGCACAACCAATGATTCGCGGGATGCATGGTTTGCCGGGTTTTCGCCGGATTTGGCGGTTGGTGTTTATGTTGGCTTTGATGATAACCGATCCCTTGGTGACAAGGAACAAGGTGCCAGTGCCGCAGCCCCGATCTGGAAAGAGTTCATGCGTGGTGCGCTTGAAGGAACCAAGGCCATTCCGTTCCGGACTCCTCCGGGTATTCGGATGGTTCGGGTTGAATCCAGAACAGGTCTTCCGGCCCGTCCGGGGGATCAGGGTGTCATTTGGGAAGCCTTCAAACCCGGTACTATTCCGGCATCAAATGAGAATGTCATTGATGGCGGCTATAGCGGCGGCGGAAGTGCAGAAAACAGCGGTGGCGCTGTTTCAGGACCGGGTGGAATTTACTGATCTTGTTAAAGACCCACCGATAAAAGCGATCTCAAACCCGGCGCAGAAATTGCGCCGGGTTTTTGCAATGTTGCAGGGGTTTCAACTGCGGCAAAAGCTGTTATAAGCGGCGCCGAGGTTGCCACTACACCATGTGGCCAAACGAATTTCAGATGAATAACGGAGACGTCAATGCGCGCTGAAGCACAGGCATTGGTCGATGAAATCAAGCAGTCGATGGCACTGCTGAGGAGGCATCTTTGACTGGGATAACGCACTTAGACGCCTTGACGAACTGAACGCACTGGCCGAAGACCCGACCCTTTGGGACAATGCCGCCAATGCGCAGAAAGTCATGCGTGAACGTACCCAGCTTGATGATGCGATTAATGGCTATAAAAAGCTCGCTCAAGAGCTTGATGACAATATCGAACTGATCGAACTTGGCGAAGCCGAGGGCGACGACGATACGGTCAAGGAAGCCGAAGACGGGTTGCGAAGCATCCAGGCGATTGCAGCGCAGCGTGAACTCGAAAGCCTGCTTTCTGGTGAAGCAGACGCCAATGATGCTTATCTTGAAATCCATGCTGGTGCCGGTGGTACCGAAGCACAGGATTGGGCAAGCATGATGGCACGCATGTATTATCGTTGGGCAGAGTCCAAGAAATACAAGCTTGAAATGCTTGAAGAAAGCAATGGCGAGGAAGCCGGTATCAAATCGGTGACCTATAAAGTCTCGGGCCATAATGCTTATGGCTGGCTTAAGAACGAAGTCGGTGTGCATCGTCTGGTGCGTATTTCGCCCTATGACAGTTCTGCCCGTCGCCATACCAGCTTCTCATCCGTCTGGGTCTATCCGGTGATTGATGACGATATCAATATCGAAATCCTTGATAAGGATCTTCGTGTTGATACCTACCGGGCATCGGGTGCCGGTGGTCAGCACGTTAACCGTACCGATTCTGCGGTACGTATGACCCATATTCCGACCGGGATTGTTGCCCAGTGTCAGAACGACCGATCACAGCATAAAAACCGCGAAACGGCGATGAAGATGCTCAAAGCGCGTTTGTATGAGGCCGAGCTGAAAAAACGCGAAGCCGAAGCACAGGCAGTTGAAGACAACAAAACCGATATCGGTTGGGGCCATCAGATCAGATCGTATGTCTTGCAGCCTTATCAAATGATCAAGGATCTGCGGACCGGAACGGAAACGTCCGACACGCAGGGCGTTCTGAATGGTGATCTGGATGCCTTTATGGCGGCGGCTTTGGCGGCAAAGGTCACCGGATCGGCTGGCGAGATCGAAGATATCGATTGATCAGACGTCGGTTCTGATCCTAACCATTTGAAATTTAAAACACCCCGTTAATTTTGGGCGGGGTGTTTTGCTTTTGGAATACTGTTCGCAGGTAAATTGAAGGTGCTGAAACCCGCAGAAAAATGCGGGATGCCTAAAAAATTTCCGTTTCTGTCACACAATTGACGAATAGTTTTGCCATGGTGCCTTTAAGCTATGCCTACCAAGCAATAACAAATTACCAATTCATCGCTGGTTACTGGTAGGAAGAGTGCCGAGCAAACGTCTAATGTCAGGTGAAGTCCCAAATGGCCCAACACTCTCTTGGTCCGGTCGCAATAGGCGACCAGTTCAAACTTGCTACTCCGAACGGTCCGATTTTCGAGGTTACAAAAATCCGTCAGATGTCACCTGTTGATCATGCCTTGATCACAAAGGTTCGGGATGCCAAATCCGAAAGGTTGATTGCGGTTACGACTTTGCTGGACCGAGATTTCTATTTACCTGTCGCGCCGGAGCATCGCCAGCTTCCCGACAATGACGGGATTATACGCGGTATCTGATTGTAAAGGCATTCGATAGGCTGTTTCGCAGCATGCTTTACGAGAAATGAGTTGGCATGGCGGCTCCGTCACGGTGAAATAGCGACATCGCACACTTACCTTCATCAGGGGCCGCCAATATGTCAGAAGCAACTGCTAACCAGAAACTATTGGGCAAATTGTTCTCCGTTTTAGAAGACGATATTTTGCCCAAAACACGGGCTGGGGTTAAAGGTGGCAATAAGCTGTTTGGTGCCGCGATCTTGCGCAAGTCTGATCATTCGCTGGTGATTGCAGAAACCAATAACGAAACCGAAAATCCCCTGTGGCACGGCGAAGTGCATTGCTTAAAGCGGTTTTATGAAATTCCTGCTGATCAGCGCCCAGCAACGTCGGAATTGATTTTCCTGTCGACGCATGAGCCATGCTCGATGTGTCTGTCGGCGATCACCTGGGCCGGGTTTGATAATTTCTATTATTTCTTTTCCTATGAAGATTCGCGCGATGCCTTTGCCATACCCCATGATCTGAAAATCATGGGCGAGGTCTTCACCCTCAAGGACGGCGAATACAACAAATCCAACGCATTCTGGGATAGCCATTCCATGATGGCGATGGTTGGCGAGTTGCCAGAAGGCAATCAGTCGGCATTCCGGGACCGTGCGCGTGCAATATCAGATGAATATGACCGTCTGTCTGATCTGTATCAGGATGGAAAATCTGGCAATGACATTCCGCTGAACTAGGGCAGAAGCCCGCTTTGACGTCTGAGTCCGAATCTGGCGAGTTTTATTTAATCGTTCTGCTAAACTGCCGGACATGGAACAGCTTAATAACGACATATGCTATCAGGCCCTGAAAACCCGGGACCGTCGATTTGACGGGCGGTTTTATACTGCGGTTTTGACCACCGGGATTTTTTGTCGTCCGATATGCCCGGCCGTCACGCCCAAACGCGTGAATGTCGAATTTTATCCCAGCGCAGAATCTGCCATCGCCCACGGGTTTCGCCCGTGCCTGCGATGCCGCCCCGAAGCCGCACCGGGCAGTCCGGCAAGTGCAGGGGTTCATGCAACTGTTGCCCGTGCTGTGCGTTTGATTGATGAAGGCGCTCTTGAAGGTGGCTCCATTGCTGATCTGGCGGATCGGCTTGGGGTGGGCGACCGTCACCTGCGCCGGATATTCAAGGAACATACAGGTGTAACGCCGCAAGAACATGCCAAGGCACGGCGGTTGTTGCGCGCACGTCAGTTGATTGTCGATAGCAACCTGACCATGACAGAAATCGCCGATATCGCAGGGTTTGGCAGTTTACGGCGGTTCAATGATGCGATGAAACTTGCCTATGATCAGGCCCCGACGGCCTTCCGTCGGGGGATTAAACCCAAGATACAAAAGTCATCCAAACCCGATGACCCATTTGCCCCGCGCAACGATGATCTGATTTTACGTCTGCGCGCGCGTCAGCCGTTTGATGCCGAGTACCTTTTGGCATTCTTCCGGGCACGCGCCATTCCGGGGTTGGAGACCGTGCGCGACCGCATCTATGCCCGTGGTTTTCGGATCGGGGGCGGGGTTGGTCTGATGATATGTCATTTCAGTCCGGATCAAAGTGGGGTGGATGTGATCTTGCGCGGTCCTGCCCGTGAAGCTGTGCTTGAGATCGGTGGGCGGGTGCGTCGCCTGTTTGATCTGGACGCGGATGTTCCATCGATCACCGCACAGTTTGCCGATGATATCCTTCTGTCGCCCTTGGTTGAAAAACGCCCCGGCCTTCGTGTGCCGGGATGTTGGGACCGGTTTGAACTGGCAATGCGTGCTGTTCTTGGGCAACAGGTATCGGTTGCTGCGGCCCGAACATTGGCCGGACGGATTGTCGCAAAATTTGGCGAGGCCTTACCAAATGATCTGGTCTCAGAAACCGGCGTTACACACCTGTTTCCAGAACCCGAACGATTGGTGGGACAGGAATTGATGCCCATTGGCCTGACGACACGCCGGGCGCAGACATTAAGCGATGTGATTAACCTGTTTGCTCAGCCTGATTGCGATCAGAAAGCTGGTGAAGATCTGATTTCGGCCATGACCGCGATCAAGGGAATTGGGCCGTGGACGCTTAATTACTTTGGTCTGCGCGGGCTTGGCGACCCGGATGCCTTTCCTGCGGCTGATTTGGGCATCCTCAAGGCATCTGCCATGGGCGGCGGCCCGGATAAGGCCAAGGCACTTGATGATCACTCGGAACGTTGGCGACCATGGCGGGCTTATGCCGCGCAATATCTTTGGTCCGCCCTTGAAGGAGAATGATGATGACCCTGAAAATCAACGTTGTGCGCCATGCAAGTCCGATTGGGAAACTGTCACTTGCCACGATTGATCGAAAACTGGTGCATCTTGATTTCGAAGATAATGACGACCGCCTGAAAAACATTCAGACGCGACGTTTTAAAAAACTTGAATGGATGGAAGGGGGAGAAGTCCCAAAACCCATCACTGCGTGGCTTGATGGCTATTTCGCAGGTGACGTTATGTCACTTCCGATGATGGATATTAATATGATCGGAACCGATTTTCAGAAATCGGTTTGGGATGCATTGATCAAGATCCCCAATGGTAAAAGCGTTTCCTACGCCGGACTTGCCAATGATCTTGGTAATCCAAAGGCCGTGCGGGCGGTCGCACGCGCCAATGCACTTAACCCGGTTTCAATCATCGTACCGTGTCACCGTGTGATTGGATCAAACGGGACATTGACGGGGTATGCCGGTGGGCTTGAGCGCAAGAAATGGCTGCTTGATCACGAAGCAGCGATGCGGATAAAGGCAGCATAGTGCTTGCCGTCCTAATTCAAGTGAATGTCTCGTCCTGAAATACGTTGTCACCTATAGGAGATGACAATGTCGATGTCAGGCATAGAGCGCCGTAAGCGCACACAACGTGATTACAATATGGGCTTTAAGCTGGCTGTTGTAGAACAGGTCGAAAAGGGCGAAATGACCTACAAGCAGGCACAGATGCGGTATGGCATACAGGGCCGTAGTACTGTCCTGAAGTGGTTGCGCAAACATGGTAAGCTTGACTGGTCGACAACGAGGCACAAAGCCATGTCCCCATTGAAAGAAACGCCTGAACAGAAGATCAAGCGCCTTGAAAGGGAGCTTGAAGACGAACGGATCCGCGTCATGGTGATGGATGGCATGATCACCATCATGGATGAGGAATATGGAGCGGGTCTGCGAAAAAAGTACTTATCCGAACTGCGAGAACATTACAGGCGCAAGGGCAAGTCAGTCTGAGCCGGACCTGTCGATGTTTTGGTCTTTCAAGGCAGTCGGTTTACCAGTTGTTGCAACGCCGTTGCCGACGACAGGAACAGCTCGCACCACTTTATGATTGCGTCATGCGCTTGCGCCAGCATATGCCCCGGATTGGCGCACGTAAACTCTATCATTTGCTGCAGGATGACTTGCGTCGTCTTGGCATCAAGATGGGGCGTGACCGTTTGTTTGACTGGCTCAGAGAGCATCGTCTTCTGGTACAGCCACGAAAGAATTACACCAAAACCACCCACAGCAAACACTGGATGAGAAAGCATCCGAACCTGTTGGCAGGGCACAAGCCAAGCCGCCCTGAGCAAGTGTTTGTCAGCGACATCACCTATATCGAGAGTGATGAAGGTGTGCATTATCTGTCACTGGTGACAGACGCCTTCTCGCGCAAGATCATGGGGCATGTGCTGAGCCACAGCATGGCCGCTTCTGAGGTTGTCGGAGCCTTGAAGCAAGCAATCAAAAACCGGATCACCAAAGAGCCGCTGATCCACCATTCTGATCGGGGGCTCCAATATTGTTCAGGCTGTTATCAGGAGGTGTTGAGAAAACATCAAATTACACCGTCAATGACCGATGGCTATGATTGTTATCAGAATGCCTTGGCCGAGCGCATGAACGGTATTCTCAAACAGGAGTTCCTCTTACACCGGTGCAAAACTTTCGAGGATCTCCGTAAACTGGTCAAAGAGGCCGTTGATACTTACAATACCATCCGACCGCACATCTCTCTGGAAATGCAAACTCCAGAAAATGTGCATCAAAAAGCCAGCGGATGATCATCCGCTGGCTCAAGTAAAACCGTCAACGTATTTTAGGACGGCACAGAAAAACTTCTTGTTCAGCATAATTCTTGATGTGTTCGAGTACATCAGGTCCACCGATATGTTCATATTGGAAACGTTCGCCATTTCGGTTGGTCAGGTCAATTTCAATGCCACCAAAAGCATATTTTCGCTGAAAGCGCGTATTTCTAATTTCCCAAGTTGGCTGCGCGATGTCGTGAGCGAAGGCATTTCTTATTTGGTAGATTGCATGCACGCAAGCATCTGCATCGGTTGCAATGTCCTGCGGCAGTCTTAAACCTTGTTCTTCTCGCGCTCTATTGAGTGTTATTGCAGCTGCGCCGAAAGCAATTACGAGGTTATTCTCAAGGGCAACGATCAATTGGTCATCGCTGTCAAATATTTTTTGGGGAAGCACGAAAACCATATTCCCCTCTTGAAACGTTAGGTCTATGTCCAGTTCTTCTCGATTAATCTTTCCAGATAGCCCGTAGTTGTAAAGTTTCCAAGCAAAGGACAAGTTAGAGAAAGCGGTCGGAAGATACTGCATTGCGGTCTCCAAAGAACAAAGTGAGCACAATATTAGTTTGTGCTCACTTGGTGTTCCTTGTCTATGATTCTCGAAATCAGATCGACATCACAATACGACCGTCGATTTTGCCGTCGCGCATACGATCAAAGATCGAATTGATGTTTTCCATCGGTTCGGTCGTGTAATGCGAATGCACTTTGCCGTCGCCTGCAAATTCCAGTGATTCCTGCAAATCAGCACGGGTTCCAACAATGGATCCACGGATGGTTTTGCCACACAGAACCGTGTCAAAAATATCAAGTTCAAACGTTCCGGGTGGCAGGCCGACCAGTGACATGGTGCCACCACGGCCTAGCATGCCAACACCCTGTTTGAACGCCGCATTTGAAACTGCGGTGACCAGAACCCCGTTGGCACCGCCCATCTGTTTTTGGACTTCGGATACCACATCGGTTTCTTTGGCATTAAGCGTCCAGTCGGCACCAAGATTTTTTGCTAGATCAAGTTTTTCTTGTGCGATGTCAACAGCGATAACTTTCATGCCCATGGCCTTGGCATATTGAACAGCCATATGGCCCAGCCCGCCAATGCCGGAAATCACCACAGTTTCACCGGGTTTGCATTCGGTTTCTTTCAGGCCCTTATAAACCGTTACCCCGGCGCACAGAACAGGTGCCGCATTGCCAAATTCAAGCGCTTTGGGCAGGTGGCCGACATAGTTCGGGTCCGCCAGAACATATTCGGCAAAGCCACCATTAACCGAATAGCCGGTATTTATTTGTTCACCGCAAAGGGTTTCCCAACCGGTGATGCAATGATGACAGTGGCCGCATGCGGAATGTAACCATGGCACGCCAACACGATCGCCGACCTTGACCGATTTCACGCCTTCGCCAACTTCGGCAACAAAGCCGACACCTTCATGACCGGGAATAAAAGGTGGATTGGGTTTTACCGGCCAGTCGCCTTCGGCGGCATGAAGGTCCGTGTGACAAACGCCGGATGCCTCAATCTTGACAAGGATTTTACCCGGCGTGACTTTTGGCACGGTGACTTCTTCGATCGACAAAGGTTTGCCGAATTCCCGCACCAAAGCGGCTTTCATAGTGGCAGGCATGATCTGACCTCCTGAAGGAAGAACTAAGGCCCGCTTGGCTGGGGGCCTATCGAATTCACCTAAACAGGATAAGGAGATTTCAAGTTGAAAGCCTTGCTCTGAATCAATCTTAGGTCAGGGATTGCTCATTTTTGACCCTAGCTGTCAAAACCGACGTCTGGAAGCTCAAGCACATAGTCCTGATAATAATCCGGCGGCATTCCGGCTTCATAGCGCGCTTCATCATTGAAGGGCGGCTTTAGCGACCCGCGGAAATGCATGCGCAGCATATCATGCCATGTGGTGTAGTAGGGCAGTTCGCGCTGATCACAGATATATTCGTAATATTTACGACCGGCTGCGACATGGGCGATTTCATCATGGGCGATGATTTTTAGAATACGCGCACTTTCGGTATCGCCGTGTGACAAAAGCCGTTCAATGGTTGGCGGGGTGGCATCAAGGCCGCGGGCCTCAAACACCATTGGGACGACGGCAAGGCGCGGCAAAATGTCATATGCCGTATCCATCGACGTTTGCCACAAACCATCATGGGCAGGCAGATCCCCATAAGCGGCCCCCATTTCACCCAAGCGCTTATTGATCATTTTGAAATGACGGGCTTCGTCATCGGCAACTTGAACCCATGCGTCGTGGAAATGGCGCGGCATGTTTGCTTCGGGAAAGCGCACACATAAATCCCACGCCAGATCGATGGCGTTTAATTCGATATGAGCCAATGCATGCAAAAGCCCGATCCGCCCCTGAACGCTGCCTTTTTTGCGTTTTGGCATTTTGTTGGGGGCGAGAAGTTCCGGCTTTTCCGGACGCCCGGGACGGTCAGGCATATCGGTTGCGCCGACTTCCGTGATCTCGCCATTGCGCCAAAGTGCCGCCATTTCAGCCGTGACGTCGGCCTTTTCGGTGGCATCGGCGGTCAGAAGGGCGCGTTTGGCGGCTTCGGCGAGGGTGAGTCTGGTCATGATCGTCCGGCTGTGGTTGGGGTGCGAATGTAAGTGTCAACACGTTGTTGGCTTTGTCTGACATCTGCTTGGCATCGGGTCAATGGGCAAAGAAAAAGGCGGCCTTGCAATGATCTGCAATGCCGCCCTTTAGGACATTTGCTTGGTCAACGATATGGCGCGATTAGGTGATGTTGAAACGGGCCAATGCTTCTGCCAGATCTTCGCCAAATGCGTTGCCTTTGCGAATGATCGCGGTCCGGCATGGCAAGTCTTGCAGGGACGGATGGTTTGGCGCATCTGATGTCAAAACGGCGGTTGGAATGCCACGTGTCTTTGGCATGGCTTGCAATGCATTTGCCAAATCAACACCGCCCAATTCATCGATGGTTTTAGCAACAATGATGAAATCCGGGCGGGTACGTACCGCAAGTTCAATCGCCTCAAACGAGGTTTGCGTGACCGAACTTCTATAACCGCACGCGGCCAATTCACGTTCAAGAATGGTTGCCAAGGAGCGTTGCGGGATCACTAGCAATGCTTCGACATTGGCTTTTTTTAACCAGTTTGGATCAATGTCCGGTGCGCGTTTGGATGGTAGTTCACGGACGAACTCCGCGGTGTCTGTGCCACCGGCTGTCATGTCGCCACTCAAAAGGCTCTGAATTTTATCGACAAATGCCTGAATGTCGTCAATCGAACCTTCGTTCAGTTCCTTGCAGGTGGTGACATAATCGGCCAGTCGGTGGCTGGTCAGATTGATCAGCGGGGCGGCAACCGATTTTCCCTTATAGCGCAGATTGAAAACTTCGCGCTGGATCGCGGTCAAATGGGCCGGGTCGCTTTTGCCGCGTGCATTTTGCAGATGGACGTCAATTGAATTGATGATGTCATTTGCTTCGTCACGAAAGTCTGCAAGCATCTGATCGTCGAGATCGATAACATTCTTGTTCATTGGATTATCCGCTTTGCCGGCGTGCCGGTGTGTTTTCTCCCAATAGGTGGAAAACGGTTCCACCTAATACTCCCATATCCGGATTTTTATCCTGAGAAACAAGGTAAGGCAACACAATCAATCAGCGGGTGCGTGGCCAGAAAACTGATTTGAAAGGGTTTTCAAGGCACAAAAAAACAAGGCCCGGCAGGAGAATGCCGGGCCTTGTTCGGATAAAAGGGCAGGGTTTTAAAGTGCGCGGACAGCTTCAAGGACTTCGGCAACGTGGCCTTTGACCTTAACTTTGTGCCAGGCTTTCTGGATCACGCCGTTGCCGTCAATGACAAAGGTGCAGCGTTCAATCCCCATGAATTTCCGGCCATACATGCTTTTTTCTTTCCACACACCATAATCTTCGCAGGTGGTGCCATTCTCATCAGATGCGAGAATGAAATTCAGGTCATGTTTGGCCTTAAACTTGTCATGGCGCGCAGCACTGTCTTTTGAAATGCCGATAATCTGGGCGTCAACCGCGCTGAAATCTGGTTCTGCATCCCGGAATTCACAAGATTCGGTCGTGCAGCCAGGTGTCATGTCCTTGGGATAGAAATAGATCACCACCGGTTTGCCCGCCAGATCAGAAAGTTTCACATTACCATCACCATCGGTTGGCAGTTCGAAATCCGGGGCCTTGTCACCTACATCAAGCGTCATGTTCTATCCTTTGTTCGTTCGTTTTGATTTACTACCTAATCCATTGCCGATCCCGACAGAGGCCAAGGGTGCCTGCTCATGAAGATACAAACCCTTATAGGGATGGCAAGGGTGGGTGGATCATTTCGGGTTTATTGTGTTTCTTCTGGTGGCGTAACTTTTTGCGCCGGTTCGGCAATCTCCCGATCGTAGATTTCCTTAATCCGGGTTGCCGTGGTTTCTATCTTGTCCTGTAAACTTGCGAAATCGTCACATTTCCCGGCACTGGCCAACATTTTCTGCAAATCGGTACTCGCACTTTCCGGGGAAAACGGCCCTTCTGTCGTTAGGCGCAGCATGGCCTGCAATGCCAACCAGAACGACCCGGCATTGCCAAGAAACTCGGCTTCTTCGTTATCCAATATTCCTTTGGTGCCAAGGTTCTTAAAAACCTCGCGGGTGGTTGGCGACAGGATATCTGGATGCTTATGGGCGTGGCGCAGTTGCAGATATTGCGCAATGAACTCCAGATCAACCAATCCACCCCGGCGCATTTTGATGGCCCATGGGTGGTTGTCGCCTTTGCCGGCATCCATGCGATTGCGCATATCAAAAACTTCGCGAACCAACTGGTTCGGATCGCGTTCCTTGCACAAAATGGCATTGGTTGTTGCTATTACTTTTTCGCACAAGGCTGTGGGGCCATACACCGGACGTATCCGGGTTAGTGCCATATGCTCCCACGTCCATGCGTCGTTATTCTGGTAGGCTTCAAAACTTTTGAAATGGGTTGCCAGTGGGCCTTTTGCTCCGCTGGGGCGCAGGCGAAGGTCGGTTTCAAACAAAATACCCTCGGCCGTCGGGGCCGACAGAGCATTGATGTAACGCTGACTTAACCGAATGAAATAGTGACCGGGTGACAGCGGTCTTTGACCATCGGATTCATCTGCATGTTCTGCAACATCATAGATGAACACCATATCAAGATCAGACCCGGGGGAAAGTTCCTGACCGCCATGTTTGCCAAGGGCAAAGACAGCCAAACCGCCATCTTCGAACGTGCCATGTTTGTCTGCGAAATCTTCGGCAATGCGCGGGAACAGGGCCCGAATGGCAACGTCCGCGACATCGGCCAAGGCCCGACCAGCCTGATGAGGGGTATGGCGGTTCTGGATGGTTTGAACATCAATCTGGAATTTTTGGTCATTGGCCCAGCGCCGCGCGGTATCCAGCCAATCTTCAACCATGTCTTCACGGGCAAGGCGTGCATCCAGATCAGCCATCATGGCATCGGCATCGGGCAATTCTTCGTGGAACCCTGACATCAAAACAAAATCAAGAACGGCGGCGTTTCGCCCGATATATTTCGCCATTCGTGGGGCGGTACCGGCAATCTGGGCAAGCAGTTCAAGAAGTTCAGGGTGGGCCGTGAAAAGTGAGAAAACCTGAACCCCGGCCGGAAGACCTTTTAGAAACTCGTCAAAGGCACGAAACGCCATATCCGGGTTGGTGGTTTTACCCAATGCATCCAAAAGGGTCGGCATCAATTCGGTCAGGATTTCGCGCGCACGGCGTGAACGTGTGGCGCGGTAGCGGCCATGATGCCATCCCCGTACCGTAACCGAGACGTTTTCAGCATTCACAAACCCCATTTCACGCAAGTTCGCCAATGTGTCCGGGTCATCTTCGGTGCCGGTGAAGACAAGATTGCCTGCGCGTCCGGTAAGCGGGGTGTCATCTTCGAACAATTCGGCATAGTTGTTTTCGACATGGCGCAGATGAAGCAACAAATCGGCCTTGAACCCGTCCAGAGCGTCATAGCCAAGGAATGTCGCAAGGGCAGTCAGGCCTTCATTCGTATCTGGCAGGGTCTGGGTTTGTTGATCATTGATCATTTGCAAACGGTGTTCGACGGTGCGCAAAAATTCATAGGCGTGCAGCATTTCGTCGCGCACTTTTTCAGAAACCTGTCCGAAATCGGTCAAACCGCGCAATGTATCGCAGGTTGCCTTATCGCGAAGGGCAACTTCGCGACCACCCCAGATAAGCTGCTGCGTCTGGGCAAAAAACTCGATCTCGCGAATGCCGCCGCGGCCCAGTTTGATATTGTGGCCGGGAATGTGGATCTTACTGCCGCCCTTATGGGCATTGATCTGGCGTTTGATCGAATGAATGTCTTGAATGGCCAGAAAATCAAGATGTTTGCGCCAGACAAAAGGCCGCAGGATTTCTAAAAACTGATCGCCTGCAATCCGGTCACCACCAACGATGCGGGCCTTGATCATGGCCGCACGTTCCCAGTTTTGGCCAACAGTTTCGTAATATGTTTCCGCGGCCAGCATTGACAAAATGGGCGGCGTGGAGGATGGGTCTGGGCGCAGGCGCAAGTCTGTCCTGAACACATATCCATCACCTGTGCGTTCTTCCATAACGCGGGTGATGTCGCGCACCATACGGACCAGATCCTGTTGAATGCGGTCCGGATCAAGATAGGTGACGACTTCCTGATCATAAAGGAAGATCAGATCAATATCGGATGAATAGTTCAGCTCACCCGCACCCAGTTTGCCCATGCCAATCGAAAATATGCCAGATCCTTCCAACGGGTTTTCCGGATTGGGTAAGTCACATTTGCGAAGACGTGCCATGGCCGAAAGGCAATGGGCCATGGTGAAATCAAGGGTGAGTTCGGCGGTTTCACTGATGGCGGAGGTGATTTTATCAAGCGACCAAGCAAGGCAGATATCAGCAATCGCAATGACCAGTGCAGCCCGACGTTTTGCCCGACGCACGGTGGTCATGGTGGTTGGTTGATCAAGGTTGCGGGCATCGGCACTGATGCGAACCGGGTTCAGGGCATTGGCAAATGCCTGATCAAGGCCGTTATCAAACACATCACAGACCACATCAGGATCGCGAAGACAGAGATTGGTCAGATAGGGGCTGTTGCCAAAAAGAGCTTCCAGGACGGATTTGCTTTGGGCATTGGACGCAATATCGCCAATTTTCGATGCAATGCTTTCAAATGCCGGGCGGTCGCCCAAGGCATGCCAACGTTCCAGCGCATTTACAACATGTTCAAGAACATGCGGTTGGGGCAGTCCTTGCGAAATCCAGGAAAGAGACACTTTTTGCGTTCCTTGTATTGCGAAAAGGTAACGAACCGGGCTATGCACAGATCTGTACCTGATTGCATAATCTCTGTCAGGAGTTTGATGTCCTGATCAACAGAGTGACGTGTAACTGTTTAGCGTTTCTGTGATCAGACAAAAAGCGATTTGATTGATAACAGTCTGGTACATTTAATCATGCTTGTTGTCTGTAAATACTAGACAAGTACACCAGACTGCGCAGATTGTTCATAATGCGGCATATGACACCGACAAGACAGGGTATACAGAGTGCGCCTCGTTAAAACCTTTGCTGGATGGCTGGCGCTGATTTTATCAGCTGTCATTCTGTTTGTTGGCGTATTTGCAGCGGTCACGATTTGGCGGTTGTCGCAAGAACCCGTGTCTTTGCACCGCTTAACCCCCTACATCGTAGATCATTTGAATAAATCGATGGGCGAGAACAAGCTGTCTGTTGGCGATCTTGTTTTGCGCTGGCGCGGTTGGGCGGAAAAATTTGATGTTGGCCTGCGCGACGTTACCATCATTGGTGCCAATGACCGCGAATTGCTTCATATTCCCGAAGCCGATGTTGTGTTTTCCAGTAAGGCACTTTTTGAAGGCGTTCTTGCACTTCGCGAAATGAACCTGATCGGGCCACGTATCCGATTGGAGCGCAGTGCGGATGGCAAAATCGATATTGGCTATGTTGCCGATGAAGCAGCGCTTGATGCAGATGGTCTGTCGGGCATACTGGCATTTGACGAAGAAGATGACACGCCGCCTAATCCGGACGAACTGGTCTATGACAAGGGACGAGGTTCATCGGTAACCATCGAACTCCCGTCAAGCACTGTAGTTGAAACGGCGGTAGTTGCCGATGGCTCTGACGACATAACCCAACCTGATATCAACCAATCAACCGTTTCTGCGCCGTTGGAACAAAACGGCGCTGTTGAGCAATCGGGCAGTGATGTTTTACGCGATGTGATCGCCATCCTGTCTGGCGAACGAACCAATTTTCCTGCAGCAGCCTATTTCGAAAGCTTTGGGGTCGTGAATGCCGATCTGCAGGTGCGCGATGAAAAGCTTGGCGTTGTTTGGGCCGCACCGCAGGCCGATATCCTGCTGTCGAGAAAGCCCTTGGGCATTGGCGCAGAAGCATCCTTGCAGGTCAGTGCCGGGGCATTATCCACCCGCGTCGGTGTGACCGGTGATTACAGTATCCAGACCGGCGAGATCGACCTTGAAGCTGATGTGGGTGAGGTGGAGCTTTCTGATCTGGTCAGTATTTCCGATGTTTTTGAAAATCTTCGCGACGCCTATCTTCCTGTATCAGGGAAGCTTAAGGCAAAATATGACACGGACGGCGAACTGCTTTTTGCGTCGACCGACCTTGTCGTCGGAAGCGGGATCATATCGCTGCCATCTGAAATGCGTGCGACCTACCGTGTTCGGGACGGGAAGATTGTCACAAGTTATGTGCCGGGCCGGTTTAACCTTGATGACGTGGTCTTGAATGTTGGGGATGCCTCGGCAAAGCTGCAGGGCGTTGTGCTTGACCCATTCGGGAAATGGAGCGTCAATCTTGATGCCTTTGCAACGGATGTCCAAACCAACGATCTGAAGCATTTATGGCCTGAATCCCTTGGCGTTGATGCCCGCGACTGGGTTGTCACCAATCTGTCAGAAGGCATTGTGCATCAGGCCAGCATGCGTACGGAACTTCATCAGGATGAAGAAGACGGGATTGCTCTTGATGCGCTGGGTGGTCAAATGACCATGTCGGGCGTGACGGTGCATTATCTTGGCGAAATGCCCGAAGTTCTTGATGCAGCCGGTCGGGCGGAATTTGATGCTGACAGCTTTAAAATCTATGTTGATCGCGGCAATGCTGATGGTTTGACCGTCACCGATGCCAGCATTGAATTTACAAGATTGAACGATCCTGTTCCGGCTGCCGATATTGAAGTTGTCGCCCATGGCAGTGCGCGTAAGGCGCTTGAACTGATTGAAGCAGAACCGCTTGGCTTTGCGACACGTCTGGGCATTGATCCGGCCCAGATTAGCGGCGAGCAAGCAACGCGTGTGCGGCTTTCCTTCCCGTTATTGCGCGCGGTTCGTTTCGAAGATGTCGAAGTCGCTGCCGCATCACGGATTGAAAATGCCAGCATTGCCAACGCATTTCGCGACCTTGATGTAACGGCTGGCACGTTCGAATTACAGGTCAATACAAAGGGGCTGGATTTAAATGGTGTGGCCGCAATCGGCAAAGGGAAGACCAAGATAAATTGGGTTGAAAACTTTGATACCGACGCGGCAATCCGTAGCCACTATACCCTGTCTGGTGATCTTGATCTGGGCGTTCTTCCGACGGTGGAGCTTGATGCATCACCTTATTTGACCGGAATGGCCAAGGGTAAAGTCGATATCAAGGTGAAACCCGATCAGGTCGAACTTGTTGGCGATGTCGATCTTAAGGCGGTGACGATTGCACTTCCGTTTGATGGCGTTGATTATCAAAAGGAACCCGGTCCCGACGCAAAAGCCACGTTTGATCTAGCTGTTCAATATGATGGCGGTGGAACCCTTAAATCCATTTCCGCCAGTGCACCGGAACTTGCGGCAGAAGGCCGGGGAACTTGGCGCGGCGATAACCCGATGGCCGATAAATGGGTCTTTGAAATCGACACTGCGACGTTTCGTGACAACACCGATGTCAGCGGCACTGTTCGTTTGGCGGACGATGACAAGCTGACAGTTGATCTGCGCGGGTCACAATTCGATCTACGCCATTTTGTCGATAAGGACGCCTCGAAACAAACCGATCCGACGCAATCGGCATCTGATCAGACGGAAAACCTCAACCTGATGGTTACGTTGGCTTCTGACAGGTTCCTTTTGAAGGGGGATGAGCCGCTTCTGAGTGATGGCAAAATCACGTTCAGTCAGGACCGCGCCAATCAGGAAATCGAAATCACGGCTCGTCAGCTTATTGCCACCCCGTGGATTGTTTCTGACGATACAGTCGGAAACACGCAACCCAAACAAAAACAAAGCCCCAATAGCGGTGGCATTGGTCAAAGCGCAACACGTTCTGGCGGCACGACGGAAATCTTTTTGAATATTGAACAGATGGTGATGGCCAATGGCGAACTTCTGGGCGATGTCAAAGGATCGATCCATACAGTCGGGCAGGAATGGGATCGTCTTGTTTTGAATGGTTCGTTGGGTGATCGGGCCAATGTGTTTGCCCAGGTAACCCGCGAAGATTTCGTCACGCGCAAGGTCAAACTGACCAGCGAAGATGCCGGAAAATTCCTGCGTGCGGTTGATATGTATGAAAATCTTTTGGGCGGTGTTCTGACGGTCGAAGGAACAGTCGATGACGCTGATGTAGCCCAACCCTTTACCGGGACGGTGAATATTGATGACTTCCGCGTCGTCAATGCCCCGGTTGCAGCCCGGGTTCTTGGCGCTGCATCCTTAACAGGGCTTGGCGACGTTTTGCAGGGCAACGGGATATCATTTGACGAGCTCAATGGTGATTTCACCTATGCCAATGATGTGCTGTCGCTTTCGAAAATATCGGCAAACGGAACGGCAGTCGGAGTGACGGCGAATGGATCGATTGATCTGGCGAAATCCGAAATCCGACTGTCGGGATCAATTGTCCCGATTTACGCGCTGAACTCCGCACTTGGCGTTATTCCGATCCTTGGGGATCTTCTGGTCGGCGAGGAAGGTGGGGGTATCTTCGCCCCGACCTACACGGTTGAAGGCGATCTTGAAAACCCGGACATTTCCGTCAATCCGTTGTCGACATTTGTGCCGGGTGTGTTCCGCAATCTGATTACCGGGGCAGAACCGGGTTAAAGCAAGTAAACAAAAAGCCCCGCAGGCATCTGCTGCGGGGCTTTTGTATTTGGTTCTGTTGCTGAGTAATTATCAGACCGGCTTGATCAGAACGTGGCGCTTCTTGCCTGCCGAAACCTTGATCACGCCATCTGAATTAAGCGCATCTGCGGTGATATTGGCATTTTCATCGCTGACTTTTTCGTCATTGATTTTTGCACCACCACCCTTGATCAGGCGGCGTGCGTCGCCACCCGATTTCGCAAGGTCCGCACGACGGAACAAATCAAAGGCAGGAATACCCGCGTCAAGTTCGGCTCTGGCGACTTCAACTGTCGGAAGGTCGTCAGCCAGAACACCTTCTTCAAAGGTTTTGCGTGCGGTTTCAGCCGCTGTCAGGGCGGCTTCTTTCCCACGGCAAAGGGTGACAGCTTCAAGGGCGAGAACCTTTTTCGCCTCGTTGATGTCTGATCCTTCAAGCTTTTCGTATTCTGCGATCTGTTCGAGCGACATTTCGGTAAACAGACGCATGAATTTGATCACGTCGGCATCTTCGGTGTTGCGCCAGAACTGGTAGTAGTCATAGGACGACAGGCGTTCTTCGTTCAACCAAACAGCACCAGAGGCCGTTTTACCCATCTTCGCACCTGAGGCGGTGGTCATTAGTGGGGTGGTCAGGCCGAACAATGATTTCTCATCAACGCGACGTCCCAATTCAACACCATTAACAATGTTGCCCCACTGATCCGATCCGCCCATCTGCAGGGTGCAGGCGTAATTGCGGTTCAGTTCAACAAAGTCATAGGCCTGCAGGATCATGTAGTTGAATTCAAGGAAGCTCAGCGACTGTTCGCGTTCCAGCCGTAGCTTGACCGAATCAAATGCCAGCATCCGGTTGACCGAGAAATGGCGACCGAAATCACGCAGGAATTCAATATAGTTCAGTTTATCCAGCCAGTCGGCATTGTTGACCATGACCGCATCGGTCGGGCCATCGCCAAATGTCAGGAACTGCTGAAATACTTTTTTGATGCCGGCCATGTTGGCAGCAATGATTTCATCGGTCAAAACCGGGCGGGCATCGTCACGACCAGTCGGGTCGCCAACACGGGTGGTGCCGCCGCCCATCAGGACAATCGGTTTATGGCCGGTTTTCTGCAGCCAGCGCAGCATCATGATCGATACGAGGGATCCGACATGCAAGCTGTCTGCAGTGCAATCATAGCCCACATAGCACACCACCGTATTTTCCGTCGCATAGGTATCAAGACCTTCGAGGTCCGTACATTGGTGGATATAACCGCGGTCATTCATGACGCGGAGAAAATCAGACTTCAGTTCAGTCATGGTTTTTGCGCTATGTTGGTTGTGATAGAAAAATCGAGCCGCCAATAGGTGCGGAGGCGATGATCTAGCACAGAAAACATCCGCTGGGCAACGGATCGGGACGCAGTTCTGGTATCGTCGTAACGATTTCGCCAGAAATTCGATCTAAGCTGCATGCTACAATGACAAAATGCCACGCGGAGTATGAGATGACACAAGGCTGGATCAAGGCAATCGGCATGATGAGCGGCACATCACTTGATGGTGTCGATGCGGCCTTGATTGAAACCGATGGCGTTGACGTTCGCCGTCTTGATCACGCGGTTTTCGTGCCCTATGCCCCGGAATTACGCGAACGGATGCGGGCATGCTTTGGTAATCGCGGTGCGACCAACACCGAACATGTCGTGGCAGATGATCTGACACAGGTCCATGTTGATGCCGTTAACATGCTGCTTGAAAAATCCGGCACTTTGGCGGGCGAAATCGGTGTGATCGGTTTTCATGGTCAGACGGTGTTTCATGAACCGGCATCTGGCCTGACGCGCCAGATCGGAACGCCTGATATGTTGGCTTACAAAACAGGTATTCCGGTGGTGGCCGATTTCCGATTGGCCGATGTTGCGGCAGGCGGCGAAGGCGCGCCACTGGCCCCTGTCTATCATGCCGCGTTGATGAAAAGTGCCGGGGTTGAGCTACCGGTTGCGGTGCTTAACATCGGCGGGGTGTCGAATGTCACCTATATCGATGCCAATGACGAATTGCTTGCCTTTGATTGTGGTCCGGGTAATGCGCGACTTGATGACTGGATGTTGCGCCATACCGGAAACCCGGTGGATTTGAATGGTGCGACGGCGGCATCGGGCAATGGAGACCCGATGGTCGAAGTCAAATTTCTTGAAGACCCGTATTTTGACCGTGTTCCGCCAAAATCCCTTGATCGCGAAGATATGGCTGCGCGCATTGACGGGCTTGTAGGTGACGCAAAGCTGAATGTGTCTGACGGGGCGGCGACATTGGCCAATTGTAGCGTTGCGGCCATTGTTGCCGGTGTGAACCACCTTCCGGCCGCACCGCAAAGCTGGTTCGTTTGTGGTGGTGGCCGCCATAATGACTATGTCATGAAAACGCTAAATACCCGGTTGGGCGTGCCGGTGCGTTCCGTTGATGATCTTGAGTGGGACGGGGATGCGGTCGAAGCGGAATGTTTTGGTTACCTTGCTGTCCGCCATCTGCGTGAGCTACCACTTAGCTTTCCCGGAACGACTGGCGTGTCCGAGCCCTGTTGTGGTGGTAGGCTTTACATACCGAAAAAGGCCGCCTGAACAGGCGGCCTTCGTTCTTCGGTATCTCATAATCGCGTAGTCGTGGCAGGCGGTTACGCGCCGCGCTTATCGAGATATGAAGCAGTGTGTTTGATCACGTCATCTTGCTGTTTGGCAAAATAATGATCGGCATCAGTAATGGTGCACATGTCAACTTCAATGCCTTTCTGGGAATTGAGCTTGTCAGAAAGCTTGTTGACCGATGCAATCGGAATGTTGGTGTCCTGTGATCCGTGGATCAGGATGCCAGAAGACGGGCAGGGTGCCAGGAAGGTGAAGTCATATTCACTGGCCGGGGCTGCAATCGAAATAAACCCGTCAATTTCTGGACGGCGCATCAAAAGCTGCATGCCGATCCAGGATCCGAACGAATAACCGGCAACCCAGGTTGCACGCGCATTGGCGTTATAGGTCTGCATCCAGTCGAGCGCGGATGCGGCATCGGACAGTTCGCCGATTCCCTGATCGTAAACGCCCTGCGAGCGACCAACACCGCGGAAGTTGAAGCGCATGACCGAATATCCGCGACTCTTGAACATATTGAACAAGTTGAAGCACAACTTGTTGTTCATTGTGCCGCCCTGTTGCGGGTTCGGATGGAGGATCAGTGCGATGGGCGAATCGTCAGCGCCGTTATGGTGGTAGCGACCTTCAAGGCGGCCTTCGGGGCCGTTAAAAATGACCTCAGGCATGGATCAGACTGCTCCTGTCCACGAATGGAATGATGTGTGTACCAAAAATATCCGAGTGTTTTTGTAAGTTTTTTCGTGTTTGCGCATAAATTGCTTTGGGCAAATACTTGACCAAGTTACTCGGTTATCCTATATTCCGGCTAACCCGCTGGTGCCGTTTTCACCCGTTCTTACGTTGTGCGTAAGGCCGGGCTTGGGCGTGGCTGCCGGGAATCGAAGGTACTAATTACACAGTGGACCGCCCCATGTTCAAGCTAATTCGTCAGGAAATCGACGCGATGATTGCCCGCGACCCTGCGGCACGCTCCCGTTTGGAGATCGCGCTTTGTTATCCGGCGTTTCACGCAATCATGGGATATCGCGGCACGCACTGGCTTTGGGGGCGCGGTTTTCGTATTACGGCCCGCTTCCTGTCGCAGATCATGCGCTGGTTGACCGGCATTGAAATTCATCCCGGTGCCAAGATCGGCAAGCGGTTCTTTATCGACCATGGCATGGGTGTCGTGATTGGTGAAACCGCCGAGATTGGCGATGACGTCACCTTGTATCAGGGGGTAACCCTTGGCGGGACGTCGCCCAGTGTAAATAGCGAAGGTCAGCGCGGCCTTAAACGTCACCCCACTCTTGAAGACGGTGTGATTGTCGGGTCCGGCGCACAAATCCTTGGCCCGTTCACCGTGCGTAAAAACGCCCGTGTTGGCGGCAATGCGGTTGTGCTGTCCGAAGTGCCGGAAGGCGCTACTGTGGTTGGTATCCCGGCCAGAATCGTTCGCCGCGAGGCCGATGATCGTTTCTGTGCTTATGGTACGCCAATCGGTGATCTGCCTGATCCGGTGGCCCGTGCACTTGAAGAACTTGGCCGTGAAGTCAAAATCCTGCGTGAACAGGTCGGCGTACTTGAAGCCGAAAAAGCAGGAGCTGCCGGGAAATCGGCAGGCGACGTTGCGCCGGATAAACCGCGCATCGTTGCATCATCTAAATAAGGTTGGCGCGCATCGCGCGACAACAATGAACAGCCCGCTGTCAGGTGTGCAAACCAGTATGACCAGGACAGCAAGGCAGGAGGACGTACCGTGAAGCTGAGTACAAAAGGCCGCTATGCCGTCATGGCGATGGTCGATCTCGCTGAAAGCAGTAAGGACCGACCGGTCGCGCTTGCAGATATTGCGGACCGTCAGGAAATTTCGTTGTCTTATCTTGAGCAGCTGTTTGGCAAATTGCGCAAGGGAGGACTGGTTCGCTCCGTGCGCGGTCCCGGTGGTGGATATCTTCTGGCCCGTACGGCCGTTGAAACCCGTGTCGCCGATGTCATTTTGGCTGTCGATGAGCCGATCCGTGCAACCCGCTGTAAATCCGGTTCGCCAAAAGGCTGTAAGGCCAATCAGGGTCGCTGCCAAACCCATGAATTGTGGGAAGAACTTGGCAATCAGATTTACCTTTATCTGGCATCAGTCAGTCTTGCTGATGTGGTGGATCGCAATGTTGCCGGGACGCTGCGCGCATTCCCTGCGAAAACAACGCAAATAGAAGAGCCGTCACAGGTTGCGGCACAGTAAATGCTGCTCTATATCGAGTGCAGATGAGAATAAGGATGAATACAAACTGATGGCCGAACAGGTTTATCTCGACTACAACGCAAGCGCGCCGCTGTGCATCGAAGCACGGCAGGCCATGATCGCTGCGATGGATGTCACAGGTAACCCGTCATCAGTTCACGGAAGTGGCCGTGCAGCCCGCAAGATTGTTGATCATGCACGCCGAACGATTGCCGAACTGGTCGGTGGTGATGCTGAGCGGATCATTTTCACCAGCGGCGGGACCGAGGCAAACAGTCTGGCGCTGAACGGTCTGGAAGATGTCACTGTCTTTACCAGTGCAACTGAACATCCTTCGGTCATCGAAGGACGGGTGGATGCCAAACGTATCCCGGTTGACGGTAATGGCGTGATTGATCTGGCTGCTTTGGAAAAGATGCTTAAAGACGCATCGGAAGCCGGGCAAAAGGTTCTGGTTTCGGTCATGCTGGCCAATAATGAAACCGGTGTGATACAGCCGGTGTCAAAGGTTGGTCTGCTGGCGCGGGAATATGGGGCAAAAGTCCATTGTGACGCCGTACAGGCGCTGGGACGGATGCCGGTGGATATGGGGCGCTTGCTGGTTGATATGGTGTCGGTTTCGGCACATAAGATCGGCGGCCCCAAAGGAACAGGTGCCTTGGCGATTGCGCCCGGTGTGATGCTGGTGCCGCAGATCCGGGGTGGCGGACAGGAAAAATATCGCCGTGGTGGCACGGAAAACGTTCTGGGTATTGCAGGCTTTGCCGCCGCTGCCCGGCGGGCCGAAGCCAAAATGGCGCAGATGGCGACTATCGCAGGAATGCGTGATCGCCTTGAAACAGAATTGGCGTCAGAAGCTCCTGAGCTTTTGATTGCTGGTAAGGGAACGGAGCGACTGGTGAATACAAGTTGCCTGATCTTGCCGGGAATGCCTGGGGAAACTCAGGTTATGGCATTGGATTTGGCAGGTGTTGCAATCAGTTCGGGATCAGCCTGCTCGTCAGGCAAGGTACGTGAAAGCCACGTGCTTAAGGAAATGGGACTTTCCGACACCGGATCGGCCATCAGGGTCAGTCTGGGACTGGAAACGACCGAGGACGATATCGATACGTTTATCCGAGTTTGGAGCCGGATGAGGGGTAATGCAGCGCGTAAGAAAGCGCGTCACGCTGCCTGACAAGAGAGTGAGTGAGGAAGCCTTTAATTATGAACGAGCTTAAAGCAAAGCCGATCTATCTGGACTATCAGGCGACCACGCCGACCGACCAGCGTGTCGTCGATGCGATGCTGCCGTATTTCACCGAGAAATTCGGTAACCCGCATTCGCGTAATCACAGCTTTGGCTGGGAAGCCGAAGATGCGGTTGAAGTCGCGCGTGGACAGGTTGCCAAAATCATTGGTGCCAGTGCCAAGGAAGTCATCTTTACATCAGGTGCGACTGAGTCGAACAACCTTGCACTTAAGGGTGTGATGAAGTTCTACGGCAAAAAGAAGCCGCACATGATCACGATCGTAACCGAGCATAAATGCGTGCTCGACAGTGCCCGTCACCTTGAACAGGAAGGTTACAAAGTGACCTATCTTGGCGTTAAGGAAAACGGCCTGGTCGATCTTGAAGAACTTAAGGCGACGATCACAGATGAAACCGCACTTGTTTCCGTCATGGGCGTAAACAACGAAATCGGTGTGATCCAGCCGCTCAAGGAAATCGGTGCTATCTGCCGTGAACGCAAAGTGTTCTTCCACACAGATTGCGCACAGGCCGTTGGCAAGATTGACCTTGATGTTGAAGACATGAACATTGATCTGATGTCGATTTCCGGCCACAAAATCTATGGTCCGAAAGGCATTGGCGCATTGTTCGTTCGCCGTCGTCCGCGTGTGCGCGTTATCGCCCAGATCACCGGTGGTGGTCAGGAACGTGGCATGCGTTCAGGGACGTTGCCGACCCCGCTGATCGTGGGTCTTGGTAAGGCATGTGATATTCTGTCAAACGAAATGGCAGAAGAAAATGCCCGTATCACCAAACTTCGCGATTACACGTTGCAGAAGTTCCGGGACCGTTTGGCTGACATCTACCTTAACGGGGATGAAGAAGCGCGCGTTTCGGGCAACCTCAATGTTTCCTTTGCCTATGTCGAAGGCGAAAGCCTTCAGATGGACATCAAGAACATTGCGGTTTCGTCCGGTTCTGCTTGTACGTCGGCATCGCTTGAGCCGTCTTACGTGCTGCGTGCGCTGGGTGTTGACGAAGAGCTCGCACACACTTCGCTGCGTATCGGCATTGGCCGTTACACCACGAAGGAAGAACTCGACGAAGCAATTGAGTCAATCAGTGTTGCTGTCGAGCGCCTGCGTGAGATGAGCCCGCTTTGGGAAATGGCCCAGGAAGGCATCGACATCAAGTCGATCGAGTGGGCCGAGCACTAAGAACGACTGACGACGACTTATCGACGTAATTCGTCTCGTGAGAGAGACTTAAAAGACTTTTAGGAAGGATTCCTATCATGGCTTATAGCGAAAAACTGATCGACCATTACGAAAACCCGCGTAACGTTGGTTCGATGGACAAAAATGAATCGTTCGTCGGAACCGGTCTTGTCGGTGCACCGGCCTGTGGCGACGTCATGAAGCTGCAGATCAAAGTGACCCCGGAAGGGATCATTGAAGATGCAAAGTTCAAGACCTTTGGTTGCGGTTCGGCGATTGCGTCGAGCTCGCTGATCACCGAATGGGTTAAAGGCAAGTCGCTTGACGAAGCAGGTGCGATCAAAAACTCGCAGATTGCTGAAGAACTTGCACTTCCGCCGGTTAAAATTCACTGCTCTATCTTGGCAGAAGACGCCATTAAAGCAGCGATCAGCGACTACAAATCCAAAAACGTCGCGGCTGACGCTGCTGAATAAGCAGCGTCACACCCACTTCGTTTTCGGAAATTTGGGAGAATACAATGGCTCTACCGTCACCGATTTCTGTCACACCGGTTGCGCTTGATC
The DNA here is from genome assembly GCF_050516545.1 of Thalassospira lucentensis. Lineage (GTDB taxonomy): Bacteria > Pseudomonadota > Alphaproteobacteria > Rhodospirillales > Thalassospiraceae > Thalassospira > Thalassospira lucentensis_C. The sequence goes on along the minus strand of NZ_CP191544.1, from coordinate 2,006,678 downwards.
ACATCAAGGCGCTGCTCGATAGTCGTGGGAAACCTTCGCACGGCATTCGGCTTGGTGTGCGCAGCAAAGGGTGTTCGGGCCTGTCTTACACGCTTGAATACGCTGACGATGCCAGTGGCTTCGAAGAAGTAGTCGAGCTGAATGACGGCGTGAAACTCCTGATCGACCCCAAAGCCATGATGTTCGTTCTTGGAACGGAAATGGATTACGAGGTCAATACGATGGAAGAAGGTTTCGTATTCCGCAATCCCAACGAAAAGGGTCGTTGCGGGTGCGGTGAATCCTTCCACGTCTGATCGGGCCGGGCTTTCCCTGCTTTCTGTTTGGTAATGGCCCCGGTTTAATCGCCGGGGCCATCGCTGAAAAATGGTGGTTTGCGCATTAACGCTGACCGCTTTTCGTCTGATTTGTTTTTGTCTTTAATCCTCGGAAGTGCATAGCGTGAGCAATACAGACCATCCGGCACACAAGGTTTGCTGGTCCTGTAAGGGCCCGGTAGACGCAAGCGCGCTGTTTTGCGATACCTGCAACGCCATTCAGGCACCCGGCCAGCTTGACCATTTCAAACGGTTTGGTCTGGAACCTTCCTTTGTCGTTGATATTGACGCGGTAGAAGCAACCTATCTCAAGCAACAGCAATTGCTTCACCCGGATCGCTTTGCATCAAAATCAGGCCGTGAACAGGCCCTGTCATCCCAACAGGCCGCCAGCCTGAACGAGGCTTTCGAGACGCTTAAAAATCCGGTTTCACGCGCGCATTATATGCTGCGCCTGTCCGGCATCGAACCCGAGGGTGGCGAAGGCCACACTGTCAATGATCCTGAACTTCTGATGGAAGCGATGGAAATGCGCGAAGCGCTTCATGATGCCGCAGACAAAGGCACGATTGATGCGATGATCAAGGATACCCGCAAACAGGCGCGTGCCTGTGAAACGGATCTTGGTGATGCGCTGGCATCCAATGCCTTTGACACCGCCAAAAAATTGACCACCCGTCTGAGATACCTGATGAAAATGACCGAGGAAGCGCGCGCGAAGAAGTCGCGCCTTGCCGCTGCCTGATCATATAGGGGCACACTGCCCTTAAAAATAACGGATAGAATTCATGGCCCTGCTTAAAATCCACGAACCGGGTGAAACACCGCTTCCCCACGAAGACGAGCGCCAGATTGCTGTTGGGATCGACCTTGGGACCACCAACTCGGTTGTTGCGATTTCACGCGAAGAAAAACCCGAAGTCCTGCGCGATAAATCCGGCGGCAATGCGATTGTCCCGTCTGTTGTCTATTACGGCGACGACGCACCCGTTGTTGGTGAAGCCGCACGCGATCATATCAATACCGATGCGAACCGCGTTGTGTCTTCGGTCAAGCGCCTGATGGGCCGTGGCCTTGAAGATGTGAAACGGGTCGCAGGCACGCTTCCCTATGATGTCGAAGTCCCGGAAAAATCCGAAACCGATAATGGCGAACCGATGATGGTGCGCCTGAATGTCGGGAACCGTGTTTTGACCCCGGTTGAAGTATCGGCCGATATTCTGCGCGCTTTGCGTACCCGGGCCGAAGAAAGCCTTGATCAGCCGGTTGAAAAGGCCGTGATTACGGTTCCGGCCTATTTCGATGATGGTGCGCGCACCGCAACCAAGGATGCCGCCAAACTGGCCGGGATCGAAGTCCTGCGTCTGGTCAATGAACCGACGGCGGCGGCTTTGGCCTATGGCCTTGATAACGGGGCAGAGGGGCTTTACGCCGTTTATGACCTTGGCGGTGGGACGTTCGATATCTCGTTGCTGAAAATGCAAAAGGGCGTTTTCCAGGTTAAGGCAACCGGCGGTGATGCTGCGCTTGGTGGCGATGATTTCGATCACGCCATTGCCGAACATCTTCTGGCCGAGCGTAAAGACGGCGGGGCGACCGATGCGCTTGATGCATCTGATGCCAAACGTATTTTGAAAACCGCGCGGAAAGTCAAAGAAGGCCTGACCGATCAGGATGCCGTCGAAATTGCGGTCGATCTTAATAGCGTAAGCACAAACCACACGGTGACCCGTGATGCGTTTGAAGCCATGATCGCGAAACTTGTTGCCCGCACAGCGGCGATTACCGAACAGGTTCTTGATGATGCCGACGTGCTGCCAGAAGACGTCAAAGGCGTTGTTCTGGTCGGTGGGTCAACCCGTGTGCCTGCGGTGCGTAAGGCCGTGGCCGATCTGTTTGAACAAGAACCGCTGTCTGATATCGATCCGGACGAAGTTGTCGCCCTTGGTGCCGCTCTTCAGGCCGAAGCACTTACTGGTGGGTCCGATAACCTTCTTCTGGATGTGACGCCCTTGTCGCTTGGCCTGGAAACCATGGGTGGGATTGTTGAAAAGGTCATTGATCGCAACACCCCGATCCCGGTGAGCAAGGCACAGGAATTCACCACCTATCAGGATGGTCAGTCGGCCATGATGATTCATGTGGTGCAGGGCGAACGTGAAATGGTTGATCAATGCCGATCACTGGCCCGTTTTGCACTGACCGGCATTCCGTCAATGGCAGCAGGGGCGGCGCGCATTCGCGTGCAGTTCAATGTTGATGCCGATGGTTTGCTAACCGTATCGGCCCGCGAAGAAACCACCGGGGTCGAGCAGGAAGTCGCAGTTAAGCCGACCTATGGCATTAACGAAATCGATATGGCCAATATGCTGCGTGAAAGTATGGTTCATGCCCGCGACGATATGATCGTGCGTCTTCTGACCGAAGCACGGGTAGAAGCACGCCGCAACATTCTGGCCGTACGTGCCGCAATGGATGCGGACCGTGCATTGTTAACACCCGAAGATGATAAAAACATTGCCGATGCGATTGCCAAACTTGAAGCAGCAATGGCGGGTGATGACCGTGATGTGGTGAATGAGGCCGCCGAAGCACTTGAAAATGCATCGCGCCCGTTTGCCGAAAGCCGAATGGATAGTCGGATACGTCAGGCGCTTGCCGGACAAAATGTCGACGAAGTGAACTAAAAGCGACCCGGCCTGATTGACAAACCGGCCACTTGCGGCGATTGTCCCGTTCAACCGCCAAAGGTCAGGTCGGACACGGCGTCTTGTCTTAGACAAGGCGTTAAACAGAGATCGAACAAAAAGTATTACCGAGGAGAAAGGCACAGATGCCTAAGATCGTTTTTGTTGAGCCCGATGGCACCGAAAAGGAATTCGACGTAGCCGACGGCCTGTCCGTACTGGAAGCCGCCCATAAAAATGGCGTTGACCTTGAAGGTGCTTGCGAAGGTTCACTGGCTTGCTCGACCTGCCATGTTGTTCTGGACGAAGACTGGTTCGATAAACTTGACGAACCGTCCGAAGATGAAGAAGACATGCTTGATCTTGCATTTGGCCTGACCGAGACATCGCGTCTTGGCTGTCAGATCATCATGAGCGACGAGCTTGATGGCCTGCGCGTTAAGCTGCCCTCGGCGACCCGTAACATGATGGTCGACAAGTAAGTTTGACTTTGTTTTGACCGGGTGGGCACCCGCACGCCCCGGCACCAAAGGAGACTGATATGCGTTGGACAGATGTTAATGACATCGCGATCGAGCTTGAGGAAGCCCATCCTGAAAAGGATAACCTCAACCTTCGTTATACCGATCTGCACAAATGGATTTGTGCGCTTGAAGGTTTCGAAGACGATCCTGCGAAGTCGAATGAAAAGATTCTCGAAGCCATCCAGATGGCTTGGATCGACGAACGCGAAGACTGATTTTATGGGGGCGTTCGCACGCCATGCGACATGCACCCAAATCACGAATACCGGACCAGCCTGCATCATGTGGGCTGGTCCGTTTTTGTTTAAACCAAGATGACCGCAAAAACAGGGCAGGGACCAACCATGGGCCAGACCAAGACATTCACCAATATCATCCCGGCCGACAGCCTGTTTGGCAAATTGCGCGCCCGTGAAAGTGATGCATGGCAAAGCTATGTCTGCCATGATTTCATTACACAGCTTGGCAAAGGAACCCTGCCACAGACATCGTTCAAGCATTACCTTATTCAGGACTATTTGTTTCTGATCCAGTTTGCGCGCGCCTATGCTTTGGCGGTTTATAAGGCCGAAGATCTGCCTGCCATGCGCCAGTTTTCGGCAACCGTGCATGCGATCCTTGATATGGAAATGAGCCTGCATCTTGATTTTTGCAAAGAATGGGGACTTTCCGAGGCCGACATTATCGCCCAGCCCGAAGCACGTGCGTGTGTTGCCTATACCCGCTATGTGCTGGATCGCGGGCTTCAGGGCGATGTGGTTGATCTTCAGGTCGCCTTAATGCCCTGTATGGTTGGCTATGCCGAGATTGCAAACCGCTTGATGGCAAGTTCTGATACTGTGCTTGACGGCAATCCATATCGGGCATGGATTGAAATGTATGCGTCTGATGAATTTCAGGACGTGGCAAAGGCTGAAATTGATCTGTTGGAAAACACAAGTGCCAAGCGCGGTGGACATACCCGGATCGATGGACTGTGCCAAACCTTTGCGATGGCAAGCCGCCTTGAAGCCGATTTCTGGCAGATGGGGCTTGATCTGGCAAAATAGGTGTACGCACACGAAATTCGTGCAATTCGTCGCGTCAGCCCCTATATAAGCCCGAATAAACCGTCACGGGCGGCCTTATGCCGCCCGTTGGCAATTGAGATCGACTAAGATCAACCTCTTGTCGCCGTGGCCTTGACCCGCGGATGGGTGAGAAAGAAAATGAACAGCCTTGGCTTTGATAAAGCCCCCGAAGATACCCGTGTGGTTGTTGCCATGTCGGGTGGGGTCGATAGCTCCGCCGTTGCCGCCCTTCTGAAATCAGAAGGCTATGACGTGGTGGGCATCACTCTTCAGCTTTATGACATGGGTGCAAATGCCCCGACCCGTGCGAAATCCTGCTGTGCCGGGCGCGACATCTATGATGCGCGCAAAGTGGCCGAGGATATCGACATTCCTTATTACGTGCTTGATTACGAATCACGCTTCCGCGAAGAAGTGATCGATGATTTTGCCGACAGCTATATGCGCGGCGAAACCCCGATCCCGTGTGTGAAATGCAATCAGACGGTCAAATTCCGTGATTTGCTGGAAACCTCGCATGATCTTGGCGCGGATTGCATGGCAACCGGCCATTATGTGCAGCGGAAACTGGGTGCAAACGGCCGGGCCGAATTGCACCGTGCGGCTGATCCCAACCGCGATCAAAGCTATTTTCTGTTTACCACCAAACAGGAACAGCTGGATTTCTTGCGCTTCCCGCTCGGCCATTTGATGAGCAAGGCTGAAACCCGTGCCTTGGCCGCAAAATTCGGTCTGGAAGTTGCCGATAAACCTGACAGTCAGGACATCTGCTTTGTCCCGGATGGCAAATATGCCCGTCTGGTCGAACGTCTGCGTCCCGAGGCCGGTGAACCCGGCCAGATCGTTGATGTGGATGGCAATGTCATGGGCGATCACCGTGGGCTGATCCATTACACGGTCGGTCAGCGCCGTGGTTTGAACATTGGTGGTACGGCAGAACCGCTTTATGTCGTCAAACTGGTACCGGAAAAACGTCAGGTCGTTGTTGGTCCGAAGGCCGCCTTGGCCAAGAAGCTGGTCTATGTCAAAGACCTGAACTGGCTTGACGGCGATCATGTCGATGAAAACGGTGTCGAGGTCGAAGTCAAATTGCGTTCGGCCATGCAGCCAACGACCGCAACCGTTTACCCCGAAGCCGCCGGCGAAGCCCGGATCGAGCTTCACGATGCCCAGTTTGGCATCGCGCCGGGGCAGGCCGGTGTGTTCTATCAGGGCGAACGCGTCCTTGGCGGCGGTTGGATCACTCGCGAAGAACTTCTCAGCGGTGCGGCGACTGCCGCCTGATCCGTGATGGATCGCTGATTGATCAACGATTACGGTGGGCGAGGGGCAAAGTTCCTCGCCCATGGGTTTTGTAGATATCTTTTTTGACAAAATCGTCAAAAAGGCGCTTGACGGGGGCGGCTCCCTGACTTAAAAACCGCCTCGTTCCGCACGTCGCAGAACACCACAGAATATCCTGTGGCCGAGTAGCTCAGCTGGTTAGAGCAGCGGAATCATAATCCGCGTGTCGGGGGTTCAAGTCCCTCCTCGGCTACCAATTAAAAAGCCCGTCAGGCAGAAGCCTGGCGGGTTTTTTAATTGGCCCCCTCGGAGAGGGCTTTAACCCCCTGGTTCACGAGAAAGCGAGGCACGCAGCTTTCGAGAGACATCGCCATCGGCGATGGTCCGCCGGGAAAAGCCCAAGGATAACAAGCAGCCCAACCCATAGGCTGGTTTTAACAACGGCTTTCTTCGTTGCAAATTCCATAAGGTCTTCATTGAGGATAACGAACTGGAAAGTGTTAAGTTTTTATCTCTTAGATATGCAGAGCATTATTTTGTCATAGATTTAAGGGCTTCAATATGACTGAGAATCGGAAAATCAGAATCTTTTCCTAAGTAGCCTGTTTGCTCGCTGTTGAAGATAGTCTGAGCTGCTCGTAAAAGTACAGCATCTCTTGTTTTAATGTCATTTGATGCCTCGACGAAAGCTTCAAATGAATCTAATGCATTAGCTTTGTGTAGCGCAATGGTGTGTTGGTGTTTTTCTATCTTGTATTGTCGAGCGCACCAGAGCATTCCTGTTAGTATTATTGCTGTTATAAATATTCGATATATAAATAAATAATATATTTGATATATGTTTTGTGTTTCTGGTGGTAAATTGTTTAAACAATAAATTCCCCATGATATGGCGACAAATATATGTATTATGGTGCATAAAAGCCATGAGTTTGAGCTGTTTTTATTTGATTTAGATGAGTTATGGAAGCTCTTTGAGTATGGTTTTATAGCCTGTAATGCGGAATTTGATTTTACATTTGATAAAATTAAGTCAGCAGACTCTGATTTTTTATTTAGATCTTCTATTAGTTTATCTATTAATTCTTCACATTTAGTTTCTGTCTGTAAAATTATTTTGTCACTGTTGTGATTTATATTTTGAATTTGATTGTTTGCTGTCATAATTAGTGAAGTGAATTCATCACTAGTTTCTTTTACCTTGTCTATATTTTTGGATAAATGTTCTTCAAGTTCCTGAGATTTTTGTTTTATTCTATCTTGTTGCTTGTCGATGTGGAGAAAAATTGTTCCTTCCATGTCTTTTTTCGCGATTAGAAAAGGAATCCATGTGGCAAGTATAGGCGCAGTTCTTTGATAATTTGAATTGAATTCAGAAATTATTGAATTTGCATTTGATTGAAACTCAGCAGATAAGGTGAATTTGGTAATTCTCTCAAGTAACTTTGAAATACTTAAGCTGTAATTATAGATGGCGTTTTTTGTATTGTTTGGTATCAAGCTAATATCCAGCGACATCATTGATTGTGCTGCAAACATGAATGCGTCCAACTGAGGCTTAATATCTAAGAAATTCACCGCGCTGCCCCAGTTTGGGTTTTGAAGAATTTCTGGATCGTAGAGACTAAGAACGCGATCAAAAATCATGTGCAGGTCGGAGTCATTAAAGTCTTCAGTCATAATTAGGTTCACCACTTTTGGTAGAGTAATAGGTGTATAGATAGCTTGTTTTGGGTTTGTGATCCAGCCTGTAGCAACTGATGTAAACTTTAATAAGTTAACTAGACCAACAAAAAGACCAAAAAGAAGAAAAGGGGACAGATTTATTTATCTCTAAGAAAAGGCGACAGCATTATTTTCCCCCACGCAGCCGCCTAACCAACCTTCCATCAATCACCGCCAGCCCAACCCCAATGACACCCATTCCGGCGATATGTTGGGTCAGCAGTGTTTCGCCAAGGAACCCGACGCCCAGCAAAATTGCGCTGACCGGGATCAGGAAGGTGACAAGCAAAAGGTTGCTTGCTCCGGCCCGTTTGAGGATGGCGAAATAAAGGATATAGGCAAGGGCGGTGCTAAGGGCGGCGATTCCGAAAACCGCAAGGATGGTGTCTGTTGATGGGGTTGGCAGTTCCCAAGGTTTATCCATAAAACCGGCCAGCGGGATCAACATCAGGCTAGATGCGCTGGTCATGCCAGCCGCGGTTAAGATCAAAAGGGAAAAGGGGACAGTCCCGTTTTATCCGAACATACGCCTGCCGTAGGAAGCCGACCTGGCCGAAGATATGAAATCCACCAAATATTCTGCGGCAAGAAATGCAAAAAGGACCGGGAAATTCCGGTCCTTTTTGCATTTGGGGTGTTGGCTTAAACCGTCAATTTCACGAGCAACTCGTCAAGCCGTTCAAGGGTTGAGGCCATGCCTGCTTCCATGCCCATATCAATGACCGTTTGCAGGTCTTCGGGCGAGTTATAAGAAACCACTGTTTCGGTAAGCGTGTGGTCGCCCTTGTCGGTAAAGGTCATGTCGGTATGAGCGCGCGGCAGGTCGGGATTGATCACCCCGGTCTCGTCGGTAAATCCGTCATAACCTGTGTAACCGTCAATCGGGGTGATCGTTTCGTAATCCGTGCGGCTCCAGTAATGAGTGCCATTCGGGTCGATCATGGCAAAATGCCAATGCCCGCCTTCGCGGAAATCAAAAGACTTGGTTTTTGTCGTCAGCGGTTTGGGCGCATACCATTGGTCGAGAAGTTCGCTCTTGGTATAGCAATCCCACACCAGTTGCCGTTTGGCGGCGAATTCGCGGCGGATGGTCAGTGTGCTTTTTTGCATGTCGGCGATGAAGTTAAAACGCAGATCAGGTTTCATCGGTTTCTCCCTGAAGAGATGTCAGTAGATTGTCGAGATTGTCAAAGCGGCTCGCCCAGATGGCGCGTTGGTCATCGAACCATTTCTCTGCCGCGGCCAATTTATCGGGATTAAAGGTGCAGGTGCGCACGCGGCCCTGTTTTTGCGAGGCAATCAGTCCTGCCTGTTCCAGCACGCTGATATGCTTCATGAAGGACGGCAGGGCCATGTCGTAGGGCGCTGCCAGTTCCTTTACGGATGCCGGGCCTTTCACCAAATGCTGAACCACCGCCCTACGGGTCGGGTCGGCCAGCGCGTGAAAGATGGTGTCGAGGGGTTCAATATAGTTATCCATGTGGCTAACTATATTCGCGATCAAAAGTTAGATCAATAGCTAAGTGTTTTATCTGCTATTTTATTTCTATGCCCCCGAGGGAGCTGAAACAGGGTTTGGCTGTTGTCTGTGTCGAGGATGGCGCTACTTAACGACGCGCAAGGAGCCGCCCGTCAATCACCGCCAACCCGACCCCGATCACACCCATCCCGGCGATGTGCTGCGGCAACAGCGTTTCACCCAGAAACCCGACCCCAAGCAAGATCGCACTGACCGGGATCAGGAAAGTAACAAGCAAAAGGTTGCTTGCGCCGGCTCGCTTCAGGATCGCGAAATACAGGATATAGGCAAGCGCAGTGCTAAGTGCTGCGATACCAAAGACCGCAAAGATTGTATCGGTGGATGGGATCGGCAGTTCCCAAGGTTTGTCGATAAAACCGGCAAGCGGGATCAGCATTAAACTGGATGCGCTGGTCATGCCCGCAGCGGTCAGGATCGGGTTCATCCCGCCAAAACGTTTGCCAAACACCCCAGTACAGCCATAGCAGAACGTTGCCAGCAAAATGGCGAAGGGGGCAAGGAATGCCAGTGACGATGCGCCATCGAGAGGGCTGGCGTCAGCCGTGCCTGTTCCATGAGAACCGGGCAGGCCAATAATGATCACGACCCCGGCAAAACCGACCAAAACACCGATTGCCTTGCGCAGGTTCAACTTTTCCGTGTCGGTTGCGATATGGGCAATGATGATGGTGAAAAGCGGGGTGGTGGCGTTCAAGATCGCGGCAAGACCGCTGGCGATATGGGTTTGCCCCCAGACAATCAGGGAAAACGGCACCAGATTGTTAAACGCCCCCATGATGATAATCGCCCCCCAGAATTTCGGATCGCGCGGGATCGGAATATGGCGCAGCAATACCACCCACCACAGGATCAGCGATGCAATCGTCACCCGGCACAAAACAAGGGTAAAGGGTGGCAAGTCCGTCAGCGCAATTTCCGTAAAGAAAAATGATCCGCCCCACAGAACCGACAGGATCAAAAGCATAAGCCAGCTTGTGCCATCCATTTTCAGTTCAGGCATTTTAAGATTGGGTTTTAGGGGCATTTGGGGGCTGTCCTTAAGATCACGGCCGGAACGGCGCGTGATGGGGCTGTGCGTGGTGGCGCATTTGCCAACAGACTTGCCGGAATATTCGGTTTCTTCAAGTGCAAAGCGTGGGGGCGTGATTTCGGTGGGCAGCATGGCCTTATCCATCCGTCTGAAATTGGTGACGGACAAAGATTAGGCGAGCAACAAAATCGCTGCTCGCCACTTTCGGACATCAATGTGCTGGTATCAGTAAAGGCTGATTGTAAAGGCGGTGACGGATTAATCCGCCGCAGCCGGTTTGACACTTGGTCGGGCAAATCTCGGCAGCTTGGCGAAAATCGTGATATTGCCAAGCAAGATCATCGCAAGGCCACTTGCCCCGATCGGCGTCCAGACATAGCCTTCCAGAAAAGTCGAAACCGTCAGGGCAACCACCGGGAACAGAACGGTGACATAGGCGGCCCGTCCGGCACCAACGCGGTTGACCAGTGCGAGATAGGCCAAAAACGCAATCACCGATCCGGGAATGGCCAGATAGATCAACCCACCGATATAAAGCGGTTCGGTCGGCATGACCGGGGTTTGTCCGCGCAAACTGGCAAAGATAAACAGCAACACTGTGCCATAGACCATGCCACGTGCAACCGCATCACGGTTGGGAATGCCCATGGCGTGAAGTTTGACCGAAACCATGTTGCCACAGCTAAACACTGCTGTACCGCACAGGGCAAACAACATGCCGGTAATCGCATGGGGATTATGCGACAGGGCATAGATCTGATTGGCAAACAAACAGGAAATCCCGCCAAGTCCAAAGGCCGCGCCAAAGACAAAGCGCATCCCCGGACGGTTGCCATAAAACGCCCAATTGCCCAGCGCGTTAAAAATGGTCGAAGTGGTAAAGATCACCGCGACAATGCCGCTGGCGATATAGGCGGTGGCGGAATACATCAGGATGAAGTTGATGCCAAAAAGGCCGCAGCCCAAAAGAACAATCCACGGATGGGCGCGCCAGGGAACCGGACGCCATTTGCGCGTGATCAGCAAGAACCCGCAAAGAACCGCTGCCGCAAGTGCAAAGCGGTAAAAGATCGACATTTCAACCGGGATCGGCCCGATCTGAAGTTTGATGGCATACCAGGTAAATCCCCAGCAGGCGGTGACAATAAGAAACAAAAGGGCGGTCATTAAATTTAAGGGCTTTCGATAAGGCCCGCAACGTTGGTGGCGCGAGGGCGTGGCGATCAAGTGATGCATGGGGCGTATCTGTTAAGCCCGATTAAGCCACAAAGCAGATGGCAGGGCTTTCACCTTCTTGCGGTGTTTTTCACATTCTTGCGCAAAACAGGGCAGGGCTGCGTTCAATGGGCTTTGCAAGTTTTGCACGCGGTGCGATGATTGGGGTTCGATAAATCAGGAACCATTGATGTTTGACCCGCAATTCGCATCGGCGCCCCAGTCCAAATTTCAACCCAACGGGCGGTATCAGAAATTTGAAGTCTTCAATCAATTGATTGGGGACGCAAATTTGCTGCGCGCGGGGGATTTCGGTGACAGCATTTCGGTCGCCCATTGGCGACGCAAGGCAGATGTCTTAACGCGTTATACCGATCCTGATCACCACACGATTAGTCTGTATGTCAATGGCGGCACGGGCATTCAACGCAAGATCGGCGCAGACCCGTTAACCGGCGGCGGACCGGGACGGTGCTGTTTGATGCCGGCCCATATGACATCTGATTGGGTTGTTCAGGGAGAGGTCGAATTATTTCACCTTTATATTCCCCATGCCGCATGGGAACGTGCGGTGGTCGAGGCCTTTGACATTGAACCGAACGGCGTTGAAGTGCCGGAAAAAACCTTTTTCCTTGATCCATTGATCGAACAAACAGTGCGCAGCGCGATGCTGCCCCTTGATTGGGAAGTACCTGCCGATCGGATGGCAATGTCCAATGCCGGGCAGCTTTTGATGGCGCATATGCTGCGCAGTTATTCAACGCGCCGGGATTTGGGGTTCAAAGTTCGTGGCGGGCTATCCCCGGTAATTAAGCGCCGGGTGTTTGATTATGTTGATGCCAATCTTGATCAGCCGCTAACGATTGAAGAACTTGCTGATATTGCCGATTTATCGGCCTATCACTTTGCCCGGATGTTTCGCAAAACCGTCGGCGAAGCCCCGCATAAATTCGTTCTGCGTCGGCGGATTGAACGAGCGATGAATATGCTGCGTATGGGGGGGGGAGCCGGTTGCCGAGATTGCCGTCGCCACTGGCTTTTCCAGTCAGGCCCATCTGACCACCCGTTTTCGCGCCATGACCGGTGTTACACCGGCAAAATACCGCGAGATCGCCGCGTAGTCGTTATTGTTGATGGCGGGCAAAAAAACGGTCGAGTTCACGTTGTGCCGGTGCTTGACCGGTAAAGACTTCGACATATTCCGGTATGCGTTGCATACGTACCGAAAGTTCTTCGTCAGTCTGCATCGAAATATAGCCAATCTGTACCAGATAGATGGTCCTTGCACGGGTATCCGCCAAACGTTCATTCTGCCCAAACCGAACAAACATTTGTTTTAGCGCATCAAGGCGCAGCTGGTCTGCGGCCTGAATTTCTTTAAGCAATTCCGGTGATCGTACGGACCAGCCCCGAATGGCAAATTCAAACTTGGCGTCAAACAGCTCAGGATTTAACCAACAGTCGGTGACGTTAAGCATCGCCTCGGTCACGGTTTCGGCATAGGCCTCTGACTGTTTGATAAGGTTGCCAGTATTTTTCTCGCGCCATTGCGCAATCAGCGCGTCAAGCAGTTCTTTGCGGTCCTTGAAAAACCAGTAAAAACTTGTCCGTGACAGATTAAGTCGCTTGGCAAGGGGTTGGATTTTGACCCCATCCACACCGGTTTCAAGCAATGCGTCATATGCGGCGTTCAGCCAAACTTTGGGCGAACCGCGCCAGCCACTGTTTTGTAATTGTTCTTCCATGGTTTCAGTCCATAGCAAACTGCAGGGCGGACAACAAGCAATGTACACATGAATGTACTATAAATATACATCAATGAACTTAAAATTGACATTAATGTACATTTATCCATATGGTTGATGGATGAGAGTTCGAAACCGGAGCCCCGCACATGTCTACTGATCCTATTCTTCAGCCCTATCAGCTTAAGCATCTGACCCTGCGTAACCGGATTATTATGACGTCGCATGAACCGGCTTATCCCGAAGATGGCATGCCAAAGGAAAGGTATCGCGCCTATCATGTGGAAAGGGCCAAGGGTGGGGTGGCGATGACGATGACGGCGGGGTCGGCTGCCGTATCAAAGGACAGCCCACCGGTTTTCAATAACCTGCTTGTCTATAAGGACGAGGTTGTGCCGTGGATGAAGGATATGACCGATGCCATTCACGAACATGGTGCGGCAGTCATGATCCAGTTAACCCATCTTGGGCGTCGCACACGGTGGGACAAAGAATTCTGGTTACCGGTTGTATCCCCATCTCATAAGCGAGAAGCATCCCATCGTGCCTTTCCCAAAAAGATGGAAGATTGGGATATTGAGCGGATCATTACGGACTATGCCGACGCGGCCGAACGGATGAAGGCCGGCGGCATGGATGGGATCGAGCTTCAGGCATATGGCCATTTGATGGATCAGTTCTGGTCGCCTTTGACCAATGAACTTGATGAGCCTTATGGGTGCGGGGTTGATAACAGGCTGCAATTTACATTCGACGTCCTTGGTGAAATTCGCAAACGGGTTGGTTCTGAATTCATTGTTGGTGTGCGATATTCGGGGGATGAGTGTCTTGAAGGCGGTCTGACAAAAGAAGATGGTCTTTCGATCTCAAAACGCCTGAAAGACAGCGGCATGATCGATTTTCTCAATCTGGTGCGCGGCCATATTGATACGGATGCCGGTTTGACCGATGTGATCCCGATCCAGGGGATGGCAAATTCGCCGCATCTGGATTTTGCCGGCGAAATTAAGGCTGCGACGGATTTTCCGACATTCCATGGGGCCAAAATCCCCGATGTTGCAACCGCGCGTCATGCGATTGCATCGGGCAAGGTTGATATGGTTGGCATGACCCGTGCGCATATGACAGATCCACACCTTATTCGTAAAATCATTGAAAAGCGCGAAGACGAAATTCGTCCCTGTGTTGGGGCAAACTATTGCCTTGATCGTATCTATCAAGGGGGTGCTGCCTATTGCATCCACAATGCCGCAACCGGGCGTGAACTTGACATGCCCCAGATCATTCCAAAATCGCAAACCCGCAAAAAGGTTGTGATCGTCGGAACCGGCCCTGCTGGTTTGGAAGCTGCCCGCGTTGCAGGCGAACGCGGGCATGATGTTGTGGTCTTTGAAGCCGCAGACAAGCCCGGTGGTCAAATCCGATTAACCGCGCAAAGCGAACGCCGCAAAGAAATGATCAGCATCATCGATTGGCGGATGAGCCAGTGCGCGATGCATGGTGCCACCTTCCATTTCAACACATGGGCAGAGTTTGAAACCGTTCAGGCCGAGAACCCCGATGTCGTGATCATTGCGACCGGTGGCTTGCCAGATACCGAAGTTCTGTCACGCGGCAACGATTTGGTTGTTTCATCATGGGATATCATTTCCGGTGACGTAAAGCCGGGAACGAACGTTCTGGTATTTGATGATGCCGGGGATCATGCAGGGCTTCAGGCCGCAGAGCTTATTGCGCAATCTGGTGCAAAAGTCGAAATCATGACGCCCGATCGATCATTCGCGCCGGAAGTTATGGCGATGAACCTTGTCCCTTATATGCGCTCGATGCAGAAACTTGATGTCACATTTACCGTGACATACCGTTTGGCAGCAGTCGAAAAAGACGGCAATCACTTGATCGCCCATGTCGGAAGCGATTATGGCGGCGTTGCAAAACTGCGCACAGTTGATCAGGTGGTGATCAATCACGGGACCATTCCGCTTGATGATCTTTATTTTGATCTCAAGGCCTTATCATCCAATCACGGCGAGATGTCGCATGATCAGCTTCTTGCCGGTCAGCCGCAGTCGGTTGTGCGTAATGCAGATGGAACGTTCCAGTTATTCCGGATTGGCGATGCGGTATCCGCACGTAATACACATGCGGCGATTTATGATGCGCTAAGGCTCCTGAAGGACGTTTAAGCCGCTTGGGAGTAACTTTTTGGCGGGTTGGCGTTGATTTAGGATTCTGACGAACGATAGGGGCTGCTGGCGGGGCGACCCAGAAGGAAGCCTTGAACGAAATCGACATTATGGTCGATCAGGAAATCCAGTTCTTCCTGTCGTTCAATGCCTTCTGCAATGACTTCGATATCAAGATCTTTCGCCAGTCCGATCAGTTTGCTGACAATCACCTGTTTGTAATTGTCGTGATCAACGTGATCGATCAGTTCACGGTCAATCTTGATAATGTCCGGGCGCAGTTCAGGCAGCAGGTTAAGGGTCGAATACCCAGAACCAACATCGTCCAATGCCACCCGGAAACCTGAAGCACGGTAAGATTCCAAAATAGCGCTCAGATGCGCAGTGCTTCTTACTTTTTCGGTTTCAATGACCTCAAAAACAATCTTGTTCCGGTCAATATTGCATTCTTCGACGACGTCAATCGTTGACCGTAGGCAGGAGTCCGGATCATAGATCGAGCTGGGTGTGAAATTGATAAACAGATTGCCGGTGACGCCAGCCTTCGTTGCGTTTCGAACGTTGGCGGCACGTGCAGCACGGTCAAGCTGAAACAACAAAGTCGCAGATTGGGCGGCCTCAAACAATTGCGCCGGGTTGATAACCGATCCATCGGCGGCCTCGCCGCGGATCAGGCATTCATGTGCGAAAGGAGCGCTTAGATCTTGGGTCGAAAAGATCGGTTGGAAAACAGAATTCAATCGATTGTCGCGCAGCATGCTGCCAAGCCATTCTGCGCCAATTGCAGCACGGATGGCGGAAAGGCTGGAAATTCGGGCAATGTCATCAATTTCAGGCACCTGATCTTCGGCCATGATCAGGGCCTTGGTATCTGCCAGTTCTTCCGGAATCAGGTCCTTTGCAAGCGCATCGATCAGTGCACGGAGGCCGGGTCGGGAATACCGCATTGAAAGAGTTGCGACAGACGCTGATTTTTCAACATCAAGGTCGATTGATTTTGCACCGGCAAGGATTTTACCCGTTGTATGGGCAACGGGCGGCCACAGATACAGGGTCCCCATTTTCGGTGCAATTTCCGGAACCGCGTCACACTTTTCACAATAGCTCACTTGGTTCTCCTTCTTTGCGGTCGTAGGCACGGCGACGTGAACGTTACCAAATCATGTTTGCAACAGGCTACTTTGTATCGGCTGGCGGCGGAATGATAAAATTTTCAGAGTTGAAAGTTTATATTTATCAGTCGCATAGGATTTGTGTAGGGCTGCGAACGTGCAAGAAATGATGACAATGCCAGAGGCAAAGGTCGTTGTATCTTAAACCCTGAAATGCATGCCTGCTTTCTAAACGACATGTAACGACGCAATCCTCAAAACCATCTGCATCAGGTTTGAACCGGACAGTTTTTTCCTTGCTGTTCCGGTTTTGACGCCGTGTAACCCATGCTCCAACGCACCAGCATCGACGGCATTCTCCGAGATGAATCAGGACAGTTAAGTCCGGTCTTTTCCAATTTTTTGGGCGTAAATCGCACGAAAGTGCGCGTGGGTTGAGGTCGTGAATCTCATTCAAGAACGCATGAGTGGCATTAAATAATTGATTTAGATGAATTTTATTTGATTCAGAAACTGATTGACTGAATCGGCAAGAGCTATGTAATGTTTCAAACAAATTAAAATATCAATTAATGGCAAAAGCCAATCCAACGGGAGGACTTCCAAATGAAACAGACTGTCAAAACACTTGGGCTATGTGCCGTGCTTGCCGGGTCAATTGTGACGGCGATGCCGGCATATGCTGAAACCACGCTTCGCATCGGGACGGTTCTGGCACCGCATGATCCGATGGGGCAGGGACTTGAAAAATTCAAACTTGATGTGGAAAAGGCAACCAACGGTGAAGTAATCATCGAGGTGTTCCATAATTCCCAGCTTGGCGACACGACAGAAATGATCGATCAGGCGCGTGCGGGTGCTGCTGTCGGGACCGTGACCGATGTTGCCCGTCTTTCAAGCTTTGTTCCGTCGCTTGCCATCATGTCGGCGCCGTTCCTGTTTGATAATTATGAACAGGCCGACAAATTCGCGCTTTCGGATGACTATCTTGGCTGGGGCGAAGAGCTTCGTGAAAAGTCCGGCCTCGTGATGATTGCATCGAACTGGTATCAGGGCGCGCGTCATGCGCTGACCCAGAAACCGATTTCAAACCCGGATGATCTTTCCGGTGTTCGCATGCGGACAATCGGTGCGCCGGTCTGGATCGAAACCATCCGTGCGATGGGCGCAGAACCGACCCCGATCGCATGGGGTGAAGTTTACAGCGCATTGCAGCTTGGCACGATTGATGGGGCCGAAGCCCAACCAACCGCAATCTGGAATGCCAAACTGTACGAAGTGATCAAGAACGTTACCAAAACCGGCCATATTCAGCTGGTGACGGCGCTTGTTGTTGGCGCAACCGCTTGGGATGAAATTTCCCCCGAAAACCAGAAAATCGTGCGTGACCTAGCGGTTGAGGATGGTCGCTATGCGTCGAACCTGACGATTGGGCTTGGTGACAAGGCGCTTGAAGATGTCGCTGCAAGCGGTGTTGAGGTAAGTGAAGTTGATCTCGCTCCCTTCAAGAAAGCAGTGATGCCAGTATACAAGTTGCTTGATCTCGAAGCTGAAGCCGAGATCGTGAATAAGGTTCTCGGGCGTTAATTCCGACCTTTATTGACTTGCATTCCAAAGTGCGTTGCTGCGCAATCGTGGCAACGCACTTCAAATTTCAAGATGGAATTGAATACATGCTCAAGCGAATTGAGTTTGCTTTTGGCGGAATGCTGCTTGTTACGGTTGTTGTGCTTGTGGCTGTTGCATCCGTTTCAAGGGCAATGGGATCACCGATTATCTGGTCGGTCGAGATGGCTCAGCTGATTTTTGCATGGCTGTGCATGTTGGCAGCAGATATCGCTATGCAGGAAGACCGTCATTTCGGGCTTCAGATCGTGCGGGAAGTTGTTTCGCCGCGTGTTGCTGATGTGATCGAGATTTTCAACATTGTTGTCATCATCGGTTTCCTCGGATTTCTTCTTTATTACGCTTGGGGCAACATGATTTTGATGCATCCGCGACTTGTGGGCGCAGCCCAGATCAATGCTTCCTATATTCACGCCTCGATGGTTGCCGGCCTCCTTTTGATGATGCGCACCATGGTGTCGCAGCTTATCCGACGCATCCGACACAAGGGGGCAAACTGATGTTGATCCTGATCGCGGTTCTATTCACGGTTTTCCTTGTGATCGGTATGCCGGTTGCCTTTGCGCTTGGGCTGGCATCTATTCCGGTCTTTGTTGTCAGTGGTGCTATGCCGCCGACGGTGGTTATTCAAAAAATGGTGACGGCAACACAAAGCTTTCCGCTTTTGGCCGTGCCGTTCTTTATCCTTGCCGGAAACCTGATGAATGTGACGGGCATTACCGTTCGACTGGTTCGGTTTGCCAGATTGCTTACCGGCTGGATGGCCGGTGGATTGGCTCAGGTATCGATTGTTCTGAGTTTCATGATGGGCGGCATTTCCGGGTCGGCGGTTGCCGATGCCTCGATGGAATCACGTCTGCTTGGCCCAAGCATGATCAAACAAGGATACTCAAAGGCGACAACAGCTGCTGTTTTGGCCTTTGGCTCCGTCATCACGGCGACCATTCCGCCAAGCATCGGCTTGATCCTGTTTGGATTTGTCAATGAAGTGTCGATTGGGCGCCTGTTCCTTGCCGGTATTTTACCCGGCATTTTCCTGACACTCGTTCTTATGGGAACGTCCTGGTTTGTAGCGCATAAAAACGGTTGCAAGCCCGACCTGCCGCAAGTTCCCAGTGCCAAGGAACTTTTGTCGAGTTTTTCCGAGAGTGTTTGGGCTCTGGCCTTTCCGGTGATTTTGATCGTAGGGTTCCGCTTTGGCCTGTTTACGGCAACCGAAGCCGGCGCTTTCCTTGTGTTTTATGCGCTGTGTGTAGGGATGTTTGTTTATCGTGAGCTTAATTTTAAAAAGCTCTGCGAGGCAATTTCCAGCTCGATGTCGGATCTGGGCATGGTCATGTTGCTGATTATCATGGCTGCAGTCCTTGGCTATGCGATGACCATCGAACGTGCCCCGCAACAGATCACGGAATTTGTGACAACACTGACAGAAGACCCGGTATTCATCCTGACTTTGGTTGTGGTCGTTCTGGTGGTCAGCGGCATGTTTCTTGAGGGTGCGGCCAACATCTTGTTGGTGACACCGATTGTCATGCCGGTCCTTGTCAATGCCGGTTATGACCCCGTCCATATGGGGATACTGATTGTCACATTGATCAATTTCGGGGGCCTGACGCCGCCGGTTGGCGTGATCATGTTTACGGTCTGCGGCATTCTTGATGTCAAAACCGGGGCTTATACCCGGGCCGCCATCCCGTTCTTTATTGCAATGGTGATATTCTTCATCTTGTTGGCGGCAGCGCCGAGCTTGACGTTGATATTGCCCAATACATTGATGTAATGAGTGAACTTAAGGGTCAGGACCTTTTAAACCACTGCGTTCTGATCCTGAAAATTCAGGCATCCGAAGAAACTGCCAAGGAGACAAATAAAGATGAAAACATCTACAGGTGGGCTGATCGCGGGCTATGACAGCGGCATCAAAGCCAATGCACATGTTCCGGCCTCTGCCTTGGTATATGAAGAAATCAGAAGCCGGATTATATCACTGACACTTCCACCTGAGACGACGCTTGTTCGCGCCGAATTGGCGGACAGTTTTAATGTCAGCCAGTCCCCGGTGCGCGAGGCGATCTTGCGGCTGGAACAAAGCGGGCTGGTTGTTTCCTATCCTCAGTCGCGGACTGTCGTGACAAAGATTGATGTTGATCGCATTCGCGAAGAACATTTTCTTCGCGTTGCTGCGGAATGCGAAGTGGTTAGGCAATTAGCTGAAACCAATGATTCCGGTGCGGTGATCAAGGCGAAAGGCATGGTGAAACTGCAAGAAGCGCTTGTCGGCGATATTGAACAGATCGATCTGTTCAAGCAGCTTGATGAAACCTTTCATGCGGCTCTTTTTAACGGTGTGAACCAATCCAACCTGCATTTGCAAATCACTGCACATAGCGGCCATTTAGCACGGGTTAGAACACTTGATTTGCCGCGCGCTGGCAAGATGGTTTCGGTCCTTGAAGAACACAAGGCAATTATCGAAGCCATTCAATCAGGCGATGGCACGGCCGCGAGTGCGGAAATGCGTCAGCACCTTTCCGGAACAATGCGGCGCTTACCTCAGATTATTGAAGAAAACAGGGCTTTGTTTACCTGATCATTGTTCGGAATTAAGACAGATCGACGCCGCCAACGAACTGATTGGTGCAAGCATTTAAGCGATCAGTTAAGGCAAGAAGATTAGAGGCGTGCTGCAAAAATGCTGCACGCCTCAGCGTATCAGGCGGTTTTAGCAACATTCCACAGACCGGTTCGCGCAACATCTTGGGCATAGTTGCGCAGGCTGTTTGGTTTGCGTCCTAGAATCTGTTCGACATCTGTGGTCGGGGCACTATTCCGTCCATCGAGAACTTCGGAAAACAGATAGCGGATTAATCCCCGAAAATCTTCTGGTACGCCATCACTGGCCATCCCGGCATCAAGTTCATCAAGTGTGATCGGAATGAAATCGATCTTGCGGTTGGTGGCGTCGCTCAGGATGGATGTGACCTCGGCAAAGGTCAGGGCATCTGGCCCGGAAAGCTCATATGTCTTGCCGATATGCTTTGAATCCAGCAGGCAGGCAACTGCGCAATCGGCAATATCATCGGTATCAATGAAGGGTTCGGGGACATCGCCAGCGGGCAGGGCAAGGGTTCCTTGCTGGATATAGGGCAGGAACATGTCTTCGCTGAAATTCTGGAAGAACCAGTTGCCCCTAAGGACAGTGGCATCCGCGCCAGAATGACGCAGGGCATCTTCGGCACGGTGGGCTGCTGCTTCTCCGCGGCCTGAAAGCATCACAATCCGTTTGGCCCCATGCGAGATCGCCTTTTTTGCAAAGGCAGAGATGATTTCATCGGATCCCGGAACCGCAAGGTCCGGCTGAAACGTTGCGTAAATCGCATCAATATCGCGCAACGCATCATCCCAGTTTTCGGGTTTCGTCCAGTCAAACGCAGGTGTTGTGCTGCGCGAAACAGCGCGAACGTCATGGCCTTGGGATCGCAGTTTATCGGCGACGCGTTTGCCGGTTTTTGCGGTGGCACCAAGGACGAGAAAACGGGTTTTGGTTTGCATGGTTTTGTCTCCTGAAACGAATATGTATAATGTGAGTAATCCTCATATTTGCTAAATGTGATAAATCCTCGTATTCTATGCGTCAAGAGAGTTTTTCTATCGTAAGCTTGTGAGCAGCTGCATTGGGCGGTCGTGACTGCACGTGAAAAATGGTGTAAGTATTTGTCGGATAACGCGAAAAAAATGAGGCGTGCACCAACGCAAAAAAGAAGCCGCGATCGGGTGGAAAACATCCTTAAAGCGGCATGCGAGCTGATTTCAGCAAGCGGAAGTGACACAATGAAGATGGGGGAACTCGCAGAAAAGGCGGGAGTCTCTATCGGATCGCTCTATCAATATTTCCCTGACAAGGCATCGATCATTCATGCATTGGCAGAACGCTATAATGAAGAATCACAGCACTGCCTCGACGAGGCATTGGCTGATGTGACAACGCAAAGTGGTCTGATTGCTGCTTTTGATCAGCTGATTGATACCTATTACGACCTGTTTCTGGCCGAGCCGGTGATTTGCGACATCTGGACGGGAACGCAGGCTGACAAAACCTTGCGTGACATGGAACTTGAAGTCAGCCGGGCAAACGCACAGTCACTGGTGCGCACAATTCTTCGGCTACGCGACAATGATGGGGATGGCGCGACTTTTGCCGCCCGCTGCCTTTTAATCATGTATACGGGCGAGGCGACTATGCGCCTTGCGATATCCGTACCGGCATCTGAAGGGCGCGAAATCATCAGCAGCTATAAACGCATGATGGGACGCGAACTGTCTGAAATGCTGCAGGTTTAACCAAATACGATACCTGGCTGTTCTGTTTTTCTGTTTTGGGTGATTAAGCCCTGATCTTATATTGTTTGCTGATGGGCTGGCCTGGATCGTTTGGTTTTGCCCAATTTGTGTTGTTCAGAGGATGAAATGCACTACAACCTGCGACACTATCGGGCCGAAGCGGAAAGTCATAGTCACGCCGATTTTCACCAGATCATCATTTCAGATGTCGGGAAGCTCGAACTTGAAGTCGAGGGGCGCGCAGGCGAAGTCAGTGGTCGACGCATGGCGTTTGTCGAAGCAGGACGATCACACGCATTTCGCGCCGAAGGATTGAACCGCTTCCTTGTTCTTGATGTGAATATTAATCTGGCCCACAAAACCGGGATCGAGGCACTTTGGCAAAGTCGGGGTCGTGCATCTGCCTACCTTGAACTTCAAAATGGCGCTCAGGGCAGTTTGCCGGGCTTGCTGGACGGGCGCTGGTTTAGACCGGACGCGTCCGAATTCGCCGGTAACGGGATGCCCTTAACCAACACAATTGACGATTCGGGTTTGGTGGATCAGATACGCTTCATTCTTGGTCATAGTCGGCAGGCCGTCGGAACCGAGAAGGATACAGGATCGAATATTCCCACCCGCTTGATCCGCGTGATGGACTGGGTGGAAACCAGACTGACCGAAGACATTACAATATCTGATATGGCCCGTATTGCAGCCCAGTCGGAAAGCAGTCTTTTCGCCGCATTCCAGCGTTATCTTGGGACAAGCCCCATGCGCTGGCTCACAGCCAAGAGACTGCAGATGGCCTGGTTTCTTTTGCAAGATTGCCAAATCCAGCTTTCAATTGGTGATCTTGCCAATGCAGTGGGATTTTCTGATCAGAGTGCTTTTTCACGTGCCTTTTCCCGGCAATTTGGGCAAACGCCTGTTGCCGTTCGACGAGATGCACGTAAATTGCCTGAGGCTGAAATCTAACAGCCATATTAAGGTGGCTTGTGGAAAAGAGCCTGTCTGAAAACGATTTTCGGAGCTTGGGCAAAGACAGTCTCGACCGTCTCCTGCATTTTTGCACTTTGCAATAAAGGGCATATGCAAGATGACGGATGTCACGGGCGAGAACCAAAAACAAAGTGCAACAGTCATCGGCGCAATTGCGGTGGTTCTTTGGTCTCTTTTAGCACTTTTGACCACAGAAGTTTCGACCATCCCGCCTTTTCAGTTGGTAAGCCTGTGCTTTTCCATCGCAAGTATTTTTAGCTGCATCTGGATCATCGTGCGCGGCGGAAGCCTTCTAAACGCGTTGCGCCAACCCTTAGGGGCATGGGTCCTGGGTGTGTTTGGGTTGTTTGGCTACCACTTCTTCTATTTTGTGGCCTTGGCCAATGCACCTGCTGTTGAAGCGAGTTTGATCGCGTATTTGTGGCCGCTTTTTATCGTTCTTTTTTCGGCCCTTCTGCCCGGAGAACGATTGCGATGGTACCATGTTCTGGGCGGAACCATTGGCCTTTGCGGTGCAGTCCTGCTTGTCAGTAAAGGACGCAGTCTGTCGTTTGATCCGACATTTTCTTTGGGATATGGAGCCGCGGTTATTTGTTCGGTTTTGTGGTCAGGGTATTCGGTGTTGAACCGGCGATATCGCCATGTCCCGGTCAATGCGGTTTGCGGGTTTTGTGCCGGTGCGGCCATTCTTGGTTTCATGACGCATTGGATGACAGAAATCTGGGTGTCGCCAGACATTGTGCAGTGGTTCGCAATCCTGGGTCTTGGGTTGGGGCCCGTTGGTGCTGCGTTCTTTGTTTGGGATTTTGGCACCAAACATGGTGATATTCAGATACTGGGCGTGACTGCCTATGGGGCGCCGTTACTCAGCACTTGTCTATTGATCGGATTTGGCAAAGCACTGGCGACGACGTCGGTGATTGTCGGTTGTGTCTTGATCATTGGGGGTGCTGTTCTAGCATCCAGAGAACTTTTGTTCAGAAAGACCCCATAACTTGGCACTGAAATCATGATGGTCATTTAGTGAACCTTGTTCAGTAGGGGGTGATTATGGTTCTTGGGAGAAGCAATCATTAGTAGAATTATCCGTTGAAGATGCAGCTTGGTCACAATTTCGTGATTTTGGTGCTGTAGTGAGATATTTGTGCTGTGCGATGGGTTTTAAGTGACTTATAGTCGTCTAGTTTCTGGGGAGGGGCGTGAGTTTAAAAATACGCATCTAGGGACGGATGAATGACGCAGTCAAAACCTGACATTGCACGGGACTTGAAACAGGCAATGTCGGCCGCCGAATTTGATACAGCGGCCAGAATTGGTGCACGGATTCTCAAAATCCACCCCAAACGAACCGATATTCAAATTATGACTGCGGTCAGCGAGCTGCAGAGTAAATCCCCTGCAAATGCGGGTCAGCGTCTTCGGAAGTTATTTCGTAATATTGCATTAGACGATCCGCTGTTTGGCGCAATTTATCAGAATTTAGTGCAATATTGCTATATTACTAATGACTTTAATTCAGCCGAACTGGCAATAGAGCAACGTCTTCGTGCTGCGTCGCAAAATGATCTGCTTTCTTACATGCTTGGAAACCTTATTTTCCAACGTGAATTGGTTAAAAGTCCGGGACGTTGCATTGCGCCCAAACTTTCCCGTGCGGTCGAAGCCCTTAGTGCCATTCCGCAGAACAGTCCCCGGTTTATCGATGCCCAAAAACTGCTGGCGCGGGTTCATTTGCATCAAGAGAAATATGACTTGGCGTTTGAATTACTTGAAAAATTTGTCGCACGTCATCCGCAAAATATCGACATGCGGATGTTTTTGGCATCCAGCTATGCCGCTGCAGCAGAAGTCGAAAAATCCGTTTCAATCAGTTTATCAATTATTGCTGATCAGCCTGATTATGGCGCGCAGCCTTATATAATTGTTGCCTTCCTGCGCCCGCAAGCGATGCCGGAAACCGCAGCAGATTTCCTTGATGCCATTCTTGAGAAAACCGGCATAACGCTTAAGGACGCTTATAACGCTGCGTTCGCACGCGCCAAAATCGAAGAAGCCCAAGGAAATATGAAAGAGGCATTCGATTATTATCAAAAGGGACATGCGGCCAACCGCAAGGCACGTCCGATTGATATAGCACAAGAGATAGATGAATTGGCGGGTTTGGCGTCCATAGCCAGAGATGCAGACGCGACCCGTGATCAAGTTCCTGCTGTCGATATTTCTGAAAATGTCAGCGGACCAAAGCCAATCTTTATCGTTGGTATGCCGCGGTCGGGCACGACTTTGAGCGAACGTATTCTGGGCGTGCATCCTGATGTGCATGCTGCGGGCGAAATCGGTGATTTTGCCAAGGCCGTAACGGACGTTGTCGGGGCGGGTAAAATATCGGACCAATTGGTCCGCATGGATGCAAAAGCAGCACGGGCAATCAGAAAACAATATCTTGATGCGTTGAAAGATTATGCGCCGGACAAGCGGTTCGTCACCAATAAGACGCCAGCGAATTTTGTCCGTGTGGAAATGATCAGACGGGTGTTTCCAGATGCGCCGATCTTACATACCCATCGTCATCCGTTGGCGACCTGTTTGTCGATATATACAACCCCGTTTGCCATTCCGATGCGGTTTGCCGATGATCTTGGCGAGCTTGCCGATTACTACCAAGCCTATGTTCAGTTGATGGATACGTTTTTTGAAACGGATCACAACGGCATGCTTTATGATCTGTCTTATGAAGATCTGGTGGCAGACCCGGAAGCCGTCGCAAAAGATTATCTCGCCCATTGTGGCTTGGATTGGCACCCGGAATGTCTTGAGTTTTACCGTGCGGACAAGGCTGCCGCGACGGCAAGCATGATCCAGGTTCGGCGCCCGATTTTCAAAGATTCTCTTGGAAAATGGCAACGGTTCGAACCCTATATCGGCCCACTGGCCAAGCTTGCCGAGAACAGTGAAAACACCAAAGTAAAATCGGCACAGAAATCATCACGAAAAGCGGTTGCTGCGTGACCTTATGGGGGCTTCGGGTTAGAAGGTATTTCTATATACAAAAAGATACCCAAAGAACCGGAGCGCCCAATGACCCAGACCCTTCCCAAGGCAGAGCTGCATTTGCATCTTGAAGGTGCGATGACACCCGCATTGGTTCGTGCCTTTGCCAAACGCAATGGTCTGACATTGTCAGATGACATTTATGACGATCAGGACCGGTATATCTGGGGCGATTTTCCCGAGTTTCTCAAAAGTTTTGATAAGGCCAGTGCCGCGATCCGGACCAAACAGGATTATTCTGACCTCACCCATTTCTATCTGACAGAACAGGCCAAGGTAGGCACATTATATGTCGAACTGTTTTGTTCGCCGACCCATGCGCTCGATTGCGGTCTGTCCTATGACGATCACCTTGAAGCCGTGGTCGATGGGATTGATCGCGCTCACAAAGAAACGGGTATCATTGGTCGGATCATCATGACCTGTGTTCGTCATGTTGGCGGGGATGTTGCCGTGAAGGTGGCCGAGGAAACGGCTGCCTGTGCGCATCCCTATATCGTTGGTTTCGGAATGGGCGGGAATGAAAGCATGTTCTCGCAGGAAACCTTCTACCCGGCATTTAAACTTGCCGCAGATGCCGGACTGGGTTGCACCACCCATGCGGGCGAAGTGCAGGGTCCGCAAAGCGTATGGGATGCGATTGATAAATTGCCTGTGACCCGTATCGGCCATGGAGTGCGTTCCATCGAAGACCCGAAATTGGTCGAAACATTGGCAAAGCGCGGCATCGTCTTGGAAGTGTGTCCGGGCTCAAACATCGCCTTGTCTGTTTATCCCGATTACGCATCACATCCATTGCGCAAATTCTATGATTCAGGTGTAAAGGTCACGCTCGGTTCAGACGATCCGCCGTTCTTCTTTACCAGCCTTGCCGATGAATATCAGCGTGCGCAGGATGTGTTTGGCTTTAGCGATGCTGAACTAATTGATGTGACCCGCACTGCGATTAATGCAGCCTTTGTTGATGATGCGACCAAGGCTGACTTGCTTGCCAAGCTCTAATCCCGATAGTCCTTGTACCAATGAAAAAGCGCCCTTTGATCGGGCGCTTTTTTGTATCTTAAGGCAGCTATGGCTTACCAAGCAGTTTTACCCAGCAACTTTTCACCAAGCGGGGTGAGTTCAGCACGCTTATATCGGATTTGTTCCCAATTGCGCGGATCACCGGGGAAAGCATGACCACGTGCGGGCAGGCGTTCGGACCAGCTTTTAACCCGCCAATCAACAAGTTCCTGTTCTTCGGGCGTTGCCGGCGCCATCGAGATGTATTGCGCAATGCGCGACTGATCTGATCGGTTTGCGCGAATGCCGTGGGCCAGCAGGCTGTTGAAAATCACAAGGTCGCCTGCCTTCATCGCAATACGTTTGGGCGCGTAGGGGACGTTTTCAATATCCGGGCGGAACGGATCGCGATCGATGGGGGCTGTTTTGCGCCATTCTGCGAAATTGGCAAATAAATCCGGCACACATTGAAAGCCGCCCATGTCATCGGTGGTATCAACAAGCGACAACACACCCTGCACATTGATCGGCAAAGGATCCTTGGTGGTATCAGCATCCCAGTGAATAAATCCATCAAAGGCCCGTTTGCCCGTGTTCGGGGTATTCAGGTTCGCACGGTCAATAGACACCCAAAGGTCCGTTCGATCCCAGATATCAACAAACGCATCATAAACCCGTTGCGTCTGTCGGTTATCCCAAAGCGTTTGATGGTTATAAATCTCGACCATGCCGGAATTGTTCAATTCCTTCATCGCATGATCGCGCATTTGCGGGCGGTTCCAGCTTTCCGGGTCGTTTGGGTCCATCTCGGTGAATTCCCAAAGAAGATCAACCGTCGCGCGGACTTGTTCGACCGGAACAGCATTTGGCACAACGACATAGCCATAGTTCTGCCAATGGGCAAAATCGTCCTCTGATAAAACGCGAAGCGGCAAAGTTTTTTTCAGATCGCGAAGCTGTTCGCCTTGAACTTCCTTGACCGACGCATTGCCGGGACGGTCGGCATTGGGGGTGTTGGCGGCGTTGGACATTGGCGCTGTTGCTAACATTGACATGCTGTTTCTCCCGGATGGTTGGTCTTTTTTCACTGGATGAATTCTAAACAGCAGGGACGTGTGATGCCCACTGACAGGACGGACAAAGAATGATACTATTTGGCCAAAATAGATAAAAAATTGTACCGTACAGGCATGGTTGATCTCTGATGAAGCTGTTGTTTGAACATGTCCGAATTGCCGAAGACCGATCATGGAAGGGGCTTTATCGCAATCTGCAAGCGATCCCATTTGAATGGCATTTTCACCCTGAATATGAACTGACCCTGACACTTGGAAGCCATGGGCAGCGCTATGTTGGTGACCATATTGGCAACTACGGGGATGATGACCTTGTGTTGCTGGGGCCAAATTTGCCCCACACGTGGCATTCTTCGAATGCCACGCCACCATCGGCCAGTCATGGTGGATTGCGTGCGCACGAAGCTGCCCTTCAGGTGAAAGGGCGGCGCAAAGGACATCAGGCGTTTGTTTTCTGGTTTACAGCAGACTGGATCACCGCAGTCTGCAAAACCATGCCGGAACTTGCAGGCCTTGATAAAGCACTTCGCCTCGCACGTCGCGGGGTACAGTTCGACCCGCAAACAGGGCGCAAGGTTGCGGCCTTTGCTCTGCAATTTGATCAAGGCGACCCGGCAGATCAGCTTTTACTTCTGATCGAAGTTTTGCGTACCTTGCTGGATGCACGGCAGCTTACACCCTTGGCATCTGATCGCTTTGATGCGGCCCTTCCGGATCATGATGATGCCAGCCGGTTGGGCAAGGTGCTTGATCTGCTGCATGGCAGTTATCTGGAACCGGTCAGCAGTGCCGTGATCGCACAAAATGCAGGTATGAGCGAACGCACATTACGCCGGTTTTTTCAGCGCCATATGGGATCAAACATTCAGGATTATGTGATGGGCTTGCGATTGGGGCGGGCTGCCAGTTTGTTACTATCATCTGACATGCCAATCTATCGGGTGGCGGAAGAATCTGGTTTTCAAAACCTGTCGCACTTTAACCGTCAATTCCGACGCCACCGTGGTATTGCGCCAAGCATTTTCCGCAAAAGGCGTTTCGAAGCTATGCCAGATGTGGCCTAAGTTCTGACGTTTGGAGATGTTGTAGAAAATTCATCATCAGGGTGATGAAGGGTCATATGTGCATCAAACAGGGCCCAGAATTGGGCGCGAAACATATCTTGTTCCTGCAAGATTTCATGGCGAGCTTCTGGGATTTCAGTGATGGAGATGTTGGGAAGTCCACCAAAAATTTCTTCGGTTATCTGGTTTGAAACAACCAGATCATTACCGGCAAGGACCATCGTAATCGGGGGCAAGGTATCGGCAACGCTGGCTAGTTTGGTCGCGGTTGATGCTTGTGCCTGAAAACAGGCATCAAGCCATCCGGCCGACGTGCCCCCTATGACCAAAGATGGATCATTTCTGAGAAAAGTACGGTTACGCTCATATCGGATGGGGTCGGAGGTCAACAGGTTTTCGGGGGCAAAATCCTTAAGCGGACTATGGGAACTTTGCCCCGGCAGATACTGCTTATCAAACCCATAGCGGCACAGACCGCTAGATAAAAACTGTGCGGCAACTGATAACCAATCAGGCCCACCCAACCCGAAAAACGGCGCAATCATTACGGCACTTTTCCAAAGATCAGCTTGACCAAGCATCATGCCCATTGCGATCAGTCCACCGGTTGAATGGGTAAGAACCAAGTCGCAGACTATGCCGTGTTTGTGTTCGATGTGATTCATGACGTGTCGGGCATCGGTGGCGTAATGGGCCAGATCGCGGACATAGCCCATATTTGGGTCAGGGGCCTCTCGTGATGATCCACCTTGGCCGCGAAAATCAAACGTCACACAGCCCCAACCACGCGCACCAAGATCGGACGCCGTTTCCTCATACCGTTCGATAAATTCACCGCGCCCTTGCAGGATCAGCACATAGCCGCGTGGGACTTCAGATGTGCTGATGCCATAGCGCAGAGAAATGCGATCAGGTGCGGTGAAGCGATCAATAGAAAACATCATGGGCGTAACTGTTATTGGGACCGAACATTATTTTGCATGCATGTCCGCAGTAATGCCAAGCGATGCGACAATAAAGGTAGACATCTTTTCGATCATGGCCGGGAAATCAGGATTAAAGGTACCACGTCGCAAAGTTCCCGGTGTCGCCGATGCAATCAGGTTACGTTCGCCGTAAACGACATTCTCGCCAGCTTCGCAGGCTTGATGTTGCTGTTCGTCATCATAATGACCGCAATCATAAACCGCCCCGTTTACGCCATAAACCGTGTTGTCGGGGTGCATGGTAATGGCGGTATGGGCATGGTTGATCGTGCGCATTTCGTCGTTGGCCGAACTGACAATATCGATATCGTCGCATTTGGGATGGTCATCAAGCGCATTGTTTTCGCCCTGATACCAGATCAGGTGCTTGATCGGCGCGTCAACCTTTTCACAAAAGAAATCAACAGCTGCAAGTGGATCGACGGTTTGGTCATCAGAGCTGATCACGAGGAAGACCGGAATATCAAAATTCTTGATCGATCCATCGCGATAAGGTTCGGTCAGAAGGTGAAACTCACCCGCCGCATTCATTGCCATAGATCCATATTTTCCCGGATCATTGTTTTTGCTTTGACCTACCCATTTTTTGACATGCCGGACATAGGGCGTAAGCCACGCTTGGTCGCTTTTTGCAGCCAATCCGGGCGATAACATGATCATGCCATTGATGCGCTTATCTTGTTTTCGGGCATCGAAATCGCGACCAATCAGCGTTGCTCCCGTGGAGTAACCGATGGGGATAATGTGCTCGATGTCAGCACCAAACGCGTCAACGCCGTAACGCACCGTGTCCAACCAGTCTTCTAAACGTACATCGATCAAATCACCCGGGACCGTGCCATGCCCGGGCAACAAGACGCCGTGAAACGTTGCACAGGGAAAACGATTGCGCAGATGGTCGCGGACGTCACTTAACCAGAACGGACTATCTGTCAGGCCATGGATCATAAGAAACCCGACCTTTTCACCATGGGCAAGACCACGGCCTGTTGCGTCACAGGAAATCTTATCTGGTGTGATCGCGAAGGGGGCACGCATATCAACGACTTGATCGATATTGTACTCGCCAAAGGGGTTTTCTTCTTGTGCGAACCGCTTTGATGACAAGGCATCGTGCAGTTGACTGCGGGTGGACGTAACGTAGTCAGAGAACGACATGTCGCCCGACGGCGCTTTGATGGCATTGCCAGACGGGCTGTCTTGCGGGTCTTCCTTTGAGCAACCTGTAATCGCCAATGCGGCACCAACAATAAGGGAAGTCAGGCTGGCCCGTATCGTTCTTTGATTGCTCATCTGGAATGGCTCCGTGTCGTTAAGTTTGTTGAACGTCTTATAGCATGTTTCTTTTATCGGGTTTCGATGTTACCGCGTGCATCCGTTTGGTGCGAGAAACAAAAAAAGTGGTCTGAATTCAGACCACTTTCGGGGCTTGGGATCGATAGGCATTAAGCCTATTCAATGATTTCCCAGCTGTGGGTTACTTCTGCTGCCTTTGAAAGCATGATAGAGGCTGAGCAATATTTCTCAGCCGAAAGTTCAACCGCACGGCCAAGCTTGGTCTCGTTCAGGTTTTCACCCTTTACCTTGAAATGCAGGTGAATTTTGTTGAAGACCTTAGGATCGGTTTCCGCACGTTCGGCTTTGACTTCGGTTTCAACATCAAGGACGTTTTCACGACCTTTTTTCAGAATGTGGACAACGTCAATTGATGAACATCCAGCAAGACCAAGAAGCAGCATTTCCATCGGGCTTGGGCCAAAACCGTTATCTTTGTCGCCATCCATGACAACACCGTGGCCCGTGCCGCTGGTTCCTGTGAATGTAAGGTTCTCAAGCCACTTTACGCGTGCTTCCATGATTGAATTCCTGTGTTTTAAAACGGATGTTCCATCCTCTAGCGCGGTTAAGGCGTGCCTGCAAGGCGTGATCATGGATACCTAAGAGCAGGGCTTTAGAAGACAGAGCAGATTGATGTAATCTTAAGTATAAACTGTTATAACTGTTTTTATCTTCTAGGATGATACTATCATAAGAATTCAGACCCTTATGGCGTAGGAGCATTGGTCATGACGCAGGATCCCACCCGCAGCAAAAGCCGTTTTATGATGGGCATGGAGCATGTTCTCCGTGAAATCAATCACGAGATTATAAGTCCGGCAATCCCCGATATGTCGGTGGAAAATGCGGTACCATTGATGATTACTGTGGCAAGGCTGCGTGCTGATTACCTGAAATATGCTTTTAAGCTTACAGCGGATCGTTCGGATCAACATCCGACAGAAGACGAGTTGGCCAAGTTGAAACACTTACGTGAATGCTATCAGGAACTGTTGGCTGCTGCTCGGGAACTCGAACATTGTATTGACCGTGGCTATATCGATCTTCCGATACCTCCGGCAAAACGCTGAGTTTCCTGAGCGATTGTTTTCGTGCCCATATGATCATGTAGGGCACTGAAAAGTGACCATAAATGTGGAGCCTGAACACTTTAGCGGGTTTGGTAAGTTGGCATTAAGTTCTGGCATAAAGGCAACTGCATCTCTTTCACGTGACGGCATCATTCTGATCGAAAAGAATGGGCTGGTCATTGTGCACGCCAATCCGGCGGCAGAAGCCATTTTTGCACATGGTGTCTCGACCTTGCGCGCGGGTACTGAGGTAAAGCAGTTTTTGGCTTTCCTTGCCAAGAATGCTGAATTTTCCAATGGTGATGCCAAGGGTGCTGTTCGTGAAACACTCGAATATGTTTCAGGTAAAAAGGGCAAAGCGGACTTAACGGACTTTGCCTTGGGAAAACGCAAATTTACCTGGCGTCGGCATGACGGGCCGGACGGGGCGGTGGCCCTTGTTGTCCGCGATATTGGCAAGGCCGAAGAACTCGCCCGGTCATTGGCAGACCATAAAACCTTTATCCAGCATATGATCGAAGTTCTGCCGACCCCGGTTTACCTTAAGAACCTAGACGGTGTGATTAACCGTTGTAACGCGGCCTTTGCCGAACTGATCGGGTCAAGTCCGGATCAGGTAATTGGTAAAAACCTTGCTGAAGTTGCCGATAGGTCTCTTGTCGATATGATTACCAGCAAGGAGAAAACGCTTTCCGACACATTTGATAATGCGCGTGATGAAATCAGTTTTGCGGTTGGCGATATTGTTCGAACGGTGATGTTTGCCGCAGCACGGCTTAAAGGTCCAAGTGGGGCGATTGTTGGCACGATCGGGTCGCTTGTGGATATTACGTCGCTTAAGAACGCACAGGCCGAAATTGCTGCCGCCACAGAACGCCTGACGGGGTTGCTCGAACATGCGCCGGTCGGGGTGGCCATTTCCAATCGCGCCGACGGGAAGTTCAGTTTCTATAACCAAACCTTTGCCCGGCTTGTAAAGCTTGGTGAGGATGATGAAAATACCGATGCGGTGTTACTGTCTGATCGCTATCGGGCGCAAAGCTTAAGTGACATGGATATGTTGGGTGAGCTAAGCGACGTTGAGTTGCGTATTCGCCGGCCGAGTATGAGCGAAGCGATCTGGGTCAAAACCAACATTGAACCGATGGATTTCGAAGGCGAACCATCGGTTTTATGGTGGATCAGCGACATCACCAAGGAAAAGCAGGCTGCCCGTGAATTGCAAAACAAAGCCAATAATGACGAATTGACCGGCTTGGCCAACCGTGCGCGGTTCTTGCAAAAAATGACGCAGTCCGAACTTGTTCTGCGCGGGACGGTGGCACCTGCAGCACTGTTTATAGTTGACCTCGACCGGTTGCGCGAACTGAACAACAAGCAGGGCCATAGTGCCGGTGATGCCGTTTTGATTGAAACCGCCAAACGTTTGAAACGTGCGGCACGCCGGGCAGAGGAAATATCGCGTCTTGGGGGCGATCAGTTTGGCTTGCTGTTTATCAACAAGGGCGATGAAAACTATATGATCGAGACGGCCAATGCTATTCTCAAGGAAATGGAACACCCCATTTCGTTGGAAATTGGTGCTGAAGCAACCGTGACATGCTCATTGGGTGTTGTGGTCTTTGATGCCGGGCTCAGTGATATGAACGAACAACTCCGCCGCGCCGACAAAGCCATGCGCGCAGCCAAAGAAGCCGGATCGGGGCAGTATCGCCTGTATGCTCGCGACATCGAACCGGACCTTGATCAGGACTGATTGCAGGTTAAATCAGCCCCAAGGATCAGCTGACCTTACGCCGTTCAATGTTCAAATGCTCACCGGATTTATCTAACCCAAGTGTTTCACGCAGTGGACCCAGATGGTCGATATATGGTTCCCAGCCTTTTAGGCTGCTACGATAGATCGGCTTTCTGACCTCAAGCGCACTATGGGTGCGGATTTGGCGTTCTGTTTTGTGGAAACTAAGACACGCGTCATTCCATGGAAGGCCGATAAACGCGATCAAACGGCGCGCTTCGACGTCAAGGTTTTCAACAATATCTTCATAATCGACCTCAATAAAACGGTCAGCTGGAAGCACATCACGCCAGTGATCCATAAAACGTTCGTAAGTGTTGTAGTAATGCCCAAGATCGCGCTGGTCATAGGCAAAGTTCTGAACTCCACCAAAACGACGGTTATAGATCGAAAAACATGACGCCATCGGGTGTCGGCGGCAATGAATGATCCGCGTGTTGGGCAACATCAAGGCCAGAAGCCCGACACGGGTAAAGTTTGAAGGTAGTTTATCTACGATACGCTGTGCTTCTGTGTGATCACCATTTGCAGTTTGAATGCGGCGAATACACCCAATGGTCTCGGTGCGATAGGCTTGGCCCAGAATGCGGATAAAATCATCGTCATATTTCATGACGTCTTGTCGGTCTGAGCCGTTTTTGACCTTATGCTCAATCAAGGCGTGGTGATGGTGGGGCATGGCATCAAGCTCACCCGCTCCAAAGACCTCAGGGTGGGAACTTAAAATCTGTTCAGTCAGGGTCGTGCCGGAGCGGGGCATGCCAACAATGAATATGTGCTGGGCGTTCTCGTCGCCGTTGCTGATAGGCTCTAGATGGGCAAAGCGTTCTTTGGGAAAGCAATCCCGGACATGGTCGAGCGTGTTTTCAATCGCGCTCTGCGAATAAGTGATGGTCTGACGTTTGACGAAATTTGCTTCGTGAATAGCTTTCATCGCGGCATCTGGGTTCTTGCGCTGCATCTCGACTTTGCCGATTGAAAACAGCAACATTTCCTGTGTGCTAGGGGACATTTTCTGGTACTCGCCAGATTGATAAATGTCGCAAATTGCCGACCATGCCGGGTGGGTTTCGGACACTTTCCTGATAAGGGTCAGGCAATACCATGCCCGAATGTTTGCAGGTTCAATTTTTAGAACGGATTCAAACAGCGCACAGGCGTCGTCAACATTGCCCAGTTCCTTGTGACATTCGCCGATGCTGATCTTGATGTCGCTGATTGCTTGTTGATTACGATCATTCTGCGCATATTGCAGCGCCTTGCCAAAATGGTTCATGGCCGATTGAATATCATCAAGCGACATCAGGGTAGCACCCATCGCACTCCATGACGTCCAATCGGTTGGGCTCAGCGCAATTGCGCGTTTAAGATGGGGAATGGCACTACGGGCGCCCATGCCGCGTGTTTGAAGAATGCCAAGCTGCAAGTGGGCTTTTCCATCGACCGGAAACCGTTGCACTGCCGCGTATAAAACTGTTTTGGCTTGTTGCTCATAACCTGCATTGCCCAGAATGGCAGCCAGATCGGTGAAATAGACGGGCTTTGGATCAGGAGTGTTGCAAGCATTTTCCAAGCTTTTGACGGCTTCGGCAATTTGACCGTTTTCGTTATAGATTAGGCCATTGATTTGGTGCAGGTCCCCATGATCAGGATATTCGCTCATCAACTTGGTGCAAAGTTTGCGAGCAGATCGGCGATTGCCAGATGACCATTGTTTGCGGATTTCAACCATGCCAGCATCAAGCTTGTGCGGCACAATGTCAGCAGTCCCCGTCTTGCTAAATCCTGTCGCAGGCGGAATCCTTGATGGATGCCGAGTTGTTGGAATTACTTTTGCGTTTGAGGTTGAGCGGGGCTGGTCATCCATCATTGCCGACATCCTGTTTATCCGTGATGCGGGCGAAGGTGAAATCTTCTCCCGTCACGAATAAACACGGATCATCAGGCAAAAACTGGCGTCTGATTTGTTGATTGTAAGGCAGGTCTCGCGCGTGCAGCACATGATATGGCTGCTTTTGAGCAAGCCAGTGACATTCGGGCAGGTATGAGAGAAGCGAGGGGGTGCGAGAATACTTGGGGCATCAAATGACTAGGGCCTGACAGGCTATGTTTGAAACCCCAAAGAAAAAAACGCCCGGTCGTGATGACCGGGCGTTTTCTGATCGCGTATTCCTTTCGGGTGAAAGGATTAACCGCTGTAATACATGTCGAATTCGACCGGGTGCGGCGACTGTTCGAAACGAATGACTTCTTCCATTTTCAGGGAGATATATGCATCGATCAGGTCGTCGGTCATGACGTCACCTTTCTTCAGGAACTCACGGTCAGCGCTGAGGCTGTCGAGTGCTTCATGAAGCGAGCGGCAAACGGTCGGGACATCTTTGAGCTCTTCCGCAGGAAGGTCATAGAGGTTTTTGTCCATTGCTTCGCCCGGGTGGATCTTGTTCTCGATACCGTCAAGGCCAGCCATCAGCATGGCAGAGAATGCCAGATACGGGTTGGCCAGTGCATCCGGGAAGCGGATCTCAACACGCTTGCCTTTAGGCGAAGCAGTGTAAGGGATACGGCAAGATGCAGAACGGTTACGAGCAGAATAAGCCAGCAAAACCGGTGCTTCAAAGCCCGGGACCAGACGCTTGTAAGAGTTGGTCGTCGGGTTGGTGAAAGCGTTCAATGCTTTCGCGTGCTTGATGATGCCGCCGATATAGTAAAGCGCTGTGTCAGACAGGTCCGCATAGCTGTTACCTGCGAACAGCGGTTTGCCTTCGTGCCAGATCGACTGGTGCACGTGCATGCCAGAACCGTTGTCACCAAATACCGGCTTCGGCATAAAGGTTGCGGTTTTGCCATACTGATGTGCAACCATGTGGATGCAATATTTGTAGATCTGAACGGCATCGGCATGTTCGATCAGGGTGCCAAAAGCGATACCCAGTTCGTGCTGCGACGGCGCAACTTCATGGTGGTGCTTTTCGCAACGCACACCCATTTCGTTGATGTAGTTAACCATTTCCGCACGGATGTCGTTTGCCGAGTCAACAGGCTGTACCGGGAAGTAACCACCTTTTGGACCCGGACGGTGACCGCGGTTGCCGCCTTCGAATTCGGTGCCGGTATTGTACGGACCTTCTTCGGAATCAAGGGCATAGGCCATGCTTTCGCCAGCCGTCGTCCAGCGAACGTCGTCAAACATGAAGAATTCTGGTTCTGCACCGAAATATGCGGTGTCGCCGATACCAGCGGATTTCATGTAAGCAAGTGCACGTTTCGCGGTCGAACGCGGGCAACGTTCGTAACCCTGGCCAGTTGCCGGTTCGATAACGTCGCAAACGATGATCAGGGTTGGCTGTGCGGTGAACGGATCAACAACAGCGGTTGATGTATCCGGCATCAGGATCATGTCAGATTCGTTGATGTCTTTCCAACCGGCGATCGACGAACCGTCGAACATGATGCCGTCAACAAAGACGTCTTCGTCGATCGTGCAGATATCCTGCGCGGTGTGCTGCCATTTACCTTTGGAATCGGTAAAGCGCAGATCGACAAACTGAATGCCTTTTTCTTTGATCAGATTAAGTACAGAAGCAGCGTCAGACATGATGCAACCCTTTAAAACTCATTATTTAGTGACCGTACGATGTTCAATAACGGGCAAGACCGATCAGATCGCGTCGTTGCCACGTTCACCGGTACGAATACGGATCGCGTCCTCGAGTGAGGAAACGAAAATTTTACCATCCCCGATACGACCGGTATGAGCGGCTTGCTGGATTGCCTCAATCGCACGCTCGACAAGCGTGTCCTCGACAACGATTTCCAGCTTTACCTTCGGCAGAAAGTCCACAACATATTCGGCGCCGCGATACAGCTCCGTGTGACCTTTCTGACGTCCGAAACCTTTGGCTTCGGTGACAGTAATCCCTTTGAGGCCGATCTCTTGAAGGGCCTCTTTTACCTCGTCAAGCTTGAATGGCTTGATGATGGCTTCGATCTTTTTCATTAAGCGCCCTCTGCTTTTTGCGAGAGTTGCGTAGAACTCGGAAAGCATAATGCTTCGCGCAATGACTATTGCACGGACCATGCCAATTCAGGTCCGCCACGGCATTCTAAGGATTCTTGCCGTGAAAACCCAGCAAAACCCATAGTATTTTTAATATTTTATTGAGTGCGAGTGACTTAGTTTTAGGCAGGCTGTTCAAAAAATATGCAAACGTATGCGCCGTAAGCGATATAGATGTATGCAGCGTGACCAAGATCGCAGAATGCTTGCCAAGGAAAAGCAGTCATGCGACAGAATTTGTCGCGACAGGACCCTGTTTGCTATGCATATTTGCCAAATCATCGGTGTATCGACATATCGATGAGAAGACTCGCAGATTTGATATAACGACCATGGCTTTTGGGTCGTGCTGCATATGTGTGAAGTGCGATTGGGCTTAAAATCAGGATCAGACAGGAACCGGGCGCCACCATCCGGGGCTTGTCGGTAATTGAATGTAATATAAAGGACGCCTCATGACCGAATTCGTCGGCAATCCTCTTTTCGCTTCGGGCGGGATCACGATCTTTGAAGTGATGAACGAACTGGCCCAGAAACATCAGGCCATCAATCTGGGGCAGGGCGCACCAGATACCGACGGCCCGGCCGACATTCGCGAAGCGGCGGCCCGCGCAACGATGGAGCTGTCCAATCAGTATCCCCCGCTTGCCGGTGTTCCCGAATTACTGCAAGCCGTTGCCGACCATAACAAACGGTTTTACGGCATTGATGTTGATCCCAAAACAGAAGTGCTGGTGGCTGTCGGCGCGACCGAAGGATTGGCCGATGTCATCCTTGGTCTGGTTGCGCCGGGTGATGAAGTCATCCTGATCGAACCGCTTTATGACAGCTATCTTCCGATCGTAAAGCTGGCCGGGGGAATTCCCAAGCTGGTCCGCGTTACCCCGCCAAAATGGGACTTGCCACGCGAAGAATTGGCCGCAGCCTTCTCGGAAAAAAGCAAACTGATCCTGATCAACTCGCCGCAAAACCCGTGTTCAAAGGTTTATGGCGACGAAGAACTGCAATTCATTGCCGATTTGTGCATCAAGCATGACGTGATTGCGCTGTGTGACGAAGTTTATGAACATCTTGTCTTTGATGGCCGCACGCACAAACCGCTGATGACGTTTCCGGGCATGCATGACCGTACCGTGCGCATTGGATCGGCCGGTAAGACCTTTTCACTGACCGGCTGGAAAATCGGATATGTCACCGCCTGTGCCAGATTGATGGAGCCAATCAAAAAGGCGCATCAGTTCTTGGTCTTCACCGTGCCACCGGGATTGCAGCATGGTGTGGCCTATGGTCTGAACAAGGACGACGAATATTTCGAAAACTTCACGGCCGAAATGCAGGCCAAGCGTGATTTCCTGATGAAGGGGCTCAAGGAAGTCGGATTTGATGTGCTTGATTCACAAGGCACTTATTTCATCAGCTGCGATTTCCGCCCGCTTGGCTATGATTGTGACGATGTCGAATTCTGTCAGATCATGATCAAAGAAGCCGGTGTCGTCGCGATCCCTGTTTCCGCCTTCTATCAGGGCGAAGACGGCGGTGTGCGCTATTTCGTTCGCTTCTGCTTCTGTAAGGAAGAGGCAAAAATGGCCGAAGCCATTGAACGCATGAAAAAGGCCTTTGCGAAATAAGCAGCGCTCTAATGTTTTGCAATACAATGAAGGCGCGAGCATTCTGCTCGCTCCTTCGCTTTCGAACTTAAACTTAATAGCTTTAGCTTATCGGTTTTTCAGTAAGATCAAGCATTCTTTTACCTCCCTTTGGCGATCGTTCTTCCGGCCCAGCGTCATGTGCATGTGGTCAGTTGTTAGTAGTTGAAGCTTGTGATCTGGAAATATTTTTGACCCAATAATTGCGACTTCTTCGATACTAATCATGCCCGTGTTGCTGTAGCTCAATACCAAATTAGAACAACTTGATCTGACGCCTTTGAATAAATCTTCGAAGGATTTTTTAACTTTGGTTTTTATGCAAAATGGAGATTGGTGTCGATTATCGCGATATCGGCCCTTTACGACCTTATCGCCTTTGATCTGTAGTTCTGGGTAATCGTACAAAACTAGCGTTTCAAGGGCGTGATAAAACCTACTGTAGTGGACAAAACAATAGGGTGGGTCAGCGTAAACGGTTCCGCCTTTGTGATTTCTTAAACATCCTTTGAAATCCAACTGAGTGGATTTATGAGATAACTTTGATGGTGCTGTGGGTACAAAGTTCAGAAGGTCGTTGTACTTTTTTGTGAAATAATCAGCGACCGACCGTCTGCGGTAAATCAGGATGTCTCTCAATGATGAGTTCGTCTTCGCATCTCGGTATTGAGCATAATGGCCTGTGCCTTGGCTGGCATAAGCCATCGCATACATCAGTGCTGATAATATAATTGAGAAGTGACCTGTCTTGCGGTGTTTTTCTGCTATGCCACGAATAGCATCAATCCACATGCATTGTTCTAGACTCCACCAAGTCCCGGAGTAATTTTTAGTAAATAGGTGCCATTCGGCGCTAAATTCAATGTCAATTATGCGTTTTTGCTGGTCCTCAAGGCTTTGGAAGGTTTTTAGGTCTAAGTCTTTGTCAAAGCTGACCAATATGGGAACTTTTTGTTCAAGTGCTCTGACAGTGTCCGCAGCTTGATTTATGATGGATTCAGCTGAAGGTGTGCCTTCAGTTTTGTAAGCTCGGTTATAGGTATCAGCAAGAATGCTTGAGTATGCTTGGATGTCGTTCGAATGAACAGTACACTGCTGACCTATGGCGCCTGCGAGTGAAGCGCTTCCGGCAAAAAGGTCCAGGATCGAGCCATCCTCATGTACTTCATTGATTCCTTTAATGACGAAATCCATGATTTTTGATTTTGAGCCCATATACTTTATGAGGCTAGGGTAATTCGCCTCAATTATTGGTTTTGTTTTCGGGATAAAATTCATTTAGGCCTCGCAAACTAAATCCCAAATCGGGATATTGTCGATCATATGCTAAATGTCTCCAAAGGTCAAATGGGAGGTGTGCCAATGGTTTCAAACCCTTGGGGGGCCCAAAACGTAATTCTACAAGAGCTACTTACATTAGCGAGGTCTGATGCTCAGCTGACTCAAAAGCAGTTGGCGTCACTGCTGGATAAGCCTCAGAGCTACGTTTCTAAGTATGAGAGCGGGGAGCGGCGTCTAACATTGCCTGAGATAAGAAAGGTAGTAATCGCCTGCGGTACAGATCTGAGTTCCTTTGTGTTCTTATATGAAAAAGAACTCAGTCTGGTTGAGGGGAATAATGAGCATAAATAGATATTTTAACGCCGACTTTAGACGAAAATTTCATATC
The DNA here is from genome assembly GCF_050516545.1 of Thalassospira lucentensis. Taxonomy (GTDB): domain Bacteria; phylum Pseudomonadota; class Alphaproteobacteria; order Rhodospirillales; family Thalassospiraceae; genus Thalassospira; species Thalassospira lucentensis_C. The sequence continues at coordinate 1,964,535 of NZ_CP191544.1, read as the reverse complement.
AGAGAGTGGCGGCATGCAATTGCTATTTTAAGATATGAGTTCGAGGAAGAGTTTAATGATGTTCTAGGTGTTCTTTCCCGCTTTGAGTTGAGGAAGAGTAACATTGTTGCTGGAGGCGGAGCGAAATCAAATGTTTCAGGTTATATCGATAATGAGCTGTATAGCTTGGGGTGGAAAGAAAAGCAGTTTGAAACAATCATAACTATTGATGGTGAAGCTCACGAAACACCAACCCATAAAATTGACTGTGTTAAAGGTCGTATTGCTCTCGATATTGAATGGAATAATAAAACTGAGTTCTATGACAGGGATTTAAATAACTTCCGCCTTCTTCATTCCCTTGGAGCTATCAGTGTCGGAATTATTGTAACTAGACACAGTGAGCTGCAAAACGACGTTTTCAAACCTTTGGGAATTGGCGGTAAGTATGGTGCATCTACAACTCACTATAATAAGTTAGTCCCGAAGATTGAGGGTGGAGGGGCTGGAGGTTGTCCGGTTCTAGTTTTTGCCGTTCAGGCGGGGGCCTTTGTTGAAGACGATTAAATAAGTTTTATTTTGAAATAAATTTAGGATTTATGAGAATATTTCGAATAGAATCGGAAAACAAAGAAAGGCCGCTAGCATTTGTTAGCGGCCTTTCTTTGTTTGACTAGACTTTGCTATGTTCTGCTAGTGATTGACCATTTCCCAGCTGCCGGTTTTCGAGGACCGGGCAAGTGCATCCAAAATCTGCATGTTGGAAATCGCGTCTTCAATCGGATAATCAACCGGGCTTTCGCCCTTAAAGATCGCGGTCGCAGATTCCCCCTGCAGGGTATAGTGATTGCAGACCGGGAATTTGATTTCGCGCGCGTCATCAAAGCCGGGCTGTTTTTGCCCTGCGACGCGAATGATTGCCGGATTTTCCGGCGCCGGGTTAAACGGCATCAGAATTTCGATCCGGCCCTCGGAACCCAGAATATGAACCCGCTGAACAGCAGCAGACTGCGTGCCACAAACGAAGCTTGCCTGAAGGCCCGAACCAAAATCAAGCATGCCTGAGACAAGGCGATCCGTGCCAAATTTCGGATCCTTATCCATCAAGGATACAACGCGCACAGGTTCTTTGCCGGTGACAAAGCGCGGGCCAACGATGCAGTAACAGCCGATATCAAGCAATCCGCCGCCGCCAATGTCCTTTTTGTTCCGCACATTGTTCGGATCCGCATTGAAATAGGTAAAGATGCTTTGCACAGCCGTCAGGGTGCCAATCTGACCGCTTTCAACGATTTTGCGGGCTTCAAGCCATTGCGGGTGATGGCGGACCATAAAGGCCTCGATCACTTGTTTGCCGCTTTTGTCGCGGGCTTCGATCAGGCGTTTGGCATCTTCGGTATCCAGTCCAATCGGCTTCTCGCACAGGACATGCTTGCCTGCTTCAAGCGCCTTGATCGTCCATTCAACATGAAGATGGTTGGGAAGGGGATTGTAAACCGCCTCGATAGACGGGTCAGCCAGGAGCTCCTCGTAGGAGCCATAGGCACGCGGAATACGCAAATTTTCGGCGACCTCGCGGGTCTTTTCAAGATCGCGTCCAGCAATCGCCAGAATTTCCAGCTGATCGCTTTCCTGCATGGCCGGGATAACTTTCTCCGTGCCGATCTTGGCGGTGCTGATAATGCCCCACTTCATTCCGATACTCCGTCTGTTTTTCTAATTCGTGGCCCATACTTATTAATACAGGCAGTCTCAATGATCGGTCCGCCAATGGGTTTGCCCCAAAGGATCATCATCAGGATGTGTCATTGAATTGAATTAATTAAGCCATATGACGCCACATGCAAGATGTTCGGACGGGTAGGTTGGAGCAATTGTGATACAAATCAATCATGGTTTGCGCATGGCAATATCCAAAGACCGCAAAAATCGGCGCTTTATGCTTTGTGGATGGAATCAGCGGAAAAAAGTGAAAATATGCGCTTGACGTTGGGGGCCTCGGGCCATATAAACCGCGCCACACGATGGCGGGTGTAGCTCAGTCGGTTAGAGCGCCAGTTTGTGGCACTGGAGGCCGTGGGTTCAATCCCCATCACTCGCCCCATTGTGAAAAGGTCAGGCAGAAATGCCTGACCTTTTTCGTTTTTGGTCACAAAACGCTGCTACACGGTCTTGTCCGATTTTGGTTTGATGTCACATTGTTGACTAAATAATTCCAAATAAGGGATTTGTCTTCCGGGCCGGTTAACTCGAAAGTTGTGCGTCGCAGCCCGTGGTGATGTGGATTGCGAATATTTTGAGCACGCACGCATATGATCCCAAACCTCTAGGATTGATGGATATGCCCAGCGATAGACCACTTCCGATGCTGACCCGCCGTGCCTTTTCGGCAACCTTTCTGGGCGGGGTGGCAGTACCCTTTGTGGGCCGGGCCTTCGCACAAACGCCGTCCGACATCCGTTCGCGTGTCGTGAACATGTCCCAGCTTCATGCAATCCTGGTACAACGCGGTGACGAGATCATCGTCGCCGAAGCGCCGCGCGGGCCGGGATTGGATCGGGTTGCCAACATCAAGTCCTGCTCGAAAAGCATCATCGGTCTGCTGACGGGTAATGCAATCGCGAAAGGGGCGATCCCGTCGGTCAAGGCCACCATCGGCGAAATAGCACCATCTATCATCCCGTCGAATGCCACCCCCGGTGTAGAAAATCTGACCATCGAAGATCTGGTGACGCTCCGCGCCGGGCTTGAGGGTACATCAGGGCGCAACTACGGCGCTTGGGTCACTTCCGACAATTGGGTTTCCTTTGCACTGCGCCGCCCCATGGTCGCCACGCCCGGCGGTCGTATGATCTATTCCACCGGCACCACGCATATCCTTGGTGCTGTGCTTGCAGTCGCGACAGGAAAAAGCTTGCTCGCGCAGGCGCGCGCGGTCCTTGGTCAGCCGCTCGGCATTGAAATTCCGGCGTGGACACAGGATCCGCAAGGCTATTATTTCGGCGGGAACGAGATGGCGATGACGCCGCGCGCGATGTTGCGCATTGCGGCCCTCATGCGGGACCAAGGCCGGTTCGATGGTGACCAGATCATTCCCGCCGACTGGATCGGCCAATCAACCCAAGCCCGCACCCGATCACCTTATTCGGGTCTTGATTATGGCTATGGCTGGTTCCTCAGCCGCAGCGGCTTCATTATCGCACGCGGCTATGGCGGTCAGATCATCGCGGCACATCCAGAAAAGGATCTGGCGGTGGTCATCACCTCTGATCCGACGTCGCCCGCACGATCAGGCGGATATTTCGGGCAACTGATGGACCTGCTTGAGGGTCCTTTGCTTTCGTTGGCTTGACAACAGCGACAAAGAGGATGGAAACGGGGGCGGGTAGGATGGATGCAGAAAAATAAATCTGTCCCCTTTTTCTTTTCCCCTAGTTGGTTTGCCGTGACGTGGCGCAGCGTGCTCCTTCAAAGGTTCATGTCTTGCGGGAGTATGTTGCAGGGCACCAATCTTGGGTATATGTTTTCATGGTAATATTCGCGTGAAAACTGCTGATGGGCTGGAGCAATGAGAACAATTTTTCTTAGATGCGTGTTGTGTGTTGTTGCCATTTTGGCCTTCCAGCATGTGGTTCAAGCTAGAGAAATGTGTAATTCCAGTTATCCAGCTTTTAGTGATCGTATGCCCTGCTTCGCTGACACAATAAGTTGGGTGGAGTTTTATCATTCTGGCGACCACCAAATGCTATTTGAGAAGCACAAAGAGGATTTTGAGCGATTTACCCGAATGCGCTTAAGAAATGATTTGTCAGAGTTTGATCAAGAGGTTCTTAAATTCGACGATGCCCTTAGGACTCTAAATTACCCGTCAAACGATACTAAGCGCAGAGCGAGGATTACGTGCTCTGTATGGTTGGTTGGAGGGGATTATCCCGTTGCAAGGCACGTGGAATGCGAAATGACAGGATATGGACCTTATGAAGGCCTTGATATGGACATCTCGCAGGCTGTTTTAGGATTTGGTTCTGCAAACGATATTGTTGAGAACACTAAGGAAGCCATTAGAATGATCATTGGTGAGATCGCTTCTAGGTTCTACGAAGTAAAGCACCTCTCTGAACCAGTGATGCCGAAAGTTGATTGACATAGGAAGTTTTCATCTTGCGGATCGCTGCCTCATCCTAACAGCATATGAATTTCGAATTCTCAATTCCTAACCAATCTGTTAGGTAACGCTGCATATTTCCCAAACGGGTTCATTGCTTGCCAGGAGATCGCCCTATGTCGACCAATCGCATTACCCTTCGCCGTCCTGATGACTGGCATTTGCATCTGCGTGATGGCGATATGCTTAAAGGTGTGATTGGCGAAACCTCGGCGCATTTTGCCCGTGCAATCATCATGCCCAATCTGGTGCCGCCGGTTGTCAAAACCGATGATGCGGTTGCCTATCGCGACCGGATTACCGCCGCCATCCCATCAGGCCATGATTTCACTCCGCTGATGACGTTGTATCTGACCGAGGGCAGCAATCCCGATGATATCGAGGAAGGCTATAAGGCCGGTGTGATCACCGCACTCAAGCTCTATCCCGCCGGGGCAACGACCAATTCCGATAGTGGTGTGCGTGATTTTGACAAGGCGATGCCCGCATTGGAACGCATGGCAGAACTTGGCATTCCGTTATGTGTTCACGGTGAAGTCACCGATGCGGACATTGATATTTTTGACCGTGAAGCGGTGTTTATCGACCGGGTTCTTGATCCATTGCGCAAACGCTTGCCGGAATTGCGCGTGATCATGGAACACATCACAACCGAAGACGGCGTTGAATATGTCAAAGCCAATGACAAGAATTTGGGGGCGACCATCACGACCCACCATCTGATCATTAACCGCAATGCCATTCTGGTCGGCGGCATTCACCCGCATTTCTATTGCCTGCCGGTGGCCAAGCGTGAAAAGCACCGTCTTGCCCTGCGCGCCGCGGCAACGTCGGGCGATACGCGGTTCTTCCTTGGCACGGATTCAGCCCCCCATACCGATGATCGCAAAGAAAGCCCGTGTGGCTGTGCCGGTATCTTTACCGCCAACAACACCGTGCAGCTTTTGGCCCATGTGTTTGAGCAAGAAGGTGCGCTTGATAAGCTTGAAGGCTTTGCTTCGATCAACGGGCCGCAATTTTATGGCTTGCCGTTAAATGGCGATATGATCACGTTGGAAAAGCGCGCCGAACCCGCCACATTCGCCGAGAAAATCGAAACCGGCGAAGGTCCGGTGACGGTGTTTAATCCGGGTTTTGACATTTTCTGGCATTACGCCTGATCATTTTCGTGACTATTCATACAAAAAGCGGCTCCTTGATGGGCCGCTTTTTTAGTGGTGCCGTCATTCCGGCCGAAGCACCGCGTAGGGCCGGAATCTCGATATTTTTAGTGTCTTGGGCACAAGCAACAGAGTCCCGCCGTCGCGGGAATGACCGGTCTGTCGTGTTTTGGCGGTAATAGGGCTTAACCGCTGAGATCAATCTTGCTGGGTGCGGCATTAAGGCCAAGCACCATGCGGTAACTTTCCGCTGCCGCACTGGCCTGCAATGCCAGCATGGTCGAAATGTTCCGCGATGCCCCCTTGGCAACATTGAAATCCGCCGCCGAGCTTCCCGGCACCGATGCCGCGCGTGATATCGCGGCCTGATTGGCAATCGCGGCAACGCCTTCTAGGCCCAGAATCGGCCGGATGCTGACCTTGCCGCCCGTGGCATAAAGCCGCCCGTCGGGACCCGCACTATAGCTGTAGCTGATCATACCGGCATTGGCACCGGCAAGGGCCTGATGGCTTTCTTCTTCGGTGCGGACAATGGCATCACGGGCACGCAGTTCCTGAACGATTTCGCGTTCATTCGCTGTCAGAATCGCGGGGTTGGCGGTCGGTTGGCGTGCACTTTCCGGGGTTTCTTCACGTTCTTGCTGCTGACGCTGGGTCGGGCTGCGATTGTCTATGTCATCAGATGCGCCTTGGCCGTCAATGTCGCGCGGGTCAAGTTGCTGAATGATCGTGACCACGGACGCCGCCCGGTTGACCGGGGCTGGTTGCGGTGGCGGGGAGGGGGCTTGTTGCGCGGCTGCTTGGCCCGTGTCGTTAGATCCGCTCGATCCACTATTCGTGCTTGCACCATCTGATCTTGCCGATGGTTGTGCGGGCGGCAATGGGGGGGATGCATTGCTTGCAAGTGGGACAAGGGCAACCGCAGCAGGCAATGCTTGCGGCGCAGACATACCCGTTCCGCCCGACCCATTGGTCGGCGGTTGGCTCCCGGAGCCGGGCAGGGCGCGCGTGGCAATGATTTGGCCAAGTTGCCCACCGCTGCCGGGGATGACCTGTATTGCACCTGCCTGTATCATGAAGGTGATTATAACCCAGCTTAAGGTTAAAAGTATAGAAGACCCGTGGCTGTGATCACGCCGGTTTGATGAGGCGGTGTGGCGGTGTGGCAGGTATCACTGTCGTATCTGTCACCGATTGGATGGTTTCCCGATTATGCGTTTGTTGCTGTGTGTTGTGTTTTTGGCGTTTTTTCCTGCAATCAGCCATGCGGCACCTGATGCCGATTTATGGCCAGATTGGCAGGCCCATGACGCGCAAAGTACCGACGTGATTGATCATTCTGCATGGCAGGCGGTGCTGGATCTTTACCTGACGGTGGTGGAACCCGGTGTCACCAGTTTTGACTACGCAGCGGCCAAGGCAGAACAAGGTTCGGGTGAAGGTGCGGTGAGCACCTATATCGCAAACATGGTTGATCTGCCGATAGATCAGTTCAACCGCGATCAGCAGTTGGCCTATTGGATCAATCTTTATAATGCGCTGACGGTGAAGGTGGTTCTGGATCATTATCCGGTGACCTCTATCCGCGATATCGATATTTCGCCGGGGCTTTTTTCATCTGGTCCATGGGGCAAGAAACTGATCACGGTGGAGAACAGAACGCTTAGCCTGGATGACATCGAACACCGCATCCTGCGCCCGATCTGGAACGATCCGCGCATTCATTATGCGGTCAATTGTGCCTCGGTCGGCTGTCCTGCATTGGCGGCGGACGCCTATCAGGCCGATAGGATGAACGATCAGCTTGATCAGGCTGCAACGGATTTCATCAATCATCCCCGCGCCATACGCCCCGACGGGGAAGGCGGCTTTGTCTTATCAAGTCTGTATGATTGGTATCGCGATGATTTCGGCAAACGGGATGCGGATTTCAGGGCGCATCTGTTGCGCTTTGCCGGGCCAAAATTGACCGGGATGCTTGGCAATGTAAGGGAATTTGACATTACCGGGTATGAATATGACTGGGCATTAAACGACACCCGGCCATGACACCCCAAAGCAGGTGCATGGCCGTGGAATCAAATGTCGGGCTTAAAGCATCTTGCGATATTGAACGAAGCCGGGCCGATCCGCGATACGGTCATAGAGTTTGATCGCCGTTGCGTTATCTTCTTGGGTTAGCCAGTAAACACGCGCCGCAGATGCGCCTTTGGCATGATCATAGACATGCTCAATCAGCTTGCGTCCGGCACCCGTGCCGCGCACATCGGGCGCAACAAACAAATCCTGCAGATAACAATAATCACCGATCGTCCAGCAGGACGGGTGATAAATCCAGTGCACCATGCCGATCGCCTTTCCGTCCTGCCAGGCAAGGGCGGCGTGAAGGGGTTCTTGTGGGTCAAGAAAGCGCTGCCATGTGGTTTCGCTGACCTCAATCGGGATGTCGGCTTTATAGAATGCCTGATACCCGTGCCAAAGCGGCAACCAAACATCATGATCTGTGGGTGTGATGGGGCGAATTTCAAAGCTCATGACAGGTCCTTTTAGGCTGGGTTATTTTGGCGGCGCAGGCAATGTTGCCCGCGTTTTTTCCAACCTAAAAGCACTAGTAGTCCGGGGTAAGGCCCAATTACAGGAAACAGCAGGGGCCAATCCGCTTTTATCAACCCTGCGCAAGGGCGGAGTGGCAAATACAATCAGGCGGCCTGATTGCGCCAATGGGTGCGTTCTGGATCGCTGTTGTCAGAACGATTTTGCGTTGCCTGTGCAATCGTGTGACGAACGTCACTGGCAGAAATGCCATCATAGCGCATTAATGTCTGCACGATCGGATCGGCAAGCATGTCTTCAACCGTCAATTCCTGATCCACGTAACTCATCATCTCGTATCCTGGTCTTTTATTTGTTGTGCGTAATGTAGTGCTATTGCAAATCATTCGCAACTATAAACTTGTCCAGATTGTACTTTTTTCCACTTCCATAACGTCGGCGCATTGATCTGCCTTAAGGGCAGGGTGCGGACGCTCTGCGTGCGGCTTTGTCCTTTGCGTGTTTTGGTGTCGTGTTGCGGGCTGTTGTGTTGTTACTTAAAGCCGATTGTTCCGTTGAGGATTCTGAACCCTGATATATGTTTCAATATGGCCGTGGGATGGTATTTTCTTGATTAATTTCTGACGGGCCTCTAACGCTGTGAACTGGTTTGATCACGGGTGTGATAAAGCCCAACAACTATGGCAAAAATAGGCTGGGAAGATGACACGTCCGGGAATTCGTGAATATGCATTGCTGCTGATTTTGGCATTGATGTGGGGAAGTTCGTTCACCTTCATCAAGATCAGTGTGCATGCCTATTCCCCGTTGGTGGTTGCCGCCGGGCGGTTGACATTTGCTGCCCTTGTCTTGTGGTGCTTTGCCCTTATTCGCAAATCCGACATGCCAAAAGGCAGGCGCGCATGGGTTTCGACCTTTTTGGTCGCGCTGGTTGGCAATGCCATTCCATTCTTTTTGATCAGTTACGGCGAAACCCGCGTTGATGCCGGGTTGGCCGCAATCCTGATGTCGACCGTCCCGTTGACCACGGTGGTGCTGGCCCACTTCTTTACCCATGACGAGAAACTTAGCCTTGGCAAAGTCATCGGTGTGGTTCTGGGCACCATCGGGGTGATTGTTCTGGTCGGGCCGGAAACGCTTTCGGGGCTGGGTGGGGAATTCCTGTTCCAGCTTGCCATTCTGGTGGCGGCTGTTGGCTATGCGATTTCGTCGCTGGTGGCGCGGAATTTACGCGATCAGCCGCGTATTGGATCGACCGCCGTGATCCTGACCTTTGCAGCCGCGATGTTGATCCCCTTTACCCTGATCCTTGATCAGCCCTGGACAATGGATTGGGATTTGGAAGGTGCACTTGCGATCTTGTATCTTGGGATGTTCCCGACCGGGATTGCGATGTTTCTGATCTTGCAATTGATTGCGATCGCAGGGGCCAGTTTCTTGGTGTTTAACAACTATCTGGTGCCGGCCGTCGGGGTCGTGATCAGTTTTATCGTTTTGGGCGAAGTCCCCCAGCCAAATGCACTGGTCGCACTGGCGGTTATTCTGGCCGGAATCGCCGCATCGCAAATGCGGTTTACGCGTAAATCGGTTGCATTGGATGCCAGCGGGGCAAAAAACGATCCGGTTGCGCCGGTGATGGAAGTGCCCGAAGACGAAAAAAACAAGTCTCACCAGTAAGAAAAGCCCAAATACGGTGCAAAATTCAAACTTTCTTGCCCAATGCGGAAGGATGGGATTTGTCAATATTGTTTGTGCGAGACAAACCTGATACTTTCCGCCTTTCTGGTCCGGCATGTAGTTGAAAAATGGTGCATGTCACGCCGATTGAATTATTTCTAATCAAGCGTTTAAGAGGTCACGGCCTTTGTCCACCAAAGAGACCAATCCTGAAAACCGCGATGTTTTCCCGGTTTCCATAGAACAAGAAATGCGCCGCAGCTACCTTGATTACGCGATGAGCGTGATTGTTAGCCGTGCGCTGCCCGACGTCCGAGATGGTTTGAAACCCGTGCATCGTCGTATTTTGTACGCCATGCACGAAAACGGGTTTGAATATAACAAACCGTTCCGTAAATCGGCCCGTGTGGTCGGGGACGTGATGGGTAAATATCACCCGCATGGCGACAGCGCGATTTACGACGCGATGGTCCGTATGGCGCAGAGTTTCTCCATGCGCCTGCAACTGATTGACGGGCAGGGTAACTTCGGTTCCATGGATGGCGATAAAGCCGCCGCCATGCGTTACACCGAAGCGCGCATGGCAAAGTCCGCGCATTTCCTGCTTGATGATATCGATAAAGACACCATCGATTTCCGCGATAACTATGACGAAACCACCCGCGAACCATCTGTTTTGCCAGCACGTTTTCCAAACATGCTGGTCAATGGTGCCGGGGGTATCGCTGTTGGTATGGCGACCAATATTCCGCCGCATAACCTTGGCGAAGTTATCGATGGCTGCATGGCCTATGTCGATGACCCCGATATCACCGTTGAAGGTCTGATGGAATTCGTCCATGGACCGGATTTCCCGACAGGTGCCCTTATTCTGGGTCGTTCGGGTATCCATTCGGCGTTTAAAACCGGTCGTGGTTCGGTTGTCATGCGCGCACGCACCCATGTCGAAGAAGTCCGTGCGAAACGTGATGCGATCATTGTCACCGAAGTTCCCTTCCAGGTGAACAAGGCGACCTTGATGGAAAAGATCGCCGATCTGGTCCGCGACAAAAAACTCGAAGGTATCTCTGATCTTCGTGATGAGTCGGACCGTAACGGCGTTCGCATGGTGATCGAACTTAAACGCGATGCCAATTCCGACGTTGTTCTCAATCAGCTGTTCCGCTTTACAGCCCTTCAGACCTCGTTTGGTGTGAATATGCTGGCCCTGAACCGGGGTAAGCCGGAACTGATGAACCTGAAAGACATCATTCAGGCCTTTGTCGAGTTCCGCGAAGAAGTCATTACCCGCCGTACCATCCATCTTCTGAAAAAGGCACGTGATCGTGCCCACGTCGTGGTTGGTCTTGGTATTGCGGTGGCCAATATTGATGAAGTCATCAAATTGATCCGCGCTGCTGCTGATCCGACGATTGCACGTGAACAGTTGATGGCGCGCGATTGGGCGGCTGGCGATATAGTGCCGCTGATCGAACTGATTGCCGATCCCTTGCAAGTGGGCTCGACCGATGGGCAGTATCGCCTGTCCGAAGCCCAGGCGCGTGCGATCCTTGAACTGCGTCTGCATCGCCTCACGGGTCTCGAACGCGATAAAATCGCGGGCGAATTGACCGAACTGGGCGAGAAGATCAAAGACTTCCTTGATATCCTTGCATCGCGTGAGCGTAAGTTGACGATCCTCAAGGACGAGCTGACAGAAATGCGCAACGAGTTCGCTAACGAACGCCGTAGCGAAATTCTTGAAGCTGAATTCGAACATGACATCGAAGACCTGATTGCCCGTGAAGAGATGGTGGTTACCGTGTCGCACACTGGCTATATTCAACGTGTTCCGCTGTCGACCTATCGCGCACAGCGTCGCGGTGGGAAAGGCCGTTCGGGCATGGCGACCCGTGACGAAGATTTCGTCACAAAGCTGTTTGTTGCCAATACCCACACTCCGGTTCTGTTCTTCAGTTCCGAAGGCATGGTCTACAAGATGAAAGTCTGGCGTTTGCCAATGGGAACCCCGCAATCTCGCGGTAAGGCCCTTGTGAACATGCTGCCACTTTCTGAAGGTGAGATTATCACAACGGTTCTGCCGCTTCCGGACGAAGAAGAATGGCCGAACCTGCACGTGATGTTCACCACCTCGACCGGGAATGTCCGTCGTAACAGTCTTGCTGATTTCGTGAATGTGAAATCAAACGGCAAGATCGCCATGAAACTTGAAGAAGATCGTGGTGACAAACTGATTGCGGTTCATACCTGTACCGATGATGACGACATCTTGCTGACAACCCGCAAGGGTAAATGCATTCGTTTCCGTGTAACCGATGTCCGCGTGTTTACTGGCCGTAATTCGGTCGGTGTACGTGGTATCCGTCTGGCGGACGAAGACGAAGTCATCGCAATGTCGGTTCTGTTTGGTAACCATGTTTCGATGGAAGAACGTGGTGAATATCTTTCGATTACCGGCAAACTGCGCCGCGAAGAAATCACCACGGATAACTTGCCGCTAGAACTTCTAAGCGAAGAACGTTATCAGGAAATCATTGACGGCGATCAGATGATCCTGTCGGTGACTGAAAACGGCTATGGCAAGCGGACCTCGGCCTATGAATACCGCGTGACCGGCCGTGGTGGTCAGGGCTTTGCCAATATCGAGATGTCTGAACGTAATGGTAATGTTGCCGCATCCTTCGTTATTGAAGAAGGCGACGAACTGATGATGGTCACCAATGGTGGCAAAGTCATCCGTATGCCAACACATGATATCCGTATCGCCGGTCGTAAGACCCAGGGTGTGACACTGTTCCGTACTGCCGAAGACGAAGAAGTCGTCGCAGTCGAACGCCTGTCCAACCTTGGTGGTGACGAAGAAGGCGATGGTGAAGGCGAAGATGGTGTGATTGACGGTGCTGAAGGCAGTGTCGAGACCACTGATGAAAACGCAACCGATGCCGCACAGACAAGTGCCGACGAAACCGGTGACGAAGCACTGGAATCTGATGGCGATACTCGCGACGAATAATTGGATGTTCTATGACTGAAATGTCTTCTACTGTATCGCGCATCGGGATTTATCCGGGGACTTTTGATCCGGTAACCCAGGGGCATATGGATATTATTCGTCGTGCGACCCGCATAGTGGATCAGCTTATTGTCGGCGTTGCGATCAACGCCGGCAAAGGCCCCATGTTCGGTGTCGAAGAACGCTGTGCATTGGTCGAAGGGGCCCTTAAGGGGGCTGGTGGCGAAATTGCTGCCCGCACCTCGGTAAAGCCATTTTCTTCGCTTTTGATGCAGTTTGCGCAGGAAAACGGATCAAGTACGATTATCCGTGGTCTTCGGGCAGTTTCTGACTTTGAATATGAATTCCAGATGGCTGGCATGAATGCCCGGCTGTCCCCGGAAGTTGAAACCGTCTTTTTGATGGCTTCGGAAAAGCAGCAGTTTGTCTCTTCGCGCTTCGTCAAAGAAATCGCCCGGTTGGGCGGTAACGTTACTGAATTTGTGCCAGCCAACGTGCTTAAGCGATTGCACGAAAAGCTGGCGGAAGAAAAGGAATAACGCAGGCCATGCGTCTTATTCGTCTTTTATCACTATTTGCTCTCGTACTAGGATTTATCACCATGTCCACTGGAAACGACGCTGTCGCTCAGGATCTGGAAAACACGCTTTATCTTGATCTGAAAGATGGCCGCGTTGTGATTCAGCTTCGCCCGGATCTTGCGCCGAATCATGTTGCCCGCATCAAGGAACTGACCCGCGAGGGGTTCTATGATGGCCTGAAATTCCATCGCGTGATCGATGGTTTCATGGCACAGACCGGTGACCCGAAAGGCAATGGGACTGGCGGTTCAGGTCAGAAACTTGACGCTGAATTCTCTAAAGAACATCACGGTCGTGGCGCTGTTTCAATGGCCCGTTCGGCCAGCCCGAACAGCGCAGACTCGCAGTTCTTCATCTGCCTTGACGAGGCACCGCACCTTGATGGTCAATACACCATCTGGGGTCAGGTGACCGAAGGCATGGAATATGTCGATATGATCAAAAAGGGTGCGCCGTGGGCCAATGGCTCCGTCGCCGACCCGGATCAGATCGTTAAAATGCAGGTTGCGGCAGACGCCCAGTAATCGCCTTTTTCGATCCATTGCAACCGAAAGCCGTCCCTTTATGGGGCGGCTTTCGCGTTTTAGGGGCTGAAACGCTAAAAAGAGGAAAAATATGGAAATGAGGTGTTGACCAGCGCCGCCTCTGCCATTAAAACGCGCTTCACCAACGTTGAGGGCCCGTAGCTCAGTTGGTAGAGCAACTGACTTTTAATCAGTTGGCCACAGGTTCGAATCCTGTCGGGCTCACCATTTCAAAACCCCTGGAACTTAGATGTTTCGGGGGTTTTGCATATCTGCATTTCCTTTCGTTAATCATCATATGATCGTCCCGTCTTGGCTGCCTTGTTTCGGGTGGCCCCGCCGATATCCATGGGCACTTTTTTTGATCGGGCGAAGTCCGGGTTTTCAACGCTTTTTGGTCGGATTTATTGCGGATGTGGACTTTCCCTTAAAAAGGGGGGTTGACCGATGACGCCAGTCCCATTAAAACGCCGCTCACCAACGTTGAGGGCCCGTAGCTCAGTTGGTAGAGCAACTGACTTTTAATCAGTTGGCCACAGGTTCGAATCCTGTCGGGCTCACCATTTCAAAACCCCTGGAACTTAAATGTTTCGGGGGTTTTGCATATCCGGCTTTTGCACCTTCGTTTCACCTGTCTTTCGATCCGTGATCAGGCGCAAAGCCGTTTTCCCAAAACCTTGTTCAGTTGATACCTCGGCATCCCGCGCAAAGCGGGACAGGCATGCACGAAAAAGCTGTGTCATTTCGCACTTGCGATTGCATCGCAATTCTATTTGTTGTAAGGAATGCAAATCAGTTTCAAATGCATCGGAGCAGGACGTCCGGTGCGGATCGTCTGTTTGATCGGAAAGTTAAATGCCTGAACCTGTAAATCCGTTGGCCGCATCCGGGGGTGCGCAAAGCCTGATCCCATCCGATGGCGCAACTGCACCTGATGCATCTGCGACAGGAACCCTGTCTGCGGACGGGACGATCATGGTTGATCCAGATACCGGTCTTCCGATGGATACCGTCGCAATGACCCAGACCAGTTCCTTTGGCGATGCGTTTGGCGGTCTGCCTGTTCTTGAACAGGTCGATCGTGCCGGTATTGTCGGCTGGGTTCTGGCGGCCATGGCCCTGATCGGGTTGATCCTGTTCTTCTATAAACTGGTCGGCTTCCTGCGCCGTGGCGTTTTTGCCGACGGATTTGTCAAAGATGTAGAACGCCATCTGTCAGCAGGCAATGAAGCAAAGGCTGCTGATGTGATGTCGCGTCGCCGTCATCCTGCGGCCCGTATCGGTCTTTCGGGCATGTCGCTGTCCGTGACATCTGCCGATCAACGCGAAGCCGCATCAGATCTGATCGCCGCACGTGCGCGCAAAGAAATTGACGGATTGAATGGCGGACTTCGCATTATGTCGGCGATTGCCGTGCTAAGCCCGCTTTTGGGATTGCTCGGCACTGTTATGGGTATGATCGAAGCCTTCCAGAAAATGGAAGGTGCCGGAAGCCGTATTGATCCGTCGGTATTGTCGGGCGGTATTTGGCTGGCGCTTTTGACCACGGCGATTGGTTTGGTCGTCGCGATCCCGGCAACTGCCTTCCATATGTGGATGCAGGGCGTTATCAGCCGTGCAGCAGCCGTTATGGAAGATGTTTGCACCATGGTGGTCAATCGTGTGGAGCTGTCCCACAGGGCTGATTTAGGGGCATCCAACGTCGCTGAACTGCGTCACGCTGCCGAGTAGAAACCCATCCGCCGGAATATGCCTTATGCAATTGCGCGAACGTAATCGCGGTTCAACACCGATGATCGGTCTGACCCCGCTGATTGATGTTGTTTTCATTCTGCTGATTTTCTTCATGCTGGCATCAAGCTTTCTCGATTGGAAAGGCTTTGAGATGTCGGTCAGCATTACCGATGGCAAATCAACCAGCCAAAGCGATATCCGCCCGATCACGATCAATGTCGATGCCAATGGTGGATTGTCGATCAACAGCGAAGCTGTGTCGCTATCCGGCTTGGTTCCGGCCATAAAGCGCGATCATGATGGATCACCGGTTCGCTTGCGCCCGGTCAATGGTGCGAACCTGCAACATCTGATTGATGTGATGGATGCGTTGGGGCGTGGTGGTGTGACCGATGTGGAGTTCGTTGAATGAAGCGTCGCATTGTCATTTCCGAAGACGGACCGGTTCAGGAGCCAATGCTGCCCCTGATCAATATCGTCTTCCTGCTTTTGATCTTTTTCATGATTGCCGGCAGCCTGCAAAAGCTAGGTCCTTTTGAAGTCAACCCGCCTGCAAGTCAGGCGGCCGCCGCGGATCCTGAAAACACAATTGTCTTGTGGCTCAGCCAAGGGGCCGAGATCGGGATTAATGATCAAAAGGGCGGTCTTGAAAGACTGTCTTCGATGTTGCCCGAAGACTATATCGGTCGCCCTGTTGAAATCCGTGCTGACCGTGCGACCGAGGGGGCCAAAGTCGTCGCCGTGCTGAAACGGTTGCAGGAACTCGGTGTGGATAAGGTCCAGTTGATGACGGCGATGGAACCGGGTCAGGAACAGCAGTAATATGTCAAAGCGTCTTGATCTTTTGATTGCTACCGGCCTTACGGGCATTGTCCTGACGGGGGGCATTGTGCTTGCCATGCCTGAACCGCAACCCTCGGGTTGGGGCGGGGCCGGTTCTGTTCAAAGTATCAGTATCTCGCTTGGTGCAGGAAGTGCACTCAGCGGTGAAGCTGAAATCGATGAACAAAGTGCGGATTCAGTCGACAGCAAGGCTGCTGAAGAACCGGTAGAAGTCACCGAGCCCGATCCTGAACCTGAACCCGTTCCAGTCCCGGTCGTTGAACCGGAACCGGTTGTCGAGCCTGAGCCAGAAGAAATCGCCGAACCGGAGCCCGAGCCAGAACCCGTCGTCGGGCCGGAACCCGAGATCGTCGAAGTCGAACCCGAACCTGTTCCCGAACCGGTCGTCAAAGAAATTGTCGAACCTGTGCCTGAGCCGGAACCGGTTGTGGTTGCGGAATTGGCCGAAGTCCTTCCGGTGCGCATGAAACCAAAGCCACCGGTGAAACAGGTTGAAACTGCCGAAGTGGTCGAGGCCGTCAAAAAGGCGCCAGAACCGGTCACACAGGCAACCGGTTTGACGAATTCAACCAAATCCGAAGGCACGGTTGGCGAAGTCGCCAAAAGTCAGGCGGCAAGTGCCTCGAACGGATCTGGCGGTGTTGCAGCCAGCAAGGCCGCAATGGTTGATTATCAATCCTCGGTCCTGCAGATGCTTAACCGCTACCGCGAATACCCTGATCGGGCCAAACGTCGCGGGATTGAAGGCCAGAACAGCATCTATGTCGTGATTGAACGCGACGGAACGGTCAAGGTGTTCAAGATGCTGTCATCAAGTGGTTCGAAGCTGCTAGATCGTGAAACCCAACGGATGATTGAACGGGTACAAAAGTTCCCGCCATTCCCCGATACCATGACCGAAGACAGCATCACACTGACCATCCCGGTGGTTTATAACCTGCGCTAAATTTTCAAAACCTCTTACTGGCCACTAGTATAATTTAAGAGTTTAGGTGTAACCTTCCTTAGTGCAGTGTAAGGGGGATGGTTATGGATAGTGTCTATGGTGCGACCGCTGTAGATGCCGCGCGCGCTTGTCGAAATGATCAGAACTTACCCCCACTAATCGCGTGGGAAAAGGCCATCGTCGCACACACTTCAAGCAAAAGTTCACGTGAGAAAAGCTGCCCTAAAGCTGCTTTCATTGGTCTGTGTTCTGGTGGGTTTATAAAGGGTATTCTACCGTGGGCAGATGCTCCTATCTCACTCAATGGTCAGTATGCTAGCCAAGCGGCAACGACCTTGATGGCATTAGGCAATCATTCGGTTCCTAGTCCACAGGAGTTATGGCATCAGGTTGTGGGAACGCATAAGGCGTCTAACAGCCAAATGCATGTCGTGCTTGCTCTGCACTCAGCTGGATTGCTTGGCAGCCCCTTGTGATCGAAACGACGAGGTTGCGATAACTTTAGTCGAAATGAAATACTGAACAATTCACGATTTTTGAAAATTCTTACGACACTTCTCCATCCTCCCATTGGTAATCAAGCGGGGCTTCGCGCCAGGCGAACTTGTCGAGATGGATGACAATAATTCCCTTCATCGCCTCAATCCCTTCAAGTTTGTGCGATTGCCCGGCAAAGACCAATGCGCTGTCTTCTGCGGTGATGGTGCAGGGACCCATCGGAAAGGCGACGTCGCCCTTGGTATCGGATAAATCAACCTCAACCTTATGGGCAAAATGCTTGCAGAGTTGGACAAGATACTTGGCAGCCTTGTCGGTTTTGACCGATCCCTTGGTGGTAAACATCTTATGATCTCTCTTGAGTAGAATTTATGGCGTCGCGCACGGTTTATTGCGACGGTGCGTCGTTCAGACCGACCCAATAGACACCATCAAGGTCGATTGCCTGAAACTGTTCGAAAAACGTTGCCAGTTCGGCATCTGGTTCGAGGTCGGCATAGATGTCGGGATGCAGCCACTTGGCCATGGCCTGCAGGGCAAAGACATTGATAGGATTGTTATAAATGTGATGCCAGACGGAATAGACCTGCTTGTCCTTAACCGCCGTTAGGAGCGGCAGACCGGTACGTTCCATGCTGTGTGCCAAGGAAGAACGTGCCTGATCGGCACTGGTGTTTGCGCCAAGGACAATGCGTTTTGCGTTGGTTTCCGCATCCAGCCCGGCTGATCCGATGGCTGTGGTGATATAAATGTCGGGGTCGGTGACGATCACCTGTTCGACGGATACCTGACTGATGATGCCGGGGATGGTATCGGCAAAGATGTTCTCGCCACCGGCGAGCGTGACGAACTTGCCGATCATTTCGTTGCCCATGGCTTCGCAGCAGTTTTCAACAAGGCCGACGCGGCTTTCAAGGAAGACACTGGGTTTGTCGGTGATCTGTGCTGTGCGGGAGGTCACCTTTGAAAGATTTTCCTCATAGAATTTCACAAAGGCTTCCGCCTGTTCTTCCTTACCCATCAGCTTGCCAAGAAGGCGGATGCTTTTGGGCGTGTTTTCAAACGGTTTGGCCCGGAAATCGATCATCACCACCGGAATATCTGCTGCCCCCATAACAGACAGGACCTCGTGGCTGGTGGAACCTGGGCCATGGCCGCCCGACATGCCGAAAATCGCAACATCCGGTTCAACCGTAATCGCCTTTTCGACAGAAAATGTTTCCTCGTTTCGGCGGCCAACCAGCGGGATATCATCAATTTCGGGGAATTTATCGCGATATTGCGCAAACGAGGCCGGGTCGAGCGATTTGAATTCGCCCATCATACCTGCAACCCAGCGCACCGGATTTTCAGGATCAAGAATGCCGATAGATGGCAAGAAACGCCCTTCGCCCAAAATCATATGTTTGACAGGAACTTCAAGGGTGACTTCGCGCCCGGCAATATCGGTAAGTGTGATGGTTTCACCAGCTTGTGCCGCACTGGTACACATGACGGTCGCGGCGAGTAAGCCCAAGAAACGGTTTAATTTCATCTCGAATGATCCTGTTGTGGTTTAGGCAGGCAGTTTTGGTTAAAACGCCGAAATGAGCGGCACAAAATGCCACTCATCACGGATTGAAAGTTTGGTGATCAGAATGAAACCTTCGCTGAGACAAGGAAGGTCCGGCCCGGCTCGTGATAGGGTTCAATCGCACTGCTGTCATAGCCCGGAGTTGTGCGGGCGACGTAATCGCGGTCAAATATATTCAGAACATCAACGCGCAGGGTCACAGAACGTGACAGGGCCTCTGGGGTCCATTCACCGTACATATTTGCAACGAAATAGGTATCAAGTTTTTCGTTGCCGTTCTTTTCCGGATCATCGTTGGACAATGCCAGTTCTGAATTCGCGCCGACCTGAACGCCCAGTTCTTCAAAACGGTGGCCAAGTTCAAAATTAACCATGTCACCGATCAGAACGCCCTGATAGGACGCATCGTTACTAAGTGGGACACTACCGTTTCGTTCAACATCGGTGTGGCTATAGGCAACACGGGCGAAACCAGGGCCATAATTCCAGGTCGTCGACAGGTTATAGCCACGGGTATCAAGTTCGCTTGTGGTATTACGTGTGGTGTATTCCAGCGAGTGAGAACCATTGATCTTGTTGTAGAACAGGCTGCCGTCGAAGGATAACTGACCAATATCGTAACGCGCACCGCCTTTGTAATTGTGGGACCGGGATGGCTTGAATCCGGTATAATCCCACATGCCTGAATAGTTATAAATTGCCGTTTCCCCGATCGGCAGGCCACCAAATGACGTTCCGATACCAGTATAAACCATCAGGTCATCCGTCAGGTCATATTCGGTGTTGGCGTTGCCGCTTAGGCCAAACTCGCTGAAATCCGATCCGTCGATGCCTTCAAACCATTGCTGGTCACCACGTCCGCCAACCGAAACACGCCAACGATCCGTCAGCGACAAACGCGCTTGGGTGAAGAGGCCGATATTCGTTGATGTTTCCGTGAACCGCCCTGCAAGACCGCCTGTACGGGCCGTGTCACCGCCGCCGGTTGCTTCATCGTGATAGAAATCAACACCGGTTGTGATGTTGCCCATGCCGATATCAAAGGTATTGGCGGCTTTACCGTTAAGTGTTTCAATTTCGGCTTCAAGATGGGTGTTGCCATTTAGCGCCGGAATGTCGAGATGGGTCTTGCTGTAATTCAGGCTAAGGTCCGGCGCCAACATGTCCGATGGTTGCTCGTCAACATAACTGACACCAAGCGAAGTATCTTTGTATGAAATCCATTGTGGGTCAGACCCATTGGTTAAGGAACCAAAATTTGGACGAGCAGGGCGGACACCTTCATCTTCAAGGTGGCTGGCAAATGCTTCAAACCGACCGCCATCATTTCCGGTAAAGGCAAATTCCCCCATGCCGTTTTCGCTGCCATCGGCTGTGCCAGCGGCTTCGTTGCCGTCACCATCCTCATAGTTGCCCTGATTGCTGTTCTGAACATAGGCCAGTGCTTCAAAGCCTTCATGCTGACCTGCAAGCGTTAACCATTCGGTGAAGCCTTGCGTGTTGCTGTTGTACTGGATTTTTGCCCAGCCACCGAACGGATCATTTTCGCCAAGGATGTCGCGGGCATCTTTAGTTTCATATGATATGGAACCGCCAAGTGCATTTGGGCCTGCATCTGCCGGGGCAATCCCCGCCTCGACGCCGACTGATTTCAGCATGCCCGGATCAATGATCGCCGTGCCAATATGGTGAAAGCTGGAATCAACCTGCCGCGTGCCGTCGACCTGCACATTGAGTTTGGTGTTCTCAATGCCCTGAACATAAACCTTTTGCGCAATTGCGGTCGGTCCGCCAACTTGAACAGACGGCTCATTGGCAAACACATCTTTGATGGTTTGCGGGTTGGCGCGGTCCAGATCATCCTGATCAATTTCCACACCACCTGGAAGACTTGGTCCTGACTGTACGGATGCGGTGACCTCGACAGGTGGGAGCACGTTCTCGGACGCATCGGTCTGGTTGTCTTGGGCAAAGGCAGCAACAGGCAAAACGGTTAAAGCAACACCGGCAAGCAGGGTGGAGCGAAACAGCCCCCCGAACCGGGGAGATGTATCTTGCGAGTGTAACTGAGCCATGTTCATTCCCTATCAAATAGATTGCAAATGCGAATGATTGTGAATATTATTATCTGGAGCGTGAAGGCAACAGGAATGATGTTTGCCAAATCGCCGGACATGTTTGCGAAATCGTCAAACGTGTTTGTGCAACAGGCGCTTTTTACCCGTTGCGCAATTGTTTAATGCTTCTTCATAACGTCGGAACGGCAGGAGAGATTTGTGGTGATAGCAGCGCAGCGGCCCATAACACGGCGTGATTCTATTACCAGGAGCGAATTGGAAGAATTTGGCTCGCGTGTCAAAGGTATGGGTGGCCCCTTGGCAGGGCGCGGGCCGCTTATAAGCGGCCGAATGTCATTCAGTGATACCCTGTCATACCTTGACATTCACACATCCGACACGATGGAGATGAAGGACGCGGTTGCCGATTATGAGGTCGGGGCTGCGGTCAAGGTTGCCATTGTTCTAAAGGGGCGTGTTCAGGCGGAGTTCGATGGCGTCCCGGTCGATCTCGACGCGCGCGACCATCCGGTTGGCTTTATCTGGGCCGTGTCACAGCCATCTACCGTGCGCCGTTACATCCAAAAAGGAAGCGAAATCAGCAAAGTTATGATTTCGGCGCGTTTAGACTGGGTTGTGGAGAAATTGCGCAAATCACCGTCGCGCTATCGTGACATTGTCGATTTCTTTCAATCGGGTATTTCCGTACGCACTTGGCAACCGTCGCGGCGGATACTGGCGCTGACGAATCAACTGATCTATCCGCACACAGACGACCCGCTGCTTCGGGATCTTTATTCTGAAAGCCGTGGTCTTGAGATTTTTGCCGAAGCACTTGGTGCTTTGCAGGCGGAAACGATCACGGAGAATACCCAGAAAGAACCAGATCCGATTGATCAGTATTTTAAAGCACAGGAAATTCGTGGATTTATCATTGATCATATTCTTGATGATTTGAACCTGACCACTCTGTCGCTGTCTTTAGGGATGAGTGTTGCCAATCTACAGCGTATTTTCAAAAACGCTTATGGTACGACAATTAAGGATTTCATCCGCGAAACCCGTCTTGTCACTGCGCGGGATGCCATGGAAAAAGATGGTCTGACGATTGGACAGGCCGCTTGGCTGGCGGGTTATTCAAGCCCAGCCAATTTTGCCACGGCCTTTAAACGTGTATTTGGTATGTCCCCGTCCGACTCTCGTGATCGTTAGGGTTAGATACCTTCACCATATTATATGACTTAATTGGATCGTCCTTAACTGATCGGCTTCGCCGTCAGCCGATGTATTTGCCATTCTAGTTCGGTTCTTTAGCGAATTTTTCTCAAAACCCGTTTGGGCGCGTCTTTCTTCTATCAATGTTTTGATGGAATGGAGAACGTGATGCCAATCAATGCAGGACAATTAAGATCACTGGTCGTCAAACCCGTGCTTGCGGCACTGGATCTGGCGGCCCCAGACGTTGCCGAAAACCTGATCATGGGGACAGCGGCCCATGAAAGTCATCTCGGGGACTATATTGAACAGGTCGGCGGTGGCCCGGCCATGGGCATTTTCCAGATGGAACCCGCCACCCTTAATGATTGCTATGTGAACTATCTTGATTATCCCGGCCGTGCAGCACTGAAGGCCAAAGTAGATGGTTTTTTGGCCGCTCAGCCAGCTTTGGTTGATGGAAGCCCTGATAAGGCCGCACAATTGGCAACCAATCTGGCCTATGCGACCGCATTATGCCGAATTCGCTATTACCGTGCCCCGGCTGCGATGCCAACGGATGCAAATGATATCAACGGGCTCGCCGCCTACTGGAAGCAGTATTATAACACGCCATTGGGGGCCGGAACGGTCGAACAGTTCGTCGCGGACTACAATCGCTATCTTGGCTAAGGCCAACATGCCGTAACGTCGGGGAAATATTTTTTCCCCGATATGGCAAAAACAGTGGAAACAGACCGGCCTTTTCGCCAAAATCCCCCTCCGCAGGGCGTGGTTGCGCAAAAAACCACCAAACCAGAAAAATATAGGGGATCCCAATGAAGCGTCGTCAGTTCCTTAAAAGTGCCGGTCTCGGGGCTGGTGCGGTTGCCGCATCTGTCGCAGCACCGGCCATCGTTTCAGCCCAGGAAAGCCTGAATTGGCGCATGGTGATGCCCTGGCCTAAGGGCACACCGGGTCTTGGTACCAATGCGGAAAAGTTCGCTGCCATGGTCAAGGAAATGTCGGCGGGCCGTTTGAACATCTCTGTTTTTGGGGCTGGCGAAATCGTCCCGCCGTTTGAATGCATGGATGCGGTCGAACAGGGCGTGGTCGAAATGGCGCACGGCACCCCGTATTACTGGCAGGGTAAAAACCCGGCTCTGAACTTCTTCTCGACCATTCCGTTCGGTCTGACCGCCTGGGAACTTTCAAGCTGGCTGCGTTTCGGCGATGGGCAGAAGCTGTGGGAAGAAGCCTATTCCGAATTTAACGTTGTTCCGTTCTATGCTGGTAACTCTGGCATGCAGGCCGGTGGTTGGTTCAACAAGGAAATCAATTCGCTTGATGACCTTCAGGGCCTTAAAATGCGCTATGCCGGTTTGGGTGGCGAAGCCATGCGTCGTGCTGGTGCCAACGCAACCATGATCCCACCGGGGGAAATCCTGCCAGCTATGCAGTCTGGTGCAATTGACGCCGCTGAATGGGTTGGCCCGTGGAACGATTTGGCATTTGGCCTGTATCAGGTTGCCAAATACTACTACACCCCGGCTTTCCACGAACCTGGACCGGGTCTTGAGATCTTTGTTTCCAAGGAAAAGTTTGATTCCCTGACCCCTGATCTGCAGGCGATCATTCGCTTTGCCGCACAGGCGATTGCTGAAAACACCCTTGCTGACTTCACCTTTAATAACCTTCAGTCTTATCAGCCGCTGATCGACAAGGGCGTTGAAGTCCGTCAGTTCCCTGATGAAGTCATCATGGCACTGGCCGAACATTCCAAAGCAGCCGTTGATGAAATTGCTGCGGCGAATGATCTGTCGGGTCGAATTGCTGCAAGCTATCTGGATCTGGTCAAGAAGGCTGCGCGTTATGGCAAGGAATTTGAAGCAACCGGCCTTCTGCACCGTGCAAAGGTTTGGGGTTTCTAAGAAAAACCATTCCAACGGATCGATATGCCGGACCTGATGGGTTCGGTTGATGAAAAGGGACTGCCGTCGGGCGGTCCCTTTTTGCGTTGCATCCGGTGATCTTGCGGTAACCCACGGGTGAATGTTTGGCGGTGAAATGTCGATGTTATGCAGGCTGCGCGATGCAGCGTCCCGCAAACATGAATTGTTGCCTGCGCCAAAAAACGTAACTTTGATCTCAAAGTTGGTTACGAAATTACCATCGTGACTTTTTAACGCAAAAATTTACCAATATCGAATTGGAAGCCCCACAATGAAACGTCGTCAATTTTTAAGCGGTGCCACCGTTGCCGCTGGCGCATTTGCGGCCACGACCGCTGCGCCATCCATCGTTAAGGCCGATGAAACCATCAATTGGCGCATGGTTATGCCATGGCCAAAAGGCACACCGGGTCTTGGTGCCAATGGGGAACTGTTTGCGCAGCGTGTGAACAAAATGTCGGGTGGTCGTCTCAAAATCACCGTCTATGGTGCAGGTGAGCTGGTTCCGGCCCTTGAATGCATGGATGCGGTCGAACAGGGTGTTGCCGATCTGGCCCATGCCACCCCGTATTACTGGTTTGGTAAAGACCCGGCTGTATCGTTCTTTACCACCATTCCGTTCGGTCTGATGGCGTGGGAATTGTCGGGTTGGCTGCGTTTTGGCGGTGGTCAGGAACTTTGGGACGAACTGTATGCCCAGTTCAACGTCAAACCGTTCCTGGCAGGCAATACCGGCCTTCAGGCCGGTGGCTGGTTCAACAAGGAAATCAATTCGGTTGAAGACCTTCAGGGCCTGAAAGTTCGTTATGCCGGTATCGGTGGCGAAGCCATGCGCCGTCTGGGGGCGACCCCGTCGCTTCTGGCAGCAGCCGACATTCTGCCAAGCTTGCAGTCAGGTGCGATTGATGCGGCTGAGTGGGTTGGTCCGTGGAATGATTATGCATTCGGTCTGGCATCGGTTGCCAAATATTACTACACCCCGGCATTTGCCGAACCGGGTTCAGGCATCGAAGTCTTTATCAACAAGGACAAACTGGCGGAACTGCCAGAAGACCTGCAGGAAATCGTTGCCGTTGCCGCACAGGCCAATGTTGATCAGACGCTTGCAGATTTCACATTCAACAATGTGCAGTCCTATCAGGCGATCCTGAACAAAGGGACCGAGATCCGTCACTTCAACGATGATCTGATCACGGCCTTTGCCGGTGCCGCCAAAGAAGCCGTCGAAGAAATTGCCGGTAAAAACGATCTGAATGGTCGTATTTATGCATCCCTGATGGACTTTGCCAAAAAGGCAGCCCCATACGGCAAGGAATTCGAAGCAACCGCGCTGAACCAGCGTGCAAACGTGTTTGCCAATTCATAATCCTGATCGGGATTGCGCATTGCACCAGTGACAAAGGCCGGCACGTTTGCGTGTCGGCCTTTGTTTTTTTTGGGGGATGGTTCGCGCATTTGGATTGGCCCTAATCCATATGGGCCACCTCAAGCGGGAAAAGATGGCGATAGGGCCGGGCTTCTTCGATGCACCGCGCAAAGGACGGGCGTTCCATCAGCCGGTCGCGATAGGCATGAAGATGGCTGTATTTACGATCAATCGGGTGGGTCCAATGTGCATAGAAAAGCGCAGGACCTGCTGCACAATCGGCCAGAGTGAAATCATCGCCCGCAGCCCAGTGCCGTGATGCCATTTTGTCGTTCAACCAGCCATATGACGTTTCAAGAAGCTCAATCGCCTTATTCACCCCGTATGGGTCGCGGTTCTGCTGTTCGCGGAGAACGTCGAAGACAACCGTCATTTGCGGTGTCGAAACATAGTTGTCAAAGAACCGGTCCATGAACCGGGTTTCAAGCGCAATCTCGGGATCCTGCGGGATAAGGTGATGACCGGAATTATAGCGCACGTCGATATATTCAATAATGATCGTGCTTTCCACCAATGTCCGGCCATCATCAATGATCGCCGGCATGCGCTTAAGGCGCCAGACATCTTCAAACTCGGCCAGGATTTCCGGGTTTTCAAAGTCAATGGCGCGCAGCGTGTAATCGACGCCATGTTCATAGAATGCCACCAGCGCCTTTTGACAATAGGCGGAAAAGCGATGGCCATAGAATGTGATGGGCATTTAAGCCTCCCGACGTTTCTTGTATAAACCAATTGCGGTTTGCAACCGGTTGTATTCTGACAAAACTGATCCTAATTTGCAATCAGAACTTAAAAAGGAACGCAAGACATGGATCAGCACCGTTCGGGATGCCCGATTAATCTGACATTGGAAGTATTGGGGGATCGATGGAGCCTGATCGTCATTCGCGATGTCATGTTTGGCAATCGCCGTCATTTTCGTGAATTGTTGGGAAATTCCGAAGAAGGCATTGCCTCAAACATTCTTTCCGCACGCCTCAAACGCCTTGTCGCCGAAGGGCTTTTGTCCAAAAACCCGGATCCAAGCCACGCGCAGAAATCGATCTATAGTTTGACCGGCCCCGCGATTGAACTGGTGCCAATTCTTGTGCAAATGGGCGCATGGGGCCGTCGTCACACACCGGTATCAAAAGAACTGTCGATCCGGGCCCAATTACTTGAAGAAGGCGGACGGGCCATGTGGCAGGGCTTTATGGATGAACTACGCCACATCCACCTTGGCGCGCCCGCACCCAAGGTATCGGTTTTGAGTGCGTTGCACGATGCTTATCTGCGCGTGGTTGCAGAGGAAGCCGCCAATCATCAGACAAAAGAAAAGGGTGCCAAGGCACCCTGATCACTAAACCCGTTTCGGGATTTTATCGCATGTTTACGGCTGTTTACTGCGCGCTTAATGCACAGTCGGTGCATTGGGCGTGGCTGGCAGATCAAAGGTGAATTTGTCCTGATCTTTAAGCTCTTCATTCGCGGGCCGCTTGACCAGTTCTGCTGCGAGAACCAGGGACGTTTCAATCGTCCATTTAAGTTGTTCGACCGCAGCTTCATTCCCGGCATTTAACGCCTCGGGCAGGATGCGTTCTTGTAAGAACTTGGCAACCCCGGCAAAGGCGCGCGCAGCACTTTCGCAGTTGGCCCGTTCGACCATGAACCGCCCGGACTGCTCAATCGCGTCCGAAATACCGGCCAGATGGCCCATCATGACGCGGATTTCGCGGTCATCCGTTTCGGTTTTCTTGGCGACAAATCGCAAAATACCGGCGTAAAAGCCGTAATCAGAAGGCATTGGAACCACGCTTCCCTTAGGTTTTAATTTAGGGTCCTGACCCAAAATTGGATTTGCGTCGTTTTAGACAATATGTCCGCCGTGGTATAGTCCCCGATAACAGATAATTGTAACCGCCTGATTTGGCGGCTAGAATAAAGCTTATAGACAGGGCTATACGCGAATGCTTCAGGGCGGACTGATCTTTATTGTTGCGATGGCCTATATCGGTCTGTTGTTCGCCATTGCCCATTATGGCGACAAATATGCCGAAAAATGGCGTGGATCAAAGCTTAAGCCAACAATCTATGCCCTTTCGATGGCGGTCTATTGCACAAGCTGGACGTTCTTTGGCTCAGTCGGGACGGCTGCCACACGCGGCTGGGCGTTCCTGCCGATTTATATTGGTCCGATTTTGGTGATGATTGTCGGTTTTGGCGTCATGACCAAAATCGCCCGCGTCTGCCATCAGCAAAACATCACCTCAATTGCCGATTTTCTGGGCTCGCGCTATGGCAAAAGCCAAAGTCTGGCCGCCCTTGTTGCCCTGATCGCGGTTGTCGGGGTGCTGGCTTATATCTCGCTTCAGCTCAAAGCCGTGTCACTGTCCTTTGACGTTCTGATTGGCGAGTTGGGCGAACAGGTTGTCCGCCATTCTGCAGAACATTTTTCCAAGGATACCGCATTTTATGTCACGATCCTGATGGCGGTTTTCGCCATTCTGTTCGGGGTGCGTTATATCCATGCGTCCGAACATCATGATGGCCTGATCCTTGCCGTTGCGTTTGAAAGCCTGGTCAAACTCGCCGCCCTTTTGCTTGTCGGGTTCTTTGTCGTCTATGGCATGTTTGACGGCTTTGCCGATATCAACAAGCGTGCGCTTGCTGATCCGATGGTCCGGCAATTGTTCATTCCCGATACATGGCTGACATCGCATTTCTTTATCGCAACCTTGCTTGCGGCTTTTGCCATATTCTGCCTGCCGCGCCAGTTCCATGTCACCTTTGTTGAAAATGACGACAGCCGTAATCTGGTCAGTGCGCGCTGGCTGTTCCCGGCTTATCTGATTGCAATCAATATCTTTGTTGTGCCGATTGCCATTGCCGGTCTGTTCATGTTTGGCGATGATCCGACGGTCAACCCCGATACATTTGTTCTGACCTTGCCGCTTTTGGGTGGGCAGAACTGGTTGGCGGTTGTGGCGTTTGTTGGCGGGCTTTCGGCCAGTACCGGGATGGTGATTGTGTCCTGTGTCGCGGTCTCGACCATGGTCTGTAACGATCTGGTCATGCCGCTTTTGCTGCGGTCGGAAAAGCTGCAAAAACGCATGTCGGGCGATGTCAGCCAGGTTTTGCTCAAAGTCCGCCGTGCCGCCATCATTGTGCTGCTGTTTCTCGCCTACGGGTTTTATCGGTTTCTGTCGGAAAAATATGCGCTGGCCGATATCGGCATGCTGTCCTTTGCTGCCATGGCGCAATTTGGTCCGGCGGTTCTGGCCGCGATCTATCTTAAAAACATCAATCGCACCGGGGTTCGGCTTGGCCTGACATCCGGGTTTGCCTTGTGGGTTTATACCCTTCTGCTACCGGCATTTGTTCAGGGCGAATTGCTTCCGGCCTCCATCCTTACCGACGGGCCGTTTGGCATTGCCATTTTGCGCCCGCAGGCCTTGCTTGGTGTCGGGATTGAAGACACGCTGACCCACGGGGTGGTCTGGTCGCTTGGTATGAACTTTATCTTGATGTTTGTCGGGTCTGCCGTGGGTGTGCAAGGTGTCACCCAGCGCCGTCAGGCACAGGTCTTTGTCGATGTCTGGCGCAAAAACACCAAGGTCAGAAGTGACATGTGGCCGGGCCGCGTCACCCTTGGTGATCTTGAAGATCTGGCCGCGCGGTTCCTTGGCAAACATTGGGCGCAGCGTGCCTTTCGCAATTACCTGCAAGCCCGCGAAAACCCGACCAAGCGATCCGATCTGGCCGATGTCGATGCCGCGAACTTTACCGAACATCTGTTGTCCGGCGCTGTCGGGGCGGCATCATCGCGCGTGGTGATGGCATTGTTGTTACCCGACAAGGCCGTGTCGCGCCGCGATGCGATGGAACTTCTCGACGAAGCATCCGAGGCGATCAAGTTCAACCGCGATCTTTTGCTCAATACCCTTGAAAACATTTCGCAAGGGGTCGGGGTGTTTGATCAAAACTTGCGCCTTGCGACCTGGAACCATCGGTTTATTGATCTGCTTGGCGTTGCCACAAGCGACATTCAGGTGACATTGCCGCTGTCTGATCTGGTGCAAATATGCCGGATCAATGGCACGCGCGCGGTCAATATTGATATCTTGCTGGGCCGCAATACCGCCCCCCAAATGCGCCGCTTGCCCCATACCTATGAGCGCAAAAGATCAGACGGCATGGTGCTTGAAATTCGTACCAACCCCATGCCCGATGGCGGGTTTGTTGCCACCATTGCCGATATTACTGCGCGTGTGCGCACCGAAGAAGCCCTTCGCGAAAGCGAACGCAACATTCGGATTTACACCGATAATATTCCGGTGATGATCGCCTATGCCGATAAAAATCAGCGCCTTCGCTTTACCAACCGTCCTTATGAAAAGATGTTTGGCCTGAGAAGGGTCGAGGCCCACGGCATGGCCGTGCGCGAAGCTGTGGGCGAGGAACGCTTTGTCCATCTCGCGCCGATGATTGATCTGGTGCTTAAGGGATATCGTCAAAGCTTTGAAATTGAATTCCCGGCGATCACGCGCAATCGCAATGATGAACGCGGTGTGCTTGGTGTGCGCGAAGGCCGCTATGCCGAAGGCACCTATATCCCGCACTTTGATGAAACCGGCGAAGTACTGGGTTATTTCTGCATTTATCACGACATTACCGAACGTAAAACCGCCGAACAGGCGCTGAAAGAAGCCAATGAAGGCCTTGAAGCCCGCGTGACGGAACGAACCCATGCGCTGGAAGTCCTGAACTCCGAACTATCAATTGCCAAGGAACAGGCCGAAACCGCGAATGATACCAAAACCCGTTTCTTTGCTGCGGCCAGCCACGATTTGTTGCAACCGCTTAATGCTGCACGCCTGTTCACCGTCGCCCTTGGCGGCAAACACGGTTTGGCCGAAGACGTGATGGATCTGGTCGGCAAGGTTGATCTGTCGCTTAAGGGCGTCGAAGAACTCCTGAACGAGCTGTTGGACATCTGCAAACTTGATGCCGGTGCGATGCAGCCCACCATTCGTGATTTTGCCATCAATGATGTGCTGGGCGCGCTTGAAACCGAATTTGGCCCGATTGCCGAAAATGCCAATCTTAGTTTCAAGGTCCATAAGCGCGATCTGTGGGTTCATAGTGATTCGCGCTTGTTGCGCCGTATCCTGCAAAACTTCATTTCCAATGCGATGCGCTATACCCGAACGGGCGGGGCGGTGGTCGGCTGCCGTGTGCGCGGCGACAAGCTTAATATCGAAGTCTGGGATAGCGGGCCGGGCATTCCCGAAGACAAACTGAAAATCATCTTCCGCGAATTCCATCGCCTGGAAGGCCCGGAAACCACCGATGTAAAGGGGCTCGGCCTTGGCCTTGCCATCGTTGATCGTCTGGGTAAATCGCTTGGCCATCCGGTCACGGTTCGATCGCGCCCCGGTCGCGGCACGGTCTTTTCCGTCGAAGTCCCGCTTGGCATTGCCGATACGCAAAGCACGCTGAAACCCAAACGCCGTATGGCGGGCGAGTTGGGCGGATTACGGGTGCTGTGCATTGATAACGAACCGACCATCCTTGATGGCATGCGCGCCATGCTTGATAACTGGGGATGTGTCGTGGCAACCGCACAATCGGGCACATTCGCCGAAAACCTTCTGACCAAGCCCGAAGAAGGAAAATCGCCGTTTTCCCCGGACATCATCCTTGCCGATTACCACCTTGATTCCGGCCGAACCGGCCTTGAAGTCCTGTCGCGCCTGCGCGATGTTCACGCCGTTAACGTGCCGGGCGTCATCATCACCGCCGACCGCTCCACCGAAACCGCTGATTTGATCCGCGAGCAAGGGTTCTCGTTGCTGAACAAGCCTCTGCGACCTGCGAAACTGCGGGCGCTGATGACGCGGGCTCTTAATCGTCTTGGCTCAGATGCAGCGGAGTGATTTGAGGAACTAAATTGGAGATCGACATTTGGAAGATTTAGATGCCGAATGGGATAAGGTTCCATCATATTGGAATAACAAGAGGGTTCACTTCTTTAAGTACATTTCTTCCGACACAGCGAAGATTGTGCTGCAGAATCGAACTTTGAGGTGGTCATGCCCAGAGTTACTTGACGATGCATTGGAAATGAAGTTTCAGGTTTTTGCGGAGGAGCAGTACGATAAACTAAAGGAAAAATATCTGGATCGTCTTTGGCTGCTTTATAACTCAGGCAACGATGTCGTTCCGGACAACCGGCTTGGTGAAATTCTCCAAATTTACCGCGATCGTGTTTCTATAACGAGGGACGAGTTGCATCGCGAGTTGGGTGAGGAATTTGACGAGACAATGAATCTCTGTCGGAAGCATGAGGAATTATTCTCTCGCGAGATAACGAGAATGCTCAAGCGAACAAAAGTACTTTGCCTTACTATCAGACCGGATAACAATTTGATGTGGGCGCTTTATGCTCAAGGGCATTCGGGCATAGTCTTGCGCTTCAGGTCCTCTCCAGATGTGGATAGTGTGTTTGGTACCGCTATGCCTGTCTTTTATAGCGAGCAAGTGCCGGTGCTATATTCTGAGGATACGTTGATTGATGTTCTTACTGGCTTAAGACGTATTGCCGCGAAAGACATCTTTCGGCGGATCGTAACCACTAAGTCTAGTGATTGGGAGTATCAGCAGGAGTGGAGAATTGATGGAGGATTTGGCCGGGAACCTGATGCCAAATTTGAGGACTTCCAGTTTAGCCCTTATGAACTGGATGGTGTCATCTTTGGATCTAAATTTCCTGCAGAAAATCAAAAGAAGATACGTGACTTATGTGAGCATTATCCATGCGTGAAGTTCTTCAAAGCAGTCATAAGTGATAAAGAGTTCGGAATA
This sequence comes from Thalassospira lucentensis, assembly GCF_050516545.1. Classification (GTDB taxonomy): domain Bacteria; phylum Pseudomonadota; class Alphaproteobacteria; order Rhodospirillales; family Thalassospiraceae; genus Thalassospira; species Thalassospira lucentensis_C. Next base: position 1,931,817 of record NZ_CP191544.1, on the reverse strand, counting down.
CGAATTGATTCACTTGAATGATTCGTAGGGGACCGAAAAAAGGGGACAGATTTATTTTCTATCCTTACGCACTCTCCCGAACCGACTGAATCAGTATATCCGCCGGAATATTCCACACCTCATTCAGCTTTCTGATTTGTGTCAGAGACAAGCTGGCCTTGTGATTAAGGAATTCTGAGGCGCGTGAACGACTGCCAAGCAGTTTACCGAGTTCGGCACGTTCCAGCCCATTTTGCTCCATATAAAACAGCACGGCTTCAACCGCATCCGGTGCAGAAATCGGGAATTGCTGTGCTTCATACTGATCAATCAGGATGCCAAGAATTTCGAGTTGATCGGCCTCTGCTGTGCCGGGTCTTGCATCCCAAAGACGTTCGATAAGCTCCATGGCTTCGGCATGGTCGGCTTCGGTCTTGATGGGTTTCAGTACATGGGTCGTTTGCATTTCTTTGCTCCTGCCAAAGTCGCTAAAACTTATCGACGGATTTGGCATCAATCTTGTCGTAATCGGCATGGGTGCCGACGAATTTGATCCAGGCGATCTGGACATCAAACCGGAACGCGACAATGAGCCGATAGTCATTGCCATGTATCTTGAACCTGATCCGCTCGGCATTGATGCTTTTGGCGGTGCCAAAGACATTCAAAACATCTTGATGGTTCTGCCATTGCGCTTTTCGGGTTCGATCAAACCATGCCTTGAGCGGTTGTTCGGTTTCGGGATGCTTTGACCAGAATTCAACAAGCACCTTGCGGGCAATGATACGCATTGATTTCCCTAATACTGTGGTGCTTGGGTCTTCAATTGTTTTGGACTATATCATGTTCCAAAAAATGGAACAATATCGTTTTACCAGGCTATCATTTTGTGAGTGCTAGTTTGGCGCCCATCGCAATAAAAGCCCCGGCAAAACCCTTGCCCAACCATCGCATCACATTCGGGCGCTCGATAATGCGGTGTCGAAGGGCTGCAGCAAAACACCCGTAGACGGCAAACACCCCAAACGTCATCCCCATAAAGATCAAACCAAGCACCGTCATTTCCCCGGTTGTGTCGGGCGGGTTAGCGCTAACAAATTGCGGCAGGAAGGCGAGGAAGAACAGGGATAGTTTGGGATTAAGCAGGTTGAGCAAAATCCCGTCGCGGAGGGTTTTAAGGATGCCGGTCGGGGTGCCATTGGCCGTGACTTTCATCGCGCCTGTGCCATGCCACATCCCCCACGCCATATAAAGCAGCCACGCTACGCCGAGATAGCGCACGGCCTCAAACGCGATGGCACTGGTGTGGAGAAGCGCGCTTAGGCCAAGGATGCTGGCGGCCATATGCGGGACAATGCCAAGCGTGCAGCCAAGGGCGGCCCATATGCTGGCTTTGCGTCCGCGTCCCAACCCAATGGCAAGGGTATAGATAACCCCGGTTCCGGGCAGGGCGACGACGATGAGCGAGGTTAGAAGATAATCAAAAGTGATCATGTCCGGTACGTTCAGTTGCGTGCTGTTGCTCGAAACATACGTGGCAGGAGCAGCGCATTCTTGAACGGAATTGCAGGATGTTTAGCAGGTCCTGATGGCCTTGGCATAGCGGCCCGGAGTGATGCCAAAGGCGCGGACAAAGTGACGGTTAAGGTGGCTTTGATCGGCAAAGCCTGCGTCTTGCGCAATATCGGCAAGACGCGCACCGCCCTTGATCATGGCGCGTGCAAGATCAATGCGCCGCTGGATCAGATAGGCATGCGGGGTAAGGCCCGTTGCACGGGTGAAATCACGCAGGGTTTGAAAACGGCTTAATCCCGCCACGGCGGCAAGATCATGAAGGCCGTGTGCAATGCTCGGGCAATCATCGATCAATGATTTGGCGCGTTTGATCCGGGCATGGGCAACGGATTTGCCTGTGTCGTGGTTTGATCCGTGCGCGCCTGCACCCGCGTTGATTTGCGCGTGATGAAGCACCAAAAACAGCATTTCTTCACGCCGCAAGCGCGCAGCATTTTCACTGCCCTTGGCAATGGCATCAAACAGCGTGATGAAGCAGTTGCGCACCGGCGAGCTGTCAATCACCGGATTGGTGAATTCATAGTGCGTATGCGCACCATTGGTCATATCCGATGTCAGATCGGCAATCAGGGTTGGCTCGAAATACAGCATGTTCCAACCGCGCGGATCGTCACCAATCGGATGACCATCATGTACTTCACGGGGATTGACCGTAATGATGTTGCCAGCCCCGGCTTCGACCATGCCGCGCCCGGATGCGGATTTTTGCGCACCCGAATGCATATAGCCAATCCCGAACGCCTCGTGGGTGTGTTTGGCAAAGGAATGGCGTGTCTGGGCCATGATGGCCTCCACACCCGCACAATCATGGGAAATGATTTCGATCTGATCCGACATGCGTCAAAGGTGGCAGCGTTGTGCGGGTTTGGCAATGGGGTGTGATGGCAACTATCGCGCGGACTGTGAATATCAAGACTGCCGTTTGGGCCGGGTCAGTACGTTTTTGCCATTGCCATGCACATGCGGGCCCAACAATTCACGCAAACCGCCAAGTCCTTCAACATGATTGGCAATAACCCGGGTGACGATCAAAAGCGGCACGGCAACCAGAATGCCAACCACGCCCCACATCCATCCCCAGAACGCGACGGCAAGAACAATCGCGATGGAATTGATCCGGATGCGATTGCCGACAAGGGCAGGGGTAATGATCTGACCTTCAAGCACGGTACAGGCAAGATAGACCGCCGGGGCCATAAGGGCCTGGCTGGTGGTTTGCATGGATACAAGGGCAACAATACCCACAATGGCAATCCCGGTTAAAGCGCCAAGGATCGGCACATAATTCAGGACGGCGGCGGCAATCCCCCACAAAAACGGATTGGGCATGCCAAGGGCGGCCATCGAAATGCCGACCACCAGTCCCAGAACAATATTGATCGCCGATATGGTCGCAAGATAGCGCGATACTTCGCGTTCGACGTCATGGGCAATCCGAATCCCCTTACGCCGGTCGCCAAAGGTCGGAAGGGCACGAACCAGCTTTTCATAGACCAGATCACCAGCCGAAAGGATAAACAGCAACAAAACAAGCACCATCGCGATCCCGGTCAGCATACCGGGCGCACCTTCGGCAGCCTGACTGATCAGGTTGGGTTCGGTCACGACCACTTTCTGCACATCTTCATTGCCATTGTTTTGATCGGTCGCCTCGCTCACTTTTTGCTGCGCATCGCGAAGCTTATCAAGCGGTTCACTTAAATCGGCAAGCCGCAGACGCAACTGTTGTTCGATTTGCGGGGCTTGATCTATCCACCCCGAAACCGGGCCGCTTAACCCGTAAATACCGGCAATCACGGATGCGCTCAGTGTGAGCACAATGGTAATCGCCGTGAGACTACGCGGAATGTGAAACCGCGAAAGCGTGCGTACGAGTGGGGAGAAAACAAGTGAAAGCAAAAACGCCATAATCACCGGCAGCAAAAGGCTTTGCGCCACATAAAAACAGCCAAGGGTTAAAATCCCAAAGGTTCCAATCACCGATATCGTGCGCGCCCGGCGATAGACCAACGCGCGTGAGCTGGCCGTCGCACTGCGCGAACGTTCAAGCTCGGTTTCTGGGCTGTCTTCTGGCTGCACACCCGCCACGTCTGTGGCCTCTGGCGCGATTGGGTCGCTCATGCAATTTGCTTTCGGTTTACGCTGCCGGGCAAGATTGCACGGCAAAGGACATTCTGTCTTTAACGTGGGGGATGCGGGGATGTTCCGCAGTTGACGCGCATGGAAATTAAGCTGAACAATGCGGACACATTACCAAAAACAGCAAGCGCCAAATGCCCAAGGCGCACCATCGATAAGATGATGCGCCTTGGTTGGTAAGTTCAAAGCTTGGATCAAGCGAGTATCAGGGGATCACGCATAAAACGGTGATGCCATATCAAGACTGGCGGCTTCGGTTATTGCGGCGTCAAAGACGCGGGTATAGAAGGCGGCGTTAAGCGCCTTTGCCTCGCCCGGGAAGTAATCAATGGCAAAGCGCGTGGCATTTTCAATCGTATCAAAGGCATAAAAACCGCCCGGTGTTCCGGTATGTAGGCCACTAAGCCAGGTTTTCGACAGCAAACCCGGTTGCTGTTTCAAAACCGGGTTAAAATCACGCCACGGACCATTATCAAATGGCAAAACATGAAGCTGCACCTCGGTATAGACATAGGCCCCCGGTTTTGCTTTCGGGGTCGCACCGTAATGCACCGAATTCATATCGACACTGGCTTCTTGTGTCGCAACCGCATCAAACACGCGGGTGGTCTGGGCAACGCCGAAATTGCGGGCTTCGGACGGGAAATACCCCGTCACGAATGCTTGCGCATTTTCAACCGTGTCAAAGGCATAAATACCGCCGGCCGAATTGTTGCCGACACCCGAAAGCCAGGTTTTGTTAAGGAACCCGGGCTGCTTTTTGATCGTATCATTGATCGCCTGCCAAGGAACTTGGTCGAACGGGGCGGAAATTTGCAGTTCGGTATAGACAAAAGCGTTCTGTGACATGGGGGTGGTTCCTGTTTGTGATGCGGATGCGTGGTGCAAAATCGATGGTGCGATAAAAGCAGATCCGGCCAGTGCGATGCCGGTGGTGGCACGTTTCAAGAATGTCCGTCGGTCCGGATGGACGACGGTGGCGGCGGGCAGCGTTTGGTTTTGGTTGGGATCGATTGTCATGTGTGTGATCCAGGAAGTTAAAAATATAACGTACGTTATATAAATGAATGATCGACAATTTGTGTCCTGTCAATTAAAAATATAACGGTCGATATATTTTGAGGATCCCATGGTCAAAAATCAGACGCGCAAGGAAGAAACCCGCCGGAACATTCTTGATGCTGCAAGCCGCGGTTTTCGGGCAAACGGCTTTGCCGGTGTCGGGGTAGACGGGATTGCCAAGGCGGCAAATGCAACATCCGGTGCGTTCTATGCCCATTTCGGGTCAAAGGATGGTGCGTTTCGGGCCGCCCTTGATCTTGGCTTGGATGAAGTCATTGATGGCGTGCCGCGTTTTCAGCGCGATTATGGCGATGGCTGGACCGATGCCTTTATCGACTATTATCTGGGCCGGGCCCATCGCGATGATGTGGCGTGCGGCTGTGCCATGACCAGCCTGTCACCCGAAATTGCCCGCGCCGATGATGAAACCCGCACTTTATATGATCGGAAAATGCAAACAATCGCCTCCCTGATTGCCAAGGGACTAAGCCAGTTCCCCAAGGATCAGCAACTTGCCAAGGCATGGGCATTTTTGGGGATCTTGATTGGCGGGCTTACGATGGCGCGCGCCATGCAGCACGATGACGCGGTAAATGGCGTATCAAACGCGATTAAAACCGCGGCGGCGGATTTGCTTAAGGCTTAAGGGCTGCCGATTGGATGAGATGATCAAAGACACGTTCACGATATGCATATAACGGTTGAACGTTCGGGAAGTTCAACCGTTATATGCCGGCTGGGTGAGAATCTGACGTACTCGAAAACAAAAACGGCGCCCATTTGGACGCCGTTCCGATTTGATTATCCGTCGTCAAATAATCAGAAACGCTTGATCAATGCAAAGCGGATATTGTGTGACATGAAATCAGCGTCATAGTCGAAATCCGGATTGCTTCCGGTGTTAAGATACCCAGAGCCATCTACAATGCCTGGATAATAGCTGAACAGATAGTCGCCGCGCAGGACCCAACCGTCATCAAGCTGATATCCTGCACCAATGCTGGACGACAGGCCGAGTACGGTCTTTGTGTCGCTGAATGACAGGCTTTCTGCATTGTCACGGAACTTATGGGTTGTTTTAAACCGGCTTATGGACGGCCCAAAAGACGCATGGAACAGATAGTTATCAACTGCGTAGCCAATCTTTGGACGCAGGCTAAATGAAAAGTCGCTTTCGACTTTCAATTCGCTGCTAAACGCATTGGCGTTGGTGTTGTAAATACCATTGATTGCTTCCGTTTCGGAAAAGGACATGAGGCCGAAATCGCCTTCAAAACCGTACACGATATTGCCCGATTGGAAGTCGTAACCAAAAAGGGCGGCAGCGGTGACATCTAGGTCTTCAATATCTTGATTCAGGAGCGGGTTAAGCTGACCTGGATCGCTGCCAGTATTATCATCCACGAAATAATCGTTTACCAGCGCACGAGAATCAGGCATTGCCGCGCTATATGCGCCACCAAGTGCAAACCCGCCATACATTCCCTGCCAATTTGCAGTTTCATCGGCGAAAGCAACAGCTGTGAAAGATGTGCTGCTGATAGCAGCCGTGAAAATGGCGGTGAGTATCGCTGTAGAACTACGCACTTACATTCCTCCTGAATTGGCGTTTTAGCTAGCTTCGACGCAGATAAGCATTTGATGTATAAGTATACTTATACATCAGTAGTGATCAAAGCAAGTCAGTAGTTGAGAAGTTATCAGGGGAAAACTGCGCAGAAGTGCAGAAGATATGATTCACCGAGGGAGGGGGCGAGTTACGTCTCGATTGCGGGTTCCTGAAGCTGCAATTCGCGGGCGATGATCACGGCCTGTGTACGGCTGTGGACTGAAAGCTTACGCAAGATGGCAGAAACGTGGGCCTTTACCGTTGCTTCGGTGACATCAAGCTCATAAGCAATCTGCTTGTTCAGCTTGCCTTCGGTCAGCATGTTCAAAACGCGAAGCTGCTGCGGGGTAAGCTGGCCGATTTTTTCAGCCAACCCGGTGGCGACATCATCGGCCGGGCCATTTTCCATGGCTTCGCGGGCCCAATCAGGCATCCACATGCCACCATCCAGAACGGTTTTAACCGCAAGCCCGATCTGATCAACCGGGGCGGATTTTGGCACGAATGCCGATGCGCCATATTCAATCGACCGGCGGACAACCGGCATTTCCTGACTGGCCGATACAATCGATACCGGAAGGTCGGGATAAGACGCACGCAGGGTAAATAACCCGGTAAAACCGTTCATGCCCGGCATATGCAGATCAAGCAGGACAAGGTCAATTTCGCCTTTATGGGCTTCGATCTGCTCGACGGCTTCGAACAGGCTTCCGGCCTCATAGACTGTCACGTTATCCAGTTCTGTAGATAATGCCTGCTTAAGCGCGCCACGAACAAGTGGATGGTCATCAGCGATCAGAATCTGGAACGTTTCGGACATTGGCGATTTCCCCCTGGAAGTTATGTTCCCTGACAGGTCGCAATTATTCTATCCCGATCAATCGGAACTCACAAATTTTTAAGGTGAGAAATGTTGGGATAATTTGTTTTATCTCGGATGCGACCCGAATTGCGTCCGACTGCACAGTGCTATATTTGTTTTGGAAACTGGCAGAAGGAGTGAGGGAAACCAAAGATCACTCTCGCCCCACGAAATGTGAAACTTCGGCCCCCCTCGCGCCACCGTTTGGGAGTATGCCCACTAAAATCGGCGGCGTAAACTCCGCATTTGAGGAAAAATGAAATTTATCCTATCAGTTAAATGAATGACCGAAATTCAGTTCTGACAAACGACACTGCGCTGCAATATTGGCGATTTTATACAATCCGTTCCAAAACCGCGCAGCCCAAGGGAAAAAGGACTTAGCAATGTCTGAACAGCCGAACGTGATTCACCGTAAAGACTATAAAGAACCTGACTTTTTTGTAGAAAAGGTCGAGTTGATTTTTGATCTTGAACGGGATGTCACAAACGTCAAATCACGGCTTTTTATGGCTGCGAATCCTAAATCCGGGACGGGAAAGGGCGACGAAGTTTTCCTTCATGGCGAAGACATGAAACTTCTTTCCGTGTCATTGAACGATACCCGTCTGGCATCAAGTGATTTTAGCGTTGATCAGGAAGGTTTGCGGTTTCGCGCACCGGGTGAAACATTCATCGCCGAAATCGAAAACCAGATATCGCCCGCCGACAATACCCGGCTTGAAGGTCTGTATGTGTCGCAAAGCGCGTTCTGCACCCAGTGCGAAGCAGAAGGTTTCCGGCGCATCACCTATTTCCAGGACCGCCCGGACGTCATGGCGACCTATCGCGTTACGATCAATGCGGATAAGGCAAGCTGCCCTGTCTTGTTGTCAAACGGCAACCTGGTTGACAGTGGCGATCTTGACGGCGGGCGTCACTTTGCTGTGTGGGAAGATCCGTTCCCCAAGCCATCCTATCTGTTTGCGCTGGTGGCAGGTGATCTTGCTGTTGTCGAAGACAGCTTTAAAACCATGTCGGGCCGCGATGTTGCGCTGCGTATTTTTGTCGAACATGGCAATGAAGACCGCTGCGGTTACGCGATGGATAGCCTGATCCGGTCGATGAAATGGGATGAAGAGGTCTATGGTCTGGAATATGACCTTGATCTGTTCAATATCGTTGCCGTGTCGGACTTCAATATGGGCGCGATGGAAAACAAAAGCCTGAATGTGTTTAATGCCAAATTTGTGTTGGCCAGGCCCGATACCGCGACCGACACGGATTATGAGCGTATCGAATCCATTGTTGCGCATGAATATTTCCACAACTGGTCGGGCAACCGGGTGACCTGTCGCGACTGGTTCCAGCTGTCGCTGAAAGAAGGGCTGACCGTTTTCCGCGATCAGGAATTTTCCGCTGATCAGCGCTCCCGCCCGGTTCAGCGGATTAAAGATGTTGCTGCTTTGCGTGCGGCGCAATTCCCCGAAGATGGCGGGCCGCTGGCCCATCCGGTACGCCCGGACAGCTATATGGAAATCAACAATTTCTATACCGCCACGGTCTATGAAAAGGGTGCCGAGCTGATCCGGATGATGCATACGCTGCTCGGTCCGGATGGCTATCGTAAGGGGATTGATCTTTATTTCGATCGCCATGACGGGCAGGCCGTGACCTGTGATGACTTTGCCAAGGCCATGGAAGACGCCAATGACATGGATTTCACCCAGCTCAAACTTTGGTATGCACAGGCAGGCACGCCAAAACTGACCTGGCAGGGAACCTATGACGCCGATGCCAACCAGTTCCGTCTGACCGTGTCGCAGAAAACCGATCCGACGCCGGGGCAGCCCGATAAACATGCCCTTCATATGCCGATTTCAGTCGGGCTTTTGGGCGCGGATGGTTCTGATCTGGTCGCCGAAACGGTCGAGTTGACCAAAGATTCTCAGGAATTCGTCTTTGACGGTGTGTCGGAAAAACCGGTTGTGTCATTTAACCGTGGTTTTTCCGCCCCGGTGAACATCATGACCGACCAGCCTGATGACGAACTGCTGTTTCTGATGGGGAATGATGCGGACGCCTTTAACCGTTGGGAAGCCGGGCAGAAATATGCAACGCGTCTGATGCTGGCCGCCATTGCCACATGGGAAGAAAACAACGGTGATGCGGATATGGCCCTTGATGGCTTGGGCGAAAGTGCCGATGCCTTCATCGCTGCCATGCGGGCAACGCTTTTGAACAACGATCTGGATAAGGCGTTCCGTGCCGATGCCCTTGTTCTGCCGGGTGAAGAATTCCTCTCTGAACAGCGTAAACCCGCCAACCCCGAAGCCATCCATCAGGTGCGCACCGCCTTGCGCAAGCGCATCGGGCTTGGTTTGGTCGATGATTTCGCCAATACCTATCATCAGAACGCGTCAAACGCGGCCTTTACCCCCGATGCGCTGTCTGCGGGCCAACGTGCACTACGTGCAACCGCCCTTGGCTATCTGGTGGCAACGGGTATGGGCCAATATGCCGACCTGGCAGCAGAGCAATATAAATCTTCGGATAACATGACCGATCAGATGGCGGCTTTGTCGGTGCTTAATCATCTTGATCATGCTGGTCGCGAAGAAGCCCTGGCTGATTTCGAAGAACGCTTTGCCAAGGACGGTGTTGTTTTTGATAAATGGTTTGCCCTGCAGGCGATGTCATCACGTGATGATACCTTGGCACGGGTCAAAGATTTGATGAGCCATCCGGCCTTTACCATGCGCAATCCCAATAAAGTCCGATCCCTGATCGGGGCCTTTGCCATGGGCAATCCGCGTCATTTCCATGCCAGGGATGGATCGGGCTATGCGTTCTATACCGATCGTCTGATCGAACTTGATGACATCAACCCGCAGGTCGCAGCACGCCTGTGCGCGCCGCTTGGCAAATGGGCGAAATATGATAAGGGCCGTGCAAAAATGATGAAGGCAGAACTGGACCGTATTCTGGCCAAGCCTGAAATCTCGCGCGACTTGTATGAAATCGCCTCGAAATCTGCGGCAAGTTGATCTCAAAAACCAGCGTGTAGAGGGCTTGAAAGTCAAAGGGCGGCATCATATCGATGCCGCCCTTTGTGTATTCAGATTGTTGTGATCGGCTTGATCAGGTCAATTTCATGCGGTCGCTGAACTCCCGCATGCGATTTGAAAGATTCCGCGCCATCTCCGAAAGCTGGTGGCTGGCCGTGTTCAGGTCATGGGCATTACGCCCGGTTCCCTGCGCACCGTCATTCACGAACCGGATCATTTGGTCCATGGATCCGGCACCTTCTGCAATACGCTGAACATTTTCGGAAATCTCGCTGGTCGCACGACGCTGTTCATCCACCGACTGGGTGATGGTCGACTGAATGTCATTAACCTGATGAATAACGTCACCGACCGTGCTGATCGAATGGGCGGCTTTCTGCACTTCTTGCTGAATAGCTGCAGTCAGATCGCCAATCTGGCCCGTCGCACTTGCCGTTTGATCGGCAAGCGATTTGACCTCGTTGGCAACCACGGCAAAGCCTTTGCCAAGTGGTCCGGCACGTTCGGCTTCAATTGTCGCGTTAAGGGACAGAAGCTTGGTGCGATGCGCAATGTCGTTGATCAGATCAATGATCGACCCGATCTCGGAGCTTGCCTTTTCAAGCGATCCGATATTGCGCTGACTTTCTTCGGCCTCCATTTGTGCCCGTCCGGTCACACTTGATGCCTCGGATGCCTGACGGTTGATCTCGGCGATCGAGGATGAAAGTTCTTCGACCGCGGTGGCAACGTTCTGGGTGTTTGACGCGGCTTCTCGCGAAACATCCAGCGCACTGCCAGAATGCTCGGCTGTACTTTCCGACTGTCCTGTCAATTCACTGGCAAGGCTCAGCAGACCTTCGGATTGCTCGGTGACTGATTGCGCCACACGGGCAACCTCGACCATCATTTCAGATACGGCAATGCGGCTTTCTTCGCGTTCAGTGACCGCATTCCATGCCAACATGGTGCCCAGTAAAACATTGTCCTTGTCGCGTACCGGGGCTGCCAGAATATCAAGGTAATCCCGGTCGGTCTGGATGACGTCGCTAAAGGGCAGGTTGGCCGGATTGGCAAGCTTTGCCTGGAAATCCGCCCCAAGTTTCAGGAAGTCTTCTGATACCGAACCGACTGTTCCGCCGACATATTCCTGCGCACTGGCATTAAGGTAACTCAACTTGCCATCGGGCGAGATCAGTGCGGTCATGGTCGGGGTGTTTTCAACCATGTTTTGCAAGATCAAGGCCTGACGCACGGATTCACGAAGCGCGATCAGGGCCTTTTTCATTTCCCCGATTTCATCATTGCCAACCTTTGGCAGATTGACATTGGTGTCGCCTTGGGAAATCGATGTCATGGCACGGGCAAAACCCCGCAGGTTTCTAAACACCGTGCTGCGCAACAGAACCCAACCAGCAATCCAGACGGCAATCAACACGCCAACCAGAATTTCAATTGAAAGGGTTCTCAGACTATCTGTCTGGTCATAGAAATCCGAAATGTCACGGTCAAATCGTGCTTCGGCCCAGACACCACCCCGTCCATCGCTGATGGTGACATCAACGGCAGCACGATGGGTTCCCGCAGCAGGTGTTTTGGGCGCATCGGTTACGGATGTGCCCGCATCGGCTTGGCCTTCGGCACTTTCATCGGGCTCAGAAACTGCAACGCCGCCTTCTTCGGCAGCACCATCTTCCAGGCTTTCAAAAAGAACAGCACCGGAATTATCAAGGATCTGGAAGTTGCCCCCCAAAACCTTACCAATGCCTGCCAGGGTTGGCAGCGGATCGGTAATGATTTCCAGAAAACCAACAGCACGAAACCCGCCAACGGGCAGGACCAAGCTAAAGACCGGACGACCATCCGGGGTCGACCACATAAAGCTTGCCGGTTTGCGGGCTTCGCCCTTGTCGCGGCCCATCAAATAGGCCTTGATTTCCGGATCGTCTGTAATGCTTGAACCCAGATTGGCTTGGGATGTGGCAAGTTGATTGAATTCCTGATCATAGGCAACGGCCTCGATCAGGTTGAGATCCCCCTGAACCACTTCACGCGCATTCGACAGAATGTCGAGTTCGGCCTTCATGCGCGTCTGGTCATTTTCCTGATAACTTTTAACCAGACTGCCAAGCCGCGACCATTCATTGGCAATCGGGGTGATTTTATCGCCATAGTCGGTCGCAACCCGCGATCCGACAAAGAAATTAACCGTTCCGCTGACGGAATTGTTCAGTGTTTCAACGGCAAAGTTCCGATAGGTGTCTCCCGTCCAAAGAAGCATCCATGTAACCGCACCTGAAACCAGTAACCCCGTTACAAGCAAAATCCGCCGTAACGTCAGAAGGCTGGCAGCGCCTTCCGAAATAGCCGTCTTTGCGGCTTTGTCTCCCGTCATATGTATCACTCCAGAGCAAACCGTTTTTTTGTTTATCAGTTGTCTCGGCGCTGCGCTCCCGCACACCTCTACTTCTCAAGAGTAGTTTCCTTGATCCAAACAGAGCTTAATTCGGAAAACAATCTTTTAGTTGCGGAATTCGTCCAAAACCTGCGGGAAATGCAGAAAATAATCGTGTGTCTTGCTCGTGCAGTTCTTGCTTAAGTAGCAAGGTTTGGGCGGGGTTGACGGGCAGTGGGTTGAAGTTAACTGAAAAAATTATGCGAATGTGTGTGATAATCGTTTGCAATTGCAATTTTGATGCTCTATGACTGTCCTTGTCAAACGCAGACGGCAACGTCGTTTGCGACCGGTCTTCAGGCTGACATGGCGTGCCTGTTGACCATTTATCTTCGGGACTCTCTCTCCCCGAAGGTCGATCTCTCTCACTCGAGGGGACTGGTATCCGGTTTATTGTGCGGGACAATGCCGGAAAACATACCAGTCCCCCTTTTTTTATCCCGATCCTCCCAATGACGATCCCACTAACCCCAAACTGCTTTATCTTGCCGTGATGCTGCCTTGTGTCCGGGCAGGTTCTTCTTCGGCGGCAATTTTGCGGGCTGTCACAGGGTACCGGGGCGATTATTGCTGCCGGTCGTCTTGACACATTGTTCCTGATTGAATGGCTTTAGCGTTTTATAAACGTGCTGGCGGTTACAAAATGACAATAGCAATGATGTCGTGAAGGATGGTCAAGTTCATGGTTGGCGAAGACCAAACCAATAAACCCGATCTAACAGCGTCTCCAGATCAGGCTTCTGAACCGGAAGCCCCGCAAAAGGACGCACCGCTGCCTGCCTTTATATATGGGCGCGACGGGCATGATGGTTCGGGGCGCGGTGGCCCGAATTCACGGGATCGGCAAAACTTTAATGCACGGATAGCTGATATGGATCGTAAAACCCTTCTTGGCCTGGTAACGGGCGCAGGCATGCTTGGGCTGGTATTGTTCTTTGCCGGGATGTTGGTGGGAGCAGGCCTGTTTATGGATTCCAATGATGCGTCGCCAAGTGCATCACAGGAAAAGGCCCCGGTTGAAATGTTGGCAACCGCACCGGAAGAACCGGTTGCGATGACCGAACCGATGCCACAAGCAGACGCGCCAAAACCTGAAATGGGCATCAGCGACACCAGCACCGACCCGGTTGGCGATCTGATTGCCCAGCGCAGTGCCGCTCTTGGCGATGATGCGGTCGAGGCGGCTGAAGATACTGCTGCGGAAACGGCTGATGAGCCCGCCGAAGGTGCCAGCGAAATGGCAGCACCCGATGGCAACACCGATAAACCGGCGATCTCTGCACCGGAAATTCGCGATACTTCAAATGCAGCTGCAGCACCGGACGCACCGGCAGTCGACGAACCTGCCACGGCGGAGCCTTCTGAGGTGGCAGAATTAACGGAGGCTCCCGAAGCGGACGAGCCAAAGGCGGCTGAGCCCGAGAAGACCGAAACAGTGGCAAAAGCTGTCGAAGCACCCAAACCGTCGGCGGCTGAAACCGTTACGGACAGCACGTCTTCGGCCGATACTCCGTTTTCTGTTCAGGTCGGCGCCTTCAAGGTCCATGAAAATGCCAGCCAGCGGGCCGAAGAATTGCGCAAAAAAGGCCTTCAGGTTGCTGTCGTGATCCGGGGTCCTGAAGACGAAACAGCTTGGTATTATGTCCGTATCGGAAAATACGCCACCTCGGAACAGGCCCGCGATGGTGCTGCCAAGATTAAAAAAGACCACGCCCTTGATGGCTTTACCGTTCGCGCAGAACCCAATGACCGCGAAGTGAACTGATTGCAGCTCTTTGCACTTTGGTGTGTGAGGGAACGATCTGAATATATGACCTAGGACGGGGCGGTGCAGGGATGCGCTGCCCCGTTTTGCTTTGCGACGGTGCGGTTCGGGGTTGATGCTGTCGGTGGAATTGTCGATTTTACCGTCATCGGGTTTGTTTTTGCGCCCGCTTTACGGCATTCTACTTGCCATCACTCGGCAAAGGCTTTAGGCGGTAGGCCCTATACGCAAATTACAGGCAGTCTCAGGATCCTGATGGCTGTCACGCAAGACAGGATGGCTGGCAAAACATGAGCACGCACGCGGATTTCCCCAATCTCCATATTCTTGATCACCCGCTGATTCAGCATAAGCTGAGCCACATGCGCAAAGTCGATACATCGACCAAAACCTTCCGCCAGTTGCTCAAGGAAATTGCGCTTTTGATGGGCTATGAGATCACCCGTGAGCTCCCCGTCAGCTATGAAGACATTCAGACCCCGATCTGTGCGATGAAGGCACCGATGATTCAGGGCCGTAAACTTGCTGTTGTGCCAATCCTGCGTGCGGGTTCTGGCATGGCCGATGGCCTGATTGAATTGATGCCATCCGCCCGTATCGGTCACATCGGTCTGTATCGCGACCCGGAAACCCATATGCCGGTTGAATATCTGGTGAAACTGCCGGAAGTCGAAGGCCGGACCTTCATCCTTGTCGACCCGATGCTGGCAACCGGGAATTCGGCGGTGGCTGCCATCGATACGCTCAATAAATATGGCGTTGCGGATAAGGATATCCGCTTCATGGCGCTGGTTGCTGCCCCGGAAGGTGTCAAAGTCTTCCAGGATGCGCACCCGGATGTTCCGATTTACACCGCGGGTCTCGATGAGAAGCTTAATGAAAAAGCCTACATCGTTCCGGGCTTGGGCGATGCCGGTGATCGACTATTTGGCACGCGCTAAACAGCTCGTTACTGCGTAATCTGGTCATGAAAAAGGGTGCCATTTGGCACCCTTTTGTTTTTTGCGTTTTGACGGGATGATCGGGATCAGCCTTTTGGCGATACCGTCACATCGACAACGGATCCGGCGAACGAGCCGCCACTCAGCTTGATGGTGGCAACGCGATTTTCCCGGTCATAAACCATGACGGAAATATCGGCACGCACGACAGTCACCTTGCTCCAGCCAAAGTTTGGCATTTCGCGTTCGTAAAAATCATACATCTGCGCCTGTGAGCCACCGGAATTCAGCACAAGCCGTCCATGCCATGCATCGGACGCACCGAAGATAATGCTTCTATCCATATCGAGTGACGAATTGGATGGCATTGGAATATCGGTAAACTGTGTAAAGGCCGGAGCCGGCTGACCACCTTTGCCATCGCCATTAGGAGAACCTGTATTGCCCACCAGGTTCGTCCCCGAACACCCGGCAAGTGAAAGTCCCGCAATTGCAGCAGCACATATAAGATATTGTCGCAGTCTCATCATCTTCCTTCGGTCCCCTGATGCCCATTGTAATACGGGGGCATGGATATCTCGCCCTATCATCGGGCGATAATGTAAAGGAAAGGTTCACATATTCGCTTTTGCACCATTTTGTTGCCCACGCCAAGTACCTATGAAGGGCAGATGAATAAAGAGTCTGGAGGATACATATATAATAAGTCCGCATCGATCATGCGGCATTGCACCAAGCCATCGGTCTGAGCCTACAGACTTGGCTCTGTCGGGGCGCTCGCTGATCTCAGATTATCCCATATTCGGGGGCAGGGGCCGAATCACTTGCACCTTATCGAGATTAATTACGTGTGATCTGGCTGGCCTGAATTCCCTAATCCCCTGCGATCCGCCCGGTTTTTCAACCAAGGGTCCGGCATTTGCAGAAGTCAGGGTGTTGTGGTTGGATGGGGCAAAATGGTTAGGTTATTGAAAATCAACGAATTTTGTAAAAAACGGGATTAAATGCACTTTTTTCGGAAAAAGGTATTTACAGGTTTGGATTAGGGCCCTATAACCCGCCTCCACCGACGGGGTGCGGCGCTGCGATGTGGCGACGCGGACTTGAGGTTCCGGAGCTACGGTTTCGGTAGAGTTCTTTGACATTGTTGATCAGTAGGAAGGGATGCGCGGGCAGCGTTATGGCGCAAAAGTCTGTGCATCCTGGAGACGACGGACCTTTTGGTTAAGATTGAGGCTTTGGCTTTGATTGAGATTGATTGGTTTGTGGTAACCACCAAATGAATGTGCAGACGTTAATTTTTAGAGTTTGTCTATGAGACAAGCTTGGATTGAACATGAGAGTTTGATCCTGGCTCAGAACGAACGCTGGCGGCAGGCCTAACACATGCAAGTCGGACGAGAA
>NZ_CP191544.1:502500-1907500 GCF_050516545.1 Thalassospira lucentensis | reverse complement strand
ATTAGCAAACCATTCAAGCAGGATCGGGTTTTTCGCAACTGACTTGCTGGCCGTGACGTAATAGTTAAGCTGATTTTCCAATCCTTGACGTATAGCAGTCACGGTTGCGGGCAGTTCATTCTTTTCAAGGCGCCCGGTGACCATAGTCTTGGTCTGGATAAAGCTGACCGTACCAGCGATGGCGACGGTTATAGTCAACAGGAAACTTACCACGAACATCAATTTCTTGCGAATACTCAGGTCCTGAATAGCCATCTCATACTTCCCCTTATCTCCCAACCTGACAGATAGGCACGACCCGGTTTCTCTTTTGGATGGTGATCTGACCATCGGTTCTCAGTATTAATACACTACATGTGGTGCATAATAGTTGAGTTTAAACAGGGAAAGCCAAGCAAAACGTTAAGGGTTGGTGAGGGTGTCGCGGTCGCTACCAGATGGTCAGTCCGTAGTTGTGGCGTATCGTGATCAAAACGGACCAGGCGCGTATCGTATACAGCAAATCGGACGGCAGTGTTGTTTATGAAACAGTGAAGTACAGATCATGAAGGCGACAGATGATTTGTTCGGCTTTGCGGGCATGGTGGTTGCATTTGTTGTGGATTTTTTTGAAGGGGGCAGCAGCGCAGACTCAAACTGACAACACCGCTCGGTAAAGGTGATGGGAAGTTCTGTTCGCTTGACCGCGCAATGTTTTCGCGGGCGACCATATCGCAAGAAACCGTCAATGATTTCAATATCGCATTGCGCACGGTGCGAAATGACGGGACGCATGACAGCATCATTCAGTCCTTTGTCACCCCGATCCGGTTTGGTATTGCGCTGAGCGGGCGTTGGTTTACAGCCCTTGATATTCTCGGCACTGTGGCCTTTGCCATTTCAGGTGTGCTTTTGGCTCGGCGCGAAGGGTACAGCATTTTTGGTGCCTTTGTGCTGTCGGCTTTGCCTGGCGTTGGTGGTGGGGTGGTTCGTGGGGCGCGAACCGATAGGCATCATGCAATCTCCCAACGGGATATTGCTGGTGATCGGGACGGTGCTGGCCGGTTACATCATCTATTTCATTTTTGACAGATTGCCAAAATCGACAAATGCACCCAAAAGCCGATTCCGTCGGATGATGACCATGGGCAATGTGATCGAGACAACCGATGCCATCGGTCTATTGGCCTTTACCGTCACGGGGGTTTATGTCGCCGTGACGATGAACAGCACCCCGCTTTTATTGTGGGGACCGTTGCTGGCAATGTTGACCGGGGCAGGCGGCGGGATTATCCGCGATGTGGTGCGGGCGGACCGGAATAACCCGGCACTCAAGACATCGTTTTACGCGGAGATCCCCTTGTTCTGCGGATTTATCCTCTCAGGGTTCTTCTGGCTGCATGGGCATCAGGCCGAAACATCAGACATTTTCTTTGCCGTCATGATCAATGTCGTCGGGGCATTTGTCATGCGGATGTTGATCGTGGTGTTTGACCTTAAAAGCCCGCGCTTCTGAGTGTCGATCTTGTCGCAATTTTTAAGAATCTTCACAGAGCTGTGAGATTGCTGGGAACTTCCATCACATTCCTTTGATGGTGCGTGTGTGAATGGTGCAGTGACCCGATGGAAAACGGCCAGTAGGGTTAAGTCATCGCCATGAAATGGTGACCTGATTTCATTAGAAGGGAAACGACGATGAAAAAAGCTATGGTTCTGGGTGCGGCATTGAGTGCTGCGGTTTCAATGGCCGCGGTCGAGCAGGCATCGGCACAGGGTGCGAAAGAGAAATGCTTTGGCGTATCGCTTGCCGGTCAGAATGATTGTGCTGCAGGTCCGGGCACAACCTGTGCCGGCACATCGACGGTTGATTATCAGGGCAATGCCTGGAAACTGGTTCCGGCGGGCACGTGTGAAGATATGAGCTTCACCACGGCAGATGGTCGTGACGTGATGGGCAGCCTTGAACGACTTGATCGCGATAATCCTGCGAGTTAACCACAAAGCGGTTGGTGTCAGCATTATTCATGATCACTGACCGTAATGGGATCACAGGTTATTGAGGTTTACATGATCGTACTGCCCGCACGTGCCGGTGTTGGATTTAAGGCCGAACATGCCAAAGATATCTTTGGCACAACCCCCTCTGTCGGCTGGTTTGAAATTCACCCGGAAAACTACATGGTTGCTGGTGGGCCGCGGCTTGCCATGCTTGAACAATTGTGCGGGCAGTATCCGGTTTCCATGCACGGGGTTGGGCTGTCGCTGGGCGGCGGAGAACCGTTAAATGAAAATCATTTAGCTGATCTCAAGCGTCTGGTGGACCGGTTCGACCCCGCCATGGTGTCCGAACATATTGCATGGTCGTCCCACGAAGGTCTTTATATGGCTGACCTTTTGCCGACACCCATGACCAAAACATCGCTTGATCAATTGGTTACGGCAATCTCGCGCGTTCAGGATCATATCGGGCGGCGCATTTTGATCGAAAATCCGACGTCATATATGGCATTACCGCAAAACTCGATCCCGGAACTGGACTTCATCACCGAAGCCGCCCGGCGCAGCGGCTGTGGATTGCTGATTGATGTGAACAACGTTTACATATCGGCGCATAATCTGGGGTTTGATGCCAAGGCGTTTATCGATGCGGTGCCTACTGATCTGATCGGGGAAATCCATCTCGCCGGGCATGAGCGCGATGCCAACCAAAATGATGATGTTTTGATCGATACCCATTCTCGTCCGGTATCGGACCCGGTCTGGGCACTGTTTGACCGGCTTATCGGGCGCATCGGGCCACGGCCAACCCTGATTGAATGGGATAATGATGTGCCGTCATGGCCGGTGCTGCACCAAGAAGCCATGCTGGCGGATCGTTATTTGGCGAATGATCGCATGACCGGTCTTGAGGCGGCATCATGAGTGATCTCAAGGCGTTTTATGACGGGTTTAGCCAGGCGGTTCAAAGCTTGGAGCCAGATGCCTATCCCCAAGAACTTGCACCAGATAACGCACATCGTTTTGCCATCTATCGCAACAATGTTCATCGCGGGCTGTGCGATGCGCTGGCGGCGGCTTATCCAACTGTTGAAAAGCTTGTCGGGAAGGCATTCTTCCGCGAATTGGCGCGACAGTTTGTTGGTGCTGAAACCAGCCGTCCCGGTTCACTTGCGCTTTATGGCAATGGGTTTTCTGATTTTATTGCCGCGCATGAGACGGTCGCATCGCTTGCCTATCTGACGGATATTGCCCGGCTTGAACGGGCCCGGCTTGAAGCCTTGAACGCCAAGGATGCCGAACCACTTTCGGCAAGCCACCTAGCGGGCTATGAGGACGTACTGGGCGCGATGCAATTGCACGCACACTCGGCCTGTCGGTTGGTGGTCTCTGATCACCCGGTCCTGTCGATCTGGACCGCACAAAACGTATCTGACAGTCCGAAAAACATCGTCACACAAGACGAAACGGTTTTGATCACACGCCCCTATATGGATGTGAAGATGAAACTTCTGACACGCGGGCAGGCGGCATTTAGTGCTGCGATTTTTAACGATGACTGCGATGTTGAGACCGCCTGCGAGATCGCACTGGCGGCAGATAGCGCGTTTGATATCACCCGCGGGTTCGCGGATTTACTCGTCTGCGGGGCGGTTGATGCCCGCATCATCACCGATACAGGAGTTTCGGCATGACTGATCACGTTATCGGAAAACTGGTCCGCTGTTATGCGACAGTTATTGACGCCATTGTCGGGCGTGTCGGGCGGGATCATTTGGGGTTGGCATCCCGGCTGGTGTTTGTTCTGCTGTTGCTGCCCTATTATTTCAACAGTGCCCTGACCAAAATTGATGGCATCGGGTTAAGTGCGGGGGCATTTGCCCAAATCCTGCCGCCGATTGCCGAGCAATATTTGTATGACACAGCCGCAATTCCGTTCTTTCCCTGGCATCTGATTGTCTGGGCGGGAACGATGGCTGAATTTGCCTTGCCGGTTCTGATTGCGGTTGGTCTGCTGACGCGATTAGGTGCCTTGGGCATGATCGGGTTTGTCATCGTGCAAACCATCGTCGATGTTGCCTTCCACGGGGCTGCCCTTGGAACACTTGCCAATGGTCTGCCGACGGAGTTGATTGATCAGCGGTTGCTGTGGGTCTTTGTGTTGGGCATTTTGGTATTTGCAGGCGGGGGTAAGGTTTCGCTTGATCATGTCCTAAGCCGGATGCGTGGTTAAGAATTAACAATCCCCAATTCTTAGGCTTCGGATGAAGCGATCATTTGTGCGCGGCGGTGAGATAATTGCATGTCTTGTACAACCATTTGTTTCTTCTGGTGAAATAACGGATTATATTCCCGGTACGGATTTTCTGTTGAAGTCCTGACAACTCGGGACGCAATTGGTTTTTGATGGAAGTTCCGGCATATCTTGGCCGTATCAAACAGGATTAAACCGGTGAGCTATCTTAAAAATCATCAGGTCTTTGCATCAAAAAGCCTGGATCAGACGCAAGCTTTCCTGTCCGAAATGAACAGCATTGATTCAATCGACCTGCTCGGTAAAAAAGCAACAGCCGATATCTCCATTCAGGCCGCGTCACTTGCCGATCTTGATTTGCTTGGTGCGTCCTTTGGCCCGGATCGTGTCACGATCAAGGCACCCGCAGCCGATGATAACGATCTGTTCTTGCTGTTTGTGAATAGCGGCCATGGCAAGGTCAATCATGGTGGCCAAGAGATCGAAGTTTCGACCAAGCAGGGCATGATGCGCAACATGCGTATGTCGATGTATGCCATAGAAGACAATTTCTCGGCCCTAGGGGCAAAGCTTCCTGTTGATACGCTGCGCAAACATGCCTTTGCCCTGACCGGACAGGATATTTTCCGCAACGATCTGGTTTTTGACACGGCACTTGATTTGACGTTGCCGGGTGGGTTGCATGTTTCCAATACGCTGCATTATATCGCCAATGCCCTTGATGGACCGCTTCACGATACGAAGAATGGCACAATCCTAAAGGAACTCCGCGATGTTCTTTTGACCAATATCTTGATGTTGTTGCCAAATTCCTATTCGGAAATGCTTCATGACCGGCCGTCTAGTGTTGCGATGCCGCGTCAGGTCAAACGTGCCCGCGACTATATTCATGAACATGCCGAAAGTTCGATCCAGCTGGCGGATTTGTTGGCGCATGCCGGGTGCCGGTATCGCACCCTTCAACTCGGATTTAACGAGACATTCGGCATGGCGCCCATGGCCTATGCCAAGATGGTGCGCCTGAACCGTGCGCACAATGAGTTGCTTGCAGCCGCCCCCGGCACAACGATTGCTAGTGTCGCCCGCAAATGGGGCTTTGTGCATGCCGGACGGTTCGCACAAAGCTATACGTTGCATTTCGGTGTTGCTCCCTCCGAGACGCTTAATCGTCGCCGCTAGACGCAACGTGCATGTTGCCAACATGTTGCCGTAAAAAGGGTAAAGCTATCCACTTTTGTGCATTGCCTATCCACTTATGGTCGTTAATCGACATGCTGCCTTTATTCCTTCTGGTTTCATTCCATGCTTCTGCGTAATCCTCCCGTATAGGATGGGGAGGGGCAGAATTTTAATGCGTTGTTCCCTGCGTGACATTCGTCATGCGGGAACCTCAACCCGGATGTAAATGTAAAAAAGCAAGAAGGGTCCGGGCATGCAGATCAGAAGACTGACGCCAATATTAAACTATGCGGGGCTGCTGTTGCTTGCCCTGTTGATGATGATCGTGATGGATCGACCGGCGCATGCAAGTTCGCAATGGAAGAACTTGCAAGGGACGCCCGAATGTGGCGGCGTTGATAAACGCGGCAAGCTGCAAGAACCGTGTGGACGGGTGTCAGCCAAGTTTGAATCAAAGGCTGTTGGCAAATGCCCGGATGGATCGTTCTTCGATTTGGGAACATGGTCCTGTTATGCCTGCCCTGACGGATATAACCGCAACGCAAAAAGCATCAGTGGTGATAAAGCTTGCGATCGGCCAATGAAGTCAACGCAGCATGTGACCGCGACATTCCTTGGCAAAAAGGAATGTCCGGCTGGTTCGTTCCTTGACAAACGCAATGGCGGTGAATGCTGGTCCTGCCCAAAAGGATATGGGCGTACTGCAGCATCTGTTGATAAATGGAACGCATGCGGCATGGTCCTGAAAAAGGCCGTTAGCGCCACCTTCGAAGGACGTGCCTGCCCGCAGGACTCATTTACCGATCCGCGCAATGGCGGCGAATGCTGGAGCTGCCCGGAAGGTTTTAATCGCACAGCAACGGCGGTTACAGGAAATAAGGCCTGCGTGAAAACCATTGATTTCATGCCGGCGACGAAAATTACCGCTTTGACCTGCCCTGCGGGTCAGGCTTTCGATTTTATCGATGGCGGGACCTGCTGGTCTTGTCCTGAAACTTACGTTCGGACAAGTTTTTCGGTAAAAGGCCCCAAAGCCTGCAAGGCGACCGAAATGAAGTGGAGCTCGCCAAAGCGCAACATGCCGGGTTTATTTGGTCTTAGCCCGGCGGTCGAGGAATTGACGCTTGAGCTGGTGCGTGATCGCACAGAAATTGACGAGATCATTGCGGAGACAGTGCATGAACTTGATGACACGACCGTCGAAGAATTATCTTATGTTGAATGGTTGCTGATCGAAAATGAACCATGGCGTAGTGAAGCACTGGCAAGTGTGATTGCCCAGCGCCTGATGAAAGCAGCGGCAACCGCGCCGGGAAAAAGGACCGCACTTGAAAAACGATTGCTCGATGATGTCGGCGTGCAAATTCAGTGGAACCGTCAATTCATTGCATCGCAGCTCCGTCAAGTATTTGAAAACTGGGAAAAGACAAAAGAACTCGAATTCGCCGAAGACACCAGGCACAACATGTTGGCGTTTGCAGGTGCAATCTCCGAGGCGCCAAATTTCAATGAAGTTCTCTCGGCCTCCTTACAAGGGGGGGCAATGGCAGGCACCTTTGCAAGTGGTATTGGCAACGGGTTTTTCATGGCCAGCTTCAAGGCTTTTGCCCCATATCGCAACCGAGCAGCCCAGGCAGGCACCGAAGCAGCTGCTAAACTCAGTGCCAAAGTCCTGACCAAGATTGTTACGCCGCTTGGAAAAGTTTCGGTAACCATGACGCGGATGGTAAGCGGCGCAGCAGGTCCGGCGCTGACCGCAATCACCACTGCAATTAGCATTGCCATGGAAATCGACAAGATCATCAAGATCGAAGCCGCCGAAGGCAAGATACGGCAGGCCGAACTTATTGCCAGCCGTCCGGCTGACATCCCGCTTTTGCTGCAGGAAAAAACCGGTGAAGAGCAGTTCTTGTATCACTGGAGCGCTTTGATCGCCGCTGAAACGCGCCCAAGTGCGAACTATGCCCGCGCGATTGCGTCGATCAAAGCCGGTGGCACTGTTGCTGCGTCAACAGGGCCGGTTATGCCGGTTATTGTCGGGGGCACAGCCTATGATGGGGGCAAGGCGGCAATTGCGGCTGAATCAAAAGTCCTTAACGACGGTCTGAAAAAGCAAGAAGCCAAAGTTGCCGGGACTTTCCGCCTTGAATTCACCGCAAGCCCGGGGCTTTGCCTTGTTAAGCAGGAAGGCGACAGTCTTGTTGCTGTTCTTGGCAAATGTAATACGCCTGAAGCACCATGGGTGTTTCCAAATGCCCGCACCAGAGAACTCGTGGTGATCGACAATTACTGTCTGAGCATCGAAGCCGAGAAACTTGGTGTTAATGACCCGATATGGATCCGCAAATGTTCCAACGCAAACCTCAAGACCTGGGGGCTCGATCAAGTGGGACAAATTCGATATGTCGGCACGGGTCGGCGCATGTGCATGACCGTGGCAGACGCGAAGCCTGCTATCGGCTCTGTGGTGAAAATGGAACCCTGCAAAGTCAAAAGGATTGAGTCGCAGGTTTGGCGTCCTTGGACTTATGCCGGTTAATTCAAACAACAGTTAAACAGAAGCAGTTCGGTCAAAACACAGAAAATGTGTCGGCCGGATTGCTTCTGATTTCATGGGGAAATTGTCGGCATCCACTCATTGGTGCTGATAGGTGGGGATATCATTTTGCGTCAGTTTACATACCAGCGTTCCGTTCATGGACGTCGCCGCGTTTGTCGTCATGCCTTGATGGGGGTGTCACTTTTGGCACTTGTCGGGTGTCAAACCATGGGCATGGATGGGGGGCAAACGCGATCTGGCGTGGTCATGTCAATCGACAAGTCGCTTGAATATAACAAATCTGTTCTGGGCATGCCCGCCGAAGACAGCGCAATTCAGGTGCTGGTGCGTGACAGCATCGATTTCCTGAAACAGGGAAATGCCAAAGAAGCATCAAGACTGATCAATCTTGCGCTGAAGCTTGATGTGACCAATCCGGATCTACAATTTCTAAACGGGTTGACCTATCACTTGATGGGTGTTCTGGGCGATGCATCAAAGTTAGAACTTGCCGAACAGGGCTACAAACAATCCTTGAAATTTGATCCGGGGAACTTGCCGTCGCGCTACCAGCTTGGCCTGCTTTATATGGATCAGCGGCGCTATCCGTTGGCGCAGGAAAACTTTGCCGCCGTTGCGCTTCATCATAATGATGATCCGGCTGTCTTATACAGTCTGGCATCGGCGTCCTATTACTCCCGCGATCCACGGACGGCGGCTGCTGCGTTGAAACGTTTGATGGAAATTTCCCCGGAATCACGGGAAAACCCGGAAATTCTCAAAGCGGCGGCACTGGCGCTTTCGGCAATGGATGACCGGGCATCTGCCCAAGAGTTCATTACAACGTATCGCGATGTGATCAAGGATGTGAACCGTGCACGTGACCTTGATCGACGTGTTGAAGGCTGGCAGTCCTTTTATGAAAGCGAAGGCAAATACATTCAGACCCAGTTCAGCGGCGAGCCGTTTGTCGAACCGGAAAGTGATGGTGAAATATCCCCGTTTGACAGCAACCCGTTTGGCCAGACAACGGAACCTTCCGATCCCTTCAGCAGCGTGCAAGACCCGTTTGGCCAACAGAATATCGACGATACACCGACCGAATTTGTTGATTCCGGGATGGTCGTGGTTGATGTGGTTCTGATCGGAACCCAGGAAGATGTCCGTAATTCACGGGGCATCAATCTTCTCAACGGTTTGCAATTGCAGTTTGGTGATCCGCTAACCGGGGCTGCCGGGTTGGGATATGGTTCAACGAAAACCAAGGATTATCTGGGAACAGGGCTTGAAGAAAGTACCCAGACCATCACCCGCCAAATCGGCATTCCCGCGGTGACCTATTCGCTTAACATTGCCAATTCGGCGGATGCCAATAATCAGGTTCTCGCCAAGCCAAGCCTTGTCGCGCAGGCTGGTGAAACTTCGGAATTCTTTTCAGGTACAGAAATTCTTGCCGCCGCCGTTTCCGGGGGCAGTGGGGACAGTGTTTCGGTCCAGAAGGAAGTCGGTGTGAAATTGGCCGTTACACCCGAAATCCTGCCCAATGACATGATCCGCCTGCATGTTGTCGCGGAACGAACCTTTTTGACCGATCCGTCAAATTCGGTTGTGTTTGAATTCCGCCTTGATACCACCAAAACCAACGTCAATTCGACCGTGACGATGAAGTTTGGTGAAACCCTGATCCTTGGGGGCTTGAGTGAACGCGAAACGTCAAAAACGGCAGACGGTGTTCCGGGTTTGATGGATATTCCGGGCCTGAACTATTTCTTCTCTCAGCGGGTTGAACGTGAATTTGAACGGTCCATCCTGATCCTGATGACGCCGCGCCGACCGGTCTATACCCGGCAGAGCGGATCTGATCGTGCTGCGGTAAATAGTGAACTGTCGGAACTGGAACAGGAACTGGCCAAACTCGAACGACGTCATGGGGATTGGTACACCCCGCGACCGACATTTGATGTTCTGCGTGAACATCTTGAAGGCAAGGCATTCTTTGAAGAATTCCGTGCTGGCGATGTTCAGATCGATGCATGGCAAAGCAATCCTGAATCGCAACAAATGATCGCGTCCGTGCGGGATCGGCTGCTTGAAAACTAAGGTTTGGCCTTGGATAGAAGTCCAGTCAATGGACAGACAAAGTAACAGCAAGGGTGGATAGACCAATGAAACGTTGTTTTCGGGTTCTTGTTTCCGGGATCTGGTTCCTGTGGGCCGGATCGGCCATGGCACAGGAAGGCGATTCCAGTTCTTGGGTTCAATTGCCCGGAACGGCCGTCGATATCTCGATCAATGAAGACGGGCAGGCTTATTCCGTCACATTGGACGGGGGTACTTGGCGATGGGATATGGCCGAGCAACGTTGGCGGCGGATGTCAGGCGATTTTGCCCGCATATCGGCTGCGATTGGCAACCGCCCTTGGGCGATCAATTCACTTGGCGAGCTATCGCAATATAACGGATTGTGGTGGGAGCCACGTGAAGTCGATGTTCTGGATGTTGCCGCCGATACCCAAGGCAATGTCTTTATCGCCAAGATAAATGGCGATATCTGGAAATGGTATGCCTTGCGCAATGAATGGCAACCGATTACCGGAACGGCCAAACGCTTGGCCATCGGGAAATCCGGGCTGCCATGGGCGATCACGGATACGGCCAAGGTGCGCGCCTATGACGGTGATGTCTGGCGGACCTATCCGGGGCGGGCACGCGACATTGCCTTTGGTGCGACGGATGTTGTCGCCATGGCCGATGACGCGGGACTTGTACGTATTTGGCTGGCCGCGCGCAAAAGATGGGAAATTGTCGGTGGTGTGAAGGATATTGTCAGTCTGGCTGTAACACCGCAAGGCAACATCTGGGCGGTTCGAAATGATGGACTGATCTTTGCCAATGGCGGGCTGACCATTGATGATACCTCAGATGAAGCAACTGATCTTTCTACGACAGTACCACGCCCAAAAGAAGCCAAGCCACCGGTCAATGTTGCAAGCGATGCCGTTGCCGAGGTGGCTGCAGCACCCGTTGATGTCGCGCCATCTGCTGTTGCGCCCGGTGTGGTCGTACCGGGGTCAAGCAATTCCGAGGCAACCTCGTCAGGCGGTGGTTCAGGTGGGAATAATACCTTTACCGATCCGGTAACCGTCACCACAACCGATGCGATTGTCTTTGTAAATACACTGAAATCTGCTGCATCACTTGCCATTGGCGGGGATGGTAGTGTCTTTGGCCTTGATGGTGCGGGCGGGGTTTTACGGTGGTCGAACCGGCGAAACGAATTTGAAAGCTTTCCCGGTGAATTGGTGCGCGTCACCGTGGATCGCGAAGGCAATCCATGGGGCATTTCCGCACTCGGGCGGGTGTTTCGCCAT
Organism: Thalassospira lucentensis; assembly: GCF_050516545.1. GTDB lineage: Bacteria > Pseudomonadota > Alphaproteobacteria > Rhodospirillales > Thalassospiraceae > Thalassospira > Thalassospira lucentensis_C. The sequence goes on along the minus strand of NZ_CP191544.1, from coordinate 1,896,180 downwards.
ACCGGAACCCTTTGGAAGCAGATCACGGGCGCGACCGGATCAGATATATCTGCAGGCTATGACGGGACGGTTTTGCTGACCAATGCGCAAGGCCGGATATTTCGCCTGAACGACGCACAAACCCGGTTTGAAAGGGTTTCGGGAACCGGGGCATCCTTGATTGCCGCCGGACCTGATGGCACGCCATGGGCAGTGCGATCCGATCAGCTTGTTCAGCGCTGTGACACCAATCCGTGCAAGGTGTATGCGCAAAAGGCCAAGTCGATCTCGGTTGGACCGGATAACAGCGTTTATATCGTATCGACCAATAATTTGCTGATGCGACTGGATCAGGACGGAAAATTTATTCGGGTTCAGACACCGGGGCATACGCCCGCCAGTGTGGCGGTTGGTCCGATGGGATATCCTTGGGTGGTCAGTGACAAAGGGATCGCATTATCCTCAAAGTTCTTTGATCGTGACGAAGGTTCTGACCTGATGGTTGCCAATGCTACCAGTGGTGACACGGTTGGCACGGGTGAAACCGAACAGGTTGTCAGTACCGAAACATCAGGCGTTGTGTTTCGAAAGAACATACGATTTACAACCGTGCCGCTCGATCAAAGAACCGGATCGGTGCAAGTTGCCACCGCCTCAGATGGTGCTGTCATTATCGGCGGTGGTAACGAAGGCTTTGAAAAATATGACGAAAGACGCAAAAAATTCGTCCAGTTTTCGTCAAGCCTGGTGGATTCATCGCGCTATTTTTCCGGCATTGATATCGCACCAAATGGCGATATCTGGGCCATTGACACAAGTATGAGCGCAGAGCTTTACCGTGAACGTAATCAGGTCGTTAAAGAGTATTCAGTCAGTGGATTTTCTCCGAGTGAAGTGACTGTTGCGCCCGATGGTACTGTCTTTGTGATCTTTAGATCAGGTGGCGACACCTTTCTCTATAGCAAGCCGGACAATTCCGAGGAATTCAAACGTTTCAGTGACTTCAATCAGGTTCATGTGGCCGGGGCAGGGCCGGGAAATGATATCTGGATTGTTGATAAAAGCAATCTGGCCCGGCAGTGGACTGGGTCAAGCTTTGAGCTGCGACCAAAACGCGGAAGCCAAAAGGCCTCATCCATTGATGTTGGCGGAAATGGGACGGTCTATATCAGGGACACCAACAATGCCTTGCGCAAATGGAATGGTGCCAATGACAGCTTTGACGAAGTCAATAATGCACCGCTAGGCTCGATTGCCGTCGATGCTGATGGGCGTCCGTGGATTGCAACCGGTGGCTCTTCTCCGACCATCAGTCGCGCCAGAGACTGACGGGCTATAATCCAAAGCGCGGGCGCAGGTTCCCAATCACGTTAAATCCCCGCCAATGGTTTGTCTTACTTGAAGGCAGGCATATCATTGGCGGGCGCAGCTTTACGCAAGCTGATCAGATAATCCTGACTGATATCATGGACTTCCATGATGTGCGCATACAGCAATTCTTCGGTCGCTTTGCTGTCGCCGCGCAAGATCGCATCGACAATGCCCTGATGTTCCGCGTGCGAGGATGCAAGGCGGGCAAGGCTTGTGAATTGAACGCGTCTGAACGGGGCAACCCGACGACGGACAGATAATGTCACATCGACCAGAACTTCATTGTGCGATCCGCGATACAGCGTGTTGTGAAACGACCGGTTCAGGGTTTCATAGCCATCGCTATCACCTAACCGTACGGTTTCGGCCAGTTCGTGGTGAAGTTTATCAAGATTGTACCGTTCCCCACTGGTCATGCGTATTGCCGCCAGTCGTCCGCACATGGCTTCAAGTTCGGCCATGCTTTCAAACATCGCGGTCAGGCGTTCTGGTGTCGCAAGCGAAACATAAACGCCCTTATTGGGGATTTTTTCCGCAAGTTCGGTCGCGGTAAGTAACTGTAATGCTTCACGCACAGGAGTGCGCGACACGCCAAACCGTTTGGCCAAAAGCGGTTCTTCAAGTCGTTGACCCGGCGGCAATATCCCTTTGACGATATCGTCTTCCAGCGTCTGACAAAGCTGCTGGGCAATGCCGACAGGTTCGGCCTGTATCGATATCGACGGGGCGGAGAGTATCTGGCTAAGCTCGATCATATGGCGTTTCAACCCTTCTTGCGTGGTTTGGATGCGTCCCTCTATCTAGATGTATACACGAAATTGGTTCGCAAATCCAAGTAGGTCAATGGTTGTAGAAGTAATCCGGTTTTTCTCGCGTGTTTTTGCATAAAATTTATGCAATTAAAATGTGCATTGCAGCAAAATGTATAAATAAAGTGCGATAATTTGATTCTTCAAAGGGTAATTTTCAGTTAAGTCATTGAAATATATGGAATGGCATAGGTGTTGCAGGATGTATACACAATGCGGATCTCATTCCGTCGAGATTACTTTTCTTTGAAATAGCTATCTCTATCAGGGAGTCATCAATGACCAACGTTAAACGCCGCGACTTTTTAACCAAGTCGGCAATCGGCGCAGCAGCAACCGGGGCCGCTGTTGTCGCCGCCCCACATATCGCGAGCGCACAGGAAACCTTTAACTGGAAAATGACCAATGCCTATGGTCCGGGGTCGCCTTTTTATGTCACCGGTCCGGGCAGCCCGGAAGATTTCTGTAAGCGTGTTACGGAAATGTCGAATGGCCGTCTGAACATTCAGCATTTCGCAGCCGGTGAATTGATCCCGGCCCTTGAAGGGTTCGACGCGGTTCAGGCAGGCACGGTCGAAATGAATGCTGCAAACGCCTATTTCTGGGCGGGTAAAATCTTTGCCGCACAGTATTTCACGACCGTTCCGTTCGGTCTGAATTTCCAGGGTGTTAACGCGTGGCTGTATCATGCTGGCGGGCTTGATCTGTGGCACGAAGTTTACAAACCTTATGGTCTTGTTGCCTTCCCGATGGGCAATACCGGTGTTCAGATGACCGGTTGGTTCCGTGATCCGATTGAAAGCCTGTCTGATTTTGATGGCTTGAAAATGCGTATCCCGGGTCTTGCCGGTAAGGTCTATCAGCAGATCGGTGTTGAAGTGAAACTGCTTCCGGGTGGGGAAATCTTCCCGGCCCTTGAACGTGGTGTGATTGATGCAGCCGAATTTGTCGGCCCGTATCAGGATCGTCGTTTGGGTCTGCAGAAAGCTGCCAAATACTACTACACCACCGGCTGGCATGAGCCATCCAACGTGACCGAACTTTTGATCAATCAAAAAGCATGGGAAAGCCTTCCTGCCGACCTGCAGGCGATTGTCAAAAACGCGGCACAGGCCTGTAACCTTGATAGCCATTCATGGTGCGAAGCCAATAACGCAGCAGCCCTGCGCGATCTGGTGGAAAATTACGGCGTCATCGCGCAAACCCTGCCAGATGAAGTCGTCACCAAGCTTAAAGGCATCACCAAGGAAACCCTTGAAGCCGAAGCGGCCAAAGACCCGATCACGAAAAAGGTCCATGACAGCTTCATGGCGTTCCGTGATACCCACCGTGAATGGGCCGCGATCAGCGAAAAACCCTATCACGGCATCATTTCATCGAAAGACGGGATGAGCTGATATGACGTCGACCCGTACTGAACCGCTACTGGACCGTGTTCTGGGCTTGATCGTCGATATTGCCGGGTGGGGGGCTGCGTTAAGCGGTCTGGCACTTGTGTTGGTTGTCGGCGGAAATGTATTGCTGCGTTACCTGTTTAATTCGGGAAGTGTTGCGATGCAGGAACTCGAATGGCATCTGGTCTCACCGATCGCATTGATGGGCATGGCGTATGGTATGCGCCACGGCGGTCATGTGCGGGTCGATTTTCTCTATGAACGTCTGGGCGTGCGCGCCCGGGCGATCATTGATCTGTTTTCGGCTGTTTTGATGGTGATCCTTGGCGCAACCTTGATCTGGTTTTCGATCCCATACGTCTCTCAATCCATTATGATGGGCGAAGGGTCGCCAGATCCCGGCGGCCTGCCATATCGCTTTTTGCTTAAGGCCTTTATCCCGATCGGGTTCGGCTTGATGCTGCTTCAGGCGATTGCGCAAGGTCTTATGAACTATAGACAAATCATTGCTGCCAACGACAGTAAACGTGCCTTTACGACACCTGATGCGGTTACGCAAAACGGTGCAGGAGACTAATCAGACATGACCGGAAATGAATGGCTGGCCATCGGCATGGTCGGGGGCTTCTTTGGCTTCCTCGTGCTCGGGGTGCCAGTGGCGATCTCGCTTGCGATATCGGGATTGGCCTTTGGGATGATGGGATTTGGAACCGGCCTGTTTGGGTTGCTGCCTGCGCGTGTCTACGGGGTTGTCACCAACTATACGCTGCTTGCCTTACCACTTTTCATCTTCATGGGGGTGATGCTTGAAAAATCAAAACTCGCCGAAGAACTGATTGATGTCATTGGCCACGCCATGGGCCGTCTGCGCGGTGGCATGGGTTTGGCGATTGTCATTGTCGGCGTTTTGATGGGCGCATCATCGGGCGTTGTTGGCGCAACCGTTGTCACGGTTGGTCTTTTGTCGCTGCAACCTTTGATCAATCGTGGCTATGACAAGGGTGTTGCCTGTGGTGTGATTTGCGCATCCGGCACCCTTGGGCAAATCATCCCGCCCAGTCTGGTTTTGATCCTGCTTGCCGATATTCTGGGTGAATCCGTTGGTACATTGTTTGCCGCTGCCATGGTGCCGGGGCTTATTCTTGCCGGGATGCTTGGGCTGTATCTGGTGTTGTTGGGGATTTTCAAACCCGACATGGTGCCAGCAATCCCCAAGGACGAACGCGATGCCATGAGCACGCAGCAGCTTTTGATTAAAATCTGCAAGGTTGTGATCCCGCCTTTGGCCTTGGTCTTTGCTGTTTTGGGATCCATCGTCGGTGGGATTGCTGCCCCGACCGAAGCCGCGTCTATGGGGGCTTTGGGGGCGTTGATTTTGGCACTGGTCACCGGGCGGTTGAATTTCACGGTGATGCGCGATGTGTTGCATGACACATTGATCACGAGTGCGATGGTGTTCTTTATCCTGATCTGTGCGCAGCCCTTTGGTCTGGCCTTCCGCGGATTAGGCGGCGAGGGGCTTGTTCATGCCATGTTTGAATGGGTGCCCGGTGGCGATATGGGCAACCTTCTGTTCATGATGGCCGTGATCTTTGTTCTGGGCTTCTTCCTTGAATGGATCGAGATTTCCTATATCGCGCTTCCAATGTTTTTGCCGGTCTTTATGAACAGCGGCATCGACATGGCGTGGTTGGCGATTTTGGTGGCGATGAACCTGCAAACCAGCTTCTTAACCCCACCCTTTGGCTGGGCGCTGTTCTTCCTTAAGGGGGTCGCACCACCATCGGTTTCAACGGTCGATATCTATCGCGGGGTGATACCGTTTATCGGTATTCAGGCAATTGCCTTGATCTTGCTGTTTATCTTCCCGGAATTGACAAGCTGGTTGCCGAACTTGATCGGCTGGTAGTGTTTGTTTTCTACGATGTGAAAAGGCGCTGAGTGTTTTTTATAAACGGCGCTATGAACTAGGATCAGGACCTATGCCTCGGACATGTTGCGTTATGTGCGCAGCATGTCCGCAAGGTTTATGCCAAAGAAGTCAGAATAGAGGCCAGATAACGATGTTACGTTCCAGAACCGCACTTGGTGGCATGGTCACCGCCCCGCATCATCTTGCCGCCCAAGCCGGGCGCGACGTTTTGCGCGAAGGCGGTAACGCGGTTGAGGCCATGATTGCCGCTGCGGCCACCATTGCCGTTGTTTATCCGCATATGAATGCGATTGGCGGCGACGGGTTCTGGTTGATTTCCGAACCGGGCAAAGACCCGGTTGCCATTCGCGCCTGTGGCGGTGCCGCAGGCCTTGCGACCCCGGATTTCTACCGCGAACAGGGCAAGGCCGCGATCCCGTCGCGCGGGCCATTGGCCGCATTGACGGTGGCAGGGGCGATTGGCGGTTGGATCAAGGCATCTGAAATCGCAACCGGTCTTGGCGGGAAACTGCCGATGACGCGTCTGATGGCCGATGCGGTCCAGCACGGCAAAACCGGCGTTCCGGTTACCAAGTCACAGGTCGAACTGACCACGACCAAAATGGCCGAACTTAAAGACGTTCCGGGGTATATCGAAACATATGCCGCCAATGGCATTCCGGAAATTGGCGATGTGTTAAAGCAACCAGCCCTTGGTGCGACGTTGGAACATCTTGGCAAAGTCGGTCTGGATGATTTTTATCGCGGCGATATCGCGCGCAGTAACGCCAACGGGCTCTCAAGCGTTGGCAGCCCGATCCGTCTTTCTGATTTTGAAACCTATAACGCCAAGGTTATGACACCGCTTTCGGTTAAGCTTTCAACCGGGACAGTGTTTAACATGGTCCCGCCGACCCAGGGTGTGGCGTCGCTTATGATCCTTGGCCTGTTTGATCGGTTGGGTGTTAAGGCGGGTGACGGGTTTGATCATATCCACGGCTTGATCGAGGCCACCAAACGCGCCTTCATCAAACGTGATGCGCATGTTGGCGACCCGGACCGCATGACGATAGACCCGATGAGCTTACTTGCCGATCAGTTGCTTGACGGCGAAGCCGCTAAAATCGACATGAAATCAGCCCTGCCATGGCCACATATCGCCAAACCGGGCGATACGATTTGGATGGGCGCGGTGGATGCCAATGGTGTTGCGGTAAGCTATATCCAAAGCATCTTCTGGGAATTTGGATCAGGTGTGGTTGTGCCTGAAACGGGGGTTTTGTTCCAAAACCGCGGCGCCAGCTTTACCCTTCACGATGGCCCGAACCAGCTTGGCCCGGGGCGCTTGCCGTTCCATACCCTGAACCCGGCATTGGCAAAACTCAAAGACGGATCGACCCTGACCTATGGCACCATGGGTGGGGAGGGACAACCCCAAACCCAGTCTGCCATCTTCACCCGCAATGTTATGTTCGGACAGGACTTGCAAGAAGCCATCACCGCACCGCGCTGGTTACTCGGCAAAACTTGGGGCGATGAAACCACCTCGCTTAAACTTGAAAACCGCTTTGACGCAGGCCTTATCGACCAACTTGAAAAGGCAGGTCACGCAGTCGAACTTGTCGGTCCCTATGAAGACATGATGGGCCATGCCGGTGGCATTCGATTGCAACCCAATGGTGTGATGGAAGGTGCGACCGACCCAAGGGCGGATGGTGCGGTTGCGGCACTTTGATCCTGAAAATCATAGGGTTCATGTTGAACAGACTGCAAAACTAAGATCAAGCGATCTATGGGGGCGGAAACTAAGCGTTTTCTTTCAGGTTGTGTTTCGCTAACTTGCTAACAGGTATCCTTACCGTTGATCGGTGGGGCAATTGGCAAAGGATGTGAGACTGTGAATACTGTTGCTATGGTCCTGACGGGTATCGCTGCCGTCCTCGTTATTTTGCTGCTCTATGGTGTGGGTTTGTATAACCGGCTGGTGTCTTTGCGCCAATCAGCGAAGGAAGGCTGGAGTGGCATTGATGTGCAGCTTAAACGGCGCAGCAATCTTGTTCCAAACCTTGTTGAAACGGTCAAAGGCTATGCAACGCACGAAAAGCAGTTATTTGAAGAAGTAACTGAATTGCGGGCCAAAACATCTGCTGCCAGCTCAACCAACGCCGATGGACGCCAAGAACTCGAAGGCCAACTTTCAACCGCTTTGATGCGGATATTTGCAGTGTCTGAGGCATACCCGGAACTGCAGGCCGACAAGACCTTTATCGAACTACAGAAATCCTTGTCCGAGCTGGAAAATCAGATCCAGATGGCGCGGCGCTATTACAACGGCACAGTCCGCGAACTTAATACCGCTGTGCAGTCATTTCCCAGCAATATCGTTGCCAATACATTTGGTTTCGCCGAAGACAGCTATTACGAAGTCGAACATGCTATTGAGCGTCAGGTTCCCGGCGTGAAGTTTGATTGATGATCCGGACCATGCAAAAAATCTGGGTTCGGGGTACGGGCATTGTTAAGACAGTTGCCGTGTCTCTGGTGCTGCTTTTGGCGGTTTTTCAGACAAATTCTGCTGCCGCGCAGACAGTGCGCTCGTCTTCTTCTGAACGTATCACCGCATTCAATTCAGATATTCGAATTCTGGAAAACGGCAATATCGAAGTCACCGAGGCAATATCAGTTGATGCGCGTGGCGTATCAATCAAGCGCGGTATTTATCGCGACATTCCCTTGGTCGTACTGAACGCAGCCAAGTTCTATGATGTCGGGGGCTTTACGATTAACAGTGTTCTACTTGATGGTCGTCATGTCTCCTACAAGGTTGAGAAACTTAGTGGCGCAATCCGCATTTATATGGGGAGTTCGCGGCAACATTTGACGGCTGGGGATCATACATTCACGCTCACCTATACCATGAATGATCAACTGGCCTTTGGGTCGGATGTTGATGAGCTTTATTGGAATGTCACCGGAAATGACTGGCAATTTGCTATCGAGAATGTGACGGCAGTGGTTCATCTGCCAGATGGCGCAACGATAAGTGATATGTCTGTTTATACTGGTCCCAAAGGCAGTACAGGCGGGCGATACAGCATTCTTTCCGGTACGGGAGAACTGGCAAAGGCCCGGACGGTGACGGGCCTGCCGCCAGGGCATGGTATGACACTTGCCGTTTCCTGGCCTGCCGGATATGTGACGCGGCCAACATTCATTGAAAGCGCGACAAAACTTTTTGTCGATAACAAAGGTATTTTCGTCGGGCTCGCACTTTGCCTCATACTGCTGGCTTATTATACGCTGGCTTGGCGCAAATTTGGCAAAGACCCAGATGGGCCAACGGTTTTTCCACGGTTTGAACCGCCCAAAGGAATGTCACCAGCCGAGGTCGGGTTTATGTGGCGCAATGCACAAGGTGGTCAAAACTTCGCAACCAAAGCGTTTGCCGTTGTACTGACAAGCCTAGCAGTGAAGAAACGTCTTAACATTAAGGTGACCAGCAAAGACGAATACGTTCTCACTAGGATACCGGGACAACCCGAAGATTTACCGGATGACGAACAGACTGTTTTGAATTCTTTGCTGCGCCAAGAAAATAGCACGGAAATCACGATTGGGCGAGAATATCGCAAGGAAGTTCAAAGTGCCCGTAGCTCACTCCTTGATCGGTATTCAGCGGATAAAAGAAGCACGTACTTTGTTCGTAAGGAACGGCAGTGGCAGATTGGCTGTGTGATTGGTGTTCTTGCGGTCGCAGGGACAATCATGCTCGATCCCTTATTCGGCGGATATGATGTTGAATCCACAATCGGTGCGGCAGTTATCAGTGTGTTGTTTGTTGTTGCTGTTAACCTTGTCCTTAATGGCCTCAGACGCTTTTGGATAAGTGCGGTTGGCAAAGGGGATGGCGGGCTTGGGAATTATTTCAAATTCGCCATGGTTGGCGGTGCGTTTGTCGGCCCGGCCTTGGCATTTGGAATAATTCTTGTTGGCGCCATCTCGCCAATTGCGCTTTGCGTTGGAATAGCGGCCGTCGCGATCTGTTGCTTGTTTCATGTGTTGCTTGAAGTTCCCACTGCCGAATTTCTAAGGTTACGCTCGGAAATCGACGGATATCGGCGCTATCTTACCGTGGCCGAGGAAGATCAACTGAACTTCAAAAGCCGTGAGATGGGGGACGCCATCGATCTGTTCGAAAAACATCTGCCATTTGCCATGGCGCTGGATGCAGAAGATGTCTGGACCGGGCGGCTTGAGGCATTCCTTAGCGCGATGCCGGTAAAACAAGGCGAGGATGTCAATCAATACAATCCGTCATGGTATCAGGATGGTCGCCGTGGGTGGCATGGGATCGGCGACTTCGGAAGTCGAAGCGTTGGCCAACTGAGTGCTGCTGCAGTGTCCTATGGTGCGCCTAGCGTCTCATCCGCCGGTATTGCGTCTGGCGGTGGCGGGTTCTCTGGCGGTGGCCGTGGTGGCGGTGGCGGCGGGGGATGGTAAAACCAAGCCTAATCTATGTGGAAGCCCCGCAATCGCGGGGCTTTATCATTAGCCAAACTCCCACTCAATCACATGCCGATAGGTTTCACCGGGCTTAAGCCATGGGCTTGGAAAATCCGGGCGATTGGGGCTGTTGGGATAGGTTTGGGGTTCAAGTGCGATACCGGCATTTGAATGAAGGGCTGTTCCGGTTTCTGTTTTCATCTCGCCGTTAAAATGCTGCGCAAGATAGAATTGCAAGCCGGCCTCGGTTGAAAACAGTTTCATTGACCGGCCGCTATCGGGATCGGACAGGGTTGCGATTTGGCGCAAGGATCCGCGATCACCGGTCAGGCAGAAATTATGATCAAAGCCCTGTTCTGCATCGGGCAGTTTATCAGAAACCCGTGCGGGGTTTCGAAAATCATAGCCGGTGCCTGCAACATCTTTGATCTGGCGAAGCGGGATCAGTTTGTCATCAACTGGAAGCCATCTATCGGCATTGATCTGCAAAACATGATCCGCCGCCGTCTGATCAAATTTCCCCGTCAGGTTCCAATAAGCGTGGCTGGTCATATTGACCGGGCAGGTTTTATCGCAGGTTGCGGTTATCTCAAGCCTCAGGCGATTATCGGCAATGATCGAATAGGTCGCTGTGGCAATCATAGTGCCGGGATAACCCTGATCCCCTTCGGGTGAGGTTAGGGTAAAGCTGACACTGCTTTTTGACTGTTCGGAAATTGTCCAAAGACGTTTATCAAACCCATCTATCCCGCCATGTAAATGCGTTTTGCCTTCATTGGCGGCAAGGGTGATTTCAGTGCTATTCAGGTCGCGATAGCGTGAATTTTCAATCCGGTTGGCATAGCGCCCGCAAACCGCACCGATATAGCTATCTTGCGCCAGATAAGCCTCATCATCTGACAGCCCAACTGTCACATTGGTGTCCGCCTTTTCGGTATCATCATGCAAATCAAGGGCGCAAATGCGCGCGCCAAGCGCAGAAACCGTAAGGCGAATCTGCGGTGTTGTAAGCTCCACACGTGGGGCATTTTTACCCTGAATGCGTGTTTCTGGCAAATGTGTTGCTATGTCAGGTATTCCTGTGATTTCGATCATGTTTTTCTCCCGGAATCTTTGATTTTTATAGGTTTATTGTTGGCTTTTAAACGCAATGGGTGATGGGTCAAGTTGTTAAATAACTATACGGTTGAGTCGTTTCAAATCATATTGTAATACTATATGGCTTTTAAGCAATAAAACCACACCTAGGGAGGAAATCGTGGTGAATTTCAAAAAAATTGCAGTCTCAACCGCCACACTTGGCATTGCTCTTGGTCTTTCGGTATCGGCACATGCCGAAATGATGATCGGCTTTTCGCAGATCGGTTCTGAAAGTGGCTGGCGGACGTCGGAAACTGCTTCGATCAAGGCCGAAGCTGAAAAGCGCGGCATTGATCTAAAATTCTCGGACGCGCAGCAGAAACAGGAAAACCAGATCAAAGCGGTTCGCTCCTTTATCGCACAGGGCGTTGACGGCATCCTTCTGGCCCCGGTTGTTGAAACCGGTTGGGATCAGGTTCTTAAAGAAGCCAAAGATGCCGGTATTCCGGTTGTTCTGGTTGACCGTGGGGTTGATGCCAGTGACGATCTTTATCTGACCAAAGTGGCCTCTGACTTCGTGGTTGAAGGCGCACTTGCCGCAGCTTGGCTGGCATCGGAAACCAATGCGGTTTGTGATGTTGTTGAATTGCAGGGTACCGTTGGCTCGTCCGCGGCCAATGACCGTAAAGCCGGTTTTGAATCGGTTGTGGGGAATTTCCCGGCGATCAACATCATCCGTTCGCAGTCTGGTGACTTCACCCGTTCAGGCGGTAAAGAAGTTATGGAAAGCTTCCTGAAAGCGGAAAACGGCGGCAAAGACATCTGTGCGGTCTATGCCCATAATGATGACATGGCACTGGGTGCTGTTCAGGCGATCAAAGAAGCCGGTCTTAACCCGGGCGAAGATATCCTGATCGTCTCGATTGATGCGGTTCCAGATATCTTCAAAGCCATGGCAGATGGCGATACCAACGCCACGATCGAGCTGAACCCGCATTTGGGTGCGCCATCCTTTGATGCGATCAAAGCATCGATGGCAGGCGAAGAAGTGCCGAAATGGATCAAGGCAAATGGTCCGCTCTTCCTGCCAGATACAGCCGCAGACGAATATAAAATGCGCAGCAAATAACACACGAAAACGTGGCGTGATCTTTGGGTCATGACGCGAAATGTGTGGCTGATCATTGCAACGGACGTGCCCCCGCGATTTGCTGGGGTGCGTCCGGCTGTATCAGGGTCAAAAACGTCAAAAAGACAGTTTTACAAAGACGACAGGGAGAGGGCAGGCAGATGTCAGATACCGGACTTTCTGCACGGGGCGATAAGGGCAATAGGGACGAAAATGCCGTGCTTTCGGTGCGCGGTGCGGGAAAGTTCTTTCCCGGCGTCAAGGCCTTGCAGGATGTTGATTTCGACCTTAGACGCGGCGAAATTCATGCCCTGCTTGGCGAAAACGGGGCGGGAAAATCGACCCTGATCAAAGTTATTACCGGGGTCCATCCACGCGACGCCGGGGCGGTGCTCCTTGATGGGCGGGAAATCGATCCGCGTCATCCGGGTGATGCGCAAGAACTTGGTATTTCAACGGTTTATCAGGAGGTCAATCTGGTGCCGACATTGTCGGTGGCCGAAAACCTGATGCTGGAACGCCAAACCCGCAAATTTGGCCTGATATCGTGGAAAAAAACCGAAAAGGATGCCAAGGCAGCCCTTGAGACACTCGGTCTTGATATTGATATCAATCGACCGCTTGGGTCTTATTCCATCGCCATTCAGCAACTTGTCGCCATTGCGCGTGCAGTTGCCCTTGATGCCAAGGTTCTGATTTTGGATGAGCCAACCGCATCATTGGATGGGGATGAAATCAAAACGCTTTTCCGCATCATGAACGAGTTGCGTGCACAGGGATTGGGCATTGTTTTTGTCACCCATTTCCTGGATCAGGTTTATGCCGTCAGTGATCGCATCACTGTTTTGCGCAACGGGCGGCTTGTCGGCACCTTTGTCACCAAGGACCTGCCACAGATTGATCTGATCAATCATATGCTGGGCCGTGAGTTGGCCGAAGTCAGTGCGCACCGTCATCTTGATGAAGGAAGCTATAGCGGGCCAAAACGCCAAATTCAGGTCAAAAATCTTGGCAAGAAACGCGTGCTGGAACCGGTGTCACTTGATCTTCAGGCGGGCGAGATTGTGGGTCTTGCCGGGTTGCTGGGGTCCGGTCGGACCGAACTTTCCGAACTGATATTTGGCACGCAAAAGGCTGATAGCGGCCTTGTGTTCCTTGACGGCGAACCGGTTATGTTGCGGTCGCCGCGCCATGCGATCCGGTCGGGTTTTGGGTTATGTCCCGAAGACCGCAAACAGGACGGCATTGTTGCCGAACTCAGTGTGCGGGAAAACATCGTGCTGGCCCTGCAAGGCCGTCGCGGGTGGTTGCGGCCCATCCCACGGGCCGAGCAACAGCAATTTGCCGATGACATGATCAAGGCGCTTGGGATTGCGACCCCTGATGGTGAAAAGCCGGTTGGGCAGCTTAGCGGCGGGAACCAGCAAAAAGTCATTTTGGCCCGTTGGTTGGTGTCCAAACCGATCCTTTTGATTTTGGATGAACCAACACGGGGGATCGATGTTGGCGCACATGCCGACATCATCAAATTGATCAAGGAGCTGTGTGACGAAGGGCTGGCCTTGTTGGTGGCATCGTCCGAGCTTGAAGAAATCGTCGCCTTTGCTGATCGGGTCGCGGTGATGCGCGATCGCGAAAAGGTATCTGAACTGGTGGGTGCGGAAATCACCCAAGACAAAATCATCGAGGCAATTGCACGATGACCAGTTTGCAAGACAAAAAGAAATCACGGGAAAGCAGCACCATGTCTGCATCTTCTTTGTTAAGTCGGCCTTGGTTTGGCCCTGTTGCAGCACTGGTTTTGATCGTGCTGGGTATCGGGATCATCTCGCCGGACTTCTTTAGTATCCGTATCGTTGACGGGCATCTTTATGGATCGCTTGTTGATGTTGTGCATCGCGGGGCATCGACCGCCCTTGTTGCGGTGGGGATGGCGATTGTCATTGGCACGCGCGGCATTGATTTGTCGGTGGGCTCGATCATTGCCATATCCGGTGCGGTGATGGCGGTTCTGATCCGCGATACCGATCTTCATCCGGCTGTGATTATTCTCGCTGCCCTTGGGGCCGGGATTTTGTGCGGATTGTGGAACGGCATTTTGGTGGCGTTCCTTGATATTCAGCCAATTATCGCAACCCTGATCCTGATGGTTGCCGGGCGCGGCATTGCCCAGATGATCACCGGCGGGCAAATCGTCACCTTCCACGGCGAGTTTTTCGAAGCAATTGGCAGTGGCTATTTGCTGGGCATTCCGTGGCGGGTGATTTTGGCCGCTGTGGTGATTGGTGCGATCTATCTTTTGATGCGCAAAACCGCCCTTGGCCTGTTTGTTGAATCGGTTGGCGGCAATGCCCGCGCCAGCCGGGTTGCCGGGATTGATGCCCGCGGGATCAAGCTTATGGCATACGCGGCTTCGGGGCTTTGTTCGGCCTTTGCCGGGATCATTATTGCCGCTGATATTCGCGGGGCAGATGCCAATAATGCCGGCTTGTGGCTTGAACTTGATGCGATTTTGGCGGTGGTAATCGGCGGGGCGTCTTTGATGGGCGGTCGGTTCTTTATCGGCATGACCGTGGTCGGGGTTTTGATCATTCAGGCACTGAGTACGGGCATTTTGCTATCAGGCTTGCCATCGCAATACACCTTGATCGTCAAAGCCGCGGTGGTGATGGTTGTGTTGCTGGTTCAGGCACCAAAATCACGCCAATTGGTGACCCAGGCGGTGGACCGGATGAAGCGGGGGAAATCCGATGAAAATTAATGAACGTTTCTATCCGATCCTTGCGACATTGGCCGTTTTGGTTTTGCTGTATGGCTATGGGATTTTTGAACATCGCGCCTTTTCCGATACCTATGTTTTGGGCGCACTTCTGACCGATAATGCGTTTTTGATCATCACAGCGGTTGGCATGACTTTTGTCATTCTCTCAGGCGGGATTGATCTTTCGGTTGGCTCCATGATTGCCTTTATCGGGGTTCTGATGGCCGAACTTGTGACCGGCTTTGGCATGCATCCGATAACGGCTGCGGTAATATCGCTGGTTGTCGGATCGGGTTTTGGCGCCTTTATGGGCGTCATCATTGCCAAGTTCGATATTCAGCCGTTTATCATCACCCTGGCGGGCATGTTTTTCCTGCGGGGTGTGTGCTTCCTGATCAATCTGGATTCCGTTCCGATTGACCATCAGTTTGTATCGGATTTTGGCGGGTTTAAAGTCGCCTTGCCCGGTCGTGGATGGCTGAGTGCTTCGGCCTTGCTGATGCTGGCAACCGTGATCGGTGGGGTGATTATTGCCCATTACACGCGGTTTGGCCGCAATGTTTATGCCATTGGCGGGGACCGTCATTCCGCAGAATTACTGGGCATTCCAGTCCATAGCACCATCATTCGTGTTTACACCCTGTCGGGCTTTTTCAGCGCGCTTTCCGGGGTGGTTTTCGCATTCTACACCGCATCGGCCTATCCGTTGGCAGCCGTGGGTGTGGAGCTTGATGCGATTGCGGCGGTGGTGATTGGCGGGACGCTTTTGACCGGTGGTATGGGCTTTGTTCTGGGCACGTTTTTTGGCGGGATCATCATGGGGGTTATTCAAACCCTGATCGCCTTTGACGGGTCGCTGAACAGCTGGTGGACCAAGATCATGATCGGGGCATTGCTGTTTGGCTTTATCGTTCTGCAACGCCTGATCACCCGATCCTTCTCGGGCATGCGGGCCGGGGCAAGTTGAGCACCCAAAACCGGGTTTGAAAATCGCCTAAACGGGCCGGAACAGGGATGCTGTTTCGGCCCGTTTTTTATTTAGTCAAATTGTTCAATTAAACGCATTCTTCAATTTTGGTGAATAATCAACGCGGATTTCGCCCGAACGCCCGCGCCGGGAAGCACGATGCCGCCAAGGGCCGGAATTTATATTGTATGAGGAATAGGCGGTGTTCCGCGCGCAGTTGGTTCGAAACGGGGGCGACGGGGTTGGAATTGTGGGGTCGGGGCGGCGTCAGCCGTGCGGGGAAATTCAGTTAGAATTTGGTATAAGCAGGCACAAGCGGCGCAAGCTGGCGCAACCAGACGCAACCGGGCACCCAAGTCCGAGCCATAAGCAGCATAAGCCGAAACAAGCAGGCGCGAGAAGTGTTCCGTAGGCAGTCGGTTCGAAACGGGGGTGACGGGGTTGGATGTGTGGGGACGGGGTGACATCATCCGTCGGGCATCATAAGGCTACAAGTAGGCGCGAGCCGCCCATAAGAAGCCGCAAGCGGCGCAAGCTGGCACGACCCGCCATGAGGCAGATATGAAAAACGGGCAGCCAACTGGTGCCCGTTTTGTGTGGTGTCTGGTGCGGAGTTCTTAGCGCCGGAGAAGGCGAAGCGCCTTACAGCCCGATCTGGTCCCAGTCATGTTCGACCGACATGCCCAGTTCGTGGCGCAATTGGCGCATGGTGCCGCGCAGAAGGCGGCGCATGGCTTCGCGGGCATCGCCCGGTTCGCGGTGCGCGATGGCCTTGTAAACCGCCAAATGGTCCGGCAGGGATTTGACATGCGCCTTTGGTCCGCCTGACGACAGACGGAACGACCCGATCAGGGCGGTTTCAATCAGCATGCCAAACGATTTCATGAAATCATTGCCTGAGGCATCGAGAATTGCCTGATGAAAGGCAAGGTCGGTCATATAGACCGCGTCCGTGCCCAATTCGGCATTTTCCATGCTGGTATAGGCTGCTTCAATGGTTGCAAGCTGTTCTTCGGTTGCACGTTCGGCCGCCATGGCAGCGGTGTTTGGTTCGATGATCATGCGGGTTTCAAACAGGCCATACAAAAAGGCCGGGTCCGGGTCCGGGAAATGCCAAGATAAAACATCCGGGTCGAGAAGGTTCCAGCTTGTCCGGGGTTTGACCCGCGTTCCGGTTTTTGGCCGGGATTCAATCAGCCCCTTGGCCGAAAGGATTTTGATGGCTTCGCGAAGGGCGGTGCGCGATACGTCAAGCGATTCACTTAACGCCGCCTCGGTCGGCAGGACATCGCCCGGTGCCAGTCGCCCCGAAACAATTCGTGCGCCCAAGTCATGCGCAACAATGCTGTGGAGGTTGCGTTTGGTATAGGTTCTTGACATCGACGACATTAAATTCCCTCCGGCGTGGCCTTCATTGAAAACAAAAAGGCAAAAGGCCCGCTTTGATATTATTCATATAATATGAATTTTAATATGAATTTATTTTCAGGGCAACTTATCAAGGGTCCACACCCATTCCCTTTACCGCACCGGTCGCCCGGATTTGTGCGGATACGCGGAGCAAAATCGCCGGAAGATACACATCTTTCAAGGTTTGGCGACACAGTCGCCCGTGCAAATCCGAATGATCCGAAGGACAACAGTTATGATATCGACCTCCATCGTCAAAGCCCTTGGCCGAGGGACGTCCCGCCCTGCGGGTTTTTTCCTTGTATTTCAATATCATAACTGTTGCCGGTGTGGCAAAGGGGATGGGTGTGGACCCTGACCCTCAATGCCCTGTGTTGCAAAGCATATATTTAATTTAGTGGTGTGCCGGTTGCGCCAAGGCGAGGGATTGCAAAGGTCGTAATGTTATAAACTACTGCGCGATATATCGAAAGAATTCACTTCACCGTTTGTTGCTTGACAGGTCCGGACATCCTGATCATTAATGTTATTGTATGAAGAATTAGGGTCAAGGCCAAAAAACATAATTGGTCGGAGGAAGCATCATGCACGCACAAGGGGCGTATCATACGGGCTGCTAAACAGGGTCTGTTACCGATGGCTGCGTCAGGCAAAATTTTCTTTTGAAAGTTTTTTGCTATTGCACTGCACATATCGGATGTGATGCCAAATCCGTCAATTATGACTAGGATCGCGGATCGGTTTTCGGGCGGAGCCCCATAAACCAGACCGCCAAACAGAAACCAGAATACGGGAGACGGAACGATCATGTCTGATCGCGCACCAACACATTATACAAGCCTTAAAGACAAATCGGTCTTCATCACGGGGGGGGGCTTCGGGCATTGGCGAAGCGATTGTCACCGCCTTTGTCGAGCAGGGCGCAAAAGTTGCCTTTGTCGATATTATGGAAGAATGCGGTGACGCGCTTGTTGCGAAATTGTCAAAGGATGCGCGCAATGCGCCGGTCTTTATCAAATGTGATCTGACCGATATTGATGCCCTGCGCGCCGCAATTGCCAAGGCGGCCGAGATCAATGGCCCGATCACGGGATTGATGAACAATGCGGCCAACGATACCCGCCATAAATGGCAGGACGTCACCCCGGAATATTGGGATGACCGGCAGGCGATTAATATTCGCCCGTCGTTTTTTGCCATTCAGGCGGTTGCGCCGATGATGCAAAAGGCCGGTGGCGGTGCGATCATTAATTTCGGGTCGGTTAGCTGGATGATGGGGCAGGGCGGCATGCCGGGCTATACCACGGCAAAGGCGGCAACCCATGGCCTGACACGCGGCATGGCGCGCGATCTTGGCAAGGATCATATCCGGGTCAATACGCTTGTGCCGGGGTGGGTCATGACCCAGCGGCAGCTTGATCTTTGGGTCGATGAAGCGGCCGAGCGCGAAATTGACGAACGCCAGTGCCTTAAAAACAAGGTGATGCCGGGCGATATTGCCCGCATGGCGCTGTTTTTGATTTCTGATGAAAGCCGGATGGTCACCGCCCAGAACTTTATCGTTGATGGCGGTTGGGTCTGATCGGGCAAAGCCCACTCACTGCACTCGCGCAAATTGACACATACCTATCAGGATAGATTTCATGAGACTGGTTCAATACAAGGACACCGCAGGCGCCCAGCATGTGGCCGTGGTTGAAGACCAAAATACGCTTGTTGTGCTTGGCGGTGTTTCCTCCACCCGCGAGCTTGCCGGGATTGCCATAGCCCAAGGCACCACCATGATCGAGGCCGCAAAGGCCCGCATCGGCGAAAACCGCCTTGATTATAATGCAGTGGCCGCCGAAGGAAGACTTTTGGCGCCGATTACCCATGCGGACCCGGCGCATTTTCTTGTAACCGGCACCGGCCTTACCCATTTGGGATCGGCATCGGCACGGGCGAACATGCATACATCCAATGCCAAGGCCGCCGATGAAACTGATTCCATGAAGATGTTTCGCATGGGGGTCGAAGGCGGCAAGCCAAAAGCCGGCGAAACCGGTGTTCAGCCGGAATGGTTTTATAAGGGTGATGGATCAATCGTTGCCAATCCGGGCGGCGATATGCCAAGCCCGTCCTTTGCCCTTGATGGCAGCGAAGAACCCGAAATTGCCGCGATTTATGTCATTGACCCGGATGGCAACCCGGTGCGCATCGGCTTTGCGATTGGTAACGAGTTTTCCGACCATGTGACGGAACGCCAGAACTATCTTTATCTTGCCCATTCCAAATTGCGTGCGTGCGCGATGGGGCCGGAATTGTTGCTTGGTGATTTGCCAAGCCATGTTGAAGGCACATCGCGCGTTTATCGCGATGGCAAGGTGATCTGGGAAAAGCCGTTCTTAAGTGGCGAAGACAATATGTCGCACACGCTTGCGAACCTTGAATACCATCATTTCAAATATGATCTGTTCTGCCGTCCGGGCGATGTGCATGCGCATTTCTTTGGCACGGCGACGCTGAGTTTCGCCGATGGCATCAAAACCCAGGATGGCGACGAGTTCGAGATTGAATCACCGCTGTTTGGCCGCGCATTGCGCAACCGCCTGAAAACGCAAGCCGAACGCAAGGTGGTTGTTAAAACCATCTAACGGCTGTTTCGGGAATGACTTCATTTCAAGGGGTGTGAAAACTCCGTCTCCCTCCGAACGACACGACCTTCCCCGGCTCAAGTGATTGGGCCGGGTTTTTCTTTTTTAACTTTAGGTTGTGGTTTGGTGGTGGTTCGTGTTCTGCTAAAGTACGTTTTGGAGGTTCGTGATTTCAAGGGAGTAACTCAATCTGTTCCTCTCCTTTCTTGGACGTTTGAAACCAATTCCAAATAAGGGGATCCTTTGGAAAGGAAACTACGTGACAAAAATGGGCAATGGACAATTCATTTTAGCAAGTCTGTTGGCAGTTCTTGCGCTGAGCGGATGTGGAGAAGATACGCAGAAGTCATCTAACTCGGAGGAGGAGGTGGGATCAGTCGTTCAAGAGGCCTCTGCAACGGTTCAGGAAGACTATTATTTGAGCGTATCTGTTGAATTGCAGGACGCGCAAAGCCTAGCCATAGTGCTTGCTTCAAATCTTCCGGGCGATGTTGAGGTGATGATATCAGTCGGGCTTCTCGGACAGGGCCCGGATGACCTTGCTGTGGGTACCAATCAACGCGCATCGCTAAGGAAAGGTCATGGTAAAGAGGTTCTTCACATCTCTGAAATTCCTCAGGGTGACTATGAAGTATATGCAACATTTTATCCCCGCTGGGGTTTCGGGGATAATGAGAAGGTCGCGAGCATTAAGGATTCCATTCGTTCAGATATTCACGTAGTTGCGATCACTGGGTCTGGGGAACCCGCCTCACAATATCTCAAACGTGAAGAAGGACGGATGTGGGTGATTGATAACATCTTTCCAGGAACTCTATGGGAACCCGAAAAAATTCGTTCGCGATTTGGTGATTGGGTGAGCTTTCCCGCAACTAAGAGAAACCCTGAGATCATCAAAAACTATTACTTCCCAAGTATCGATATGACCATTGTGGTGAACCAACTTAAGGGCGAAGTTGCTACTTGGGCGAAGGGAAGGCAAGGGCTATGAAGAATAGAAGAAAGGGAAGTGGTCACATTTTCTGTGTTTTTTTGTTTTATGTGAGCTGAGATACGGCATCCAAATAAGGGAAAGAAGAGAATGACAAAAAGGTATCTGCTTTTCTTCGGGTTATGCGGATTTTTTGCGGTTATTGCGCTTCTTCCCAGTCGACAAGAAACAGCAACAGAGAAATCTCTCTCCGCCGAAGAAGGGGCTCCACTTCAGGCTGTCATCTCTGTACCGTCCGACAGCGCAAAGTATGAGCTTTTGGAGTTGTCTCGCCGAGCAGGTGGAATGGTGGAAATCACCACAGTGCGGCGGGGAAAATCAGGTGAGGGTTATTCTAAGCGTCTCGTGGACTGCAAAAATTGGACAGCAAAGTACCTTGGGGATGGTGACAGTCTGGAGAAAATGAAGGCCAGTAAACCGGACGGTGACATGTGGCCGTTAGTGAAAGACTCCATATCAAGTCACATTGCCACCTATGCATGCAGACATTCCAAATAAGGGATAGACAAGATGGTAAGCGCGAAAAAAGGGGGCCGAAAAAAGGGGACACGAAAAAAGGGGACCACGAAAAAAGGGGACAGATTTATTTTTCTCAAAAGGCGCGTTTCAAGTTCATATGGCATGTAGATACAAACGAAGAAAGGGGACACACGAAGAAAGGGGGCCGGTCCCCTTTTTGGGGTCCGCATTTCCCACATGTTCGTCATTTTGGGGCAATTTCAACATATCGGAATTTTGACCTCAACCAATCGGCCACTTTTCGAGCCTCAGCTTTCGCGCCTTCACAATTTCCCTTTATGATCTTCGGCGAAGCTTCGTATAGGACAATACCCTCAGCTAGAAGCTCCACCTCAAAGTCTAACGTAACGTTATCGTCTTCAAATCGGATCGTATGACGGTGTGGCATCGTTATTTTTGGCATGAATCCTTCAATCAGAAAGAGAAAAGCGGACAGACCCATTTATTCGTTAAGTCATAGACCTATCATTTGAAGAGCAAAGGGGACAGACCCCGTTTTCAAGAAAAAGGGGACAGACCCCTTTTATTTTTTCCGGGCTCAATCCTGTGCCCAAGGTGTCAAATCGTCGTTGTCAACATCGAGGATGACTGCAATCTTTGCCCGGAGTTTTGGCGACATATTGCGTTCGCCGCGTTCAAGTTGCCCGATATAGACCTTTGTCACTCCGGCTTTTTCGGCAAGCTGTTGCTGTGTCAGTTCGTGAAAATCACGATAGACCCGGATGGGGGATTCTCCATCCATCAGGCGGGTAATCACTTCTTGCGGATAGCGTGTGCCATCATCGGCGGCGAGTGCCTGTTGCAAAGCCAGTTCGTCGGCCTGATCTTCATCGATGGTCGCCAGCCATTCGGCATAGGGCACAACAACAAAGGCCGGTTCATCACCCTGATAGATAATCTGTGGTTTGGTCATGGGGTTAGTTCCTGTAAATGCTGCCGCGCGGGCCAATGTCGCGAATATCGAGAATGACGCCATCCTCTGTAAAAAGGATGCGATAGGTGCCAACCCGTAAGCGAAAATAGCCCTTCTCGCCTTGCATCTTTTTAATGTCCAGTTCAGGGCGTTGCGGATTTTCCGCCAGAAGGCCGATTTTCGACTGTATCGCTCTTTGCGCCTTGGGCGGGATACGCGAAAGTCCTTTTTGCGCCTGCTTGGTGTATCGGATGATCAGCACGGGCTACCTTCCTGCTGGGGAAGCTAAAGATAACAAGCAGGAATTCAAAAGGCAACAAAAAGCAACAACAAAAGAAAACAAACGGGTGGGGGTGCGGGGATGTTGCCATGTAGGATGGTCGCGGGCGAATTAAAGGGGGGCTGTCTTCTTTTAGTCCATTCTACAGAGCGCGAGGACACATGGATTCCCGCCTGTGCGGGAATGACGGACGGATGGGGTCAAGTACCCTAAAGGCACAATAATCCACTTCTTGTTCAATTGTACTAAATGTCGTACAATTTTGTGAGACCAAGAACAGGAGGGTTGTTATGCTTGTTTTACCCTATAGCCGTGCCAGACAGGCGTTTGCCGACTTGATGAAGGCGGCGAATGCAGATCACACGCCGTTTCATGTCACACAGAAATCGGGGGATGACGTGGTGATCATGAGCAAGGCGGATTATGACGCCATGCAGGAAACCATGCATCTGCTGTCCAGCCCGGCCAATGCGCAGCGCCTGAACCGATCCATCGCAGAACTGGAAGCCGGGAACGGGGTTGAGCGACCGCTTGTTGAAGAATGAAGCTGGTCTGGAGCGAGGACGCTTGGCAGGATTATCTTTATTGGCAGGCCAACGACAAGAAGATGGTCAAGCGGATTAACGCCCTGATCAAAGAGATCAAGCGCACGCCCTATGAGGGGACCGGAAAGCCCGAACCGTTGCGCCATAACTGGTCCGGGTACTGGTCGCGTCGGATCAGTCAGGCGGATCGGCTGGTGTATAAGCACACCGATGATGCGATCTATATTGCGCAGGCCCGGTATCATTATTGAGACGGACTTGGAGGCCGGGAGGTCATGATGAAATGTGAGGTCAAGGGACGGGGGAGCAGTGCAACTGAGCGGCCTTCCGGCAAGACGACCCGGAAGGTTAACATGCCTCTTTCAGAAGCCGATCTTTTGAAGGGGCTTGATGCAGAGCGTGCGCATGCCGATGAGCTTGCGCAGCCTTCTGCCGATGAGATGGGTGAGCGGTATTTCAAAGCCCGTGCGGCCAGAGGAAATGTTGCGCAGGCTTTGGAAACCGTCAAAAAGGCTGGTTCCGAACTTCCCGGTGATGGGGATGCGTTGTCTGAGGCGGATTCTAAATAAGGGTTCCGTCTTTGGCGCGGAGGGTTATGGATTCCCGCCTGCGCGGGAATGACGGGGTTTGTTGGGTTCGGTTTGGTCGGGGTTTGTTAGGATAGGCAGAATCACAAAGGGCAGCGGATGTCTTCCGCTGCCCTTTTTGTTTGTGGTGTGTTTGTGGTGGTGGGCGCGATGGGGGGTGGGTTTGCGGTCAGGCTTGTTCGGTTGCCGGGGTGACGGTTGAGATCGTGCGCAGGACGATGGTGGCGAACAGGGCCGCGCCGACAAGGATGATGCCGCCGATGCTAAACACGCCAAGCGATCCGACATGATCGAATATGACCCCGCCAATGACAGCCCCGCTGGCAATCGCGGTCTGGAAACCGGCAACGAACAATCCGCCGCCGCTTTCGGCTTCATCAGGAACCGTGCGCGTGATCCAAGTTGACCATGCGACCGGAACGCCGCCAAAGGCCATGCCCCAGATTGCGACCAGAACGATGGTCGGGTTGAGCGCACCATCAATCGCCACCATGCCAAGCGCACAGAGCCCCATAAGCAGCGGCATCAGGGCGATGGTCATGCGGAGCGAGCGTGAAATCAGCGCACCGGCCAGATAGGTCCCGGCGAAATTGGCAAGACCAAAGCCGAGCAACACGCCCGAAACCCCCGCCGTTGCAACGCCGGTGACGTTTTCAAGGAACGGACGGACATAGGTGAACAGGGCAAAGTGGCCGGTAATGATCAGGACCAGCGAAAACAGGCCAAGCTTCATGCCCGGACGGTTGATCAGATCAATCAGGGTGCGCAAGGTTGCCCGTCCACGCGGGGGCAGGGACGGCAAGGTGATGAATTGGGCGACAAAGGTAATCGCGCCAACACCGGCGGTGAGCAAAAACACGCTGCGCCAGCTTATGATATCGCCAAGATAGCTTCCGACCGGGGCGGCAAAGACGGTGGCGGCGGAAACGCCACTGAACATGATGGCCAAGGCACGCGGCACATCCGATGCCGGAACAAGGCGCATGACGGTTGCCGCCGACATGGCCCAGAAACCGCCAAGGGCAACACCCAGCAAAATACGGCCAAGCAGCAGGAAGGCGAAGTTTTCCGCCATGCCGACAATGATGCTTGAAACGATCAGAAAGACCGAGAAACTCAGCAAAACATGACGGCGATCAAACCGGCGGGTGACGGTGGCGATCAGAAGGCTTGTGATCAGGGCGAACAGGGCGGTGGTCGAAATGGCCTGTCCGGCCAGTCCTTCGGAGACATTGAGGTCACGGGCCATCGGGGTCAGAAGGCTTACGGGCAGGAATTCAGCCGTGACCAGGCCAAAGACGCCAAGGGTCAGGGAAATGACAGCCCCCCATGCAGCGGGCGTTTGCGCAATGGCTTGCGCTGGCTCGGACGGGGGAGCGGATTGAGCTTCACTCATGAGAGATCCTTTGAGCTGAGGGTCGGGGCCCTTAATTGGTGCGTTGCACACAAGATAAACTGGATCGCCCGGACGATCTATGTCATATTGTCCGGATTAATTGATCAATCGTCCGGGATGTCATGTCGCTCGTTTCAAATGCCGATTTCAATAGCCCGTCGGACCATGTCGAAGGTCAGTTCAATGCAGCCGGTCATGACATGGTGAACGAGCTTTTATCCGGGGTGCGGTTGCGCGGCCTTGATTATCGACGGATTGAAATTTCCGCCCCTTATGGTCTTCGCTTTGGCGAGGAGCATGACGACAGCCGGGCGTGGTTTCATTTCATCGGGCAGGGCACGGTTCACCTGCGGACCAAAAGCGGTGCGGTGCATGTGCTTGGTTGTGGGGATGCGGTTTTATTGCCCTGTGCCGGGGTGCATGACCTTTATAGCGAAGACGGGGTTGCGCTGCGCAGTGTCGATGCGTTTGATCAAAAACCGCTTTGCGATGTTGCATCGGAAATTCACGCCTGTGAAAAGGATGTCTGCCGGTCAAAGGACAATCTGATTTTCAGTTGTGCGATGGAATTTGATCTGGGTTGGTTGCATCCGTTGGCGCACCTTAAGCCCGAAGTGATGCATTTCGAAACCGTGCCGGAATTTGATCCGCAAATCCCCGCGATCCTTGATGTTATGACGGCCGAGCTTAAATCAAAGCGACCGGGATATGGCGTGATCCTGACCCGGCTTGCCGATGTGGTGGCGGCGGCTATCTTACGCCGCTGGGTCGAGGCGGGATGCAATATTTGTGGCTGGGTCGAGGCCATTCGCGATCCGAAACTGGCCCGCGTTCTTGCTGCGCTTCACAAGGAACCGGGGCGCAATTGGTCGGTTGCCGATATGGCATCCGAAATGGGCATGTCGCGGTCGGTGTTTGCCGAGCGGTTTGTGGCGTTAACCAAATCAACGCCGCAACATTATCTGACCAATTTGCGCATGCGCCTGGCCAGCCAGTGGATCGCGCGCGATAACCTTTCGCTTGATGATGTGGCGGACCGGCTTGGCTATGCCTCTGTCGCGGCCTTTAGCCGGGCGTTTAAACGTACAACCGGCAAATCCCCCGGTGCCATCCGCCATATTGATTACGCATCACCATAAAGGGTCTGCCGGGCCGTCTGTGCCGCGCTGTGCAGGCTTTTCAGATAGGCCGCGCGGTTCTGATCAAGGGTGGCAGGCGATGCGCCGAATACCGAAAAGGCCGAGATCATTTTGCCATGTTGGGTCGTGATCGGAACGGCGATGGCATAAATATCATTTTCGCGCTCCCCATTGTTGGTGGCAAAGCCTTGGGTGCGGATGGTTTCAAGTTCGGATTTGAGGGTTTTGATGTCGGTGATGGTGTGGGCCGTCATGCCGGTGAGCTCGGCATTTTTGAAATAGCGGGCTTGGTCATCCGGGCTCATATAAGCCAGCCAAAGCTTGCCGTGCGCCGTGCAAAAGGCATCAAGTTTCGATCCGATGCGGATATCAACATAAAGCGGGCGGTCGGGCAGGGCCTTGGCGATGCAGACCGCCATGTCGCGATCAAACTCGGTTGCCATGCAGGCCTCCCCGGTCTCAAGGGCAAGTTGATCAAGGATCGGCTGCAACAAGGTGGGCAGATTGCCATCGTGCAACACCCGGTCGCCCAAATCCGCAAACATATAGCCCAGCCGAAACACGCCGCGCGCCGATGCCCGAAGCGCACCGGCATGGACCAGCGTGTGCAAAAAACGATGTGCGGTGATCATGTTGATACCAAGTGCGTCGGCGGTTTCCTTGGCGGTGAGTTCAGACCGTCCTGCCGCGAACAGATCAAGAATTTTAAACGCCTTAAGCACAGAGCCATTGAGCTGACTGGTCATGAGTTTCCATTCACATCACGGTGGGGTGATCGTCCTGCTTGACGGCGACCGGATTTCAATAATAAACTATATTATAAATCATATTTCAAATATAGAAATATTAAATGAAAAGAACAAGAGGCGTCTGATGCAAAACGACACGCAGGAGAAAACCGGCCAGATCACCCTGACCGCTGGTGGGGCTGTTTTGGCCCGGATGAAGGCGATCGGGATTGATTATATTTTTGCCAATTCCGGTACGGACTTCCCGCCGATCATTGAAGGTCTGGCCGAGGCTTCTGCGAAGGATATTGATCTTCCCAATGCCTTGATCATGCCGCACGAAAATGCCGCGATGGGCATGGCGCATGGCTATTACCTTGCGACCGGGAAAACCCAGGCTGTGATGGCGCATACCAATGTCGGCTTGGCCAATTGTGCGATTGGCGCGATCAATGCCGCGACCGAACATGTGCCGGTTGTTTTGATGTCGGGCAGAACACCGGTGATGGAAAAGGGGCGGCTTGGCGCGCGGACTGTTCCGATTGGCTGGGGACAGGAAATGCGCGATCAGGCGGCACTGGTTCGGGAATCCACCAAGTGGGAATATGAGCTTAAATTCCCTGAACAGGTGCCTGATGTTGTGGATCGTGCTTATGCTATTGCGTCATCGGTGCCCAAGGGCCCGGTTTATGTCAGCCTGCCGCGCGAAGTTTTGTGTGAACCGTGCCCCGGTGATGATATTGACGGGCCGCTGCGCCAGCAACCGGTACAAGTCGCCCCGCCGCAGGCCAGTGTCGAGGCGGCAGCAGATATTCTTGCCAATGCCAAGAACCCCGTGATTATTGCGCAGCGTGGCACCGGAACGGCCGAGGCGTTTGATCGTTTTGCCAAACTGGTCGATCAATGGGGCATTCCGGTGGTGCAATATTGGGCGATTCAATTGGCCCTTGGCACCGATCACGCGATGCATGCCGGCATGGACCCGGCCCCGTGGTTGAAAGATGCCGATGCGGTGGTGGTGATTGATTGCCTTGCCCCATGGTCGCCGGAAGTTCATACATTACGCGATGATTGCAAAGTGGTTCAGGTGGGTCAAAACCCGCTTTATTCCCGGTTCCCGGGGCGTAATTTTGCGGCTGATCTTTCGCTTTGCGGGGAAACCGGCGATGTGATCATGATGCTTGCTGAGGCCCTTGATCGTCGGCATGCTGATCATGCTGCGGCCTGTTTGGATCGTCGGGGCAAGGTTGCGGCGATTAACGCGCAAAACCGCAAAAAGGCGTTGGCCGCGGCCGATGCGGGGTCTGTTGACCCAATGAGCAAGGCTTATGTGTCGCGCTGCTTATCAGATGCGATTGCAGACCGTGCGGCGACGGTGTTTTCGGAGCTTGGTTGCCCGTTAGAGCCGCTTTCGCTTTCGCGCCACGGAAGCTGGTTCCAGGAGCCGCATTCTGGCGGGCTTGGCTGGTCCTTCCCGGCGTCAATGGGCTATCAGTTGGCCGATAAGGATAAATTGGTTGTCGCGACCATGGGCGATGGATCCTATATGTTTGCCAACCCGACGGCGTGTCATCAGATTGCCGAGGCGTTGGAGCTTCCGATCCTGATCCTTGTTTTAAACAACAATGAATGGGGGGCGGTGCGCCAGTCGGTCACGGGGATGTATCCCAACGGCTATGCGGCAAAAACCAACGAAATGCCCCTGACCGCGCTTAAGCCCAGCCCGGATTTCACCAAGGTCGCGGAGGCCAGCCGCGCATGGGTTGCCAAGGCCACGCGGGCCGAAGACTTGCCGGGGATTTTGCGCGATGCGATCAAACACATTGATACCAAACGCACCCATGCGTTGGTTGAAGTAACGATTGCGCCGTAAGGAGCTGTCCTCAAGAGAAAATATGTGCGGGCGTCAGAATGTTGACGCCCATTTTTTATGATTTTGGTGGATGTTTAATCGTCGGGCTAGGGGTGTGATTTTCTGGTCTGATGGTCCGTCAAATTAAAACGATATTTCCCAATGTGTTAAATGACTTGTGGCATAATACTGCTTAGTTTGTTGGCAGGTTGAAATGCCTGCTTGCATCACAGGCAGTTTCATTATTTGATTGGTGCGTATGATTTGATTTGCCTGCCCTAAAGGAGCCACCATGGATCGTGTTGTCGGAACATCAGGACGGATTGCGTTTGCCAGTGCGATGCGCAACCTGCTTGCGGATGTCTATCCCGAACATGATCATGCAGAATTGGTGCGCCGGGCGTTTGAAGTTCTTGGTCTTCCGATTGAAGGCGACGGGCCGGAGCCGTGCGAAGAATATTTGCGCAAATGGGATCAGCGCGATGCGTTTCTGATTACCTATGGCGACAGCATCCATCAGGACGGTAAAAAGGGCCTGCAAAGCCTTGGCGAGTTTCACCAGAAATGGTTGAAAGACTGGCTGACGGGCATTCATATCCTGCCGTTTCATCCCTTTACATCCGATGACGGATTTTCGGTCAGTGATTTTAACGTGCTGCGCCCGGAACTGGGCGATTGGGACGATGTCAAAGAACTGGCGAAGCATGGCACGGTGATGGCCGATCTGGTTGCCAATCACATTTCGGCATCCCATGAATGGTATCAGCAATTTCTTGAGGGCGATAAGCCCGGGGTGGATTACATCAAGACCGCCCGTCTTGAAGATGATCTGTCCGACGTTGTCCGCCCGCGCAGCCATGCGTTGCTGAATGACGTCATCACCAAACACGGTGAAAAGCATGTCTGGTGTACTTTCAGTTATGATCAGGTGGATCTGGATTACGGCAACCCGGACGTTTTCTTTGAAATCCTGAAAGTCGTTTTGAACTATATGAAAAACGGTGTTCGGGTTGTGCGTCTTGATGCGATTGGCTTTATCTGGAAAGAAGCCGGAACCACGTCGATCAATCTGGAACAGACCCATAAATTGATCAAGGCGCTGCGTCTTGCCGCCAATGCGATCCATCCGGATGTTCTGTTCATTACAGAAACCAACCTGCCGCTTTTGGAAAATCTGTCTTATTTCGGCAATCAGGATGAAGCGCATCTGATTTACAATTTCTCCCTGCCACCGGTGATCATTCATGCGCTTTTGAGCGGTCGGTCTGATTATATCCGGAAATGCATCATGGCGATGCCGCCAGCACCGGCGGGCTGTACGTTCTTTAACTTTACTGCCAGCCACGATGGCATCGGCCTGCGCCCGGCCGAAAACCTGATCCCGGATGAAGATATTGACGGGTTAAAGGACCATGCGATCAAGATGGGCGGACAGGTCAGTTTCCGCGCGCTTAAGGGCGGCGGGCAAAAGCCGTATGAGTTGAATGTCACGCTGTTTAGCATGCTGGCGGAAAACTTTGCCGGCGAGGCCGCAATGGGGCTGGAGCGGTTTGTTATGAGCCAGGCGATTGCCATGTCGCTTGAAGGCATTCCGGCGATTTATGTTCAGACCATTCTGGCGACAGAGAACGATCAGCAGGCCTATAAGGATACCGGCATTCCGCGCCGCCTGAACCGCAAAATCTGGCAGCTTGAAGATGCGGAAAAGGTGCTGAGCGACGAAGGCCCGGCGAAATCGGCCTTTGATCAGTTGCGCGCCTTGATGTCGATCCGCATGGGGCAACCGGCATTCCATCCGAACGCCACGCAATATACCCTTAGTCTGGGATCAAGTCTTTTGGGGGTCTGGCGGCAATCGCATCTGAATGAGCAAAGCATTTTCTGCGTGTTTAATCTGACGGAAACGCCACAGAAACTTGACCTGTCAGACATCAACCTGATCATGACCGAAGGCTGGCAGGATTTGATCACCCAGCAAGTGATTGAAGATTACGACGGGATCATGACGCTGGCCCCGTATCAGATCGTCTGGATTTCCAATCTTGATGGTCGTAACCGCACCGAAAGCCGTCTTTTGCAGCGTTATCGCGATGCGATGCCGGTTTGATCTGATCTCAGATTATCAAGATGATACGTGATATTTCAAATGCTTGAAATGGTGTTAAGTATTTGCACATAAATAAAAATTTTTGGCGTTTTGGAATTTATTATTGCGTCTGCGAGCATGCTTTGCCAAGCTGATAGCTTAGTAGAAGGCGAGGGGCATGATACGCAATGGCGTATGCGCAGGAAGTTCGAATTCCGCATTTGCCCGATGATGTCGACCATCGTGTCCGGGCGTATTTCGAGACATGGCACAATGCGAAGCGTGGCGACGCGGTGCCGCATCGCAAGGTTCTGAATGGCGATGTTTTGGCCGCGTGGGTCGATGACATCAGCATCTATGAATATCTTCCCAAAAAGCGCGATTTCATCATTCGAATTGATGGTCCCAACATCATTGCTGCCAGCGGTGAAAGCTATCTTGGCTGTTCGCCGCGCCAGATTGATCTGGATTACGGCACAACCACACATGCAACGTTGCTTGGCGTCATTGATGAAGGAAAGCCAGTGTTTCACCTGGTCGGGCTTGAGCTTAAAGTCTGGGAAGAATGGTTGCGTTTGATGTTGCCGGTGCAGACTGTGGACAAGGGGGGTAATTTTATCCGACAGGTCTTTGTCAGCCACTTTTTCTATCGTAGTGCGTAGCGTTTTAATACTGTCCGGACTTGTTTTACTTCAAAGCTCTACCACCTAAATTATATTAGGGGGGCTTGCAAACATGATACCGCATGGTTGAATCACCGGAAATAGAACTCGACAGGCTGCCTGACGATATTGATCACAATATCGTTGAGCTTGTTGATACCTGGTATGCAGCTTTGGCAAAGACCCGTGATGGAGAAATGCCGTCCAGAACCGTGCTAACTGCCGATCACTTTAGCCGGTGGCGCGACGATATCAGTATTTACGAGTACCAGCCGGTCAAGGATGACTTTCTGATCCGCCTTGATGCGCCCTCGATGATTGCCGCACGTGGAGAGAGCTTTCTGGGCAGTACACCGCGTGAAATCGATTTGAAATTCGGGACCTGTCTGTTGGCGGCATTGCGCAAAACGCTCAAAGAAAGACGCCCGACCTTTTTTTACGTCAATCTGTTCGGGCCGCAAGGGGAGCATGGGCAATGGTTGCGGATATTGTTGCCAGCGCAGACCAAGGATCAGCATGGCAATCCTGTGCAACAGGTGCTTGGTGCCCGGTTTGCCTATGAGCCAAAACGTTACATTTAATGGGGCGGGCGACCGATGGCCAATCTGAAAATTTCGCAGGATAAGGAAATCCTGCTGCAGGAGTTGCCGGATGATGCCCCGGGGGAAGCGCGTTCTTTGCTTGCCCTTTGGCAAGAATTCGCCAGTCAGGGGCGCGTTCCGACCCGTGATGAATTCAGCGCGGAGAGCCTTGCCCCGTGGCACGAGGATGTCAGCATTTACGAATACCATCCGGACAAAAACGACTTTCAGATATTGCTGGAAGGGGAAAATATCATTGCCTTGACCGGCGAAGACTGGCGCGGCGCATTTTCGCGTGAAATCGATTGCCATTTTTCAACGGGTCTGCGCGCAGCGCTTTCGCTGGCACGAAGAACAGGCCAGCCGCAAATCCATCAATTGCAAATATTCCAAAAGGAATGGCGCCGCGGGGTGCGGCTTTTGCTGCCGGTGATATTGCAAAAAGATGGCAAGGAAGATGTTTGTCAGGTCTTCCTTGCCATTTTTCCGATGCGTGATTTGATGTTGTAACCGCTCACCGAGCTTTAAGGGCGCGACGTGCCGGGGAAGGTAGTGGGAAGCTGTGCCTTACTCCTTGCCGATCCCCAGATCATTGAGGTCATCTTCGACCGCACTTGAAAGATGTTCAAAAATATCGCCCATCGCACTTTCAACCCGTTGCCAGCTTGGGATGAACGGGCTTTCAAGCGGGTTTTCAAGATAGTGCTGACCGGCGCTAATGATGACTTCTGAAAGAACCTCGACACATTTTTCTTCTTCGTCGCGATTGATCTTAAGGCCGTTAAACATGGCATCGGCGCGGTATTGTTCAATCAGATCAAGCGCCATGCGGTAATAAGTGGCCTTAAGGGTTCTGAATGTTTCGTGCGAGAAAATCGTGCCCTGTGTCGCGAGCTTACGGAACAAAGATTTGGCAATGTCGCTGGCCATGCGTGACAGACCGTCATCCTTTTCTGCCGGGTCAAATTCACGGTGCTTGTGATCGTAAATGTCGGCAATGTCGACCTGTGCCAGACGATGAACCGTGTGGTTGCGATACATTTCCGAGAGCATGGAGACTTCCAGTCCCCAGTCCGATGCGACGCGCAGGCCATAGGCAACATCGGTTCTGATCGCAATTTCACCAGACAGGGAATACCGGAATGAATCGAGATAGTTCAGAAAATCGGTCTTGCCGACAACTTGTTTAAGCGCGCGGATCAAGGGCGTTACAAACAGGCGGCAAACGCGACCTTTAAGCGTGCCATTGGCAACGCGGGCGTAATAGCCCTTGGCAAAGGCAAAATTGAACGCCGGGTTGGCGATCGGATACATCAGTTTAGCCGGAAGGTCGGGGGTGTAGGTCGCGATATCGCAATCATGAATACCAATGACCGAGCTTCGCCCCGAGGCCAGCGTATAGCCCATGCAATACCATACATTGCGGCCTTTGCCCGGTTCATAGCGCGCCAGATCAAATTCGGCCAATCGGTCATGGACCCCACGCAAGCGCGGACCATCATTCCAAAGAATGCGGACATGCTGCGGCAGGTCTTTGAAAAATTCGCGCGCGTGCAGGTATTGCTGCGCATTGGCACGGTCAAGGCCGACAACGATCTGATCGATATAGGTGGCCTGCTTTAACCCTTCGACAATGGTGGTCATGGCCGGAGTTTCAAGTTCAGAATAGAGGCACGGCAAGATCAGGGTTTGGCGTCTTTGCCGGGCAAAGGCAGCCATTTCATAGGCGAGTTCTTCCGGGTTTCGGTCAAGAATTCGATGAAGGGTCGTGATCGGGCCACCCTGATGGAAATCAGCCATGAAGTACCTCGCTGTTTTTATTGGTATTGATGAGTTGGTCCAAGATTGCATTTACCGCAGCATTCCAGCCTTCGGGGCCGGATTTGGGGGCAATATGCAAGTTGCTGTGGTCAAGTAATGGTGCTGTGCGAACGCCGTGTTTTGTCGGTATCTGAACGGCAATGTCGGCTTCTTGCAGCATGGGGATATCGTTTGGAGAATCCCCAAGGGCAATGGTGGTAAAGCGTTTGCGACGTGCGGTTTGGGTTTTTTCGTGTTTGAAAACAGCAAGCCGTTCAAGCATGCGTTTCATTGCCTGCCCCTTGCTTGACGGGCCACACAGGGTATGGAACCGGCCGCCTTTGACAAGGTTAAGCGACAATTTGGCAGCGATTTCACGCGCGATGGCGACGTCCTGAGGCGATGGCTGCCAAATTAGCGGGTCAGAACAATGTCGTTGTCCGGCGCGAATGGCATCTTCAAGCAGTAACCCGGTTTCTGCGGCAATGACTTCTGGCGAAACGGTGCGGAAACTGGTGAGCGGGACATTTACCGCAGCCTGGATTTTGCGGCGGGCAGAGTCTATTTTTTCCTCGGACGGGCCATGTTGTTCGGTTTCGCCATTGAGTGAAATGATGCCGCCATTTTCCCCGATCAAACCATCAAACAGATGTGCGCCCTGATTAAGGTATTCAAGCTCGGCCAGGGTTTTTGAGGAAACAGCGATCAGCGGTATGGAAAGGAGTTTGACACGATCCAGCGCCGGGCGGGCGGCCTCCCAGCTATAGGTGTCATGATCCAGCAAAGTGCCGTCAAGGTCGGTGAAAATGGCGATGGCGCGGCGTTGTTGCATCATCCCGTTCTGTCGCGGTTTTAAACATGGTCGAGACCATCATCAGATCTCTTGACCGAGAGCTTAGCACAGTGAATGGCCGGGATCGACAGTTAGGGGGTTAAATTTTGATCACAGGGTAAATGTGATGAAAAATAATGCGTAACTTGACGTTTTTGTTTTATCGGGAGATTTTTATGAAATGTAATTCAATCAAACACATATTAAGGCACAGCATGAACCGTTCCTTAATATTGTGATCGCAAAACTCTTATTATGGGAAAAAGTGGTCCGTCGTTAAGCTGGAGCTCCGCATGATAAAAACGCCGATGATGAAACCGATGGGCGTTCTTGTATGTGTGATTTGTATGTGCTTCCTGATTGCCGCAAGAATGAGTGTGCATGCGCAAACCGATCAGGTTTCAGTTCCCGGTTTTGCCAATGATGAAAATCAAATTGAATTCGCCGTCGCCGATTGGCCGCCGATGGTTGCTGAAGACATGGAAGGATTTGGCAAGCATTCCCGGCATGTTGCGGATATCTTTTCGGCAATGGGATTTCAGGTGAAGTTTGTTTTCCTGTCCTGGCCACGGGCCTATGAACTGACCAAGAGCGGTGATTATGTCGGAACATTTCCATGGCTTAAAACCCGTGAGCGGGATCGTGATTTTCTGATTCCCGAACACGGGATCGCACAGTCCTATCACAAGGGGTTTTATAAAGCGTCGCGCTATCCCGATGGGCTTGATGTCACAGACTTTGATGATGTTAAACGGCTTGGATTGCAGCCCGTTGTGGTTGCAAGCTATTGGCAGGAGCAGGAATTTAAGAATCGCGGTATCGATGCCGAAATCGTTGCCAACCCCGAAGCCGCCTGGAGGTTCCTTGACGCCGGGCGCGGCGATATCCTTTTTGAAGAAGAAGAAGTGGCCTGGCATGATCTGAAAAATGTTTTCGGCGAGGATGTGGTCAAGAGATTTTCCTCGGCAGAGGCGATTACGGTCGAGCCGATGTATATCCTGATTTCCCGTCAGCATCCCAACGGAGAGCGCCTGTTAAGGGCATTTGATGCCTTTATGGAGACGCCCGACGGTCAGAAGATATGCCAGAAATGGTCATTCTGCCGGGTAGATCCGTAACGGTGTTTTTGGCTTGATCGTCTAAGATAAGGAACACCGTTGGGGGCAAACCGAAACTGCCCCATGATATAACCAACCCGAAATACATGTTCGATTTGTCCAATCTTTTTCCCGGTTTGTCCATTCTGTCAAACCGGGAACAGGCGTATTGTTTCCGCAATGGAATGGTTCTTGTTCCTATTAAAAAATTGAACCAAAAACCGTGATCTTGTGAGGAAACCGCCATGCATGTCCCTGTTGTAATCATCGGATCCGGCCCCGCCGGTCTGTTGCTGTCTCATCTGTTGCATGTGCAGGGCATTGCTTCGGTCATTCTGGAACGCAAAGACCGGGACTATGTCGAAGGTCGCGTGCGTGCGGGGGTTCTGGAAATGGGCACAGTTGATCTGATGAAGCGGGTCGGTGTTGATGCGCGGATGACCAAAGAAGGCATCATCCACGGCGGCATCTATATCAGTGTCAATGGCAAGCGGACGCATGTGAATATCGAAGAACTGACAGGTGGTTCGACGGTGATGGTGTACGGGCAGACCGAAGTAACCAAGGACCTGATTGCCGCACGGCTTGCGCATGGCGGCGAGATCGTCTGGGAAGCTGACGATGTCAGCCTGCATGACATTGATGGTGACAAACCACGTGTTCGATATTTCAAAGATGGCAATGAAGTTGAAATCAGTTGTGACTATATCGCGGCCTGTGACGGGTTCCACGGTGTTGGCCGCAAAAGCCTTCCGGGTGTTCGCGAGTTTGAAAAGGTCTATCCATTTGGTTGGCTCGGCGTTTTGGCCCATGCAAAGCCGGTGGCAGATGAGCTGATTTATGCCAAGCATGATCGTGGATTTGCGCTGTGTTCGATGCGATCAGAAACGGTTGTGCGCCATTATGTGCAGGTGCCGAGCACGGACAAGATCGAAGACTGGTCCGATGATCGTTTCTGGGACGAGCTGCGCACCCGTCTTGGCGAAGAAGATGCCGAGCTGGTCAATGAAGGCGACGTGTTTGAAAAAAGCATCGCGCCGCTAAGAAGCTTTGTTGCGGAACCGATGCAGCATGGCCGTTTGTTCCTGGCCGGGGATGCCGCACATATCGTGCCGCCGACCGGGGCCAAGGGGCTTAACCTTGCGGCAAGTGATGTGCATTACCTGTCCGAAGCCTTGATTGCGAAATACAAGAACAACCGAAATGATCTGCTGTCGAGCTATTCCGATACGGCCCTTGCCCGTGTCTGGAAAGCCGAGCGGTTTTCATGGTGGATGACCTCGATGCTGCATACATTCGGTGATCAGAACGAATTTGACGGCCGCATCCGCGATGCCGAATTGCAATATATCCTGTCTTCCAAGGCAGGGTTAACGAACCTGTCGGAAAATTACGTCGGTTTGCCTTACTGATCGATGTAACGGGGATACCCACCCCCGAGGAGACTTCCCGCTCTCCTTGTTCCGCCCAGAAATTCCGATAGGTACGATAGAACGGCCCGCAGCCCACGCGGGCTGTTCTTTTTTGCGTGACAAGTGCATCGAGAAGGGCGCAACGTATGGTTGCCCACAAAAGATCACAATTAAGTATGGAACTGTTTGCCGGACTAGCACGTTAGGTGTGTGTTGCTGTTTTCAAGATAACAGGAGAAAACCATGGTGACTAAGACCGAGACGACTGCTGATAACGCAAAACTTCAGGCCGATGTCGATGCCCTTCGCAAAGACCTGGCTGAAGTGACCAAGACCCTCAAGACGATGGGGGGTGAGGCTGCGCATACCAGAACGCAAGCCGCAGCAGAACGCATTCGCGAGGTGTCCGGTCAGGCACGTGATCAGTTTGATCATGCCCGGGATGCGGCCGTCGATCATGTCCGCGACCGTCCATTGGCTTCTGTCGCCGTAACATTTGGTGTCGGACTGTTGATTGGTCGTCTGCTTCAGAAATGATTGATCAGTTAACCGACAGACTGACCGAACTGGCAAAGGCCGCAGCCGCAAGGCTTGCGGTTTTTGCCGTGATCGGGCTGGTGATTTTGATCGGGGTCGGTTTTTTGTTGGCGGCGGCCTTTATGGCGGTGGCGGCCAAATTTGGCGCAATCGCAGCCGCCGTTGCCTTTGGTACGGGATTGGTCGTGCTGGCCTTGGTGGCCCTTGCCATCATGATGCAACGTGATCCGGGCGAAGGCATTGAACAGCCAGAAGCCAATGCCGATCCCAAAGCCACCCGAAGCGACGATGATGTTCTGTTCGATCTTTTGGTTCATTCGGCGACAACCGGTTATGCGACCGGGCAGGGGGACAAATCCCGCATGCAGACCGGATTTGATCAAATGATCACGGACCTTAATGCGCTTGGGGTTTTTGATCGGAAACCTTCTGCACCGCAGTCCGATCAGAACGAACAGCCAACTGAAGACGCAGAAAGGGGGCCAGATGATGGCCCCGATGAAGATACAAAAAAGGCGGGAAGTTAAGCTTCCCGCCTTTTTTCTGAATTCGATCAGGCCTATTCGCCGTGGAAATGCACGGTTCCGATATAGGGCAGGTTGCGGTTGTTCTGGGCATAATCAATGCCATAACCAACCACAAATTCATCAGGAATATCAAAGCCGCAGAACCCGATCGGGATTTCGACTTCGCGCCGTGACGGTTTGTTCAGAAGGGTGCAGATTTCCAGACGGTTGGGATCGCGGGTATTAAGCAACCGCACCACTTCGGAAAGCGTATAGCCGGTATCAATGATATCTTCGACCAGCAGCACATCCTTGCCGCGTATCTGACCATCAAGATCCTTCATGATGCGCACATTGCGCGAGCTTTCGGTGGAATCGCCGTACGAAGATGCGACCATGAAGTCGACTTCGACCGGAACGGTCAGTTTGCGGGCAAGATCAGCGATGAAAACGAAGGAACCGCGCAGCAGGCCTACGACAATCAGCTTTTCAGTGTCTTTGAAGCTTTCATTGATCGAGGCGGCAAGTGCGTCGATCTTAGTGGCAATTTCGTCTGCCGTTATCAGCGGCTTGACATCATAATCGGCCATAAATTCCGGTCCTGAAGCGTTATGGTGTGATGTGCAGTTTGCTAGCACAGGGAATGGCCCTTGACCAGCCTGTGAATGGTAACAGAAGTATAATCCCGTAAATCATTGAGCTGATTATCGCGCCAATGGCGAAGCAAATTGCGCGTTTGCGCGGCAAAGCTGCGCGCGATCTTTTCATCAGGTGGAATGTGGTGGCGGCTGTTTAAAGATCAGACGACGGTTTAACGTCAGGCTGCCTTGAAAATAACCGGTGCGTCGCCTTCGTGCCATTGATCATATTTGGTCATGGCGCGTTCAAAGAAACCGGATGCCAGAAAGTCTTCGAGCCAGCGTTGCAGATGAACGAACGGCATGGCATCGAACGCCTCGCGGTCGGCATTGGCGAACTGGCGGATGAAGGGGGCAATGGCGAAATCGGCCAGTGCCGGGCGTGATCCAAACAGATATTTGCCAACCGCCAAGCGGCCATCAAGACGGTTAAGGATTTTCTCCGCATCGCGGCGATGCTCGGCCGGGTCGGCGTCTTCGTAGCGCGTATGGTATTTAAAGCGGTCGAGATGATGCTTGAACGGCCCGTCATTCTGGGCAATCAGCACCAGCATGTCTTCAAGGGTGCCACTTTCCGGGGTCAGCCATTCCAGCGGATCATTTTCCGCCAGGGCCCAGACCATGATTTCAAGGCTTTCATCAATCACGCTGCCATCCGGCTGGATCAGAACCGGCACCGTTGCCTTGGGCGATGCCGCGATCATGCTTTGCGGTTTGTCGCGCAGCACCACTTCGCGCAACTCGAC
The DNA here is from genome assembly GCF_050516545.1 of Thalassospira lucentensis. Lineage (GTDB taxonomy): Bacteria > Pseudomonadota > Alphaproteobacteria > Rhodospirillales > Thalassospiraceae > Thalassospira > Thalassospira lucentensis_C. The sequence continues at coordinate 1,856,385 of NZ_CP191544.1, read as the reverse complement.
ATCAATGTCGGCGGCCAAAAGGGCGATGCGGGCCCGCATGGCATAGGGGCAGCGACGGAAACTGTACAAAATCGGGCGGGACGGATCGGCCGCATTGGACGGCGCGTCATCATTGGATGAGCTGCCGGTATTGGCAGAATTCGAAGCTTTGGTTTGCGGCGTAAGATCAATTTCAGACATATATCCGGATTAAACGCTGCTTGGCGCGATTGCAACTGCTTATGCGATTTTCATTGGACAAAACGCCGCAAATCACGGCGATGGTATGGGATGAATAGACATTTCGGTGCCGGGTTCCTATCTTTGGGATAGATGAAATAATGCTGTTATTTCATCTATGATTAAATGCCATGGAACATCACGCGGATAAAAATCGACTAAATCAGTCTTTTTTGATCCTGTGGGCTTGATTTCCGGTGGCTGTTTGTGAAAGGACAGTGGCTTCAGATTCAAAAGACGCAGGATTGAGGGCAGACGCCAAAGTGCGTATGCGATATCCTGTGATCTAATCGATAAAGCCGACTGAAATGAACGAGGGACAAGTCCTATGACACCGACCGAAATCGCACGCGTAACGGATTATCTGCGCCGCACCTTTGATAACAACCGGATCGCCGTGGATGCACCGAAGAAAAAAGGCTATCCGATCGAAATGCGTGTTGGCGATGAATTCGTCGGTGTTGTGCATCGTGACGAAGATGAAGGCGAAGTCAGCTATTCGCTGAACCTGGTCATTCTTGAAGAAGACCTGCCGCCGGCACCGTGATTTCCGGATTGCACCTGTAAAATTTAAAACGCCCCGAGCCAGATTGGTCGGGGCGTTTTTTTGTTTGTTTTTTCCAAACGTCGCAAATGTTCCGACCACAAGAGGATGTTTAGGGGGCTCGCGTTCAGTTCGTTTGACAAAATATCGGGGCGGGAAATACCGTTTAGATTGTGCATGGTGACATCATAAAAACGCTATGGGTTTGATTGTTTGAAGACACAAACAAAGGCCCCAAGTTGGCGAAACAGCCAAGGCGATGCGCATCACCCTGACCCATCATTATCAGGCGAGAGGAAACGTACAATGAGCAGTTCTTCAAATCGTGGCGTTATCTATAAAGGTGCCGGAAAAGTCGCAGTCGAAACGATTGCCTTTCCTGAACTGGCACTGGGCAAACGCAAATGCGAACACGGCGTCATTCTGAAAGTCATCACCACCAATATTTGCGGCAGCGACCAGCATATGGTGCGCGGCCGTACCACGGCACAGGAAGGCCTTGTTCTGGGCCATGAAATCACCGGTGTCATTGTTGAAACCGGCCAGGATGTTGAATTCCTGAGCGTCGGGGATGTCTGTTCCGTGCCGTTCAATATTGCGTGCGGCCGGTGCCGCAATTGCAAATCGGGCTTAACGGGCATTTGTCTGAATGTGAATGCATCGCGCCCCGGTGCGGCATATGGCTATGTCGATATGGGCGGTTGGGTTGGCGGGCAGGCGGAATATGTCATGGTGCCCTATGCCGATTTCAATCTTTTGAAATTCCCCGATGCCGATCAGGCGATGGAGAAAATCCGCGACCTGACCTTGCTGTCCGATATCTTCCCGACCGGGTTCCATGGCTGTGTCACCGCCAAGGTCGGGCCGGGATCAACGGTTTATATCGCAGGGGCGGGGCCGGTTGGTCTGGCGGCGGCTGCATCGGCACACCTTTTGGGTGCGGCATGCGTTGTTGTGGGCGATATGATCGATGATCGTCTTGCACAGGCACGCAGTTTCGGTTGTGAAACCATTGATCTTAAACAGGAAGGATCGATGGAAGACAAACTTGAAGCCATCCTTGGCGATCGTGAAGTTGATTGCTTTGTCGATTGCGTCGGGTTTGAAGCGCATGGTTGTGGCTGCAACCATGGCCACGAAGCGCCAGCAACGGTGCTTAACTCTGCCATGCAGATCACCCGTGCGGGCGGCCAGATAGGCATTCCGGGGCTTTATGTCACCGAAGATCCCGGTGCGGTCGATGATGCGGCCAAGGTCGGGGCGCTCAGTATGCGGTTTGGCCTTGCCTGGGCGAAATCCCATTCGTTGCATACCGGCCAGTGCCCGGTGATGAAATATCATCGCAACCTGATGCAGGCGATCCTGTTTGAAAAGATCGACATCGCCAAGGCGGTCAATGTGCAAATGATCAATCTTGATCAGGCGCCCAAAGGCTATGCCGATTTTGATGGCGGAGCAGCGAAGAAATTCGTCATTGATCCGCATGGTAGTGTCGCTGCCTGATCAGGCAATTGCCAAAACAACTTTTAAGCACCCCGGTTTTTAAGCACCCCGGTCTTTGGCCGGGGTGCTTTTCTTTGATGTTGAGACAATGTGGCTTGGATCATGTTGAAACAAAATCGCCGGAAATACGTTGAGCTAATGGTGCCGGATGCGCCGCACCGCCAAGTCGATTTTGTTTTCAGGGGTAACCCATGGGGCCATGGATTGAACAACACGCCACTTTGCTTCAGGTAGGCGTAAGTGTCGCAACATTGATGATCTGGATTTTCTATGCGCAATTGCTGTTTCAAAGCTATCGCCGTGTTCGACGTCCAAAAATCGTCATCAATCAGATGCTTGGCACATCTGACAAGGTACGTTTTCTGATCAGCAATATGAGCCAGGAAGCAATTCATATTGATAAGGTGCTTGTATGCCTTGGCGATGAAACACACCAGGTTTGCAAGCAGGTGACAGATACCGATCCGGAACTGGATTTTCAGGTTGATGAGGTCCGCACTGAGGACCGTAAATCAGCACGCGCGGCACGACTTAATGAAGTCACCGTGCAAGGTCCGCTGGAATCCGGAAGATGTATCGAGCTGGGCGCGCTGCAAAACCTTATGCGACGGATTACGCAACAGGCCCGCGCGAACGATGAGCCTGACCCGGCCGTGGGGCAAGGTGCGTGTCGCATCGAAATAATCGTGATTGCAGTCTATAGTTCGGAAAAGGGCGTGATCGGTGCCAGTCGGGCCTTTGCTTGTGACGATGGCGGGCGTCTGCACCCCGAAGAGGTTCAGACAACCCAGTATGCCGGTTTCTTCGCGCGAAGACGCATGGCCCGCCTGCATGCGCAATATACCTGATCCGATCAGATCAATCGCCAAACACAAACGGGCCCCGTCAAGGGGCCCGAATTGTTGGTAGATTGGGTCATGGTGCGCAGGTCAGGCGGCGGTCTTGGCGTCTTCGGCCTTGATGGCCTTGTGATTGTCTTCGTTCATGCCAAGCTTCCAATAGCTTGAGATATAGAAATCATCGCGGCCAAGTCCCCGATCATTGCGGAAATAATCGCGCAATTCCTTCATCGATGTAAATTCGCACGCTGCCCAAACCGATGCGCGGCCATCCGCCCATGGAAGCTTTTTGACAACGTCACTAAGGGCGGTGTTGGTTTTGCCGGGATGGGGATTGATCACCCATTCAATCGTGATATTGGCCGGTTTTTGCAGATCCTGCATGTCGGCTTCGGACTGGACTTCAATCACGGCATACCCGCGTGCATCATCGGGCAGGATTTCCAGATTGACCGACACCGCCGGAAGGGCGGTCATGTCACCAGCTATCAGGAACCAGTCGGCGGTCGGATCGACCAGCTTTTTCGGACCGGGACCGCCAATGGTGATGGTATCACCGGGGGCGCAATTCACCGCCCAGTTTGAGGCCGGACCACCATGGTCGTTATCATCTGACCCATCGCCATGCATGACAAAATCAATATCAATTTCGCGGCCCTGATCGGTCATGCGGTCATGACGCACGGTATAGGTCCGGCGCAAAACCCGGTCTTTCTCATCGCCCTCAATCGGGAAGATCAGTTTGACATAGGCACTTGCCTGATCTTCGGGGAAGGATGCCATGCCATCGCCGCCAAGGGTGACGCGCAGCATGTTGGGGGTGACATAGGCTTTTCTGATCACGGTAAAATCACGTGGGGCAGGTCTGTTCATTGAAAACTCCTAGGAACCGCAGGGATCGAGGTTATCGGCCATCAGATTGGCGATCTCGACAAAGTCCCTGATTTGTTTTGGCGTAAGACCGCGTGTCATTCGGGTTCTGACATCCTGTTCGGCACTTTGAACATCGTTCATCAGTGCGTCACCGGCGGCGGTTAAATGCAGTGTCTGGCTGCGTCGATCAATCGGGTGCGGGCGGCGTTCTATCAGCCCGTCATTTTCAACTTCTTTTAAAAGCCGGGTGATCCGGCCTTTGTCCTGACCGGATTTTTCGGCCATTTGCTGGGCGGTGATGCCCGGCATGCGCAAGACCCATTTCAACACCCGTTTATGGGAAAACGGCATCGGGATATCGGCGTTGCTCATGGTGTTCATGATCGAACGTTTATAGGAATGGATCAGTCGGTGGAGCGTTTCACCGGAAATATGCACCTGATCTACATCCTGCAAGTCGGTTGTCATGATCGTTTCCTTATGCGCCTGCGGGGCTTGTGATCCATCCGGTGCGAAGGGCATGGCGGCGGCCTTCGCAAATGATGGCTGAAAGCAATGCGGCCCCGGCGGCAAAGCTCATGATGGCGTCGAGTTCAAATGATCCGCTGGTGCCAATCAGGATGGCGGCCATGGCCGCACCGATTGACTGACCGGTCAGACGTGCGGTTGACAGCATCCCGCTGGCCCCGCCCGAACGATCACGCGGGGATGTGGTTAACATCAACCGGTTATTGGGCGCCTGAAACAGCCCGAACCCGATGCCACAGACCGCAAGGGCGGCAATGATCCAGATGTAATCGCCATCAACCGGCACCCACGTTGTCGCATAAAGTCCAAGCGCAAATATCGCCATGCCCATGCCGGTCAGACGGATTGGCGAATATTTATCGGCCAAACGTCCGGCGAGGGGGGCGGCAATGGCGGTGGCCAAGGGCCATGGCGTCATCAAAAGGCCGGTGACGGTCGGGCTATATCCCAAGACGTCATGGAAATAGAATGGCAGGGTGACAAACGCAATCATCTGGGCGGAAAAACCACAGACCGATGAGCCAATCGAACAGGCAAAGACCGGCAGTTTCAACAGATCAAGCGGCAACATCGGGCGGTCTTTTGACAATTGACGACGCACCAAAAACACCCCGGCAATGATCGAGACGGCAAATTGGGCCGCAATCAAGACCGGATGGCTTTCAGTCCCGACATTGCCAAGGGCGGCAATCAGGCCGCCAAAGGCCAGAACATTTAAAAATGCGCTGATGAAATCAAACCGGGTGCGGGTCGGGGCGTTAAACGGCAGGGTGAAATAGCCAATGGTAATGGCAAAAACCGAGATCGGCACATTGATCAAAAACAGCCAATGCCAACTGGTTACCGCCAGAATGGCCGATGCGATGGTCGGCCCGCCTGCGGCCGAAACCGACACCGTCATCGCGATCCAGCCAATGGCGCGGCCAAGCTTGGCCTGCGGGAAGATATGGCGCATGACGGCACCATTGATGCTCATCAGTGCCGCACCACCAAGGCCCTGTAACACGCGCGCGGCGGTTAAGAATTCAATATTCGGGGCAATGGCACACAGGCCCGATGCGACGCCAAAGATGACAATGCCGGTCAGATAGACCTTGCGAAACCCGATCGCTTCGCCAAGGGCGGCAAGTGGTAAAAGCGATACGACGATGGCCAGCTGATAGGCGGTGATGACCCAGATCGCATGGGCGGGGGAAACCCCCTGATCCTGTGCAATGGTCGGAAGGGCGACATTCATGATCGTGCCATCCAGCACGGCCATCATGATGGTGGAAAGAACGGCGATGGCGGCAAAGCCAGCACGCGGGCTTGGCAATCCGTCCGGGTAAACCTTGGTTGAAACTTTAAGGGCAAAGGACATGGGGCGAGGTCACTTTCATACGACAGGCGCGGTGGCGCTGCTGGTGGCGGCGCAAGGGGTTTATTGGATGGTGCGGCAAGGATGGTCAAAGCCTGGGGCGCTGTGTCGGCATCCTTGCAAATGCGCATAGCCAACTGGTTGACTAAATCAACTACATCAAGGTGGTTGATCATGTCAACTATAATTTTGCGAACGGGTCGCATTTGTTGATGGAGGGGTGGCGGTGATGGTGGCGGTGGCGGGGATAGCCGGGATCGCGCGGATGGGGGGATTTGACCGGGGGTGGGTGGATTAGGCAGAGCGCCTATTTGACGCGAAACACGTCATAGAAAATCGGTTTCTGATCGCCGAAATCCTGATGGTTTGGCAAATAGGGCATCGGGTCGGAATGCGAAATCTGTTCCCAAAGTCCGGCGCGGATTGTTGCCTGAATGGCCTTGGCAAAGGCCCCGTCATAAAGGTCTGCGCGCTGGGTAAAGCTTATGATCCCGCCGCGTTTGACCACCCGGCAAAATTCAGCAAACAGCTTTTTGACTTCACGGACATAAGTCAGGGTACCAATACATTGCAGCGCACCAAAACCATTATCACCAAATGCCAGCGGCTTGTTCATATCGCGCTTTTTAAGGTGGCGATAAACGCCTTTGGCCTCTGCTGCTTGCAGGGATTCCAGCGAAATATCAATGCCGGTAATGTCGCTGTATCCGGCCTTTGACAGCTCAAGCCCGGTTAATCCGGTGCCGCAGCCTGCATCTAAAATCGGTGCATCTGGCGCAACACCCTGATCCTGCATGATGGCGGCGGCACGCATCGGCGCGTCATAGCCCATTTTGGGCAAATCTGCGTCATAACTGCCTGCCCACTTGTCGTAATAGGCCGCCAAGCTTTGCGGATCAGCATCGGTCATGCGGGTTAAGTCCGATGCGCTCTCGGAAATATCATTATGGCTGGCATCACCATCACGGGATTCCACCATGGCTTACCTCACTGTTTTTGTTTTTGGATTGTTGTGTTCAGGAGGGGGATATTAAGGCACAGGCAAGGGGCGATTGCAAATTTCGGGGGGATTGTCTTGAGGGGAAAAATAAATCTGTCCCCTTTTTTAAGGGGAAAAATAAATCTGTCCCCTTTTTTAGTCCCCTTTTTTATCCGTTTTTTGATTGTTGATTTTTGGTTAGTTGATGAACGGAATAAAGTATTTGTAAGGCCGGAATAATAAATACAGGTATACTAAGAAATATCTTATAGGTGAGAATTTCCAGTCTAGGTGATTATTAATTCTTTTCCTTACGCAGAACAATTGTATTTCTCTGTAAGTGCTATCGCTAGAAGCTGATCTTTTCATATGGTTTACCACTGATTCTGTAGTGACCATTTGAGATACAGTTTCGTGTAAAAAACTGTTTAACATTTCACGCGAGGCGCCTCGAAAGAACTTTATGTTGTAAAGATGGCACACGATTTCATAGTTGTTGACGATTTTTTCTAAAGAAATTTCTTGCTGCTGCCGTGACTGAACATCAGGATCGTAATCGTCCCAAACTTTTTGAAGTCGATCATATATTCTGAGATAGTTGTCAACATCTGAAGTTCTGGCATTGAAGCTGTTCGATTTTGATGTCAGATATACTGTAAGAATAGTAGCTGTCAAAAGACCGATGCTTATCAATTCGGCATTTGAGAAGTATATTCCTAATATTTCATGGCTATCGTCGATCAGCATGCTCTATTTTTCTTTTTCGTCATCTTTTTTTTTCTTCCTTTTCTTTGCTCTCTAATTTTTCCTTTATTTTTGTTGTTCCAATGGAGTATTGGACTTCGCGTTCTATGTGTGTGGTGCGTTTCTTATCATTACTTGACATTTTTATTTCTCTGACTTGGGGTTGGAGCTGGAAGTGCTGTTTCCTGATCCTTTAAGCTTGTTGGATATTCCACTCGTTGATGTGGAGCGCTTTTCCAGCGTGCTTGAGTTAGATGACTTGTTCTTTTCGGTCACTGGAATTCTCCTATTCTAGGAATGTATATAAATAGTTCCAGTGCATTAATGTACATCTCAAAGTTGATTTTTAAAAGAGTTAGATTCCTGATTTGTGCTTGAAGATAAGGCACCCACTCAACAAATATCCCCCAGTCGGTGCTTCCCAATCGACCATTTCGCCCAAGCAATAAGTGCCCGGGCGTTTTTTGAGTTGGAAGGTGTCGTCGAGTTCTTCCCATGCCACACCGCCTGCGGTGCTGATCGCTTCGTCCAGCGGGCGGGGTTTGGTGATTTTGAGGGGGAGGTCTTTGATGGCCATGGCAAGTTTGGCCGGGTCGTTCAGGATGTCGCGCGGGGTGACTTCGAAAACGAGGGCCGTTTTGGTGACGTCAAGGCCGAGTGTTTTGCGCAGATGGTTGCCAAGCGAGTTTTTGCCGCGCGGTTTGGATAGGCGGGTGGTGACATCGGTCAGGTCGCGGTCCGGGGTGAGGTCAAGCATGACGGTCGCATCGCCGGTTTCAAGCCATTGATCGCGAAGTGTTGCCGAGATGGCATAAACCGCACTGCCTTCGATCCCGTTTTTGGAAATCACGAACTCGCCGCGCACAGACTGGTTGCCACAGGTCAGCGTGACGGGTTTGACGGGGGATCCAGCGCATTTTTCAATCAAATGATCCGTCCATTTGACGTCAAAGCCGCAATTGGCTGGTTTGAACGGATTGCATGTGATCCCGGCATTTTGCAGGATTTCCATCCATTTGCCATCTGATCCCAAACGTTTCCAGCTACCACCCCCCAAGGCCAGAACGGTGATGTCGGCCTTTGCGGTGATCTCGCCGTTTGGTGTTTTGAAAACGGCGTTATCGTTGTCATCCCAGCCGGTCCAGTAATGGCGATAGGCAATGGTGCAGCCAAGCCCGTCTAACCGGCGCAGCCATGCGCGCAAAAGCGGGCTTGCCTTCATCGCGGTGGGGAATACCCGGCCAGATGATCCGACAAAGGTTTCAATGCCAAGGCCTGTGCACCAGTCGCGAATTTGATCGGGGCCGAATTTGCGCAAATGCGGTTCAAGCTGCGCGCGCGATGTGCCGTAACGGGTCAGGAATGTTTCCAGATCTTCGCTATGCGTGATGTTAAGCCCCGATTTCCCGGCCATGAGGAATTTGCGCCCGGCACTGGCCATGCCTTCATAAATCGCGACGGCATAGCCATTCCCCGCCAGCCGTTCCGCGGCCATCAGGCCCGCCGGACCCGCACCGATGATCATGGCAGTCTTGCCGTTTGGTTTGGAGGGCGTGGGCGGGATGATGTTTGGCATTGGGCGCCTTGTGTGCTGGGAAAAAACGATGTGCTGGTTCTATCGTGTTTCGCGGGGTGTGGCAATTTGTGTGGCGGGAGAGGTGGGTGCGTGTGGTGTGAGGCCCCCGCCTTCGCGGGAACGACGATTGTAGATTGGCATAGCGGAGTTAATGTCATCCCCGCAAAGGCGGGGATCGCGTGCGACATGTTCCACCTTTGGGCGAAAGATCGTTTCGTCTTAAGTGCTTGATTGGGGCAAAAGCCGCCAATTTGGTGCTATTTCGCGCCAAACATTGGCAATTTGGTCGCAGATAGGCTAACAAAATTCGCAAGAAGGAAATTACTTAAAAAAGACGTGAGGAGGAAACATGCGTTCACATGATTTGATGCGGGGCCTTGGTAAGGTCACCCGTCGTTCGGTTTTGGCAGTGGCACTTGGTGCGACTGTTCTGGGGGCCGGGGCTGTTCAGGCGGCGGAGAAAATTAACATTGCCGCGCTGACATTCGTTTCAAGCTCGCCTTTGTTTATTGCCAAGGAAAAGGGCTATTTCAGTGACGAAGGGCTTGATGCGGAAATCACGTTTTTCCGCGCGGCACAGCCGGTTGCCGTGGCGATTGCATCGGGTGATGCCGATTTTGGTGTGACGGCCTTTACCGGCGGGTTCTTTAACCTTGCAGGCAAGGGTGCGCTTAAGGTTATTGGCGCGCAGCTTCATGAAGATGCCGGGTATGATGGTTCGGCCATCCTTGCATCGAACAAGGCGTTTGAGGCCGGTTTGACGTCGGTTGACAAGCTTGGCGGGCATAGCTTTGCATTGTCCCAGGTCGGATCAAGCTTCCACTACATGATTGGTAATGTTGCGGAAAAGGCCGGTGTGGATATCGAAACGATGGAGCTTAAGCCGCTTCAATCGGTTCCGAACATGATCGGTGCGCTTAAAAGCGGGCAGGTCGATAGCATGATCATTGTCCCGCATATCGCAAAGCCGCTGGCCAATGCCGGTGCTGCGCATATCATTGGTTGGGTTAAGGATTATGTGCCCTATCAGGTCGGTGGTTTGTTCACATCGTCGCGCAATATCGAAGAACGCCGTGACGTGGTCGAAAAGTTTGTTCGCGCCTATCAGAAGGGCGTTGCGGATTACCGTGCGGGCCTTCTGGCGACCGATAGCGACGGCAAGCTGATTGAAAGTGACACGACGAACGAGATCCTCGAAATCGTGCATAAATACGTTTATAGCGACGATCCGGCCGAGAAGGCCTATCCGAAAATCCGGAATGGCGCGATGTTCATTACCGAGGAAGGCAAGCTTGACGTTGATGACGTCAAAGCGCAGGTCAAATGGTATCAGGACCGTGGTTATGTTAACGGCGATGCCAACCCGGATCAGTTCATCGATACCAGCTTTATCGCCCCGCTGGGCCAGTAAGGCGACGTAATTTAAAACCGGGCCGAAGCAACCGCCTTCGGCCCGGTTTGCATTTGTTTAGTCCTTTTAAAAAAGAGAGCGCCATGCGCCTTCATATTAAAAATGTCAGTCACAGCTATGATCAGGTCGAAGCATTACGCGACATTGATTTTGGCATTGAGCCGGGCGAGGTCGTGGCCCTGATCGGGCCGTCGGGTTGCGGGAAATCGACCTTGTTATCCATCATTGGCGGGTTGTTGGCCCCCACGGGCGGCGAAGTCCTGATGTGTGATAAGGCAACGCCAGAGGGGTGCCTGAACCCGCTGACCTATGTGTTTCAGGATTTTGCATTGCTACCCTGGCGAACGGTGGCGGGTAATATCAGTCTGGTGCTTGAAGACCATCCATTATCCAAATCCGAACGCGATGCGCGCATTGACGAAGTGCTGGCGCAAACCAATCTTTCGGATTTTCGCGATGCCTTTCCAAAGCAGCTTTCGGGCGGCATGAAGCAACGCGTTGGCATTGCCCGCGCATTGGCGGTGCGCCCGGCGGTATTGTTGATGGATGAGCCGTTATCGGCCCTGGATGCGCAGACGCGGATATTACTGCTTGAAGAATTTTCCGATCTGTTTGCCCGTACCGGCATGACGGCGGTGTATGTCACCCATAATCTGAACGAAGCGGTGCGGTTGGCCCATAAGGTGGTGGCATTGCGCCGCCGTCCGGGCACGATCAAGGAAATCCATAGGATTGATGTGCCGATCAAGGACCGGGTAGAGGGCATGCCGGAATTGATTGCCCATGAACAGGCACTTTGGCACCTGATCCGCGATGAAGCGATTGCAGCGGATAAGGAGCTTGAACATGTCGCATGATCTTGAGCAGGCCGCGTTGGGAAATGCCACCAATGCAAAAGTGCGGTTCCGTGCGATTGGCTTTAACCCGAAATCCAATCCTGTTGCGGCGTGGGGCAGCTTTGTTCTGGTGATTGCGCTTTGGCAATTGGGATCAAGTACCGGCTTTATTTCCGAACTTGCCATGCCAAGCCCGGTTGCGGTGGCCAAGGCGCTTTGGCAATTGATCGTATCGGGCGATCTTTGGCGGCATCTGGGGGCATCAATACAGCGCCTTGTCGGTGGCTGGATCATGGGGACGGTCGCCGGATTGATCGTCGGTTTTCTGGTTGGCATGTTTACATGGGCGCGGTCGCCCGGTGTGGCGTTGGTATCGGCCTTATTTCCGATCCCGAAAATCGCGTTATTGCCATTGTTCATCATCTGGTTTGGCATTGGCGAGCCATCGAAATTTGCCACCATTGCCTTTGGCGTGTTTTTCCCGACCGTGATCAATACATTTGGCGGGGTGGATAATGTGCAACGCAACCTGATCCGCATGGGGCAAAGCTTTGATCTGCCGATGTGGTCGGTGGTGCGCAAAATCATCCTTCCGGGTGCCTTGCCAACCATTTTGTCAGGGTTCCGTATTTCATCCTCGATCGCGATTATCTTGCTGATCGCAGCGGAAATGATCGGGGCGCAATATGGTATTGGTGCGCTTATTCTGGCGGCGGGGAACCTGTATCAGACCGATCAGTTGATTGCCGGTGTCGTGGTCTTATCACTTATGGGGCTGTGCGTTTCGTGGTTACTTGGGCGGTTGGACCGTTGGTTGTTAGGCTGGCGGTAATCTGATCTGAATTCTGAAGGCCGGGGATTGATCCCGGCCTTCTTTTTAGCGGTGGTCGCGGCGAAATTCTGCTGGCGGGATGCCGGTCTTTTTGGCGAAGAAGCGCGAAAAATATCCGGCATCGCGAAAGCCCAGTTCGCCCGCGATTTGCTGGACGGCGATGTCGGTATAGATCAGGGTGCGTTTGGCTTCCAGCATCAGGCGGTTTTGCACGACTTCGCTTGCAGTCATGCCATAGATATCCTTGGCAATGCGGTTAAGCTGTGTCGTGGTGACGCCGATTTCGCGGGCATAGAATTCAAGCGATTTGTGCTGTTTGTAAAACGTCTCGACCAGCATCTGGAATTTGCGGAACTTGCCGGTTTTTTGTTCCTGTCGCGACAGGCGGGCCGGATCGCCCTGCGGGGCAGTGCGCCCGACATCAAGCAGCAACAGGCCAAGGATATGGCGCAGCGCAAAGAGCCTGCCGGTATTGTGGCTGTAATATTCGCGGGCGAGTTGCGAGATCAGGAAATCGACCGGGTTGATGGTGTCAGTCGGGTTGTTACGGTTTGTGTTGATATTGGTATCAACACAGATCGCCTGATCCAGATGGGCCAGCAATTTCGGGGCAGGGGCGAGAATTTGCCCAAGATGGTAATCGGTCAGCGAAATCACCCAGCCATCAATATCGTCGCTGAATTTAAACCCGTGCACGGTTCCCGGGGGCACCGTGATCAGTTGCCCGGCCTGCATGGTCAGGTTCTGATCATCAAAGCTGATTTCGGCCTGTCCGCTGGTGATATAAAGCAGTTGAAACAGGTTGGTGTGACGATGCGGTTTGATATGCAGATCATGCAAGCGGGATCGTTCGGGGATGCTTTCAAGGTGAAAGAATTCCGGTTCCGTGATCGGCTGCGGGTCGCTTGCGCCGGTATCATCGACCGATGACAGATCAAATTCATCTGTCGCGGTTTTTGGCCGGGTGGCGTCACGTTCGCCGTAAAGCTTATAGATCGGAATGCTGTTGCGCATGGCGTCCTGATTTAAGGAACTGGTTTGCTACAGTTTAGCCTGTTTTAGCACGGACCAAAAGAAAAGCCCGCCATCGGAAATGGCGGGCTTTATCAATCGGGTTTGGTTTGGCTATCCGCCCAGTACCGATGGCACAAACAGGGTGAGGATCGGTATAAAGATCAGGATCAGAATGCGCACGATTTCGGCGGCAAAGAACGGCATGACGCCCCGGAAGGTTTCGCTCATCGGGACACCCTTGGCGAGCGCGTTGATGATAAATACGTTCAAGCCAACCGGCGGGGTGATCAGCCCCAGCTCCACGACAATCAGGGCCAGAATACCAAACCAGATTTTAAGGTCTTCCGCCCCCATGCCATAGGCCGCTGTTGCCGCCGTTGCCCAGTCACCGCCATTGATGTCGACCAAGGCCGGCCAGAAGAACGGGATGACCACGACAATCATCGACAGGCTTTCCATGAAGCAGCCCAGCAAGATCAGGGCAAGCAGCATCAGAACCATGATCAGCCACGGATCAAGGCCACTGGTGGCGGCGGCTTCTGCCATATAGGCCGGAAGGTTGGCACGGCTAAAGAACCCTTTGAGGATTTCGGCACCCAGCAGGATGAAGAAAATCATCGAAGATGTAATTGCCGTGTCCTTAAGCGATTTGCGCAGGCCTTCCCATGACAGACCGCCTTTGCCTTTCCAGCGCATATAGGCGCCGTAAACCAGAATGGCGAAGACACCAACGCCCGCAGCCGGGGTCGGGGTAAACAGGCCGGCACCCAGACCAAGAATGATCGATCCAAAGATCACCATGACCGGGATCAGGCGCAGCAGGGCTTCTTTGCGTTCTGCGGCGGGCATGGGTTCAGGGATCGGTGCCAGGGACGGGTTCAAACGCACCTGAATGGCAATCACACCCATAAAGAAGATCACGGCAATGATGCCCGGAATGATCGCGGCCTGAAACATCTGAATGATCGATGCTTCGACCGTCACGGCGTAAATCACCAAGGCGACGGATGGCGGGATCAGAATGCCCAATGTACCACCCGCAGCAAGGGTGCCGGTGGCAAGACGCGGCGAGTATTTCAGACGATCAAGTTCGGGCAGGGCCACTTTACCCATGGTCGATGCGGTCGCAAGGGATGACCCGCACACCGCCCCGAAACCGGCACAGGCACCAATGGCTGCCATGGCAACACCACCCCGGAACCGGCCGAGAATGGCATTTACGCCCTGAAACAGATCGCGTGACAGATTTGCCTGACTGGCAAGATAGCCCATCAGAACAAACAGCGGCACGACCGAGAGTTCGTAATTCGAGACAATCCCGTAAAACAGGGATTTGAACTGCTGCAGATAGGGATCAAAGCGCAGGAACGGGAAGAAGATGCTCAGCACATAGTTGCCGCCAATGCCGACGCCCACCATGGCAAGGCCGACCGGAACCCGGAGTGCCAAAATGACAAAGAGAAGGGCAAGGCCACCAAGGCCGATTAGTTCGCGTTCAGACATCTGCTTCTCTTTCGAAAATCTGCGTTCCGGCAATTGCAGCCCACAGGAACATCGATGCGATGCCCGGGAGATAGAACGGCCAGATTTGCCAGCCCAGAATTGCGGAAAGGGTATTGTCGCTGCGCACCTCGATCAGGCCATGAACCATCATGTAACCAAGGAATAGCGCCAAAGCCGTCATCAGGATGCCCGAGATAACGTCAACTGACCGCGCAAACCAGTCCGGAAACATTTTAATAAACACGTCAACGGCAACATGCCCGTGTCTTGCTTGGCAATAGGGGAAGAACATCAGGGCAGCCGAGCTGATGATCATGCTGACGAAGTCTTCATAGCCGATAATGGCAGGGACATTTTCGCCAAACAGTCGGGCCAGTTTATCCAGACCAAAAGCGGTAACGTTGACGATCGTTACAACGGCGATCATGAGGGCAAGCAGGCCGCCGACAACGGCAAACCAGGATGCGGCCTTATTGAGCACGTTTTTCATATGTCTAACAATCTCGCGGGAAAAACAGGGTCACGCATCGGTATGATACGTGACCCCACAAGATTTTCCAGTAACTTGAGTTACTTGGTATGAGCCAGAACGGCAGCTTTGGCGTCTTCAACCAGTTTCGCGCCGTCAATGCCGCTTGATTTGGATTCTTCGATCCAGCGATCAACAACAGGTGCTGCTGCATCGTCAAAGGTTGCTTTTTCGGCAGCCGTCAGTTCAACGACCTGACCTTTGCCTTCGTTGACCATGCGTTTGCCGACTTCTTCAACATCGTTGAAGATCTGGCCAATTTCAGCTGCGAAATCCTGACCGGAGTTACGGTCGATGATTTCTTTGAGGTCATCTGGCAGGCTCTCGTAGCGGTCCTTGTTCATTGCGAACAGGAAGGTCGAGGTGCCAAAGCGTGAATTTACGCCTTCGCCTTCAACAGAATAAGCAATCAGCTCAGCCAGTTTCAGCGGCGGGACAACTTCAAACGGAACCAGACCGCCGTCAACGACGCCAAGTGACATTGCCTGCGGCAAAGCCGGAACCGGCATGCCAACAGGTTCTGCGCCCCAGGATTCAATAACCCAGGCACCGGTACGGGTCGGGGTGCGCAGTTTCAGACCTTTAACGTCTGCAACAGTGCGGACTTCTTTTTCCGTCAGATGGATCGCCTGACCGGCATGGACATGAACCGCAAGCGGGTGGATGTCTTTAAGGTCTTCGGCGAATTCGTCTTTCATGTCCCAGATCGCAAGGTTGGTTGCGCGGGCATCGCCAAGGTGAACACCGGGAAGCTCGAAGACTTCGATGCGTGGGAATACACCCGGGGTATAACCCGGAAGGGTCCATACAATGTCAGCAACGCCATCGCGGACCTGACGATACAGTTCCGGCGGGTTGCCGCCAAGGGACATGGACGGGAAGATTTCAAACTTGATACGGCCGTTTGATTCTTCTTCGATTTTCTTTGCCCATGGCTCGATCATTTTCGACTGGGCCGGTGCTTTCGGACCCAGGAAATGGTGAACGGTCAGGGTGACTTCCTGTGCGTGTGCGCCGAACGACACCATGGTCGCGACGGCAGCACCAGCAAGCAATTTGGTGATATGTTTCATTCTTCCTCCTTTGAACATTTATCGTCTTTTTGGCAGCGACAAACGTTTCAGCCACGATGCGCATCTAGCGTACGAAGTTTTCCAAGACACTTGGTTGTTGTTTTTTATTATTTTTCAGGAATGACCTGCGTTAAGCGCAATTCTGCCATACCGAATTGGAACCAATCTAATGGGCGTGTGATGGTTATGTATAATGATATGTAAGCGCATATCCATAACCAAATGATTATGTATTCGGGCTTGAATGGGTCTTATGATGTTGTGCGGCTTCTTCGCGAACGGCATTGATCAGGATTTCCACAGGTGGGGATATTGGCGAATCAATACGTGTGGTTAAGCCAACGGGCCCGAAGGTATCACTTGTATCTATGGGTAATTCGACAAGATGGCCATCGGCAATGTCGGATGCAACAGCGCCGTTCGAGATAATCCAGATTGCATCTGTTTCACGGGTGAAGGCGCGGCCAAACGATGTCGAAACGGTTTCGATGCGATCCGGGAGTGCGCCAATTCCATGCGCGATCAGCATCTTGTCGACCGTTGGATGAATGATGGCATGTTTGGGCGGGACCAGAACGGTAAATTCGCGGATGCGGGTAATGTCGGGGTTTTTGTCCGCCATCAATGGATGGCCGGGGCGGGCCACCAAAGATATATGTTCGGAATAGAGATGTATGAAGGACAGGCCGGACATCTGATCGGGCTCGGCCAAGCGCCCGACAACAAGATCAAGTTCGCCGACGCGCAATTGCCCCATCAACATGACATTCGGCCCGGCAACCACCTTTACCGTGGTATCGGGGCTAAGTGCCTTGAACCGTCGAATGGCGGCGGGCATCACACTGGCCGCGACTGTGGGCAGGACGCCAAGATTAATCGAAAGCCCGCCTTGCATACGGACCTGACTGATGCTGTCGACCCCTTGGCGAAGGGCAGTGACGCTGGCCCCGGCATAGCGCAGGAACACTTTGCCAAAATCGGTTAAGGTCACGCCGCGCTTGGATCGGTCAAACAGACGCGCATCAAGATGTTCTTCAAGTTCGCGAATGGTTTTGGAAACGGCGGGTTGGGTTATGGATAATGTGTCCGCGGCTTTGACCACGCTTCGTTGACGGGCAACTTCGAGAAAGCAAGTCAGGTGGCGGAATTTAATGCGTTGATCAAGCATGCGTGCCTACGTCGCGACGTTGTAGAATGAACTTATTAAGCGGCTATTCATAATTATATAGTTATGCAAAATACGCAAATCCTCATTTTACATAACCAAAACCGTCTGCGAATGTAGGCGCAAATAAGCAGGGTGGAAACGACATGAGTTTACAAGTTGCCCCGGTCAACGGGACACATATTCATTACTGCCAGACCGGTCCCAAAGATGGTCCGGTGATGGTATTTGCCAATTCACTCGGCACGGATTTGCGCATTTGGGATGATGTTGTCAGCGTCCTTTCCAAACGTTTTAACATTGTTACCTATGACAAGCGCGGTCATGGATTGTCGGGAATTGGCGATGCGCCATATGACATTTCGCTGCATGCCAATGATCTGATTGGGTTGCTGGATCATCTTGGTCTGAATGAAGTGATTATTTGCGGCCTGTCGGTTGGCGGTTTGATTGCCCAGAAAGTGACCGAACAGCAGCCCCAACGTGTTCGCGGCCTGATCTTGTGTGATACAGCGCCCAAACTTGGCGATTATGACGGTTGGAATACACGGATCGAGGCGATCAAAGCCGACGGGCTGGAAAGCCTTGGTGATGCGATTATTGAACGCTGGTTGTCACCGACTTTCCGCAAAGACCGTGTGCTTGAAACCGCGATGTATCGCGACATGCTGGTTCGTACGACGGCGGCGGGATATATCGGCACATGTGTTGCGCTGCGCGATGGCGATCTGCGCGAAGCTGCTGGAAAAATTGCTGTGCCGACACTTTGCATTTGCGGATCGGAAGATCTGGCAACACCGCCAGAAGTGGTGCGCGAAATGGTGTCCATGATCCCCGATGCACAATTTGAATTGATAGACGGGGTCGGGCATCTGCCCTGTATCGAAACCCCAGAATTGCTTACCCGGTTGATCGACCGATTTACCAAGGAGAAGAACCTTGTCTGAGAGCCGGTATGACGTTGGCATGAAAACCCGCCGTTCTGTTTTGGGTGATGCGCATGTTGATCGTGCGTCGAAAAATATCACTGAAATTGACGAAGGTTTTCAGCGCTATATCACCGAAAATGTCTGGAACGGTGTGTGGACGAGCGACAAATTCACCAAGCGTGAGCGGTCGATTGTGACCATTGCTTTGCTTGCCGGACTTGGTCACGAAGAAGAACTCGCCATGCATATTCGGGCGACTTTGAATACCGGGGCGACACGCGATGACATCCGTGAAACCCTGATGCATGTTGCGGTCTATGCCGGCGTTCCCGCCGCCAATACGGCATTCCGCATTGCCAAGCAAACCTATGCCGAGATCGACGCGGCATCCAAGGGAGAGTAAGCCATATGTCCACCTTCAAACCGCGTGACTGGGGTTCCCACGCCCCGTTCATCGCCCCAGGATATAAATCCACCGTTTTGCGTGGTCCGACACGTCCGGCACTTGCCATTCAGTCGGGCCTGACCGAGGGCACAGGTCCGCGCTTTGCCCCGGCTGCTGTGCGTAAACTTGATCATGACTTGACCAAGAACGGTGTCACCAATGGGGAACCGATTGGCGAACGTATTGTTGTCCATGGTCGGGTTCTTGATACCGATGGCCGTCCGCAGCCAAATATTGTTGTGGAAATCTGGCAGGCGAACTCTGCTGGTCGCTATGTTCATAAAGTTGACCAGCATGAAGCGCCGCTTGATCCGAACTTCCGTGGTTCGGGGCGTTGCATGACCGATGCCAACGGCAATTACAAATTCTATACCATCAAGCCGGGTGCCTATCCGTGGGGCAACCATTTCAATGCGTGGCGCCCGAACCATATCCATCTGTCGGTTTTCGGGCCGGGTTTTGCGACCCGTCTTGTGACCCAGATGTATTTTCCGGGTGACCCGCTGCTTGAACTTGATCCGATCTTCCTTGAAACCAAGGATGCGGCAGCACGTGAACGTCTGATTTCCAAATTCTCGATTGAAAAAACCGAGGAAGGCTTTGCGCTGGGTTATCAGTTTGACATTGTCCTGCGTGGACGCAATGCCACCCCGATGGAGAATTAAGTCATGGCATATGGTGAAACCCCCTCACAGACGGTTGGTCCATATTTCGCCTATGGTTTGACCGCAGGGCAGTATGGTTACGACTTTACCGACATGGTCACCACGACCGTTGCCGGGCAGGACGCCAAGGGCGAACATATCCGCATTACCGGTGCTGTTTTTGATGGCGAAAACAACCGCGTTAATGATGCAATGATCGAAATTTGGCAGGCCGACGCCGATGGCGTTTACAGCGAAAAGCCGATTGATGTTGCCGATACCGGTTTCCGCGGCCTTGGCCGTTGTGGCACGGGTACAGATGCCAATAACCGGTTTTGGTTTGATACGGTCAAGCCGGGTGTGATCGAAGATGCGACAGCCCCGTTTGTCAACGTGATCGTCTTTATGCGCGGCATGTTGGTGCACGCCTTTACCCGTTTCTATTTCGATGACGAAGCCGAATTGAATGCGAAAGACGCTGTCTTGCAATCGGTTCCGGCAGAGCGTCGCAATAGCTTGGTTGCCAAGCGCATCCAGACCCCGACGGGGATCGAATACCAGATCGATATTCACATGCAGGGGGACGCGGAAACCGTGTTCTTCGACGTGTAAGTCGATTTGGCCCGATGGCTGCGTCCGCTGCTTTGGGGAAAGCCGGCGGTCGCAGCCATCGACCTTATTTCCCGCGCTCAAGGGGCATTGGCCCCGCGTTTGTTCTGTTTTGGTTTGATACCACAGGAGTTTTACCGTGGTTGCACGTTTCATGTCGCTTAAAGAAGCTGTCGCGTCCTGCGTTAAGGATGGCGATACCATCGCGATGGAAGGCTTCACCCATCTTATCCCGCATGCCGCTGGTCATGAGATCATCCGCCAAGGGATCAAGGATTTGACCTTGATCCGTATGACGCCTGATATGATTTACGATCAGTTGATCGGTGCCGGCTGTGCCAAGAAACTTGTTTTCTCGTGGGGCGGAAATCCCGGTGTCGGGTCGCTTCACCGTTTGCGTGAAGCGGTTCAGGAACACTGGCCGCACAAACTTGAAATCGAAGAACATAGCCATGCGGCGATGGCCAATGCCTATGACGCGGGGGCTGCTGGCCTTCCTTGTGCGGTGTTTAAAGGATACCGCGGTGCTGAATTGCCGCGTGTGAACAAGAACATCAAATTCATTGAATGCCCGTTCACCGGTGAAAGTCTGGCCGCTGTGCCGTCGATCCGTCCGGATGTAACGGTTGTCCATGCGCAGAAAGCCAACAAAAAGGGCGATGTCCTGTTTGAAGGCATTGTCGGTGTTCAGAAAGAAGCCGTTCTGGCCGCCAAGAAATCCATCATTACAGTCGAAGAGATCGTGGATGATTTTGGCGATATTTCACCAAATGCTGTGATGTTGCCGAACTGGGCGGTGACGGCGATTGTTGAAATTCCAGGTGGGGCGCATCCGTCCTATGCCCAAGGATATTACAAACGCGACAATGCGTTTTACAAAGCCTGGGACCCGATCGCACGCGATCGCGAGACGTTCCTGGCCTGGATCGAAGAGCATGTCATGAATGGCGGTCCCGAAGATTTCGCGGCCAAACGTGAAGCAAACAAGGGCTAAGCGGAGAAAAGATCATGGTTGAATATACCCCGACTGAAATGATGACGGTATCCGCCGCACGTGCGCTTAAAAACGACGATGTGTGTTTTGTTGGTATCGGTATGCCATCGGCCGCCTGTAATCTGGCGCGTCTGACCCATGCACCTGAACTGACCTTGATTTATGAAAGTGGCACGATTGGCACCAAGCCCGATGTCTTGCCGCTTTCGATTGGCGATGGCGAGCTTTGCGAAACCGCTGTGAACACCGTTGCCGTGCCGGAAATGTTCCGCTACTGGCTGCAGGGTGGCAAGATTTCCGTTGGTTTCCTTGGTGCGGCCCAGCTTGACAAGTTTGGCAATATCAACACCACCGTGATTGGTGATTACGACGATCCGAAAGTCCGTCTTCCGGGCGGCGGCGGTGCGCCGGAAATCGCAACCAGTTGTGGCGAAGTGTTTTTGGTGATGAAGCAGACCAAACGCGGGTTTGTGGAGAAGATCGATTTTGTCACCTCGCTTGGGCATGGCAAGGGTGGGGACGACCGTGCATCTTACGGCGTTGATACCAAAGGCCCGTCGCGTTTGATTACCGATCTTTGCATCATGGAACCGCATCCGGTTGGCAAGAACTTCATCGTGACGTCGATCCATCCGGGCGTCACCCGCGAACAAATCATTGAAAACACCGGTTGGGTTGTTGAGTTTGCCGACGAAGTCGCCGAAACTGCGATCCCGACCGAAAAAGAATTGCAGGTTCTGCGTGAACTGCATGCCCGTACTGCCAAGGCGCATGGCGACCAGCAGTAAGGGCATTAAAAAGGATCTATAAAAATGGCTGACGCATATATTTGCGATTATATCCGTACCCCGATTGGCCGCTTTGGTGGCAGCTTGTCGCAGGTACGCGCCGACGATCTGGGTGCTGTGCCGCTTAAGGCATTGATGGAGCGCAATCCGGGTCTGGATTTTGCGGCTGTCGATGACATCGTGTATGGCTGTGCCAATCAGGCGGGTGAAGATAACCGTAACGTTGCCCGCATGTCGGCACTTTTGGCCGGTTTGCCCGAAACGGTTACCGGCACCACGGTCAACCGTCTGTGCGGTTCTGGCATGGATGCGATCATTATTGCCGCACGTGCGATCAAATCGGGCGAGCAGGAAATCATGATTGCCGGTGGTGTCGAAAGCATGTCACGTGCGCCGTTCGTGATGCCAAAGGCAACATCAGCCTTTTCGCGCAATGCAGAAATCTATGACACGACCATTGGCTGGCGTTTCGTTAATCCGGTAATGAAGAAACAGTATGGCGTGGATTCCATGCCGGAAACCGGTGAAAACGTTGCCGAAGATTTCAATATCTCGCGCGCTGATCAGGACGTGTTTGCAGCACGTTCACAGGACAAAGCCGTTGCCGCACAGGAAAATGGCGTTCTGGGGCAAGAAATTACCCCGGTCACCATTCCTCAGCGCAAGGGGGATGCGATTGTTGTCGACAAGGATGAACATCCGCGTGCCGGCACGACAGCCGAAACCCTTGCCAAATTGCCGACCCCGTTCCGCGAAGGTGGTTCGGTGACGGCAGGCAATGCATCGGGTGTGAATGACGGGGCGGCGGCCCTGATCATTGCATCGGAAGCCGCGGTCAAGAAATATGGCCTCACCCCGATTGCCAAGGTTGTTGGCGGGGCGACCGCAGGTGTTGCACCGCGTATCATGGGCTTTGGCCCGGCACCGGCAAGCAAGAAGCTTCTGGCGCGTCTTGGCTGGTCAACCGATCAGCTTGACGTGATCGAGCTGAACGAAGCCTTTGCATCACAGGGTCTTGCGACCCTTCGTGATCTTGGCATTGCCGATGATGATGCCCGTGTGAACCCGAATGGCGGGGCGATTGCACTTGGTCATCCGTTGGGGATGTCGGGTGCACGCATTGCTGGTACGGCTGCCCTTCAGTTGAAGCGCACAGGTGGCAAATATGCATTGGCCACCATGTGTATCGGG
Organism: Thalassospira lucentensis; assembly: GCF_050516545.1. Lineage (GTDB taxonomy): Bacteria > Pseudomonadota > Alphaproteobacteria > Rhodospirillales > Thalassospiraceae > Thalassospira > Thalassospira lucentensis_C. The sequence goes on along the minus strand of NZ_CP191544.1, from coordinate 1,833,260 downwards.
GTTGGTCAGGGCATTGCGATTGCGCTTGAAGCTGTCTAGAACAGTGGCAGCGAATTGATCTGTTAAAAAAGCCCCTGTGCCGTATCTGACGGGCAGGGGCTTCTTTATGTATTGTTGACCAATGGTGTTTGCGGCGCGACACTATCAACTTGAATTCTCACCTGTTTATGATGGTGGATTAAGCCTGATGACGATTTCGCCTTTTGATTCTGCCCTGCTTGGGGATCTGTTTTCCGATCCGGAAATTGCCGCCCTGTTTGATGACAAGGCACAGATTGCATCCATGCTGCTATTTGAATCAGCCCTTGCCGCGGCCGAAGCCCGCGCAGGTGTGATCCCTGCGAAAAGTGCGACGCGCATTGCGGAAGTTTGTCGGGAATTTGACCCCGACCCGGCGTCCCTTGCGGCGGGAACGGCAAGTGCGGGGGTTCCTGTTCCGGCGTTGGTTAAGGCGCTTAAGGCGGAAATTGGCGGGGATGATGCCCGCTTTGTTCATTTTGGTGTCACAAGCCAGGACGTGGTTGATAGTGGGCTTGTTCTTCGTCTGCGTGATGCCATTGGTATTATCCGCCGCCGTATTCGCAAACTGGCCAAGGCATTGTCTGGTCTTGCCGATACCCATCGCACAACCATCATGATTGGCCGGACGCGATCACAACAGGCTGTGCCGACGACATTCGGGTTAAAGGCCGCAGGATGGTTGGCCCCGCTTGTGCGGATTGATCGCCGGATCGACAGCCTGTCACATGATTTGTTGCGGATATCCTTTGGCGGTGCGGCCGGGACATTGGCATCCATCGGCGTCAAGGCGGGCGAGGTTGAAAGCAACCTTGCCGAAGAACTTGAACTTCCGGCATCTGATATGCCCTGGCATGCCCAGCGCGATGTGTTGGTTGATTTTGCTGCTCAGCTCACCGCCTTAACCGGTGCGCTTGGTAAAATGGGGCAGGACCTTGTTTTACTGGCGCAATCAGAAATCGCCGAAGTGCAGCCGGGCAAGGGTGGCGGGTCATCGACCATGCCGCATAAATCCAATCCGGTTCAGGCCGAAATGCTTGTGACCTTGGCACGGTTTAATGCCGGGCAGATTGGTGTGTTTAGTCAATCACAGATCCATGATCATGAACGCTGCGGGTCAAGCTGGCTTTTGGAATGGCTGACCTTGCCGCAAATCATCATGGCGGCGGGAACTGCATTGGCGCAGGCGGTTGATATGGTGCCGGCCCTTAAGGTCAATAAAGACCGAATGACCGAAAACCTTGAACTGTCGCGTGGGGCGATGTTGGCAGAGGCGGCGACATTCGCACTGGCCGATCATATCGGGCGTGATGCGGCCGATAAGCTGGTGAAAGAAGCCGTGGCGCAATCGGCGGCAAACAGATCAAACCTGTTTGATGAATTGCCGAAACTGACCGACGCCCCGGTGGATTGGGCGCATGTGCGCAACCCGGCCAGTTATGTCGGGCAGGCGGATGTGTTTGTCGATCGGGTTCTGAGCACAGCCAAGCGCGGATTGCGTGATTGATTAAAAGCAAAGGCTGCCCGATGGCAGCCTTTGTTCTTTGGATATTGTGCCTTGCTGCGAAGGTTAGCTCGGTTTCCGCAGGCGTTTTTCGACCGCATAGTTATGGATGGGAATGCCTGCGACTTCGAAATCGCGGCGTTCAACGACGGAAAATCCCTTTTTCAGCAGGAATGATTTCGCCTGTTCGCTGGCTTCGGAATATAGCTTGCCGATATTCTGTGCTTTTGCCTCGGCCTCAAGCGCGTCATAGAGTTCCGAGACTATCCCGCGTCCGGCAATGTCGGGCAGGGCGTATAAAAAGCCGATATGCCCGTCTTTCTCGACATCGGTGAAGGCCACGACCTGATCGTCGTGATCAACAGCAACAAGGCAGCAGCGTCCATCCTTCATCAATTCGGCAAAGCGTTCCGGGGTTGGTTGAAGGCTTGCCCAGACAGCGACCTGTTCCGGGCCATACGCCAAACTGCCACGTTCATTAACAGCACGTCTAAAAATCTCGACCATGACGGGGGCGTCGCTGTCACGGAACGGGCGAATATTGGTCATTCTTGGTTTTTCCATGCCGTATCAAAGAACTGACGTTCAAGTTCTGTCGCACGTCGAAAATAACGCAGGCAGCTTGCGCGTTCGTCGTCTGACAGGTCCGGGCCGATATTATCAAGTTGGGTATTGAGATAGGCGATTACACTTTCAAAATACTCACCGACATGCAGATCAAGCCATTCAAAATACCAGAAATCAGTCGGGCGGTTTGACAGCGATCTGTTCACCCGATCTGCCCAGCCAAGATATGTGCCTTCTGCCACGGCAAGGACGGCAAGCATGTTGGCGTAGCTGTTGGTATCAACCGCATCTGCCATCAGTTGCTTGAACGCGGCCGTTGCGGGCCAGTCAGGTTGATGTGCGCGGTCGTGGTCAGACACCCCAAGGGCGGCAAAGGATCGTTCAAAATAGGTGTTTTCCTTGCCAGTCAGGAGGGCGAGGAACTGACAACCCGGAATGCGGTCTTTGAGCGTCGGGGCGCGCGATACGGCCGCCGCCAAAAGCGCGACAAAGCGATCAATGAAGCGATGATCCTGAATAAGATAGTTTTCAAGATTGGCTTTGGGCAGGGATGCCTGACCCCACGCATCGGTAAATGGATGATGGGTTACCCCATGCCATTGATCAGCATTTGATGCCTTTAGCCAATCTGAAAATCTGCGGTTTTGGGTGGCGTGTTGCCATTGCGGATAATCTAGGTCGGTTCGTTTGATATCAATCGGCACGGCACTTTTCCTGAAATTCCTGAATTTTTCTTTTTGTTACATGGTCCTAGATCGAGTGCAAGATGCCTAAACGTATGATCTGAAAATTGATCGTCCAGCGTCGCGTGACTGATGTACATCAACGTAAAACATTAAATGATGATGTTATGGTGTTTTCATGAATTACAAGACTTCCAAAGGAGAAGATCATGAAAAATGTTGGATTGGTAGATCGTCTGATACGGGCTGCTGGTGGCGTGGTCTTGCTTGCCTTGCCGTTTTTGGCAGAAGCACCCGAAGGTGAGATCATGGCATTTGGCGTTTACGGCTGGGTCATGATCGTTGCGGGTTTGGTGATGCTGGTGAGTGCCGCATTGCGGTTTTGCCCGCTTTATATGGTGTTTGGTTTGCGGACGTGTCCGATCTCCAAATAGGGGCTTGGCGTTTGTTAGATCACAACAAATTTCTATTCGAACTGTTGCAAGCAGCACGGTATAGTGGCATCCGTTAAACGGATGTCATGTGCTGCACGCGTGATGTGATGGGCCCGCAACCGGTTTGGTTTGCGGGAACCTTGATGGTCACGAACAACGGAATAGAAAAATGAAACGCCTGAGCGATGAACTGACGGTATCCGCGCAACTGCCACTTGAGGCGATCGAAGAGATTGCCAAGGCCGGATACAAAACCATTATCTGTAACCGCCCAGATGATGAAGATCCCGGTCAGCCATCCTTTGCCGAGATTTCGACCAAGGCCGAAGAAGTCGGCATGACAGCCGTGTTTCAGCCCGTTGCAAGTGGCAATGTTTCCGATGCGGATGCAGATGCCTTTGCCGCCAATCTTGCTGATGCGTCAAAGCCGGTTTTTGCTTATTGCCGAAGCGGGACCCGTTGCACGATCCTTTGGTCGCTTGCCAATGCGGGGAAATTGCCGGTGCAAGACATCATCAAATCTGCGGCAGATGCCGGTTATGATATGTCGCCACTTTTGCCACGTATTGCAGCGCGCGCTTGATCTTCTTATTCCCGGTTATGCGATGTGCTGATCGGCGGCATCGCATAATTGCGCAGCACGCCTGCCATAATTGCACTATCTCTTTTCGGCTTTTCATGGCGGAATGAGCCTAGAGTCGTCTGATACAGGTGTGATAGTGAAGACGCGTGAAAACGCCAATATTGAATTTCGATTGGCAAAAGGCGACGATATTGATGCGCTTTGTGAGATCGAAAACCAGTCCTTTGACATTGATCGACTGAACCGTCGCGCGTTCAAACGTTTTGTCAGCAGCGAGACTGCACGCCTGATTGTTGCCTGTGAAGGCGACAATATTCTTGGCTATGCATTGGTTATTTTCCGGCGAAATGTGGCCTTGGCACGGCTCTATTCATTGGCCGTGATCCCGGGGCGATGGAGGCAGGGGATTGGACGCGCTCTTCTTGCGCAGGCAGAAGAATGCAGCCTTGATTTTGGCGCGCCGATCTTACGGCTTGAAGTCAGTCAGAAAAACGCAGCCGCGATTAGCCTGTTTCGCAAGGCCGATTACAAGGATTTCGCGCTTTATCCCGACTATTACCCGGATCATTCCGACGCCCTTCGGATGGAGCGTGTCTTGGTTCCTCATGCCATGAGCCGACCTTCGCCCATTCATTTTTATCATCAAACGCTTCCTTTTACCTGTGGGCCAGCAGCTTTGATGATGGCGATGAATGCGCTTGATCCCGGTCTTGAGATGGACCGTAATCTGGAAGTTTCGTTGTGGCGTGAGGCGACCACCGTTTTTATGACATCAGGTCATGGTGGCTGTGGCCCGTTGGGTTTGGCATTGGCGGCATATAAACGCGGCTTTGACGTTGAAGTTTTCAGCAGCCGCGACGGGCCGTTATTTGTTGATACGGTGCGCAAACCCAAGAACCGCGAAGTGGTCGAACTGGTGCATTACGATTTCGCACGGCAGGCACAAGACGTCGGTATTCCGATCACCACAGGTGCGTTCGGTATTGCCGAGATTGAAGAACGGGCCAGGGCCGGTAAAATATCGCTGGTCCTGATCAGTCAGTACCGGATTTACGGCGATAAAATCCCCCATTGGGTGGTGGTGTCGGGATTTGATGACCGGTTTGTCTATGTCAGCGATCCCGATATTGGCGAAGACCACGAACCGTTTAATGGCAGCGATTGTGTGTCGGTTCCGATCCTGCGCCATGAGTTCGATCTGATGGCGCGATATGGGCGTGACAAGCTGCAAGCTGCCGTGTTTATTGACAAAAAGGCCGGGTAAAACCCGACCTTTTGTTTGGTGTTCTCTGACGACGTCACGTTCTTAAGGACGTGCGATCTTGCCCAGAAGGTGGGCGATGATCCGCCGATAAAGCTCCATCCCCAGCACAACGTCTTCGACCCCGGCATCGATATTGGGGTTGTCATTGACTTCAATCACCATCGGACCGTGCGGTGTTTCTTTGACATCGACACCATAAAGCCCGTCGCCCATCAAGCGGGCGGATGCAAGGGCGGTGGCAACGATATCCTGCGGGGCATCTTCGACGGCAACGGTTTCAAAACCGCCTTCTTCAAAGCTTTTGCCATCGTCTTCATGTTTGACGATCTGCCAGTGACCGGGCGCCATGAAATAGCGGCTGGCAAAAATCGCCTCGCCGCCAAGGACACCGATCCGCCAGTCAAATGTCGTTTCGACATATTCCTGAATGACCAGAAGTTCGGAGTTTTTGAACATTTCACCGGCAACTTCGGCGAGATGGTCAGGCGATTTTACTTTGCGCACACCGCGCGAAAAGCATCCGTCCGGAACCTTCAGAACTGAGGGGAAACTGAACTGTTTGGCGATTTCAGAAATGCGGCGTTTATCGAAAATCGCACTTCTGGGTGCCGGAATACGATGGGTGCGCAGCAATTCCGCCAGATAGACCTTGTTGGTACAGCGCAACATGGAATCCGGGTCATCAATGACGGGAATGCCTTCCTTTACCGCGCGCTTGGCAAAGCGATAGGTATGGTGATCAAGGGCGGTGGTTTCGCGGATCAGAAGCGCATCAAATTCCGAAAGATGGTGGAAATCCTTGGCCGTGATCAGTTCGGCCTTGGCACCAAGATCGGCAGCCGCCTGCACAAAATTGGCCAATGCTTCTGCATCTGATGGTGGCAATGGATCGTTCGGATCATGCAGGATCGCGACCAGTGCGGTCGGTGGGGTGACGTTGCCCTGCTTACGGACACGACCGCGCAAATAGGCCCGCAAGGCAGCTTCGAAATCGACCAGATTACTGTCATCAAGCTGACCAAGCGACGGGGCTTCGATTTCGCGCAAAATCTTGCGATCCTGCCGGTTAAGATGCAGGCGCAAAATCGGGCAGCGGAACTGATCGAATGCGCGTTCGGCAATCTTGCGGAACCGTTTATCCGTGGTGCGGCCGAAATAGACATCGATATGATCCGGTGCCTGATCTGCGGTGTGGCCGGATTTCTCCAGCGCATCCAGAATCTGGGGGCTGAGTTCGGATCGTGATGATTTTTGCAGACGTTTCCAGTTCAAATCCAAAAGTACGTCTGCTTCGGGGATGACACGTTCGGCACGTGCGGCGGCCAGAAGGCTGCAATAATACCCGCGCGAGAGATATTCATAGGACTGGCACAGATTGATCACGCGACGGTTTCGTACACCATGATCAAGGGCAAGATAATCGCGCACCCGCATGACACGGGCACCAGAAACAGAAAACCGCTGATCAGACAGGCGATCAACAAGGATTAAGGGTGCGCCGGTGGCAACCGCAGGGGAAATGTCGGTCTGCCCGTCATAAAGCGCATGTTCAAGACGAATGCCGTCTTCGCCATCTTCGTAATAGCCCGGAAGATCGGCAATTTTCTGATAGCTGTGGCGTTCATAAAGATTGCGCGCGGTATCGTTCTTGGTACGGACTTCAAGGCGCATGCGATGGCATCCGGCTTCCATCGCCAGATTTTCAAGCCCTGCCAACAGCTGCGTTCCAAGACCCTTGCCCCGCCAATCCTGGGTAATCGCCAGCGAATAAATCCGGGCGGTGACCGTATTTGCGCGCAGCAACAATAACCCATAGCCAACGATGGATGGTTTATCAGTATCCCCGGCATCGGCGACCAACAGACGTGCAGATGCCTGACGCAAGAACCGCGAGAAAGATGCGCGTGATATCACGTCACTTTGGAAATTGGTCGTTTCAAGGGCGCAAAGCCCGTTAAGGTCGGCACGAACAGCATTGCGAATAACGACGGTGTTGGTCAGGGTCGAAGTCACGAGATGGACCTCCTGCAATGGGATGTGGCAAACATGGTGCGCTCAACTTCCGGTACGCTCAATATGAAAAAGCCGCAAGCGCGTTTATTGTTCATAGCTATGCCATTTTTTCATGGGACATGACATCGCTGGTGTTCGACCTGTGGGTAGAATAAAAATAAGGTGTTTTCAGATAACTGCTTTGAAAATTGTTATAATCTCGTTCTTATCTGTCCCATATAGGACAACGGGTTTTAAAAGACCTTCATTCAGGATAGAAAACGGCATTCATTGATCAGGTCAAGAACCACAGGGATACGACGTTTTTGAAAGATAACATCCTTCGCAACTTCCAGTCATATGGACGACGCGCTGCTTTTGTCCCGCTTTTGATGGCGGGAACGATGCTGGCTGCGTGTTCATCGGACGAAGGATTGAATATTCTTGGCTTCGGGTCGGGGACGGATGATGTTGTCGCGCAAGATGGTCTGCAATCGACAATCCCGTACACGGTGGAAATCACCGGCATCGATCCGCTTGAAGAAGACTTGATTGCAGCGTTGGATGCGGTAAGCACCGCACGTCGTTTACAATCGCGGCCAACCGCATCGCGTGCCGGGCTGCAACGCCGTGCCGAAGACGATATCGAACGGTTTCAGGCGGTCTTGCGATCCAGCGGGTTCTATGACGGTCAAATCACGTTTGACATTCAAGAGAAGCAAGTAGAACAGCCCGGCGAAGCCATCGATCAAAGCAATGCGGATGCGGAGCAGGATGATGCCGTCATGGCGTCAGATGCGTCAGATGCGACAGATTCCAAAGATCCGAAAGACCCCAATGATCCCGGTGCAGAGGTCAAAGGCCCGACCCCGGTTGTTTTGACCTATATGATCGATGTCGGCACACCTTATCTGATCTCGTCGGTTGATCTTGTGGTGACCTATCCTGATAAGGTGATTGAACGGTCGGCAACGGATGCGGAACTTGACAAGACCCGCCTTCAGATCGGACAGCGCGCAACAGCACAACCGATCATTCTGGCCGAACAGTACGGCGTTGATATCATCCGTGAACAGGGATATCCGTTGGTCAAGGCGACCAAGCGGACGATCATGGCCGATACCGCCCAAAAAACCATATCGATCAAATACGGCTTTGAAACAGGTCCGCAGGCAAATTTCGGTGCCGTGACCGTCAATGGGGCAGATGAAGTCGATGCCGATTTTATCGCCGGATACCGTAGTTGGGAAGCCGGTGAACGCTATAGCCCCGAACAGGTCCGGACCACGCGCCGCGATCTGGCGCAAACCAACCTGTTTGATAGCGTCATTGTCAAAGTCGTCGGGCCCGTTGGCGAAAGCGGCGAAATCCCCGTTGAGTTCAATGTGGTTGAACGCAAAATGCGGTCCATAGGTGGCGGGGTCGATTTTTCGACCGCAGACGGGCCGGGGGCGAATGCATTTTGGGAACATCGCAACCTGTTTGGTGCGGGTGAAAAACTGCGGCTTGGAGCCGAGGCATCGGGGTTTGAGCAGGGGCTGACGGCCGAGTTTCGTAAACCGCAATTCTTAAGCCGCCGTCAGGCGCTTGTTGCCGATGCGAATGCGAAAAACAATGATACCGACGCCTATCAGGGTGAAACCGTTGACAGCTTTGTCGGGGTTGAACGGCCCTTGGGCGAAAACTGGTCGACGACACTTGGCGTGACGGCGGAATATTCCGACCTGACAGGATCAGATTCACCGAACGAGCAATTCTATCTGGCGGGTTTACGCGGCATTTTACGCCATGATAACACTGATAACCCGCTTGATCCGACCGAAGGCACGCGCTTTGAAATCAATGTCTCGCCCTATATGGGGCTGACCGATAAGGACACCAATTTCACATCGGTTTCGATTGCGGGATCGCAATATTTATCGATTGATGATGATGGTGATTATGTGGTTGCCGCCCGTGCCCGGACGGGCACAATCATTGGGGAAGAACGCGGCGATTTGCCATCAAACAAACGGTTCTATTCCGGTGGCGGCGGATCGATCCGTGGCTATGAATACCAGAAAGTTGGCCCGTTGGCCGATGACGGTGATCCAGTAGGTGGGCGGTCTGTACTTGAAGTCGGGTTCGAATTCCGGGCCCGGGTGACGGAAAGCTTCGGGATTGTCCCGTTTGTTGAAGGCGGGAATGTCTATGCCCGAAGCGAGCCGGAAGACATCGATCTTCTGTGGGCGGCGGGCCTTGGTTTTAGATATTATACTGCTGTCGGGCCGCTGCGCTTTGATGTTGCCGTGCCGCTTGATAAACGTGAAAATGTTGATGACGATTACCAATTCTATATCAGTCTGGGGCAGTCATTTTGACCAAGACTGAACAACCTTCTGCGAAGAATGCCAAGCCAACAGAACGCCGCCGTTTGATCAAAAAATGGGGGCGATATGGTGCCTATGGGATCGCGGGCATTGTGCTTGGAACTGCGGGTGTCGTCGGACTGGCGGGCACAGGGCCCATCCTTCGTTTGGCAACACCTTTCATCAATGAAACGGTATCGCTTGCAACAGACAGCAAGTTTGAAATTGGCGATGTTGAAGGCAGCCTTTGGACCGGGCTGACATTGGATCACTTGGTGATGGACCGTGCCAGTGACGGGTTCCATTTTGACCTTACCGAAGCCGTGTTTGATTGGTCGCCCTTGGCCTTGTTCACCGGGCGTCTGCAGATCAACCAGATCGGTCTTGCCAGTGCGAATATCATTCTGCCGGATGGAACTGTTTCCGAAGAACCCGAAGAAGAGGAAACTAACGAAGGCGGTGGGTTTTCCTTGCCCTTGGCGGTTTCGATTGATGCGTTGGAACTTGGTGAAATCGCGGTGGTTGATCCCGCATCGGGTCACAGTTTCCTTTATACGCTGAGCGGTCAGGCGGCAGTTGGCAAGAACCTGTCGGCAACGGCGGTTCTTGATTTGCAGCCCCGTGATAGCGGGACGGACCGGTTGGCGGTTGATCTTGATTTTGATGGTCCGGCACAACGTCTTTCGGCGAAAATTGACGGCGAATTGGGGCGTGACGGGATTGTCATGACCTTGGCCGGGCTTGGTCCGGATGTTGCGACCGATATCAAAATAAGCTTGGCGGGTGATGGCCCGGCAAATGACTGGCAGGGCAAGCTTGATCTGGCAGCGGACGGGTATGCGGCCCTTGTCAGTGATATCGGGGTTCAATTGTCATCGGAGACGGTCGGGTTTTCGCTTGATGGCGGGCTTGAGACGTTTGAGCGGATTACAGATACGCTGCCCGAAGCATTGCGTCAGAAAATTGATCTTGGCGTTACCGGGGCGTTTAATAACGCACAGCAAAGCCTGACCTTTGATCGGTTATCCGTTGCGATGGCGGGTGCGGCAGATTTAACCGGGACGGCTTCACTTGATCTTGAAAAAAGCCAGTTGGCGGGTGATGTCGATGCAAATATTGATCCGGCCCTTTCGGCATTGATGGATGATGCCGTGACGTGGGGGCAGCTTGGCGTTTCGATTCAGGCCAAGGGCGATCTTGCCATGCCCGGTCTTGATGTTGCGATCAATGCAAAGGATGTCAAAACGCCTGTTTCAACCATTTCCGGCGTTCTGGTCAGCGCAAATATGCCCGCACCTAGCAGCGATGATAGCGATATCGAAGCATCCCTTGATGTGTCGACAACGGGCAGTATTTGGGATGATGGTGATCTTGCGGCGTTTTTGGGTGATACGCAGGAACTTTCGCTTAAGACAGTCATCGCGTCAGATTTTTCGCAAATTGCCGTTTCTGATCTGGTGTTGAACGCACCTGAAATGACGCTTCGTGGCAATGCGGAGCTTGATGAGGCGTTTGCTGTTTCCGATGCCAAGCTTGTTGGCGATGTTGCCGATCTTTCAATCTTTGCACCTATTTCCGGTCTCGATCTTCGTGGGCAGGGGCAGGTGGTGCTTGGTAATCTGTCTTGGTCGGAAGAGGCGGGCGCCAAAGCGGATATTGCGATTTCAACGACCGAAACCGGGTTTGGCATTGCCGATCTGGATCGCATTGTTGGGCCAGCCCCGACGATTACGGGTACGGTCGCATTGCTGCCCAATCTTGATCTGGCGATTGATCTTGCCGCGGTTGATACCGCAATGGTCAAAGGACCGGTCAAGGTTGATATCACCGATGAATTTGAACGCCTGATGGTAAAGGGTGATTTTGATATCGCGCCAGGGGTTGTTCCGCCCGGTATTGGTGTTTCGATTGCGCCAAGCACGCTTTCGGTGTTGCTTGACGGGAACATTGCCGAACCACCCGGGCAGATTGATCTGCGTGTGCCAAGCCTTGAGGCCGGTGGGCAAAGTTTTGACGATGTGCGTCTTGCGACAAAGATGGAATGGTCGAAACAATCGGTTCTATCCTTGATCAATAAGGTGCGGTTTAGCTTATCCGGGCGGTCTTATGATCTGGCGGCGAATGTTGTCCTGCCATCGGACGGGTTGAAGGTTGAAGGCATTACTCTTCGCGGGGATCATTTGAATTTGGAGGGTGAAATTGCCCTTCCGAATTATGAGCCGCCGCTTCGGGGTAAAATCGCCCTGACCAATCTTGATGCGGAAATGCTGGCTGATTTCGGGGTGCCGTTGGCCAATGGCACGGTGACGGCAGATGTTGGCTTTACCCCCGATGGTGCGCGTCAGACCGTGACGTTAAGCGCCCTTGCCAAAGGGTTGCGCATGGCCGGTGAAACCGATGCCAATCCGGTCATGATCGAAGACGTGCAGATCACTGCCAGCGTCGGGAATGCCTTTGACACACCGGAAATTTCGGCAAAGCTTGACGGGCAGGATATTGTTGCGGATGCCTTGGCAATCAAGGGCATAACGCTTGATGTTCAAGGTGGACTTGATGCGCTTGGCATCTCATTGACAGGTGATGGCGTTTATCAGGGCAATGTCCCGTTAAAGACAGATCTTGCGGCCGAAATTGCCCTTGGTTCTGATATCAGTGTTATGGCCAATAAATTTGATGTCGCCATCGGCGATCAAACCATAGCACTTCGAAAACCGTTGCAGGTGGTTTTGGCAGAAGATGGGCGCCAGCAAGTTCTCGCCGATCTTAAAATTGGCAGCGGGAATCTTATGGCGACCCTTGATCAGGAAGCGGGCCAAAAATCGATTGCCGGGGATGTGGCCCTTAGTGATGTTGACCTTGGCCCGTGGGGGCGGATTGCCGGTTTTGACGGGCTGAGCGGTATTGCGAACCTGAGTGCAAGTTTGCGTGAAACCAAGGGTTCACTGCCCACAGCCAATGTCAAAGGCCAGATTACCGGAATTACGGCCAAGGCCGTCAAGGGGATCAAACCGTTTGAAATGATCCTTGATCTGGACCTTGGCGACGGTTCCATGGTCGGCAGCGCATCGCTTGGTAATTCGGATGCCAAAATCCTTTCGGCGGACGGAACGGTGCCCTTGCCGATTTCGGTATTGCAGCAGGAATTCAGCCCGGATTTGACCGCGCCTGTTTCCGGCAAGGTAAGAATTGACGGTGAAATTGCCGAATTCTGGCCCTATGTTCCGGCGCCCGATCACGTTGTTTCGGGCAATATCAATCTTGCATTGGATGTTGGTGGAACGTTGGATGATATCGAATGGAAAGGCGATGTTGCACTTGCCGATGGTCATTACGAAAATCTGGTGTATGGCACCATCCTTGAACAGATGACCTTGAAGGGGGAGTTTGATCAAAACGGTCTTTCCATTCCGGGGATTACAGCAACGGATGGCGGCAATGGCCGGGTAACCGCATCGGTCGATCTTGAGATCAAAGACGGCGGCGAACTTGCATATGACGTGGCGGCCAAGCTGAACAATGTTGCGGTTTCGCGCAAGGATGAGCTTTTGTTCTGGGCGGATGTCGATACGACTGTGACCGGCAACCAGAATGCGGCGGACATTAAAAGTACGGTGACAGTGCAGCGGGGCGAGGTCGATCTGACATTGGCATTGCCGGAATCCGTCCCAACCATTGAAGTCGCCAATCTGCCAACCGCTGAAGAAAAGAAAAAAGCCGAAGAGGCTGAAGAAGAAGGCAGTCAGTTTACCGGCAATCTTGATGTGACGGTCAATGTGCCCGGACGGTTGTTCGTGCGCGGTAAGGGGCTGGATTCCGAATGGGGTGGCCGATTGGAAATTACGGGCACTACCGATGAACCAATCATTGTCGGGCAGCTTTCAGCGCTTCGTGGTCAATTGGATATCATCGGGAAAACCTTTGTAATCAAGGATTCCAAAATCACCTTTGCCGGAGGATCGCCGCCCGATCCGATGTTGGATATCAAAGGCGTTTACACCACAGATGATCTGGAAGTTTCGGCCGGTTTTCAGGGACCGGCAAGCGATCCTGAACTGGTGCTGACATCCAACCCGTCCTTGCCGGAAGACGAAATCTTGTCGCAGGTTTTGTTCGGGAAATCACAAGGCAGCCTGAGTGCGGTTGAGGCCGTGCAGCTTGCCAGTGCGCTTAACGAGCTTTCGGGTGGTGGATCTGGCCTTGATGTGGTTGGCAGTGTGCGCCGCTTTATCGGGGCGGATGTCTTGCAGGTTGGTGGCGGTGAAGACGGGCCGGAGGTCAAGGTTGGAAAGTATCTTGCCGATGGGGTCTATGTCGGCACCAAGGCCGGGGCAACGCCGGGATCAAGCGGGGTTGAAGTCGAAATTGAAGTCACCCCGAGCATCAGTGTGACCAGCGAGACCACCGAAATCGACAGCAAGGCCGGCGTTCAATATCGACTGGATTATTAATCCAGAACAAGATCGCTGATATCGACCAATGCCCCGTGGCGGCAAATAACCCGACCGGCGACTTTTTGGGCGATGGTGATGGCATGCTCAACGCTTTTGCCCTGCGACTTTGCCGCTAAAAATGCGCCGTTAAAAGAATCACCTGCCGATGTTGTATCGATAATGTCGGTGATGGTTGGCGGAGTTATGGTGCCGGAATTGTTGGCGTGATCGCACCAATAGGTCGGATCGCCACCGGATTTGACAATGACCTGTTTTGTCCCGGAATCGAGCCAGCGACGCCCGGTATGTTCTGCGGAGATGTCACCGAACAAGGCCGCATCATCGTCATGGGTCGGAAGGATCGTATCGCAAAGCGGCGCAACCGCCTGATAAGCCGCAATCGCGGTTTTATCATCTTGCCAAAGACGCGGGCGGTGATTGGTGTCGAAATAGACTTTCCCGCCTTGCTTGGCATATGCGCCAACCAGATCAATCATTTTCAAACGGTCATGAGCGCTCAGGATCGCAAGGCTGATCCCGGACAGATACATTCCGTCAAACCGGTTAAAGGCAGATTTGATTTTGGCATCATGTCCGCCGCCCAGAACCTGTTTTGCGGCGGCCTGATCGCGCCAATAGGAAAAGCTTCGTTCGCCTGCATGGTCGGTTTGGATGGTGTACAGACCGGGCAGGGCACCATCGATCTGTTGCACAAGATCGGTCGCAATCCCGTCTGATTGCCATGCGCTTAACATCGCGTTGCTATAGGCATCCACCCCAAGGGCGGTGATATAGGCTGCATTGTCTTTGGCGTTGTGATCAAGCAAGCGGCTGGTGCGGGCCATATAGGTTGCGGCATTAAGCGTATCGCCCGCAAAGCCAAGTTTGGCAGCACCAAATACCGTGCCGGGCTGTGCACCGGAAAGCTCAAGCATGCATTCACCGATAAACGCGATTTGCGGCATTTGGGAACCTTTGATTTGCAATAAGAGGCCGTCAGGCGGGTGCGAATGGCAGGTGGCGTTAATCGCCGATTGGCTGACGGCCGGTTGGTGGATTGACCGTCAAAAGCGATGACCTGATGCGGCGCAGTTTTTCTTTGGCCTGATCGGGCATGCGCCGGGCAACCGCCGTTGCGATGACGTCAATCGTTGCCAAAAATGCATGGCGGGTTGCGGTTGGCTTATAGATGTCGGGGTTTTCGGGCATCTCGATCCCGATCACCAGATCGCTTTCGGCGGCAAGCGGGCTGTCGGGATTGGTCAGGGATATGACCTTTGCACCATATTGCCGGGCAATGGCGGCAGAATGGATCAATTCGGTCGGGCGGCCGCTGGTGGAGATGGCAAAAACAACATCATCCGGGCCAAGGGTCGAAGACAGCATGCGCTGTAAATAGCCATCACTTTGCGATTGGGCCGGGATGCCAAGGCGGAAAAACCGGTTGGCGGCATCAAAGGCAACTGTGGTTGAGCCGCCCCCAACGCCAAAAAAGGCGATCTGGCGGGCTTTGGCCAGAATGTCAGCAGCTTGATCGACCTGATCTGATGAAATCTGATCACGCAGCAGGCGCAGGTTATCAATGATGACGCCCAGAACGTGACTTGAAAGAACGTCCGCAGCGGTGGTGTCATCCGAAATATCTTCGGATGTCAGATACTGCATGCTGACCGCAAGGTTTTGCGCCAGACGCATTTTAAAATCACGAAATCCATCACAGCCCAATGTGCGGCAAAACCGGATGACGGTTGGTTCGCTTACCCCGACATTATGGGCAAGATCGGAAAGGGAAATGGTGGTGACTTCTTCAAGATGCTCGCTGATATAATCGGCAACCTGCTGTTCACGGTTCGGGAATTTTCCCGACTGGCTGCGCAGTAAGCTGATGATATCGGCGGTCGGTTGCATCGGTCTGATCCGGTTCTGTTTCAAGGGCGGGCAGGGATGCCAATACGGATGATCGTAATGGCACCCCCTTGGGAAATATCACTATTCGGGCTTGTAGGCGATAGCTTCGATTTCAATCTTGGCGTCAACCATCATTTGGGACTGCACGGTCGAGCGTGCCGGGCGTTCGCCGGGGAAGAATTCCGCATAGACGCGGTTAAAGGTCCAGAAATCTCGCGTGTCGGCCAGCCAGACATTCATTTTAAACACGTCATCAAGCGTACATCCGGCAAGAGCGAGTGCGGATTTGACGTTTTCCATGGTCAAACGGGTCTGATCTTCGATCCCGCCATAGGCAATTTCACCATTTTCTTTCATTGCGACCTGACCGGAAATATAGACGTAGTCGCCGGCGCGAACTGCGGGTGAAAATGGCAGCTTCTGTCCACCGGCACCGCTGCGTTCATTGCCGAAATGTTTGATCGCCATGGAAAATCTCCCTGCTTTGGCTGACGGGTGTGTGTTAAAACAGCACCCAGTTAAAAATGTAGTTTAACTACCTAAATCAGCTTTCAAGTAAGGTCAATAGGCGAAAATAAGTGAGTTGGAGGTGAAAAATATGTAGACAAGCTACAAAACTATCCTAAGAATGTAGAAAAATTACATAAAAGATTCATCAGCGGAGAGTTTGGCGAAGATGGCATTACGCCGTGTTGAAACCACAGCAGCAACCCTAAGCCGGTCCCTTAATTGGGTAGTTGAACGCATCATTGCAGCATTGATGCTTGTTCTTGTTCTGGACGTTTGGCTTGGGGTTATTGATCGATACATTTTTCACTGGCAACTGCCCTGGCCAGAGGAGCTTGCCCGTTATTTGATGATCTGGGCTGCTCTTTTGGCGATCTCGGCGGGGATTGCGCGGCGTGAACATATTGGTATTGGCATGTTTGTCTTAAGCCTGCCAATGCCGATACAGAGAACAATCCTTTTCATGGTCGATCTGATTGCGCTTGCTGCTTTCTTGTATCTGGCGATCTATGGGTTTGATTTTGCCGAAAGCGGTATGCGCCGTCAGGCAATGATCTTTGGCATGTCGCTTGCGCTTCCTTATGCCGCAGTACCGGTCGCAAGTTTGATTGCAGCCATTCAGCTTCTTCTTGTCGCCTTGCGCGATCAGGGCCGCTTTACCCCGGTTGATTTTACGGAGGGCGCGGAATGATCGTCGCCATTATCTTTGTTGTTTTGATGGTTTTGGGCATGCCGATTGGCTTTGCCCTTGGTGTGGCGGGTGTGGCTGGCTTGTTTGACATGGGCGGGGGGATATTCCTATCCCAGGGTCCAAGCAAAGTGTTTAACGGTCTGAACGTTTTCCCATTCCTTGCCATGCCGTTCTTTATCTTGGCCGGTGAAATCATGAACCATATCGGCATCACCAGCCGATTGGTGCATTTCGCCCAAGCGCTTGTCGGGCATTTGCGGGGTGGGCTTGCCCATACCAATATGCTGGCTTCCGTCTTCTTTGCCGGATTGACCGGGGCGGCCACGGCCGATGCGGCGGCTTTTGGTAAAACGCTTGTTCCGGCAATGGTCGAACGCGGGTATCGCCGTGATTATGCCTGTGCCGTAACAGCGGCTGGGTCGATCATTGGCCCGACCATTCCGCCGTCCGGCTTGATGGTGGTGTATGGGTCCCTGATGGGGGTTTCCATTGGCGGGTTGTTTGCTGCGGGTATTTTGCCCGGACTTATGATTTGCCTGATCTGCATGACGGTTATTGCGGTGACAGCACGGTCTAAGAACCTTCCGAAAAATGAACGCCGTGCGTCGCTTTTGGAAGTCTGGCGGATTTTCAAATCATCGATCACGGCCCTGATCATGCCTTTGATCATTCTGGGCGGTATTCTGGGCGGGATTGTAACCCCGACTGAGGCGGCATCTGTTGCGGTTGCCTATGCGCTGTTTATCGGTGTGTTCGTTTATCGCGCCCTGAGTGTTGCCGACTTCTTTAAAATGCTGGTGCGTACCGCGCGTGTTACGGGTGTGATTTTTGTCATCATTGCTTTTGCCTCCATTCTTGGTTGGTGGCTGAGCTTTAACCGTATCCCACAAGAAATTGCGACGATGGTGCTTGGCGTTTCAGACAATCCCTACATGGTGATTTTCATGATTGTCGGGATGCTTTTAATGATCGGCATGGTGATGGATATCAACGCCATCCTGATCATTCTGGCCCCGGTTCTTGTGCCGCTGACCATCCAGATCGGAATGGATCCGATCCATGCCGGGATCATCTTTGTCCTTGCACTGAATATCTCGCTGATGACGCCGCCTGTCGGGGCCTGTCTGTTTGTTCTGTCATCTGTCACCGGTGAAAAACTTGAAAAAATAGCGGCACAGCTTTGGCCATTTTTGTTGGCCGAGTTGGGTGTGCTGTTCCTGTTTGCCTTCTGGTCGGACCTAGCCCTTGCGATACCGCGATTGTTGGGTTTCCGCTAGGCCAAGGCGATTGAAATAACCCCGGTCAGGTCCGGGCCGGGGTGCTCAGTAAAACAAATGTCGGACACCATAAAATCGTTAAATCAAGGAGAGGTATTTATGAAAACCGTAAAACGTTTGGGCGCAGCCGCCCTGGCAACTGCGATGCTGATGGGCAGCACTTCGATGGCGTTTGCAGAACCAAAGGTTCTGAAATTCGCCCATGACAACAAAGCCGACCCGTTTGAAAACCCGGCACATGCTTGTACCGCTGTTTTCGCCAACATCGTCGAAGCCGACACCAATGGCGAAATCAAGGTTGAAGTTTATCCGTCCAACCAGCTTGGTTCGGCTGCTGAACATGTTCAGATGGTCCGCGATGATGTTATCCAGGGAACCCTGACATCGACCGGCGCGCTGGCATCCTATTATCCGCGTATCGACGTTTTGAACCTTGCCTTTGCGTTTGACAGCAACGCATCGACCTATGACGTGTTTGATGGTCCGTTTGGCGAAGCCTTGGCAACAGACATCGAAGGTACGCTTGCTGATGTGAAGGTTCTTGGCTTCCCCGATACTGGCGGGTTCTTTGCTGTGACCAACTCCAAACATTCGATTGCAACGCTGGAAGATTTTAAAGGCATTCGCGTTCGGACCATGTCGCTGCCGTCGCATCAGAAAATCATGCAGGCATTGGGTGCAGAAGCATATCCGATGGCATGGGGCGAGGTTTATGCTGGTCTTCAGACCGGTGTTATCGATGGTCAGATGAACCCGGTTCCTACCGTGACTTTTGCCAAGTTTAACGAAGTTCAGGGTTACTTGACCCTGACCAATCACCTGTTCTCGCCTTACACCATGATGCTGTCGAAAACCTTCTGGGATGGGCTGACCGCCGATCAACAGAAAATCGTTCGTTACGCTTCGCAGTCTTGTGTTGTTGCAAGCCGTGGTGTGTCGCGCGTGATCGAGGCATCTGATCGTGGTCTTGCCGGTCTTAAAGACAAAATGGAAATCACCGCATTGTCGGCTGAAGACCGTGAAAAGTTCAAAGCAGCAACCCAGCCGGTCGTGGTTAAGCACGTTCAGGAAAGCCTTGGTGATGAAGGCGTTAAGTTGCTTGATCTGTTCAAGGCCGAAGTCGAGAAAGCAAACGCAAACCGCTACATGGAATAATTCATTCCATTTGCCAAAGGGGCGGGGTTTCTCGCCCCTTTGGATGCTTTAAGTCCATTTCAAAAGACCAAAACCAAAAACAAAGGCACGGGCCATGCGGATTTTTTGCGCCTCGATTGCAACCGAGACAAATACATTTTCACCTTTACGGACTGATTTTTCCGATTTTCAGGAAAGCTTTTATGCCCCGCCGGGTCAGCACCCGGTCACCCCGACGCTTTGCAGTGCCGTTTTTACCGAAGGTCGCCTTCGTGCCGCCAAAGAAGGTTGGGATTTGATCGAAGGGACGGCGACCTGGGCCGAGCCGGGTGGGTTGGTCAACCGGGCAACGTATGAGCAGCTTCGCGACGAAGTTCTGGGCCAGTTGCGTGCTGCCATGCCCGTCGACGGGGTTATTCTTGGTCTTCATGGTGCGATGGTTGCCCAAGATTATCTAGATTGCGAAGGTGATCTGATTTCGCGCATTCGTGACATGGTCGGGCCCGATGTTGTGATTGGCACAAGCTTTGATCCGCATAGCCACCTGACCGATCTCCGCGTCAATAATTCCGATATCATCGTTGCGTTTAAAGAATTCCCCCATACCGATTTCGTTGAAACCGGACAGGCTGTGGTTGATCTTGTCTTGCGGACCCTGCGCGGTGAAATCACCCCGACCAAGGCTGTTTTTGATTGCCGCATGATCGAAGTTCTGCCGACGTCGCGCGAACCGATGCGGTCCTTCATCGACCGGGCCAAGGAGATGGAAGGAACGGGCGATATATTGTCGGTTTCCTTTATCCACGGTTTCATGGCCGGTGATGTGCCCGATCTTGGGGCCAAGGTGATTGTGACGACCAATAATAACCTCACGGAAGCCAAGCAGATTGCAAACGACCTGGGGGTCGAGCTGTTTGGGTTCCGTGGGGCCACCCGGCCGAGTTTCCTGACCCCGGATGCGGCACTTGATCAGGCGTTGGCATCAGATGCCAAACCGATTGTCCTGACCGATGTGTGGGATAATCCGGGCGGCGGTGTTCCAGGCGACAGTACGATTTTCCTGCGGGCGATCATGGAACGCGGGCTTCGCGATTTTGCTGTGGGGACCTTGTGGGACCCTATGGCGGTGCGGACCTGTTTTTCCGCGGGCGAGGGGGCGACATTGCCGCTGCGTTTTGGTGGTAAAACCGGAGCCAACGCCGGAAGCCCGATTGATGCAACCGTCAAAGTCAAAAAGCTTGAACGGGCAGCCTGGCAGTATTTCGGTGAAAGCATCGTCCCGCTTGGCGACTGTGCGGTGATTGAACTGCCCGGTGGCGGCGAGGTGATTTTAAACACCAACCGGTCGCAAAGCTTTGATCCCAGCCTGTTTTCGAATATGGGCATTGATCCGACATCGAAAAAATATCTGTTTATCAAATCGACCAATCACTTCTACGATGCCTTTGCCAAAATCGCGGGCGAAATTATCTATGTCGATGTGCATGGTCCCTATCCGTCGGATCCGAAAACCAACGGATATCGTCATGTGAAACGCCCACTTTGGCCGATTGTCGATGATCCGTTTGCCGCCAAGGCAAGCTGATCTGCCAGTTGTACTCTTCGCGTCACCACCAAAAGCCAAAGGACGTTTTTCATGACCAAATCACCGCAATATCCTGAACTTGATACGCCGTGTGCGGTGATCAATCTTGATGTGGTTGATCGCAATATCAATGCCTATCAGGCCTATTGCGACAAGCACGGCATTGCGTTGCGTCCCCATATCAAAACCCACAAAATCCCGGCCTTTGCCAAACAGCAACTCGATGCCGGGGCCAAGGGCATTACCTGTCAGAAAATTGGCGAGGCCGAAGTCATGGCCGATGCCGGGATTGATGACATTCTTTTGACCTATAACGTGCTGGGCGCGCGCAAACTGGCCCGGCTTCGGGCTGTGTTTGACCGTGTGTCGGTTTTGCGTGTGGTGGCGGATAATGAAACCGTCATTACCGGATTGTCACAGGCGTTTGCCGATAGTGCCAAACCATTGGAAATTCTTGTTGAATGCGATACGGGTGGGGGGCGTTGCGGTGTGCAGAGTCCGAAATATGCTGTCGCCCTTGCGCAAAAAATCAACAGCCTTCCAGGCATTTCATTTGCCGGTCTGATGACCTATCCGTCAGCAGGTGGCGGACCGAAAGTTGACGGGTTCTTTGGCGATGCGATGGCAATGTTCGATGCGCTTGGCATTGCCTGCCCGATCAGAAGTTCTGGCGGAACGCCTGATATGTGGAAGGCGCACGAAGTGCCCAATGCGACGGAGCATCGCATCGGGACTTACATTTATAACGATCGATCCCTGATGGCGCGTGAGGTTTGCGGTGAAGATGACTGTGCGCTTCGGGTTCTGGCCGAGATCGTATCGCTTCCGGCACCGGGACGTGCGGTTATCGATGCCGGATCAAAAGTTCTGACATCTGATCTTTTGGGGTTAGAAGGATTTGGCTATGTCGTCGGGCATCCGGAAGTCGATGTGGTCGGACTTTCCGAAGAACATGGCGTTTTACATTTCGAAGCCGATCTAACGCCGTTTGAAATTGGCGAACGGATCGAAATCATTCCCAACCATGTTTGTGTGGTCAGCAACATGCTTGATCAGGTGCATCTGGTGCGCGGCGATACGATCAAAACCGTTGATGTATCTGCCCGTGGTAAGGTTCTTTAACGCAAAACAGACCGCAAAACCGACCCGGTGATTACGCCGGGTCGTGATTGGGAAGATAGCCGGTAAAGCCGGTAATCAGCCACTTTCCACTATCCTGTTTTTCGCAATAGTAATGCGTTTTCCAAAGCAGACGGTCCTCGGATCCGTCTGCTTTTTTAATGCGGCCGTTAAAATGTTTGCGCACCAAGGCCCGATTGCCGGTGATGTCGATTTTTTCAAGGCTGGTTGCGCGAAAGACACCGTCATAAAGATCTTCGGAATAGTCAATTTCCTGTGCGGCCACGGCTTGGCGCACCCATTCATCACGATACGCATCAAGATCAGGGAACAGCATTTGCCAGACATCCGGATCATCGGACTTGCAGGCATCGATCGCATAAAACCCGTCTGATTTGAAATCATCGGCAACCATTGACCAGTCAGCCGCGACAAAGGCGGCAATATCGCGCGGAACCAGCATTTCCCAGATTTGAGTGCGGTCCGTGTCAGATGGGGGAAACGGGCTTTGATTTGTCGGGCGCATGGGTGTCTATCCATTTGATCTGAAAATGCTTTAACCCATTTTCGCATTCCCCAAGACACTGTTCAATCATTGAAGGCATATCGGCGGATAAATAAGCATGAATTATGCGAAGTGATTGCAAACAGGATGAAATTGAAGAAAGATCATGAAATAACACCGGAATATGTATCAATCAGACCCATAAAGCCGAGGTGCCAATGAGTTGGGGTGGTTTCACATCTGCAGAACTGGAATGGCAATATAATCCGCGCGAAACCGTGCCGGAATTCATGACCCATTTCGAACGGTTCGTGAAGCTGTCTGATGAAACGCGCGCACAGCTTGGCGGCAAGATTGATATTCGGTTTGGCGATGGGCCGAAGGAAACCATGGATGTCTTTATGGCGTCTGATCCCGGGGCGCCGGTTCATGTGTTTTTCCATGGCGGGTATTGGCGCAGTCAGGACAAAAAAGATTACGCCTTTGTCGCGCGGGATCTGGTTGCAGCCGGATTTACCGTGATTTGCCCGAACTATGATCTTTGCCCGGATGTGACGGTTGCCGATATCACTGATGAAGCGGTGCGGTGCATCGAATATATTTATCGCAATGTCGAAGAATTTAACGGCGACCGTGACCGAATTTCAATTTCCGGGCATTCGGCCGGGGGGCAAATCGTCGCGCGTTTGGCAGGCCATGATTGGGAAGAGCTTCTTGGCGATGCCATGCCGTTTTCGGCCGTGGTACCGATATCAGGGGTTTTTGATCTTGAACCCGTCCGTCACACGACGATGAATGATGATATCCGGCTGGATGCAGCGGCGGCGGCGGATAATTCACCAATGCTTGACGCGGTTGCGATCAACACCCGCATGATGGTGGTGGTTGGCGGCAATGAAAGCCCGGAGTTTGTTCGTCAAAGTGATGCATACGGGGCCTATTGCGGCAGTGCCGGGCTTAAGGTTCCGGTCTATAAGGCATGGGGGGCGAACCACTTTACCGTGCTTGAAGAACTGTTTTTGGGAACCGGGTCGCTGTTTGGCCACTTTAAGCGGTTCTTGCAGTCTTAAGATCAGGCATATCGGCCAAATATCGAGCAAAAACAGCATAAAAAACTGTTGCTCTTCCTGTGACGCTGTCGATGCGACGTGTTATAAAACAACGTGCTACCACAACAGTTTTAAAAACCAAAAATCGTTCTACAGGATGGCTCATGCGTTTCGTAACGGCAGAAGAAATCGATAAATTTGTCTCGCCCCGTGATCTGGTCGAGGCCCTTCGCGACGGGTTCAACCAAGGTTGCGAAGCCCCATTGCGCAGCCATTTCAGCATGGAACGCAGCAATGAGGATGATGCGACGTTCCTGATTATGCCAGCCTGGCAAAAAGACGGTGCAGCAGGGGTTAAAATCGCTGCTGTCGTTCCGGGGAATTCGGCGCGGAACCTTCCGGCGGTTTCGGGCACTTATGTGTTGCTTGATGCACTCACGGGGCAACCGTCCGCTGTGATTGACGGCACCAAATTGACGACGCGCCGCACGGCTGCGGCCTCAGCATTGGCGGCAGATTATCTTGCGCGCAAAGATGCCAGCGACATGGTCATGGTCGGATCGGGTGCCATGGCACCACAATTGATCAAGGCCCATGCATCGGTCCGCCCGATCAAAAATGTCACCATCTGGAACCGCAATGGTGAGAAGGCCGGTAAACTGGCCGCTGAAATTGCCGAGCTTGGCTTTAACGCCAAGGGAACGGATGATCTCGAAGCCGCGTGCAAAACAGCCGATCTGATTTCATGTGCGACCTTGTCGACCGAACCGCTGGTGCGGGGTGATTGGCTGCGCGATGGGACGCATGTTGATCTGGTTGGCGCGTTTAAACCGACCATGCGCGAGACCGATGACGCGGTGATGGTAAAATGCCGCATCTTTGTTGATAGTTTTGAAGGGGCGAGTGCCGAAGGCGGCGATGTCGTTCAGGCGATCAATAGTGGCGCAATCGCCAAATCCGACATTATCGGTGATTTGTTTGGCCTGACCCGGGGTGAGGTCAAAGGGCGCGCAAGTGACGGGGAATGCACCGTGTTTAAATCGGTTGGTCATTCGCTTGAAGATTTCGTGGCGGCTGTGGCAGTTGTGAAAGCAATTGAAAAATGATCAGTGCGGATCTGTTTGCGCCAGAACCCCTTGAAGCCTATCGCGGCAAGATCAAGCCGGAATGGATTGATTTTAATGGCCATATGAATGTTGGCTATTACGTTGTTGCATTTGATCTTGGTTCGATGGCGTTTCTCGATGGGGTCGGGATGGGGTTTACCTATCCTGAACGTCGGGGCGGGTCGACCTTTGGTCTGGAAATGCATGTGACCTATGACCGCGAAATTCACAAAGACGACCCGTTTGTCATCTTTACCCGCGTTCTTGATTGCGATCAGAAACGCATTCACATGTATCATGAAATGCGCCACGGAACAGAAGGTTGGCTGGCGTCAACCAACGAGATCATCACCATGCATATCGATATGGAAAAGCGGCGATCAGCCCCGTTTCCAAGCGATATCATGACGACCCTTAACCGGATCAAAGAAGCCCACGCGGACCTTCCTGTTCCATCGGGTGTCGGTCGCAAAATCGGCATTCGCCGGAAATAAAATGCAAAACCCCGCATGATCAAAATGCGGGGTTTTGATTAGCAATACTTTTCCGGTCGGGGCCTTAAGGCCGTGTTGCGCCATAAACCCGGCATTGTTCATCTGCATCATGATTGACATCCTGATCGCGGAGATAGGTCAGGCCAAGTTTTTCAAGCAATCTGAGGGATGGCACATTGTCGGGCAGGCAATAGCCATAAATCTTGTCAAAGCCAAGATCGGTCCAGCCGTAATCAATCAGTGCCGTACAGATTTCAAAGGCATATCCCTTTGCCTGATAGGCATCCGTGATGGCGAAACCGATATCCGGCGCATCAAGGCTATCGCGTTGGACGAAACCGATCAGACCGATTGGCGTGTTAGAAGATTTTTCGCACACGACAAAACTGCCAAACCCGTATTTTGCATAACTTGCAAGAAACCGTTCGTCGATATAGGCGCGTGCAGCATCGAGATCATGAACATTGCGATCCCCGATAAAGCGATGCCATCCCGGTTCATTGACAAGCTTCAGGATAAAGGCGGCATCGTCATGGGTTGCGTGCCGCACAATGGCGCGTGGGGTTTGCACAATTATCATCAAACTGTCCGTGTTATGGTGGTGGCGTAAATTCAATACTATCTATAGCGCGAAGACGAAAACAACGATCTTGAAGCCAAACCCGTTGGAGAACACCAATGCCCGGAAAACCGATTAAACTTACCTTTGACGGTGCGCATGGTGCCAAGCTGGCCGCCCGTCTTGATTTGCCCGAAGGGCCGGTTAAGGCTTATGCCTTGTTCGCCCATTGTTTTACCTGCAGCAAGGATCTGACGGCATCGCGCAAAATTGCGGAATCCCTGACCATGGAAGGGATCGGGGTATTGCGGTTTGATTTTACCGGGCTTGGCGGGTCGGGCGGGGATTTTGCGTCAACCAACTTTACGTCCAATCTGGACGATCTGGAACGCGCAGCCGATTTCTTACGCGACGAATACGAAGCGCCCAAAATATTGATTGGTCATTCGTTGGGCGGGGCGGCGGTTCTTGCGGTTGCCGGACGGATCAAGGAAGCAACGGCCGTCGCGACCATCGGTGCGCCCGCCGATGTTGATCATGTAACCCATAATTTTAGCGAACATCTTGCAACGATCAAGGAAACCGGGGAGACAGAAGTTTCTCTTGGCGGGCGGCCTTTCGTCATCAAGCGCCAGTTTGTCGATGATCTGGCAAAGCATGATCTTGCCCATTCTGTTGGGCATATGAAAAAAGCGCTTTTGGTGATGCATGCGCCGCTAGATGAGACTGTTGGGATTGAAAATGCCGGTCGGATTTTTGATGCGGCAAAGCATCCCAAAAGCTTTGTCTCGCTTGATCAAGCTGATCATTTGCTCCGTGATCCTGAGGATGCAGGGTATGCTGCGTCTGTTATTGCGGCATGGGCCAAACGCTATATCCCGGCATCAAAGGAAGAACCGGTCGAGATCGTCGAAGGTGTGATGGTGCGCGAAACCGGACTGGGGAAATTTCAGTCCATGGTGATGACAGGCCATCATCGCATGTTGGCCGATGAGCCGGAATCTGTTGGCGGCTTTGATAGCGGGCCGTCGCCTTATGGGTTCTTGTCTGCTGCATTGGGCAGTTGCACGGTGATGACCGTGCGTATGTATGCCGATCATAAAAACATTCCACTTGAAGCCGTGCGGGCGGAAATACGCCATGACAAGGTGCATGCCGATGATTGCGCCGAATGTACGAAGGATCATTTGCCAAAAAGCGGGAAAATAGACCGGTTTGAACGCAAGATAACCTTCATTGGCGATCTGGATGCGCAGACCCGTGCGAGGTTGCTTG
The DNA here is from genome assembly GCF_050516545.1 of Thalassospira lucentensis. Classification (GTDB taxonomy): domain Bacteria; phylum Pseudomonadota; class Alphaproteobacteria; order Rhodospirillales; family Thalassospiraceae; genus Thalassospira; species Thalassospira lucentensis_C. Next base: position 1,806,228 of record NZ_CP191544.1, on the reverse strand, counting down.
AAATTGCCGATAAATGCCCGGTCCATCGGACGTTGGAGGCGACGTCCCTGATTGTGACATCAGAAAAGCCTGCCTGATCTGATCAGGATGATACGCATAAAAAAACGCCCGGCAGAAATGATCCTGCCGGGCGTTTGATATTTATCGATCGTTGATTACGGCTTTGCTGCAATCACGATGAATTCAACAAGGTAATCCGGGGTGGCAAGCTTTGCTTCGCCACATGCGCGGCCCGGGGTGTGACCCTGCGGTACCCATGCATCCCAAACTGCGTTCATTGCAGCGAAATCTTTCATGTCAGCCAGCCAGATGGTGGTTGAGAGGATGTTTTCTTTGCTTGAACCACATTCAGCCAGAAGCGAGTCAACTTTTGCCAGGCATTCTTTGGTCTGGTTGGTGACGTCGCTGGTTGGCTCGCCAACCTGACCTGCAAGATAAATGGTGTCGCCATGGACAACGGCCTGGCTCATACGCGGGCCGGTGTGGAAACGTTTAATGCTCATGAAACTCTCCTTGTGGGGTTTGATATTTATTATTCAATAATAGGAATTAGTTAGCACGCTTTTGCACGCCGCACCAGTCGGCAATAAACAGGGCAAGGACTTCGGTTACCTCCATCATCGAGGCGACGGAAACCCGTTCATTAATGCCGTGAATGGCCTCGGCTTTCGGGCCATAACATGTGGCCGGGATATTGCCGTAAATCTGGAAGAACCGGGCATCGGTTGTCGCGGTCGAGGCATAGTTTTTGATCGCTTTGCCGGTAACTTCCTGATGAATGCCCCCGATCATTGACATCATCGGGTGATTGACATCCATCTCGCATCCTTCGGCCTGAAAACCGCGATAGGTGATGTCTATCGATGCGCCCTTACAGGCCGGATGGTTGTCAATCGCACTTTGCTTAACCGCCTCAATCGTTTCGCGCACTTTTTCAAGTTCCATGCCCGGATAAAAGCCAATCCGGATATCAGCCACGCAAATCGGTGGCACAGTTGATGCCCATTCACCGCCATCAATCTTGCCAAGGTTGAAGTTCACCGGATGGACATGCGCGCCATAGGTCGCGTGACGATGGGTAGGGTGGTTCCAGATTTCTTCGACTTCTTTTAAGGTTTCAAAGAAGCCAAAGGCAGCTTCGATTGCGTTGCTGCCAGCGGAGGTATCAAGAACGTGCGCGGGGCTACCCGACACATGGATTTGAAACCACATCACGCCAAGCTGCGCGATCATAAGGGTCTGATTAAACGGTTCGGGAATGATGGCGCAATCGGCCGTGTACCCGGCATGAAGACAGGCAAGCGCGCCATTACCAGTGCATTCTTCTTCGACAACAGATTGCAAGATCACGGGTGCAGCCGGTTCCAGCCCAAGATCATGCAAGGCCTGCAACGCATGGCAATATGAAATGATCCCGGCTTTCATGTCACCGGCACCACGGCCATAAATCCAGTCACCGTCGACATGCGGGTTAAAGGGGCCGTGCCGCCATTTATCCGCCGGGCCCGTTGGCACCACATCCATATGACCATTCAGGATCAGACTGCGCCCGATCGGGCTTTTCGGGCGGTGCAAACCGACAATGTTTTCCCGCCCGTCATAACCATCAATGACCGGCGGAGAAAAGCCCGGCTGATCGCGAAGGGCGTTAATATCAATCGCGACCTGTTCGACATCCAGCCCCATTTGTGCAAACTGATCGGCAATCCAGTTTTGCGCAGATGCTTCATTGCCCAGAAGGCTGTCGTGACGGACCAGCGCACACAGATCATCAACCGCCTTTGATCGACGGTCCGAGACGGCTTTGCGAAGGGCTGTGCGATCAAAACTGGTCATCGGGTTTCTCCGCTCATACCACTGCCAATACCACGTGATTACTTACCCGTTGTCAGGCTGGATCGTGATGCCGAAAGGGCATCTTTGGTAACGCCAAGCTTTTGCATATGATCGGGAATGCCATTGCCACAAATGATGCTTGCGGCATATTCGCCCATGGCCGGTGCGGTCTGAATCCCATAACCGCCCTGACCAGCCAGCCAATAGAAACTGTTATCGGCCGGATCAAAATCCGATACCGGATCGCCGTCTTTAAAGAAGCTGCGCAACCCGGCCCAGCTTTCGCCCGGACGGCGGACTTCGATGCTGGTTGCGGTCATCAGGCGATCAATCGTAATCGCGATATCAAGTTCTTCGGGCTGGACGTCATGGGGTTCGGTCGGTGTGGTATCAGCAGGGGAAACCAGCAACCGCCCGGCGTCTTCCTTGAAATACAGCGTCTCATCCATATTGGCGACAAGTGGCCAGCCATGGGCATTTACATCTGCTGGTACGTCCACCATCACGGCAGTCCGGCGTTTGGGCACGATGCCAAGTGGTTTGACGCCAGCCTTGGTCGCAATGTCATCTACCCATGCACCCGCCGCATTGACAATGATATCGCCGCTATGGGTTTGCCCGTTTCCAAGGGTGACGTGCCATTTTCCGTCACTTTTCGTAATCGAACTGACGTCTGCCTTCGTGATCAGGGTTCCGCCCTGTGATTTGAACTGGCGGATAAAGCCCCAATGCAGGGCATGAACATCCATATCCATGGCATCGGGTTCGTGGGCAGCGCCAATGATCAGATCGGTATTGATCACCGGAATGCGTGCTTTAAGCTCATCGGGGGTCAGGGCAATAACATTGGCACCATTGGCGCGACCTTCGGTCAAAATGGCGTCAAGTTTGGCTTCTTCGCCCGGTGCTGCGGTCATGATGATGCCGCGCGGGCTCAGGATCGGGTTTTCGGTGAAACCGTCCGGTGGTGTGATGAGAAACGACCGGCTTGCCGTTGACATTTTACGGATGATCTTTGGGCCATAGGTCTCGCTATAGAGCGCGGCGGACCGGCCGGTGCTGTGATAGCCCGGTTGGTCTTCGCGTTCCAGAACGGTGACGGACTTTCCGGCCTTGGCCAAAAAGAATGCAGCGGACATTCCGGCGATGCCGCCGCCAATGATCAGGATGTCTGAATGTGTCATTTGGGGCCTTCTGATATCGTGACGTCGTTTCTGTCTTTGGTGGCGCTAAACCCGCTGATGAACTGATAGAGGTTCTCTGCCAGTGTATTGCTGACATAGCCACCTTCCTGCACTAGCACGGTTGGACAGAGAAGGGTGCCAATTTTTTCACCGATTTTGGCAAAACCATCGGGGCTTACAGTCAAACCCCCAAACGGATCATCGCGTGATGCATCAAGGCCCAGCGCGACAACAACCGCATCAGCGCCAAAATCATCAATCTTGGCCAAGGCACGATCAAGCGCATCAAGGAAAACAGAATCGCCGCTGCCAAGGGGTAGGGGGATGTTGTGATTAAAACCAATGCCGTCACCTTCGCCGGTTTCTTCACCGTGTCCCCAAAAGAACGGATAGAAATCATGCGGATCCGCATGGATGGATAAGGTCATGACATCAGATCGGTCATAGAAAATATGCTGGGTTCCATTGCCGTGATGAAGATCAACATCAAGGATCGCAACCCGGTCATATTTCGCACGCAGTTCCTGTGCAGCAATCGCACTGTTATTGAGATAACAAAACCCACCGGCAATGGTGCGACTGGCGTGATGGCCCGGTGGACGGCATAGGGCATAGGCACTCATCGCGCCGCCATCACGTACATGATGGGTTGCCGAAATCGCGGTTTGCGCACTGGCATAGGCAGAATGCCAGGTGGTCGGAGATACCGGACAGGATGTATCACCCAGATGAAATCCCGCCCTGCCAGCATGATGGCGCGGATAGGGGCCGTCGCGATCAAACGGATGGATATTGGGAATAACCAGTTCTGACCCGCCGGCCGCCAGCCATTCGGGGTAAATGGTCTGCAAAAAGTTTAGATAGCGCCCGTCGTGAATAGCGGCAATCGGGTCTATGCCCGCATCCTTTGGGGCATGCAGATCAAGACCCAGACGCGCAACCGCACCGCTTAGGATTTCGGCGCGTTCGGGTACTTCCGGGATTGGCTTTTTCTCGCCCGCGACAATGAATGTTTTGCCGTGGTGGCGAAGCTGATCATCTGAGAAATAGGCATGCATCATGGCTGCCGCCTTTCACTTTGTGCGTGTCGTAACGGTGGTGGCGTTTATGGTGTCGTCATCAGGCGGGTTAGAAGGCGACCTGATCGCCGCCTTTCAACCCAAGTTGCGCGCGTGCTTCGTCCGGTGTTGCGATTTCAAGTGACAGGCCATCAAGGACTTCGCGGATTTTGCGCACTTGTGATGCATTATCAGGGGCCAGTTCGCCCTTGCGCAGATACAGGTTGTCTTCCAAGCCGACGCGGACATTGCCGCCCATTGATGCCGCCATCGTGGCAAGTGGCATCTGATGGCGTCCGGCACCAAGGACCGAGAATTGATATTGATCGCCAAACAGTTTGTCTGCCGTGGATTTTAGATGGGCAAGGTTATCAGGGTCAGCGCCAATGCCACCCAAAATACCCAACACAAATTGAATGAAAATCGGTCCCTTAATCAGGCCACGATCAACAAAATGTGCCAGCGTATAAAGATGGCCGACGTCATAACATTCAAATTCAAACCGGGTGCCATTGGCATCGCCAAGGTCAGCCAGAATGGTTTCGATATCGGAAAACGTGTTTTTGAAAACAAAGTCGCGGCTGTCTTCAAGGAACTTTGGTTCCCAGTCATGTTTCCATTCGCGCTTTGTCGCCAAGGCCGGGAACAGACCGAAATTCATCGTGCCCATATTCAATGACGCCATTTCCGGGGCGGCTTCACGGGCCGCGCGGATACGGTCGCTAACATCCATATTCATGCCGCCGCCGGTGGATATGTTGATCACGGCATCTGTGGCGGCCTTGATTTTGGGCAAGAATTCCATGAACAGATCAGGATCGGGGCTTGGAAAGCCGGTTTCCGGATCACGTGCATGCAGATGCAAGATTGAAGCGCCTGCATTGGCGGCATCAATTGCTTGGCGGGCAATTTCATCGGGGGTGACGGGCAAGTGCGGGCTCATGGATGGGGTGTGTACCGATCCGGTGATTGCGCAGGTAATAATAACTTTCCGGCTCATGAGAAGGCTCCGGCGACGATGAGTTCGTCCTGAAGGTCGCTTAAGGCGGCCCGCAGCGGGATCAGGATATCGTCAAATTGTTCTTGTTTGATCGTCATTGGCGGACAGACCATGACATGATCGCCACGATATCCGCCGCGAGTGCGACGCCAGTAAATGATCAGCCCCAGATCATAGGCAATATCGACCAGACGGGCGGCGGCCATATGTTTGGGATCAAGCGGGGCCATGGTTTTGCGATCCTTGACCAATTCAATCGCCAATAAAAGCCCAAGCCCGCGGACATCGCCGATCATGGTGAAATCATCAGCCAGTTTGCCAAGTTCGGATTTCAATGCAGCACCGCTGGTCGCGGCATTTTCAAGCAATCCGTCTTGTCCAATCACATCCAGAACGGCATTGCCCGCCGCACAGGCAAGCGGATTTCCGGCATAGGTGTAGCCGTGAATAAATCCACCATGATCAAGAACCGGTCCAACGATCCGATCAGGGGCGATCATCGCACCCAGCGGGGCATAGCCCGCAGCAAGGCCTTTGGATACGGCCAGAATATCGGGCGTGATGCCCCAATGTTCTGCAGCGAAATAGGTGCCGGTGCGTCCGGCACCTGTCATGACCTCGTCATAGATCAGAAGAATGCCGTACTGATCGCAAATTTCGCGAATGCGGCCATAGTAACTGTCGGGGGCCACAAGGGCACCCGTCGCAGCCCCGCCAACCGGCTCCATGATGAAACCAAGGACGGTTTCGGGGCCCTGTTTGATGATTTCGGCCTCTAGCATGTTGGCATATTTGATGCCACGATCATGATCAGACAGATCATCGCGATCCAGATAGCAAGTTGGGGCAGGAATTTTGGGTTGATCGACCATCATTGGTGCAAAAGGCGCGTGCATCGGTGTGTAGCCGGTCAGTGCAAGTGCGCCAAGGGTGGACCCATGGTAACTTGGGAACCGTGAAATGACTTTGGTGCGTTGGGCTTGACCTTTGGCCAATGCATATTGCCGGGCAAGCTTGATGCAGCTTTCAACCGCTTCGGACCCCCCAGAAACAAAGAATACCCGTTCCAGATCACCCGGTGCACGTTCGGCCAACCGCCATGCCAGGTTTTCGGCAGCATCATTTTCAAAATGCAGGCGATAGGCGAAGCTGGCTTTTTCAAGCTGGACATTCATTGCGGCGATCACGCGCGGGTCGCTATGACCGATATTGCTGACCATGGCACCGCTGGATGCATCGATATAGCGTTTGCCATCGACGTCCCACATATAGACACCTTGTGCCCGTTCGATCAGGGGGCGACGTGATCGACTTTGGTAAAAAAGGCGGGACTCCCGGTTATGACCGACCGGGTTTTTATCATTATGCGTCATTCTGGTGGCTCTCCTGAACCGGTCTGGTGGACTTTGTTCTTATGATCAGTCTTGGTGACCGGGCAACAACACACAATTGCGGGCAGCGATATGCATAAAGATATCGGCACCTTCTTGATGGGGGCGGGCATCAATTGGATTGATAACTTGCCAGTCGCGGCCATTGGCCTCGACAAAATAACGGGCCTGCTGCCCCAGATAATCAACCGTTTTGATTTTACCCGGAATGCTAATCACGCCATTGGCTGCGCAGTTTTGATCTGAGAGATCAATTTTTTCGGCACGAATAACCGCGCGCACGTCCTTGGATCCTTTTGCCTTGGCGGTTTGTTCATCCGTGGTCAAAAGCGTTTCACCGCTTTGAAGGTTTACATTGGTGAATGCGGCATCGGGGCTGCCGAGTTCTGCCGGGATGATATTGGAATGGCCAAGGAAGTCGGCAACAAAGGCAGATGCCGGGTTGTTATAAACATCTTGCGGCGCGCCTTCTTGTTCGACAAAGCCGTTATTCATCACAACCAGCTTGTCAGACATGGCCAATGCTTCGGATTGGTCATGGGTAACGAACACGGTTGCAATGCCCAGTTCGCGCTGAATGCGTTTAAGCTCGACCCGCATTTCTTCGCGTAAGTTGGCATCAAGGGCGGATAACGGTTCATCAAGCAGCAAAACATCTGGTTCGATCACAATCGCACGGGCCAGCGCGATACGCTGCTGTTGCCCGCCGGATAACTGATTGGGATAGCGGCCAGCGACATGGGGTAATTGAACAAGTTCAAGCGCCTGATTGACCTTTTGCGCGATGTCGGATTTTGACACTTTGCGATATTTCAGGCCAAAGGCGATATTGTCAAAAATCGTTTTATGCGGGAACAGGGCATAGTTCTGAAACACAAGCCCAAGATTGCGCTTGTGGATCGGCAGGCTGTTGACCCGTTTGCCCCGGATCATCAAATCGCCTTCGGTAATGTCGGTCAAACCGGCAATCATGCGCAATGTCGTCGTCTTGCCACAGCCCGACGGACCAAGGAAAGTCACAAAGCTGTTGTCAGGAACGGTCAAATCCATGCGTTTGACTGCGGTGAATTCCCCGTAACGCTTTACGACATTTTGCAGTTCAACGGCGTTTTCGGCGTCTGCCATTGTTAAATACCCTGTCAGAATAAATGTGCCTGTCTAAAGAAAGAAGGCAGGGGTGCCCTGGTCGGTTGTGCGAAGACCAGGGCACCGGTTCAGGTGAACAAGCAGGGCTTAGTAGCCGCGCTGCACACGAGAGAAGGTTTTCGACCAATCTGCTTCGTTTTCGTTCCAGTATGCCGGATCGAAGAAGCTGAGCGACGAAAGTGTTCCGGACGGATCAAATGCCGGAAGGGTCGGGATGATCTTGCCAAGATCGACCTTTTTCGGGTCAAGTGCCGGCGGATAGCTTTGGCCTTCGGCAACGGCAATTGCGACTTCTGGTTCCAACATGAAGTTCAGAAGTTCTTCACAAGCTGCCATCGGGCTGCCACGCAGGACAAACAGGCATTCCTGCCAACCAAGACCGCCAGCCGGATCAAGATAACCAATGTCATGGCCCTGATCTTGAAGCGCTTTGATGCGACCAGACCAACCTTCGGTGACATAGATTTCTTCTTCTGCCAGAAGGCTCATCAATTCGGCCCCTGAACTCCAATATTTCAGGGCCAGATCACGGTGCGAACGGATCATGTCCCAAACAGCATCAATGTCTTTGATGTTGTTCGGATCCTGATCGGACTGCAGTGCGCCATACCAGATACGGGTTTTCCATTCACCCCAGCCGCCGATCTTGCCTTTATAGGCCTCATCGACCATCAGTTTTGCGCCTTTGGCTTTGGCTTCTTCGTCACTGATATGTTTGCGGTTATAGGCAATGCCCGTCGTGCCATAGTCATAAGGCACGGCCGAAATCGTCCCGCCGGTGATTTTGCGCAGCGGCTCGATCAGGCTGGAAATTACGTTATTCAGGTTCGGGATATTGGCTTCGTTGATTTCCGATGTCAGTTCCAACCCGTGATAGCGCGCATAGTCAAATACGCCTGAAAGGTGGGCGAGGTTGAATTCACCGGGCTGACCGGCTTTTACGCGCGCGATATATTCATCCGCACCGCCGAACGTACCGGAAATGACATCAATGCCGGTTTTCTTGGTGTAAGGCGCAAAAGCATGTTTTTCAAATGCTTCGGAGACAACACCGCCCCAACCATCAAAACGAACCTGTTCCGGGGTTGCTGCCTGTGCTTTGCGGGCAAGCATACCCATCGGGCCACCCGTGACACCGGCAACAACACCGGCAGCACCAAGTGCGGTTAGAAAAGTACGGCGGTTGATATCGCCATCGCGATAGCGATTTAGCAGGCGTTCATAGCGTTTCGTATCGTCCATTTAGGCCTCCTGATAAAACAATTTAATCCGTTAATCGGTTTTGTTCTTGGTCGTTGGTTAAGCGATATTGTTTTTGGTTTTGGCGGTTTCCCGCGATATTCGAAACATGTTCAGCCGGGCTTTTCTGCCCGGTTTGATGCGCGCAGTTTTTGGATGGAAACAACCCGCGCAACCGATGCCGCAATCAATGGCAGTGCGATTGTAAAGATCACCATGACAGCGCCCAGCGCATTGATTTCCGGGCTGATGGAATTACGCAGCATGGCGAAAATCTGGGTTGGGACGGTTTCGACCCCGCCCGGTTTCCAAAACAGCGTGCCGGTAATGTCATCAAAGGAGATGGTGAAGGAAAACAGCATTCCGGCCATCACCGCAGGCAGCATCAAGGGCAGGGTGATTTGGAAAAATGTCTGGATCGGGGTTGCACCCAAGCTCATGGCGGCTTCTTCGACGTCACGGCGGATGGACACCAGCCGTGCCTGAACCACCAGCACCACAAAGGGCAGGGTAAAGACGACATGGCCCATCAACAGCAGACCAAAGCTTTTGGGCATGGCAAGGAACTGCAGGAATAGAAGGAGTGCCACAGCCAAAACGACTTCCGGGATCAGGATTGGCGCAACCAATAGGGTCGAAATGGTCCGTTTCCCCGGAAAGTCGTATCTGACCATAGCAAGGGCGGCCATGGTGCCAAGTGTGGTTGAAACCGCACTGGTCAAAAGCCCCAGCAACAGGGAAGTTTTAAACGCCCGTACAATCGCATCATTATTCCAAAGCGCTTCAAACCAACGCAGCGAGAAACCTTCAATCGGGAAGCCGCCAAACTGATTAGCGTTAAAGGCAAGCAGGATCACAACCGCGACCGGCGCAAACAGGAACAGGTAAACAAGGATCGTTGCAATGCGGATCATTGACCAACCGGACATCATCATAAAACCCTTCCTTATTTGAAACTCTTGGCGATCTGATCGACGCCAAGGTAACGGGTATAGACGACGACCAGCGCGCCCAGCAGGGCGAGGAGGACAAGCGAAAGAGCAGAGCCAAGCGGCCAGTTCAATTGGGTGACGATGGCTTCAAACACAAGATTGGCAAACATCGCATCACGCGGCCCACCCAGAACAATCGGGGTGATATAGGTGCCAGCAGCCAAGACAAAGCAAAGAAGCGATCCGGCGGCCAATCCCGGAAATGAAAGGGGCAGGGTGACTTCGCGGAATGCTTGCCAACCTGTGCAGCCAAGGCTTTGGGCGGCTTCGGTCAGGTTTTTGTCAATGCCATCAAGGCTGACATAGACATTCAGGATCATGAAGGGCAGAAGATAATGCACCAGACCAAGGATCACGGTGGTCTGATTATACAGCATCTGGATTGGCTCATCGATAATGCCGATTGACAGCATCATGGTATTGAGCGCACCCGATGTGCCGAGAATATTGATCCAAGACATGGTGCGGATGATGTAGCTGATCCAAAACGGCAGCATCAGCATCAAAAGCAAAAATGCCTTGGATTTCATCGGGGTGTTGGCAACGAAATAGGCCGGGATATAGCCGACAAAAGCGCAAATAACGGTGGTATAAAAGGCAATGGCAAAGGTTTGAAACAGGATATCGCGATAGAACCGGTCGCCCAGAACTTCAATCCAGTTATCAAGATAAAAGCCGACTTGATCAGCCCCGGTCGCGGTGCGCAACCAGAACGAATACACGATGATAAACATCATCGGAATGATCAGTAACAGCCCGACTGTTGCCAGTGACGGCGATAGCAGTATCCAAGGAGCGCGGCGCTCCCCGGCAATATCTGCGGCCATTTATGCCTCCCGTTATTATGCTCCGGCGATGCCGTGCGCGGTTATTTGGCCGTTGAAATTTATCTTGGCGCTATTCCACCCCAGACTTGCGCATAGCGCAAATAGATAAGTAGAATAGATCCCATATCCATTTGCTATGGGATGGATTTTTGATGGGTTTCGGTGGGGGATTTCGATGAATGAATTGATGCGGCGCCAATTTGATTGGAACCTGTTGCATACCTTTACCGTGATCGTTGAAGAGCGATCAATCACCGGGGCGGCCAACCGATTGTTGCTGCGCCAGCCCAGTGTCAGTAACGCCTTGAAGCGGCTTGAAGATCAGATCGGTGCGCGCCTGATTGACCGTGAACGTGGCCGGTTTGAAGTTACCGAGCAAGGCCAAGCGCTTTATCACGAATGTCGGGAAATCTGTGGGGCCATCGGGCGGTTGTCTGATGTGATGTCCGATAGCGGCAGTCAATTGACCGGGCATTTGCATTTGTGGTTGGCCAGTCACGTTGTTTTCCCGCCGCTTGATGATGGTTTGTTTGAATTTAACCGTCTTCATCCCGAAGTGACCTATGAAATCAATGTCGCAACATCTGGTCATGTGACCGATCAGGTTCTATCCCAACAGGCCAGTTTTGGCATTTGTCTGGTGCGTGAAAAGCATCCCCGATTGGAATATCGCCGCCTTTATCGCGAACATTTCGGGTTCTTCTGTGGGCCAAGTCATCATTTGTTTGGGCAAAAAGACCTGACATTGGCGGACCTTAGAAGCGAAGCGTTCGTTTCATTTTCGACCGATCAGCTTTCCGATGCGCTTGCCCCGGTGGCCATTTTACGCGCACAACAAGGCATGAAAGGCAAAGTGGTTGCTGTGAGCCCGCATCTTGAAGAAGTAAGGCGCTTGATCAATGCCGGGCTTGGGATTGGGCCACTGCCGATCCATGTGGTGCAAAATGCCACGGAACGCGGCCAGTTATGGCGTCTCCCGCCCTATGTCGACCCGCCAGCGATTGACATTTACCTTGTGACCAACCCGCGAATGTCGCTTAGTCGGGCAGAACGTTTCTTTATCGATAACCTGACCGCACGGTTGGAAAATGCCCCTGATGGCTATTTCGTTTATCCATGATCACGTGATCGGGACTTGCACCATGATGAGGTTTGCGCAAAGCTGCGGGAAATTGCGAATGAACCATCAGGATTGCACATGAAACTGGTCTATTTTTCCTGGGTCAAAGACCGTATCGGCATTGCCGAAGAAACCGTCGAATTGCCCAGTGATGTTAAAACCGTAACCGACCTTTTGGCGTGGTTGCCAACACGTGGGGCGAATTTTGCCAATGCCCTTTCGGAACCTGCGATCATTCGTGTTGCGGTGGATCAGGAATATGCGACGCCGGATATTGACGTTACCAAGGCCACGGAAATTGCCCTGTTCCCGCCGGTTACGGGTGGCTAACGTTCGCCAAAGTCTTGAAATAAATAAAGGCGACCGATGAACGGTCGCCTTTGTTTTTAGATGGCTTGGATATGTCTGGCAGATCAGTCTGGTACAGATGCGGTCTGTGTCAAACTGTCAAAGAACTCCTTGCGACCCAATGTACCGGAAATCTTGCCTTCGCGGGTTAAGATTACCGGGTTCTGGGTGATGGAGCGCATATCAATCAAGTCTTTAAGCAGCACATCGTCTTGGGCAACAAATACCACTGAATTGTCCGTCCCGTCGAGATCAGCGGGCAGGGTGCCATCGTAATTAATCAGCTTAAGTGCGCCGATTGTATTGTGATGGGCCGCCCGGACAACGCCGTTTTCAACCGTGACATGCATGTCTTCATCGGCAATCACAAGGTCGCCCGTGCTGTTGCGTTGATCCTTGGACACACGCTGCATGATCGCACGACCGCGCAGGATGTGGACCGGGTTCATATGGGCGACAAAATCGGCAACATATTCATTTGCCGGACGCAAGGCGATGTCTTCAGGGGTGCCGTGCTGCACAACATAACCGCCTTCCATGATGGCAATCGAATTGCCAAGTTTCATGGCTTCGTCAAGATCATGGCTGACAAACAAAATGGTTTTGTTCAGCTTTTCCTGAAGATCAAGCAACTCGTCCTGCAGACGATTGCGGATCAGCGGATCAAGGGCCGAAAACGGTTCGTCCATCAGAAGGATCGGCGCATCGGTTGCAAAGGCACGTGCAAGACCAACACGCTGCTGCATGCCGCCGGATAATTCATGGGCATATTTGTCTGCCCATTGATCTAGGCCGACAAGGGCGAGTTTTTCATTCACAACTTCGCGGCGTTCCTTTGGTCCCATGCCGCGAAGCTCAAGACCAAAGCCGACATTCTCGGCAACGGTTCGCCATGGCAAAAGGCCAAATTGCTGAAAGACCATCGCAACGCATTCACGGCGCAATTTACGAAGGGTTGGGCCATCACATTTGGTGACGTCTTCCATCCAGTCGCCATCGCGCACCCGAAGCGATCCGCGCGATACGGTATTAAGGCCATTCACACAGCGCAGAAGTGATGATTTACCGGACCCTGAAAGCCCCATCAGAACGCAAATCTCGCCTTGTGGGACATTCAGATTGACACCCGCAACGCCAAGAACATTGTTGTTGGCCTCTGCGATTTCGGAACGGGTCTTGCCAGCATCAAGCAGGGCAAGTGATTCAGCCTGACGATTGCCGAATATGACGTCGATATTTTCAAATTCAATTGCATTGGTCATGATCACTGCCCCGAAGTTTCGTTATTGTCACGGCGGCAGATGCGATCAAGCACAATGGCCAAGATCACAATCGCAAGACCGGCTTCAAACCCTTGGGCGATGTTCACGGTATTCAGGGCGCGTACCACAGGTTTACCAAGGCCATCTGCCCCGACAAGGGCGGCAATCACCACCATTGAAAGCGAAAGCATGATGCATTGGGTGAGGCCTGCCATGATCGATGGCATGGCCGATGGAAGTTCGACCTTGAACAGCAACTGGCGCGGTGTGCAGCCAAAGCTTTCACCGGCTTCGATCAACGCCTTGGGCGTGCTTGAAATGCCCAGATGGGTCAGGCGGATCGGGGCGGCAATTGCAAAGATCACGGTTGAAATCAAACCGGGGACCACGCCCAGACCAAACAGGATCAGGGTCGGGATCAAATACACGAAAGTCGGGATGGTCTGCATCAAATCAAGGATCGGACGCATGGCCTGATACAGCCATGGACGGTGTGCTGATGCAACACCAAGCGGCACCCCAATGACCATGCAAAACAGCGAGGCATAAAGAACAAGTGCCAGCGTTTCCATGGTTTCTTCCCAATAGCCCAGATTAACAATCAAAAGCAGGGAAAGAATGGTAAAGGCCGACAATTTCCATGATTTATGGAGGACGGCAGCCAACACGCCGAAACCGGCAATCATCAAAAGGGGCGGGAGCCACACCAGAAAATCAATGGTGTTTTCAATAATGAATTCAAGAACATCCGAGATGGTATAAAAGACGAAATCGGCATGTTCATTAAGCGCATCCATGAGGGATGCAATCCACTGTCCCAGCGGAATCTTCGTTTCCGTGAGCCATTCCATGGGAAAAATTCCGTTCATTTTTTAAATCAAATTAAAACGCGATACGCCCGCGCGGTGCCCGATTTCGGGGCGCGGGCGTATCGGTAGGATCGCAAATGCGGGCAAGGCCCGCCTATTTACGTAAGCTTAAAGACCAAGGCCGCTTTTGAGGGCTGCCTTTGCGTCACCACCGTCAAAGGTGGTCACGCCGTCAAGCCATGCATATGCTGCATCCGGATTGGCTTTAATCCAAGCAGATGCTGCTTTTGCCGGATCGGTACCTTCGTTAAGGATCGCATCCATGATTTCGTTTTCCATGGCAAGGCTGAAACGAAGGTTGGTCACGAATTTACCCGCATTCGGGCATGCTTCGGTGTAACCGGCACGAAGGTTGGTATGAACCGTAGCACCGCCAAAGTTCGGACCAAATACGTCATCGCCACCATCAAGATAGGCCATGTCGTATTTTGCATTCATCGGATGCGGTTCCCAACCAAGGAAGACGATGAACTGATCGCGCGATGATTTACGCTTAACTTCCGACAGCATGCCCTGTTCGGAGGATTCAACAAGTTCAAAGCCTGCAAGACCGAACTGATCGCCATCGATCATGTCCTGAATCAGACGGTTGCCATCGTTGCCCGGCTCAATGCCGTAAATTTCGCCATCAAGCTGATCTTTGAATTTGGCGATGTCAGCGAAGTCTTTCAGGCCTGCGTCAAAGGCATTCTTGGAAACGGCAAGGGTGTATTTTGCACCTTCAAGGTTTGCACCGGTGGTAACAACAGTCCCTTTGTCGAGATATGGCTGAATGTCGGCGGCCATGGTTGGCATCCAGTTGCCAAGGAACACGTCAACATCGCCATTGGCAAGGCTGGTATAGGTGACAGGAACCGACAGAAGTTCGGTTTCTGCATCATAGCCCAATGCGTCAAGAATAACCGATGCGGTTGCCGTGGTTGCCGTGATGTCGGTCCAGCCAACATCAGAAAACGTTACGGTTTTGCAGGCATCGCTGTCGGCTGCTTTGGCACTTGCGGCACCCAGAAGGGTGGTGGCAATGATGGTGCTGCCAAGAAGACGGCCGAACGTGGAAAGAGTGGTCATGTTTCTGGTTCTCCCTTGTGTAAACCTAACGGTTACTAATGACTGCGAGCACGCAATCATCAGACTCTCGGTTCCGGAGGCCAGACGAACATCAACGTAATATCGTAAGTCGCTAACACTCGCCCAGAGCCACGCAATCAGGTTCCCCAGAACCCCATCGCATGGACCGGAATAATCAGAAAAACAACCGCAAAGCCGCGCAACTATGTGTGATCCCACGGATCTGTGCGCCGCAAATGACGGTGTGTTTTTATTGATTGATTGTTCAATTAAAATACATCATATTCACGTCACGTCAATTGCGAATGGCTAAAAACTGCGTCTTATGCTGTTGCACGGACGCTAAACCCTTTGGATCGCTTTGAATTGGATGATGTGAATGCCCAAGGTTGGTATGCAGCCTGTTCGCCGCAGGCAGTTGATCGACGCGACGATTGAAACCATTCACCGCCACGGTTTTGCTGATACGACGATTGCGCGTATCTCGAAGGCGGCGGGTATGTCGTCGGGCATTATTTCGCATTATTTCGGTGGTAAGAATGCGTTGCTTGAAGCCACCATGCGCTTCTTGATGCAGGAGCTGCGCAACGATTATCTGGTGCGCTTGGCCAATGCAAAAACGCCGATAGACCGACTAGAAGCGATTGTGAATACGAATTTCAACGAAGAACAATTTACCCCACAGGTGACGGTGGCGTGGTTGTCCTTCTGGTCGCAGGTGCCGTTTTCCAAGGCGCTTAACCGTATTAATGCGATCTATTTCAAACGACTGGCGTCCAATCTGCGTCACGAACTGCGCCAACTGACAACGGATCAGCGTGCAGATGAAATTTCGGCCGCACTGGCGGCAATGATTGATGGCATCTGGGTGCGTTCGGGCCTTTCCGAAGGGCGAGCCGATGTCAAAGCCGCGCGCGAAATGGTGCACAGTACCATGCGCCTTTATCTGGCGAATTCGCCCGCGCGCTAAACAACACGTCAAATGTTTAAGATTACGGTCGCCCGACATCGAGGCGGCCTGCAGGAGTTTTGATATGAGCCTTTACCAAATCTTGAATTTCATCAATGGCAAGAAAACCAGCGGTTCTGGTGCTGCGATGGTAACGTTGAACCCAGCGACCAACACGGTTCTTGCCAAGGGCAATGAAAGCACGGCATCGGATGTTGATGCAGCCGTTAAGGCCGCACGTGCAGGGTTTGAAATTTGGAAAAACACACCCGCTGCACAGCGCGCACGTGTGTTGTTTAAGGCTGCCCAAATCCTGCGGGACCGTAACGATGAATTGGCACTGGTTGAAACCCGCGATACGGGCCGCGCCATTCAGGAAACCGAAATTGTCGATGTGATTTCCGGTGTTGAGTGTCTTGAATATTTTGCTGGTGTTGCGGGCAGTCTTGCAGGCGAGCATATCGATCTTGCCGGGAATTTTGCCTATACCCGGCGTGAAGCCGTTGGTGTTTGTGCCGCCATTGGTGCATGGAACTATCCGATCCAGATTGCCTGTTGGAAAGCAGCCCCCGCCTTGGCGTGCGGCAATGCGGTTGTCTATAAGCCATCCGAAGTCACCCCATTATCGGCAATTGCACTTGCCGAAGCCCTGCAGGAAGCAGGTCTTCCAGATGGTGTTTACAACGTGGTCCAAGGGGCGCGCGAATGTGGTGCAGCCCTTGTTGATCATGATGATGTTGATAAGGTTTCACTGACCGGATCGGCGGCAACCGGTGCCAAGGTTGCCGCCGCTGCCGCAGGTGGGATGAAGGCCGTTACCATGGAACTTGGCGGTAAATCGCCGATGATTGTTTTTGAAGATGCCAATCTTGATAACGCGGTTTCGGGCGCGCAGATGGCAAACTTCTATTCATCGGGGCAGATTTGTTCGAACGGCACACGGGTGTTTGTTCATGAAAGTGTTGCCGATACCTTCATCGAAAAACTGATCGCACGGTCCAAGGACCTTGTTCTGGGTGATCCGGAAAAGCCTGAAACCCAAGTTGGCCCGATTGTGACCAAGGCGCAGTTCGATCAGGTAATGTCCTATATCGAAACCGGCAAAAAAGAGGGCGCAAAATGCGTTCTTGGTGGCCATGCCGTAACCGATGGCATGCCGGAAGGTGGTTTGTTTGTTGCCCCGACGGTCTTTGCCGGTTGTTCCGATGATATGACCATCGTGCGCGAAGAAATCTTTGGTCCGGTCATGTCTGTTTTGACATTTAAAGACGAAGACGAAGTCATCAAACGCGCCAATGACACGCAATATGGTCTGGCTGCGGGTGTGTTCACCAAGAATCTGTCGCGCGGTCACCGGGTTGTCGCCCGCCTTGAAGCCGGGACGTGCTGGATTAATACCTACAACATTACCCCGATTGAAATGCCGTTTGGTGGCGTGAAAAAATCCGGTGTCGGTCGTGAAAATGGCCGTGCGGCGATTGAACATTACACCCGCATTAAATCGGTCTATGTCGAAACCGGCGATGTCGAGGCGCCTTATTGATCGGCATATTTGTGATCAAAAAATGGCTGCCCGCAACGTTTGAAAGATAAAAGGGATCAATGATGTCGACCCCAACAAAGACTGAAAAATACGATTACGTGATTGTCGGTTCCGGTTCAGCCGGTGCTGTTTTGGCAAATCGCCTGTCAGAAGATCGCGACGTTAAGGTGTTGGTGCTGGAGGCCGGGCCAGTCGATCATTGGTGGGATTGGCGCATTCATATGCCAACGGCACTTTCCTATCCGATGCAGTCAGAAACCTATAACTGGGCTTATTGGACGACACCGCAATCAAACCTGAATAATCGTCGGATGGAAACGCCGCGCGGGCGCGTTTCAGGCGGATCAAGTTCGATAAATGGGATGGCTTATGTTCGCGGGCACGCGCTTGATTATAATCGCTGGGCCGAAGAAGACCCAAGCCTGAAAGACTGGGATTATGCGCGGTGCTTGCCCTATTTCCGCAAGGCCGATACGCGCAATGAAGATGCCGATGGTGATGAATATCATGGTGGTGACGGGCCGCTTCATGTGACGACCGGTGCCTGTCAGAATGATCTGCATAAAGCGTGGGTCAAGGCCGGGCAGCAGGCGGGGTATGAATACACGCCGGATCAGAATGGCTATCGTCAGGAAGGTCTGGGGACCATGGATATGACGGTCTATAAAGGCCGTCGTTGGTCAACGGCACAGGCCTATCTTCACCCGGCGGCAAAGCGTGAAAACGTCACGGTTTACAATAAAGCATTTGCACAACGCATTGTTTTTGAAGGTGAACGTGCAGTTGGTGTTGACTTCACCCATGAAGGTGAGGCCAAGCGCGCAGTGGTTGACCGTGAAGTCATCCTATCGGCAGGTTCGATCAATTCGCCGAAACTTTTGATGCTGTCAGGGGTCGGTCCGGCAGCACATCTGCGCGAACATGGCATTGATGTTGTTCATGATCTTCCCGGTGTTGGTGAAAACCTTCAGGACCATTTGGAACTTTACGTTCAGATGGAATGCACAAAGCCGGTTAGTCTGAACAGCAAGCTTGATTGGTGGAGCAAACTTAAGATCGGTGTGCAGTGGTATCTGTTTAAAACCGGTCTTGGTGCGACCAACCATTTTGAAGCTGGTGGTTTTATTCGGTCGAAAGCGGGCGTTAAGCACCCGGACCTGCAATATCATTTCATGCCAGCCGCTATTAACTATAATGGATCAAAGGCCGCCGAAGGGGATGGCTTCCAAGCCCATATCGGCCCGATGCGGTCGAAATCGCGTGGGACCGTGCGTTTGGCATCCGCCGACCCAAAAGACCGTCCGATCATTGATCCGAACTATATGAGCCACCCGGAAGACTGGGAAGAAATGCGTGCATCCGTGCGCCTGACCCGTGAAATATTTGGTCAGGAAGCATTTGCCGATTTGCGCGGCAGTGAAATTGCACCGGGCAAGGATATTCAGACCGACGAGCAGATTGACGCATGGGTCGCAGATCACGCCGAAAGTGCTTATCACCCGTCATGCACCTGTAAGATGGGCAGTGATGAGATGTCCGTGGTGGATGAAAACACCCGTGTTCACGGTATCGAAGGGCTGCGCGTGGTTGATAGTTCGATCATGCCAACGATTGCAACGGGTAACCTGAATGCGCCAACGATTATGATTGGTGAAAAGGCCGCTGACATCATTCGTGGGCGTCAACCGCTGGCCCCGTCAAATGCGCCGTATTTCGTGCATCCTGAATGGGAAACCAAGCAGCGTTAAGCGATCGCAGCGACAAAACCATTATTGAAAACCCCAATCGGCCGTCATGCTGATTGGGGTTTTTCTTTTGTAAGATTGCAATCGCGCAAAAGGCAGGTGATGATTGCGGCATATTGTATGCAATTCCCGCAACATGCATATCAACCTGTGAAGTGCCGCCATGCAAGAAATCAGCCTGCTTAATTCCGTGATTGGTCCCGTTATGCGTGGCCCATCAAGTTCGCACTGTGCGGCGCCCTATATGATGGCAAAGCTTGTGCGCGAACTTTCGTGCTCAAACGGTGAAATACTGCAAAATGCGGTGGTGCGGTTTGATCCGCGCGGGTCCTTTGCGCCATGCTATAAGGCGCAAAGTTCGGACGAAAATTTTGCCGCCGGGCTTGCGGGTGCAAAGCTGACCGATGCAGATTACCGCGATATTCTGGGCCGGGTTGAGCGCGGCGAAGGTTTTCAGTTTGCGATTGAGATCGTTGAACTTGAAAACAACAATCACCCCAACCGGGTTGATCTGGAACTGACCGTTGTGGCGACGGATGGCACGAAACGTGTTGATCTTTACACGGGTGCGTCGGTTGGTGGCGGCATGTTTTACATTGATGCGATGAATGGGCAGCCGGTATTTCTGACCGGGAAAACGGCGACGGTGTTTGTCTGGGGTCCTGATGTGGGTGCCCATGCCGATGACCTTGGAAAACAGTTGGCATCGGGTGGAAATACGTTGCTTGGTGTGTCGCTTGATCCATCCCATGAACGAATTGAAGTTTCTTTGCAATCCTTGCCGAATGGGGATGCTTTATCATCGCTACGCGAATGGGATGGCGGTAAAATTTCCGATCTGCGTTATGCCGATGCATCGCAATATCCGGTCTGCGCCACAGATGATTTGTTTTCGACCAGTGAGGCCGTGATTGCGGTTGCCGATGGGCAAGAAGGCGGATCAATTGCCGATGCGGCCCTTGTGCTGGAAGCCAAGCGCCTTGGCCGATCACGCGAAGCCACCCGCGCATTGTTCCGCGAACGCTGTGAATTGATGTTGCGTGTGGTGGCCGAAGGGTTCGATGCAAAACCCGAAGATAACGTGATGCGGTTTTTAACCTTGCGGGCGCGTAAAGTCCGTGATGCCAATCTGCCCGGTGGGCTGGGTGGCCCGGTACTGCAAGACGCCATTGCAGGTGCGCTTTCCGCAATGGAACGCGATTCCAATCGGGGGTTGGTGTGTGCGGCCCCAACGGCAGGCAGTGCAGGTGTCGTTCCCGGAACGCTTTATGGATTGATCCGTCACGGCATTGATATCGAAGGTGCGACGGATGCGCTGCAAGTCATGGCGCTGATCGGGGCTGTATTTGCCGCACGTGGCACGTTTGCTGCGGAATGCGGGGGTTGTTCGGTTGAAACCGGTGCGTCGGCGGCGATGGC
The DNA here is from genome assembly GCF_050516545.1 of Thalassospira lucentensis. Taxonomy (GTDB): domain Bacteria; phylum Pseudomonadota; class Alphaproteobacteria; order Rhodospirillales; family Thalassospiraceae; genus Thalassospira; species Thalassospira lucentensis_C. The sequence continues at coordinate 1,785,232 of NZ_CP191544.1, read as the reverse complement.
GGCGGCGGGTGTTGCGCAGGCCTATGGTGGGGACGCCAAGCAGTGCTTTGATGCAGCCAGCATGTGTTTGATGAATACCCTTGGTCTGGTTTGTGATCCGGTTGGTGGGGATGTTGAAATCCCGTGTCATGCGCGCAATGTTGCGGGTGTGTCGCATGCCTTTTCTTCGGCAATGGCGGTTCTTGCCGGGTTCGATGCGGTTCTGGGATACGATGAATTGGTTGATCAGACAGTGAAAATTGGTGCGATGATGCATCCTGATTTGCGCTGTACGGCGCGTGGGGGCTGTGCTGCGACCAAGACTGCCCTTCGCATGGTCGAAGCCGCAAGCCAAGGTGGGTAAGACTCTAAAACTCAGACCCATTCAGGCGACGGGCAGCACCAGACTTAGCATCTGATCGGCTTGCATTTATCGCGGTTTGAGCAGGGCTTTGCGCAATCCTTTTTCCTTGATCTGATTTGTTTTGGCATAATCGGTGAAATGCGTTTGGAACTGTTTGAAAAGCGCAGTTTTCCCTTGATAGATGGCGCTGTTCGGGCAGGATGGGCCATCGCCACCAACCAAAAATGAGGCCTCCTCGTGTTTACCCCAAATTTGCTGACTGCCAATGACACGGCCGGGGCATATCCTGCGTCCTATTACGCTGCAACTGCCAATGCGACCGAACCGTTTGCCAAGCTTGAAGGGGACCAAACCTGCGACATTGTTGTCATTGGGGGCGGCTTTACCGGGTTGTCATCTGCTTTGCACTTAGCAGAGCGTGGATTTGATGTCATTTTGCTTGAAGCCCACCGGGTTGGATGGGGGGCATCTGGCCGTAATGGCGGGCAAGTTGGTTCCGGTCAGCGCCGTGAACAGGACGATCTGGAAAAGATGGTTGGGCGCGATGATGCCAAAAAGCTTTGGGATATTGCCGAACAATCCAAAGGCATCGTCAAATCCCTGATCGCCAAGCATGGGATTAAATGCGATTGGAAGCCGGGCATTTTGCATGCCGATCATCGCGCACGGTTTGTTGCTGATACCCATGCCTATAGCGAAAAGCTGCGCGACGAATACGGGTATCAGGATATCCGCAATGTCGACCGCGATGAAATGCGCGAGATGCTGGGCACGTCGTTTTATCATGGCGGGTCGCTTGATATGGGGGCGGGGCATATTCACCCGCTTAATTTCGCACTGGGTATTGCGAATGCCGCACGTGCTGCCGGGACACGGATTTTTGAAGGTGCGGTTGTAACGTCTTATGAAAATCAGGCAGGCAAGGTTAAGGTCAAGACCGAGGATGGCGCGGTTGTTAGCGCTAACAAAGTGATCCTTGGTTGTAACGGGTATCTTGATGGGCTGGAAGATCGGGTGGCCAAACGGGTTATGCCGATCAATAATTTCATTATTGCGACCGAACCGCTTTCTGATGATTTGGCGCGCGAATTGATCCGTGATGATGTGGCGGTCGCGGATTCAAAGTTCGTGATCAACTATTACCGTCTAAGTGCCGATAAACGCATGTTGTTTGGCGGTGGCGAAACATACGGCTACACCTTCCCAAAAGACATTAAGTCGTTTGTTTCACCGCATATGATTGAAGTCTATCCGCAGCTTAAAGACGTTAAGATTGATTATGGCTGGGGCGGGACACTTGCGATTACGATGAATCGCATGCCGTTCTTCCGTAAGATCGAAGATAATGTCTTTACCGCGACGGGCTATTCCGGGCACGGCGTTGCCATGGCGACCTTGGCCGGCCAAATCATGGCCGATGCGGTTGCCGGAACGATGGAACGGTTTGATGTGATGTCGAACCTGAAAATCCCGGTCTTCCCGGGCGGTAAAGCATTGCGCTTCCCGCTTTTGGTCGCAGCAATGGTTTGGTATTCGATCCGCGACCGGCTTTAGGTCCGTAACCCTATGCCGGTTCGTTTTGTTTGGCGGTCCTGGCTGAAACCGCATCGCCGGGTTTTTCGTCAATCCCGTCTTTTGCACCGAGTGCGATAAGGCGGGATTTTGTTTTGCGCCAGCTTTGCGGATTGTGGGCCAGGGTGGTTGCGTCACTGAACGACACATCATAACCGCGATCAAGGGCGGCCTTCATCGTGGCGTTGACACAAAAATCCCCGTCCAGTCCGACAATGATCAATTTGCCAACATGATGCCGGTCGAGAACCCGCGACAATTCGGGTTCATGAAAGGCATCTGCACGCGATTTAACGATGTCGTGGTCAATATCGCCATCAATCCGGGCATCAATGTCGAGCCCCTTTGATTTCGGGCAGCCGCGTCCTTCATTCAGCAATTTCACAAGAAAGTTGATGTACCAGCCTGCGAATGTCTGCCGGATCGAAATGACTGGAGAGCCATTGGCATTGGCGGTTTCAACAAGTTTGTTGATGGCCAAAATGCCATTTTTCATCGCATCGGCGGGATAGGTGTGTTTTGCACTGTCCGATGTGAAATCGTCTTGCAGGTCAATCAACAGAAGGGCGGTGTTTGGACGTGATGCCGGATCAATTTTCGGGCCGGAGCTGATGGCCAGGTGGCGGCGATGTCCATACAAAGTATAGGCAATCAGTGCAGCCAGCAAAATGGCGGCGACAAGGATCGCAGACCACATCGTTACTTTCTCCGTTTGTGTCTTAATCCGAAATGGGTACAGACCCTAATCAAAACCGATAATGCACAGATTGATGGATTTTCTTATGGGTTTCAATGCCGTAATACCCCCAAAAAGGATGTCTTGGGCTGAAAACATTATAAGACCATTGTTGTCATGTGTCGCCAAGTCGCATCAACTCTTTACGTTCCAGGACGTAAAGAAGGCATCACGAAGGGGCTGAATTGCCTTCTGGCACATCATGAGGCAGGTTCCAGCCGAAATAGACTTCGACCGAAGTAACACGGCCATCCCGTATGGTCAGGATCTCGGTATTTCTGAAACGACGGCCCGTATTGGCTTCACCTTCATAGGTGACGAAAACAGCATTTCCGTTGGCGACGAGGTGAATAAGTTCGAACCGATCAATCTGTTGATGATTTGGCCAACAGCATTCGAAATAGGAATTTCGATCCAGTTGGTTGTCGAGCGGGCTGCTGAAGCGGAAATCATCGGAAACCAGACGTTCAATCGCATCACGGTCCGAATTTTCATAAGCCTGAAAATAGCGCTGGGCAATGGCAAGTGTGTCAGACATTGGAACACCTTCCGTTTGATACATCGTGCAATCAAGGGCACGGTATCAAAACTGATTGCAAAATGCAATTGGTGTGGTGTTGCCTGTTATTCAGGTGTCCAGTTGGCAACCGGGTCATAGCGTTCGCCCTTTGACAGGATCACGCCGTTATGGGCGGCAATGCCGATTTCAAAGCTTGAAGCAATGCGAAGGGCGCGTTCCATGAAATGTCTGGCGGCGGGTTCTTCGCAATATTCCGACAGTGTTTGCGCAAAAAGCTGCAACCAGCGGTCAAAATGGTGACGGGTGATTTTAAGCGGCATGTGCTTTTGCATCGGGCGGCCGTCATAATTGCCGGTTGCCAGCGCAACCGATGACCAGAACATCACCATGCGGTCCATATGGGTGTCCCAGTTTTCGACTTTTTCATCAAATACCGGGCCGAGTAAATCATCATCACGGACCTTGGCATAAAAGCCATGCACGATGTTTTTGATCATGTCCTGATCAATCCCGGTATCGTCCTTGATACGACGGGTTGCAAGTTCGCGGCGTTCCTTGATTTCGGCAAGGGTCGGCTGTTTGTCGGACATGATGGTAAACCTGTAATGCGCTCAGGATGTCACAGCATTAATGCATGATGCGGTGGTTGGACATGACATATGTCACTTTTGCCCGTTACGCAAACCGATCACGCAATCCGTAATAGCGATAGGCAACTGACCGTGCCGCACGGCGAAGCCCCGGCATGGGGAATTTGTCCATCGGTGTGGTCAAAACCGATCCAATATCGTCTTCGCCAACCGTGCCCAACATGCGCTCAGCCAACAGTTTCCCGCCCATACTTGCCAAGGCAACCCCGTTGCCATGCCATGCAAGGGCCGTCCAAACGTCGCGGTGCCCCGGAACGCGCCCGATATAGGGGCGCCAGCTTTGCGACAGGCAGGCAAGGCCGTTCCAATGATGGGTGAAATCGATTTCGCGCCATGCCGGGAACATGCGGTTGAAGTTTTCCAGAAGATCGCGTTTTCCGGCCTCAAAGGCAGCAGGCGTTGCAGTGATGCCACCACGTCCACCAAACAGGAACCGGTTATCGGGAAGTTTGCGGAAATAATGTAGCAAAATGCGGCTGTCAAAAGCCATCAGGTCACTGGTCCAGCCTTGTGCGGACAATTCATCATCGCTCATCGGACGGGTAACGAGGATGCCGGAAAACACCGGCATCAAACGCCCGCCAATCCAGTTGGGCAAGTTTTCCGAACTGTATCCGTTGGTGGCAATGACGATCTTCCCTGCTGATATCCGGGTATCCCCGGCATGAAGCAGATAGTGATCGCCGTCCTCGGAAAAGCGGTCGATTTTTGCCTGTTCGAATATTCGAACACCTGCGGCAATACATTGGGCATGCAGCCCGATAAGGTATTTCATCGGGTTTAGGCCAAAGCCCGCCTGAACATGCAATCCGCCATAGGTGTCGTTAGCATGCAATCCGCGCTCGATCAGGGTGTTGCGGTCTAGGAACGTGCTTTTGATGTTGGCGTAATTGGCAAGCTCATCAGCTTCGTGGTGCAATTCACCAATGCGGTTGGGTTTGTGCGCCAGGATCACTTCGCCGTCGGAATGGCGGTCGGCATCAATGTTCCAATCCGTCAGGCGGTTTTCAACGAGACGAATGGCGTCATGTTGAATGCGTGCGAATTGTTTGACCGCATCATCGCCAAACTTCTTTGCGAGATAACCGTAATCTTTACCACTGCCGCCCATACAGCAAAAACCACCATTGCGCCCCGATGCACCCCAACCACTGCGTCCAGCATCAAAGACCGCAACATCAGCACCGTTTTGCGCCAATTCCAGTGCCGCAGATAGCCCGCTATACCCACCACCAATGATCGCGATATCGGCCTTAAGGGTGCCTTCGATTGCTAGTTTTTCGCAATCGGGCAGGGTGGGAACACTATCGGCCCAGTAACTGTTGGGCAGGGTGTCGTTTTGATAGGCCAGGGGCTGATAGATGCGTTTGAGCATGGATATCTCTTTGGGCGAGAAGGTGGGTGTGCACAGAGTTAGCTCGGGGTTAGATAAAAATACCCGGCAATGATAGCTCACGCCGGGTATTTCGGTAAGTCATTGTAATCAGATGGTGATTACATTTTTCCGATTTTCTTGGCGGTATCATCAAGTGCCGCACGGAGGCGCTTGACCAACTCGTCGACTTCATCTTTGCTGATGCAAAGCGGTGGCGAGAGAACCATACGGTCGCCACAGGCCCGCGAGATAACGCCATTTGCCACACAGGCATCGCGGCAGATTGTGCCGACGGTTCCCGGTTTTTCAAACGCTTTGCGGGTTTTCTTGTCATCGGTCAGGGGAAGTCCGGCAATCAAACCGATGGTTTCAACCGCGCCGACCAACGGATGGTCTTCAAGGGTTTTAAGCGCCTTGCCAAAATAAGGGCCGATATCGTCATGCACACGTTCGACCATTTTTTCTTCGCGCAGGATGCGGATATTTTCCAGTGCCACTGCCGCACATGCCGGGTGACCGGAATAGGTGAAGCCGTGGGTGAATTCACCGCACTGATTGATCAGAACGTCTGCAACGCGATCACCAACCATGACAGCAGAGATCGGAAGATACCCGGACGACATGCCCTTTGCCATCGGCATCAGGTCCGGCTTGATGTCATAGGTGTCACAACCGAACCATTCACCGGTACGGCCAAAGCCACAGATGACTTCATCGGCAATCAGAAGAATGTCGTATTTTTTGCAGATACGCTGAATTTCAGGCCAGTAGGTCGATGGCGGAATGATCACGCCACCAGCCCCCTGGATCGGTTCACCGATAAAGGCACCAACGCGGTCTGCACCCAGTTCTTCGATCTTTTCTTCAAGCTTGCGCGCCGCAATCAGGCCGAATTCTTCGGGGGTGTGATCGCCACCTTCACCGTACCAGTAAGGCTGATCGATATGAACGATATCGCGCACCAGCGATCCGCCCTGCGAATGCATGCCCGACATTCCGCCAAGTGACGCACCGGCCACGGTCGACCCATGGTAGGCGTTCTTACGGCTGATGATATGGGTGCGATCAGGTTTGCCCTTAAGGTTCCAGTATTGATGAACCATACGGACAACCGTGTCGTTCGCCTCGGACCCGGAATTGGCATAAAAGACGTGGTTCAGGCCTTCTGGTGTGATTTCGGCAAGAACTTTGGAAAGCTCGATCGCCGGGGTGTTCGCACACTGGAAGAAGTTATTGTAATAGGGCAGTTCAAGCATCTGCTTGTAGGCCGCATCGGCAAGTTCTTTACGGCCATAGCCGATATTGACGCACCACAAGCCCGCCATGCCGTCAAGATAACGTTTGCCAGTCGAGTCTTCGATAAACACGCCCTGCGCGCTGGTGATGACCCGCGTGCCACGGTTATTCAAATCCGCTGTATCTGTGAACGGGTGAATATGGTGGGCTTGATCAATGTCCTGCCAATAGGCGGTTTTGTCGAAATTATTCATAACGTCTCCTGACAGCGGTGCTTGTCTACTTTTGTGCGATATGTTGAACATCTGTTTTCAGTGTTCGTTTTTTTGAACACCTTTGCAAGAGGATTTTTAGGCAAATTTTTTGACAGTTATTACTTATTTTTTGTTGTCCAGTGGTTCATGCAGCGTCGGTTTCCACAGATGATTGTTTTAGAGGGATGATTTTATTGCACCGCATGATTTGCACGATATATCGCACGATAGGGCTTGACCGGCGCATTCCGGCACGGCACTGTTGGGTTCAGGGATAAACCCTATAATACAAGGCCTTTTCTGGGAGTATAAGACGATGAACAAGTCGTTCGTCGAAGACGGTAGGGCGGTTGCCCAACGATTCTTTGAAGAAAATCCTGATATCGAACTTGTCGAGCTGTTGATCCCAGACATCAACGGTGTGTTTCGTGGCAAACGAATCAGTAAGCAAAAATTCATCAAAAGCTTTCAGGAAGGCGTCAACCTGCCCGGTTCTGTATGTCTTGTAGACATCACGGGCGACACCCCGGAAGGCACAGGGTTTCTTTGGTCCAGTGGTGATCAGGACAATGTCGCAAAGCCTATTCCCGGTACATTGTGCCGTGTTCCATATGGCGAACTGCCTTTGGCGCAGGTGATGATGAGTCTGTATAACCTTGACGGTTCGCGCTTTTTTGCCGATCCGCGCAATGTTTTGCAGGCAGTTGTTGATCGCTTGTCTGCTGATGGTCTGTATCCGACTGTTGCACTGGAACTTGAATTCTATCTTGCTGATCAGAATCAGGAAACAGCCGCACCACTTCCTCCGCAGCCGCTTGGCGGCGGGATCGCATCGGATGGTGTGCAGGTTTACGGTCTTCAGCAGATCGAAGATTTCGAACGGGTTCTTCATGACGCAGTTGCTGAACTGAACCGTCAAGGCATCCCGGCCGATACGATCGTTGCCGAAGCCGGTCCCGGGCAATTCGAAATCAATCTGGGCCATGTCAGTGACCCGATGATGGCCGCAGACCATGCCATGCAGCTTAAACGCGTCGTCAAAGGCATTTCATGGGATCATGGTGTTACTGCGACTTTCATGGCAAAGCCATATTCTGATCAGGCCGGTAATGGTCTGCACGTTCATGTCAGTTTGCGCGATGAAGACGGCAACAACGTCATGTCGCCCAAAGGCGATGAAGAAGTTTCTGATAATTTGCGCTTTGCTATCGGTGGCCTGCAGGAAGCGATGTTTGAAAGCATGGCAATTTTTGCACCGAATCCGAATTCATTCCGCCGGTTCCAGAACAAGGCCTATGCGCCGATGTCGCCAAACTGGGGTTTGAATAACCGTACCGTCGCACTGCGTATCCCTGCTGGCAGTCCGAATGCCGCACGGGTTGAACATCGTGTGTCTGGTGCCGATGCAAACCCGTATCTGGTTTTGGCATGCGTTTTGGCTGGCGTACATTACGGGATGAAAAACAAACTTGATCCGGGCGAACCCACGGTCGGCAACGGCTATGAGCAGCATGGTGGCAAGATTGTCCCGCGCAGCATGATTTCGGCCCTCGACCGGTTTGTCGAAGGCGATATCGTCAAGGAATATCTTGGTGAACAGTTTGTTGAAGTTTTCGATATCTGCCGACGTGCGGAATATGACGAATTCTTCTCCGAGGTCACGCAGCTTGAATATCGTTGGTACCTCGACGCGGTATAACCGCACCCAGATAAAAAACGACCAATAGGGAAAAGACGGGAATGTCTCAAAAGGTAGGGGATCGTCTGAAGGCTGTGCGCAGCATGTATGGGCTGTCGCAACGTGAATTGGCACGTCGTGCCGGCGTCACCAACAGCACCATTTCAACGATCGAACAAAACCGGGTCAGCCCGTCTATTGATAGCCTTGCCAAAGTGCTGGCAGGCATCCCTATGACCATGATTAATTTCTTCACCATCGATCTTGATAACGGTGAAGAAATTTTCTTTAAAAAAGAAGATCTTGTCGAACTTTCTGACGGGACGATGTCAATGCGTCTTGTCGGGGCATCGCGCAAAGATCGTAAATTGCGCGTGCTGCATGAAACCTATCCAGCGGGTGGCGATACCGGTGACAATCTAATAGTCCAGAAGGGCGAAGAAGCCGGTGTTGTCATTCGCGGTAAACTTGAAGTAACGGTGGGTGAGAGGGTCAAGGTTCTTGGCCCCGGTGATGCGTACTATTTCAACGCGGAAATTCCGCACCGTTTCCGAAATGTCGGGGATGGTGAATGTGAAACTGTCAGTGCCGCAACACCGCCATCTTACTGAGTATCTAATTGATCACGTGATCAACCGGGCATGACACCCGAGCAAATATCAGAATTGAACAAGACTCAAAGCGCCATCCGTCAGGAGATTTCCGATGACCAATCCGTTGAATTTTGAACAGCTGACCGCACAGGCAAAAGCACTTGATATTCGCAATAAAGCGTTCATCAACGGTGCCTATGTTAATGCCGCGTCGGGCAAGACATTTGATTGCATCAGCCCACGCGACGGTTCTGTTTTGACCAAGGTTGCCGAATGCGACGTTGAAGACGTCAATCGCGCAGTAGCATCGGCGCGTGCGGTGTTTGATAAAGGCAGCTGGTCGGAAGCGTCCCCGGCAAAGCGCAAGGCGATCTTGCTTCATTTTGCGGATCTTCTGGAAAAGAATGCGGCTGAGCTGGCCCTTCTTGAAAGCCTTGATATGGGTAAGCCGATCACGATGGCTGCCCGCGATGATATCCCGCTTTCTTACAAGTGCATTCGTTGGTACGCCGAAGCAATCGACAAGATTTATGACGAAATATCCCCATCGGAAATCAATGCCATTGGCATGATCACCCGTGAACCGCTTGGTGTGGTTGCTGCTGTGGTGCCATGGAACTTCCCGCTGATGATGGCGGTCTGGAAGCTTGGCCCGGCATTGGCGATGGGCAATTCGATCATTCTTAAACCGGCTGAACAGTCACCTTTGACGGCCCTGCGCGTTGCGGAAATCGCGGTTGAGGCGGGCATTCCCGAAGGTGTCTTGAACGTGATTCCGGGCTTTGGCCCGACGGCGGGCAAGGCGCTTGGCCTGCATGAAGATGTTGATTGCATTGCCTTTACCGGGTCAGGTGAAGTCGGCAAGCTGTTCTTGCAATATGCCGGTCAGTCAAACATGAAGCGCGTCTGGCTTGAATGTGGGGGCAAAAGCCCGAACATCGTTCTGGCCGATTGCCCGGATATGGATGCGGCGGCCTCGGCGGCGGCAGGCGGCATTTTCTATAATCAGGGTGAAGTCTGCACCGCAGGGTCGCGTTTGATTGTCGAAGAAAGCATCAAGGACGAGTTTATCGAAAAGGTCATCGCCGAAGGTGCCAAAATGCAGCCGGGTGATCCACTTGATCCGAAAAGCCAGATGGGTGCGATTGTTGATGAAAATCAGATGAACCGCGTTCTGGGCTATATCGAAAAGGGTGCGTCCGAAGGTGGTGTTTTGCGTGCTGGCGGGAAACGTGCGCGGACAGAATCGGGTGGTTATTACGTTGAACCGACCGTGTTTGATGGCATCAAGAATGACATGACGATCGCCAAGGAAGAAATCTTTGGCCCGGTTCTGTCGGTTATTTCGGTCAAGGATTGGAAAGAAGCAGTTCAGACCGCAAATGATACGCCATATGGTTTGGCAGCGGCGGTTTGGACACGCGATATTAACAAGGCCCACATGACCGCAAAGAAACTGCGTTCGGGTCTTGTTTGGGTGAATTGCTGGGACGGTGGGTCCATCACCATGCCGTTTGGTGGCTACAAACAGTCGGGTACGGGGCGCGACCGTTCGTTGCATGCGCTTGATAAATATTGTGAAATTAAGTCGACCTGGATTGCACTGGGCGACGCCTGATTTTAAAGCAGGTTCTCATTCGGAGATAAGGGAAGAAAAATGAGCAGCACCGGCGTCATTGACACCAAGGGCGGTGATAACGCCTTTACCGCGAAATCTGTGCATCAGAACACCAGCGAACCGATGTATTCCGGCGCGCTGTCCTTCATGCGCCGTATTTATTCGCGCGATCTGAACGGTATTGATATTGCCGTGACCGGTATTCCTTATGATCTTGCAACGTCAAGCCGACCGGGAACGCGTCTTGGCCCGCAAGGTGTGCGCCGTGCGTCGGCCAATCTTGCATGGGCACCGCATTTCCCGTCCGGTCGCGATATCTTTGCCGAACTTTCGGTCATTGATTATGGCGATATGGTTATCGATCCGGGTCACCCGGAAAAATTACCCGAAATGATCGAAGATCATGCCCGCGATATCGTTCAGTCCGGTGCCAAGATGCTGACCATTGGTGGGGATCACTTCATCACCTATCCGGTTCTGAAAGCACATGCTGAAAAATACGGTGATGGTATTTCCCTGATCCAGTTCGATGCCCATTCCGATACGTGGGAAGATGACGGGGACCGTATTGATCACGGCACCATGTTCTGGCATGCCGCGCAAAAGGGCATTGTTGATCCGTCGAAATCGATTCAGGTCGGTATCCGGACCCACAATGAATCGACCCACGGGTTCAATATCCTGTATGGCCCGGATGTTCAGTCAATGTCGATTGACGCGATTGTTGAAAAGATCAAAGCAACAGTTGGTAATAACCCGGCCTATATCACCTTTGACATTGACGGGCTTGATCCGTGCTATGCACCGGGGACCGGAACGCCGGTTCTGGGCGGTTTGACCACCCATCAGGCCGTATCGATCCTGCGCGGGCTTGCCGGTCACATCAATCTGATTGGCAGTGACGTTGTCGAAGTTTCCCCACCTTATGATGTTTCGGACATTACCGCCCTTGCCGGGGCGACGATGGCGTGGGAAATGCTCAATATTCATGCGGTGAACCGGGCGAAATAAGCCCCACATCATCGCAGGCCGTCTGGCATCAAGTTGATATGTCAGTTTGGCGAAAATTTTCGGGCTGGTACCTTTTTCGGGTGCCGGCCCTTGTTTTTTCTTTTTCCTGTGCTCTGATAGCGCGATGAAAAGAAAAGATATGTATGAGGAGAACGAAAGATGAAGCCGATTGCGATTTCGCGTTTAACGATCTGTGGTATTGATGAATTGCCGACCCATCGCAATCACGGGGTTTCCCATGTGCTGTCCGTGCTTGATCCTGAACGAGAAGATCCCAGCATATTTTCCGATTACGCGCCGCACGAACGCACGATCTTGCGGTTTCATGATGTGATTGAGGACAAGGAAGGCCGCCCAGCGCCAATCAAGGCCAATGTCGAGGCGATCCTTGAATTTGGAGAAGGTCTTAAAAGCAGTCAGGAAGAACGTCGCGATGGGCATTTGCTTGTGCATTGTCACATGGGGGTGTCGCGTTCGACTGCAGCGATGATTACCCTGATGGCGCAATGTGAACCAGATCGCGATGAAGACAGCATTTTCACCAGCATCCGTGATATCCGCCCGATTGCCTGGCCAAACTCGGTCATGATTGCCTTTGCCGATGATCTTCTTGGCCGGAAAGGGCGCCTTACCGAAGCCCTTCATCGTCACTACGCAGCCCAATTGGCGCGAGATAAAATGTTTGAAGGTTGGATGACCGATCTTGAACGTCAGCGTGAGGTCGAATTTGGTCGCGCGATCATGCCGCAAAAGACATCTGCCTAGGCAATCGACATAGACCGGATTTATTTTGGTTTGCGTGTCAAATTGAATCGATTTAAAAGCGTTCCGTCCCACAGACCGCAACACTGATTTTGAATAACGGGTCCGCGCGATAAAGCGGACAATCCGAACGGAGAAACGCAATGACAGCTAAAGCTGTTTGTCTTGGGGAATTGCTGATTGATTTTGTCCCGACGGTAACCGGTACCGGTCTTGCCGATGCACCGGCCTTTGCCAAGGCGGCAGGTGGCGCGCCGGGGAATGCTGCCGTGGGGCTCCAGCGATTGGGCATTGAAACCGGTTTTATCGGCAAGTTGGGCGATGATGCCTTTGGCCATTTTCTGGTTGATACGCTTAAAGATGCCGATGTCGATACATCGGGCATTGTTCTGACCAAAGAAGCCCTGACCGGGCTTGCCTTTGTGTCGTTGCGCGCAGACGGGGAACGCGAATTTTCGTTTTACCGCAGCCCGTCTGCCGATATGCTGCTGTGCCCGGCCGATCTTGATCAGGACATGCTGAAATCAACCGACCTGTTCCATTACGGAACGCTGTGTATGATTGATGATGATCCGCGTGCCGCAACGCTTGAGGCAATCAAAATTGCCCGTGACAATGGTGCGGTGATTTCGTGTGACCCAAATCTTCGCTTGCCCCTGTGGCCAAGCGTTGAGAAGGCCCGCGAAATCCTGCGCCTTGCGATTAGTCAGGCCGATATTGTTAAAATGTCGGACGAGGAAATCACATTCGTTTCAGGCAAGGATGACCTTGAAGAAGGCATCAAAGACCTGTGGTGTGACGGGTGGCGCGCCTTGATTGTGACCTATGGCCCCAAAGGATCGCGTTTCATTACCCCGAAATTTGACGGTTTCGTGCCATCGTTTAACATCACGGCTGTTGATGCAACCGGGGCCGGGGATGGATGCACGGCAGGTTTCCTATCGCGTCTTCTCAAGGATCCGGATCTTTTGGCATCGGAAGAAAAGCTTATCACCGCGTGCCGGTTTGCCAATGCGGTCGGGGCGATTACAGCGACCAAGCGCGGTGCCATTAATGCGCTTCCGACCGAAAAAGAGGTCGAAGCGTTTCTCGCGTTCCGTTAAATTGAATTTATGCGGCGGCCATAATCTTGCCGCCGCAGTCTGTAAACTGTCCCACACATGGTTTGATCAAGATGCTAGTCTGCGTCCACAACCGCAGCTGCGCTGTCTTGATCTGTAATGAATTGAATTTGGCCGAGGATGGTTATGTCCGCTGATAAATTGACTGAAAACTGGGAAGAACTGGATCGTCTTGGCGCGGAAGTTTCCGAGAAGCTGAACCTGCGCCGCGCATTTGCCGATGATCCGGCACGGTTTGACCGCTTTAGTGCAGCGCTAAATGACCTGTTCGTTGATTACTCCAAAAACCTGATCACCGATGACGTGATGGCGGCCCTTGGCAAGCTGGCAAAGGCTGCCAATGTTGAAGCTTGGCGCGACCGGATGTTTGCCGGGGACAAAATCAATGTCACCGAAGACCGCGCAGTGCTTCATACCGCCCTTCGTAACCTTGATGGGGCACCGGTCGAGTTTGACGGGAAAGATGTTATGCCTGCGGTCAAAGACGTTCTGGCGCTGCTTAAATCCTTTGCTGCGCGGGTTCATTCCGGCGAATGGAAAGGCCACACCGGCAAAAAAATTACCGATGTCGTCAATATTGGCATTGGTGGATCTGATCTTGGCCCGGTCATGGTTAATGAGGCCCTGCGTCCGTTCCACATTGATGGCATTCGCTGCCATTTTGTGTCGAACGTTGATGGTGCGCATATTGTCGATACTCTTAAGGACCTTGATGCGGAAACGACGCTTTTCATCATCGCATCGAAGACTTTTACGACGGACGAAACCTTGACCAATGCCTATTCCGCGCGTGATTGGTTGATCAAGGCGCTTGGTGATGAAGCTGCGGTTGCCAAGCATTTCGTGGCGGTTTCAACCGCGCTTGAAAAGGTCGCGGAATTCGGAATTGATACCGACAATGCCTTTGGGTTCTGGGACTGGGTTGGCGGGCGTTATAGCCTGTGGTCGGCGATTGGCCTGCCGATTATTCTGGCAGTCGGGTATGAGAAGTTTGAAGAACTTCTGCGCGGCGCGCAATCGATGGACAACCATTTCAAAACGGCACCGGTTGAAACCAACATCCCCATGATCCTTGCCCTGATCGGGGTTTGGTATCGCAATGTTCTGGGCGCCTCTAGCCAAGCCATTTTGCCATATGATCAGCATTTATCACGCCTACCGGCCTATTTGCAGCAGGCCGATATGGAAAGTAATGGCAAATCCGTCACCCGTGATGGCAAGCCGATTGCCTATGAAACCGGCCCGATTATTTGGGGCGAACCGGGCACCAACGGCCAGCATGCGTTTTATCAGCTAATCCATCAGGGAACGGAACTGATCCCGGTTGATTTTATCATGGCGGCCAATGCGTTACATCCATTGTCCAACCATCATGACAAGCTGGTATCGAACTGCTTGGCACAGGCCGAAGCCTTAATGCGCGGTAAGACCGAAGCCGAAGTTAGGGATGAGCTGGCAGGTAGTGATTTGTCACCGGCCGAGATTGATGTTCTGGCCCCGCAAAAGGTCTTTGCCGGGAATAAACCGAGCACCATGATCCTGTATAAGCAGCTTGATCCGTTCACGCTAGGCCGATTGGTTGCTATGTATGAACATAAAATCTTTGTTCAGGGCATCATCTGGAATGTGAATTCTTATGACCAATGGGGCGTTGAACTTGGCAAGCAGCTTGCCAAAGAATTGCTGCCGATGGTCGAGGGCAAAGAAGATGCCAGTGCGCGGGATGCGTCAACGGCAGGCCTGATCAAGCGGATGCAGTCCCTGCGCGGCTAAGGTTGGCTGATCGGGCGACACGCGATCAATTTTTCTAAGAAGGGCGGTGTTGGCTATGGCTGATACCACCCATTTTGTAACGACAGAACATTACGGTGGTGAGTGCTGTGATGTTGCTAGGTTGGTTGCATTACGGTCTTTGCGGCATTTATCCGAACAATACCGAACGTCTTGCCAGCAATCATTCCATTTGCGGCGCCATGAAAAAGAGCGTTTGCAAACAACACAGGTCTTTTCAGGAAGATCCGTCTTGTTGTGGTGATATCCGTTGGCATTGTGTGGCATGGGACGTTTTCTGATGAAATGCAGGTTAGCCGATCAGAGTTTCAATCATGGCATGTGCAGTCGACTGACCACTTCGCCATGCGGCTTCGACCCGTGCGCCAAGGCACCAATCGCCTGCTGCAATGACGCGGCCATTCATGCCATTCAGGTGGCTTCTGCCAAGCGGGATTTCGGTCCGGGCATAGCGCCAGCGATGGGCTTGAACGGTTTGAAGATCAGGCAGTTTGATGCCGCTGGCCGTGCGAAGCGCATTTAGCAGTTTTTCGATCACGCGGTCCTTGTCTTCTTCCAGATGATCCCGTGACCAATTCGGACTGGCATGCAAGACCCAATGATCTGGTGTGCGACGATGGAAAATGTCGTTGTTTTGCATGCTGCGTGCGGCCCAGCTTATTTCCGGAGATGGATACAGCATCGCGTCAAACGCGGTTGGCAGGGGCTTTTTAAACGCTACCATCACGCTCCAGCATGGGGCGATGACAACATCACCAATCGGATCAAACCGCGATGAAATCGGGCGCAAAAGTTCCGCAGTTTGTGGGGCTGGTGCGGTGACAATCACCCCATCGAACGGGCCGAATTCCCCGTCAAGATCATCATGAAGCATGAAAGTTTGTGGCGTCAGCGTTTCGATGGATGTGATGCGGTGTTGTTTTTGGATTTCAAATGATTGAACCAACGGCCCGATCAGCTTGTTCATCTGCGGTATGCCTTGATACCACTGCTTTTCTGCGAGGTTTCCGGCATGGGTGGTGGGCGTTGAAAACACTTTGTCCGGGGGGCTTCCGCGATGGAGATCAGGGTGCCATTTTTGTGCTGCGTTATCTTGCGTGGCTTGTTGCAAAAAGGCATCAAATCCCGGATCACGTGCCGTAACATATTGTGCACCATGGTTGAAATGGCCAAATTCCGTTCGTCGGGATGCCAATCGCCCGCCAAGGCCACGGCTTTTCTCAAAGACCGTAACATCCATACCGACTTTGTAAAGCGTGCTGGCGGCTTTTAAACCCGCCATACCAGCACCGATGACAGCGATTTTGATCGGGGGCATGGACATTTCCTGTTTCGATTGGGACGTGATGCGATGGTGTTCTGTTAATTCCTACGCGCAGAAGTCCCGGTTGGAGCAGTCAGTGCCACAAGATATTTATGAAACTGTCACTCCCGGGTCATCAAACAGTTACAACAAATCAGCAAGTTCTCTGCTTTGATGAAACATTGATCTTGGGGGAAATTATGCGTTCTTCACTTTTGGCAACTGCTGCCGTTTCCGTACTTCTCAGTGCCTGTGCAGGTACGGCTGACAACCACGCGATGATGGCTGACGGTGTTATCAATGCCGGTGCACATCCGTTGACGATTGTTCCGATGGGCGAATATCGCACCGGAATGCTCGATGAAAGTGCTGCTGAAATCCCGGCATTTGATCCTGTTTCAAAACGTGTCTTTGTCGTGAATGGTGCAGACAAAGTCATCGATATTCTTGATATGTCGAATCCGTCTGAGCTGACCAAAATCGGTACGGTGGAACTTTCAACCTGGGGTAAGGGTGCCAACAGCGTCGCGATCCATAACGGTATTGTAGCAGTGGCCGTTGAAAATGCGGACAAGCAGGCCGCCGGGCAGGCTGTGTTTTTTGACACGGACGGTAATTTCATTTCGGCTGTTAGCGTCGGTGCATTGCCCGATATGATCAAGTTTTCCTCGGATGGCAAATATGTTCTGGTCGCCAATGAAGGTGAACCGAATGATGATTTCACCAATGATCCGGAAGGCAGTGTTTCGATCATTTCACTGGCAGGTGGGATTGATGGTCTGACGGATGGTGATGTTCGCACCGTTGATTTTGCCTTTTTGAATGACGGCGAACTTCCATATGGAATGCGGATATCAAATCCGGGTACGTCAAGCGTTGCACAGGATGTGGAGCCGGAATATATCGCCGTCTCCAAAGACAGCAAAACCGCCTATGTGTCTTTGCAGGAAAACAATGCCATTGCGATCATTGATATTGAAACCGCGACCGTAAAACGTATTGCCGGTCTTGGTTTCAAGGATCATTCGGTTCATGCCTTTGATGCCAGCGACAAGGACGGAAAAGTCAATATCCGCACATGGCCGGTTATGGGCATGTATATGCCTGATACGATTGAGGCGATAGAAATCGGTGGCAAGGATTGGATCCTGATCGCCAACGAAGGTGATTCACGTGACTATGACGGTTACAGCGAAGAAACCCGCGTTGGTAAACTGACCCTTGATCCGGTAGCGTTTCCGACAGCAAGCAGACTTCAGAAAGATGAAAATCTTGGTCGTTTGAAAACCACGACGGCACAGGGTGACACCGATGGTGACGGTGATGTTGACGTGATCTACAGCTATGGCGCGCGGTCATTCTCTGTGCTTGATGCCGATGGCAGCATGGTCTTTGATAGTGGTGATGCGTTTGAACAGTTTCTGGCATCGAATTACGGCAATGTCTTTAACGCGTCTGACACGGAAAATTACAGCCGTGACAACCGATCCGATGATAAGGGCCCGGAACCAGAAGGTATTACATCAGGCTATGTCAACGGCACGCCCTACGCCTTTATCGGTCTGGAGCGTCAGGGTGGCTTTATGGTCTATGATCTGACCAACCCGACCAACCCGCAATTTGTCACCTATCACAGCGATCGCCGGTTCTCGGGAAGCCCGGAACATGACACGGCAGGTGAGCTGGCCCCGGAAGGCATGCAGTTTGTAAATGCATCAGACAGCCCGACGGGCAATGCGATGCTGGTGGTTGCTTCCGAAGTGTCGGGAAGTACCAAGGTTTATGACCTGAAATAAGCGTAGAATAACGCGCCATATTTCTATCTGAGAAAGCCGGGTTTTGCCCGGCTTTCTCTTTTGGAAGGGGTAAATGGTAAAATGGTTCAAACCTTTGACGATATCGACTAAACTCCGCCGACGGTCAGGAACATGGACGGTTGATAAATAGGGGAGTTTGGGACACTGACTACGCGACGTGAACCACATATTCTGGTTGTCGATGACGATCAGGAAATCCAGAAGCTTTTGAAGAAATTCCTGCTGCAGCACGGTTATCGCATCACCACCGTTTCCGATGGGAACGAAATGCACCGTGCCTTGCGCGACTGGAAGATCGATCTTGTCATTCTTGATATCATGCTTCCTGGTGAAGATGGCTTTGCGCTGTGCCGTGATGTGCGCCGCACATCCAAGGTGCCGATTGTCATGCTGACCGCTGTTGGCGAGGATACGGACCGTATTCTTGGTCTGGAACTGGGTGCAGATGATTATCTGACCAAACCGTTTAACCCGCGTGAATTGCTGGCTCGTATCCGGGCGGTGTTTCGCCGGTTTGAAACAGGATCGGTTGGCCCGGTTGACAATGAAGTCGCCCCAACACAGAAAATCATCTTTGGTGACTGGACGCTTGATATTGGATCACGTGAATTACGTGATGCCGATAATGTTGCGGTTCATCTTTCGACCGGGGAATTTTCGCTGCTATTAGCACTTGTGAAAAACAACAAGCGGGCGATTTCGCGTGAACAGCTTGTTGATATTGTGCGTGGGCAAAGCTCGCTTCCGTTTGATCGCAGCATTGATATCCAGATCAGCCGTCTGCGCCGCAAGATCGAAAAAGATGCCAAAAACCCCAAGCTGATCAAAACTGTGCGCGGTATCGGTTATCAGTTCTGTGCTGATACCCAGATGCTTTAAGGTCGGTTGATGGGCGATATGTTTGCAGATTTCAGCAACTATCTTCGTCGCTATAAACCGCGGACTTTGGGCGGGCGTATCTTTTTGCTGATGATGCTTGGTGGGGTGATTATCGCCGTTCTCAGTGCCATGGCATCGTATTACGTCATTGAACGTGATGAGCGGATTGGTCGTGCTTATACATTAGGCTTTACCATCCGCGAGTTGGTGCGAATTGCCGAAAACCCCGAATTTGAAACCAATATTGTCGATATTGCCGCACGCGATGGCATGGCATTGCGATTACTGCCGCCAGATGATTTTGGGACCTTGCTGCTTTTTTCGCGCCCGGCACAGCATATTGCCCTGCCGGTCCGGTTGGCCAATACCGGCTGGCCGATATCGGTCAAGGTCCATTTTGTGCGTGGGCGCCTGAGTTCCGAACAGCGTGCGGTCATTGAGGCCGCCGAAAACCCCAGCCTGTTTTTCGCCGAATTGTCGCGCGAAATTGCCCGTTTGGGACTTGAAGCCCAGATCGAAATCACGATGCCGTCGGGTAAGCGGGTTTTGGTGCGCCATGATGAATTATGGGCAAACTATTCATCACCATCGCTTGTGTTTTTGATGTTCTTGTTAGGCGTGGTCGCCGTTCTTGCAGTGTTTGCCGCCCTTGCCGATTTGCTGGCCGGGCCGTTTAAGAGACTGACCAACGCGATCATTGATCATGGCGATGAAGTTGAAGGTCTGCCGGTCGAAGAACGTGGCCCGACCGAAGCCCGTTCAATGGCCGCGGCCTATAACGATTTGCGTGAACGTATTGCACGGATGCTGGGCGATCGGACCCGGATGTTGGCAGCGATTTCGCACGATTTGCGTACACCAAGCACGCGGTTGCGCCTTCGCGCCGAATTCATTGAAAATGACGAACTACGCGAAACTGTTTTGCGTGATCTTGATGAAATGGACAGCCTTTTAAACGATGCGCTCGATTTCCTTGGTGACTGGATTCAGAAGGAAGAAGAACGCACGGTTGATTTCGTTTCGGTTCTTGAGGCGATCTGTGACGATTATGCCGACCTTGGCCGTCCTGTCAGTTTTGCCGGACCTCAGCCATTGCAATTCAGTTCCGTCCACACGGTCTTTGGCGGCGGGGATGAGCCGCATTCCTTTGATGGGAAACGCAGCATTCGGCTGTCTTGTCGACCGGGCACGTTAAAGCGGGCTTTCACCAACCTGATCGAAAACGCGTTGAAATACGGCCATCGGGCCAAGGTCAGTCTGGAGGCAACCGCAGACACGATTTTGATCGTTATTCGGGATGAAGGGCCGGGCATCGCGGTGGAACATCAGGATAAAGTGTTTCTGCCATTTTACCGGGTTGAAGGATCACGTGCGCGCAGTACCGGCGGCAGTGGCCTTGGCCTTTCAATCGTTAAAACAGTGATCGATGCCCATGACGGCGAGATAAAGCTGCGCAACATGCCTGGCAAGGGGCTTGAAGTCATCATATCCATTCCCAGACGCGTCAATAGCAGCACATAAGAACCAAACAAAAGCGACCCGGAAGACCGGGCCGTTTTGCTTGGAAGATATGTTAAGGCAATGGATCGGTGTTTTAGATCCGTGCTGTGATCATCCTTGGCGAATGTCGCTTAGGAAGTTATCGACTTCGCGCTGAATGTTGGTGGCTTGATTGCTCAGATCCTTGGCCGAAACTAACACGTTGTTGGAAATCTCGCCCGTTTCGATCACAACCGATTTTGCTGCCATTACATCATCTGCTGCACGGCGGGTAGTGTCGTTGGCGGCTTGAGCATTCCGGGTGATTTCCTGTGTTGCCGATGCCTGCTGTTCAACTGCACTTGAAAGGGCGGTGGTGATGTTATCCAACGCGCTCACGGATGCGCTGATGGCACCGATTTCATCACTGGCATGTTGGGTTGCATTTTGAACCGCCTTGATCCGACCCCCAATATCGGCTGTCGCCTTTGCCGTTTGATCGGCAAGGTGTTTGACCTCGTTGGCGACAACGGCGAACCCTTTGCCGGCATCACCGGCACGGGCCGCCTCAATCGTGGCATTAAGGGCCAGCATATTGGTCTGTTCGGCAATGTCTGAAATCAAAGTGACCACATCACCAATTTCATCGGCCAGTTTGTTTAAGGCCTGAACGCTTTGCGCGCTTTGGGTTGCCCTTTCGGATGTATCGCGCGAGATGCGCGTTGAATCCTCTGTCTGGCGTCGGATTTCGCTGATTGATGCCGCCAGTTCTTCTGCCGCTGCCGCAACGGTTTCAACGCTATGGGCTGTTGCCTGGGTTGCTGTTGCCGCACTTTCAGAACGATCTGCACTGGTTGTGCTGCGCTCAGACAAGGTCTGTGCTGACTTGTGCATGCCTTCAGATGCCTTTGCGATGTCTTCTGCCAGTGATTTGATCCGGCTTTCAAAGTCATTGGCAAGGGCATTAAGGGCAGCTTGGCGTTCTTGGGTGGCTGCTTCGCGTTGTTGGGTTTCGCGTTTTTGGGATTCGACGATTTCAGCAGCGTTTGAGCGGAAGACTTCAAGCGTCTTGCTCATTTCTGTCAGTTCGTCATTGCCATTGTCGTTGATCGCAACATTGGTGTTTCCAACCGCTATTTCAGCCATTGCAATACGGATGCGTTCAAGACGGGCAATCAATCCGCGCCCGACATAGATCCATGCCAGAAGTCCGGCGAGAACAAGAGATCCGATTCCAAGGGCAATCAGGATGATACGCCCTTGGGTGATGGCC
Organism: Thalassospira lucentensis; assembly: GCF_050516545.1. GTDB lineage: Bacteria > Pseudomonadota > Alphaproteobacteria > Rhodospirillales > Thalassospiraceae > Thalassospira > Thalassospira lucentensis_C. Next base: position 1,763,221 of record NZ_CP191544.1, on the reverse strand, counting down.
TCAGCCGATTCAACGGTGACAGCCGCCGATTGTTTGCTTGCTGCCCCTGCGACACCTTGTACACCCATCTTTTCAACCGCAACTCGCACATCATTAAGGGCTGTGGTTGCAGATTTCTGGGCGATGACGGCATCACGTTTGGGGGTGACAACCGAAAGACCCGTCAGGGTTTGTGCCGTCTGGGCAATGGTGCTTGCATCGGGAACATTGGCAGCGATGGATTTGCTTGATTTGGCGACATCGGAAAGACGGTTTGCCAATTGATCAAGCGTATCTATGTCAACGGCCGCTGCAGCCTGATTCTGATAACCGATGGCAAGGTTTCCAGCCGCTTCGAGACGTACCATCGTGATCAGGGCTGCCAGTTCCTTTTCCATCAACCCACTGATGGCTGAACGGCTTTGATCCTGAATGGCGGCGGATCGATCTCGAAGGCCGCTATCCGCGGCCTCGACCACCGGGGCAATCGCGTCGCGGAACGCCTGATGGGCAACGAACAGTTGTTCTTTGCGTTCTGTTGCCAAACGCGACCATGTTTCAGTGGCCCGCTGGATGGCTTCTAGTTCCTGTTTTCGCAGATCAAAAAGCGCGCCGCGCATCATACCAAGACGGAAGAAGTCGCTGGCGGGCTTTTTGAAATCGGCACTGATGGCTTCCGGGATTTTGCGATTTTCTTTGTAAAACGCGCTGAACTTTTCCTTGGTGGCCTTGACGGTTTCAATATCGTTGGCAGCAATGCCCGAAACCATCATGGCATAGCTTTGAGAGATGATGGCTTTCATCTGGAAACCGTCCGCCGCGGGCAGGGCTGCAGCATCAATGATGGCAATCAGTTCGCCATATGCTTCGTGCAAACGGCCTTCAAGGCCAATGCGGGCCTTGCGGAAGACCTCGCTTGATTGCGTCGTGGCGGTCAGTTCATTGCGCCGGATCGAAAAGATATTGTTATCACCAATCCCAAAGCCAAGCAGGTTTTCGGTAATTTGCGCAAGGGCTTCTGATCCTGATGCAGCGCCAAGTTCGGACAATGTCGTCCTTGTCGTATCAAACCGTGCTTTAAGGGCATCAATGGTTTCGGCATTATTCGCATTGGCAGATTCAATCAGGATGCTGACAAGTAAGTTACCCTCAGCCTGCAGGGTCAATGCAGATCGCAGTGTTCCGACCTGATCGGTAATCAGGGTATTAAGGTTTTCTGCCGCCGACCCGATAACATCATTGCTGCCGTCAATCAGTTCACGATTGGCTGTGCTGACCTTGCCTTCGATGGTTTTAAGAAACCCGTCATGCTGATTGCGCAAATCCTTGATCGCATCACTGACTTTGGTGTCGAGTTGTTTGCGATTTAAGGCGGCATCGATCAGGGATGCCAAATCTGGTCCAAGCGTTTCAGCCACTTCTGATAGCGGTGAGTTGCGCGTAGCGTCGCTCAGGTCCTGCATACGGTTTTTTGCCATACCGGACAGGGACTGGATATCTGCATTGGGATTGGTTGCCATCTCCGATGCAAGGACAGCAATCGCGCTGCTTTCTTCTGCTGCGCGCAGGGCCTGTGCCACCGATGATGTTTTGGTCACGGTATCAAGTGCGGAGCTGATCCGTTCAATCGAAACGATGCCAACAATGGCTGCAATCGCGGTCATAGCTGCAATCGCGCCAAATGATGCACCGAGTTTGAAACGGATGCCCAGTCCTTTGGATTTTTGGATTGCGTTTGATGTTTCTTTTTTATTGGTCGTCATAGACCATCCTCCCTAACTACGTGAAATTATTGTTGTTTTCACGTGGATTTGCACCGACCGACTTCTTTGTGTCCGGTTCGATCAAATTGGCATCTACACAGTTTAAATAGCGTGGGTGTGGGAATGGGGCGGGGCTGTGAAAGGCCCAAAAAGAAGAATGGCGGGTGGCCCCCAGAACCACCCGCCAATCAGATCAGATCCGCAACTCGGTATCCGGGTCAAACAGACTGATCTGAGACATATCGGCCGAGAACGTCATGCTCTCGCCCGGCGTCGGTGCCCGGTCAGGACGGACACGTGCGACGATTTCTTTGCCGGCAATTTCAATAACCGTCATCGTGTCAGCACCGGTTGGTTCGATCACTTCGACTTTGCTATCGAAATTGACATATTGGCTGCCAGAGGCTTCTGAACCCGTGCGTTTATGGGTCAGGGCTTCTGGACGAATGCCAAAGACAACTTTCTTGCCAGCGTAGTTTTTGTAGCTGTCCGGCGCTTCAAACAGCGGCAGCGTAATCGGGCTGTCGTCGCGGGCGATGGAAACCGCAAGCTGACCGGTTTCTTCAACCAATGTCGCGTTCACGAAGTTCATCGACGGAGAACCGATGAAGCCTGCAACAAACATGTTGTTAGGGCGTTCATAGATGTTCTGCGGCGTATCGAACTGCTGCAAAATACCGTCTTTCATGACAGCGATTCTTGAAGCCAGGGTCATGGCTTCGATCTGATCGTGGGTCACGTAAACGATGGTCGATCCAAGACGCTGATGCAGCTTTTTGATCTCGGTGCGCATATCAACGCGCAGCTTGGCATCAAGGTTTGAAAGCGGTTCGTCAAACAGGAAGATGTCCGGGTCACGCACAAGCGCACGGCCCATGGCAACACGTTGACGCTGACCACCCGAAAGCTGGGATGGTTTGCGATCCAGAAGCGGCTCGATCTGAAGCAGTTTGGCAACGTCGGCAACAGCCTTGTCGCGTTCCTGATTAGATACGCCACGGATTTCCAGACCAAAGGTGATGTTCTTGCGAACGGTCATGTTCGGGTACAGCGCATAGGACTGGAACACCATTGCGATGTTACGGTCTTTTGGATGTACGTCATTGATAACGCGGTCCCCGATGCGGATTTCCCCGTCGGTCGAGCTTTCCAAACCAGCAATCAGGTTCAAAAGGGTCGATTTACCGCAACCTGACGGACCAACAAGGACGAGAAACTCGCCATCATCAATTGCCAGATTGATTTCCTTGAGAACTTCTACAGGGCCAAAAGCCTTGCGAACTTTATCTAGGGTGAGTGATGCCATTTGCTTATCCCTTCACCGAACCGGCGGTCAGGCCGCGGACGAAGTATTTGCCTGCCAGGACGTAAACCAGAAGCGTCGGGAGACCGGTCAGCAGGGCTGCGGCCATATCAACGTTGTACTGTTTTACGCCGGTAGTGGTGTTGACGATATTGTTGAGTGCGACTGTCATCGGTGCGTTTGCGCCAGAGGCGAAAGAAGCACCAAAGAGGAAGTCATTCCAGATCTGGGTAAACTGCCAGATGACCGAAACCACGATGATCGGGGTCGAGATCGGCAGAATGATCCGCCAGAAGATGGTGAAGAAACCCGCACCATCAATGGTGGCTGCTTTGACCAGTTCGTCCGGAATAGAAACATAGTAGTTCCGGAAAAACAGGGTGGTGAAGCACAAGCCATACACGACATGGACCAGAACAAGGCCCGGGGTCGAGCTGGCAAGACCGATCTTGCCAAGAACCTGTGACATCGGCAGCAGAACGACCTGAAACGGAATGAAGCACCCAAACAGCAGTAGGGCAAAGACAATGTTTGCACCCTTAAAACGCCATTTGGTCAGTGCATAACCGTTGATCGCACCAAGGAAGGTCGAAATCAGAACGGCGGGAATCGCCATTTTGACCGAGTTCCAGAAATAGATTTTGATGCCTGTGCATTCCACGCCAATGCATGCTTCGTTCCATGCATAGTTCCATGCATCAAACGTGATGACGCGCGGCAGTGAAATCAGGGACCCTTCACGGATTTCGTCAAGCGACTTCAATGAAGTTGCGACCATGACGATCAGCGGGAAAAGGTAATAGGCAGCAAACAGAATTAGAACGAGATACAGCAAACCACGCAGTATTGTATTTTTCCAACCTGCGTCCTGGCTGTAGGTCTGAAGATCAGCCATTTTTCTTGCCTCCGCGCAGTTCGGAATACAGATACGGCACAATGATTGCCATAACGGTGGCCAGCATCATCATCGCACTGGCAGCACCCACACCAAGTTGGTTGCGCTGGAATGCCATCGTGTACATGAAGGTTGCCGGAAGATCCGATGAGTAACCCGGTCCGCCACCCGTAAGGGCGATGACCAGGTCAAAGCTTTTAACGGCCAGATGGGCCAGAACGACAATTGCGCTCAGGAAAACCGGGCGAATTGACGGAATAATAATGCCGAAATAGATGCGAGGCAGGCTGGCACCATCCATATAGGCTGCGCGAATGATGTCTTGGTCGACGCCGCGCAATGCCGCAAGGAACATCGCCATAATGAAACCAGATGCTTGCCAGACGGCTGCGATGACTACCGTGTAGATCGCCATGTCTGAATTGACCAGCCAGTCGAACTTAAAGCTCGTCCAGCCAAGATCATGCATCATGCTTTCCAGACCAAGGCCCGGATTAAGAAGCCATTTCCAAACGGTCCCGGTCACAATGAAAGACAGGGCCATCGGATACAGGAAGATCGTGCGGAGTGCGCCTTCGGCGCGAATACGCTGATCGAGAAGTACAGCCAGGAAACACCCGATGATCAGGCAGGTCACAATAAACAGACCGCCAAAGACCAGAAGGTTTTCAATGGCAACATGCCAGCGTTCCATTTGCCACAGACGTTCATATTGTCGCAGCCCTGCCCAATCCCAAACGGGAAGCATGCGCGACTTGGAAAACGCCATATAGCCAGTCCACAGGATGAACCCGTAGACGAAAAACAGGGACGCAGCAAAGGACGGTGCAACAACGATCTTGGAAAGATGACGTTGGATGCCGGCCGTCAGGTTGCTTTCGGTGCTTTGAGAAGCCCCCATACCCTTTGCCTCAAAAGTTAAAGTAGTGGGAAGCAGGCCCCGGAAAATCCGGGGCCTGCGCGCTATTCAGACAGTAAGACTGTTCTGATCAGATGAGATTAGTCTTTGGCCAATTCAACAGCTTCGAACAGGCGTGAGACGGCTTCGTCAGACGACATGTCGGAGTTGAAATGAGCGGTCACAACGTCAACGATGGCACCCGAGAGATGACCACGAAGCGCCATGCCATGTGCCATGGACGGAAGGAAACCGCCAGCATCCTGAGCTGCAAGAAGGTCAGATTCGGATTTCTTGGCGCAATCGTCGAACTTGTCGAGCGAAACGCCCGAACGTGCCGGGATCGAACCTTTGAGAAGGTTGAAGGTTTCCTGGAACTTTTCACCGACGATCAATTCGGCAAGAAGTTTCTGGCCTGCGACTTTGTCGTCGCCCGAAACGTTGAACATAGCAAAGCTGTCAACGTTAAACAGGTAACCGTTCTCAGACGGTGTCGGGGAGCAGATGAAGTCTTTGCCCGGTACTTTACCAGCAGCAAGGAATTCGCCTTTTGCCCAGTCACCCATGATCTGCATGGCGGCATCGCCATTCATGACCATTGCAGTTGCAAGGTTCCAGTCACGACCCGAGAAATCGGAATCAACATATCCACGGATTTTACGCATCTGGTCAAACACCGCTTTCATGGTGTCAGATTTCAGAGCGTCTTCGTCAAGATCGACCATGGCTTTCTGGAAGAATTCCGGACCACCAAGACCGAGAACAACGGTTTCGAAGATGGTTGCGTCCTGCCACGGCTGACCACCATGGGCAATCGGCGTGATGCCTGCAGCCTGAAGTTTGTCAGCAAGGGCGTTGAATTCGTCCCAAGTGGTCGGAACGCTATCGGCGCCGACTTTTTCAAGAAGGGTAGGGTTTGCCCAGATCCAGTCAATGCGGTGAACGTTTACCGGAACAGCAACATAGTCGCCTTCATATTTCATAACGTCCTGAATAGCTGCGGGGATAACGTCATCCCAACCTTCTGCCGCAGCAACGTCATTGAGGTCTGCAAGTGCGCCCTGTTCGGCCCAATCCTGAATTGCCGGGCCTTTAAGCTGGACAGCTGCCGGTGCATCACCAGACAGAACGCGCGAACGCAGAACGGTCATGGCTGCATCGCCGCCGCCGCCAGCAACCGGGCTATCAACCCATTTGCCGCCATTGGCTTCGAAATCTTCTTTAAGAGATGCGACAGCTTTTGCTTCGCCGCCCGAGGTCCACCAATGTAGGACTTCGGCGGTTGGCTCGGCATGAGCGAAGCTGGCAGTTGCGAGTGCTGAAAGAGCCACACCTGTGGCGAGAATGGTTTTGCGCAGATACATTTAGGTTTTCCTCCCTGGCTTTAAACCAATTGCAGCGACACCATGCTGTGAGAGGGCCTTCAATGCATCCACAAAACTGTAACAGGGCGTTTCCATAATGCGAACTGAAACAATCTGTTACAAATTTAATAAGGGTATCTTTAACTATATTGCAGGGCAGCAAAAACAATTAGGGCGTTTATGCGCATCAAAGCTATGACACACGATCACGAATGGCGCGAATTGATCGCCTGTTTATACGTTTATAGTGGTTAAATAGGCAAGGTGCCGGAGTAACGCAGCCTGAAATTGGCTAAAACCGATCAAAGAAGAAGACAGCTTTAAAAGTTGCCAGATGTTTTGGCGCGCTGGAACGCACGGCTGAAATGTAACGGACCAGCATTTTGTCTGTTGAGTGACGCTGCAAATAACCGAAATTTGATCCTGAATAGCAATTAATTGTGCGGCGCGGTGTGATTTCTTGCCTGATGATGGCGGGGAAAGGGCTGGGGTTTTCCTTGCATTCGGGCTTTCTGTGGTGGATGACAGGCTCAGATATGTTTACCTATGACAAAATGGAATAGATGATGTGCAAAGTTAGAGAATTGAGGATTCTGGAACATATAGGCATATTGCATTGCGAAACTACTACAGTGAATGCGCCAGACAGTTGGAAGTGCTTTCCAAGGCAGCATTCATTCTCAGTAACCCAAGGAGGTTCAACATGTTCCTGTCCAGTATTTTTGTTGCTGTTCGCCGTTGGGCCTATGCACGCTCGGTCGCGAATGAACTTTATGGCCTTGATAAGCGCGATCTTGATGATGTCGGGATTTCCCAGTGGCAGATCAAAGACGTTGCTCGTAAAGCAGCTCGCGAAGCGATCGCATAACGCCAGAACGACCTAGGCGCCCTTTATCGGGAATGCCAATGCGGAAGCCGGACATTAGTCCGGCTTTTTGTGTATCCGGGCTTTGGCTTTTCGATCACGCGACCAATTCAAGGTTTCGCGATGTAATCGAAATTATACGCCCCGTAACTCCCCATTGTCTTTTACCAAACATCCCATGCGTTGATTGTCCTGTGATGGGGCTCGTTTCGATTGGACCGGGCTTTCTGCGCTTTAAGTGGTAGGCGGCGGCGAGTCGCTGTTATCGGGTTCGCAGTACCGGTTTTGGAGATGGATTTTTCTGAAGCGATTTTCATTCGCAGGCTTTTCCGTGCGAATGATTTTTAGTCATTGCGTTTGAATAGCAGTATTCAAAAAAAACGCCTAAATTACTGATAATGGTAATCAAACTCGCGCTTTTCCCTTGAAACGAGCAGGGTGTGTTCCCAATATCTGGTTAGCCCAACCATCAGGAGAGCCATGATGAAAGGTGATCCAAAGATCATCACATGCCTTAATCGCGTTCTGACAAATCAGTTGACCGCGATTAACCAGTATTTCCTGCATGCCCGTATGTTGCGAGACTGGGGCGTCGAAGAAATGGGCGAATACGAATACAAACTTTCCATCAAGGAAATGAAGCGCGCCGATGACACGATTGAGCGCATTCTGTTTCTTGAAGGCCTGCCCAATCTTCAAAACCTCAACAAACTCATGATCGGCGAGAATGTCCCGGAAATCGTCAGTTGCGACATGAAGTTCGAACTGGCCTCTTTGCCACTGCTGCGCGAAGCAATCACGGCCTGTGAAACGGCTGAGGATTTTGTAACTCGTGATCTTCTGGTGAAATTCCTTGAAGATCAGGAAGAACATGTCGACTGGCTTGAGACCGAAGAATGGCAGCTCGAAAATGTCGGTATCCATAATTACATTCAGAGCCGTTCAGGCGACGGCGACTAATCAGACCAGGAGCGTTATGCCATGAAGGGTAGTAAAAAGGTTATTGCCGCATTGAATAAGCAGCTCACTGCTGAGCTGTCTGCGGCCGACCAGTATAATACGCATGCCGAAATGTATGCCGATTGGGGGCTGCATTCGCTTTATGAACGCATGCACCACGAAAAGGACGAAGAGCTTGAACATGCAAAGCGCCTGATCGAGCGGATTTTGTTCCTTGAAGGTGTTCCAGATACTGCGTCACGTGAACCGATCAAGATCGGCAAAACCGTACCCGAGATGATGAAAAACGATCTCGAACACGAATATCACGTGATCAACCTTCTGAAACAAGGCATCAAGATCGCGGAAAAGGAAGATGACTTCCAGACCCGTCAGATGCTTGTCGGCTTGCTTGATGATAGCGAAGAAGATCACGCCTACTGGATCGAACAGCAGATCCGCCTGATCGAAATGATGGGCTTGCCGAACTACATCCAGTTCCGCGCGGCGGGTGAGCCAAGCCCACACGCGTAAATGCGATCTGTGATGAATGATCAAAGCCCCGGGAAATGTTCCGGGGCTTTTTTGTGGCGAATTCCCGGCTGGTTGAATGATTTATCGCAGGCGTGTCTTTTCGCCTTGACCTTCCAGTTGCTGGAAGGTCTATCTTCTGCCATATCAGATAGTAAACCAGTTTGAGGTTACGTGACATGGACAGTCGGACAGAAACATTTGAGACCGCAAATGGCGGTGCTGCGTCCGGGAAACCAACCGCCCCGAATCAAGCCGATATCAGTTTGCAGATTGACGGGATGAGTTGCGCAAGCTGTGTGGGCCGTGTGGAAAAGGCGGTTAAGGGACTGGATGGTGTGGCAGAGGTTGACGTCAACCTTGCGCTGAATAAAGCCCATATCCGCTTTGATCGCGACAAACTTGATACTGCCAAGATTGCCGATGCGATCAAAGATGCCGGTTACAGCGTGTCACAAAGCCAATTATCCTTTGATATTGATGGCATGACCTGTGCCAATTGCGCTCTTCGCGTCGAAAAGGCGTTGTCGGCGATGCCTGATGTGACATCAGCCAGTGTGAATTTCGCGTTGGAACGTGCTGATATTTCGGCATTGCCGGGTAAAATCACGGATGCAGCGGTGATCAAGGCGATTGAAGATGCCGGTTATCATGCAACATCACGAAATAAGTCCAATTTGGATGCAGGCGATGGTAGCGATGGCCCGGATGCGGGGGACACAGCACCTGCTGCCAAAATCGACAGATCATTGATCCTTTTGGCCATATCGGCACTTTTGACGGCACCTTTGGTGTTGCAGATGGTGTGGATGAATTTTGGTGTGGCGTATCATCTTCCTGCGTGGGTCGAACTTGCATTGGCGACACCGGTTCAATTTATAATCGGCAGACGTTTTTACAAAGGTGCCTGGGCGGCGCTTCGTCACAGAAGTGCGAATATGGATGTTCTCGTCGCCCTTGGGACGTCGGCTGCTTATTTCCTGAGTATCTATAACATGGCACTAAGCAGTGGTTCGGAAACACATCTCTATTTCGAAGCATCTGCCGCCATCATCACCCTGATCCTTGCCGGTAAGATTATGGAAGAGCGCGCCAAACGCGGGGCGTCTGCAGCCATTCGTGAATTGATGGCGCTGCGCCCACGTCGGGCACGTAAGCTGATTGAAGGCGAGGGCGAACAAGACGTTGCCATCGAAAGCCTTGCGGTCGGTGATATGGTCCGGGTTCTTCCCGGCGAACGTCTACCGGTCGACGGCACAGTCCGTTCTGGTGAAAGTGATCTTGATGAAAGCCTGATTACCGGGGAAACCCGCCCGGTTGCCCGTGTGCCTGGTGACGCGGTTGTTGGCGGTGCTGTCAATGGCACAGGGCGGCTTGATATCGAAGTCCGCGCTGTTGGTGATGACACCACATTGTCGCGCATCATTCGTCTGGTTGAACAGGCACAGACGGGCAAGGCCCCGGTGCAAAAGCTTGTCGACCGTGTATCGGCAGTGTTCGTACCGGTTGTTGTCGCCATTGCATTCGCGACCCTGATCGGCTGGCTGTTGGCGGGCTTTGGCGGCGAAGCATCCATTGTGGCGGCGGTTTCAGTGTTGGTGATCGCATGTCCCTGTGCGTTGGGGCTGGCAACGCCGACCGCCCTTGTCGCAGGAACGGGAAGTGCGGCACGCAATGGTATCCTGATCCGGAATTTTGATGCGCTTGAACAGGCCCATAACGTTGATACGGTCATTTTTGATAAAACCGGCACCCTGACAGAAGGTACACCAACCGTGCGCGATGTCTGCCCGGTTGATGGCATCGACCGGAATGAATTGGTGCGGCTGACTGCCGGGGTGCAAGCCGCCAGCGAACATCCATTGGCACGTGCGATTGTGTCGCTTGCCCGTGATGAAGAAATGACAATTCCCGAAATTACCAACTTCAAAGGGAAAACCGGTGCCGGTGTCATGGCAGAAATCGATGGCCGCAAAGTCGCCATCGGCAGCGAATCCTTGCTTTCCGACCAAGGGATCAAGCAACCAAATGATGAGACTGCTACGGCAATTCAAAAGCATGAAGGTGAGGGGCGTACCGTCATTCTGATTGCGGTTGACGGTGTCTTTGCCGGTTACATCACTCTTGAGGACCGCATTCGCGAAACGGCCAAACAGGCGATTGCCGATCTGAAGGCACGCGGCATTTCATCGATCATGCTGTCCGGCGATAGTCAGGACGTTGCCAGTTATGTCGCCCGCGAATTGGGATTGGAACGTGGAGAAGGCCGCATTCGTCCGCAGGACAAGGCGCTTGAGGTTGAAAAGCTGCGCAAACAGGGCCGTCATGTTGCCATGGTTGGTGATGGTATCAATGATGCCCCGGCACTGGCCGCGGCCGATGTTGGGATTGCCATGGGGGGCGGGACCGATGTGGCCATGGAAACGGCCGGGATCACGTTGATGCGTTCGGACCCGGCCCTAGTGTCTGCTGCTATTGATATATCGATCGCGACCCGACGCAAGATTGCGCAAAACCTGTTTTGGGCCTTTGCCTATAACGTGGTTGGTGTACCACTTGCTGCCTTTGGGGTTCTGAGCCCGGCAATTGCGGGGGCGGCGATGGCGCTGAGTTCTGTTTCGGTTGTGGGGAATTCATTGACCCTGCGCCGCTGGAAAGCAGGGGGTAAGGAATAAAACCATGAATATTTCTGATGCCGCCACCGAATGTGGCCTTCCGGCCAAAACCATTCGGTATTACGAGGAAATCGGTCTTGTGAATCCCGGGCGTTTAAGCAACGGATACCGGGATTATGGGGATGACGATTTGCACAAATTACGGTTTTTACAGCGTGCGCGCGGGCTTGGTTTTTCGGTCGAGGACTGCCGGGGGTTATTGTCACTTTACGAAGACCGTAACCGCGCATCCGCCGATGTGAAGGAAATCGCCAAAACTCACCTGGCTGAAATCCAGCGCAAGATTGCGGAACTGCAAAGTCTGCAAAAGACATTGTCGGACCTTGTTCATGCCTGTCACGGCGATGATCGTCCGAACTGTCCCATTATCAATGATCTGGCACGTTGACGCGGAAGCCCGACAAAACGATTAGAGAGAGAATTAATACAGTGCAGAACAAAGGTGTTATGGCGTTTGGTGCGTTGGCCGGTGGTGCGATTATGTATGGCATCATTACCTTTTTTGCCCCTGCGGCGGCGGTTGATCCATCTGTGCAATTGCGGCCCGATGATTTGAAACTCGTCGCTCTGGGCAAGAAGGTTTATGACGCGAACTGTGCATTATGCCACGGGGTTAAGTTCGAAGGCGAAGCAAACTGGCGCGAACGCAGGCCTGATGGATTGCTTCCGGCACCCCCACATGACGAAACCGGCCATACTTGGCATCACCCCGATGCCGTATTGTTTGCCTTGACCAAATTTGGTCCGGGCGCGATGGCGGGTGACGATTATCAATCAGCCATGCCGGGATTTGCCGATGTACTTAGCGATGAAGAAATTCTGGCAAGTCTGTCTTACATCAAAAGCCGATGGCCAAATGACATCAGGTTGCGCCACGATCAGATCAATCAGTCTTCGACGCAATAACCAGACATGACGGCAAATAAGAAAGCCCGCATTGGACCATTGGTTGTGCCATGCGGGCTTTGTTGTATCAGGTGTGCTGTTCTGAGGTTTGATCTTAGCGGGGCAGGGTAATGCGTACCGTTGTGCCTTTGCCAAGCGCGCTTTCGATGCTAAGCCGCCCGCCATGCAGTTCGACCAGAAGCTTTGCCAGCGGAAGGCCAAGACCCGTCCCGGCACTTTCCTTTACCCCGGATGGATGAAGCTGCGAGAACCTGGCAAGAGCGCGGGGAATGTCATTCGGGCTCATGCCGACACCATTATCTTCGATCGCAATGGTGATATCATCAAGCGTCATCGACAGTCCGATCTTGATCTGCCCGCCGTCAGGGGTGAATTTGGCGGCATTGCTCAGGATGTTGATCAGGATCTGTTTAAGTTTCAGCTTGTCACAGCGCAGTGTAACGACCTTCTGCGGCAGATCGAAATTCAAGCTGTGGCCATGATGGATAAGATCACCGCGCACAAGCTTCTCTGCCTCCGTGATCACGGCGCCAAGATCAATGTCGTCAAGCTGAAGTGTCATGGAGCCTGCTGAAAGCTTGGACACATCAAGAACGTTGTTGACCAGTTCAAGCAGATGTTTGCCTGCTTCATACACATCACGTCCGCAATCGCGGTATCCATCGGGAATGTCGCCAAGAACGCCTTTGGCAATCAATTCGGAATTTCCGATGATTGCATTTAAAGGGGTGCGCAATTCATGGCCCATATTGGCAATGAAGTCGGATTTTGAGGCATTGGCATCGGATTGATTGCGATTTTGTTCGATCAGGGACCGCTCGGCCTGTTGCTGACGATTGTTTTCCAGAAGCGTCATCAAGACGGCGGTGCGGGTTTCATTATTCTGGAAATATTCAAGCGGTGCGATGGACAGGTCGCAGACGTGGTTTTCCTTGGATGCACCGACAAGGATGATATCACCCCGCCAAGATCGGCCGGAGGCAAAGACATCTTCAATGTCATTCATCAGGCCCTTGGAGAGGAAACCTGCCTTACGGCCCATCATCCGGTCGCGGGAAACACCAATCATGCGTGCGATGGCTTCGTTACATTGCAGAACAAAACCATTGCGGTCACAAATCACTGCCGCATACGGAAGCGCGTTCAGGACAACCTGATCGGCCAATGGCACATTCGTCGTGCCAATCCGTGTATTGCTGGTCATTTCAGCCCCTGGTCCCATAGTTTTAAAGTACCGTTCGATTGAAACGTTCGATACCTAGCCCTGTAAGTGGAATGTCAGGTTCTTGGTTGCTGATCAAATCGGCCATTGCTTTTGCTGATCCGCAACTCATCGTCCAACCCAGCGTCCCATGCCCCGTATTAACGAACAGATTACCATATTTTGTACCCCCAAGAATAGGGGCTGAATCAGGCGTAACGGGCCGCAGGCCTGACCAAAACGCGATTTTCGATTTGTCGCCGGAATTCGGGAACAATTCTAATGCCTTATCGACGATAAGTTGTTTTCGCTTTGGCGGCATGCGCAGGTTATAACCATCAAGTTCGGCAGTTCCCGCCACGCGAAGCTGTTGACCAAGCCGTGAATACACCATTTTAACGCTGTCATCGATCAGGGCGGTTTTGGGTGCCCCGTTATAGCCTGTGGTATCGATGCTGATCGAATATCCCTTGCACGGATAGATTGGCAAATCGATGCCAAGTGGTTTGACCAAAAGCGGGCTGTAACTGCCAAGGCACACCAAAAAGGCATCTGCGGCAATTTCGCCCTGATCGGTTTGAACAGATACGATTTTGCCGTTGTCCTTTTTCAAGGCTTTAATGGCTGTGTTAAATTTAAACGCCGCCCCCTTGGCAATGCAGTGTTGGGTCAAAAGTTCAGTGAACTTGCGGGCATCGCCACTTTCATCATCAGGGGTATAACTGCCGCCAACAATCGGCGCATTGCTTTGGCGCAGGGTGGGTTCAATTTCATAGCATTCATCGGCGGTAACGGTTTTGCGGTTCAGGCCAAACTGTTGCATCTGTTCGGTTGCGGTGGCAACAGATGCCATTTCACGCGCATCCCGGCAAATATGCAAAATACCCCGTTCGCTATGATCATAATCAAGACCAAGATCATCCCGCAGGGTCCGCAGGCATTCACGGCTATAAAGCGCAACACGCAATGCCTTTTCCAGATTGATTTTGGCGCGGGCATCGGTGCAGTTACGCAGGAACCGCAAACCCCATGCAAAAAGCTGTGGGTCAAACCGCATCCTGACCAGAAGCGGCGCTTCTTCGCGGCCCAGCCACTTTATGATTTGTTTCGGGGTGTTGGCATTTGCCCAAGGGGTGGCATGGCATGCCGAAATCTGCCCACCATTGGCAAAGCTTGTTTCCTGTGCACTTGCATGCTGGCGGTCAATGACCGTGACCTGATGGCCATTTTGCAAAAGATACCAGGCGGCTGTCGTCCCGATGACGCCAGCACCCATTACGACAACATGCATTGGGAAGCCTTGTTGCGGAAAGTGCGTTATTGTTGCTGGTCAGGGTGATATGCCTGTGTGGTATCAACCTGACTTGCGAAATCGGTTGCAATATACTGATGTGGAAAACAAATGGCTACCTGTGACTGTTGCTCTTTTTCGGTCTTGGGTAACTGTCGCGTGAGACTGCCTGTGACGGGAAAGCTGACGGGGTGAAATGTTTGAAATCCTGACAACTGATCAGATGTATGACGCCGATCGCCTCACGATTGAAGGCGGGGTTTCTGGCAACATTTTGATGCAAAATGCCGGACGTGCGGTGTTTGAAGAAATTGTCCGTCATTGGTCGCCCCGATCTGTTTCGGTTTTATGTGGTCCGGGCAATAATGGCGGAGATGGCTTTGTTATCGCCAAATTGCTGCGCGATGAAGGTTGGTCGGTGCGGTTGGGTCTTTTGGGGGATATCGATGCGCTAAAAGGCGATGCCGCCCTTCATGCCGCGCGATGGGACGGTGCGACCGAACGTCTTTCTCCGGCCCTTGTTGTTGGGGCGGACCTCATTGTTGATTGTATCTTTGGCGCGGGGTTGGCGCGCGATATTACCGGGGATCTCGCAGAACTGATCGAAACGATCAATTCAAGCATGTGTGCGGTGGTCGCGGTTGATGTGCCGTCCGGTGTTGATGGCAATAGCGGCATGGTTCGGGGATGCGGGGTCAAGGCGGATCTGACAGTGACCTTTTGCCGGGCCAAGCCGGGGCATTATCTTTTGCCCGGTCGTTTGATGTGCGGCGAGCTTTCCGTACGCGATATCGGAATTTCGGATAAGATAATTTCTGAAATCCGCCCGACCTGCTGGCGCAATGATCCGGTTTTGTGGCGCGCAGGCATTCATTGGCCCGGTCTTGATGGGCATAAATATCATCGTGGACATTTACTGGCCTTTGGCGGGGGCAGTATGACCGGTGCGACCCGGTTGGTGGCACGTGCGGCACGAAGGTCTGGTGTCGGACTGTTGACCATTGTGTCTGACCCGGCGGCGTTGCCGTTTTATGCCGCGGATGCGCCGGGCAACATGACAGCCCCGATTGGCATGCTTGATGCCTTGCTTAAAGATTGTAGGCACAATGCCTTTGTTATTGGACCGGGATATGGCGTTGGCGACGGCACCAAAAGCCTTGTGATACAGCTTTTACATCTTTGCCGCGCGACGGTTCTGGATGCGGATGCGCTAACAAGTTTCTCCGAAGATCCGTCGACATTATGTTTTGCCATTCAGGGCCCAACAGTTTTAACCCCGCATGAGGGCGAGTTTTCCCGTCTGTTTCCTGATATTGAAGGCGATAAACTATGTCGTGCCCTTGCTGCGGCAAAGCGTAGCGGTGCGACTGTCCTGATTAAAGGGGCGGATACGGTCATTGCTGCCCCGGATGGCCGGGCCGCGATCAGTGCGATGGAAGCACCATGGCTGGCAACTGCCGGATCGGGTGATGTATTGGCCGGAATTATTGGCGGGCTGATGGCACAGGGCATGGAAATGTTTGATGCAGCCTGCATGGGTGTCTGGTTGCATGCCCGATGCGGTACCGATATCGGGCCGGGACTGATCGCCGAAGACATACCCGACCATCTGCCTGAGATCTTGCGCGAATTGTGGTTGGCATCGCGTAAAAAGGGGTAGGCGGGGTGCCTGTTACCGGTGCTGGTTTGTACCGTTCTATCTAACAGTTATCTGCCTTCTCCGATTCCGGATTTGCAAAGCTGGATGGATCGATTGACTGGCGTGGTGGTGCAGAATGTCGAAATCAGCGCGCCAAACGCATTGAAAAGGGCTGAAATCTGTCATCCAGTATGGTGGTGGACCGTGTTTTTGAACTGTCGATGATCAAAAAAATCGAAAAAACGATGTCGGGTAAGGCGAAATTGCGACATCAAACACCTTAAAGCGCTTGTTACGTTGGGTTTTAGATCGCCTGAAAATCCCGGAACAGTCCCGGTTTTTCTGCGTTGAGGCAGTTAATTTCACGAAGATTGCGTTTGACGAAAAGGCGATGCTTGCATGAGGTGATCGAAGTTTGTATTAAGGCGCACTCATTTCGGTCCAACCGGAATGATTTGTGTGCTTGTGTGCGGGCGTGGCGGAATTGGTAGACGCGCCAGGTTTAGGTCCTGGTGTCGCAAGACGTGGGGGTTCGAGTCCCTTCGCCCGTACCACTTGCAGGCTGATAATTAGATCAGGTTACATATTCGTTTAGTCATTTTGACTTTCTGACGTCCGGACTGCGTCGCGTAACGGACATTATTCGAACCAAGCAAAAGAGTTATCTATGCAGGTTACTGAAACCAAAAACGAAGGCCTGGCGCGCGAGTTCAAAGTCGTTGTGCCCGCCGCTCAGATTGAAGAAAAAGTCGTCGCCAAACTTGACGAGATCAAAGATCAGGTTCGCCTGCCGGGCTTCCGTCCGGGCAAGGTTCCGGCGAAACTGCTGCGTCAGCGTTACGGCCAGTCCGTCATGGGTGAAGTTCTTGAAGCCGCTGTAAATGAAAACACCGGTAAAGTTCTTTCCGACAACGATCTGCGCCCGGCTGTTCAGCCAAAAATCGAAGTAACCAAATTCGATGAAGGCGGGGACCTTGAGTTCGACATCGCTGTTGAAGTCATCCCGACAATCGAAGCAATGGACTTCAAAAAGCTGAAGCTGACCCGTGAAGTTGTTGAGCTTGACGACACAAAGGTAAATGAAACCCTCGAGCGCATTGCTGCTGCTCAGGGCACGACTGCACCTTTGGCACGCAAGCGTAAGTCGAAAACCGGCGACGTTGTTGTCATCGACTTCCTCGGCAAAATCGGTGGTGAAGCCTTTGAAGGTGGTAAAGCTGAAGATTACGAACTCGAACTTGGTTCAAGCTCGTTCATCGAAGGTTTTGAAGACCAGCTGACCGGTACCAACGTTGGTGACGAACTCGTCGTCAAAGTTAAATTCCCGGAAGAGTATGGCGCGGCTGAACTTGCAGGCAAAGATGCCGAGTTCGACGTAACCGTCAAGGAAATCAAAGAAAAGAAACCGGCTGAGCTGGATGATGAACTGGCCAAGAAACTTGGTCAGGAAAGCTTCGAAGCGCTCAAAGACGCAATCCGCAAGGATTTCGGCCGCGAGTACGAATCGGTTTCCCGTCAGAAAATGAAGCGCGAACTGCTTGATGCACTGGCTGAAAACCACAGCTTCGAATTGCCGACCTCTTTGGTCGAAAACGAACTGCAGGGCATCATTGGCCAGATCAAACAGGCCCGTGAAGCTGGACAGGAAGATGACGAAACCAAAGGCAAGTCCGAAGAAGAACTGACCGAAGAGTTCCGCGAAATCGCAGAACGCCGCGTTCTTCTTGGTCTTCTGTTGGCAGAAGTTGGCCGTGCAAACGACATCCAGGTTACCCAGGAAGACGTGAACAAGGTCCTTGTTGCCGAAGCTCAGAAGTATCCGGGTCAGGAACAGCAGGTTATTGAATTCTATAAAAATAACCCGCAGGCCTTGCAGGCTCTTCAGGGCCCTGTATATGAAGACAAGGTCGTGGACTACATCGTCGAACTTGCCAAGGTTGAAGAAAAGACCGTTTCGGTCGAAGATCTTCTGAAGCCTGAAGAGGAAGACGAAGCTCCGAAGAAGAAATCGGCTGCCAAGAAAGCACCGGCGAAAAAGGACGCAGAAAAAAAAGGCTCCGGCCAAGAAAGCTGCTGCCAAGAAGCCGGCTGCGAAGAAAAAAGCAGCTGACAAATCCGAAGAGAAGTAATCCACAGCCGGACACGGTTTAGGATAATGCAGGGAGATTGCAGTTGATGATTAGAGAACAGATGAACTCGCTCGTGCCGATGGTGGTTGAACAGACCAGCCGTGGTGAGCGTGCCTATGACATCTTTTCGCGTTTGCTTAAAGAACGTATCGTTTTCATCAATGGTCAGGTCCATGACGGCATGTCGTCGCTGATCTGTGCGCAACTTCTGCATCTCGAATCGGAAAATCCGGATAAGGACATTTCGCTTTATATCAATTCTCCGGGCGGTGTTGTGACCTCGGGTCTCGCCATCTATGACACCATGCAATACATCCGTTGTGATGTGTCGACGGTGTGCATGGGGCAGGCGGCATCTATGGGCTCGCTTCTTCTGATGGCCGGTGCAAAAGGTAAGCGTTACTGCCTGCCGAATGCACGCGTGATGATCCATCAGCCGTCAGGCGGCTTCCAGGGGCAGGCATCGGATATCGAAATCCATGCCCGCGAAATTCTGGCACTGCGCCAACGTCTTAACGAGATCTATGTCGAACATACCGGCCGTGATCTCAAGACGATCGAAGATGCGATGGAGCGTGATAACTTCCTCACCCCTGATCAGGCCAAAGAATTCGGTTTGATCGACGAGGTGGTGACGTCGCGTCCGAAAACGGACAGCGATGCAAAGAAAGACTGATTGTGTGATCACGATCGGTGAAAACGCCCCGGTAAAACGCCGGGGCGTTTTTTTATGACTTGCCTCATGGCAGTTTTAAGTCATAGACAAGAGGGTGACTGGGTTTTTTGGTTCTGTTTGGAACTTGCGACGCATTCATACGTTTGGATGATTATAGCAAGGGGTTTCGCAACCGTAGTTGCAGTCCCATATCAAACATATAGCCAAATGGCCGAAAAGCGCAGATTAAACGTTGAGATCGGTATCGTTTACCGGCTAACATGGCGATAAAAGATAACGTCAAACGTAATTGGGGTTTGTATGAGCAAATCGAATAGCGGGGACTCCAAGAACACTCTGTACTGTTCTTTCTGTGGAAAGAGCCAGCACGAGGTTCGCAAGCTCATCGCCGGTCCAACCGTATTCATCTGTGATGAATGCGTAGAGCTTTGCATGGACATCATCCGCGAAGAGCACAAAACCCATCTCGTCAAATCGGCTGACGGGGTGCCTTCTCCGCAAGAGATTTGCAAGGTCCTTGATGACTATGTCATCGGTCAGGGCCATGCGAAGAAAGTTCTCTCTGTCGCGGTTCACAACCATTACAAACGCCTGAATCACGCCAGCAAGAACGAAGATATCGAGCTGGCGAAGTCAAACATCATGCTGGTTGGTCCGACCGGTTGCGGTAAAACGCTTCTGGCCCAGACACTGGCACGTATTCTTGATGTTCCGTTCACCATGGCAGATGCCACGACACTGACCGAAGCCGGTTATGTCGGTGAGGACGTCGAGAACATCATTCTGAAGTTGCTGCAGGCGGCCGACTACAATGTCGAACGTGCCCAGCGCGGCATCGTCTATATTGACGAAGTCGACAAGATTTCGCGTAAATCGGACAATCCGTCGATTACGCGCGATGTCTCGGGCGAGGGCGTGCAGCAGGCATTGCTCAAGATCATGGAAGGTACTGTTGCTTCCGTACCGCCGCAAGGTGGTCGTAAACATCCGCAACAGGAATTCCTGCAGGTCGACACCACCAACATCTTGTTCATCGTAGGCGGCGCTTTTGCGGGCCTGGACAAGGTGATTTCTCAGCGTGGCAAGGGCAGCGCAATCGGCTTTGGTGCCGATGTTCGTAGCTCCGAAGAACGCCGGACAGGTGAAGTTCTGCGTGAAGTCGAACCTGAAGATCTTCTGAAATTCGGTCTTATTCCGGAATTCATTGGTCGTCTGCCGGTTCTGGCAACGCTTGAAGATCTTGACAGTGACGCTTTGGTCAAAATCCTGACCGAGCCGAAAAATGCACTGATCAAGCAGTATCAGCGTCTGTTCGATATGGACGATGTGAAGCTTAGTTTCCAGACTGAGGCGCTGCAGGGTATTGCGGACAAGGCAATTGAACGCAAGACCGGTGCACGTGGGCTGCGCTCGATCATGGAGGGCATTTTGCTTGATACCATGTTCGATTTGCCGACCATGGAAAGTGTCGAAGAAATCGTCATCAATAGTGATGTTGTTGCAGGAAAGGCGAAACCCTTGCTGATCCATGCTGAACGTCATGAAGGCGTTGAGAATACTGCCTGATAGTAATTCCCGCACCGGCAACTATTGCGGTGCGGGAATTTCAGATTATCTATCAAATGTTCGCGTTACTGGCGGGGCCTATGGCAGGACCCCAGCAACGTTTTGGCTCAGATTAGGGAATAGAACATAATGGTCGAATTGGCGCGTGGCGAAATATACCCGGTGCTGCCGTTGCGTGACATTGTCGTGTTCCCGCACATGATTGTTCCGCTGTTTGTCGGACGTGAGAAATCGGTGCGTGCACTCGAAGATGTGATGCGCGAAGACAAGCAGATATTGCTTGTTACCCAGAAAGACGCCGGTCTTGATGATCCGGCTGTCGAAGATCTTTATGAAGTTGGTACTGTCGCAACTGTTTTGCAGCTTCTTAAGTTGCCGGACGGAACTGTTAAGGTATTGGTTGAAGGCGGAAAACGTGCCGAAATTACCGGCTATGTTGATAATCCGAATTTCTTCCAGGCCTATGGTGCTGTGCGCGAAGACGCTGAAGAAGATGACAGCGAACTCGAAGCACTGGCCCGTTCTGTGGTCACACAGTTCGAACAGTACATCAAGCTGAACAAAAAGATTCCGCCAGAAGTTCTGGTATCGGTTAATCAGATTGAAGAACCGGCCAAGCTTGCCGACACGGTTGCATCGCACCTGTCACTTAAAATCTCCGAAAAACAGCAATTGCTGGAAACGGTACTTGTCGGTGACCGTCTGGAACGTATTTTCGGATTCATGGAATCTGAAATTGGCGTGTTGCAGGTTGAAAAGAAAATCCGCAACCGCGTTAAACGCCAGATGGAGAAAACCCAGCGCGAGTACTATTTGAATGAGCAACTTAAAGCCATTCAGAAAGAACTGGGCGAGGGTGAAGACGGCAAGGATGAAGCTTCTGAACTTGAAGAGAAGCTGAACAAAGCCAAAATGCCGAAAGAGGCAAAGGAAAAGGCACAGGCCGAACTCAAAAAACTGCGCAATATGAGCCCGATGTCGGCGGAAGCCACCGTGGTGCGCAACTATCTTGACTGGATGGTGTCTATTCCGTGGAACAAGCGTTCGCGGGTTTCGCACGACCTGAAAAAGGCCAAGAAAATTCTTGATAAAGAACATTTCGGTCTGGAAAAGGTCAAAGAACGCATCCTTGAATATTTAGCTGTTCAGGCGCGGACCAAAAAAGTCAAAGGCCCGATCCTTTGTCTTGTTGGTCCTCCCGGTGTCGGTAAAACGTCGCTTGGTAAATCGATGGCCAATGCAACGGGGCGTAGCTTTGTGCGTATGTCACTTGGTGGTGTACGTGATGAGTCTGAAATTCGCGGTCACCGTCGGACCTATATCGGTTCCATGCCGGGCAAAATTGTCCAAGGCATGAAAAAAGCGAAATATTCCAACCCGCTGTTCCTTCTCGACGAGATCGAAAAAATGGGTTCGGATTTCCGCGGTGATCCGGCATCGGCCCTGCTTGAGGTGCTTGATCCGGAACAGAATTCGACCTTTAACGATCATTATCTGGAAGTCGATTACGACCTTTCAGACGTCATGTTCGTGACGACGGCAAACTCGCTTCGTATGCAGCAGCCGCTATTGGATCGTATGGAGGTCATTCGTCTTTCGGGTTACACCGAAGATGAAAAGGTCGAAATCGCCAAGCGCCACCTGATTCCGAAACAGGTCAAAGATAACGGCCTGCGGAAAGATGAATGGAGCATCTCTGACGATGCGCTGCGTGATCTTATCCGCTATTACACCCGCGAAGCAGGCGTGCGTAGCCTGGAACGTGAACTTGCCCGTCTTGCCCGTAAAGCGACAAAACGGATCATGCTGGAAAGCATCAAGTCGGTTCGGGTTACCCCGCGGACACTTGGTAAATATGCCGGTATCCGTAAGTTCCGCTATGGCGAGACCGAGGGTGAAGATCAGGTTGGTGTTGTGACCGGCCTTGCCTATACCGAATTTGGCGGTGATCTGTTGCAGATTGAATCTGTGACGGTTCCGGGCAAAGGCAACATGAAAACCACAGGTAAACTCGGTGAAGTCATGACCGAATCAATTCAGGCGGCGACATCGTTTGTGCGTTCGCGTGCGGTTGATTTTGGGATCAAGCCGACCTTGTTCCAGAAACGTGACATCCACGTTCACGTCCCGGAAGGCGCAACACCAAAAGACGGTCCGTCGGCAGGTGTTGGCATGGTGACGTCGGTTGTCTCTGTTCTGACCGGAAATCCGGTTCGCAAGGATGTGGCAATGACCGGCGAAGTTACGCTGCGTGGCCGTGTGCTTGCGATTGGTGGTTTGAAAGAAAAGCTGTTGGCTGCATTGCGCGGCGGGGTGAAAACCGTATTGATCCCGCAGGAGAACGAAAAGGATCTCGAAGAGATTCCCGATAACGTCAAACGGGGCATGGTGATCATTCCTGTGTCGCATGTTGACGAAGTTCTCAGCCATGCTTTGGTCAATCCGCTTGTGCCGATCGAATGGGAAGAGGGCGATGATGATGTCAGCGTCAAATCCAGCGACGGCGAAGAATCGGATATCGGCGGTGTGACGACTCACTAAAACCCGTCACAACCGGCAGAAATCAAGGGGAGCGACCATGTCGCTCCCCTTTTTCTGTGGATAACTTTGCCCAAGAATCGGCAAAGGAGCATGTCGGAGTTGGTGTAAAGCGTAAAAAATGGAAAAAAACGTCAAAAACCGCAGAAAACTGCGAGTGTCGCATTGACGAGTTGTTTGATACCCGCTTACACTGCCCATGCAACAGGTTTGGGGCAAACCAAATTTCCTCATAACTCCGAACGTCCAAACAAGGGGGCCAGGAAGTGAATAAAAACGATCTCGTTGGAAGTGTAGCTGCTAAAGCTGATCTGTCCAAAGCTGACGCTGCTAAAGCGGTTGACGCTGTTTTCGATTCCATCACCGATTCTTTGAAATCCGGCGACGAAGTTCGTCTGGTTGGTTTCGGTACCTTCGCTGTCGCTGCTCGCGCTGCTTCAAAAGGTCGCAACCCGCGCACCGGTGAAGAAATCGACATCCCGGCATCGAAACAGCCAAAGTTCAAGGCTGGTAAAGGCCTCAAGGACGCCGTCAACTAAGTTTGACATCGTTCTTCGAAAAAATGCCGGTGACAAGCGTCACCGGCATTGCTTTTTGTAGAAAGCGTGTTATCTTCCGCCCGCTTCCGCAGAATGAAGCACGAAATTACGGGTGATTAGCTCAGCTGGTTAGAGCATCTCGTTTACACCGAGAGGGTCGGGAGTTCGAATCTCTCATCACCCACCATGATAAAGGCAGCCCTAAAGGCTGCCTTTTTTCATTTTTGACTTCATTCCGAATCAAATCGGCTTTGCCGATGAAATATCTGGTTTTTCTTTGGCGATGTAAATCGTCCTAAAAATGCCAAATCATCCTGGAATTTGGCGGGTTTAGGTTGACCAGATGCCGATGATAAATAGCCCAGAAATAGAAGTTACATTTTTATGCAAAGTGGGGATTGCTTTTTGTAAAAAGCATGGTAAGTTCCGCCCGCTTCCGCAATACAGCGTGCGGAAATAAAGGGTGATTAGCTCAGCTGGTTAGAGCATCTCGTTTACACCGAGAGGGTCGGGAGTTCGAATCTCTCATCACCCACCACGATTAAGGCAGCCCTAAAGGCTGCCTTTTTCTTTGCCTGATTTTCCATCGCCAATTACATCAATATCGATCCGGAATGCGCCTGAAGTGATCTGTGCTTGTGCGCCGCACCATCGGGCGCTGTAGAGCCGTTGTTACAGCTCTCCCTTGTGTCCTGACAAATTCGCTTTGTTGTCTCTGAGCAGCTTTTAACGGGCTTAAATAGGCATTCTGGCGTTTCCTTACCCGCGCTGCGGGATGGTCAATCTTCAGGTTCAACCAAGTGACTTAACGCGATTCCTCAGCACGGTTTTGATCCATAATGGGTAACTACCTGTAAAAGTTGACGCTTGGGTGTCTGACGG
This sequence comes from Thalassospira lucentensis, assembly GCF_050516545.1. GTDB lineage: Bacteria > Pseudomonadota > Alphaproteobacteria > Rhodospirillales > Thalassospiraceae > Thalassospira > Thalassospira lucentensis_C. The sequence continues at coordinate 1,738,642 of NZ_CP191544.1, read as the reverse complement.
GCACTGTTGCATGAACGGTCACGAGAATCGGAACCCTGACATGACTATTCTGAGATCAGAACTTTCTTCGAACGATATCGTGCGATTGGCAGGTATCGGGCGCAAGTATGTCGGGGAAGGGGCCGTAGGCCGGATAAAACGGCTGCTGATCGCGTTAATGTTGCCAATACTCCTGACCAGTTGCTATCTGCCAGAATCCTTTACCATTGACCTGTCGATGGAGCGGAATGGCGATTATCGGCTAAGCTATCGCGGACTGCTTGTTCAGCCCAATATTACCCAAGGTTTGCTTGATGGCAGCCTGGATGCGACTGCAGAAAAGGAAAGGGTCGCAATTGTCTTGGCCGATCTCAAGCGAGATTCGGGTATAAAACAGATAAGCTACACCAGCCGGGGCGTTTTCAATGTGGTTTACGAAAAACGCGGCAACATCATGCGCGAAAAAAGCTTCGTCTTTGTGCGCCGTAATTCGCGCATACTGGAAATGTTCTTCCATAAAGATCGAAACACCGTCGAAATCAGGGGTGGTTTCGTTCCTGACCAGTATCAGGATCGTCTGGATGCCCTTGGCTATCAAATGATCGGAAAAATCGAGTTGCGCACCACAGCGGGCATTCGCAGTCACAATGCTGCCGAGTTCAAGGAAATCGGTGGGCAGAACCGTCTGCGCTGGGAAATCAAATCGATTAGTGACCCCGTGCCAAACGTTATTATCGGCTAGGTTCTACCGGACACCTCATATGCCCAGTGTAAAGTTAACAGAAGACTCGGCGTGATGGGCTTTGTGCTGCCTATAGGGCAGGGGGCATTGGGGCCCGCGCAGATAATTTCTTTTGCGTGACGGCACGAAAAAAGGGACGGCAATAAAGCGGTCCCTTGATCCATATGTGCTGCGGTGCACATGCATGATGTTTGTACCGATTGCTTTGCTTAGAAGACCATTTCGTCTTCGCCGCTGCCTTCGGAAATAACGATCTGGCCCTGTGCTGCCAGTTCTTTGGCCAGTTGAACAATCATCATTTGCGATTCTTCGACGTCTGACAAGCGGACTGGGCCAAGGGCGTCCATATCTTCCTTCATCATCTTGCCGGCACGCTCGGACATGTTCTTGAAGAACAGGTCGCGCATCTGATCGGTGGACCCTTTGAGGGCGAGGGCAAGTTTGTCTTTTTCGACCTGACGCAGAAGGGTCTGAACACCGTTATTGTCAAGGCGTGCAAGGTCTTCGAAGGTGAACATAAGGGCTTTGATTTTCTCAGCCGAGTCACGGTTACGTTCTTCAAGTGCCGTAAGGAACCGGTCCTGACTTTGGCGGTCCAGGCTATTGAAGATATCCGCCATAAGTTCGTGATTGTCGCCGCGCGAGCCCCGCGCAAGGTTCGACATGAACTCGGTCCGCAATGTCTTTTCGATGTTATCAAGAACTTCTTTCTGCACCGCCTCCATGCGCAACATACGCATGATAACTTCCATCGAGAAGTTTTCCGGCAGGAGTGAAAGAACCGACGCAGAATGGCCGGGTTTCAGTTTGGAAAGAACAACACCAACGGTCTGCGGATATTCGTTTTTCAGATAGTTCGCCAGAACGGCTTCGTTCACGTTGTTCAGTTTGTCCTACATGGTACGACCCGCAGGGCCGCGGATTTCTTCCATGATGCCGTTAACACGGTCTTCGGTAAGGACTTTGGACAGAAGGCGTTCGGTGGTGTCAAACGAACCAACAAGGGAACCGGTCGAAGAAAGCTGATCGGCAAATTCGACAAACAATCGTTCGACGATGTTGGAACTGATCGTGCCAAGGCCAGCCATGCACTGGGAAATCTCTTTGATTTCCTCGTCATCCATCATGCTGAACATTTTGGTCGCGTGCTCTTCCCCAAGAGCAAGCATGAGAATCGCTGCCTTCTCAGGTCCGGCCAGTGATCTGTATTCTTCTTTAACGCGCCCCACGGGTGGTCTTCTCCGTCGTAATGACTCTGTCTCGCATTGGCACCTGAATGCGCAAACTTCCCTCTATCGCACCGTAAGATAGGAGGAATTTGTCAACAATTCTATAAAAGCCGACGCGCCTTTGCAAAGCCCTACACGTATAGGCGGTCGAAAATGTACAGAAAGGGTTAATTCAGTACAAATTCTGACCGAAATTGCATTTCAGAAGGTGATGATCGTCCGTGCAATTGTCGAAAGGGTTGAAAACACTGCTAGCTGCTTGACTTGGTTTAGGGGGTGGTCTAACAAAGGCCCGCCGATTGATGGTCATTTTGCGGGCGTAGCTCAGTTGGTTAGAGCGCCGGCCTGTCACGCCGGAGGCCGCGAGTTCAAGTCTCGTCGCTCGCGCCATGACCCATCAAATGTTGTCTTATGTCGGGCGTTTCGTCTTTTCCGCGATCGCCTTTTCATGTGTTGCTTTTGCAGCTTCGCACGATTTGGTCTTGATCATCTCGACGTTCAGCCCGATATCCGACGATAGTAAACGGTAAAAAGATTAGAAAGTTTCCGGTCTTAGAGCATCTTAAACCTGCTTGAGGGCTGGAACTTGTGCGGTGCATACGTTATGGTGCGCCGTAATGGGCCAGGTGGGGACCTGGTCGGGTCAGAAGGCCTGTTCTTGAGAGGTCAGAGAGATGCAAGAGCTTCTTTCGGAATATCTTCCGATCCTGGTGTTCATCGGGATCGCCGTCGTCTTGTCGGCGGTAATCGTCATCGCGTCACTGGTTCTTGCCAAGCAGGCACCGGATGTTGAAAAGCTATCCGCATATGAGTGCGGTTTTGCGCCGTTCGAGGACGCGCGCATCAAATTCGATGTTCGGTTCTATCTGGTTGCAATCTTGTTCATTATTTTCGATCTCGAAGTCGCCTTCCTGTTCCCTTGGGCTGTTACCCTTGGCGATATCGGAACGTTCGGCTTTGTATCGATGGTGATCTTCCTGGCTGTTCTGACGGTCGGATTTATCTATGAATGGAAGAAGGGAGCTTTGGAATGGGAGTGAGCACCAATACAGGCGCACCCCTGGCACCCGGTACGGATCAGGATACCCTGCTTAAAGGCGTGTTTGACGAGATGAACGACAAGGGCTTTGTCCTTGCCAATCTCGATAAACTCGCCAGCTGGGCAAGCTCTGGTTCGATGTGGCCAATGACCTTTGGTCTGGCCTGCTGTGCTGTTGAGATGATGCATTCGGCTGCGTCGCGTTATGACCTTGACCGTTATGGTCTGGTCTTCCGCCCAAGCCCGCGTCAGTCAGACGTTATGATCGTTGCTGGTACACTGACCAACAAAATGGCCCCGGCACTGCGTAAGGTCTATGACCAGATGGCAGAACCGCGCTGGGTTATTTCGATGGGCTCGTGCGCCAATGGCGGCGGTTACTATCATTATTCCTATTCGGTGGTTCGCGGTTGTGACCGTGTCGTCCCGGTTGACGTTTATGTTCCGGGGTGCCCGCCGACAGCCGAAGCGCTGATTTACGGCGTGATGCAGTTGCAAAAGAAAATCCGCCGAACTGGTGTTCTGACACGCTGATCCGTAATAGGGGGCTTGCATGAGCGAACTGCTCAGCGATAACAGCGCCGCATTGAATGATCTTAAAGATCTTGTGGTGTCCCAGCTTGCGAACGAAATTCTCGAAAGCGAGATTCGTTACGGTGAGCTGACCATCGTCGCCAAGCGCGATGATATTCTAAAAGTTCTGACGTTCCTTCGGGACGATACCGGCTGCTTATTCAAGCAGCTTATCGATGTTTGTGGTGCCGATTATCCGGAACGTGTAGAACGTTTTGATGTCGTGTATCACCTGTTGTCGCTCAAACATAACCTGCGCATTCGTGTGAAGGTCCGCACCGACGAAGAAACACCGGTACAAAGCTGTGTTCCGCTTTTCAGCGCCGCCAACTGGTTCGAGCGCGAAGCATGGGATATGTACGGTATCTTCTTTGCTGATCATCCAGATCCCCGCCGTATCCTGACCGACTATGGTTTTGAAGGTCATCCGCTGCGTAAGGATTTCCCGCTGACCGGTTATGTCGAAGTTCGTTATGACGATGAGCAAAAGCGCGTTGTCTACGAGCCGGTGAAACTGGTTCAGGATTTCCGCAATTTCGATTTCGAAAGCCCATGGGAAGGCATCCAGCATGTTCTTCCGGGTGATGAAAAGGCGGAGGGCAAAGCCTGATGTCCGAACAAAAAATTAAAAATATGACCATGAACTTCGGCCCGCAGCACCCTGCGGCGCACGGGGTTTTGCGTTTGGTTCTGGAAATGGACGGCGAAGTTGTCGAACGTTCCGACCCGCATATTGGTCTTTTGCATCGTGGTACGGAAAAGCTGATCGAATATAAGACCTATATTCAGGCAACGCCGTATTTCGACCGTCTTGATTATGTTGCGCCGATGAACCAGGAGCATGCTTATTGCCTGGCCATCGAAAAGCTGATGGGTATCGAAGTGCCCAAGCGTGCGCAGTATATCCGTGTTCTGTATGCGGAAATCGGTCGTATCCTGAACCACATCTTGAACTTGACCGCGTTCGCACTGGACGTTGGCGCGATGACCCCGCTTCTGTGGGGCTTCGAAGAACGTGAAAAGCTCATGGAATTCTATGAGCGCGCCTGTGGTGCCCGTCTTCACGCCAACTATTTCCGTCCGGGCGGTGTTGCTGCTGATCTTCCGGCAGGTCTTCTTGAAGACATTGACGCGTGGGCAGATCAATACGACATCTTCATGAATGACTTTGATCGCGTTCTGGTCGGCAACCGTATCTTTAAACAGCGTACGGTCGATATCGGAACTGTGACGGCGGAAGAGGCCCTTGATTGGGGCTTTACCGGTCCGAACATTCGTGCATCGGGTCTGGCATGGGATCTGCGTAAATCGCAGCCCTATGATTCGTATGAAGAATTCGACTTCGACATTCCTGTCGGCAAGAACGGCGATTGCTATGATCGCTTCCTTGTTCGCTTTGAAGAGATGTGGCAGTCACTGAAAATCATCAAGCAGGCCATCAAAAACATGCCTGATGGTCCTGTTATTGTTGAAAATAACAAGGTGGCTCCACCGTCGCGCGCCGAAATGAAGCGTTCGATGGAAGCACTTATCCATCACTTCAAACTCTTTACCGAAGGATTCCACGTTCCGGCTGGCGAATGCTATGCCGCGGTCGAGGCTCCAAAGGGCGAGTTTGGTGTGTATCTTGTTTCGGATGGCTCGAACCGTCCGTATCGCTGCAAAATCCGCGCACCCGGGTTCCCGCACCTTCAGGCCATCGACTTTATGTCCAAAGGTCACATGTTGGCCGACGTCGTTGCCAATATCGGGTCGCTAGATATCGTTTTCGGTGAGATTGACCGATGAGCCATGTAAGAAGACCAGCTCCGAAAGAGCTTCAACCTGTCAGCTTTGCTTTCACTCCGGAATATATGGAAAAAGCAAAGAAGATCATCACCAAGTATCCGGAAGGCCGCCAGCAGAGCGCGGTCATGCCGTTGCTTGATCTGGCCCAGCGTCAGACCGAAGGTAACTGGGTTCCGACTGTCGCAATGGATTACATTGCCGACATGCTCGAAATGCCCGCCATTCGTGTCTATGAGGTCGCAACCTTCTATACGATGTATAATCTTGCCCCGGTTGGTAAGAACTTCATCCAGGTTTGCACCACGACGCCGTGTTGGCTTCGCGGTTCTGCTGATGTTGTCGAGACCTGCAAAAAGGAACTCGGCATCGGCATCGGCGAGACCACCGAAGATGGTCAGTTCACCATGATTGAAGTTGAATGCCTTGGTGCGTGTGTGAACGCGCCGATGATGCAGATCAACGACGATTTCTACGAAGACCTGACCGCCGATACGACCAAGGCAATCCTCGATACCTTGAAAAAAGGTGAGAAACCCAATGTTGGCCCGCAAAGCGGCCGCAAAGGGTGTGAGCCGATTGATGGTCCGAAGGTTCTGAAAGCGTTCTGTGGCTGCGGTGCAGCCCCGCAGGATGCCGATGCAAGCAAAGGGGACGCCTGATATGCTGCAGGATAAGGATCGTATCTTTACCAACCTGTACGGTTTTCAGGACTTCGGTCTTAAAGGTGCACAGGCACGTGGTAATTGGGACGGGACCAAGGGCCTGATCGAAAAAGGCCGCGACTGGATCATCGATGAAATGAAATCATCGGGGATGCGTGGTCGTGGGGGCGCAGGCTTCCCGACCGGCCTTAAATGGTCGTTCATGCCCAAAGAATCCGATGGTCGTCCGAGCTATCTTGTCGTCAATGCTGACGAAGGCGAACCGGGCACCTGTAAAGACCGCGAGATCATGCGTAATGATCCGCATACATTGATTGAAGGCTGCCTGCTGGCTGCTGTCGCGATGAATGCACATGCCGGATATATCTATATCCGCGGTGAGTTCTATCACGAAGCATCGAACCTGCAGATCGCGATTGATCAGGCCTACGAAGCCGGTTTCCTTGGCAAGAATGCCTGTGGTTCTGGCTGGGACTTTGACCTTTACGTCCATCTTGGGGCGGGTGCTTATATCTGTGGCGAAGAAACAGCCCTGATTGAAAGCCTTGAAGGTAAAAAAGGTCAGCCGCGCCTTAAGCCACCATTCCCGGCGAATGCCGGTTTGTATGGTTGCCCGACCACGGTCAACAATGTTGAAAGTATCGCAGCGGTTCCGACCATTCTGCGTCGTGGCGGCTCATGGTTCTCAAGCTTTGGCCGCGAGAACAACCACGGGACCAAGCTGTTTGCCATTTCCGGTCACGTTGAAAAGCCGTGCACCGTGGAAGAAGCAATGAGCATTCCGCTGCGTGAACTGATTGACAAGCATTGTGGCGGCGTTCGCGGCGGTTGGGACAACCTTCTGGCGGTTATTCCTGGCGGGTCTTCGGTTCCGTTGATGCCGAAAGATGTTTGCGACAACGTATTGATGGACTTTGATGGCCTGCGTGAAGTGGGGTCGGGTCTTGGTACGGCGGCCGTGATCGTCATGGACAAGTCTACGGACATTGTTTACGCGATCGCGCGTCTGTCGGAATTCTACAAACATGAAAGCTGTGGTCAGTGCACGCCGTGCCGTGAAGGTACGGGGTGGATGGCACGTATTATGTCGCGCATGGTTCGCGGTCAGGCCACGCTTGATGAAATTGATATGTTGTGGGATGTGACCAAACAGGTCGAAGGCCACACCATTTGTGCGCTTGGCGATGCAGCCGCATGGCCTATTCAGGGCCTTATCCGACATTTCCGTCCCGAAATGGAACGTCGGATCAAGGAATATCGCGCGCGGATCGCGGCCTGAGAGGGGCCTGTTGAGAGGGATTGAGACATGCCGAAACTAACAGTTGACGGTATAGAAGTTGAAGTAGAAGCCGGGGCGACTGTTCTACAGGCCTGTGAAGAGGCCGGTAAGGAAATCCCGCGTTTCTGCTATCACGAGCGCCTGTCAATCGCCGGTAACTGCCGTATGTGCCTGGTTGAAATGGAACGCGCGCCCAAGCCGGTCGCGTCCTGTGCCATGCCTGCTGCAGATGGAATGGTGATCAAAACGGATTCCCCGCTGGTGCATAAAGCACGCAGCGGCGTTATGGAATTCCTGCTGATCAACCACCCGCTAGATTGCCCGATCTGTGATCAGGGCGGTGAATGTGACCTACAGGACCAGGCAATGGCCTATGGGTGTGGTTCATCGCGCTACGCTGAGAAAAAGCGTGCGGTCAAAGACAAAGAACTTGGCCCGATCGTAAAAACGATCATGACGCGCTGCATTCACTGCACACGTTGCGTTCGTTTCTCCGAGGAAGTCGCAGGTGTCGGCACCATGGGTGCTGTCTATCGTGGCGAAGACACCGAGGTCGGACCGTATATCGAAGCATCGATCAACTCCGAACTTTCGGGGAACCTGATTGATCTTTGCCCGGTTGGCGCCTTGACGTCCAAACCGTATGCGTTCACCGCGCGACCGTGGGAATTGAAAAAGACCGATAGCGTCGATGTGATGGACGCAGTTGGGTCGAACATTCGTATTGATGCGCGTACCGGCGAAGTTCTTCGTGTGCTTCCGCGCACCAACGAAGACATCAACGAAGAATGGATTTCGGACAAAACCCGTTATGCCATTGATGGTCTGAAGCGTCAGCGTCTTGACCGTCCGTATGTTCGCGTGAATGGCAAACTTCAGCCTGCAAGCTGGGACGAAGCATTTGCCGCGATCAAGGCAAAGGTTTCTGGTCTTAAAGGCAAACAGATTGCCGCGATTGCCGGTGACACGGTTGATTGTGAATCCATGACCGCGCTGAAAGACCTGATGGGGAAACTTGGTTCGCCAAACCTTGATTGCCGTCAGGATGGCTCCAAAATTGGTGGCCCACGCGGTTCTTACATCTTCAACAGCACGATTTCGGGCATTGATGAAGCAGATGTCTGCTTGGTCGTTGGTGCGAATGTGCGTGCTGAAGCGCCGATCATTAATTCCCGCCTGCGTAAGCGCTGGCGTGCGACGGCTGGTGATTTCAAACTCGGGATCATTGGCGAGAAATGGGATCCGACCTTCAAGAACGATTATCTTGGTGCAGGCCCGGACACCCTTGCAGAAATTCTTGATGGCAAGAACGACTTCGCCAAGCTTCTCAAAGCGGCTGATAAACCGATGATCATTGTCGGCATGGGCGCTTTGAACCGTGAAGATGGCGATGCTGTTCTGGCCGCTACCCGTGCGATTGCCGAGAAATTCGGTATGGTTTCTGGTGAATGGAACGGCTTTAACGTTCTGCACACCGCCGCATCACGTGTCGGCGGCCTTGATCTGGGCTTCGTCCCGGGTGAGGGCGGTCTGGCAACCAACGACATTCTTGATGGCGCTGCAAAAGGCGATGTCAAAGTTGTCTATCTGTTGGGCGCTGATGAAGTCGACACCAGCAAACTGGAAAAGGCATTTGTCATTTACCAGGGTGCAATGGGCGATGCCGGCGCACAGGCCGCAGATGTCATTCTGCCGGGTGCTGCCTATACCGAAAAGAACGGGACTTACGTCAACACCGAAGGCCGTGCACAGCAGGGCTGGCGTGCGATCTTCCCGCTCGGTGATGCACGTGAAGACTGGACGATTGTTCGTGCACTTTCGGGCGCACTGGATATGACCCTGCCGTACGATAATATCGATGCTGTTCGCGCCCGCATGGTGGAAATCAGCCCGACCTTTGCGTCGCTGAATGTTCCATCCAAGGCCGAATGGACCGATTTCGGTAAAGAAGGTGACATGAAGCCGGAAGGCTTTGTATCGCCGGTTCGCAATTTCTATATGACCGACCCGATTAGCCGTGCATCGGTAACAATGGCCAAATGTACTGAGGCCTTTGTTAAAGAAGCGGCTGCCGAGAAGGTTGCCTGAGTAAGGGGGGCGGCGATCTGATCGTCGCCCATCCCGCAAGGGGGTGTCCCAATTCAGGGACGAAACGCAAAAGATACGGTTTGACCGATGGAACTTCTTTGGGACGGATATATTGAACCGGTAGTCTGGATCGTCGCCAAGATTTTGGCGATTGTGGTCCCGCTGCTGGTCGCTGTCGCTTATCTGACCTACGCAGAGCGTAAGGTCATCGGTGCTATTCAGCTCCGTAAAGGCCCGAACGTTGTGGGGCCATTTGGCCTTTTGCAACCGCTTGCTGATGGTCTGAAGCTGTTTCTGAAAGAAACAATCATTCCGAGCAGCGCGAATAAGGGCGTGTTTATCATCGCCCCGATGCTGACATTCATTCTGGCGATCATTGCCTGGGCGGTTATTCCGTTCGACGAGGGCATGGTTCTGGCGGATTTGAACGTTGGTATCCTTTATATCTTCGCGATTTCTTCGCTGGGTGTTTACGGCATCGTGATGGCCGGTTGGGCATCGAACTCCAAATACGCATTCCTTGGCGCGCTGCGTTCCGGCGCCCAGATGGTTTCGTACGAAATTTCGATTGGCCTGATCATCATTTCGGTTCTGTTGACCACCGGTTCCCTGAATTTGAGCGACATCGTCCGCGGTCAGGTTGGCGGCATGTGGGAGTGGAACTTTGTTTATCACTTCCCGATGTTCATCGTCTTCATCGTGTCCATTCTGGCAGAAACCAACCGCGCACCGTTTGACCTTCCCGAAGCTGAGGCCGAACTGGTATCTGGTTACAACGTCGATTATTCGGCAATGACCTTTGCGCTGTTCTTCCTGGGTGAATACGCCAACATGATCCTGATGAGTGGCCTCTGTGCCATTCTGTTCCTGGGTGGTTGGACCGCGCCGTTGCCGTTCCTTGAATTCATCCCCGGGGCGATCTGGTTCATTCTGAAGATCTGTTTCGTTCTGTTCATCTTCTTGTGGGTGCGTGCAACATTCCCGCGTTACCGCTATGACCAACTGATGCGTCTGGGCTGGAAAATCTTCCTGCCGCTGTCGTTCGCCTGGGTCATGCTGGTTGCCACGTTCCTCGTTGTATTTGACAAGGTCCCGGCCTGATCGCCGCGCATCGGAAAGAGAGAGGTAAACGATGTCATTTATTGATCGGACGGCCCGGAGCTTCCTGCTCGTGGAACTCGTATCGGGTATGGCGCTCACCTTGAAATATATGTTCAAGCCAAAAGTGACGCTGAACTACCCATATGAAAAAGGTCCGCTGAGCCCGCGTTTCCGTGGCGAACACGCTTTGCGTCGCTATCCCAACGGGGAAGAGCGCTGCATTGCCTGTAAGCTGTGCGAAGCAATCTGTCCGGCACAGGCCATCACCATCGAGGTGGAGCCGCGTGACGATGGTTCGCGTCGTACAACCCGCTACGACATTGATATGACGAAATGCATCTATTGTGGTTTCTGCGAAGAAGCCTGCCCGGTAGATGCCATCGTCGAAGGTCCGAACTTCGAGTTCGCAACCGAAAACCGCGAGGAGCTGTTCTATGACAAGGACAAGCTTCTTGAAAACGGCGAGCGCTGGGAAGCCGAGCTTGCTGCACGATTGGAGGCAGACGCACCTTACCGGTAAGTGTCGCGTCTGATCGTTAGAAAGAGAGTTATGGGCCGTTGTTTGCCAAAAGGGCGTCAACGGCTCGCCAAGGGGGTACCTTATGGTCGTACAGGCTTTGGCTTTTTACTTGTTTGCTACCGTCGCGGTTTTGTCTGCGACTGCGGTTGTGACCGTTCGCAACCCGGTGCATTCGGTATTGTTGCTGATCTTGACATTCTTTAACGCAGCGGGACTTTTCGTTCTGCTGGGTGCCGAGTTTCTCGCCATGCTTCTCGTCGTCGTTTATGTCGGCGCGGTTGCGGTCTTGTTCCTGTTCGTCGTGATGATGCTGGACATCAACTTTGTTGAGATGCGCCAGGGTTTCCTGAACTACTTGCCGATCGGGGTTCTGATCGCAGTTGTTCTGTTTGTCGAACTGGCACTTGTTGGCGCAGGTTGGACTCTTACCGATGAGGCGGTCGCGGTACTTGCGCAGCCGACACCCGTCGGTGTGACCAACGTAGAGGCGCTTGGCCAATTGATTTACACCGATTACGTATACATCTTCCAGGCGGCTGGTCTGGTTCTGCTTGTTGCGATGATCGGGGCAATTGTCTTGACGCTGCGTCACCGTGAAGGTGTTCGCCGTCAGAATATCTCCGAGCAGATCAAGCGTACCCGCGCTGATACGCTTGAAATCAAAAAAGTCCAGGTTGGAAGGGGGATCTGATGGAAATCGGTCTTGCACATTATCTGACCGTCGCGGCGATCCTTTTCACGCTCGGGATCTTCGGCATCTTCATGAACCGTAAGAACGTCATCATCATCATGATGTCGATCGAGCTGATGCTGCTGGCGGTCAATATCAACCTTGTCTCGTTCTCGTCATTCCTTGGCGACCTTGTTGGACAGGTCTTTACCATCTTCGTTCTGACAGTTGCGGCGGCTGAAGCGGCAATTGGTCTGGCGATCCTGGTCGTCTATTTCCGTAACCGCGGCACCATCGCGGTCGAAGACATCAACATGATGAAGGGGTAAGGCAGATATGTATCCGCTGATTGTATTCCTGCCCCTGATCGCGGCAGCCATCGCCGGGACCATCACGCTTGTCGGCGCCATGTCGACATCGAAGGATGCTCCGCATGATGCGCATGGTCATCATCATCATGGTGTTTCGTCCGGCGACCGCGTGGCACAGCTTGTCACCGTTTGCGGTGTTGTAATTTCCTTTATCATTTCGATCTTTGCCTTTGTCGATGTTGCGCTTGGCGGTAACCCGGTAACGATTGAACTGTTCACCTGGATTTCTTCGGGCAACTTTGATGCGTCCTGGGCGCTGCGTATTGATACGCTGACCTGTGTGATGCTGATTGTTGTGACCGGCGTGTCTTCGATGGTTCATATCTATTCCATCGGCTATATGTCGCATGACCCGGACAAGCCGCGCTTTATGGCGTATCTCAGCCTGTTCACCTTTGCGATGCTGATGCTGATTACCGCCGATAACCTGATCCAGCTGTTCTTCGGTTGGGAAGGCGTTGGTCTGGCATCGTATCTTCTGATCGGTTTCTGGTATTCCAAGCCATCGGCATCCGCCGCTGCGATCAAGGCGTTCCTTGTGAACCGCGTTGGTGACTTTGGCTTTGCGCTGGGTATATTTGCGGTCTATGTGCTGTTCGATAGCGTTCAGTTCGACGTCATCTTTGCCAATGCCGAAGAAGTCGCCGGATCGACCTTGATGTTCCTTGGTTATGAATTCTCGGCCTTGGAAATTACCTGCTTCCTGCTGTTTATCGGCGCGATGGGTAAATCGGCACAGCTTGGCCTGCACACTTGGCTTCCAGACGCAATGGAAGGCCCGACCCCGGTTTCCGCACTTATTCACGCGGCAACCATGGTGACGGCCGGTGTGTTCATGGTTGCCCGTCTGTCGCCGATCTTTGAATATGCTGAAACAACCTTGATGATCGTAACCATTGTTGGTGCATCGACGGCATTCTTTGCGGCGACCATCGGCTGTGTGCAGAACGACATCAAACGCGTGATCGCATATTCGACCTGTTCGCAGCTGGGCTATATGTTCTTTGCCTGCGGTGTGTCGGCATATTCGGCAGGTGTGTTCCACCTGATGACGCACGGTTTCTTCAAAGCACTGCTGTTCCTTGGTGCAGGTTCGGTCATCCACGCAATGTCGGATGAACAGGACATGCGCAAAATGGGCGGTATCTGGAAAATGGTTCCGGTGACTTTTGCCGTGATGATGGTTGGTACGCTGGCCATTACCGGTGTTCCGGGCCTTGCCGGCTTCTATTCCAAAGACCTTGTCATCGAAAGTGCCTATGCGGCACATACCGGTGTTGGTCTTTATGCCTTCTGGGCTGGTATTCTTGCGGCCTTGATGACCTCGTTCTATAGCTGGCGTCTGGTCTTTATGACCTTCTTTGGTGCCCCGCGTGCTGATGAACGCACGATGGCGCATGTCCATGAAAGCCCGGCGATCATGACGGGACCGCTTTTGTTCCTGACCATCGGTGCGATTTTTGCCGGTTGGTTTGCCAAAGACTGGTTCGGTGGTGGTGACTATGAAGAAATGCTGTCCTTCTGGAATGGCGCGCTCTTCATGGCAGAAGGCCATCAGGCGCTTGAACATGCTCACCATGTTCCGGGCTGGGTCAAGCTGGCACCATTTGTTGCGATGATCACTGGTTTTGCACTTGCGGTTGTGATGTACAAACTGGTTCCGTCGCTTCCACGGACGTTGGCGAACACGTTTAACGGTCTGTACCGCTTCGTTCTGAACAAATGGTACTTTGACGAACTCTATGACAAGATTTTCGTAAAACCGGCCTTTTCACTTGGCTATGGCTTATGGAAGTCAGGGGATGGTGCCATCATTGATGGTTGCGGTCCGGATGGTGTGGCGGCAGCTTGCCGTAACATCGCACGTCGCGTCAGCGCCATTCAAAGTGGTTTCGTTTATCACTATGCATTCGCGATGCTGATTGGCATTGCGGCGCTGGTCTCCTACACAATTTGGAAGATGGGTTAACGGGCGATGAGTGATTGGCCAATTCTTTCGATCGTCACCTTCTTGCCGCTGGTCGGTGCAGCCTTGCTGCTCCTGATCAATGGCGATGAGGCGAATGTCGCCCGCAATTCCCGTTGGGTTGCGCTTTGGACCTCGGGGTTCACCTTCCTTGTATCTTTGATGCTGTGGGTGAATTTCGACACAACGACCGCAGATTTCCAGTTCGTCGAGCAGGCGGACTGGATGCCGGGTCTGAACATTTCCTATCACATGGGCGTTGACGGTATTTCCGTTCTGTTCGTCCTGCTTGCGACCTTCCTGACACCGATTTGTATTTTGTCGGCATGGGAAGCAATCCAGAAGCGCGTGAAGGAATACATGATCGCCTTCCTCGTTCTTGAAACGATGATGGTCGGTATGTTCAGCTCGCTTGACGGTTTGTTGTTCTATCTGTTCTTCGAAGGCGTCCTGATCCCGATGTTTATCATCATCGGTGTCTGGGGCGGTCAGCGTCGTGTTTACGCTGCATTCAAGTTGTTCCTTTATACGCTTCTTGGCTCGGTTCTGATGCTGGTTGCGCTGCTGGCGATGTATTTCGAAGCAGGCACGACCGACATCCCGACCCTGATGGAGTACGGGTTCGACTATAATATGCAGCTGTGGCTGTGGCTGGCCTTCTTCGCATCCTTTGCTGTTAAAGTTCCGATGTGGCCGGTTCATACCTGGCTTCCCGATGCCCACGTTGAAGCACCGACTGCCGGTTCTGTTATTCTGGCTGGCGTGTTGTTGAAAATGGGTGGTTACGGTTTCCTGCGTTTCTCGCTGCCGATGATGCCGCTGGCATCTGAAACCTTTGCGCCGCTTGTCTTCACGCTGTCGATTGTCGCAATCATTTATACCTCTCTGGTTGCACTCGCCCAGCAGGACATGAAAAAGCTGATTGCATATTCGTCGGTTGCCCATATGGGGATCGTGACCATCGGTGCTTTCACCTTTAACCAGCATGGTATCGAAGGTTCGATCTTCCAGATGCTCAGCCACGGTGTGGTTTCCGGTGCGCTGTTCTTGTGTGTTGGTGTTGTCTATGACCGCATCCATACCCGTGAAATCGACGCCTATGGCGGTCTGGTTCACCGGATGCCGGGATATGCATTCATCTTCATGTTCTTCACCATGGCGTCTGTCGGTCTTCCGGGGACGGGTGGGTTTGTTGGCGAAATCCTGACATTGTTGGGGGCGTTTGAAGCCAACACCTGGGTTGCGTTCTTTGCGGCAACCGGCCTGATCCTTGGTGCGGCATATGCGCTGTATCTTTATCGTCGGATTATCTTCGGGGCCCTGACCAAGGAAAACCTGAAATCGATCCTCGATCTAAGTCCGCGTGAATGGATCATCTTTGCTCCGTTGGTGATTGTCGTCCTTTGGATGGGGGTCTATCCGGTCTCCTTCCTCGACATCATGCATGTTTCGGTTGAGAACCTCGTCAACCATGTTGAAACGGCCCAGGCTGCAGCGGCAAATGCCGCCCAGCTGGCCGCGAATTGAGGGGAATGAACATGGGAGTTTCTATGCTCAACCTCGGGGCCGCACTGCCCGAAATGTTTATGGCAGTTTCTGCCTTGGCTCTGTTGATGCTTGGGGTTTTCGCAGGCAAGGACAAAGCGTTCCGCACTGTGTCCTGGTTGGCGGTTGCCGCCCAGGTCATCACGATTATCCTTGTGGTGACCGGCGAGGGGGGCGATGCCTTCTTTGGTCAGTTCAGTGCAGATGCCTTTGCCAAGTTCTGCAAGGTCATGATCCTGATTGGATCTTCAACCGGCATCATCATGGCAATGAACTTTGCCGAACGTGAGAATATGTCACGGTTCGAGTTCCCGATCCTGATCACTCTTGCCACGCTTGGCATGATGGCGATGGTATCGGCAACCGATATGCTGTCGCTGTATCTTGGTCTCGAACTTCAGTCGCTTGCACTTTACGTTGTTGCTGCAATCCGCCGCGACACGGTGCGTTCGACGGAATCGGGCCTGAAATACTTCATCCTTGGGTCGATTGCCTCGGGCATTCTGCTGTATGGTATGTCGATGGTTTACGGTTTCACCGGAACCACCAATTTCAGCGTTCTTGCCGATACCCTTTCGGGTGGCGAACGTCCGCTTGGCGCGCTGGTTGGTCTGGCATTCATCTTTGCCGGTCTGTGCTTTAAGGTTTCTGCTGTTCCGTTCCACATGTGGACGCCGGACGTTTACGAAGGTGCGCCGACCCCGGTCACGTCCTTCTTTGCAGTTGCCCCGAAGATTGCTGGTCTTGCCCTGTTCATCCGTGTTGCAATCGGTCCGTTTGGCGGGATTGTTGAAGACTGGCAGCAGATCATTGTTCTGATCTCGATCCTGTCGATGGTGATTGGTTCGTTTGCGGCCCTTCGTCAGGAAAACATCAAACGTCTGATGGCGTATTCGTCCATCGGTCACGTCGGGTTTGCCCTTGTTGGTCTGGCGGCAGGTACGCGGGATGGTGTGACAGGTATTCTGGTTTATCTTGGTATCTACCTTGTGATGAACCTGGGCACCTTTGCGGTTATCCTGTGCATGCGTCGCAACAACCGCATGAACGAGGAAATTACCGACCTTGCCGGTCTTGCCAAAACCAAGCCGCTGATGGCTGCTGTTACAGCACTTCTGATGTTCTCGATGGCAGGTATCCCGCCGCTGGCTGGTTTCTTTGGTAAGTTCTATGTCTTTAAGGCCGCAGTTGATGCAGGTCTTGTGACATTGGCTGTCATTGGTTTGGTTACCTCGGTCGTCAGTGCCTATTACTATCTGCGCATCATCAAGGTCATGTATTTCGATGAGCCGGTCGAAGGGTTTGATCGCAATGGTACGGAAATGAATGTCATCATGGCGTTTGCCACGATCATCATTCTGGCCTTTGTCTTCTTCCCGAATCCGTTGATGGATAGCGCAGCTGTTGCTGCCGCCTCACTGTTCGGACAGTAAGAATGACAGCGCGAACGATCCGTCTTCCCGAAGGTTTCTACCTTCACGAACTGGAAGCGATCGACAGCACAAATGACGAGGCCAAGCGCCTCGCGGACAAGGGCGCCCAAAGTGGCGCCCTTGTTTTAGCCAGAAGCCAGACATCCGGCCGCGGACGCCGCGGACGGGATTGGTCATCGCCTGTTGGCAACCTGTATTCATCCTTGTTACTGCGCCCGACCTGTTCATTGGCCGAGGCAGCCCGCCTGACATTCCTGATCGCGGTTGCCATGGCCGAGGCGATTGAAACCGTAACAGGACAACAGGTGCGACCGGACTGTAAATGGCCCAATGATCTGATGGTCAATGGCCGTAAGATTTGCGGTATCTTGCTTGAAAGTGCGTCAAATAAGGGATCGGCGACCGATTATCTTGTGATCGGGGCCGGGGTGAATGTTGCTTTCTTCCCCGACGATTCCGAACGCCTCGCGACCTCGCTTGCAACTCTTGGCGCGCCGGTTTCGGTTGATGATCTGGTTTCGACCTATATCGCGCGGGTCGCACATTGGTTGCCGATATGGGAAACCGAAGGCTTTACACCGATACGCGAAGCGTGGCTTATACGCGGTTATGGCATTGGCAATCCGGTTGTTGCCCGCCTGACTGAACGCGAACTTGAAGGAACCTTCATCGGACTTGATGATGATGGTTCTCTTATCCTAAGAGATGATAGCGGTATCGAACACCGTATCGGGGCTGGAGAAGTTTTCTTTTCCACCTGACGTGAATGAACAGGGTCATGACCCTGTCTTGCTTTGAAGCGGAGGCCTGTAAGCATCATGTTGCTTGCGATTGACGCCGGGAATACCAACATTGTTTTTGCGGTTTTTGATGGCGATACCATCAAAGGCCAATGGCGTTGTTCAACAACTACCGAACGCACCGCCGATGAATTGGGTGTGTGGCTTCATCACCTGTTTACCCTGTCAGGGGTGCCGGTTGATGCGATAACTGGTGCAATCATTGCAACCGTGGTACCAGCAGCAGAATTCAGCCTGAAGACCCTGTGTCGTCGGTATTTCAACGTTGATCCGATGGTAGTCGGGGATCCGGATGTTGATCTTGATATGAAGATCATTATGGACAATCCCGGCGAAGTCGGTGCTGACCGTCTTGTGAATGCGGTTGCCGCGCACGAGTTGTTTGGGGGGCCGTTGGTTGTTCTTGATTTTGGGACGGCAACGACCTTTGACGTGGTTGATGGCAATGGCGATTATCTTGGCGGTGTGATTGCACCGGGGGTAAACCTGTCGATCAAGGCACTTCACATGGCCGCGGCCCAGTTGCCGATGGTTGCCATCGAAGCACCCCGCAATGTCATCGGCAAGAACACGGTCGAGGCGATGCAGTCGGGTGTTTATTGGGGTTATGTCTCCATGATCGAAGGGTTGCTGTCGCGTATCCGCAAACAGCAGAATGTCGACCATATCAAGGTTGTTGCGACTGGCGGGCTTGCACCGTTATTTACAAAGGCTGTCGATGAGATTGAATATTTGAATGGCGATTTGACCATGCTGGGCTTGTTGATGATTTATCGTCGTAACAGCCAAAAGACTGCCAATCAGGCTCAATAGGGCTTGCGCCGGGTAGGGGATGTTTTGTCCCGCGCCTGATCAGAATGCCGAAGATAAAGGATTACCGTCCGTGGATTTGTATTTGCCAAAAGACGAAGTGTTGTTCGTACCGCTCGGCGGTTCCGGCGAGATCGGCATGAACATGAACCTTTATGGCTATGATGATCAGTGGCTTATGGTCGATATGGGCGTGTCCTTTAGCGAGGAAGGCTTGCCGGGCGTTGATGTTGTCATGCCCGATCCGGCCTTCATCGAAGACCGCAAAGACAAGCTGCTTGGTCTTGTTCTGACCCACGCACACGAAGATCACCTCGGCGCTGTACCATATCTGTGGAAGCGCCTGAAATGCCCGATCTACGCGACGCCGTTTGCCGCAGAATTTCTAAAAGCCAAACTGTCAGAAACCGATTTTGCAGATCAGGTGCCGATCCACGTGATCGAGCTGGGCGGGCGGTTTACGCTGGGTTGCTTTGACATTGAATTCGTCACCATGACGCATTCGATCCTTGAGCCGAATGCATTGGCCATTCGCACGCCAAAAGGATTGATTGTTCATACCGGTGACTGGAAATTCGATCCCGACCCGCAAATTGGCGAGGCATCGGATGTCAAAAAGCTTGAAGCCCTTGGCGATGAAGGTGTCATTGCCTTGGTCTGTGATTCGACCAATGTCTTTTCCGAAGGCAAAACCGGATCGGAAAGCGAAGTCGCCAAAAACCTGTCCACCTTGTTTGCCGAGCATCCGCAAGGACGTATTGCAGTTGCCTGCTTTGCGACCAACGTCGCGCGTGTCCAATCCGTGATCGAAGCTGCCCATGAAAACGGGCGCTGTGTTGGTTTGGCCGGGCGGTCGCTTGATCGTGTTACCGAAGTTGCCCGCGAAGTTGGCTATCTGACGGAATATCCCAACCTTCTGAGTGCCGAAGTGGCCATGGAAGTTCCCAAGGATCAGGTGCTTTTGATTTGTACCGGATCACAGGGCGAACCGCGTGCGGCATTGTCGCGCATTGCCAAGGGGGACCACCCGACGGTTCAACTTGATGCCGGCGATACGGTTGTCTTTTCGTCGCGGGAAATTCCGGGCAATGAGAAGGCAATTGGCTATGTCCAGAACCTTTTGATCCGTCGCGGTATCAAGGTCATTACCGCCCGCGATGAACCGATCCATGTATCGGGCCATCCGGGACGTGAAGACCTGACGCGGATGTATCAATTGACCCGCCCGAAAATTCTGGTGCCAGTTCACGGCGAAACCCGCCATTTATGTGAACAGGCGGCTTTGGGTGCTGAATGTCAGATCCCTGAGCAGGTTATTCCCCACGATGGGACGGTTATTCGCCTGTCACCCGGCGATGCCCATGTGATCGGTATCGCCGAAGCTGGCGTTCTTGCCCTTGATGGCGGGCGGTTGCTTAAACGGGATGCGAATACGTTCCGCAACCGTAACCGCATTGTCTGGAACGGTGTGATGTTTGTCACCATCGTGCTTAATCAGTTTGGCGAAATGGTCAATGATCCAATGATCACCGCACCAAGCCTGTATGATGAACCGGATGACGATATCCGACTTAATCACTTTGCCGCCGAAATCAGCAACCGCGTTGATCAGCTAAATGATGACGAAGTTCTTGATGATGCAGCAGTGATTTTGGCTGTGCGCCAAGCGTTGCGCCGTCCTGTGCGTCAGCGCCTTGGCAAACGTCCCTTGATCGAAGTCCATCTGGTTCGTGTGAACGAACAGGGGTGATTTTTAATCCTCATACAATTGAAAATCACCCCCATTCCGGGGCTGGGTCTTACTGCGTTATGCAACGAAATGGGCAATTGAATTTGGTTCTGGCCCTGGCCTAAGTTAGACGTGATCGGGCAGATCATATTTGCAGGAGTAAGACCATGATTGGACGGCTGAACCATGTCGCCATTGCCGTACCGGACCTGGAAGCAGGCATCGCGCAATATCGCGATGTTCTGGGTGCCAAGGTTTCCGAACCGCAAGATGAACCAGATCACGGTGTCACGGTTGTGTTTGTCGAATTGCCCAACACAAAGATCGAATTGCTGTATCCATTGGGTGAAAATTCACCGATCAAGGGCTTTCTGGAAAAGAACACCTCTGGTGGCATTCATCATGTTTGCTATGAGGTCGATGACATCATGTCTGCGCGCGATAAGCTTTTGGAAAGCGGTGCACGGGTTTTGGGGAATGGTGAACCCAAGATTGGCGCGCATGGAAAACCTGTCTTGTTTCTCCATCCCAAGGATTTCAACGGCACACTTGTTGAACTTGAACAGGTCTGATTGCCCGGCAACATGATCGCCGTGTAAGTGACCTGCACCAATGAATAGAACGCCACCACCATCGGAAAGAGAATTACATGACTTGGTTTTCAGGACTTCTGGTTTACATCGTTATTTGGTGGTTGGTTCTATTTATGGTTTTGCCAGTAGGGGTCAAGCGTACCGAAAATGTCGAACCCGGCCATGACAGTGGCGCGCCGCAGCAAGCGCATATGTGGAAAAAGGTTCTGGCGACAAGTGCGATTTCAGGCATTTTATGGGTGGTGGCGTGGTTTGTCATTACCAGTGGCATGATTGAAATTCGCCCACCACAATAGAAAGATCACATCGATCTTGGCAAAAACAAAACCCCGCAAAATGCTGCGGGGTTTTTTTCATTTTTATCTGCACAAATTGATGCGAGAAGGCGTTTGGCCAAAAAAAAAGCAAGATCACAAGGATCTTGCTAAGATGCTATTTTATAGCTGTTTTTCCCGTAATCTTTTTATACTTCCTCCTAAGACCTGGGCACGTAGCACAGGTTTTATTTCGACGTCGCGCCTGCTTCTTGTATGCTTATTGGCAACAAAGCCTCCCGCAATTTTTTGAGCGGCTGCGATACGCCTACCGCAACGATCTTGCGCCGTTAGCGGAGGACTAAAAAGCCACATGTTTCATTTTTATGCAAGATGTTTTGACGAAACTTCACAAATGAAACGATGCTGCGGCGCACACAAATAGGGTAAAACTACAAGATGAATAAGATTGCATTGGTCGAACCTATTTTGAATCGATTTTCAAGTATTAAAATCAGACTATTAGGGGCTGCTTCCGCAATTCTGTTGATTGGGATTCCGGCTTCCAATGCAAGTGCACAGGCCGAATCCCCGTTTCCATCGTCACAAGCGGATGATGCGACGGGTGGGGCTGATGCTGCACCATCGAATGGGGCTGAAGAAGCCCAACCAAAGATCACGGTATCGCGTTCGGCGTGTAAGGCACTGGTTCGTCATGTGCCTGATGAAGACGTTGCCTATAAGCCGGGGGTAGATGTCCGTGGAAATGCGGTTACACCAGCGGACTTGAATGGCGGAAGCAACATTCTAAGATCACTTCCCAAAGAGATCGAATTTCCTGTGACCTTGGATTTCTTTGAGTATTCCGGCATCGATGCACCCGATGGTATGAGCGGGGAGCAAAGTATTGGCAAGATCACGTATCGCAATGGCCGGGTTTACTTTAACGATCAGCCAATCGGTGATGACGCGGTCAATGATGACCTGATTGCGGCCTGCCGTGAGGCGGGCTTTCGGTGAGCTATAAGCTGTATGTTGAGACCATCGTAGTTTCGCCATCATTGGAAACTAACCAAGCCGTGATGATATAACGCAAGTTCCGGCTTGCGTTTCGGGCTGTGCTGTCGCATTTTCCGGGCAAGCTATGTTAAACGCCCAACCATTCAGATTTGATCATCACGAGGCATTGATGCGTCTTTCCCAGTTCTTTCTGCCGACCCTGAAGGAAACCCCGTCAGAAGCACAGATCGCTTCTCACCGTTTGATGCTGCGCGCCGGTATGGTGCGCCAGCTCACCGCAGGGATCTATTCATGGCTGCCACTTGGCCATCGTGTTCTTAAAAAGATCGAACAGATCGTTCGCGAAGAACAAGACAAGATCGGCTTTAACGAGCTTCTGATGCCGACCATCCAGCCAGCCGAGCTGTGGCAGGAAAGTGGTCGTTATGATGATTATGGTCTTGAGATGCTGCGCATCACGGATCGTCATGATCGCAAGATGCTGTTCGGCCCGACCAACGAAGAAGCCATCACCGATATCTTCCGCAAGGATGTGCGTTCCTATAAGCAACTTCCGCAGTTGCTGTATCACATTCAGTGGAAATTCCGTGACGAGATCCGCCCGCGCTTTGGCGTGATGCGGGGTCGCGAATTCTATATGAAAGATGCTTATTCGTTCGATATCGATTACGAAAGCGCGCGTCACACCTATAACAAGATTTTCCTGGCTTATTGCCGGACCTTCGCCCGTCTGGGTGTCAAGGCGATCCCGATGGTGGCCGATACCGGCCCGATTGGCGGCGACCTTAGCCACGAGTTCATCGTTCTGGCCGAAACCGGCGAAAGCGAAGTTTTCTGTGACAAGAAGTGGCTTGATAAAGACCTGACAGGTAGGGGCGTTGATTTGAATGATCGCACCGGCCTTGAAAACTGGGTGCAGGGTACTTTGGTTGACTATGCTGCAACCGAAGAAAAACATGATCCTGCCAACAGCCCGATTTCAGGGGATGATCTTGTTTCGACCCGTGGCATTGAAGTCGGTCATATCTTCCACTTTGGTGCGAAGTATTCCGAACCGATGGGCGCAACTGTTCTTGGTCCGGATGGCACCGAAGTGCCGGTTCAGATGGGGTCGTACGGCATTGGCGTTTCGCGCCTTGTTGGCGCACTGATCGAGGCATCGCATGACGAAAACGGTATCATCTGGCCGGAATCCGTCGCACCGTACAAGGTTGGCCTGATCAACCTGCGTACCGGCGATGATGCCTGTGATAGTGCGTGTGAAGACGCCTATGGCAAGATGACCAATGCAGGCATCGAAGTTCTGTATGATGATCGGGACATTCGTGCTGGTGGCAAGTTTGCCGATATGGATTTGATTGGTCTGCCATGGCAGATTATTATTGGTCCTAAAGGCCTGAAAAACGGTGTGGTTGAACTTAAAAACCGCAAAACCGGCGAAAAAACAGAAGTTACTTTCGAAGCTGCACTGAACCAGATCAGCGCCTGATACCAAACGCATTTAAACGGGGCAGCACAGGCTGCCCCGTTGTGATTTACGGTTCTGTTATGTGCTAATGTGCATGGAACCGTGCCCTGACCAAATTCCACAAGGATAGATTGCCCATGTTCAGTCCGTTCGAACGTATGGTGGCCTTCCGCTACCTGCGTCCACGTCGGCAGGAAGGCTTTGTTTCGGTCATTGCCATCTTTTCGTTGCTTGGCATCATGCTTGGCGTTGCAACGCTGATTATTGTCATGTCTGTGATGAATGGTTTCCGTGCTGAGTTGCTTGGCCGCATTTTGGGCCTGAACGGGCACATTTCCATTTATGCGCAGGGGAATGGCGGGATTGGCGATTACGCAGCCATCGAAAAACAGATTGCCGAAACCGGCAATGTCATGATGACCGTCCCGGTGGTCGAAGGGCAGGTGATGGCATCGAAGAATGGTCGTGCATCTGGTGCGATTGTCCGTGGGATGCGCCCGGAAGATGTCAAAAAACGCAAAACAATCGCCGATAACATCGTTTTTGGATCGCTTGACGATTATAAGGGCGACGATACGGTGATCATGGGTGCGCGCCTTGCCATGAAGCTTGGTGTGGGTGTGGGGGATACGGTCAATCTGATTTCGCCAAAGGGCAATGTCACCGCATTTGGCGCCGTACCACGTGTGCGGGCCTATACGGTTGCCGGGCTGTTTGACATCGGCATGTATGAATATGACAGCGGATTTATCTTTATGCCGCTGAGTGCCGCACAGGTTTATTTCCGTCTGCCCGAACAGATTACGCATTTTGAAGTCATGCTTGATGATATTTCATCGCTTGATGACACAATGGATGCATTACTGACGACCCTTTCTGGTGAACGGTTGCGCCTTGTGAATTGGCAGCAATCAAATGCAGGGTTCTTTAATGCGCTTCAGGTCGAACGGAATGTCATGTTCCTGATCCTGACCCTGATCATTCTTGTGGCCGCCTTTAACATCATTTCGGGCATGGTCATGCTGGTGAAAGACAAGGGGCGCGATATTGCGATCTTGCGCACCATGGGGGCGACCCGCCGATCCATCATGAAGGTGTTCTTCCTTGCCGGGGCATCCATCGGGGTGCTCGGAACGATCAGCGGTGTGGCCATTGGTGTGTTGTTCTGTCTGAATATCGAAAATATCCGCCAAGCAATCCAAAGCCTTACGGGAACGGATCTGTTCAATGCCGAGATTTATTTCCTGTCGCAACTTCCAGCTGACATGGATATCGGCGAAGTGGTTCTGGTGTGTGTCATGTCCTTGACCCTGTCGTTTCTTGCCACGGTTTATCCGGCTTGGCGTGCCTCGCGGCTCGATCCGGTGGAGGCCCTTCGTTATGAGTGATCTGATCAAAACAACAGCCAAGCAGCGTTCGCGTAATGTTGTTCTGCGTCTTGAGAAAATCGACCGTATTTTCAATCAGGGCCCGGATCAGCTTGAAATTCTGAAATCGGTCGATCTTGAAATCCATCAGGGTGAAATTGTTGCCCTTGTTGGTCCGTCCGGTGCGGGTAAGTCGACACTTCTTCAGATCGCAGGCTTGCTTGAAAAGCCGGATGGCGGGCTGGTATCCATCGGAGGGAAGCGCAGTACAGATTTATCTGATCTCGCGCGAACCGAAATGCGCCGCAACCACATCGGGTTTGTCTATCAGTACCATCATTTGCTGCCGGAATTTTCAGCCATTGAAAATGTCGTCATGCCGCAAATGATCAATGGGCTGAAACGATCAGAAGCCCAGGAACGCGGTCTTGAATTGCTGCGCTGTCTGGGGCTTGAAAATCGCGCAGAACATCGTCCGGCACGGTTGTCGGGCGGCGAGCAGCAACGTGTTGCGATTGCGCGTGCCCTGGCCAATGTGCCCGATGTCTTGTTTGCCGATGAGCCAACCGGGAACCTTGATCCGCAAACGGCAGCCACCGTGTTTGGCATGTTGATGACCTTGGTGCGTGAAACCGGTTTGGCGTCGCTAATCGCGACCCATAACCCTGAACTGGCCCGTCAGATGGACCGTGTTGTGACCTTGCGTGATGGTCATTTGATCGAACTTGATCCGGCTGAACTTTCCTAAGCGATCAAAATTCATTAAGCTGATAACACGCACCGTTTCGCCATAGGGCGAAAGGGTGCGTTATCTGCGTTTTATTGAAAAATCAGAAGGTTACCAACGATGGAAAACGGTTTCGTCCATCTTCGTGTTCACACCAACTATTCGCTTGCCGAAGGTGCCATCACGACGAAGGAGCTTGCCAAGCTTTGCGCAGCTGACGGCCAACCCGCCGTTGCGATGACCGATACCGACAATATGTTTGGTGCACTTGATTTTGCAGGCGCGCTGAGTGGTGACGGCATTCAACCGATCCTTGGCGTTCAGATGGGGGTTGAACGGTTTGGGGACAAACCGGCTGTTGGCAAAATCGCCCGCGAACCGATGCCCGATCGACTTGTCCTGATCGCGCAGAACAAGGAAGGGTATTTCAACCTTCTGAAAATTGTTTCGCGCGCGCATATGACATCCGAGGCCGGGAGTGAGCCAAAGGCGCTTTATGAACATATCCGCACCTATGCCGATCATGTCATTTGCCTGACAGGTGGTCCGACCGGGCCGCTTGCGCGGTTACTCGCCGAAGAGCAGCTTGATAAGGCAGAAGGCTGCCTGGCCCAGCTAAAAGACATTTTTGGTGACCGGCTTTATATTGAATTGCAGCGTCACGGGGCAGAACTTGAAGATCAGGTTGAACCGGGGCTGATCAAGCTTGCCTATGATCATAATGTGCCGCTGGTGGCGACCAATAACTGTTATTTCCCGTCCGTTGATATGTATGAAGCCCATGATGTTTTCATCTGCATCGGGCAGGGGGCGGTTGTTGGTCAGGATGAACGCTGGAAACTGACACCGGACCATCGGTTTAAGACGTCTGCTGAAATGCGCGATCTGTTCGCAGACATTCCGGAAGCCTGCGACAACACAATCGCAATTGCCAAACGCTGCTCCTGGCATGTCGAGAAAATTGACCCGATCCTGCCGCCCTTTGATTGTGGCGAAGGCCGAACCGAGGTGGACGAACTGCGCCATATGTCGGAAGAAGGCCTGAAACATCGTCTGGAAAAGTATGTCTATACCGAAGACATGTCCGATGCCGATAAGGAAGAGACCGCCAAACCGTATCGGGAACGGCTGGACTATGAACTTGGCATCATTAATCAGATGGGTTTTCCGGGTTACTTCCTGATCGTTGCGGATTTCATCCAATGGGCAAAGGATCATGAAATTCCGGTCGGTCCGGGCCGTGGTTCCGGTGCGGGGTCGCTTGTTGCCTATGCGCTTTTGATTACCGACCTTGATCCGTTGCGCTTTTCGCTTCTGTTCGAACGTTTCCTTAATCCGGAACGTGTGTCCATGCCTGACTTTGACGTCGATTTCTGTCAGGATCGGCGCGGTGAAGTGATTGAGTATGTGCAGAAAAAATACGGTCACGACCGTGTCGCACAGATCATCACATTCGGTAAGCTACAGGCAAAGGCCGCTGTGCGTGATGTTGGCCGTGTTCTCAGCATCCCGTATGGTTATGTCGATAAAATCTGTAAAATGATTCCGGGCGATCCGGCCAAACCGATCCCGCTTAAAGAAGCGATCGACATGGAACCGGACCTGCGCCGGATTGCACGCGAAGATCCCGATATCGACCGCTTGCTGTCGATCGCCATGCAGATCGAAGGTCTTTATCGTAACTCGTCGACCCACGCGGCCGGTGTGGTGATCGGGGACCGTGATCTCGATGAGCTGGTCCCGATTTATCGCGATCCGCGTTCGGATATGCCAGTCACGCAGTTCAACATGAAATATGTTGAGAATGCCGGCCTGGTGAAGTTTGACTTCCTTGGTCTTAAAACGCTGACGGTGATTATCGAGGCCATCAAGTTGATGCGTCAGCGCAAAGACGTTCCGCAAGACTTTGATATTAGCGCGATTGAACTTGATGACAGGCCATCCTTCAAGCTGTTGTCGGCTGCAGAAACAGTCGGAGTGTTTCAGCTTGAATCCCAAGGGATGCAGGATGTGCTGCGCGGTCTGAAACCCGATACGTTAGAAGATATTATCGCTGTCGTGGCGCTGTATCGTCCGGGGCCGATGGATAATATTCCGCATTACATCGCGCGTAAGCATGGTCAGGAAGAACCTGACTACATGCACCCGATGCTGCAGCCGATCCTCGAAGAAACCTATGGCATCATGATCTATCAGGAACAGGTCATGGAGCTGGCCCAGATCATGGCTGGCTATTCACTTGGTGGTGCAGATTTGCTGCGTCGTGCCATGGGTAAGAAAATCGCCGAGGAGATGGAAAAACAGCGTGGGCTGTTTGTTGACGGTTCTGCAAAAAACGGTGTGGAGCGCGGACAGGCATCTGACATCTTTGATCAGGTTGCAAAGTTCGCATCCTACGGCTTTAACAAATCGCACGCAGCGGCCTATGCGCTGGTGGCGTATCAAACGGCGTTTCTGAAGGCCAACTACCCGGTCGAATTCATGGCCGCCTTGATGACGCTTGATATGCACAACACTGAAAAACTTGCGGTGTTCAAGCAGGAAGTCGAACGGCTTGAGATCGAAATACTGCCGCCCTGCATTAACAACTCGCAAGTGACGTTCTCGGTTGAAAACCACGATGGTGTAGGCAAAATTCGCTATGCCTTGGCGGCAATCCGCAATGTTGGCGATGCGGCAATGGAAAGTCTGGTGGCGGAACGCGAAGCAAACGGACCGTTTCGCGATATTACGGATTTTGCATCGCGGATCGATAGCCGTGCGGTCAATAAACGGCTTCTGGAAAATCTAGTGCGGGCAGGAGGACTTGATTGTCTTACTTCGAACCGCAAAGTCATGTTTGAAAATGTCGATAAAGTCATCGGCGTTGCCCAGCGCGAAATGCAGGCACGCAACGACGATCAGATTTCGATGTTTGGCGAAAGCAGCGGTTTTGGCAAAGACAAGATCCGCCTGCCCGAAGACCGTGACTGGGTGCCGATGGAAAAACTGACCGAAGAATTCTCGGCAATCGGTTTTTATCTTTCGGCCCATCCCCTTGATACCTTTGGCAAAAGCATCCAGCGCATCGGGATTGCCCCGATCAAAGAATTGCCGGCCCGTATGAGGGCACAAAACAAAGGTGCAATTCGTCTTGCCGGAACATTGATCAATGCGCGTGAAATGATTTCCAAAAAGAACGGATCAAAGTTCGCCTTTGTGATGTTCTCTGACCCGACGGGAAGCTTTGAAGTTGCCTTTTGGGCCGAAGCCTGGGCCGCGTATAAGGAAATCATCAATGCGGGCCGCCCGGTTCTGTTGGTTGTTGCGGCTGAAATGCGCGAAGGGCAGCTGCGTATTCAAGGTCAGCGGGTTGAAGACCTTGAACAAGCCGTTACCGGTGCCGCCGAAGGTATTCGTATTCGGCTGAATAAACCCGATCCGGTGGCGGAAATCCGCCAGTTGCTTGAAAGTGCAGGCAAGGGACGGGGGCTTGTGACGCTGTCATCTATGTGTGATGACGGCCGAATGGCTGAAATCGAACTTGAAGATAACTACAAAGTCGGCCCATCTCTTATCGGGGCGATTGGCGCTATTCCCGGTGTGGAATTTGCCGAAGAAATCTGATGATTTCATCTGCTTGGCAGGTTTGTGAAGGCCAAAGGTTCACAAACCGCGCATTTGTAGATACTTTAAGGCTTGCATTCTTTGCGGGACGGGATTAAAAACCGCCCCGAACATCGCACGCGAAAGAGCGGCGACTGCCGTCATATGGCAACTCGTCCATCCGGTGTTTCATGCATGAGGCATGAAATTCCCTTTCGCGGAGGTATTAACCGGAAAAAGGTAGGAATTATCATGGCTTTGCCAACCTTTACCATGCGCCAGCTCATGGAAGCTGGTGTCCACTTTGGTCACCACACCCGCCGTTGGAATCCGAAGATGAAACAGTACATCTTCGGTGCACGTAACGACATCCACATCCTGAACCTGCAGGAAACCGTCCCGATGCTGCATCGTGCGATGCAAGCTGTTCGCGACGTAACTGCTTCGGGTGGTCGTGTCCTCTTTGTCGGTACCAAGCGTCAAGCTTCGCCGATCATTGCTGAAGCAGCAAAACGTTGCGGCCAGTATTACGTGAACCATCGTTGGCTCGGCGGTATGCTGACCAACTGGAACACTGTTTCCAACTCGATCAAACGCCTCAAAGAGCAGGAAGAAATCCTGTCCAATGGTGCTGAAGGTCTGACCAAAAAAGAAATCCTGAATCTGACCCGTTCGCGCGATAAACTTGAGCGCGCGCTTGGCGGTATTAAGGACATGGGTGGTCTGCCGGACATTATTGTCGTGGTTGACACCAACAAAGAAGCACTTGCTATTCAAGATGCAAAAAACCTGAAGATTCCGGTCGTTGCGATCCTCGACACCAACTCTGATCCGGCACACGTTCAGTTCCCGATTCCGGGCAACGATGACGCGATCCGTGCGATCCAGCTTTATTGCGATCTGTTCGTTGGTTCTGTTCTGGACGGTATCCAGGAAGAAATGACCGCATCTGGCGCAGATCTCGGTGAAGCGGAAGAAGTTCCGGCTGAAGCGAGCGCGACTGAAGAAGCAGCTGCAGAAGCAGCTTCCGCATAACTTTCATTTTGTACCCGATTAAACGGCGGCTAGCATGCCGCCGTTTTCTTAGGTGTTAACTTGATTGCGTAATAGGGGCTTAAAAAATGGCTATTACCGCTGCTCTCGTGAAAGAGCTTCGCGAAACCACCGGCGCTGGCATGATGGATTGCAAAAAGGCGCTGTCTGAAACCGATGGTAATGTTGATGCAGCTGTTGATTGGCTGCGTACCAAAGGTCTGGCAAATGCAGCCAAGAAAGCAGGCCGTGTTGCTGCTGAAGGTCTGGTTGCTGTTGCCGTTAACGGTACCAAAGGTGCAGTTGTCGAGCTGAACGCTGAAACCGATTTTGTTTCGCGTAATGAAGACTTCCAGAAATTCGTTCGTGAAATTGCAGTTCAGGCTGTCGGTGTAAACGGCGATGTCGACGCACTGAAAGCTGCTGCTTTCCCGGGTACGCCCCGTAACGTCGAAGAACAGGTCACGCACATGATCGCCACCATCGGCGAAAACATGTCCCTGCGTCGTTCGACTGGTTTGTCGGTCGAAAAAGGTGTTGTTGCTTCTTACATCCACTCCGCTGTTGCGACCGATCTCGGTAAAATTGGCGTTCTGGTGGCTCTGGAATCCGAAGCAGACGCTGCTGTTCTTGACGGTCTTGGTAAACAGATCGCTATGCACATTGCAGCAACCAACCCGGCTTCGGCAACGGTTGACGATCTGGACCCGGAATTGGTCGAGCGTGAAAAAGCAGTTCTGACCGATCAGGCTAAAGAATCAGGCCGTCCGGTAGAGATCATCGAAAAAATGATCGAAGGCCGTATCCGTAAATATTACGAGCAGGTTGTTCTGGTTGAACAGACCTTCGTTATTGACGGTGAAAACAAAGTCAAAACCGTGATCGAAAACACTGCCAAAGAAGCTGGCAAGCCGATTACCCTTAAAGGTTTTGTACGCTTCGAACTCGGTGAAGGCATCGAGAAAGAAGAAAAAGACTTTGCGGCAGAAGTTGCTGAGCAGCTGAGCAAATAAACATCTGTTCGGAATGGTGCTTTGATCACCATTTCGTGTATGATCCAGACCGGCGAGGTCGGCAGTGCAAGTCCGCCCTGTTACTCGCCGGTCTTTTTATATCTGAATTTTGCATTTCCCGTGTTTGGGCAATGCGCTACATCGGCATTTAAGAGGCATTAAGACATGGCAGAAAACGACCAACTGAAATTTCGCCGCGTCCTTCTTAAGCTCTCGGGTGAGGGGCTTTTAGGAAAACAGCAATATGGTATTGATCCTGAAACGGTTGACCGGATTGCCAGCGAAATCAAAGTCGTTCATGACATGGGTGCTGAAGTTTGCATGGTTATTGGCGGCGGGAACATCTTCCGCGGCGTCAAAGGTGCTTCTCAGGGGATGGAACGCGCCACAGCCGACTATATGGGCATGCTGGCAACCATTATGAATGCGCTGGCGGTTCAAAACGCGCTTGAGCGCCACGGGATTCAAACCCGTGTGCAGTCTGCCATCCCGATGTCTTCTGTTTGCGAACCCTATATTCGCCGTCGTGCTGTACGCCACATGGAAAAAGGTCGCGTTGTGATCTTTGCGGCGGGGACGGGTAATCCGTTCTTTACCACGGATACTGCTGCTGCTTTGCGCGCGGTTGAAATGGGCTGTGATGCGTTGCTTAAGGGGACTCAGGTTGACGGCGTTTATACGGCTGATCCGAAAACCGACCCGACAGCGAAACGTTATGATTCCCTGACTTATATGGATGTTTTGTCCAAAGATTTGCGTGTTATGGATGCATCGGCTATTTCTTTGGCACGCGAAAATGATATTCCGGTTATTGTGTTTTCTTTGCATAATCCGGGTGCCTTTGCAGACGTTGTCTCTGCGAAGGGGACGTTTACGATTATTTCGAATGGAGACTGACCGTGTCTGACGTTGCTGGCCTAAAAAAGGACCTGTCCCGCCGTATGGAAGGGGCTGTAGAAGTGTTGCACAAGGAATTTACCGGTCTGCGTACCGGTCGCGCCAGTGTGAGCCTTCTTGAGCCGGTCATGGTTGAAGCTTATGGCGTTCCGACCCCGCTTAATCAGGTGGCATCAGTTAGTGTTCCAGAGGCACGTATGCTTTCGGTTCAGGTCTGGGATAAAACCATGGTCAAGTCGGTTGAAAAGGCCATCCGCGATGCGGGTCTTGGTCTGAACCCGGCTGCTGATGGAACCCTTGTTCGCGTGCCGATTCCGGCATTGAACGAAGAACGTCGCGCGGAACTGTCCAAAGTCGCTGGTAAATATGCCGAACAGGCTAAAATTTCCGTGCGTAACGTCCGCCGCGATGGCATGGATCAGTTGAAGAAATGGGAAAAAGACAGCGACATTTCCAAAGACGAAATGCATGACGAAGAAAAAGAGATTCAGAAGCTGACCGATAAGGTCATCGGCGAGATCGACGAGTCGCTATCGCATAAAGAACAGGAAATCATGCAAGTCTGATTATGGCTGTACTTTCTTCTCAATCTCATCCGTCAGAACCGCTATCTGTTCCGCGTCACGTTGCCATCATCATGGATGGCAACGGACGCTGGGCACGTGGTCGTGGACGCCCGCGTACGATGGGACATCGTGCGGGCGTGGAGGCTGTGCGCCGAACGATCGAAGCATCTGTTGAACTTGGTATCGAGTATCTCACGCTTTACGGGTTTTCGACGGAAAACTGGAAGCGCCCGGAAAGCGAAGTCAATGATTTGATGGGGCTTTTACGGTTGTTCCTAAAGCGTGAGCTGGCCAATTTGCATAAAAACGGCATAAAGATCCGGATTATTGGCGACCGTTCGCGGTTCGCCGAGGACATCCGCGAACTTTTGAGCAAAGCCGAACAACAAACGTCTGAAAATACCCGTCTTAATCTGACGATTGCGCTGAGTTACGGGGCGCGCGCCGAAATCACCGATGCCATGCGCGAAATTGCGAAAAAGGTGGCGTCTGGTGAACTTTCGGTCGATGCGGTGACGGAAGATTTGATCGAACAGAATTTGTCGACCGTGGGTATTCCTGATCCGGATCTTTTGATCAGAACTAGTGGAGAACAACGGATTAGCAACTTCTTGCTGTGGCAGTCGGCCTATACTGAGTTCGTCTTTGAGGATGTTCTGTGGCCTGATTTTGATCGTAGCCATCTGGAAAAAGCCATTGACAACTTTGCCGGACGGGAGCGGCGTTTTGGTGCAGTCATCTGAAGCCGAACGTCAAAAAGATAACAATTCCGGACTGATGCCGCGCGTTCTTTCTGCGCTGGTTATGACACCTGTCGCAATAGCAGCGGTCTGGTTCGGCTCTCCCTATTTTGATGTTCTTCTATTCTTGTTTTCCGCTGGAATGATGTGGGAATGGTCGCGAATGTGCGCACCGGGGCACTATAACGGTGTTTCTGTTGTTGCGGCTGTCGCACTTGGCGTTGCCATGCTGATGCAAGTAACCGGGCAGGAAGAATATATTGTCATGCCGATTGCTATTAGCGTGATCATTGCAGCAGCGCGCTCAGGACGAAACTGGCTGATCGCAGGCTTTGGGGTGCTTTATGTCTCGCTTGCGGGATTGACGGCCTTGTGGCTTCGCAGTCAGGATGGTGATGGTCTATTGATCATTATGTGGTTGTTCTTCCTTGTTTGGGCTACCGATACAGGTGGCTATGCCTTTGGCAAGGCGATTGGCGGACCCAAGCTTGCCCCACGTTTCAGCCCAAAGAAAACCTGGGCAGGGCTGGTTGGCGGGATGGTCTGCGCTGGCCTGATCGGCGGACTTGTGACTTACTTCAGTGCCGATGCTATAAACTGGACGATTGTTGTTGTGAGTATGGCTTTGGCGATCGTAGCGCAGATCGGTGATCTTGGTGAATCCGCGCTCAAACGTCATTTCAAGGTGAAAGACAGCAGCAACCTGATCCCGGGGCATGGTGGATTACTTGATCGCGCTGACGGGATGTTGTCGGTGTTTCCGATTGCATTTGTTATGATCTGTTTCGCAGGGCTGGCTCTGCGATAAGGCGGTCATGTAACCGACCGTTTGCACACAGGTGTTTAATGACTTTGAAGAAATCGGTCAGTGTTTTTGGTGTTACCGGGTCGATTGGGACCAGTACGGTCGATATTCTTAAAACCCACGCTGACAAATACAGCGTTGATGCCGTTACGGCACATAGCAATGTCGACGCGTTGGCCGCTATTGCCAAAGATGTCGGTGCAAAATGCGCGGTAATTGGCGACCCTGCTTATTTTAATCAGCTTCGCGACGCATTGGCGGGCACGGACATTGAAGTTGGTGCAGGTGAAAGTGCGTTGATTGAGGCGGCTGAACGCCCGTCTGATATTGTCATCGCGGCAATCGTCGGTGCAGCGGGGTTAAAGCCAACATTGGCAGCCATTCGCCGTGGAGCGCGTGTCGGGCTTGCCAATAAAGAAACCTTGGTGTGTGCCGGTGCGCTGATGACAGCCGAAGTCGTGAAGCACAATGCGACCCTTATCCCGGTTGATTCTGAACATAGTGCAATTTTTCAGGTTCTCGAAGATCGGCCAGAAGACCGGGTTGACCGGATATTGTTAACGGCTTCGGGTGGTCCATTTCGGGAATGGTCGTTGGCAGATATGAAGTCTGTGACCCGTGTACAGGCATTGGCTCACCCGAATTGGGAAATGGGCGCAAAAATTTCAATCGATTCGGCGACAATGATGAATAAGGGCCTTGAGCTTATCGAAGCTTGGCACTTATTTCCTGTATCCGAAGAGCGCATTGAAATTGTTGTTCATCCACAATCCGTCGTGCATAGCATGGTTGAATATTCTGATGGTTCTGTGCTGGCGCAGCTTGGTTCGCCTGATATGCGAACCCCCATTGCCTATGCGCTTTCATGGCCTGATCGGATCCGGGTCGATGTGAAGCGTCTTGATTTTGCCACGATCGGCAGCTTGAACTTCCAGAGACCAGATACAAAACGCTTCCCGGCACTTCGGTTGGCACGAGAAGCCTTGCAGGAAGGTGGGACACTGCCTACTGTCCTGAACGGTGCGAATGAAGTCGCTGTCGACGCCTTTTTGAAAGACAAAATCGGTTTCCTTGAGATTGCCGGGATTGTCGAAGAGGTTATGGGTAAGGTCGGCAGTGAGAAGCTGACGAATCTGGATCAGGTATTTGAAACAGATGCGCGGGTACGCCGTGAAACCGCTGCGATGATTGCAGCTGTTTGAGTTAAAATCTCCGGTCTGACCGGACAAGGGACGTCTTGATGGAAACCTTACTTGCCTTTCTTTTTGTGCTGTCTGTTCTCGTATTCGTTCATGAATATGGACACTATTGGGTTGCGATCAAAAACGGCGTCAAAGTCGAAGCATTTTCAATTGGTTTTGGGCCTGAACTGTTTGGCTGGCAGGATAAAAAAGGCACCCGCTGGAAAGTTAGCCTTATCCCGCTTGGCGGCTATGTGAAGATGTTTGGCGACATGAACCCCGCCAGTGCCGGGCACCGTGATGACATCGACGCGGAAGAAGCAAAATACGCATTCCATCACAAAGGGGTTGGTGCGCGGGCGGCGATTGTCTTTGCGGGTCCACTTGCAAACTTCATTTTTGCCATTGTGGTTTTTACCGTCTTGTTCGCAGCCGTTGGTCAACAGCGTGCATTGCCGGTTGTTGGCAAGGTGCTTGTAAACAGCCCGGCCGCTGCTGCGGGTCTTATGACCGATGACCGTATCACCGGGATTGATGGCCAAACCGTCGAATGGTTCTCTGAACTTTCTGAAATCGTTCGGGCACATCCGGCGGAAGTGCTTGCACTATCTGTTTTGCGTGAAGGTGACACTCTTGCGCTTTCAGTCACGCCTGAGGCCGTTGAGGCAGAAGAGGGCGGTAGCAATCAAACATTTGGGCGCCTTGGCATAACAGCCGGCGCATTTGAAACCAGCCGTGATGGCGTTATTGATTCCGTAAGGCGGGCGTTTGAAACATCCTATACGCTGACCAGTCAGACCTTCGCTGCAATTGGCGAAATGATCAGTGGCGATCGTGACAGTTCCGAGTTGGGTGGTCCGATCCGGATTGCACAAATGTCTGGTGAGGTTGCCGAAGGCGGATTGGGGCCGCTATTGTTCTTCATGGGCTATTTGTCCATCAGCTTGGGTTTGATCAATCTGATGCCTGTTCCGGTTCTGGATGGGGGACATCTTGTGTTTTACGCGGTTGAGGCAATTCGCGGTAAGCCATTGGGGGCAAAAGCACAAGAATATGGTTTCCGTATTGGCGCGGGTTTGGTATTCAGCTTAATAATTTTTGCAACGTGGAACGATTTGACGCAATTGGGTGTCTTTAGTTTCCTCAAAGGACTTGCTGGCTAATGCGTGACAGCAACAGGGGGGTTAACTTGCTGCGTAAGGTAAAAGCGGTTGCAGTTCTTGCAGCCTTGCTTGGCGTAATTGCGCCAACGATTGTTCCAGTGGCAGCATATGCCCAACAGAGTTCCGGGCTGATCCGTGATATACGGGTGGAAGGCAATAACCGCATTGAAAGTGGTACCGTCAACGCATATCTGACGGTGGCACCGGGCGATACTTACGACGCGCAAAAGGTCAACGAATCCCTCAAGGCATTGTTTTCCACTGGTTTGTTTGCCGATGTGTCCTTTTCCTTCAATCAGGGCGTCTTGCAGGTCAATGTCGTCGAAAACCCGATCATCAACCGTATTGCGTTTGAAGGTAACCAACGTTTGAAGGACGATGCGCTGAGCTCCGAGCTGCAGCTTCGTCCGCGCGTTGTTTATACCAGAACGAAAGTTCAGGCAGACGTTCAGCGCGTGCTTGAGCTTTATCGCCGGAGTGGCCGCTTTGCTGCGACCGTTGATCCCAAAGTCATCCAACTTGAACAAAACCGTGTCGATCTTGTTTTTGAGATTGATGAGGGCGAAGCGACCGGCATCCGCAAGATCAATTTCGTTGGGAATAAGGCGTTTGATGACGGTGAACTTTCAGAGGTTGTTCGCACCACCGAAAGTGCTTGGTGGAAGATTCTGACGTCAGATGACAATTACGATCCGGATCGCGTCACATTTGACCGCGAACTTCTTCGCCGGTTTTACCTTGCTGCTGGTTATGCGGATTTCCAGGTTCTTTCATCTGTTGCAGAGTTAACGCCAGATCGGTCTGATTTTTTCATCACCTACACCGTAAGTGAAGGAAAACGCTATCAGTTTGGGGATATCAAGGTTGTTTCTCAGATCGACAAGATTGATCCGAATGCCTTGATGCCTTTGATCGAAATCGAAACGGGTGAATGGTATAACGCAAATTTGGTGGATGACGCCGTTGAGGCGTTGACCACCAGCGTTGGCGATCAAGGGTACGCGTTTATCGATATTCGACCGAATGTGCAGCGTAATCGCGATGCAAGTACGATTGATTTGACCTTTACGATTGCCGAAGGGCCCAAGGTTTATGTCGAGCGTATCAATGTCGTGGGGAACGTCCGGACACTTGATGACGTTATCCGTCGTGAATTCCGTTTGGTTGAAGGGGATGCGTTTAGCAGCTCCAAGATGAAGCGATCCAAGCAGCGTATTGAAAACTTGAACTTCTTTAAATCAGTCGACGTTAAAACGCTGCCGGGGCAATCGCCGGATCAAACCGTTATTGAAGTTGATGTTGAAGAAAAATCCACGGGTGAGTTTTCAATCGGTGCTGGCTACGGAACAGATGACGGTGCCTTTGGTCAACTTGGTATCCGTGAACGTAACCTGCTTGGCAAAGGCCAGGATCTTCGATTGAACTTCACGCTGGGATCTTCAGATCAACAGATTGATCTGTCCTTTACCGAGCCATACTTCCTGGACCGTGAGATTGCCGCCGGGTTTGATTTGTATCGTCGTGAAGAAGACAATCAGGATGAAAGTTCTTATGACGAAGAACAAACTGGTGGTCGTCTGCGCGCCGGGTTCAAATATAGCGAAGAACTGTCGCATTCCTTGCGCTACACGCTTGAGCAGAACAGTTATTCGAATATTGATGACGATGATGCGTCCCGCCTTTTGTTGGCTGAGGAGACAGAATTTGTTGAATCAGTTGTCGGTCATACGCTTACCTATGACAAGCGGGATAGTTCGATTTCACCAACTGAGGGGTACTTTGCCCGTCTGTCGAATGATTTGGCCGGTTTAGGGGGCGACGAGAGCTATTTGCGTACTCGGGTTGAAGGCGGTTATTATTATCCGCTGGACCGTGAACATGAGTGGATCCTTTCGACACGCGGTACAACGGGTTATATCTTTGGGATCGGCGAGGATACCCGTATTTCTCAACGTTTCCTTGTGGGCGGTTCGAACCTTCGTGGTTTTGAGTCCGCTGGTGTTGGTCCGCGTGATATCGCAACTGGCGATGCATTGGGTGGCAAAACGTTCTATACCGGATCTGTGCAAATGGACTTCCCGCTTGGGCTGCCATCAGAATTTGCTTTGACGGGACGTGTATTTAGTGACTTTGGTTCGTCACAAGGTGTCGACGGTGCTCGTGCAGGCGAAATCTATGACACCGGATCTATACGTAGTTCTGTTGGTGTCGGGGTAGGTTGGGAGTCTCCGTTTGGCCCGATTGGTGTTGACCTGTCGCAGGCCATCTTGAAAGAAGATCACGATAAAGAGGAAGTGTTCCGACTTAACTTCGGAACCAGATTCTAAATGAGTATGATGAAATCTATACGCAAATTGATCGTTGCTTCTGCATTAGTCTGCGGTGTCGCAGTGATGCCGCAGGCCTATGCCCAAGATGCCCCGGATCCGGAAACTGTAGCATCTGTCATGATCGTTGATTATGCTGGAATTATGCGTGAAGCATCCGCAATGCAGGATGCCAAAAAACAGATCCGCGAACGCCAGGTCGCATATCAACAGGATATTGAAACCAGACAGCAAGGCTTGCGCGAAGAGGAAAAGAAACTTGCGCAGCAACGTACTTTGCTGGCAGCAGACGTGTTTCAGGAAAAACAAAAAGAATTTCAGCAAAAAGTTGCTGAATTCCAGAAGTTTGCCCAAGGTCGTAGCCGTGTTCTGGACCAGGCACTCGCTGAAGTACAAGCAGAGTTCACCAAGTCGCTTAATGACGTGATTGCGCAGCTTGCAGAAGAACGTCGGGCAACGCTGGTTCTTCATCAGGCACAGGTAATTATTTTTGCCAATGCTATGAACGTCACCAAGGAAGTTTTCGACCGGATCAACAAGAAAGTTCCGACGGTCAAGGTTGAATTCAAGGAAGGCGCCTAATGGCCGATACGCGTTTCTTTAAGCGGAAAGGACCGTTCAGCGTCGCAGAAATTGCGAAGATGACGGGTGCTGATTTGCAAAATGCGCCCGATGAAACGCGGGTTTTTGAAGATGTCTCGCCACTGCAGAATGCGGATGGCACGATCCTGAGCTTTTTTGATAATCGCAAATATATTGATGCCTTTATCAACAGCAAGGCAGGTGCGTGTTTCGTCCGCCCTGAATTTGCAGATCGCGCGCCGGGTGGCATGGTTCTTTTCACCACGGATGATCCTTATCGCGCATATGCGAAGGCAGCGACGGCCTTTTACCCGTTTGAAACGGGAAATGGGACTGTTTCTGAGCATGCCGCAATCGATCCAAGTGCGAAACTTGGCAACGGTGTCCAGGTTGATGCTGGTGCTGTGATCGGTGCCAATTGTGAAATTGGTGATGGAACGATCATTGCGTCGAACGCGGTTATTGGTGAAGGCGTCGTGATCGGTGCAGGCTGTAAGGTCGGCGCCAACGCATCGATCAGCCATAGTCTGATCGGCAATCTGTGCCTGATCTATCCGGGGGCTCGTATCGGGCAGGATGGATTTGGGTTTGCCATGGGCCCGCAGGGACATGCAAAGGTCCCGCAACTTGGTCGTGTTGTTATCGGCAACGATGTTGAAGTTGGGTCAAACAGCACAATTGACCGCGGGGCAGGGCCAGATACCGTTATTGGCAATGGTTGCCGTATCGACAATCTGGTGCAAATCGGCCATAACGTCGAACTTGGTATGGGCTGCGTTATTGTCTCGCAAGTCGGGATATCCGGATCTACCAAACTTGGCAATTTTGTCGTTCTTGCCGGACAAGTAGGGGTTACAGGGCATCTTGAAATTGGTGATGGCGCGAAAGTCGCCGCCCAGTCAGGTGTGATGAAAAATATTGGACCGGGGCAAACTGTGGGCGGAAGCCCTGCGGTGCCGGTTATGGAATATCATAAACAGACGGTGGCCTTGTCCCGTCTGATACGAAAAAAGAAATAAGGGCTATACACATGACCGAACTGGTAAGTGTTGATATTCAGCGCATTCTCGAAATGATTCCGCATCGTTATCCGTTTTTGTTGATCGACAAAGTCGTTGATATCGCGACGGGTGAATCTGCTACTGGCATCAAAAATGTTACGATGAATGAGCCGCAATTTACCGGCCATTTCCCGCAGCAGCCAATCATGCCGGGCGTTCTGATCATTGAAAGTATGGCGCAGACTGCCGCGATTTTGGTTGTGCACACCTTGGGCGGGGACGCCGAAGGTAAACTGGTCTACTTCATGAGCATCGATAATGCCCGTTTCCGTAAACCGGTCGTCCCGGGTGATGTCATGCATATCCATGTGGTCAAAAAACAAAGCCGCGGACCGGTCTGGAAGTTTGAAAGCCAAGTCAAAGTGGACGGCCAGGTTGTTGCCGAAGCCACGATTGCCGCGATGATCCGGGATAACTGATAATGTCAAAAGTGCATCCAACCGCCGTTGTCGAAGATGGCGCGCAGATTGGTCAGGATGTCGAAATCGGCCCCTACAGCGTTGTAGGGCCGAATGTTGTTTTGGGTGATCGTGTGAAACTGCACAGCCACGTTGCTGTTGCAGGCCACACGACGCTTGGCTATGAATGCGAAGTTTATCCCTTTGCCTCTGTTGGCCATGCACCACAGGATCTGAAATTCAAGGGCGAAGAAAGCCGTTTGATTGTTGGTAAACGTACCAAGATCCGCGAAGGCGCCACCCTTAATCCCGGCACTGAAGGTGGCGGGATGGAAACAACCATTGGCGATGATTGCCTTTTGATGACCGGGGCCCATGTCGGCCATGATTGTCATGTCGGAAACCATTGTATTCTGGTCAATAATGGCACTTTGGCTGGGCACGTTCTGGTCGAAGATTTCGCAATTGTTGGCGGGTTGTCGGCCGTTCATCAGTTCGTGCGTATCGGCAAGCACGCCATGATTGGCGGCATGACCGGTGTGGAAAGCGATGTGATCCCTTACGGTTCTGTCATTGGTAACCGCGCATATCTGTCGGGGTTGAACATTGTTGGTCTGAAACGTCGTGGTTTTGATCGCGAAACCATTCATTCCCTGCGTAAGGCGTATCGCCTGTTATTCGCACAGGAAGGAACCCTTGCCGAACGCGTTGCAGAAGTCGCCAAAGATTTCGAAGACGTTGGACCGGTCATGGAAATTATCAATTTCCTCAAAGCGGAAAGCATGCGTTCCGTATGTACGCCAAGATATGACAGCTCCGCAGGATAATCCGCAGCCTAAATTGGGGATTATTGCTGGGGGTGGTGAACTTCCCGCCCGCTTGGCGTCTGCTGCGCAGATGGCTGGGCGGGCTGTTTTCGTTGTAAAGCTTGATGGCCATGCCAACGATGCAGAACTTGACCAATATCCGCACGTTGTCTTGCGATTGGGTGCTGCGGCCAAAATCCTTGATGCCATGAAGGCAAACGCATGTCAGGACGTGGTTCTGGCAGGTAAAGTCGCCCGGCCAAGTTTTTCCGCCATGCGTCCAGATTGGCGTGCAGCCAAACTTCTGATGAAGGTTGGCATGAAAGCCCTTGGCGATGACGGTTTGCTGCGTCTGGTTGGCCAAGAGCTTGAACGCGAAGGGTTTCGGCTTGTCGGTGCGCACGATATCCTGACCGACCTGACCGTAACCGAAGGCGCTTTGGGGGCCATCACACCCGACGATCAAGCAATGAGCGATGCCATGCACGGTCTTCGTGTGGCGAGGATCCTCGGTCAAGCCGATGTCGGGCAGGGCTGTGTCGTCCAGCAAGGACTTGTTCTTGCACTTGAGGCGATTGAAGGGACCGATGAAATGGTCCGCCGTTCGGCTCTTTATTGCCGAGAAGGCGTTGGCGGTGTATTGGTCAAATCCTCCAAACCGCAGCAAGACAAGCGTCTTGATTTGCCTGCGATTGGTTTAACAACCATCGAAGAAGCCCACAAAGCCGGTTTGCGCGGTATCGCTTTATTGGCCGGGGGCACAATGATCATTGACCGTAAGGCTGTTATAGCCCGGTCTGATGCGCTTGGCATGTTTCTGGTTGGGTTGCCTGATCAAGACGAAGGCCGCCTGTCATGACGTCTGAAAACCTGCCTAACGGCCCGAAAATCATGCTGGTTGCCGGCGAAGCATCGGGAGATCAGCTTGGCGGACGTCTGATGGCGGCGATTAAGGTACAGGAACCTAACGCGCAGTTCATCGGTGTTGGTGGCCCGCGCATGGAGCGTGAAGGCCTAAAAAGCCTGTTTCCGATGAACGAAATGTCGGTGATGGGCCTGACCGAAGTCATTCCACACATCCCGCATTTGTTAAAGCGCATTTCCCAGGCTGCGGATTTTGCAAAGAAGCAAAAACCAGATGCCGTTGTTACGATTGATGCGCCTGATTTCAGCTTTCGGGTTGGCAAGAAGCTTAAGGGCAAGGGGATCCCCCTGATCCACTTTGTTGCGCCGTCTGTTTGGGCATGGCGTGAAGGGCGGGCAAAGAAAATCGCCGGCTTTCTGGATCATCTTCTGGCGCTGCTGCCGTTTGAGCCGCCATATTTCGAAAAAGAAGGCCTTCCAACCACCTTTATTGGCCACTCAGCCGTCGAAGAACGTCATGATGGGGACGGACAAAGGTTTCGTGCCCAACACGGCCTGGGCGACGATCAAAAGCTTCTGGCGGTATTGCCCGGAAGCCGAAACTCTGAAGTCAAACGCTTGTTGCCGGTGTTTCGTCAGGTGATTGACGCCCTTGCGGCAAAATATCCCGATGCCCGCATTGTTGTCCCGACTGTGAGCAAAGTTGCTGATACGGTAGCTACAGCAATGAAAGACTGGCCGTTGGACCCCATCGTGGTCGCGACGGATCAGGAACGTCACGATGCCTTTGCGGCAGCGAACTGTGCCTTGGCCGCATCGGGGACTGTATCGCTGGAACTTGCAATCGCAGGTGTCCCGCACGTGATTGCCTATCAGGTCAATGCCGTGACAGGCTGGATTGCCAAACGTCTGATCAAGATTGATACGGTCACGATTGTTAATCTGGTTCTGGGACGAAAACTGATCCCGGAATTCCTGCAGGAAAACTGTCAGGCAAAAAATATTATCCCGGTTCTTGATGGATTGCTTGGCGATGAACCTGCACGGGCTGAGCAGGAAGCCGGGTTTGACGAAGCATGTTCAATGCTTGGCTTTGGTGATCGTGCACCAAGCGAAAAAGCCGCTGAACAAATTTTAAAGATCATCACCAAAAAATAACCGTCAACGGGTGGCGTTAAGTCCGGAATGCATTTAGTTTCAGCTCATTGATCAATTCATGACGGAGACAGTGTTATGCGCTATCTGCACACGATGGTTCGTGTCGAAAATGTTGATGAGTCGCTGAAATTCTATTGCGACTTGCTTGGCATGTCAGAAACACGCCGCATCGAGAGCGAGCAGGGCCGCTTTACCCTGATTTATCTTGCACCAGCGAAAGATGTTGAAAGTGCCAAATCGACCAAGGCGCCGGAACTTGAACTGACTTATAACTGGGATCCGGAAAGCTATGACGGTGGTCGTAACTTTGGCCACCTGGCATATGAAGTCGATGATATTTATGCGACCTGTCAGAAGCTGATGGATGCCGGTGTCACCATCAACCGTCCGCCGCGTGATGGCCGCATGGCATTTGTGCGTTCACCTGACGGGATCTCCATCGAGTTTCTGCAAAAGGGTGCCAACCTTCAATCTGCCGAACCATGGGCAAGCATGGAAAATACTGGCAGCTGGTAATAAGTTACTGCTTCAGAGTTCAGTGTGCCGTCCTAAAACCGTCAACGTATTTCAGGACGAGACACAGAT
Source organism: Thalassospira lucentensis (assembly GCF_050516545.1). Lineage (GTDB taxonomy): Bacteria > Pseudomonadota > Alphaproteobacteria > Rhodospirillales > Thalassospiraceae > Thalassospira > Thalassospira lucentensis_C. Next base: position 1,694,126 of record NZ_CP191544.1, on the reverse strand, counting down.
ACAAGAAAGGCCCGGAATTTTCCGGGCCTTTCTTTTTACTCAGATCGTTTAGTGCCGCGTGACAAATTAACGTTTGTCGACCGGAACGAATGAACGTTCTGCGACGCCGGTAAACAGCTGACGCGGACGACCGATTTTCTGCGACGGATCTTCGATCATTTCTTTCCACTGGGCGATCCAGCCGACGGTACGTGCAACAGCGAACAGCACGGTAAACATGCTGACCGGGATGCCCATCGCCTTGAAGATGATGCCCGAATAGAAATCGACGTTCGGATAGAGTTTCTTCTCGATGAAGTACTCGTCTTCACGTGCAATGCGTTCAAGTTCCTGCGCAACGTCAAGCAGGGGATCGCTGACATTCAGTTCCTTGAGAACTTCGTGGCAGGTTTCCTGCATCACTTTGGCGCGCGGATCGTAGTTTTTGTAAACGCGATGACCAAAGCCCATCAGACGGAACGGATCGTTCTTGTCTTTTGCTTTTGCAACGAATTCCGGAATGTTTTTCACATCGCCGATTTCATTGAGCATGTTCAGAACGGCTTCGTTTGCCCCACCATGTGCCGGACCCCAAAGGGATGCGATACCAGCAGCAATACATGCAAACGGATTTGCACCCGAAGAACCGGCAAGACGAACGGTCGAGGTCGATGCGTTCTGTTCGTGGTCAGCATGCAAGATCAAGATGCGGTCCATTGCCTTGGCCAGAACCGGATTGACAACATAATCTTCGCACGGGTTGCCAAACATCATCTGCAGGAAGTTTTCTGCATAACCGAGTTTGTTGTTCGGATAGCGGAACGGCTGACCGATCGAATATTTGTATGCCATAGCAGCGATGGTCGGCATTTTGGCGATCAGGCGATAAGCCGAAATCAGGCGCTGCTGCGGATCGTTGATGTCTGTGCTGTCATGATAGAAAGCGGACATTGCACCAACGACACCACACATGATGGCCATCGGATGCGCGTCACGGCGGAAACCGTTATAGAAATTGCGCATCTGCTCATGAACCATGGTGTGCAGAGTAATGTCGTTTTCAAATTTGGCTTTATCAGCTGCATTTGGCAGCTCGCCGTAAATCAGCAGGTAGCAAACTTCGAGGAAGTCTGAACTTTCTGCAAGATCGTCAATAGCATAACCACGGTGACGCAGGATGCCCACATCGCCATCAATATAGGTTAGCTCGGACTGGCAGGAGCCGGTCGACGTAAAGCCCGGATCATATGTGAAGAATCCAGTTTCAGCATAAAGCTTGCGAATGTCGATGACAGACGGGCCTACGCTACCTTCAAGCACCGGCATCTCGATCGACTTGCCAGTGGCATTATCGGTCAATGTAAAGGTGTGGGAGGTCTTGGAATTCTGAGCCATGACTTATTTTTCCTTCCCTGTTTGAACGAACACGGTTTCAAGTTGGGTGCAGCATAATGCTGCGGCGCATCAAGCGCAAACAGACTATTAGCTTTTCATTATTCGCTGTTGTTATGCATCGAAATGTCGAATGCGTTTCAGCGTTTGGTCTTTGCCAAGCACGATCATTACTTCGAAGATGCCTGGTGAAGAATTGGAGCCGGTAAGCACCGCCCGCAAGGGCTGCGCAACTTTTCCGAGTTTGAGATCAAGTTTCTCGGCAGTCGCACGAACACTTGCGTCAACGTTCTCTTCGGTCCAGCTATCAAGCGCTTCGAGACTGTTGGCCAGTTCTGCGAACAGACCTCCAGGTGCGCTATCAATCAGGGACTGAGCTTTCTCGTTAACGGACGTTACGCCATCGGTAACATAGAAAGCCGAAGATTCGGCGAGCTCGATAAGTGTCTTGGCCCTTTCTTTAAGGCCTGCCATGCCATTGATCAAGATTTCTTTTTGCGCTGCATCAATTGCATCGCTTCCAATCAGGGCCGCAACCCGTTGGGAAATATCGTCTACAAGCCTTTTATCATCAGCCTGACGCATATAGATGCCGTTCAGGTTTGTCAGCTTTGCAAAGTCAAAACGTGCCGCACCTTTACCGACATCCTTGATGTCAAACCACTCGATTGCCTGATTCTGAGAGATGATTTCGTCATCGCCATGACCCCATCCCAAGCGCAGCAGATAGTTGTTCACGGCTTCTGGCAGGAAACCCATCTCGTCGCGATAGGAATCAACCCCCAGCGCCCCATGGCGTTTGGACAGCTTTGCGCCGTCCGGACCGTGGATCAATGGAATATGGGCGAAGGTCGGTACATCCCAACCCATTGCGTCATAAAGTGCCTTTTGGCGAAACGCATTGGTCAGGTGGTCATCGCCGCGAATAACGTTGGTAACGCCCATGTCATGGTCATCGACAACAACCGAAAGCATATAGGTCGGGGTGCCGTCGCCACGCAGAATGACGTAATCGTCAAGCTGTTCGTTGCCAACGCGGACTTCGCCCTGAACCTGATCATTGATAACGCCGTCGCCTTCCTGTGGTGCTTTTAGGCGCACAACAGGCTTAACCCCTTCGGGGGCTTCGGCGGCATCGCGATCACGCCATGTGCCGTCATATTTCATCGGGCGACCCTCTGCGCGGGCTTTTTCGCGCATGGTCTGAAGTTCTTCTTGCGAGCAATAGCAATAATAGGCCTTGCCAGCGTCAAGCAGCTGTTGGGCAACCTCGGCATGGCGGTCGCGACGGGCGAACTGGAAAGTCGGTTCTTCGTCAGCGGTCAGGCCAAGCCAGTTCAACCCGTCAAAAATGGCCTCGACGGCCTCAGGCGTTGAACGTTCGCGATCAGTATCTTCGATGCGCAGCAAAAACTTGCCGCCAGTATGTTTGGCATAAAGCCAGTTATAAAGAGCGGTGCGTGCGCCGCCGATATGTAAAAACCCGGTCGGAGACGGGGCAAAACGGGTAACAACCGTCATTCAATCTATCCGTTATTTGGATGTTGTCGCTTGTCGTAATGACTTTTGGCGTGCAGGCTATAGCACAAATGACACGCTGTTGCACCACAGCCGATGTTAGATAGAAACTAAGTGCCGGGCGGGCTATTGGACATTCGTCGTACATTTTTTAGTAAAATTTATAAAAAACAAATTCTTACGAGTGTTTTCTCGCAAGTAACATTTGTTGTTACAAGCCAAAGAAATAAGTGGTTCTTGTCATCGGCCCTCTTCTTTGGGTTGGGCTGTGCGCTGTTCTTTTTGCTTCCTGCGCGTGTATCGGTCAGTCAAGCTGCCCCTGCTTTGATTCTTTTGATCTGCGGGTTTTGGATTTCGCGTCGGGTTGCGATGCTGGCATTCGCGTTGCAGTTGGCCGCAAGCATGATGGCGGGGGTCCTGTCCGGGGCCATTCATACTGAATTGGGCCCGAAAAACATTCCGGTCAAAACGCTTTATTCAACTGAAATCTCTGGCACGATTATCGGACTTGAACCACGGGGTAAGCGTATTCGTGCAACACTGCAGCCAAGTGCGATCACCGGATTAGAAGACGATCAGATTGATTGGAATATCCGGCTCAGTTTTCTGGGCGACAGCGATTTGGCCATCGGTGATCGGGTGACGGTCAAGGCACGTCTCTTTCCGCTTAAGCCGCCATCTGTGCCCGGTGATCCTGATTTTGCCCGCAATCTGTATTTTAGCGGTATCGGTGCAACCGGTTTTGTCTTTGGTCGCCAGCTTGATGTTCAACGTGGTGATAAAGATATTTATATCAAGGATATATGGCAAGTTATTGAGGTGTTGCGTCAGTCTGTATCTGCCACGATCAGTAATCATATCAGCACGCCAGAGGCCGGAATTGCCAAGGCACTGATTATTGGCGAGCGCGGAGAGGTTGAATTCGAGATCGCCGAGGATTTGCGCAAATCCGGTCTTGCGCATCTTTTGGCAATTTCCGGACTGCATATGGGGTTGCTATGTGGAACGGTGTTTTTCCTGATCCGGTTTGGCTTGGCGGCAATACCAAATATCGCTTTGAAATATCCGATCAAGAAATGGTCAGCGATGGCCGCGATGTTTGCAGGCCTCATTTACCTTGGGCTTTCAGGTGCGACCATTCCAACCCAGCGGGCATTTGTGATGTTGCTTGTGGTCTGGCTGGCGTTGCTTTTGGATCGACGCGCAATATCGCTGCGTCTGGTCGGGGTCGCAGCCATTGTTGTCTTGGTGCTGCGTCCGGACGCTGTTTTGGGGGCAAGTTTTCAGCTGTCTTTTGCCGCCGTCGGGGCGTTGGTGGCGTTTTATGATGGGCCGGGTCGAACATGGCTTGATCGACAAGGGATGCGTCCTTGGTATGAACGGGCGGTGTTTTATCTTGGCGGGTTACTGATCACGGGCTTGATCGTAACGGCGGTGACAGCACCGATCATTAGCTTTCATTTCGGGCGGATTTCCATGTTGGGGATCATCGCCAATCTGGTTGCCATACCTGTCATGGCATTTTGGGTCATGCCGTTGATCGTTGCATCACTTGCCCTGATGCCATTTGGTCTTGCGGGGTTATCTCTTGTCGCAATGGCACCGGGCTTGACGGTTTTGTTGAAAACCGCGTCGTTGATTGCCGATCAGGACTGGGGGCTTTGGTATGTGTCGGGACTGGATGGGGTCGCGGTCGGGGGTCTTTTGAGCGTGATCGCATGGTGCCTTATCTGGCGGGACAGATGGGCAATGGTGCCAATCGTACCTGTTCTGATCGCTGTGATGCTCATTCAGCTTAATCACCAAAATGCAGATATGTTGGTTGCAGGGGACCGGGAAAGTTGGGCCGTGTTTGATGATCATACCGGAACCTTGCATGTCTCAACCGGGTTGAGCGGGTTTCAAAAATCAATCTGGATGAGCCGTTTTGGCATTCGCCCCGAAGAAATGGATCGTCGTGTGCTGAGCTGTAAGGATGATCCATGTTTTTTGAATGTCGGGCAGGGAAACGGTCAAAAGACGATTGTCATTGCAAGCCAACTTGATAACCCGTTCTACGCCTGTCGCAATATCGATATCGTCGCCAATTTGCAGGCAGATCTGCCGACAACATTGTGCGAAACATTTGGTGCCGAAGTCTTGATTGATGATGACGTCTTATGGTGGCAAGGCGGCGTTGCCCTTAGGGTGCGCGACCTGAAAGAAGGCAATTCATTCTTCCAGACCGTCCGTTCCGATGCAGGTGGCTGGCCATGGATTGTGATTGGCGGTAAGGCCGGGCGTTGATCACAACCCTCCACAACGAAAAATCGCCCGGGCATGTGGCACCGGGCGATTGGTCTTTGACTTGTTTTGATCTTGATATCTGAACTCGTATTCGTATCAGTATTGGCGCAGCAGCCCAACCAAACGCCCCTGAATGCGAACACGATCAGGTGACAGCGAACGCGTTTCATAGCGTGCATTTGCCGGTTCAAGCATCACTTCCCCACGACCACGTTTCAGGCGCTTCAGAGTAGCTTCACTGTCGTCAACAAGGGCAACGACGATGGTGCCATCATGGGCCTGTTCACAGCGTTGGATCAGAACCGTGTCGCCATCAAGAATTCCGGCATCGATCATGGAATCACCGGATACTTCCAGTGCATAATGGTCACCCGCACCAAGCAGGGCCGCAGGTACCTGAACCATTGTGCTTTGATCACGCAGGGCTTCAATCGGTGTACCTGCTGCAATTCGACCATAAAGCGGCAAAGAGATTGCTTCATTGGCGTCTGAAAAGGCAGTGGGCACGGTGGTTGGCCGATGCGGTGCTTTGCGGGCACTGGCGATGGACGTCACATTGTTTGGTTTTTCAGGCGCGTCATCATCGCTGTTTTCAGGCAGGCGGATGACTTCAAGTGCACGGGCACGATGGGCGAGGCGGCGGATAAAACCACGTTCTTCAAGCCCGGTAATAAGACGGTGAATGCCTGATTTTGATTTCAGGGTCAGGGCTTCTTTCATTTCATCGAAAGAAGGCGAGATACCGTGATCGCGAAGGTAATTGTCAATATAGACCAGCAACTCATATTGCTTGCGCGTCAGCATGATATTTCCCGAACCTGTAACAAGAACAAAAAGGATACATAAATGTTCTACTTTAGTTCTTTTCGCAGGTCAAGTATGTCAATATGACCTTTCAGAGAAACTGAATAATCAGGATGATTGATCAAAAAAGGTGAATAATCGCAAAGCCGGAGAAGGCAGGATCAGTCCGCGACAAAGGTCCCCGACTTGCCGCCTTCTTTGCGTGTCACGCGCAGATCGGTAATCCTCATACTTTTATCAACGGCCTTGCACATATCAAACACCGTCAATGCTGCAACAGAGGCTGCTGTCAGTGCCTCCATCTCGACCCCGGTCTTTCCGGTGGTTTTGCAGGTTGCGGTTATATCGACTGCATCAACGCCATCAGCCAGTTCAAGATCAACTGTCACCGACGTCAGGGGCAGGGGATGACATAGCGGGATCAGATCAGGGGTCTTTTTTGCCCCCATAATCCCGGCAAGCTGGGCAATGCCAAGAACATCGCCCTTTTTATGCCCGCGTTTTGCAATCAGTGTCGCTGTTTCGCCAGACATCAACACACGCGCCTTGGCAATGGCAATGCGTGTGGTATCGGCCTTGGCCGAGATATCGACCATGACGGCATTCCCACCAGCGTCAATATGCGAAAGCTTGTCTGCCATTACTTTGTCCGATACCAATTAGGCCGCAAGGCCAAGAAGATTACGGGTCGCGGCGGTAACGTCGTCCTGACGCATCAGGCTTTCGCCAATCAGGAAGCACTGCGCACCAACTTTTGCCATGCGGGTCAAGTCATCGGGTGTGAACAGGCCACTTTCGGCAACAAGCAAACGGTCCTTATCAACCATGCCGGCCAGTTCTTCGGTGGTGGTCAGGGAAATTTCCATTGTCTTGAGGTTACGGTTATTCACCCCGATCAGACGTGATTTCAATTTCAATGCGCGTTCAAGTTCCGGCGCATTATGAACTTCGATCAGGACATCCATGCCAAGTGCGTGGGCTGCAGCTTCAAGTTCGGCTGCCTGTGCGTCTTTAAGGGCGGCCATAATCAGCAAAATGCAATCGGCCCCCAATGCGCGTGCTTCGGTCACCTGATAAGGATCAATCATGAAATCCTTGCGCAGTGCGGGAAGAGTGACCGCAGCACGGGCTGCGACAAGATAGCTGTCATCGCCCTGAAAATACGGAATATCGGTTAGAACCGAAAGGCAGCTTGCCCCACCGGCCTGATAGGCCTTTGCCAGTTCAGGCGGATTGAAATCCGGGCGAATAAGGCCCTTGGACGGGGATGCCTTTTTGATTTCGGCAATCAACCCATAACGCCCATCGGCAACACTGGTTTCAAGGGCGTTGATAAAACCGCGCGGCGCGGATTGTGCCTTGGCTTTTTCTTCCAGAGTGGCAAGTGACGTGCGCGCCTTGCAGGCTGCGACATGGTCACGTTTGTCATCACAGATTTTCTGGAGTACGTCGCTCACGCTGCGTTTCCTTCGTTGGTAATCGTCACAAGACCCTGCAGCGTTTCTGCGGCCTTGCCTGTATCGATTGCTTCTGCTGCTTTGGCGATGCCATCGGCAAGATCATTGGCGATGCCGGTCACGACAAGGGCGGCACCGGCATTCATCAGAACGATATCACGATAAGCACTTTTCTTTGCCGCAAGCAGATCAAGAATGGCCTTGGCATTCATATCCGCATCGCCCCCCTGAAGGTCATCGAGCGTTGCGGTTTCAAACCCAAAATCACTTGGCGTGATCTCGAACGTTGTGACGGCACCGTCTTTGACCTCGGCCACAAATGTTGGTCCGGTGGTCGATATTTCGTCAAGTCCGCTATGGCCATGAACAACCCACGCATGAACGGATCCAAGACGGTTCAGAACATTGGCAATCGGTTCAACCCATTCTTTGGCAAAAACACCCAAAACCTGCCGTCTGGTTTTTGCCGGATTGGCAAGTGGCCCAAGCAGGTTAAAGATCGTGCGTGTGCCCATTTCAACACGGGTCGGCATAACGTGGCGCATGGCGGAATGGTGGCGGGTGGCCATCATAAAGCACAGATTGATATCGCGAAGGGCCTTTTCCAGAAGCTTCATATCCGCATCCAGATTAACGCCAAGCGCCATCAAAACATCCGCAGACCCCGATTTTGACGAAGCCGCCCGGTTACCATGTTTGGCAACGGTGGCCCCGGCTGCCGCGGCAACGATGGCCGCCCCGGTGGAGATGTTGAACGTTCCGCTGCCATCACCGCCCGTACCACAGGTATCAACCGCGTTTTCAGGGGCAATAATGCCGGTTGCCTTTTCGCGCATGACACGTGCGGCACCGGTAATCTCGTCAACTGTTTCCCCGCGAAGACGCAACCCCATCAGGAATGCCCCCATCTGGGATGGCGTCGCTTGACCAGACATCAGAACATTAAAGGCCTGTTCAGCCATGTTTTCGGTCAGTTTTTCACCATCTGCGACTTTGGCCAAAATTGCCTTGAGATCGTTTTCAGTCGACATGCGGGGTTCCTCGGTTTGCAGTCCGGCGCGGGTTTACGCGCCGGTATAGTCGATAAAATTCTTTAACAGTGCGTGGCCATGTTCCGACGCGATGCTTTCGGGATGGAACTGAACGCCATGAATTTGATGGGTTTTGTGGCGCACACCCATAATCAGACCATCTTCGCTTTCGGCCGTGATTTCAAGGCTGTCGGGCAATGTTTTGCGTTCAATCACCAATGAATGATAGCGTGTTGCTTCAAACGGGCTGGGCAGGCCGGTAAAAACGCTGCTGCCGGAATGCTTCATCGCATCGGTTTTACCATGCATGCAGTGCGGGGCACGAATGACCTTGCCGCCAAATGCCTGGCCAATGGATTGATGACCCAGACAAACCCCGAGAAGCTTGACCTTGCCTGCCGCAGCCTTGATCAGATCAAGGCAAATACCTGCACGTTCCGGGTCACAGGGGCCGGGCGAAATGACAATACCTTGCGGGTTCAGTGCCAATGCCTGTTCGACTGTGATCTCATCATTACGACGAACTTCAACCTCGGGGCCGAGTTCACGCAAGTAATGCCACAAATTGAATGTGAAGCTGTCGTAATTATCGATGAGGAGATACATCGGAGGAAAGGCCTATACATATTAGGGTCAAAACTTATTCACATAATCGCCCCGGTCACCCGGATTTGTAAGGATATGTGGAGAAAAATCGCAGGAAGATATGCATCTTTCAAGGTTTTACGACTAAATAGCCCGTGCAAATCCGGGCGATCCGAAGGACAACCGATATGAGAGAAATCCTCGGCGTCAAATACCTTGACCGGGGATCGCCCCGCTCTGCGGTCTTTTCCTAGTGTTTTTCTCCCATATCGGTTGCCGGGTCGGTCATGTGAATAAGTTCTGACCCTAAGGTCGGCAGAGAATAAACGCACCTGCCGCTACGTCAAGCGGAAGCAGGGCCGTATCGGCAGGAAGTTGTTATGGAAGCAGTGATAACGATCTCTTAACCGGGCGCTAACCAGAAACGATTTAAAAACATCAAAACAACGCCGACCAGATCGGTATATAATCACCATATGGGAAGGGGCTGCATTTAAAAAGCGCAGCACCACGAGCACCCCAGCCAAACGAGACTGGAGACCACAGCGTGGCACGCCGGGCAACGACCGCTAAACGCAAAAAAGCGGCACCCAAGAAATCCAACCGTAAAAAGACTGCCCCGAAGAAGAAATCGGGCGGTATTGGTCGCCTTATGCTGGGCGGCGCTTTTGTCGCGGGCACGCTTTCTGCCATCATTGCGGTTGGCAGCATGCTTGAACTTGATCGGGCCTCAGATGAATTTGGCCGGTCGGCGGATCAAATCGCACCTGATTATTTCTTGGCCGAACCTGAACCAACCCCGATGTTGCGCAAGTATTATCAGCTTGCTGAAAATGCACCTGCGCGCGGGCGTACGGGTTACCTCGTCGGCGGAAATAGCAACAATCAAGGGGATGTGGCGCAAGGGTCGACCGACAAGATTACAACGCCGCAGTCCAAGCCACCGGTGACGGGCAGTGATATCTTGCCAGGAGACAGCGGTAGTGACAGGGACGCGGGCGTGAATGTTTCACCGGGCAACATATCGCCTGTGGATCAGAACGTGCCATGGCGCAAGTTTGCCGCCCTGACACCCGATACAGGCAATAAGCCGGTTATTGCGATCGTGATTGATGATGCCGGTCTTGATCAGCCGCGCACGGCCCGCACGTTAAAACTTCCCGGTCCGATTACCATTGCCTATCTGCCCTATGCCCGCGATTTGCAGCCACAAGTCAATGCCGCACGCGCAGCTGGCCACGAAGTCATGCTGCATATGCCGATGGAACCGTCATCAGCATCTGTTGATCCCGGGCCGCATGCCTTGTTGTCATCTTATGATCGGCAAACGATCCTGAACGAGATGACCTGGATGCTGGATCGGTTTGATGGCTATGTCGGGGTGAACAATCATATGGGCAGCAAATTCACATCCGACCCTGAACGCATGCGGATTGTGATGGAAGTTATGAAGTCACGGGGCCTGATGTTCCTTGATTCACGCACCAGTTCTGCCTCGGTCGGGTATTCGACGGCCAACCAGCTTGGCGTTCCTGCTATCACGCGTGATATCTTTATCGATGATGCCGATGATGCAGAAAAGATCGCTGATATGCTGAGCCGAACGGAACGGGTGGCAGCCAAACAAGGCTTTGCCATCGCGATTGGCCATCCGCGTGATTTGACCCTTGCGGCGTTACATAAATGGATACCTGAAATTCTGGCAAAGGGCTTTGTTTTGGTGCCGATTACAGATGTCTTACGCCGAAATGCCAAGATGACCGGTTGAGGCTGTCGCATTTCAGGCTAAATAGTGTGAACACAATAATTCAAAGCAGTCAGTTTTTGCTTTGAAACATTTCATTGTGAGGAAGCCATGAGAAAGACAATTCTTATTACCGGTTCGACGGATGGCATTGGTCTGGCGACGGCCCAAAATCTCGCCTCGGCCGGACATAATATTTTGCTGCATGGCCGTAACGCGGACAAGCTTGAAGCAACCAAAACAAAAATTGAAGGTCAGGTAGAGACATATTTGGCAGATTTATCAGATATGGGCGAAGTCGAGAAATTAGCGAGCGCTGTGCTGTCTGCACATGAGAAACTTGATATTCTGATCAATAATGCCGGTGTGTATAAAACCAGCGTGACGAAAATTGGTGGAAAGGATGTTCGTTTTTTGGTGAATACCTTTGCACCGCTTATACTCACGCGTCGGTTACTTCCGATCATTCCGGGTGATGGCCGGGTGGTAAACCTGTCTTCGGCTGCCCAAGCTGAAGTTGAGCCCGATGTTCTGCGAGGGTTGCGTGATACGAATGATTTTAATGCCTATGCGCAAAGCAAACTGGCTTTGATTATCTGGACACAGGAGCTCGCCCGAAATTTGCCTGAAGGTCCGGTCGTCGTTGCGGTAAATCCCGGTTCTCTTTTGGCGTCTAAAATGGTGAAGGAAGGCTTTGGTCTCGCGGGGAATGACCTGAGTATCGGTGCTGATATACTTTGCTCAGCAGCGCTTGACGCTGCGTTTTCAGCAGTCTCCGGAAAGTATTTCGATAATGATGTCGGCCAATTCATTGCGCCACATGCGTCATTGCTCACACCAGGGTATGCCCAAGATATCATGCGTGTCATGGACAATATCCTGACGGACCTTTGATCGTTGGATAATGTTGGCGCTAGGCAAAACGATGCGCTTCGCGGGCAGCGGCCATTAGCGCACCTGCCTTGTTGCGGCATTCTTTGTGTTCAAGTTCCGGTTTGCTGTCGACGACAATACCTGCACCGGCCTGAATATGGATTTTCTCATCCTTGATCACGGCGGTACGGAGCGCAATGCAGGTATCCATTGATCCGTCGGCCGAGATGTAGCCGATACATCCGGCATAAATGCCGCGACGAACCGATTCGAGTTCATCAATGATTTCCATCGCACGGACTTTCGGGGCACCCGAAACGGTTCCGGCCGGGAAGCCGGCCTTTAGTGCGTCCATCGCGTCATATTTTTCGTCAATCTGACCGACCACGTTCGAAACGATATGCATGACGTGGGAATAATATTCGATTTTTTCACGATCCGTGACGCGGACTGTACCGGGTTTGGAAACGCGCCCGACGTCATTGCGCCCAAGATCAAGCAACATCAGATGTTCTGAGCGTTCCTTTGGATCATCCAGAAGGTCCTGGGCCATGACCTTGTCGTCTTCGGGGGTATGGCCACGACGGCGCGTACCGGCAATCGGGCGAATGGTGACTTCACCATCACGCAGGCGGACCAGAATTTCCGGGCTGGCACCGACCACCTGAAAACCACCGATATCAAGATAGAACATGAAAGGGGATGGATTGATCCGGCGCAGCGCACGATAGAAGGCAAAAGGTGGCAACTGATATGGCAGGGTATAGCGTTGTGACAGGACGACCTGAAAAATGTCACCCGCACGGATGTAATCCTTGGCCTTTTCGACCATCTCGTAATATCCGGCCTCATCCACGCTGACTTTTGGGTCGGGCAGGGTGTCGGGAACAGATTTTGACCGGCGGTCGATAAACAGATTGCGCTGGAACTGTTGAACAACGTCATTCAAACGCGCACAGGCCAGATCATAGGCCGCATCGGCACTCATGCCTTCTTCCGGGCGTACGGGGGCGACGACGGTGACGGTGTCTTCAATGGTGTCAAAACTGGCGGTGACAGTCGGGCGGATAAAGATGCCATCGGGCACGCCAAGTTCGTCGGTGTTGCTATCAGGTAGCTTTTCCATCAGACGCACTGTGTCATAGCCCATATAACCGACAAGACCAGCACTCATTGGTGGCAGATTGTCGGGAAGGGCAATGTAGCTTTCAGCAATCAGCTTTTTCAGGCTTTCAAGCGGCACGTCTTGTTCGGGTGCAAAGGCATCTGCATCGGCCAAGGCGCGACGGTTAAGTTCGGCCTTGTTGCCAAAACACCGCCAGATCAGATCAGGTTTCAAACCAAGGAACGAATAACGCCCGCGGACAGCACCACCTTCAACAGATTCAAGCAAATAGGTGTTGGGCATGCCTTCGGCGATTTTAAGAAAGGCCGAGACCGGTGTATCAAGATCAGCGGTCAGGGACGTCCACAAAACCTGTGAAATGCCGTTATCGTAATTTTGCTTGAAAATGGTGAAATCCGGTTTGATTTCCATAAGGGTGTCCGATTGTTGGTCTTGTAAGCAGGTATCTATAAAAAGAAAAAGGGCGACCGGTTGATCCGGTCGCCCTTTGATTTGGTATCAGTTTGCCGCGACGGGGGCATAAAGCTCTGTAATCACGGAGTTGTTTACAGTGACCGAGATTTCCTCGTTCAGGTAATCAAGATACTGCGCAAGGATGTCTTCATCGATGGCCGATTTCAGCTCGTCCGTTACCGGGGTTGCATCTGCGGTTTCGATGTTGGCAGCTTTGATATCGTCAAGCTTGACGACAATAACGCTGTCACCGGTCTGGACTGCTTTGGCTTTGCCGTTTTCAAGGGTGAAAAGGGCAGCAGCAACCGACGGGTTCACATCATCGCCAAGCCCCTGACCCGTACGCTTGGTCATGCCAGTTGTTTGAACGGTGGCATTGTCCTGATCGGCAAGGGTGTTGATATCTGCACCCGTGGTGTTGATGTTGCCTGCAAGTTGTTCGGCCTTGGCAAGCATCTGTTTCTGACGCTCGTCAGCTGTCCATAATGCAATGACATCTTCACGCACATCTTCGAACGGGCGCAGGGCCGACGGGGTCACGTTTTCAACGCGAACCACAAAACGGGTCCCTGTTGCGGTTTCTTCAAGGAAGCTTTCCTCGCCGTTTTCCAGCTCGAAAATCTTGGCGTTGATTTCATCCGCACCATCAACGGTTTCGCCTGCCAGACCTTCGCCGCGAACAATGCCGCTGAGCTTATAGGTCTTTGCACCAACATCGCGGGCTGCCTCTTCGATCGGGGTGCCTGCACCAAGTTCTTCGTCAAAGTTTGCCGCAAGATCGTAGATGGCGTCTTCTGCTTTGAACTGTTTCAGGCCGTCGACAATAACATCGCGGACTTCTTCAAGGGTTTGCGTCGATCCTTCGGTGATCGAAGGAACGCGCAGGATATGCCAACCAAGTGCGGTTTCAACCGGCTCGGATACGCCGCCTTCTGGCAGGGCAAAGGTCGCCTCGCTCAGATCGGGGAGAATGTCATTTGCGGTGAATTCACCAAGTTTGACCATCGATTCATCCATGCCTGCTTCCTTGGAAACGGCCATGAAGTCAGCACCTTCTTGAAGTTTTTTGTAAGCTTCGTGTGCGGACTGCTCAGCCCCCGGTGCAAACAGGATTTGCTCAACACTGCGTTTTTCCGGGGTCTGGAATTCTGCTTCACGCTGTTTATAGGATTCAGCAATTTCTTCTTCGGTGACAGTGACCGTGTTGATCAGATCAGCCGCACTTAAAGTCGCCAGCGTTACGTCGCGGCTTTCCGGTGCGGTGAACTGCGGTGCGTTATCTTCGTGATATTTGCGAAGGGTCGCGTCATCAGCCAGGGCAATGTTTTCAAATTCTGCATCATTCAGGGTAAAGAACGAACCACTGCGCTGTTCATTGCGATAGGCAACAATCTGCTTTGCCATCAAATCAGGAACGCTTGCCGTACCGGTCAGGCTGCCAACAATCTGCTGGCTCATCATGTCACCACGGACGCCTTCGATGAATTCCTGTTCGGTGTAGCCCGCCTGATAAAGCGACTGAAGGAAGCGATCACGGCTGAACTGGCCGGTGGTCGAGTCCTTGAAATTGTCAGACGCAAAGATCGTGTCGCGTACTTTGTCGTCGCTGATGCCGATACCCATATTCTTGGCATCTTCACGCAGAACTTTCTGAGATACGAGCGACTGCACCGTATTGTTCAGAAGGCCCATCTGCACGGCCTGCTGCTGGTTGAAGTTGGGACCGAATACATTTCGCATATTCTGCACGCTGCGCTGAAAAGCGCGGTCCAGTTCGACCGGGGTAAGTTTTTGGCTGCCGATTTCGGCAACTTCGCGTGACGTGCCAAGGTTCAGCATCGACGCGTTCAGGCCCCAGATCACGAAGCTCAGTGCAATCACGCCAAAGATGATTTTGGCAAAGATTGATTTCGAAAATGTGCGAATGCCAGCAAGCATATGATAAGCCTAACAATTCGTGGTTTGGTGTCGATATAATGTATCGACAGCTTTTAATTATGTTCGTCCAAAGCCAATAAAGCCCGACGAAATTGCGACGCATCTTAATGGCGAGTGGTAACAGCGGCAACAGCCGATTGCATCGAAGATCATTACAAGGTTACAGGAAATGCATGTGCGCGTGATTTCCGGTACTTGGCCCAAGGGTTCTGGCGTGCTAAAACCCGCGTCGAACCTGATCTTGTAACAATTCGTAACCGGCATTCATCTGTGGTTATGATATTGTTATAAAGGAAGAAATATCTGAACCTGACCAGCACGAGGTATCCTTCAATGACCCAACGCCGTCCCCTGATTGCCGGAAACTGGAAAATGAACTGTTTGCGTGCAGACGGTCTTGAATTGGTATCCGCCCTTGTTGCAAAGGCAGCGGAAAAAGGGTCGCTGGGCTGTGATGTGCTGGTTTGTCCACCGGCAACGTTGCTTTCCGATGTCGTTAATGCTGCTCAAAACAGTGCTGTCGGGGTTGGGGGGCAAGATTGCCACGCTGAGACGTCTGGCGCGCATACCGGTGATGTTGCTGCGGCAATGTTGGCGGATATCGGGGCCGGTTACGTTTTGGTTGGTCATTCCGAACGCCGCGCGGATCATGATGAAAGCTCGACCGTTATCCGTCGGAAGGCGATTGCCGCCCATGATGCCGGTTTGATTGCGGTTGTCTGTGTTGGCGAAACCGAACAGGAACGTGATCTTGGCGCGACACTTTCGGTGGTGAACGGGCAGGTGGCAGTTTCGGTTCCGGATGGGGCAACGGCAAAGAACACCGTGATTGCCTATGAACCGGTCTGGGCAATTGGCACGGGCCGTACAGCAAGTGTCGCGGAGGTTGCCGAAGTTCATGCGGCGATCCGCGCTGAACTTGTTGAACGTTTTGAAGACGGTGACGAATTCCGGATTCTTTATGGTGGTTCGGTCAAGCCGTCGAACGCGGCAGAATTGCTTGCTGTTGCCGATGTTGATGGTGCGCTTGTCGGCGGGGCCAGCCTCAAGGTTGATGATTTTTGGAAAATTATTGAAACTTGCGCCTAGCCAACAGCCATAAAACGCGTTAAATACGCATCAAATTTATGCCCGATCCGGGGCGAATTGCGTTCGGATCGGAAGATTAGGACAAGAGTTTCGACACCATGCAAACAGTCATTCTGGTAATCCACCTTCTTCTCGCGCTTGGCTTGATCGCCGTCATTCTCGTACAGCGCAGCGAGGGCGGTGGGCTTGGTATCGGCGGCAATAGTGGCGGCGGAGGCGGCGGCGGTGGTTTCGGCGTGATGAGTTCACGCGGCGCTGCAAACCTGCTGACCCGTACTACTGCGATTCTGGCCGGTGCATTTATGATCACCAGCATCATTCTTGCACTGCAGTCGAACAGTCACACCAAGCCAACTTCCATCTTGGATCAGGCTCCGGCTTCAGCCCCGGCGGTTACAGAACCCGCTGAGGACACTGGGCCCGCGGCTCCGACCCGCTAAACAAAATAACCGATGACCAGAGGCGGCAAACGAGCCGCCTCAATTTTTGATTGTTGTATTTCCCGGTTCGTGATGCACTAAATGGCATTGAACCGAGGCTTTGTGCTTTGAAATGAGGCAAAGAAATGACTCGTTATATCTTTATCACCGGTGGCGTTGTTTCTTCGTTGGGCAAAGGCCTGGCGTCTGCTGCTTTGGGTGCTTCGTTACAGGCACGCGGCTTTACCGTTCGTCTGCGCAAGCTTGATCCGTATATCAACGTCGATCCAGGCACCATGAGCCCGTATCAGCATGGCGAATGCTATGTCACCGAAGACGGTGCGGAAACCGACCTTGATCTTGGTCACTATGAACGTTTCACCGGTGTGTCTTCACGCCGTTCTGACAACGTGACGACGGGTCGCATTTATTCCAACGTGATTGCGCGTGAACGCCGCGGGGATTACCTGGGCGGGACCGTTCAGGTTATTCCGCACATCACCGATGCGATTAAAGAATTTGTTCAGTCCGATGCGACCGAGGACTTTGTTCTTGTCGAAATCGGCGGCACGGTTGGCGATATCGAAAGCCTGCCGTTCCTTGAAGCCATCCGCCAGATGGGCAATGACCTTGGCGATGGCCGGACGCTGTTTATGCATCTGACATTGGTGCCCTATATTTCATCGGCCGGTGAACTTAAAACCAAACCAACACAGCATTCTGTCAAAGAACTGCAAAGTGTTGGTATTCAGCCTGACATTCTTCTTTGCCGTTGCGATCGTGAAATTCCGATCAATGAACGCCGCAAGATTGCGCGTTTCTGTAACGTCCGCGAAGCGGCTGTTATTCCGGCCTATGATGTCGATAACATCTATCAGGTGCCGATCAGCTATCATCAGTATGGTCTGGACAACGAAGTCCTTCATCACTTTGGCCTGCAGGCACAGGACCCGGATTTGGGTCCGTGGGAAGAAATTTGCTCTACCATCCGCAACCCGGAAGGTGAAGTTACCATCGGTATCGTTGGCAAATACATCCAGCTGCCCGATGCTTATAAATCCCTGACCGAAGCACTGACCCATGGTGGGATCGCCAATAAGGTTCGTGTCAAACTGGAATGGATTGCATCTGACGCGCTTGAAAAAGAAGGCAACGTCAATGAAATCCTGTCCAAGCTTGATGCGATCATGGTTCCGGGCGGATTTGGCGAACGTGGTGCAGAAGGCAAGATTGCCGCTGCGCGCTATGCCCGTGAAAACAAGGTTCCGTATTTCGGTATTTGCTTTGGTATGCAGATGGCTGTTCTTGAAGCCGCACGTAACCTTGCGGGTCTTAAAGATGCATCTTCGTCCGAATTTGGTCCGACCAAGACCCCCCTTGTTGGTCTGATGACGGAATGGGCCAAGGATGGCGGTTCGGTTGAACGTCGTTCGGGTGAAGACGATCTTGGTGGCACCATGCGCCTGGGCAATTATGAGTGCAAGCTGGTTGACGGAACGCGTGCGCGTGACATCTATGGCAGTGAGACGGTTCTTGAGCGTCACCGCCATCGTTACGAAGTTAACGTAAACTTCATGGCGCAGCTTGAAGAAAAAGGGCTTAAATTCTCAGGTCTGTCTCCGGATGGTCGTTTGCCGGAAATCGTCGAGTATCCGAACCATCCGTGGTTCATCGGCGTTCAGTTCCACCCGGAATTGCGTTCGCGCCCGCTTGATCCGCATCCGCTGTTCGTGTCTTACATCAAGGCTGCCAAAGAACGCAGCCGTCTGGTGTAATTGACCGGCTGCTAAGCTGCTTGTGTGCCCGAATGCCTGAGTGAAAGTCATTAAAATGACCAAAATTAAAACCGTCAAAGTCGGCAATATCGAAATCGCCAATGACAAGCCTTTTGCCGTTTTGGCCGGACCTTGTGCGATCGAAAGCCGTCAGCATGCACTTGAAATGGCTGCTGCCCTGAAAGAACTTTCCGAAGGGCTCGGCATTGGTCTGGTATATAAAAGCTCGTTTGACAAAGCCAACCGCACCAGCACGACATCCAAGCGCGGTGTTGGTCTGGTCGAAGGTCTTGATATTCTTGCTGAAGTCAAAGCCAAGACCGGTCTTCCGATTGTGACCGACGTGCATTTGCCTGATCAGTGTGCTGCTGTTGCCGAAGTTGCCGATATCCTGCAGATCCCGGCATTCCTGTGCCGTCAGGCGGATTTGTTGCAGGCGGCTGGCAAAACCGGCCGTGTGGTCAATGTGAAAAAGGGTCAGTTCCTGGCTCCTTGGGACATGGCCAATGTTGCTGACAATCTGGCAGCAACCGGTAATGACAATATTATGCTCTGTGACCGTGGAACCAGCTTTGGCTACAACACGCTTGTCACGGACTTCCGCGGACTTCCCACCATGGCCCGTCAGGGCTATCCAGTTGTCTTTGATGCAACCCATTCGGTTCAACAGCCGGGCGGACAGGGCACCTCATCAGGTGGTCAGCGCGAATTCGCGCCTGTTCTGGCCCGTGCAGCCGTATCGGTTGGTATCGCAGCACTGTTTATCGAAACCCACGATAACCCGGCAACGGCCATCAGCGATGGCCCGAACCAAATTCCGTTGAACAAGTTACCCGAAGTTCTTTCGGTCCTGATGGAGCTGGATAAAGTGGCGAAAGCCAATCCGGTCCGTCTGGATATGTTCGACGAATAATAATCAAATGCCGCCAGTCAGTGATTGGCGGCATTCTTTTTTGCTGTAACCCGCATGCCTGAAAAAAGGCATGATCCCTACCAGTGAGGAGAACGTTTCTGTCATGACCGCTATTATCGATATTCGCGGCCGCGAAATCCTTGACAGCCGTGGTAACCCGACGGTCGAAGTTGATGTAACCTTGGAGAATGGCGCCTTTGGTCGTGCTGCCGTTCCGTCAGGCGCATCTACCGGTGCGCACGAAGCTGTTGAACTCCGCGACAAGGAAGACCGTTATCTTGGCAAAGGTGTGACCAAGGCTGTTGCCTCGGTCAATGGTGAGATTTTCGAAGCCCTGGCAGGCATGGATGCCGAAGACCAGGTTGCTGTCGATAACATCATGATCGATCTTGATGGCACATCGAACAAAGCCCGCCTTGGTGCAAATGCGATCCTTGGTGTTTCTCTTGCGGTTGCCAAGGCTGCTGCTGAAGACGCTGGTCTTCCGCTGTACCGTTATGTTGGTGGCTCTTTTGCCCGTACGCTTCCGGTTCCGATGATGAACATCATCAATGGCGGCGAGCATGCTGATAACGCCATCGATGTTCAGGAATTCATGGTTGTGCCTGTTTCGGCAGAAACCGGATCGGACGCCATCCGTATGGGTGCTGAAATCTTCCACAACCTCAAAAAGGCGTTGTCGGCAGATGGTCTGAGCACCTCGGTTGGTGATGAAGGTGGCTTTGCCCCGAACATTGCATCGACCGAAGCTGCAATCAGCTATGTCATGAAGTCCATCGAGGCTGCTGGCTACCGCCCGGAAGAAGACGTTGTTCTGGCCCTTGATGCCGCATCAACCGAATTCTACAAAGACGGTAAATATGTTCTGGCAGGTGAGGGTAAGACCCTTGATGCTGGTGGCATGGTGAAATACTGGGCCGATCTTGTTGGCAAATATCCGATCTTCTCGATCGAAGATGGTATGGCTGAAGACGATTGGGACGGTTGGGCAGAATTGACTGCGGCCATCGGTTCCACGACCCAGCTGGTCGGTGACGATCTGTTTGTCACCAACCCGAAGCGCCTTGCTGACGGTATCAAGAAGGGTGTTGCGAACTCGATCTTGGTCAAAGTTAACCAGATCGGCACGCTGTCGGAGACCCTTGAAGCGGTCGAAATGGCGCATCGCGCGGGTTACACTGCCGTGATGTCACACCGTTCTGGTGAAACCGAAGATTCGACCATTGCCGACCTTGCGGTTGCAACCAACTGCGGTCAGATCAAAACCGGTTCATTGTCGCGTTCTGATCGTCTGGCGAAATACAACCAGCTGATCCGCATCGAAGAGATGCTTGACGCCGGTGCGTATTATCCGGGTCGTGCGATCCTGAAATAATCTGATTTCGCGCAGATCTGTTCCGCAGTGTGTCGTGTCGTCTTTCGGGCCCTGCTGGTTAATTCCGGCAGGGCCCGTTTTGATTCTGCAACCACGAAGTCATCTAAAGAAATTGCTTATAAAAGACGCGATCAGGGTTAGCCCTTTGAGCGTAAATCATGCGCTTTGTGCCGGTGGTTTAACTCTATTTTTACCGATCTGTGCGCTACTTGGCTGGTAGTTTTGCCGGGGTTGTGGCTTTGCTTGGTGGTATCTACCTGAAAAGCAAAGGAAATCACGTATGTTGTTTTCATGTTAACAACCCGGAATGATTAATTGCGTCTGCAAATCTGCTTGAACGCGCATGGGACAGGGTAAATGTCGTCAAACTCGCCGGTCTTTCGCCGCCTGAAACAGGCTGTTGCGCCGGTAATCGCATTTACAGTGATGGCTTATTTCATCTTCCACAGCGTGGAAGGTGAGCGCGGCTTGCTGACCTATTGGTCGATGCAGGACCGGGTGACCGACATCGCCAAGGTTCTTGAGGACACCACAGAAAGCCGTAAGGACCTTGAACAACATGTTCTGTCTTTGCGCGCCAGCCATCTTGACCCCGATCTATTAGATGAACGCGCGCGGGCAATGCTAAATGCGGCCCATCCAGATGACGTGATCCTTTTTCATCACGATGGATATCAGGATATGGCAACCATCGTTGCGGCGAGCCAATAGCATCTGTTTGCACAGTGCGGCGATCATTGTTTGATCTCGACAAAACATCCCACATAGCCATTTAAACCCAGCCAAGATGCTTGCCGTGTTTCGATGTTTCGGACAGGGCGATGTTTGCACCGAGAGAATCCGGGTTGCCAAGAGCCACAAGGTTTGCGGTAAATTCCCCTGAAAAGGGTTAGGGCAGGGTGTCTTGTGATAAAATTTATAGTTGTGAAGTTTGTTCAGCAATGAACGCTGTGGGGTAAGTCATTGTTTGAACTGACTTCTGGTTTAAATCGCGTTGTGAGCCTTCATTAGTTGAGGGCGTTGATAACGAATGCGTTCTTTGGGTTGAAATCGGCTGACAACGGCTATGCGGTATTATCGTCATGAAAGCATAGCATTTGTGACATATGGGAATGAACGAAATTCAAAGCATTCTCTCAAGTGGCTGAAAACTCTGCATCTATGCATATCTGCGGAATTTTGCATTTTAACCATTATATGGTTTATTTGTGATTGTGCGTTGCAAAACAACAGTTTACTCGGACTTTGATTGCTTGCCCTATGCGGTCGTTTTAGGTAGTCATTTCGGTGGTCCAGTACCGAATTAAGCACTCTATACATGATGCTTATGCGATAGCCATCCACCGGGAGGAAACATGGCGACCACAAAACGCAAACGCGCCACTACGCGCGCCGACAATCAGGCGAGCAGTGACGATCTCCTCAAATATTACCGTGAAATGCTGCTGATTCGCCGCTTTGAAGAAAAAGCCGGTCAGTTGTACGGCATGGGTCTTATCGGTGGCTTCTGTCACCTTTACATCGGGCAGGAAGCTGTCGTTGTTGGTATGCAAGCTGCTATTACCGGCGATGATGGTGTCATCACCAGTTACCGTGATCACGGCCATATGCTTGCATGTGGCATGGATGCCGGTGGCGTTATGGCCGAACTGACGGGGCGCGAAGGCGGTTATTCCCGCGGTAAAGGCGGCTCGATGCATATGTTCTCCAAGGAAAAGAATTTCTATGGTGGACACGGCATCGTTGGTGGTCAGGTTCCGTTGGGAACCGGGATTGCCTTTAATTACAAATATCGCGGTGAAAATCGCGTTTGCCTGACATATCTTGGTGACGGCGCTGTCAACCAGGGGCAGGTATATGAAGCCTTCAATATGGCCGCTCTCTGGCAGCTTCCGGTGATCTATTGCATCGAGAACAACCAGTACGCCATGGGCACCTCGACCCAACGACATTCGTCCAGTCCTGATCTTTATCAACGCGGTGTGGCTTATGGCATTCCCGGTGAACAGGTTGATGGCATGGATGTTTTGGCTGTCAAAGAAGCAGGTGAACGTGCCGTCGAGCATTGCCGTGCAGGCAAGGGGCCTTACATCCTTGAGCTGAAAACGTATCGCTATCGTGGTCATTCGATGTCCGACCCTGCGAAATACCGGACCAAAGATGAACTCGACAAGATGCGTAAGGAACACGACCCGATCGATATGGTCAAAAAGCTTCTGATTGATGGCAACATCATCGATGAAGCCGGCCTTAAAGATATCGACAAGGAAGTAAAATCCGAAGTCGCAAAAGCGGCCGAGTTCGCGCAGAACAGCCCGGAACCGGATGTTTCTGAACTGTTCACCGACATTCTGATCGACGCGTGATCGCGATATTTCGCGAACCGCTTTTGACCGAATTTTCCCGGGAGAGAGGGAACAATGCCGATTGAAGTTTTGATGCCGGCCCTGTCGCCGACCATGACCGAAGGCACGCTTGCCAAATGGGTCGTCAAGGAAGGCGACACAGTCGCATCCGGTGACGTCCTTGCAGAAATCGAAACCGACAAAGCAACGATGGAAGTCGAAGCTGTCGATGAAGGTACTGTGGGCAAGATCGTTATCGCTGAAGGTACTGAAAACGTCGCTGTGAATGCAGTCATCGCTTACATCCTTGAAGAAGACGAGGATGCGTCTGCGTTGGATAATGTATCTGCATCATCGTCCGCACCTGCAAGTGCGCCGGCGGCTGAGGATGCTCCGGCACCTGCAGCGTCCGAAGCACCGGCACCAACCACGGCACGCGCCGCACCGGTTGCTGCCAGCGGTACGATTGAGCGTTCCGAGACCGAACCACGTGCCATGAGCGTGATTAACGCGACCATGGACGAAAAAACCTACACCAGCTTTAAAACCCAGACCGTTCGTGAAGCCCTGCGTGACGCAATGGCCGAAGAAATGCGTGGCGATGAAAACGTCTATGTCATGGGCGAAGAAGTTGCACAGTATCAGGGGGCTTATAAAGTAACCCAGGGTCTGTTGGATGAGTTTGGCGAACGCCGCGTCGTTGATACACCGATTACTGAAATCGGTTTCACCGGCATGGCAACCGGTGCTGCCTTCATGGGCTTGAAGCCGATCGTCGAATTCATGACGTTCAACTTTGCCATGCAGGCGATTGATCACATCATCAACTCTGCCGCCAAGACGCTTTATATGTCTGGTGGGCAGCTTGGGTGCCCGATTGTTTTCCGTGGTCCGAACGGTGCCGCATCGCGCGTCGGTGCACAGCACTCGCAGTGCTATGCATCCTGGTATGCACATTGCCCGGGGCTTAAGGTTGTCTCACCGTATTCGGCTGCAGACGCCAAAGGTCTTCTTAAGGCTGCAATCCGCGATCCGAACCCGGTTGTCTTCCTTGAAAACGAACTTTTGTATGGTCAGAGCTTTGAAGTTCCTGACGACGAAGATTTCGTTCTGCCGATTGGTCAGGCCAAGATCGAACGCGAAGGGACCGATGTGACCATCGTTGCTTTCTCGATCATGGTTGGCAAAGCACTGAAAGCTGCCGAGCAACTGGCAGAGCAGGGCATCTCGGCCGAGGTTATCAACCTGCGTACGATCCGTCCGCTTGATACGAACACCATTATTCGCTCTGTGATGAAGACCAATCGTCTTGTCACCTGTGAAGAAGGTTGGCACTTCGCCGGTATCGGTTCGGAAATCGCATCGGTGGTCATGGAGCATGCCTTTGATTATCTCGATGCGCCGGTGGCGCGTGTGAGCGGTGAAGATGTTCCGATGCCTTATGCTGCAAATCTTGAAGTGCTCGCACTTCCGCAAGAACAGCATATCGTCGATGCGGCCAAGGCCGTTTGCTATCGCTAAGTGATACGGACAGGGGCAGGTGCGCTTTGAAAGCGTACCGCCCCGTTACCGGGAGAATGTGTTCATGCCTGTAAAAATATTGATGCCGGCTCTGTCGCCGACCATGACTGAAGGCACCTTGGCAAAATGGCACGTCAAGGAAGGTGATACCGTTGAATCGGGCGATGTCATCGCAGAAATCGAAACCGATAAAGCCACGATGGAAGTCGAAGCCGTCGACGAAGGCAAAATCGGTAAAATCCTTGTTGCCGAAGGCAGCGAGGGTGTTGCTGTAAACGAAGTTATCGCACTTCTGCTTGAAGAAGACGAAGACGCGAGTGCGCTTGAAGGTGCGGATACCTCGGCGGCAAGCACGGGCGGCGGTGAAAACGCGCCGGCCAAGGACGATGCCAAAGAGGAAAAAGCACCTGCGGCAGCCGAAAAATCGGCTTCTGGTGGTGACAAGCCAGCACCGGCCGCACCGGTTTCCGGTGGTGAACGCGTTAAGGCAAGCCCGCTTGCCCGTCGCATTGCTGCGAACGAAGGCGTTGATCTTGCCGCAGTAAGCGGTTCCGGCCCGCGTGGTCGTATCGTCAAGCGTGATGTCGAAGCAGCGATGACTGCCAAACCGGCAGCAAGTGCTTCGGAAGAAAAAGCGGCTCCTTCGGCTCCTGCCGCGGCGGCTGCACCAGCTGCATCTGGCTGGAACCCGGATTTGACCGGTCTTCCGGAATACGAAGAAATCCCGAACAGCGGCATGCGCAAAACCATCGCGCGTCGTTTGACGGAATCCAAACAGCAGGTCCCGCATTTCTATCTGACGGTGGATTGCCAGCTCGACAACCTTCTTGCCACCCGTAAACAGCTGAATGAAAAAGCTGGTGACGGTGTCAAAATCTCGGTCAATGACTTTGTCATCCGGGCGGTTTCGTTGGCCCTTAAACGGGTTCCTGCTGCGAACTCGATCTGGACGGACAAGGCGACCTTGCAGTGCAAGAAACAGGACATCTCGGTGGCAGTTGCCATTGAGGGTGGCCTGATCACGCCGGTTGTTCGCGATGCCGGTTCCAAAGGTCTTGCTGAAATCTCTAGCGAGATGAAAGCACTTGCAGGCAAAGCCCGTGATGGCAAATTGATGCCTTCTGATTATCAGGGTGGGACATTCTCTGTTTCCAACCTTGGCATGTTCGGCATCAAGGAATTTTCGGCCATCATTAACCCGCCGCAAGGTTGCATCCTTGCCGTTGGTGCAGGCGAACAGCGCCCGGTCGTTAAAGACGGTGCACTTGCCATTGCAACTGTCATGAGCTGTACCCTGTCTGTTGACCACCGTGCGGTCGATGGCGCAGTTGGTGCTGAGTTCATGGCTGAATTCAAAAAGCTGATTGAAGACCCACTGAGCATGTTGCTCTAGGGGTCCCAGGTTGCGCGGGGGCTTTAAATAGCCCCCGCAAGCATTTGAATTTCAAGACCTGCGACCGATAACGGGCAGGCGAAGGAGATCCTACGATGGCGGATAGCAATTTCGACGTAATCGTGATTGGTGCAGGTCCGGGTGGTTATGTAACCGCAATCCGTTCTGCCCAGCTTGGCCTGAAAACGGCTGTTGTTGAACGTGAACATGTTGGTGGCATTTGCCTGAACTGGGGCTGTATCCCGACCAAGGCGTTGCTGCGTTCGGCGGAAGTTTATCGCAATATGAACCATGCCAAGGAATATGGCCTGTCATGCGATAACCCGTCCTTTGACATCGATGCCGTTATTCAACGTTCGCGGGGTGTTTCCAAACAGCTTTCCGGCGGTGTCGGCCATCTTCTGAAAAAGAACAAGGTCACCGTGATCACCGGCGAAGCCAAATTCGATGGCCCGAAAAAAATCGTGGTCACCGGTAAGGACGCAGGTACCTACACCGCAAAGCATTACATCATCGCAACCGGCGCACGGGCACGTTCGCTGCCGGGCCTTGAAGCTGATGGCAAAGTGGTTTGGGATTACAAAAAGGCGATGACGCCAGACAAAATGCCAAAAAGCATTGTTGTCGTTGGCTCCGGTGCCATCGGTATCGAATTTGCCAGTTTCTATCACACCATGGGTGCTGATGTGACGGTGGTCGAAATCATGTCGCAGATCATGCCGGTTGAAGACAAGGAAGTTGCCGCCCTTGCACAGAAGATGATGACCAAGGACGGGATGAAAATCCTGACCGAAGCAAAGGTCGCCAATCTTAAGCGCAATGCGGACAATGTCGTTGTTACGGTTGAAACCAAAGACGGCAAGAAACAGGAAATTACTGTTGATCGTGTGATTTCTGCTGTTGGTGTTATTGGCAATACCGAAAATCTGGGCCTTGAAACGACCAAGGTTAAAGTTGATCGCAACGTGATCGATGCAGATGAATATTCACGCACGGCAGAACCGGGCATTTATGCCATCGGTGATGTTGCTGGTCCTCCGATGCTGGCCCATAAGGCCGAGCATGAAGGCGTTATCTGCATCGAGAAAATTGCAGGTGTCAAAAACGTCCATCCGCTTGATCCGCGCAAGATTCCGGGTTGTACCTATTGTCATCCGCAGGTTGCCAGTGTTGGCCTGACCGAAGCCAAGGCCAAAGATGCGGGCTATGACGTCAAGGTCGGCAAGTTCCCGTTCATTGGCAATGGCAAGGCCGTTGCATTGGGCGAGGCCGAAGGCCTTGTGAAAACCGTGTTTGATGCCAAGACTGGTGAATTGCTTGGCGCGCATATGGTTGGCACCGAGGTGACAGAGCTTATCCAGGGCTTTGTTGTTGCGATGGGGCTTGAGACGACGGAAGAAGATCTTATGCATACGGTCTTCCCGCATCCGACTCTTTCAGAAATGATGCATGAGTTGGTCCTTGACGCCTATGGTCGTGCGATCCACTTCTAAAATATCGCGTTTTATCGGGTAAGCATGCCCGCTATGACGAAATTTGACGAATGTCGGTTTGACAAATACGTGGCGTGGCGGCACATTGCCGCCCGTCAAATCCTTCGGAGGTCACTCTATGTCGACGGCGCATAACGAAGCCAAAGCACTTCGTCACCCGGAAAAGCAAAAACGGCCTGATCGTCCATCTGGACGCAAGCCGTCCTGGATTCGTGTGAAAGCGCCAACCTCCAAGGGGTATCAGGAAACCCGCGAACTTGCGCGTGGTCTGAACCTGCATACTGTTTGCGAAGAAGCAGCATGCCCGAATATCGGTGAATGCTGGCAGAAGAAACACGCATCCTTCATGATTATGGGCGATACCTGCACACGTGCATGTTCGTTCTGTAACGTGAAAACCGGTATGCCAAACGCGCTTGACCCGTTCGAGCCGCAAAATTTGGCAATGGCAGTTGCCGATATGCAGCTTAAGCATGTCGTGATCACCTCGGTTGACCGTGATGACTTGGCAGACGGTGGCGCCACGCATTTTGCCCGCGTGATTGAAGCAATCCGTCACAAGGCGCCAGAAACCACGATTGAAATCCTCACACCGGATTTCCGTGATAAACCGGGTGCGGTTGAAATCGTCGCCAAGGCCCGTCCTGACGTGTTCAACCACAATCTGGAAACGGTTCCGCGTCTTTACACGCACATCCGTCCGGGCGCGCGCTATTATCAGTCGCTGCGCATTTTGGACCGGGTGAAACAGATTGATCCGACGATCTTTACCAAATCCGGCCTGATGGTCGGTCTGGGTGAAGAACGCAAAGAACTTTCACAGGTCATGGATGATCTGCGTGTTGCCGATGTTGATTTCCTTACCATCGGTCAATATCTGCAGCCGACGCTTAAGCACGAACCGGTCGATCGTTTTGTGACCCCGGACGAGTTTGATGAATATGCATCCATGGCACGCGGTAAGGGGTTCTTGATGGTGTCGGCAACGCCGTTGACCCGTTCAAGCTACCACGCTGACCGTGATTTCGAGCAGCTGCGTGAAGCCCGCGAGAAAAAACTGGTCGCTGCTGACGAAGCCAAAGCAAAGGCCGCTGCCCGCGAAGCAGCTGCTGTCTAACAAGCCTGAAACGATAGACGCGACGATAAGGGGAGATATCGAGTGCCGACGCATGCAGAGCGCAGGAAACTGCCCTATACGCCGGAACAGCTCTTTGAACTCGTCGCGGATATCGATTCCTATTCCGAGTTTCTCCCGTGGTGTGTCGCATCGCGCGTCCGTAAACGCGAAGGTGATGTTCTTAAGGCCGATCTGGTGATTGGCTTTAAGATGTTCCGCGAGAAATACACATCCCAAGTCACATTGGTGCGTCCGCACCGTGTTGATGTCGAATACTTGCAGGGGCCGTTTAAATATCTCAATAATCATTGGGTGTTTGAAGAGGACGAAGACGGCGGTACGTGGCTCGACTTCTTTGTTGATTTTGAGTTCCGCTCAGCCTTGCTGCAGAAAATGATTGGTGTCGTGTTTAACGAGGCTGTCAAATTGATGGTCGGCGCGTTTGAAACCCGCGCACATGAAGTTTATGGCGAACCTGTTTCGCCGACTTCCGAAAGCTGAATTTTCAAAACCTGAAATCGAATAACCTGTGGGACATGACTGAAATGTCGTGCAGCAAGTTACGTGCGATCAATCATCTGTGTGATGAGATCAAAGGCCTTCAGCACCGTTGCCTTACGTACAGCGTGACGATCACCTGAGAAAACTTCGTTATACGTGATTGTCGTACGACCTTTGCCCGCACAGCCAAAATGAACCAGTCCAACCGGTTTATTGGGGCTGCCACCACCCGGACCGGCAATGCCGGTCACAGAAATCGCGATGGTCGCGTTGGGCGAACGTTCCAAGGCACCTTCACACATGGCGCGTGCAACTGGTTCGGAAACCGCCCCAAATTGCTCCAGAAGGTCATTGTCCACGCCGATCAGTTGATGTTTGGCTTCGTTTGAATAAGTTACGAAACCACAATCAACCACGGATGAACTGCCATCAACTCCGGTCAGGCTGCCGGTGATCAGGCCGCCCGTACAGGATTCGGCCGTGGCGATCATTTCACCGTTTGCAGTGCATTTGGCGATCAGATCGCTTGCAGCTATCAGAATGTCATTTTCAATCTGCATTGGGTTTATCCGCCAATCAGGTGAACCAGAACTGCTAAGACAATCATGGCAAATGCACCGGCCAAAACATCATCAAACATGATGCCAAAGCCACCACCAACCCGGCGGTCCACCCAGCGTATCGGCCATGGCTTTAGAATGTCAAAAAAGCGAAATGCGATAAATGCTGCCAACAGCCAGACGATGTCGATCCATCCCGCGCCAAGCGGGATGACCATCAAGCACATCCATTGGCCGACGACCTCATCAATGACGATTTCGCCAGCATCATGAATGCCAAGCAAATGACTATATTGATGTGCCGCCCATACGCCGATGCCAAAAATAATTATGCTGGCGATGATAAGCGCACTGTTCCCGCCATAAGCCCAAATCAACCAACCAAAGGGTAGGGCGGCCAATGAACCGGCCGTGCCGGGGGCCTTGGGACTTTTGCCGCTATAAAACCATGTGGCGCTACAGGTGATCATGAAACGGGAAAAAGACATTTAAGATTTACATGTTAGCTATGGAAGATGGGCATTGGTAGCACGGCAAAGACCAGGGGCGGTGAAAATTTTGCAATTAAGAATGTGTTAACATGCTTGATTGAGGCCCGACTTACAGGTAGCGTAAAGAAAAAGACGTATAAGTCGCAGGCGGGGCCGAAAAAGAAACTCTGCGTAACCGGGCAATCCGGGCGTAGTTACGAGCAACTAGGGGTTAAACACTGAATATGTCGGCGTTTGAAGGCATGCGTCGCTTGGTGAATAAGTGGTTTCCGGACCGGCAGGTCCTTGTCCGGTCCAATGATTCCGTTTACCAACTTCGTCTTGGAAAATATGCGCAGCTTACGTTGGCTTCGTTCGGGGCCGCCGCGATTACGTGGTCGGTCGGGGTTACTGGCTATAGCTGGTATCTGGATCAACGTCTTGCGGTGCGCGAAGAGCAGCTTTTCCGCAGCGAGCTGTCCTATAACCGTCTGATCGCACGTGTGACCGAAAGTCAAAGACGTTTCGGGGAAATTACGTCTCAGATGGAAGATACCCATCGCAATCTTTTGTCGATGGCGGAAAAGAACCTGCAGCTTCAAGCGCGGGTACAGGATTACACCTCGAAACTTGAGAGTAGCGAGAAAGAAAAAGTCCATATTTCGTCTCTTCGGACGTCGATGGATAACCAGATGAATGCGCTTCAAGGGCAAATTGACGGGATCACGAACCGTAATCTTGCTTTGCGCGATGAACTTGAAACCGTTGAAACGGTCATGTCGCGTGTCATGCGCGAACGCGATCAGGCATTACAGCGGTCAAAAAAGCTACAGGGTGAACTAAGCGATGCCCGCCAACGCATTGCGGATCTACATACCGTGCAGCAACAGGCCATGCAGCGTGTCGCCGAAACGGCAGACAGCACCATTCTTGAACTTGAAAACGTTCTGGAAATGACAGGCCTGCAGCCGGGAACCTTTGTTCTGCCACCAATGAAACCGCAAGAACCTGGGGTTGGTGGACCGTTTGTGGCCTTTGAGCCAGGACACCCGCAAGATGAAGAATTTTTAAGTGTCGCCGTGGCACTGAGCGATCGTATGGATCTTCTTGCCAGTCTGCATGACAGATTGAAGAAGACGCCCCTTGGGGAGCCAGCGGCGTCTTACTACTTATCAAGTTCGTTCGGTAAACGAAAAGACCCGATCAATGGTCGCTGGGCTTTTCATTCCGGTGTTGATCTCGCCGGACCGATCAAGACACCAATTCTGGCAACTGCACCCGGTAAAGTGGTGCATGCAGGATGGAGTGGCAAATACGGGAAGATGGTCGAAGTGGACCATGGGAATGGTGTTCGAACCCGTTTTGGCCATTTATTTAAGGTCCTCGTTAAGAAGGGCGATGAAGTGCGTTACCAAGACCAGATAGCGTTAATGGGAACGACTGGACGAAGCACGGGCAGCCACGTTCATTACGAGGTGTTGGTCAATGATAAGCCGGTCAATCCCCTAAAGTTCATTGAGGCGGGACGTTATGTTTTCAAAAACGAGCAAGACGACACAAACAACAACTAGAAACGGCCATTCAGCTGCTGACAAAAAAGGCGGCCTTTCGGTCATCAATGCAGATCTTCGTGTAACGGGTGATCTGATTTCTGAATCGGACGTTCAGGTCGATGGGACGGTTAACGGGGATATTCGCACCCGAAACCTGACAATCGGTCAAAGCGGTGAAGTTCGTGGCGAGATTATCGCCGATAAAATCCGCATTTGCGGTGCTGTCATCGGTCAGGTCCGGGCACGCGACGTTTCACTGGCTGAAACCGCCCGAATGATTGGTGATATTCTTCACGAGAGCCTCTCGATCGAGCCGGGCGCCCATATCGAAGGGCATTGCCGTCGCATCGAAGGCGTGGCTGAAGAAGGCGGCTTGACTGTCATTCAGGCAGGCCAAGTCGTTGCTTCGAACGTGAAGAAAGAAAACAAGTAATCATCAAAAGATGATTTCGGTCTGTGGCGATGACGGGTCCGGTCATTGGATGCAGAATCGATACACAAATACAAAAAGGCAGGCTCCAGATGGGCCTGCCTTTTTGACGTTTGGTTGTCTGTTTTAATCGTGAAACCGCAACTACGCTGTTTTGGGGGCTGTGATCAATGGCAGCAATTCATCAAGGGCACCTAGAACGACATCTGCTTCATGCGAAAGACGTTCTTTGGGCTGCTTGGTCCGATTGATCCACGCTGTTTTAAATCCAAAATGACCTGCACCGGCAATGTCCCAGCCATTTGATGACTGGAATGAAATTTCGGCAGGCTCAAGTTCAAGTTTGTCGACAGCCAATTGATATACATCGGGATGAGGTTTGTAGGTCTTCAGATCATCAACGCAAATGATCTGGTCAAACAGGGTCAAAATTCCCGATGATTTGGCAGCAGAAATCAGCATATGTCGGGCACCATTCGACAGGATGGCAAGCTTGTGCCCCTGTGCTTTTAAGGTGTTCAGCGTTTCAACAACTTCTGGAAAAGTATCAAGCGACAGATAGGTTTCCATCAGTTTGGCCCGCAGAACCGGATCTTTTTTGCCCGTTTGATCCAGGGCGTAATCAAGCGCATCGCCCGTTACGGTCCAGAAATCTGCGAACTCGCCCATCAGGCTGCGCAGCCAGGTATATTCAAGCTGCTTTTGCCGCCATGTCGCGGACAGCCGTTCTGCTTCGTCGCCAACGCTATCGCGCAGTTTTGCAACCGCAGAGCCAACGTCAAACAGAGTGCCATACGCATCGAAAACAAAAGCGCGGCAGGAAGATAGTGCATTATCGGACATATTACGGACCTTTTCTGACAAGCAGTATGGATCGAATATGGGCAATCTGGCCAAAAGCGCAAATCAGCACAGGACAGTTTTTAGTCTGTCGCAGGCGTATCGTTCTGGCCCATTGCAATCTCGTCGCGGGCAAAGCGCCGGCGATAGACATAGGTTCCCTCCATCACGCGCTGAACGTAATTTCGGGTCTCGCTATAGGGGATCATTTCGATCCAGTCGACAAGATCGACCTCCGGATCGCGCGGATCACCATATTCATTGATCCACTGACGAACGCGGGTTGGACCGGCGTTATAGCTGGCGATGGTCAGGACCTCCTGACCGTTCCAACGATCAAGCAACCGTTCAAGATAGGCGCGGCCAACGGCAATGTTAAATGATGGATCCGACGTCAGGCGGTCGGTGTCATATTCCAAGTCCAGCGATTGTGCCATGCGTTGTGCGGTCGCAGGCATCAACTGCATCAGGCCCCGCGCACCGGCCGACGATACGGCCAACGGGTTAAACAGGCTTTCCTGACGCATGATCGCATGAACAAGGGCAGGGTCAGGTGCCCGACCAAGCGGAACCTGTTCATGGATCGGGTAGGCGGCATCAAGATACCCACTGCCGGTTCGGATGCTGCGTTTTGCGGCAATGATCCCAAGGTCAGTACGGCCATATTCGCGGGCAAGATCCGTCGCCATTGCAAGATATTCCGGCTCATCATGTTCATAGACCAGCGCCATGATGAAAGGACGGATGATGTTGCCAAGACCCATTTCACCAAGTTTACGAACGACTTGGGTCAATTCCTGATCTTCAAAGGCAGCACGTTGTTCTGCTGTTGGAACCGGTTGTTCCACCGAATAGGTCGGTTTGGCACCAAGCGCATCAATTGCCAATTGCCCATAGAAGGTGTGGGCATGTTGGGCGGCAAGTTCAAACCACTCTTTTGCGCGTTTTTCATCACCAATGGCCGCATTCGCACGGCCCGCCCAATAGGCGCCGCGTGAAAGGCTAATGGGATATTGCACAACATCATAAAGGTTCTGGAAATGCGTCAGGGCAATTTCAGCATCACCCAAAAATTCAAGGGCAATCCAACCAGCATACCATTCGGCCTCGGCAATATCGCCCGCATCGGTTTGACCATGATTGGCGACCAAACGGTAGGCATCGGTAATATGACCCTTTTGCAGCGCGCGCCGGGCAAGGATGGCCTTTTCAAGCCACCAATATTGTGGCCGGATCGAAATATAAGCCAGATCATTGGCCTGCGATAACAAAAGATCACGGGCTTCTTGATCACGATCCTTGATACGGCGCCAACGCACGCGTTCATAGATCAGGCCGGGATCATTACGATATTTTTCCGGAACGCGGTTTAGCGCAGCATCAACACCACCCTCCATTGCGCGCAATGAAGCACGGGCGTCTGCCAGCAAGCGATAATCGTCGCTGACATATTTCATGGTGCGTGATGCCGTGCTCAGACGACCTTCCCACAACAAACGATCCAGACGTTGTTGGTGGGTTTCCTGATCAATATATTTGCCATAGCGGCTCAGGAAACGGCGTTCTTGACCATTGCCGAAATTCTCGTTGATCCAGCTTGACCGTACCAATGCAATGGCAGCAGATTCTTGACCCGCACCTAAAAGGGCTTTGACCTGACGGGTCGCACCATCGGCCGTAACCGGGGCAGAACGTTTGAACCATGCAAGGATTTCTTCATCTGGTACCGCATCGGTCATGGCTTCTTCGGCGCGCTGACGCAGTAGCGCCTGACTGGGCCATTTTGGATGGGCATCGATAAAGGTGGTGATCTCTTCAAAACTGCGACCCGAATTGGGGGATGCTAGCAACATCCATTCAGCAGCTTTTTGCAGCAGGGGATCGTCAAAATTGGGCAGCAGTTTCGTAAAGCTTTCGGTTTTCCCATCTTCAACAGCCTCAAGAAATGCATTCAATCTTGCGCGGCTGACAGCAGAATAGGTTGGCGAAGGCGGCTGCATTTGAAGAACGTTGTCTTCACTTACGGCGGCCTGTACCTGATTGCCATTTGGCATCAGTATCGAAAAGCCCAGTGCCAATGCGCAGACCGAAATCTTGCGGAAAGACGCGTGCGCCATGTGATTGTCCCCTTAGCCTTACGGCATCAAAAATGCACTTTAGACCCGCACATTATGGCAGCGAATTCAATAAAAGCCAAACAGTCCTGATGGGAAATTGCAACCCCGATCACTGTTCGTTTCGATTATTGTATACAGTGCTTGCGGGAATCACCAACAGCCGCTATTTTCGCGACCGCTTTCAAACCATCCTTCATTTGGAGATCTCTATGTTTAAGGGTTCAATCACAGCTTTGATCACGCCGTTCACGCAAGATGGCGCGATTGATGAAAAGGCGTTCCAGTCTTTTGTCGATTGGCAGCTTAAACAGGGCACGACAGGTGTTGTGCCTGTCGGAACCACTGGTGAATCACCAACATTGAGCCATGCCGAACACCATCGTGTGGTCGAATTGGCACTGGAAGTTGCCAAGGGCCGCGGTCCTGTGATTGCCGGTACGGGGTCAAACTCGACTGCAGAAGCGGTATCTTTGACCCGTCATGCGCAGAATGCTGGTGCGGATGCAGCACTTGTTGTGACACCTTATTACAACAAGCCGACCCAAAAAGGTCTTTATGCGCATTACAAAGCCATTCACGATGCGACCGATATCCCGATTATCATCTACAACATTCCGGGCCGTTCGATTGTCGATATGAATGTCGATACCATGGCACAGCTGGCAAAATTGCCGCGCATTGTTGGTGTCAAAGACGCGACCAGTGATCTTGAACGTCCGGCATTGACCCATCTGGCTGCTGGTGCTGATTTCTGTCAGCTTTCCGGTGAAGACGGGACAATTGTTCCGTTTCTCGCACAGGGTGGTCATGGCTGCATTTCTGTGACATCGAATATCGCACCGAAACTGTGCGCTGATTTGCATACAGCATGGGCTGCCGGGAACATTGCCAAGGTTCAGGAGTTGAACTATCGACTGATGCCGGTTCACAAGGCGATGTTCTGTGAATCAAGCCCGGGTCCGGTAAAATATGCAGCTGAGCTTCTTGGCCTTTGCGGCAGCCATATGCGCCTGCCGATGGTCGAGATCGAAGAAGAATCCAAACGCAAGGTCGAAGCAGCACTTAAGAACGCTGGTCTTCTTGGCCATTAAGCGATAACAAGCGACTTATGGCACCTAAAAAAGAAATAGATAACAACAAGGTCGTCGCGCAAAATCGGCGAGCCCGTTTTGACTTTTTCCTGACGGAAACTTTCGAAGCAGGGATCGCTTTGCGTGGCACCGAAGTTAAGTCGTTGCGTGATGGCAAAGGCAATATTCAGGAATCCTACGCCGAAGCCAAGAATGGCGAAGTGTGGTTGATCAATGCCTATATTCCTGAATATCAAAGTAAAATGCCGTTCGGTCACGAAGAACGCCGTCCGCGTAAGTTGCTGTTGCGTAAACGCGAAATTACCAGAATGCATGATGCGCTGAACAAAAAGGGTTTCACCCTTGTTCCGGTCAAATTGTATTTCAATGAACGCGGTATTGCGAAACTTGAAATGGCCATTGCCGAAGGTAAGAAAAAGGCAGACAAGCGCGAAGCGGTCAAAGAACGTGACTGGCAACGTGATAAAGCCCGTCTCATGCGTGATTTTGGCTAGTTTCCAAAAATATGAATTTAGCTGATCGCGTGCATGTGAATTGCATTTGTCAGCTGATTTAATGATTTAATGGCGTCGTCATGGTGAACATGTCGGCGCCATTTTTCGTATCAGCTTGGTAAGAAGGAGAAATCCGTGACGCAAAGTTTTTCAGGCAAGATCAAAGACAAGCTGATCGAAGCGAAACGCAAATGGGCGGCCGATGGTCGTCTTTTAACAGGTGCGACGGATCAGGCGCGCGAAAATCGCCTGCCGCCGGGGCAGCGACTTGTCAAAGACTGGCCGGTTCTTGATCTTGGTATTACACCGCATGTCAGTGCTGATGATTTCAAGCTTCAGATCAACGGGCTGGTGGAAAATCCACTGGTGCTGAATTTCATGGATTTGCTTGATCTGGCAAATGTTGTGGCAGTTAACGACATCCATTGCGTTACCAGTTGGTCGCGCTATGACAATGAGTGGCAGGGCGTGACAGCGCTAACATTGGCAGAAATGGTAAGGCCAAAGCCCGAAGCCAAACATGTTTTGTTCTCAGCCCATGATGGCTACACGACAAATGTACGGATTGATCAGTTCGTGGATGAGGACGTGTTGATTGCCCATCACTGGAATGGTGAACCATTATCCGAAGAACATGGTGGTCCTGTACGTGTGGTGATCCCAAAACTGTATTTTTGGAAAAGTGCCAAATGGGTACGCGAGATTACTTTTGCCAAGGATGATCAGCCAGGTTTCTGGGAAGAACGCGGTTATCATAACAATGCCGATCCCTGGACGGAGGAGCGATATGGTTAAAGCTCAGCCAAAAATTGAAAAAGGTAGGCAATTCATTGTATTATGTCTGCTATCAATGAGTGTCGTTACTTTTTTCTGGAGGGGTGCAATGGCATCGGGTGATACGCAAAGCGCGTATGACTTTTCATTCCCGTCAATTGTTGGCGGAGAACTACAACTTTCCGACTATCAGGGTAAAGTGATCCTGTTGGTCAATACCGCGTCAATGTGCGGCTACACACCGCAATATACCGGCCTGCAAAAACTGTGGGAAGATCATCAGGACGAGGGTCTTGTGGTGCTTGGCGTACCGTCGGGGGATTTTGGCGGGCAGGAATATGCTGATGATGCTGCCATTCAGGAATTTTGCGAGGTGAATTTTGATGTCGATTTCCCTATGACATCAAAAACCGAGGTAACCGGCGCAGATGCTCATCCGTTCTTTAAGTGGGCAGTGCAAGAGCTTGGTGCAGATAATGCACCGAACTGGAACTTCCACAAATATCTGATTGGACGAAACGGCAATCTGGTCACAAGTTTTGATACGCGGGTAAAGCCCGGTGATGATGAAGTCATTGCCGCAATACGCGCGGAACTTTCAGGCGGCTAACCACGGTTCCCGAAGATCAGATGAGTATGGTCGGGCAGGGCGTTAGCGCCGCCCGTCCATGACATCAAGAAATACCAAGCCATATTGATCAAGTTTTTTGACCCCGACACCATTGATGGATGCCATGTCCTGGAGGGTGCGGGGTTTAAAACGCACCATTTCCCAAAGGGTACGGTCGCTAAAGATCACATAAGGCGGGACGTTCTGGCTTGTGGCGAGTTCACGGCGCATGGTGCGCAAACGTTCCCACAAGTCACGGTCTTCTTCATTTTCAAATTCGGTGTCGAAATCGCGCAGGCGGCGTGTCATCGCGCGTTTGCTTTCGCCCGGATCTTTGCGCATTTCAACGACTTTTTCGCCGCGCAGAACCGGTCGGGCTTCCTCGGTCAGGTAAACCCCGCCATGCCCTTCGACATTGACCTGCAAATATCCCATCGCCAAGAGCTGTCGGAAGACTGATCGCCATTGCGGCTGGGCGATATCTTTACCGATCGCATAAACGGTCAGGTTGTCATGGCCGTTCTGTCGGATTTTCTCGGTCTTGCGGCCCATGAGAACTTCGATCACATGGGCGGGACCAAACCGTTGTCCCGTTCGGTAGACGGCAGACAGGGCTTTGCGCGATGCATCGGTTGCATCCCATGTCTCAACCGGCTCAAGGCAGGTGTCGCAATTACCACACGGTTTATGATCGTTTTCACCGAAATAGGAAAGAATGACCTGTCGGCGGCATTTGGTGGTTTCGGCAAGCCCGACCAAAGCATCAAGTTTTTGCGATTCAATGCGCTTTTGTGCTTCTGGTGCGTCGGATCCAACCACCATGCCCCGGATGGATACAATGTCAGACAGATCGTAATTCATCCACGCATTGGCAGGAAGGCCATCACGACCGGCACGGCCGGTTTCCTGATAATATGCTTCCATGCTTTTGGGCAGATTAAGATGGGCAACAAACCGGACATTGGGTTTGTCGATCCCCATGCCAAAGGCGACAGTCGCGCAAATGATCATGCCATCTTCGCGAAGGAACCGGTCCTGATGCCGTTGGCGCGTTTCCTGTGGCAGTCCAGCGTGATAGGGAAGCGC
This sequence comes from Thalassospira lucentensis, assembly GCF_050516545.1. Lineage (GTDB taxonomy): Bacteria > Pseudomonadota > Alphaproteobacteria > Rhodospirillales > Thalassospiraceae > Thalassospira > Thalassospira lucentensis_C. The sequence continues at coordinate 1,654,974 of NZ_CP191544.1, read as the reverse complement.
CGGGCGACCGTTTTCGGTCAGCCATTGGGCGACATCTTCGGTCTTGCGGCGCGACAGGCAATAGACAATCCCGGCATCTTCTTCATGTTCGCGGTTTAAGAACGATAGAAGGCGTTGCTTGGAATTACCCTTTGTTTCAATGCGGTAGGTAATGTTTGGCCGGTCAAACCCGGTGATGAAACATTGCGCATCGGTCAGGTGCAGATTTTCTGCAATATCCTTGCGCGTCGGCGTATCGGCCGTTGCGGTCAAAGCAATCCGCGGGACATGGGCAAAGCGCGTCGGAAGCAAATCAAGACGGCGATATTCCGGGCGGAAATCATGCCCCCATTGTGAAACGCAGTGGGCTTCATCAATCGCAAACAGTGAAATGCTGATCCGGTCCAAAAGGTTTAAGAACCGATCGGTCGCAAACCGTTCCGGTGCGACATATAAAAGATCGATATCGCCATCAATTGCGCGGGCTTCAATTTCACGGGCTGCATCTGGCGCCAGCGTTGAGTTGATAAAGGCTGCTTTCACACCAAGCTGATTAAGCGCGTCGACCTGATCTTTCATCAATGCGATCAGTGGCGATACGACAACTGCCGTTCCTGGTCGGCACAGGGCAGGGACCTGATAACATAATGACTTACCACCACCCGTAGGCATCAGGACAAGTGCATCATTGCCTGCAATCACATGATCAATGATTTCAGCCTGTTGACCGCGAAAGCTGTCATAGCCAAACACGTCACGCAGGACGTCTATCGGCAGACGAAGTGGCGGTCGGTCGAGCAAATCGTTCATAGGGGGTGTATCGGGCAAATTAACCGTCCAGATGTGCGCGGATGTCGGCAAAGACGTTTTCAAACATCTCTGGCGTCAGGCGATAGGTCTGGGTGTTGTAGCGCGAACAGTGATAGCTATCAAACAATGTGATGCCATTTTCCATTTTATGTGACGCGCGATGGCCAAATTTAAGCGATGAAAGCTTAAGCCCATAGGTGCGCAGCATGGCTTGATGGGCAACCTGACCAAGGCACAAAATCGCCGACAGGTTTTTCATCGCATCAAATTCACTGATCAGAAACGGTCGACAGGCATTGGCTTCTGGGCCGGTTGGCTTGTTTTCCGGCGGAACACACTTGACTGCATTGGTAATGCGACAATCAAGCAGCTCCAACCCGTCATCCGGGTGTTTGGCATAGGTGCCTTTGGCAAAACCGAATTTTTTAAGCGTATCGTACAAAAGATCGCCGGCATAATCGCCGGTGAAGGGGCGGCCCGTGGCATTTGCCCCCTTTAGACCCGGTGCAAGCCCGACAATCAGCAACCGTGCATCCAGTGGTCCAAATGGACGAACCGGCCCGTTGTGAAAGTGTGGGAATTTTTCCTGATTGGCCCGCCGAAATTCGGCAAGTCGCGGGCAAAGCTGACAATCAAGATCGGGTTGCTGATAGGCGTTCATGGCATGTCTGACATTTTGCCGGTTACGGTGCGGGCCGTAACCGGTCGTGATCAGGATGGGGCGGGGGCAGTGTTCAATCAGGTGTAATCGAACTCATCAAGTTCAGGATGTTCGGGATGATCATCGATATCAGGATGGTCATCATCACGACGCTGCTGGACTTTGCGTGCGATGGTGCCTTCAAGGTCAGTAAGCTCGATAAAGTGATCGGCCTGACGACGTAATTCATCCGCAACCATCGGCGGGTTTGATTTAACGGTTGAAACCACCGTCACCCGAACGCCTTTGCGCTGGATCGCGTCTACCAGACGGCGGAAATCCCCGTCACCTGAGAAAATAACAACATGATCAAGGTGTTGCGCCATTTCCATGACGTCAATTGCCAACTCGATATCCATGTTGCCCTTGATCTTGCGACGACCGGTGGCATCGGTGAATTCCTTGGTCGGCTTTGTGACCATGGTATAGCCGTTGTAATCAAGCCAATCGACCAGCGGGCGAATAGGGGAATATTCCTGATCTTCGATGAGGGCCGTGTAGTAGAATGCGCGGATCAATTGGCCTTTTTGCGAGAACAGTTCCAAAAGGCGTTTGTAATCAATGTCAAAACCAAGTGCGCGTGCGGCCGCATACAGGTTGGAGCCGTCAATGAACAGCCCGATGCGTTCCTGCGGGTAAAAAATCATTTTAAAATTCCTCAAACATCAAATTTAATTATGCCGTTCCAAAAATACGGAACCCTCAATCTTTACCGTGGCTAGAAGGACAAAGAAAGGCGAAAATATCGTAGACAGAGTATCATGGCTTCCTTAGATATGCGCTCTTTCCTGCTGCGTGATACGTGCCACTCATCGTCAAACTGCCTGTATCCATCGAACTGAAAGTCTGCTTTGTGAGTAAACCGTCACCATCGACCACCAGTACATCGTCAAATGATGTCATTTTGATTGCGTTTGGTGCCAACCTGCCTACAGAGGAATATGGTGCGCCAGCCCAAACATTGAAGGCCGCATTGCAACGTTTGGCCAAGGATGGCGATATTTCGATTGATCTTGTGTCATCGTTTTATGAAACGGCCCCTGTGCCGATTTCCGATCAGCCTTGGTATGTCAATGGTGTCGCACGGGTTTCAACCAGCCTTTCAGCCCACGATTTGCTGGAACGGTTGCATGAGGTCGAAGCTGAATTTGGCCGTGTGCGGCGTGAACGCAATGCCGCGCGCGTCATTGATCTTGATCTGATTGCCTATGGTCGGGAATTGCTGCGTGAGGATGCTGGCATTCAGGTGCCCCATCCACGTATGACAGAGCGTGCCTTTGTCTTGTTGCCTTTGCGTGACGTCGCAGTCGGCTGGGTTCATCCCGTTTTGGGGCGCACTGTTGAAGACCTGATTTCTGATCTTCCGGCAGATCAGCAAATTCGAAAGCAGGCGGAAAGCTGAAAACAGCAGAGAAAACCTTTCGTAAAGTGAGGTTTCGCTGTTGCAACACAAATGATCCGGCGCTATAAAGCTCGGTCTGGACACCCCAAAAGTATTTCTGGAGACATTTATGGCGCGCGTTACCGTCGAAGATTGCGTTGACAAGATCCCTAACCGCTTTGAGCTGGTCATGGTTGCTGCTCAGCGTGCACGCAACATTTCGGCTGGCGCTGAACTGACCATTGATCGTGACAACGATAAAAACCCTGTCGTTGCGCTGCGTGAAATCGCTGAAGTGAAAGTCGATTTCGACGAATTGCGCAATGGTTTGGTTTCGGGTCTGCAGCGGCATGTTGAATCCGATGATCCGGAAGAATCAGAAGATGATTTCGGTCCGAAACTGGTTGCAGAAGCAGTTCAAGACGCATCAGTTGGCGTCGTTGCTCCGTCGGAAGAAGAATAAGGACAGATTGATTTTGATCTGATCCAATTTCAAAAGAAAAGCCACGGTATTATCTTCCGTGGCTTTTTTTTGTCTAAATCGTACTATCTTATGAAGGGGGTCACTCGATACCCTTGACGGAATTTGCGGAGACGCCCCTGAATGATGCGCCAATACGAACTTGTTGAACGGGTAAAGGCCTATGACCCTGATGCGTGCGAAACCACGCTGAACCGGGCATATGTTTATGCTACCCAAAAACACGGTTCGCAAAAGCGCGCATCGGGCGACCCGTATTTTTCCCATCCGATCGAAGTCGCGGGCATTTTGACCAATTACAAGCTCGACTGCGATACGATCATCACAGCTTTGCTGCACGACACCATCGAAGACACCGATGCAACGCCAGAAGAGATCACCAAGCTTTTTGGCACCAACATCATGAAGCTGGTCGATGGTGTGACCAAGCTGACCCAGATTGAACTGAAATCAGCTGATTCCAAGCAGGCCGAGAACTTCCGCAAGCTTCTTTTGGCGATGTCCGAAGACATCCGTGTTCTGTTGGTCAAGTTGGCGGATCGTCTGCACAACATGCGGACCCTGCATTATATCTCCAAGCCAGAGAAGCGCGTTCGGATCGCAGCTGAGACGTTGGAGATTTATGCACCGCTTGCCGAACGCATCGGTATGCATGACATCAAGGAAGAGCTTGAAGACCTTGCCTTCCAGCATATCAACCCCGAAGCCCGCGAATCCATTCTCGCACGTCTCGAATTCCTGCGTGAGAAGGATGACAATGTCGTAAGCCGCATTGTGAGCGAGCTTACCGATGTCATTTCGCGCCAAGGGCTTAAAATCGACATTTATGGCCGTGAAAAGCGCCCATATTCGATTTGGCAAAAAATGCAGCGCAAGAACATCACCTTTGGTGAGCTTTCGGACATTATGGCTTTTCGCGTTCTGGTCGAAGATATGCCGCAATGTTACGAAGTTCTTGGCTATATGCATGCCAATTACAAAGTCGTTCCGGGTCGGTTTAAAGATTACATCTCAACACCAAAACCAAACGGCTACCGTTCTATTCATACGACCGTGCTGGGGCCGGAAAATCATCGGATCGAAGTGCAGATCCGAACCCGGCATATGCATGAGGTTAATGAAAACGGTGTGGCGGCACACTGGGCCTACAAGGAAGACAAGCCAAGCGGGGAGCAAAAAGAAGGCGTTCAGTACCGTTGGCTGCGTGATTTGCTTGATATTCTTGAACACGCGTCCGAGCCCGAAGAATTCCTGGAACATACCAAACTGGCCATGTTCCAGGATCAGGTGTTCTGTTTTAGCCCGAAGGGCGATGTTATTGCGCTTCCAGCCCGCGCTACACCTGTCGACTTTGCCTATATGATCCACACCCATATCGGGGATACCTGTGTCGGGGCAAAGGTCAACGGGGCGATGGTGCCGTTGCGGACCGTGCTTAACAATGGCGACCAGATCGAAATTGTAACGTCCAAGGCGCAAACACCGAATCCGACGTGGGAGAGGTTTGTTGTTACGGGTAAGGCGCGTGCGGGTATCCGCCGCTTCATCCGTCAGCAGCAAGAAGATCAGTATCGGGATCTTGGCAAGGCGATCCTGCAAAAGGCGTTTCGTCAGGAAGGGTATGATTATTCCGATAAGGCAATTGATGGCGTTCTGAAAATCTTCAAACTGCCATCGGTTGATGCCGTTCTGACATCGGTTGGGGCAGGGCACCATACCGGGCGTGAAGTGGTTCACGCGGTCTTTCCCGGAACCAAGGATAAGGATGCGGGCCGCAAGATCGTGCCGATTGATAAGGCACGGGAACGCAAACATGATCATGCGATCCCGCTTAAAGGGCTTATTCCGGGCATGGCCGTGCATTATGCAGGTTGTTGCCATCCGCTGCCCGGGGACCGGATTGTCGGGATCGTGACAACGGGCAAAGGTGTGACAATCCATACGATTGATTGCGATACGCTAGAGACCTTTACCGAGCAACCTGAACGCTGGCTTGATGTTGGCTGGGATAATGATGGTGAGCCGGAGCACTTTGTCGGTCGACTTAGCTTGACCGTCGGCCATGAGCAGGGGGCATTGAGTTCAATTACCAGTGTTATTGCCAAAAACCACGGGAACATTACCAATCTGCGCTTTACCAACAGGACCGCAGACTTCTTTGAAATGCTGATTGATGTTGATGTTGTCGATGTCAAACATCTGACCAATATCATTGCCGCGTTGCGCGCGACACCTGTGGTCAATACAGTCGAACGTGCGCGCGGGTAATGATAGATCGTAACCCCATTCATCTTTTAGGTGATATCGACGTAAAAGCCTTGCCAAGTGCGCGGTCAGCACTTACGCATAAGCCTCGTGTTTTTATCGCGTTACCTGATTTTTTCCAGAACTGACTTGCATGTTTCGGCGCCGTATCAAACCATCATCATTTGAAAGAGTTCGCAGCGTGGTCTGGCCGCGCGGCGGCTGGCGTCGTTCATCTCAATATTTTGCCCATCGTGTCGCACGTTTGCCCGGAACACCCTATAGCATTGCTTCGGGTTTTGCCGTCGGGGCGGCTGTTTCATTTACGCCGTTTATCGGGTTCCATTTTGTCCTTTCAGCACTGATCGGTTTGCTGATCCGCAGCAATATGGTTGCATCGCTGCTTGGCACTGTTGTCGGTAATCCGTGGACATTCCCGTTTATCTGGTTGTGGCTCTATACCTGTGGCAACTGGATACTTGGTATTGATGATACTGCCGTGGCCGTGCATTTCGATATGGCGGTTCTGTGGGACTTTGTTGTTCTTGGCGTAAACTATATCGGTGGCGGGGTGATCTTTGGCCGCTGGGATGTTGCTGATCATACGACGCTGGTGCAACTTTGGCACAGTATGGTTGATATCATCTGGCCAATGCTTGTGGGCTGTGTGCCGACCACAATCGTGATCTGGATGTTGTTTTATTTCCCGGTTTATCGGGCGGTCGTTATTTATCGCCATAACCGTATTTTGCGCCGGATGAAGAAAACAGAACGGCACGGTCTGGGCCCGATGCTTGAAAGTGCCAAAGAAAAGATCGGCAGTGCTGCAAAGAGTGCCACCAGAAAGCAGGATGAAACCCAATGAGTTCGAAACTTCGGCTTGGGGTCAATATTGACCATGTTGCGACCATCCGTAATGCCCGCGGCGGGGATTTGCCTGATCCGGTGCGTGCGGCGGCATTGGCAAAGCTTGCTGGTGCGGATGGCATAACGGCGCATTTGCGCGAAGATCGTCGTCATATCCTTGATGCGGATATGAAAAGACTGCGCGAAGATATTGATTTGCCATTGAATTTCGAAATGGCAGCCACGGACGAGATGTTGAAGATTGCGCTTGAAACAAAGCCGCATGCCGTATGCCTTGTCCCGGAAAAACGCGAAGAACGCACGACTGAGGGCGGACTTGATGTGGTCGGTGGCCATAATCATTTACAACGCTTTGTGTCTGATCTTGGGAATGCGGGCATTCGTGTATCGCTGTTTATCGAGGCGTCCAAGGAACAGCTTGATGGTGCCAAACGCCTTGGTGCACCCGTGGTCGAAATTCATACCGGTGCTTATTGTGATGCTAAGATGCAAGAAGACCGGGACCGCGAACTTGAACGTATTCGCACGGCTGTGAAATACGGGGCAGGGATCGGACTTGAAATTCATGCCGGTCATGGTCTGAATTTTGAAACGGTCAAACCGATTGCCGCCATTCCGGAAGTTGCCGAACTGAATATCGGGCACTTTTTGATCGGCGAGGCGGTGTTTATCGGACTTGAAGCCGCAATTGTTGAAATGCGTCGTTTGATGGACGAAGCACGTACGCAAACAGATGGTGCTAAATGATCATTGGGATTGGCACGGACTTATGTGATATCCGTCGGATTGAAGCTGCTTTGGAGCGCCATGGCGAGCGTTTTATGAAGCGCGTCTTTACCGATGTCGAGATCGCGCGTGCGACCCGGAAACCGCATAGAACGGCATCGTCACTGGCGATGGCGTTTGCCGCCAAAGAAGCCTGTTCAAAGGCGCTTGGAACCGGGTTCCGGCGGGGTGTTCATCACAACACGATGGGTGTGGTACATCAAGCCAGCGGCAAACCAGATATGGTTTTGAGTGAAGGCGCGCTTAAAAGACTTGAAGAATTAACCCCGGATGGGAAAACCCCATCCGTGTATGTGACCCTGACGGACGAATACCCACTGGCAAATGCTGTCGTGGTGATTTCGGCTGATTGACAGATAAAGTGATTGGTTAAACACGGAATGGAAAAGTTTGTGCAGAAAAAGAAAGCGGGTGGTTTGCTCGACACCTTGAAAACCGTTTTCTGGGCCATTGTTATTGCACTTATGGTTCGGACATTTGCCTATGAACCGTTCAATATTCCGTCTGGATCGATGATCCCGACCTTGTTGGTGGGCGATTATCTGTTTGTTTCGAAATTTTCCTATGGCTATTCGAAGCATAGCCTGCCGTTCAGCCTGCCGATTATTCCGGGCCGGGTTTTTGAATCTGAACCGGACCGTGGCGATGTGGTTGTGTTCAAGCTGCCTGCAGATACCTCGCAAGATTACATCAAACGTGTGATTGGTCTTCCCGGGGATACTGTTCAGGTGACCGATGGCCGTCTTTACATCAATAATAAACAGATCGAACGCGAACGGATCGAAGATTACATCCTGACCGATGGAAGTGGCCGTTCAGCCGCCGTGCCGCAATATATCGAAACGCTTCCGAATGGTAAGGTTCACCGTATTCTTGAGCTGTTTGGCGATCAGGGACCAAGTGACAATACCGAAGCATTCACCGTTCCTGAAGGTCACTACTTCATGATGGGTGATAACCGCGATAATTCGGCCGATAGCCGCGCATTCCCGGCGCGCTTCCGGTTTGTTCCGATTGAAAATCTTGTCGGCCGCGCTGAATTCCTGTTCTATTCCAAGGACAGTTCGCAGCCGGTCTATGATTTTGGCAGCATCCGGTATGATCGTCTGTTTCAGGGGGTTAACTGATGAGTGACGGCATACCGGTGATCGTTGAAATTGATCACGGTTTTTCAGATCCCGATTTGCTGCGCATTGCGCTGACGCATCGAAGTGCCGCAAAAGGCAAGGATGCGTTAAGTGGCGGTAACGAGCGCCTTGAATTTCTGGGCGATCGCGTGTTGGGTCTGGTCGTTGCTGAGATGCTTTACACCCGATTTGGCCGGGAACGCGAAGGGGCAATGGCAAAACGTTTTGTCGCACTTGTCCGTCGTGAAACCCTTGCGCGGGTTGCCGTTCAGATTAATCTTGGCGATCACATTCAGATGGCCAAAGGTGAACGTGCGGCTGGTGCGGACACAAATCCGGCAATTTTATCTGATTGCATGGAAGCCGTGATTGCAGCACTCTATCTTGATGGTGGACTTGAGCCAGCGCGAAGCTTTATCGAAAAGCTGTGGACGCCGCTTCTCGATGAGGCTAACAAGCCGCCACAAGATGCAAAAACGCAATTGCAGGAATGGCTGCAAGGGCGGGGTAAACCGTTACCGAAATACGAAATGGTCGGCCGTGAAGGCCCGGCGCATGCGCCGATGTTTACCATCGAACTGACCACCAGCGATGGTGAACGCGTCAGTGCCGAAGGAAAATCTAAACGCGAGGCGGAACAACTGGCCGCCCAATTGATGTTGGATAAACTAAGTGATGAATGATGTTCCCACTCCGGTGAACGAAGAAAGATTACCTTATCAGCAACGTTGCGGCTTCGTCGCACTTGTCGGTGCCCCGAATGCGGGGAAATCGACGTTGCTGAACCAGCTTGTCGGAACGAAAGTATCGATCGTCTCGCCAAAGGTTCAGACGACGCGTACGCGTGTGCGTGGCATTGTCATGACCGAAGATGCGCAGATTGTTTTCATCGATACACCGGGTATCTTTGCGCCAAAACGCCGCCTGGATCGGGCGATGGTCAAGGCCGCATGGAACGGTGCGGATGATGCCGATCTGGTTGTGCTTGTCATTGATGCCGGCACCGGTGTTACCGAAGAAGACCAGGCAATTATCAAGCAGCTTAAAGACCAGCATCGCAAGGCGATCCTTGCGCTAAACAAGGTTGATAAGGTTGCCGATAAGGAAAAACTCCTGCGCCTGTCGCAGGACCTGTTTGCCAATGAAGTCTTTACCGACGTCTTCATGATTTCGGCCAAAAAAGGTGCCGGTACGCAGGATTTGGTCAATTTCCTTGCTGCCAAAATGCCTGATGGCCCGTGGATGTTCCCTGAAGATGATGTTTCGGATATGCCGCTTCGTCTGTTGGCCGCCGAGATTACCCGCGAAAAGCTGTATTATCAGTTGCAGCAGGAATTGCCATATTCGGCAACGGTTGAAACCGAGCTTTGGGAAGAGCGCAAAGACGGCTCGGTCAAGCTTGAGCAAACCATTTTTGTCGAACGTGAAGGCCAAAAAGCCATCATTCTTGGCAAGGGTGGCAAGCGTATCAAGTCACTTGGCAGTGATGCCCGTAAGGAACTTGAATCTATATTTGAACGTCGGGTCCATTTGTTCTTGTTCGTCAAAGTGCGCGAAAATTGGGGCGATGATCCCAATCGCTTTGCCATGTGGGGACTGGATCCCAACGCTTAAATCTATGCGTCACGCTGATGGACCATCAATAGCTGGATAAGTAATGGAAATCGGATCTGTTTGGGGTATCGTCTTGATCGTTGTTGGCGCTGCTGCCGCAATGATTGTTGCCCGTGTTGCCAGACGTCCTTTCCGTAACCGGTCTGCCCGTCCATCAGCGGAACGTGACAAGTCTTTCTTGCAAAAACCCCTTAATCTGCTTGCGCTTCTTTTTGCGCTCAGCGTCTTTTTTCTGGGTCTGTTTTGGCGGATAACGGGCGGAGGTCCCAACGGATGACCCACCATTCTACCGACCCGATTGATCATGCCATTGATGACAACGAAAAACGTTCATGGACCCGTAAGGCAGTATTTGCTATCGCGCTGATCTGTCTTGCTTCCTGCCTTCTTGGGATGTTTTTTCTTGTTACCCGTCTGATTGTGCCCAGCGGATTTTTCTAAGGGGCATGTATGGACTGGCGTGATGATGGCATTGTTCTTTCGACACGCAAGCTGGGTGAAAATTCGGTCCGCCTGTCTGTTCTGACCCGTGATTATGGCCGACATACAGGCATGGTACGCGGTGCCACCAGCAAATCCATGCGTGGCACACTGGAACCGGGCAATGAAGTGCGGGTAGGGTGGTCTGCAAGGCTTGCCGAACATCTCGGGCAATTCCGCTGTGAGTTAACCGGGGCGCATGCCGCGGATATTTTGCTGCAACCCGGCCCCTTGATGGCGATGAGTTCGGCTTGTGCCATGTTGGATGTGACCCTTCCTGAACGGGAAGCACACCCTGATTTGTATCATGGTACGATTGCATTGCTTGGCGCCCTTAAGGCTGAGCAATGGTTGCCATCCTATATCCGTTGGGAAGTCGGTCTTCTTGAAGAATTGGGATATGGATTGGCACTTGATCGGTGTGCCGCGACGAACGAAGTGACCGATCTGGCTTATGTCTCGCCCAAAAGCGGTCGGGCCGTTAGTGAACCTGCCGGCAATGCCTATCGCGACCGTCTTTTGACTTTACCGGCGTTTCTGGCATCGGGTCGAGCATCACAGGCGCGTGAAACTACCGGTTTTGGCGATCAGTTGCGTGATGGGTTGAAATTGACCGGGTTTTTCATTCACCGCGATATTTTTGAGGCAAAAGGCATCAAGCCGGTTGCCGCCCGCGACCGTCTTGTCAGTCATGTCTGGCGTTTAAACGCCGATGATGAAAAATAAATTGATCAAATTGTTCGGCATATGTTGACCGCGCCCATGCCCGGCGTAGTATGTTGCCAATAACGTAAGACATTCGGAACACGAATGGACTTGCACCTGTCCATTCTGCCAAACAACAAGAAAAATCGTTCATGAGCACAAAGACTTCCGATCCGGCCAGTGCCGGTCAAATCAGGGAAACCCGCCTTGCAGATGCGCTAAGCGAACGGTATCTCGCCTATGCGATGTCGACAATTATGTCGCGTTCTCTGCCTGATGTGCGCGATGGCTTAAAGCCAGTGCATCGTCGTCTTCTCTATGCCATGCGCCAGCTTAAACTGAACCCGGAACACGGGTTCAAGAAATGCGCGCGTGTTGTCGGTGACGTGATTGGTAAATATCACCCGCATGGTGATCAGTCGGTCTATGACGCGCTTGTGCGTTTGGCGCAGGACTTTGCCGTGCGTTATCCACTTGTCGACGGGCAGGGCAACTTCGGTAATATTGATGGCGATAATGCAGCAGCCATGCGTTACACCGAAGCCCGCATGACCGCGGTTGCCGCGGCGTTGATGGATGGTCTGGACGAAGATGCTGTTGATTTCCGCTCGACCTATGATGGCGAGGAACAGGAACCGGTTGTTATGCCGGCGGCCTTTCCGAACCTTCTGGCCAATGGGGCGTCCGGTATTGCTGTTGGTATGGCGACCAATATCCCGCCCCATAATGCAGGTGAACTTTGTGCAGGCTTGATCAAGCTTATTGATAAGCCAGATACATCAATTGCCGAACTTGTGCGCTGTGTGCCGGGACCAGATTTCCCGACCGGCGGGGTTTTGGTCGAACCACCTGAAAACATTCTTGAAGCTTATGCGACGGGGCGTGGATCTTTCCGCCTGCGGGCAAAGTGGGAAGTCGAAAAACTGAGCCATGGTCTGTATCAGATTGTTGTTACAGAGGTTCCCTATCAGGTCCAGAAGGCCAAGCTGGTTGAGCGTATCGCCGATCTGATGATGCTCAAGAAATTGCCGCTTCTGAACGATGTGCGCGATGAATCAACTGATATCATTCGCCTTGTTCTTGAACCGCGGACCCGTGCGGTCGAACCAGAACATCTGATGGAAATGCTGTTCAAAAACACCGAACTGGAAATCCGGTTCGGTTTGAACATGAACGTTCTTGATGGTGATAACACGCCACGCGTGATGAATTTGCGCGAAGTTCTGCGTGCGTTTCTGGCGCATCGTCAGGAAGTTTTGATCCGTCGTTCCAACCATCGACTGGCCAAGATCAATCATCGTCTTGAAGTGTTGGAAGGTTATCTTGTTGCCTATCTCAACCTTGATGAAGTGATCCGCATCATCCGGTTTGAGGATGAGCCGAAAAACGCCCTGATGAAGGCGTTTGACCTGACCGAAGTGCAGGCCGATGCGATCCTCAATATGCGTTTGCGCTCTTTGCGTAAGCTCGAAGAGATGGAAATCAAGAACGAGCACGCCAAACTGACCGCAGAAAAAGAAGGCCTTGAAGCCCTTCTTGGCAGCGAAACAATGCGCTGGGAAAGAATTCGCAACGAAGTTGACGTTATGCGTCAAAGCTTTGGCAAGAAAACCGCACTTGGTAAGCGCCGTACTGAAATTGGCGATGAACCTGAAGAAATCGAAGTGCCGCTTGAAGCCCTGATTGAACGCGAACCGATTACGGTTGTCTGTTCGAAAATGGGCTGGATCCGTGCACTTAAGGGCCATGTTGCCGATGTCAGTGATCTGAAATTCAAAGACGGTGATGAACATCGTTTTGCATTGAAGGCCTTTACCACCGACAAACTGCTGATCCTGTCGACGGCAGGGCGCTGCTACACCATGTCATGCGATAAACTGCCTGGTGGCCGTGGTAATGGGGAGCCGATCCGTCTGTCGATTGATCTGCCCCAGGAACATGACATTGTTTCGATGGTCATTCACAAGGATGGCCGGAACCTGTTGGTTGCAAGTTCCGGTGGTCGTGGCTTCCAGGTTGCTGAAAAAGACGTGATTGCCCAGACAAAAAACGGCAAACAGGTTCTTAACCTTGGCACGGGCGAAGTCGCCAAAATCTTTATGCCGGTTGAAAACGATCATGTGGCTGTGCTTGGTGACAATCGAAAACTTCTGATCTATCCGGTGGCCGAAGTTCCTGAAATGACCCGTGGCCGTGGTGTGATCTTGCAGAAATACCGTCAAGGTGGTCTTTCGGACTTGATCCTGTTTAGCGCCGAAGAGGGTCTAAGTTGGGCGATGGGCGGCAGCGAAGGCCGAACCCGCACCGTTACCGACCTTACTGAATGGATTGGCAAGCGTGCCGGAACTGGACGGATGCCACCAAACGGTTTCCCAAGGTCAAACAAGTTCGAATAACGGCGTCATGCATTATTCAAAGTCAAAAGCCGGATGGTATTTTACCATCCGGCTTTTTTTATCAGCATGTTTGGTCAAACTTGTCGCTCACAACATCATATGCTGCAAATTTCCGCAGAAATGGGCGAATTGCGTACCAAAAGATATAGCGTTTTTGATGGTTAAAATGTAACTTCGCAACCTGATTAGCAGGAAGCTTGCAATATTCCTGTGAGATTAATAAGGGCTTGGGAGTGAATCGTGAGATTTCTGGGAAATTTCGTCCACGCGATAGACAGTCTTAATGACTGGGTTGGTCGCGGGGTAGCCTGGCTTGTGATCCCGATGGTGGTGATCACGTTTTTGGTTGCCACATTGCGTTACGGCTTTGCGGTCGGCTGGGTTTCGATGCAGGAAAGCTATATGTGGCTTTACGGCATCATGTTCATGGTCGGCGCAGGTTATACGCTTTTGCACGGTGGGCATGTGCGCGTTGACGTGATTTATCGTCCGGCATCTGCACGCTACAAGGCATGGGTTGATCTGTTCGGATCGCTGTTTTTGCTGATGCCGGTGGTGATCATGATCTTGATGTATAGCTACCCGTATGTGGTGACCAGCTGGCACCGTCTTGAAGGGTCGCACGAGACGGGCGGTCTTCCGGGTCTGTTCCTGTATAAATCTGTGATTTTGGTGTTTTGCGTTTTGATGCTGCTGCAAGGGATGTCCCTTGCAGCGCGCAGCGTTCTGGTGCTTGCCGGTCATAAAGAATTTGAAATCCATGAAGAAGAGCACGAGGGCGTTTAATGACGGGTGAAGTTCTTAGCCTGGTAATGTTCGCCGTAGCTTGCGGCGTGCTTATTCTTGGTTTTCCGGTTGCCTTCTCGCTTGCGGGCACCGGTCTTGCATTTGCGCTTATCGGTAATGCGATGGGCGCGTTCGATATGCCGCTTTTGGGCTCTTTGCCGTCACGCTATTTCGGTGTGATGACCAACGAGCTTTATGTCGCCATTCCGCTGTTCGTCTTTATGGGCGTCATGTTGGAACGGGCACGTATCGCTGAAAAACTTCTGACCACCATGGGGATGCTGTTTGGCACTATGCGTGGCGGTCTTGGTATTTCGGTTGTGATCGTTGGCATGTTGTTGGCAGCATCTACTGGTATTGTCGGTGCGACAGTTGTCACCATGGGCCTGCTCAGCCTGCCTGCGATGCAGAAAGCTGGCTATGATCCGAAATTGTCCACGGGCATCATCTGTGCGTCGGGGACGTTGGGGCAAATCATTCCGCCATCGATCGTGCTGGTTCTACTCGGTGATATCCTGCAGGGTGCTTATGCCGAAGCACAGCGTTCGATCGGTAACTGGGCACCAGAGCCGATTTCAGTGATGGACCTGTTCGCAGGTGCCTTCATTCCGGGCATCATGCTGGTGTGTTTGTATATCGGCTGGATCATCATCAAGTCGCTCATTGACCCGGATTCTGCACCGGCCCTTGTCGTTGGCAAGCGCCCAAAAGGGCTTTGGGGTGAGGTGCTTCGTGCGCTTTTGCCACCGGCTCTTTTGATTGTTGCGGTTCTGGGGTCGATCTTGACCGGGATTGCGACACCAACGGAATCCGCAGCCTTCGGGTCGGTTGGTGCGATTGTTCTCGCAGCGTTCTACAAGCGTCTTGATATGGCGGTTCTACGCCATGTTGTCCGTCAGACCGTTCAGGTCAGCGCGATGGTGTTTGTCATCCTGCTGGGTGCTTCGGTATTCTCGCTGGTGTTCCGTGGTCTGGGTGGCGATCAGCTGGTTGAAGACCTGCTGCACAACCTTCCGGGTGGTGTGTTCAGCGCGATGCTGGTTGTGATGCTTTTGATGTTCTTCATGGGCTTCTTCCTCGACTTTATCGAGATCGTGTTTGTCGTGGTTCCGATTGTCGGTCCGATATTGCTCAAGATGGACATTGATCCGGTTTGGCTTGGCATCATGATTGCGATTAACCTGCAGACCAGCTTCTTGACACCGCCCTTTGGTTTTGCCCTGTTTTATCTACGCGGTGTAGCGCCGCCATCGATCAGAACGTTTGATATCTATCGCGGTATCATTCCGTTCGTTGCGATCCAGATGCTGGGGCTTTGCCTTGTGGCAGCTTTCCCATGGTTGGCAACCTGGCTGCCGAGTGTTCTGTTCTAGGCAGTCGGCTCAATACAAACTTCAATGAAAAAGGCACCCAATCGGGTGCCTTTTTTTTGCATTTGGTGTCGGTTAGATATGAGATCAGCGAGGCTGGAATCGGGCAGGGTAGTCTCTCACAGACTGTTTGTTGTATTGTGATGGGCACAAATAAAAAGGGCTGGCAAATGCCAGCCCTTTGTCGTTTTTCGATAAGACGGAGAACTTAGTATTTGAACGGCAGGATACGTGCCTGAGCGAAAGCGGATTCCGAGAATTTCGACCAAGCGATCGACTGGGTACGGAATGCGATAAGGCTTTCAAAGACTTCCTGTGACAGCGGGTTGGAAGCAACCAGATCACGCAGAACTTCACCCGACAGTTTACCAAGACCGGTCAGAATGTCGTCAGAGAATGGACGAACATCGACATTGTGCTTGTTACGCAGGGTATCAAGCGCTTGGTTGTTACGTGCGGTGAATTCAGACAGAACCATCTGGTTAACAGCGCGGTTAGCCTGCTCAACGATTGCCTTCAGATCATCCGGAAGTGCATTCCATGCATCAAGGTTGATGAAGTTATCGAGAACGGTCGCTGGCTCGTGCCAACCCGGATAGTAGTAGTATTTAGCTGATTTATAGAGGCCAAATGCCAGATCGTTGTAAGGGCCAACCCACTCGGTCGCATCAATCGCGCCCGACTGCAGTGCCGGTGGGATTTCGCCGCCCGGAAGGTTTACAACGTTTGCACCAGCAGCTTTGACAACTTCGCCGCCAAGACCCGGAATACGCATTTTTAGGCCTTGATAATCAGCAAGGGTGTTCATTTCCTTGTTGAACCAACCGCCCATCTGGGTGCCGGTGTTGCCTGACGGGAAGAACTTACAGTTCAGTTCGGCATACACTTTGTCTGCCAGTTCCTGACCGCCACCCCACTGGAACCAGGCATTCTGTTCCTGAGCGTTCAGACCAAACGGCATTGCTGCGATATACTGGGTCGCGTCAACTTTGCCTTTCCAGTAGTAAGGCGCGCCGTGGCCCATCTCGACGGTGCCGCTGCCGACAGCGTCAATGGCTTCGAATGCCGGAACGATTTCGCCAGCACCAAACACGGTGACTTTCAAACGTCCATCAGATGCCTTGGTGATATATTCGGCAAGAAGGTTCGCACCGGTACCAAGACCCGGGAAGTTTTTGGGCCAGGTCGTGACCAGACGCCATTCACGGACGTCCTGTGCAATCGCCGGTTTGGCGAAGGTGGATACGGCAGCAGCAGTCGCACCTGCTACGGCAGCGCCAGAAAGAAATTGGCGACGTTTCATTAGTTACAGCCTCCCAAAGATGCAAGCTCATGATTTATATGTCAAAGCCGGTTAATCGACTTTGTACCGCAGCTTATATGCGTCTGTGAAAGTAGGCAACCGGGGATCGAGTTGTTGATTTGAACTTTAGTATAATATGGTTAGCCTGAAAGTAGAGTGTGGAACTCTAGCTGCCAATATTGCTTGATGTCGTGTCAGTCGTGGCATCTTGCATTGATACCCATTGACCATTGCGGAAACCTTCGAGGGGCTGAAACCGCATTTTATAGGACATCTTGCGGCAATCGCCGATCCAGTAGCCGAGATAGATATGTGGCAGATCAAGCAGATTGGCCTCATCAACCAGATCAAGGATGACATAAGTGCCAAGTCCACGACGATGTTCGGTGGGATCGAAGAAGCTGTAGACCGCTGAAAGCCCGTCTGCCAGATTATCAACCAGCGCAACCGCGATCAGGCTGCCGTCAGAACGACGATATTCAAAGATCGATGTATCAATCGTGCTGTCTTCAATCATCGCACGGTAATCACGCGCATCCATGCGTGCCATATCACCACTACCATGTCGGGCATCCTGATAGATGCTAAACAGTTGGTATTGTTCCTGTGTGGCGACAGGTGGCAGAACTGTACGGGTAAGGTCGCTGTTTTTGCCTTGAATACGACGAAAGGAACGGCTGCTTTCAAATTCGTTGCAGCGAACACGTACAGGAATGCAGGCATTACAATCACTGCAGGCGGGCAGATAGGCAATGGAGTGACTGCGGCGAAAACCTGAACGTGACAAAAGGTCGTGGACGTTATTGGCTTCGGGACCACGAAGCTCTGTCACCAGCTTGCGCTCAAACCGGCCGGGCAAATAGGGGCACGGCATTGGTGCGGTCATAAAATAGTGCTGCGTTAGGCGCCGCTGATTAACTGTCATCTGGTATTCTCAGTCCTGATCACATCCGACCATCTCTATTCTATGAGATTAGGTGTTATTCATGACAGTTTAAAGGCCGTTGGCATAAAAGGGCATTCAATTTTATCAAATGCGAATGTGCTTAGGGCTGTGACGGGACAGAGAAGGATGGACGACGCTGCGTATTGCTTGGTGCAGCAGGTTGCTCTGGCACAGCGGCAGGCGATGCGTTTGCGGGCCCGGCTTCGCCATTTTGTGGTGCAGTCCCAAGCTCAGATCGCTCACCGGTGCCGCGCAGCAGTGTAATGCTGATGCGTCGATTGCTTTCATTTTCAGGGGCTTCTGGCAGAAGAGGGTCTGTATCGGAAAGCCCTGCGACCTTGGCAAACCGTCCGGTGTTAAGCCCCAGTTCTTCGAGCACGCGACGGGTCGCAAGTGCGCGGTCTGCAGACAATTCCCAGTTTGAATAGCCATCATTGCGGCTAAACGGTACCGCATCGGTATGGCCTTCGATTGAAATATCTTGCGGCATTTTTTCAACGACACTGGCGACTTTCTCAAGCAACAATCTGGTGTGTTCGGCCATGCCTGAACTACCGCTTGGGAACATTGCAGTGCCATCTTCGTCCAAAATCTGAATACGAAGACCGTCGTCGTTTTCTTCGACCCGGATGTTCTTTTCCAGGCCCTGAAGTTCTTCGCTGTTTTCGATGGCTTCAAGAAGCTGTTCTTTGGCTTCGTTGAATTCCTGTTCTTCCATCTGGGCGACACGAATGGCTTCGCGTTCATCGGGGGACTGGACAGGCGGGATGTCCATGCTAACCGTCGGAGAGCCAAATTCAGAACGGAGTGATCCTTCTTCGGCAAGGCTTGTGCCGCCAAGCAGTCCACCGGAACCTGAATCGTTTTGTGAAATGGTTTCAGGGGTGAAATACATCGATACCCCTTGAAGCTGTTCCTCTGTCGCGCTTGAAAGCAGCCATAGCAGCAGGAAAAACGCCATCATTGCCGTCACGAAGTCAGCATAGGCAACTTTCCATGCGCCTCCGTGGTGGCCATGCCCACCTTTTTTGATTTTCTTTATGACGATATCAGGCATACGTCGTGCTTTTCCCTAAGCCGGAAGTATTTCAGTCAAAAATCAAGCTGTTGGCGCATCTTGTAAGGCTTCATCGAGTTCCTTAAAGCTGGGTCGCAGGTCATGCGGAAGAGTTTTACGCGCAAATTCAACGGAAACTTGCGGCGCATATCCTTGCATATGTCCGATGAGCGCAGCCTTGATGCAGCTATAATATTTGGCATCGGCATCAACGGTTTTCTTGATGATGGACGCGGTCGGCGCGACAAATCCATATGCGCCGAGAATACCAAGGAATGTCCCGACCAGTGCGGCCGCGATCAGGCCACCGAGAATTTCCGGCGGTTCTGTCACGGAGCTCATGGTCACAATTACACCCAGAACAGCAGCAACAATGCCAAGTGCCGGAAGTCCGTCGCCCACGGTCTGCACAGCATCGGAAACAGCGTGCTCGTCCTCGTGATGGGCTTCAAGTTCCTGATCGATCACGGCTTCAAGTTCATATGGATTGGTGGTGCCAAGCGTCAGCAGACGAAGATAATCACACATGAATTCGACGGCATGGTGATCCTTCATCAGGACCGGAAAATTGGTAAACAGGCTGGAGCCTTCAGGGTTTTCTACGTGGCTTTCAAGGGCGAGGTCACCCTTTGACTTTGCCAGACGGAAAATAGCGTAGAGGCAAAGAAGAAGCTCAAGATAGGCTGCTTTTTTCTTTGCGCCTTTCATGGCGCGCAGGGTGTAGGAGAACGACCGTTTGACGACGCTGAGTGGGTTGGCTGTCAAAAACGCACCAAATGCAGCACCGAAAATGATCAGGACTTCAAGCGGTTGAACGAGAATGCTAAATGACCCGTGTGGTAAATAGCCGCCCAGCACCGAGCCGAGTACAATGATATAACCGATAATCAGAAACACTATTTTTCCCCGCTACGCCGATATCGATACCGGATCAAGTCACGATACGTTCAATTATGCAGAGCCATTTTTGTATTCAAATGACACGCATGCCCCATCCACATTGCTCTATTAACTTTTAATCTTATTAACATCACGTTTAAATCTGCTGCGAGATAGGTTTGACAGCGCGTGGTTTAGACGCCATTTTCCCCATGCCTTTATACGGGGGCACACTTAAATATGTTTAGTTAGTAAGAGCATTCTTCAATATGTCATTCTCTCCGCGCGATTTTCGGGACTGTCTTGGTCAGTTTACAACTGGTGTTGCTGTTGTGACGACACGTGCAAAAGACGGTTCTAAAGCGGGTATTACCATCAATAGTTTTGCCTCGGTATCGCTTGATCCTGCTCTGGTTTTGTTCTCGGTTGATGCGCGCGCGGCAACGCATGCTCTATTCGCCGGTGAATGCACAGAGTTCTGCATCAATATTTTGCATCAGGATCAAAAAAACATATCGGAACTGTTTTCTGCACCCGGGCAAACCGAATGGGATGATATCGGGTATGAAAGTGACAGTTTGGGCATGCCGCGCCTAAAGGGCAGTCTGGCGGCCTTTACCTGTAAACGGCACGCTATTCACGACGGGGGTGACCACAGCATCATTGTCGGTCATGTACAGGAACTGGTGATGGGCCAAACGGGTAAACCACTTTTGTATTACGGTGGTCGTTACCGCGCGCTCGAAGGCTGAAGCGCATTCGCGACATAGAAAATCAGCGATAAATACAAAACGGGCCACGGCGGTCATGCCAGCGGCCCGTTTTTTGTTTGTAGGGCAGGGTCAATCAAGCGATGTGTTACCCAGTAGGCGGCCGCCGAATCCTTCTTTGATCAGGCGGGCGATAACCTCTTGCCCATGAACGGTATCGCGCACCTCAAGAACCATATCAACATCGGTCTGTTTGGCCGGAACGTCATAGAAATGGCGTTGATGATAAACCTCGATGATGTTGGCTTCTTCTTCACCGATCAGTGTGCTGATGGTCGCCAATGCGCCCGGCACATCGGGAATCTCAATACGCACACGCACCAGCCGGCCCTGACGGGCCATGCCACGCATCAGGACCTGTGCCAAAAGACGCGTATCAATATTGCCACCGCTGACAATCAGACAAACTTTCTTACCCTTGAAGCGTTCCGGGTGATCAAGCAGGGCGGCAAGTGGGGCTGCACCGGCCCCTTCAACAACGCTTTTTTCGATTTCAATCAGCATCTGAATCGATCGTTCTATTGAACTTTCTTCAACCAAAAGAACGTCGTCGAGCTTTTCCTTGCAAATTTCAAGCGTCAATCCGCCGGGCTGTTTAACGGCAATACCTTCGGCAATGGTTACGCCGCCGCCGGTGAATTCATCGCCACGAATGCCTTCATACATGCTCGGGTAAAGCTTGGTTTCAACGCCGATGATTTCAATGTCGGGACGGCGTGACTTGATTGCTGTGGCCACACCAGAGGCCAGACCGCCACCGCCAATCGGCACAACAATCGTATCGATATCGACATTTTCATTAAGGATTTCGAGCCCGACAGTTCCTTGTCCGGCAATGATATGCGGGTCATCAAACGGATGAACAAAGGTAAGGCCGCGTTCTTGCTGAATGCGTCCGGCAGCCTCAAGGCTTTCGGCAAAGACATTTCCGATCAGAACAACTTCGGCACCGTGTGAGCGCGTGTGATGGACCTTGGTGTAGGGGGTGTTTTTCGGCATGACGATGGTGGCCGGAATGCCAAGGCGCTTGGCATTATATGCAACACCTTGCGCGTGGTTGCCTGCCGAAACGGCAATCACACCTTTTTCACGTTCTTGCGGCGTCAGACTTGCCAGTTTGACGTAAGCGCCACGTTCCTTAAAGGACGCCGTATATTGCTGGTTCTCAAGTTTAAGATAAACTTCAGCCTGGCAAATATTTGAAAGTGTTAACGATTTTACCAAAGGCGTCTTGGCGACAATGCCTTCTAATAAACCGGATGCGCGTACAATGTCGTGATAGGAAACAGCCATAATTTCCATGCTCCTGCGGCCATCATCTGTGTGATGTGATGGCAATAATATCATGTGTTGGTGAGAAACGGTATTTAACCGGACCTGTCATCCTCGGATGACAGGGATCACATTTGCAGGGCGGAAATCCCCATAATCATGGCCATCGCACCGGCACGAAGCGTCGGTCGGGAATGCGATGCGAGGATGTCAGTATATGCAGACATAGCCATGTACTTTCTGGATTACGGATAGGATTTCGAAAGGCAGCTTTGCGGATTAAGGCGCGAAGGTCAAGGTCCGCAAAAGAAAAACCGGGTTGCGTTTCGCGCAACCCGGTTCAAGTAACGCCTGGCTTGGGGATGCTTGGCGTTATTCCATATTCAGGATAACGGTCTTCTTGTAGGTGTAATGCTCTAACATGCTTTCAAGCGATGCTTCTTTGCCAAGGCCGGAAAGCTTGATCCCGCCATAGGACAGGTTTGGCTGAACGACAAGGTTCTGGTTGACCTGAACAAAACCTGCTTCAAGACGTTTGGTCGCCTGCAGTGCGGTTTTAAGGTCTGTCGTCCAAACCGTCGCGGCCAAGCCAAAGTCGCTGTCATTGGCCAGTTCCAGTGCCTCTTCAAAGGTTTTGAACTTGAAGACACAGGCCACCGGGCCAAAGATTTCTTCACGCGCAATCCGGGCATCGGGGTCGACATTGGTGAAGATCACCGGGCGGACAAACAGACCATCGGCCAGATTGCTGTCAGTTGGAAGGGCGCTAAGTTCGTTCTTGGTCGCACCTTCTTTTTCACCGATATCGATATAGCCACAAACCTTGTCGAACTGTTTGCGGTTGATGATGGTGCCGATGTCGGTTTCTTCATCAAGCGGGTTGCCCATCTTAAGGGCATTTACCTTATCAATCAGTTTGCTAACGAAGGCATCATGAAGTTTTTCATGAACCAGAATACGCGATGATGCCGTGCAGCTTTGTCCCTGACGGGTGAAGCGCATGCCACCAACCGCACCCGCAATTGCCTTGTCGAGATCGGCATCATCCATAACGATCATGGGGGACTTGCCACCAAGTTCGAGGGTAACCGGAATAAGCTTTTCTGCTGCTGCACGATAAACGGTACGACCGGTTTCAACGGACCCGGTGAAGGAAACCTTTTTAACATCTTTATGTTCGACCAACGGTCCACCACAAGTGGGGCCAAATCCGGAAATGATGTTAAAGACGCCAGCAGGGAGGATCTCCTGCATGATCTGACACACGCGCAAGACGGCAAGTGGGGTGTCTTCGGCCGATTTCACAACCACTGCGTTGCCGGCAACCAATGCCGGGGCAACCTTGATCGCCATCAACATCATTGGCACGTTCCAAGGAATGATCGCGCCGACAACACCAACGGCTTCGCGGGTGGTTAATGTCATCATGTTCGGATTGAACGGAACGGTTTCGCCTTTAAGCTCGGATGCAAGACCGCCAAAGAAGACAAACATATCCGCCAGAACGGATGCCTCGACCCGGCTTTCGGTACGAAGGGCTTTACCCGATTCAAGGGCAACCAACCGACCAAGTTCTTCGGTATGGGCGGTTAAGACACGACCACATTCGGCAACAAGTTTACCGCGTTCGCGGGCAGGGCGTTCGGCCCAATCCTTTTGCGCAGCCTTTGCCGCAGCAACCGCAATTCCAACATCCTCGGCATCGCCATCTGCGGCCTGGCCAATGACTTTTCCGGTGGCGGGATTAAGAACGTCAAAGGTTTTGCCGTTTTTCGGGGCGACAAGTTTTCCATTGATCAGATGAAAGCCGGAAAGTTCTGCGGCCAAGGTGGTCGGATCAAGGATCGGATCGATGGGCATTTTAGGCTCCCTGTATGTTGGTGTGCGGGTGCGCAAATGAGCGTGGGGCACATGATATTGGTTATTTGGTATTGGTTTACCAATTTATCGGGAGGAGTCCACAATATCAAGATCAATTCGCGTCAAGGGGCATGACAGGTTGGTAAAGGGCTGATACCCTGAGAAAGCTGAATGGCCAGCCCGGCGGCGGTACGTGTCTGGGCGCCTGATGTTTGAAAACGATGGAGTATTTATGCCACGTCATTTCGATACGACGTTCGATGTTGTGAAGGAACTCAAACCTTCCTATCCGGTCTATTGCCTTAGACCTAATATTCTTCGAGAAACAGCGCAGCGCTTTGTCGAAATGTTCCCCGGTGACGTCCTGTATGCGGTGAAATGCAACCCGCATCCGGAAATCATGCGATACCTTCATGAAGGCGGGGTCAGGCACTTTGATACCGCATCACCAGAAGAAATATCGTTGGTGCGTCGTCAGTTCCCGGGCATGAAAGCTTATTACATGCATCCGGTCAAAAGCCGCGATGCCATTCGCAATGCCCATCGGGTGTTTGGTATTGATCACTATGTAATTGATACCGAAGAAGAACTTGATAAAATTCGCGAAGAAACCGAAGGCGACAAGAAGCTTGTTATTCATGTCCGCCTTGCGACACCGCCAGCAGGGGCAACCTATAATCTGTCCGCAAAATTCGGTGCCCGTCCGATGGTGGCGGCTGAGTTGCTTAAAAAGGTTGAGGCGTTCGGCTATGAAGCCGGGTTGTGCTTCCATGTTGGGTCGCAATGTACGACGGCAAACGGCTATCGTATTGCGATTGAACTGATCCGCCAAGTTGTCGATTTCTCTGGTGTGAAGGTCAAACATATTGACGTTGGCGGCGGTTTTCCGGGGCAATATATGAACCAACGCGGCCCGGCACTTGAAGAAATCATGGACGAGATAAAGGACTGCATCCGTTGGCTTGATATGCCTGAGACGACCTTTATGTGCGAACCGGGCAGGGCGTTGGTATCAAGCGGTGTGTCGCTGATTACCCAGGTTCATCTGCGCAAAGAAGACACCTTGTTCATCAATGACGGTGTCTATGGCAGTCTGTCGGAAACAGTCACCGGTCAGTTGCGCTATCCCGTACGTCCGATGCGCATTGGCGGTGAATTTGATCAGAATGAAACGCTTGAATTCACAATCTATGGCCCGACTTGTGACAATATGGATGTGCTTCCGGCAACGGTTAATCTGCCGGCCGATATTCGCGAAGGCGACTGGATCGAATTTGGTCATATCGGTGCTTATAGCAACGCACTTGCAACTCATTTCAACGGGTTCTATCCGGATGTTCAGGTAACGGTTGGCGAAGCATTCCCGTTCGTCGACGGTGAATTCCCATACGTTGCATAGGGTAATATTCTTTGGCGGGCGCGGATGTGCCCGCCAAACTTTCCCAAAATTTTCATCCCGGTAAAAAGGTACTTGTTTACCGATAAGGGTTGATTGCACTATGTTGCCCGCAACACAGACCGGTGAAGAGATCAGCCGGTCAAAAGACAATTCATCGGGGAAACAGCACAGTGACCAACAGCCTTTTCATGCGTATCCGCAGCCGGTTTCCAGCAGACCTGTCTTCGGTGCTGATCGAAACGCCAACGGGAAAAACATACAGTTACGGCGATGCAGATACGTATTCTGCCAAAATCGCCGGGCTTCTGACCGAACGCGGTGCGAAAAAGGGCGACCGGGTTGCTGTTCAGGTCGATAAATCCCCCGAAGCCTTGTTCCTTTATCTTGGCTGTATCCGTGCGGGCCTTGTTTATTTGCCGCTTAACACCGCCTATCAGGCCGGTGAGCTGGCCTATTTCATGGGCAATGCATCGCCAGTCATATTTGTCTGCCAGCCCCATCGTGCAGAAGAAGTTAAAGCCATCGCAGATGCACAGGGTGTCAAACACGTTCTGACTCTTGGCATGGAGGCGGATGGAAGCCTGATCGATGATATGGCACCTCAGGCCGAAGACTTTCCCGCTGTTGAATGTGCTGACGATGATCTTGCCGCGATCCTTTATACGTCAGGGACAACAGGTAAGCCCAAAGGGGCGATGATGACCCAGATGAACCTGTGGTCTAACGCATCGACCCTTGAAAAACTGTGGGGGTTTGAGCGCAATGACACATTGCTGCACGCCTTGCCGATTTTCCATACGCATGGCCTGTTCATTGCCTGTCATTGTGTGATGCTGTCGGGTTCAAAGATGTTCTTCCTGCCGAAATTTGATCGCGATCAGGTCATGGCGTTATTGCCGCGGAGCACGGTCATGATGGGGGTTCCGACCTTTTATGTCCGCTTGCTGTCAGGCGGTGACTTTACTGCCGATGTTAGCGCTAACATGCGGTTGTTTATCTCAGGCTCAGCCCCTTTGTTGCCCGAAACATTTACCGCGTTTGTGCAGCGTACCGGCAAGACATTGCTCGAACGCTATGGCATGACCGAAATGGGTATGGCGACATCCAATCCGCTTGATGATGAGCGCATTGTTCATACCGTTGGTCCGGCCTTGCCCGATGTTGATGTGCGGGTATGTGACGAAGAGGGCAATGTTCTTGGCACGGATGAGATCGGTGTTCTGGAAGCGCGCGGACCGAACGTTTTTGCCGGATATTGGCAAATGCCCGAAAAAACCGCAGAAGAATTTCGCAGCGATGGTTTCTTCATTACCGGCGATATCGCCATGATCGATGCCAAGGGATATGTCCATATCGTTGGACGAGCCAAAGACTTGGTGATTTCTGGCGGGTTTAACATCTACCCGAAAGAAATCGAAACACTGATCGATAAGATGGATGGCGTTGTGGAAAGTGCCGTGATCGGCGTCCAGCACCCGGATTTTGGCGAGGCGGTCGTTGCCGTGATTGTGCCGGAACAGAAAGACACGCTGTCAGAAGATGAAGTGATCGGATCGATCAAATCCCAGTTGGCAAATTTCAAAGTGCCAAAGCGAGTGTTCTTTGTGAATGAACTGCCACGCAATGCCATGGGCAAGGTGCAAAAGAATATTCTGCGTGAAGACTATAAGGCGCTTTTCACCAAATAATCGCCAGCTGGTACGGGCGAGGGTATGTCGCCACCAAACTCGGAAATGTAGACAAAGAAAAACCCCGGTAAAACTGCCGGGGTTTTTCTTAAGACGCTATGGCCTTGGCTTAGCGACCGAAAGCAACACGGTGTGCTACATCGTCGATCATGTCGTAGTTCAGACCAATGTCAGCAAGTTCGCGCGGATCAAGTTTACGCAGCGCAACCTGGGTCTGGTACTGAACACGAAGAGCGCGAAGGAAAGCAAAGATTTTAGTTACGATCATTTCATCACCTATTTCAAACCGGCCGATTCATCGGCGTCTGTTCAGATAACCGGCATGTTCTCACCGAAGGTATTCCGCAAACGGAATAGTTAACTGGTTTGACGTGTCGGTTCGTTTTCAATGTATCGAATGATCATCTGCTTCTCAGCGCATTTGCCAGTCGATACGTCCCATTCATTTCGTGAGGGCAATCTACGGATGATTACTGTATTGTTCCAATGCATTTTTTGCATGGCAGCGGCTTGGAAAGCGCAGAAAGTCACCAAATTGCAACGAATTGGCTTTAATCCTGTCATGGAATATAGATTTTGCATCTTTTATTGCTATGCGCATAATGCATGGCTAATGAAGTTGCGTGACACCTTTCGGTTGATTTTCCGACTTTATTGTTCGGGGAATAAATTGGGGTGTAATTCGCACCATTATCGGTTTGAATACGCCGTAATTTGCGATGCCAAGAGCATAATCAGGAGAATCGACCATGAGCATCAATCGGCCGCGATTTAGTTTTACGCAGGCAATTGAAGCATATCTGCACTATGCACCGCGCCTGCCCAGTGTTGCCGCGGATGCTGTTCCGACGAAAACGGACTATGTCGATAATCTTCTGGCGATTGCCGATCAGTTTGATCTGATCGTGTTTGATGCATTTGGTGTGCTTAATAGTGGCCCGACCGCAATTCCCGGTGCGGTCAAGACCATTGCGACACTGCAGAATACTGGGAAAAAGATTGCGGTCGTTACCAACGATGCATCAAGTTCAGCCGATGCAATTCTGGCCCGACATCGCAAGCGCGGGTTTGATTTCGACAATGGCAATCTGATCAGCAGCCAGCAATTTGTCGCACCTTTGATGAAGGAGCATGCCGACATCACGCATTGGGGGGCAATGGCGCCAGCTGATTGGCCGTTCCATGTTCTGCCTGATCGTGTGGAGCCATTGGCGGCGGATCGCGGATTATATGATGCGGTTGGTGGTTTTCTTCTGATTGATTCGGAAAACTGGTCTGATCAGCAGCAGGAAATGCTGCAACAAAGTCTGATCGATAACCCGCGCCCGATTCTTGTCGGCAATCCCGATATTTGCGCACCAATGGGTGAATTCCTGTCTGTTGAATCAGGATATTTTGCGCATTTGGCTGCGGATGCCTGCGGGGTAATGCCGCAATGTGTCGGTAAACCGTACCATCACGTGTTTGAAGAAGTTCTGCGCCGTCACCCGGATGTCGATCGCAACCGGGTCTTGATGGTTGGCGATACGGTTCACACCGATGTGCTTGGCGGGCTGGCATCGGGGATCAAGACCCTTCTGGTGCATCAGGGTGGTTTCCTTGATGGCCAGGACATTGAAGATGTGTTTTCCCGTTCAGGTCTGCGTCCGCATTTCTGTGCGCGCGCGATTGGTCACGGCATTGCCGATGATGAACGTGCCGGGGCAGGACAAATCGCAAGCTGTGGCGCCTGAACGTTCGTTATTTCAACATAGCCATGAGAATAGCAGAAGGGTCTCATTTCGAGGTCCTTTCAGACTGCTGACACCCGGCATTGCGCCGGGATTTTTCACGTTTTGGGTAATGTGTACCGTCAGTGCGGATCACGTTGAAGCGGTAAGGTTACTTCAAATACATCTTCGTCGGGAATGAACTTACGACTAAAGCCAAGCTTTTCGCAAAGGGACAGCATCCGTCGATTATTGGGCAGGACCTGCCCAATAAAGGTTTCAGTACCTTTCTTGCGACAATATTCGATCATCTGTTCCATCAGAACCCGACCAAGGCCACGCCCCTTGATGTCGGAGCGCACCATAATGGCATATTCTGCATGTTCGTTGTTGGGATCGATCACGACTTGCACCATGCCGTGAATTTGGCCTTCTTCCGGTCCGTTTGGCACAATCGCGAGGAAGGCCATATCGCGGTCATAGTCAAGCTGCGTCTGGCGCGCCATTTCGGAATGCGGTAGTTCCCGTACAGAGCCAAAGAACCGAAAGTGAATGTCTTCCGGGGTGAGTTTAGACATGAACTCATAGTGATCTGGTTCGTCTTCGGGTTTTATCGGACGTAGCAAGTACGTCGTTCCATCATCCATCACCAATTCCTGCTTCAGATGCCTTGGATAAGGATGAATGGCAAGGCGTCGGTCATCGCTGATGACCTTTGGGGTGACCTTGATACGGGCATCTAGTGCGATCACACCGTTCTGATCGGCAAGAAGCGGGTTCATGTCAAGTTCGATGACTTCTCCAAGATGGACAACAAGTTGGGATAGGCGCACCAGTGTCATGAACAGGTCTTCAAGATTAACTGGCGGCACATCGCGGTAGCCTTTAAGCAGCTTGTATATCCGCGTGCCTTCAACCAGTTCGCGGGCAAGCTTCATATTAAGAGGGGGCAAGGCCATAGCCCGATCGCGCACGACTTCAACTTCGACACCACCGTGACCAAACAGGATGACCGGGCCAAAGATTGGATCCGTCGTCATGCCGACAATCAGTTCACGTGCGCCAGATCGTTTCACCATTTCCTGAATGGTAAAGCCCCGAAGACGTGCATCCGGGAATTTCTTTTTGATCGTGCGCAGCATTTTTACCGCCGCATTTCGGACTTCTTCGCTGCTTTCCAAATTCAGCGCGACACCGCCGACATCTGATTTATGACTGATATCATCGGACAGGATTTTAAGGGCGACCGGATATCCGATGTCGTTTGCTGTATTAACCGCTTCATCAACCGTGCTGGCGGCCAGGGTTTTAACTGTGTTGATGCCATAGCATTCCAAAACAGCCTTGGCTTCTGGTTCCGTCAGCATTTCCCGGCCCGCATGGATAGCAGCATGGATGATGCTTCGCGCCTTATCCGTTTCGGGTGTGTAATCGCGCGGAACGGATGGAGGTGTTTCCATCAACAGGTCCTGCAACTTGCGGAAATTGACCATATGTTGAAACGCAGCAACGGCATTTTCTGGTGTGCGATATGTTGGAATACCAGCGGCATAGAACATATTTCGCGCTTCGGCGACGGTGGCTTCACCGACCCAATTGGTCAAAATGTTCTTTTTGCTGTTCTTGATCTTGTCGATCACACCTTGCGCAACTTCGACCGGGTTCGTGATCGCGGTCGGGGCATGCATGACAAGCAAGCTGTCGATGTTTGGATCGGCCAGCATTTTGTCGATTGCAGCAGCGTAACGTTCACCCGTCGCGTCGCCAATGATATCGACCGGGTTCGCATGCGACCATGTTGGTGGCAGAACTTCGTTAAGGGATGAAATTGTCGCATCTTCAAGCTGGGCAAGATGGCCTTGCCGCTCAATCAAGGCGTCAACGGCCAAAACGCCAATCCCGCCGCCATTGGTTACAATGCCAAGCTTGTCACCGCGGAAGGGACGCATGCGTGAAAGCGTTTCAGCCGCAGAGAACATTTCACTGACTGTGTAAACACGCAAAACACCTGCACGCTTGATTGCGGCATCAAAGACGTCATCCGCACCGGCAAGCGCACCCGTATGTGATGCTGCCGCTGCCGCACCTTCGGCAAATCGTCCCGATTTGATGCATAGGATAGGTTTGTTGCGCGATGCTGCCCGGGCTGCTGAAATAAAGCTTCGGCGTTCATGGATTGATTCAATGTACAGCATGATCGCGCGGGTGTTGGGATCAGAACCCAAATAGTCGATCACATCGCCAAAATCGACGTCATCGCATTCACCAAGCGATATGAAATGAGAAAACCCGATCCCGCGCGCTGATGCCCAATCAATAACGGCGGTGCAAAGGGCGCCGGACTGTGAAACAAACGCGATCTTGCCGCTGCCAATACTTTGATGGCTGAAACTTGCATTCAGGCCGATGCCGGGCACCATAAGACCCAAACAATTTGGACCAAGCAGGCGCATCTTCTTGCTTGCTGCGATATCAAGCATGGCCTGTTTGATTGTGCGGCCATCGTCATGTTGTTCAGCGCCAAGCCCGGCTGTCAGAACAATTGCGGCAAGACAGCCTTTTTCAGCCAAACATTCCATGACTGGAATGACGGCCTTTGGCGGTACGCAAATTACGGCAAGTTCGGGCACCACAGGCAAACTGTTCACGTCGGGATAGGCGAAAACGCCACCAATGGATTGACTGCGCGGGTTGACCGGCATGATCGGCCCGTTAAATCCGCCCGCCAAAAGGTTTCTCATCAGGACATGCCCGATCGAATGAGGACGGTTTGATGCGCCAATCACGGCGACCGATTTTGGTTTGAACAAGTGGTCGAGGTTAATTGTGCTCATCGCCGTCTTCCCGCGTTGTCCTGTGGGCGGCAGGGGTATCTGCCGCGTAATGACCAGACACGATGATTGCCGGGATATGGGAGCATACCATGTGTAAGGCTGCGCGATATTAAGCCAAGGACAAGTATATTGATTTGCTGTGCATCAATAAAGCATTGCGGTGACAAAGTTTTGTGTCGCTGCCGCCAAAGGGCAGGAGGAGTTAGTGCAAATGACCCTGATGACCTTCGTCGTCAAACCGTTCAGATTCTTCGATCCATTCTTCGACTTCGGCGGCAGATGACATTGCCAATGCAATTTCAAGATCATTTTGCACGTGGGCCAGGCTATCAAACATTGGGCACCAGCCGAACGCCTGAATGCGTGGATCGGTCGTCGATGAAATGGTGAACAGTTCACCGTCAATCGGATGCGCCATGCCGTGAATAATGTCTTGTTCGCCAACGATAAACCAACCTTTGGTCGCGCCAGACAGGATGCCAAGTTTGACTTCGCGCAATTCAATTTTCACGGTTTTCATGACGATCTGATCCATTTTGAGACGTGCTAAAAGAAAAAGGGACCGAACGAAATGTTCGGTCCCTTTTTTAATTGGCTCCGGCAGCAGGACTCGAACCTGCGACCCAATGATTAACAGTCATTTGCTCTACCAACTGAGCTATGCCGGATCAGGTTTTGCACTCCGTCTGAAGCGCGTGGCAGGTGTATAATCAAACAGTCGGAGCGCCGCAAGACCTTTTTTGCGAAAATCGGGCCAAAAGGACGTCTTTTTCCATGTGAGAAGGTCTGGTGCGCCTTTGGGTTAATCGTGGGGTAGGGTTAGTTGGTTGTGAGGTTGAACTGATCCACAAACGATAATGTTTTTATGTTTTTAGGATTAAAATGCGGACCTTGGATTTTGCGTGGTGGAACCTCAAGCTGGACATCCGCAAACATGGGCAAGTGGCCGGGGGATGTAATGGGTCCGGGTGGTCGCTTATTTTGACGTTTCATGCCGCAGCCGAGAAAGAAGAGCAGGGGCTAAAAGCAAAAACCCCCAGAACAAAGTTCCAGGGGTTTTTGGCTCCGGCAGCAGGACTCGAACCTGCGACCCAATGATTAACAGTCATTTGCTCTACCAACTGAGCTATGCCGGATCAGTGGAGGCGCGAGCCGGAATCGAACCGGCGTGCAAGGATTTGCAGTCCTCTGCGTAACCACTCCGCCATCGCGCCTTCGCGTTGGCTGGAGCGGTGTATAGCCTCATCGAATGGGACCCGTCAAGCACCCAATTCTACATTTTTTGAACAGCGCATTGAATATCTGCCAGAAAGCAGACAAACCGTATCGTAAAGGATATCGAGCGGTTTAAAATGCGTGCTGGACCGGTTTAAGGGCACCGCTGTTGTTTGCCAACGGTGAAGTGCGGCACGAAATCAAAGTTGGATAGGGTGCCGGTTTTGATGGTCACAGTGTTATCTCTACATAATGATAGGTGGATAACGATAAAATTTATGTTTGGTGTGTTCTCGTGATAAAGCTGACAGTGCGTCATGTGCTGGTCCTGTCAATCTTTTAGCGTGGTCAATGTGTTAAAATCAGACCAATGCATTGATCTGATGTTGTCAGGTGCTTATGTGCTGACTATAAACAGGTCAATTACTGCAAGCGGCTTTGGGGACAATAAAGGCGGTTGCGGTCTCTTTCTCGCGAGAATTTTCAGGTCAGATAATCATGGATTACCAAATCGCGCGCCATAACATGGTGGAAAATCAGGTTCGGACCAACAAGGTGACCGATCCGCTGGTCATCGCTGCGATGGAGGAAGTTCCACGTGAACAGTTCCTGCCAGAAGGCAAACGCGGCATTGCATATGTCGATGAAGATATCGCGGTCGGAGGCGGACGTTTCGCCATGGAACCTATGGTGATTGCCCGCTTGATGCAATGTGCGGAAATCGCCGAGACAGATGTTGCTTTGGTAATTGGTGCTGGCTTTGGTTATGGAAGCGCATTGATTTCCCGTGTTGCAGAAACGGTTGTTTCTGTCGAAAGCGACAAGGAAATGGCTGCAGCGGCAGAAGTAACGTTCCAGAACAATAATTACGATAACGTCATTGTTGTTGAGAGCGATCTTGCTGCTGGCTATGCCAAGCAAGCGCCATACAATGTTATTGTGTTTGATGGTGCGGTTGCTGAGGTTCCGGCAGGCATTCTTGATCAGGTGGCAGAAGGCGGCCGTCTGTTGGCGGTTGTTCGTGAAGCTGGAAAAGTCGGTATTGCACGTCTTTATGAGCGCGAAAATGGTGTTATCGGTTATCGTGATCTGTTCGATGCCAATATCCCATATCTTCCGGGCTTTGAGCCGGCAGATAGTTTTGTATTTTGATTTTTCGAATTGCTCGGTTCTTCTGGGCAATTCTTTTTTATAGCGTTCAGTGGATAGGACCCGATGGTTCAAGAAATAAGTTGTCGTGAACTTGCAACCAAACTTGAACAAGATCGGGAGATTGTTTTGCTGGACGTACGTGAAGACTGGGAAGCCGAAATCTGTGTGATCAACGGTGCCCTGCATATTCCGTTATCGAATTTGCAGGGCAGGGTGGATGAACTTCCGCCCGAGAAAACTCTTGCGATCATATGTCATCATGGCGTTCGCAGTCGTCATGCTGGTATGTTCCTTGAGGATTTCGGATTTAAAGATGTTTTTAATGTTACTGGCGGTATAGATGTCTGGGCGCTTGAAGTGGAGCCTGATATGACACGCTACGATTAAATGATGTGACGATGGGGAAAGCGGGGCAAAAATACTTTTTTGCATTCCAAGCGCCTCTTTTCTTGGAAAACTTTCGTTCCATCGTTACCATACGTGAAACTGCGCCGGGGTCGGGACTTGGTGTAGGACTTTACAAGGGTAGACAAATGATAAAACGGTTCTTGCTGACCTGCAGTATTCTCGCAACCGGAGGGCTGGTTGCTGGTAGTGCATCTGCGGAAAGTCTTGAAGACGCTCTTATTAAAGCATATCAGAGCAACCCGACACTTGAAGCTGGGCGTGCATCTTTGCGCTCAAGCGACGAAGAGATTTCAACGGCACTGTCAAACTGGCGTCCGAGTGTGACGCTTTCTGGCGACGCTGGTTTCCGTGAGTTCAACACGGATGCAAACGGTACCGAGACTGACAATAGTCTTACACCATATACTCTCGGCTTGGATGTGACCCAGCCGCTTTATCGTGGTGGCCGTACGACAGCAGAAACCGAACGCGCTGAGGCACGGATTAAAGCCGCACGCGCGTCGTTGCGTTCTACGGAACAGGATGTGATGTTGCAGGTGGCAACGTCCTACTTCAACGTTTTGCGTGATACTGCGGTTGTTGAGCTTAACCAAAACAACGTTCGTGTTCTTGAACGTCAGCTTGAAGCAACTCGTGATCGGTTCGCTGTTGGTGAAGTAACGCGTACCGACGTATCGCAGGCAGAAGCGCGCCTTGCAGGTTCGAAGGCTGATCTGATTTCAGCACAGGGCGCATTGGCCAATACACGCGCACAGTACGAGCGTCTTGTAGGTAACCCACCAAGCGATCTTGAAATTCCGAACCCGCTTGCCGGTCTTCCGACCAGTGTTTCGGATGTTCTTTCGATTGCACAAGGGCAACACCCGGATGTTTTGCAGGCTCTTTACACCGAAGAAGCCGCGAAATCGGATGTTCGTCTGAACGAAGGTTCCTTGTACCCGGAAGTTAATCTTTCTGCAGGCGTTGAGCGTGCACATGAAAGTTCAACTGAAGATTTCACATCGGACAGTGCTGATATCATTGCATCGGTTTCGGTGCCGCTTTATCAGCAAGGTGCTGTTTTCTCGAGTGTTCGTTCTGCAAAGCAGATCGCTGGGCAGGCGCGCATTCAGGTTGATGAATCGCGCCGTGCGGTGATCGAAAATGCTACCAGTGCTTGGGAAACCCTTGTAACTGCACGGGCAAGCATTGAGTCGCAGCAGGCACAGGTTTCCTCGGCAGAAGTCGCCTTGGACGGTGTCCAGCGTGAAGCATCTGTCGGATCTCGTACTGTTCTTGATGTTCTTGATCAGGAACAGGAATTACTGCAGGCACGTGTAGACCTTGTTGGGTCGCGTCGTGATGCCGCGGTTGCGGAATTCCAGGTTAAGGCTGCCTTGGGTGCGCTGAATGCGCAGGTCCTTGGTCTGCCGGTCGAAGTTTACGACACTGAGTCCAACTATAATAAAGTCAAGGACCAGTGGTGGGGAACAGACTGACTTGTTGAAACTTCAGGCCAGGATGTTTGACATCCTGGCTTGAGACCAACGTTCGGATAGGTCTGGTTGAATGACACTAGTGCGGAATTGTAATTATGAGTGACGGGCAACAAGAACCTTCAATGGAGGATATCCTCCAGTCGATCCGCAAAATTCTTGCTGATGAGGGTGACGAAGAAAAACAGGAAGCCGCTCCTGAACCCGAACCAACTCCGGAGCCGGAACCAGAGCCCGAACCAGAGCCTGAGCCGGAACCCGAAGAAGAAATCGACGAACTCGTTCTCGATGAAGAACCCGAAGAACTTGAGTTTGACGAGGAACCCGAAGAACTCGACCTCGACGAGCCGGAAGAAGATCTGGAACTCGACGACATGCTCGACTTCGACGAGTCTCCGCTTGAAGACGATTTGCCGCCACTTGAAGATGAATTTGACGAGCCAGAGCCAGAACCGGCAATGCCGGCCTTGTATGATGACGAGGAAGATGATGAGCCGCTGATTTCCAATATGACGGAATCTTCAGCGACAGGAACCATTTCGGAATTGGCACAGGCTGTTGCAAAGAAACGCGCAGTTACTCTTGGACTTAACGCAGGTCACATTACCTTGGAAGACTTGGTGCGCGATATGCTGCGTCCGCTTCTTAAGGAATGGCTTGACGAAAACCTGCCCTATATGATCGAACGCCTTGTGAAAAAGGAAATCGAACGGATTGTAAGCCGTGCTGAAGACCTCTAGGCGAGCCGAAAGTTGAATTAAAGCGGCGCGCCCAAGGTGCGCCGCTTTTTCTTTGTATAAATGATTAAACCCGCAGCGGATCAAAAGACCATGTTGGAGAAGACCTACAGCCCGGCCGAAGTGGAAGGCAGACTTTACGATAAATGGGAAAAATCTGGGGCATTTGCCTGTGATACGGCTTCAAAAACCGACCCTTATGTCATTATGATGCCGCCACCCAACGTGACCGGAAGCCTCCATATGGGGCATGCGCTTACTTTTACGCTTCAGGACATTCTTGTTCGCTATAACCGTATGAACGGCAAGGACACTTTGTGGCAGCCCGGCACTGACCACGCAGGCATTGCGACCCAGATGGTTGTGGAACGTCAGCTTGGCGAGCAGAATGTTACGCGCCATGACCTTGGCCGCGAAAAGTTCGTCGAAAAAGTTTGGGAATGGAAAGAAAAGTCAGGCGGGACCATCACCAACCAGTTGCGTCGTCTTGGCGCCTCGCCAGATTGGGAACGTGAACGTTTCACCATGGACGAAGGCCTGTCTGCTGCAGTCCGGAAGGTTTTTGTTACCCTGCACAAGCAGGACCTTATTTATCGCGACAAACGTCTGGTGAACTGGGACCCGAAACTTCTAACTGCAATTTCCGATCTTGAAGTCGTTCAGAAAGAAGTCAAGGGCCATTACTGGCATTTCAAATACCCGATCGAAGGCCGTGACGGCGAATTCATTACAGTTGCAACCACGCGTCCGGAAACCATGCTGGGCGATACCGGTGTTGCCGTTCATCCTGAAGACGATCGTTACAAGGACTTGATTGGGCAGTATTGCATTCTGCCGATTGTTGGTCGCCGGATCAAAATTGTTGCTGATGAATATGCCGATCCTGAAAAAGGATCCGGTGCAGTGAAAATCACCCCGGCTCATGATTTCAATGACTTCGAAGTTGGCAAGCGGTGCGATCTGGAAAAGATCAACATCCTTGATGACCATGCCTGCATTAACGACGAAGCGCCTGAAGAATATCGCGGGCTAGACCGATTTGAAGCGCGCAAGCTTATCGTCGCAAAGATGGATGAGCTGGATCTGCTTGAGAAAATCGAAGACACCGTTCACATGGTTCCTTATGGGGACCGTTCAAACGTTGTGATCGAGCCATATCTGACCGATCAGTGGTTTGTGAATGCGGAAGTTCTTGCCAAACCGGCCACCGAGGCCGTTGAAGACGGGCGCATTCGGTTTGTGCCGAAGAACTGGGAAAATACTTATTTTGAATGGATGCGGAATATCCAGCCATGGTGTATCTCCCGGCAGCTTTGGTGGGGGCATCGTATCCCGGCGTGGTTTGGTCCGGATGGTGAAATCTTCGTAGAAGAAACCGAAGAAGAAGCCATTGCCTCGGCCAAGGCGCATTACGGTAAAGATGTTGAACTGACCCAGGAAACGGACGTTCTTGATACGTGGTTTTCTTCGGCATTGTGGCCATATTCGACGTTGGGTTGGCCTGACAAAACGCCGGAACTGGATAAATATTATCCGGGCGATGTTTTGGTTACCGGTTTTGACATCATTTTCTTCTGGGTCGCCCGGATGATCATGATGGGTATGCATTTCATGGATGGAAAAATTCCATTCAAGGAGATCTATATCCACGCGCTGGTGCGTGATGAAAACGGCCAGAAAATGTCGAAATCCAAGGGCAACGTAATCGACCCGTTGGAAATCATCGACGAATATGGCTGTGACGCACTGCGTTTCACCTTGACCGCGCTTGCGGCACAGGGGCGTGATATCAAGCTTGCTGCAAATCGGGTTGAAGGATATCGCAACTTTGCGACCAAGCTTTGGAACGCAGCGCGCTTTGCTGAAATGAATGAATGCAAACCGATTGCTGGTTTTGATCCTTCTACGGTGAAATCAACACTTGCACGTTGGATCGTCGGCAAGACGGTTGAGGCGTCCAAAGCTGTTGGGACGGGTATTGAAACGTATCGTTTCAATGATGCGGCGAGTGCGGCCTATCAGTTTGTCTGGGGTTTGTTCTGTGACTGGTATCTGGAACTGTCCAAACCCGTTTTGATGGGAAATGACGAAGAAGCCAAAGCTGAAATTCGTGCGGTTACTGCATGGGTTCTTGACCAGATTTTGCTGATCCTACATCCGGTTATGCCCTATATCACGGAAGAACTTTGGGAAAAGATCTCGGACAATCGTAACACAATGCTGATTTCCGAAAGCTATCCAACGTTCGATGAGGGTTTGATTGACCGTAACGCCGAAGCAGAAGTCGATCTTGCCATTCGTTTGATTGGTGACATTCGTGGTGTTCGTTCCGAAATGAACGTCCCGCCAGCAGCAGAAGTGCCGATCTATCTGGTTGATGCAAGTGACGCGATGAAAGCTGCAGTTACGGCACAAGAAGCACAGGTTGAACGTTTGGCCCGCGTTGCTGAGATAGCCTTCAAAGGGCAGAGCGATGTCGAAGCCATTGCCAAGGGTGCAATCCAGACAGTTGTTGACGGTGTTGCTGTTTTTGTCTCTGTTGCTGATTTCATTGATGTGGCAGCTGAAAAGTCACGCCTTGAAAAGGAAATTCAGGGCAAAAATCAGTATATCAAAGCTCAGGAAGGCAAGCTTTCGAACGAGAAATTCGTCAGTCGTGCACCTGAGCACATTGTGACTGCTGAAAAAGCCAAGCTTGAAGAGGCCCGAGATACGCTGGCCAAACTCAATGAAGCTTTTGAACGCATCGCATCGATGTAATTTGATCCTAAACTTATTTCAAAGAGGTCAGCCTTTACGGGCTGGCCTCTTTGTTTTTTTATTGTCTCGTCCTGAAATACGTTGTCACCTATAGGAGATGACAATGTCGATGTCAGGCTGAATAGCCCCTGGAATTGTAGACACCCGGTTTGATCAGATTTGTCGTCTTTCGAATTCGACGGGTGACAACATCCCGTTGGTACTATGTTTACGCTTCGGGTTGTAGAACATTTCTATGTAGTCGAAGACATCCTGACGTGCCTCATCCCGTGATTTATAAACCCTGCGGCGGATACGTTCGCGTTTGAGCAAGTTGAAGAAACTTTCGGCAACAGCATTGTCATGACAGTTCCCGCGGCAGCTCATACTATGTTCCAGATTGTGCTGACGAAGGAAAGCGGCCCAGTCGATGCTGGTATATTGGGAACCCTGATCAGAATGGATCAGCACCCTGTTCTTTGGCTTTCGCCGCCACACGGCCATCAGCAAGGCTTGCAGAACAACCTCTGTATCTTGTCGCTGCTTGAATGCCCAACCAACCACCATGCGGGAATAAAGGTCAATTACGACGGCAAGATACGCAAATCCTTCCTGTGTCTTGATATAGGTGATATCGGTCACCCAAACAGCATTTGGTCTAGGGGTATCAAACTGCCGATCCAGTTTGTTGTTAGCGACGACAGCTGGTTTGCCGCCATATTTTCCGGGACGCTTCTTGTAACCGATCCGGGCGCGTATGCCTGCATTGCGGGCCAGTCGAGCCACACGGTTCGGACTGCAACGCTCTCCCATATCCAGCAGATCATCATGGATTTTGCGGTAGCCATATACCTGACCGCTGTCTTCCCATATCTGGCGAACAAGAGCGGTCTGCCTTTGGTCTTCCAGAAACCGGGCGCTGTGTGGTTTCTTCTGCCAAGCATAAAAGCCACTGGGATGAACCTGCAAACACCGGCACATGGTGCGCACCGAATGGACCCGGCGATGCTGGTCAATAAACGCGTACCTCATTTTGCATCCCTGGCGAAGTACGCGGTTGCCTTTTTTAGAATATCGCGCTCCTCGGTGATCCGAGCGAGTTCTTGCTTCAGGCGGCGTATCTCGGATGATTGTTGATCAGCTTCAGTAATCGCATCAGGGGATTTGCTGAACTTCTTCTTCCACACATACAGGGAATGTGTGCTGACACCGAGACGAGCAGAAACTTCCGCTACTGAGTAGCCTCGTTCTGTAATCTGGCGAACGGCATCAATCTTGAACTCATCGGTAAAATGACTCTTGGGCATCGTAAACTCCTTGCCTCACTTTATAAGTGATGGGGTGTCTACAATTCCAGAGGCTATTCAGTCTCTTCGGTCAGAGTTAAAATTACTTCTCCGCTTTGAACACCGCGGGAACCTTTCGCGTA
Source organism: Thalassospira lucentensis (assembly GCF_050516545.1). Taxonomy (GTDB): domain Bacteria; phylum Pseudomonadota; class Alphaproteobacteria; order Rhodospirillales; family Thalassospiraceae; genus Thalassospira; species Thalassospira lucentensis_C. The sequence continues at coordinate 1,614,376 of NZ_CP191544.1, read as the reverse complement.
ACGAACAGGGAGAAAGCGAATAAAATCCTGTTTATCTGTGCAAAAATGACCGATAGATAGCTCGCAGAAGAAGTTCAAGAGTAGCTTTATGGTATGTACATTAATTTCTGCAGGACTATCACACCACGAACCATCCCAATGGAGTTTCCATTCCTCAATCGGCATATCTATTGCCTTGAGAAACCAAGTCTCAGATTGACTCTGTTTGATTGTTAAGAGCGCTCCAAAACATCTTGCTGCATATCCTGTGGCATTGCGACCAAGTAACCAGAACATGAAATGTTTCAACAAGTAACGTACGTCCAAATCTTCGAATTTGGAGAAATTTATGTTCACTCTGGTGGTATCAAAATTTAGCAGCCAGACGTCACTTTGATATGGGCTTTCGATTGTTCGCCAGTCTTCGTCGTATTCGTCGACATAGCGAATATGCGACGGAAGTTTGGGGAGTTTTCGAATGTGTTCGCGAACCGAAGTATCCCAATCAAATCCAAAGCTCATTTGGCTAGTCATGAACATGCTTCCGATAGTCAGTACGATGTGACCGAAGATAACTGACGGAGCATTGTCACGCGCTCGTCAAACTGTGAGTTCCAAACCGAATTCAACCGATCTTCAAAAAACGCTCTCGCGTAATGGCGAGGCATGTCTGAATTTTTTGACCACCCAAAAAATACTCTTAGGTTTTGCAGGGCAACTTCCATCTCCACCCCATAATCGACAAACTGGCGAAGTCGGAAAACCGCGCACGTATGTCGGCAATCGTGCGGCGTCACTTTTTCTACGCCTTGGCGGGAATACAAATCGCGTTTAGCCGTTTTCGCCAAAGCAGACGAAAACCGGTCAAAAATCACATTTATACTTGGAACTGATAGAGGTTGCGTCCGGTTCGATGCAAACATGAAGCTATGGGGTTGGCGCCCTCTATAATTGTCCAAGTAGAATTGGATGAGCTGGGAGAGCGAACGAGATAGCGGTATTTGGCGATGTGAGAGGTCAGTTTTAATTCCGGGGGTTAAGAATTCTTGGATCCTCAATCTCGTATTCATTTTCAGTAACATTAATCCAGTATCTGTGACTGGCAATTGTCTGGTCCCATTCCTGCTTAATCGCATCAACAGGGAGCACGAGTGCTTCTGAGCGACGAATACCCTGATGTAGATACAAAAGGAACAGAGAATAATTGCGCCAACGATGAGATTCAGATCGAAATGGATTTCGCTTAGATAGCGGGTCCGCAATTTCATACAGATCCTCGATGACACTAGCGGGTAGGGCGCGCACAGGTCGCCTGCGAGGGCGTCGTTTTACATTCAGGCTCGCATAAAGGCGTTCAATTCGTTTAATTTTCCGATTGAGGTAGTTAAAGGAAATGTCAGAGTTCTGATTTTGAACTTGATTTCGAATTAAAATCTCGCGGACAAATTCGAAAGCTGTTTTCCAGTTCCGATTATAGTTGGATTTGTTTCCACGACTGGCTTCATTACGAAGCGATATGAAATATGCTTCGAGACAGCTCTCAATTTCCGAGTACTTGCTTTCGAAAAGCAAGCTATCTAGGCAGTCTTCATCCATTAAATCCGCGACAAAGCGATAAAGTCGATCGATCGCTGAAAGCTTGCCTGAGAGGGTGCTTTTCCGCAGTGCGTTTCCATGCAATGCCTCCCACACGGTTGGCCAGTAACGCGGGAGACCGCGCGTATCCGTGACGACGATAGAATTGAAATCGGCAGGTAAGTTTGGAGAACGAATGTGTTGAACTGTCATAACGATTTGTAAATACGACAGAAAGTTTATCGCAACCAATAAAAACGCCATTTAGACGCGCTCAACGCAACACACCTGAAATTAGACTGACGTTCTATAATATATATTATGACAAATAAATAATACCGAGACTACAGATACCTAGAAAAATTCAACTTAGTTTAAGCCCGACTATTTATCGGCACACACAATCACCCCGATAAAATCGTTGGGCAGCATAAGGTCCTCAGACTGCAATAAAGGTTGGTGATCTACGTTGTCGATCCCTGTGGCCTTGAAGGTCGCTTCATAGCAACACCAACGCTGATAGAACGCGATGACGTCACAGTCATCAGGCCACCCCATTGACTGACTAATGCCTGATAAATCACGATCTTTGTTCAACTGTTCAACATCAATCCCGATTGAGATGGATGGAACCTTACTTATCGCGGCACATACCAATCCCTTGCTGTGGCTAAGGCTTGCACTGAATATCGTGCCGTTTACGCGAATGAAGGGTCTTCCGCTGCTTTCCCGTAATGTTTCGATCGTTACCGACGGCCCAAATATGTCCACCGACAACTTCTCAAGCAACATCCAGCCATATAACGAGGATGAATGACGTTGCGCTTTCCGGGATTGGTGTGATTGCCATTCCAGCAATGAGTATGTCCAGACAACATTTCCTCCAAACACTGCTTTGGCGGCGGTTTCGGGTGAAACAACGTGGATGGGACAAGTTTTGGTTGAATGGGGCATCATACTTTCATTACATCATTGGAGCGTTCCGTGAACGACGTACGCTGATCCTTATATGGATCCATCAAATAATATCAGTAAATGGTAGGTTGGATATGCGTAGTTTCAAATTTGCAGTTGTCGGGTGTTTGGTACTTCTTGTTGCAGCGTGCCGAACAGTCCCCATCGAAAATGTAACCAAACAGGCTTTTCCCGCTGATGCTGCCAAACTTAGTCTGACGCAGGTCGAAGAAGCCATCATCTCAGCCGCAACGAACCGTGAATGGATCGTCACCCGCCGTGCCGAAGGTCAGCTGTTTGCCACCTACTCACCGCGTAACCATATGGCAAAAGTAGAGATTGATTTCGATAACACCGAATTTTCAATCACCTATGCCGACAGCACGAACTTGAACCACAGTGGGGATTCTATTCACTACAACTATAATCGTTGGGTTAATAACCTGCGTGTCGATATCTTGCGCGATGTGTCGGCCAAAGCGGCCCTCGCCAACTAAGGCTGTATGAACGTGTTTGATGCCTGTATTTCACGCTGGGCGTTCTGGGACTCACATAAGGATCACGCGGTTCTTGAGTGCGGAACGTCTGGCGAATTTTCCCAAACTATTCACGATATGGATAGCGCTGCTCTGGCAAAGGGCATCAAACCCGCACTGCGAAGACGCCTTGATCTCTATGGGCGTGCTGCTGCTGAAATGCTTTCAAGAACCCTTAAAGGCGATGACAATCCACATATTGTATTTGCATCGCGCCATGGGAATTTGGACCGGACACTTAAACTCATACATCAAGTTGCGACCGACGAACTATTGTCTCCAGCCGATTTCGGTATGTCGGTTCATAATGCACTTGTCGGTATTGCTTCGATCAACTGGTCAATTACCGAAAGCCACACAGCGATTTCAGCTGGAAATGACACGCTCATCAGTGCGCTGACAGAAACATTGTGTCAGTTGGGCGATACGGGCGGCCCAGTGATACTGGTTTATATTGATCTTGTTCTTCCAGAAATCTATCAGGATGTGGAACTTGCGAACATCCATGGTATGGCGCTTGGCCTGAGGTTTGAACCAACAACTGATGATACAGTGGTTGCGGATACCTTTTCGTTCAGCACAATGCCCGCACGAGACGCCGCCGTCTCGCCACGCGATCAAGCCCGGTCACTTGCACACTACTTACAGGCTGAAGATACGGATGAATTTAGTTTGATCGGAAAGTCTGGTGCATGGAATTTGATCCGGCATGACTAGAGCGAAACAAGCGCAAAGCAATCCCCCCAAAGGATTAAAGTGGTATTGGCGCCTGTTTGCCACCGGGTTTGCATTTACCAGTTTTGGCTTGGGTGGTCTTTTCATGGCCGTAACGATCTTTCCTGTCATGATCGTGGTGCTGCGCGATCGACAAAAACGCCGCCATTCCGCACAATTTGTCATCTGTCGTGGCTTTAGATTGTTTACTTGGCTGCTGGATGTTACCGGCGTTGCCGCGGCCCAGACTGAAAACATCACAACGCTAAGGCAGGCAAAAGGCGCAATCATTATTGCCAACCACCCTACTCTGCTTGATGTTGTGATGATTCTGGCCCAGCTGGATCGCTGTCAGTGCGTGGTTAAACACGAACTGTTTCATAATCCGTTCCTTGCCGGTGTGGTCCGGGCTGCTGGTTTCATACGTAATGATGACAATCCGGAAAACCTGCTGAATCAGGTGCGGGATCATTTGAATGCTGGTGCATGTATCCTGATTTTCCCGGAAGGAACCCGAACACCAAGCCGAAAAAAACTGGGAAGACTACAGCGCGGTGTTGCAAACATTGCGATAGAAACAGAAGTCGACTTGATTCCGGTGGTTGTGCACTGTAATCACGATACTCTGAAAAAAGGGGTGCCGTGGTATCGTATTCCGCCATCAAAAATACTGTATCGGATTGTGGTTGATCAGCCACTTTCACTTGGCGACATATGTGAACCGGATTTGAGCCGTGCAAAACGTGCGCGCGCCATCTCCCGGCTCATCAAAGACTATTTTGTGGACAGACTAACGCATGACTTCGCTCGAAAACGAACTTAAATCCTTTATTATCGAGACACTTAATCTCGAAGACTTGAATGTTGAAGATATCGATAGTGACGAAGCCCTTTTCGTCGACGGGCTGGGGCTCGACTCAATTGATGCGCTGGAACTTGGCGTCGCTATTCAGAAGGAATATGACGTACGGATCGATGCGAAAAACGAGGAAGTAAAAACCCACTTCGCTTCGGTTCGCAATCTGGCGAAATTCATCCAAATCAGTAAATCGGAGGGATAATCATGCATAGCCGTGAAGACGTATATCAGCAGCTTCATGATTATCTGGTCGATTTGTTCGAGGTTCCAGCCGAAGACATCACGCCTGAGGCACGCCTGTTCGAAGACCTTGACCTTGACAGTATTGATGCCGTTGACCTGATCGTCAAATTCCAGGAAATTACGGGCAAGAAGATTCCGGCGATGGAGTTCCGGTCAGTTCGGACCGTTGATGACGTGGTAGAGAAAATCCATGACCTGGTCAGTTCCTAACCGGATAATCACCATTGTTCTTGCCCTGTTGGGCATCGCCTACCCGGTTGTTGTGTATTTCGGTCTGGGCGTGGTTTCTCCGCGTGTCATTCTAATTGCTGCGATCACTGCCGTCTTACTGCGCGCGATCATGTTTTTCAGGGCCCATAAACATGGTGCTGGCGCCATTGCTTGTATCATAGCCCTCATTCTCGTGCTCGCCGGGTATGCCAGTGATATACTGGCTTTGCGTTTTTACCCGGTCATCGTCAGTGCCGCCTTGGCTTTGGTCTTCACACTATCACTGTTTTCGGCAATGCCATTGATTGAACGGTTTGCTCGCATTCAAACACCCGATCTTGACGATTATGGCGTTGCATATACTCGCATTTTAACCAAGGTCTGGATTGGTTTTTTTGTCATCAATGGCCTGATTGCATTCTGGACTGCGCTTTATGCATCGATTGAAGCATGGACCCTTTATAATGGTCTGATTTCATACGTTTTGGTTGCAGTTTTATTCGTCGGGGAATGGCCGGTTCGGCGTATTCTCAAAGCCCGTCACCAACGTCACATTACTGATCACGCATGACCGGATTTTTCAACGCTATCAACCACCCAGGCCACCAAGATGCAGCGCAATGCATAGACGGTGACCGGCTGGTAACACGCAAAGAGCTGTGCAGCGATGGCGCCCTTCTTGCGGCAAATCTGCCATCCCATCAACGGATCGCTGTTCATTGCCAGTCAGCACGTCTTTTTACCATCGCGCTTATTGCGATTTGGCAACGTGGATCTCAGGTCGTCCTGCCGGCAACACCCAAACCAGCCTATCTTGAAGATATCAAAGAACAGTTCGATTTATTCCTTGATGACGCGGAAATCGAAAAGCGCCTCCGAGAAAACAAGCCGTCCAATCTTGATATGCATATTGAATATCCTGCTGCAATCAATTGTATTGCCGTGTTTTTCACATCGGGAAGTACAGGAACGCCCAAGCCAATCATCAAGACACTTGCCCAGATCGAGGCTGAGATATCCGTTCAGGACCCATTGTGGTCTCCCCATATCCCTGACGGTGCACGGATCATTGGACTGGTATCGCACCAGCACATCTATGGTCTGATCTTTCGCGTGATATGGCCCATCATGTCCGGGCGGGTATTTACGGCGGATCCAGCACCATTTTGGGAACTGATGCAGGGCAATCTTAAGGCCGGTGACGTCCTGATCACAAGCCCAGCCCATCTTAAAAACCTGCATCCGGGTTTGGCTGATGCGCCGCAACCGTCATTGGTTTTCTCATCTGGCGGGCCACTTGATTACGATACTGCACAAGTCACCAATCAGATTCTTGGTACCTATCCTGTCGAAGTTTACGGCAGCACTGAGACCGGTGGTATTGCCTATCGCCAGCAAACATCCAATCCATCGGACTGGATCCCCCTTCCCGGTGTCGAAACGCACCTAAATGATCAAGGCTGCCTGGCAGTAAAGGCCCCACATATTGTCGGAGTTGAGTGGTATCAAATAGAAGACCGGGCATCTATTGATCAACAGACCGGACAGTTTCGTTTATTGGGCCGTGCAGACCGTGTCGTAAAAGTCGAAGGAAAACGGGTCTCGTTAAATTCTGTCGAACGCCGTTTGACTGCGTCGGAACTGGTTGCGGACGCTATTGTTATGATCCCCGACGAAGATGACCATCGGCTTGGTGCGATTGTTGTCCTTACCCAAGCTGGTAAAGAGCAACATCGCGAAATCGGTGCTTTTCGTTTGGGGCGCTTACTACGTCGGGAAATTTCGAAGTTTGAGGATGATGCGGCCTTACCACAACGCTGGCGCTTCGTTGATGACATCCCAACCGACACTCAGGGCAAACGCCCGTTGCATATGTTAAGCGCTGTTTTTGCTAAAAAATCGACAGAACCGGAAGTCCTTGAGACAGTCAAAACAGACGATTGCGCGCAGCTAAAATTAAAACTGAACGACGATCTGATCTATTTCGCTGGGCACTTTCCCACCATGCCGATATTACCAGGCGTCACGCAGCTACATTGGGCCGTTTCGTATGCGTCGTCCATTTTCGGCATGCCTGAAACTACACGAGAAATTACGCAGCTTAAATTCCGCAAACCCATGCGACCCAGAAATATCATCACACTGGACATGCAGCTTAATGCGTCCGGCCAACTGGTGAAATTCCGATACCGCTCCGATAATGAGGGCGATTTAAGTTCTGGTGTTCTAAAATATGATGGTGACGCTGCATGAAAATGTGCGCCGTCATCCCAACACACAATCATTGCACCATGCTCGAAAGCGTCGTGAAACGCGTTCGTGCGTATGATATTCCGGTTTTCATCGTCGATGATGGATCGGACGAGCAAACACAAGCGGTTGTGGGCAACCTACACGCTCCGAGTAACGGTATTTTTTGTCAACGGCTTGATGAAAATGCCGGAAAAGGTGTTGCCGTAATGACGGGTATGGCCAGTGCTGCACGGCATGGCTTTACCCATGCATTTCAGATTGATGCAGATGGTCAGCATGACCTTGATCGCATTAGTGACATGATTGAAATTGCGACACAATCACCCGCAGCCTTGATCACTGGGCTGCCTGTATACGATGACAGCATTCCAACCGGCCGCAAAATCGGTCGATGGATTACCCACGTGTGGGTATGGATTGAAACACTATCTCTTCAGATCCGCGACAGCATGTGCGGTTTTCGTGTCTATCCGATTGGTCCCAGTCTGGAAGTCTGGCGACGCCACGGCATTGGTCATAGGATGGATTTTGATACCGAGATCATGGTCCGCCTTTTCTGGCAAGGGGGTCCGGTCATTCATGTTCCAACCAAAGTCACCTATCCTCTCGGCAACACATCAAACTTTCGGATGTGGCGCGATAACGCCTTGATCAGTTGGATGCATACCAGACTGGTCTGTGGAATGCTGGTGCGGCTTCCACGATACATTGCCCAAGGAGGACGATTTGGGCCGCCAGCGGACCGAACCAGCAACCATCATTGGTCGGAAATTGACGAACGCGGCATTTATTGGGGGATGCGATTTCTTGGGCAGGTCTATCGTTTTGGCGGGCGCAAACTTTGCCTTGCTGCGATGACACCCATCATCGCCTATTTTTTCCTGACCGGACGTACGGCACGCGCTGCATCCAAAGATTTCCTTGAACGGGTGGCAAAGCATAATGACAAGCCCAGCCCTAATTGGCGTGATAGCTTTGCCCACTTCATGCGATTTGGAGAATCAGCACTCGATAAAATAGCGGCCTGGTGTGGAGAGATGAAGCTCGATGACCTCGACCTGCCGGATGATACCGATAGCCTGTTTTCCTACATTCCATGTGATCAGGCAGTAATCCTATTTGTATCGCACTTTGGCAATATTGAGCTGGTCCGTGCCATTGCCAGTCGTGACCGGAATTTTCGGGTGAATGTCCTGTTGCATCAAAAAAATGCCGCCCGGTTTGGCCGCGTTTTGCAACAACTTGCGCCCGAAAGCCAAGTTGATTTGATTGAGGTTAGCGATATCGGCCCGGATACTGCGATTTTGCTGCGTGAAAAGGCCGAACGCGGCGAATGGATCGTGATTGCCGCAGACCGGGTGGCCATCGGTGCCCGAGATAAGTCGGTTTCAGTCCCGTTCATTAGCCAAAACGCATCATTTCCGCAGGGACCATTTATTCTGGCACATCTTCTTCAGTGTCCGGTTTACATGGTTGCCGCATGGCGTGAAGGACGGCGTTTTAATATTTCGTGGGAAAAGCTGTCGGAACGCATAGACTTGCCGCGCAATGATCGCACAGCCAAGATCACGCAACATGCAAGAACATATGCGGGCTGGCTGGAAAAGCTTGTTGTTCAACAACCATTGCAGTGGTTCAATTTCTACGATTTCTGGGCGGATAAGAAGGACAACAATGAATAACAACCAGAAACATATCGTCTTTGGCGAGGCGAACCTGTCGATCGAGGACGTCGTGGCACTTGCCGAACGGCGTGCCCTGCCCCTGCTGAGCACATCCGATGTCTTTAATAATCGGATACAGGCCGGTGCCGATTTCCTGGATCGGGAGCTTCGCGATCATGGCCACATCTATGGCGTCACCACGGGCTATGGTGATTCAGTATCCCGTCGTGTTCCACCTGATTTGGTTGACGAACTCCCACTGCATCTCAGCCGGTTTCACGGCTGTGGCCTTGGCAATATCCTTAAACCCGATCAGGCGCGCGCGGTTCTGGCCGTACGTCTGGCGTCGCTGTGTACCGGTTATTCCGGCGTTGGCACAGGCCTTCTTAAGCAGCTATCTGCCCTTCTTGAATTTGACATCACACCAAGGATTCCCGAAGAAGGTTCTGTTGGTGCCAGTGGCGACCTGACCCCGCTTTCTTACGTCGCAGCCGCACTTATCGGGGAACGCGATGTCGTGTTTAACAACACGGAAATGCCCGCAATAGATGCCTTGTCAGAAGTCGGCCTGCGCCCCTTACAGCTTCGTCCCAAGGAAGCTTTGGCGATCATGAATGGCACATCCGTCATGACCGCCCTGATGTGTCAGGCTTTTGTCCGCGCCCAATATCTGTGCCAGCTCAGCGCACGTATCACGTCTCTGGCAACTATTGGCTTGCTTGGCAATCCGGCCCATTTTGATGCAAGACTGTTCGCGGCCAAACCGCATCCAAAGCAAGCAGTCGTAGCCAAACGCATTTCACATGATCTGTCGGCTCTTGGCCCGCATTACAAACCGGCTCGATTGCAAGATCGCTATTCGCTTCGTTGCGCCCCGCATGTCATCGGGGTGTTGGCCGATATGATGCCAACCTTCCGCACCACGCTTGAGCTCGAACTCAACAGTGCCAATGACAATCCCCTGATTGATGTCGATGCCGAAGAAATTCTGCATGGCGGGCATTTCTATGGCGGACATGTCGCATTCGTTGCTGATGGTATGAAAACGTTGATCGCCAATCTCGCTGATTTGATGGACCGTCAAATGGCACTTCTGGTCGACACCAAATTCAATCACGGTTTGCCGTCAAACCTGTCTGGCGCGTCACAGGACCGTGCATCCATCAACCATGGTTTGAAAGCAGTGCAGATCGGCGTATCGGCCTGGACGGCGGAGGCGCTTAAAAACACCATGCCCGCAAGCGTATTCTCACGCTCGACCGAATGTCATAATCAGGACAAGGTCAGCATGGGTACCATTGCGGCACGTGATTGTTTGCGGATATTGGACCTTACCGAACAAGTTGCTGCTGCGTTGCTCATCACTGTAAGACAGGCGATTTCGCTGCGCCTGAAATCTGGGGAGCTTGAGGCCAATCAGCTTGGCCATGACGTCTCGGCATTTCTCACGGCGCTGGAAGCTGACATTCCGTTCATTGACGAAGACCAACCACTTGATGCCACTTTGCGCAAACTGATCGCACGCATTCAGGACCGGCATTGGGCACTTTACGGCGATGAGGAAACCTCATGATCAGTGCGTCTGTAAACGAAACTGTACAGTTTTATCATCTCGACCCGATGAATGTGGTCTGGCATGGAAATTATGTGCAGTTCTTTGAGAATGCCCGCTGTGCCCTGCTTGATGAGATTGGTTACAATTACCCGCAAATGGATGAGTCCGGCTTTGTATGGCCGATTGTCGATATGCGGGTGAAATACGTTGCACCTTGCCGCTTTGGTCAGAGAATCAACATCGCAGCGACGCTGCGCGAGTTTGAAAACCGACTGAAAATTGACTATCTCGTCACGGATGCGCAAACGGGGCAGAAGCTAACCAAAGGTTTCACCATTCAGGTCGCCGTCGATAAAAGCACAGGCGAAATGCTTTATCGCAGCCCCGAGTTTTTCATCGAAAAGATGGACGCGCTCATATGATCCGCAAGTTACTTGTTCTGATCACGGTGTGTATTGCCTTTGCGTCCTTCCTTGCGATGCCAAAAACGCTGCAGGCAGAGGCTGCCCGACCCATACCGATTACCAAGAATGAGTATCTGCGCGGTACATTTGAACTCAGTCGTCATCTGGACGGGTTTGAAAAGCCATTGCTCTCTCGTGGTGAGTTCGTTTTATCACCGCAGCATGGTCTGATCTGGAAAACGACCATCCCGTTTCCGGCAATAACTGTATTCGACGAAGGCGGGATTTTCACCATCGATCAAAATGGCAACCGCAATGCAATGGCAAAAGGTACGGAAACACGACAGTTCGTCACGATGATTTCGTCCGTATTATCCGGGAACTGGGACTCATTAGAAAGCGATTTTGATGCCACTAAAAAAGACCGGGAAACAACAGGATGGCACATAACCCTAACCCCCAGCGCGAACAGTATTGTTGGCAATCAGATCGAATTGATTACGGCACAGGGCAACCCGTTTGTGCAAGAAGTGGTGATCACAAAACCATCTTCTGATCACGATGTCATTACGTTCGACGGGCAACTTATTGAGACAGTTCCATTGCCCTCTGAGTTCAATGATCTTTTCACAAATGGAACAGCCGAATGATCCGATCAGCGTTCATTTGGACAGTATGCATTCTCGTGATGGCAGGCTTTGCTATCTGGCAACTCACGACCGAACGCACCGAACTGGATGCAGATTTCCTGTCATTGATTGGTCAGGAACAAGATCAGCAACAAGACGAAACGAGCGATATAGACGCTGTGCGCACGCTATTGGCTGATAGTGGCAAACAAGCAATCATTATGCTTTCCCACCCTGATTATGACCACCTCAGCGATATCGCAAGGCAACTTGCGGACACGATCGGTAGGCTTGATGGCACAGCAAGTGTGATGCTCCCCGGCGACAATGCAGATCGTCTTGATGACTTGCGTGCGCTCTATGGCCCATATGCGAACGGACTTTTGTCTGATGGTGACCGTGATGTTCTAAAGAACGGCGGCGGGGAAGCACTTTATCAGCGCACCCTGCAAACTCTGTATTCGCCAGCTTCTGCCTTTACTAGCGCAACTCTGAAACAGGATCCTTTCCTCTTAATGCCAGAATTTCTTTCGGCTCTGGCCGCTAAGTTGGGCGTCAGAAATGACATTGTCACAATCAACGACCGAAGCTACCTGCCCATGATTGTTACGCTGGACGCCAACAAACACTCTGACACGGTTGCAAAAATCTGGGTAGATGGCGTCAATAACGCTCTCGAAGAAGTACTAAAGAGCGATCCAGCCCTCCAGACCGCCAAAACAGGCCAGATATTCTTTGCGGTTAACGAGGCCGCGAACGCCAAAAACGATGTTCAAACCATCGCCGTGGTTGCCGCACTAAGCATCGCCATCATGATCTGCTTGACGTTCTTTTCGCCTTTTCCGCTGATTGGTGCAGTTATCGTTGTTGGAAGTGGGCTTATTGTCGGTGCTGCGGCCCTGACCGTATTTTTCGACACAATCCATGCGATTGCACTGGTGTTTGGCGCGACAATGATCGGTATTTCAATCGATTACGCCCTGCACTATCTGGTGATACCAGCCAATGGCACCCCGACTTCATCACGCTTTGGAAAAATACGCAAAGGCCTCGGTCTTGGGCTTTTGACATCTATCATTGGCTTTTCCGCCCTTGCGCTTAGTCCGACAAACTTGCTTGTGCAAATTGCCGTGTATTCAATCGCAGGACTGATTGCAGCCTATTGTTCGGTCAAATTTTTACTGCCTCTCATCCCAGTCAGACCAATACGCGAAAACTCACCAATCCGAGTTGCGCATCATTGGCTTATGCGTCTGATGATGGTTCTTCTGCTACCTCGCAAGATACAGCTGTTTGTTGCCATACTTTTGATTGTTGCCCTGCCGATTTCGGCCTTTCTTATTCCCGGTCATGATGACGTGCGTACCTTGGGTCAAAGTGATGCGGAACTTCTATCCGATGCACGTATGATATCAGAAACACTTGGCCTTGGCGGAAGCCCTGTCTTCATTCGGATTGATGGTAAAACAGCCCAACAGCGCCTTGAAACGTCTGAGTCTGTTCGTAAAGCAACTATGCCCTTAATCTCCGCAGGCAAAATTGGGAGCGTCGTTGCACTATCGGATTTTGTACCATCGATTGCACTTCAAAAAGACAACCGACGCCTTGTCGGAGACGAACTTTACCAACCGTTTTCAGCGTCCCTTTCTGATGTCTTGCAGACACCACTACAGATCCCGGACTTGGACGCGCTCTACCTCATTCCAGATCAAGCAATAAACAGTCTTCCTGAGATCGCGCATTTTCAGATAACCACATCCGATATCATGCGGTTACGTGATGTTTCAGATGTTGATGCTCTTAACGCCGCCCTCGTCTCATTTGAGAATGCCAGACTGATTTCTCCGACAGCTATCATCAGCAATCAATTCGCTGAATACCGATATTGGACGTATATAGCACTCGGCGTAGTGCTTGCGATTGCGCTGATCCTGGCAATCCTACGTTATGGTCTAGATCGGGGTGTTCGGGTGTTTTCTGCCCCCGCAGGCGCGATCTTGTTCGCACTGATTGGCGGTTACATTCTGGGGGTACCAATCAGTTTCTTTACAACGATGGCAATGTTTTTAGTCTTTGCAATTGGCGCTGACTATGTCCTGTTTTTGAGCGAAGGCAACGACACCGAACATCGCGAACACACCCGTCTGGCGGTGTTTTTGTCGTTGATAAGCAGTGTTCTGGCATTTGGATTACTCGTCACCAGTTCCGTCCCACTGGTAAGCGATATCGGCACAATCATTGCTATAGGCTTGGTTGGCGCATGGTTCCTTGCTTTTTGGATGACAGAAACAACCACTATTACGACGGATACGGGAAACACGAATTGAAACAGGATTGCGACATCGCCGTTATCGGTGCGGGCCCGGCCGGAAGTACCGTGGCCAAGCTTCTGAACGATGCTGGCCTTCGTGTAACATTGCTCGAAGCACAGAAATTCCCGCGATTTGTTATTGGCGAAAGCTTACTTCCCAACTGTATGAACGTACTTGAACGTGCTGGATTTCTGCCCGCACTGAAAAAAGCAGGTTTTCAGCATAAAAACGGCGCGGTCTTTGAATGTGGTGAACAGTATCGCTCCATCGACTTTCGTCAGAACTTCGAAACCATCGGCTGGGGAACAACCTATCAGGTCAAACGCGCCGAATTCGATCATATCCTTGCCAAGGAAGCCGAACGTTCCGGTGTCGACATCCGGTTTGAACACATGGTAACTGCAGGACACGCCGCCGACAATGACTGCCAAATCACGTATGAGGACGCAGCGGGCGAAGAATCTACACTACGTGCCAGTTTCATTGTTGATGCCAGCGGATACGGTCGGGTATTGCCAAAGCTTTTGGAGCTTTCCCGGCCGCCGCAAACTATTTCCCGACGTGCGGTCTTTACCCATGTTAAGGATCGAATTGATGATCCGGACTATGACCGCACCAAAATCCTGATCACGGTCCATCCTGATCGCCATGACATCTGGTATTGGTTGATCCCGTTTTCGGATGGCACAGCATCGGTTGGTGCGATTTACCCCGACGGCGACACGACTTTCACCGGCATGAGTGAACAGGATGTCTTTGATCGGCTGATTTCCGAAACACGCCTTGGGCATCTGCTTGCCAATGCGGAACAAACCCGCCCACTACAATCAATTGCCGGATACGGGGCTGAGTCAGAACAGCTTTGCGGGGATGGCTATGTCTTGCTTGGAAATTCTGCAGGTTTTCTGGATCCCGTATTTTCATCTGGCGTTACAATTGCGCTGCATTCGGCAGAACTGGCTGCAAATATGCTGATTGCGCGCCACCGGGGGGAAACGGATATAGATTGGGAAACAGGTTTCATCAAACCGCTATCTAGTGGGGTCGAAACGTTCCGCTCCTATGTTGATGCTTGGTATGCCGGACGCCTGCAAACAATTATTTTTGGGCAGCCCAATGATGATTCCCAACTGAAACGTATGGTCGTTTCCATTCTGGCAGGGTATGCATGGAATATGGAAAATCCGCTGGTTGCCAAAACCGACCGTTATCTAGAGATGTTGCACGACTTATGCGCTCCCTCATCCTGAAATCAGCTATTGTCATAGCCTGCGCCATCGGGCTCTCTGCGTGTGAGACGATGAACCTTCCGCAACTGCCGTTATCTGGTGTGCTCGACAAAGCCGGACATAAGATCGTTTTAGCTGACGGGATAGAATTCACTCTCCCGGCTGAGCCTTGGGGTGAGAACGAAACCATTGATGTTGTTCAACAGGTCAAGGCAAGCTGGAACACGGACAATCAATCGGGTGATGTAAGCTTTCAGGGGCGTATGAACATCACATCGGAACGGGCCCAAATCGTCCTCATTGACGAACTTGGCCGCCGGGCGATTGAGATCGACTGGACCGAGCAGGAAATATCAATCCAGAAGGCGAATTGGCTCCCGCAAGACTTTGATGCCAAAAGGCTTGTTGCTGACATTGTCATGACTTATTGGCCGCTTGGTATTGTCGAAGATGCCCTACCCGATAACATGTCAGTACATGATGGCTTTGGGGAACGGACAGTTCGCCTGAACGACAGTGGGCGGAAATACGTAACCATAGAACGCCCGATAAAGGACGTCTGGCACGGTCAGGCAACGCTTGTGAACTTGCAGTTCAACTATCGCATTAATATCAATTCGATACGAACCGGGTCCTAACGTATGGTCAGGCACCCGCTTTACCTGTCATCGCTTGGCATCGTCTCGTCATTGGGAACCGGTATCACCGAAACCAAGGCAACACTTGCCGGTAAGAAAAATGCCGACATGATCAAGCGCAGTGGTTTTCTCCCCGATCGGGAAACCATTCTGGGTACAGTTACAGGTAACCTTGAAAAATTGCCCGATCTTTTGTCCGAATTTGACACCCGCAATAACCGCTTCCTTTGGGCTACGGCCAGCCAAATCGCAGACGACATTGACGAGCTGATTACCAAGTTTGGCAAGGATCGGATTGGTGTCCTGATTGGAACCAGCACGGCAGGGATTGAGGAAGGTACAGCGCACTATCAGCAACGCGTTGAAAACGGCAAATTCCCTGAAAGTTTCCGTTATGGGCATCAGGAAATTGGCTCGCCTTCAGAATTTCTGAAAACCGCTTTTGACTTGCGGGGCTCGGCCTACTCTATTTCCACGGCCTGCTCATCAAGTGCCAAGGCATTTGCATCTGGCGTACGGCTGTTAAAGGCCGATATGTGTGATGCGGTTCTTGTCGGTGGTGTTGATAGTTTGTGTCGTCTTACGGTTGGCGGCTTTGACGCATTGCAATCCTTGTCTGCCGATATTTGCAATCCCATGAGCAAAAACCGCAATGGTATCAATATCGGCGAAGGTGCAGCTCTTTTCATCCTACGGAAGGATGCGGGCGAAATCGAACTGCTTGGTGTTGGTGAAAGCTCCGATGCTCATCATCCCAATGCACCTCATCCCGATGGCTTGGGTGCCGTGCGGGCCATGCAAACCGCACTTGCACGTTCCGGGATCACGCCTGCTGACATTGACTACATCAATCTGCATGGCACGGCGACACCACTCAATGACATTATGGAAGCCAAAGCCGTACACGCGGTTCTGGGGCCCGATGTCCCGGCAAGTTCAACCAAGCCCCTAACCGGGCATAGTCTGGGCGCAGCGGGTGCGATCGAGGCCGCGATCCTCTGGTTAACACTGTCTGACAGCGATACCGGCGCACCACTTCCTGTTCATCACTGGGACGGTGAAATTGATGCCGAACTTCCCCCGATCAATCTGGTCACGTCAAATCAATCATTGGTGCCGCGTAACCGACTTGCCATGATGAGCAACTCGTTTGCATTTGGCGGCAGCAATGTCTCCGTCATCCTTGGCAAAGGATGGACAACTCGGTGACCAGTATGAACAATCCTCAACCAAATGAACTCCCGCCGATCAAAGAACTTGTCATACATGGCTCGCCCATGTTGCTGATTGATCGCGCAGTATCGGCCAATGAAACCACCATGACCGCGGAACTCGACATTACCGCAAACAGTATGTTCTGCGTTCCGGGCAAAGGTGTTCCGAGCTATGTCGGGATCGAATATATCGCTCAGACCGTTGCGGCCTATAGCGGATGGCGGGCAAGACAGGCCACCCAGGATACACAGCCTCGAATTGGCTATCTTTTGGGTTCTCGCAAAGTAACCATGTTGCGGGACTTTTTTCCGATTGGCAGCAGACTTACAGTGCATATCACCAACGTCTTTGAAGATGGCGAAATGGGCGTCTTTGACGGGGAAGTCCGTTTGGGCGAGGAAATACTTGTCGACGCACGTATCAATGTATATCAGCCCAAGGAGAATGAAACGGCTTCAACGCCGCCTGTGGGCAACAACCAAGAAACATCAGACCAATGACGAAAACCATATTGATAACCGGTGCCAGCAAGGGCATTGGTGCGGCAACAGCACGACGTCTTGCCAAGGACGGTTTTGATATTGTTATCCATTACAATTCTGATCACGATGGTGCCCAAGACGTTGCAAATGATGCAATAAAGCTCGGGGTTCAAGCCCGACTGGTGCAATTCGATATTGCGGATCGGGAAGCGGCGCGTGAAGTTCTAACGCAAGACATCGCGGAACATGGCGCGCCCTATGGTGTCATTCTGAATGCCGGAATAACCCGTGACGGCCCCTTCCCGGCTCTTGAAGATGATGACTGGGACAGTGTTGTGCACACCAACCTTGATGGGTTTTACAACGTTCTCAAACCCGTCCTGATGCCTATCATCCAACGCCGCAAAGGCGGGCGGATTGTTGCTCTTACATCCATCGCAGGCATTGCGGGCAATCGTGGTCAGGTAAACTATGCCGCGTCCAAGGCCGGGATCATTGGTGCCGTAAAGTCACTTGCCCTTGAACTTGCCAAGCGCAAAATCACGGTTAATGCCGTAGCACCTGGGATCATCGAAACCCAGATGACAGGTGACCTTCCCACAGACGAAGTAAAATCCATGATCCCGATGCGCCGATATGGCACACCTGAAGAAGTTGCAGGCACAATTTCATTTTTGTGCAGCGATGATGCTTCTTACATCACCCGCCAGGTCATTAGCGTGAATGGAGGCATGCTATGACGCGACGTGTTGTCGTTACAGGCATGTCAGGCATAACAGCCCTTGGCAATGACTGGCAAACCATCAAAACACGCATGCAGGCTGGTGAAACAGGAATTGTCCGCATGTCCGAATGGGATGGCAAATATGATCTGCGTACCCGGCTTGCGGCCCCGGTGCAGGATTTTTCCCTGAAAGGCCGGTTTAACCGCAAGCAATTGCGCAGCATGGGCCGCGTGGCCCAGATGGCTGTTGCGGCAACTGATGATGCGCTCAAGATGGCAGGCCTGCGCGACGACACAGCGATGTTCGAAGGTGGCCGTCTTGGCATAGCTTATGGATCGTCGTTTGGCAGTACGCCACCGGTTCTTGGCTTTACCCGCCTGATGGAACAGGGTGACAGCAACGCAATTACCGCCACCAGCTACATTCAGATGATGAGCCACACCGCAGCCGTCAATATCGGTGTCCTTTATGGTATTTCCGGGCGGATCATTCCGACGTCGACGGCCTGCACATCCGGCAGCATGGGCATCGGATATGCGTGCGAGGCAATCAAATTTGGCAAACAGGATGTCATGATTGCCGGTGGTGCGGAAGAACTCTGCCCCACGATGGTTGCTGTGTTTGACACGCTTTTCGCCACCAGTGTCAGTAATGATGCACCGTACGCCACACCGCGCCCGTATGACGCCAACCGCGATGGATTGGTCATTGGCGAAGGCGCAGGTACTTTGATCCTTGAGGATTACGAACACGCGAAAGCCCGCGGGGCAAAAATGTATGGTGAAATTGTCGGCTTTGCGACCAATTCAGATGGCGCGCATGTGACCCAACCCGCCGCAGACAAGATGGGCCGTGCCCTTCAACAATCCCTTGATGATGCGGGGCTTTCATCAAGTGACATCGATATTGTCAACGGACATGGCACAGCCACGGATCACGGCGACCTTGCCGAAAGCAAAGCAACCCGCACCGTATTCGACCGCGCAGTTCCAATCCACACGCTTAAAGGCCACTTTGGACATAGTCTTGGCGCATGCGGCGCCGTCGAAGCATGGCTTGGACTGGAAATGATGCATGAGGGTCGCTTTGTCCCCACAGCAAACCTCAAGAACGTGGACCCTGAATGTGCCGATCTTGACTACATTATGGGATCAGAACGGGTCATGAATGCCGAACACATGATGAGCAACAATTTTGCCTTCGGCGGCATAAATACATCCCTGATATTTAAGCGCATATAAGTTCACAATTTAGGGCTTTCTTCAAACGAATCCCGCGAGTTAAGCAGCTTCGCTAAGCCAACTTAAAGCTTACAGAGAACACGCAGCCACTATGCTCTTTGGGGCGATCAAGCTTGATCTTAGTATCGTGACGCGCAGCGATTTCCTTGACGATGGAAAGACCAAGTCCGCAGCCCTCTTCCTGTCCTGTCTCTGCAATACGGTAGAACCGCTTAAAGACGTCCTTGTGATGCTCAATGGGAATTCCAGGGCCATTGTCCTCGACGGTCAATTTAACGCGATTACCGGATTTCTCCCGATCAAGGCGCACAGTCACCGAACTTCCATCCGGGCAATATGTCAACGCGTTGTGAACAAGGTTTTTAAGAAGCTCTTCAATCAGGGTTGCATCCCCCATGATCAAAGCGGGCTCTGTGATGCCTTCATAGCCAAGATCGATACCGCGCTCGATTGCCACCGGGACTTTTGATCCGGTGACAGCACGCGTGATTTCACACAGATCAATTGGGTCAAATGGCCGTCCTGCAAGGCCTTCAGGTGCTGCACGTGCAGATGCCAGCAATTGATTGGCAAGATGGGATGTTTGCCGCGTCGAAGATGCAATCGTCTCCATAATACGATGGATTTTCTTGGGGTCTTCTTCGCGCTGGCCAAGTTCGGCCTGTGTTCTCAATGCTGCTAACGGAGTGCGCAATTGATGTGCGGCATCAGCTGTGAACCGCTGCATGGTCTTAAGGCTGTTTTCTAACCGCTGAAACAATTGATTGATCGCGCCGACAAGATGGCGAACCTCAATCGGGACATCATGCAAAACAGGTCGAAGATCAGTCGGAGATCGGCGATTTAGGGCTTCTTCCAGTCGCGTAAGTGGTTTCAACCCCTGCCCGATCCCAAACCAGACAATCATTGCGGCAATCACAATCAGCACAATCTGACGTGCCGCGGCACTTGCAAGAATATCTTCGCTAAGACTGGTGCGGGTTCCCATGGTTTCGGCAACAAGCACTTGAAAACGGGTGGCCTTGCGAACACTCGCGACATACCGCGACAAAGCACCAATGCGCACCGTTTCGCCGTTATAAACCGCATCATAAAACACCGGCTCTTCGCGTAGGGGAAGCAACCGGTCTGGAACCGGTGGCAGGTCTTCATACCCTGTGATGAATTCACCCTGTATCGTGCTGACCTGATAGAAAACCCGGTCTTCGGCAGAGCTGGTGAGCATCTCAAGCGCGACATAGGGCACATCAACTTCGATCTTGCCACCAATCAGAACAACACGGTCGGCAATGGCGAGTGCAGAACTTAAAAGAGCACGGTCAAATGCCTGATTTGTCGAACGAATTGCGTTAGTCCTGACTTCAAGCAACATCAAGGAGCTGACCACCAAAAGCGGGATCAGCAACCAGATGACAAGCCTGCGCCTCAGGGATCCGTTACGCCATTTCATGTTTTTTTCAACAAATAACCAAGACCACGGACAGTCTGAATTTTAACATCTGCCAACTCAACGCGTTTGCGCAGACGGCTAATGTAAAGTTCGACCGCATTGGCACTGATATCATCCTCAAACCCGGCAAGTTGATCTGAAATCTGTTCTTTGCTTAGAACGTGACCAAGCCTCAGAAGCAAAATTTCAAGGATGTTAAGTTCGCGGCGGGGAATTTCGACATCATCACCATCGATGGTCACCCGTCGCGCAACGGTATCGAATGTCAGTTTTCCGCATTTAATCTGGGTGTTGTGCGTTCCGGCATTGCGCCGCATAAGCGCCCTCACCCGTGCTTCCAGCTCCACCAGTTCAAACGGTTTGGCAAGATAATCATCCGCACCAAGATCAAGCCCCTTTACCCGGTCTTCAATATCCCCGCGTGCGGTCAGGATCAGCACAGCACTTTCCGCCCCGCGGTGGCGCAAACGGCGCAAAATCTCAAGCCCGTCAAGTTTCGGAAGATTCAGATCAAGCACAACCAACCCATATTCCTGCGTGCGCAAAATATCATCGGCCTCTTCCCCATCGGCGATCACGTCGACAGCATAACCGGACTGCCGAAGAGATCTGGCAATCCCGTCAGCCAATGCGGCATGATCTTCGACGACAAGGACTCTCATTGTTTGTGCTTCTCTTCCCTGATAAACCGATGAAAGGCTTTTAAGGTTTGGCCGTTCCAGACCACGACCATGTTTAGCAAATTATATCGACAACCGCCGTTCATGATAGCAAGTCATTGACGGGGTGCTTGTGAAACAGAGTATTCCACCATGATCTTGGGCCGCATCTGTATTCGTTTATGTGCCATCGTGCTTACGATGCAAGCAACTTCTGCCATCGCAGAAGTCTTTACCTATGCCCCATTGCGCACAACACAGGCAGCTGACCCGGAACAATCCCTGCTTTCAAGCACGACCCCAAAAGCTGTTATTTATGGCTCTGCCGATATCGGCGCCTTTACCACGGTGATAGAAGCCTTTCAGCAAGAAAACCCATTCATCGGTGTCGAGTATCATCAGCTCCAGACGCTTGAAATGTATGACATGACCTTGGTTCAGCGTCAAAATGGCGAACCCAATGCAGATCTGATTATCAGCTCGTCGATGGACCTGCAGATGAAACTTGCCAATGATGGCTATGCGATACCGCATGAAAGTGCAGAAACCCGAGCTCTTCCACATTGGGCCCGTTGGCGCAATGAAGCATTTGCCGTCACACAAGAACCGGCCGTGATTGCCTATAACCGCGAATTTTTCCGCGAAAATGATCTTGAACCGCCCCGGACCCGCGATGATTTCATCCGTCTTTTGAACGATCACGATGATCTTCTAAGCGAAAAAGTCACAACCTATGACATTGAACGAAGTGGCGTCGGCTTTCTTTTCCTTGCACGTGATGAACGCTTTTTCCCCGGTATTTGGGACTTTGTCCGAACCCTTGGTCAATCCAAGGTCAAACTTTATTCCAACACTTCCCCGATGCTTGAAAAGATCGCCGATGGTCAGGTTGTACTTGGGTACAATCTTCTAGGGTCCTATGCCGAAACCTTTAGCCAACGGAACCAAAACCTTGGCGTGATCCTGCCAGACGACTTCATCGTGGTTTATTCGCGAATTGCCATCATCCCGCGTGATGCGAGAAACCCGAATTTAGGCGCGCGTTTTCTTGACTTCATCCTGTCCGTCAAAGGGCAAACGGTTCTGCAAAACGATGGCAACTTCAACCCGGTGCGAACTGACGTTCCACCAAGTTCGTTTTCGTCGCTGATCTTTGACCGTTACGGCGAACGTGTACGTTCATTCCCGGTTGGGCCCGGCTTGCTGGTTTACCTTGATCAGGCCAAACGCCAGCGTTTTATTCGCCGGTGGCAGGATGCCTTACTCAACCGTCGCTAAGCCACCCTGCCCTGATTTACCCAGCTTTATGAAGTCTTTGCGCTGTCGGGAACAGGGCGGCGTTCTGGCCCGGTATAGTTCCAGATCATTCGCCGTGGAATCGGCCCCTTGTTTCGACCACCTTGCTGTGTTTGTTCCCACGCATGGGCCAGGATCCCGACCGATCGCGACAAACAAAACAATCCACGCGCCAATTCCGGGGCAAAACCAAGCTCGGCATAGATCACTGCCGTTGCGCCATCAATATTCATCGGAATGCGTTTACCCTTGCGCGCGAGAATCTCTTCTTCAACCGCGCTGGCAATCACCCCGAATTGACCACTGACCTGACCATTTGCGGCCGCCTGTTTGACAAGCGCCAACAGTCTTGGAGCACGCGGATCAATGGGGTGAAACCTGTGACCAAATCCCGGGATATGTTTGCCATGTTCAGCAATCTGGTGATCCAGTCCGGATGCAACGGCTTCGCCCAGTGATGCGCCAGATTTCATACGAGACGCGATGTCATGATAAAGCCCAACGGCCTGTTCGCCTGCACCACCATGAACATCGCCCAACACATTCACCGCACTTGCCATGGCATTGTTCAATCCAACGCCACAGGTCGCGGCCATACGGGCGATTGCAATGCTTGGGGCCTGTGGTCCGTGATCAACCGCTGCCACAAGGGCTGCTTCAAGAAGCTTCGCCTGTTCAGGTGATGGCAGATCGCCGCGTGTCATCAACCAAATCATGATTGGAAAGCTGATATTTCCGATCAGGTCTTCAATCGCATAGCCACCATAGTGAATTTTGCCCGGCTCCATATCAATGATGGCGGTTTGCCACCAGTCACTGACTTCGTTTTCAATATCGGTTGCGGTTTTATCGCTCACAACACGCCCTCCTGCGAAAGAATTGCGATCTCGCTCTTTGAAAAACCAAGAGATGTAAGAATGTCGTCATTGTCTTGGCCAAGTTCTGGCGGTGGTGCGTCCACCGATGGCGCCTTGCCATCCATCTTGATCCCGGTACGCAACACGCGAATATCGCAATCTGCACCCGGCACATTTTCAAATGATGCCATCATCCCGCGATCGGCAATCTGCGGCAGTGCCAAGGCCTGTGGCACTGTCAAAACAGCCCCGGCAGGAACTCCGACGGCATTAAACTTTTCCACCCAATGATCCGTCATGTTGGTGCGCAAAACATCTTCAAGAAGGCCTGTCAGAACCGTACGGTTTTCCAGTCGTTCCTTGCGAGAAGTAAAGCGGACATCAGAAATCAGATGGTCAAGATCCAGCACCAGGCACAGGGCCTCGAACTGTTCTTGTTTGTTGGCCGCAATATTGATCTGTCCGTCACCAGTTCTAAACGCCCCTGATGGGGACGAGGTAAAGTTGTCATTGCCATTGGCCGTCGGTTCTTTGCCCGCCACAAGGTAATTCGAAACAACCCAGCCCATTGTCGCAATTACGGATTCCAGCATGGAAATATCGATGAAGCTGCCTTTGCCGTCATTGTTGCTAAGTGCCCGCCCGGCCAAGGCGGAGCTAATGGCAAATGCGGCTGTCATCCCGCCGATCGTATCCGCCATGGGATAACCCACACGATATGTTCCGGTATCTTCTTCACCGGTGATGGTCATGATCCCCGACAGGCCCTGAACAATCTGATCATAGGCAGGCAGCTTTTTCATCGGGCCGGTTTGACCGAAACCGGAAATCGCACAGTAAACAAGCCCCGGATTAACCTTGGAAAGAACGTCATATCCCAACTCAAGCCGGTCCATAACGCCCGGGCGAAAATTCTCGACCAGAACATCTGCGCGCTCGACAAGCTTTTTAAGGATTTCCTTGCCGCGCGGATCTTTCAGATTAAGCGTCACCGACCGCTTACCTGCATTCTGCGCCATGAATGAAATGCCCATCAGCTTTTCATTCAATTCCATATCCGCGCCAAGCTGACGGGCAAGGTCACCACGCCCCGGTGCTTCGACCTTGATGACCTCTGCCCCCAAATGCGCAAGCTGATGGCAACAAAATGGCCCGGCCAGAACATTTGTCAGGTCCAAAACTGTCATCCCGGAAAGTGATTGTGGTCCGTTCATGAAAAATCCTTAAATTCTGTCTAGTAGAATTATGTTCTATTATATAGAATATTGGATGATCACGAAACGCCAACCACACCCATACGGGGCATTACCCCAGCACCGGAAGTCCATTTTTCATGCCAGAACAAAATGTTAGTGCCGTTGAACGGGCCTTGAAAATTCTTGATGTTTTCACCGATCAGGACCCTGACCTGTCCCTAAAAGAACTGGCAGAACGCACCGGCATGTATAAAAGCACCATTTCAAGACTGGCGGGAACTCTGGAGTCTTGCGGTTTTCTGATGCTGTCCGGTCGTGGACGATATCGACTTGGTCCGGCCCTGTGGCGCTTGGGATCCATTTATCGGCGGTCTTATCGCATGGATGATATTGTCCGCCCCTATCTGTCCATACTGGTCAAGGAAAGCGGCGAAACAGCATCGTTTTATGTTCCTGAGGGATCTAACCGTCTGTGCCTGTTTCGCGAAAATTCACCCAGCAGCCTTCGCCATCATCTCGAAGAAGGTGCCATATTGCCCTGTGATCGCGGTGCCGCCGGCCATGTCATTCGTGCTTGGGGTGATGGTGTCGATGACCGTGCAATAGAAGTCCTCAGTGACAGGTTCGCTCAAAGCGAAGGGGAACGCGATCCTGATATCGCTGCAGTTGCAGTACCTGTCCTTGATCGCCAGAACCATCTTTTAGGCGTTTTAACTTTATCCGGGCCAAGCAGCCGGTTCACCAAAGGTAAGCGCGACAACCTGTTGGCATCATTGCAAAGACATGCAACGGATTGCGGCAAACAACTATCCGCATAATCCGCCATATTCCGTCACCTGTGCCCACATTGCATATATCATGTGAACTTTTTTCACCCAATTGCGCGCAATGACAGGTTGATGACAGGTTCTGCTGCTAACGTCTTCGCACTGCCGATCCGGGAGTTCAAAAGAACCCCTTGGAATAAACAAAAAGAATATCGGCAAGGGAGGTCATCATCAAATCCGCTGACACAGAGCACAAATGCATCTGAACCGCGGGGATTGGGTTCTTCCTTGCTGAAGTTTTGTTCCTAACGATCGGCCGGCCACCACACGGGTGGCTGGGGAAAATGCTTTAGTGTCTGGAGGAGACCCTGATGAACAAGCTGACGATGTTCTCACGTCGCGGATTTCTTGCTGCAGCAACTGTTGTTGCTGTTTCGACTGCTGCATTTGGCGCAATGGATGCCAAAGCTGCAGAAATGGATGAACTTCACTTCGTCATTCCGGGCGGCGCTGGCGGCGGCTGGGACGGTACGGCACGTGGTACCGGCGAAGCCCTGACCAAATCCGGTCTGGTTGGGACTGCATCTTACGAAAACATGTCTGGCGGCGGCGGCGGTAAAGCCATTGCTTACATGATCGAAGCAGCTGACCGTCTTGATAAGACCCTTATGGTCAACTCGACCCCGATCATCGTTCGTTCGCTGACCGGTGTCTTCCCGCAGTCCTTCCGTGACCTGACCCCGATTGCAGCAGTTGTTGCTGAATATGCAGCTTTTGCCGTTGCAGCAGACAGCCCATACCAGTCCTTTACCGAAGTTGTTGATGCCGTCAAAGCTGACCCAAGCTCGGTTAAATTCGGCGGTGGTTCTGTTCGCGGTGGTATGGACCATATCGTAGCTGCCTATGCAGTTCAGAAAGGCGGCGGCGACGCCAAACAGGTTAAATACATTCCGTATGATGCTGGCGGCAAAGCAATTGCTGGTCTTCTGTCGGGTGAAACCGAAGTTCTTTCAACGGGTCTTGGCGAACTTCTTGAATTGGCCAAAGCTGGTCAGATCCGCATCCTTGCAGTGACCTCGGTCGAACGCGTTGAAGCAGCACCGGACGTACCGTCGCTTGGTGAACTTGGCATCGATGCCGAGTTTGTGAACTGGCGCGGTTACTTTGGCTCCCCTTCTCTGTCTGATGACAAAGCGGATGCCTATGCAGCTGTTCTCAAAGACGTTCAGGCCACTGAAGCATGGGAAACCGTTCGTAAGCGTAACGGCTGGGAAAAAATCTACAAAGGTCGCGCAGAATTTTCCTCCTTCATGGAAAATCAGGAAAAGGTCGTTGGCGATCTGATGCGTGATCTCGGCTTCCTGAAATAAGCCTTTAAAACACAAGTAAAAGATCTCCGAAGGAAACCACGCCATGTCCATCAATCGCGACAAATTCGGCGCACTGCTATTTCTATGTCTTGCGCTGATTTATGGCTTCTACGTAAGTGACATTCCGCTGCTGTTTGGTGACGAGGATGCCCCGTTTAATGCCAGAACCCTCCCGAATGCCCTTGCCTGGATACTGGGCGTGGTTTCCTTCATCCAACTGATAATGCCTGCCAATCAAGAGGCAGGCAGCCTTTCCAATGCCTTTCGCGGCCTGAAATGGGGGCGCGTTGTCGTCCTTGCCATTCTGATGGTGTTTTACGGTCTGACGATCCGCCAACTTGGTTTTCCGATTTCAACATCGCTCTTCTTGATGGGCGGCTTTTATACCCTTGGCGAACGGCGTCCTCATGTTCTGATTTTGACGGCTGTTCTTGTCACGCTCGCGTTCTGGGGATTGCTTTATGCGATGGGCATTTACCTGACCCCGGGTGATTTCTTCTACTACCTTGGCTGGATCTCAAACGATGCTTGATGGAATTTTCTCCGGTCTTTCGACCGCTGTAATGCCAATCAACCTTTTGATGGTTGCCGTTGGCTGTTTCGCAGGCACCTTTATCGGGATGCTTCCCGGTCTTGGCCCAATCACCGCCATTGCCCTTATGATCCCGATCACCTACGGGTTTGATCCGTCAACCGGCCTGATCTTGATGGCTGGCGTGTATTACGGGGCAATTTTTGGTGGCTCCACCTCATCCATTCTGATTAATGCGCCGGGTGTTGCCGGCACGGTTGCGACCGCTTTTGACGGCTATCCAATGGCGCAAAAAGGTCAAGCCGGTAAGGCATTGGCGATTGCTGCCTATTCGTCCTTCTCGGGCGGAACGATTGCCGCGATCTTCCTGTTGGTCGCAGCCCCGGTCTTGGCATCTGTGTCGCTTTCGTTCCAGTCAGGTGATTATTTTGCCCTGATGGTTCTGGGGTTAACGGCGGTATCTGCGTTTGCAGGCAAAGGTCAGGTTCTTAAAGCAATCACCATGACCCTGTTTGGGATCATGCTTTCAACCATCGGGACCGACCCGGCTGCCGGTGTCGCACGCTTTACCTTTGGCAGTGTCGATCTTATTGACGGCATCAGCTTCTTGTTGCTCGCCATGTCGACCTTTGCCCTGTCCGAGGCACTTCTATCGATCCTGCGCCCGACCAAAGATACGCGCAGTGCTGAAGAAAGGGCGCTTAAAAGCCTTGGCTCGATGAAGCTGTCCAAGGAAGAAGTAAAGATCATGGTGCCTGTCATTGGTCGCTCGTCGATCCTTGGCTTCTTTACCGGTGTTCTTCCGGGTGCGGGTGCGACCATTGCGTCATTCCTCGCCTATGGCATGGAACGTAATCTGGCTTCGGCCAAAGAAAAGCTGAAATTCGGCAAAGGATCAATCCGTGGTCTGTGTGCACCGGAAACCGCAAACAACGCGGCATGTTCTGGTTCGTTCGTACCGCTCCTGACCCTTGGTATTCCGGGATCTGGAACGACCGCCGTGATGATGGGGGCGCTGATTTCCTATGGTGTTCAGCCGGGCCCGCGTCTGTTTGTTGAACAGCCTGCCGTTTTCTGGTCAGTGATCATTTCGATGTATATCGGCAACGTGGTGCTTCTGGTTCTGAACCTTCCGCTTATCCCGTATATCTCGCGTTTGCTCGCCCTGCCCCAGCAACTGCTGGTACCGTTCGTTCTGTTCTTCTCGTTGGTTGGTGTTTATCTGGTGACCTTTAACACCATGGACATCCACATGATGGTGCTTGCTGCGGCAATCGCAATCGGCCTGCGACTTCTGAACTATCCGATGGCGCCGATGCTCCTTGGCTTCATTCTTGGCAAAATGATGGAAGAAAACCTGCGCCGTGCACTGGCAATCAGTGACGGGTCACTGTCGTTCCTTTGGGAACGCCCGATTACGCTGGTTATTTTAATCATCAGTGCTGTTTTCCTTGCTGCACCGCTTGTTGGAAATCTTCGTGAGTGGAAGCGCAGCCGGAAAACCGTTCCCAATGACGGCGAACTTTAAGACCACACGCTAAAAGGCGCGAAGGATACTGGTAAATGCGTTTTCTTGATAATCTGTCGATTGGTCCCAAAACACTTTTGGTGCCTGTCTTCCTTATGATCGTCATTATCGCGATGGGAATTGCAACGGTCGCAGCCCTTCAAAGCGAGAAAGACACGCTCACCAGCCTTCGCGTCGAAGCATATGAACGGCGATCCGATGCGCTGACACTTAGCAACGCGCTGAACGAAGCGCACGGGTCGCTGTTTCGGATACTGACGTGGGATTCCAATGGCATTAATGCCGCAGTGGTCCCGGATTTGCGCGAAAAAGTCAGTAAGCTTTCTGCCGAACTCGCACCAATGGCCGAACGGCTTTCGGCTGTTGGCGGTGATGCTTTCACTGAAAATTACGTAAAATACATGGAGCAGGTTGACCAGTTCCTTGTTGAAAGCGAAATGAACATCTATGGCGCACTGGAAGTCATCGCAAAAGCAGATGAAACCTTCCAGGCCCTTCAGGTGCCGCTGAACGAAATCCTTGTCCAATCTCATGACGTCGCCACCACATCATTTGCAGCCGCCTACTCACAGGCTGAAGCACTGCAACAAGTCTTCGTTATCGTTGCTATTCTCGTCGTTGTGATTGCGGGAATTTTTTCGATATTCGTGTCACGCCGCATTTCACGTCCGATGACTACGATCGCCAAACTGATCGAACAAATCTCCAATGGTGATCTTGATGTCAATATTGCCGGTGGACAGCGTGGCGATGAAATCGGGACTGTTGCACGTTCGGTCACGGTGCTGCGCGATCAGTCCAAAGAAGCCGAATTGCTGCGTCAAGAACGCGAGCGTATCCGTGCAGTTGAAGGCCAACGTCAACAAAACCTGATCGAGGCAACCAATCATTTCCAGCGTTCCGTTCAGGAAGCCTTATCCGGATTTGACCGTGAATTTGGATCACTCAATGGCTCGGCCAGCGACATGGAACAAATCGCTACCCATGCAAGCGCCCGCTCTGCCGATGCCAATCAGCATTCCGAACAGGTTCTTCACCATATCGAAGCAGTGTCCCACACAACTGCCAGCCTGTCCGAAGCCATTGCCGAAATCGGTCAGCAGGCCCAAACCTCTGCCGAAGTCGCCGGTCGTGCACGTTCTGAAAGCGAACAATCGCGCGCGCTGTTTGAACAATTGACCAATGCCACCCAGCGAATTGGCGATATTGTCGGATTGATCGAAGAAATTGCCAGTCAAACCAATCTTCTGGCGCTCAACGCCACCATCGAAGCAGCTCGTGCAGGCGATGCCGGCAAGGGATTTGCAGTCGTTGCTGGCGAGGTTAAAAATCTTGCATCCCAAACAGCACGTGCGACCGAAGACATTGCAAATCAGGTCGAAGAAATTCGTGGTCTGACCGATAACGTGGTCGCAGCCCTTCGTAGCGTTGCAGATGTCATTGGCGAGGTCGATCAATCTGCTGCGGCGATTGCAGCGGCCGTTGAAGAACAACAGGCATCAACAGCTGGTATTTCCGAAAGCATTCAGGATGCCAATGGCGGCATGCGCACAGTTGCCGAGGCCGTCGGTGCCCTTGATAATGAAACCGCACGCGTTCATAGCGGGTCGGAAAACGTCACACGTGCGACCAGCACGCTGAATACCGAGGCATCCCGGCTGCGCGACGCAATTGACGGCTTCCTCGAACAAATCAACAAAAACAAGGCCAGCGCGTAATGAGCAAAACACAGGACGGTCCATCCAAAGACAGTTGGATCAATCGATTTTCCAGTGTTTTGACACCGCGCTTTTTCAAAAATCTGTCCATCGCCCTTGGGATTGGTCTTGTGGGTGGCCTGATCGCTCATTCCATCAATATGCCACTGGCTTGGATGATGGGGCCAATGTTGGCCACCTTCGTCGCAAGCTTGCTGCGTGTGCCGATGGGGGTTCCGATGCAATTTCGGTCGGTCATTCTGGGCGTGATCGGTGTGTTCCTTGGCGCATCCTTTACGCCAGACACACTTGAACAGGCGGCACGTTGGCCGATCAGCATGATAGCCGTTCTGCTATATGTCCCGATCATCACCCTGTTTATCACCTGGTTTTACACCAAGATCGCCCGCCTGGATCCGGCAACCGCCCTGTTTTCCGCCACCCCCGGCGGCTTGACGCCGATGGTGGTTCTTGGTGCAGCCGCAGGTGGCAATGAACAGGAAATCGCCCTGACACAAGGTTTGCGGGTTTTGTTGCTTGTGATGTCGGCCCCCTTGATCGTTCTTATGATTACCGGGGTTGTCGCAAGTGGACATGGCGACAGCCAAGCCGTGCAAATGACGCTTAACGAAGGCCTGCTTACTGCTGTTTGTGCCGTCATTACCGTTCTGGTCTTTCGCAAGCTTCGCATTCCCGCCTCCTATATGACGGGTGCAATGGCCGCCAGCATGGTTTTGCATGTGACCGGAACCGTCGAAGGAAACTTACCAGATTGGCTACTTGCCGGTAGCCTCTTAATCCTTGGGGCGGCAATTGGCAGCCGGTTTTCCGGAGTAAAGATTGCGGTTTTGGGGCGACTTGCCGGTTATTCAGTTGTTGCTACGGTCGTTGTCCTTGCCTTTACCGGCGGCGTGGCATGGTTTGTCTCACAATGGCTTGATCTTGATTTTATTGCTGTGTTGCTGGCATTCGCACCGGGTGGCGTTGCTGAGATGTCTTTGATTGCGCTTGCCCTGAATGTCGAGCCAAGCTTTGTTGCATTTCACCATATTGTGCGCATTTTCGAAATCGTGCTGCTGGCACCGATTATGGCCAAGTGGTTCCAGCGTCATATGCAAGGCAAATCACGCACAACAATCTAGCGAGCAGACGCCGGTATAACGCCCTGCCCGGTCCGATATTTTCAGAAGAGTCCAATTTCGAAGGAATGCCCATAAGGGTGCTACAGCGACCGACTATTTTAGTCGCGCTTCTCAACGATGACGTCATGATCAAGAACCGGTGCGACATCAATATCGCTGGCATCCATCATGCCGGACACCCGCTGCAAGGCCGCAATCAGGAACGTTTGTTCCCATTCTTCCAGGCCGTTGAAATTATCGGAAAAACGGTCATGTAGCGCCATTGGCGCACGGTCAAGAATGGTCCGTCCGTGATCTGTCAGGCGGACAAACACTTTTCGCTTATCGCTATCACCCCGTTCTCGGGTAACGATTTCCATCGCCTGAAGCTTATCAACCAATGAAGTCGTTGATGCCTGTGCAAGATTAACCTTGGCAGCAATCTGCCCAACCGTCATTTCACCAAACTCTTCCAGAGACTGCAAAACCAAAAGCTGTGAGGTTTTTAACCCGGTTATTTTACCAAGTTTTTTAGCGTGAATATCACTCGCACGTAGAATACGGCGAATAGAAATCAACGCTTCATGCAATTTGTCCATTTTGACGTTCCGGGCATAAATTATTATTCTGCTGCAACTGACCTTTTATCTCCAGAACCGGCAATCCGCAACGGTTTAAGCACAATACCCTTCGATATACGATATTTTATTTCATCGGTTTTCGTTATTTTTATGAAATAATGTTTCCTGTAACGAGCCACATTAATATCGATAGTCGATAAATTATTCTTTCTTTATACTTCAATAACTTAACTACGTTCACAGGAAATTCACAGTCAAAGGGTTGATCAATTTACATCGTTATTCTATACATCTCTCGCGACATGAATGATCGCATATCGAAATAACAGAGCAGGCAGACCGATGAAAATTGCCAACACAAACGGCAATACCGGCCACAAAGCCAACCTGATTATCCGAAAACCCAAGGCCACTGATGGCGCGGCGGTCAACAATCTGATCGCCGAGTGCAAGCCTTTGGACGAGAATTCAATGTATTGCAACTTGCTGCAGTGCTCGCACTTTGCGGACACATGCGCGATTGCGGAACTGGATGGCGAAGCTGTTGGCTTTGTATCTGGCTACATCGTACCGAACACACCTGAACAGCTTTTCATCTGGCAGGTTGCCGTTTCCCCGAAAGCCCGTGGCCTTCGGCTTGCGAAACGCTTGATCCTTGACATTCTGGATCGCTCGGCATGTCACAACGTAAATCAGTTGAATACGACGATTACGTCGACGAATGCACCATCACAGGGCGTGTTCCGCTCCGTCGCACGCGAGCTTGGCGCTGATGTAAAACGTAAAGTTCAGTTCGAACGCGAAACGCACTTCGAAGGTGCCGCTGCCAGTGAAATTCTATGGCAGATCGGCCCATTCGAACGCGAAGACGTCGAACGCGTCGCGGCCTGACCCGACCAAGCATATTTCACCACCTTGATGCACAAAACGGCGTTGCCCGTCGATGGAACATCCGGTCCGCCGGAACGTTTTGCATGACAGGTGAACTTGACTTTTCCCAATCTGAAAGAGGGAACCATGACTGTATTTGATCGCCTTGAATCGGAAGTTCAGAGCTACGCACGCTCCTTCCCCGTCACCTTTGATAATGCCGAAGGTGCATGGCTAACCGACCTTGATGGCAACCGTTATCTTGATTTCCTTGCTGGCGCCGGCAGCTTGAACTACGGGCACAACCATCCGGTTCTGCAGGAAAAGCTAATTGATTACATCAAATCAAACGGCATTACCCATGGTCTGGACATGCACACCAAGGCCAAGGAAGCCTTCCTGACCGCGCTTGAAACCAAAATCTTCAAACCGCGCGATATGGAATATAAGGTTCAGTTCACTGGCCCGACCGGCACCAATGCGGTTGAGGCTGCGTTGAAACTTGCGCGCCGTGTAAAAGGCCGTGAAACCATCATTTCGTTCACCAACGGCTTCCACGGTTGCACCCTTGGTTCACTTGCCATAACCGGTAATGAACATCACCGTGGCGCTGCAGGTGTATCGCTTGATAATGCTGTTGCAGTTCCGTTTGATGGCTATATGGGCGATGGCGCAGATACCACCGAGTATCTTGATCGCGTTCTTTCGGACAACTCCAGTGGTATCGCCCTTCCGGCTGCAGTGATTGTTGAAACCCTTCAGGGTGAAGGTGGTTTGAACGCCGCTGACTTTGGCTGGTTGAAAAATCTTGAGAAAGTCTGCCGCAAACACGACATCCTGCTGATTGTCGATGACATTCAGGCGGGTTGTGGTCGTACAGGCACATTCTTCAGCTTCGAACCTGCTGGCATTAAGCCCGACATGATCACCCTGTCCAAATCGCTGTCGGCTTATGGTCTTCCGCTTGCAGTTGTTCTGATCAAGCCGGAATTTGATGTGTGGCATCCGGGCGAACATAACGGCACCTTCCGTGGCAACAACCATGCGTTTGTTACTGCCACTGCTGCCCTTGATCATTTTTGGTCAGATGACAAGTTCGCAGCCGATGTCCGCGATAAGGCCGAATTCCTTGGTAACCGCCTTGAAGAGATTGCCGAACGTTATGGCGATGGCAAACTCTATCGCAAGGGCCGTGGCCTGATGCAGGGTATCTGCTTTGAAAGTGGCGAGCTGGCGTCGAAAGTCACCAAGGAATGCTTCAAACATAACCTGGTCATTGAAACCAGTGGTCCGGAAGATGAAGTTGTCAAATGCCTTGTGCCTTTGATCATCTCCAAGCAGGATCTGGCACATGGCTTGGACATTCTTGAGCTGGCAACTGCAAAAGCCATGGGCAAAGATGTCGTTCCAGCCAAAGCCGCCGCAGAGTAAAGAAGTTAGGGTGATGTCATTGGGCATCGCCCTGCCCCACAGCTTAAATAATTCAAAGAGTTAAAGATGATTGTTCGTACACTGAAAGAATGTGAAGCATCCGGTCGCCGTGTCGTTTCGGATAACTGGGAAAGCACGCGCCTGTCACTTGCTGATGACGGCATGGGGTTCTCGTTCCACGTCACGACTATCTATGCCGGCACCGAAACCGAAATTTGCTACGCAAACCATTTCGAGACGGTCTATTGCATTTCGGGCAATGGCGAAGTTGAAACCATTGCTGATGGCAAAAAATACAAGATCGTACCGGGTACGGTTTACATCCTTGATAAGCATGACCGCCATTATCTGCGCGGCGGCACCGAGGATATGGTTGTAGCTTGCGCCTTTAACCCACCACTTAATGGCCGCGAAGTCCATGACGAGAACGGGGTTTACCCGCTCGGTGGGGATGCACTCGCCAGCTAATGCTCTTATTTGGGGCGGCCGGTAACGACCGCCCCAAAATTAAAAAACAATAGTTTTCAAAGAATCGCCCCCCAAAGGAGGCAACATGCTTTCAGTCCAGAAAAAATCGGACGCTGGGCATAGCGTTCATAAGATCGGTGGTACGTCGATGACGCAGGTAGATGCGGTCATGGACAACATTCTGGTCGGCAATCGTAGCGAAGAAGAACTGTATAACCGGGTCTTTGTCGTTTCAGCTTATGGCGGTTTTACCGACGTTCTGCTGGAAAACAAGAAAACCGGTGAAGCAGGTGTCTATCAGCTTTATGCCGGGTCGGAAACCGATTGGGCTTGGGGCGATGCTCTGACCAAAGTTTCCGAAAAAATGTGCACCATCAACGAAGAAATTTTTGGTGATGCACCGGAACTTAAACTGGCCAATGCCTTTGTTCAGGAACGCATTGAAGGCACGCGCAGTTGCTTGATGGACCTCCATCGCTTGTGCAGTTTTGGGCATTTCAAACTTGAGAAGCACCTTCTAACAGTGCGTGAAATGCTCTCAGCCATTGGCGAAGCACACAGCGCGCATAACACCATGCTGCTGCTGCGTGCCAAGGGTGTTAATGCTGTGTTTGCCGACCTTTCAGGTTGGCGCGAACCCGAGGCATCAACCCTTGACGGCCGTATTGAAAAGGTCTTTGAAGATATCGATCTTTCCAGTCAGCTTGCCATTGCTACGGGCTATGCCCAGTGCAGCGAAGGCTTGATGAGCATCTATGGCCGTGGATACAGCGAAGTGACCTTCTCGCGCATTGCCTGCCTGACGCAAGCACGTGAAGCCATCATTCACAAGGAATTCCACCTTTCCAGTGCCGATCCGCGCATTGTGGGTGAAGATGCCGTGCGCCCCATTGGCCGGACCAGCTATGATGTGGCTGATCAGTTGTCAAATATGGGGATGGAAGCCATCCACCCGCGTGCCGCGAAAGGTCTTCGTCAGAATGACATTCCGCTGCGCATCGCCAATACCTTTGAACCGGAACATCCCGGTACGGTTATTGACGATCATTGGGACCCGGAAAACAGCCGCGTTGAAATTGTGACGGGTGTTCCAACCGCGTTTGAAATTGAAGTCTTCAATCAGGACATGGTTGGCGTTCCGGGCAGCGAAGAATCAATCCTAAGCGTGCTAAAGCGCTATAAGGTTCCGACTGTTACCAAGAACCTGAATGCCAATACGATCACGCATTATGTGGTGGCACCGCTTAAGCAGATCCGTCGCTGCGTTGACGAGATCGAGGCCAAACACCCCGAAGCAACCGTTCAGACCCGCAAAGTTGCAATTGTCTCGGTCATTGGGGCGAATATTGACCAACCGGGCCTGTTTGCCCGTGCCGTCATGACACTTGATGATGCTGGTGTTGAATTAGTGGCATCCCACTATCCAAGCCGCCGTGTGGATCTGCAATTTGTTGTTGCCGAAGGTGACTTTGACAAAGCAATCATTGCGCTGCATCGCGGACTGGTCGAAGGCAAAAAAGAAGAAAGCGCATCATCTAAGAAAACCAACGATGTTAGCGCTAACAAACAGGAAAAGCTTAAGGCGGCATAAGCCAAAGGCATCCGAACATCACAGCAAAACCCGCAAGTGCTTTTATAGCCTTGCGGGTTTTGTTTTGCCTTGATCAGCCTCTTGTCAGCGATGATGCACCGCGATAGGACTAAAAGCAGAATTTGAAAAACACATCACAGGACCACGCCCATGAGCACGCATAAAAGCAAAGCCATCAACGACCTTCTTGACGTCATGGCCAAGCTGCGTGATCCCGATGGTGGATGCCCTTGGGATTTGGAACAGGATTTTTCCACCATCGCCCCCTACACCATAGAAGAAGCTTATGAAGTTGCCGATGCTATTGCCGATGACGACATGCACGAACTTAAGGGCGAATTGGGTGATTTGTTGCTTCAGGTTGTTTTCCATGCACAAATGGCCAAGGAAGCAGGACATTTTGAATTTGAAGACGTAGCCAACAGCATCGTTTCAAAAATGATCAGCCGCCATCCTCACGTTTTTGGCGATGGGGATGCGACTACCACGGACGGTGTTAATCAGACGTGGGAAAAGATCAAGGCCGCCGAACGTGCACAAAAGGCCGAAACCAAAGGCCATGAACGTCACAGCGCACTTGATGGCGTTGCAAGTGCCCTGCCCGCGTTAATGCGTGCAGAAAAGCTCACCAAGCGGGCAGCACGGGTTGGCTTTGACTGGCCAAGCACCGATGAAGTCTTTGACAAGCTTCACGAAGAGATCGACGAACTTAAGGCCGAAATGACAGAAACGCCTGATCCAGAACGCCTTCAGGATGAATTGGGGGATATGTTGTTTGTAATGGCGAACCTTGCCCGCAAGATCGGTGTCGATCCTGAAGTGGCCCTGCGCGGTGCCAACCACAAATTCACCAAGCGGTTTCATTTCATCGAAGACGAACTGGCCCGGGACAACCGCACGGCTGCACAATCGGATCTAAAAGAAATGGATGACCTGTGGAATTTGGCAAAAAAGGTGGAACGCGGCCAAGTCTGACCGTTGGGCCTTTTACTACCCTACAAACTCCGGCGTCGATGAAGTTAATGCACCTTACGAAAACAAAGGCAGCAAAATTTCGTTAATCTCGGCCCAAAGTTCTTCTGAACTTGCACACAAAAGACCCGGGGCCGTTGCATTTGCGTTGTATTCGTTACTTTTATCCGTGGTGATATAGCGAGCATAGCCACCGGATTCACGAACAAGCAACGTACCCGGCGCATGATCCCATGGCTTGAGCGTACGGTAGGCGCAAAAATCATATGCCCCACGGGCTAATTCTTCATACTCCGCCCCACAGCAGGAGTAATGCGCAATCCCGTCAAAGAAATCCATATGACCATAATGCTTGGTCAAACGGTCACGGGCGTAGGAAATCAGGAACCCTTTGGCATCACTTGCCTTGGTGATGTTTGATCGAACGGAAACCTGCTTTTCCTGATAACGGGTACCGGCCCCTTTTTCTGCCACGGTTGCCGATCCCTCAATCGGATCAACAATCCACGCAGCAACAGTTTCACCGCCTGAATACAGCCCGACCATACAGCGAAATGGTTGGCGATGATGGGCAAAGTTCTTTGTCCCATCAACCGGATCAATAATCCAGAACGGGTCATCCCCGGCAAAGATACGATCCTGAAGTGTCGGATCGGCATGGGCTGCTTCTTCGCCAAGCGCACGACTGCCAGGCAGAAGATCGGTCAATCGTTTGGTCAGAACACGTTCTGCTTCGGTATCGGCAATCGTTACCAGATCAAGCGCATGGGTCTTGATGTCAATATCTGCATCATCAAGTTGACCGAAACGCGGGGCGATTTCTTCAGCCGAGACTTCCCGGATAATCCCGGTAACCTTGTCTATATCGACTTTCATCGCCACGCTTCGTCTCCCATTGGGTATGTGTATTTACGATACCAGCTGTATCTCAAGCCCGGATTTAGCACACCAGTCTTCAAATCGCCCAAGCCGGGTGGTATCCACGCGGACCTGAATTGAAATACCATCTGGCCCTTCGTTACGGTGCAATACTTCACCCTGTTCATACAAACGGGCCAAGGATTTACCATCAGAATAAGGTACGCACAGCTCAAACACCGGCATATCTACGGTCAGGCGATCTTCAATTAGTTCTAATAATGCCTCACAGTTTCGGCCCTTCACGGCTGAAATCGCAATGGTATTACTATGACGCGCTGAAGATTCAAGCATGGCTTGCAGATCTTCACCTTCAAGCAAATCGATCTTGTTCAAAGCCTCGACCAGTTCTTCACCGTCAATTGCTTTTTGCAATCCAAGTGCCTTTAGCACTTCCAGAACGTCAAGCTTTTGCGCTTCTGTCTCCGGTGACGAAGCATCGCGCACATGAACAATCAGATCAGCTTCAAGAACTTCTTCAAGTGTTGCCCGGAATGCCGCCACCAGATCATGGGGCAAATCGGAAACAAAACCCACCGTATCCGACAGGATAACCTTCCGCCCACCGGGCAAGATCAAACCACGCATTGTCGGGTCAAGCGTTGCAAACAGCATATCCTCGGCAAAGACCTCAGACACTGTTAACTGATTAAACAGCGTTGATTTCCCCGCGTTGGTATATCCAACAAGCGCCACAATCGGATAAGGAACACGACGTCGTGCTTCACGATGAAGCTCACGCGTACGTTTAACTTCCTCAAGTTCGCGGCGCAGCTTTGCCAGCTTGTCGCCAATCAAACGTCGGTCAATTTCGATCTGACGTTCACCCGGCCCGGCAAGGAAGCCACGACCGCCACGCTGACGCTCAAGGTGGGTCCACGTCCGCACAAGACGAGATCGCTGATAGCTCAGCAGGGCAAGCTGAACCTGCAGGCGCCCTTCTCGGGTACGCGCACGATCAGCAAAAATCTCAAGAATCAAACCTGTACGGTCAATAACCTTACACTTCCACTCTTTCTCCAGATTACGCTGCTGGATCGGGGTGAGTTGGCCATTGATCATAACAATGTCGGCTTCTTCGGCCTTGATCTGCAGACCAAGCCGTTCCGTTACGCCTTTACCAAACAAGGTAGAAGGACGCACTTTTGCAATGGGCACGATATCCGCGCCCACCACTTCAAATTCTAACGCGCCAGTTAAACTGACGGCTTCATCCAAACGAGATGAAGCATCGCGCCAGGACGCCGTCTGGTCCGCACGTTTTAGTTCCGGATGGAAAACCAGGACCCGGGGGGCGTCAGGCGTATCGCCTCCCCCCGAAGTCAGAGACTCGTCAGCTATTTTCTTCTTCCGTCGCTGGCTGGCTCGGATCAAACAGTTTAATCGGTGTCGTCGGCATTACCGTCGAAATCGCGTGTTTGTACACGAGCTGGGTGTGAGCATCGCGCCGCAGCAAAACAGAGAAATTGTCAAACCAGGTGATGATGCCCTGCAATTTGACTCCGTTGACCAGAAACACGGTAACCGGCGTTTTGTTTTTACGGCAATAATTCAGGAATACGTCCTGAACATTTTGTGATTTTTCCGCCATTGGTTAGACCTAGCCTTCTTTTATGAGCGTTTTTTTAGTTTCGGGCGGCCAAGGAAAATGTGGAACCGTCGACCTTGGGTCTATTACGGTTCCGTCCCCATTTTTAGTGACCTGTTTGAACTATAAGACTTTCGAGAAGCTTTTTACAACCCCTACAAACGCCTCGCAATCAGCGAAATGCCAATCAGGGCTAAGAGTCGCAGAATTCTGCCCGTCACTATGGCCGGTAATTTCATTGCCGATCAAAATTGCAGTCGCCCCGACATTGCGCGCACATTGAATATCAACCACGCTATCGCCGACAAACCACAGATTCTCATATTGCGGCGCCGAAGAGTCGCCCATTGCCATATGCACTGGATCGGGTGCCGGTTTGTCATTGGCAGCATCTGTTGCACCAATAATTTTGCCAAAAAATTCCGTCCAACCAAGATGTTCGGCTTCTTTCCGCAAGAAATCACCGTTTTTATTGCTGACCACCCCGATATAAGTGTCGTTGTCACGCAGTGCACATAAAAGATCATAGGCACCGGCAAGTGGGGTCAGTGTTTCCAGATGAATGGACTGGAAATGGGCATAGAAGCTGTCTTTGGCCGCATGCCACTTATCTTCTCCAAACAGAACCGGGAAACTGTCACGCAAAGAACGCGCCACGCGCTGCTTGGTTTCATCAAGCGTCCAGGGCTCTTTGCCGAAGTCGGCAAAGGTCATGTTCAAAGCAACCTGAATGGTTCCCCAACTATCAACAAGGGTGTTGTCCCAATCAAAGATCACAGCCTTTGGCGGATGGGGCAATTGATCAGACATAAAATCTTCCGGTTGTTTTGGGGATTTTTATTTGTATGAGGATATTAAATATTCCCTGTTGATTAGAAATATTCCAACCGGACAGCAAACATTTTCTCAACCTTTTTGATCTGATTGGATCCGGCGAAGACGACAATACGGTCATTCGCTTCAATCACGGTGTTTGCACGTGGCATAACCACTTCGCCATTTCGCAAGATCGCACCAAACACGACGCTGGTTGGCATCGCGATATCTTTGATCGCTTTGCCAACAATAGGGGCTGTTTCAAGTGCCTCTGCTTCAAGCACCTCGCCAAAACCTTCTGACAGACTGTGAACCGCACGGATACGCCCGCGGCGCACGTGGTGCAGAATGGTCGATACTGTCGTCATGCGCGGGCTGATGACAACATCAATGCCAAGTTCCGACACCAACGAGTTATAGGTACTTTTATTAATCAGGGTCAGTGCGCGTGGGCAGCCATACCGTTTGGCAAGCAAGGATGCCAGAATGTTGGTTTCATCATCATTGGTGAGGGCCACAACGGCTTCGGCATTGCCGACATTGGCTTCTTCCAACAATTCCGGGTCCAGAACGTCGCCATGTAGAACCACACTTTTCTTGGGCAGTTTCTGGGCGACATAACGTGCGCGTTCTGCATCTGCCTCGACCAGTCGTGTCGTGACACCGGGAAAGTTCTTATTGATTTCTTCGGCAAGGAACAAGGCAATGTTCCCGCCACCAAAGATCACAATCCGGCGGGCTTCCGGGTCTTCGTGACCAAATGCCGACATTGCGCGGTCGACCTGATCGCCAGACACGGCAAGATAGACCAGATCACCTGCCAACATCTGATCATCGCCCTTGGGATAGACCGGCTTATCGTTGCGGATCATGCCAAGGATCGAAATATTCAAATCCGGGAACAACTGATGGAGCTGACGCAAAGGGGTATTAATCACCGGGCAATCTTCGCTGCAGCGCAGGCCAAGGATTTTGACCTTGTCATCGGCAAACGGGATCATATCAAACGCACCGGGTGCCTGCAGACGGCGGGCAACCGCGCGGGCGACTTCCATTTCCGGGGAAATCACCACATCAATCGGAAGCTTTTCCCGACCAAACAGGCTTGCCCATTCCGGCTGCAGATATGTCTGGCTCCGGATACGGGCAATCTTGGTCGGCACGTTAAACAGCGAATGCGCAACCTGACAGGCCGTCATGTTGACTTCATCGGCAAAGGTCACCGCAATCAGCATGTCGGCTTCTTCGGCACCTGCCTGTTGCAGAATGTCGGGGTGAGAGCCAAACCCGATGATGCCTTTGACTTCAAGCGTATCTGAAATCTTGCGCACCAGTTCTTCGGATTGGTCGATCACGGTAACATCATTGTTTTCCGCAGCCAGATATTTGGCAATGTGGAACCCCACCTGCCCTGCGCCGCAAATGATGACCTTCATCTTATCTACTCCCGTTCACAACAGTCCGTGGTGGTTTTCGGTCTATTGACCGCTGACCCCAAGGCTTTTTAGCTTGCGATGCAATGCTGATCGTTCCATTCCGACGAAAGTCGCCGTCTTGGAAATATTCCCGCCAAACCGATCAATCTGGGTCTGCAGATATTCTTTCTCAAACAGCTCGCGCGCTTCGCGAAGCGGCAATGCCATGATTTCACTGGTTTTGTCAAAGCTTAGCGACGTTGGCACATCGGAAAACAGTTCTGACGGCAACATCTTGCCGCTGATCAGATCAACTTTCTCTTCGTCCGGTGCCATGATCATCAGTCTTTCCATGACATTGCGCAACTGCCGGACATTGCCCGGCCAATCATAGGCATGTAATGTTGCCATGGCTTCTGGTGAAAGCTTTCGTTTTGGAAGGCCGGTTGCCTCAGCATACCGTTCAAGGAACCGTTCGGCCAATTCAGGTATATCATCGCGGCGCTGCTGCAATGAGGGAACCTCAAGCGGCACAACATTCAGCCGGTAATACAAATCCTGCCGGAAGGTTTGTTCTGCGATACGTTGTTCAAGATCACGCGCCGTTGTTGCGATCACACGTACATCAACGCTAACCGGGATTGCCCCACCAACCCGTTCAAAAGTTTGGTCTTGCAAGACGCGAACAATTTTACCCTGCGTTTCCAAAGGCATATCGGCCACTTCATCAAGTAGAAGTGTACCTCCGTGGGCCAGTTCCAGCACACCTGTGCGCGCTTCACGATCGACATTGGCAACCGCGCCGAACAGGGATTCTTCCATGGTTTCAGGCGAGATATTCGCGCAATTCAGCACAACAAACGGTGCTTCTGATCGTGCTGATTTCCGATGAATAAGTCGCGCGACGACTTCTTTGCCCGATCCGGCTGGTCCATGGATCAAGACCCGGCTTCCGGTACGGGCAACACGTTCTGCAGATTGGCGAAGATTATTCACCAGTGATGACTTGCCGACAAGTTCGGTATCACCCCCGGTAAGTAACGTCAGCTCACGGTTTTCACGGCGCAGTCGGGCATCATCAATCGCACGTTCAACAACCATCAACAAACGGTCGGTATTGAACGGTTTTTCAATGAAGTCATAGGCACCGATCCGCGATGCTTCGAGTGCGGTTTCAATATTGCCGTGACCGGAAATCATGACCACAGGTACTTCGCTATGTTCGCGTTTGATCAGCTTAAGCGTTTCAATGCCGTCATGGTCACTTTCATCCATCCAGATATCAAGAACCACAAGGCTTGGCCGACGTGCAGAAACCTCGGACAGAGCTTCCTGGCTCGATCCGGCCTGTCGGGTTGTGTAGCCTTCGTCTTCCAGAATACCGGAAATCAACGCTCGGATGTCTTTTTCGTCGTCGACAATCAGAATGTCGTGCGCCATGTCGTGACCAAATCAATCTTTGTTCTTGTTACGATTTTGACAATTGAATTAATTGCCTGAGGAATATACGTCCGGCGATTTGCCTTCAAGATCGGCTTCAACCACCTGCGGGAACGATAACGTAATTGTCGCCCCGCTTTCAACGCCGTCAGAGAGTATCAGCTCTCCTCCATGGTCTTCCATGATTTTCTTAACGATCGCCAGACCAAGACCGGTCCCCTTCGAACGTGTGGTGATATAAGGCTCTGTCAAGCGTTCGCGATGCTCGGCCGGAAGCCCTTTTCCGTTGTCAGACACCGCGACAAACAGATGTTGATTGTTTGGTGACACCGTAATTGAAACTTCGATCTTCCCGCGGGGCAACTCGCCATCTTCTGGCTTATCGCGGGCCTCGATTGCTTCGGCAGCATTTTTAAGGGTGTTGATCAGACACTGGTTTACCTGATGGGCATCGCAGGAAATTTGCATTTCCTCAATTCCGGTCTGGTCAAAGTCATAGGTGATGTTGCTATGCGCCTGTTTTTGCAAGAATACCGCACTTTTCACCAGATCACTGATGTTTTCCGACCGCATTTTCGGTGATGGCATGCGTGCAAAACTTGAAAACTCATCCACCATCCGACCGATATCGGATACCTGCCGGATAATGGTATCGGTGCAGGTTTTGAAGACTTCCTCATCGTCGTCATTAATTTGCTTGAGGAAACGGCGTTTAAGGCGTTCGGCTGACAGTTGAATAGGTGTCAGCGGGTTTTTGATTTCATGGGCAATACGTCGCGCAACATCGGCCCATGCCGCCATGCGTTGCGCCGTTTGCAATTCCGTCACATCATCAAATGTCACGACATAGCCAAACACCGTGCCATCATCAGCCCATTCTGCTGTCACGCGGGCCAATAGGGTCACATTCACGCCCTCACGGCGAAT
Organism: Thalassospira lucentensis; assembly: GCF_050516545.1. Classification (GTDB taxonomy): domain Bacteria; phylum Pseudomonadota; class Alphaproteobacteria; order Rhodospirillales; family Thalassospiraceae; genus Thalassospira; species Thalassospira lucentensis_C. The sequence goes on along the minus strand of NZ_CP191544.1, from coordinate 1,569,469 downwards.
TTCGACCTGTCGCGGCTTGCTGCGATCTCCATCCCGGCCAAAATCTTCGAACAGTGTGGCGAATTCGGGAATGACGTCCGTCAGTTTCTGGCCGATATGGTTTTCAAGATCAACCGCCAAAAGGTCAGACGCACTTCGGTTTGGCAAATCAATCTTGCGATCAGGATCAAGACCAATCACGCCCGCTGTAACCCCGCCAAGAATAGCTTCGGTGAAGCGCCTCCGTTCATCATTCAGACGGTTGGCCGCAATCAGTTCATTGTGCTGTGTTTCAAGCTGTGCGGTCATCCGGTTAAAGGCGCGGCTAAGGGCCTCAAGCTCATCACCCTGCCCGTCCAGCGGCACACGGAACGACAGATCACCGTCCCTGACACGTTCAGCACCCGTGATCAATTGCGACACGGGCTGCACCAAACGTGTTGCCACCATAAGCCCCATCGTCACTGCTGCCAGCAACAACACCACAGAGATCAGAACAAAGATCATGACAAACGTAATCACGATCCCTGAACGTTCCCCTTCAAGGCTTTCATAGGCGTCAACAGCACGCCTGGCCTTATCAATACGGTCAAGAACGTTGGGATCAACAAAACGCCCCACCAGCAAAAATGCATTGATGAAGGTCGGGATCTTGGCCAATGCGCGAATGCGGTTATCGGCAGAGCCGATCATGAGAACCACATCTTTTTCGCGCGCCTCGTCAAAGACTTCCGGCGGGATAGAAGACTGATCCGTCATATAGGAAAAACTGTATTCGGACTGCGCGATGACCTGCCCGGAACCGTCGATCATCATGACTTCCGGCAACCCACGGGCAAGAGCCTGATCGGTCAGAAGGTCTGAGATGCGATCCGTACTGGTCGAAAAATTGACCCCAAATCTTTGCAAGTCACTTGTGGTCGCAAGAACGTCTGCACGGATCAGCTCCTGATGCTCTTTCAAATAAGCATCAGCAATGACCATACTTTCTTCCACGGCTGTTCTGATGCGGTCACTAAACCAGCCCTGAATACCAAAATGCAGGAACAAGGCCGAGAATACCGCAACGAAGATCGCCGGCGTCACCGCAACCAGTGAAAACATCAAAACCATACGGGTGTGAAGCTTTGCCCCGGCAACCCCGCGTCGACGTTCGACCCAGATTTGAACAAGCTTTCGCGCAACCAGTGTTGCCAGCAGCAACACCAGCACAAGATCGGCATTCAGCAACAGCAAAATCAAGCGTGGATCAGGACGAAACGGTGCCGTCCCGGTCATCGCAAGATAGGTTGCCGTGACCGATATCAGGGCTGCTGCGACCAGGCCAAACGCGAAACGACGCGACTGCCCCAACCTCGCCACAAACCGTACAAAGCCCGACCGCAAGAAACGGTTGGAGATCGAACGGTCAGTATTATTCATTTTGTGCCCCTGACGACTTCAAGCCCAAGATCACGGATTTTCTTGCGCAGGGTATTCCGGTTCAGGCCAAGAACTTCTGCTGCCTTGACCTGATTTCCCCGCGTTGCTTCAAGTGTCACATTCAAAAGCGGTCGTTCCATTTCACGCAGGATACGGTCATACAGCCCATTGGATGGCAAATCTTCTTCATGCGCGTCAAAATACTCCCGCACATGACGTTCAATCGATTCTGACAAAGATTGCGGCTCCGCACTTGGGGCTGCTTCGTTGATGTTGTTCTCGGAAAACTCGGTTTCGATCACATCAACGCCAATGACGTCATGCGAGTAAAGCGCTGTCAGACGGCGCACCATGTTCTCAAGTTCACGAATGTTACCCGGCCAACGGTGCGCCTTCAGGCGTGCCATTGCTTCTGATGACAGGTTCTTGCGCGGAAGTCCTTCCTGGCTGGCCAGCATCAGGAAATGGTTCACCAGTTCAGGAATGTCTTCCAGACGTTCGCGCAGCGACGGCAAACGGATCGGAACAACATTCAGACGATAGAACAAGTCTTCGCGAAACGTCCCTTCGCGGATGAGTTTGCGTAAATCGCGGTGCGTTGCCGCCACAATGCGGACATTCACCCGGATAGGCGTGCGGCCACCAACACGGGTATATTCGCCTTCCTGCAAAACACGTAACAAACGGGTCTGCGCTTCAAGCGGCATATCGCCAATTTCATCAAGGAAAAGCGTTCCGCCTTCTGCCTGTTCAAACCGCCCGACTTTGCGTTCATTCGCACCGGTAAAGGCCCCTTTTTCGTGGCCGAACAGCTCGCTTTCGATCAATTCACGCGGGATTGCGGCCATATTGATCGCAACAAACGGCCCATGACGGCGCCCGCCATATTCATGCAATGCGCGCGCGACCAGTTCTTTACCCGTTCCACTTTCACCTGTGACCATCACGGTAAGGTCCGTGTTCATCAGACGTGCCAGCGCACGGTAGATTTCCTGCATCGCCGCCGAACGGCCGATCAAAGGCAGGCGATCATCACCCTCTTCATCGGCAGCTTTTCCGACCTGACTTTCCTGTGGTGTTTCAAGTGCACGATCAACAATGCCCATTAACTCATTAAGGTCAAAAGGCTTTGGCAGATACTCGAACGCACCGCGCTGTGCGGCTTTAACCGCAGTCATCAGGGTGTTTTGCGCACTCATGACAATCACGCGAAGGTCGGGGCGCAATTTACGAATGCGCGGCACCATATCAAGACCGTTCTCGTCCGGCATCATGACATCGGTAATAACCAGATCACCGTCCCCGTCGGCGATCCAGTCCCAAAGTGTACGACCATGGCCCGTACTACGGACCTCGTGTCCTTGGCGCGACAAAGCCTGCGTCAATACCGTGCGGATTGCACGGTCATCGTCGGCGACCAGAATTCTGGCAGGGCGCGTGCTCATGCGGTTTCTTCCCTGTTATTGATTATTATGGGTTCGCTCGCCCCCTCGGCCAGCGCACGATTGTAAATCGGCAGCATGATCTGAAATTCTGCACCGCCCCCCGGCACATCTTTCACTTCAATCACACCACCATGGTCATTAATGATCTTGGCCACCAGTGCCAGGCCAAGGCCCGACCCGGTCGGCTTGGTCGTGACAAACGGATCAAACAGGCTTTCACGCATATCTTGTGAAATGCCCGGACCATTGTCAGAAACAGAAACAACAAGCGGCAAATGCACACGTGCATCGCGCCCTGCAACCGCCAAACGGACACCGTGTTGATACCGGGTGGAAATAATGATTTTTCCATCTTTCGGATCAACCGCCTCGCCCGCGTTCTTCACCAGATTGAGGAAGACCTGAATAAGTTGATCCCGATTGCCAAAGACCGGCGGCAAGGATGGATCATAGATTTCTTCAAACACCAGGTTCTTACCAAAGCCGTTTTCAGCCAAACGCCGGACATGCTCAAGCACGGTGTGAATGTTAACCGCACCGCGTTCCAACGGCTTGTCCGAGAAAATCTCCATCCGGTCGACAAGCTCGACAATCCGATCCGCTTCATCGCAAATCAGACGGGTGAGAACCCGGTCATCTTCGTTACTGGTTTGCTCAAGCAATTGCGCAGCACCACGGATACCCGACAGAGGGTTTTTGATCTCGTGGGCAAGGATCGCGGCCATTGCACTTACAGAACGTGCAGAATTACGGCTCAGAAGCTGATTATCGATTTTCTGGGCGATCGAGCGCGGCTCAAAAGTCAGAACGGCACAATCGGTTTCATCTGGCATCGAGCCCACGGTCAAATTGACCGTATGCTTGCCAATCTTGGGGCTTTCGATCAGCAGATTATGATCAGCAACAAGAGTTGCTTCTTCAATTGCCTGCCTGATTAAGGAAAATACAGGGCTGTCAGCGGGAATGAAATCCGTCAGGTCACTGCGACACAAAACGCTGGCACTTGTATTAAACAGCTGTTCGGTCGCCTGATTGACAAACCGGATCTTCCCATCCCGATTGGCAACGACGACCGCACTTGCAATCGCGTTAAGCACACCGGTTGGATCAACCCCGTTGCCTTTTCCAAATCCCAGTCTCATTCAATTCTTCCCCAACGATTTTTTCAATCGCCATTTTATTGTTATAAAAAGATCAGGCAGCTTTCTGATCAAATTTGATTTCGTGTTCGACCAACGGTTCGTAGAAGGACCGAATTTGGTCTTTGACCGCTGACGGGTCATCCAAAACGTTGATAACACGTCGAAATTCTGTCGCGTTGCGCAAGCTGTTGCAATACCACGCAAGGTGTTTCCGCGCGATGCGCACACCCTGTCGGCCATGATGGTCAATCATTGCATCATAGTGGCGCAAGATCGTTTCCAACTGAATGGCAAGTGACGGTGCAGACAGTTTTTCACCGGTTTTAAGGAAGTGCGATACCTGCGTCAGAAACCAGGGTTTTCCATATGCACCACGGCCAACCATGACACCATCTGCACCTGAACGTTGCAGCAAGTCCTGCGCATCTTCTTCTCTGGTGACGTCACCATTGCCAATGACCGGGATTGAAACCGCGTTTTTAACCAAAGAAATCGCATCCCAGTCGGCATCGCCTTTGTAAAACTGGCAGCGTGTGCGTCCATGAATGGTCAGCATCGCGATGCCCAGATCTTCTGCGATCTTGGCCAATGTCGGCGCATTGCGGTTATCATCATCCCAGCCAAGACGCATTTTCAGGGTAACCGGTACCGATACGGCATCAACGGTGGCTTTGATGATATCTGCAGCAAGCTTTTCGTCGCGCATCAATGCCGAACCAGCATAGCCTTTTGTCACCTTTTTGGCCGGGCAGCCCATATTGATATCAATGATCATGGCCCCACGGGCTTCGTTCATTTTTGCCGCTTCGGCCATTTCTTCTGGCTCAGTCCCGGCAAGCTGAACGGAAAGCGGGCTTTCGGCTGCGCAATCGCCATGCATCTTGCGCACTTCTTTACTATGCTGCTGGATGCGGGTCATGGCATCTGACGCAATCATTTCAGACACAACAAGATGCCCGCCAAACTGGCGGACTTGTTGCCGAAATGGAAGGTCAGTCACACCTGACATAGGTGCCAGAATGACATTTTCTGGCACATGCACAGAACCAATCTGCAATGACATGAAGTATTTCCGATTGCCTAAAACTTGGGCAGATTAATAAAACTGGCAACGAGTTGCAACAACTCTAAGCGTATTGATGAAAATATCGTGGTGCTCAACCCGGCGAAAGACCTTGAATATGCTGAAATTTGAGTATGATGCGTGCGATAATTCTGCATGTTGGCGGGATACCGCAGCGCACACTGACCATCAATTATGCATCATGCATTCCATCGATCAGGTGTTTGCGCACTTTTCTGGCAAAATGAACGCTGCCAATCCGCCGACTATCCAATCAGATACCCGCTGACCAAACGAACGCCGGGAAAGGCCAAGGTCAGAAGCAACCAAGCCCCAAGGACAAATCGCACCGCCATGCGGCCACGTAGTGTTGATTTCTCATGAATGAAAATCAGGGTGCAGATGGTTGCAAAACCCAATAGGGTCAACAGCATCTTATGGTCAATTTCCCAAAGGCTACTGCCTTCGACATAGCGAAGTGCAAATCCCGAAACAATTCCGATCGTCAGAACCCATGCGGACCATTTCAAAAAATCGACCAGCATGTATTCACTGTCGCGTAACGGTGGCAGACGGCGGCTCCAACGGGTCGGTTTGCGATGTTTAAGGGCATGTTCCTGCACGACATAGGCCATCGCCGCAATTGCCGCGAGCGTCACAAGCGCATACGTGATCAATGAGCTGCCGATATGCGCCCACAGCCAACCTGAATACAGAGCTGGTCCTTCAACTGTCGGCGGTGTCTGGGTGCCAAACACGCGAAAAACGCCGGCCAGCACCGCAAAGAGCAACAGATATCCGCCAATGTAACCGGCAAGTCGCCAAACCTGATGCGGGCCCTTGCAGATCACCAAGCCACCAAAGATCAGGATCACGGTAAGTTCCGACCAGTGAAGGGCGGCAGAAAATCCGCGCGACTGAGCTTCTTCGCCCGTCAGGCCAAGCAACACCATCGTTCCGACTGCCGCCAGACAAATTGATCCATACAGCCACACATCACGCTTTGGCTCTTCACGCATGATCTGCGCCGTAAGCGGCAACAAGGCCAGTATGTGTATATATGCAGCAAGCATGCGATGGTCCGTTTCAGTATTTCGGGTCACAAAGACCTGATATTCCAAATGTCGACTTGGCAAAGTCTTCGCAGAAAGATAGCCTGCGGCGCAATTCAGACAAGCCATGGCATCATGTTTATGACCAAAAAAATCGGGGTTGTCATCGTTGCTGCAGGCAGCGGTAGCAGATTTGGCGACCCAACACCAAAACAATATCACGTGCTTGGCGGTAAAAGCCTGCTTGCGCATTGCATTGAATGCTTTGCTCGGCACACATCACCCGACCTTGTTCAGGTGGTCTATAATCCAGCACATCAGGATTTATACGACAAAGCCGTTTGCGACCTTTCCCAGGTGTCGGATCTGTCGGCCGCGATTGCCGGCGGTGAAACCCGACAGCAATCTGTGCTTAATGGTTTGCGTGGCCTTGCTGTGCACAATCCCGATATTGTCCTGATCCATGATGCCGCACGTCCCGGGATATCTGATGATGTCATTGAACGGGTTATCAGTGCCCTTGAAAAACAACGTGGCGCCATCCCGACCCTGCCCGTTGTCGACACCATAAAACAAACCGATCAGGGAAATGTCATTTCACGCACCATCCCGCGCGAAAGCCTGTACCGGGCCCAAACCCCACAGGGTTTTGATTTTACAACCATCCTTGAAGCTCATCAGAAGTTCGAAGGTCAGGAACTTACCGATGATGCCGCCTTGCTTGAAATGCTGGGCATTGACGTGGTGTGTGTCGAAGGCACGGTAAATAACGATAAAATCACCCGACGCGACGATTTCGACCGTGCGCAAGATCGGGCTAAAAGCACAGAAAAGAAAGATTGCCAGATGCAGCAAGAAGAATACCGTGCCGGAACAGGCTTTGACGTTCACCGCTTTGCCCCGGGCGATCATTGTATTCTTTGCGGTATCAAGGTGCCCCACACTGCCCGACTTGACGGGCATTCCGATGCCGATGTTGGTCTTCACACCCTAACCGATGCCATTCTGGGCGCCATTGGCGCGGGTGATATCGGTCAGCATTTCCCGCCAAGTGACATGCAGTGGAAAGGTGCGTCCTCTGATATTTTCCTGAAGCATGCTGTCGATCTGGTGCGCAAACGTGGGGGCAGGATCGTGAATGCGGATATCACCCTGATTTGTGAATACCCCAAAATCGGCCCGCATACACAAGCGATGCGTACAAAAGTCGCCGAGATCCTTGAGATTGAAGTCGACCGAGTGAATGTCAAAGCCACCACCACCGAACGATTGGGCTTTACCGGACGCGAAGAAGGTATCGCGGCACAGGCTGCTGTCAGTGTGGCTTTGCCCATTCTCTAATAGAGCTTTCGAGGCTTTCCGCGTGTATTGTTAAAACAAAGGGCAGGATATCATCCTGCCCTTGTGCATTTCATCATGATCGATTGTGCCAAAATCTTAAGAAGCGGGTGAACCGCCCTCTTCTTCTGGCAATTGGTGCTTCATCAAGACCGGCACCTGCGCCATGCCAAACACCATGGTAATGGGCATTATGCCCCATACCTTGAATGCGACCCATGTATCGGTCGGGAAATTGCGCCAGACAATTTCATTGACGATGGCAAGGAAGACAAAGAAGAACGCCCAGCGCCAGGTCAAAATGCGCCAACCTTCATCGGTCGCCTTAAAGGCGCTTTCCAGAACAAGCTTGAGAAACAGCTTTCGCGCCATCAAACCGCCAAACAGGATTGCTGCAAACAGCAAATTGACAATCGTCGGCTTGATTTTAATGAAAAGCTCATCATCAAGATAAAGCGTCAACCCGCCAAACACGATGACAAACACGCCACCAATCAACGGCATAACCGGAATGGTCCGCGCTATCATATAGGACGTGATCAACGCAATGACCGTTGCCGTAACAAAGACGGCCGTTGCAGTCATAAGGTTGGTCGTTGCATTGGCCGCAAAGAACAGGATCAACGGCCCCATTTCCAAGGCCATTTTGGTAAGCTGGTTCATGAAATCTCTTTATCCACTGGATTAAATTTGCGCCATCCTAGGGGGCAAGCCGCGTTGATGCAATCACATCAGCCGTGATTTTGATCCCAATTGCTTTTGCAGCCATGAAACGTAATCGTGATTACCCCGCCCCAACGGGATTTCAAGGACACAGGGCACTTCATAGGGATGATGTTGCTCAACCCATTGGGCCAACGCCGGGGCAGTTGCCTGCGATGTTTTAAGAATGACGATCAACTCGTTTTCTTCCTCAACATCGCCGTCCCATTCATAAATCGCCGTCATCTGCAGCAAAACATTTGCGCATGCTGCAAGCTTTTCACGAATTGCACCACCCGCAATCATACGTGCAGTTTCCATATCTGGAACAGTGACATACAAAAACGACATTTGGCTGGCGTGAAACGCATCGGGTGTCATTGCGATTGCTCCATGATTGATTATCCGTCACACTGTTCCCCATCCAGTGTTTATGATGCCAATCATACCATAACGGTGCGAGGAGTACCGATGACGGGGAAAAAACATTCGAAACCCACAGATGTCCAGCTTGAATGGCTACAAAGTGGCCTAAGCCAGCCGGGTGGGAAATTGCCGCTATTTGACGGCAATGGCAAACAAATCAGCGAAAAAACGGTCAGAAGCTGTATTGATCACGGCTGGGCCGCCCCGTGGTTTGACAATCCGGTCAAACCCGACTGGCTGATTTGCAAGCTAACCGATGAAGGCCGTCTTGTTGTGACCGACCTTTCCAAAAAAGGCTCTTAACTTTTTGCGTTTACGCCAAAAGAACAAACACATCATCCCAAATTGATCCAGTCGGCAGTTTCCCGGGTATCAAACATTGTGTCTGTTACCACGAACTGTGTTTGACCATGTTAAAATTGATGCGAAACACCATTGCTGCGATTGCCGTTATTTGCATGACGGCACCGTTGGATGCCTCGGCATCGGACAAAGATCCATGGGCTATTTGGAATCAGACTGGCGTGCACGCCTTGATGCGCCACGCAACGGCTCCGGGAACCGGTGACCCATCGAACTTCACCATCGATGAGTGCAGCACGCAGCGAAATCTAGATGATACAGGCCGACGTCAGGCACGCGAAACTGGCAAGCAAATACGTCAACACGGAATTCCGATTGATACAGTTCTTAGCAGCCAGTGGTGCCGGTGCATGGAAACAGCAACGCTGCTTGCACTTGGGCCTGTTACCGAAGAACCCGTACTGAATTCATTTTTCCGCGATCGCAGCACCGAAAACCAGCAAAACGACCAACTGATTGCACGTCTTAAGGGACTTCCCAAAGACAGCAAGGCATTACTGATCACTCATCAGGTCAACATCACCAAACTGACGGCTATCTATCCCAGATCTGGTGAAATCATCTTGGTCCGACTTGATGAAAACGGAAACGTCGAAACGCTTGGCCGGATCATGCCAATGGCAAAATAACCGTTAAATTGAGTTTGGAATTTCAATGGGAAAATAATTGGTCGGAGCGAGAGGATTCGAACCTCCGACCCCCTGCACCCCATGCAGGTGCGCTACCAGGCTGCGCCACGCTCCGACCGTATAGATGCGCTCTTTGGCGCGGCTCGATAAATAGCGGCGCCACGCCAAAGACGCAAATGATTTTTACGGATTTTTTTTGACGTCCCGCAGGCTCGCCTGAAGGATACCTTGCAGCTCCTGCAATTCACCCAACACGCTCCGCAAAGCAGCTTTATCAACGGTTGAACCGTTAACGTCATCGGCAGAACTGGTGTTTGCGACCGATGCAGCGGCTCCCTGCTCACCCTCATGTGCCGTTACAGAGATTTCCGAGGGCAACTTGCCCTTATTCTGATCAAGAAGCTTCTGAACCCCTTTGATCGTGAAACCCTGATCGTGCAGCAATGAACGGATATCGCCGAGAAAGTCGATGTCTTCGGGCCGGTAGTAGCGACGACCACCCGCCCGTTTCAATGGCTGGATCTGTGGAAACTTGGATTCCCAGAACCTTAGCACGTGCTGCTGAAGACCAAGCTCCTTTGCAGCCTCGCTAATTGTGCGAAAAGCAGAGTCAGACTTTGCTGTACGGCGAGAAGTTCCCGCCACAGCCCCCAAGTTCGTTTTCATGAGTTCTTTTCTTAAGCGTTAATGCGGGCTTTCAGAACCTGTGACGGTCGGAAGACGAGCACCTTACGCGGAAGTATAGGCACTTCTTCACCTGTTTTCGGGTTCCGTCCGATGCGCTGTCCTTTTTGACGCACGGAGAAGCTTCCAAACGAGGAAATCTTTACCACTTCGTCTTTGATCAGCGCAGTCGAAATTTCATCAAGAACAGTTTCCAGTAGTTGTGCGGATTCATTCCGCGACAAACCTACTTCTTGGTAAACGGCTTCAGCGAGATCCGCACGGGTAATCGTTGTTTCCGACATAACAGGCCGCCTCCTTATTTCGGGACTTTATACACAAGGCTATATCTGGTGGCTAAATCAGTCAATATCAACAGGATACACTGCTTTGAGGCGGAATGTTGTGATTTTTACGGATTAAGTGTGTTTTTCCGCACAATGGCGGCAATTCGACACACCCGAATTTACCAACGAACGAGCGAAGCACCCCAGGTAAATCCGCCGCCCATGGCTTCAAGAATCACAATATCTCCGCGCTTTACGCGCCCGTCATGAACGGCCTCGGCCAATGCCAGCGGAATAGACGCCGCCGACGTATTGGCGTGACGATCAACCGTCACAACAACTTTATCCGGCGAAATACCGAACTTCTTGGCCGTGCTATCAAGGATACGACGGTTAGCCTGATGCGGCACAAGCCAATCGATATCTTCTGGCTCAAGTCCGGTATCGGCAAGAACTTCGCGAATCACACTTGCCAAATTGGTCACGGCATGTCGGAAGACTTCCTTGCCTTCCATACGCAGATGACCAACGGTCTGGGTAGTCGACGGGCCGCCATCAACATAGAGAAGTTCATATTTGCTGCCATCCGAATGCAGTCGGCTGGCAAGAATGCCTTGATCTTCGACAGTGCCGTTGCCTTCTGCAGCTTGGACAACAACCGCCCCTGCACCATCGCCAAACAGCACGCAGGTCCGACGATCTTCCCAATCTAGAATGCGCGAGAATGTTTCAGCCCCAATGACCAAGGCGGTTTTGGCCTGACCATTGCGGATATACATATCTGCCGTGGTCAAACCATAGATAAATCCAGAACACACAGCCTGCACATCAAAGGCAAAACCCTTAACGCCAAGACGGTTCTGAACCTTGGTCGCTGTTGCAGGGAAGGTGTTGTCCGGTGTCGCCGTTGCGACAATGATCAAGTCAATGTCGTCTGCGCTAACACCAGCATGTTCCATCGCCTTTTTCGCGGCTTCACATGCAAGGTCACTGGTGGTTTCACCTTCGGCAGCAATATGACGCTGACGAATGCCGGTACGCGCGACGATCCATTCATCAGACGTATCAACGCGCGCGGTCAGATCATCATTGGTTACAACATTTGCAGGAAGATATGAGCCGCAACCAATAATGCGAGAACGAACTGTCATGATTTGGGGACCGCCAGCTTTCTAATGTTTTGGTGAGTTTATCAGTTGGTTTGACCAACCGGAACCGCGTCTTCCTGAATGGCGGCAACCTTGTTGGTTATCGCCTGTTCAAAAGCTGCAAGTTCGTTTTTGATGCTGTCATTAAGGTTATTCACGATCAAATCGTGGCAAACCCCGATGGCATTAGAAAAACCAAGCGCATCGGTACCGCCGTGACTTTTGACCGCGATACCGTTAAGGCCCAGCAGCATCGCACCGTTATAGCGGCGCGGATCCATGCGATCACGGAAACGCTGCAGCGAACGACGGGCAAGAAGATAGCCAACCTTGGCAAAGAACGAACTTTTGAAAGTTTCGCGCAGGAAATGCACCAGTAGACGTGCTGTGCCCTCTGCGGTCTTAAGCGCGACGTTGCCTGTGAAACCATCGGTAACGATGACATCGACCGTGCCCTTGGCAAGATCATCACCTTCGACAAAGCCCGCAAAACGGATCGGAAGATCAATGTCGCGCAAGATGGCGCCAGCCTTCTTGACAGACTCGTTACCTTTAAGCTCTTCGATGCCGACATTGAGCAAACCAACAGACGGTTTTTCAAGGCCGAACAAAATACGGCTGAAAACTTCACCCATCAGCGCAAACTGAACCAGATTGTTTTCATCGCACTCGATATTCGCACCAAGATCGAGCATCACGGTCTCGCCGCGCTGAGTCGGCATATAGGTCGCGATTGCCGGACGGTCGATACCGCGCACGGTTTTCAACACGAACTTGGCCATCGCCATCAATGCACCGGTATTACCTGCTGACACGACACCTTGCGCATCACCTTCCTTAACGGCGTTGATGGCAAGACGCATGCTGGAATCACGACGCTGACGCAAAGCAACGGAAGGTTTGTCTTCCATCGAGACTTCCTGCGTCGCGTGGCGAACCTCGCTAACTGTTTCCAATGCGGGATATTTAGCCAGCAGCGGCTTAAGCCGTGCTTCATCACCAAACATCAGAAACTTGAGATGGGGGAGCCTTTTGAGCGCGATTTCAGCACCCGCTACGACCATCTCTGGCGCGTGGTCTCCTCCCATCGCGTCAAGTGATATGCAAACCTGTTCAGGCAACGTATTCTCTTATGGTTGTTCTAAAATTTCTGAACCGGATATCCGGCAGGTCAGCCATTGGGCTGATGACGGTCATCTATTCGCCGGAACGCCCGTAATTACCGGAAATCTCGCTCAGTTACAAGGTAAAGCCGAGGTCGGCAATCTTACCGCCCATCGGGAATACACTGTCATCTTACTTTGGAAAAGTGAAATGCCGGTAAAAACCGGCATATTCAAAGATCCTAATCATCAAACCCAAAAAGCTTTTGGCGATTATTTTTTCTTTTCAAGTTGCTCTTTCAAACCGGCAAGCTGCGCGAAGGGATTAGGACGTTCTTCCTCAGCTTCCTCTTCGGCCATAACCGATTTCGGCAATTCTGCACCTTCTTGGCGCGGATACGGGTCCATCGCAACGGCCAGAAACTGCGCGACGACTTCGCCGACATCAATCTTGTTATCGACCAGCGGTTCTGGCTGATTCAGCAACGCCATCAGTTCTTCTTCCGACAGGTTTTCAAGATCATCCGGATTGGACGGAAGATCATCTTCTGACACATGCGGGGAAAACAGAACATCGACCGTGTCTTCGACGGCTTCCGGAACCGGCTCAAGTGTCGTTACGCAGTTTTGCGTGATCTGCGCACTCATTGGGCCATGAACGGTGACTTCGCCATTCGATGAGATCTTGATGGTCAGTTCTGCTTTAAGACTGTCGATGGATACCAGTTCAAAACGTTTGGCCAGTGCCGCACGTTCCTTTTCACTGGCTTCAATCGTGAGGCGTTCTTTCCGACTTACCTGCTCGTCGGTTTTGACAATACGGGAAAATTCGGGGGTAAATTTTTTAGACATCAGGTCGTTCTTTCTACTGCGGGGCTGTAACGGCAATTGCGGGAACATCGGGAAAATGCACCGCGCCGTTCTGCAATTCTAAAATAGCTTGTTTATCAAGGGATGCCAGTGCGTCATTCACATACCCGACCATCGCCATCAATTGTTCATCCGTAACGTCGGTATCTGCAAAAAGGTTCCGGTCCAATGCGGCGGCAAGTTCTGCTGCGCCAGATTGAACGCCCTCTTCATATGCAACGATACGTCCGTGATAGGATTCTGACATTTTGCGGATCCGTTTAAGGATTCCGACATCACCAATGCCCATTTCACGCATATTCTGGTCAAGATCGGCAAACATCACATCAAAGATATGTTGCGCCAGATCACGGTCCCCATTGTCGGTTTTAAGTCGACGGAACAAGACGAACGCATGGACCAAAATAAGGTCAAAACGCCCGTCTATTGTATCAGGAACACCAAGCTTTGCATAAAAGTCCGGTTGGCGTGCCTGCGTTACCATTGCAGTGTAAAGCTCGAACGCAGCGGTTTGCTTGCGGTCTTTTTTCTTAAGCCATCCAAACAACAGTAACACTCCTTCGTTGACATTCCCGCCATGGCAAGCAGAATGCCGTAAATCTTCTCGGGGCGGCTCTGCCCCAGACATTGCCCGGCAATATCATGCGCCTAGCGCAGAAACTCAAGGCAATTCCGGTTTGGTTTCAACAAGAGGGTCGCTCTGGTGAGCTTCATACACAATAAAATTACCCGCATTCCCCTGATCCTGCTCGCCGGATTGGCTGTTGCTTACGTCTCGGCATGCAGTCCCCGGATCGCCTCACGCGGCAACGCGCCGGAACCAGAAATGCTCGAACAGATCACAATCGGAGAATCGACCAAGGGCGATGTAACCGACATTCTTGGCTCGCCTTCAACGGTTGCGGCCTTTGATGAGAATGTCTGGCTTTATATTTCCAAGACAACCGAAACAGTCGCATTCTTCGAGCCGGAAACCGTCGAACAGAAAGTTGTTCTCATCAGTTTTGATGCGGCAAACCGGGTCGAAATCCTGAGCGAATATGACCTTGAAGATGGCAAGCCGGTTATTCCAACTGATCGCGTGACACCGACTGCGGGCCGCGAAATGACCATTTTACAACAGCTGTTTGGCAACCTTGGCCGGTTTAGCGAAGGCAAATAATCCTGCTAACAATCGCTGATCGCCAGATCAGAATTTTATCGAAAATGGTCGAACCCGCCCGGTGCGAGTTCGGCTATTTTTCCATCAGCGCTAATCAGTTCAACTTGCCCTGCCCGATCTGTTACCGAACCAATGACCGTAACCTGATCACCCAGTGCCTTGATGTCATCAGGCGCACCGGCAATCAGCAATTCATAGTCATCGCCGCCGCCAAGAATTTGGCCCCATCGGCTTTGATCGTTTTCTAGAACGGCTTTTGCTGCGGGGGACAAGGCAATTGCGTCCTGGTGGATTGTCATGCCGACATTTGACGTATCGCAGATTTTGCGGCAATCCCCGGCCAAGCCATCCGACAGGTCCATGACCGCGAACCTGCATTCGAGGTCCATACATGCCTGACTGATTGCCATGCGCGGCTGTGGCACCCAATAGCGATCCTTCAAAAACGCCTGTGCTTCATCATCGATGTCGGGCAGTTCCCCCATCAGCACGGACAAACCCAGTGCCGAATCGCCAAGCGTACCTGTGACGGCCAAAAGGTCCCCAGGGCGCGCCTGATCACGGCGAAGCGCCCTTCCCGCCGGAACATATCCAAACGCCGTCAGGCTAAAGAATGTCGGGCCCGGCGTACCAACCGTATCGCCCCCCAACAATGAAACCGAGAATGCAGCGCAATCATCACCAAAACTTTTGGCGAAACCGGCGATCCAGTCTTCGGAAAGATCCCGGTTAAAACCCACCGTCAAAACCACGCCGCCCGGGGTCGTCCCCATGGCTGCAAGATCAGACATATTCACGCGCAGGACTTTTTGCGCGATCAGGCCCGGATCATCAATGCTGCGGAAATGGACGTCTGCCACCAATGCGTCTGTCGTTACAACGACTTCACATCCAGGTGGCGGAGAAAACACCGCCGCATCATCCTTAAGCGACAATGCAGCCGGATCTCGCCGTGCGATGGGCGCAAAATGGCGCGCGATCAGATCGAACTCTCCTAATCGCTCTGCCATATCAGTTTTGTCCGGCTTCACCAGCGCGCAGGTTTTTACCAATGCGATCAAGAACCGCATTCACCAATTTCGGTTCTTTTTCATCAAAGAACGAATGCGCGGCATCAACATATTCGGTGATAACAACGCGCATCGGGACATCTTCACGTGCCATAAGCTCGTAAGTACCCGCACGCAGGATGCTGCGCAGAACGGTTTCAAGACGCTTGGTGGTCCAACCTTTTTCAAGGGCACCATTAATCAAGGCGTCAATATCAACCATCCGTGCGGTGACACCCTGAACAAGATCGGCAAAGAAACCACGATCCGGATCAATCAGGTCTTCATTGGTCAGATCAAGATCACGACCACCCTCGCCATCAAGACGGAAGTCGGAATATTCGCGCACGATGTCACTTGCTGAAAGCTGGGACAGCTCAGCCTGATAAAGTGCCTGAATAGCGGCAAAACGCGCTGCGCTACGCTGCTGTGCGGCTGATGCCTTTGGTTTATCGGTCATTACTTGTGATGTATTCCAAAATGGTTTTGAACTTCTATCTGACGCAGAACAGCGTTGGCAGCTTCGCCACCTTTGTTCTTTTCATCCGCCTTGGCCCGTGCCAGTGCTTGTGCCTCGTTCTCGACAGTCAAAATGCCGTTCCCAATCGCAAGATTGTAATCAAGGCAAAGCTGCATCAGCGCACGGTTGGCTTCTTCGCAGATGTGATCATAGTGTGTCGTCTCGCCGCGGATAACGCAACCAAGCGCAAGATATCCATCATAGCGCGGCCCGGTCGCCAATTCTTCCATGGACTGTACCGCATAACGAATGGCAATCGGCACTTCAAAAGCACCAGACACCGAAATACGATCCCACGTTGCACCACCGGCTTCTAGAGTCGAAGCAGCCCCTTTGACAAGGTCTTCGACGATATGCGTGTAATATGGCGCATCCACAATCAAAATGTGGGGGGCGTTACTCATGGTTTTATTCCTCCGAGACGACAAGCGGACGCTGATCAACCAGATTTAGGCCGAAGCCGTCAAGTCCTACAATGTGGCGTTTGGTATTTGAAAGAAGAATCATGTCGCGAATGCCAAGATCATGCAAGATTTGTGCACCAACACCATAATCACGCAAATCAGCATCATCCGTTGCTTTGGCAATTTCCTGCCGCAGGGATTCGCCATCGCCGCCATTCAATTCAATCAGCTTGGCGATTGATGATGAAAGTGTATTGGGCCGTGGTTCGCGGATCAAAACCACAACGCCACGTCCCTCTTCACCGATCTGGCGCATTGCAGCTGCTAATTGACCATGATGACCGGTCTGGGTATCGCCAAGAACATCTTCGAGTACATTAAGCGCGTGAACGCGCGTAAGCACCGGCGCATCATTGCTGATGTCACCTTTGACCAGCGCGATATGTTCCGCATAGGTGATATTGTTGACATAAAGATGCATGTCAAACTCGCCACCATTGATGCTTTTGATCGTGGTGGTTGCCTTCCGCTGCACGACTTTTTCGTGTTTGCGACGGTACCGGATCAAATCGGCAATCTGAGCAATTTTCAGATTATGCTTTTTGGCGAACTCGACAAGTTCCGGCAGCCGGGCCATTTCACCCGACTCACTCATGATTTCGCAAATCACACCAGATGCGTTCAATCCGGCAAGACGGGCAATATCAACCGATGCTTCGGTATGCCCGGCACGGACAAGAACCCCGCCCGGACGGGCACGTAACGGGAATACATGCCCCGGTGTCACGATGTCATGGCGACCGGCAGTTGGATCAATTGCAACCGCAACCGTCCGCGCACGGTCCGGTGCGGAAATACCGGTCGTCACGCCTGTTTTGGCTTCAATCGATACGGTAAAGGCTGTTTCATGGCGTGTGCCGTTATGGGCACTCATCATGGTCAGGCCAAGTTCATCACACCGTTCTGATTCAAGGGTCAGACAGATCAGACCACGACCATGAGTCGCCATGAAATTGATCGCATCGGGTGTGGCCATTTGTGCCGGGATCACCAGATCGCCTTCGTTTTCACGATCCTCGTCATCCACCAGAATAAACATCCGGCCGTTGCGGGCTTCTTCAATGACTTCTTCAATCGGCGAAAGATAGCGGTGCGGCATCGTTGATCAATCCTTACCCAGCATACGCGCGACATAGCGTGCAAGCATGTCGATTTCGAAGTTAATCCGGTCGCCCGGCTGTTTCGAACCCAACGTGGTGTGTGTCTGTGTATGTGGTATCAGATTGATACCGAAAGTGTTTTCGTCAACCTCGTTGACCGTCAAAGATACCCCTTCAAGGGTGACCGAGCCTTTTGAAGCGATATATTTTGCAAAATCACGGGGCACTTCAAAACTCAGGCGCAGTGAATCGCCTTCGGGCACACGTTTGGTCAGGGTTGCAACCCCGTCAACATGACCGGAAACAATATGCCCGCCAAGCTCATCCCCGACACGGGTTGCTTGTTCAAGATTAACCTTGGAGCCAGCGGCAAGATCACCAAGAGTGGTCCGATCAAGGCTTTCGGCAGATGCTTCGATCGCAAACCAGTCATCACCGGTTTCAATCACGGTCATACACGCACCGTTACACGCAATTGACGCGCCCAAAACGATCTTGGATGTGTCAAAGGATGTTGTGAATTCAAACCGGGTATCGCCGGTTTTCTTGACGCTGCGTACCGTTGCAATGTCGGTGATGATGCCAGTAAACATGCACTTAATCCGTTTTATTATCATATGTTACCGCGATATCTTCGCCCATCTCACGAACCGAGACACGGTCAAAGCGCGGCATATCTGAAAGTCGTTCAAGGCCCAACGACGCGATCATTGCCTGTCCGTCGCCGCCAATCACTGACGGGGCAACAAAATGAACAATCCGCCCCACCAGCCCTGCCGAAACCAATGCAGCGGCCAAACTGCCACCACTTTCGACCAGAACCCGGGTCAATCCCGCATCGCTTAGCTTTCGCATGACGTCATGTAGGTCTAAATGACCGTGCGCGCATCCAACTGCGATCACTTTTATCGAAGTTTTTTCAAATTTTTCCGATAGTTCGGAGAAATTGTGCTCAGCCGTTACAAGCCAGGTCGGAACAGTGTTCGCTGTTTGAACCAACTGAACCGACAGCGACACATCCCCTGCACGATCAAGTATCACGCGCACGGGTGACTGATGCTCCCGCCCCGCCAACCGGCATGTCAGTGTCGGATCATCCGCAAGAACTGTCTTGGCCCCGACAAGGATCGCATCATGGGTCGCACGCAAACGATGGCCTTCTTGCCGTGCGGCTTCACCGGTGATCCATTGGCTTTCGCCAGATGCCGTTGCCGAACGCGCATCAAGGGTTGATGCCAGTTTAAGTGTTACAAACGGACGACCATGTTCGACCTTTGACAGGAAACCTTCATTCACCTTGCGGGCTGTATCGGCAAACAAGCCAACATCAACCTGAATACCAGCGTCCGTAAGCATCGTATGGCCGCGACCAGACACACGTGGGTCAGGATCGGTCAGCGCACTGACAACGCGTGTGACACCGGCGTCAATCAAGCCAGATGCGCAAGGAGGCGATTTGCCAAAATGACTACAAGGTTCAAGCGTAACATAGGCGGTTGCACCACGGGCCAGATCACCGGCCATATCAAGGGCAACACGTTCGGCATGCGGGCGGCCACCGGGTTGGGTATGGCCCCGCCCGACAATTGAGCCATCAGAAGATACAAGGACGCAGCCCACCGACGGGTTCGGCCAAACATTTCCCAAACCGCGTTTTGACAGGCTCAATGCGACCCGCATGAAATGCCGATCGTCTTCTGTAAACGCGGGGGCTGTCATTACTCTGCGTCCGCCTCTTCTTCCCCATCATTCATTTTTTCGACGAATTGTTCGAAATCGCGGGCTTCGCGGAAATTCTTATACACCGAAGCGTAACGCACATAGGCAACCTGATCGAGGGCATTAAGCGCCTCCATCACCATTTCACCAATGGTATCGGTTGTGATGTCGCTTTCACCGCTGCTTTCGAGACGGCGCTGAATGCCGTTCAAAGCTTTTTCAACCCGCTCATCTTCAATCGGGCGCTTACGGCAGGCAAGAAAGATCGACCGTGCCAACTTGTCACGGTCGAACAATTCGCGTTGCCCGTCTGTTTTGACAACCATCAACTCACGCAGTTGGACACGTTCAAACGTCGTAAAACGTGATCCGCAGGCAGGACAGAACCGACGCCGACGAATAGCATGATGCTCTTCGGTCGGACGGGAATCCTTTACCTGAGTGTCAGTATGTCCGCAAAACGGGCAACGCATTATGTTTACTCAGCTCTTGGCGATCAGGAATAGATCGGGAAGCGTTTGCACAGATCTTCGACCTTGGCACGGACGGCTGCCTCAACCTCGGCATTGCCTTCCGGGCTGTCGACCATCGCATCAAGAACATCACTGATCAGCTCGCCGATCTGTTTGAATTCTTCAACGCCAAAACCACGGGTGGTACCAGCCGGTGTTCCCAAACGAACGCCCGAGGTAACAGTCGGCTTTTCAGTATCAAACGGGATGCCGTTCTTGTTGCAGGTAATACCTGCACGCTCAAGAGCCACTTCTGCGGTGTTGCCTTTAAGTCCCTTCGGACGCAGATCAACCAGCATCAGGTGCGTATCGGTGCCGCCTGTCACAATATCAAAGCCGCGTTTAACCAGAACTTCGGCCAGCGCCTTGGCATTATCAACAACCTGCTGCGCATACCCTTTGAATTCCGGGCGGAGTGCTTCACCAAAGGCAACAGCCTTGGCTGCAATCACATGCATCAACGGGCCACCCTGGAGGCCAGGGAACACTGCGGAGTTGATCTTTTTGCCGATATCAAGATTGTTCGACAGGATCATGCCGCCACGTGGGCCACGAAGGGTCTTATGCGTCGTGGTGGTGACAACGTCTGCATAAGGAAGCGGGCTCGGATGAACGCCACCGGCAACCAGACCCGCAAAGTGCGCCATATCGACCATCAAAAGTGCACCGACTTTGTCTGCGATTTCACGGAAACGCTTGAAATCGATCTGACGCGGGATGGCCGAACCACCTGCAATGATAAGGGCTGGTTTATGTTCAACAGCAAGCGCTTCAACCTGATCATAATCAAGGGTCAGATCGTCTTCGCGAACGCCATACTGAATGGCGTTGAACCATTTGCCCGACAGTGCCGGACGTGCACCATGGGTAAGGTGACCACCTGCATCAAGCGACATACCCAAAATGGTATCTCCCGGCTTGCAAAGGGCAAGCATAACCGCGCCATTGGCCTGTGCACCGGAATGCGGCTGAACGTTAACAAACTCACATCCAAAGAGTTCCTTGGCACGTTCGATCGCCAAGGCTTCCGCAACGTCAACAAACTCACAACCACCATAATAACGACGCGAAGGATAGCCTTCGGCATATTTGTTGGTCAGAACAGTGCCCTGTGCTTCGATAACAGCTTTGGAAACAATGTTTTCCGAAGCAATCATTTCGATCTGATTTTGCTGACGGTCCAGTTCATCGGTGACAGATTTGAACAATACCGGATCGGCGTCGGACAAGCTGGTGGTGAAAAAGCCTTTGAACGACATGCGGGGCCTCTTTTGATGCAATGTGACGGGTAAGATGTAGCGAGGAAGACAAACCCGTACTGGTTAATGCCAGATGGCGATGAATTCAGTTAACTTTAGGACATTTTCGCAATACGACCTTCATGACGACCGCCTTCGAACTCGGTCGAAATGAATGCGTCAACACAATCAAGCGCCGTCGCATCGCCCAAAAGGCGTGCGCCAAGGCACAGAACATTTGCATTATTATGCATACGGCAAAGTTCGGCAGAAAGACGGTCATGAACCAATGCTGCGCGGACTTCCGGGAAACGGTTTGCCGCAATGCTCATGCCAATACCAGAACCGCACACCAGAATGCCGGCTTCTGCTTTGCCATCGACAATAGATTTGGCAACAGCCTGCGCATAGTCGGGATAATCAACTGATGCAGGTCCGTTGGTGCCAAGGTCAAAGACCTCGATACCACGTTCTTGCAATGCAGTGATAATGGCGGATTTCAGTTCCACGCCACCATGGTCGGCAGCAATGGCAAGGGTCTTGACAGTCATATGCGCGCCTTCATTCAAAATCTGATCAGAAAATCGAGCGCTTTGTAGCATATAGGAGCGCCCCTGCCAACGCGCTAGCGCGACCAAATAGCCAAGTTTTACGAAAGTCAGATATGCAGATTACTGTATTAGGAAAAGCTTCCAAAATGACGGGCCTTTCTCACAACACGCATTGGTTTCAACACAGGAACCACAACAACACCAAGTAGTGATAAAAGCGAAATATCACACAATCAACGATTTAATCTGCAAGGAAATACTAACCACAGCATTTAGTGAAATTGATGAATCCGCTGTGGAACATGCGCAAATTATTATTTTGCTCGATCAAAACGACACATTATCCACTTGTCTTGTTATTATTTTTGATCATTTGCCCTTGTTCTTTTCTGTTGTTTGACTATCTCGCAAGAGTAGTGCATTAAGTTTAATGTAAATTTTCACATAAAGGGTTACTTCAATCATGGCCGAAACCGATAACAGCGTTCTTGACCGCGACGAACTCTTGCAAATGACCGTCGATATTGTCTCTGCCTATGTCAGCAATAATGCTCTTGCTGCTGCGCAGATTCCTGAACTGATTTCTACTGTTTTCTCCTCGCTTGATGAAATTCGCGAAGACGACAAAGAACCGGAACAGGAACCGCTGAAACCGGCCGTGCCCATCCGCAAATCTGTTGGCGATGATTACATCATCTGCCTTGAAGACGGCAAAAAGCTTAAAATGCTTAAACGGCACCTGCGCACGACATACAATCTTACCCCTGAAGAATACCGTGCGAAATGGGGCCTGCCGTCCGATTATCCGATGGTTGCACCGAACTATGCGAAACAACGTTCACAGTTCGCCAAAAAGATTGGTCTTGGCCGCAAGGCAAAGTAACCACCCTACCCGTCGTCGTTATGCCGGGTTCGAAATTAAAGCGTCGTTCTGTAGATCAGAACGACGCTTTTTTGTCGGGGCCGCATAAAAAAAGCCCGGCACGTGGCCGGGCTTTCTCCAAATCAGATGATTTGATTAGTTTGCGTAATCGTAGGAACCGTTTTCCCACTCGTAGAATACATAACCCGGTGCAGCAACATCACCCTTGGCATCAAACGCGATTGAACCAAGAACGGTGTCGAAGGTATCGCCACTGTGCAGTGCTTCGATAACTGCTTCGGAATCAGTGGTACCGGCTTTGGCCGCAGCCTGCGCCCAAGCCTGGATCGCACCATAGGTGTACAGGGTGTAACCTTCTGGCTTGTAGTTCTGAGCTTCGAAATACTTAACGAGTTCAGCGTTGCGCGGATCTTTTTCAAGAGCCGGACCAGCAGTGAAGAGCGTACCCTTACCTGCATCGCCAGTGATCGACCAGTATTCGAGGGAGTTCAGCGCATCACCCGAAATTGCAAGGGTGTCCATGCCCTGAGCACGCATCTGACGAACGATCAGACCAAGTTCAGTATGGTAACCACCATAATAAAGAACTTCGATGCCTTCAGATTTCAGCTTGGTCACCAGTGCCGAGTAATCTTTCTCAGCCGGGGTGATTGCTTCGTAAAGTGCTTCGGTAACGCCAGCTGCATTCAGGTTTTTCTTGGTCTCGTCAGCAAGACCTTTGGAATATGCCTGTTTGTCATGAACGATAGCAATTTTCTTGCTGCCGTAGTTTTCTGCCAGATATTTACCAGCAACTTCACCCTGCTGATCATCACGACCGCAAACACGGAACACGTTGTCCATGTCACGTTCGGTCAACTGCGGGTTGGTTGAAGCCGGGGAGATCTGAACGATGCCTTCTTCGAAGTAAACTTCAGAAGCCGGGATCGAAGAACCCGAGCAGAAGTGACCAGCTACGAGAGCAACATTTTTGCTAACCAACTGGTTGGCAACTGCAACAGCCTGTTTCGGATCGCATGCGTCATCGCCGATCTCGAGAACAACTTTTTCGCCATTCACGCCGCCAGCTGCATTGAGGTCAGCAACCGCTTTCTCTGCACCCTTGGTCATCTGTTCACCGAACGCAGCATACGGACCAGTCATCGGACCAACGGTCGCGATAACGATGTCAGCTTTGGCTACACTCATTGAAAGAACAAGCGCGGAAGCAGTGGCAAGAAGGCCGAGCTTGGTTTTCGACATTAGAGAAGTCTCCCTGTTCCAAAGGTTGGATCCATCACCATGACAAATCCATCTTTTCGGACCTAAAACCGGCTCGTGTTATTCGCCGATTACCGGTGTTAGATCCCAAGTACTTTAACACCCCAGAATTAGTGTGCAATAGTACAAACCAGTATGTTGCCATGTATTTAGCAACGATGTGGTGACGCAGAACGTCACCACATAAATCAACGCGTGTCTGCACCTTCACGTGCGCGATAACCAAACGGTCCGACACGTTCATACAGCCACGGATATTGCGACAGCATCTTATTGACCTGCGTCAGACGAAACGCGGCAAAAGTGATGGCAAACAAAACAACCGTGTCAAAGACATAGCCAGAAAGCGAAAGAAGCTCGCCTTCAAACAGGGCATAGACCATGAAACGGTCAACGCAGCCCAACAGCAATGCATAAGGCACAATTTGATAGGTCGGCCGCCAAGTATTGGCGATGGCCTGGCCGGTCATAAAACCACAGAAACCCATCAAAATGACGGTCATTCCGATCGTGACACCAACGCTGGTACCAGTAATCGCTTCCATGTCGGGTCTCCTAGTGGCCGCCTTCGAGGTAAGCTGCGCGCACTTCCGGATTTGCCAGAAGTTCCGCACCCGTACCCGAGAGCGTAATGTTGCCATTGACCATCACATAACCACGATGAGCAAGCTTGAGTGCATGGAATGCATTCTGCTCGACAAGGAATACAGTCACCTTGTTCTCACTGTTGATTTTTTTGACGGTCTCGAAAATCTGCTTCACCACAAGTGGCGCCAAGCCAAGTGACGGCTCATCAAGCAGAAGAAGACGTGGACGCCCCATCAGGGAACGGCCAATTGCCAACATCTGCTGTTCGCCACCCGACATCGTACCGGCACGCTGGTTGATGCGTTCCTTCAAGCGCGGGAACAATTCAAACACCATTTCAAGATCCGAACTAAAATGTTTCGGGTCCTGGGTAATTGCCCCCATCTGAAGGTTCTCAAAAACCGACATACGCGGGAAAATGCGACGGCCTTCAGGCGATTGCTGAATGCCAAGCTGACAGATCTCATGCATCAGCATGCGACTGATGTCTTGACCTTCAAACAAAATACGCCCTTTGCTGGCCTGCGGCGATCCGCAACAGGTCATCAGCAGCGTGGTCTTCCCGGCACCATTGGCGCCGATCAGCGTTACAATTTCACCTTCATTGACTTCCATATCAATGCCCCTGAGGGCTTCGATATTGCCATAGAAGGTATGTACACCTTCGATCTTAAGCATGGACATATCGACGAACTCCCTCAGTGCGCATTCGGATCAAGATGAAGGTCGGCAGCAACTTCCGGCGGAAGCTCGTCATCCTCTTCTTCGCCAAGATAGGCGCGGATAACGGCCGGATCGTTCTTGACGGCATCGGGATTGCCATCGGCAATCTTTTTACCGTAATCAAGCACGATCACATGGTCGGAAATCTGCATGACAACACTCATGTCATGTTCGATCAGAAGACAGCCAACGCCCTGATCATCACGGATACTCTGCAACAGGATGTTCAGTTCCGCCGACTCACGCGGGTTAAGACCCGCTGCCGGCTCATCCAGGCACAGAAGTGATGGATCAGTACACATTGCACGTGCGATTTCCAGACGACGCTGGGAACCATATGGCAGGTTTCCAGCATTCCAGTCAGCCTGTTCATACAGACCAACCTTGTTCAGCCAGAACTTTGCCGTTTCGATCGCTTCCTTTTCCGCCCTAGCATAACGGCCAAGGTTGAACAGCCCCGCCAAAGAGAAAGCAGATGCTTCCATTAGGCGGTTATGCTGGGCAACGATCAGGTTTTCCAGAACAGTCATCCCGGT
The DNA here is from genome assembly GCF_050516545.1 of Thalassospira lucentensis. Lineage (GTDB taxonomy): Bacteria > Pseudomonadota > Alphaproteobacteria > Rhodospirillales > Thalassospiraceae > Thalassospira > Thalassospira lucentensis_C. The sequence continues at coordinate 1,543,532 of NZ_CP191544.1, read as the reverse complement.
AAACAGGCGAATGTTCTGGAATGTACGTGCAACGCCCTTGTTGCGTGGAATGCGGAACCCTTCGGTTCGCTCCAGCAGACGGGGACCGTCATCGGCGTGAAGAGTCAAACGCCCTTCGGTTGGGACATAAAACCCGGTAAGGCAGTTAAACACGGTGGTTTTCCCTGCCCCGTTCGGGCCGATGATTGCCGTGATTTCACGCTTATTGGCCATGAAGGACAAATCATCAATCGCAACCAGACCGCCAAAGCGCATGGTCAGGTGTTCGACTTCAAGAAGTTTGTTGTCGGTCATTTCAGTTCTCCGGCAACTTTTTCTTTCTGGCTCATATTGAGCAGAATGGTCGGGTCACGGAAGGACAGCAGACCGCGCGGACGCCATAGCATGATGGCAACAATACCTGCACCAAAGATCAGCATGCGATATTCGGCAAGTTCACGGAACATTTCCGGGAAACCAATCATCACGATTGCGGCCAAAACCACACCGATCTGACTTCCCATGCCGCCCAGAACCACAATTGCAAGGATCACAGCTGATTCAAGGAAGGTGAAACTTTCCGGGCTGATAAAGCCCTGACGGGTAGCAAAGAACGCACCGGCAAAACCACCGAACATTGCACCAATTGCAAATGCAGACAGCTTGGTGTTGGTCGGGTTGATCCCCAGCGAACGGCAGGCGATTTCATCTTCACGCAGTGCTTCCCATGCACGACCGATCGGAAGTTTGCGCAGACGCATCGTGACAAAGTTGGTCACAAGTGCCAGCACAAGGATCAGATAATACAGGAAAATCAAACGGTGCATGGATGAGTAATCCATACCAAACAGCTCATTGAAACCAATTGAGCCTTCAGGCACGCGACGCGAGAAGTCGGCCATGCCAAAGAAGCTTGGACGTTCAATCGATGAAATACCGTCCGGACCACCGGTCAAATCATACCAGTTGATCAAAACAACGCGGATGATCTCACCAAAGCCCAACGTCACAATGGCCAGATAATCCCCGCGCAATCGCAGAACAGGGAAGCCAAGAATAATGCCAAAGCTGGCTGCAAAGATACCGGCAAGCGGCAGGCACAGCCAGAAGCTCAGATCAAAGTTCTGGGACAACAGGGCATAGGAATAGGCCCCTACTGCGTAAAACGCGACATAGCCCAGATCAAGAAGACCCGCCAGACCGACAACGATGTTAAGCCCCCAGCCCAGCATGATGTAAATCATCACAAGGGTTGCAAGGTCGATCGCAGAGCGGTCTTCACCAAAGATGAACGGGAAGATGATGAAGAAGATGATCCCGATCAAACCAATTTTCTTGGTGTTTGAACGGTAAACCAGCTGGATCTTTGATGAAAGCTTGGCACTTTCATCAACTTCCACTGCTGTTTTGTCTTTCATCGAGAAATAAGCTGCGGCAAAGATGATGGCCAGAAACGCGATTGAGACAATCACACTCACGACACTTGAAAACGCCATATCAAGAAAGACTGGAGATGCCCAGCGGTCATCCATGTCACGAAAACGCACGAACATTTCAAAGACCGAAACAGCAGCCAAAGTGATCAGAGCAGCCTGCCCCAATCGGGAAATGTTTTCGCGGCGGAAAATCAGACCAAGACGCCCAACAACCGTAGAACCGATTGCCAGCAGAACAAGATCCCAACGTACAGCCAATTCCAGACCAGTCGGACGGTCAACCGTCTCAACCCCCAAGATCATGACCGACATCATCAGTGCGATAACTGCAAAGAACGCGAGTTCTTTTACAACTTCCGAACCGTTGGTGCGAGATGAAGCAAATGCTGATGCCATTAGACTTTCTCGACCTCCGGCTTACCAAGCAGACCCCATGGGCGGAAAATCAACACAAGAACCAGAATGCCGAACGTGGCGACATCCTTATATTCAATCGTGAGATAGCCCGACCAGAATGCTTCGATCAAACCAATCAGCAAGCCACCAAGCATCGCACCTGGAAGCGAACCGATACCACCAAGAACGGCGGCGGTGAAGGCTTTTACACCGGCAAGGAAGCCGATATAGAAGTCAATCACACCATAATACAGTGTCACCATCATACCTGCGACCGATGCAAGGGCAGCGCCCATGACAAAGGTGGTCGAAATTGTGCGGTCGACATTGACGCCCAGAAGGCCTGCCATTGTACGATCCTGTTCACAAGCGCGCTGTGCACGACCAAGCGAGGTTTTGGCAATCAAAAGCGAGAACACAACCATCAGCACCAGCGTCAGAACGATAATCACCATCTGCATATAGCTAAGCTGTACGTCGAAATTCCCTTCTTTCATAAGGGTAATGCCGCCCTCAACAAGCGGCTGCATCGGCTTTACGCGTGCTCCCTGCGAAATTTGAACAAAGTTTTGCAGAAAGATGGACATGCCGATGGCAGAAATCAGCGCTGCCAAACGGAATGATCCGCGCAGTGGCCGGTATGCGACCCGTTCAACGCCCCAACCATAAATCGAAGTCAGAACCATTGAAACGAACAGCATCAAAAGAAGTGTAAGCGGAAGAATTCCGCTGATCCCGGCTGCCTGACAGATCAGGAAGGTGATCAGGGAATGGAACGCACCGAGCATATAAATCTCGCCATGCGCAAAGTTGATCATGCCGATAATGCCATACACCATCGTGTAACCGATGGCGATCAAACCGTAGATGGCTCCCAGCGTCAGACCATTAATCAATTGTTGTAGGAAATAAGCCCAATCCATTGCACAACCTTAGATTTGGCACAGACAAACAAGGTCTTCGCCAGCTCGGCAGAAGGCATCAAGCTACATATATATGTATTGATTGGGTAAGTCATAGCCCCCCAATTGCCCCCTTGCAAACCCGCGAATCCTCCGTCTTTTTGTTATCGGGTAAAACCCGTTGTTAACCTTCAGAAGCGACCATTCTATCTGTGGCACTTACTTCCAAAAGCGCGATTAGAGCGTAAACCTTAGACACATGTATTCAAAGGCTGCAAGTGGCTTTAGATTTTTAGTGAAAATCACCAAATCAGGTTTTGAAATTGGAATAAAACACTGATCGATGAAGTCACCCGCTCCTTATATTGTATACATTATCCTTTATTCAGAACGTATTCAAGCTTTTGTGCAGCGACCCGCTTTAGCTGTTCCGGATTCCTGCTGACCGGTCCTGCCACTGTCACTTCAACACCAGTCTTTCCGTCAATTGCCGTGCACCGTAGATAAGTGCCGACCTGACGAAGTTCAAAGTAAATCTCGGTTGGTGTGATATGTCGCGTAGCCATTGCTGCACTATGTTCCCTGGAAAAAATAAAGCACACCTATTTTGCGCCCATTTTCAAACAACGCAACACCTAACGAAAACGGGCCCGGCAAACCGGACCCGTCTGATTACTGTATCGACAAGATGAGCTACTTCTCGCCATCCAGCATTTTAACGATTGCCGAGAAGTCCATCCCGCCATTTCCACTGTTGGAATACAGCGCATAAAGGCTTTCAGCCAACGCCCCCATCGGGGTTGTCGCCCCGGATGCAGCCGATGCCTGCTGGGCTAATTTCAAATCCTTAAGCATCATATCCACCGCAAATCCCGGCTGATAATCGCGGTTGGCTGGCGATGTTGGCACGGGACCGGGGACCGGGCAATAACTGGTCAGCGACCAGCACTGACCGGATGCCTTAGATGAAATCTCAAACAGCTTTTGCGCATCAAGGCCAAGACGCTTGGCCAGCATAAAGGCCTCAGAGACCGCAATCATGCTGACACCCAGCACCATGTTATTACAGATCTTGGCCGCCTGCCCTGCACCGCTATCACCAGCATGAATAATATTGCTGCCCATCGCATCAAGGATCGGCTCTGCGCTGGCGAAATCGGCTTCTGAACCACCAACCATAAAGGTAAGTGTTCCGGCTGCCGCCCCCGCAGTCCCACCAGAAATCGGCGCATCCACCGCACCAAGGCCAGCAGCCCGTGCCAAATCAGCTGCCTTGCGGGCCGCATCCACCTCGATGGTCGAACTATCAATCAGAACCGTACCCGGTTTTGCATTGGCAATAATGCCATCAGGTCCATCATAAACGGACAATACATGCTTACCGGCCGGAAGAACCGTTACGACGAACTCAACATTCGATGCTGCATCCGCAACCGATGATGCTTTGCTTGCACCGGATTCCATCGCCTTTTCCACAGCATCGGCCGAAAGGTCAAACACCTTGACCGCATGACCGGCCTTCACAATATTGGCCGCCATCGGCCCGCCCATATTGCCCAGACCGATAAAACCGATATTCGCCATTTAAAGTCTCCTCTGATATCCCGCTTAAGGGTTTCTGTTTATTGTTGGTTCGTTACAGCCAGTTTCCGGCGCAGTGAATTCTAAAGACCAAGTTCTTTGTCCGCCGGAAGCAGTTCGAAATATTCGGCGACTTCGCGCGGGTCAACCTGCCCGATATCGCCATGCTGCCATTTCGGTGCGTGGTCCTTATCAATGATTACAGCCCGTACACCTTCAAATAGGTCAGGCTTGCACACCATGCGCTGGGACAGACGGAATTCCATATTCAATACATCGGCAAGAGACATTTCACGCCCCTGTCGAATTTGGTCGAAACTGACACAAAGGGCATTGGGCGACTTGCCGATCAGGATATCGCGCGTTTGCGACCCAAAACCGTCCCCTTCGCGCTCAAGTGCCTCAAATATTGCGACAACACTCTCACCCGCAAATGCGCGGTCGATCTCATCACGGATCGCTGCAAGCGGCGCGTCATCGAACGCCGTGGAATGCTGATCAAGGATGGATTCAACCACCGTTTCGGCATCCTGATCAAAAGGCGCATCGGCCAAGGCCGTTTTAAGAGCGTCGAGATCATCGCTTTTGACCCCATGGGTCGCAAGCCCGGCATAAAGGCAATCTGCCGCCTTGATCCGCGCACCGGTCAAACCAAGATACATGCCGATTTTACCGGGACAGCGCGGCAGGAAATAACCGCCACCGACATCGGGAAAGAACCCGATTCCGGTTTCAGGCATGGCAAACAAGGTCCGTTCGGTCACAACCTTGAACCGGCCATGGATTGAAACACCCACACCACCGCCCATGGTAATCCCGTCCATCAACGCGATATAGGGTTTCGGATATTTGGCGATGTAATGATTAAGGTGATACTCGCGCCGGTAAAACGCATCAAGCATCTCATCATCATCGACCTTGCGCGCATCATAAAGCCCGCGGATATCCCCACCCGCACAAAATGCCTTTTCACCGGCACCTTCAATGGTAACAATCTTGATCGACGGATCGGTTTCCCATGATATGAGCTGCGCCATCATCATATCGACCATGACCAGATCAAGAGCATTTAAGGCACGTGGCCGGTTCAAAACGATCCGCCCGACACCACCTTGCTGTGAAAACAGGACGGGTGATTCGTTGCCGGCATCACTTGGGTTGGTTTGATCGCTGCTCATAACTTTAGTCTTTCAGCGCTGCACGCGCGATAATCAGGCGCATGATTTCGTTAGTACCTTCAAGAATCTGGTGAACACGCAGGTCACGCAACAACCGTTCAATCGGATATTCCCGAATATAGCCATACCCGCCATGAAGCTGCAGCGCCTCGTTACAGACGTTAAAACCAGTATCGGTCGCAAACCGTTTGGCCATGGCGCAAAACTGCGTGGCATCATCGGTTTTATGATCAAGTTTCCATGCCCCTTTATGGAGCATCAAACGGGCAGCTTCGAGTTCGGTCACCATATCAGCGAATTTGAACTGCAATGCCTGAAACTGATCAAGGCTTTTGCCAAACTGTTTTCGCACCTTCATATGATCACGTGCATGTTCCATTGCCGCACGCGCGCCCCCGATGGAACAGGCCGCAATATTCAACCGTCCGCCATCAAGGCCCTTCATGGCGAATTTAAAGCCTTCGCCTTCTGCGCCTAAACGGTTGGCTACCGGAACCTTACAGTTAGTAAAAATAACGGCCGAAGTCGGCTGACTGTTCCAACCCATCTTTTCTTCAAGTTTGCCAAATGAAAGCCCTTCGGCATCCTTTGGCACAATGAATGTTGAAATCCCACCCGGGCTGTCATCGCCGGTGCGGGCCATCACAACATAAATATCACTGCGCGACCCACCGGAAATAAAGGCCTTTTCACCGTTCAGAACATAATGATCACCATCCAGAACAGCACGGGTACGAAGCGACCCGGCATCGGACCCTGCCCCCGGCTCGGTCAGGCAATAGCTGGCGAAATGTTCCATGACCACAAGCTTTGGCAGGAAGTTGGCACGTTGATCGTCTGATCCAAACGTATCAATCATCCAGCATGCCATATTATGGATCGAGATATAGGCAGCCGTGGATGGACAGGCGGCGGCCAGTTCTTCGAAAATCACCGCCGCATCAAGGCGCCCCAATCCGGTCCCGCCAAATTCTTCGCCTGTATAGATCGCAGCGAATCCCAGCTCAGCCGACTTACGCAAAGTTTCTTCGGGAAAGATGTGCTTTGCATCCCATTCCCCGGCATGCGGTGCCATTTCGTTCTGGGCAAAATCGCGCGCAGCTTGGGCAAATGCCTGCTGATCTTCAGACAGGTTGAATTCCATTGGATCGCCGCCTCTGATGTTTATCTATTTTCCCTTTACGTAAACGTGAAAACACCTCTTTGTCAATTCATTCGGTATAACAGTACCGAATTATCACAATAATCAACGAGCCCTCGATTTACGCGGAATGATACATCTTATTTTCGCCAAATGTTTCTTGCTGTTTCCCCATACCTGCGCTTACCTTTTGCCGTCAGGAAAAATCACAAATCAGGGAAACAGAAATCATGTCGTCCACCAAACCGGAAACCATTGTCCTACACGCAGGATACCGCGCTGATCCAACAACTGGATCGGTTGCCGTGCCGCTTTATCAAACCACCAGCTATCAGTTCCGCGACACCCAGCACGCAGCCGATTTGTTTGCGTTGAAGGAACTTGGCAACATCTATACCCGCCTGATGAACCCGACCAATGATGTGCTTGAACAGCGCGTCGCTGCCCTTGATGGTGGTGCCGCAGCAGTTGCACTTGGATCGGGACAAGCAGCATCGACCTTTGCAATCCTGAATATCGCGCAGGCAGGCGACAACATTGTCAGTTCGACCGACCTTTACGGCGGTACGTGGAACCTGTTTGCCAATACCTTTAAGCAAATGGGGATCGAGGTCCGCTTTGCCGATCCATCAGACCCGGAAAACTTCCGACGTCTGAGTGATGATAAAACCCGCGCCTTTTATGCCGAAACGCTGCCCAATCCGAAATTGCAGGTTTTCCCGATCCGTGAAGTTGCCAATATTGGCGATGAGCTTGGCATTCCATTGATCATTGATAACACCGCAGCCCCCGTGATCTGCAAACCGATCGAACATGGTGCCAGCATTGTCATGTATTCAACCACCAAATTTATTGCTGGGCATGGAACGTCGGTCGGCGGGATCGTGGTTGATTCTGGCAAATTTGATTGGGAAAAGCACGCCAAACGCTTCCCGCTTTTAAATGAACCGGACCCAAGCTATCACGGTGCTGTCTGGACACAGGCTGTTAAACCAATCGGCCCTGTTGCCTATGCGATCAAGCTTCGTTGCACGATCTTGCGCGATATTGGTGCCGCCGCCTCGCCGTTTAATTCTTTCCAAACCATTCAAGGCATGGAAACCCTGCCGCTTCGGATGGAACGTCATTGCGAGAATGCCAATAAAGTCGCTGATTTCTTGGCCGCCCACCCCAAAGTCACCAAAGTCATCCACCCAAGCAAGCAAGATGGCGAAAGCCGCCACCGTGCGGACACCTATCTTAAGGGTGGTTATGGATCACTGATGGGCTTTGAACTGGCAGGCGGCAAAGACGCGGGTGAGACATTCATCAATGCGCTGGAGCTGTTTTATCACGTTGCCAATATCGGTGATACGCGATCCCTTGCCATCCATCCGGCAACCACGACCCATAGTCAGCTTTCCGAAGCAGACCGTCTGTCATCGGGGGTCACGGATGGGTATGTCCGACTGTCAATCGGGATTGAGCATATCGACGACATTCTGGCGGACCTGACACAGGCACTTGATAAAGCCTGATCACTCAACGCCTTTGTGATCTTTAACTAACCGGTGGGACCAATGTCCCGCCGGTTTTTTATTGACGGCAGCCCTTAAACCGACATAAACATTTCCGGCAAAACATGCATAACGTGCAAAACAGGCAATGACATATGTCGAGCGTCACCACACGACAGGATGAAATCCTAAAACAATTGCGAAGCCACGGCACGGTTCATATCCATGACCTTGCCGCCCTTTTCCATGCATCGCTTGATACAATACGGCGCGATCTGCGTCAGATGGAAGATGATGGCCATTTGCGCCGCATTCATGGGGGTGCACTTCTTCCGAACAAAGCTTCAGAAACATACGAAGAACGCGCCCGTGAACTTCAGCCTGAACGTATTTCAATTTCCCAAAAAACCGCGCGTGATCTTATCCCCGATGACGCCGTTATGTTCTTTGACAGCGGCACCACCATTTGTGAAGTTGCCCGACAGCTTAAACCGTCCTTTCGTGGCACGGTCATTACAGTCAATCCAATGATTGCAGTCGTGCTTGCCAATCACCCCAATGCCGAAGTCATCATGCTTGGCGGGTCGATGCTCAAAAACGACATGGCGGTTTGTGGCCCAACCACAATTGATGAAATCCGCAAATACAATGCCGATATTCTTCTTTTAGGCACATGCGCGCTGCATCCCGAAACCGGCCTTTCAACCAGCAACCCGCAAGAACGCGCATCAAAGGCCGCGATGATCGCACAATCAGCTGAAATCATTGCGGTGACCACAGCGGATAAACTTGAAACCAGCCTGCCCTATCGGGTGTGTGACATTGACGCCATTTCACATCTTGTCACCGGACGGAAACTTTCGGCGGGCTACCTTGCCAATTATTCCGAACGCGGGATCAACATCATTCTGGCGTAGCCCCACACGCTGCGGAGCATCTTTTACATGCAAACCTATTCCATTGCCCACAACCGGGTCCGCGCCATCTTTTTCCTGCATGGCGCAGCCTTTTCAAGCTGGGTGCCTCATATCCCGCTGGTACAAGAACGGCTTGAACTTGGTCATAATGATCTAGGCGGCATTTTACTGGCTGCTGCGATTGGTGTTCTGGCCGTCATGCCAATTGCCGGACGACTTTCCGATCGCTTTGGCAGTGAACGCGTGGTGCGCTATTCGGGCCTCGCCTATTTCATTGCCGTGGGCCTACCCGCCTTCATGCCGAGTTACCTTAGTATTTCGTTTGCGATGTTTGCCCTTGGCTTTTCCGGCGCCTTCCTTGATGTCGCCATGAATACCAATGGACTGAATGTGGAACGCGCCAAGGGGCGCAGCATTATGTCGGGCCTTCACGGATTCTGGAGTCTGGGGGGCTTTGCCGGGGCCGGGTTTGCCGCCTTGTGGTTTGCCCTGCCGATTGGCATTGAATATCACCTGCCCACTGTTTTAGCCTTATTCCTTGCTTTGCACATCATTGCCCAGGCAGGCTTATTGCCCGATGGCGCGGTAAACAAAACGGCTGCTGAAGGAAAACCTGATCCCCAAGCAACGCACTCCCAACCGAAAACCAAAGAACGTTCGATGTTCCTTGTTCTCCTGCCGTTTGGTGTTTGTGCCTTTATCGGTCAATTTGGCGAAGGTGTTATCACTGATTGGGCCACGGTCTTTATGAATAGCGAACTGTCATCAGGCGCAACCATGGCCGCCATTGGGTTTGCCATCTATTCTTGTGCAATGGCGGTTACCCGGCTTTCGGGTGATGCGCTTGTTACTAAATTTGGTCGTGCGCCGGTCTTGCTGACAAGTTCCGTTTTGGCATCCGTTGGGACATTTATCATCGCCCTTGCCCCGCATTACATCATCGCATGGATTGGCTGTGGTATTGCCGGAATGGGGCTGGCTGTTATCTTGCCGTTATTGCTGTCTGCCGCCTCCAAAGCCACCGGCAAAGCTGGCGGAAGTGTTGTATCGATCATCGCAGCGACCGGGTATTCGGCCATCATGGCCGGACCACCAATCATTGGTGCTATCGGTGAGGTGACGGGCCTTGTCACGGCCTTTGCCCTGACGGCCAGCCTTCTTGGCATGATCATCCCGGTTTATCTGTTAACCATGCGTCATCGCTTACAAATTGCTGGCAATGGTTGATCGCGGACGCAAACTATCCCATAAATTGCTTTGCCCACCCTGCACGCGATGCAGCCTCACAAAACAGAGAACAGATCATGGCCAATAAATTCACCTATGGCACATTTCCCAATACCCGCCAGCGCCGTAACCGCATGTCCGATTGGTCACGCCGCATGGTCGCGGAAACCCGATTGACTGCCCATGATCTGATTTTACCGGTCTTTGTCATTGATGGCACCAATCAGCGCACCCCGATCCCGTCCATGCCCGACGTCGAACGCCAGTCAGTTGACGTTTTGGTCGAAACCGCCAAACATGCTGAAAAACTTGGCATCCCGGCCCTTGCGCTGTTTCCCTATATCGAGGCCAACCTCAAAACCAAGGATGCGCGCGAAGCATATAACCCAGACAACATCGTCTGCCGCGCGACCAAGGCGATCAAGGATGCCTGCCCCAATATCGGTGTCATTACCGATGTCGCGCTTGATCCGTTCAATTCAGATGGTCAGGACGGCATTGTGGTTGACGGTCAGATCCTCAATGATGAAACCACCGAAGCATTGGTGCGTCAGGCGCTGGTACAAGCCAAAGCTGGCTGTGACGTGGTTGCACCATCAGACATGATGGATGGCCGCATCGGGGCGATCCGCAAAGCGCTGGAAGGTGAAAGCCTTAAGAACGTGCAGATCATGTCTTATTCGGCGAAATATGCTTCATCCTTCTATGGCCCGTTCCGCGATGCGATTGGTTCGGCCAGCGCACTGGGCAAAGCGGATAAGAAAACATATCAGCTTGACCCGGCCAACAGCGATGAAGCCATGCGTGAAGTCGCCTATGACCTGGAAGAAGGTGCTGATTCCGTCATTGTAAAACCGGGCCTTCCATATCTTGACGTCTTGTATCGCGTCCGTCAGGAATTTGGCGTTCCGGTCTTTGCCTATCAAGTATCGGGTGAATACGCGATGCTGCGCGCTGCGGGTGCCAATGGCTGGCTTGATTATCTTGGCTGCGCGATTGAAACCCTGTCTTGCTTTAAACGTGCAGGTGCTTCTGGTATTTTAACCTATAGCGCCATTGAAGTCGCCGAAGCCATCGAAGGCTAATCCGCACTTTAACGACCAAAGTCAACGGATGAAAAAAGGACCTCGAAATGAGGCCCAAGAGCGCGGATTTTTGATTCAATTGGACATGCTGAAAAAAAGTATCCCATCAGAAAGAGTTGGAGACGGTGACACTGTCATCTCTGGTACCGTCCAATCATTTGCGACGCAAGATCGACGTGGCGATTGATTTCAGTTTCATCCATGTTCGGGGGCAGATTTGTATTGTGCAAATAACGGATGCCCGGCACATAATCCGATGATGTTATTGAAGATCCTGTTTTTCGTTAGCGGGAAACCATGACACTTGGCAGATATTGCATCGGATCTGATGATTTTCGGCCCCGGCGCACTTCGAAATGAAGTTGCGGGAACGTCACAGCGCCAGTGGTCCCGACACTTGAGATTCGTTGCCCCCGCGTCACAACATCACCACGTGCCACCAACGGGTTCTCTGTATGGGCATAGGCCGTTACGTAGTTATCGGCATGCTTGATCAGGATCAGATTACCAAAGCCGCGCAGCTCATTGCCGACATATGTCACGACGCCGTTTTCGGACGCCAGAATCGGACTACCACGGTTGGCCTGAATATTGATCCCGTCATTAAACAGACCGCCTGTACTTGCCCCGTATTTTAGAACGACCTTCCCCTGCACTGGCCAGATAAAGCCTTTACGGTTGGCTGGTTCGGCGATCACGACATCTTTGCGTACAGAGCTTCCCTGACCAGCAATCGGTGTATCGCTATTACTGCTTGCCACTTGCCACGTTCGTTCTGATGCCATTTCACGGGCCGCAACTGCTGCGTAATCTTGTGGCTTGATGCCTGGTGTTGGAATATTACCGCCACCTGATGGCGCGACACGGGTTGCTTGCGCCACTGTGCGATTCAATGGTGATGCTTCAGGTTCTTTGATTGGAACACTAACGACCTGTCGTTTACCGCCAATTGTGACTGTTTTCGTCTGCGAACTCGATCTGTTTGACGCCACAGCCATCGGAGCGGAGCTGTCATAATCTGCAGACCACGGTGGCAGGACCAATCGTTGTCCCGGATAAATCACATAAGGTTTGTGAAGATCGTTGCGCGATGTGAACTGCGCAAAATCCATTTTGTAACGCGACGTAAGTTCTGAAACAGTATCGCCCGGCTCAACGGTAATGACCCGTTCGCCGTTTTTCAGTTTCGGCATGCTATAGGGGCTATAGCTTGCACCATCGCCATAGACGACTGGAACTGGGACAGAATTTAGCAAACAGCCGCTCAGCACTGCGCTTGTCGTACAGACAAGCAGCAGAGTCTTTCCGCGTTGAACAACCCGTTTGACACAATTTTCCATCATGATCGCGATTGTCGACGATCAGCGGTTAACAATCGGTAAGCATCTGCTGGAAAAAGAACAAGTTCACGGATGGAATTTTACTAGAATTCTTCGGTGCCCGGCAGCATCGGAACAAATCTTACCGGCATCAATTCGGTAACCTCTACACCACTTGGTGTGCGCAGGACGCGCAGTAGAAGTTGCGTATGCGATACCTCGCCGACCGGTACAACCATGATCCCGCCAACGGCCAATTGATCAACCAGAACAGGCGGAACATCCTGAGCGGCAGCCGTTACAATAATCCGGTCAAAAGGTGCCTGCGCTTTCCAGCCAAGTCCACCATCCGCATGCAGGGTAGAAATGGTATGAAGACCAAGTTCACGGAACTTTTCTTCGGCTTCGCGTAAAAGCGGTTTGTGACGTTCAAGCGTATAAACACGGCGCGCAAGCTTCGCTAGTATGGCAGCCTGATAGCCGGACCCCGTCCCGACTTCAAGAACCTTCATCCGATCATTAAGCTCAAGTGCCTGCGTCATCAAGGCAACAATGTAAGGTTGCGAAATCGTCTGACCCTTGCTGATGGGCAAGGCGACATTTTCCCAGGCACGCTCAACAAACGGTTCCGCAACAAAGGATTCCCGTGGGATGTCAGCCAGTGCGCTTAAAACCGTTTCGTCATGAATTCCATCGTGGCGAAGCGTCTGAAGCAAATCAGCTATTTTTGTTTCACGCGTAATGACCGGATCGTTCACGGAAATGCTTTCGTCAGTTTGTCATATGTTTCGTAATGGGTGAAATCCAGACTGATTGGGGTCACGGAAATGTTGCCTTGTTCAATGACACGCAAATCCGCATTTGGATCTTCTGGCAGTTCTGACAGAATCTCCCCGACCCAGTAATAAGGTTCCCCACGTGGATCAAGACGTTCAGCAATATGATCACCGATCTTACGTTGCCCCTGGGTCGCAATTTGAACGCGTGCACCACAACGGGCTTCTTGTTCCGGGAAGTTTACATTAATCAGAACACCCTTGGGCCAACTGGTTTTAACCAAGGTGGCGACAACGTCGGTCAGGTGTTTTTCCGCAACAGTCCAGTCAATCATTTCACCAGAAAAATACTGGGAAAAGGCAATGGCCGGTACATCTAGCAATGTCGCTTCCATTGCGGCTGCGATAGTACCGGAATACGTGACATCTTCGCCAAGGTTCCCACCCCGGTTAATCCCGGACAGAACAATATCGGGCGGGGTTTCACGCATCACCTGTTGCAGGCTCAAAAGCACGCAATCGGTTGGAGTCCCATCAACGGCATAATGACGTTCATCGCGCTTGTGGATGCGCAACGGGCGGCGCAGGGTCAATGAATGCCCTGCACCGCTTTGTTCCATAGAAGGCGCTATGACCCACACATCGTCGGAAAATTCCCGCGCAAGCCGTTCAAGCAGCTTAATCCCTGGCGCATCAATGCCGTCATCATTGCTGATCAGGATACGTGCGTTGGTCAGATCAATCATGCCGTCATGCCTTAACGCGCTGAGATAACGTCAAGCCCACCCATATAGGGTTTGAGCACATCAGGAACCCGGATCGAACCATCAGCCTGCTGATAGTTTTCCATGACTGCAATCAAGCAGCGCCCAACTGCAAGCCCTGAACCGTTCAACGTGTGAACAAACTGGGTCTTTTTGTCACCGGTTGCGCGGTAGCGTGCATTCATGCGGCGGGCCTGGAAATCGCGGGTATTCGAGCAAGAAGAAATTTCGCGGTACTTGCCCTGCCCCGGCAACCAAACCTCGATGTCATAGGTTTTGCACGCCGAGAACCCAATATCCCCAGTACACAGAATAACCGTCCGGTATGGAAGCCCAAGGCGTTCGAGGACCGTTTCAGCACAGCGGGTCTTGCGGGTCAGTTCTTCGTCAGATTTCTCTGCCTCAACCACTGACACCATCTCAACCTTTGAGAATTGGTGTTGACGGATCATGCCACGGGTATCGCGCCCGGCAGAACCGGCTTCAGATCGGAAACACTGGGTCAGCGCGGTATAGCGCAGCGGCAGTTTGGCCTGATCAATGATATCGCCAGCCACCTGATTGGTCAGGGTGACTTCCGATGTCGGGATCAGCCAGTAATCATTGGTGGTTTTAAACGAATCTTCGGCAAATTTCGGCAATTGACCGGTGCCAAACATCGCATCGTCACGCACCAACATAGGGGTGGTGGTTTCTTCATAGCCATGTTCATTGGTGTGAAGGTCAATCATGAACTGTGACAGAGCACGTTCAAGTTTGGCCAATCCGCCCCGCAGAATGACAAACCGCGAACCCGACAGCTTTGCTGCGGTTTCGAAATCCATCATGCCAAGTTTTTCACCGATCTCGAAATGTTCTATCGGCTGAAAATCGTATTCACCCGGTGTACCCCAGCGATTGACTTCAACGTTATCATCTTCGTCTGCGCCGATCGGAACTTCCGCATCGAGAACATTCGGGAATGATGACAACAACAGATCAAGCTGCTCATTCAGGCTTGCCTGCCCGTCTTCTGCTTCTTTGATCTTGTCCTTTAGAGTGCCCATTTCGGCCATAAGGTCATCAGCATTTTCGCCATTTTTGCGAAGCTTACCAATTTCACCGGAAATCGTTTTGCGGCGTGCCAGCATTTCCTGATGTTCGGTCATCAGTTTGCGGCGCTCAACGTCGATATTCATCAGACGTTCTGCAGTGATTTCCTGTTTGCGCGCAGCCATTGCTGCGTCAAAAGCCTCGGGATTGTCCCGAATCCATTTAATGTCGTGCATCGAACAGCACCCTGTCAGTCAACTATTTGTGGCTTTATACGACGGGGCGGACACAAGGTCCACCCCGCCAAATCGGACGTTTTCGGTCAAGATTTTCAATTAACGAGCGTTATTGAAATCATCCTCACCGTCATCGTTTCGCGAAGGTCCGGACAAACGCGGAGAACCATCATCTTCGGATGATCTGGTCAAGGAAGTCAGACCGTCATCATAGGATGCAGCAGCAGCTCCTTGCTCATCAACGGCATCATCTGATGTTGCGACAGCAGTTTCAGACGACGTTTCCGCATTATCACTGTCATCTTCATCCTCGTCGTCGCCCTCTTCGGCTTCACGCTTGGCGCGTTTGCGTTCAGAGAACCGCGCCATGATGATGGAGATTTCATAAAGGATAATAATCGGAATACCCAAACCAACCTGAGAAATCAGATCAGGTGGTGTTAAAACCGCTGCAAACACAAAGGCAATCACAACAGCATATTTACGACGCTTGGCTAAGCTATCTGCTGTAACGATGCCTGCACGCGCCATGAGTGTCAGCAAGACTGGCAGCTGGAAACAAAGCCCAAAAGCAAAAATCAGCTTCATCACCAAAGACAGGTATTCCCCGACCTTGGCTTCAAGCTGAATCGCAAGATTTGATGCGCCACCTGCCTGTTCGAAACTCAGGAAGAATTTCCAGGCCAATGGCATGATCAGGTAATAAACCAGCGCCCCGCCCATAAGGAACAAGACCGGGGTCGCGAACAAGAACGGCATGAATGCCGAACGTTCGTTCTTATAAAGACCTGGTGCGACAAATGCCCAGAACTGCCCCAGAAACACGGGAGCAGAGACAAAAAGTGCAGCAAAGAACGATACTTTGACATAGGTGAAGAACACTTCGGTCAAAGCCGTATAGATCATGCGCCGGTCCGGACCCATGATATCTGCCAGTGGCCGCACGAGGAAACCATAGATATCCTCGACGAAATAATAGCAGACAGCAAAAGTGATAAAGAGTGCCAGAACTGCCCAGGTCAGGCGATTTCTCAGCTCTATCAGATGCTCCATAATGGGCATCTGTCTGTCATGCGCTTGCATGTTCACGCCTGGCTCTCCGGGTGGTCATTCTTTTTGCTCTCGCCAGCGGACGGTTTGGCAGCAGTTTTTTCAGCCGGGCTTTTATCTTCAGATGGTTTATCTGAAACAGCCTTGCTGCTCTTTTCCTTTGCCTTGTCGTCGCTTTTGGTAGAGCCGATATTTTTCTCTACAAAGTCAGTTGCACTGGTCGGAGCACTGGTGACCTGTTTGCGCAAGTCATCCAGTTCAGCTTCACGAATGATGTCATCAATGCCGCTTTGGAATTCGCGCGCCATTCCGCGCACTTTTTTCCAGTACCCAGCTAACTTGTACAGAAGATGCGGTAACTCTTTGGGGCCGACGACAAACAACGCGACGACGGCCACAAGAGCCATTTCGGTCCAGCCGATATCAAACATATGACTCGCCTATCTGAAGGAAACCCGACAGACGATCAGGATTTCACGGAATCCTTGTCTTTGCTCTCGGAAGAAACCGATGCAGAGGTCGTGTTTTCGATGGTCTTGGCCGAAGCGGCTACATCTTCTTCTTCTTTTTCATTAATGCCGGCTTTGAAGCTCTTGATTCCTTTACCCATATCACCCATCACTTTCGGCAATTTACCTGCGCCAAAGATGATCAGGACAATCGCAAGAATCAGAACGATTTGCCAAACGCCAATACCCATAACTTCAATCTCCAAAGATCCATTCTGCCTTCCGGCGTTATGCTCGGATAATGGCAGAAAGCCCCCCACTGTGCAATGCGACGGAAGGATTAAAAACCCGCACTGCCGCACACTTGTAATTCACCTGTGATTTGGCAGTCTGTTTTCCCTTTTAACGATTGGGAACAGTTTGCCGCGTCAGGACATAGGAAACACGAAGGTCATCTCAGGATCAAGCGTTATAGCGACAGAGTTCTGATTTAATGTCGAAAAGCGCCGTGGAACGCGGGCATGGATGTGTCCGCCCTTCTGCAACGTCAAATGCATCAGGTTGACTTCCCCCAAAACCCGAACCGCATCAACATTTGCCAAAATATCATGGCCATTCACCGCATCACCAACATGAAGGCCCTCTGGACGGATCAAAACATCAACATCAGTGCCATCATCATATTCGACGTTTGTGATTTCGCCGACGGGTGTGGAAATCGTGCCGTTGGAGACTTTTGCAGAGAAATGATTCACTTCGCCAAAGAAGGAGGCAACAAATCGGTTATCGGGATGAAAATACAGCTCTTCAGGTGTCCCATCCTGCATAATCGCACCTTCATTCATGATAATGATCCGGTCTGCCATATACATGGCTTCTTGTGGATCATGGGTCACCATGACGGTTGCTATGCCGGCGTTTTTTAGAACATGCAGGGTTGTGTCACGAAGATCCGCCCGCCTTGCAACGTCAAGTCCGGAAAACGGTTCATCCAGCAACATGATACGTGGTGTCGCTGCCAAGGCCCGCGCCAACGCGATGCGCTGTTGCTGACCACCTGAAAGTTCATGCGGAAAGGCATTGAGATAGTCGGCCATGCCAACTTGCGCCAAAGCCTTCTTTATGGCTTCAGAACGTTCACTTTCGGAAAAATGCCGCAAGCCGAAACCAATATTCTTGGCAACGTTTAGATGTGGAAACAGGGCATAATCCTGAAAGACCATGCCGACACCGCGTTTTTCCGGCTCGACATATTCGCCCGGTCGCGCAACGACCTGATCGCTGACAGTAATTTCCCCGACCTGCAATTGCTCAAGCCCGGCAGCCAAGCGAAGGGCGGTCGTTTTACCACATCCCGAAGGCCCCAACAAACACACCAGTTCCCCTGGAGCGACATCGAAGCTTACCTCGTGCAATACCCGATTATCACCGAACATATGCGAGACATTCGACATCTTAAGGCCGTCGGTCATCCAAATTCTCTTTTAACTGCAGTTGTCGCGCACTCAGAAGTGCAAATGATTAGCGAAATCTTTCGTAGAACTTAAGGTCCCGAACCTTTGGATGCAAGAAGATGGATCAATCTACCCCTCAAATCCTTCATCAGTCACGCGTCGGGTCATCTTCCGGTTCTCTGATGAAATCGTCATCGGAATCTGCATCCAGATCCGTCTCGATCTCTCGTTCGCCTTCATCCATCAGATTGGGATTGTCTGAATAGATCGTTTCATCAAGGTCTTCGAGATTTCGCGTCGTAAGCGCCTCTTCGACAACGGCATCGGCAACTTCGCCATCATCAACCAGATCCGGCAATGCATCATCATCCGAATTAGCCCCATAGCGGCCCATACCCGGCCGACTATCAAGCAACCCGGCGGCTTTCAGATCCGCAAGCCCCGGAAGGTCGTCACGATTTTCCAAACCGAAATGATCAAGAAAGTCATCGGTCGTCGCCCAAAGAACCGGACGTCCGGGCACACGTTTGCGACCACGCGGACGTATCCATTTGGCTTCAAGCAGAATATCAAGTGTGCCTTTAGACAGGGCAACCCCACGGATTTCTTCGACCTCGGAACGGGTGACCGGCTCGTGATAAGCAATGATCGCAAGTGTTTCCAACGTCGCACGCGTCATTTTCTTGGCTTTTTCAACCTCGATATGAAGGTCGCCCGCCAAATCGGTTGCGGTTCTAAACGCCCACTTTTCGCCAACCCGTTTAAGATTAACGCCACGTGGTGCATAGGTTTTGGCAATATCGTTCAGAATTGCCGAAACATCAGTGCCCTCGGGCAAGCGTGCCGCAATAACCCGTTCACTAACCGGTTCTGCTGATGCAAACAACACAGCTTCCACGACACGGATATGCTGAAAATCAATTTCAGGTCCCGTATCAACGCCTTCGATTTCAAACTGCGCGTCTTCGCTCATCACTTATACCCTGCCCCTCATTATCAGTCCCATGCTGGATCTGCCGGATTGGGACGGGGCAAATCCCCTTCGCGTGGCTTTTGCGGTGATCGCAACAAAATAGGACCAAAGGTTTCTTCTTGTGAAATTTCAAGTTCGCCATCACGGCACATCTCAAGACTTGCTACGAAATGAGCCGCCAACGCAGAACGTGCCTTAAGCGGTGTGCCCAAGCCATGCGGCATGAATTCAAGGAGCTTCGTCCAGGTCGGAACAAGCCGCCGACCGAAAAGATCACGCAACCTTTGGATCGCATCATCCATGGCGTAAAGATCAAATGCCTCGATCTCCAAGGTCTTGCTTTCAGAGGTCAGCATGATCTGCGCATAAGCTTTTAAAAGATCATACAGCGAAGCATCGTAAACCGAGGCCGTTGTCACACGTATTTCTTCTGGTGCGCCGCGTGCAAAGAATTCCCGCCCCAAATTTGGCCGTTCAAGTAACTTTTCACCTGCTGCTTTCATCGCCTCAAGACGTTTAAGCTGGAAAGCAAGAAGTTCGGCCATTTCTTCAGCGCTGAGTTCATCTTCATCACTTGCCTGTTTGGGCAGCAGCAATCGTGATTTCAGATAGGCAAGCCATGCGGCCATGACCAAATAGTCGGCCGCAAGTTCAAGGCGAAGGCCCTGTGCTGAGTTGATAAATTTAAGATATTGCTCGGCCAGATCAAGAATCGAAATCTTGATGATATCGACCTTCTGGTCACGTGCCAGTTCAAGCAGAACATCAAGCGGGCCTTCAAACCCGTCCAGATCAAGGATCAGCCGTTCAGCAAGACTCGGTCCTTCGTCATCGACCGGCTTTTTGTCGAACACCTCGTCCGGAATTTCCAACTCGAACTGGTCTGCCATCTGTCCTCGACTGTTCCCCAGACTGATCCATTTTTTGACGTCCTAGCAATCAGGCAAAGATATTTGCCAGAAATCTTACCAGTGCGTTGGCGGGTTCAAGAACCAGCCACTGAAAGATCGGCAAGTCTATTCCAAGTTTCGCCGTTACATAAGGCAGGAGAAAAACCAGACCAATCAAAACAATCATGCCGGTTTTTTCCATACGCGCCAAGACCCGCGCCACCGGAAGTGGCGAAATTGCTGTCAAAACACGTCCGCCATCCAACGGTGGGATCGGCAGCATGTTAAATACTGCCAGAATGCAGTTCAACCAAATCGACTGGTTCAACATTGTCCCCAGCCAGTCATTGACGGCAGGTGAAAAACTCGGCAGCCAAACCAGAAGCAGGATCGAGACAATCGCAAGCAACACATTCGTTGCAGGCCCGGCAACAGCAACCCCGATAATGCCAAGACGCTGTGGATGAAGGCGATGGAATGCCACAGGAACCGGTTTCGCATAGCCAAACAGGAAGGGTGCGGCTGTAACCAACAGCAATCCGGGGATCAACACCGTCCCGACCGGATCAATATGACGGATCGGGTTAAGACTTAAACGGCCCATACGCTGAGCGGTATCATCACCAAACAATTTTGCAGCAAAACCATGGGCTGCTTCATGCAAAGTGACGGCAAGCAATACCGGAATGATCCAGGTTGATGCCGAAATGATCAGGTCAATAGCGTCGTTCACTTGGCGGTATCCTCAGCCTTCCAGACCGACGCCAACAAGTCCGCAAGGCGCATCCGCCAGTCGGTTAGCTGTGATGCCGACGGCGTATCTGTTTTAAAACTGGCAATCTGGTTGGTGAAAGCTTGCGCGCGCGAAAGTGCATTGCCGCTAAGAATCGGCGTCATGGAAACAACTTCTTCCATCTCTGTACGCTTGCCATTGCAATGAAGTGCTACGTCACAGCCTGCCTGCAGGCATTCATGGGTACGGCTGGCGATGGAGCCGCCCAATGCTTCCATCGACAAGTCATCACTGATCAAAAGATTTTCAAACCCGATCTCGCCACGGATCACATCATTGATAATGGTTGGCGAAACAGTGCCGGGCCGTTGATCATCAATTGCGGTAAAGAGCAAATGAGCCGACATTGCCGCCAAGACATCTTTCATCTGCATGAATGGTGCAAAATCAAGCCGGGTTAGATCTGCATGTGATGCCGACACCACGGGAAGGTCTTTGTGACTGTCGACAGATGCACGGCCATGCCCTGGAATATGTTTAATGACTGGCGCAATGCCGCCATCAAGTAAACCAGCAGCAACCGCACTCGCCAACATCACCACTTTACCGACATCCGCACCATAAGAACGGTCACCCACCACGTCACTCATGCCCGGGAAACGTAGATCAAGAACAGGCGCACAGGCTGTGTTAAACCCTGCATCGCGTAAATCCATCGCCATCAGGCGTGCATTAATGTAGGCCGCCTCACGGGCGTCGTCGGGCTTTGTATCGAACAGGTCGCCAAAGACACCGGCAGCAGGAATTTTACGCCAATGTGGTGGCTTCAGACGCATGACACGCCCACCTTCCTGATCGACAAAAATCGGGATGTTGATGTTGCCGACAACGTCACGCAATGATTTGGTCAGGGCACGGACCTGATTGCGATCTTCGACATTGCGCGCAAACAGGATGAAACCGTAAGGAGTAGCTTCCCGAAAGAACCCCTTTTCCCAATTGCTTAGTTCCGTACCGCCAACGCCCAAAATACAGGCGCGCGGTTTATTGACTTCAAGGCCGGACAATGAGGCACCCCACATTGCGTTGTTTCAAATCAGCGCACAGCTTTTCCGCCGCAGTTGCATTGGCCAAGGGTCCAGCTTGCAAACGATAATAGACCCCCTTGTCTTCAAGCTCAGTGCGCTGCACGAACATCTGAAGACTACCAAGTAAGTCTTTGTTTTTCGACGACAATCTTTTCCATTCCACCGATGCACCAGTTTCTTCGCGAACAGATGCCAACTGAATACGAAAATCACCTGTTGATACGGCAGCGGTACTGGTTTGCGGGGCACTTGGTTTGGCAGTTTTGGTTTCCGCCGTCCGCTGTTCGGCAGCAACAACGGCCTTTTGCGCATCAGTTAATGCTGGTGTGGCAATTTCTGGCGCTTTAACAGCGGCACTCTCGTCCACAGGAGCATTTTCTGCTTCAGCCACCGTTTCGGCCTCATCTACCATTTCGGATTCTGCTGACTCCGCCGCCGGCTCTTCGACAACCGGTGTCGCCTTTTTCGTCGGGGCAACTTCTGGTGCGCGTGGCATGTCTGGCAACTCCTGCAGCACCACATTTGCATCTGGATCAACATCGCTTAGCTGATCATAGACCGTAGTGTTGCGGTGAGGAACTTCCATCCCGCCCGGATCTTCTGGTCTGATTTTGATGGGAGAAGGATCAGGAAGAAGAATTGGTAACTTACCATCATCCTGAATAGGTTGCCCTTGATTGTAGAACCAATACCCTGCCCCACCAAGTCCGCCAGCAACCACGGCAATCCCGAAGAACACGGTAACAATTCCCTTCATCATACTTTTCCGCGCAGGCGGCTCCGCCGGATAGTGATCGGCACGTTGCGCATGAAGGTCATGACCGTGTTCTTCGTTCATATTTTACATCTCCTCGACAGGCTTTACGCCAAGCACATCAAGACCCGACGCAATCACAATCGCAACTGCCCGAATCATCGCTAAACGCGCCAGAGTCGCTGCAAGATCATCGGCAACGATGAAGCGCAGCGATGTGTTGTCGCGTCCTTTGTTCCACAATGCATGGAATTCTGCGGCAATTTCTGTCAGGAAAAAGGCAATACGATGGGGCTCATGCGCAACAGCTGCCTGCTCCACAATGCGGGGCCATTCCGCCATGCGCCGCACAAGAAGTTTTTCTTCTTCGGTCGATAGCTGAGACAAATCAGCACCGCGAAGTGTTTCCTCAGAGAAATCCTGCCCCGGAAAAGCTTCGCCAGCCTGACGGAACACCGAATTAACACGCGCATTCGCGTACTGAACGTAAAAGACCGGGTTATCTTTGGACTGTTCAGTGACCTTGGCAAAATCAAATTCAAGTGCTGCATCGTTTTTACGGGTCAACATGATGAAGCGCACAACATCTTTGCCAACACGTTCAACAACGTCACGCAGAGTAACGAATGTTCCGGCACGCTTGGACATTTTGACCGGTTCGCCATTGTCAAACAGGCTGACAAGCTGACACAGTTTAACGTCCAGATCACCTTCACCCTTGGTGATTGCCTTGGTCGCAGCTTTCATCCGTTTGACGTAACCACCGTGATCGGCACCGAAGATATCGATCATCAGATTAAAGCCACGTTCATACTTATCGAAGTGATAGGCAATGTCGGATGCAAAATAGGTCCAGGTGCCGTCAGATTTTTTCAGCGGACGGTCAACGTCATCACCAAAATCGGTCGCGCGGAAAAGAGTCTGTGGGCGCGGTTCCCAATCGTCCGGTGTTTTACCTTTTGGCGGCTCAAGAACACCGACATAAATGTCGCCCTTTTTCTCAAGATGCTCAAAGGCAGATTGAACTTTACCGGCTTTGACCAACCCGTCTTCAGATGTAAACACGTCATGGGAAACACCCAGCATGCGAAGGTCTTCCTTGATGAGCGCCATCATTTCAACGATGGCAAAACCACGGAATTCTTCAAGCCATGCTTCTTCACCGGCATTTACCCATTTATCGCCATCGCGCTCGGCCAACTTCTTTGCTGGCGCGACCAGATAATCACCGGGATAAAGCCCCTGCGGGATGTCACCAATATTTTCGCCAAGTGCTTCGCGGTAACGCATATGAAGGGAGCGCGCCAGAACATCAACCTGCGCACCAGCATCATTGGTGTAATATTCTTTGGTAACGACATAGCCTGCTTTGGCAAGCAGGTTAGCCAAAACATCACCAACAACTGCTCCACGGCAGTGCCCCACATGCATCGGACCGGTCGGGTTGGCCGAAACATATTCGACGTTGATCTTTTCGCCCTTACCAAGGTTGCTATTGCCATAGTCCATGCCAACTTCAAGCACTTGGGCAACTTGTGACAACCAGAACTGATCCGCCATCCGCAAATTGATAAAACCAGGGCCGGCAATTTCAACATTTTCGATGTGATCAAGCAGTCGCAGTTTTTCAGCCAGTTTTTCAGCCAAATCACGCGGCTTCATGCCAGCGGACTTGGACAAAAGCATCGCGGCATTGGTTGCGGCATCCCCATGTGACGGGTCGCGTGGCGGTTCTACCGTTACACGTGCTGTGTCGGTTCCAGATGGGAGAACTCCATCTTTCTCAAGGGCGAGAAGCTGATTCTCAATGTCGCTTTTCAACAGGCTGAAAACATTCATGACTTTGAACTTTGCATTTTTTGGTTTTGGCCCCAAGGACCATTTGACTGGGGCTTGTTTTGAGCCATTTCGGCCCAAAACGCAAGTCACCCTTGGCAAAGCTGATTACAGGTTTTGACATTTCAGCCATGCACGCTAAATAGTGACTTAAATACTACGATCTTGCCGTGCTATCATACGGACAAGAATCGGAACTATCCCTGCCAGTTATCCGGTGGGTGAAGATCAAGGAGTGTTGAATGACCGAAGCTTCACGGCAAGTCCAAATGACTGAAAGTGCCGCGAAACGTATTCAGGAACTGATCGCAAGCGAAGGTGCTGCGAACACGATGCTGCGTTTGCAGGTTTCTGGCGGCGGCTGCAGTGGATTTCAGTATGAGTTCTCACTAGATACGGGCACCACCAGCGAAGATTGTATCTTCGAAAACCATGGTGCGAAAATGGTAATTGATGAAGT
Source organism: Thalassospira lucentensis (assembly GCF_050516545.1). Lineage (GTDB taxonomy): Bacteria > Pseudomonadota > Alphaproteobacteria > Rhodospirillales > Thalassospiraceae > Thalassospira > Thalassospira lucentensis_C. Next base: position 1,518,380 of record NZ_CP191544.1, on the reverse strand, counting down.
GTCGCTTGATCTTTTGGGCGGTGCCGAAATTGATTTCGTTCGTGAATTGGTGGGTTCTGCGTTTCGTGTGAATAACCCGAATGCAACATCGTCTTGTGGATGTGGATCGAGTTTCTCAGTTTGATCCAAATCGGAAAAACGATTTATAAAACGGGGTCCGTTATTTTCGGACCCCGTTTTGTTTGACCAGAACACCCTGACCCGCAAGAATCGAGGAACGAATGAAAATCGCCACTTGGAACGTCAACTCGATCAAGGCCCGTTTGCCCAATATTCTTGAATGGTTGCAAGAGGCGAAACCAGATGTCGTCCTGTTGCAGGAAACCAAAACGGTTGACGACGCCTTCCCGGCGATGGAGATCGAGGATCTTGGCTATAACATCACGATCCATGGACAAAAGACCTATAACGGTGTCGCGATTTTCTCGAAATATCCGATTGAAGATGTCGAACGCGGCCTTCCCGGAAATGACGAGGACGAACAGGCCCGTTATATCGAAGCCACCATCTCCTCACCCAACCCGGTCCGTGTAGCATCTATATATGTCCCTATGGGAACCGCCATTGGTGACGAAAAGTTTTACTACAAACTGAACTTCCTCGACCGTCTGATTACCCGATTTGAAAAAATTCAGGCCAGTGGCGAAGCAGCAGTGATGGGCGGCGATTACAACATCGCGCCAGATGACTCAGATGTCTACGATCCTGCCAAGCTACACGAGACGGTTTTGTGTTCGACAACAGAACGCAAACGCCTGCGAACCATGATGAATATGGGATATACGGATGCGTTCCGTACTTTTAACCCGAAAGGCCACCAATATAGCTGGTGGGATTACCGGGCCGGTGCGTGGAACAAGGATAATGGCCTTCGGATTGACCATCTTCTTTTGACCCCTGCAGCTGCCGATCGGCTAAGCGCTTCTGACATTGACCGCGACCCACGCGGCAAGGAAAAGGCATCTGATCACACGCCAGTGTGGTGCATGATTGACGATTAAAGACGTCAATACCACCAGGTTGATCTGATAAAACGACAAAGGGCCGCGCAAATTTTGCCGGCCCTTTGTTTATAAGAAATTCAGATCGTGAACGTTACTCAGCAGCCTGCTGAAGCGCACAACGATAAGCGACAATATCATCGATGCTGATCACGACCATGTCGTGTTTCTGGGCATAGACAACCAATTCTGGAAGTCGCGCCATGGTGCCATCGGGATTGGTCACTTCGCACAAAACGCCTGCCGGCTTAAAGCCAGCCAAACGCATCAGATCCACCGTTCCCTCTGTATGGCCGCGACGTTCAAGAACGCCACCAGACCGCGCACGCAACGGAAACACATGACCTGGACGCGCCAAGTCAGATGGCTTTACATCATCGGCAATTGCCGCTTTAACCGTGGTCACACGGTCAGCGGCGGAAACACCTGTGGTGACACCGACTTTGGCCTCAATCGTGACGGTAAAGCCCGTTCCCATGCTTGACGTGTTGTCTGCGACCATTGGTGGCAGATCAAGTGCTGTGGCTTTTTCGTCCGTCAGGCACAAACATACAATACCGCTACAATCGCGGATAAGCATGGCCATCTGTTCATTGGTCAGGTTTTCTGCGGAAAATATAAGATCGCCTTCGTTTTCGCGATCTTCATCGTCGACAACCAAAACACCTTTTCCTTCGCGCAAATCTGCCAATGCACGTTCCATACGTGCATGCGGATCGCCAAAGACCGAAAGGTCTGATTGTGGTTCGATACTCTGATTCATAACCGTCCTCTTCGGATGGGGCTTACGAACCAGGGCAAACAAAGAAAGGCCCGCCTTGTGACAAACAGGTCACAATACGGTCACAGGCAGACGGCTTTGCAATCACGCAAACGCGTTCATGTTCTTCCGTCACGCTTTATCCTCTCCCATCCGGACTATTACCGTCGGCTCCGGAATTTAACCGGATCTGCTGACCCCATTGATCTTACGATCAACGGGCGCTCGCGGGCTTTCCAAAACTGGATTACCGCCGGTAGGGATTTGCACCCTGCCCTGAGAATAAGCGCCGTGTTTCAACGACAAAGCTGATCACAATTGATCAACCGCGCGCACTTTAGAAAAGTACCGCACAGTTGTCAAACACCTTACAACCCCTAAAAACTTGGGGTCTAAACTTCCGTAAGGATTTTTCCCGCACGGAAATGGAAAGCACATCCGTTTTTCCGCGCTTCGCGCGGCGCCCATTGGCAAACCGCACAGCGTTTATCAGATGAGCGGCGTTTGCTCTTACACTCACGCTGTAAATATGATCCCAACATGGCATCGATATAGCTTCCTTGAAAGACATCAACGCCAAGGCTCCTGCCCATACGCAACGCTGTCCGACTGTCACAACGGGTCAGGATAAGGTTTTGCTCAGAAAACAACGTTGCAAATTCGCGCAATCGTTCGGCGACTTCCGTCCGACGTGACCCGACAATGCTCTGGTCCCAAATTACCTTGATAAAATCGACATTCATTTTGCGTGGAGAGAGGAATTCAAGAGCCGGCAACGTAATGCGGTCCAAGCCGACTTTAATGCCTAAGGAATGGAGGAATTTGCATGCATCTTCAAATTCCCACCAATTCGCAATGGCATTCTCCATTGAAAACTCAATTGCCATGTTTGCAATCAATTGACCATCATCATGCTCAATAAAATCTGCAAAAGCATCACCCAGGACTGTCTGCACCATCATATTTAAGTGCAGCCGGTCTGGTAAAATAGAAGATGCAATGGATGTCGTAACATCCATCAGCTTTTCATCGAGAACTCGCAGCAGAACTTCAAGTTCTCCCGCCCCTTCCAGAAGGAAGCTTGCCAGATGATGCTGCCGTAAGTAATCCAGTGAGCAATAGATTTCATGCCCAAGAACCTGACGGCGGGAATCATCAAACTGAACGATTGCCTGACGTCGACAAGAATCGAACACTGCATCGGTAGTGACCGCTCCGCGCAGCATCTCAGACATGTTGAACCGTTCATAGCTGTCGGCCATCTGTCCTGACGACAATGAAACACCGAACATATCACCAAGCGTTTCTTTGTCCGCTGGCCACTGAAAACGGTTCCAAAGATTTTCGGGGACAGCCCCCAACCCTTGCCGTTCTACAATCTCTTCAAGCGTTTCACGAACATGCTCGACAAAATTGGCATCATCTTCTACCCATTTTCCGCCTTTAACACAGGCCACCATCCCGTTTTCGAGACGATGGACCTGCGTATTTTCAGGCAGATGATGAAACGCATCACGTGAAATCGCCTGATAATCGTCAGCCACCAAACGCAGATCAGCTGGGATTTTGAGAATACCTAGATTAAGGATTTTCCCGTTCGCAGCATGCTTGCGCAGGCTTTCAACAAAACGGTCAATCGTTAGGGCAGGTTTTGACGTGTGGGCGTTCATGGGTAATCCTGTAAAAGGTCACGAGCTACATCATACCAATGATATCGTTGACTTACACTAAATAACTATACCATTGCATAGTGAAACACCCATCTTTAGTGCCAGTTCAGTGAAGAATGTTTTCGCAGGGACACCAACCTTCTCGCCATCTACCTTACCAACAGCTCGTAACCCTTGTAACGCGTTTGCAGTAAATACGGCATCAAATTCCCTGAGCATCTCTGGCTTCTTAGAAGAAAATTTGACATCAACACCAGATTTCTCAGCCCATTCAAGAACGTAACTACGTGCAAGTCCACATAGAATTCCCGTTCTCTCATCCGGCGTCCAAAGCGTTTCACCCTGAATGCCAAAAATGTTCGCCACACTGGTTTCTGCAACATCCCCATCAGATGAAAGGATGATTGCATCATCACCGCCATAACTTGTCACTTCCTGTTTGGCCGCAATATTGTCGAGATAATTTAGACTCTTGATACTTCCAGCTACCGACCAAGCATTGCGCCGTATCTTCTGTGACGTGCAGAGGCTTAAACCCATATTTGGATCAACCGGAACAAACGGCGTTACCGAAATCAGAATAGTTGGCTTGGGTTTCGACGGTGGCAACAACCCACGTTCCCCCGAGCCACGCGAAACCGTCAGGCGAACGATCGCATCATCGTCTCGAACTTCCGCAAACAAAGTCTGTACAATGCTGGCAACGTCTTCGGCGTCAGGTAGCAAATCAGTCGGGAGTTTGAGTACGTCGGCATGACGGGCCAGCCGTTCCATATGGGCTGCAAGCCAGGCAATGTTGCCCTTATGGGCACGCATCGTTTCAAAAAAACCGTCTCCCAAAAGAAACCCGCGATCTGTCACTGGAATAACGGCTTTGTCCTGATCGTAAAAGCGGCCATTCATCCATACCTGCATCACGTTTTCCCTTCTATTTTGACGCTCCGGGCATGCAAGTTAGGTTCATGAAATTTGCCAACAACTCATGTCCCTGTTCGGTCAAAACTGATTCTGGATGAAACTGTACACCAAATATCGGAAGCTCCTTATGGGCAAACGCCATTACTTCGCCTTCTGGTCCTGTTGCCGTTTCGACCAAGCTGCCATCTTCTGGCAAATCGACAATAAGTGAGTGATAGCGCGTTACTTGCAAAGGATTGTTTAATCCGCCAAACAATCCTTCAGCGCCATGACGAATTTCAGAAGTCATGCCATGGACCGGGCGTTTTGCCCGGAGCACTGTTCCGCCAAACACCTGTGCAATCGATTGATGGCCAAGGCAGACACCCAGCATTGGAAACTCTGACTTAAGCGTATCAATCAGCGACAGGCTATTTCCCGCATCATCAGGTCCACATGGTCCGGGTGAGAAAATAATGGCCTCTGGTCCTAATGCACGGACTTGATCTGCATTGATCTGATCATTGCGAACAACCATGACCTTGCGACCTAATTCTTCAACATAGCGCGCCAGATTAAAAACAAATGAATCGTAGTTATCGATGAGAAGGATCACGTGAAATCACCCTCATCAAGACCAAACAGCTCAAACATCTTCGTCGCTTTGATCAATGTTTCTTCGTATTCAAGTTCAGGATCACTGTCGGCAACAATGCCACCACCAACGTTAAAAGCCATTCGCCCCCCATTCACACAAAGCGACCGAATGGCAATGTTGCTATCCATCACACCATCAAAACCCAGATACCCAATTGCACCGCAATAGGCTCCGCGGGTTGTTCCTTCTAGTGCTGTGATTATCTCCATCGCGCGAATTTTTGGCGCACCTGTGATCGATCCACCCGGGAAACTTGCCCGCAACAGATCAACAGCCGATTTATCATCCTGCAAATCCCCGGTCACTGTCGAAACCAAATGATGCACATTCGCGTAACTTTCCAACGCACAGATCGCAGGTGTTTTGACCGAATGGGGTTTGCAAATTTTTGACAAATCATTGCGCAAAAGATCAACAATCATAATGTTTTCTGCCCGATCTTTCGGTGAAAGCATTAATTCCTGAGCCAGTTCCGCATCGCTTAATGGGGTTTCCCCACGTGGACGAGTTCCTTTAATCGGCTTGGTTTCAACCTGCCCTTTTTTGACCTTTAGGAACCGTTCAGGAGAATTCGATAAAACAGCTACATCCCCAAAATTCAGGAATGCCCCAAACGGTGCTGAGCTGATATCTCTCAGGCGGCGATACAGGCTAAAACGGTCTGGTATTTCATCCGTGTTATATTCCGCCCGAAAGCTTTGCGACAAATTTGCTTGGAAAATATCGCCTGCAAAAATGTAATCGATCACCTTTTGAACCGAACTTTTGAAACTTGATCGGTCAAAGTTCGACTGCCATGCTATTTTGGATGGCTTGTGCGGGACGGCTGGGGCCTCATGCAACGGCCGCGCAAGACGCAGATATTTACGCACCAATGCCATCCGTTCAATCGCACGCTTTTCACGCGCGGGGCCAGTTTCCTCGGGTGTGCCAGTGGAAATCAGCCACATCCGACGGCCTTCTTGATCGAACGCGATCACAAGATCGTAAATACCAACAACCATGTCGGGCATCGAAAGCCAGTCATCTTCGGCAGTCGGCAAAACTTCTGTCTGATGGGCCAGTTCATACCCGAAATAACCTACTGCCCCACCTTGGAAGGGTGGTAGGTCATCATGGCTTTCCTGCTGGTACCGTGAAAGCAACCCACTCAGCACAGTAAACGGATCGCCCGGCACAGGGAAACCATCAAGTATCACCTGCCCATTTTTCGACGTCAGTTTATGGAGCGGTGACATAACGATATAGGAAAACCGATCCCGGTCACCGGAATCGAGAAAATGGCTGTCCGCAAACGGCGCAAAGGCACCATAGGCATCAACAGGTTCGATATAGGGGCATTCTTCGACGAGCATTGGCAGCGGCATTCTTGCAGGACAGAGTTCAGTCTGCGCCAATTCATTGGATCAGTACAGTTCCTGTCATTAACATGGTTGCGCTAATCTATGCGATTCTTCGTCGATCTGGCGAAGACTTTTATCTTCTTACTGTTATCGACAGCTAAGTAAATGTGCCGTCCTAAAATACGTTGACGGTTTTACTTGAGCCAGCGGATGATCATCCGATGGCTTTTTGATGCACATTTTCTGGAGTTTGCATTTCCAGAGAGATGTGCGGTCGGATGGTATTGTAAGTATCAACGGCCTCTTTGACCAATTTACGGAGATCCTCGAAAGTTTTGCACCGGTGTAAGAGGAACTCCTGTTTGAGAATACCGTTCATGCGCTCGGCCAAGGCATTCTGATAACAATCATAGCCATCGGTCATTGACGGTGTGATTTGATATTTTCTCAACACCTCCTGATAACAGCCTGAACAATATTGGAGCCCCCGATCAGAATGGTGGATCAGAGGCTATTCACTGTCAAAGCGCCTAAAATGAATAGCAACAGAACCCGAAATGGCACTATTTGACTCTAATCTGGATATCAAAATGAACCAATTACACACCGCCTCGCTGCGATGACACCGCGTTTAAACGTCGTCATAGCCGGTTAATTCACGTTGATGATAAGCCCATCATAAGCCGGTTCGACATTGTCAGGTGTATCTGCCATCGCCTGTGCGTAATCGAACTTGATGCTCATGTGGGTCATATAGACTTGTTTTGGTTTGAATTCTTCAACCCACTCCAAAACCTTTTGCAGATGCGCATGTGTATTATGTGGTCTATGACGCAGGCAATCGACCACCCACACGTCAAGATCATAAAGATGTTGCTTGGATGCTTCTGGGAAGTCGACGACATCTGTGGAATAGGCAAACTTGCCGATTTTAAAGCCAAGTGTTTCGCCGTAACCGTGATCTTGCGAGAATACGGTTATTGGGACCCCTGCTGCCTCAAACGGTCCTGTGATCATATGCGGGATCAAAACCGGTTTGAAATAGAATTCGACGCCGTCTGGTAGCGGGGTAAATACGTAATTGAAGCGATGATCAATGTCAGAGATCGTCTCGGCCGATGCATAGATATCTATCGGCTGATCCATCGCGACATTTAGCCATCTGACATCATCAATGCCATGCACATGGTCGGCGTGTGAATGGGTGAATAAAATTGCATCGAGATGATTGATGTCATGACGCAAGGCTTGTGCGCGGAAGTCTGGTGTCACATCGACGAGTATTTTCTTACCCGCCTCCTCGATCAGGATTGAGCTTCGTGTTCTCCGGTTTAGTGGGTTATTCGGATCACACTTCCCCCATCCGAGGCCAACAGATGGCACCCCATTTGATGATCCGCAGCCAAGAATGGTTACTTTGGTCACTGTGCGCCGGCCCCCGGCACCAGAAGATGTTTGCGATCGGCTTTGGTGAACAGGTTAAAGAAGTTATCAGTCGTTATCCGGCTGATTTCTTCGAGGCTGACACCCTTGATTTCGGCAAGCTTTGTTGCCGTATGTGCGACATAACTTGGTTCATTTGGCTTTCCGCGCTTTGGCACCGGGGCCAAATACGGTGCATCGGTTTCAACCAGCAAACGGTCAAGCGGCACATCTTCCAGAGCGGCACGGATTTCCTTGGCCGAATTAAACGTGATAATGCCCGAGCAAGAAATATAGAACCCGATCTTAAGCGCACGCTGTGCAAGTGCAGCCGAACTTGAGAAGCAATGAATAACGCCGGTAAACGGCCCCTTTTCATATTCTTCTTCAAGGATGTCCATCGTGTCATCATCCGCATCGCGGGTGTGGACAATCAATGGCAGGCCGGTTTCGCGGCAGGCAGCAATATGTGCGCGGAAGCTTTGCTGTTGCGCATCACGCGGAGCATTGTCATAGAAATAGTCAAGCCCGCTTTCCCCAATGCCGATGACTTTAGGGTCCGATGTCTTTGCCAGTAATGCATCGGGGCTTGAAAGCCCCTCCTCGCCAGCTTCATGTGGATGAACGCCAATCGTGCAATAGATATGGTCGGATTTCTCGGCAATGGCGCGCACCTGATCAAACGTCGAGAGCTTAACGCCGATACTTACCATCATGCCAACACCTGCATTTTGGGCGCGCGCAATGGTTCCCGCGAAATCTTCAGAAAACTGGGGGTAATCTAGATGACAATGGCTGTCGACAAGTGCGACATTCATGCCTTGTCTCCTTCGTCTTCTGTCTCTACGTAACGTGGGAAAACACCAGATGGTTTTGGAATTTCCGTACCCGGTGCCAACGCATGGTCAGGACCGAGGAATTCGAACCCACGTTTGTCATCTGCAAGAACAATAAGATCCAGAATCTTGGCTGCTGATTCGGGCATGATGGGCTGTACCAGAATGCCAACATGACGAATGACTTCGGCCAAAACATACAGAACCGTTTCCATACGTGCAGGATCGGTCTTTTTAAGTCCCCAAGGCGCCATTTCATCGACATAGCGATTGGCATCCCCTACGAGGCTCCAAATGGCTTCCAAGCCTTTGTTGAAGGCCTGTTCGTCAAATAGCGGACGAACAGTGTCAAGCATGCCATATGCCTTGCCAAGTATGACCTTGTCCGCATCGATAAATGCGCCCGGCGTTGGGATTGCAGCATTGCAATTCTTGTGGATCATGGACAAAACGCGCTGACACATATTGCCAAGGTCATTGGCAAGTTCGCTATTCATGCGGTTGACCATGGCTTGATGACCAAAATCACCATCATTACCAAACGGCACTTCGCGCATCAGGAAATATCGGGTCTGGTCTAGTCCGTATTTTTCGGTCAGATCATATGGGTCAATGACGTTGCCAATAGATTTGGAAATCTTTTGACCTTCATTTGTCCACCAGCCATGGGCAAACACGCGTTTAGGCGGCGTGATGCCCGCTGCAAGCAGAAATGCCGGCCAGTAAACAGCATGGAAGCGCAGAATATCCTTCCCGACCATATGCAGGTCTGCAGGCCAGAACTTTTCAAGTTTTGCAGGGTCAGCATCGGGATAGCCAATGGCCGTCAGATAGTTGGTCAGCGCATCAAGCCAAACATACATGACATGGTCTTCGTCACCCGGAACAGGAACGCCCCATTTGAAACTGGTGCGTGAGACGGAAAGATCATGCATGCCGCCTTTAACGAAGCTCAGAACTTCGTTTCGGCGTGCCTGCGGTGCGATAAAGTCAGGGTTGTCGTCATAGAACTTCAGCAGACGATCCCCCCAAGCCGAAAGCTTGAAGAAATAGCTTGGTTCGGAAACCCATTCGACAGGTGCACCTGTTGGTGCAAGTTTCTCACCGTCTTTTTCGATCAGTTCTTTTTCGCCGTAGAACGCCTCGTCGCGTACGGAATACCAGCCATCATAGGATCCAAGATAAATCTCGCCCTTTTCTAGCAATGTATTCCATAGGGCCTGACAGGCCTTCTTATGACGTTCTTCGGTCGTCCGAATGAAATCATCATTCGAGAAGTTCATGTGACCGGCCAGATCGCGGAAATTCTGCGATACCTGATCTGTAAACAACTGCGGATTGATGCCCTTGGCTGCTGCCGACTTGTCGACCTTTTGACCGTGTTCATCCGTACCCGTCAGGAACATCACATCATACCCGTCCAGGCGCTTAAAGCGGGCCAAAACATCGCAGGCAAGCGTGGTATAGGCATGGCCAATATGGGGCTTGTCATTGACGTAATAGATCGGGGTCGTGATGTAATAGGGCTGTTTGTGCCCGGTCATAGTGGCAAATCCTTCGTGCAAGTCGTGAAACAAAACGGCCCGAAATGGGCCGTAATGGTCAAAATTTCGATCATTGGGCCGCGATATCAGTTTCGCATGGTGTCTTCAAGCATGAAGAAGGCATTCAGCAAGGCCTGCTTGCGATCCAGATGCAACCCACGGGTCGCGCCCATCAATTCGTTGATCTTTTCCCATACCTCTAGCCATTGATCAAGCGGTTGCGCGGCGGCCATGCGTTGCATGGCAGGTAATTCACCGTCGACGACCTCTCTTGGGGGCTGACCGGTTGCAGCAAAACGGATCATACGAGCCAACCACCAATGAAGAAGTTCGGTGATGGTGGTAAAGGATGCGTCTTTATCCGCGGGGGAAAATCGTTCGGCGAATTTGTGTTGTGCAGCGACGTCAGCATTGGGAAGAGCCGCGATAATGTTTACAAGTTCAGTATAAAGACCTAACCCACCAACTTCTCGAAGCTGCAATGCGCGCCCAATGCTGCCTTCCGCAAGACCAGAAAGCGCATCTCGTTCACCAAGACCCATTTCAGGACAATACCGACCTAGAAGATCAACAACCTGATGGTCTTCAAGCGCTCCTAAATTCAGGCGACGGCAACGTGATCGAATGGTCGGAAGCAATCGTCCGGGATGATGAGCAACAAGGATCATCATTGCGTTCGAAGGCGGTTCTTCAAGAACTTTCAGAATGGCGTTGGCAGCGTTGCGGTTAAGCTCGTCCGCGGCATCAACAATCACAATACGCCACCCGCCCTCGGCCGAGGTTTTGGACATGAAATTGCCGACCGTTCGCACGCTGGCTACGGTGATTTCACCCTGTAGGCGTTTTTTCTTTTCATCATACAGGCGTTCGACGACTTTAAGGTCACCATGCCCGCCACCGGCAATACGGCGCGAAACCGGATCTTCCGGATCGACATAAAGCCCATCTGATTGATCACCAAACAGACCAGCACCACCATTTTCGCCGCCGCCAGATAAAATGAACCGCGCCATACGATAAGCAAGGGTGGCCTTGCCAACACCGCGCGGCCCGCAAAGCAACCATGCATGATGCATGCGCTTGCTATTCCAGGCTTCAAGAATGGTTTTCTCGGCCTCTTCATGGCCAAGAAAAGCATCATTCTTTCGCGGTGCAAATGGTGTGTCTTCTTCAGTAATTTCGTCGCGGGCCATGGATTATCGTCCCTGCCTGGCAAGACTGTCTTTAACCGCTTTAATAACCCGTTGGCTGACAACTTCGATCTCGCCAGCCGCGTCAATCACCCGGCATCGCACAGGTTCAGATGCCGCAATTTCGCGAAAACCATCCCGTAGACGTTGATGGAAGTCAGTTCCCATACGCTCAAACCGGTCTTCTGCTGCACTGACATTGGCAAAACGTTCCCCTGCCCGTTCCAACCCGGTCTCGATCGCAAGATCAAAAACAAGTGTCAGGTCCGGTTTAAAATCACCAATGGCCAAGGCCCACAAGTTGCGGATGTAATCAGCGCCCAAGCCGTGGCCATACCCCTGATAGGCAACGGATGAATCTGCAAACCGGTCGCATAGAACAACTTTTCCGTCAGCAAGTGCTGGACGAATGGTGCGTTCGACATGATCACGGCGAGACGCAAACATCAGAAAGGCTTCGGTAACAGCATCCCAGCGACCGGGATCGCCGGTGAGTAAAAGGTTGCGAATTTCTTCTGCACCTGCGGATCCGCCAGGCTCACGGGTGACAACGACGTCGTGTCCAGAACCCCGAAACCATTTCTCAAGGCATCGGATTTGGGTGGACTTGCCGCTGCCTTCACCGCCTTCAAAGCTAATGAACAAACCGGGCTTACCCGTCACCCGTTTGCCCCCCAAAGCAGGTATTTGATCGCAGCGCCAATACGCCCGACAAAACCAAGACGCCCGACATCATGTGCGGCATACAGCGGGAATTCTTTGGCTTCCTGATCGGGAACTTCGACTTTTAGTGTGGCAATTTGATCGCCCTGACTGATTGGCGCAGGAATTGGCCCTTCGTAAACAACCGAAACCTTCATATCGCGGCTGGCACTTCGCGGCAGGGTCAGAAGGATGTCCTGATCAGCAACCAGATCAACCTTGGTTTCGGCACCAAGCCAGACATTGGCCGCACTGACCGTCGCGCCCTTGGCAAACAGGTCATAGTTGTCAAATTCGCGGAAACCCCAATCAAGAAGTTTCTGGGATTCGGTGCGACGTTCACGGACTGAACCCAAACCATTGACAACAATGATCAATCGGCGACCGTCACGTTCGGCCGATGCCGTCAGTCCGTATCCGGCAGCTTCCGTGTGACCCGTTTTCAAACCATCAACACCCGCACTCGTACCTAAAAGCGGATTACGGTTCGGTTGACGAATGCCGTTATAGGTGAATTCCTTGACGGAATAGAGTTCGTATAAATCCGGAAAACTACGAATGGTGTCGCGGGCAAGTATCGCCAAGTCATGAACGGTAACAAGATGCCCATCTGCAGGCCATCCGGTCGCGTTCTTAAAGACCGACTTGGTCATCCCAATACTGCGCGCTTCTGCGGTCATTTCATCGGCAAAAGCTTCTTCGGTGCCTGCAAGGCCTTCAGCAACAACAATTGCAGCATCATTACCAGATTGCACAATAATCCCATGCAAAAGATCAGAGACCGAAACGTTGGAGTTTACCTCGACAAACATTTTCGATCCGCCCTTGCGCCAGGCTTTTTCGCTGACGTGGAACGTGTCGTCCATCGAAACACTGCCATCTTTGATATACTTGAACAGCATATGGACGGTCATCATTTTCGTCATGGACGCTGGTTCGGTTAGCGTGTTGCCATCCTTGTCGAGCAGAACCGCGCCCGTATCGAAATCCATGATATAAGCTTCGCGGGCATTGGTTTCTATCGCCTGCGCGCTGGTCATAGACATCGCCATGACGGACCCCAGTATCGCGGCCCCGGCCACTACCCGGTTCAGACTATTTTTGAACGGAATTGGCGGCATCAAAGTCATAGCGTCCTAACCCTGTATATGAGAATCTGTTTCCATCGGTTGCCCGATGTATTTGCAGTGTTGCTTATGTCGCAAATCCGGCAAAATTGTGCAACATTCAGCGACTTTTCTCACAAAACAAAATTCTTCATGAGAAAGGTATGGCTGTAACTGAACCGCCAAAGCGTTAGCACAGCAAGCGTTTGATAATCAACAGCCTGACTTGGCTGAATCACCATCCGCGCATTCAACAACAACCTTTGCACCGTTCTGCCCGGTGGCGATAACACGTTCCAAAAGAATGTCCGCTTCGGGGACTGTGTTTAACGGACCAAGCCGAACGCGGTAAAATGTGGTTCCTTTTACGTCAATCGACTCAATCTTGCTTGGGGCAAGATCATAAAGTCGGTTGCGAAGGTTCAACGCGTTGTCATAGATCGAAAAAGCACCCGCCTGAACAAAGATCGATGATGGAGGCACCGGGGCGACTTCAACAATCGATACTTCTTCGACTGTCCCTTCAAGCGGTGTTGTCGAAACGCTTGAAGTTGGTGCTGATGGCGGAGTCAATTTAATCTTGGACGTCGTTGGGGCGCCGCTATCGGTGATTGGACCATCGTCAAGCCGCACTGTCTCAACGACATCACGCGGAGCCGCCGTAACTGTATTTTGTTCGGCGACTGTGACGGCAGGAGCTGCTTTTCCCTGTGCAATCGCAGCCATTTGACGACTTTCAGATTCGACCACTTCGACCATGACTTTTGCAGTGCCCTTTTTCTCGAACCCAAGCAACTGGGCGGCACGGCGCGACATGTCGATGATACGTCCGTGGGCAAACGGGCCACGGTCATTGATACGAACTTTAAGCGAACGGCCGTTTTCAAGGTTCGTTACGCGCACAACGCTCGGCAGTGGCAAGGTACGATGGGCAGCCGAGACTTCGTACTGGTCAAAAATTTCACCATTTGCCGTTGGCTTTCCATGAAATTTTGGCCCGTACCAAGATGCAATCCCCGTTTCGCTATATTCATAGTCAACTGCGGGATAATACCACTGGCCTGCAATCTCATACGGATTACCGATCTTGTAATTGCCAATCTGCGTTGGCTGGGTCTGTCCACCCATGCGTTTTACGCCATGAACAGCAAGCTGGGTTTCAGCACAACCAGCCAAAAGCATACCAAGAGCCACCACGCCCGTGGCGAGGCAGCCCTTTTTACGCATATGTGCAAAAGCACTTTTTCTTGGTTTTGGCATCAAGGTGTCCCCGCTTAAAGATGCTCTGTCTCATGAGGTGCGGGCAAACGCCCCTTCACCGAAATCAGTCTAATTATGACCAGCAATCGCATTTGCCAAGGTACCTACGGCAATCGCAAAGTATGTCGACCTGTTCCAATGCATGATGGTGTGGAAGTTATTATAAACCATATATGCAGGGCCTTCACCGTCATTTACGGTTACAATTGATGCTTCCATATCGGCTTTCGGAAGATCCGTGCCATTGGGCATGCGAACACCAAGGTTCTGCCATTCTGAAATCGGCTTGCGAATGTCGCGACCTTCCAGTTTGGTATCAAAATCTTTTGGAATACTAACCTTGCGGCCCCAACGCTCGTCAGCCTTCCAGCCGACAGACGAGAGATAGTTAGCAGCAGATGCAAAGACATCTTCCTTTGCACCCCAAAGGTCGATCTTGCCATCATCGTTCCCGTCGCGGGCGTAATTCAGGAAGGTCGACGGCATAAACTGCGCCTGCCCCATTGCACCGGCCCATGATCCAGTCATGTCTTCGGCAGCAATGTGACCGGCATCAATGATGGTCAGGGCGTTCATCAATTCTTTACGGAAATATTCAGCACGGCGGCCTTCAAAGGCCAAGGTCGCGAGAGAATCGACAACTGAATATCCGCCGGTGAAACGACCAAAGCCAGTCTCTATGCCCCAGAACGCCGTCAGATATTGTCCCGGAACGCCGTATTTTTTGGCTGCCGCGTCAATCACGTCACGATTTTCCGCATATTTCCTGCGTCCTTCATCGATACGCGATTGCGGCACAACGCGCTGAATATACTGCTCGAAGGTCAGTTTGAATTCAGGCTGGCTGCGGTCATATTCAATAACTTTTGGGATTGGTTGGGTTTTGGCGAAGGCGATCTCAAGCGTTGGTGCCGAAATCCCTTTGGCGGCGGCTTCGTTCTTGAAGTCGACCAGCCATTCATCGAACCCTTCTGTGGTGAATTCTGGAAGTTTTTCGTCTGTCTGAGCAAAGGCAGGTGCGTTCACAGTCAGGACAGCAAGCACCGAAGCAGCGGTCATCAGTTTCCAGAGTTTCATCAAAAGCCCCATCCAGGATATTTAATTTTCAGTCGCCTCGGATTGTGGTCCGGGAAACCATTCATTCGATCGACCCGTCCAGTAATAGGCGGTCAAACCAACCCATTCACGCAGACCACGGCCTAGGGATTTGATACCGCCTGAGACGTTAAGACTTGCTAAATGGATGCCGTCTGATGTGAATCTTCCAACCGGATATGGAATAACTTTCCAGCCTGCTTGGCGAAAAACCCCGACCGCGCGCGGCATATGATCCGCAGAAGTCACTAGAACCCAAGGCTTTTGTGCAAGTTCGGGCCATTTCCCATAAACCATCTCATGGCTATTTAGGGCATTCTCATATGTGTTCCGCGCCTTTGTCTCGAAATGCATATTCGGCGTTCGCATTTTCGAATCGCCCAGCCAAGCGGCTAAAACAGCACCTTCGCTAAAACCGCGGTCAGATAGAGCCCCGTCTCCACCGGTGAAGATAACGGGTTTCGTTGGATATTGGTTTGCCAAACGTAACATCGTGAACACCCGATCGGGCGCACTCAAAAACTGTACTTCACCGCGGTTCAAATAGCTGGCAGGATCAATACTACCCGATAGCGTCACAACACCGGCAAATTCAGTTTCACCCAAATCAGGTCGCTCAAACCGAGTTTCCAGTGTTTGTGACAGGAACGCACCCAGGGGAATGGCTGTGATGAGTAACGAAAGTGCGGTCACCCCCACCAATCCGCACAAGGAAAATCGGCGTGTTCTTTTCAGGAACAGGAGGCAAAACAGTGCAAACAGGACGATGCCATGCACCAAGCTGATATTGATTAAATATCCGACGGTTTTTGAAAGAAAATAGAACACGCAATATAAATCCGAATGTTGCTCACCTTATGGTTGCTAGTACCATACTGAAATCACATTATTTAACCAGCATTCGATGCAATATTCGATTGCCCTATTGACAGCGCCGCGCACCCAATTTATTGAAGCGCCCAGAGCGAAATGCTCTGACCAATTTGCGGAGAGGTGGCAGAGCGGTTGAATGCAACGGTCTTGAAAACCGTCGTGCCTTTACGGGTACCGTGGGTTCGAATCCCACCCTCTCCGCCATTCCCTTCAGACAGTGCAGAATTTAAGAATCTGGCGCAGACGTAAAAGACTGCGGCAAACGTGTGCTGTATCTGCTTTGACGTGTGAAACACCGTCTAAAAGGCCAATGATATGAGCGAATTACCCGCCTGCCCCAAATGCCAATCTCCCTATACTTACGAAGACGGCGACTTACTTATTTGTCCTGAATGCGCGCATGAATGGTCGTTATCTGCTAATACATCTTTGGAAAATGTTGTGCGCGATTCCAATGGAACGCCGCTTTCTGATGGTGACACAGTAACGGTTATCAAGGATTTGAAGGTCAAAGGATCGTCTTCAGTCGTCAAGGTGGGCACGAAGGTTAAAGGCATTCGGCTTGTCGAAGGTGACCATGACATTGATTGCAAAATCCCGGGGATTGGTCCGATGGGGCTGAAGTCGGAATTTGTGAAGAAGGTTGCTGAATAATCACCCAAAGTTTTGAATTGTAAGCAAAAAAGCGCACCAGATTTGGTGCGCTTTTTCGTATTGAAATCAATTGGTGTTAGGCGGTTTTAGTCAGCACCACCGGTTCGGAATGTTGTCCCCGGTTTAGGATTGATAACACGTTGGATAAGCAACGTTGCGACCGCAATCGCGATACCGATCAAATCAGTAACCAACCCGCCAGAGATCATGAACAGTGCTGCAATGATCAGCGCGACGCGTAAGAACCACACAGCATTACGTCCAAGGAACCAGCCTTGAACCCCGGCCGAGAGTAAGAACACGCCTACAACAGCGGTCACAAAGGCCTGTCCAATCTGCAAGTACGTTCCGTCCATCAGAATGGCCGAATTGTAGAAGAACATGAACGGTACGATAAAGGCTGCAATCCCGATTTTGAACGATGCAACAGACGTCTCCATCGGGTTCGCCCCGGATATCCCGGCGGCGGCATAAGACGCCAAGGCAACGGGTGGCGTAATCGCCGATACAACAGCAAAGTAAAACACGAAGAAATGTGCTGTAAGCGGTTCAATTCCAAGCTCAATCAAGCCTGGCGCAACCACAGATGCCGCAACAGCATAGGCCGCCGTCGTCGGCATCCCCATCCCAAGAAGGATGGCGATCAGCATAGCAAAGACCAATGCCAGAAGCTGTGATGCTTCA
Organism: Thalassospira lucentensis; assembly: GCF_050516545.1. Classification (GTDB taxonomy): domain Bacteria; phylum Pseudomonadota; class Alphaproteobacteria; order Rhodospirillales; family Thalassospiraceae; genus Thalassospira; species Thalassospira lucentensis_C. The sequence continues at coordinate 1,500,685 of NZ_CP191544.1, read as the reverse complement.
GCCAGTCCGAGAAGCAGGTTCGAGAAGCGTGCACCAACACCGGTAAGAGCAATCACCCCAACGATAATGCCCGCACAGGCACATACCGCAATGATCTGGATCGACATCCCACCTGCAAGCTCAAAGGCCTTCAGAACGGATTTAACACCCACCCGGTTTGGCGTCAGCCAACTTACCACCACAGCTGCCACTGTTGCCAGTGTACCTGCGCGAATTACCGAATAACCGAGGAACAACGCAACGATCAGAATAATGATCGGGAAGAACAGATAGACCTGCCTTACCATGACGTTAAAGCGCGGAAGTTCTTCTTCTTTCATCCCGCGCATGCCGAGTTTGGCCGCTTCGAAATCAACCATGAAATAGATCGACACGAAATACAGGATGGCCGGAATAACGGCGGCGATCGCAATGTCGGTATACGGAATGCCGGTGATTTCGGCCATGATAAAGGCACCTGCCCCCATGATTGGCGGCATAATCTGTCCACCGGTCGAGGCGGCTGCTTCGATCGCACCTGCGGTTTTCTTGTGGTAACCGACCTTTTTCATCAACGGAATGGTAAGCGACCCTGTCGCCACAACATTCCCGGCCGAAGTGCCATTAATCATCCCCATCAAACCGGATGCAAAAATCGCAACCTTGGCAGGACCACCACGGGCACGACCGGCAACCGAAAAGGCAAAATTGACGAAATAGTCGCCAACTTTCGATGCCTGGAGGAATGCAGCGAAGATAATGAATAGAATGATGTAGGTGGAAGAAACCGCCGTCGTCGGGCCAAGAATACCGGCATCAGTATAAACTTGGCTAAAGAATCGCTGCCAGGTAATCGCCGGTGATTGCAGGAATCCCGGAAGGAACTGGCCAACAAAAACGTAAACCAAGAAGATCGTCGCAATGATCACGAGTGCTAAACCTGCTACACGGCGGGTAAGCTCCATAATCAGCAAGGTTCCTGAAATCGCAGCAATCGAAATGCCAATCGGTGCGAACGGCGTCCCTGTCGAGTTGCGCATCAATGTGCCATAGATCGTGATCAAATAAACAGCAACGGCAAGCGCGCAGACAGTGAGGACGAAGTCAGGTGGAGAATATTTGTCACGGGTGGTTTTATGGAACCATGAGAGCACAATGGCACCAACTGTCGCAGCCATCAAAGGCGCGCCAAATACCCACGTTTCATTGAATTTAATCCGCGTATCCATCCCGTTCCACATGACACCATTATCAATTTCAAAGTAGAAACTGATCGCCGCACCAACTGCAACAAAGGCCGGGACAAGCAACACGTAGGACAGATAGCCAAGCAGTGGTGTTTCATTACTTGTGTCGTCAGAAAACTGGCTTGCAGAGTACCAGAGAAAACCAAGTGCTAATGCGCCCGCGACGTGGACGATACGGAAATTCCACGTCTCAAGCGGGAAATCAGGTAGGAAACCCAAGTTAACGAAGCCACCTGTCATGCCTGACAACGAGACGCCATTAAGGGCCAACATATGGAACGCGGCGTAGATCGCAGCCGTGATTGTAATAAATGTTAGCCCCCGGCCCTGAAATAGACGGCGGTTGCTTTCAACCGGTTCATCATCAACACCATCGGCGATGAGATGTTCGTCTTTCATTTTAGTCGGTTCGGTCATCAGGTTTTCCCACACTCTTGTTCATTTGTTTTTGGCAAGCTTCTTGGCGGCGATTGAGTCAAAGCGGGCCGCCATTGACTGGCGGCCCGCCTTTCGGCGTAAAGATCAGGCTGACTTAATAAATCATGTCAGCCGGAATGGATCCGCCATTTTCATTGAACCATTTGGCGGCACCCGGGTGCCATTTCATGACTTTGTTCTTGTCCCAGTTGCTTGGAACCGTCGAACGTGCAGCACGGTGGATTGAAACCATGCGGTCATTGTCAGACATCACAACGTTGGTTGCTTCATAAACGAAGCTTTCCGGAAGATCGCAATTGGCAATCGCAAAGTTCCACATGGAAACCGAACGTGCCGGAGCGGTCAGTGTTGTGTAAGTGTCAGCAGCAATGTCAAATCCAGATACCGGGAAGGCATCCATGATCTTGGTCTGTTCGTCAGTGGTGAACTCGATAATGTTCACATCGGTCTGAACTTCAAGCTGGCTGACAGCTGGAACCGGAACGCCAGCGGCGAACGCGATCACGTCAAGAAGTCCGTCCTGAAGCTGACCACCAAGGTCGGACCAGCCGCCATTGCGGCGTTCAAAATTCACACCGAGTTCTTCAAGCATACGCGGGAAGTAGGTGTCCGAAGTTGAGCCAGCCGGGCCGAAGCCGATTTTTGCACCATCAGGAATTTCAGATACCGACGTGATCCCCGAGGATGACAGTGCGGTGATAGAGAAAGGCGTCTGGTACATCGGGAACATTGCACAGGCTTTGTCCATCATAACACCCGGTGCAATCGGGTTGGTACCTGCAAGTGATTCAGCCGCGGGGCCCATCGTGGTCATGCCGAATGCGGCTTCAGCAGTGTGCACCAGTGCCATGTTCTGCATTGGGCCGCCGGTGACTTCACCACCGCCGGAAATGCCAAGTTCTTCAGCTACGAGGTTTGCCCAGCCCGAACCATATGCGAAATAGGTTCCGCCCTGTGATGCGGTCCCTACGGTGAAACTGTCTGGCCATCCGGCACGATCCTGAGCAACGGCAGCGGTGCTGCCGAAAGCGAACGCGACCGCCATCCCTGCAAATAAAGCGCGTTTCATTTTATTTCCTCCGTTAAACGGTAGTTTATAAGACTTTGCCCCCAAAAGGGTTCACACATATGGGGAACATCAAGGTTGAAGGCAATGTGGTCTATTATCAATAACTAAATCGGTCACATTGCATAGTGATGTTGATCTCTTACTCTATGCGACTTTCGTCTAACGTCCTCCGATACGCCTCCTCTGAGTGCGTATAATCGACTTTACTCAATTAATCATGATTCTGATGATATAATCGCTTGTAATCGCGCGATAACATTCCAATTTGATTAGTTAGACCTTTGCTTGGGGGACTAAATGTCGTTAAACATTGGCAGTCGAATTTTGCTTGCTGCAGCGTTGATCGTTGTGGCCACATTTGCCGCCTTCATTCTGTATTTTGACTTTCAGCAACGCACCTCAATTCAAAGTGCACTTCAGTCGAAACTGACAGAAAGCGGGTCTCTTGCCACGTCAGGTATATCGAACTGGCTGGATGGTCGCAGGCTTTTGATTGAAAGTCTGGCAAACAACATTGCACGAGATAGCTCCCCCGAAGCTGTAAGCGAAGTTGCCAGCGGTGAAGCGTTGGTTGAGTCCTTTATCTTTTCCTATTTCGGCAGTGCAGACGGCGTCATGACAATGTATCCGCCAGATGACCTGCCCCCTGATTACGATCCACGCAAACGCCCATGGTATGGTGACGCAGTCGCCATCGGCGACAGTACATTAACCGAACCTTATACAGATGCATCCACCGGTCAGTTGATTGTGACGGCCACCACCCCCGTACTTGATGGCTCTAAACTGCTTGGTGTTGTCGGTGGGGATATCGACATCACCATTCTGGGAGATCTGGTGCGCAGCATTGACTTGGGCGGGATTGGCTATGCCTTCATGGTCAATGATCAGGGTACTGTTATCATTCATCCCAATGCCGACTTCACCCTAAAACCAATTGCAGAGGTTTTTCCCGAAAACACGCCAACCGTGGCGGCAGGCATGGAAAGTGTCGTGAACGGCGCCGGTGATCAGTTGTTTACCTTCTTCCGGGTCGATGGATTGCCATCGGTCAACTGGTATCTGGGTTTCGCACTTGATCGCGATGCTGCTTATGCATCCCTTAGCGAATTCCGCTATACCGCGATCCTTACCGCGATTATTGCGGTTTTGGCCATTATGGGCCTGATGGGAATATTGGTCCGCAGTTGGGTTTCTCGCCCTGTACTGAGTATGACCTCGGCAATGACCCGCCTTGCCAAGGGCGAAACTAATGTCGAAGTGCCCGGAACTGATCTTAAGGACGAGATTGGTGCAATGGCCGCAGCTGTGCTGGTTTTCAAGAACAATGCCGCAGAAGTCGACAGACTGGCCCGCGAGAATGAACAGGCCACAGAACGATCCGTTGAAGAACGAAAACGTGCGCTTGATCAAATGGCAGACAATTTTGAGAAAAGCGTGCTTTCGATTGTCGAAACAGTTGCCGAAGCAGCAGAGCGTACTCAAACGGTCGCAACCCAGCTTTCTGCAAACGCTGAAGAGTCCACTGCCCGTGCAGCCGCCGTATCCAATGCGGCGAATATTACGACAGAAAACGTTCAGGCCGTTGCATCCGCGACCGAGGAACTCTCCGCGGCCATTCGCGAGATCGGTGCACAGGTTACCCAGTCTATTAGCGTAGCAACAGAGGCCGTGGATGGGGTCAACAACACGACAGCAACGGTGACTGAACTGGCCGAAGCCGCCGAGCGGATTGGCAAAGTTGTCGGGCTTATTCAGGATATTGCGGGTCAAACAAACCTGCTGGCACTTAATGCCACCATTGAAGCCGCCCGTGCTGGCGATGCAGGCAAAGGCTTTGCCGTTGTTGCCGGCGAGGTGAAGTCGCTTGCCAATCAGACCGACAAGGCGACTGGAGATATCCAAACCCAAGTGGACGGAATTCAGGGGTCCTCTGCCCGCTCTGTCTCAGAGATTGAATCAATTTCAACAACCATCGAACGCATCAATGAGTTTTGTAACGCGATTGCTGCTGCTGTCGAACAGCAAGGCGCTGCAACACGTGAGATCGCCGATAGCGTTCAACGTGCAGCATCGGGCACGCAAGAAGTTTCCCAAAACGTTTCGGCAGTGTCGGATGCATCAAACATGGTGAGCGAAGAAGCCAATTCGCTTCTTACATCATCACGAGAGATGCGTGAGCTGGCCCAGCGATTGCGAGAAGAAGTTCTTGGGTTCTTGAAATCTGTTCGCGACAACAAATAATCAGATCTGGTTGCAGGTTCGAACCAAACACCATCGACCTTATGAAGCGGGTCGGTGGTGTTTTTATTTGTGATCGGGCTTGGGAAAAACATCTGGTGTCAGCTACGAGGTTGGGAGGAGTCTATAGAACATCGTTCTGATCATTTGATCGCAGTCAAACCGTTGCCCGAATATCGAGCGTGGTTTTTTATTGCGTAAAATCCCTTACTCATGCACGATTTGTGCGATGCGGTTCTTGCTTATGATGAGTAACCGTCTGAAACCGCTGTTTTCTTCATAAAACTGCAAAAAATCAGTGGAAATACTCTCATCGGATGGGCAATTATTGACGGAATGAGAGGCGCGTTAGCGTGTCTTGTGGGGGAGCATCTGATTACAGGTGCTAAGACAAACGAAAAACTGAGACTCTCAACAGGGGAATTTTTAACTCGATATGAGCAAAAACATACCCGCCCTTCAGGTCGAAGGAATGTTCAAAAGTTTTGGGGATCATGAAGTCCTCAAAGGAATAGACCTTGCGGCCAATACAGGCGATGTAATTTCGATTATTGGCTCCTCTGGATCAGGCAAAAGTACTTTTCTGCGTTGTATCAATCTGCTTGAAACCCCCAATGCGGGGAAAGTCCACGTTCACGGCGAACTTATTCGCATGAAGACGCTTAAGGACGGATCGCAGGATGCCGCAGATAAAAAACAGCTCCAACGCATTCGAACCAAACTGGCAATGGTTTTTCAAAGCTTCAATCTTTGGAGCCATCTAACCATTCTGGAAAATGTCATCGAAGCACCGGTTCATGTTCTTGGCATTCCGAAGAAAGAAGCAATCGAGCATGCAGATGCCTTGCTTCAGAAAGTCGGAATGTATGAGCGCCGTGATTATTATCCGGGCCATGTATCTGGTGGCCAGCAACAGCGTGCTGCGATTGCGCGTGCGCTTGCCATTGAACCCGAAGTTTTATTGTTTGACGAGCCGACCTCGGCCCTTGACCCGGAGCTGGTGGGTGAAGTGTTGAAAGTCATGACAGATTTGGCCGAAGAAGGCCGTACGATGTTGGTCGTCACCCATGAAATGGGCTTCGCAAAAGGCGTATCGAGCCACGTAATGTATTTACATCAGGGACGAGTTGAGGAATTTGGCAATCCGGCTGATGTATTTGAGAATCCAAAATCAGAACGCATGAAGCAATTTCTTCAGCGGGACTTCTGATTTGGGCAGGCCGTAATTTGTGTGGTTGCGGTCGCAAGGATGGGAACAATGAATTGTGTACCATTCCAATTAACAAGGGAGAGTTTAAATGAAAAACTGGATTAAGGTTGCATCTGCCGCTGCTATTGGCATTGCACTGAGCGCGTCGGCAGCAAATGCTGCTTGGGAAAAAGTCGTTGTCGCGACCGAGGGTGCCTACCCTCCGTTCAACATGATGGACGAAAACGGCAAGCTCATCGGTTTTGATGTGGATTTCGCAAACAAACTTTGTGAAACCGCCAAAATTGAATGTGAAATCGTTGCTCAAGACTGGGATGGTATGATCCCGGGTCTTCTTGCCAAGAAATATGATGCGATCATTGCGCAGATGTCGATCACGGAAGAACGCAAGCGTTCCATCGACTTTTCCGACTATTACAGCAGCACCCCTGCTGTTTTCGTTGGTAAAGACGGCATGAGCATTGAGGCGTATAAAGACGGCGAAGTCATGGACGGTGCACTTGATGGTAAAGTCATCGGTGTTCAGCGTTCGACCACCCATGCGAACTTCCTGGAAGATAACTTCCCGGACATCGAAATCCGCATGTATGGTACGCAGGACGAAGCACTGCTTGACCTGACGGCTGGTCGCGTAGATGCAACCCTTGCTGATTCCGGTACACTTGACGATTGGCTGAAGTCCGAAGAAGCCAAAGGCTATGGCTTTGTTTCCAACCAGTTCGCACCGAGCGAATGGTTTGGCGATGGCGCAGGCATTGGTATCCGTCAGGAAGACCAGGACCTGAAAGAAATCTTCAACAAAGCTTTGGCCGAAATGCTTGAGAACGGCTCTTATGCAGAGCTGAATAAAAAGTATTTCCCGGCGATCAATCTGCATCCGAATTGATCTGCGAAATATACTAGGGGCGGCAAATTATTGCCGCCCCACCCTTATTGTTGTTCGGTCTTCTGTTAGGGGCGTGAAGAACGATCAGCATCAAGGAAAGCTGGAGACATTATGCTCGATTTATACGGCCGCGGCTGGCAAATGCTTGAAGGGGGACTGGTTACAGTTCAACTTTGCCTAACCGTCTTGCCATTCATGATTATCATCGGATTGTTGGGCGCATCTGCCAAACTTTCCCGTTATCGTACATTGCGCATTATCGGGGAAAGCTACACCGTTCTTATTCGCGGCATTCCTGAGCTTCTTGTTATTTTATTGATCTATTTTGGTGGCACAATCGCCGTTCAAAACCTCGCCGAATTGATATCGGGTGAAGAAACCCGTGTTGATATCCCGGCATTCTGGTCCGGCGTTGCCGCACTGGCCTTGGTTCAAGGTGCTTTCGCATCCGAAGTATTCCGTGCGGCCATGCAATCCATTCCAGTTGGCCAAATCGAAGCTGCGACCGCATGCGGCATGAGCCCACGCCAGATTTTCATCCGTATTAAGTTGCCGCAACTCTGGCGGTTTGCCCTTCCGGGGCTTAACAACCTGTTTCAGGTTCTGATCAAGGACACTGCCCTTATTTCAGTGGTTGGTGTCGAAGAAATCATGCGCAAAGCGGCCATTGGTGCCGGAACAGAAAAAGCACCCTTTACCTTCTATCTGGTTGCGATGCTGATGTTCCTTGCATTTACAACAGCTTCGCTGATTGTCTTCAATCATCTTGAAAAGCGGGCTGCCCGCGGAATTGCGAGGGCGTAAGAGATGTTTGAAGATCTGATATACGTTCTTGGAAAATATGACGGATGGCTTTGGCAAGGTTTTTTGCTTACGGCTGAATTACTGCTCATTTCCGTAACATTCGGGACACTGCTTGCGATCCCTCTTGCGGTAGCACGTGTTTCCAAAAAAGTCTGGATACAGGCGGTCCCGTTCGCATTCATCTATGTTTTCCGTGGTACACCACTGATCGGTCAGCTGTTCATGATGTATTACGGCGTCGGGCAGCTTGTTTCAAACATTGATGGCATTCAGGACCACTGGAGCTGGGTCTATTTACGCAATCCCTATTGGTATTGCCTGCTGACCTTTGTTTTAAACACGGCTGCCTATGTTGCCGAAATTATGCGTGGTGGCATTCAGAATGTGCCGAGTGGCGAATTGGAAGCGGCACGTGCTTGCGGCATGTCATCATCGACGACATATCGCCGCATCATTTTCCCCCGCATGTGGCAAATGATCTGGCCCGCTTACACCAATGATGTGATCTTTACGCTTAAGGCCACCTCGCTTGCATCTACCGTCACCATGATGGAATTGACAGGTGCGGCGCGCAAAATTGTCGCGCGAACGGCCCTGCCCTATGAAGCGTTTATTTCTGCCGGCGTGATCTATTTGATCATCGTCTATACCCTGACATTTGGCTTTAAGGGTGTTGAGCGTTATTTACGCCGGAACGAACGCCGTAAAGACAAAGCGCCAGGGGCTGCCAAACCCGCCTCCGCATAAGAGTTAGAATACGAAAGCAGCCCGGTATCTTGGTGATAGGCATCCGCAAAACTGTTGCGACATGCTTTGATCCAGCCGGGCTTCTTTGCCCCACGTCGCCATTTTCCAGGACACCACCATGCAAGAAGAACGCATTGAACTCCTTCGCCCCCAGATGGGCACATCCCGCGCATTAACGGTGCGCCGTTATGGCAAAGCCGGTGCAGGTCCCAAGGCATACTTCCAAGCGGCGTTGCACGCCGATGAGCTTCCCGGTGTCATCACCTTGCATCATCTTGAAGCGCTTTTGAAAAAAGCGGATGAAAAGGGTGAAATCACCGGCGAGATAGTCGTTGTACCGTTCGCCAACCCGATTGGCTTTACGCAATATGTCGATATGAAACCGCTTGGCCGGTTTGAGATGCGTAGCGGTCAGAACTTCAACCGTCACTACCCCGATCTAAGTGATGCGCTGATCGATGCTGTTGACGGAAAACTTGGTCAAAACCCGGACGAAAACGTCAAATTGATCCGTACAGAATTGCGTCGTCTCATTGTGAAACATCGCAAGGATGTGAGCCCGTTGACCGATCTGCAGGACCTTCGTCTTACCTTGGCGGAACTTGCGATTGATGCTGATTATGTGATGGATCTGCATTGTGATTGGGAAGCACCCATGCATCTTTACATTAGCGATCACAACTGGCCAGACGCGGCGGATCTGTCCGCACAAATCGGCTCAGAATGCAGTCTGATCGCCGAAATTAGCGGCGACAACCCGTTTGACGAGGCGTTTAGCCGTCCATGGGTCGAACTCCGCCGTGCATATGGCGACAAATTCCCGATCCCGATGGCGACCCTTGCCACCACCATTGAATTGCGTGGTGACCGCGATGTCTATGATGAATATGCCATTCCAGATGCGGCAAACATGTTCAAGTTTCTGCAACGCCGTGGGTTAATTTCGGGTGATCCGGGGCCCCTGCCCGAAGCAAAATGTGATGCGACCCCACTTTCTGGTGTTGATCGTGTGATGGCGCCACATGGCGGTATGGTTGTGTTTGCTGCCCAAGCTGGCGCCAAGGTCAAAGCAGGTCAAGAATTAGGATATGTTCTTGATTGCGAAAACGGTGAAAAGACTGTGTTTTCAAGCAGTGTTGATGGCGTTCTGTATTCCCGAATTGGAACGCGCTTGATCGTGCCGGGGGGATATTTGTGTTCTGTTGCTGGTGACAAGCCGATAGCCGGACGTGAAGGACAGCTGTTGTTGTCGAAATAACTTTTCTTTCCAGCGTTCAGAGCCGGTTCTTCCTGTTCTGATTGAAACTGTGTTTTAGGACGGATTGATTGATTGCCGGGGCAAGGTTGGGTACCTTCTTGGCTGTTGATTGATCCGTCTTTATTTTTGAGATCAGATGTGGTCTTAAACCCGACTTTCGCCGCGATCTTATGCATTGATATGAGATCGCGACGTTTACCAAAATAACCGCGCACGGCGCGTTGCTAGGATGCTTTGATGTTCGACCCGAAAACTGTTTCTGACGTAATTGCTGCTGCCAAACAAAAGGCAGTGGCCGACGCTGATACTGCGCGTCGTGCCATTTCCGTTCTGGACCTTACCAGTCTGAATGACGATGACACGCCAGAGGTCATCGAAACTCTTTGCAAGCGTGCCCAAACCCCTGAGGGTAATACGGCTGCTGTTTGCGTCTATGCCCCGTTTGTCGAAACATCATGGCGCACGTTGGGACAATGTGGTGTTAAAACCGCCACGGTGGTGAATTTCCCCGAAGGCGGAACCAATGCGCAGCGTGTCGGGGATGAAACCGCTGACTGCGTAGCAAAGGGTGCAGACGAAATTGATCTGGTTTTCCCCTACAAAGCGTTCCTTAACGGTGACAGCATGGTTGCGGCTGAAGTGGTCGATGCCACACGGATGGCCTGCGGTCCGATGACGACGATGAAAGTCATTCTTGAAAGTGGCACGTTTGATGACCTGACCAAGGTTTACGAAGCAGCCCGCCTTGCGATCAAGCATGGTGCGAATTTTGTGAAAACATCTACCGGGAAAGTGCCGGTCGGCGCGACACCGGAAACGGCTGTTGCCATGTTAAGTGCAATTCGTGATGCCCGTGATGAAGATGGTGTTGATGCAGGTTTCAAGGCATCTGGCGGGGTTAAAACCACCGAAGATGCCGCCCTTTATATTGCAATTGCCGATAGCATCATGGGCGATGGGTGGGCCAAGCCCGAGACATTCCGCTTTGGGGCAAGTGGCGTTTTGACGGCCCTTCTTGCAACTTGTGGCGTCAATCCGGGTGATGCACCTGCTGCGACTGGCAACTATTAGAAAAACTGACTATCTGCGAGATAAGATATTCGCCAGATCAGGCTTGAAGGAAGACATCAATGGCACGTGCCATCATCATTGTAGCAGACAGTTTTGGAATTGGCTCCGCACCGGACGCATCGAAATTCGGTGATCAGGGTTCAGATACCCTTGGTCATATTGCCGAACATTGCGCCAAGGGCATTGCCGACAGCGATCAGCGCAGCGGCGAGTTGAATGTTCCCAATATGGTGGCACTTGGTCTGGGCGAAGCAGCCAAAGATGCGACGGGCCGCGTTCCGCCGGGACTGGACCATGGAGGTGCGATTATTGGTGCCTTTGGTCATGCCAAGGAACTGTCGCGCGGCAAGGATACCCCAAGTGGCCATTGGGAAATTGCCGGTGTGCCGGTTGACTTTGACTGGGGTTATTTTCCGCTGACCGTTCCGACATTCCCGGCTGAACTGACGGATGAGCTCATCAAACAGGCAAAACTGCCGGGGATATTGGGCAACTGTCACGCGTCGGGTACCAACATCATCGCTGAACTCGGGCAGGAACATATCAAGTCCAGAATGCCGATTTGCTATACCTCGGCCGATAGTGTGTTTCAGATTGCCGCCCATGAAGAGCATTTTGGTCTGGACCGTCTTTATGAGGTTTGCGAGATCGCGTTTAAATTGGTCGAGGCCTATAACATCGGTCGCGTCATTGCCCGCCCGTTCATTGGTGAAAGCCCGGCCGATTTCAAACGGACTTCCAACCGTCGTGATATCGCAGTGCCGCCGCACAAACCGACCCTGCTTGAACAGTTTAGTGATACGGGAGGCAAGGTGATTTCGGTTGGCAAGATCGCAGATATCTATGCCCATCGTGGCATTGCCAAAAAGGTCAAGGCATCGGGCAACATGGCCCTTTTTGATGCCATGATGACCGAAATTTCCGAGGCACCCGATAACAGTATTGTGTTCACCAACCTTGTGGACTTCGATATGGAATTCGGTCACCGTCGTGACGTTCCGGGCTATGCAAACGCACTTGAAGAATTTGATAAACGTATCCCGGAACTTCGTGCTGTGCTGAAACCCGGTGATCTGGTGATCATTACTGCTGACCATGGCTGTGATCCATCTTGGCGGGGCAATGATCATACCCGTGAGTTTGTTCCGATCTTGGCATTCGGTCCGGCAATCGCCCCCGGCCCGTTGGGGATGCGCGAAACTTTTGCCGATATAGGACAAACGGTTGCCGATCACCTTGGGATTGCACCGCTTGGAACAGGTACCTCTTTCTTGAATGGATAACGTCGTGAACTGGCAGGTCGGACAAAGCGAAACATCAATGACACCCATCCGGATCGAAGCGATTGTCGATACGATTTGCCCATGGTGCTACATCGGGAAAAAACGTCTGGAAAAGGCATTGTCGCGTGAGAAATTCGACAATCTGATCATTAACTGGCGCCCTTTCCTGCTGAACCCGGATATGCCAAGTGGCGGCATTGACCGCAAACTGTATCTGTCGGCGAAATTTGGCGGGGCTGACAGTGCAACCCGCGTTTACAAGACGATTGAAGATGCAGGTGCTGCTGTTGGTATTGATTTCAAATTTGAAGACATCAAAGTCACGCCGGATTCAACGGATTCTCATCGTCTGATCTATAAGGTTTGCGCAGAACGTCCGGCTGTTGGTAATGCGTTGGTTGAAGACCTGTTTGTTGCCTATTTCCTAGAAGGGCAAGACATTGGCGATCATGAGCTGTTGGCTGAAATCGCCGTGCGTCATGGTAGCGACCGTACGGAAACTTTGGAATATCTGGCGGGTGATATGGACCGCGAATTTGTCGGCCAAGAAAACCGCGTGGCCCATCAAATGGGCGTCACCGGGGTTCCCTGTTTCCTGTTTAACAGCCGTCACGCTCTTTCAGGCGCACAGGAACCTGATATTTTACAACGGATGATCCGGCTTGCGCGACAGGAAGAAATGCCAGTTTAACGTTTCTAGTTGGCAAGACAAAAAGGCGGGATAACAATTTGTTACCCGCCTTTTCTTTATGTGTTAACTGCGATATCTGACAGCCGTTTCATCAGACGTTTAAGGCCTTCAAGACGATCAGTCGGGCCATCCCATCCTGCGGCATAGACAATCTTGTGATCCGGTCGCAGGCGCGCGACGCCAACCTGTTGCTGAATGAACCCGATCAATCCACCCGGATTGGGGAATTCGTTATTATGCAGCGTGATCAAAGCACCTTTCGGCCCAGCATCAAGCTTTTCAATATTGGCAACACGGCACCATTGTTTGATGGTGACGACATCCAGAAGGTTTTCAACTTCTTTCGGCAGTTTGCCAAACCGATCGATCATTTCCGCTGCGAACTGGTCAACTTCTTCGCGTGAACGCAGTTCGGAAATTCGGCGATAAAGTCCAAGGCGAACACCCAGATCCGGAACATAACGATCCGGGATCAGAACCGGCATGCCAATATTGATCTGTGGGATGAAGCTTGCTTCTTCAGACGCGTCAATCTCACCTTTGGCCTCGGCCACGGCCTCTTCGATCATTTGCTGATAAAGTTCGATCCCGACTTCCTTGATGTGACCGGACTGTTCTTCGCCAAGCAGATTGCCTGCGCCACGAATATCAAGATCATGGCTGGCAAGGTTGAACCCGGCACCAAGGTTATCAAGCGTTTGCATGACTTCAAGGCGCTTCAGTGCCGTTGCGGTCAGCTTCTTACCATTCGGCAATGTAAGATAGGCATAGGCACGTTGTTTGGACCTACCGATGCGGCCGCGCAGCTGATAAAGCTGAGCCAACCCAAACATATCTGCACGATGGATGATCATGGTATTGGCGTTTGGAACGTCGATCCCTGATTCAATGATATTTGTCGCAAGCAGAAGATCAAACTTACGATCTGTGAAATCGGTCATGACCTGTTCAAGATCACGGGCACCCATTTGACCATGGGCTACATCAAACTTGATTTCCGGCACTAAGCTTTCAAGTTCCTTGGCCACTCGGCCCAGTTCATTCACGCGCGGGCAAACATAAAATATCTGACCACCACGATGGCGTTCGCGCAAAATTGCTTCGCGTACGACAACCGGGTCATAGGGCGTGATATAGGTTCGGACAGCCAATCGGTCGACCGGCGGTGTGGCAATGATCGATAGTTCCTTCACTCCGGTCAAAGCAAGCTGCAAAGTCCTTGGGATCGGTGTTGCCGTCAAGGTCAGGACGTGAACATCGGATTTCAGTTCTTTTAAGCGTTCTTTGTGCTTAACCCCGAAATGCTGTTCTTCATCCACGACCAAAAGACCAAGGTCCTTGAAATGAACACCATTGCCCAAAAGCGCATGTGTGCCGCAAACGATGTCGACATGCCCGCTTTCGATATTGTCTTTCACCAGTTTTGCATTTTTGCCGGTGACCAAACGTGAAAGTTGCTCAACCCGAACCGGCAGACCATCAAATCGCTGTTTAAAGTTTAGATAATGCTGTCGGCACAAAAGAGTTGTCGGTGCAACGATGGCAACCTGTTTCCCTGACATGACGGCGGCAAAAGCCGCACGCATCGCAACTTCGGTTTTGCCAAAGCCAACATCACCACACACAAGACGATCCATTGGCTTGCCCGCGGAAAGGTCATCAAGCGTATCGTTAATCGCACGTGCCTGATCTTCGGTCTCGGCAAACGGGAAACCTGCACAAAATTCGTCATAATTGCCTTCGGGTGCTTGCAAAACAGCACCTTTGCGCAGATGACGTTCGGCAGCAACCTTGATCAGCTTACCAGCCATATCGCGAATACGTTCGCGCAATTTGGCTTTGCGGGCCTGCCACGCAACACCGCCCAGCTTATCAAGGATCGACAATCCTTCGTCCGAGCCATAGCGTGACAGCACTTCGATGTTTTCAACCGGCACAAACAATTTGTCACCGCCATCATATTCCAGCTCAAGGCAGTCGTGCGGTGCACCACCGGCAGTGACGGTTTTCAGGCCAAGATAACGGCCAATACCATGTTCCAAGTGGACAACAAGATCGCCTTCGGAAATTTCGGATGCTTCGCGCAGGAAGTTATCAGCCTTGCGGCGTCGACCACCCGGACGACTCATACGGTCGCCAAGGATATCCTGTTCGGTTACAAACCAAAGGCCTTTGCGACGGAAACCACGTTCGATATCAAGGATGACTACGCCAACATGCTCATGGCTAAGATCATCAATGACGTCTTCCCAGCATTCACAAGGAACAACTTTGCCAACGCCATGTTCGCGCAGCAGCGACACGATCCGGTCACGTGAACCATCGGAATAGGTCGCGATTACTACCTGATTTTCTTTGCCACGCTGGGCCGTGATGAAATCACGTAGTTCGTCATAAAGATTGGTGTCCGCACGCGCACGTACATCGCCAAAATCCCGCCCTGCGCGTGCGCCAAGATCAAAAATCCCGCGTTCGGGGTTTTCATCATCGTAATATGGCGAATATTCCAGAACAGTCCGATCCGACAACATGCGGTCAAATTCGGCATGATCAAGATAAAGTCGTTCTGTCGGAACCGGCTTATAAACGTTATCACCGGCAAGCCCGCCGCCCTTGATGTTCAGGCGTGCCTGATAGTAATCGTCAATCATCTCAAGACGATTTTCGATAACTTCGCTGTACTGATAATCAAGGGTGACAATGCTGTCTGGCAAATAGGCAAAAATCGTATCAAGCCCGTCATGGAACAGCGGCATCCAGTGTTCCATGCCACCATATTTCAGGCCGTTCGAGATCGATTCATAGAGCGGATCGGTTTGGGATACCGCGCCAAACAATTCACGATATCCGCTGCGGAAACGCGAAATACTGTCAGGATCAAGAAACACTTCACCCACCGGAAGAAGTGCGATTTCTTTAATCTTGCCGACGGTGCGTTGGCTTTCAACGTCAAACCGGCGGATGCTTTCGATTTCATCGCCAAAGAAGTCAAGACGTACCGGGTCTTTCATGCCAGGGGCAAAGATATCAACGATATCGCCCCGAACAGCATAGTCGCCGGGTTCCATCACCTGTTCAGCCCGGTTATAGCCCATGCGTTCGAAATACACGGTCAGTTCCGTGCGGTCATATTCTGTGCCGGCCTTGAAGGCGAGCTTACCTTTGCGCATCACATCAACACGCGGAACACGCTGCATCGCAGCCGCCGCTGTTGTTAGCACGATACGTCCAAAGCCAGCGGCCGGTTTGGTTCCCTCTGACAGCGTAGTCAGGGTTTCAATTCGGCGTGCTGTGACTTCTGAAATCGGTGAAACACGATCATATGGAAGGCAATCCCAAGCCGGCAGAGTCAAAACTTCGACTTCGCCAGCAAAAAAGCGCAATGCTTCTGCCAATTGCGACATGCGTTTGTCGTCGCGCGCAATATGCAGGATGGTTGCGTTCTTTTCCGCTGCCTCCAATAGCTCACGCAGGATCAGGGCGTCGGAACCTTCCGGTACCCCGCCAACACGTTTGCGACCTTTGGCCGATATGATTTCTTTGATTTTATTCAATGGATTATCAGGCGTTGCTCAATTCCTGAATCATCTGCAATACGTCGGTATTGTACTGCGCGGGTGCTGCTTCCTTGCCTGTCGCCCATTTAAAGAAATCCGCATCCGGGACTTCGTTAATCAGAACTTCAAAGGCATCAAGCTGCTGTTCAGTCAAAGTATTGAGATGCTTGTCCATAAAGCGCCCCATCAGGATATCATTTTCTTTGGTGCCGCGGTGGCTGCCACGGAACAGCAACTTCTTGCGCCGCATTTCAAGTTCCGAAATGTTTTCAGTCATGATCGATCTCCTGGCTTATTCTTTGGGGCGCCCTGTTACCGGGCTGCCGCACATTATTCTGTGGCAAGGTTTGTACGGCAAAACGCCGTCTGGGTCCATGCTGTGATCAGGCGATTTTGCATCAATTGGTGACTTGACGGTTGTAGCAGGATAATTTTGTTGTATACCCGTGACGTAAACGCAATTGTTCTATTAACGTTCTCATCGAAAGTTGCAACGAAAACCGACATGCGCCCGGAAATCCTGTTCCCGCTTTTTGCTGAAATTGACACCCTTCCCGGTATCGGGCCGCGGTTAAAGCCTCTTGTTGCGCGGTTGATTGCTGGCGAGCATGTCGTTGACTTGCTGTGGCATTTACCTTCAGGGATCATTGACCGTCGGTTTTCCCCGCCGCTGGAAGAAACCATCGATGGATCTGTCGTTACCATGGATGTCTGGGTCGAACGTCACGATCCCCCGCCCAATCGCCGCCGACCGTATCGTGTAATTTGTAAAACCCAAAGTGGATCGCTTGTTCTGGCATTCTTTAATGCGCGGGCAAAGTACCTTAATGAAGTTTTGCCTGTTGGCGAAAAACGCATCATTTCGGGCAAGATTGATCATTATCGCGGTGAATATCAGATTACCCATCCCGACCGGATCGGGACCGAGGCCGAACGCGATGAAATCCAGACGGTCGAGCCGGTATATCCGATGTCAGCCGGTGTGACTGGCAAAACGTTGACCAAGGCAACCCGTGCCGCATTGGCAACAGTGCCTGAATTTCCGGAATGGCATGATCCGGCATTGGTTGCCCGTCATAAATGGCCAGATATTCTAAGCGCGTTACATACGGTCCATAACCCACAAGATGATGCCGACCTGTCACCAGATCATCCGGCGCGCAAACGGCTTGCCTATGACGAGTTACTGGCCAATCAGCTCGCACTGGCCTTGATCCGGGCCAAGATGCGCAAGCTTGGTGGCCGGATTACCAAGGGCGATGGGAAGCTGCGTGAAGGATTGGCAAGCCACCTGCCCTTTGCAATGACTGGTGCGCAACAACGATCGTTAACTGAGATTTATCACGATATGGCCAGTGAAGGTCGCATGTTGCGCCTGCTGCAAGGTGACGTCGGATCGGGCAAAACTGTTGTGGCCTTAATGGCAATGCTGAATGCTGTGGAATGTGGACGTCAGGCCGCTTTAATGGCGCCAACAGAAATTCTGGCCCGTCAACATTTTGAAACGATCTCGCCGTTACTCGAACAAATCGGCATTACCTGTGCAATCTTGACCGGTCGGGATAAAGGAAAGTCGCGTAAAGCCACCCTTGAAGGGTTCGTAAATGGTGACGTCCAGATTGCAGTTGGAACTCACGCGCTGTTTCAGGATGACGTTGTGTTTAAGGACCTTGCCTTTGCTGTGGTTGATGAACAGCATCGCTTTGGTGTGCATCAACGCCTGATGCTCGCCGGGAAAGGTCAGGCTGTTGATGTGTTGGTTATGACAGCAACGCCGATCCCGCGCACCCTGACCCTGACAGCTTTTGGCGACATGGAAGTTTCACGGCTTGATGAAAAACCGCCGGGACGTAAGCCGGTGGATACGCGGGTTTTGCCGATTGATAAAGTTGACGATGTTATTTCTGGCATTGGTCGCGCCATGAGGACCGGAACCAAGATTTATTGGGTTTGTCCGCTGGTTGAGGATTCCGAAATTCTTGATCTTCAGGCCGCTGAAGAACGCTATCGTGTGCTGGTCGATTTGTTTGGTGAAAGTCGTGTCGGACTTATCCATGGCAAAATGAAGGGCAAGGAAAAGGATGAAGTCATGGAGCGATTTTCCCATGGCGATACATCGATCCTTGTTGCCACCACTGTGATTGAGGTTGGGGTTAATGTCCCTGAAGCCACGATTATGGTAATCGAACATTCCGAACGGTTTGGACTTGCACAGCTTCATCAGTTGCGCGGACGCATTGGCCGTGGCGATGCGGCATCTACCTGTTTGCTGCTTTATGGCAGCCCGCTGGGTCAGGTGTCCAAAGCGCGGCTTAAAATCATGCGTGAGACCGAAGATGGTTTTGTCATCGCCGAAGAAGACCTGAAACTGCGTGGGGCTGGTGAAGTTCTGGGAACGCGCCAAAGCGGGCTTCAGGAATACCGGTTGGCCAATCTTGAGATGCATAGCGATTTACTGGCGATTGCACGTGATGATGCGCGCCTGATTGTGAATCGCGACCCGGAGCTTCAAAAAACCCGCGGCGAAGCATTGCGTCTGTTGCTGTATCTGTTTGAACGCGATGAGGCCGTTCGATATTTCCGTTCCGGATAAAGATAAAAGAAGGGCGCCTTGATCCAAAGCGCCCTTCTTTTTGATTAAGATATGCCCGCAAATAATGATGTGAAAACCGTGTTACTTATGCATCTTCGCGGGTTTTACCGTTTTCATCCTGTGGCTTTTCGCTGGGTTCCATACGCGTGGGAATATCGCGCGACACCAGAATGGGCACGTTTTCCTTTTCACGCAAAACGTCGACATCTTCATATGTTTTTGCGGCGACCCTTGGTTTTTGCTGCTCATCAAGGGGGCGACGGTCTGGCGGGGTTACAATGCCACCAGACATCACCATCTTGATTGCTTCTTCAACGGTCATATCAAGGATGACAAGATCGCGCTTTGGCACGAACAACAAGAAACCTGATGTCGGGTTAGGTGTTGTTGGCAGGAAGATATTGATAACCGTATCTTCTGTCAGATGCTGTACTTCACCCTTGGTTTCGCCGGTGATAAAGCCAACCGCCCACATGCCGCGACGCGGATATTCCAATAAAACTGCCTGACGAAACGCATTTGACTGATTGGCCAGTACCGTCTCAAGAATTTGCTTGATCGCGCTATAGATGCTGCGAACGGCCGGAATGCGCCCCAGAATACGTTCATATAGTTTGATCAGCGCCCGACCCGCAAAGTTCGTAGTGAACCAGCCAACAATGGTAATGAAAACAAGAATCACCAAAAGGCCAAAGCCGGGAATACCGTAATCCTCATACCCAACAGGTAAATAGTTTTCCGGATTGTAGTGCGCGGGGATCAGCGGAATAACTTTGCTATCGACAAACTCGATAAACCACCAAGCCAAACCAAACGTAATCGCAAGTGGTGCGCTAACAAGAACACCAGTTAGGAAATAGGCTCTCATTCGGGCAAAGAAGCCCGGACTTGGAATCGCATGACCGGAACTCTGATTGTCCGTATCATTCTTGTCGTCGCGCTTGGCGTTCATTGATCACCTGTGCTGAAGTGCCGCATCCAAAGGCCAACTCGCAAGAATAGCTTTTGGCATTTAGTATTTGTAAGTAAGAATATGGCTATGCTGCGACATCGGGCCGGGGAATTCCCGTTCCTTGATGTGATAGCAGTATTCAAGTTTGCGGCGCAACCAACAAACCGTAAATGCCGGTTTCTGAACTGTTGTGGAGATGTTTTGCAGGTCTGGATTGTCGAATATATTTATGACGATGATGGCTCAGTCGGGGTCAAAACATCCAAGGTGCGCGCACCTGATTACGAAACCGCACGCCAATATGCCCTTGGCAGCGCCCCTGCCAAAGATTTTGTGATGTCTCTTCATCCAGAATCCGAAGATCAGTTTCTGGGAACTCCTGGTATCCGTGCCCGTGAAATGACTGGGAAAGTCGTGCACGACCTGCCTGATCCGGATGATGATTTGAAAGATGACGATGACGATTTCTGAAATTGATGAGCGCAGCTTCTTACCACGCCCGATTATTGGTGTCGGTGCCGTGGTTTGGCACCAGGATCGCATTTTGCTGATCAAGCGGGGCAAGGAGCCCAATATTGGCAGTTGGAGCATTCCAGGCGGTGCGCAGGAAATCGGGGAAACGGTTCGTGATGCCGTGTGCCGTGAAGTTATGGAAGAAACCGGCGTTAAAATTTCCAGCCCGATTTTGGTTGATATCGTTGATTTAATTTCGCCCGCCAAAGATGGCAAAATCGAATATCACTACACATTGATTGATTTTGTTGCCGTCGCCCTTAACCCTGATGTCCGCCTTGGTGGCGATGCCGCCGATGCAAAGTGGGTAAAGATCAGTGATGTTACGAACTACAAGCTTTGGAACAAAACAATTGAGGTGATTGCGAAATCACGATCAATCCTGTCTGGAAATTAAGCTGCTTCATTTTGGCAACAGGCTTTGCCTTTCTGAGATATCCGCCCCATCCATCGGACAATCACAAAAAAGGCGGCACCCATAAGATGCCGCCTGATTTTTGATCATTCACGCAGAACTTAAGCAACAGCATGTTGCGTCAGAACGCTTTCCTGAATTTTCTTGAACGCCCGGGCTTCAAGCTGCCGAACACGTTCGCGGCTTACACCAAATCGTTCGCCAAGTTTCTCAAGCGTGATCGGATCATCGCTCAGGAAACGGGCTTTGATGATTTCCTGTTCACGTTCTGGCAATTCGCCCAGAGCATTTTTCAACATGCCATTATGCAAAACGCGTTCTTCGGCATCCGCAACGATGGCTTCCGGGCTTGGTGCGTCAGAAGACAGGGTATCGAGATATTCCATACCTTCGTCTTTTGGCATTGGTGTGTTCAGCGAGAAATCACGCGCCGCAAGACGACGGTTCATTTCAAGTGCTTCACGATTGGTTACACCAAGCTTTTCGGCAACCTGACCGGCTTCTTCTGGTGACAATTCACCGTTGTCATAGATGTTAAGCTGGCGTTTGGCTTTACGCAGGCTAAAGAACAGCTTTTTCTGGGCTGCCATCGTGCCAAGTTTGACCATAGACCAGCTTTGCAGGATATATTCGGTCACCGCAGCACGGATCCACCACATTGCATAGGTCGACAAACGGAAACCGCGCTCGGGATCAAATTTCTGCACTGCGCGCATCAGGCCGGTATTGCCCTCGGCAACAAGGTCAGCCATCGGCAGACCATAGCCGCGATAGCCAAATGCAATTTTGGCAACCAGACGCAAGTGGCTGGTGACAAGCTTATGCGCAGCCTCAGTATCATCATGATCAAGATACCGGTGCGAAAGCATATATTCTTCATCCACGGTAAGCATTGGAAATTTCCAAACTTCGCGGAGGTACCCCGAGAAACCTTCTTCTTGGGAAACAGCAGGTAATTTAATGGCGCTCATTTTTATGTCCTCCTGAGAGGTTTACGCGTTGACACCTGTATTGGATACGGAGTCCGTCAGAAGTTAGATGACGCGCAAACACTGTCGGTTGTGAATTTATTCACACGGACGACCGGAAAGATAACTGGAGATCTTGTTTGATCCGGTCGCTATTTCATTCCATAGAGTCCTATGGAAGAGGACAGAAGACGCTAATAAGAAGTTCATTCATGGTGTCTCATCCTTACATGAAGCAAATCGACAATTTACATGTCCGCCAATTGGCCGGACTTTGATCCGGCGGTGCCTTATGGGCCCCCACCCGCATTTATTAATATATCTAAACCCGACCAAATCCGTCAAGAACTTCTGACCAGTATTTCAGCTATATTATTCGTCAAACATCAGCATCTTGGAAACCATAGCCGACAAACGCGGTCAGGTACTCAAAACGCCAACAATTCACGGTAAAATCGATATAAGGCTAAACAAAGGCAAATTAACCGATTTACTCGTGAGTAGTGACTTGTGGTCATATATCCGGTGCGCGGGTAACCAAAAGGTAAACTATCGCATGCGCGATTCTGGCATTTCAACAAGACGTTCTTTAATATCCCGCCACACCACTGACCTCCTTATTTGGGACGAACAATGCCAGCTTTACCAGTAACAGCCCCCTGCCCATGCGCCAGCAACCAGACTTACGGCGAATGCTGCGGAAAATACCATGCTGGCAAAGCCAAGGCCGCAACCGCCGAAAAACTGATGCGGTCTCGTTACAGTGCATTTGTTGTTCGTGATGGTGCGTATCTGTTGGCAACGCTTGCCAAGGAAAAGCATGACAGCTTTGACGCTGAAAGCATCAAGCACGATCAAACGCGCTGGAGCGGGCTTGAGATTGTTGAATGCGTAGCGGGCGGATTGCTTGATCAAAGCGGGAAAGTTGAATTCATTGCCCGCTTTATCGAAGACGGCCAGCAAGGTCAGCTTCATGAGTGCTCAAACTTCGAGCGGCGCGGTGGACAATGGCATTATGTTGATGGTGTGTTTCCGGATGGAACAGCCAAAACAGCGGCAAATATCGACCAAAGAAACGAGCCAAGCAGCGATAAATTCGCCAAAACTGGGCGAAACGATCCCTGCCCTTGTGGTTCGGGTAAAAAATTCAAAAAATGTTGTGGTTGAGCTAGCGAGCAAGCTCCAGTGCCCAACGATGAAATGGCCGGATTAGGGTCTCAAGGGCTTCATCATAAGGAATCCAGATCAACTCATGATCATGTTCAAGCGGCGGGCCCAATCGTTTGGTTAATTCGCACTCAAAGAACGTTCCACGTTTGAGCCGATAGCGGCCTTTTGCAGTGTTGTTTAGATATTGGGTCGCAAAACCAAGCCGTGAAACTATGCGAATCTGATAACCGGATTCTTCGTATGCTTCGCGATGCAACGCATCCTGTTCACTTTCACCCGCTTCAACACCGCCCCCCAGAAGAACAATGCCCTTTGGCGTACGCGCAACGGCGACTTCGCCGCTATCGTTTTTGATAACGGCATAGGCACAGTCCTGTACGTGATAGCTTTGCCCCATGCGCGGGGTTCCAAATATCGGACCAACCAAATTTGCCACCCCTGCCTTCCACTTTCGAATTTTTCATCCAGTTTATATTGTGTTTTCTTTATTCTTTATAATGCGATAGCGCGATCAAGCATAGCTTGGCACCGTGTCGTATCGTAGCGCAACTGGCTCTGCCGCGCGCTGTCAAAATATTGACTGAGCACGTCATCGCTGACTGGTTCGGGCACTGCCCCATATTTAGTAACGAGTTTCTGGTGATAGGTTTCAGGCAAGGCCAAAGCTTTGCGTTTATTCTTGAACAAGAACTTTTCAGCCAACGTAAAGTCAAACTGCATATTGCGATACAGGATTGTCTGATAATTCGCATGCAACCCGATTTTGCCATCCGGTGTGATTAGAAATAGTGGAAACATCACGGCAAGATCCGGCATAATCCGGTTTGGATAGACCTGACCTTTCCAATATTTTTCGGCGAGATCGGCATAACCGTCATAATCAGCAATTGGCAACATGCGTGCCTTGGGTAACGGTAGTATCTCGACTTTCGGCTTGGCAATATTGACCGTGTCATTTGCAACATCGACATACAGACTGCCAAATTGAAAGGCGTTCTGAAAATACTGGTTGCGCAAATTTCCCCAGATCCGTTTTGCTAAGCCACCATTAACGGCAAAGTCGCGCAATGCTGTCATGCCGGGTGTTTTTGGCGCAGAAAGTTCCTTCTCCATGATTGTTTTCACGCCAAGCGTGATTTCCTGACAGAAACCTTCTGGATATGTTTTCCCGTATCTGACCGTTGTCACATCATATGACTGATCAAACGCAGCACGTAAGCGCATCATATCAGCCTGCAGTTCTTTGACGCGCGGAAGCAGGTGTTTTTTGGTCAACTTGACCTGTTTGAAATTCACAGGCGCAATTTGCTCGTCCTCGGCGCGGGCCGTGATGATTTCAAGTGTCAGGGACTGAGATGACGTCATGACGTTTACTGCGTGTTAGAGGCCAAGGTACTGTCATATAAACATATATAGAGTATCGGAACGAAAACACCCCAAAACAGATCATGTTTCGGGGTGTTTTAAAGTCAGCTCTACTATTGAGCTTAGAACGGGATCTCGTCATCAAGGTCCGGGGCACCAGAAGGAGCCGATCCGCCACCAGATGAAGAACCACCATTGCCCCAGCCGGCATCAGATCCGCCGCCATAGCCACCAGAGTTATCCGGACCGCTGCTGCCGCCACCATATCCGCCGCCGGACGATGCACCGCCGCCCTCACCGCCACGGTTATCGAGCATTGTCAGGTTCGAATTGAAGCCTTCAAGAACGATCTCGGTGGTGTAGTTGTCTTTTCCGTCCTGACCCTGCCATTTGCGGGTCCGAAGGACACCTTCGATGTAAAGCTTGCTGCCTTTTTTAACGAAGCGCTCGACAACATCTGCAAGGCCTTCGTTAAAGACGACGATACGATGCCATTCTGTACGCTCGCGGCGTTCACCAGACTGACGGTCGCGCCATTGTTCGGAGGTCGCAATGCTGAAATTGGCGATCTTTTTGCCAGCCTGAGTAAACCGGATTTCAGGATCGCGCCCGAGGTTCCCGACGAGAATGACTTTATTGACACTACCAGCCATGGGTTATCTTCCAAAGTTTGTGTTGTCCGCTGCCCTGAATGACCAAGGCTTGTGAATTATCATTGCGCAAAAATGCGCTGCATTAAAGTTTCAAGTGAAACGCGATCCGTTTCATCAAACGAGCTATGCTCGACACTATCGATATCAAGCACAGCAATCAATTGTCCATCGCCATTGATCACTGGAACGACGATCTCGGAATTTGTGCGGCTGTCACAGGCAATATGCCCCGGAAAGGCATGAACATCTGCAACAAGCTGGGTTTCAAGCGTCGATGCCGCGGCACCACAGACACCACGACCAAACGGAATACGAAGGCATCCGAGCGTACCCTGGTACGGGCCGACAACCAATTCGTTTTCTTTTGCAGGATCAACAACATAAAATCCGGTCCAGAAGTAGTAATCAAACTTCTCAGACAAAATACAGGCAACTGTTGCCATCAATGCGGTGACGTTGGTTTCCCCTTCGGTGATGCTAACCAGTTCTTTTATGGCATCGGCGTAAAGGGATTTCTTCAGTTCTGCCTGCACGGTATTCTCCTTGATCTGTGAGATACGAACTACCCCGTTCGTACAGTCGGAGACAAGGGTAAATTCACCCTATCGTCAAAACAAAAAACACCTCTGACGAAATATACCCGTCAGAGGTGTTGTGATCTGTTCGATTAAAGCAGTTAGATACGTTTGCCGCTATCAACATCGAATAAGTGAATTTTATCGGCCGCAACTGAAAGACACAGCTTTTCATCCTTGGCAAACTGACGTGTACCCTGAACGCGCAGCGTCACATTATCGGCATTCGCCCCGAAATCGAGATATGCCAGCGTTTCCGCCCCCAAAGATTCCACCATGCGAACGCCAGCTTTTATGCGACCGACATCTGCGTCAACTAGTGTCAGATGTTCTGGGCGGATACCTACCGTGACAGTCCGACCGGCTTCGACATCATGGTCAAGATCAAGCTTGACGCCATCACCCACCGTAACGTGGCTTCGATCATCGGCAACTTTGCCGGTTAGGAAGTTCATTGCCGGGGATCCGATGAAACCAGCAACAAACTTGGTCGCTGGTTTTTCGTAAATTTCAATCGGACTTCCGATCTGCTCGGCCACACCGCCATTCATGACAATCAGACGGTCGGCCAACGTCATGGCTTCAACCTGATCGTGCGTTACATAAACTGATGTAATACCAAGACGTTGCTGAAGGTTCTTAATTTCCAACCGCATATCAACGCGCAGCTTGGCATCCAGATTTGAAAGTGGTTCGTCAAACAAGAAGACCTTTGGTTGACGCACAATTGCTCGCCCCATCGCGACACGTTGGCGTTGACCACCGGAAAGTTGTCCCGGTTTGCGTTCAAGCAGATCATCAAGCTGTAAGACACGCGCAGCTTCACGTACCTTACTGTCGATCTCAGACTTGCTATAACCCCGGTTTCGCAGGCCATAGGCCATATTGTTATAGTTATTCATATGCGGATACAGCGCATAGTTCTGGAAAACCATGGCAATATCGCGATCAGCAGGCGCGACCTTATTGACGACCCTGTCATCAATGCTTATTTCGCCACTTGAAATGCCTTCTAGACCAGCGATCATGCGGAGCAAGGTGGATTTTCCACAGCCCGATGGGCCGACAAGAACGGTGAATTCCCCGTGGTCAATTCCAAGGTCAATCCCGTGGATCGCCTTATAGCCGTTCGGGTAAGTTTTTTCGGCCTGATGAATGGTAACAGTTGCCATCTTAGTATCCTGTATGCGGACAAGTTATGTTCAATTCGACAGATCAAGGCGCGAGATTATTTCTCTGTCTCGACCAGTCCCTTGACGAACATGCGCTGGAAAACGACCACGACGAGAACCGGCGGAATGGTTGCCATGATTGTTAATGCGAATGCCTTGGGAAATTGCGGTATCTGCCCGCCTTCATAGAGCGAGTTATAGACCTGCTTGATCCCGATCACGATGGTGTAAAGCTGATCATCTGTGGTCATCAAAAGCGGCCATAGATACTGGTTCCAGCCAACGACAAACATGATGATAAAGATCGCTGCAATCATCGTGACGGACAGTGGCACCAAGATGTCGATAAAGAACCGAATGGGCCCTGCCCCGTCCAGACGCGCGGCTTCAAGCAACTCGTCTGGCACCGAACGATAAAACTGCCGGAAGAAGAAAGTGCCAGTTGCCGAAGCAATCAACGGCAAAATCAAACCAGTATAGGTATTGAGCAACCCAAGCCCGGCCACGACTTCGTAGGACGGCACAATGCGCACTTCAAGCGGCAGCAAAAGGGTCGAGAAAATCACCCAAAATAGAGGCACAGCCAGTTTGAAACGGAAATAGACAATCGCGTAAGCCGCCATCATCGAAATGATAACCTTGCCGATCGCAAACCCAAGACCTAGCACCATGCTGTTAAACAGCATTTCCAACGCAGTAACCCGACCTTTGGTCGCACTCGGATCAAACAGAATGGCGCCATAATTCTCGAAGAAATGATCTCCCGGCCAAAATTGCAGGCCATTCTGGAAGATGTATTCCGGGGTATAAGAAGAAGACGAGAACGCAATCCATACCGGCATGATCATAAAGAGCGCGCCAAGGATCAGAATTGCGTGATTGGTCAAGATACGCCAGTTCGACTGATACATAACGGCCCCCTAGTAATGAACTTTGCGTTCGATGAAACGGAACTGGAACACGGTCAGAACACTGACCATGATCATCAGCAAGACCGATTGGGCAGAACTGCCGCCCAAATCCGCACCGAGGAAACCATCAACATAGACCTTATAAACCAGCGTCGCGGTTGAACCGCCGGGCGATCCTTTGGTCGATACGTCGATGATGCCAAACGTTTCAAAGAAGGCATAAGTCAGATTGATCACCAGCAAGAAGAAGGTTGTTGGTGCCAGCAATGGGAAGGTTATTGTCCAGAAACGGCGCTCGGGACTTTTGCAGTCAAGTGTTGCTGCTTCCTGTACCGATTTTGGAATGCCTTGTAGTCCAGACAGGAAGAAAATGAAGTTCACACTGACCTGTTTCCAAACGGCAATCAGAATGACCACAAAGGCTGCGTCATTGGCGTTTTCAATGTGATTGAATTCAAAGCCAAAGCTGTTGAAGGCAAAATAAAGATCCCCCATCAGAGGATTGAACAGCATACTACCCAAAAGGCCTGCGACAGGCGGTGCAATCGCATAGCCCCACATCAAAAGCGTTTTGTAGGATTTCGCCCCTCGGACCACTTCATCGGCGCGAACAGCCAAAAACAGTGATATCGCGATGGAAAGAACTGAAACCAAGACAGAAAAGACAACGGTAAAAATGGCAGATCGCGACCAGGAACTGCTTGATAGGACATCTTCGAAATTGCGGAACCAGACAAATTGCGAAGACATGCCAAATGCGTCTTCAAGTAAGAAGGACTGGTAAAGCGCCTGAGCGGCTGGCCACAGGAAGAATATGGAAATAATCAAAATTTGGGGTGCAATAAAAAGATAGGGCACCGCGCTATGTTCAAATTGTACGCGTTTCATCGCCTACGCCACCTTAAAACAAGTCCGGAAAATGCAAAACAGGGCGACCAACAAGGGCCGCCCCGCATTTGCGAAAAGCAAATTAGTTCGAATAGGTGTCGTTGAAACGTTTCAGAAGGCCGTTTGCTTCTTCTTCGATCGTTGCGAACGCAGCATCAACGGTTTCTTCGCCGTTCATGATTTTGTCGACTTCACGATAGATAACTTCACGAATCTGAACATAGAAACCAAGGCGATAGCCTTTGGTCCACTCGCCACCTTCTTCGGAAAGCTGCGTGATACCAACTTCTGCATCCGGGCTTTCGTTGTAGTAGCCGTCTTTTTTCGCCAGCTCATAAGCAGCCGTGGTGATCGGCACGTAACCGGTTTCTTTGTGCCAGTAATACTGGGTTTCCGGTTTGGTCAGGAATTTGAAGAATTCGGCAACACCGGCATCTTCCTCGGCATCATGACCAGCAAAGGCGAACAGAGATGCACCACCGATAAAGGTCGATTTCGGCGCATCACCAACACCTTTCCAGTATGGAAGGGTCGAAGTGCCAAAATCAAACTGTGCCGATTTACGCAGGCCACCGAAGGAGCCCGATGAACCGATCCACATCGCTACGTTCTGCTGAACGAACGCATCCTGGTTCGCACCCCATGCACGGCCGTAATAACCGTAATAGCCTTCGTCTTTCCAGGCTTTGACGTGTTCCCAGTGGTCTTTCAGGGCTTCGTTGTTGTACAGAATTTCAACATCCGTGCCGTCATAACCATTATTGCCCGTCGCCATCTGAAGGTTGTGGCGCGACATGAAGTTCTCAAAGAAGATCCACGGGCTGTGCGACTGTGCAAGTGCTGTA
Source organism: Thalassospira lucentensis (assembly GCF_050516545.1). GTDB lineage: Bacteria > Pseudomonadota > Alphaproteobacteria > Rhodospirillales > Thalassospiraceae > Thalassospira > Thalassospira lucentensis_C. The sequence goes on along the minus strand of NZ_CP191544.1, from coordinate 1,471,184 downwards.
TAACCTGCTTCTTTCAGCTTCGGCGCAGCAGCTTCAAATTCCTGCCAGGTTTTCGGAACATCAACACCAGCTTTGGCCAAGGCGTCTTTGTTGTAATACAGAAGCGGGGTCGAGCTGTTGAACGGCATGCCAATCATTTTGCCGTCAGAATCGGCATAAAAATAACGAACACCCGGGATGTATTCATTGATGTCAAATTTGACATTATTGGCTTCAAGCAGGTCCTGAACCGGCTTAACCGCCCCCTTTGCGTTGATGATGGTAGCTGCACCAGCATCAAAAATCTGAATGATGTTTGGCTGGTTTTTCGCGCGGAAAGCAGCGATACCGGCGGTCATGGTGTCTTCGTAACCACCCTTGTTAATGGCAACAAGGTGGTATTCGGACTGGCTGGCATTAAAGTCAGCAGCGATCTGATCTACTACACCGCCAAGTGCACCGTCCATTGCGTGCCACCAAGTGATCTCGGTTGCTGCTTCTGCGGTGTTGCCAAGGGCAAACACGGCGGCCGCAGCCATCAGAGTTTTGCGAAACATGATCTGTTAGCTCCCAAATAAAAAACATCTGCGCTGAACCGCCTGTTGTTCGGTTCAGCGCAACGCATTCGTTTTCTGTCGAGAACCCTGTTTCCTCAAGTGACAGTTTTCGGAAATTTACTTTTCGAACACAAAAAGGATCAATATTGATCTTTTAACCATGCCGTTTGATCATAATTCGCGATCTATTTCTGTTCATCTGAACATGAAACAAGTGGCGGATTTATCGATATTTTTCACTCACACCTTAAGAGGCCACTTTCCTGATCACATTCAATATATTGTTAGTTATGATATTTTTGTTTCCATAATGTGACAGCGCAAGAAAACAAACGTCTGAAGGCAACCGCCTTTAATCCACACAGTCACGAAAAAGGGTGGCATTTCTACCACCCTTCATAAATGTTCGTTTGTGAAGTTATAGTTCTTGCGACTAGCTCTTTTTGTCGCGCTGAACGAAGACGGACAATAATGCCAACCCGCCAGACACAACCATCAACAACAGTGACAATGCATTCAATACCGGCGTTGAGCCTTGTTTGAGGCGGTCAAACATTGCGATTGTTAAAGGCGCATCTGAACCAACCAACATCAAGGTCGTGTTAAAGTTTTCAAACGACATCAAAAAGGCAACGATCCCCGCCCCGACCAATGCAGGCTTCAGGAATGGTATTGTGATCGTCCAAAATGCTGCCTGCCGCGTGGCGCCAAGGTTGAGTGCCGCCTCCTCAAGGCTTAGATCAAACTTTCGCAAGCGTGCTGATATCACCAGAGTCGTAATCGTCGTGATGAAGGCGAATTGGCCAATGATCACAAGGAACAATCCCGGCCGCAGGAATTCAAGATCCCAACCAAGGGTCTCCTCGACACCATTGGCGATGGCATTGGAGAATACCAGAATTGAAATGCCCAGAATAACGCCCGGAATCACCAAGGGTGATAGCGAGACGATATACAGCAGGCTCTTGCCGGGAAAATGGCTGCGCTCAAACAAAAACGCATTGCAGGTCCCCACTGTGACGGACAGAACCGTTACCCAAAATGCAACAAACGCCGACACCCCGACACTTTCAAGCAGCTTGCTATCGTTGAAAATCCCGATATAGGGGCCTTCATTGCCAAAGAACCAGGCAAGAGTGCCGCCTTCCCATGGCATGGACGGGAACAGGCTGTCATTGAATGCGAACACGCCGACCACGATCAAAGGTGCGCTTAGATAGATAAAGAAGATCGTGATGTAGCCCGCATAGAGACCCTTGTAGAATTTGGGCTGTGGAATACTTGGAATCATAATGCGCCCCCTAGCCCACGGTTTCTGAAAGTGTCTGCTTACTAAGCTTCAAGCCAATCCACACAATCACGGATGACAGAACCAGCAACAGGAAGCCAAATGCCGAACCAGATTCCCAGTTAAAGCGCGTAATAAATTGCGTATAGATTTGTTCGGTAAACCACAGACTGTCTTTTCCACCCAAAAGGTTCGGTGTCAGGTAATTTCCCAAGGTCAGCATGAACACAACGATGCACCCCGAAGCTATGCCCGGCATGGCATGGGGAATAACGATATCACGCGTTACGGTAAAGGCATTGCCACCAAGGTCATATCCGGCCTCAATCAGGCTATCATCAAGGCTGTCAAGTACGGAGACCAAAGGAACAACCATGAACAGCATCGAGGTATAAACAAGCCCGACCATGATGGCGGCATCGTTATAAAGCATCTCGACCGGACCAGAAGCGATCCCTGCCCACTGCAAAAAATTACTGATCACCCCGCTTTCACGCAGAAGGATCATCCAGCCGAATGTCCGAACAAGTTCGGACACCCAAAAAGGGATCAAACACAACAAAAACAGTGCATTCTTACCTTTGCCGCGCATGACTTTCGCAATGTAATACGACACAGGAAAGCCGATCACAAACGTTAGAAATGTCGCGAAAATCGACATAACCGCAGTACGAACATAAGTATTCCAATAAAGTGGTTCGGCGAAGAATTCGGTATAATTGATCAGGCTGAACTCATACTTTCCATACGAAATTCGTTCGCGCATGGAAACCAGAAACAGATCAATATGTGGCAGGATGACCAACAGGAAAAGCCATAACAGCAATGGCAATGCCAGCAAAAGCAAACCAAAGCGAAATGTGTTGCTTCCTGTCACAGAAGCCGTGTTGCTCATGCCCCTGCTCCATTGCCATTCGAAGCAAAGCAGCGGGTTTGCGCGACACTCCAAGATAAGTTGATTTCATCGCCCGCTTTGACCGATGCAAAAGCACCTGTCTGCGGCAAAGCGACCGTCATTTCATGTCCGGTTGTGTTTTCTCGAACCTGCAAGCTGCTGGCGGCACCATTAAACAGGACATTTTCAACCTTTGCCGACAGTTGGTTATCAGACGAACCGGATCCATCAATGGCGATTGCTTCCGGGCGAACAAAGACATCCACCGACTGTCCGTCACTCAAATCAATGCTGGTATCGCGTTGGGCAATGACTTTGCCGCCATTTGCCAGATTGATCTCAACCTGATTGTCATTGCCACCGTTTACGGTGCCGCTCCAGCGATTACTTTCGCCGACAAACCCCGCAACAAAGGCCGTTTTCGGGTTGTAATAAAGGTCCTGTGGCGCACCCACCTGTTCAAATCGACCAGCATTCATCACGGCAACCTGATCAGACATGACCAAGGCTTCGGACTGATCATGAGTGATATAGACAAAGGTCGTCCCGATTTCGTGCTGCAGCTGTTTGAGTTCGACCTTCATATGTTCGCGCAACTTCAAGTCCAACGCACCCAACGGTTCGTCAAGCAGCAATACAGCAGGATCGAGCACAAGACAGCGCGCGATTGCAATACGTTGCTTTTGCCCACCAGAAAGCTGACTGATCTGTTTGGGCCCAGAATCGGGTAAACCAACACGTGCCAGTGTTTCACTAACTTTTTGCGCAATGGTGGCCTTATCATTACCGCGCCGTTTCAGGCCATATGCGACATTTTCAGCAACGTTCATCATTGGAAACAGGGCAAGATGCTGAAACACCATATTTACCGGTCGACGGTTTGGTGGCACTCCAAGGACCGATGATCCCTTGATCAGGATGTCACCCGATGTTGGTGCCTGAAAACCGGCAAGCATCCGAAGGAGTGTTGTTTTTCCACAGCCGCTTGGCCCAAGGATGGAAAAGAAAGACCCTTTGGGGATTGCCAGCGAAATGTCATTCACAGCGGTGAAGTCGTCAAAATTTTTGACCACATTGCGGCATTCAAGGTCAAATTGGTCAGCCATAGGAGCCCTGTTCACGTTATTTTTGTCGATGGAGCCAGTTAAATGGCATGCGTCATACTGCAAAGCAGAATGTCCCCGGCATGAATTCACGCCGGGGACAAAAGGTGTTTCAAAACACGTATGCTTAATTCGACTGTGCGGCTTTCACACGGTCAAGGGTCTTGCCTTCAAGAACTTCAAGACCTGCAGGAACGGTTGGATACCATTTGATGTTATCCAGATCGGCGGGCGGGAAACTGCCCTGGAACTGAGCTTTCAGTGTGTCATCTGCGAATTCATCAGCACCTTTCGATGCCGTGAAGTTGCCAGCATTTGCCGTAATTTTGGCAGCGATTTCTGGCTGCATGACAAAGTTGATCCACTGATAAGCGGCATCTTCGTTTTTGGTTTTACGCGGAAGAACAAAGGTATCGATCCAACCAAGGGCACCGGATTTCGGTGCAACAAAGGTGATATCGGCATTATCATTGTTCAGCTTCCAGCCGCCGGTATCCCAAGCCATGGCAGCAACAACTTCACCCGAACGCACCAGGTTGAGCAGCGCATCGCCCCCTTCCCAATAGGTTTTGACGTTCGCTTTGCACTCAATCAGCTTGGCTTCAACTGCATCAAGGATTTCCTGATACTTGGCTTCGTCACCATATGCTGCGAACGGATCAAGACCCATTGAATAGGCAAATCCAATCAAGGTCGGACGTTTCAAACGGTAAGAAACCTTACCTGCCACATCTGCTGCACAAAGATCGGTGTAATCGGCAACGTTTGCTGCCTTTGTTTTATCAACGATCAGGCCGCTGGTGCCCCATACATGCGGAACACCGAAAACTTCACCATCAACCGTGGTATTGGCTTTGGTCGCAGCCAGCATCGATGCGATGAATTTTTCGCTGTCAATTTTCGACAGGTCCATCGGCTTGTAGATGCCGTATTCAAGCTGCGCACCCGCAATACGATCCTGTGACGGCTGTGCAAGATCAAATCCGCCACCACCGGTAGCGCGGAGCTTGGAGATCATGTCTTCGTTGTTAGACAACGTAACTTCGACATCGATGCCGGTTTCTTTTTCGAACTGTTCAACAACTTCATCAGGGGCATAGCCACCCCAGGTCAACAAGCGAAGCTCATCAGCCTGTGCAGTCGAAACAAGCGAAACCATTCCTGCAATTGCCGTAAGACCGAGCAAGGAACCACGCAATGCGCCGTGTTTTTTAGACATTTTGAATCCTCGTAATGAACGTGATGGCATTTCCCTATAACCGGCATGATGCTTTTGTAGCATTTGTTGAAATCCGGCACAGGTATCATCGCAAACTATTTCTGTTGATACGAAAGAAAAGTTGAACATTTTTCTTTCTTTCGAACACTTCAAGTCCATTCTTGCGCCATCGCCCTGCCAACGGCAAGTTAAAGTTCTGCAACAGTTTTTTGTTGGCAGCGCAGCAATTATATGCGCAAACGCAAAAAAGGCGCCCCAAAGGACGCCTTCTTCAAAAATTCGTATTAAAACGCTTAATCGGCTATTCTTCAGCGCTGAATTCAGAAGGGAAATTGACCTTGGTAAAGGCCTTTCCATCACTGTTAAACAGGTGTGCTGCGCCGGCTGGTGCAGAAGCCGTTACGGCTTCGCCGATTTTCACCCGACTGTGCCCCGGTGCACGCACCGTCACCCGGTCACCGTTGGCAAGCTTCAGATAGAGATAGGTGGAATCGCCAAGCTTTTCGACAACATCCACTTCCCCATTAACGGTCAAAGCCCCCTCTTGACCAAGGGCAAGATGTTCTGGGCGAACACCAAGTTCAACCTGTTTGCCAACAGCATCCGCCGGCACATCAAACGACAGAACGGATTTGATCCCACCGGGTACGGAAACGGTCACCTTATCTTTTTCGACAGCATCAATGGTGACATTGGTGAAATTCATTGCAGGCGATCCGATGAAGCCCGCGACAAAACGGGTTTCCGGATGGTGATACAACTGCATCGGCGATCCGACCTGCTCAACATTACCGCCATTTAACACAACAATCTTGTCTGCCAAGGTCATGGCTTCGACCTGATCATGTGTGACATAGACAATGGTGGATTGCAGGCTTTGATGCAGCTTGGCGATTTCGATGCGGGTCTGAACACGCAATGCGGCATCAAGGTTTGATAACGGCTCGTCAAACAGGAAGACCTTTGGTTGACGCACAATCGCACGCCCAATGGCGACGCGTTGCCGCTGACCACCGGAAAGCTCGGACGGGCGACGATCAAGCAATTGATCAAGCTGCAGGATGCGTGCAGCTTCCCGCACACGGGCATCAATTGCCGCCTTGTCCTGTTTATCAAGCTTCAAGCCAAAGGCCATATTCTTATAAACTGTCATATGCGGATAAAGCGCATAGGACTGAAACACCATGGCAATTCCACGATCACGCGGGCTTTTGGTGTTGACCACCTCGCCATCGATCATCAGATCGCCGCCGGTGATATCTTCCAGCCCGGCAATAATGCGCAGCAACGTTGATTTGCCGCAGCCGGACGGGCCGACAAACACAACAAATTCACCGTCCTTCACATCCAGATCAATACCGTGCAGTACATCAACGGCACCATAGCTTTTGCGGATCTGGTCAAGTTTCAAGTCAGCCATTTATTCAAAGCTCCTATCAGCCAACACTTATTTCACCGCGCCAGACGTCAGGCCGCGAATGAGTTGTCGGGAGAAAATCAGATAAAGGATCAGGATCGGAATGATTGCGAGGCTTAGCGACGCCAGAACGGCGTTCCAGTCGGTCACGTACTGCCCGATGAACTGCTGAACACCCAGCGTAATGGTCTGTTTTCCATCACCCGGTGCAAGAATCAGCGGGAACCAAAGATCATTCCAGATCGGGATCATGGTAAAGACGGCGACAGTTGCAACAGCCGGACGGATCAGTGGCAAAATGATCGCAAAGAAGATTTTGAACTCCCCAACCCCGTCACAGCGTGCGGCTTCTTTCAAATCCTTGGGAATTTGATGCATGAACTCGGTCAGGATAAAGATCGCCAAGGGCAATCCTTGCGCGACGTAAACCAGCACCAGCGCCGTCAACGTGTTGACCAACCCCAAATCAACAACAAGGTTCAAGATCGAAACGGACCCAAGCCGGATTGGGACCATGATGCCAATCGCAAGATAAAGTGCTAATGCCGTACCGCCAGGGAATTTGTATTCCGATAATGCCCATGCCGCCATCGCGGCCAACAGAAGGACGATGACGATGGTCACGACCGTCACTGTGAAACTGTTATAGAAAAACAGCTCGAAATTCGATTTCGCCAGCACCTTGGTAAAACCTTCAAGGCTGAAGGTTTCGGCATTTGGCAGCCCCATCGGATCCCGAAAGATCGCTTTGCGGGTCTTGAAGGCGTTAATGACCACCAAAAAGATCGGATAAAGCGCCACCAGCGTGTAGGTCAGAAGGATCGCGTGCACGATCACGGCCCGACTGGCGTCTTCCCTGCGGATATTGGAAAAACTCATGACTGCCCCCGACTACAGCTGATAACGCGCCAGACGGCGCTGAATGGCGAACAGATAGAACAGAACGCCTGCCAGAATGATCAGGAACATCAAGGAGGCAACGGTTGCCCCAAGATGAGGGTTACCCAATTGCAGCTGGTAACCAAAGAACGTTCGATAGAACAAGGTGCCCATAATGTCGGTCGAGAAATTCGGCCCGGCAAGCGCACCCTTTACGGCATATATCAGGTCAAAGGCGTTGAAATTGCCTACAAATGTCAAAATGGAAACCATTGCGACCGTCGGCAGTACCAGTGGCAGTTTGATATGGATGAAAACTTCAAAATGGGTCGCGCCATCAACGATTGCCGCATCCACCAGATCATCGGGTATTGCAAGCAAAGCTGCATAAATCAGCATCAATGGAATACCGACCCACTGCCAGACAGAGATGAAGGATAACGTAATCAACGCACTACCTTCTTTACCAAGCCATGGGCCAAATAATGATTTTAGCCCAATGATATCAAGAAGGTCAGCACCGACACCCCAGACAGGGCTTAGGATCAACTGCCAGATAAAGCCAACAATCACCACGGAAAGCATGGTCGGCATGATCATCATAGTGCGATAGGTATTGCGAAAACGTAGTTGCGGTAGGCTAAGGATACCCGCCAACGCAATGCCGATCGGGTTCTGGATCAACATATGAACAGCAAAGAACTTCATATTGTTCCAAAAACTGTTCCAGAAGGTTGCTGACCAATCAGGGTCCGCCAGAATGGTGCGATAGTTGTCCAGCCCGACAAAAGCCGCCTCGCCGCCACTTGGCGTCGCATAGAAACTAAGACGGATGGAATCGAGCAACGGATAGATCATGAACAATGTGTAGATGATCGTTGCTGGAGCCAGAAAGGCAATCACAGGCAGTTTTGCCTTGCGCCAATCGGTCATGGGGCCGGAATGCGCCATACCTTATCCTGTATTTCCAAGAGTAAAAGGTTGAAGGCCTTTTTGCCTTCCGAATTCGGTGACCGCTTATTCGCGCCCGGCGGTCAATATGGTAACAGCTTGCTTTTGGCTGCACCTGCACGAGCATACAGTAAGGATGGCAGAAACCAGACGTCTCCGCCATCCTTTGAAGGTTTTACTGGTGTGGTGCGTACCACTTCTCCAAACCAGCTTCAGCAGCACCTGCAGCCTCTTCTGGCGTCAGTGTCGCGTTGATGGTCTGAGCCGAAAGGTTCCACAGATCGTTTTCAAGGTTCGGTGTCCCGCGCGACAGGATCTGATACGAGTTACGAATGGTAGACTCGCATTTCTGACGCCAGCTTACGAACTCGCCTGCAACCGGATCGGTGACTTCGACTTTATGTTTCGAAAGCGAGAAGAAGCCCGGCAGCGCATTGGAATAAAGCTCGGCAAATTCAGAACCGGTCATCCACTCAAGGAAGATTTTGGCTTCTGCAGCATTTTCAGAATTTGCATTCAGGCCAAGTGCAATATCGGTATGGTCACTGATATAGCAGGTCTCGGCACCAGCAGGTGCAGGCGGCGGGAATGCGCCGAATGCAAAATCAGCTTGATTGTTGAACAACGAAATGTCCCAAGAACCAGCTGGATACACGGCCGCACGACCAAGCGAGAACAGGTTCTGGGCATCCGGATAGGAAATAGCTTCAAAGCCATCTGGCAAGTAGTTCGCCCAAGTTGCCAATTCCTTGAAGGTATCAACATATGGCGCATCAGTAAATTTCGCGCTGCCGTCGATCAAGGCTTTACGACCTGCTTCACCAGCCCAATGGTTCGGACCGATATTCTGAAAGCCCATGGTGGCAGCTTCCCACTGATCAGCCGTTCCCATTGCCATCGGAATGTAGCTGCCATCTTCCTTGATTTTATCAAGCGCAGCATAGAATTCTTCACTGGTTTTCGGAACTTCGACGCCAACTTCTTCAAAGGCTTCTTTGTTGTAGATGAAGCCATGAATTACAGATGCCATCGGCAGGCAGAAGGTTGCAGAACCATCATCGGTCTGCCATGCAGATTTGGCAACGTCAGAGAAATTGTCCATGCCGTTGAGATCATCAAGAGCTGCAAGGTTGCCTTGCTTATAAAGCTCAAGCGATGCATCAAACGGACGGCAGGTGATCAGGTCGCCAGCAGTGCCACCGGCAAGCTTGGCATTGACCGACGCGTTATATTCGGTCGGCGGTGTCGGTTTGAACGACACGTTGATGTCCGGATGGGCTTCGTTGAACGCCGGAATGATTTTTTCATTCCAGATATCAATATCATCGTTACGCCAGCTCTCAATAACGAGATCGCCAGCAGATGCCATCATTGGGACCAGGGCGACACTTGCCGCCAGGGCCCCGGCCAGGCCTTTTGCTAAGACTTTATTCGACATTTATGCCTCCTCTGATCAATGTCGGCGGACCGGCATCCTTTTGATGTCAGTCCCTGTACTCAAGAGCTGCCCGGAGATTTCCATTAGATAGCCCAAGAATTTCTTGCGCCCGTGCTGGCGTGTGGCCTTTGACCACAAGCACAGCAGGACGAATATCGAAGTCTGATTTTACCAGCGCATCTTTGGCCTGTTCTTCATTGCAAGATGCAATGCGCGCCACGATGCGGACGGCGCGATCACGCAGTTTTATATTTTCTGCGCGCATACCGACCATCAAGTTATCAAACAAACGACCCAGCTTGTTCATCACAAGGGTCGATAAGATGTTAAGCGCGGCCTTTTGTGCGGTTCCGGCCCCCATACGGGTTGAACCGGCAACAACTTCCGGTGAGCTATCAAGAAAAATGCCGCTTTCAGCAATTTTCAAAAGGATCCCATCCGGATTGTTGCAAATACCCACCGTGAACGCGCCACGTTCGCGCGCAAGTTCAAGTGCGCGCAGTGTATATGGCGTCATGCCACTTGCCGCGATGGCGATAATTGCGTCTTTGTCCGAGATATTGTGTTGGGAAATTTCACGCGCTGCGAGGTCGATATCGTCCTCGGCACTGTTAAATTCATTTGGCGCACTTTGCAGCCCGCCGGCCAGCATGACGATAGTGTGTTCTTCGGGCCAGCCAAATGTGCCACCAAGTTCCTTGGCATCTTGCCAGGCAACTGTACCAGACGTTCCGGCACCAACATAAACGAGACGCCCGCCGCCCCCCAGGCGACGTGCAATCCCATCAGCAGCTGTTGCCAGATCTTCCAAGACAGGACCCACCGAAGCAACAGCGCGCATTTGGCCTTCCCACAAGGCCATAAGGAAATCGGCGTCGGACCATTGATCCAAACCGGCAAATCGCGAATCAAAATCTTCTGTGCGTGATGCCATTTTTCCGTCTCCCTCACAAAATTAAATACCATTGTGATACCAGCGAAGCAAGTCCATTCGTGAATAAATTAACGAACCGACCACTCGAAACCACATTACTCATTGTAAATCAGGTGTTTAAATTGATTTTTGGATATTCCGCCTCATCTCCTGCGTATATATACCGACTCCAAAAACAGACCACTGAACAATATAGTGGCGTTATATTGGTATTGATTTTTAAGATACCACTCTGCTATGATCCGGCCACAAACAAGAAGGCAGTTAATCCAAAAATGAACAACGAACGGCTTTATCTTGGTGTTGATGGTGGCGGAACACGCTGCCGTGTGCGCATAGCAAACGCATCCGGCGATGCTCTGGGCGAAGCTGTGAGTGGCGGCGCCAATACCCGTTTGGGCATGGATCACGTTTTTGGTGAAATCATTTCCGCGGCATCATTGGCTCTTGAGAACGCTGGTTTGGACGATTCTTATCTTGGTGACCTTCATGCAGGACTAGGCCTTGCAGGGCTTCCCCTTGAACGTGAACGTAAACTTGCCCACGCTTATGCCCATCCATTTGCCAGTATTTGTTTTGCGACGGATGCCTATACAGCGTGCCTTGGCGCACATGACGGTGCAAATGGTGCGATTCTGATTGTTGGAACAGGAACCTGTGGCCAGGCCATCATTGATGGTCGAGAACTCTCGATTGCGGGCTGGGGGTTTGAAGTTTCCGATCTTGGAAGTGGCGCGCGGATTGGACGCAATGCGATTGAAACCGCCCTTCTCGCCCATGAAGGCCTCGCCGAACAAACTGTCCTGACAACAGAAGTTATGGCGAAGTTCGATCACAACCCTGAAAACATCGTGACCTTTGCTGAAACTGCACGACCGGCAGATTACGGCGCATTTTGTCCAATGGTCTTTGCCTCCGAAGCAGCCGGCGATCAGACAGCCGTCTTGCTGATTCAAAATGCAGTTGCCGCCAATTTGCAAATTTTGCGCAAACTGGTTGCGTTTGGCGCGACACGTTTGACCTTGATGGGTGGTTTGTCTGAACAAATGGCAAAACGTATGCCCCAAGACATTTCTGACATGCTGGTTCCTGCTAAGTATGACGCCATGCATGGTGCGATCCTGATGGCGAAACAGCGTGAAAGCATTACAGCATGACCACAACGCAGGACATCATCGCAAACCTTCGCACCCGGGAGATCGAAAATACCGGGAATGGCCCGCTATATCGCCGTTTGCAAACGGCATTAAAAGCCGTGATTGATGATGGCATTCTACAGGTTGATGATGCGTTGCCCAGTGAACGTGATCTCGCCAACGAGCTCAACATCTCGCGGGTGACCGTTCGCAATGCAATGCGGGCATTGGTCGAAGAAGGTGTTTTGGTTCAACGCCACGGTGCTGGAACATTTGTCGCACCACGTGTTGAGCAAGCTTTGTCTCGATTGACATCTTTTACCGAAGATATGATCACGCGTGGTATGGATCCGGGTGCAATTTGGCTTGAGAAAACGATTGGCCACGCATCCCCGGAAGAAGCCATGGCTTTGAACCTGTCACCCGGTACGGAAGTGACCCGTTTGCGGCGTTTGCGTACCGCCAATGACAAGCCGATGGCACTTGAATATGCGGTTATTCCACGTGCCTTTTTGCCAAGCCCCGATGAAGTCGACAAATCGCTTTATGACGCGTTGGCAAGATACAATAAAAAGCCCGAACGCGCGCTTCAGCGTCTTCGGGCTGAACTTTTTGATGACGAAACAGCCAAAATCCTCGGTGTTCCTGATGGCAGTGCTGCACTTTATATCGAGCGGCGCTCATTCCTTGCCAACGGTACACCTGTGGAATTCACCCGGTCCTATTACCGGGGCGACAGTTATGACTTTATCGCTGAAATGCAGGTAGATGCCCGCTGACTTTAAATGTCGGGTATCTAGCAGATTATTGAGGGAACACTGGAAATGACGACAAGTTGGCGCCCGAAAACACAGATGGGCCGCGAATTGGCAGAAGCCCCGGCAGTTGTCGCCAAACAGATTGCACACAACACAGCCGCGATTGCCAAACTCGCAGAAGATCTCCGTGCAAACCCGCCGAAATTCGTTGTGACCTGTGGTCGTGGCAGTTCCGATCATGCCACGCTTTATGCGAAATATTTGATCGAAAGCCAGCTTGGCATTCCGGTCGTTTCAGCAGCACCATCAATTGTTTCGATCTACAACCGGTCGATTGCATCAAAGGATTCTTTGTTCATCGCGGTTTCCCAATCGGGCAAAAGCCCGGACCTTGTAAAAAACGCCGAAGCCGCCCGTAAAGCAGGCGCACGCACAGTTGCACTGGTCAATGTGGTCGATTCACCGCTTGCCGATACCGTAGATCACATTATTCCGCTAATGGCGGGTCCGGAAACGAGTGTTGCGGCCACCAAATCCTATATCGCGACGCTGTCATCTATTGCCCAGATTGTTGGTGCTTGGACGAAAGATAGTGCGTTTAACAAAGACCTTGGCAATTTGCCTTTGTCCCTGTCGGCTGCACTGGATCAGGATTGGCATGGCGCATCGGACACGATTGCAAAATCAAATGGCCTTTATGTCATTGGTCGTGGTCCTACATTTGCGATAGCCCAGGAAGCCGCCCTTAAATTTAAGGAAACCAGCAGCCTGCATGCTGAGGCCTTTAGTGCCGCAGAAGTCAAACACGGTCCGATGGCGCTGGTGACCCCAACTTTCCCGATGCTTGTCTTCTCTCAGCAGGATGCATCGCGCGACAGTGTTGAAGATTTCCTGACTGAAATGCGGGCAAAGACAGACAATCTGTTTGCCGCAGAAACGGGCTATGCCGATGTCAAGGGCCACCTTCCGGTGGTCGAGGATATCCACCCGCTTCTGGCACCAATCGCCATGATCCAGACATTCTATACTTTGGCTGAAAGCGTTGCCTTGGCGCGCGGTTGTGATCCCGACGCCCCTCCGCACCTTTCGAAAGTAACGGAGACCCACTAATGACTGCATTTGCCATTACCAATGCCCGTATTTTCGATAGCACGGAGTTTCTTGAAGGCAAAGCAGTCGTCGTGCGCGACGGCAAGATTGATGTTATCTGCGATGCCAAATCCCTGCCCGCTGATCTGGATGTGATTGATGGCAAAGGGCAAACTCTTGCGCCAGGTCTGATTGATGTTCAGGTCAATGGTGGCGGCGGTGTTTTGCTAAACGATCAGCCCAACATTGATGGCATACGCGCCATTATGACAGCCCACCGTAAATTTGGCACAACGGCAATGCTCCCAACCTTGATTACAGATCACCGTGACAAGATGGAAGCCGCCATTGAGGCTGTTCAGGGTGCAATTGATTACGGTGTGCCGGGCATCGTGGGTATTCACCTTGAAGGCCCATATTTAAATGTCGAACGCAAAGGCGTTCATTCTGCGGACATCATCCGACCAATGGAAGATGACGCGCTTGAACTTCTGACCCGTCTGCCCAATGGTCGCATTTTAGTGACCATGGCGCCGGAAAAAGCCGCCAAAGGCACGATCAAAGCCTTGGCCGATCAAGGTGTTCTGGTCTGCGCTGGCCATACGGCCGGTAGCTATGACGATATTCAACATGCAATTGGTGAAGGTATGCGGGGTTTCACGCATCTTTTCAACGCCATGAGTCCCCTTACCCACCGTGAACCCGGCGTTGCCGGTGCGGCCATGTCAGATGACCGCACGTGGTGTGGCCTGATCGTTGATGGTTATCATGTTCATCCGGCTGCCGTAAAAATTGCCGTGAAGGCCAAGGCAACCGGCAAGATCATGCTGGTGACAGATGCAATGCCGACCGTTGGCGCTGATGACAAGCGGTTCATGCTTGGTAATGAAGAGATCATCGCAATGGATGGCCGCTGCGCATTGGCGGACGGCACGTTGGCCGGTTCCGATCTCGATATGATTTCTGCGGTTAAAAATTGTGTTGAAATGGTCGGGATCGAACTTGGCGAGGCGCTTCGTATGGCGTCCCTTTATCCCGCAGCCTTCCTTAAGCTTGATCATATGATGGGACGCATTGTACCAGGATATCAGGCCGATTTGATCCTGATTGATGATGCTTTCAATGTGACCAAAAGCTGGATCAACGGCATAGAATAGTAAAAAAATCAAACCATTATCAGGTTTTCAGGAGACACAAAATGAAGCCGGTTCGCATTCTTGTTATCGGTCTGGGTAATATGGGCATGTCCCACGCCAAGGCTTATCACGCGCTTGATGGATACGAAATTGTTGGCATTTGTGCCCGATCTACCATTCCGTCCGAAAAGTTGCCTTCCGGGTTTGATGCCTATCCGCAATTTACCGACTATTATACAGCTTTGGCGGAAACCAAACCCGATGCGGTTTCGATCAATACCTATACCGAAACCCATGCGGATTTTGCGATTGCTGCCTTTGAATCTGGTGCCCATGTGTTCATCGAAAAACCGTTGGCCGCCACTGTCGAGGATGCCGAACGTGTGGTCGCAAGTGCCAAGAAGCACGACCGCAAACTGGTCATTGGTTATATCCTGCGCCACCATCCGTCCTGGGAAAAGTTTGTCGAAATCGCCAAGACATTGGGCAAACCACTTGTCATGCGCATGAACCTCAATCAGCAAAGCAGTGGGGCTTTTTGGGAAACCCATAAACGCCTGCTAAACAGCGTGTCGCCGATTGTCGATTGCGGCGTACATTATCTTGACATCATGTGCCTGATGACAGGCGCAAAGCCGGTCTCGGTCAATGCGATGGGCGTTCGTCTGTCCGAGGACGTTGCGCCGGATATGTATAATTACGGTCAACTTCAGGTGCGGTTCGATGACGGTTCAATTGGCTGGTATGAAGCCGGCTGGGGCCCGATGATCAGTGAAACTGCCTTCTTCGTCAAAGACGTGATCGGACCAAAGGGTTCTGTATCAATCACCGATGTCGAAGAAAAAGGTGCTGGATCGGCCGACATCGACACCCACACCAAGACAAACGCGCTAAAACTTCACCATGCTGCCACAAACAGTGCCGGAGAATTTACACAATTGGACGAGATCATCAAAACTGATGACGAGCCCGATCATGACGGCCTGTGTCTGCGTGAACAGCAATTTTTCCTAAAGTCTATAACGGAACATCTTGACCTGACGCAGCATATGGAAGATGCATTGGGCTCTTTGCGGATTGCCCTTGCCGCGGACCAGTCGGTTCGCACAAAGGCACCTGTTTTACTCTGACCCCCAGGAGGAGTACCCACATGCCTTCCGTTAAACCCGGTGTTGTTACCGGTGCTGCCTACCGTGACCTTGTTGCTGCTTGCAAGCAGGACGGTTACGCACTTCCTGCTGTTAATATTACATCGTCGAGCACGATGAATGCAGCCCTTGAAGCCGCTGCAAATGCCGGTTCTGACATTATCATTCAGCTTTCGAATGGTGGTGCACAGTTCTTTGCTGGCAAGGGTATCAAGGACGCCGACGCTGCCCGTGTTGTCGGCGCTGTGTCGGCGGCACGTCATGCACAGCTTCTGGCTGAGTATTACGGTGTTGCTGTTGTCATGCATACCGACCACGCGAACCGCAAGTTCGTGCCATGGGTCGATGAAATGCTTAAATGGAGCGAAAAGGCCTATGCCGAAACCGGCAAGGCGCTTTACAGCTCCCATATGCTTGATCTGTCCGAAGAATCGCTGGAAGATAATTTGTCGACCTGTGAGACTTTCCTCAAGCGTATGGCCGCCATCGAAATGAGCCTAGAAATTGAACTGGGTGTTACCGGTGGCGAAGAAGACGGCATTGGTCACGAACTTGATACGTCAAGCGACGAGATTGATCCGCGTCTTTACACCCGTCCCGAAGAAGTCGAAGAAGCCTATCGTCGCCTTTCGCCGATTGGTCATTTTTCGGTTGCGGCTGCATTTGGTAATGTGCACGGCGTTTATAAGCCAGGCAACGTCAAACTGCGTCCGGAAATCCTTTTGGAAAGCCAGAAGTTCGTTTCCGAGAAGCATGGTCTTGGCGATAGCCCGCTAGACTTCGTGTTCCACGGCGGATCAGGTTCGGAAAAAGAGAAAATCGAAGAAGCCGTCGGCTATGGCGTTTTCAAGATGAATATCGATACCGATACCCAGTTCGCTTATGCCCGGCCGGTCGGCGACTATGTCGAAGCCAATGATCGCGCCTTTAAGTTCCAGGTCGATCCTGAAACCGACAAGCCTTACAAGAAAAACTACGACCCACGCGTCTGGATCCGTGAAGCCGAACTTTCGATGGCAGCCCGCCTCGAAGAAGCTTTCAAGGATCTTGGTGCAACCGGTCGGTCGGTTATCAAAGGCTAATCTGACCGAAAAGGTCATAAGATTTGTGAAGCCCGCCGGACTTGTTCGGCGGGTTTTTTCGTGCATCCATGATGGTACAGGTTGTGAAAAGTCAGTCTCCTGACAAATACTGACAGGAACTGTCAGGGGCTTGCTTGCGTATAGAGCCTGGCTCCTCTATACACATTTCGAACAATTCAGGAACAAAAGGCCCGACATGCTGACGAAAATTTCGGTTCGCGGTGCGAAAGAACACAATCTGCAGAACATTGACGTAGAACTGCCGCGCGATGCGCTGGTGGTCATTACCGGCCTGTCGGGTTCGGGTAAAAGCTCCCTCGCATTCGATACAATCTATGCTGAAGGGCAGCGTCGTTATGTCGAAAGCCTCTCGGCCTATGCACGCCAGTTCCTTGAACTGATGCAAAAGCCCGATGTCGAATATATCGACGGTCTTTCACCGGCAATTTCCATCGAACAGAAAACAACGTCACGCAATCCGCGGTCGACCGTCGGAACCGTGACCGAGATTTACGATTATATGCGGTTACTTTGGGCACGTGTTGGCATTCCCTATTCGCCAGCAACCGGTCTTCCAATTGTCAGCCAGACAGTTTCACAAATGGTCGACCGCGTTCTGGAGATGGAAGAAGGTACGCGCCTTTATCTTCTGGCCCCCATCGTGCGCGGCCGCAAAGGTGAATACAAAAAAGAACTGCGGGACCTGCGTTCGCGCGGTTTCCAGCGCGTAAAGATTGATGGGGAAATGTACGACATCGACGACGCGCCGGAACTTAACAAGAAACTCAAACACGACATTTCAGTCGTGGTCGACCGTCTGATTGTTAAGGATGGAATCGGAACACGTCTTGCGGACAGCTTTGAAACCGCCCTTGAATTGACCGATGGCATTGTTCTGACCGAAGACGCCAAATCCGGCGATACGACGGTATTTTCGGCCAAATTCGCCTGCCCTGTTTCCGGCTTTACGATTGAAGAAATCGAGCCACGTCTGTTTTCGTTTAACAATCCGTTTGGCGCCTGCCCGGCCTGCGATGGTCTTGGGACCCATATGGAATTCGACCCGATGCTGGTCGTGCCCGATGAAAGCAAAACGCTTGATGATGGCGCAGTTGCCCCGTGGGCTAGCACGACGTCAAAATATTATCTGCAGACTTTGAAATCCGTTGCCAAGCATTTCGGATTTAAAACCAACGTTGCTTGGGAAAAACTGCCCAAAACCGCACAGGACATCATCCTGTTTGGATCGGGTGACGAAGACGTCACGGTCACCTATGACGATGGTTCGCGCAGTTATAAGGTTTCGCGTCCGTTTGAAGGCGTTATTCCCAATATGTCGCGTCGCTGGCGCGAAACCGATAGTCAGTGGGCCCGCGACGAGCTTGCCAAATACCAGATGGTTTCAAACTGTCCGACCTGTGATGGTCAGCGTCTAAAACCGGAAGCCTTGGCCGTTAAGGTCGACGGGGCTGAGATATCACGCATTACCAGCCTTTCAATATCCAAGGCCGCGGATTGGTTCTTGGCACTTGAAGATAAACTGACCGCCAAGGAAACCGAAATTGCGCGCCGGATCTTGCGTGAAATCAATGATCGGTTGCGATTCTTGCGCGATGTTGGCCTGGATTACCTGTCGATGTCGCGCACATCTGGCACCCTTTCGGGCGGTGAAAGCCAACGTATCCGATTGGCATCACAGATTGGTTCGGGTCTAACCGGTGTGCTTTACGTTCTTGATGAACCCTCCATCGGTTTGCATCAACGCGACAATGACCGTTTGCTTGAAACGCTGAAACGTCTGCGTGATCTTGGCAATACGGTTCTGGTCGTCGAGCACGATGAAGACGCGATCCGGGCAGCGGATTACGTTGTTGATATGGGGCCCGGTGCCGGTATCCACGGTGGTCGTATCGTTGCCGAAGGAACACCAGAACAAATTCAGCAAAACCCCAATAGCTTAACGGGTAAATACCTTGTCGGGACCGAACAGATTGCCGTGCCCAAGGAACGCCGTAAAGGCAATGGCAAGTCGATCAAGATCAAGGGCGCAACTGCCAACAATCTCCAAGGCGTGGATGCTGACTTCCCGCTTGGTAAGTTCGTCTGTGTGACAGGTGTTTCAGGCGGCGGAAAATCAAGCCTTGTGATCGAGACGCTTTATAAAGCGCTGGCTAAGCGGATGCATAATGCCCGCAACCATCCCGGCGCACATGACAACATTACCGGCATCGAACATATCGATAAGATCATTGATATCGACCAAAGCCCGATTGGCCGGACACCGCGATCAAACCCGGTAACCTATACAGGCGCCTTCACGCCGATCCGTGAATGGTTCGCCCAATTACCCGAAGCCAAAACACGCGGTTACAAGCCGGGACGTTTTTCGTTCAACGTCAAAGGCGGACGCTGTGAATCCTGCCAAGGCGATGGGGTCATCAAGATAGAAATGCACTTCCTGCCAGATGTGTATGTCGAATGTGATCAGTGCAAAGGCAAACGATACAATCGTGAAACACTCGACATATCGTTTAAAGGCAAATCGATATCTGACGTTCTTGATATGACCGTTGAAGAAGGTGCAGACTTCTTCAAGGCGGTACCGTCAATCCGCGACAAGATGGAAACGCTTAAACAGGTTGGATTGTCTTACATCCATCTGGGGCAACAGGCGACCACCCTTTCAGGGGGGGAAGCTCAGCGCGTCAAGCTTGCCAAGGAGCTGTCAAAACGCGCCACCGGCCGCACGATCTATATTCTTGATGAACCAACGACCGGCCTTCACTTCCACGATATCCGCAAACTTTTGGAAGTGCTTCATACCATCGTTGATCAGGGCAATACGGTTGTCGTGATTGAACATAACCTTGACGTCATTAAGACTGCCGACTGGATCATTGATATCGGGCCGGAAGGTGGTGATGGTGGCGGAAAACTTGTCGGTACAGGAACCCCGGAAGACATCATGGCCAACAAGGAAAGCTACACTGGCCATTACCTTAAACGTCATCTTGGGTTGGAATAGAAAACATCTGCGGGGCAGTATCACGCTGCCCCGCTTTTCCTATCCGGAGTTGGTCACCCTGTTTTCGACCCGCTTGACCAAGGCCGTGCTAAGCCGTTCACTGAAACCAGACAAAAATGCAAACACCAGAACGATGGAAATTTGCTGTCCGGCTGCCGCAGAATTACTGATCTGATCTAGGTCATCAAGATTGTGCAATTCATCCAACGGAATTGGCAAAATGCCCGCGCGCAAGGCCAAAAGCACAACAAGCGCAAAACAGAACCCCATACATGGCCGGAAAAGGAAGTTAAAGAACACTGATGCCGGTTCCATTTCATCCCATGGCGTATCTTTGCCAAGCCGCATCATCATGCTGGTCAGCGCGCCAATTGCCCCGAAGCTGCCGACAAAGAACAACAGATCATAGCTGAACCCGAATATCTTGCCGCTTCCGGCACTGATGATGTTGTCAACTTGTACAAACAATAGAACCGCAAATATCAAAACGATTGGCGACAAAGCCAATGCAAGGGCTGCAATCCGAAGACTTTTGTTAAAGGATGTCTCCATCGGATTACCATCCGGGACCGGTTTAGGAACGTCTTTTTGTTCATGCACGAGATCATGCAGATACCCTTGCACAAATCCATCTCTGCCCTGATTTAAGGCCAGAAGCATAAGAACGGCATCGGAATTCTTTCTCTCTGATTGGGCTTCTGGTTGTCCGCTGCCATCACGCCACCAACGCAAGAATGCGCGCATGACAAGTGATGCGCGCCATCCCTGACGGGTGGCAACAACATATTCGATCATGCTTTCGATATCTGCCGGACTAAATACGCCTTCACCAGAGTTCCCGAACGGGAAGCCAAGTCTGCGTTCTTTTACCTCGTGCGGCTCAGGTCCCTCGTCCTTGGCAGGTTCGCGAGTATCTGCATCACATATCACTTCACGCAATTGCCGCCGACGCGGCACCAGACCGATGACCGGGCAATGGGTAGGTTCATAGCCATATGGGTGATGCGGGTAGCTCATATGATGTGCCATCTTCTCGTGTGAGGGACAGAACGGCTCTGGCATATAAGACGTACTATCTGTGGCATTGTGAAATTTTATCGGCTTATGGCCCTGTCTCAGACAAATTGTGCGTAATTGACTTGAAATCGGGTCCATTGCACCGCTATGTGTGTGCCAAGATTTAAAACACATTCTGCGCGAGGAGTTCGCATACGTGAATACGGCAAAACCTGTTCATATTATTGGTGCCGGTCTGGCCGGCAGTGAAGCCGCTTGGCAGCTTGCCGAGGCCGGTGTTCCTGTCATCCTGCATGAGATGCGCCCGGTACGTCCGACAGATGCGCACCATACAGATAAGTGCGCCGAATTGGTCTGTTCGAACTCCTTCCGATCTGACGACAAAGAATATAACGCGGTTGGCTTGATCCACGATGAAATGCGTCGTGCAGGATCGATCATCATGCGCTGTGCGGATCAACATAAAGTACCTGCTGGTGGTGCGCTTGCTGTTGATCGCGAAGGTTTCTCGCAAGCTGTGACCGAGGCGCTTGAAAACCATCCGTTGATCACGATGGAACGCGGTGAAATTGATGGTCTGCCACCCCAAGAATGGGAACAGACCATCATCGCAACGGGTCCGTTGACATCAGGCCCGCTTGCCGAAGCAATCCGTTCGGAAACCGGCGAAGAAAGCCTTGCCTTCTTTGATGCCATCGCGCCAATCATCTACAAAGAAAGCATTGATTTCGATAAAGCATGGTTCCAGTCGCGATATGACAAGGGCGATGGCAAGGACTATATCAATTGCCCAATGAATGAAGCGCAATACAACACCTTCATTGATGCTTTGATCGAAGGCGACAAGACCGAATTCAAGGAATGGGAAAAAGACACCCCGTACTTTGACGGCTGCCTTCCAATTGAAGTTATGGCTGAACGTGGTCGCGAAACGCTGCGCCACGGCCCGATGAAACCGGTCGGCCTGACCAACCCGCATGACCCGACCAACAAGCCACGGGCAATCGTACAGCTTCGCCAAGATAATGCTCTGGGCACGCTTTACAACATGGTCGGTTTCCAGACGAAACTGAAATACGGGGCCCAGGCGGATGTTTTGCGCATCATTCCGGGGCTGGAAAAAGCCGAATTTGCCCGCCTTGGCGGCATCCATCGCAATACTTTCTTGAATTCTCCTCGTCTTCTTGATGGCACCCTTCGCTTGAAATCGCGATCTGACTTGCGCTTTGCGGGACAGATCACGGGTTGTGAGGGCTATGTCGAAAGTGCGGCTGTTGGTCTTATGGTCGGGCGTTTCACCGCTGCTGAAAAAGCTGGTAAGACGCTGCCTGCCCCGCCACTGGCCACAGCCATGGGAGCCCTCCTTAACCACATCACGGGTGGTGCCGATGAAAGCACATTCCAACCGATGAATGTGAATTTCGGACTGTTCCCTGATCTGGAACTCACCAAACGTGTTAAAGGCCGTGATCGCAAGAAACTTTATACAGATCGCGCCATTCCACTGTTTGATGAATGGCTGAGTGCAATCTCAGCAGCCTGACAAAATGACAAAACCCGCATCAAAAGATGCGGGTTTTTCTGTTCTGTATCGTAGTTGCTGTGATCAGGGATAGGTTTTGGGCTGACGTGTCAGTTTCCCGGTAACATCCCGAATTTGTTCACCGTCTCGGAAACGTCTAAACACCAAATCCATGTTACCATCATCGTCAAGATTACGCTCATATACCTGCATCTCGTAACCACCTTCATCAGTGATATAAAGCGCATGGATGGTCAGGGTTTTATCAACAATACGCGCCCAAAAGAATGGCTCACCCTTTAACGGGTCATTTGGAATGCGTTTGCCAAACAGGCCCGAACGCATTGCACTACCATAGATATCAGGGCGCTCGGTCGAATAAAATTCGATATTCAGTGAAACGTTCTTTTCACGGCCATCTGGCTTATGAATGACGGTTGACCAGTCAACGACAAAACCCCGTTCAGTTTTATCAATGACCACGTCAAGGTCACGCGCCTGAAGTTCGCCCTCGGCATGTTCAATCGTTTCACCGTGATACATACCAACAAATGGATCAATGCTTTCCGCCTGACCAATTCGGGAAGACAGCCCGACCAAACAGATCAGTCCCACGAAAATCAGATTCTGCAACCAATGCTTTCCAAACTTGTCATTCGGATGTGCCATTTGGATCCTCACCTTCGGTGTTTAAACCGATGTTGCGCCGTGTAATCAAAGCGTTATCACGCTAACACGTCCTGATCACAGCTGTCTTATGCTTTATCATTAATGTAGATGATATTTTCGCGATATCCAGTGTCGCCAAAATCCGCACGCTCAATATCGCTTCAACAAACCATTTAACGTCAATCGCAAGCTCGCTGGTCGGGCAAGGCCAAACTCGGCAGAAAACGGATCAAACTTGGCCTTTGCCAGTTTACGAAGATATCCATCGGCCAGAACAACTGGCAAAGCGGCAGTATGTGCATTTTTAGGCAAAGCTGCACGGTGCTTACGCGCTTCACTTATACGGTCACGTGCAAGTTCCGCCAGTTCACGGGCTAAAGCACGCACTTCATCCTTTTTACGAAACTCAAAGATATCGCTTTGCCCAACGCTGTGATGTTCCATGCGATCCTTGGGCAAATAAAGCCTTTTACCACGTCCATGAAACACCATCGCACGCATGATCCCGACCAGCCCATAGGCATTACCCGCAAGACGTGCCGCATGTTCTGCGTCTTCGCCCGTCGCACCAAGAAGACGCGCTGCAAACACGGAAAGTTGCCCCGATGTTTGGTCGATATACTGATCAAGTTCCTGTTGATTGGCCGGTTGGCGGTCTTCCAGATCAAACTCACGCGCGGCAACCAAAGCTTCAAGGTCCGATATCGAAAGCAAACCTGTTTGCAGAAGTTCCGCCATCGGTTCGACAACCTCATGCTTGCGAACTGTGCCCCCTGCCAGCTCTGTCAGGGTATCCTGCCACCACTGCAGGCGGATATGCCCCAGCATGACATTACTAACCATTTCACGGGTTTTCGAAACTTCCTGGTTAAAGGCATATAACGTGAAAAGATGTTCTCGTTTTTCCGGTGCTGCAAACAGTGCGCATAAAAAACGGTCTCGATCATTACGACGAACAAAGTCAGCACAGTAGGAAAGTTTTGGCGTATCAGTCATTCTTACTTATCCGATCTGACGTGTGCGAGATTGATCGTCGTTCGGGATGGATGTCATTTCCGGCATGGTTTCGACATATAGCGATTGCGACGGGAAGGCAAAGGCAGCGCCCTCCTCTTCGACAATGCGTTTAAATGCGATGATGTGGCGATTGCGGATTTCGCGCCAGACAACCCAATCCGTTGTGGCGGTAAAATAATACAGATCAATATTGATCGAACTTGCCCCAAAATCAGACAGATGCACCATTTGAACAACGTCGGTTTGGGCGACATCATCGTCATCCCGCAAGAAACTGCGCAGATTCTCGACGATGGTTTCCATCTGCTTGGCCGTTGTTCGATATTCAAGGCCAATGACCATTTTAATGCGTCGATGGGTCATGCGTGACCAGTTGATCACGGGCGAATCAACAATCTGCGCGTTGGGCATGGTCACCAGTGCCTTGGCAAAGGTGCGAACCTTTGTAGCACGCAGGCCGACAACCTCAACCGTACCTTCAAAATGCGGTGTTTCGATCCAGTCACCACGTTTGTAAAGATTGTCTGCAAAGATGGTCAGCCCACCAAAGATGTTGGCAACAGAATCCTTGGCTGCAAGCGCAACCGCCATCCCGGCAAGGCCAAGACCACCCAAGAACGCTGAGACATCAATGCCCCAGTTTTCAAGAAAGATCACCCCACCAATAACAACGATCAGGGTTTTCACCCCGCGAATGAAGAACTGCCGAAGATCATCCCCAAGCCCGGCACCAAACCTCCCGATAAACCGGTTAAATGAAACGCCAACAGGTTCAACCGCCCGAAAGAATGCCCAGAAAAGACAGAACGACGCGGCAACAGCAATGATCTCTATAAGTGCGCTATCAATACCAATAGGAAATTCAAGCAATTCGATCGCTAAATAGATACCCAACAGCATCACGAGTGCCTGAAGCGGCAAGGCAAAGGCATCAAGTACGTTGGCGATCATACTTTGCGACCGCTGATGTGCAATTCGACCCAAGAGACCAATGGCACCGCGGACAAGAACACGCTTGAAAATAAAGAAAACGATAAGCACCAAAACGGCGCCAGTCCATCTACCAACATCACCGCCGCCAAGCATGTCGATCCAGGTATTCATTTGACCGATGACTTCTTCATTCAGGCTGTCGAGTTCGGTAGTAATTTCATCCATGGCTTGTAACGTATTCTGCTGTTAAGGTTATTTTCTGATATTCGCGAAACTATAGCGTGCAGCTAAGCATTTCTGGCCTTTGTATAACAATTAAAATGGCGCAGGCATATGGCATCCTTCACGTCCGGGCGATTACATGTAATTGGTGGCGGCTTGGCAGGTGCTGCCCTTGCAACAGTGATGGCAGAAGATGGTGTTGATGTTGCTTTGTATGACGAGGCCGAGCCATTTGAAAGCCGCTGGACCCGTGGCATGCAAACGGCCCCTAAAAGCCATAAGACAGCCGAACCAGAAATCTTTTACGATCCAGAGGGACTGGTTGCAGATTATTTCGCCCGATTTCCTGAAATTCCAACAAAACTGATCCGCTCAGCACATTGCGTCATGGGCCTGAAACGCGGACGACGCAAACCGGCTGTCATAAAGCTTGATCATGGCATAGCACACGCACTGGTCGCACGCAGACTTGGGTTTGTTCTACGAACCATCACCGCGATCAATCTTTGGCATCAACGGTTTGCGAGCGAAGAAATACGGGCTGGAAACTCATCCTTTCCCAGTGATTTCGATACTGATGAGCAAGCAAACAAGCCTGGTACATATCATCGGGACGCTTTGGCGGTTCTTGCCGAAGTATTATTTTCGATGCCTGCTCATCGCTGTTCGAGCGCGCTACTTGCACGCGTCCTTGCACCCAATCTTCGATCCCTTATTTCAAAGTCGCATGATCCAGTATTTTCGGCGATCGACCCGATCATTTTAAACGACATCGCCCTACCGACACTTCGGGAACGGTTTATCACTTCTGGCGGGAAAATTAACGCCTATACCAAGCTGGGCGATATCGACAGCACATCAGAATATGCGACGGATCTCTTGTTTGATGATGACACGCAAATCGTCCTGAAACCCAACGATGCGGTCGTTTTGGCACTTCATCCGCGCCCTTTATGCAATACCGTCCCAGATATCGGCATTCCACCTGCCCCGGCACGCCGCCAAACCATGGCGTTTGAATTAAAACGCTCCTTCGCGGAACCGCGGTGCTTGTTGATCAGCGACGATATTGTCCGGGCAATTTATTGTAGCCGCCGCCATATCCAAGTCAGTTTGAACAGCAGTTTCCACCTACCGCCTGACGGAACAATTGATCAATTTGCCGAACGCATTTGGAAACGCTGTGTTTGGTTATGTGATCAATATTTGAATATGGACCTGCAAGCGCGTTCTCAGAATAATCAAGATGTTGATTATCCCAATTTCCGCTTCATTGATACCGAGGCCCCCTTCCCCGAATTTAGCCCCGGGCTTGCAGCATTTCGACATCGACTGCGCCCACCGTGGAAGAACCTGTTTTTATGTGGCGATTCATTTCCAGCGGAATATCCCCCTGGACCGGCTGCATTATTTGCCAGTGTCAAACAGGTTCGTCAGCAATTACAGGGTTTCTTTAGCCAATAAAACAATCAAACCGCTATCAGGGCTGCTGCCACGCGGCGGGCTTCTGCGACAAGAACGTTATAGGTTCGACAAGCTGCACCGGTATCCATCGGTTCGATAACTATCCCATGTTCTCTCAAAGCCTGTCGCCATTCCATTGGAATCTGGGTTAGCCGTTTCCCCATGCCCAACAAAAGAATGTCGGTGGTTTCGGCGGCTTCAATGATGCGCTCGAACGAATTCAAAGTGATGTCATCAACAGATTTCACGTTCCAAGTATAAACGGAATCTGGAAACAACAAAACTGACCCTACGACGGTATCTTCGCCAAACCGAAACAGACCATCTCCATAACTGGTTACCAGTTTTTGGCCCTCGACTGCCATTGTACTTACTTCAAGAGACATGTTTCCTCCATTTAGATGCTTCTTAAGCTTTCCGAAGCCTGATTGACATATCAGAGAAGATCGACATTTTCCGTTACAGCTTTTCCACGCCAGAGAATGAACAAACCGGAAGTAACCACGATACCACATCCTAACAGCATCATCATGTCCGGCTCTTCTCCGAATACGGTCATACCCAGGGCAATACCAAACAGCAATCGCGAATATCTGAAGGGTGTGACGGCCGAAACATCACCGCTGCGCATCGCTTTCATTAGAGCCGCATAGGCACACGCGCCCATCAGGATTGCCCCCAGAAAATAGAGAACGCTTCTTCCGTCGAGCCAAGTGAACGATTTTTCATCCCAAACAGAAAACAACAAACCGGCTATGATAATTGCAACGAAACCATAGAATCCCAGAATTGATGTACTGAGTGAAAGCGGTGCAGCACGGCTCGCTAGATCACGCGCAGCAAAGCCAATCGTACCGATTACGGCAAGCAAGGACAAAGCGGAAAAGCTGTCGGTGGTTGGGCGAAGAATGATCAAAACGCCGAGCAAACCAATCAGGATCGCAGTCCACCTTCGCCATCCGACTTTTTCGCCAAAAAGTACTGCTGCGCCAAGAACCACAATAAGCGGTGTTGCCTGAAGAATAGCCGTGGTTGACGAAAGCGGCGTAAGAGCAAGTGCAAGCACGTAAAACAAGCGCCCGACAACTTCAAAAACAACCCGGATATACATGGTTTTGGACAAAACGTCTCGGTTCAGCAGGGATTGCCCCTGAGAGCGCGCGACAATTGCGAACAAAATTGCACCGCCAAAACCGAATAGAATAAGGACCTGCCCAACCGGGTGCGTTTCCGAAACAGCTTTAACCAACGCATCTTCAACGGCAAAGGTGATCATTGCCGCCATCATCCAAAGGCTTCCCTTTAGATTGGCGTGGTTAGGATTACTTGCATCTATACCGAGTTTCATGGGGCAGAAACCAGATTTTAAAGGACATCAATACCGGCAGAGAACAGCCGAAAATGGTGACGGAATTAAAAGGTAAAAGGCCGGACTTGTTGGTAGTCAAGTCCGGCCTCTTTTAAAGATTTGTTCAAGTAGCCTAACTGATCAGGCTTCGACTTCCTTGCCTTCCTCGGCTTCTGGGATTTTACGTTTAAGACGCAAGACAACCAAAAGCGGAGAAGCCACGCAAATCGACGAATAGGTCCCGATCACGATGCCAAAGATCAGGGCCATCGTGAAACCACGGATCGCTTCGCCACCAAACGCAAACAATGCAATCAACGCCAACAATGTGGTGAGTGATGTCATGGTCGTACGCGACAGGGTCGAATTGATCGAAAGATCCAGAAGATCCGGAATTTCCATTTTACGGAACTTTCGGAGATATTCGCGGATACGGTCAAACACAACAACTGTATCGTTGATGGAATAGCCCGCAACCGTCAAAACCGCCGCCAGTGTAGCCAAATCGAACTGAACACCCGTGATAACAAAAAATCCGATGGTGATCAGAACGTCATGCAGAAGTGCGACCACCGATGCGACGGCAAACTGCCATTCGAACCGGAACCAGATATAGATCATGATCAAAAGAAGCGAGATCACGACGGAATAAAATCCGGCTTCTTTAAGCTCGCCACCAACTTTCGGGCCGACCAGTTCACTACGACGGATGGTCACATCTTCGCCAAGGGCTTCTGTAAGCTGCGCCAATGCCGTCATCTGGGCTTTTTCATCACCGTCTTGGCGTTGTAGCTGGATCAGGATATCGTCTGGTTCACCAAATTCCTGAATCGAAATATCGCCAAGACCAAGACTTCCAAGATTGTCACGCAATCCGTTGATATCTGCGGGGCCATTGGTCTTGATTTCAACAAGGATACCCCCGCGGAAATCGATCCCGAAATTCAGCCCCTTGGTGAAGAATAAGCCAACAGATGCCAACACCATCACCAAGGATACGATATAGAAGATTTTCCGGAATTTGAGGAACGGGATGTTCACGTCTTCCGGGATAAGATGCAAAGGTTTCATATCTTCCCTGTTCCCTTCCTCAAAGTACCAGCTCAGTCGGACGACTGCGCTTCACCCAGGCTGCAATAAGCAGACGGGTCAACCAAATCGCCGAGAACATGGATGTGATAATGCCAATTGCCAGCGTCACGGCAAAGCCCTTGATCGGGCCAGAACCGAAGCTAAACAGTACAAGTGCAGCAATCAGCGTGGTGATGTTGGCATCAAGAATGGTCGACATTGCACTTCGATACCCGGCATCAATCGCATTAATGATCGTCCGACCATTACTTCGTTCTTCACGAATCCGCTCAAATATCAGAACGTTTGCGTCAACGGCCATACCAACCGTCAGAACGATACCTGCAATACCCGGCAAGGTAAGCGTTGCCTGGAGAACAGACATCACCGCCAACACAAGGATCAGGTTCATCATCAATGCGATGTCAGCATAGACGCCAAAGCGGCCATAGCTGATCACCATAAAGGCAATAACAAAGACAAGACCGAGTACAGCAGCAATTTCACCTGCCTCCACTGAATCCTGACCAAGGCCGGGACCAACAGAACGTTCTTCAAGGATTTGCATCGGCGCAGGCAATGCACCTGCACGCAGCAACAACGAAAGATCGTTGGCTTCCTGAACGCTGAACTGACCAGTGATGATACCGTTACCACCAAGGATTGGCTCATTGATGCGGGGTGCAGAAATCACCTCGCCATCAAGAACAATCGCCAGTCCACGACCTGCACTCTTACTAGTGACATCGCCAAAGCGTGCACCGCCGGCTGCATCAAAGCGGAATGAAACGACGGGACGGCCATCGCTAAATGTGGGTTGAGAATCAACAAGGTTATCGCCTGAAACCACAACACGACGGTCAATCAGATATTCACGAATTCCAGCCGCTTTGTCACCTTCATCTGCCGATGGCAGGATCATGGTTCCTGGTGGAAGCCCCGTTGCACGCGCATCAGCAGCCGTTTTTTCGGCATTGACCAGATGGAAGTTCATCTTTGCTGTACGCCCCAGGATCGCACGTAAGCGCGATGGGTCATCAAGCCCGGGAACCTGAACAACCATGCGGTTTTCGCCCTGACGCTGGATCGACGGTTCGGTCGTTCCAAGTTCATCAACACGACGTCGGACAACTTCAAGCGACTGTGCAATTGCACGGTCGATCAGTTCCTTACGCGCAAGATCGTTATAGGAAACAAAGATGTTGTTCCCATCATTGCTTACATCGGTGTTCGGCTCAGCCGCACGCGCAATCTCAAGGGACTTTTCAACATCCTCAGGTTTGAGAACAGTAATCTCAGCACCATTTGAAGAAGCTTCGCGTGGGCGATTGCGAATCTGCTCTTTGCGAAGTTCGGTACGAATGGTGTCAGCCAATGCGTCATATCGTTCACGCAAGACGCTATCGGTATCCACCTCAAGCAGCATGTGCGAACCACCACGAAGGTCCAAGCCAAGGCTGACTTGTTTGCTCGGCAAATAGCTAGAACCTGTCGGTAGAATTGACGAGGGCAGGAAGTTTGGCGCGGCGTAAACTACGCCCAAAGCACACACCAGAAGGACCAGTGCTACTTTCCATTTTGTAAAATAAAGCATGTGTTTTTTGACCGGATCTGTCTGGGTCAACCTTGGTCTGGCTCCAAGATCATTGGAACTACGGGTATTTTGTACCGCTTCAGGCCACCGGTAAAATGCAAGAAGGCGGAGCCATATGCCCCGCCTTACTTAGCGCGAAGAGATCAATCTTTTTTGGTCTCTTCTTCGTCTTCTTCTTTATCGTCTTTGGTATCACTTTTGGCCGGTTCGGTTTTCGACAGCACCGACGAAACCATACCGCGTGCCACTTTAACTTTGACACCATCAGCAATCTCGACCGACAGCTCATCATCACCAATTACTTTGGCAACGGTGCCGATCAGGCCACCAGCAGTGACAATTTTGTCGCCACGGCGGATCGCCCCGAGCATTGCTTTATGTTCTTTCTGTTTTTTCTGCTGAGGACGGATAAGCAGGAAATAGAAAACAACGAAAATCAGGATAAGTGGCGCGAACTGCATCAGTGCGCCTGCACCGTCTGCACCACCAGCGGCCTGAGCGTAAGCCGTCGAAATAAACATTAGGAACTCCTAATTCCTCAGAACAAAAAATATCAACTGCCGGAATATAACGGGGTGCTACGTCAAAGCAAGGACGAACCGGATTTTTCACAGGAAAATAACGTCCTGTGTGGCTTCGTTCACCCTGTGTTAGCCTCAAGAACCGTCAACAAGCTGTTCTATTCTATCCTCGATATGCTAGCTTTCCGGCCATCATGGGGTGAAACAGTAAAACAACTCACCCCGTCCCTAGCCCATGTCACCCAAGAATAAGAAACATCCAAGAGGCTTCAATGAATACCGATTTTGATAACTTATTGCCGACATTTGAAAGAATTGCGACCGCACTTGAGCGCATGGCTCCACCTGCGCGCACCGAAAACGACCTGAGTGCTGCGGATGCTTTCGTCTGGCAGGCTGAGACCAGTTACCTGCAGCCCGTACGCAATGTTAATCGCATTGATATCAGCCTGTTGCAGGGAATCGGCCAGCAAAAAGAAATTCTTTATAACAATACCAAACGATTTACCGATGGCCTGCCGGCCAACAACGCCCTTTTGTGGGGCGCACGTGGTACCGGCAAGAGTTCGATTGTCAAGGCCATGCATGCCAAGATCAACTTGGAACGCCCCGCAGCCTTGGCATTGGTCGAAATTCATCGGGAAGATATTCCAAGCCTGCCCGAGCTTTTGCATATCTTGCAGGAAAGCGGTCGAAAGACAGTTCTTTTCTGTGATGATCTATCGTTTGATATGCAAGATGAAAGCTATAAGTCGCTAAAGGCTGTTCTTGAAGGTGGCATTGAAGGTCGCCCGAAGAACGTTATCTTTTATGCCACGTCAAACCGTCGCCATCTGATGGCACGCGACATGATCGAAAACGAGCGGTCCACGGCAATCAACCCATCCGAAGCCGTCGAAGAAAAGGTATCGCTTTCAGACCGTTTTGGCTTGTGGCTTGGATTCCACAACATTTCGCAAGACGTTTATTTCGAAATTATCGAAGGGTATGCAAAAGAGTTCAAACTGGACTTACCAATAGAAGAATTGCACGCACGGGCCAAAGAATGGACAGTTACCCGTGGTAGCCGTTCTGGTCGTGTTGCTTGGCAATTCATTCAGGAAATTGCGGGTGAACTGGGCAAGACCATTGACTAGGAGGTGTTTACATTCATTGACAACATTTGAGCGCGGCGACGAGGTTCAGGAACCCCATATAGTTTCTGGCAAGTTTGCCGTAACGGGTTGCAATACGTCTGAAGTTTTTGATCTTGCTGAAGAAACGTTCAATCATATTGCGCTCTTTGTAGAGTTCTCGGTCGAAAGGCCGCCATTGTGCTGTTGTGGTTCGGCGGGGTACGACAGGTTTTTCTCCGGTCGTGGGGATAGCGTTCATGGCGCGTTGGCCGTCATAACCTTTGTCCGCCAGCACATAATTTGCCTTCAAACCTTCGAGAAGACCTTCGATTTGGGTGATGTCGTTGCGCTCACCACCCGTCAGGATGAAACGTACTGAATTGCCCAAGGCATCGGTGGCTGCATGGACTTTGGTGCTCAGTCCACCTTTGGACCGTCCCAGTGCGTGAGCTTCAAACCGATCTTCGGATTGATCGCTTTTTTTGGGGCACCTGCACTGTGCTGATGGGCGCGCATGATGGTACTGTCGACCAGGATATACTCAAAGTCGGCATCATCGCTCAACGCTTTGAAAAGGTTCTCCCAAACCCCTTTGCGACACCAGCGATTGAAACGCTGGTAGACCGTGTGCCAGCGGCCAAACTCCTTGGGCAGAACAGGCCAATGTGCTCCTGAGCGCGCCAGCTACAGGACCTCCTCCACGAACAGGCGGTTATCCTGTCCCGTGCGTCCGAGGTCTGTTGCTTTGCCCGGTAACAGTGGAGCCATCCGATCGCAAAGCGCATCACTTAGTTCCTGTCGATCCATTCAGGCTGACCTCCATACAGCCAGAAGCTTGAATCATATTCTCGGCTAAAATCATATTCTCGGCTAAATGAGAATCCTAAATGTAAACATCGCCTAGGCTATCAAACGCTTTCTGCAACCAGTTTAGCCCGGATATCGGCAACAGCCTTTTCAGGGTCAATGCCACTTTCACGCAGGCTAACCGCGGCTTCGTTCTCGATTTTTCGAAGCTCCCCCAAAGTGGTCTGAACGTCCTCAAGCTGCTGCTCAAGCTCTGCGATCCTGCGACGACCAACCACCATCAAATGTGCCAATTGTTCGGTGCGCGTACGGTCTGCATCGTAAAGGTCGATATATTCTTTTATGTCTTCCAGTGAAAAGCCAAGCCGCTTGCCGCGTAGAACCAGCATCAGGCGCGCACGGTCACGATAGTTGTAAACCCGCGTCGCACCGGCGCGCTGCGGGGCAAGAAGGTTTTTGGTCTCATAGAACCGGATCGCACGCGGCGTGATGTCGAACTCTTCGGCCAACTCGGTGATACTGTAAAGCTTGTCGTTCATGGTTTTTCTTGTTTGATGACTATAATGGAACAACATCGCAACATTCGGACATTTCAGTCAACATATTTACGCTTACGTCACCTTAAAACACCCAATTAGCAATATTACGATCACGTCGTTTCAATCCGTTGGCACGGGCAATGACCGGACATAATTAAGGTCAACAGGAACATAATCCGGTCCGTCAATAACTCGCCCATTTGTGATTGCACCAGGCCAATAACAAGCAGGACTTACCCATACATTGCCATCGGGCATTGGTATGATGATATCATTCTGATAACCCACTTGATATTCCATCCGCAGATCAAAATTTCCGGCTAATCCATCAACGAACACTGGGCCAATCGCTGAGCGCGGGTCGATTAAGACATCATCATATCGATCAAAGACCGCTGGATATGTATCGTGATTGGCAAGGTCGCCGGTGAACTTCACCGGCAAGGGCGGTGTCGCAGAAAGATTCAGCTCCTTCTCATCGCCAAAGAAAGTCTGGTCTAACGGCATCAAATCTTCTGGTAGAGATGCTGGATCAGCGTGCTCGATAGCATTGCGCGCATTGATCAATCCACGCGTTGTCCCCTTCTTTATGTATTTTTGGCGTAGGAAAAAGCTATTGTTCAGACAAACCGATATGTAGTCGGGTTGCGCAATCTTCCCGCCTTTTCCCAATTTGAAAACGGCCCCGCCGTTATATTCATCACCTTCTGGTCCAGGTCGGCTATCAAACCAGCAAATGTTTGAGAAATAATACCAAAACCCACCACGCACACCATCCTGTGAGAAAAGTTTGTGGCAATTATAGAACCGGTTCCGGCCAATCCACCAACCAAGTGCCGTTGCTTCGGGCTCGACTGGATTATCGCGGATATAGCTGAATTGATTATCAAGGATTCTCACATCACGGTTATAGGTTCCGACCGGCGCATCAAGATTTTCTTCCGAGACATCCATCCGCACCCCGTTATAACAATCCCGGATGTCGTTCCTTGCCAATTCGATGTCACCAGCAATGTCATCCGCACCAAAAAACGCCCCGTTGAGATAACGGTATTTGACCTTGATGACGTTACCATCATTGTCTTTTCCGTCATGGATTTCGTCCCACCGGATTGTGCGCCACATACTCTGATCCTGAACCCAGCGACATTCCACGATGGAAATCCGTTCACTTTGCAAACCGTTTGCGTAAAACGCATAAGTTCCCTCGGTGATGCCTAGTTGCTTGAAGGATAAGGTATGGCTGTTCTCGATATAAATTGCACTGGGCCATGCACGGGTGATGCTTAGTTGTTCGATCTGAATATGGGCAACATCAATCAATTGAAATACCGCAAATCCATCACGCCTAGGATTACTTGCAGACACCGTCATGTCGGGTTGTTTTGCCCCGTCAATCACAACCCCCGTTTCCCCGCGAACAATAATCGGGTTTTCAAGAGTTCCGTTTCGGGGAAACCGTAGAGGATGCTCAAAGCGATAGTCACCCGCGATCATGCGGATGATCTGCCCCGGTTGGCTCCATGCAATTGCTTTATCCAACGTGGTTGTTGACCTTAGATGGGCATCAATCCAGTGATCTGCTCCATCCGCCGAGACGTAAACAATATCCATACCCGCCCACTCCCTGTCTTTTTGGTCCTACCTCTTTGAACATTAACGCAAAACAATTTCATCCGTCATCAATTTGAGTAACGGATGATATCATACTTTTTGATTTTTTGTATGAAATCATTTAAATCAGTAACGTGCTTTGGGCAAACCTAGGCTTCCATGCAAAAATCCAGAATAAAGGACCATCAATGTCCCTCGTCACCGGACTATTTTCAAAGGTATCCCTGTCTCTTGTGATCGCCGCATCCTTCACGGCAACGGCACAGGCCCATTTTCAGAAACTGATCCCATCAACCAATGTCGTCGATCAGGATACCGGGCGGAAGATCACCTTTGATGTGACATTCACCCATCCGATGACCAATGGACCGGCGATGGACATGGCTGAGCCGCTTCAATTTGGCATGCAATATGATGGGGTAAAGACCGACCTTTTGGGCGCGCTTAGCCCAAGGACGGTCGACGATCACGCCGCCTTTGATGCCGAAGTAACAGTAAAGGCGCCGGGTGGTTACGCCTTTTATATCGAACCGGCTCCTTACTTCGAACCGGCTGAAGGCAAATATATTATTCAATACACCAAGACCATTATCGATGCCTATGATTCCGGTGAAGACTGGGATCAGATGGTTGGTTTCCCTGTTGAAATTGAACCGCTGACCCGTCCATACGGCATTTGGACCGGCAATATGTTTTCGGGAATGGTACGTCACAACGGCACAGCCGTTCCGTTCGCAGAAATTGAAGTTGAGTATGCCAATGACGGTAGCATCACTCTTCCCAATGCGACCTTTGCAACACAGGTCATTAAGGCCGATGCCAATGGCATTTTCCACTATGCAATGCCCAAGGACGGCTGGTGGGTTTTTGCTGCGCTGATCGAAGATGGTACCATGGCGGCCCCAGAAACTGACAAACAGGTTCCCGTCGAACGTGGTGGCGTTCTGTGGGTTAAGACCGACCCCATGAATTGATTTCAACGGACGGGTTGGAAAGCGGCCTGCCCGTCCTTATCCGTCCCGGCGTTCCGATCCCTTTGCGATTAAACCAAACTGGCTTCAAACCATGGCTGTGCTTCCCCGTAAACTTCTGATGTTTTTCATACTGTTATGTGCCGCACCACTTGGCACCGCACAGGCGCACAACCTGAATGTTTTTGCGATGAGTGATGGGGATACCATTGAAGGTTACGCCTATTTCACTGGCGGAACGCGCGCACAGAATGCCAATATCGAATTACACGACAAAACGGGTCAAACGATTTTCGCGACAACCGCAGATGACCAGGGAAGCTTTGCCCTTCGTGTCAGTCACCGGACAGACTATGTCGTCTTTACCGACACCCACGATGGTCATATCGCAGAATTCAAAATCTATGAGAACGAATTTTCTGAAAACCTACCACGCCCGGGGGCAAATGATCAGATTACGGTAAGCAAACTTGAAACAACCCTTCCTGATCAGGGTTCAAAAAGTCCTGCTAGCACCACCCCAAAAACACTCGACAGCACCGAATTGGATCTGAACAGCCTTTCAAAAGATGAGCTGACAGGCTTGATCAACCGTGCTGTTGCAAGGCAGATCGGCCCATTGCGTCAGGAAGTGAATTCCTATCGAAATGATGTGCGAATGTCAGACATTCTGGGCGGAATTGGCGTGATTATTGGTATTTTCGGCATTTGTGCCTGGGTAGTTGCACGGCGACAAGTCGCCCGCTGACAGCGCCCCATCCGTCAAGACGGACAGAATAGAAACAGCTCAGACCTTTTCACTGCCTTCTACCGGCCATCTTGTATGATGGCTATCAATCACGAACCGATGCTTATGTTCGACTGGCGGGTGATAGTGCTGATGGCGATGATTGTGATCTCCGTGATCGTGGTTATGGTCTTTACCACTCTCTTGCGCAGGTTCCGTACCAGCCTGTCCATCATGGACATGAACATGGTGCGGATCATCATGCCCATGGGGATGGTCATGCCAAATTCCCGGATGGCTATGACGAATTTCAAGCGGGTCTTGCCGCGGCCACATGAAATGGGCAGCAATTAAACCAACAAACGCCAACCCACCTGATGCCATAAATGCATAGGAAAGCCCGGCCAAACTTCCCAACCAACCCACAATGCCATAGGCAATCAACCACCCCGCATGCGAAAGCGCGAAGTTCGCCGCAAAGAAGGCTGAGCGATCACCTGCCCCGGCAGATCTTTGAACCAAACGACCACCGGGTGTTTGCGCAAATGTGCTTCCGGCACCGGCAATTGCCCATAACACGCCAAACGCAGCAACATGGTGCCATTCAGCACCCATTAGCACCGCACCAAACACCATTGCCATCGCCGCACTGACAATCCCCATCATCATCAGGCGCCGTTCACCAATCCTGTCAATCACACGTGGGATCAGAAAGGCCGCCAACATCGATCCGCCGCCAGCGCATGCCAAAAACGCCGTCGTCATAAGTGCACTGCCGCCCAGCACCCCACGAGTCAAAACCACTGTATTGACGATGATCATCGCCCCGACACATGACACAGCAAAGTAGACGGCCAACAATCCGCGAAGCCGTGGTGTTTTCAAATACGCCACCACGCCAAACAACGTGTTGGCATAAAGCCCGCCATCCCTGTCGATCGGTGCTGCCTTGGGTAAAACGGCTGTCACTATCAAAATCGCGGACAGCACAAATGTCGCACTATTTGCCAAGAACAAACTGTCAAACGACCAAACGAAAAGAAGTCCTGCCGCCAATGCCGGACTGACAAGGTTTTCCAGATCATAGGCCAACCGGGCATACGAAAGCCCCTTGGTATATGCCTTTTCGTCTTCGAGGATTTCGGGAATGATGGCCTGAAAGACCGGCGTAAAGGCCGCTGACGCAGCGTTGACGACAAACACTAAAACAAAGATCTGCCATATCTGGTCAACGAATGGCAGACACAGAACAATCACAGCCCGCAAGACATCAAGC
This sequence comes from Thalassospira lucentensis, assembly GCF_050516545.1. Taxonomy (GTDB): domain Bacteria; phylum Pseudomonadota; class Alphaproteobacteria; order Rhodospirillales; family Thalassospiraceae; genus Thalassospira; species Thalassospira lucentensis_C. The sequence goes on along the minus strand of NZ_CP191544.1, from coordinate 1,432,723 downwards.
CCAACTAACCATACCCGTCTTGGCAGCAAATGTGCCATCCCGCCCGCGACTGGTGCTATGATTAGATAGGCCACCATTTTTAGAACCAGCACAGAACCCAGAACCCGCCCCGCATCCTCGCCGGCAAGGTCATAGGCCAGCAGCGACAAGGCAACTGTCGTCAAACCAGTCCCGATCAGGGATGTGGTCTGGGCGGCAAATAAATGGCGAAAGGCTGATATGGAAAACGGTGACATATTTGACGTCATCCGGACTGCGTTTCAGAGGTATTACTAAATGTGCGAACGATCAAAGTGAAGCAAGAGATTGCGCATGCTGTTCTGATCCATGACTGAAATTATCAGAGGTCGTAGATTTTTTCATTTCACCCTCTTTGATCTTGCCACCACGCAATTCAATTGTCCGGGTTGCCAGTTTACGCCGGAAATGTGGATCATGAGATATCAGGATCATGGCTTGCGGTAGTTCAAGCAAAATCTCTTCAAGCCGCTGCATGTTCTCTTCATCAAGCGCGTTTGTCGGCTCATCAAGCAATAATACATCCGGCTTCATCGCAAGAACGGCAGCAACGGACACCAACCGTTTTTCACCACCGGACAATTCGTGGGTGATGCGTTCGCGAAGGTGTTTGAGATGAAGTTGATCAAGAACTTCATCGACAATCACCAATGCTTCTTCACGGCTGGCACCCAAGTTCAGCGGACCAAATGCAATGTCTTCGACAACTGTCGGGCAGAAAAGCTGATCATCCGGGTCCTGAACAATAAACCCCACCCTACACCGCAAATCATGAAAATCTGCATCCGTGACGCAAGATTTTCCAAATGCCGTTATCTCGCCGCCATGTGGCTTAATCAGACCAACAAGGATGCGCAGCAAAGTACTTTTACCTGCGCCATTCGGACCGGTAACAAACAGGCGTTCTTGTTGATCAAGCGCCAAGCTCACGCGATCAAGAACACTTTGTCCTGCCCGATATCCATAGGAAATGTCGTTTAATTCAATAAGCGAAGACATAAGCACGATCCATAACGACAAGCATGGTTACCAGCAGGAAAAATGCCACGGCAAGTACACCGTCGCGCGGGCGGAAAATCAAATGATCAATCATCGGGAAATGGCCACTAAAGCCACGACATTTCATGGCTTCAAGCACGCGTTCAGCACGTTCCAGCGACCGCACCAGCAACATGCCAAACAAATAGCCGAACGAGCGATAGGTATGAATAGTATTACGCGCCTTAAACCCACGCAGCTTCATCGCCATACGCAAACGATGATATTCGTCATGCAGAACTGAAATATAGCGCACCGTAAACATCATCAAATGCACAAGAGCAGCCGGGCAACGCAGCCGATACAATGTATGCCCCAACGCCACAGGTGTCAGGCCCGAAAGCAGGCTTAGCATCATCAACACAACGGCATTGGCCCGAATGCCGATCAGGATGGCGTGATGAAGCCCCTCCTGACTAGCATCCGCCCCGAAAATCGAAAACATCGGTGTCCCGGGCGTTGTAAAGGGCAACATCACCAGCATAACAATGATGAAGCCATCCATCGCCGCCATGCGCTTTAACGTCAAACGCAGCGGAAGGTCGGTCAAAAACACGGTCCCAATGGCCAGCGCAAAAGCACCCAGCGCAAATTCAATCTGATGAAGACTCACCACCATGATAGCAAACAGGCCTGCTGCAACCACGCGTACACGTGGATCAAATGATCCGACAAAGGATGAAGCCTGATCGCCACTTCCCTGTACGCTTAATGGTTGGTCATGCCCGAATAGATGGCTCATGGTTTGGTTGCTTTGGCTCTCAAACGTCGTGCGGCAATGTAATACGCGATCCCGAAGAACCCGAATATATAGCCAATACCCCCAAGAATCGATTGAAGATCGTTCTTTTCTTTATAGGCGGTGATTTCACGGCGAAGTGGCCGCAATTCGTCCCGGACAATTGCAGCGATCAGTTCTTCCTGTTCTTGCGAAATCGCTTTGTTGCCACTGCTATTTCCATTGGTCGCCAAAGCAGCCTGTGCATCACTACTCGAAGATTGCGATACACTTTCGTCAAGCGTGTCTATGTCCGAAAGATCAGCAATGGCAAACATCGCCTCGGCCACATGTCCCGCCCCAAGATCAGCACGAAATACCAAATCGATCTTCTGATTTGGCGTGTAAACGAAAAAGCCATCTGCATCGGTTTTGACTTCATCGATTTTATTGCCCTGAGGATCAAAAACCTCGACCAGCGTATCTGCGGCCATGTCGCCGTTGGAAAAGCCAATCTCGCCTTCGACGTTTGATCCACTAGGAAAGACCGACGCAATGACCTTGTGGGCATGCGCATGCCCTGCCCCAAGCACCAGCCCGGCCAGAAGGACAGTTGCAAACAGCCTAGCCATTATTGACCTCGCTTGCCTGCTTCGTACCTGCAGTCGAAATTGCCAACGTGACCCCCGACATCTGATCAGCAGGCATCAGCAATTCCGGCTTTACCTTGACGATCAAATAGACCGCTGCGGCCGAAATCAGGCCTTCGACAATCATGACCGGAATATGGGCAAAGAACACAAGTTTGGCAGCAGGAATAAACGCGTCACCGCTTAGCATCAGTGAAATTGCCACAAACAGTGTGGTCAACGCGATCGAAGATGCCCCGGCCAAACCACCCCAAATGGTAGCCCCTGCCGGATTGCGGCGTGCCACCATCGAACGGAATACAAAACCGGCAATCACCGCCGGAAAGGCAATATTGACCGTATTAACGCCAAGCACGGTAAGACCACCAAACCCGAAGAATATTGCCTGCAACAGCAATCCAACGAACAATGCAGGGAATGCAGTCCAGCCAAGAACAAGCCCGGCCAGACCGCTCATGATCAAATGCACACTCGATGGACCGACAGGCACATGAATAAGCGAAGCAACAAAGAACGTTGCCGACAAGACCCCGGTCGCCGGGATCTTGTCGATCGGCAATTTTCGCAAGCCCAGCCCAAGCCCGGCAACTGCAAGAACACCACCACCAATTAAAACCTCAGGAGCCAGCGCCCCATCGACGATATGCATTTATCTTTGTCCCTAAGCCTATTTCACATCATAGGCGCGAACCCACAGGACAGCATCCTGTGAAAGCTCTTTTCCCTGAAATTCTTCATCAGGGCCACTGCCAAGTGCTGCAAATCCCCAAAATCCTGCTTTGGGAATTCCAAAAGTGAAATAACCGTTTTCATCGGAAATTGCGACAATTGCACCACCGGGCATCGGAGATGCCGTCGATGTTTTTGGTGAATTGGTCGCCATATCTGGCTCAGCCGCCATGAATTCAATTTCGACTTCGATACCGGTAGCAGGTTTTCCTTCGCTTAACACCCGCCCGGTAAAGGTTGATCCCGCAACGATATTCGTCGGTCGGTTAAGAGGCAGAATTTCGGTTTTAAGCCCCTGAGATTCCATCCAATCGGTTGGAATTTCATTGCGGTTCACATAGGACTTTGTCAGCTGCTGAATATAAAGATCTTCGCTTTCTTCATAATACGGTGCCGGTACGACAACCATGACGTAATCGCCACTGCGCTTAAGCGTGAGTGTCCCGTCATATGCGGCTGCCGAGTTCTCAGATCCAGTGAAAATAATCGGGGAAAGCGTTGATTTTAAATCAATCTTTTCACCGCGATGAACCGCGTAGAACTCAAGCGGTTCACCCATATCCATGACATGCCCGTTTTCAAACGGGTGCCAGAAGATCAGTTTAACCGGTTGATCACCCGGTTTTGTGACATTGACTTCTGGCGTATAGACCAATTGAAAATGTGCCTGTACAGGCAAAGAAGTCATTAAAAGACAGGCACTTGCGACAGCAAACCTGTTTACGGTCTTCAACATATAATCGTCTCTTTCGCAAACGATGTACGCATGGCAAAAGCCCAACGCACAGGGTTAGGATAAAGAACGATAGGATGGCTGGAAGCAAGATACCGGCATCAGTTGCGAGACCGCATTTTCCCCTGCAACCTGACGCTCACCCCGGCGTCCAACAGCTCAGTACCAAGCAAACAGCGCTTGGTAGTCAAAGGCAGGTCTCCTGGCTCACGGTTTCAAAAGCATTACGCCTTCCCGGTTTGCACCAGTGGCATGTGTAATGCTCGGACCGCTTACAGTTGCGGGGGCAGCCATGGCATTGTCAAAAACGCACCATGTTCCCTTTTAAGTCGATCCATACGGATCAACACCAAAGACATCTTCATATTCCATGTGCGGTGAAGTCCTGTCAACTCCTAGCAAAGGTCGATGACAATTATCTTTTCGCAGCCGTGACTTGACCTGTTAGGCACTCAGGGCAAATATCATGACCAACAAACTTACCAAGCATTGAATGCTTATAATTTTATTGGGTGGAAACAATATGACCCCGGAAACAGTTTTGGTCTTCTGGTTCAAGGAGCTTGAACAAAAACAGTGGTTTATCAAGGATCTGACCCTTGACCGTCACATCATTGAACGATTTTCGGATTTTCATACCGCGGCCAGCCTTGGTGAACTTTATCAATGGCGCAAAACAGCTCATGGCCGTCTTGCCGAAATCATTGTTCTTGATCAGTTTTCGCGCAATATGTTCCGCGATCAGCCACAATCTTTTGCCTCTGATCCGATGGCGCTTGTTCTTGCCCAAGAAGCCGTCGCACTTGGCCTTGATAAAAAGCTGACAACCCCGGAAGAACGGGCGTTTTTGTATATGCCCTATATGCATTCGGAATCCGAACTGATCCATGAGGTTGCCATTGATTTATTTGCCCAACCGGGACTGGATAACAATTACGACTTTGAAGTCAAACATAAGAAAATCATTGATCGATTTGGTCGCTATCCGCATCGCAATGATATCCTTGGGCGTACAAGTACAGCCGACGAAATCGCATTTCTAAAAGAACCCGGATCATCATTCTAAAATGCAAAAAGGGACGAATACCCGTCCCTTTTTGGTTAAACCCGGTTGGTTTAGAATGTCTTAGCCGACATTCTTGTCGCGTTTGTCCCACCACTCTTGAACCAGGCTTTCCGCCTCATCCATATAGTCGGCTTTACCCGCAAGGAACGCCCCCATGGCGGCACTGCCCTTAATGCGGGCCTCTGCCGGGGCATCTTCGACATCACCGCGCCAGACGGCAAGGAAATGCTTAAGCGATACCGGGCTTTGATCATCAAGATCTTTCTCGCTTTTGGACAGCAATGCGGGCCAACGGACATCGCATAACTCACCGTTATCAAGCATTCGAAGATCAACATGCTTGAACGGGGTCCGCTCCGCCTCGCCGCCACCGCCCTTGATCACGCCAATACGTGGCAATGCCAACAGTTTTCCGGTTTCACGATGAACATCCAGGAATGCCGGGTGAAACACCCCCAGAAACGCCGCACGCGCCTGTAGTGGATTAAACAACCGCAACAAGGTATTGACGGGGCTGCGCAATCCCAAAAGCGATCGCAGACCAATCAGTTCCTGCAATTTCGGATGCATATGACGCAGCGGAAGATAAGCAAACCCCTTGGCCGCAATATCCGAGCGGGCTTCTTCAGCTGACATGGCAACCGACAGCTTTAAAGCTTTGACTGCGGCTTCTGTTCCGACCCCGTTTACAAGGTGGGAATTATACCCGTGCATCAAAACCGGCACGCCATTTTGTGACAGCAGGTGAGCAGACAACACGAACCATGGCAGGCCGCGCGTACGCCCCGCCGCATAGGATGGCCAATCAAGCATTGGCTGACCATTTATTTCACCATCGGCATTATCATCGGGATCAAGGCGGGCCGCTTTGCGCACGGCCTCAATCATGCCGGCCAGTTCATCTGGCGTTTCAGCCCGATAGCGCAGCATCAGCAAGAACGCGCCAAGCTGGATCGGCTCGACCTCATCGCGCAGAATCATGGAGAAAGCATCGAATGCTTCTTCGCGTGTCAGACTGCGTGAACGGCCAGGCCCCCGGAAGAAAGTACGCAAATAGCCCGAAAACGGATGTGCTTCGGGTAAATGGCTTTCTTCCTCGAGCTGTTCAAGGTGCTCGTCGGTCATCAGATTTCACCGATTATAGTTGTCATTACTGGTCGTGGACGCGGGTAAACACCCACTCCGTCTCGGTCGAAAGATCATCCTGATAGCAATAGCCATCCTTAGCGAACTTCTTCAAATTTTGCGGATTCTCAAGACGGTGATCAATCATGTAACGCGCCATCATGCCACGTGCACGCTTGGCTGAGAACCCAACAACCTTGGCCGCACCACCTTTGACTTCTTTAAAGACCGGTGTAATCACCGAACCAGTCAGAAGTTTGGTTCTGACTGATTTAAAATATTCGTGCGATGCCAGATTGATCAGGCTCCGATCCTTATGCCCGTCGGTCAGGCTGTTGATTTCTTCGGCAATTTTATCGCCCCAGAAAGCATAAAGGTCCTTACCACGCGGATTAGAAAGGCGCGTTCCCATTTCAAGTCGGTATGGCTGCATCAAATCACGTGGCTTTAACAAGCCATACAAGCCAGACAGCATACGGAAATGCTTTTCCGCCCAATCAATGTCTGTGGCTTTCATCGTATCCGCATCAAGGCCGACATAGGTGTCACCCCGAAAGGCAAAAATAGCTGGTTTGGCATTGGTACGATCAAAAGGCCGTGAAAAATGCTGGAAACGCTGATAGTTCAAGTCGGCAAGATTTTCGCTAATGCCCATCAGTTTCATCAAATCGCCGCGGCTTTTTTTCCGCGCAACTTCAATAAGTTCTTCGGTGTCGTCCAAAAATCCAGGTTCGGAAACGGCCATTTCCGGCACATCCGTTTCGAAATCCAGCTTCTTGGCTGGGGACACAACAGCAAGCATCAATCTGCCTCTTCTCTTTCATCTCGGGTCAATTTGTCGTAACAAGCCACAAGGCATGGCTAATGTCTAGGGCCCAAGCCCATGTGCAGGAGTATACGGCTGTACATGGATTTGGACCCTTGGCGTTAACCATAAACTTCTAATCTTGCAGAAAATCCGTCATATACAAGATATTGACGGAAGAAAGGACCAGTTATGAGTGAACAAGTTCGCGCGTCGCACATTCTTTTGATGTATGCCGGTTCGGCACGGTCGACCGCTACACGCACCAAAGAAGAAGCATTGGCCCAAATCAATGCGCTTAAAGAACAAGTCGCAAACGGTTCGGATTTCGCTGATCTGGCGAAAGCAAACTCTGATTGCCCGTCCGGCCAGCAGGGCGGCGATCTTGGGATGTTTGCCCGCGGCATGATGGTCCCGGAATTCGATGCTGCTGCATTCAGCATGGAAGTCGGCGCGACCTCTGACGTGGTTGAGACCGATTTCGGTTACCACTTGCTTCAGCGCACCGCGTAATTTCGCACACTTCGCTAAAACGTTTAAAGGCTGGCGCATCTTTGCCAGCCTTTTTCTTTTGCCAAACCTTAACAATGCTGCGGCATTAAAAATCGACAATCGCCGCATCCAGCTGATATTGGCCCTTGTGGTCTTCGATCTCTAAAACCCAAACATCACGATCAAAACCGATCTGTTTGCGCCAATATTCGTCGCAGTCAAGTTCAGTCTCTCGCCCACCCTCGGGACCACCTGCGACCAACATCCATCCAAGTTCGCCATCAAGGGTCGTGACACGTGAATAGACGAAACATCCCGCATTAAAACGGTTTAGTTTAAGCAGTACAGCACCGGCGTCTTCGTTGCCCTTATGGGCGACCATCGCGGTAATCAGTGACGACTGGCAAATTGCAATCTGACCACGCACCCAAAGACCGGCTTTTAATCGCGGCTGCATCTATACACCTTCTCGTGTGGCCGTAACGTTTTCGGGCATCTGCAAAATCATATTCGGGTTTGGACAAATGCTTGCCCACAAATCCCATTCTGATGGTTTGGCCGCCCCGAAATAGTCCCCTTCGCGTCCCAGCATATCGAAGATAATCTGAAAATGCAGATGCGGTATCCAATCACCGTTAATCGGGAAATCGCCAAACCGGCAAAGCATGTCGCCTGCGGCAACTTCCTTGCCCTTATAAAGTCCATCAAGCGATTCGCGGCTTAGATGACCATAAAGGGTATAGAACCGCACACCCGGCGCCGGATCATGCTGCAAAATGATCGTCGGACCGTAATCAAGGTGAATATTGTTATCGGCAAAACTATGAACCACGCCATCTAGCGGTGCAAAAACCGGCGTATAGGCAGGGGCGAACAAATCTATGCCAAGATGCTGGCTGCGGGCTTCACCGTCATTCTTGAACTGTTCGGACTGATAACAAATGCGATCTTCGCGGTATCGCCCGACACCAACGGGTGCACTCACGGCAGCAAGTTGTTGCCACATAATATCGGTTTGACGTGCCGGGTCACTTGCCCCGCCGATTACGACATCACCATTTGCCGAAAAGTTATAAACGATCTTCGGGCAGGATTTCAGATCATATTCCATGACCGAGTGGAATGTATCAGCATGATCAGCGATCCACTGGCAGAGCTTTTCTGCTTCAGGCATAGGCTCTTGGCCATCCGCCAATCGTTTTAAATAGGATTGCAGACGCTTGATCGCATTAAGAGGCATCATGGCGGTCACGGTGGTGGCTCCGAAACAGAAAAAAGGCAGGGACTGAATGCCCTGCCTTTTGCCTACATGATAATCTGCCTCAACGGCAAGCTTTGGCTTACCAGTTGGTTACTTCATATTCACACGATACGTCATCATCATCCGTATCAGTCAGTGCAACCGTCAGGCGGCGCATCTGTGGATTGAAGCGTTTGATGAAGTTCAAAAGCAGCAGCGATTCTTCGGAAAGTTCGCCCGCATCATCGTCGTCTTCATCAAGTTCGCACAACTCAACCAGTTCAAGGAACAAAGCACCAAGGGCACGTTTAACGTCTTCGCCGCCCTTCAGGCCACCGGTCAGCTCACCCAATGGTGAAAGATCGATTTCCAACTTGCGCAGGTTCTTGCTCATCTGATCGATAGCATCTTCATCAAGCACCATTTCAGCGGCAATCATATGCGTGCCAACTTCGTTGATGTTCATGAAGCCGATGAATTCAAACAGGTCGTCCTTGGTTCGACCTTCTTCAAGCAGCTTTTCAGTGTGGGCTTCGAATTCAGCGAAATCGATGTCTTCGCCAAGATCGTTCTCAAGTTCGCTCATGTCGCTCTCCAATGAAAATTTGCGCTGCTGATACTCTGGATTGCGCGAAAACTCAACCCGAACTGGCAATATGACGATCAGCTATGCACGTTCCACATTCCGCCGATATGGGGCTTTGCAAAGAAGATTGCGAAGAATAGCGCAATGTCAGTAGGATATAAACAATTCACAAGCTTTCAAAAGCATCCCCTATTACGCATGGACCAAGCAATGCCCGCATTTACCATCCTTGATATTGTTGCCATCTGTTGGGCATTCAGCTGGTGGGTTGGCTATACGATCTTTGCCGATGCAGGGCCACGACGGCGCAATTCGATTTCAGCCCATATGGCGCGCAATCGCCATCGCTGGATGGAACAGATGCTTAAACGCGATATTCGGATGGTTGATACATCAATTGCCGGCAACCTGATCACCGGCATCAGTTTTTTCTCATCAACCACCATTCTGGTTCTGATCGGTCTGGTCGCTTTGCTTGGTTATACGCAAAAGGCAATTGAAACCGTATCTGCCCTGCCCTTTGCTGCGGTGACCACGCCTGCTGTCTGGGAATGCAAAGTGGTGTTACTTGTCATCATCTTTATCTATGCATTCTTTAAATTCACATGGGCATTTCGGCTGTCGAACTATTGTTCGATTCTGATCGGTGCAGCACCCGACCAACATGAACCCGATGCCCCGCGCGCAGCAGCCCGCGCGTCACGCATGAGCATGATGTCCGCCCATAACTTCAATCGCGGCATTCGGGCCTACTTTTTTGCCCTGTCGGCACTGGCATGGTTCTATCATCCGGTGGCCTTCATCATCTGTGCAGCATGGGTAACGTTGGTTCTTTATAACCGGGAGTTCCGATCACACGCGCTTGATATCCTAAGCGGTCATCATTGATTGGAACACATGCAGCACGCCAAAACAAACAAAGGGTCGCAAAAGTGACCCTTTGTTTTATCCATATCAGTGCTGCATATCAGACAGGCTGCACTTTCCGACGGATGGCATAGCCCGCAACGATCACGAGAACCAAGCCAACTGGCAACGCTGCACTATAAAGCAACGTTCCCCAGCCTGAACCGGCATAGATCGTGCCCGCCGACAAAGAAGCAACTGCAACCGTCCCGAAGACCGTGAATTCATTGATGGCCTGGACGCGTGCTTGTTCGGATGAACGATAATTCTCCGTCAGGAAGGTCGTTGCCCCGACAAACATAAAGTTCCAGGCAATACCCAACAGCACCAATGATACCCAGAAATTGGCCATAAGATCCTGCCCTGAAAGAGCAACGGCCAAACAGACAAAGTTAATCAAGGCACCTAGCTGAATGATCTTAAGCGCCCCGAACCGCTTGATCAGATTTCCTGTGAAGAAACCCGGCGCATACATCCCGACGACATGCCATTGAATGATAAAGGCAGCATCGCCAAACGCGTAGTCACAATCCAAAATCGCCAAAGGCGTTGCTGTCATAACAAAACTCATGACCGCATATCCCAATGCCCCGGCAACAATCGCGACAATAACAGCGGGTTGTCCAAGAACCGTTTTTAAGGGTCGCGCCGGTTCCGCATGTTTGTGGCCGCGCATATCGGGAAGTCTCAACTGCCCGATGGCGATTACAAGCAGGAACTGCAATCCGATCAAAGCCACAAACGTTCCAAGGAATGGCACCGTGTCAAACCAGTCACGGGCAAAGCTTGCCAGATTTGGCCCGATAAAGGCCGAGGCCAGCCCACCGAGCATGGTATAGGAAATGGCGCGCGCCCGAAATTCCGGCGGTGCGGCTTCTGCCGCGGCAAACCGGTATTGCATGGCAATCGCGTTGCCCGCCCCGATACAGGCACAGGCAATACAGAGAAACCAGAAATTGCTGTAGTAAACCGCGCCCATCCCCGACACGGCACCAAACATCGCAATAACAGCCCCCATCCAGAAACCGAACTTGCGACCAAACTTGGCCATGACGACGGCTGAAGGTGCGGTCATTGCCATCATGGCAATCATCATGAAGGCAACAGGAAGCGTAGAAAGCGACTTATCCGTTGCCAATGAATAGCCGATGACGGCCGCTACGGTAAAAATCAAAGACATAGCACTGGCTGACAGTGCAACACATAAGCTCAAGAACATTATGTTCCGGCGAACTTCCGGACTGGACATTTGGGGCTCCCGGTTTTGGCGATGGTGGCGCCTGTTATGAGATACTTTCACACGGGGCAAAGTGCTTCATGCGCGACCATTCATTCAAATGGCTTGTGGCTTGCCCTGTGCGTTTCACCTGTTATATTGGCTCATCAGTAAACGGGATAGTATCAATGCACGGCTTTGCCGATAAAATATTGACCTGCACTTCAATCTCTGTGCGCCAAAATGGCTGTGCGGGGTTTTCTGCAGTCCCGATAATCGCTTTTTTCGAAGAGCGAACTTGACCTCATCCTGAAATTCCTTTTCTTGTGCATTTCCTCCGCGTAAACATGCGGGTCCAAGATGTGCGCTACTGAATTATGTCCGCAGATAAAACAGAGTTGAGCCAAACATGATTGCCCTGACCCTTCCCGATGGCGCCGTACGCGAATTCGACGGCCCTGTTTCGGGTTTTGATGTCGCCAAAAGCATCAGTTCTTCACTGGCGAAGAAATCCTTTGCCATCATCGTCAACGGTGAAGTGCGCGATCTCGCGCGTGAAATAGATACTGACGCGGCCATCGAAATCGTGACCAAAGGGCATGCAGAGGTTCTGCCGCTGATCCGTCACGACTGTGCGCACGTTATGGCCGAAGCCGTGCAGGAACTTTATCCTGACACACAGGTCACCATTGGCCCGTCGATTGAAAACGGCTTCTATTACGATTTCGCACGTAAAACCCCGTTCACGCCCGACGATCTGGTCAAGATCGAAAAGCAGATGCACAAGATCGTCGAACGGAACGAGCCAATTGTCCGTGAAGTTTGGGATCGTAACGAAGCGATCAAATTCTTCCTCGACAAAGGCGAAGGTTACAAAGCCGAAATTATTCGCGACCTGCCGGAAACTGAAACCATTACCTGCTATCGGCAGGGTGATTTCATCGACCTCTGCCGTGGACCGCACGCACCGTCAACCGGCAAGATCGGTAAGGCTTTCAAACTCATGAAGGTCGCGGGTGCCTATTGGCGCGGCAACTCGGATAACGAGATGCTGCAGCGTATCTATGGCACCTGCTGGGAAAGCAAAGAAGAGCTTGATGCATATCTGCACATGCTCGAAGAAGCCGAAAAACGTGACCATCGCCGCCTTGGTCGCGAGATGGACCTGTTCCACATGCAGGAAGAAGCCCAAGGGTCGGTCTTTTGGCATGACAAGGGTCTGAAGCTGTATCGCAAGGTCGAAACCTATATCCGCGATCGTCTTGACGCTGCCGGATATCAGGAAGTGCGTACCCCGCAGCTTGTTGATCGTGTGCTGTGGGAAAAATCCGGTCACTGGGAAAAGTTCCGCGAGAACATGTTCACCACCACCCCGGATGAAGATGATCCTGAGAAGGTTCTTGCGCTTAAGCCGATGAACTGCCCGTGCCACGTGCAGATTTTCCGTCTAGGCAGCAAATCCTACCGCGATTTGCCGTTGCGTATGGCTGAATTTGGTTGCTGTCACCGTAATGAACCGTCCGGCGGCCTGCATGGTATCATGCGTGTTCGTCAGTTCATTCAGGATGATGCCCATATCTTCTGTACCGAAGATCAGATTGTCTCGGAAACCAAGATTTTCTGTGACCTTCTGAAATCGGTTTACAAAGATTTCGGCTTTACCGACATCCTCGTCAAATTCTCTGACCGCCCGGAAGTCCGTGCCGGTGCCGATGAGATTTGGGACAAGGCAGAAACAGCGCTTCGCGAAGCAGCAGAAGAAGCTGGCCTTAAACTTGAAATCAATCCGGGTGAAGGCGCGTTTTACGGTCCAAAGCTTGAATTCGTTCTGCGTGACGCGATTGGTCGCGATTGGCAGTGCGGAACACTTCAGGCTGACTTCGTTCTGCCAGAACGTCTTGATGCAACCTATATGGGCGAAGATGGTGAAAAACATCGTCCAGTCATGTTGCACCGTGCGATCCTTGGATCCCTCGAACGCTTCATCGGCATCTTGATCGAAAACTATGCTGGTCGCCTGCCGCTATGGCTGTCGCCGGTTCATGCGGTGATCTGCACAATTACCAATGAAGCAGATGAGTATGCACATGAAGTCAAGACAGCACTTGCTGCCAGAGGGCTAAATGTCGAAGTCGACACCCGCAATGAAAAGATCAACTACAAGGTCCGTGAACACAGCCACGCAAAGATCCCTATGATCCTTGCCCTTGGCAAACGTGAAGCCGAAGAAAAAACCGCATCGGTTCGCCGGATTGGGTTCAAACACCAGAAAACCTTTGGCATCGAAGAACTCGCTGAAGCAATGGCTGCTGAAATCCGTGATCGCGTGATCGAAGCTGATTTCTGATGTGACCTGACAAGGTTCGCTCAACCGTTAAAAAGCCCGCAAGCCAAATGCTTGCGGGCTTTTACTTTTCTGTTTCAATCATTTTCCCGATTTAGTGCGGTGGCAGTTTCGAGCCACTTTCCGAACTGTTGGGCGGCAACGTTGTCGTGTCGCTTGCCCCCGAAAGGTCGAGCTCCCCAAAACCACCCATATTAGGGCCAGTTTGTTGGGCCTTGGCATACCCATAAGCCGCGGTCGGATGGCGGGCATTGCCAAACACCTGCCCAATGAACCGCCAAATCTTTGGCACCAGCCAGATCAATAACAGCACAAACACGGCGAAAAGAACAAAGAACACGACCGGGTGAAACGCGACCGTGTAAAGCGCACCAAAAACAGCAACGTCTTCCGTAACCGACGCGATTGTATTCCTTACAGGTTCGGGGGATGTATTGATTGCAGCCCGGCTACCGGCCTTGGTGAAGTGGCTGCCCGCGGCGATTGTGCCACCGACCAAGAGACTAATCGCAGTTTGAAGCCCTTCACCCATACCGGCGTCCAAACCGCTCATGGCACCTGCTGCCAAAAGCGCACCTGCGGGAATGCGAATGAATGTGTGGATTGCATCCCACACGCTGTCGACGATCGGGATTTTGTCCGCAACGAATTCAATCAGGTATAAAAATATTGCAAGTGCCAGAACCCACCAACTGGCAAGAATTTGCAAATCGGGCGGCAAATCAATCAGGCCGAAATTATCCATCATGCCCAGAACGACCACCGTCCCGTACAGGTTGACACCACTGGCCCATGCGCCACCCATACTCAGTGCAAGTGTCTCAACTACGCCCAACGAAAATGCCCTTTCAATGACATATTTTTCACCAACAAGTGACTGGGAAAAATGTATAATTGTGATAAATCACAAGTCTGCAGCGTCCCAACGCACGTATTGATCCTATGTGATGATCAACGAAAGGTACGACGATGAACCGTAGTGGCGAAACCCCAAAAATGATCGCGGCGTGTGCGATGCTGATGCTTCTGGCAAGCCCCCTTACCACAACCAACGCATTCGCAATGGGAAGTTCCAACACCTGGAGCGAAGGCGGAACTGATCTTTCTGCTGTTTCCGAACTGGTCGATACCGGCATGTATGACATGGCGATTGATAAGATCGAAACCATGTTGAAAGACGATCCAGACAATGCAGATCTGTTTAACTACCTTGCTTATAGCCAGCGCAAACTAGGTGACTTTGACAGTGCAGCCCAGAATTATGAGCGCGCACTGATGATTAATCCTGAACATGTCGGCGCTCTTGAATATCAGGGTGAGCTGTTCTTGCAGACCGGAAAACCGGAAATGGCACAGGAAAATCTGGCACGCCTTGAACAGGTTTGTGGCATGGACTGCGCTGAATACAAAGAACTTTCGGGGAAAATCACCAACTGATTGCCCGTTTATGATCGCAAAAATATTGCAGCCCATTCGTAAGAATAGGTTTGTATTTCATCTCTGAAATGCCATATGTCGCTACGTGGTGAGAATTGAAGAAAGATCTGGAAGAGCAATGTCAGACGCGATCATGCGAAAAAGCTACACAGTCATCTGTGTCCGCGCGACAGGTCAGAAAATGGAACTTGAAACTGTTTCTGATTACACTGCGGCAATCAACTCTGCCAAAGAAGCCCTGACCAACAAAAAAAATACCGAAGTGCATGTGGTCGAAAACAAATATGATCAGGCCACGCGCAAGGATAAGAAACAAGTCGTCAAAATCCTGACCGCTGAGAACACTGGCGGCAAAAGCGGCGCGACAACAGGATCGCGTGCAAACAAAAACGGCCCCACCGTTACGCGCGAAGTTGCCAAGCAAGCCAGTAAAAGCATCATCAATATCGTAATTGCGGTTACCGTATTGATCCTTCTCGCAGGCTTGATCATCCCCCTGATGTCGCGTTAATCAGGCACATCTGTGCCCTTCCCCATTGACCGACACAGCATGCCCTACATTCTGGGAAATCTGTATATCCACCTGATTTTATTGCCCACTTGATAACGACGGTAACATTTGTAACTGTTGTTTTTACCCGTTGGTATAGATATAACTTTCACTGATATAGTGATCGTCAGGTGAAGCGTGAAAATCAGGTCAGCGACAAGTTCTGAAAAATCCCCTTTCAAATGGGGTTGGCTAACTGCCGTGGCGTTCATGCCGCTCTTGTCTGCTTGTAGTACTGACAGTTTTTCAGGGCTTTGGTTCAGTTCCGATCAAGAACAAACATCTGTTTCTGCGAACACTTCTGCATCTTCCAGCTCCATGGAAGGCACCAAACTCAACAGCGCAGCCTGTGGTTTATTCCTTGGTGCCGCAGATCAAAGTCCCGCAAAGAACAACACCGCCTCACCTACTGAAATCTCACTGAACAGCAGCCCTCAGGAAAACCTCCTTCAGGCCATTGCGTTTGATATCGACGGTGATTACGGGAACGCGCGGAAGCTTTATGTCTGGCTAACGGCATCGCCACCTGACATCAAGGTGGACTTGGACTGCGGTAATGGCATCAGGCTTTCTGGAAGCGTGAATAGTCTAGCCCAGCGCCGACTGGTTGCTTTGGATACCGACGCTCCTGAATATGCACGCTCCACAGAAATTGAATCCGTAGTGGCCTCCGCCACCGTTGCACCCGGACCTGAACTTCCTAATCCGCCACATGTTGAACGCAACACCAATTTTTATGAAACCGGTGGTGTTGTTCTTGCTGCCCCGGAAGACAGCACTACACCTGCTACGCGCATGAATATGGATTTTAGCGAGAACACCTCACAGCTTACCAGAGTTGAACGGCGGGCGCCTCAATCAGCGGCCGTTGCCGTACCGGTCATGAGTGCTGCAGAAACCAGTACCCCTGCCTCAATGACAGCCCCCAAAGCAAAAGCCGTACCGGTAATTGTTGCGAAACCATCCGAAGCGTCGTCTCCAGTGCCTAAGACGTCGACCAATTCCATGACGGCAACTCAGCCGACTACAACAATAACGCCTCCAGCCCTCGAACCCGCCACCATTTCTGGTGCATCGGAAACGACTGAAAACACTGGTGCTGTTGTTGCTTCAAACTCTCGACCGGTTGAGCAAGGCCAACTTGATATTGTTGACCGCGAACCCGCAAGTGCGATGATCGAGTTGCCAATGATGTCAAATCCTCAGCAACCTAAACCGACGACACAGGCAGCAAACAATACGCCGATGGCCGCGCCAAAAGTTGTGCCAGTGGCTAAAACGACCAGCTCTATGTATTACGCGGTCCAGTTGGCAGCATACCGTTCACGTGAACGCGCCGAAGGTGCATGGCCGAAATTCCAATCCACCTCACGCGGGGTTCTTGTATCCGCATCACATGAAGTCATTAGCATTTCAATCGAAGGACAGGGTCTGTTCTTCCGCTTGTTGACCGGACAGTACAAGACCAAAGCGGACGCATCACAGGCCTGTGGCGAATTGAAATCCGTCGGGCTCGATTGCCTTATTCGACAGATCACCCCCTAATCAACGCATGCGATTACAATGCTTTGGTGCTATTAATCTGGCGTTTTCGCTGTGCGCCATTTTTACGAATCCGGACAAGAACATCCGGACGGGTTTTGTGCCCATGTTTTCGTAAAGCCCTTGGTAATCTTGCGAGCAGGAATTCAACCTTTGCGTTGTGACGATAGTACCGCCAGCGTAAATACTGAATAAAACGCCGCGTGCGCTTTGATCCGGCAGCAAGTAGCGGCACACCCATTGCGATAAAAACCATCCCGAAAAAAGGCGGCGGCAAGGGCAAGAAAGCCAGCCCGATCAGCAAACAAATTGCGCCCGCCAACATCAAGGCCATTGATTTTAAATGCTTTGTTTTATGCACCCTGATGCCTTCTGATCATCGACCGACGTCTTGCAATCGCATTATCTTCTGCAAGATTTCTGGCGCCAAAAGAATGTTCAAAGACATTTGATCAACAGGGGAATTGCTATTGTGGTCGTCTGAGTTACATTGCAGTTAGAAGATCAAATATCATCAGGTAAAAAACATGCTTTCCGCCCTAAAAACCGACAAAGCAACCATGCCCACTGCCGAGACCGCCTTGCCCGGTCGCGACGATGCCGTTCCAGTAGCAGATATCAACATTGTTACCGGAAACCCGATGGTTGGGCCGTTCCCCAACAATTTGGAAATTGCTGTATTTGGCATGGGGTGCTTCTGGGGTGCAGAACGCCTGTTCTGGAATGAAAAAGGTGTCTACAGCACTGCTGTTGGATATGCCGGTGGTTATACGCATAACCCGACCTACCGTGAGGTTTGCAGCGGCATGACCGGGCACGCCGAGGTCGTACAAATCGTCTTTGATCCAGCCGTGATTTCCTATCAGGCGCTCTTGAAACTGTTTTGGGAGAATCACAATCCCACCCAAGGCATGCGCCAAGGCAATGATCTCGGCACGCAATACCGGTCTGTCATCTATACAACAGGTGATGATCAGACGACGGCGGCATCTTTGTCCTATGATCAGTATAACACTGCACTGAAACAGGCGGGCCAACCTGACATCACAACCACGATTTCTGATGCGCCAACCTTCTATTATGCCGAAGATTTTCATCAGCAATATCTGCACAAAAATCCGGATGGCTATTGCGGATTAGGTGGCACGGGGGTTTCCTGTCCGGGAATGTGATAAAAAAGGCTCCGCTGCCTTTCGTACATTAAGCGAAACCTTGGCTTGCCATATTCCACCACAGGTATATTCTTAATTTCTCATAGTGAGAAAAGAGTATACTTTGAGCTATGCCTAGTTCGTTTCTGAAGAACCGCTATTTTATTGCCTTGCAGATGCTTTGGTGTCTGCTGGGCCTTTGGTTTTGCGGTGGAGTTGATGTTGTTTTTGGCCTGCCCGGCGCGGCGACAGAAAATGCATCCGCATCAATCGTCTTTTTCGTCCTAACCGCCTTGGCACTTGCCGGTGTGCATTTCTTTGCCCGGCGTTATGTGGGTTCAAGCGAAAAGTTCTTTGCCAACCTACCAGGTCTGGTGTTTCGACTTGACCAGCATGGCAAGATCGAATTTGCATCAGACCATGGGCTTCACTGGATTGGAGCGTCACTTTCAGACAATGTACGTGATCACATTATTGATCATGACACGCTGACCTCCCTACGACTACAAGCTGTAGATGCCAAAGGCAGCATTCAGGTTGTCGAACTTCCGGTTACGACAAATTTGGGAGAAAGCCTTTGGGTACGTATTCAAATGCGCGCACTTCCGCCCTTTAGTAATGATTGTCAGATTGATTGCATTGTGTGGGACATCACCGAACTGGTTATCGAGCGCAACCTGCGTCGCGAAAGCGAAGAGCGGTTACAAGTGCTTGAAAAACTGACCAACGAAGCCTTGTTCCTTCATGATGGCGGCCAGTGCGTCGATACAAACAACGCTGCGGAACGGATGTTTGGGTATAACCGCGAAGAACTTCTGACCCTTAATGCTGCTGATATTATTGCACCAGAGGCCATCTCACTTGTGATGGCCAATATCAGATCAGGCTATGACAAACCCTATGAAGCGATAGCCCGATGCAAGGACGGTCGGGAATTCCCGTGTGAAATCAATGGGCGCAACGTTGTCGTTCAGGATAAGACCCTGCGTCTAACCAGTTTCACCGACATCTCTGACCGCAAGTTTTCCGAAGAACAGATCCGCTTTCAGGCCAATCACGATGCCTTAACATCCTTGCCCAACCGCTATCTGTTCATGGATCGTCTGACACTATGCGATTAAACTGTCAAAACGCCGACGGGAATGTTTCGTTCTGATGTTTATTGATCTCGACGCCTTCAAAACCCTGAACGACACTTTTGGTCATTCCACAGGTGACAAGGTCCTTAGTGAGATTGCCACGCGGTTAACCACAACCCTTCGAAATGTCGACACCGTTGCGCGTATTGGCGGTGATGAATTCACTGTTATCTTGCCGGGTACTGAAACACCCGAAGATGCCGAACTGGTCGCGCGAAAAATTCAAACCGCCCTCTCGAACACCCCTATTTCATTTGGCACGGCTCAGCCGCCATATACTGTGTCAGCATCAATTGGCATTGCGCTGTATCCCGATCACGGTGAGACAACCGACGAACTGATTGCCGCTGCCGATGATGCCATGTATGCCGCAAAAAAAAGCGGAAGGAATACCTTCCGATTTGCGACCAACAACTGCTCTAAAACGCCATAAGGCGAAATGGCTTCACGTATCGACGAGATCAGACAGGCACACCGCCATATTCGCGACTAAGATCAGCACATACGCGTCTGATTTTAAGACCAAGCAGTTCAATCTGTTCGTTTGGAATACGTGCAACCGGTCCTGAGAGCGACAACGCAGCAATCGGGTTCCCGGTTTCATCACGCACAACACCCGCAACACAGCGCAATCCAACAGCATGCTCTTCATCATCAAGAGCATAACCACGTTGACGGGAACGCTCCAGATCCTTCTCCAGAGCCCCTTGGGATACCAATGTACGTTCTGTGATTTTGGGCAACCCGTGTTGCGCTACAACCGACTTCAATTCTTCTTCCGGCAAAAAGGCCAGCAAGGCCTTTCCAACGCCAGAGCAATGCATCAAAGCCCGGCGTCCCGGCGTTACCAGCGCACGCATCATTTTGCGACATTCGACTTGCGATAAGAAAATCACCTCTCCACCGTCAGCAACCGCAAGATTTACCGTTTCACCGCTATCTTCCATAAGTGCACGCATATAAGGCCGCGCGATCTGGCTAAGATTGCGATTTTTTGTGAACGCATTACCGACACTAAAAGCCTGAACACCAACAAACCAAAGTGTGCGTTCCCCATCAAACGCAACATATCGCTCGTGCTGC
This sequence comes from Thalassospira lucentensis, assembly GCF_050516545.1. GTDB lineage: Bacteria > Pseudomonadota > Alphaproteobacteria > Rhodospirillales > Thalassospiraceae > Thalassospira > Thalassospira lucentensis_C. The sequence goes on along the minus strand of NZ_CP191544.1, from coordinate 1,412,155 downwards.
ATGGTTGTTAGCAACCTGTGAGCGGTCGAAGGCGGTAATTTCACCTGTTGGGCTATTTCGGTCAGCGTCATGCCATCGTCGCTTTTCGCAAGCGCATTCAGGATGCTTAACGCCCTGACCAATGATTGAACCTGCTGCATGCAGATGTATCCCCCTGAGAATGATCTTCGTTTCAGACCATTATTGTACCATTAGGTACGGATGTTATGAGATCAGTCAGTCCCTTGCACGGACTTTTGGCGCATCCAGACGAAAGTGGAATAAATGACCAGGTAAACAGTTGCGATAGAAAAGGCTGCCAACGTCCCAAGTTCCAGCCCAAGAACCGGATAGCCAAGCGACACGGTCAGGATATAAACCCACAGCGCCCCCATGCCGCGCGGAAAGTTTCTTATCAGGGTATGAACCGGTCCGGCCCCATACGTGAAATGTAATATTAACATGATCGGATACAGCGTCACAGGGAAGCCTGACAATAACCCGGACCAACGCGGCCCAATCCACGCCGCCAACCCGCTGATAATAAGAACGATCAACGAAGCAAGCCCGGCGCGCAACAGGACGACACCCTTTGTCAGGCGCACACGATTAAGGATGCTTTGATTTTCGATTTTTCGAAACAGCACGAGGGCAACACACATCGCAACCAACAGAATGAATGCTGCTTGCGTAAGTGACATTGCGGTCAATTGGAACAACCATGACACACACAGAAACGCGCCAAAAGCGCACACTGAGCAAAGGAAAATTTGCGGCAACACCGGAAGCGACATGCATCGGCGCGACATCAGAAAATAAGCATACAGAAACGATAAGGTCGCGATGAGACCTGGAAACGCGTAAATCGCACTTTTGCTGGCGAAATCAATGCCCTGTTCAATCCCGATGAAGTAAAGCAGGATCGCTGTTCCCAACGGATATCCTGCCAAAACACCCGCCACACGCGGCCCAGCACGTTCAGCAAGCATCGACAGGCCAAGCACCACACCAATCGAAACTGCAAGCTTTGCCAAAATCAGCGCCAATCGAAGCTCTCCGCTACTCACATCAAAAACAATTTATCGACAATCTGCTTATATCGCTATCGCCTTTGTCTGGATTAAACAAGCATGAACCATTTCCGATGGTTCCGGTTTCGTTATCAAGACAAGAAAAACAGGCATCCGAGGGTGCCTGTTTTAAAACGCCATACATAAAGTATCTTCAATGCTCACTCGGCGGTTTAGGTGCCTTATCAACATCACCCACGCCAGTCATGCTCTTGAAATGATGATACCCGCGAAATGGGTCGTTTTATATGGAACCACTTCCAATGAAATGAGCCACAGCATCCCAAAACAGCTTAACTCCTGTCAGGAAAAGCAGCCCGTAGCAAATTCGATAGAATAAAGTGACATTAACCTTGTCATGCGCCCATAGCCCAAGCCAGGTGCCAAACAGCGCCACTGGAATCAATAAAGCCGCCGTCCCAAGATTTGATGGATTGAACTGCCCGAGAAACCAATACGGGATCAGTTTGACGTAATTGACGACAATGAAGAACATCACCGTCGTGCCGACAAAGACCGATTTATCCATTCTCTGGGGCAGTAAGAACATCGACACAGGTGGCCCGCCTGCGTGGGCAACAAAGCTTGTAAACCCAGCCAAACCACCCAACACGGTTCCTTTTCCCCATGTCGACTGTTTGGGCGTATCACCGGCATTCTTACCGCGCAGCCAATGATCAAGAGTGAAGATGATTGCAATCAATGCAATGATCAGTTTCACCGCAGCAACGCTAAGATAGCTGAACGTCAATGTGCCGATTAAAATACCCGCAAGTGCAGCCGGAACAAGGATCAGCATATTGCGACGATCCCAGCGCTTCCGATACGCCCAGACATTTGCAAGGTCCATAAGACACAGGATCGGCAACATGATTGCAGCGGCAACTTGCGGAGACACCGCCAGCGCCATCAAAGGAACCGCCATAACCCCCAGCCCGCCGCCAAAGCCACTTTTGGAAACGCCTGCAATCAGAACAGCCGGAATGGCAAGAGCGTAAAAGAACGGATCCGTAATAAAATCCATGGGGCTTCCTTATGGTGGTGGCTTCTGGTGGGCAGTGGTGAACGGCCTATCGGATGGCCCTGATGTAGATAAAAGAACCCTCTATCACCGTTCCATAAGGCGCGGCATCAGTTCGACAAAATTGCAAGGTTTGTGGCGGATATCAAGCTGATAGGTCAGAATTTCATCCCATGCATCCTTACAGGCACCTGTCGACCCCGGCAGCGCAAACATATAAGTACCCTGACAGACCCCCGCGGTTGCCCGCGACTGCACAGTAGATGTCCCGATCTTTTGATAGGAAATCCAACGGAACAATTCGCCAAAACCCGGGATTTCTTTTTCATAAAGGGTGCGATGTACTTCCACCGTAACATCCCGCCCCGTAACACCGGTTCCGCCAGTTGATATGATCACGTCGATTTCAGGAGTTGCGCACCACACCGCAAGCTGTTTGCGCAATCCCTTTTGATCATCGGGCAAGATTTTTCGGGCATAGACCTTGTGGCCTTTGGCCTCGATACGCCCGATCAGGGTATCACCAGACGTATCATTCGCAGCTGTACGGGTATCACTTACCGTAAGCACCGCAATATTGATTGAAACAAACGGCTTACTTTCGTCAATCCCGGCCAAGGTCGCCTCCATTGTTTTATATTTCCCAGTCAAACTAGTATGCCCGTCATCAGGCGCAAGAGTTTTCACGAACTGGGAAATTTTTCATGCCAAATCGAATCATCATCGAACAAAATCCCGACGATTTTTGTCACTTTATTAGCTTATCAAGCTGAACAAGCCTTAGCGCACAAACTATTTATCACCTCAAAGTTTCACAATATTTTTAATTATTTTTAATTAGTTAGAAGTCATATCCTTACAAATCACATCATCGAAAAATCTGATATTGGTATTACCAATAACGGACATCCGCGTTACTCTGCTTGCCGCCAAAGATTTTTACCCGTAAAAAAGCGGTACAGAGGTACCAAATTAGCGCAGACAACGAATTGCGCTCGTTTGAAAACACCAAAACGGCACGAGACAGAGGACCCATCATGAGCGACTTGCTTTGGCAGCCGACGAAAGAACGCGTTGAAAATGCAAACGTCACCCGCTTTCAACGCTGGGTGAATGACAAGTATTCCCTCGACCTCCAGAGCTTCACCGCTCTGTATGACTGGTCAGTCTCTGATACTGAACGTTTTTGGCCTGCCATTATTGAGTTTTGCGACCTGAAAGCAAAAACGTGGGGTGACCGCATCTTGGTGGACGGCGACAAGATGCCTGGTGCGCAATTCTTTCCCGATGCACGCCTGAATTTCGCAGAGAACCTTTTGGTGCGCGACGATAACACAGATGCACTCGTCTTCTGGGGCGAAGACAAGGTAAAATCGCGCCTGTCATGGGCGGAACTCAACATTGCCGTTTCCAAATTCTCTCAGGCATTGCGCGCAGAAGGTGTTGGCAAAGGCGACCGTGTTTGCGGCTATATGCCCAATATGGCAGAAACCGTCATCGCCCTACTGGCAACCGCTGCGATCGGCGCCACATGGTCATCTGCTTCCCCTGACTTTGGGGTCCAAGGGGTCGTTGATCGCTTTGGCCAGATTGAACCAACCGTCATGATCACGGTGGATGGCTACCATTATAATGGCAAGCAACATGATATCCGCGAAAAAGTCCGCGATGTTGTTGACCGGATCGGCAGCCTGAAAAAGGTGGTTCTCGTTGCCTATGCTTTTGATGGTACAGACACCACAGGCATCCGCAACGCAGTTTCCTATGACGATTTCCTTGCCCCGTTCGAAGGCACGACGATCATTTTCGAACAGGTCGAATTCAACCATCCCTTGTATGTCATGTTTTCTTCGGGAACGACTGGGAAGCCAAAATGCATTGTTCATGGCACAGGCGGCACGCTGCTTAAGCAGGTGTCTGAACATGTTCTGCATTGTGATGTCTCGCCGGGAGACCGTGTTTTCTACTTCACCACCTGCGGCTGGATGATGTGGAACTGGTTGATGGCCGGCCTCGTTGCGGGTGCAACTTTGCTTCTTTATGATGGTTCTCCGTTCTATCCAAACGGCAATATTCTGTTTGATTACGCCGATGCAGAAGGCATGACCCTGTTGGGCACATCCGCCAAATATATTGATGCGCTTGCAAAAGCCGACCTCAAACCACGCGAAACGCATACCCTGTCAACGGTCAGGGCAATGACATCGACCGGATCACCTTTGGCCCCGGAAAGCTTTGATTACGTCTATCGCGACATCAAGCAAGACATCCATCTTGCATCCATTTCGGGTGGCACAGACATCCTTGGCTGCTTTGTTCTTGCATCCCCGGTCTTACCAGTAAAACGCGGCGTCATCCAAACCCGCGCTCTTGGCGTGGCCGTTGATGTCTTTGATGATGACGGAAAGCCGGTTCGTAATGAAAAAGGCGAACTGGTTTGCACCAAACCATTCCCATCAATGCCCGTCGGTTTCTGGAATGATCCGGATGGTTCTCGCTATCACAGCGCCTATTTCGACCGGTTCGATAACATCTGGTGCCACGGTGATTATGTCGAACTAGATGATGAAGGTGGCATGGTGATCTATGGCAGATCCGATGCAACCCTTAATCCCGGTGGTGTGCGGATCGGCACCGCAGAGATCTATCGTCAGGTCGAAAAACTGCCCGAAATTCAGGAATCGATTGTTATTGGACAAGACTGGGATAATGACGTTCGGGTCATCCTGTTTGTTGTGCTGCGCGAAAATCACGTGTTGGATACCGCACTGATCGACAAAATCAAGAAACAGATCAGAAGCAATTGCACACCACGCCATGTGCCCGCCAAGGTGATTGCAGTCGCCGATATCCCGCGCACGAAATCAGGCAAAATCACCGAACTGGCCGTGCGAGACGTCGTACATGGCAGGCCGGTTAAAAATCAGGAAGCGCTTGCAAATCCAACCGCGCTTGAACTTTTTTCCAACCTTGGCGAACTTAAGTCCTAATTCAGAGCCCCCTGCATTATTGTGCAAGGGGTTTTAGAATCTACGCTGGAAAAAGCGATGAGCATTTGACCATGCGGAGTCAAATCATTCTCCGATTCCGCACCGCAACAGTGTTTGTTTTTTATACACACTTTAAAAATGTTACTTTTTTAATCACAGGCCTGTGTCATATGAAAAAAAGTTCGTGCATTTTTCGGATTGGCGGAGAGCCAAACAGCCTTGTCCGTTAAAACACTGATATATCGAACATTTTCTGCAAAAACATGAACTTAGCAACAGGTACGTAAAGAAGCATAAACCCGTGAAAACCGCTGGTTTTGCAGCAAAATTCTCTGATTAAAGGCCAATTGGAAATTTTTCACACTTGACACAAGGTGGCCTAAAATTTCTTAATTTGACGATCCAATATCTTTTGGATTGATGGATATGCTGTATGGCATGTCCAGGGTGGCACAAAAGCTAAAAAACAATGCTTTGCTAATAAGGGAGCTATCTATGAAAATCAAAACGATCCTAGCCGCGGGCGCAATGACCGTTGCAGCCGTTGCCGCAAACAATGCACAGGCTGGTGCCGTGCTTGACGGCATCAAGGCTAAAGGTTTCGTTCAGTGTGGCGTAAACACCGGTCTTCCGGGTTTCTCGTCTGCCAACGCCGAAGGTAAATGGGAAGGCATTGACGTTGATATTTGCCGTGGTATTGCAGCAGCAGTACTCGGTGACGCGAACAGCGTTCAGTACACCCCCCTGACTGCCGCACAGCGTTTCACGGCACTGCAGTCTGGTGAAATCGACATTCTGTCGCGTAACACCACTGCAACCACCACACGTGACGCGAAGCTTGGTCTGACCTTCGTTGGTATCAACTACTATGACGGTCAGGGCTTCCTGATCCCGAAAGCTCTTGGCGTAACCAGCGCAACCGAGCTTGACGGCGCAACCGTCTGCGTAGAACCGGGTACCACCACCGAACTTAACCTTGCTGATTACTTCCGCGCTAAAGGCATGAGCTTTGAGCCGGTCGTTATCGAAAACATCAACGAAGCAACCGCTGCCTTCTTCTCAGGCCGTTGCGACGTTTACACCACGGATGCTTCGGGTCTTGCTTCGATCCGTACCACCATGGCTGAAAACCCGGATGACTATGTCATTCTTCCGGAAATCATTTCTAAAGAGCCGCTCGGCCCGGTTGTCGCCCAGGGTGACGAACAGTGGTCAGACGTTGCACGCTGGTCGTTCCTTGCTATGGTTGAAGCTGAAGAATTCGGCGTCACCATGGAAAATGTTGACGACATGAAAGCAAACAGCACCAACCCAGGTATCCAGCGTTTGCTGGGCGTATCCCCGGGTATGGGCGAAGCTCTTGGTCTTGACGAAGAGTGGGCATACCGCATCATCAAAACCGTTGGTAACTATGGCGAAAGCTATGAGAAAAACGTTACCGCGAAATTGGGCCTTGAGCGCGGTCTCAACGCTCTGTGGACCGATGGTGGCCTGCAGTACGCATGGCCGGTTCGCTAATTCGTTAGCAGCCGTTCACTAAACCTACGAAGCTCCGCCCCACTGCCTGAACGCATGGGCGGAGCTTTTCGTTAGGTGCCTACTGATTTTGGATACAATCTACACCTGAGGGTCATATGAGTAAGCCTCAACATGCCCAAGGAGATGTTCATTCCAAGCGCTTCGTCGATTACTTGAATGACGAGAACGTTCGTGCAGTCCTGTATCAGGTTGTCGCGATCGGTCTTATTATTCTGGCGGGCTGGTACTTGGTATCTAATACCTTGAACAACCTTGAAAAACAGAACATCTCTACCGGTTACGGTTTCCTTGATCTTGAAGCTTCCTTCGAGATTGGGGAATCAATGATCGACTACAGTGCCAAAAGCGATTATGCGACGGCATTGACAGTCGGACTTCTTAATACCGTGAAAGTGTCGGTGCTTGGCATCATTCTGTGTACGCTGATCGGAACCATTTTTGGTATCGCCCGTCTCTCGTCGAACTGGATCGTTCGCAAACTGGCGACTGCATATGTTGAAACCTTCCGGAACATCCCGGTTTTGCTTCAACTTTTCTTCTGGTATGCCTTGATTCCAAGTGCATTCCCGCACCCGCGCGATGCTCTTGAACCGCTACCAGGAGTTTTGCTGACCTCACGCGGCATGTATTTGCCGGTCCCCGTGGCCGACAACGCTTATACATTGATGGGTATTGCCGCGATAATTGCGTTTGTAATTATCTTTTTCGTCAAGAAATGGGCGAAAAAGCGCCAAGATGCGACGGGTCAACCTTTCCCTATGTTCTTGGCTGGTCTTGGTATCTTTGTCGGGTTGGTTTTCCTCGCCTATCTCATTGGCGGCGCTCCTACTGACATGAGCATCCCGGCGCTTAAAGGCTTTAACATTCGTGGCGGTTATAATATCTCGCCAGAATTCATGGCGGTCCTGATTGGTCTTACGGTTTACACCTCAACCTATGTTGCCGAGGTCGTTCGATCGGGTATTCAGGCTGTTCCAAACGGTCAGTGGGAGGCTGCTGACAGTCTTGGCGTCAAACGCTCTGTCGCACTTCGTAAAGTGATCCTGCCGCAATCTATGCGCGTTGCGATCCCGCCTCTGACCAACCAGTATCTTAATCTGACCAAAAACAGCTCCTTGGCTGTTGCGGTTGGCTATCCTGATCTGGTTTCCGTTTCCAACACGACCATGAACCAGACCGGCCAGGCGATCGAGGCAATCTCGATCTTCATGTCGATCTATCTTGGTTTGTCTTTGTTGACCTCGCTCTTTATGAACTGGTTCAACAAGAAAATGGCTCTGGTGGAGAGGTAACATGTCAGAAAATGCAAAACTACCTCCCCTTCCCGCCGGCACCTTTGCCGAGCGTGCCGTCACATGGTCAAGAAAGAACCTGTTTGACGGGTGGTTCAACACCCTTCTCACTCTTGGTTCGATTGCATTCCTGGTATGGCTCATTCCGCCGCTTATCCAGTGGGGAATTGTCAATGCAACCCTGACACCGACCATTGAAGGCTGTGCTGAAGTCACGGGTGCTTGCTGGGGGTTTGTTAATGCCAATCTCCGCCTGATCCTGTTTGGCACCTATCCGTTCGAAGAACAGTGGCGTCCGCTTCTGGCCATGATCGTTCTGATGGGAATCATTTGCGGCAGTCTTGCTGCGGTCAAGTATCCTAGAATGACCAAGGCCATCATCCCTATGTGGGTGATCGGCGTTCCGGTGATCGCCATATTGATGTGGGGCGGTGTTCTGGGCCTTACCTATGTTCAGAACAGTTATTGGGGCGGCCTTCCTCTAACCCTGATCCTCTCGGCAATCGGCATCATCTTTGCCTTTCCGTTTGGTCTGTTGTTGGCTCTTGGTCGTCAGTCGAACATGCCCGCAATAAGAACGGTCTCGGTGGTTTATATCGAGATCATTCGTGGCGTTCCGTTGATTACGGTTCTGTTCATGGCGTCGGTCATGTTCCCGCTGTTCTTGCCCGATGGGGTCACCATCGACAAGTTGCTGCGCGCACAGATCGGCATCATCCTGTTCACTGCGGCCTACCTTGCCGAGGTATTCCGTGGCGGTTTGCAGGCCGTGCCGCGTGGTCAGTTTGAAGCAGGCGAAAGCCTTGCTCTTTCTTACTGGCAATCGATGCGACTGATCATTCTGCCACAAGCCCTGCGTCTGGTTATTCCGCCAACGGTGAACAGCTTTATCTCCATGCTCAAGGATACCACGCTGGTTGTGATTATCGGCCTGTTTGACTTCCTTGGCACGGTAAAGCTGGCACTCCGTAGTGACCCGGCATGGACCAAGTATTACGTCGAAGGTTATGCCTTCGCCGCAGCAATATTCTTCCTGCTCTGTTTCTCGATGGCGAAATATTCCGCCTATCTTGAAAAAGAGCTTCGCAAAGGCGAACAAAGGTAAGGAGTGAGGAAATACAATGACTGTAGCAACTGAAACTACTACCGGCGCTGTGCCTCCTCCGTCTGAGGAAGAAGTCATCGTCGTAAACAAGATGAACAAATGGTATGGCAATTTCCATGTTCTCAAGGATATTGACCTATCTGTTCGTAAAGGTGAGCGTATCGTTATCTGTGGCCCGTCGGGCTCAGGTAAATCAACGCTGATCCGTACATTGAACCGGCTTGAAACCTATCAAGGTGGCGATATCACCGTAAATGACATCCTGCTGGGTGACGATGTAAAGAACATCGAAGCCGTACGCCGTGATGTCTGCATGGTGTTTCAGCACTTCAACCTGTTCCCGCACATGACAGTTCTTGAAAACCTGACATTGGCACCGATCTGGGTTCGTAAAATGCCCAAGAAAGAAGCCAATGATCTGGCCATGCACTATCTTGAACGCGTTCGGATTGCAGAACAGGCTCATAAGTTCCCGGGCCAGCTTTCCGGTGGTCAGCAGCAGCGTGTGGCAATTGCCCGTTCGCTCTGCATGCAGCCGAAAATAATGTTGTTCGATGAGCCGACTTCAGCCCTTGACCCGGAAATGGTCAAGGAAGTTCTCGACGTTATGGTCGAGCTGGCCAAAGAAGGCATGACCATGCTTTGCGTAACCCACGAAATGGGCTTCGCCAAAGAGGTCGCTGACCGTGTCATCTTTATGGATGCTGGCCAGATTGTCGAAATGGCAGGCCCGAAGGAATTCTTCGACAACCCGAAAAGCGACCGTACCAAGCTGTTCCTCAGCCAGATACTTTCGCACTAATCGGATTTTCGAATTCAAACGCTTTGCAAAACGGCCCCTGTTTGGGGCCGTTTTCATTTTTGTGAAATTGGCACTTGCCCCCTGCCCGTCAATTGCCGAAACTCAGCCGAAATTGAAACCGGACCGGAAGTTATATGACCCAGCCTGTATCAGCCTCCTCTGCGCAACCGGCCTTTATTGCTGTTGATCAACTTACCAAACGCTTTGGCCCGATGGTCGCCGTTGATGGTGTTGACCTCCACCTTGCCAAAGGTGAGACCATGGCGATCATTGGACCATCTGCTGCGGGTAAAAGTGTGCTGATGAAATGTCTGGTCGGCATCTATGGTGCAGACAGTGGGTCAATTTCCCTTAATGGCGATGATGTCAGTCGAACCGCTGCACCGACCCGTCCTGAATGGGCATCGCGCATAGGTATGCTTTTTCAACATAACGCGTTGTTTGACAGCTTGAAGGTTTGGGAAAACATCTGTTTTCGTCAGGTCGAACTTGGCATCATGAACCGCGCGGATGCCAAAGAACATGCCATCCATTTATTGGGGTTGGTTGGGTTAACGACAGAAAGTGCAGACCTAACCCCGAACGATCTTTCCGGTGGCATGCAAAAGCGCGTTGGCATTGCCCGCGCGATATCATCAAATCCTGATATCTTGCTGCTCGACAATCCGACCGCAGGGCTTGATCCGGTCCTGTCGACCCATATCGAACTGATGATTGCCAAAATCGCCCAACAACAGGGTACAACCGTCATTTCAATCACCAATGACATGCAGATTGCCCGTACGCGGTATCAAAACCTGATAATGATGCACGAAGGCAAAGTCTATTGGTCTGGAAAAACTGGCGATATTGATGATGCCCATAACGAACACCTGACCCAGATGCTCAAAGGGTCGTCGCAGGGCCCAATCACCATGCGTACTGGCAAACGCGAAGATGGTGTCTTCGCCTAAAAGTCTCGCGGAAAGACCAGTGTGTTAGTTCGCGGTATAGACCGACACATCTGCTTCACGGATAACATCCGACCAGTTCGGGCCGGGATGACGGTCTGTGAACAAGGCATCAATTTCAGAAAGATGGCCCAAGCGCACCATCGCACGGCGGCCAAACTTTGACGCATCCGTACACAGGAATGTCTGACGGGCATTGGAAATGATCGCGCGCGCTACTCGGACTTCGCGATAATCGAAATCCATCAGGCTTCCATCTTCATCAACACCCGAAATGCCGATAATCGCGTAATCGACCTTGAACTGGTTGATGAAATCTATTGTCGCTTCGCCGATAACGCCAAAGTCACGCTGGCGCACGACGCCACCTGCGATGATGACCTCAAACCCTTGGTTAGCGGCACAAATTTCAGCAACATGAAGATTATTCGTGATAATTTTCAGGCTTTTATGGCCTAAAAGGGCATGTGCGACTTCTTCATTGGTCGTGCCGATATTGATAAATAATGACGCCCCTTCGGGGATGTGATCTGCCACCAATTTGGCAATTTCGCGTTTGCTACCAAGATTAAGGATTTGACGATCGGTGTAGGCCGTGTTTTCCGTGGTCGAAACACTTGCCGCACCACCGTGATACCGCGCAATCAGGCCTTCTTCGGCCATCTCATTGATGTCACGGCGGATGGTTTGCGGTGTCACAGAGAAATGATCAGCTAGGGAATCAATGGTCATAAAGCTGTTTGACGCCACAAGTTCCAATATCTCCCGGCGGCGCCGATCCAGTTTCCCCATGCTTCTCTCTCCTGATTCTTAAGATTTTCGTCTTGGCAGACAAATTTTCATTACTGATCAAAATGCGGCCTGCTCGCATATTTTGCAAGCCCTGTCATACCCACATTTTTAGATCATTGCAAAATCAGATCATGCAACAGAGATGAGTTTCCCAAATAATGGACGTCATTGAAATTATTGAAGTTCAAGACAAGCCATCTTTTTCGGTGTCGTGGAAACTTTCCATCCTTTGATTATGTTTCCGCGACCTCACATCAAAGATAGGAGTGAACCAAGGAATATCCGGAAATGTTAAAAATAACATTCCGGGAGACAACAGCCATGATGAAGGTTGCAGCGGCAGGGTCTGTGCCGTCCTAAAATACGTTGACGGTTTTACTTGAGCCAGCGGATGATCATCCGCTGGCTTTTTGATGCACATTTTCTGGAGTTTGCATTTCCAGAGAGATGTGCGGTCGGATGGTATTGTAAGTATCAACGGCCTCTTTGACCAGTTTACGGAGATCCTCGAAAGTTTTGCACCGGTGTAAGAGGAACTCCTGTTTGAGAATACCGTTCATGCGCTCGGCCAAGGCATTCTGATAACAATCATAGCCATCGGTCATTGACGGTGTAATTTGATGTTTTCTCAACACCTCCTGATAACAGCCTGAACAATATTGGAGCCCCCGATCAGAATGGTGGATCAGCGGCTCTTTGGTGATCCGGTTTTTGATTGCTTGCTTCAAGGCTCCGACAACCTCAGAAGCGGCCATGCTGTGGCTCAGCACATGCCCCATGATCTTGCGCGAGAAGGCGTCTGTCACCAGTGACAGATAATGCACACCTTCATCACTCTCGATATAGGTGATGTCGCTGACAAACACTTGCTCAGGGCGGCTTGGCTTGTGCCCTGCCAACAGGTTCGGATGCTTTCTCATCCAGTGTTTGCTGTGGGTGGTTTTGGTGTAATTCTTTCGTGGCTGTACCAGAAGACGATGCTCTCTGAGCCAGTCAAACAAACGGTCACGCCCCATCTTGATGCCAAGACGACGCAAGTCATCCTGCAGCAAATGATAGAGTTTACGTGCGCCAATCCGGGGCATATGCTGGCGCAAGCGCATGACGCAATCATAAAGTGGTGCGAGCTGTTCCTGTCGTCGGCAACGGCGTTGCAACAACTGGTAAACCGACTGCCTTGAAAGACCAAAACATCGACAGGTCCGGCTCAGACTGACTTGCCCTTGCGCCTGTAATGTTCTCGCAGTTCGGATAAGTACTTTTTTCGCAGACCCGCTCCATATTCCTCATCCATGATGGTGATCATGCCATCCATCACCATGACGCGGATCCGTTCGTCTTCAAGCTCCCTTTCAAGGCGCTTGATCTTCTGTTCAGGCGTTTCTTTCAATGGGGACATGGCTTTGTGCCTCGTTGTCGACCAGTCAAGCTTACCATGTTTGCGCAACCACTTCAGGACAGTACTACGGCCCTGTATGCCATACCGCATCTGTGCCTGCTTGTAGGTCATTTCGCCCTTTTCGACCTGATCTACAACAGCCAGCTTAAAGCCCATATTGTAATCACGTTGTGTGCGCTTACGGCGCTCTATGCCTGACATCGACATTGTCACCTCCTATAGGTGACAACGTATTTCAGGACGAGACAAAGCATTACAAAAGGCCGGAGCGATAAATTTCCAGACCTTTGTTTTGATCATGATCGTCCGCAATCAGCCTTTTAACTTCGCGACAATCCGTTCACGCACAGCAGGTTCACTGCCCGTTGCATGAACATCGCCTTCACCAATCACGACTGCTTCGCGTAGCAACGCAGTTGCTTCATCAAGCTGCGCTTGGTCACGAACATGCGCGATGCAAAGTGGCGTTTCTGCGGAAACCGGCTGTCCGACCTTAATGAAATCGGTGAAGCCAACAGCAAAATCAATCTTCTGATCCGCACGGCTACGACCGCCTTTAAGTGCGACAAGTGCAAGACCAACTTTGCGCGCATCCATCGAAACAACCCGACCGGTCTGGGCCGCACTCACCGGTTTGATCATCGGAGCCGCCTCAAGATAATTGCCATGCTTCTCGATAAAGTCGGTCGGACCACCAAGGCTTGCAACCATCTTGCCAAACACTTCTGCGGCCTTGCCACTTTCAAGCGCGTGCGTCGCCAGTTGCAAACCATCCGATACATCCGTTGCAACACCGCTGACCGTCAACATTTCAGCCGCAAGGGCCAATGTGACGTCATAAACCCGCTGTTCCTGATGCTTGCCGGTCAGGAAATCAATCGCCTCAACCATTTCAAGGGCGTTGCCAATAGTATCGCCGAGAACCTGTTCCATATCGGTCAAAAGGGCGACTGTCGGCACACCATTACGGGTGGCAACTTCGGTGATGCTTTGGGCCAGTTCGCGGGCGCGGTCATATTCATTCATGAATGCGCCAGAACCGAATTTCACATCCATCACCAGTGAATCAAGCCCCGCCGCCAGCTTCTTTGACAGAATGGATGCGGTGATCAGCGGAATGCTTTCCACGGTCGCAGTAACATCGCGAATGCCGTAAAATCGCTTGTCTGCAGGCGCAAGGTCGGCTGTCTGGCCAATAATCGCACACCCAACGTCACGGGTGACTTTGGCAAACTCTTCAAGGGTCGGTGTCGTACGATAACCGGGAATGGAATCAAATTTATCCAATGTCCCGCCGGTATGGCCAAGCCCACGCCCGGAAATCATCGGCACAAATGCACCACATGCCCCAACGATCGGGCCAAGCATCAAGCTGACCTTATCCCCGACACCACCCGTGGAATGCTTATCAACCACCGGGCCATCAAGCCCAAGGGCCTTCCAATCAAGGACTGTACCGCTATCGCGCATATTACGCGTTAAGGCAGCCCGTTCATCCATGGTCATGCCATTGAAAAACACAGCCATCGCAAGAGCTGCAACCTGCCCTTCGCTGATAGTATCGTCGGTGATGCCTTTAACAAAAAAGGCAATTTCGGCATCGGTCAGAACTTCGCCTTCGCGTTTGCGGCGAATGATTTCCTGCGGCAGCATTAGCTGTCTCCTGCACGCTTTTCGTTAATTTTTAAACTCAAGACTGATCAAATTCAGACTCATTCAGAACTTGAGAAATACTGAAGCAATATCTTGATAAGGTTAGAAGAACCTTCTTTCGACATCTCAAGCGTTTGCTCATGGCTAAGCGGTGTTGCGCTCATGCCTGCGGCAAGATTGGTGATGTTTGAAACGGCAGCGATCCGGAAACCAAGACGGCGACCAAGGATGTTTTCGGGCACGGTCGACATACCAACTGCGTCGGCACCAAGAGTTTTAAGCGCACGAATTTCCGCAGGCGTTTCAAAGCTCGGCCCCGTGCACCAGCAATAGGTTCCTTCGAACAACTTGATACCCAACTTTGCCGCCGTATCGTGCAGACCTGATCCAATGTCAGGATCATAGGGTACATCCATGCCAACAAAGCGGTCTTTACCATGATAGCCAATAAGCGGATTAGG
The DNA here is from genome assembly GCF_050516545.1 of Thalassospira lucentensis. Lineage (GTDB taxonomy): Bacteria > Pseudomonadota > Alphaproteobacteria > Rhodospirillales > Thalassospiraceae > Thalassospira > Thalassospira lucentensis_C. The sequence continues at coordinate 1,397,102 of NZ_CP191544.1, read as the reverse complement.
CCCAAACAGGCTGATATGATCGGTAATCAACATCAAACTACCCGGTACGGCATCGGGAAGAAGCGATCCTGCTGCATTGGTCAAGATCAAGCGATCTGCCCCCAATGCACGCAAGGTTTCAAGTGGCTCTGCCATGAGATCGGAACGGCCGTGTTCGTAAAAATGTGCCCGTCCCTGCATGACAGCAACGGAAACACCTCCAATACGACCAAGGACAAGCGTCCCGCCATGTCCGACTACGGTTGGTCGCGGGAACCCCGGAAGGTCTTCATAGGAAATGCTGATGGCGTCACTGACAGCATCAACCACACCGCCAAGCCCACTGCCAAGAACCAACGCAACCTGTGCCTTAAACCCGGGGGCCTTTGACGCGATGACGTCCAATGCTGCTTTTACATTGCTCATTTCAGGTTCTCCGGTCCAAAGGAATGCGGAATAAGTTCTTCGCGCGACAAGGTCAAAAGCGTTTCACGCGCTTCGTTGATGATAAAAATTGTTGCATCTGCCCCGGTGAATTCGCGAATTTTCTGACGGCATCCACCACAAGGTGTACAGGCAACATCACCAAGTCCGACCACGACAATTTCATCGAACTTTGTCTCACCCGACAGAACCATCGCCGAAATTGCGCCCGCCTCGGCACAAACCCCTTCGGGATAGGCCGCATTTTCAACGTTACAGCCCGTAATCACCTTACCATCTGCCGTGCGCAAAGCTGCACCAACATGGAACTTTGAATACGGCGCATAGGCTTTGTCGCGCGCAGCAAGGGCTGCATCAACCAAATCGCGCGGAGCCTGCTTTGTATCGCCCATTTTCATAATCCTGTTTCGTAAACCGACACTGCCAAATTCAAGCAAATGCTATCTGACATATCGTCATTGATTGTGATTTTACCGCTGTCATTTTCTGCCTTGTCTCACCGACAGACATTCAACACGGACTTATGGCATTTCTTAGTCAGAACCGCGTGGCAAACTCCGCTTAGAACGGCAATGCCTCAATCTGGGCTCTAACCATGAACAGTCATTACATCCATGACTGAAGGAAATAGTCCGGGCTCACGTCATCACATGAACTCGGACGATTTCACCCTTAACGTTCTTTTACATACGGACGTCCAAGTGCCTTTGGCGGTATGGCCCGGCCAATAAAGCCCGCCAGTAAAATAACCGTCAGAACATATGGTAATGCCTGCACCAGCTGTACGGGAACCTCGCCAATACCGGGCAAAATCACACCCTGCAAACGTGTTGCTGCGGCATCAAGGAAACCAAACAAAAGACACGCTGCCAAGGTCGGGAACGGGCGCCATTTGCCAAACACCATGGCTGCAAGCGCGATATACCCCTTACCGGCCGTCATATCCTGTAGAAATGACGCACCCTGCGCTGTTGAAAGATACGCGCCAGACATCCCGACAAGAATGCCAGAACAAATCACAGCACGATAGCGCATGGCAACGACACCAATACCGGCAGTATCAACCGCACCGGGGTTTTCACCAACGGCCCGCAGGCGTAGGCCAAACCGGGTGCGATACATCACCCACCATGCGGCTGGAACCGCAAGGAATGCGATATAGACCAGAATGTTATGACCACTGAGCAGTTCGGAATAAATCGGGCCAAGAATCGGCACATCCTTGACAGCTTCGGCCCCCGGGAAAGTAATAGGCTGAAAACGCGATGCTTTATCTAGTGCCGGCGTTTTGCCCCCTTGCGCAAATAACGCAATCCCGACAAGTGCGGTCAAACCGGACATCAGGATGTTGATCGCCATGCCTGAAACAACCTGATTGCCTTTGTGGGTGATGCAAGCAAACCCATGTAATAGCGACAACCCGATTGTGGTTGCGATCGCTGCCAAAAGACCGACCCACGGATTTCCAGCATAAAACGCTACAGCAGCTGCAGAAAACGCACCACCCAGCATCATACCCTCAAGGGCCAGGTTAATCGTACCTGACCGTTCGGAAAACATCCCGGCAAGGGCTGCAAGGATCAGCGGTGTGGACGTGCGCAAGGTCGCATCAAGCAACAAAATGATCAGTTCAAAGTTTTCCATCACGCGGCCTCCTGCGCATCACGGCGCAAACGCCACGCGGTATAGATTTTGGTGACACGCGGCCGGAACATATGTTCCATCGCACCGGTAAACAAAATGACCAAACCTTGAATAACCACGACCATATCGTTCGAGATCGTCGGAATTTCAAAGGAAAGCTCTGCCCCGCCCTGATACAGCATGCCAAACAGCAATGCGGCGAGGAAAATACCAAATGGATGGTTCCGCCCCATCAGAGCCACAGCGATCCCGACAAAGCCATATCCTGCCGTGAAATCGATCAGAAGACGGTGCTGGACCCCCATGACTTCGTTAAGCGCCATGAAAGATGACAATGCACCGGAAATCATCATCGCAATGATGATGTAACGACCGGGTTCAAGTCCGGCATAGGTCGCCGCAACCGCATTGGCACCAACAGTTCGGATCGCATAGCCCCACCGTGTGTGCCAAATAAACATCCAGATCAGAATACTTGCGGCAATCGCATAGACAAATGACAGGTTAAGCGGGCTTGATGCCATCTCAATACCAAAGCTTACTGCCATGTCATGAATGAACGGCAAACGCAGATGTTCAGCAATCTGTTCACTTTCCGGGCTCATTGATCCTTGTGGACGAAATACATTCACCAGCAAATACACCATCAAGGATGATGCGATGAAGTTGAACATAATCGTCGTGATCACTACGTGTGACCCGCGACGTGCCTGAAGGTATGCCGGGATATAGGCCCATGCGGCGCCAAAGATCATTGCTGCCATCATACTGACAATCAACATGATCGGAAATGGCAGGAAATCGAGATAAAGGGCCGCTATCGTCACGCCAAGGCCACCGACATATGCCTGCCCTTCGGCACCGATGTTAAACAGGCCGCAATGGAATGCGACGGCAAAGGCAAGGCCGGTAAAAATGAAGTTGGTGGTGTAATAAAGCGTATAACCCCATGCTTCTTCGTATCCAAAAGCCCCATAAAGCAGAATCTCAACAACTTCTGCCGGGTTTTCGCCAATAGCTAGAACCAAAAGTGCCGATACCAACAGAGCGAGAAAAAGATTCAAAAGCGGCAATACGCCAACGTCAATCCAGCGTGGTAATTGGATGGTAGAGCTCATGCCTGTCCCTCCACTGCCTTGGCTTCATTTGGATCGACCCCTGCCATCATGAGACCAAGCACGCGCTCTGTTGCTTCATCAGCAGAAACTTCGCCGATAATAGCGCCATCACACATCACCAAAATTCGGTCGGCAAGCGACATGATCTCGTCGAGCTCCACAGATACCAACAAAACGGCTTTGCCCGCATCACGCATGGCAACTATTCGTCTGTGAATGAATTCAATGGCCCCGATATCGACACCACGGGTCGGCTGACCAACCAAAAGAAGGGCTGGGTCACGCATAATTTCGCGTGCCAGAACAAGCTTTTGCTGATTCCCGCCTGAAAAATTGGCGGCTTTCAGGTCAGGATTATCTGGTCGAACATCAAATTCGGACATCATTTTTGCTGTGGCATCCGAAATCGCATGCCAATCAAGCAACCCGTTTTTTTGATAGGCAGGGTCGTTTTCATATCCAAGAATTGCTGCTTCTTTGGCTGAAAATGCTGTCACCATCGCCATGCGATGCCGGTCTTCAGGAACATGAGCAACACCGCGGCGGCGAAGTTCTGCCGCATCAACACCTTTGCCCGGTGTGACGTCCTGCCCGTTCAGTTCGACCAAACCTTCGCTGGCGGAACGAATACCGCCAAGCGCTTCAAGAAGCTCGCTCTGGCCATTGCCAGAGACACCAGCAATACCGACAATCTCGCCTGCACGCACACTAAAGGTCGCATTTTTGACCTTACGTACACCCTGCTCATTATCAACACACAGATTGTCTACTTGAAGAACGGTCGCATCCGGGTTGGCTTTACCCTTTTCAAGTCGTAGCAATACTTTACGTCCAACCATTAATTCAGAAAGTTCTTCCGGGCTGGTTTCCGCGGTCTTGCGGTGTGCCACCATTGCGCCTTGGCGCATGACGGAAACATTATCCGTTGCAGCCATGATTTCGCGCAATTTATGGGTAATCAGAACAACCGTTTTACCCTGTTGTTTCAGAGTTTCAAGGATGCGAAACAGGTGGTCTGCCTCTTGCGGGGTCAAAACACCGGTTGGCTCATCGAGAATAAGAATTTCGGCGCCGCGATAAAGCGCCTTAAGAATTTCAACGCGCTGCTGAAGACCGACAGACAGATCACCAACAATGGCATCCGGATCAATGTCGAGCGAATATTCACGCTCCAGACGTTCAAGTTCTTCGCGCGCTTTATCAACGCCATCGCGCAGAACCGCACCGCCTTCAACACCAAGGATGACATTTTCAAGAACCGAGAATGTCTCAACCAGCATGAAATGCTGATGAACCATGCCGATGCCAACAGCAATGGCGTCTTCCGATCCTTTGATATCACAAAGGGCGCCGTCGACATGAATGGTCCCTGCGTCGGCTTGGTAAAAGCCATACAGGATACTCATCAGGGTCGACTTCCCCGCGCCATTCTCTCCCACGATCCCGTGAATAGTTCCTTTATCGACCTTAAGATCGATTTCTTTGTTTGCGTGTACCGCTCCGAACCGCTTGTCTATGCCGCGCAGTTCAATAGCGGGCAGCACGGCACCAGTATCACTGGTGCCGTGCATTTGATGCATCGTATCCGACACTACAAATCCCCAGTTTTCTTCAAGGCTGCCTTACATCGGGCAAGCGCTGTCGCTCGTGTAATCATGCACTTCAAGCGAACCTGAAATGATTTCTTCTTTCGCCTTGGCAACAGTTGCTTTCATTTCAGGGGTGATCAGTTTCTCGTTGTTTTCATCAAGAGCCCAATCAACACCACCTTCTGCTAGACCAAGAATGGTAAGGCCCGGCTGCCAGTTGTCACCTGCTGCTGAAGCGAAAGCTTCGTAAACAGCAACATCAACGCGCTTAAGCATCGAGGTCAGAACCGATCCTGGATGCATTCCGTTTTGATTGGAGTCAACACCAATGCCCAGTTTTCCTGCATCTGCAGCCGCCTGCAAAACGCCGACACCGGTCCCACCTGCTGCGTGATAAACAACGTCAGCACCACGGTCGAACTGCGACTTTGCCAATTCACCACCTTTGACAGGGTCATTCCATGCCGATGGGGTCGTACCAGTCATGTTCTGGAAGATTTCAGCATCGCTATTGGCATACTTGACACCTTGTGCATAACCACAGGAGAATTTACTGATTAGCGGAATATCCATACCGCCGATAAAGCCAACTTTACCGGTTTTCGATGCCATAGCAGCAAGGACACCAACCAGGAATGAACCTTCGTGCTCTTTGAAAACTACCGACTGGACGTTTGGCAGGTCGACGACCATGTCAATGATCGTAAACTTGGTCTCAGGAAATTCCTTGGCAACTTTTTCTAGTGCGGAAGCCTGGTTGAAGCCAATCGCAACGATCGGATTCATACCGCGACGTGCAAAGTTACGCATCGCCTGTTCACGCTGGGAGTCATTCTGAATTTCGAAGTCGCGATACTCAGTACCGTTGTCTTCTTTGTATTTTTCTGCGCCGTTATATGCGCCCTGATTAAACGAACGGTCAAAACGGCCACCCATATCGTAGATAACTGCCGGATTGATATCTGCAGCCGAAGCAACACCTGCATAGCAGGCGACAGCCGCGACCACCGAGGTCAGAAGCTTTTTCATTCCGATGCCCTTCATTGCTTGAATTCTGATTATTCTTCCCACTGGTGCCCTTAACCGTGGGACTCCCTCATCGAAAACATGTGATCCACATCATGTCGGACGCTACGGTCCCTCAACCGTGGAAATCCGCTTGATCATGTTGCGAATTCTTATGGTAACTACAAAATATAGTGCCCTGTAAATAGCCGACCATGCAAGGAAAACACAAAACCTGTCCAGTTGGTCAAAAAAGCCTCAGACCAAATTGCACGACATGTTCCGCTTCTGCGGGGTTTCCCTTAGGTTTACGAGTATCGCCTTATTATCATCCATGGCTTTCGGAACAATATATTTTCTTGGTAAACTTAATAATCAACCAAATGAATTTTTTACGAAATCGGCTGAAACGCTTCGTCCCGTCGCATATCGATTCTTAATACCCGGTCCGCTTGGCCCTGATCGCTTCACGCATTTTGGTGCATCTTTCACCTTACAGTCATCAACCGGGCATACCTTCCGTGTAAGTTTGATGTTAGCATCCACTGGGGAAAGTAATTTCCGCCTCAAAAGCTTTGATATGCCGTGGCAACCTCTTCCGTCAGAGACAGGAAAGCTTGCCCATTTGTTGGAGAGTAATGATGAAACAAAAGATTGCAGGGCTGCTATCAGCTTGCACCATGCTGACCCTTGGTGCGGGAAGTGCATTGGCGGATTACGATTTGCGTATCCTTCATACCAACGACGTTCATGATCGCGTTGAATCCGTTACCAAATACAACAACACTTGCAATGCTGAAGACGACGCCGAAGGAAAATGCTTCGGGGGTTATGCCCGCCTTGCAACTGCGATCCGCGATGCCAAGGCCGAAGGCGGCAATGTTCTTGCCCTTGATGGCGGCGACCAGTTTCAGGGATCTCTTTATTACGCGACCTACAAAGGCACCCTTACCGCTGAATTGATGGAAATGGCAGGCTATGATGCCATGACCATCGGCAACCATGAGTTTGATGATGGGCCGGAAGTGCTCGAAGCCTTTATCAAGGCAAGCAAAGTTCCTGTTCTCTCAGCAAACGTTCACCCAACAGCCTCTTCCAGTCTTAAAGGTAAAATCATCCCCGACACCATCATCGAACTTGGCGGTGAGAAAATCGGTTTGATCGGGATTACCACCGAAGAAACCCCGGACATTTCCAGCCCCGGTGATCAGGTCGAAATCACGGATTCTGAAATGGCCCTGCGCTATTCAGTTGCGCGCTTGCGCCTTAAAGGTGTTAACAAAATCATCGTGATGAGCCATTCGGGCTCTTACAAGGATTTCGAACTGGCCAAAACTGTGAGCGGCATCGACGTCATTGTTGGCGGCCATGACAATCAGTTGTTCTCAAACACAAATGAAAAAGCCAATTACCCCTACCCGGTCGTTGAAACCGCACCGGATGGCAAACCGGTTCTGGTTGTACAGGCCTATGCCTATAGCCGCTATCTCGGTGAATTAAATGTCACCTTTGATGATGCCGGTGTCGCAACCGGCTGGTCTGGTGAACCGATCTCGCTCGATGCCAGCGTTAAACCTGCTGAAGACGTTCTTGCCGTAATTGCTGCGGCAAGTGAAAAAGTTGATTCGGTCCGCAACATTGAAGTCGGCAGCTTTACAGCATCCGCAGACGGATCACGCGAAACCTGCCGTCATATGGAATGCTCTATGGGGTCGCTGATTGCCGACGCGATGCTTTGGAAAGCCGGCGAAGGTTATCAGATCGCCATTCAAAACGGTGGTGGTGTTCGTGCCAGTATTGATGAAGGCACGGTCACCATGGGCGAAGTCCTGACGGTGCTTCCGTTCCAGAACGCATTGGCAACCTTCAACCTGTCTGGCAAAGACGTCGTTGCCTCGCTTGAACATGGTGTTTCTAAAGTTGACGAAGACAAAGGCCAGTTCCCGCAGGTTGCAGGCCTGAAATTTGATCTCGACCTTTCGCAGCCAGTCGGATCGCGGGTTTCAAATGTCATGGTTGCCGAAGGCGACACCTATGCCCCGATTGACATGAACAAGATGTATGGCGTCGTTTCAAATGACTTCATGCGCAATGGCGGTGACGGCTATGCCCTGTTCCGCGACAATGCGAAAGATGTCTATGACTTCGGCCCGAACCTTGAACAGGCCGTCGCGGACTACATTGGCATGAACTCGCCAGTGACCCCGATGGCAAGTGATCGGATCATGCTGAAGTAATCAGCACAGCATAGCAATAACGACAAAGGGTGGCTTATCATGGGCCACCCTTTTGTTTTGCTTGCCTTGGCGCGGTTCCGAGGCTTATGAAAGTCGCTTCTTAAGAATTGCGCGTCACGGATGTGGCGTCCCACGACAAAGAGCAACACACTGTGAACACGCCTTCAGCCAACATCCTTTGCTTTGGTGCCGCCCATTTTGACCGAACTTTGCAATGCACTGGACGCTTTGTTCCGGCGGCATCAAATCCGGTAAGAACCCTTCATCGAAAGCCCGGCGGCGTTGCACGCAACATTGCGGTCCATTTGCGTTTGCTGGGCAACAATATCGCGATGCTAAGTGCTGTTGGCGATGATGGTGATGGTGAACATGTCATCGCGGCACTCTCTGAAATCGGCATTGATACCCGCCGCATGATGAAGCTTGAAGGCAAACACACCGCTGGCTACACCGCCGTTCTTGATGAAACGGGCGAACTTGCACTGGGCATGATGGATGCAGAGGTCTATGACCTTTTGACCATTGACCGGCTTGCCCCCCAATTGACCAATCTTAAGGCATGGCCATGGTGGATGGTTGACGCCAACCTGCCTGTTGAAACGATTTCCTGGTTGGCTGACAATAAGGGCAACACCAAACTCTGTGCCGCCACTGTTTCACCGAGCAAGGCTGTACGTTTCAGACCTGTGCTCGATGAACTTGATCTTCTGATCACCAATCAGGCGGAAGCAAGCATTTTGACCGGCATTGAAATCAAAGAGATCGCACAGGCAAAAACCGCAATCCAGTTGCTGCGCGGCAAAGGCATTCCGGACGTTGTGATTACACTTGGTGCAACTGGCGTCGTATCATCGTCATCGCAAAGCGGAACGGCTTTCTGGTCCCCGCTTGCAACTAGGTTACGTGATGTGAACGGGGCTGGCGATGCGTTCTATTCCGGTTTCCTGTCTGCATTTTCCAAACCCCATGCACAAATGGACGATGCCGTTGCCAACGGTCTTGCCATGGCAAGCCTTACGGCAGAAACAAATGGCACAACAGTTTGGAACCTGTCACAGACCACCGTTGCCGAGCGCGCGGCACAGGCTGAGAAGAAGCCACTGGATTAAGGTGCCCGGCTTTGAGACATACCGATCAAAGTGCCAAGCTAGACGATTGCAAGCCCCGTCCAAGCCGGGTAGCTTGTGAGAAACTCAAAATCAAACAGGAGCAGATCCGATGCATCCGTTTTTCATTTTCGTGAAATGTGAACTTGGCAAAGCCTATGATGTGGCTGCCGACCTTGTTGAAGAAGTCGAAGGTGTGTCGGAAGTCTATTCCATTTCCGGCCCGTTTGAGCTTCTGGTCAAGGTCTATGTCGAAGACGAACAGGATATCGGGCGCTATGTGAACGAACAAATCCACAAGCTGCCGAATATCAAAGACACCCAGACCATCATTACGTTCAATGCCTTCACCTAGGTTCATCTGAACAGAAAAACAAAAACGCGGCGAATTTACACGCCGCGTTTTTTTATGCCGATTTTGCACCAGATCAGTTACGCACCACGCCGCGCATAATGTCGAGAATGATATCCGTGCCACGCTCAATCAGAACGACGTCATCGCCGACAATCTGACGAATGGCATTGTCTGTCCGGCCCGGAAGTCGCGCCTGCAAGTCGGATGGCAAATCCCGTTTCGCAATGCCTGGTGGCAAGGAACCCCCACGTTCAAGTTTCATGGCAATCCCGGGCGGCAGACCTTTGTTACTGCCTTTTCCGCCTTTGCCATCCTTACCGCCGTTGTTACCACTATCATCGTTTCCTGTAATGACATCGGCAACATCAAGCACTTCCTTGATGATACGGCGTTCTTCTTCGGAAAAAATGCCGCCGCCCTGTGCGATCTCGACTAAAACGTGATCATGGTTGTGGTCAATGCCATGTGCCATCGCAGGTATCAAGGCAATGCTGCTACTACCAACAGCTAAACCAGCGCCCAGAACGATTTGATAAAATGTCATTTTTTCTGGCATTTATTCCTCAATCCATATTGTTACGCATTACTTAAAGATATGGGTGCATCGCAAAAATGCGAGACCCGCCTGAACAAACAACGTTTTGGGAATGGGTTTTCTGCCATTGGCACAAAAGAAAAAAGCACCCGACTAGGGTGCTTTAATCAATGGCGGGCAAGGAGGGATTCGAACCCTCGATAGGGCTTGTCACCCTATACTCCCTTAGCAGGGGAGCGCCTTCAGCCACTCGGCCACTTGCCCTCTATCTCTTTGGTGTTCCCTGCGGAACGACGCCTTTCTTAAACACCGTCATGGCGCATGTCAATGCCCGAAACTGGCGTTAAGGACGTTTTCTTTTTATCAGGCCCACCAAATAAAACCAGCAGCTTTTTGCCGCCTGCTCTCATGGCGTTTTGTGGTTGAAAGTGAAAAGAGTCTTCAAACCATCACAGACTTGTCATCGGTTGGAAAAAAACACCTGTCATAAAGCCAGTGTCGATTGGTTTTTTACTGTCACCTGATGCAAAATGCTGGTTGGAGAAAGATGCGTACCATCTATCAAAGCACCGATGATCTCGGTCATACCCTCCGCGCCCTGAAAACGATCAGGGAAGGTCACACAGATCCGGTCTATTTGGGCCTGGTCATTCAAGATCGCGAAGTTCTTTTCCAAACCCGTGAAAACAGCTCGCGCGATTTCGTTTTGCAAAAGATCAAAGAATTCGTCGCGGGCAACGCGGCCTCATTAACATCACAACCGGCCTGATAGCCGGTTTTTTTATGCCCGGATGCTCCCGGCCCTCATCGGGTATTCCCGGGCAGCCGATTGAGTTTTTCAGTCGCGCCAGGGCGAAACTCCCCGTTCGCCCTGCAACTTCGCCGCCGGTCCTAATGACCGGCGGTTCCTTTTATCTTTTTGGCCCTGCCCTTAAGCACCTGCGGTGACGCGCTTGGCAATCGAACCACGCCACATAAGCACCAACGCAATTAGCACGACCGGAACAATCCCGTAATTGATGACATTCCATCCCGCACCGGCAATCAGCGCACCGCTTACGGCTGATGCAATCGTTGCCGTGATGCTGTTACCAAGTTCCATCAGGCTTTGTGCATGACCACGTTCTTCGGCATTATGCCCCTCGCCAAGCATGGTTGTGCCCGCAAGCAGCATCAGGTTCCATCCAATCCCCAACAAGAACGAGCTGATCAAAAACGCCGTCACAGATACGCCAGACACAGCAACCAAAGCACTGGCAGCTAAAATAAACCCGCCCAGAGATGCCATCCGACGTGCCCCGAACCGATCGATCATCGGACCGGCAACGAAGGCAGGTAAAAACATACCGATCAGATGCCACCGGATCACATTGGCCGACACGTCAACATCAAACCCGCAATATTTCATGGCAAGCGGGGTCGCTGTCATCACAAGGATCATGATGCCCTGCCCCGCAGCACTGACCGCAATCGCCCCACGGATCACAGGCCGACCCAGAAGTGTTTTCATAACGGTCCTACTTGATCCACTTCTGGTCGGAATGCCGCCATCGGGCAAAAAGGCCATCAGCAAGGCACCCATCGCGGCCAGCCCCGCCAAAGCAACAAATGCCCCCGCAAATGGCACCGCCAACATATCACGGCTTGCCACGGCAATTTCAGGGGCGATAAAGGCTGCGAGAACACCACCCCCAACGACCAAAGCGGCGGCACGGCCATTCTGTGACGTCTCCACGGTTTCAAGTGCGGCGTAACGGTAATACATCGCCGATGCTTGATATGTCCCGATTAGAAGCGGCGCAATCGCGACAAGCCAGAACTCGCCGATATAAATACCACTTGCCAGCAACAGTCCCCCGACGACACCGCATATGGCTCCGAAGAACAGGCCAACACGCCGTCCGCGTCTTTGCATCAGCATCGCCAATGGATGCACAGACAATAAATTACCCAACATCAATATACCCAAAGGCAAGGTTGCCAATTCGGGTATAGGTGCCAGGGAAACACCAACAATGGATGTCAGAGTGATCCCGATAAGCGAACAGGACCAATAAAGTGCCTGTGCAGCGAAAAGTAAACGCAATGGTCCATTGGTCAGTAACAACATGTTCCTAACTCCGAATAATCGAATTGCAATGAAGGATGTCTAAAGGCGTATCAGGTCGCGCCGACCAAAGACTTCCGGGCGAACCGTTCGGCATATTCTTGTGGGCTGACTGAAAGATGTCGCTGAAATGCCCGGCGTAATGTTTCCGGATGCCGGAACCCACACAGATCGGCCACCCGCGAAATGGTCAATGTTTCGTCCTGTAGCAACGCGCGGGCGGCTTCAACCCGGACTCGTTCGACATAGCGTGCCGGACTCATGCCCAGATCACGCGAAAACACCCTTGAGAACGTCCGTGGCGTCATTCCGGCCCGATCTGCAAGAGATTCGAGCGATAAGTCAGACGCAAGGTTTGCCGGCAACCATTCAAGAAGACTGCTTAGTCGGGCGGTTGAACCGCTTTCAGGGGTTAGATATGCGCTGAACTGTGCCTGCCCGCCCGGGCGCTTCAGAAACATCACAAGCCGACGCGCCACTGAAAGGGCCAATGACCGGCCAAAATCGGCTTCAACAATTGCAAGGGCAAGATCAATGCCTGCCGTTACACCGGCTGAGGTGAAAACATGCGGGTCACCGTCAATTCCGGTCGGATCATAACTATGTAGCCGGTCTCCCATCATATGGATGGCGGGAAAGTCGCGTGCCATCTGATCACAGCGTGACCAATGGGTGGTTGCCATCCGCCCATCAAGAACACCGGCCTCGGCCAAAATCAATGCGCCTGAACAGACCGAACCTAATCTTGGAATGATTTTCTCTGCACGCTGAACCCAGTCTAGAATGGGCTGATGTCGCCTCATCTGAACAACGCCGTTCCCACCGGCAACAAGCAACGTATCAACACCCGACAGATCCAGTTCTCGCCACCCCATGTCGGCATATAGCCGCAGACCACAGGACGTCTGAACCGGTCCGGTATTTTCTGCAACGATGATACCTTCATATGCTTTGGGGCGGCCGAGAACTGCAAGTTCGTCATTGGCAGAGCCAAACACTTGAAGCGGCCCGACAATATCAAGGCTCATCACATCATCATATGCGTGACAGACGATCAATTTCGGGCTTTCGACAGTGTCGGACATTGCGGCTTCTCCTTATGACAGGTTCAGCATGCCGCAGATCAACACTGGCAACAACGACAAACACCCCACGAATCTTGCCATGATGGCATCGTGGGGTGTTTTCATGTCAGTTCATCCGAAAGCAGAAGAAAGGTCTCTAGAATCCGCTTCGTTGCAACAACGCATAAAAATCGCGGATGGTGCCTTCTTTCGTCGTCATGTCCTTGATGTCATCGACCAGTTTATCGGTGAAATTGGGTTGCTTGAGATAGCCCACCACCCTTTTCCTGGCCATTGCCGCAGACTTGCCTTCGATCAGAACACCACTCGAACAAAATTGTACAAGCATATAAGCACGTTTGCGCAAATGGAGTGCCGGGTTATCGATACGCTCGATCACCTTTTCGCGGACAAGGTATTCAGCCAGACCATCATCAAGCTTTTCAGCAATTTCTGCTTTTAGATCATCATCCAATTTACACTCAGCCAAGACGTCGCTCATTTGCTTGACGGTCGCCATCTTGTCGCGCGGCTTGGATTCTGGATCGCAGAATGCCCGCAATGCTCGCATGTCTTTGACTGCATCGCGCATCATCTTGATCAGTTCATCGGAAAAATCTTCAACGATACCGCTATTCGCAACTGCAATCAGCCAAGTCAGTTTTCGCCAGTTCGGAAGAAGACGGCTGGTGATTTCAGCAACGCCTTCGATCAAGCCGCGTGGCCCACCAACATTGCGCAGACGTGCACCACGCTCAGCCAACCCTTCAACCATCGGGGCACCATAAATAACCCCGTTTTCTGTAATCAGACGGTCAAGGATACCCTCTAATGGATCAGGATCTGTTTCATGACGGGTCAGGTTGTTTGCGCTGCGCAGTTCCCGAACGATGTAATCAAACATCGCTTCCTGACTGGTCGCAAGTAAGCCAGAGCCAAACAACGGATTAAGCAGTTCAAGAATATCATCCGCTGCCCCGCGATTACCCTTTGCCCGGCCAAGGGCCAGATCAATATGCATGGTAACCGCCTCGCCAAAGCTACGAGAACTGCCCAAAAGGTCCTTAAGCGCGACCGGAGACCCAAGGATGTCTGCAATTACATCATCAAGCAACTTACGCGCAGCTTCGTCCTTCTCATCGCCCTTAACCTTAAGGGCAAGATCAAGCTTACCGACCCAGTTGCGCGTTGATGACATAACGCGTGTTAGCGCTACCATCGTAAGGAAATCAGTATCTTCGGCCAGATTCAGGCGGCGAATTTCATCACGCACTTCTGAAATGGTTGCATCTTCGAATGCAGGAAGATCAACCTTTTCAACTTCACGTGCACGCGCTGAAAGTTGTTCAATCGCGCCATGAAGATTGTTCATCGCCTCGATATGATCGCCGTCGGTCGCCTTGGCATGAAGCCCGGCAACCTTGTCGACCGCAGTCGGCATCAAGGTGTCATGAAACATCAACTTGCGAAGGTTTTGGTAATTGTACATTACCTCGCAAGGAGTCAGAATTTCCTGTTCAAAATATTTGCGCAGCAACCTGTTGATGGTCGCGCGGCTTTCTTTCTGCAACAGGTCGTTGTCAGTTTCGCAAAGCGGTGCCTCGTCGATGTGAGAGACGCGAACGTCTTCTTCCTCATCCTCACCGGCACCTTCTTTTTCAAGAAGTACTTTTTCGATATGACGACCGTCGCCGCGTTCCCAGTTACGGACGACGCGTACGGCAGAAACCTTGGTTTTCAGAAGCTTTTCAGCTTCCGTTACCGCTTCCTTTTCGACATCAAATGTCGAATGGATGATCCAGCGATCCCCCCGCTGGACTGTAACTTCAAATGTCGTATCCGACATGATGCGCTCTGGCTCCCTAACTTCCTGTTTGGGGCGGCATTTATTTGCCAGTTATTAGTCAGGCGCGTGTCCCGTTTTTTATATTTGTATCTTCTTTATAAGGCTATTCGGGTGATGAAAACAATAGGTTGTTATGGCCTTTTCCAATTTCTTGGCAGTTTCACTTGCCTACGCGGCATAAAAAACTTTGTGCCATGCCATAAATCGAGCACCTGTCTCAATCCGAGATTGAAATCCGATCTGCTTATCCAAGCTTATTCAGCCTCTTCGTCACGGCAGGTGACTGGAAATCTCGATCGTCATATCAGAAAGCAATGTACTCATGGCCAATACCGTACTTTCGATCGACGTATCAGAAGGCATACTGACCTTGTTATATGTTGCGGCCCGGACGATCTCACCACTTTCAAACCGGATCAGTTTCCAGCGTGCCGTCAAGATAACATTTCCGTCCGGTTGACGTTCAAACCGGTCAATATCAAGAACAACTTGCCAGTCGACACCATCGCGTGATGTCCACGGGAAAGCTTCAAGTCGTGATGCCTTCCCTGTCCGCCCCATATTATCCATCAGAACCCGGTTGATGTTTTCATCAAGTGGCTCTGCCCAACGATAACCGGAATTGACTTCAACACGATTGGTGCTGCTTCGCGACACAATGGTTGATCGATCCAGATGGCTCGGGATCGTGACCGGACCAATGCCAATAACCGGTGCCTGGATGGATGGCTCTGATACCTGTTGCACGGTCGGCGACAACAGGTAGTAGCGATCAGGAACAGATTGCGCGGCACAGGCCACCAACAATGGCGCAAGAAGTACCAAGACACACTTACCGATATGCATTCGGATCATCTGTCGCATCATTCATCCTCCTTCGGGCCACTTTTCCCAAGGATCAGAGCACTCGGGTTTTGTTCAAGAAATTCCGTGAGATCGCGTAACGAACGTGCAGTTGCACTGAGTTCCTTAAGCGCCTGTTCCAGATTGTAACGCACGGGCGATGATGGTGAAGTTACATCCCGAACACCACCCAGTGCTTCGCGTGCAGCATCAAGTGCCGTTTGCGTTGCAGGAAGAACGCTAGAATCCAGATTATCAACCAGACTGCTAATCCCCGCGGCCGCCTGCTGCAGGCTTGTCATGCCTTCGGTTAAGGCTGGCGACGTCACAATATTCTCCATCCCCTCAACCGTACCCAGCAAACGAATACCAATCTCTTCAAGCGGAAAGGTTTCAACTTTCTCCAACAGACTGGTCAGGGAATTGGCAATTTCATCAAGCTTTTGCGGCAAAGTCGGCAATTCAGGAATGTTGCCATTTCGATCGCCCAGATATCTGGCCGGTGAGACCGGATTCATCGATAGATCGACAAACAATTGTCCGGTGATGAAGCTGCCTGTTTTAAGCCTTGCCCGCAGGCCGTCCTCAACCAAGGTTTTAATCGTGGCCTCAGGATCAAGGTCGCCCACATTTGCGCCAATAAGCTGTACCCGTTCCGGTTCAATTGTCACGACAACCGGAACACGGAATGACCGCTGACTGACCACATATTCCAAATCAACGCTTTCAACCGTTCCGACCCGGATACCATTAAAATCCACCGGCGCACCACGTGACAGGCCACGTACAGAGGAATCAAAATAAAGGATGTATTTCTGGCTATATCCTTGCGCAAGCAACTCGGCCTTTTCCAAACTGCTATGTAAGCGGAAAATTGTTTCGGCCGGTGCCTGATCTTCATTCACACTTACATCTGGCGTATAGAAATTAATCCCCCCCGCCAGAACAGAACGCACCGATTGCGCCCGCACCGAAAGCCCATCTGCATTCAGGTCAAGTGCGATACCGCTTGAATCCCAAAACCGCGTATCGCGTTTTACAAGCGCATCAAAAGGCTTGCGAATAAAGACCGGGATGGAGACACCGTCAGCATTTTCATCAAGTTCTGTTTCAAGAACCTCGCCAACTTCAATCCCCCGCAACAAAACTGGTGTCCCGGATCCCAGTGACCCAAGCTCTTCAGCTTTCAGGACAAACCGGGTGCCGTCTTCATCGTCATGAATGGGTTGCGGCTCTTCTTCGCCGACAAAGTTTTGTTCTTCTGATCCTGTCTTATCTGGAACCACTTCGATATAGGCGCCTGAGACAATCGTATCCAGACCCGTGATACCCCGGACGGTTACGCGGGGCCGCACCACCCAGAACCGGGTGTTTTCAGTAAGATATTCACTAAAGTCCGCATCCATTCTGATGGTTAAGCGGACATGGTCCAGATCTTCGGCAAGATTGATCCCAATCACCTGCCCGACATCAACATCACGATATCGAACGGCCGTTTTACCGGCAGATATTCCGTCAGCCGTTTGAAACGTCACACTAATTTCCGGCCCCTTTGACACGATATCGCGCCAAAGCAACCACCCGCCAATGATCAACGCAACAAGCGGCACCAGCCAAATGATGGAAAACCGGCTCCAGCCTTTTTTGACATCAGGCACGCCCGGCCGCCGGTCAAATGAAGAAGTATTCTCGTCAATCATGACGGCGTCCCCTGTTTTTCAACTTGGTCTTGTGCGTAGACATCCGGCGTACTGGATTGTTGTGATCCGCCCATTCCTGTCCGGTCCCATATGAGACGTGGATCGAATGCCATCGCTGATAACATGGTCGCAATAACCACCCCGCAAAAGGCAACCGCGCCAAAACCCGGCTGAACGGATGCGATATTGCCAAGCTTGACCAATGCAGCGAGGATCGAGACCATGAAAACGTCAACCATCGACCAGCGCCCGACCAATTCGGTAACCCGATAGATCAATGTGCGTTCCTTAAGGGGTCCTGAAAGCCCTAAATAGGTTGTCATATAGACCCAGCTCAACATGACGATCTTGACGATTGGCACCAGAATGCTTGCGGTAAAGACCACAATCGCAATGGGCCATTCCCCTGCTTTTGCCAATACAGCCACGCCCGATAGAATGGTATCGGCCTCTGATCGTCCCAGATAAGTCACGGTCATAATCGGGAAGATATTGGCAGGCACATACAATATCACGGCTGTTGCCAACAACGCCCATGCCCGTGAAAGACTTCTGGCTTTCCGTTGATGGACAACATCTCCGCATCGCGGACAACGCGTATGACCGTCTTTTTGGTCCTTTACCACCATCGCACATGTGTGACAGGTCAGAAGACCGTAATGTCGGGCCTGCGAAACACTGTTTCCGTTCGAAAGATCGGCAAGATCACTTTGATCAAGATATCGCAAACTGGCCGGGGCAATGCGCCGCCAGACATTGCGTGGATCAAGGGTTACATTCATCAGCAAAGCCACCGGAATAAGGCAGCAAATTGCAAAAAATGCCGGACCCGCAATCACTTGGGCAAAATCGGTCAATTTGGTAAGTGCGACCAGCAATCCAATCAGGAAAACATCAAGCATCGACCAAGGCCGCACCATCGCAAGAATACGCCAGACTTTTTGCATTCCGGGCAAACGGATATTCAGCGAGATCGGCAGCAAGACGTAGATATGTGCAAAAATCAGAAATAACGGCGCAACAATCGACGTCAACGCAACCATAAAGGCCAGAAAAGGAAACCCTTCCTGCCAAAATGTCAAAACGCCACTGCCCAGTGTGTTGGTTTCAACCCGCCCTTCCATGGCAAAGGTCAAGATCGGATAACTGTTGGCGATGATGAACAGCAAAAGCGCGGTAATGGCAAACGCCAACGGCTTGTCAAACCGTGATTGTTCCGCAGAATATAACGGTGACCCACACCGCACACAGCACGCCACACTACCTGCCGGGATGTTTTCCTCGACATGAAGATAGTCGCAATGCTCACATGCAATCAGTCGATGCGACATGGTTTCCCTGTTTAAACAAACCGTTATACAAAATGGCTCATCTGGCAAAGTAAGCGACAAATTTTACTTTAAGTCAAATTTGATCCGCGTATCAAAGCCTTCCTCTAATCGAACCACGTCCCTTAAAAATCCAAACCCATCAACTTGTTACGCGGTAATTTTGGGCAAAAAACGGCGGGCTTGTGTTAAGACAATCTCGTTGACCTTATCAAGAAGACGGCTTTGGATGGTTTTGTGATGCCAATAAAGCGGTCGGTCTATCGCATGCTGACAAGGCTGAACCAGACTTCCGTTCCGCAATCCTTCTTCGGCCTGTTGTTGTGCGACAACGGCATAGGCGATGCCCTGCTCGGCCACGGTGACGAACCCTTGCGAACTTGGAACCATATGCGCGGGAAACTCGCCAGGATTTAGTCCGAAATACTGTTTTAGAAACTGATTTTGCAATTCGTCATGTTCTGAAAAATTTACCGCCGGACATGCGCGCAAGGCATCTGGCGTCACGCCATTGGCGAAGTACCGCGCGTTAAATTCAGGCGATACAACCATGACATAGCGCATTACCCCCAACGGGCGCACCCGACATCCCTGGATGGGTGCGGATTGCATACTGATCGCACTCAACACCGTCCCGTCCTGCAAGGCTGTGTGGTTCAAGGATTCATCATCAACCGTCAGATGGACCAGAAGCCCCAACTGTTCGAACAGATGTTTGGGCACATCAACAAACCACGTCGCAAGGCTGTCGGCATTGACCGCCAATGCCACCTGCCCGAACCGGCCATCGGTTTGAATGACGGGAAGTTCTTCATGGAGTTCCTGTTCTAGCAACCGCACACTTTGATAATGCGCAAGGAACCTTTGCCCTGCCACCGTCGCGGCAATCGGCTTGGCCCGAATAATGACAGGTTGCCCCAAGCGTTCTTCCAACAGCTTCACACGTTGCGATACAGCAGACTGGGTAAGGCCCAATTCACGTGCTGCCTTTTCAAAACTGCCATGACGAATGACCTCGGCACTGGCCTGAAGCAATTTGTAATCGAGCATACCCACACCATTATTTTTTCTAATGATACTTTACCATAATTCGATTTTCTTATTTCAAAAAATTGATATCACTGGCGGACCAACAAACACTGGGATGCCGAAATGCTTTTGACTTATGCGACCGGATTTGGCCTTGGCGGCGGATTGATTATTGCCATTGGCGCACAAAATGCCTTTGTCCTTGGACAAGGATTGCGGCGCAATCATCCGATGATGGTTGCGTTTGTTTGCGCACTCTGTGATGCGGTTTTGATTGCGGCAGGCGTTGCCGGACTTGGGACGTTGATTGCCGCCTACCCGCTTTTGACAAAGATCGCGGCATGGGGTGGCGGCGCATTTCTGATCTGGTACGGGTTTGGCGCACTCAAACGGTTATTCGAAACCGAAACACTGTCCGACGAGGCCATAAGCAAAACGGGATGGCAGGCTGTTCTTTCGACCACCTTGGCAGTCACACTGCTCAACCCGCATGTATATCTTGATACAGTGGTAATGCTGGGCGGCATTGGCGGGCAATTTCCCGCAGACCAGCGGCTTTTCTTTGCACTTGGCGCAATGAGTGCGAGTTTCGTCTGGTTTTTCGCCATCGCCTTGGGGGCGTCCTGGCTAGCGCCTTATGTCGCGCGTCCGATCACATGGAAAATCATTGATGGGCTGACCTGTGCTGTCATGTGGCTGGTGGCTTATAGCCTTCTGGCACCGGAAATCTCGGCGATGATGGCGGGCTGAAGCGCCAAATAAATTCCTCATACAATTGAAATGACGGGTGTTATCAACCCAATAATGGCCCTATTGGCCCATCGCATCCTTGAAATGGCGCCGACATACCGGGACATAGCGATCATTGCCGCCGATTTCGACCTGTGCGCCCTCAAGGACCGGGGTACCATTTTCATCAACCCGTAAAACCATCCCGGCCTTACGCCCGCAATGGCAGATGGTTTTAAGCTCATTCAACTTATCTGCCCACGCCAAAAGCCATTTCGATCCTTCGAAAAGCTCCCCCTGGAAATCGGTGCGAATGCCATAGCACAACACGGGAACATTGTGCTTATCTGCAACATCTGAAAGCTGCCAAACCTGATCTTTGGTCAGGAACTGTGCCTCGTCGATCAACACGCAATCGACCTTGCCTTTGGTCATCTGATCCAGGATCAAGGCACACATATCGGTTTTGGCATCGAACAAAAGTGCCGGGGCCTCCAAGCCAATGCGCGATGCGATTTTACCTTCGCCAAAACGGTTATCAAACGCCACCGTCAACAGCAGCGTTTTCATGCCGCGTTCGTGGTAATTGAAACTCGCCTGAAGCAGCGTGGTCGATTTGCCCGCATTCATTGACGAGTAGTAAAAAAACAGATTGGCCATGGGTCCCCCGTAAAGTCGTCAAAGGGAAATAGCCGATCAATCAGAATTGATCAATATGGCTCTCGCCTCCACCCGCATCATTCCGTGAAATATCAACATCACGCAATGCACGGCGCATGAATTCCAAAAGTGACTGCACCTTTGCGCTGCGCGTAACACCCGATGGATAAACGGCATATACTTCAAGATCTTGCAAAGCACATTCAGGCAGAACCCTGATCAAATCTCCATTCCTGATTTCCTGTTCGATATCGCACAGTGGCACAATGGCCAATCCATGCCCGCCCCGCACAAACTGCAAGCGCGCCGTTGCATTATCGACCCGTACATTGCCCGAGACACGCACGCGTTTCTCAACACCATCACAGCTAAGCGAAAGGGTTTCAGGAACGCGGCTATACATCACCCATTCATGCTCCGCCAAGGCGTCTGGTGTTTCAGGCAGGCCAGCCCGATCAATATAGGACTTGCTCGCCGCAATAATCCGCCGCGTTTGATAGAGTTTGAAACTTTTAAGATCTGAACTTTTAAGCGGCCCGGAACGAATTCCGATATCAATCCCCTGTCCGATCAGATCGACGACCTCGTCGGTCAAATGAACGTCTATGGCAACCCCGGGATAGGTCTGCCGGAATTGATCAAGGATCGGCACAATGCGCATTGTGCCAAGATGCACCGAGGATGTGATCGAAACTTTACCGACCGGTTCATCGCGCAATTCTTCCACGCGTTTACGCGCAGCTTCGGCTTCCAACGTTATGGTTCGGCAACTGTCGTAATACCGTGTTCCGGCATCCGTCAGACTGAAGTTACGTGTGCTTCGTCGAAGAAGCGGCACGCCAAGTTTTGCTTCAAGTTGCCTGATCTGATGTGAAATGGCTGCGCGACTTAATCCCATCTTGCGCGCCGCGGCCGAAAAGCCGCCTTCTTCGACCACGCGGGCAAAAATCATCATCGCCCTGACTTCGTCTAATGCTGACATCTTTGATGCTCAAATAATTTGACAATCTGTTCAGTTCTTCGATCTATCGCAAATTTTGTCAGCCAGTTATCGTCATGGCAAATGAATTCCGCGCAAGGAGGACCCAATGCGTATTTTAATGATTGTCACATCCCACGACCAAATGGGCGACACCGGCCACAAGACCGGTATCTGGCTTGAAGAACTGGCAGCGCCCTATTACCGCTTCCTAGATGCCGGCGCTGAAATAACACTGGCATCCCCCAAAGGCGGTCAACCGCCACTTGATCCCAACAGTCAGGTACCTGACGCCCTGACCGATGCGACTGCCCGATTTGAAAAAGACGAAGCAGCGCAAAAGGCATTTGCCAATACAGTGCCCCTTGATGACCTTAAGGCAGATGATTTTGATGCCGTGTTTTATCCGGGCGGTCATGGTCCGCTTTGGGATTTGGCAACCGATGCCAAGTCAATCGCCTTGATCGAGGCTTTTGTCGCCCAGAACAAACCGGTCGCCGCGGTCTGCCACGGGCCTGCCGCACTGGTACATGCCAAGGGTATTGATGGCAAAGCATTGGTCGCAGGCAAAAAAGTCACCGGCTTTACCAATGACGAAGAAAAGGCCGTTGGCCTTGAAAAAGTCGTTCCGCTGTTAATTGAAGATGAATTCAAAAAACAGGGCGGCCTCTATGAACGCGGCGATATGTGGGCATCCTATGCCGTTGTCGATGGCAAATTGGTGACCGGTCAAAACCCGGCATCAAGCGATGCCACAGCCGATGAAGTTATGAAGCTTTTGCAAGCGTGATAAATCTGGCTCTGTGATTGAATAAAAAAGCCGCCCGTCTCTATAGAAACGGGCGGCTTTTTATTAGTCTGATGATTAAAATCAGCCGAGGATTTTGTCGCGAAGCATCTGGTTGACCATCCCTGGGTTGGCTTTACCACCCGTGGATTTCATAACCTGACCCACAAACCAGCCCAGCATACGATCTTTGCCATCGCGGATTTCCTGAACCTTGTCCGGGTTCGCAGCAATCACTTCATCAATCGCCGTTTCAATCGCGCCGGTATCGGTGATCTGCTTAAGACCTTTTTCTTCGACGATCTTTTCAGGATCACCGCCGGTCTCGATCATGATTTCAAAAACATCCTTGGCGATACGGCCAGAAATGGTGTCATCAGAAATAAGATCGATCAGCTTACCAAGATTTTCAGCCGTTACCGGACTATCGGCAATGCCGACTTCCGCCTTGTTCAGCGCACCAAACAGGTTGGTAATCACCCAGTTCGCTGCCAGTTTGCCATCACGGCCCTTGGCAACGATCTCGTAGTAATCAGCCTTTTCCTTTTCGGCGACGAGAACACCGGCATCATATGCCGACAGGCCGTTTTCATTGATGAAGCGGGCTTTTTTCTCGTCCGGAAGTTCCGGCAGGGTTTTCTCGATTTCTGCAACAAACGCATCATCAAACACCAGCGGCAACAAATCCGGATCCGGGAAATAGCGATAATCATGCGCCATTTCCTTGGACCGCATCGCACGGGTTTCCCCAAGACGCTGATCGAACAGACGGGTCTGCTGAATAATTTCGCCGCCTGCTTCAAGAACTTCGACCTGACGTTTTGCTTCGATCTCGATCGCCTGCATCACAAAACGGATGGAGTTGACGTTCTTGATCTCGCAACGTGTGCCGAACGGCTCGCCCGGACGACGGACCGACACGTTGGCATCACACCGCATGGAGCCTTCGTTCATGTTGCCATCACAGGTGCCAAGATAACGCACAATCGCACGCAGCTTGGTCAGATAGGCACCTGCTTCTTCAGGGGTGCGAATATCAGGGTCGGATACGATTTCCATCAGGGCAACGCCCGAACGGTTCAAATCGATATGCGAATATTTCGGATCCTGATCGTGCATCGACTTCCCGGCATCCTGTTCAAGATGCAGGCGTTCAATGCCAACCGATTTGGTCGAACCATCTGGCATATCAAGAATGATCGTACCTTTGCCAACAATCGGCTTATCAAACTGCGAAATCTGATAACCCTGCGGCAGATCGGCATAGAAATAGTTTTTCCGTGAAAAAACGCTTTCCTTATTGATCTGGGCTTTAAGGCCCAAACCGGTTTTAACCGCCTGACGGACACATTCAGCATTGATCACCGGCAACATGCCCGGCATCGCCGCATCAACAAGACTGACATTGGTGTTGGCTTCGTTACCGAACGTGGTCGAAGCACCGGAAAACAGCTTGGACTTGGAAACCACCTGACAGTGGACTTCCAGACCGACTACGATTTCCCACGGGCCGGTTGAACCTTCGATGATATAGGTCATGGATCAGCCCTCCTGCCCGAATGGTTTTGCGGTGAAGTTTGCCGCACTTTCAAGTACGCCCCCGACACGCAGAACGGTTTCTTCGTCAAACGGTTTGCCAATCAACTGCAGACCAAGCGGAAGTCCATCAGAAGACAGCCCCGCAGGCAATGACAGCCCCGGAAGACCGGCAAGGCTTGCCGGAACAGTAAACACATCATTGAGATACATTTTGACCGGATCGCCTTCGTTTTCGCCAATCGCAAAGGCCGCCGACGGTGCGGTTGGTGCCAAAATGGCATCTACCGTTCCAAAGGCGTTTGCGAAATCTTCGTAGATGCGACGACGGACTTTAAGCGCCTTGTTGTAATAGGCATCATAATAGCCAGCCGAGAGCACATAGGTCCCGATCATGATGCGGCGCTGGACTTCCTTACCGAAACCGGAAGCACGCGATTTGGAATACATGTCATCAAGGCTGTCGCCTTCGTCCATGACACGCTGTCCGTAACGCAGGCCGTCATAGCGTGCAAGGTTCGAAGAAGCTTCTGCCGGGGCAACAATATAATAAGTGCCCAGCGCATATTTGGTGTGCGGCAGGGTCACATCGACCACTTCGGCACCCGCATCGCGCAACATGGCAACGCCGTTATCCCAAAGCTTGGTGATTTCTTCGGGCATGCCATCAACACGGTATTCTTTTGGAATACCGATTTTCATGCCGCGAATATCCCCCGTAAGGGCCGCTTCAAAATCAGGAACCGCCATCGGTGCAGACGTGCTGTCCTTGGCATCGTGACCCGCCATCGACCCCAGCATGATGGCAGCATCACGCACGGTTTTGGTCATCGGACCGGCCTGATCAAGCGAACTTGCAAAGGCGACAATACCCCAACGCGAGCAACGACCGTAGGTCGGCTTTAACCCGACAATACCACAATAGGATGCAGGCTGACGGATCGAGCCGCCGGTATCGGTCCCGGTCGCAGCAAGCGCCATTCCACAGGCAACGGCCGCAGCCGAGCCACCAGATGAACCACCCGGCACAAGGTCCTTGCCGTCTTTTCCTTTCCACGGGTTAATAACATTCCCGTAATAGGATGACGTATTGGCAGACCCCATGGCGAACTCATCAAGGTTCGCCTTGCCCAGCATCACAGCACCATTGCCAAACAATTTGTTGGTAACAGTGGATTCATATTCCGGTTTGAACCCTTCGAGGATATGCGAAGCCGCCGTCGTCTGAACACCTTCGGTGCAGAACAGGTCTTTGACCGCAATCGGCAGGCCTTCCATGGCGCCAGCATCACCTTTGGCGCGCTTGGCATCGGAGGCCTTGGCCATCTCGATGGCTTTGTCCGGAGTTTCAGTGATGTAAGCGTTCAGATTGCGATGCGCTTCCATCGATTTCAGGTGTGCTTCGGTCAGTTCGACCGAGGTATATTCACCCTTTGCCAAGCCGTCGCGGGCCTCGGCAAGTGTCAGCTTTGTCAGATCAGTCATTATTCAACCACCTTGGGCACAACAAAACAGCCAGCATCGGTCATCGGTG
This sequence comes from Thalassospira lucentensis, assembly GCF_050516545.1. Classification (GTDB taxonomy): domain Bacteria; phylum Pseudomonadota; class Alphaproteobacteria; order Rhodospirillales; family Thalassospiraceae; genus Thalassospira; species Thalassospira lucentensis_C. The sequence goes on along the minus strand of NZ_CP191544.1, from coordinate 1,370,948 downwards.
CATTTGACAGCACTTTTTGCTGGATGTTGCCATCGGTGACTTCGTCCTTGCGCAGCGGCAAGGTCAGATCGGCAACCGACGTCAGCGGTTCGCAACCTTCGACATCAACTTCTTGCAGTTCCTCGACAAAATCGAGGATACGGGTCAAATCACCCGCCAGTTCGGAGAGGCCTTCTTCTGACACGTTGATACGTGAAAGAAGGGCAATACGACGAACTGTTTCCTTATCCAAAGACGACATGGATGAAAGTCTCTCTTAAGGAATGACAAAAAACCCGGCAGATGGATTATCTGCCAGAACTTGAATTACAGCGCGGAAACTAGCACCCCGACGGCCCCGCCGCAAGGGCTGGAAACACCGATAATTAAGTGAGAACCCGCTCTTGAGTTGGTCTTGATAGGTTACACCGCCCTGCCCGTCATGAACAACTTGTCCAACAAGGCGCATTTAACCAGATGCGTTTATGCACAGCAGGGATTTTCAATAGCCATCAAAGAAACAGGCCGACGGTGCAAAGTACCGTCGGCCTGCTTAACCGCATTCTTACATCCATCCACTTTGAACGGATGTCGGTGACTAAGTTCTCTTATCCCGGACTCATGCCACGAAGTCGCTCGGAGCGACGGCGCAACAATTCCACCGTCAGCAGAAGCAAGATCGAAACCGCAACAAGGATGGTTGCCGCTGCCAGAATGGTCGGTGAAATCTGCTCGCGCAGGCCCGTATACATCTGCCATGGCAAAGTCTGTTGCCGGGCGGAGCCGACAAACAGAACAACCACGACTTCATCAAACGAGGTGATGAACGCAAACAACCCGCCCGAAATAACACCCGGCAGAATAAGGGGCATCTGGACCCGGAAGAACGTCGTCACAGGGTTTGCCCCCATATTCGAAGCCGCCCGCGTCAGTGATTTATCAAACCCGACCAATGTCGCGGTTACGGTAATAATCACGAACGGAATACCAAGCACTGCATGGGCCAGGATCACCTTGACATAACCAACGAATGACTGGTTCAGGCCAAGGTTAACTTCCAGCCAGTTGCCAAGCGGTGCATAGAAAAAGAACATCCCCGTCGCTGAAATGATCAGCGGTACAATCATCGGCGAAATCAGAATCGCCATCATTGTCTGACGGCCCGGCACGTGGGATTGGCTCAGACCAATTGCGGCCAGTGTTCCCAACGAAACCGATATGATCGTCGCAATCGGCGCGATGATCAGCGAGTTCTTAAGCGGTACCATCCATTCATCCGTGCCAAGGAAGTCACGGTAATGCTTCAGGCTGTACCCTTCTGCCTTAAAGCTCAGCATTTCGGGCGTGAAGGTAAAGAAGTTTTCCGCATTAAAGCTTAGCCACACGACCGGAATCAGCGGTGCAATCAGGAAGAAGAAAACAAAGGCACATATAAATAAGAAGGCGTTGTGCCAAAGAACCTGACTGGGCGTGTAATAGGTCGGCACACCGGCGCGATATTTTCCGCTTCCAACCCATGTGGCAAACCACCCCATTGATACACCAACGATAAACCCGCCGAACAACCCGCCAAGTCCACCAACGGCAGCTCCGACAAGGCCAAGGAATATTGCCGTTCCCCAGATTTTTATCCGGCGATTGATTTTCGTAATCTGTGCCAATCCGCCAGCCAAGGCAGCACCAGCAACAGCACCACCTATGAGCCCAATCCAGGGATCACCATAGATATTGCCGGTAACAAAACCGAACATCGCGCCCAACACGGCCACCAAAGGCATAGTAAAGGTCAGAAGGTCCGGCCGTTTGATAGTAACAATCACACTACTCATGGCCTTAGCCCCCCAACTTCACGTTATCAATGCCAACGATCCTGTCGTAGCACCAGTACAGACCAAGCACGACAACCAGAAGAATGGTCCCCAATGCTGCTGCAAGGCCCCAGTTGAGAGAACTTGAAATATGGTAGGCAATCCTGTTCGAGATGAAGACACCGCTCGTCCCGCCAACGATTTCAGGCGTGATGTAGTAACCAATCGCCAGAATGAAGACCAAAATTGATCCAGCCCCGATGCCCGGCACCGATTGCGGGAAATAAACCCGCCAGAAGGCTGTCCAGTTGGTCGCACCAAGCGATTTGGCCGCCCGCAGGTAACTTGGCGGAACGGTTTTCATCACTGAATAAAGTGGCAGGATCATAAACGGCAGCAAAATATGCGTCATGGCAATGATTGTGCCCGTTGCATTATTCATCAAGATCAGGCGATCAGCATCATTGACAAAACCCAGCCAAACAAGGATTTCGTTGATCACCCCTTGTTGCTGCAGCAACACTTTCCATGCCGATGTCCGCACCAAAAGCGACGTCCAGAATGGCAACAGGACAAGGATCATCAAAACACTGGATGTCCGCATCGGCAGATTGGCCAAAAGCCAAGCAACCGGATAGCCCAGCACAATGCAACTTGCCGTAATAATCAGCGCCATAACCAGCGTACGTATGAACAGCTGGGTATAGATTTGCTCGTTTTCTGGTTTTTGCTCAATCCCGTCAGGGGTGAGTTCCATGTCAATCGCGTTCAGGAAATAACCCGGTGTCACGCTTGGCGAATAGAGCTTGATTGTCGCCCAGACTTCCGGCGAAACCCAATCTTCGTTTTCTGCTGCAAATGCTTCGCGGAAACCATCCTGCGGCAGCATATCCAAATTCGCAACGGCGGCTTTAAGCGCATCTGCCCCCGGCCCCGTATAACGACCAATCGCGTTAACAGTATCAGGGTTGGTCAAATCCATCCCCAGCGCACCGTAAACGGCTTCCCAAGGATCTTCCTCAGCAACAACATCATTGTCTGCCAAGGCGGTCCAGATTGCGAAATCAGTGTAGGCACGGCTGGTCCATGGCAACATCTCTGCTACTTGTTCAGACGGCACAAAGCCGACATCCCCGGCCATGCTTTCGCCAATCAGTTCAGCCCAAAGATCGCGGCGGTCTTCCAGCAGGCTATCGCCGTCAGAGCCCGACATCATTTCGAACCAGAACGCGGCATCCTTGAAATTCGCATCAATATCTTCAAGCGGATCTTGCCATTCTTCACCAATGTCATCAAGCCCACGCCCTGTGGTGCGGAACAATGATGACAGACCTGTTTGCTCATAATTCAAGCGCGTGCCAAGCCGCGTATGCTGCTTTGCCTCGCTGGCTTTAAACAGGTCAATATACAGATTACGGAAGACGTCTTCGGAAGGAGCCGTACCGGTTGAAGTGTCCCATTGGGCAAGTTCTGTCACGACCCCCGGAAGCGTGACAGGCACAATATCGTTCTCAACCGACCGGAAAAGCATCGAGATAATAGGAACGACGAAGGTCACCACCACGAACAGCAAAAGTGGCGCGATCAGCATCAGCGCACGTACTTTTTGCCGCAACAAGGCCCGTCGCAAGCTTTGTTTCAGTGGCCTGCCGTCAGCGGCAAGCACTAATCCTTCTGTCGTATCACTCATGACACCCCCGTGATCCCGCCGTGTTTGTCGGTCTGTTATGCAAATTGGTCATTATTCATTGGGAAAAGGGGGCCGCAAGCGGCCCCCTTCATTTAGCTGTTATTGAGCCAACCAAGCTTGGAATTTGGCATCAATGTCGTCACGGTAATCAGCCCAGAACTCGTAGTTATAGAGGAACGTGTTCTTGCTGTTTGCCGGATCGGTCGGCATATGTGGAGCCATGTCGATGCCGAGCGAAGCATGTTTGCCAACAAGCGGTGCCGAAGAAGCACGAGCCGGACCATAGGAGATGTATTTCGACTGGTCAGCCAAACGCTGGGTGTCGGTGGCGAACTTAACAAAGTCCTTCACGCGTGCAAGACGGTCTTCAGGCAAACCAGCCGGGATAATCCAGCCGTCAAGATCAAAGACCTGTGCATCCCACAACATCGCAATCGGCTGGTTCTGCTCAACAATGGCAGAGAACAGACGACCGTTATAGGTCGAGCCCATGAAGACTTCACCATCAGCAAGAAGCTGCGGCGTATCTGCACCAGCGCTCCACCAGATTACGCTATCCTTGATGGTGGCTAGTTTCGCAAGAGCCTGTTCCTGGCCTTCTGCGGTTTCAAGAACGTTGTAAACGTCGTCCTTGGCAACACCATCGCAAAGAAGAGCCCATTCCATGTTGTTGATTGGACGTTTTTCAAGCGAACGCATACCCGGATAGGTTTCCGTATCGAACAGAGCACAGATATCGGTCGGTGCTTCTGCACCAGCCGGAACCAAGTCTTTACGATAACCAACCGTGGTCGAATAAACGATCTGCGGAATGAAGCAATCGCTGACAAGCAAATCGCCGAAGTCATCTTCTGCTGATGTGCCATCTGGTGCCGCTGCAAGAACTTCGTTTGCATCGATTTCCATTGCCAGACCTTCATCGCAAAGACGAAGCGCATCAGACGCAACGACATCAACCAGATCCCAGGTGACATTGTTGGCTTCATTCATGGCGCGCAGTTTTGCAACAGCCTCGTTAGAACTTTCGTCCCAAGTAATCGTAACGCCCGAATTCATCGCAGCATAAGGCTCAGCATAAGCAGCTACCTGACTGGCCTGATATGCGCCACCCCAGCTAACCAGCGTCATGTTCGCCGCCATGTGATCGTCGGCAAATGCCGCGCCACTTGTCGCGACAAGTGCGATCATCGTTGTCGCTGAAAGTGTCTTAATGAGTTTCATTGCAGACTCCCTGATTGTTTCCCGGCCTATTGATTGAGGACGTGCACCCGGGTGTACCTGTCCTGTTCTTACCTGATCTGGTGCGTCACGCGTCCAGCGCGCGACAATCTTCTGCCAACCAGCCGATTTCAATCTGCTGGCCCGGCTTCAAACGCACCTGATCAGGCGCGTTTCTTGTCTTGATGACAAAATCTGAATTGCCCGCAACACGCAGTCGTGTGCGGAAAATATCACCCATATAGATGAATTCCAGCACCTCAGCCTTCAGCGTGTGGGCATCTTCGTGCAGACGTTCACGATTATATTCAACGCGTTCCGGGCGGATGGAAACGCGAGTCCGTTCACCAACTTTCGTTACATTGACAGGAACGGCATCAATGACTTCGCCATCATCAAGTTCAATTACGCAGGTATCGCCCTTGATTTCTTTCACAACACCTTCAAGCGTGTTGTTCTCACCAATGAACTGCGCAACGAAACTGTTTTCAGGGCTTTCATAAAGCTGATCCGGTGGCGCCAGTTGCTGAATACGGCCATCGTCAAACACTGCAACCCTGTCTGACATCGTCAGTGCTTCGGTCTGATCATGGGTGACGTAAACGGTCGTAATGCCCAACTGATGTGCCAGATAGGTAATTTCGAACTGCATCTTCTCACGCAGCTGTTTATCCAGCGCGCCAAGCGGCTCATCCATCAGAACGAGTTCCGGTTCAAACACAAGTGCACGCGCCAAGGCGACACGCTGTTGCTGCCCACCCGACAATTGCGCCGGACGGCGACCGCCAAAATCACCCATTTCGACCATGTCGAGGGCTCTTTTCACTTTTTCTTCGCGTTCAGCCTTACCCAGCTTTCGCACTTCAAGTGGAAAAGCAAGGTTTTCAGCAATCGTCATATGCGGGAACAGAGCATAGTTCTGAAACACCATGCCAATCCCCCGCTTATGCGGAGGAATGTTGTTGATGGATACTCCGCCCAAGCGAATATCACCATGCGTTGCGGTTTCGAAACCGGCAAGCATCATCAGGCAGGTGGTTTTTCCAGACCCTGACGGCCCAAGCATCGTCAGGAATTCGCCCTTAGGCATGGATAAATTGAGATCTTTTACGACAAGCGTTTCGCCATCGTAGCTTTTCTGCACGCGTTCAAATTCTACGAACGCGTCATTGGATGCACCGTCGACCAACCCCTATACCCCCTGAGATGTAATCAGTTATTTTGCGATTTCGGTTTCGCTTAACTTTGTATCTCTTCATTAGAACAAACATCCACCAGCACATCAACCCCTAGGGAAATAAAGACCTACACCCCTTGAACCTCAACGGGTGCAGCGCAATATAAGAAATCCCATTCACGGCAAACGCAGGTAAAACAGCTATGCATTGGCTGCTGGGCCTCATGTTTGCTTTGCGCTGGTATTTTGCTGATAACGGACCTATAAGGTCGCCATGATTTGCAATAATACTCAGGAATTGCTGCGGTGTCTGACACCGGCGGCACGCGTTTTGGGCCTGGACCTTGGCACCAAAACCATTGGCGTTGCCCTTTCAGATGTCGGGCTTCAGATCGCTTCACCTCATGAGCTGATCTCGCGGAAGAAATTTACCCGCGATATCGCGCAGCTTTCAGCAATCTGCACCAAACAGAATGTTGGTGGGATTGTGATCGGCTTCCCACGCGAACTTGACGGTTCAATCGGTAAAGCGTGCCATCGCGTTTATGCTTTTCTCGATGAGATGGAAAAATACATCGACCTTCCGGTTCTGATGTGGGACGAACGTCTTTCGACCACTGCGGTTGAACGCATCCTGATCGAAGAAGTAGACATGACACGAAAACGTCGTGCGCAAGTCGTCGATAAAACGGCTGCGGCCTATATCCTGCAAGGTGCGCTAGACAACCTTAACCTTCATACAGACCCGGGCGAAAACGCCGAACCTGATGAAGACGAATTTGACGGCGACGAAGACTAAGTCCCGCGCCGGATCAACATGATCTGATAAAAGCTGTCTGACATTTCAGGCAGCTTTTTTTATTTGGATTTGATCACAACCAGTGTGCCAAAGAATACCGAGGGCGGCAGGATCAAAAAGCCGTTCATTTCGACCGCGCCAAGTGCCATCGCCGCATCAGATATCTTGTCAATATCATCGACAATCAGCTCAAACCCGGCAAAACCATCAGATGGAAACAACCGGTCATCAAAGCCGTATTTCTCAACCAGCTCATCAGTGTGCAAGGTTTCAACCAGCCCGCCAACATTAATGCCCTCATAAAACTCGCTTACCGCATCAGCAGCCCAGTGACTGATAATCACCTTGCCAAGCGCCAATGCGCTGTTGGCGTGGGTTTGATATTCCGGGAAATAAAAGTTTTCTGGCGGATGGCGATGCTGGCAGACGAAGGCAACCGCATTTCGCAATAATGGGTGATTGGCAAATGCCAGTGAAAAGGCGACTTCGACCGTATCACCCTGCGGTGTTTTAGCATCCCGTTCAAAATGAAAAACTGGCGGCACAGCCGCACCAGCAGCCATAAACACTTCTCGGTCCGTCTCGGCATCACTTGATTGCAATGCCAACATCGACATGCCTTCGCGGTGACGCAGATAGTCACGGTTATATACCGGGAATGAGAACGGAACAGCCAGATCGGTTTCGGCAATTTTCGACGGCTCAACCACAGAAAGCAGTTCAATATACATGCCATCAAGCTGAATCAGCGCATTTCCCGTGCCAAAAGGATGGTTTGCACGCGGTGTGACAGTGAAACCGAGTTGGCGATATGCAGCTATTGCGGCATCAAGATCGTTCACGCATAAGACCAGATGATCAATCGACCGCGACATATCGTCCCCTTGACGGATTTCCCAATGGCATAGAATCGCTTTGAATTGAAAACAATCTACCCGCACCGGATTATAATTAATGTGCTGACTATCACATCCCTCTTCTTCGGGCAAAGAACAACTGCCCACAAATGAATTTAAGTCACCTAATCCAGTGACTTACTGTGGTAGTGTTTTATCAGTACATAAAGATGCTACCAAGGGTCCTGTTCCAAAAAGTCGCCAGAACGCCCCGATCCAAAAGGCCTGTAAATGATCGCTATTCTTTCAGCTTTGCTCCCGACATTTGCCCTTATTGTTTTGGGCTATGCCTTGCGTCGACGCAGTTTCCTGCCCGATACATTCTGGCCTGGCGCGGAAAAACTGACTTATTTCGTGACCTTCCCGGCATTGCTGTTTTCCAACACCGCCAAGGCCGATCTTGGCAGCTTGCCATTGCTGGGAATTACCGGTGCCATGCTTGGCACAGTTGCGATTTGTACAGCGCTGATCATTGCAGCCAAACCCGTTTTAAAAGTCAGCCCGGCTGCATTTTCATCCTTGGTTCAGGGTGCCATTCGCCCAAACACCTATATTGGCCTTGCGGTGGCGGCGGCCCTTTTGGGCACAGAGGGCCTGACCGTCACAGCACTTTGTGTTGCCTTGGTCGTCCCGACTGTAAACGTCATTTCGGTTTTGGCGTGCGCACATTGGGGGGATAACGATCGCAAACCGGGTTTGTTATCGCTGCTGCGCGACGTTGGCAAAAACCCGCTTTTAATGGCATGTGTGTTTGGCAGTGTTTTCAATCTGACGGGTATTGGGTTGCCCCCGATCATCGGGCCTTTCTTGGAAGTCCTTGGCCGTGCGGCATTGCCAATTGGCCTTCTTGCCGTTGGCGCAGGACTTGATCTGACAGCAGCACGCCGTGCCGGCATAGCAGTCGGTGTTTCAAGCTTCGGCAAGCTTGTCATCAGCCCGGCAATCGCCGTTGGACTTTGCCTTGCCCTAGGATTGCCAAGCATCGAGACAGCATCAGTTGTTCTATATGCCGCCCTTCCCTGTTCGGCGAGTGCCTATGTCTTGGCGCGTTTAATGGGCGGGGATGCGCCGATGATGGCCAGTGTGATTACCGTACACACCCTTATTGCCATCGTCACAATGCCAATCATCGCCATTCTTATGCATGCGGTTTAATGGCAATCCTTGCATTCAAACAGCATAAAAACCTGACCGTACAGTCAGGAAATGCGTTCGGCTCTTTGGAATATTTACCTTTTCGTGACAGGGGCAATTCGCTATGCTCCGCGCGAAATTCTTCCAGGATCATCCAAGGGAAATGTGCAACGCCATGAGCGTCATGGGACCAGCGGCGGATCATTATCCGCACCCTCACCTCCTCGGCATCGAGGGTCTCACCCCCGGGGAAATCACCCTTATTCTTGATCGGGCACAGCATTACGCGGAAAAGAACCGTTCTGCTGACAAGACCAGTAATATTCTGGCCGGTGCCACGGTCGTTAATCTGTTTTACGAAAACTCCACCCGAACGCTGACATCGTTTGAACTTGCCGCCAAACGGCTGGGGGCTGACGTCATCAATATGACGGTTGGCACAAGTTCGGTCAAAAAGGGCGAAACCCTGATTGATACGGCGATGACGCTCAATGCCATGAACCCGGATGCACTTGTTGTCCGTCATGGGGACAGTGGCGCGGTCAAGCTCCTCAGCGAAAAGGTCAATTGCGCGGTTCTCAATGCAGGCGACGGGCGACACGAGCACCCGACCCAGGCGCTACTTGATGCGCTGACCATCCGCCGCCACAAAGGCCGCCTGCATCGTCTGACGGTTGCGATTTGCGGCGACATTGCCCATTCACGCGTGGCCCGGTCAAATATCTTGCTTCTCAACACAATGGGATCGCGCGTGCGCCTTGTTGCCCCGCCGACCCTGATCCCGTCACAGATTGACCGGATGGGTGTTGAAATTTTCCATGACATGGAAGAAGGCCTGAAAGACTGCGACATCGTCATGATGTTGCGTCTGCAGCTTGAACGCATGGAAGGCAGCTTCATCCCGTCTGTCCGTGAATATTTCCACTTCCATGGACTGGATCGCGCAAAGCTTGCCAATGCCAAGCCCGACGCACTGATCATGCATCCCGGTCCGATGAACCGCGGCGTTGAAATTGACAGTGAAGTTGCCGATGACGTGGAACGTTCTGTGATTCGCGAACAGGTCGAAATGGGGGTTGCTGTACGGATGGCTGCACTTGAGATTCTTGTTCTGAACCACAGAAAACTGGGAGGTCAGGCATGAGCCCCGCCATTCGCGCCAAAGGTGCAGGTAAAAAGGCCTTTATCAATGCCCGCCTGATTGACCCGGCCAAACAGACCGATGCGATTGGTGGGCTCCTGATCGAAGATGCCACCATTCTTAAAAGTGGTGCAGATGTCACCAATGGGACAGTACCAGACGGCTATGAAGTCATCGACTTGAACGGGGCATGCCTGGCCCCGGGGCTTGTCGACATGCGCGCCCAATTGCGCGAACCGGGGTTTGAGCATCAGGAAACCATCGAAACCGCGGGTAAATCCGCGGCAACTGGCGGTATCACAACGATTATCGCCCTGCCCAACACCGATCCGGTGATTGATGATGTTGCTGGCGTTGAATTTATCGCCCGCCGTGCACGCAAAGTCGGTTTGGCAAAAGTCTTTGTCTATGGTGCCCTTTCCAAGGGCATCGAGGGCCATGAAATCACCGAGATGGGTCTTCTGCATCAAGCCGGTGCCGTTGCCTTCTGTGACGGTGTTAAAACCATCGCAAGTGCGCGTCTTCTGCGCCAGGCATTGTCTTATTCCACCTTCTTTGACGGCATGATTGTTCAGCATCCCGAAGAGCCCGAACTGTCCAAGGGTGCGGCAATGAATAGTGGTGAACTTGCCACCCGCCTTGGCCTTACAGGTGTTTCGCCTCTTGCCGAAGTCATCCAGATTGAACGCGATCTGCGATTGGTGGAAATGACGGGCGGACGGCTGCATTTTGCCCATATCTCGACCGGAGAATCGGTCGAGGTCATCCGAAAAGCAAAAAAACTCGGCCTTAAAGTCACGTGCGATACTGCTCCGTTCTATTTCTCGCTTAATGAGAATTCAGTTTCAGATTATCGCACCTTTGCCAAACTGTCCCCGCCATTGCGTTCAGAAGATGACCGACAGGCGATTGTCGCGGGTCTTGCCGATGGCACGATTGATGCGATCGCATCCGACCACAATCCGCAAGATGTCGATTCCAAACGCCTGCCCTTCGCACAGGCGGCTGCGGGCGGTGTCGGGTTTGAAACCCTTCTGCCGATCTCGCTTGAGCTTTATCACAACGGACATATGTCACTTTTGGACGTCATTACAAAGCTGACCTCTATCCCGGCAAGCCTGGTGCGGATTAAGGGTGCAGGCACACTTGCCGAAGGCACCCCGGCTGATCTTGTAATCTTTGATCCGGATCGTCCGTGGAAAATCGATCCATATCAGTTCCAGTCGAAATCGAAAAATTCGCCCTTTGATGGCCGTCTTACCCAAGGTCGCGTGTTGCGCACCCTGATTGATGGCCGCGAAATCTTTACGGAAGGCGCCTGAAATGGAACTTGATGCCACTTACAAGGCCATGCTGATGTCCCTGCAGGTCGCGACTGTTTGCGGGTACTTGCTTGGGTCCATTCCATTCGGTCTGGTTTTAACCCGCATTGCCGGTCTTGGCGACATTCGTAAAATCGGTTCGGGCAATATTGGCGCAACCAATGTGTTGCGCACCGGACGCAAAGATCTGGCGTTTTTGACGCTGCTTGGAGATGTTGGCAAAGGCGCATTTGCCGCCTTGCTCTTCACGCATCTTTCCGGCGTTGAACAGGGCATCTTTGCCGGTGGTGCCGCCGTCATTGGCCATATGTTCCCAATTTGGCTACGGTTTAAAGGCGGTAAGGGTGTAGCCACCACGTTGGGCACCTTGGTTGCGGTAAACTGGATCATGGGACTTTGTGCGGCCCTGACATGGCTGGTGATGGCCCTGTTTTTCCGCATCTCGTCCCTCTCAGCCCTGATCGCGATGATTGCCGCCCCGCTTGCCGCATTCTTTATCGCCAACGATCCGGGTGCTGGATGGCTTGGGGTTTTTCTTGCTGTCATCGTCTGGCTGGCCCATCACGCCAATATTGGCCGCCTGTTGCGCGGTAAAGAACCAAAGATCGGCCAGAAAAAGAAACAGGCAGAAGAAGATAGCAGTTCGACAGAAAGCTAATCTTTCATTTCGAATAGCTTGACGAAGTAACGCCCGGATGACCACAATCCGGGCGTTATGCTTTTTAACGAACCACAACCACAGAGATTATCCCAATCAGAACGCCTTGCCCGCATGCGGCTCGCGCGCAGCACGAATATTGGCCCGGTCACATTTCGAAAAATGTTAGATCGGTTCGGCTCTGCCCGCGAAGCCATCGAAATTCTTCCCGATCTTATTGCCCACTCAAAGACCGCGCGAAAAATTACTCTGGCGGGCCGTGAAGATACGGTTTCCGAGATAGAGCTGGCCAAAACACACCATGCAAAGCCAATCATTTTTGGCGATCCGGAATACCCCGCAATGCTAGCCCGGATCGAAGATTCTCCTGCATATTTTTACGCCATCGGGCGGCTTGATCTTTTAGCCAAAACGTCCGTCGGGATTGTCGGAGCGCGGAATGCATCAGCCAATGGATGTGGCTTTGCCCGTAAAATCAGCCATGAACTGGTCAGCGCAGGATATGTCGTTACATCGGGCATGGCGCGCGGCATTGATGGTGCGGCACACACGGCTGCACTACAGCTGGCTGACACCCATAGTGGCGGCACAATTGCCGTGCTTGGTGGTGGGGTTGATGTTGTTTATCCGCGTGAAAATCAGGAACTTTATGAAAAGCTCTGCGAACAAGGCTGCGTCATTTCGGAAATGCCGCCGGGCCTGAAACCACAGGCTCGACATTTTCCGAGGCGTAATCGCATTATTTCAGGACTGTCATTTGGCACGGTTGTTATTGAGGCAGGCCGTAATTCGGGGTCGCTGATTACGGCACGTTTCGCCGCCGAACAGGGCCGTGATGTTTTTGCAGTTCCCGGCTCCCCAACCGATCCACGCGCAGCCGGTCCAAACAGCCTGATCCGTGATGGCGCAATTTTATGCGACTCTGCGGACGTGATTTTGGATGCTTTGCGCTTGGCCGAACAAAACACACAGCTTTTTGAAGGGTTTCATCAATTCAACACAGATGCCCGTCAAGCTACCAAAAACTCACATCTTCAAGACTATGACGAAATCATCAAATCGCTTGACCGTGACGCAGAAATTCAAGCTCCGAAGGAACCAGTACAAGACATTGAAACAATTAATGATTTACCCAGTCCCCTACCACCTAAAACTGATCATTCGGACAGCCAATCAATCTTTGACTTTCTGTCATCCTCCCCCCTCTTAATTGACGAGCTAATCCGTACGTCTGGCTTGTCGGCGGAACAGGTTTCGACAATTTTGATTGAACTCGAAGTTGCAGGAAGGGTTGAACGTCACCCCGGAAATAGGGTATCGCGTATCGCCAAATGAGAGTCGCGTCGAATCAGGACGTGACAAATATTGTTGTGATTTGCTGCAATTTGCGCAATCTGATCTGGAATACAGGCACACACTATATATATGTGTCGCTCATTCGGATTATTTAACGCACAACATAATGATCGCCTTCGGGCGCAAGAACCGGACACGAAAAACGTAATGAATCTTGTCATCGTCGAATCCCCGGCCAAAGCCAAGACGATCAACAAATATCTCGGTGATGATTATAAGGTGCTGGCATCCTTCGGTCACATCCGAGACCTTCCGTCAAAAGACGGTTCGGTAGATACCGATAACGATTTTTCGATGGTCTGGGAAACAGACGGTCGATCTGAAAAGCAGATCAAGGAAATCGCATCTGCAGCACGTGACTCCGACACAATCTTCCTCGCGACTGACCCGGATCGTGAAGGAGAAGCGATTTCGTGGCATATCCTTGAAGTTCTTGAGCAGAAAAAGCTGCTCCGCGGTCGCGATGTTCACCGCGTCGTGTTCCACGAGATCACCAAGAAAGCCGTCACCGAAGCCATCGCCAATCCACGCGAACTTAACCAAGAGCTGGTCGATGCCTATTTGGCGCGCCGCGCATTGGATTATCTGGTCGGGTTTAACCTGTCGCCGGTTCTGTGGCGCAAATTGCCCGGTTCACGTTCTGCTGGTCGCGTGCAATCGGTCGCATTGCGCCTGATTTGCGAACGTGAAATTGAAATCGAGGCCTTCAAAGCCGATGAATACTGGTCGCTTGAGGCGGGACTGAGCGTTCCAGAAGGCAATTTTTCGGCGCGCCTGACGCATTTGAATGGCGAGAAGCTTGATAAGCTTGCCCTTGGCAATGAAGATGCCGCCAAAATTGCCAAGGAAAAGGTCGAAAGCCGCAGCTACACCGTTTCCAAGGTTGAACGCAAAGACGTCAAACGGCGTCCTCAGCCACCATTCACCACCTCAACCCTGCAACAGGAAGCATCGCGCAAGCTTGGCTTTGGGACAAAACGCACCATGCAGCTTGCCCAGCGCTTGTATGAAGGCGTTGATATCGGTGGTGAAACCGTCGGTCTGATCACGTATATGCGTACCGATGCTGTGGTTCTGTCACAAGAAGCATTGGCAGCCGCTCGCCGACTGATTGGCAAGGATTATGGCGATGCCTACCTTCCATCAAGCCCGCGTAGTTTTGCCAACAAAGCCAAGAACGCACAAGAAGCCCACGAGGCGGTTCGGCCCACCGATTTGTTCCGACGCCCCGATCAGGTATCGCGCCATCTTGATAAGGACCAACTCGCCCTTTACACCCTGATCTGGAAACGGACTGTCGCCTGTCAGATGGAAGACGCCCGTTTTGATCAGGTGGCTGTTGATTTGTCATCGAACGACAATCATGTCGTTTTGCGTGCGAATGGTTCGGTCGTTAAATTTGACGGCTTCCTGAAACTTTATCAGGAAGGCAAAGATGACGATTCCGATGACGAAAACGATCGTCGTCTGCCGCCCCTTACCGAGGGCCAGAAACCTGATCTTGGCAAAGTCACGATTGATCAGCACTTTACCCAGCCCCCGCCCCGCTATACCGAGGCGAGCCTGGTTAAAAAGATGGAAGAACTGGGCATTGGCCGCCCGTCGACCTATGCATCGATCATTTCGGTTCTGCAGGATCGTAACTACGTCCTTCTGGAACGTCGACGTTTTGTCGCACAGGACCGTGGCCGTCTGGTAACGGCCTTCCTGTCGAAATTCTTTGAACGTTATGTGCAGTACAACTTCACAGCTGATCTGGAAAACCAGCTTGATGAAGTCTCGATGGGCAAACTGGCCTGGAAAGACGTTCTCAAGGATTTCTGGAAATCATTTAAAGGTAATGTCGACGAAGCCAAGGAACTGAAAATCACCGAGGTGCTTGATGCGCTTCAGGTGATGTTGGAAAACTATCTCTTCCCAACGCGTGAAGACGGTGTAGATCCGCATAAATGCCCGAAATGCGCTGATGGCACGCTGAGCCTTAAACTTGGTAAATTCGGTGCATTCCTTGGCTGTTCGAACTACCCTGATTGTAGTTTCACCCGGCCATTGGTTGCCAATGAAAATGGCAACGATTCCGAACTTGATACGGGACCAAAGGTTCTTGGTATCGACAAGGAAACTGGTAAGGAAATCACGCTTCGCAAAGGCCCTTATGGCGTTTACGTGCAGCTTGGCGAAGAAGAAGAAGTCGAAGGCAAAAACGGCAAACCCAAAAAGGTTAAACCGAAACGCACTTCTTTGCCCAAAGGGCTGGAGCCATCTGTTGTGGATCTGTCCAAGGCAGAAGAGCTTCTGACATTGCCGCGCTTTGTCGGGATTTACCCGGACACTGGCGATGAAATGAAAGCCAATATTGGCCGTTTCGGTCCCTATATTCAGGCTGGCAGTATCTTCGCCTCGCTTAAGGCAGATGATGATGTTCTCACCATTGGTGAAAACCGCGCCATCACCCTTGTCGCAGACAAACGCGAAAAAGCGGGCAAGGAACTCGGCAAGCACCCCGATGACAACGAACCGATCTTTGTTGCCGTGGGCCGCTGGGGACCGTTTGTGAAGCACAAAAAGACAATCGCCAATATCCGCGATGTAGAGCGCGATGACATCACGCTTGAAATGGCGATAAAGGCGATTAAGGAAAAGGACGCCAAGTCGGGTAAAACATCAAAAGCCCCGGCCAAGAAAACGGCGACCAAAACGACTGCGGCGAAAAAAGCGCCTGCAAAAAAGAAAGCTGCAAAGAAACCTGCAGCGAAAAAGACAACCACTAAAAAGGCGGCGGCGACTTAATCGCCGCCTTCCTTTTAGCTGGCATTTAATTGAAAGGACGCCACAAACTTGGCGAACGACACAGAAGACAAAAAATACTTCCCGACACGGGAAGAAATCATCGAATTCATCAGCATGAGCCCTACCCCCGTGGGCAAGCGAGAGATTGCGCGCGCCTTTAACATCAAGGGTGCGGCGAAGATCCAGCTTAAAAAGGTCCTTAAAGACCTCAACATTGGTGGCGACGTTGTCAAAGGCCGCAAGCGGTTTGACAAGCCGGACCGCCTGCCCCCGGTCGAGGTTCTTGAAATTACCGGCATTGACGATGACGGTGAAGTTCTCGCCAAACCGAATGTTTGGAAACACGATTACGAACCACCACAGATTTTGGTCAAAGCCATCCGCCGTGGCGGCCCAAGTGCGCCGGGCGTCGGTGACAAGATTTTGGCAAAGCTGCGCTATACCGGCAAACAAACCTACGAAGCCAGCATCATGAAGGTTCTGGGCAGTGGCCCACAACGCGTTCTGGGTCTTTATCGCCCCAATGAACGCGAAGGCCGCGTTGTGCCCACAGACCGCAAAGATAGCGGCGAGATCGCGGTTCCAAAGGATGACCACCCTGATCTTGAAACCGGCGCATTGGTTCTGACCGAAATTCTGCCGGGCAAACATTTTGGCTTGCGCAAGGGCCGGATTACAGAAGTTCTTGGCAATATCAACGAACCAAAATCCATCAGCCTTGTATCGATCCATGCACGGGGCATTCCGTTTGAATTCCCGCCGGAAGTCGAACTTCAGGCACGGGAATCCAAGGCAACGCCGCTGAACAAGCGAACCGACCTTCGCGATATTCCGCTGGTCACCATTGATGGTGCCGATGCGCGCGATTTCGATGACGCCGTATGGGCCGAAGCCGACACCGATCCTGAAAACGAAGGCGGTTGGCACATCATGGTCGCGATTGCCGATGTGTCCTGGTATGTCCGCCCCGGTGATGCCTTGGACCGCGAAGCCGTCAAGCGCGGCAATAGCTGCTATTTCCCGGATCGCGTGGTCCCGATGCTGCCGTTTGAGCTGTCAAACGGCTGGTGTTCGTTGGTCCCGCATGAAGATCGCGGCTGTATGGCTGTTGAGATGTGGCTTGATAAGCATGGTCACAAGATCCGCCATAAATTCTGCCGCGGGATGATGAAATCTGCCGCACGCCTGACCTATGATCAGGTTCAACGTGCCATGGATGGCCAACCAGATGACACAACCGGCCCGCTGGTCGATACCATCATCAAACCGCTTTACGGCGCCTTTGGTGCGTTCCTGGAGGCCCGCAAACGTCGTGGCGTGCTTGAGCTTGATGTGCCTGAGCGCAAGATTGAACTTAATGACCAAGGTCAGATTGTTGCAATCGCGCCACGTGCACGGTTCGACAGCCACAAGCTGATCGAAGAATTCATGATTGCGGCCAATGTCTGTGCGGCAGAGGAACTGGAACGCATCAAGCAACCTTGCATGTATCGTATCCACGATGCACCAAGCGAGGAAAAACTCGAAGCGTTGCGTGAATTCCTTGAAGGTGCCGGCTATACCTTGAACAAGGCGGCTGTTCTGCGCCCACGCGACTTCAACCAGATCCTTGAAAAGGCCAAAGACACACCGGAAGCCGAATTGATCAATACAGTCGTTCTGCGCAGTCAGTCACAGGCGATGTATAGCCCGGACAATATTGGCCACTTTGGCTTGGCCCTGAAGAAATATGGCCACTTCACATCCCCGATCCGACGTTATGCCGATCTTTTGGTTCATCGCGCCCTGATTGCTGGATTGAAACTTGGCGAAGGTGGATTACCACCAGAAGACGGTGAACGGTTTGAGCAGATTGGCGAAGACATCTCAGCGACAGAACGCCGTGCAGCCATGGCTGAACGCGATGCTGTTGATCGCTATGTTGCTGCCTATATGTCCGATAAAGTCGGTGCCGAGTTCCCCGGCAAGATTTCCGGGGTCACACATTTCGGTTTGTTCATTTCGTTGAACGAAACCGGTGCGGATGGCCTTGTGCCGATTTCCACCCTGCCCGATGACTATTACGTTCATGACGCGGCCAGTCACGCGTTGGTCGGGCAAAATCGTGGTAAAAAGTTCCAGCTTGGCGATGCTGTTGTCGTGCGTATTGCCGATGCAGATGCCGCAACCGGGTCGCTTGCCCTGCGCTTGGCCGAGCATGCTGAAATCACCGATCGTGATCTGGTTGAACGGCCACGGGGCCGTCGCGGGCAAAATAAACGCCGTGGGAGTCCCGGCGACCGTAGCCACCGACACGGCAGCAAACCAGGATTCCGATCCGGACCACGCGACGCCAATGGTCCAGGTGGAACGTCAGCGACCAAGTCCACGGGTAGGCCTGGTGCCAAAACTGCTGGTAAAAAGAAAACCACGCCCAAAAAGCAACGCAAACTGGTCGCGTCTAACCGGGTTGCACGCAATGCGCCCAAAGACGGCAACAAACCAGAATAGTGTAAAGCGCATACGCAACGACAAAGGGCGGCCAACTACTGACCGCCCTTTGTCGTATCCAACTCGCCGTATTGGCGCTTACATCATCGTCTCGATGAATTTTGCCAAATGTTCTGATGTCTGCTTGCCACGGTTATTAATGATAACAACATTCTCCGGCAGACCTTCAAGATCAGGATGCGAGGCATCAAAACTGGTCAGAAGCCCAAGTTTCTTATTCGCCAATGTTTTCATCGCGGCCAGTGCCCGAACCAACTCGATCCCGCTTAGACCATCAAGGACTGCTGCTGTAATCACTGCATCAGGATGTGATTGCACGACCGTCTCGAACGCCTCAACCGCGTTTCTCGCCGTGATGGTCCGAAATCCTTTTTGACGCAACTCACGCTGAAGAAAACTGGCTTGAACGGCAGTTGCGGTTACAAGCAGCACTTCCTTATCGAGTGCAGCAACAGAATCTGCCTTTCCATCCGCATCATCGGCTTTGACACTACGGGTCGGAAGGGATCGCAAAATACGGGTTTCTTCGTCGGCTGGCGGGTTCGTACCACTCTCGATGACTTCGCGTATCCAGCTGGTGAAATCAACTAAAGATGCGGCTTCACGGTCATCAATCTCGGTAAGGTCCGCGATATAATCTTCCAGACGGTGGGCAATTGCCCCCACCAATGGAAACCCGAAAGATCCTGCCAGCCCTTTAACAGTGTGGGCTTCGCGGCGTAGCTCGGCGATGCCTGCACCTGCCTCATCCATACCGCTGGCGACACGATCAATAGTCGTTTCGATACGATCAATTCGATCAACAGTGTCCTCAATGAAGTCTTGCTTCAGACTGGCTACAATTGCGTCTGCATTTCCCACTGGAGCACTCCTTTGGCAGGTATATATCTTATTCAACAACATCAATCTTGCTCGGCAGGTGATTTAATCCAACCGATTTCTCTTGCCTGTGCTCTTGAACATCATGATGATGACATAACGTTTCAATGCCCCTTTTTCCACCCGGATCAAGAGTAGGCCAGAAAGAAACAGGAGTGAAGCGCCCCATGACCGAACCCTACCAAGTGCCCACCGAGCCCCAGAGCAACAGCATTGATGCTGGCCCAAAAGATAGCAGCAGCCGCCTTTTACTTGGCCTGCGCCGTGGTCTCTGCCGTAAATGCCCCAATTGCGGCAATGGCTTTGCCTTTGGCGGATACCTTAAACTCCGCAGCCAATGCGATGCCTGCAACCATCCCATCGGAGAATACCGGTGTGATGATGCCCCGCCCTATTTTACGATTTTCCTGGTTGGTCACATTGTTGTTTCCGGTGTGCTGATGATGGAACAGTCCATGAAACCGTCATTTGGCTTGCAGCTATCGATCTGGCTGCCCACGACAGTCTTGCTTTGCCTTGGATTTTTACCCTTCATCAAAGGGGCTGTTCTTGGCGCACAATGGGCGATGCGGATCAAAGGATAGTCATTGGCTAAATACCAGATTCTCCTATAGAATACCTGCAGTTTGGTTCTCAGATTTTATCGGATTGGTCGCTTGGTCGATATTGGTCCATCGCAAATGGCACGCCTTGCTTTACAGAACGGCCTGCGCCAGTGGCGACGTATTGGTGTGGCGGTCGGACTTTGTCTTTTGCAAGCCGCCTGCGGGACGCCACAGGTTGCCGGGATCACGGCACCAGATGATCCACAAACCCGCGAACTGATCACGCAAACCATCGAACTTGTTGCTTCGCGCTACATCGATCCGATTAGCCGCGACCAAATTCTGGTGAATACCCTTGATGGGCTTTCAGACATTGATGCCGATATTCGCGTTGGCATCACCCCTGATGACCTAGTGTTACAATATGATCAACGCACCATTCGAACCATTCCATTACCGCAAGAAACATACGATCCCGCCAACCCTGACAGCACGCAAATCTGGTCAGAAATCACGCTAAATGGACTTGTAAGTTATCGTGCCTATTCCCCGCTTTTGCGAAATAGCCCAACCCTTGACGTGCAATCGGCACTTGTAAGCGGTGCCATTCGCAATCTTGACCGTTATAGCCGCTATGAAGGCCCTAAACAGGCCGCAACAGCCCGTAACCGGCGCGATGGCTATATCGGGATTGGCGTACGCCTGATCGGCGGCACCGGTTATCCTGTGGTCAAACTGGTCCACCCCGAAAGCCCGGCAGCCAAAGCCGGACTGCATCCGGGGGATCAGGTTATGTCGGTCAATGGTCAGGACATGTATGGCAAGGCCAGCACATTTGCTACCGCCCTTCTCCATGGCGAAGAAGGCAGCAGTGTTACCATTGAAGTCAATGCCGCGGGCACTGACGCGGTGACACCAATGGAAATCATGCGCGAACGCGTCATTGATCGCACAGTCTTTGCCGAGTTCCGCGACAATATCCTCATTGCACGCGTTAGCAGCTTTAACAGCGCAACGGCAACCGCGCTTGGCGATAACATTCTCAAAGCACAGCTTTATAAGGGCGGCCTGCAGGGCGTGGTTTTAGACCTTCGGGGAAATCGTGGCGGATTGCTGCAACAAGGGGTCGCGGTGGCTGACCTGTTCCTTGAAAATGGAGCAATCGGCAATACGTTTTCCCGTGTGACTGCAGCCCGCCATATTTTTAAGGCCGATGCCAAGGACCTGACAAACGGCGCACCGCTTGTTGTTCTGATTGATGGTCGCACGGCCTCATCGGCCGAATTGGTCGCCGCTGCCTTACAAGACCGTAACCGTGCGGTCCTGATCGGTTCGACAAGCTTTGGCAAAGGATCGGTTCAGGCAATCAATGACTTACCCAACCACGGCACGCTCACCTTTACCTGGTCTCGTATGACGGCGCCGTCTGGCTACACATTTGATAGAATCGGGATTTTTCCATCCATCTGTACGCAGTCCGGAGATGGCACGAATGCCGTTCATCCCGTTGCCGATGCTCTTTCCCAACGCGAGAAAATTGCATCGATGATGGTAAAATGGCGCAATCTTGAATATCAGGATGAAAAAAGCCGTCGGGAGCTCCGGAATGTCTGTCCAGCAAACTCAAGTGGCGATCTATTTGACGTCAAAGTTGCGCTGGAATTGTTGAAAAACAGCCCTGATTACAAGAATCTTGCCTTCATCGGACAACAGGAAATCGCCGACACTTTCCCGACGCACTAAAAATGCATTATTTTTCACCAAAATGGCTTGACACTCTGGCGATAACCTTTATGTTCCGCCGCCTGAGATACACCTGAACACAGGATGCAGAGACATGGCGAAGCCCGCTTCGATCCTCGTAAAGTTGGTAAGCACCGCAGATACCGGTTACTTCTATGTTGTTAAGAAGAACCCGCGGAATACCACCGAGAAATTCCAGTTTCGCAAGTACGACCCCGTCGTGCGTAAGCACGTCGTGTTCAAAGAAGCGAAAATGAAGTAGTCTGGTTCTTCGGAATCTGATTACACTCAGACTTTTAAAAAGACGTGTCCTTCGGGACACGTCTTTTTTCTTGCGCTGATAACAGCCTGTCGTGGCTTGAGAGACGTAAGATCACTCGCCTGCCCCCAAGCAGGCTTCAAGCGAAACGGCGAGAGCCTGCCGCAGCCAACAATAGCCAGCCAATGATAAAGGAAAATCCACCGATTGGCGCGACAGTACCAAAGGCTGTGACACCGCTAAAGGCGATGATATAGAGCGACCCACAAAAGAATAAAATGCCCACAAGCATGGCGTAGGCCGCAAGACGCAAAAACTTCTCATCGGGAACCTGATGAACAAGACCGGCAATCGCAGCCAATGCAACAGCATGGACAAGTTGATAATGCGCACCCTTCTCTACCAAACCGCGTGCATAATCCATTTCAGTCCCGGCCAAGCCATGTGCGGCGAATGCACCAAGACCCACTGCCACCGCACCATTCAATCCCGCCATCATCACAGATATTCGCATGCGTGGATTCCCCTTTGCGCATTCAGATCAAAAACATCGCGCAACAGTAATCATCTGCATCCGGTCCGGCCATGCGAAAACGCAAAAAAAATGGCCGTACAACAAATGTACGGCCAGTAAACTCTCTTGGGGGAGATATGCCGGACAATCGAAATGCCCGTCACACTCATATTAGTACCTGTGCAATATGCATATTTCTGTGACAACCATCACAACACGCAAAAATTTCATGCGATTTCGAATTTTTACGTTTTAGTAGAAAGGCATTCGATTGGTTTCAGGTCTTAGGGTCTGAACCCAATTGGGACGCTTGAAATTTATAGTCGAAATGTGATTCACCCTTTGGGAAAGGGAGTTATCACATGGCACGATTTGATTTGAGCGATAAAGAATGGGCGATCATTGCTCCGCTTCTTCCTGTTGACGGTCGTGGGCCGAAACGGCGCGACGACAGAACAGTTCTCAATGGCATCTTTTACATTCTTCGAACTGGCGCGCCCTGGCGGGATCTTCCGGGAAGGTATGGCCCGCCTACGACAGTCTATAATCGTTATGTCCGCTGGGGAGAACGCGGTATATGGCGCGATATATTCGAGGCCCTGGCATCAGAAGATGAAGATGCCCTTGTCTTTATCGACAGTTCGATTGTGAAGGCTCACCGCGCCGCGGCTGGGTCAAAAAAGGGGAACTGGCAGAAGGTATTGGACGCTCACGCGGTGGCAGGACAAGTAAAGTTCACGCCGCTGTAGATGTACTCGGTCGCCCGTTACGCCTTGCGGTCAGTGGCCGACAACTCCACGACAGCAAGATGATCGACTGCTTCCTGAATTGGTCAAAACCACCATTGGCCATTGTCGCCGACAAGGCCTATGGCAGTGCACGTATCCGTCAAGAGATAGAAGATGAAGGGGCTTTGCCGGTGATCCCCGCCAAGGTAAATGCCAAAAAGCCGATCCCCCATGATGCTGGCCTTTACGCCAAACGCAATCTGGTTGAACGCTTCTTCTGTCGCATGAAGGACATGAGGCGGCTCACTACCCGATACGAAAAGTGTGCAGAAAACTTCCTCAATATGGTCAGGATTTTTGCAATCAGATGTTGGGCCAATTGAGTCCAGACCCTAGTGAATCGACTCACTCAGGAATTCTTCCAATCGACGGACATCGGGAACGTAAAGACCAGTATCAATCTTTGAGACCAATCCTTTGCGACCAAGGCTTCCCATGACCCGCGCAACAGTTTCGCGTGATGTGCTCACACGGCCTGCGACTTCGGAATGAACCGGGACTGGCGATAACGTAGCAGCACCACCGTCAGGGCAAATTTCCTGGGCGCGGCGCAGAATTTCGGCAACCACCCGCTCGTTCGCGCCAAGTGTGCTGACATCGACAATGCGACGGGTTGATGTGCGGACAATTCTTGCCAATTCACTAATCACATTCCATGCAACGGACGGATGGCTTTTGACCACTTTTTCGAAATTCGCCGGGCTGAGAATACCGACATCGGTGTTGCTCACCGCAAACACACATGCTGAGCGTGGCTCACCGTCAATGGCTGAAAGCTGCCCGACGCAGCCGCCTGCACCAATTTCTTCAAGCGTGATTTCGCGCCCGGACAGGGAATAGTTCACAATACGCACCCGCCCCGAAAGGATCAGATAGACGTCCGAACTGTCCGCTTCCGGTTCAATAATCTGCGCCCCGGCAGCAAAAGTTTTGCGATTTATGTGACGTTCGACATCGGCAAGCGCGTCTTCGTCCAAATCCGCGAAAATACCAACGACAGATAATTTGACCATTTACCCAAGCTTTTTGTTGCATTGTTGTTGTTATCTGGATGGCAACTTTGATGCTGCCCTTATTCCCATTCCTCTGTCCCTGATCCAATCATAGGCAAACAACTTGGTACTGACAATCATTGCCAACACAAAACACCGATCATATATCGCAATAGACATATGCATGCTGCATGTGCGAACATCGCATATGATTTTCCACCATGACTTCATCTTGCACTGATCCTGTTTTCTTTAGGAGACCTGCCATGAGTCCAGAATTGGAAATTTTCCGCCGGAGCCCGGTCGCTAAACCCAAAAGCAAACACCCCATCGTTTTCGTTCACGGCGCCTTCACAGGTGCGTGGTGCTGGAACGAGCACTTTCTCGGGTGGTTTGCCGATCAGGGATTTGAAACAGTCTCCTTCTCCTTGCGCGGGCATGGTGGCAGTGGCGGAAGACAATTGCGCAACCTGGCTTCGATCGATGATTATGTCGAAGATTTGGAAGAAGTCGTCGACACCTTGGGCCAAAAACCGATCCTCATCGGCCATTCGATGGGCGGCTATATCATCCAGAAGTATCTCGAACGCCATAGTGCCGAGACCGCAATCTTGATGGCATCGGTCCCTCCCGAAGGACTTCTTGCCAGCAATGCGATGATGGCGCTGGCCCAGCCTGATCTGTTTTTCCAGATGTTCTGGCTTCAAGCCATCGGTCCGCATACCTATTTGCGCGAAAGGCTCGGGCGGGCAATGCTGTCGCCCGATATCGCAGAAGATGAAGGCATGATCTATTTTGGCCGCCTCGAAACTGAAAGCCAACGCGCATTGATGGATATGATGGGGGCAAATCCCGTTTTCCTGTCTGCCGAGGAAACGCCGTCAATGCTGGTGATCGGGGCACGTGATGACGAGATTATTCAAAGTGAACTAACCCATCACACCACCAAACGCTATGGCGCGGATTACGCACTTATTGACGACATTCATCATGCCATGATGCTGGATAAAAACTGGGAAAAGGTCGCTGAGACCATACTGGAATGGCTGCAAGTAAAACTGGTTTCCCAGCAACGTAGCAAGGGCAACAAGACCGCTGCATAATCCAGATAGCGGATCGATTTTTTACTGCACTCCAACACCCGTATCTGTCAGGATACGGGTGTTTGTATTTGCGCATTCCGTTCAGGGTTGTAATCCCCGCATTTCTGACATCGCCCCAGCAAAAAGGTCCGGAACATGCCCCTCATCGCTCCTGCTTCCTTATTCCCCACAAAACCACACATTCAAATTATCTCCGCGCTGGCGACAATTACACTTATCGCCGCAACGCCAGGTTACGCCACAGCCCAACAAACGACTGACTCCATTGCCCCGGAAAGCAGCACGGGAAATAGCACACCGGGATCGCGTGCTGAAGTGCGCGCAAAGGACTGGATGATCACTGCAGCCAACCCGCTTGCGGTTAAGGCCGGTGCAGACATCCTGCGCAATGGTGGAAATGCAATTGATGCCATGGTCACGGTTCAGACCATGCTCGGACTGGTCGAACCCCAGTCTTCGGGCATCGGTGGCGGTGCATTTCTGCTTTACTACGACGCCCGTTCAAAAAAACTGACAACGCTGGATGGGCGCGAAACGGCCCCGATGGATGCGACGCCTACCCTGTTTCAAGACGAAAACGGTGAACCGCTTGATTTCTATGATGCGGTTGTCGGTGGTCGCTCGGTTGGAACGCCGGGCACCCCCGCGTTATTGAAGGCAGCCCATGAAAATTGGGGACAGCTTTCCTGGAATTCGCTGTTCACCCCGGCGATCGAGACCGCCACCAACGGGTTTGAGGTATCAGAACGGCTTGCAGGACTGATTTCCAGTGACAGCGAAAAACTGTCCCGTGATCCGGTTGCGAAAAGCTACTTCTTTGATCAGGATGGAGTGCCCCTCATTACTGGGACACTGCTGAAAAACCCGGAATACACCGCCACCCTGCGTGATCTCGCAACGAACGGCACCGCGAACTTTTATAACGGCACAATTGCCAAGGATATCGTCGCAAAGGTTCGGGATGCACATTGGAACCCCGGTGTTCTGTCCCTGCAGGACATGGCAAATTATCGGGTAAAGGAACGTGCGCCGGTATGCGTGGATTACCGCGAGTATGACGTTTGCGGAATGGGACCACCATCATCAGGTGCCTTGACCGTGGGCCAAATTCTTGGGCTGCTCGAACCTTATGATCTGGCGGCACTGGGGCCACAGTCACCGGACAGCTGGCGGTTGATTGGTGATGCGTCACGCTTGGCATTTGCTGATCGCGGGCGATATATGGCCGATAGCGATTTCCTGCCAGTTCCAGTGGCCGGGCTGCTTGATAAAAGCTATCTGGCAGAACGATCCAAATTGCTTGCCGGTGAAACAGCCCTTGAAGATGTCAGTCCCGGCGCACCTGCCTTTAGCCATGCGATGCGCCTTACTGATGACGAAGCCATTGAACTGCCCAGCACCAGCCATTTTTCCATCGTCGATATTTATGGCAATGCGGTTTCAATGACGACAACCATTGAAAACGGCTTTGGGTCGCGCCTGATGGTCGGTGGCTTCATGTTGAATAACGAAATGACGGATTTCTCGTTCCGCACCCATTCTGACGGTGTTCCGATTGCCAATGCACTGGCACCCGGTAAACGTCCAAGATCATCGATGGCGCCGACGATTGCCATGAAAGACGGCACACCGGCGATTGTCACAGGATCCCCCGGTGGATCGCGGATCATCGGTTATGTTGCGCAGTCCCTGATCGCAATGATTGATTGGGACAAATCCCCGCAAGAAGCCATCGATATGCCGCATCTGGTCAACCGGTTTGGCACATATGACATCGAGGAAGGCACAAGTGCCGAAAGTCTTGAACCGGTCTTGGCCGCGCTGGGTTTCAAAACCAGTTTGCGTGATCTGAATTCTGGCATTCACGCGATCATGATTACTGATGACGGTTTGATTGGTGGTGCAGATTTGCGCCGTGAAGGTATCGTTATCGGACAATAACCACATCAAAATGAAAGACGGGCAGTCCACTATTTCGGACTGCCCATCTTTTTTTTTCGATCAGATGACCAATACCATGTTCAGGACGACGACACCCAGTCGGAGAGAAGCGCATAAAGATCCTTGTGATCCTTTGCGA
Source organism: Thalassospira lucentensis (assembly GCF_050516545.1). Classification (GTDB taxonomy): domain Bacteria; phylum Pseudomonadota; class Alphaproteobacteria; order Rhodospirillales; family Thalassospiraceae; genus Thalassospira; species Thalassospira lucentensis_C. The sequence continues at coordinate 1,343,587 of NZ_CP191544.1, read as the reverse complement.
TGAAATCAGCACCCGCCTCACGCAGATAGCTTTCGGGTGTGATATCGACCAACCCGATGGTGGTCGCACCGGATGCAACACCTGCCCTGACACCATTCAGGCTGTCGTCAACGACAACGCAATCGGTTATCGGAACGCCCATCTTCTGCGCCGCCAACAAATAGACATCCGGATGTGGCTTGGCATTTTCAACGTCATGGGCGGAACAGATCCGATCTCCGAAACGCTCCTTGATGCCGACTTTACCCAAAGATACATCCATCTTGTCGTGCGGCCCGTTACTGCCAATCGCCATCGGGATGTTCCGCGCTTCCAATAGATCAAGAATCGGCACCAAATCAGGATATGGGACCAGATCCTTTTCAAAGGCCTCGAAGGTTTTGGCGTAACACTCCGAGATCCATGTATCTGGTAAAGTTACACCAAATCTTTCAGCCATTTTAGGCCCAACGGATGCTAGTGTACCTCCCAAAAAGAAATCGTGAGTTTGCTTAACATCCATCGGGCAACCATAGCTGCACAACAAATCGGTCAAGACCGCATTGGCAAGCGTTTCAGTATCAACAAGAACACCATCGCAATCAAAGATGACGCCCCGTACGACTGGCTTTGACATGTTCGGTATCCTTACAGTCGCGCCAGTTCGATCCAGCGTGCTTCATCATAGGCAACCGTCCGGGTTGCACCGAAATCAACAACCGGTCGTTTGATAACCGTGGGGTTGGCGGCAAGAATGGCTGAGGCTGCTGCACCGCCCTGCTCCAACGTCGCTTTGTCATCATCCGAAAGATTGCGATAGCTTGGACCACGTTTATTGACCAAAACCGCACCGCCAACTTCATCAAGCCAACCTTCAATGGTTTTGGCATCAATGCCATCGGCGCGGAAATCATGAAGTTTGTTTTCAACGCCCTGTGCGTCAAACCATTTAAGGGCCTTGCGTACCGTGTCGCAGTTCTTGATGCCGTAAATCGTAACCATATCAATTCCTGTGTTTTAATTCTTCGGGATGCAGCCATGCATCACGCAATCGGTTTTGACCCTAAATCCCGGAACATATATAAAGACCGCGCTTTGACTACGGCAAGCCCATTCACCCAGTTTGAAGACAATCGGTAGACCCATGACTGTTAATCGACGTATTTCCGTTGCCCCGATGATGGATTGGACGGACCGGCATGATCGCTATTTCTTGCGGCAGATCAGTCGTCATACGTTGCTTTATACCGAAATGGTCACCACCGGCGCGATCATTCATGGCGGCGTGGAACGGCATTTACGTTATCATGATGCAGAACATCCGATTGCCCTTCAACTTGGTGGTAGTGACCCGGATGATTTGGCCCGTGCTTGTGACATTGCCAATGCATATGCCTATGACGAGATTAACTTAAATTGCGGTTGTCCGTCTGATCGTGTGCAGAACGGCGCGTTTGGCGCCTGTCTGATGGGCACACCCGATGTGGTCGCAAACTGCGTCAAATCAATGATTTCGGCCAGTGACGCACCCGTAACGGTCAAGAACCGTATCGGCATTGATGATCAGGAAGATTATCCGTCGCTTAAACGGTTCACAGAAACGGTTGCCAATGCAGGCTGCACGACATTCATCGTGCATGCCCGCAAGGCGTGGCTTAAGGGCCTGTCGCCCAAGGAAAACCGCGAAGTGCCCCCGCTAAGGTACGAGCTTGTCTATCAGCTTAAGCAAGAATTCCCGGAACTTGAAATCCTGATCAATGGCGGCATCAAGACACTGGATGAGGCGCAAGAGCATTTGAAGCATGTTGACGGGGTTATGATCGGGCGTGAAGCGTATCAGAACCCTTCTGTTCTGTTTGATGTGGACCGGCGCTTCTACGGCGACGACAGCATACCGCTCAACCGCCATCAGGTCGTCGAGGCCATGTTGCCATATATCGAGCAGCACCTTACGGAAGAAAACGCAACCATCGGCCACGTTACCCGCCACATGCTTGGCCTGTTCCAGCAAATGCGCGGTGCCAAACAATGGCGCCGATATCTCAGCGAGAACGCCCATCGCAAAGGGGCCGGAACCGAAGTCATCCGCGAAGCTCTTGCCCTGGTCCCGGAGCAGGATGACGAGGCCCTGTCTGCATGACAGCCGACGACATTCCGACCGCGCCAGAAACAAAGTCATATGACGCCAGCGTGACAAATGCTGGCGTCATAACTTGGCGCGATGGCAATGTGCCATTTTCCCCGCATTTTGGTGACGTATATTACAGCCCAAAGAATGGCTTGGCTGAAACACGCTATGTGTTTATTGAAGGCAACAATCTTCCGACCGCTTGGCAAGGCCGCGAAAATTTTACCATTGGCGAAACCGGCTTTGGCACGGGCTTGAACTTTCTTGCCGCATGGCAGGCCTGGTTACAAGCCCCGCATAAATCAAAACGTCTTCATTTCGTTTCGGTCGAAAAATTTCCGCTTTCCCGTAATGACATGATCCGTGCCCATAAAATTTGGCCCGAGCTGTCAGAATTCTCAAAACAACTGGGCGATATTTGGCCAACGGAAACAATGTTGCCAGGCATACATCGGTTCATTCTTGGCAATGGCGCGGTAAGTCTGACACTTCTGATCGGCGATGCCATCACATGCTGGTCCGGATATGAGGGCAGTATTGATTGCTGGTTCCTTGATGGCTTTGCCCCTGCCCGAAATCCTGGTATGTGGCATGCGTCGTTGTTTTCAGCGATTGTCGCGGCATCCAGCACCAATGGCGCAACACTTGCCACTTTTAGCGCAGCACGTATCGTCCGCGACGGGCTTGAAAGTGCCGGATTTACGGTCAGTAAGCGCAAGGGGTTTGAATTTAAGCGTGACATGATCACGGCCACGCTCCCCGCCAAGGAACCCCAATCAGAAGGCTCCAACCGGTTTCATTTTACCGATGATCCATGGTTTAACCTTCCCAAGAACAGCAACGCCAAATCCGTTGCCGTAATCGGTGGCGGCATGGCCGGTGCGGCCTGTGCTGATGCGCTACGCAATCGTGGATGTCATGTCACGATCTTTGAAAAACGCGATCAGTTGGCAGATGCGGCATCGGGCAATCCCATTGGCATGATCGAGCCCTATTTCACGGCTGATGACGCCATTATGGGCCGATTCTTTGAGGCCGGATTTTGTTTCAGCCACCGTAAAATAAAACGTCTTGCCGATGATGGCCTGATAGAGGCCGTTTTTTGCGGTGTGCTTGACTTGGCCACCAGTGCCCGCAAACAAGAACGCCAAGACGGTTTGCTTGCACGGCTTGCTGATCATCCTGATCTTATACAGGCCATGTCACGCGATGAGGCCAGTGCATGCTTTGGCCTGCCCGTTCCGATGGGCGGGGTATTTTACCCGTCTGCCGGCTGGGTCAGCCCGCCTTCCTTCGTAAGGGCGCTCACCAACGGCATCAAATGTCACGTCTCAACCACGATCACCGACATTGGCGACACGCACGCGGGAAAAACGCTGATCAGCAGTGATGGGCGGGAATTTGGCCCGTATGACGCCGTGATCATTGCCGGTGCGACCGAAACAAGCACGCTTTCACAAACAAGGTGGCTGGAGGATCAACTGATCCCCGTTCGCGGTCAAATCAGTTACTGCCCGGAAACGGTCATTTCCGAACTGTATGGTAGCGCTAACATTCAATGTGTTCTGAGCTATAAGGGCCATATAACCCCGGCAAAAAACGGCATGCATGTCTTCGGCGCGACATTCCTGCGCGATGATGAACAAACCGATCTTCGCGATACTGATCATGCCTACAACGTCGCTCAGTTGGGCAAAGTCTTTCCCAAGATTGCAGAAAGCCTGTCATCCAAGTCCCTTGATGGCCGTGCAGCGTTGCGCACAACGACACAGGATCATTTGCCGGTGATTGGCCCTGCCCCGGATTTTGAACAATATCTTTCGGCCTATCCCGATCTGGACAAAGGTAAAAAAGGCGCGCGATATATCAATGCGCCCTACCACAAAGACGTGTATATCTGTACGGGATTTGGGGCGCGCGGACTGATCGGTGCCCCGCTTGCCGCCGAAATTCTTGCCAGTGAGATTTGCGACATGCCCCTGCCATTGGAAAAATCACTAATGGATGCCGTCCACCCTGCCCGCTTTATCGTTCGTGGACTTAAACGGCGGCAAATTACGGCATGAAAAACCCTAATCTGACACCCGACAATCAATCTTCTGACCACGCATCTGATCGCATGCAAACGGCAACGATACTTGCCCTGTTTTTTGTCGGATTATTTCTTATTCAAGGGGTTTTCCTGCCCTATTGGCCTGTATGGTTAAAGGCGCAAGGATTGTCGGCGGGTGAAATCGGTATATTGCTGTCATTGCCAAACTGGGTGCGTGTCTTTGCCGACCCGTTGATTGCCCAACGGGCAGACCGTACCGGCAACCGCAAAACGCCGATGCTGTGGCTGGGTGGCATTTATGTGCTCTCGATACTCGCATTCCCGGTTTCCAGTAACTTCTGGTGGTTGGCGGGATTATCCGTGGTGATCGGCTTTACCTTTTCGCCGCTATTGCCACTTGGCACCACGATCACGGTTCATGAATGCAAGGCCCGTGATCTTGATTACGGTCGCGTGCGCCTATGGGGATCGCTTGCGTTCATTTTTGCATCCTACGGTGCCGGTTGGGTCTTGGATGGCACATCGACATCGTGGATTGTCTGGATGCTGTTCATTGCCGGAATCGTCAATTTTGCGATCCTGACCCGCATGCCCGATCCGCAAACCGACCGCCCGTTGCGGTCTGGGTCCTCGCTGATTTACCTTTTGCGTAAACCGGTTTTCCTGATCTATCTCGGCTGTATCGGCTTTGCCCAAGGTGCACACGGCACCTATTACAGTTTTGCCTCCGTCCATTGGGAATCGGTTGGCTATTCCCATGAAATGATCGGGAGTTTCTGGTCAATCGGCGTGATCGCCGAAATTGCGCTATTTGCCGTTGCAGGCCGGTTCGTGCGTGGACGCCATCCGGGCATGTTGTTTGCGCTGGGCGCGTTCGCCGGTATTGTTCGCTGGCTCATTTTGGGATCAACCGACAATATCTGGCTGATCATTCTGGTTCAACCGCTGCACGCCATGACCTTTGGCATTACACATTTGGCCGCTGTAAGCTTTATTGCCCGTGCAATCCCGCAAGCCTTGGCCACATCTGCGCAAAGCCTGATGGCGACCCTTTCAATGGGGGTGTTTTTAGGCAGCAGCATTTGGGCATCCGGCCCGCTTTATGAGAATTTCGGATCACAAGCCTATTACGCCATGGCCATTCTTTCGGGAATTGCACTGGCATTTTCATTTTGGCTTATGCGAAGCTGGCGTGGTGAAGATCAGACATTTTGTGACTAACGCCACCCCTTAATCAAACACGCCCCTGTTTTACGACGTCAATTCAAAGAGATGCCATTATGACCGCCATGCCGTTCTCACGCAGAATGCGCCGATGGAAATTCGGACTAAAAACCCTGTTTGGCAGTTCTCCTGCGGGCTATTTCATCCCCTATCGTTATGCGAATGAAACGGCAAAAACAGTCGGGCGTCCATCCTATCCGGCAATAGAATCCATGATGGAACAGGCTGCGCCGACCATGAAGGCATGGTTGACCAAGGCTGCGACATATCAGGAAGAATTTGCAAGCTTTGGTAATGCAACGCCGCCTGAACCACGCTGGCAGCAAAGCTGGTTTCCGCGTCTTGATGGCATGATGGCCTATATTATCACCCGTGAATTCCGCCCGGATCGGATCGTTGAAATCGGATCAGGTCATTCCACACGATTTTATTATCGCGCGATCAAGGATGGTAAACTTGATACTGCCTTTCACGCGATTGATCCGGCCCCACGCGCAGATATTGCAAAACTGCCGATCACGATTGAACAGACCATTGTTCAAAAGGCTGATCTCGCGATTTTCTCCACCCTTACAGGCGGTGATATTCTGTCGATTGATTCAAGCCACATCATGATGCCCGGAACAGATGTTGATTTACTGTTCTCGTCAATCATTCCGACATTGCCCAGCGGCACGATCATTCATATCCATGACATCACCCTGCCCGATGACTACCCGGAAATCTGGCTATGGCGCGGCTATAACGAACAGCAAGGTGTTGCATCGCTTTTGGCAGGAAACGGATTTGAAATTCTGTGGTCCAGTGCCTATGCCACAACCCGACTTGATGATCTGATTGAAGGATCGATCGCCAATGGCATTCACATCCCCGAAGGCGCGCATGAGACCAGCCTGTGGTTGCGTAAAAAGTAAAGTACCCACTTAGTCGGGAAAGTGTCGATAGACAAGGTCGTCCGGGTCAGGACGGACTGCATCAGGGTCCAAAGACGCACCAAGGCGTTCAGCCAGGTGAATTGATCGCATATTTCGCGGTGCAATATAGCTGACCAATGTCTTTAGTTCGCGCACCTCAAAAGCCCATTTGCGCAATGCAATTGCAGCCTCTGCAGCAATTCCTCTTCCCTCTGCAGATGGGAAAAGAAACCACCCCAATTCATGCTCGGGGAACAATGGTCCGTAATTAATGCAAACCTGCCCCAAGCATTGCCCAGTCGTTTTTTCATCAACCATCAGTGCACCATGGCCCATCAAACACCATTGAGCAGCATCACTGCAGAACATCCGCCACGCCCCAGCCATATCAAATGGGCCGCCCATATGAACTGCACGTTCTGATAGCATCAGCTCCGCGTAAGCAGGCCAATCCCCCATTGCCATGGGACGTAGAACAAGGCGTTCCGTTTCAAGGTTTGGAAAATCACAGACCATTAAAGGATCAGTTCTTGTAAGGATCAGCCGCATCCCGGAGGCCGTCACCGAGGAAATTGAACGCCAGAACGACGATTACGACCGGAACCACGGGCAGCATTAGCCAAGGATAAACAGCAACGGCATTGATGTTTTGTGCTTCGTTCAAAAGCACCCCCCAACTTGTCACCGGTGCGCGTAAACCAAGTCCAAGGAAACTAAGTGCCGTTTCGCCAAGAATCATATTCGGGATCGACAGCGTGACCGATGCGATCAGGTGGCTGGCAAAGTTCGGTAACAGGTGACGTGCCACAATACGCTTTGGTTTTGCCCCCATTAAGCGGGCAGCAAGGGCATAATCTTCTTCCCGCAATGCCAGAAGTTTGGATCGAACCGCACGCGCAAGCCCGGTCCAGTCGATCAGACCAAGAATGATCGTTATCCCGAAATAGATCAGGATCGGGCTCCAGGTCACCGGCAAGGCCGCAGAAAGCGCCATCCAAAGCGGTATTTCAGGCAAGGATCGAATGACTTCAATCGCGCGCTGTGCCGTTGCATCGACCCAGCCGCCGTAATAGCCAGCCGCTCCACCGATCAGAATACCCAGGAAGAAACTAACCGATATCCCGACAAGCCCGATGGTCAGCGAAACACGCGCGCCATAAAAGATCCGCGAAAGCATGTCGCGGCCCAGCCGATCCGTGCCAAACACAAACATCGTGCCGTCTTCTGGCGGACAGACGAAATGGAAATCCATATCGACCAAACCCCAGAACTTATACTCGTCACCAGAACAGAAGAAACGCAGCCGGTCTACCCGATCAGGGTTTGGGGTATAGGTCGGCTTCAATGTTTCCATATTTACTGAGAAATCAGTGCCATAGGTAAATGGTCCGACAAATTCCCCATCATGGAACAGATGGATCGCCTGTGGCGGGTGATGGATGAATTCGGAATTGCGGGTTTCCTGTGCATAGGGCGCGATGAATTCAACAATCAGGATCGATGCATACATGATCCCTAAAATGATCAGCGAAAAATACGCCAACCGATGGCGTTTCAAACGCCACCACATCAATTGCCATTGCGAGGCCAGAAAATACTTTTCCTGTTCGGGCGTTAGTTCTTCGCGTTCCCAAGGATTAAAGGGTGTTGGGTCGACATAATGTTCATTGCGCCGATCGCTATTGATGCTCATTGCCCGACACCTCCCTGCAGACGAATGCGGGGATCAAGCCAAGCCAGCAGAACATCAGAAACAAACATCCCGACCACGGTCAAAAGGGCAAGGAACATCAGGAACGAGCCTGCCAGATACATATCCTGACTTTGCAGGGCCGTCAGCAGCATCGGCCCCGTTGTCGGCAAGGACATCACCACAGACACCAGAACAGAGCCAGAAACCACCTGCGGCAGGATATTGCCAATATCAGCAATGAACGGGTTCAAGGCCATACGAAGCGGGTACTTAAACAGCACCTTCATCGGCGACAAGCCCTTGGCGTGGGCTGTGACGACATATTGCTTGCTCAGTTCATCAAGAAGATTGGCCCGCAACCGCCTGATCATGGATGCCGTACCAGATGTGCCAATCACCAGAACAGGTGCCCAAAGATGTTCAACAACCGACATGATCTTGGCAAAGGACCATCCTTGGTTGGTGAATTCCGGGTCCATCAACCCACCAATCGACGTCCCAAACACGACATTGGCGTAGTACAGCAAGATGAGGGCAAACAGGAAGTTCGGCATCGCCAGCCCAAGAAAGCCAACGAAAGTGAAACCATAATCACCCCAGCTGTATTGCCGGGTTGCCGAATAAATCCCGATGGGAAAACTAACGATATAAATGAACAGAACCGTGCTGAAATTCAGGACCAAGGATAACCACAGGCGGTCGCCAACGACCTCGGATACCGGCAAATTATATTCAAACGAAAAACCAAGATCGCCATGCAAAAGCCCCCACGCCCATTCAATATACTGAACGTATATCGGCTGATCGAGGCCATATTGCTGCTTTAAAAATTCGATTTTTGCCGGATCAACAGCCTCACCCTGAGCCTGGAGCTCGTTGAGATAGGTGCTTAGAAAATCCCCGGGCGGAAGCTGAATGATCACGAACACCAACAGACTGATCATGATCAGTGTCGGCACCATTACAAAAAGCCGTCTTGCCAAATAAGTCAGCATCGGCGGTATTGCTCCCCCTGTCGTTTCACGGCCTTCCCTCGTTGGCAGTGAAACGTCGTGTTACGTGATCAAAGTGCTTATCGATCCCACCAGAACGTATCGGGACGGTAAATCCCAAAGAACGCACCGGGCTCCCAGCTATGTATGCCTTTTTCGGGCACGTTGCGCATATCTTTATCCACCACAACCGGTTGCGGCACATTCCCGATCAATCCGATTGAGAACATATTTTCTGAATTGATATCCAGAATGTCCTGCCAGGCTTCTTTACGGCCTTTTTCGTTGCTGGTCTGCCATTTACGATACTGGATCATCAATTCCTTGGCAGCAGGCATATCCGGTGCTTCACCGGCTTCGCCGTCGGTCTGATAATATTGGCCCCATTTCGGCCATTGCAGACTGTCCTGCTGAGCCGGAACGAATTCAGACGGCACCGTATTTGGCGTCGCAAGGCCATTATCAACCCCGTTGAAGATCGACATGATGGTTTCGCCGCTATAGGCCCGGTTGCGCAACACTTCACGTTGCAGACCTTTGACGAACATCTTCACCCCAACCTGACGCCAGCTATCCCCGATCAGTTCAAGCATATCGTCATGTTCCGGGTTTTCACCGGTGGTTTCGACAATGATTTCCATCGGGCGGCCATCGGGCAGCAATCGGATGCCATCACTGTCGCGTTCAGCCAATCCCATATCATCAAGCAATGCATTGGCCGCATCGATGTCGAAATTGGTAAAGCTTTCGCGATATTCCGGTTTGAAAAGCGGGCTTTTGCGCAAGACCGTGTTGTTGGTTGGCTGTGCCAGACCAAAATACAAAACGCGGTTGATTTCAGTCCGATTGATCGCCATCGACAAGGCACGCCGGAACCGTACATCCCGCAGGACACCGCGCCAAACCGGGTCAGAACAGGTCAGGTTAGGATATAAGGCGGCATGGGCACCGGCACCAACATCCCATAAACGAACCTGATAATTCTGTTTTGCTTCGGACTGTTTAAGGAAAGTGTAGTCCTTTAGCGACAGAACCCGGCTTTGCAGATCAACCTCACCTGCGCCAACCTTGGCCGGCACCAGTTTTGAATTCGAAATATTGAAGATCATCCGGTCGATATAAGGCAGCTGGTTTCCTTCTGGATCGACACGGTGATAATACGGGTTCCGAACAAAGACAAACCGGTCAGATGGTTCTTCGGTCGTGACCAACCACGGATCAAGTGACGGGCGATTGATATTCGACAAGCGATCCGGTCGGTCCATATCCGTATGCAGAACGGCCCAACTGCGCAAACTGCGTTCCGCGACAATTGCGTCAAGCTCATCGCGATCACGGTATTTCTCGTGAAACTGTTTCAGATAATGCGCAGGTCGATAAATGAACGGCGGGAGTGTTGCTGCAAGCTCCGCCAAAAAGAACGGGTTGGACTGTGACCAGCTATAACGCACGGTATATTCATCAAGAATTTCAAAGGTTGCCGGTTCATCACCGACAAACAGGAAACGTGGTGGTCCGACCGGGTACAATTCATCGTTATTGACGATATCTTCCCAGTAATACCGGAAATCCTCGGCCGTAAAGGGCGCGCCATCTGACCATTTGTGACCTTTGCGGATGTGAAGGGTGAAAACATTCCCCTCTTCATTCACATCCAACGCTTCAAGAATATCCGGTTGCAGGTTCAGGTCCGGGTCATAGCCAACCAAACGCGCATAGCCATAGACAACCGCCATACGGATGTCTTTTGACCGGCCCATAATAGTGACGAACTCTCCACCATATTTGCCAATGGTTTTATCTTCTGCACCAAAATCAATAACGTTTGGATGTTCTGGCAACCGTTCAAGCATCGGCGGCAAAGTCCCTTTCGCCACCGCATCCTCAAAATATGGAACTTCCGCGTGACCTGAAACCGGCATCAATGATGCCGTGATAACACCAGTACCAACGACCATACCGGCAAGCACGCGACGTGCCGAAAGCTTCGAAATGATGGGGAACCGGGTCATATCGCGATCTCCGTAAAATCGGCACGTTCGGCACGCACAAAGTGATCTTCTGCAAATTGCATCATCTTTGGTGCACTGGTGTCATTGATCGTAAAAGGCGCAGGCCAACGCGCCGGATCAGAAGCCTTTCCATCGACAATCTTATCGAAATCCAACAGATGGTCGAGATCGGCAAACGGCACAGCATTTAGCAATGCCTGCGTGTAAGGATGAAGCGGATTTCTAAACAGCTGTTCACGTGGGGCTGATTCGACAATGCGCCCGGCACACATCACAGCAATCCGGTCCGCGATGTAATCCACCACGGCCAAATTGTGAGAAATAAACAGATATGTCAAATTAAGATCGCGCTGCAAGTCTTTCAACAAATTAAGTATTTGCGCCTGAACCGATACATCAAGTGCCGAAGTCGGCTCGTCGAATATCAGAAGGTCCGGCTTTAAGCTTAGTGCACGTGCAATGCCAATACGCTGGCGCTGCCCGCCTGAAAAACTGTGCGGATAGCGGCTTAGAAAACGCGGATCAAGCCCAACCAGATCCATTAATTCCAACACCATTTTCTTACGATAGTTGCTATCACCGACCCCATGAATGACCATTGGTTCGGTCACGATATCCTGCACCGTCATACGCGGATTAAGCGACCCAAACGGATCCTGAAACACGAACTGTATGCGTTTTCGATAGGGATTTAACTGATCTTCATCAAGGCCGGTCAGTTCTGTCATCTGACCACTTTCACCGCGAAACAGAATAGATCCCTCATCCGGGTTCATAGCCCGCATGATCAGTTTGGACAGCGTTGTCTTGCCACACCCGCTTTCCCCAACCAACCCGACACATTCCCCACGGTTCACGGTGAGTGACACATCGGAAACGGCCGGGATCATCCGTTCTTCGGATTTGAACCAGTTGCCTTTACGGGTGCTGAAACTTTTGCTGAGATGGCGGACTGCCAATACAGGCTCACTCGCCATTGATGGGTGCAAAGCCAAGGCAGCCGGAACTTCTATTGCTTCGCGCGGGGTGTCTTGCGCTGTAATCTCGGCAAGCAGACTTCCGGTTTTGGGTTTGATTTCGCGCAACGGGCGCAGGCGTTCATCCGGCCCCATGTCAAAATGTGGAACAGCCGCCAATAACGACTGAGTATAGGCATGCCCCGGATTAATAAACACATCATCGGTTTTGCCTGATTCCACCACCCGGCCATCGTAAATAACAACCATGCGATCCGCCATATTTGCGACCACACCGAGATCATGGGTGATCAGCAAAACGGACATCTGCAATTCGCTTTGCACTTCCTTGATCAGTCGCAAGATTTGCGCCTGTATCGTTACATCGAGTGCCGTGGTCGGCTCATCCGCAACCAGAAGTGCCGGACGACAGACCAACGCCATGGCAATCATGGCACGTTGGCGAAGGCCACCTGACAATTCGAACGGGTATGTCTTAAGCGCCCTTTTAGGCTGTGGAAAGCCGATCAGCGTCAGCATTTCAACGGCCAATTCATTTGCCTCGGCCCGACCAACACGCCGATGCAGGCGCACAGCTTCACAAATCTGATCACCAATGGTGTGTAAGGGTGACAAGGAACTCATGGGTTCCTGAAAAATCATGGAAATCCGGCCGCCGCGGATCGCACGCATTTCTGTACCGCTGCGATCCAGCAAGGCAATATCAACCCGTGTGCCCGGCTTTTTCGGATCCGCAAAGATGATTGATCCATTGGTGATCTGGGCTGCCTTTGGCAGCAATCCCATAATCGCCTGAGAGATCGTGCTTTTACCCGATCCGGATTCCCCGACCAAGGCGACAGTTTCTTGCGCACCAATACGAAAGCTTACATTTTCGACAGCCTTCACCCGCATATGCGGCAAGACAAATTCGACTTTCAAATCCTTGATACGCAGAATATCGATCATGTTCGTTTGGCACCGCTTTGTGCGCGTTCAGATGCAGCTGCCTGAACAAGGGTTTCAGCTTCGTCCATCCGCATCAGATTTGTTCGTGTCACGTCATCTACAAGAAGATTGTTATCTTTGGCCCAATCACGTGAGATATCAAGCAGATCGTCAAAACCGTCCAGTGTTGATTCTGCGACAATTTTGGATTCGCCAGCCTGGATCGTCAGTTCAAACCATCCCTTGTTTCCGTCACGTTTGGTACTGAAATAACGCAACCGGAATTTGGAAAGTTCCGACCACGCAAAAGCCGTCCCACCGCGCATGTTCGAGAGACGAATACCATATTCCGAAACATATAGCTTGGACTGGAAACGCATCAGCGTGCGGGCAAAGTAAAATACGAACAACAATGCCAACCCGGCTGCCGTCCATTTGATGATTGAAAGCATATCCGGGATGAGCGCAATCACGCCGCAGATCAACAACCCGACAACTGATTTCGCCAAATCCGGCGCCATCAGCTTTGGCGGATAGGCCATCATCTGAACGTCACTATCCACGACACCCGCAGGTTTCACCGGGTCAGTCAAGGTGTCGGAACCCAGGGTTTCTTCTGGTTCCGCGCGCTCTTTTGGGCTTATTGCCATGGAAATACTCCAGGTATTTTCAGCCAGTTCAGAGCTGAATGTTCCATTGAAAACAGATTATCGAGGAACTTGGTCGTACCTTTGTCATGCACCATATGATGGGTCAGGATGCCGGTAGGTTCCAGGTCGTCCACCTGCCCTGTTCGACGTGCGACAAGATGCGCAACCATTGCACCAAGAACCACGTCTTCGCCAGCAAAGCCACGTGTGCCGCGCCAATCGATAACATCAACATGTGTGTTAACCTGTAACAGGCCCTGATACGGCTCCGCCGATGCACGTGGGTTAAAGGTGCTGATCCCAAAGAATCCCAAGGATTGCAAAGAGGCGACAACATCTTCAGCAACCCTGTTCCACGGCGGAACAATCACCGGCAAAAACCGGCTGCCAAATCGGGATTTCAGAACCGAGAACCCATGTCGTAAGTCTGACACGACGTCCCCTATATCGCGGACATCATCAAGTTCCTGCTTCTTGCGTCCAACGGGCATATGGTTTTTATGTGACCAGCCATGCTGCAACACACGGGTATCAACCGTTTCCACCAAGCGTTCCACAAGATCGTTTTGAAGATCAGCCGGGATAACCGCCAATGCCAGCGGAACGTTGTAATGCTGCTCAAACGCAAGAATTGCTTCAAGTTCCGGGGTGACAGTCACTGCATCATCATCACGCCACCATGCCGTCGCGATCCGTCCTTCGGATTGCCACAGATCAAGCTCCGTGCGTAAATGATCCCAACTGCTCATGCCGTACCCTTAATCATTCCTGCGATAATCGCCGCAGTTTTTTGCGCGCCATCCAGTGCGATTTTCAAACCGCTTGGCCGTCTGGCACTATCTATTTGTTTTGCTAATGATTGCGCAGACAGGCCATCAAGATCAAGCAGGGAAATAACCCCTTCTTTTGAAAGAATTTCGGCACGCTCTGTTTGTTCGCTTTCTCCGCCTTGTGCAAAGGGCACCATCACGGCAGGTGTTTGAGTCGAAAGCACGTCCATCAACGTGTTATAGCCCGCCTGTGATACCGATACAGAAGCCCGCGCCATACGTTCGCGAAAGTCAGGCAGGAAGCGATGTAGGACCATCCCGTCTGGCATATTTTTCAACAGCGCATCGAAACGATCAGCTGGAAAATGCGGGCCTGCAACGATATCCCACGGCGCATTTGCATACTTTTCAGAATATTGACGGGCAGCAATCGCAAGATCAATCAGCTCCGCACCAACAGCACCACCGCCCGCCGAAACCAAAACACCTTTGCGATCTTGCGCAGGGTCACTTGCCGGGTCAGCAGCAATTTCTGGCGCGACATAGCCAGTGTGCACAATCAGATTCGCAATTTCATCTGCGCATTCAAAGCTATGATCAAACCCAAACAATGCCGAGTCACCATGGACCAGAACCGCATCAAGATATTGGCGCGCAACATCACGCATCCATTGCGTTTTACCAATGTCGGCTTTGCGCACCAGCAAATCACGCACAGAACAAACGATTGGAATACCGGCGGCCTTTGCGGCATCAAACAACGGGATCAGTTCGAACCGAAATGCCCTGCGGCCAAACGGGAACATCTCGATCAATAAAAGCTTGGGCGCGGATTCCGTAAAGGCAGCAAGAAGTTCTGCTTTGCGTTGTTCTTTCCAGTCATCGCCAAGCACATTGCCGTTCGGATCAACAAGCCCGGAAAAATTGCTATCGGCTGTTTTACAGGGCGAAAGCTGCAGGACTTGATCAGCGGCAAAATCCAGTCCGTCATCCGGCACACCACCACTGGCAATCAAAACTGTCAGACCGCGATCTTGAATCGCACGGTTGATCAAAGCCATACGGCGCACATGACCAATGCCCAACAGATGCTGCACATACACCATGACATCGGCCATCAGCTTACCTCTCCTAACGTGCTCAACGGCACATTCAGTTCGGAAATCGATAAGCCTTCATCCGATGACCATTCAAAAACGTGCAAACATTCCCAATCCAGCCGATCTGGCATTTTGCCCATCATGTCCCATGGACGGGCCGCAGCATAAACCGCCCGAATGACGCCTTTATGCGTAACAGCACCAAATGTCGGCAGATCATTGTTACGAAGAAACCCTTCGACGCGCTGCAAGACATCGCTCGGGCTTTCGCCGCCATCCGGTCGGAAATCCCACCCACGATCTTCGTTCACCCGCATGGCATCGCCAAGCTCGTCACGCAGTTCCGGAAGTTTTCTTCCTTCCCACTGCCCCCAATCCATTTCGATTAGCGCAGTCTCAACCGAGATCGGGAAAATCGACAAGGCATTCGCCGTTTCGCGGGTTCGCGACAAAGGCGTACAGAACCACGGCACATTGCACCAATCATCCGGTAGTCGATAATTACGATAGGTCTGAACCGTTTCTGCCCGAAGCGAAATATCTGATCTTCCCTGAATGCGTTTTTGCGCATTCCAGTCGGTCACCCCATGACGCAGCAAGGCAAAGCGAATGATGCTCATGGCCTCCCCTGCCGATCAGAAACAAGATTGCGCAATGTCGCACCAAGGATATTGGCAGCCGCAGCAACCGTGTGGTGTTGCATTGCCTTGGATGCACCAGATTCCCCTATTGGGCGTAACGCTTCAACATCACAGGTTAGACAACGTGTCAGCCTGTCGGTAAAGGCAGCTTCATCACCAATCGGTACAAGCCATCCGGTCATGCCTTCAGATACGATCCCTGAAACACCGCCGGCATCACCTGCCAAAACTGGCAATCCTGCCGCCTGTGCTTCCAACAATGCCATACCAAATGCTTCATTGATTGCCGGCCAGACAAACAGATCCGATTTGCCCAGAATTTCACGCGTTTGTTCGGGCACACACTGACCTGAGAATGAAACGTGGCTTGCTGTGACCATGTGCTGATCAAACAGGGCTTCGACATCTGATCGCACGGGTCCATCACCAATGACGGTTAAATACCAATGATCGACACCGTTTCGCAAAGCCTGCCCTAATGAACGGGCAAGAAGGTCATATGATTTAAGCTTGTCACCCTTACGCATCATGGCGGTCGCCACCAACTGGACGCAGGCAGGATCAATTGCCCTTCGGCGTGCAACCGACCAGTTTTCAACTTGGGTAAAGGGTGGCAAGAAATGAACAGAACCGGAATCACAGATTGGGTAAAGGCATTCCATATCCGCCCGGTTTAAGGAGAAAACCGCATCTGCATGGCGCAATGCGGTTTCAACCGCAGCATGGCTTTGCCCCCATCGGCCACTTGCCCGTTTGGGCGCAAAGGATGCTTCGGCAACGACATAGGGGATATCAAGTGCATTGGCGACAATCGGCCCAATCCAGTCCGGGGCCTTGTAATACAGATGATAGGTAAACCAGATATCCGGGCGTGGACGAAATCCCGATTGATATTGCCGCAACAACCTTGCCGCCAGTTTCGTGCCCATTTCGGCCAGACGTGCTTGTTGCATGACATTGCCATCGGCGACACGGCTGCGAAGGCGGGAGGCGACATGAACCTCCATCCCTGCATGTTTCAACGCGTCACACAGCATGCGCGCCATCAGGCGATCACCTGAGGGTACGGGATGGTCAACGGGCTTTAGCGGGGCGTAAAAGGCAACCTGCAAACGCGTGCCTCCTACTCTGCGGCGGGTTGTTGGATTGTTGCGTCTTTATTTTCTGTGTTCTGATCAGAAACACCGAACCGATGGGCCAGTTCCTTCATCCCGCGATAGAATGAGAAATCACGCCGCACGATTTCATTGCCCTTGCGTCCCATGTCGGCACGCTTGGCTGGATCAGAAATCATGACTTCCAATGCATGTGCCAGCGCATCAGGATCGCGTTGCCCGACCAGCTTGCCGTTTACCCCGTCTTCGATCAGTTCCGGGATTGCCGAAATCGCGGTTGAAACAGCCGCCAATCCGCAAAGCTGTGCTTCCATCAAGACATTTGGCAACCCATCACGGTCGCCATCCTGTTCAATCCGGCTGGCCAGAACAAACAGATCAGATGCCTGGCACGCTGCAATCACTTCCTTTTGGTCGCGCGCACCTTGCCAGTCACAGCGATCCGAGATGCCAAGTTCTACGGCCAGTTGCTTGTACTTATCGCGGCTACCGCCACCGATATGAACGAACCGCCAATGCAGTGTTTTTGGAAGTTTGGCAAAGGCATGCAAAAGGTCGTCATACCCCTTTTTGCCAACCAAACGCCCAACGGAGAGAACAATCACCGGATCAGCGGCATCACTGCCATCGCGCATGGCACGTACCGGTAACTCTTCCGGAAATCGCGAGAAATCCAAGCCATGATACAGCAGATTGACCTTGGCTGGATCTTCCGCCAGCTCACGCAGATAATCAACATTGGCCTTTGTACAGGTCACCAGCCAATCCATATCGCGCAGCTTTTCGCGCATATCCCAATCTTCGCTGGTGTAGATATCCTTGGCATGTGCCGAACAGGACCACGGCAAGCCGCGTATGATCGCGCAATAGCGTGCGACCGATGCTGGCGTATGGAAGAAATGGGCATAGATGCGCGTGATATTGTCGGGAAGTTCCGCGGCCATTACCATGCCTTGGGCAAAACGACGGGCACGGTTGGACGTGCGATCACGGCGGTAATCTTGCCACCAGATATTAAAGGCACGGCGATATCCGGGAAGTTTGCGAACCTTTAACCAACTCCGCAGAACCCGCAGCGGTTCCTGATAGACATATTCAGGAAGATAATCGACATCACCGGCAATGCGGTCATTGATCGGGTGACGCTTCTTATCCGTGGGATGACGGAGTGACACGATCCGATACGGAATGCTTGCCTGCTGAATTCCCAGAATTTCCTGCGCAATAAAGGTTTCCGACAATCGCGGATATCCCTTCACCACGATTGCAAGACTGTCGCGTGTCATCAAATCTGTTCCTGATGGTTTATTCAGCAGCCATTTGCGGCGGAAGCCAACGATCAACAAGATCACCAACCCGATCAAGTCCGCCCATAAGGTTGGGGACTGTCACGTGGGATGGTTTGGGTTGATCAATCAGCCCATGAAGCACATTGGCCATTTCGCGTGGATCACGGCCACCTTCCTCAGTCAGCATTTTGATCAGGCCGAGTTTTTCGGCAGCAGACGCACGCACATACTGTTCAAGACGCGGCACAGTACGCGGCACAATGACCGCTGGCTTATCAAAGGACAGGATTTCACAGAACGTATTATAGCCGCCCATCGCAACGACCCCTGCCGATTTATCCATCAGCATTTCAACATTGGCGTCAAAGGTAATAACGGAAAGCTTTGCAATGCTTTCAGCACGTTCCATAAACATTTTCTGTTCCGCAGGCGCCATGAACGGCCCCAGAACAATCAGCGATGGCACGGCAATCGTCGGGTCGGTTTCATAGGCGCTAACCACCCAGTCAACCAGATTGACCCCATCACCGCCGCCACCCGGCGTCACCAGATAATAAGGTTCTTCCAGGCCAAGTGCGCCATGTTCCGGTGTTGGGCGGCGCGTTGCGGTACGCGGCAGATAGCCGGTATAGGCCATCTTTTCTTCAACCCCTGCTGGAAGATCAATGCCTTCAAGCGGGTTGCAGATTTCCTGCAAACCATAAACCCATATTTCGTCATAAAGATCGGCAAGCGCTGGCACGCATTGTTTGCGATCCCATTCTTCGCGTAAATTAACCGGATCATCCATCACATCACGTAAGCCCATCACAAGGCGGGTGCGACGATGACGCAACATTTGCAATGTCGATTCCACTTCGCCGCGCAAGCCAAGCGGCTCCTTATCAACGATAAAGATATCGGGATTAAAGACGTCTGCTGTGTGCTTAATGATCGATTCACGCATCGCCAGAATCTGATCAACATCGATGTTGAGATTAAGCGAGGTATATTCACCGTTAGACAGCTTGATCACGCCCGGAATGCGGACGAAATCAACTCGTGAACGGAATTCAAAACTGCCGATAATGGGGGACCCGGACAGAATAAGAACTGAAACATCATCCCTGCGCGAAACAAGCGCATGCGCAATGGTGCGGCAACGGCGCAAATGGCCCAGCCCGAAGGTATCGTGGCTATAAATAAGAACCCGATAACCAGAGTTCCCTACGATTGACATATACCCGCCCGTCTGCGTAGTGGTTTCATATACCTGTCACCCTATTAATAGGGTGACAGGTTATCCAATGTTGGCAAGTAAATCCGCGCATTAGCAATTTTTGCCATTATTTCTTTTCCAAGGTAATTGCTCTCACACTGACCCGATATCGCGCAAGACTTTTTCTAGTATATCGCGCCTTTCTGTATCAGTTTTAAGCGACCGGAGCTTTTCAGAAAGTGCTGTGACCGTTCCTGCATAAAGATTGTGCCAGTCATCGCGGGATAATTCTTCACCTGAAATTCTGGGGGTGGGAACAATTGCCTTAACACCACCTTTTTGCAAAGCGACCGTTTCATCAAGCATCGGCAAGGAAATCTGGTTGGCAGGAATACCCTGTGCGATCAATGCCTGTTCAAAAGCAGCCCGTGCCCCCTGCTCGCCGTGCGTTAGGAATATTCTCCGTGAAACAGGCAGTCTGTCTTTCGTCCAGCGCAACAACATCTCCTGATCGGCATGCCCTGAATATACATCAAGCGTTCGAATACGGGCACGGACTTCAATTTCCTCGCCGTGGATACGAACCCGTTTGGCTCCGCGTTGCAAAACGCTTCCAAATGATCCTGCTGCCTGAAAACCAACCAAAAGCACTGTTGAGTTCGGTCGCCACAAATTGTTTTTTAGATGGTACCGAATACGACCAGCGTCACACATGCCACTGGCCGAAATGATGATCGCACCGCTTGTGACATTTGCCAGTTGCTTACTTGCTTCGACATCCGGAACCATGTGAAATTTTGGATGCGATAAAGCATTGGCATCACTGCGATCAAGATGCTTGGCAAACACTTCTGTCGCACGTTGGGCAAGCGGGCTGTCGACAAAGACATTCGCTTCAGGCAATTCACCGCGATTAAACAAATACGCAAAATCAACAAGCAATTCTTGGGTGCGCGCCACTGCAAAACTTGGAACAATAAGGTTTCCACCCGCCTTCAAGGCGTCCCGCACTTCCTTTCCCAACATCGCCCGACGTTCATCATCACTAATTTCCGGGCGATTTCGGTCCCCATAGGTTGTTTCCACAAACAAATAATCCAGCCCCGATGGCGCCTCCGGTACATCGTTGAATACGGCTTCACCGGTGCCAAGATCACCCGAAAACAGCAGGCGGGTTGGCTTACCATCAACCTTGTTTGATGCAATTTCGACTTCGATCGATGCTGATCCCAACAAATGTCCTGCATCCCAGAATCTTGCTCCAACGCCTGGCAAGACTTCCTGCCATTCATGGTAGTCCACAGTTTTCAAGCGTGTAAGGGTATGTTCAGCATCCTTGCGGGTATAAATTGGTTCGACCTCGGGACGACCACGCCGCGCGTTCCGGCGATTTAGTCGCTCGACCTCGCTTTCCTGAATATAACCGGAATCAGGCAGCATATATGTCAAAAGGTCACAGGTCGGATCTGTCGCAAAGATCGATTTATCAAACCCGGCTTTGACAAGCTTTGGCAGCAATCCGGAATGATCGATATGGGCATGGGTAAGAAGAACCGCCGCTACATCCTTGGCTTCAAACGGAAAAGGACCATAATTGAGTTCCCGGACGGTCTTACTTCCCTGAAACATTCCGCAATCAACAAGAATATTGCCGTGATCTGTTTGCAGGAGATAGCATGAGCCTGTCACACCACCAGCTGCTCCGCAAAATGTAACCGATACCGTCATGTTCTTCACCTTCGCGCATTGGAACTGCTCCAAGACTTCAGGAAAACATTTGCCTCTGCAATGATTTGGATCAGTTCAAACCAGTTTATTGAAGACCGCGAAGCGGCAAATACAAAACAGTGTCGCCTTTGGAGACTTGGCCACAGCTCTCAGGAATCTCAATCAAACCTTCGGCCCACACCATCGAAGATAACATACCTGAACTTGTCGAGTTAAAAGCAACAGCTTCAAATTCGCCGTCATCATTTTGCACAAGACGCGCGCGCAACCACTCCCGGCGCCCCGTTCCACGCTTAAAGTCAAACCCCGCACGAACCGGAATTCGAACCGGTTCGGTTTGCGATCGCTGTGCGCCCATAACATGGCGCAGCAACGGCATCACATACAGCAACCCGGACACCAACACTGAAACCGGATTTCCCGGAAGGCCAATCACCAGACAATCGCCAATCTTCCCGCGCATCAACGGTTTTCCCGGCTTAATCGCAAGCTTCCATGCGGTGATTTCACCAAGTTGATCAACAACCGGTTTAAGCAAGTCCGCCTTGCCAACCGAAACCCCGCCAGAGGTCATAATCACATCATGGGTTTTGGCCGCACTGCCAAGCGCGTTGCTCAACACATCAAAATCATCTGCCAACAAACCAAGATCGGTTACTTTGCACCCAATCTCGCGCAACATACCAATCATCGCAAACCGGTTGGAATCATAGATCCCACCGGGCGGCAGCGGATCGCCGGGCTTTGCCAATTCATCACCGGTGGAAAACACGGCAACGGATAAGGGCTTTGACACCGTCAGAGCACCGCGTCCCTGCCCCGCGGCAATTGCAATATCTTGTGGTCGCAGAACCATACCACTTGCAAGAACTACCTCACCGGCTTTGATATCTTCACCGGCCCAACGGATATTCTGGTTCAAGGTTGTCCGGCCGATAACCTCGTCGCTGATTTCAATGATGGTTTCATCATCATTGGCAGCGACATTTTCCTGAATAACCACACAATCAGCGCCATCGGGAATAGCAGCCCCGGTTGCGATGCGAATAGCAGCCCCGATGGGGAGTGACCCGGCATAGGGATGCCCAGCCAACGAAACACCAACGACGTCAATTGGCCCTTTCGCCACCATCAGATCAGCATGACGCAGGGCATAACCATCCATTGCCGAGTTATCGACAGACGGAACCAACACCGTCGCAATCACATCTTCGCGCAGGACCGCGCCATAGCACTCAACAAGCGACCGCTCTTCAACGGATGAGCTCACTGGCACTTCTGCGAATGCAATTTCCAATGCGTCAGAAAGCAATGTCAGTCCGGGTTTGGTGTTTTGCATTTGAATGGTCACATTCCCTGCTTAAGACTGGTCACTGTGCCCCGGTCGCGATTTGGAAATCGCTCGGCTGAGCATGATGACGGGGATCACCCCGACAAGAACGATGGTCAGCGCCCCAAGAGCAGCCTGTTCGATCATCTCGTCCTTGGCAAACTGATAGACATGGGTTGCCAGCGTATCAAAATTAAACGGCCGCAAGATCAAGGTTGCGGGTAATTCTTTCATGCCATCAACAAACACCAAAACGGCTGCTGCCAAAATCCCGCCGCGCACCATTGGGAAATGAATACGCTTAAGCGTTCCCCACGGGCTTTCACCCAGTGTTCTCGCCGCATCGTCCATGCTTGGTCGAACTTTGCCAAGGGCGGCTTCAATCGCGCCATAGGAAACCGCCATGAACCGCACAGCATAGGCAAAGACCAAGGCAAACACAGTCCCGCTTAGCAACAAGCCGGTCGATATCCCAAAGGTCTCGCGCATGACAGCATCAAGTGCATTATCAAAACGTGCAAACGGAATCAAAACACCGATCGCCAAAACAGCACCGGGCACGGCATAGCCGACCGATGACAACCGCACAAAGAACTTTAGCAAAGTTTGCGGGAATAACCGCAACGCATAGGCCATGAAAATCGCGCAGCCAACAGCGACAAGGGTTGCCAAGCCTGACACCAGCAAACTGTTGCCCGCAAATTCAAAGAAATCTGGCGTCCAGCTTTGATCAAAATATCCCACCGAATAATAAATCAGCACCAAGGACGGCACAACAAAGCCAAGCAGGATCGGTAGAATGCATACCGCCAACGCTCCGATCTTAGCAGCCGGCCCAAGATCATATCCCGGCAATTCCTGATAACGGTTGGTGGTATCATGGAACCGCTGACGACGGCGGGAATAACGTTCAATCATCAAAAGTGCGATGACAACGGCCAACATCGTAAGCGCGATCTGTGCAGCACCACCTGCATTGCCCATGCCCAGCCAGACATTGAAAATCCCCGCTGTCAACGTATGCACAGCAAAGAAGTCAATCGTACCAAAATCGTTCAGCGTTTCCATCAACGCAATCACAACACCAACAACAATGGCAGGTCGCGCCAATGGAAGCGCAACGGTAATAAACGAATTCCATGAACTGCGGCCCAGAATACGGGCAGCTTCGATGACACATACTGATTGCGCAAGAAATGCAGCCCGGGCGAGCATATAGACATAGGGGTATAATGTCAGACTAAGGACAATGATCGCCCCACCCTTGGTCCGGATATCGGGGAACCAATAGTCTGCAGCCGATTGCCAGCCAAATATATCACGCAACATCCGTTGAACCGGACCGGCATATTCCAAAAGATCGGTGTAGACATAGGCGACAATGTAGGCCGGAACCGCCATCGGCAGCAGCATCGCCCATTCAAAGAACCGCTTACCCGGCAACTTGCACATGGTCACAACCCATGCGCTCGACACCCCGATCAAAATCACACCAACACCAACACCCAACATCAAAATGCCGGTGTTTTTCAGGTATCTGGGCAACATGGTGGATGCCAGGTGCGGCCAAATGTTTTCGGTGGGAAAGAATGCCAGATAGGCCACGGCAATAATTGGAGCCGCGACCATCATCGCGATAATAAATGCCCCAATGAGCCAAATCGAAGACTGTCCCCGCGGCAACCAGCGCATCGCAGTACGCCCTGTCGGTTTACGCATGGGATCAAGAGTCTCCGCAATCACGGCAGGACGATTATCATCACCTTTTTGTGTATTACAAACGTTGTTCACGGTTGTTCCCGCCTTAATCGTCGAAGGCCACTTCGTCCAAAAGCTGCTTAGCTTGGTCCTGATAGCCTGCTATGACGGTTAAAGGCAAACGTTCAGATGTAAACTCCCCCCAAGAACGCAACATTTCTGGCCAAACAATCCCAACCGGATATTCAAAATTGGCATCGGCATAGATATGCTGAATTTCACTGCTCGACATGAACTCGATCAGTTTCAGCGCGTTTTCCCGGTTCGGTGCCCCTTTTACCAAAACAGCACCGGTAATGTTCATGTGAGTTCCGCCAGAGTCCTGATTAGGGAACACGATATGCACTTTGCTGGCCGCGGGCCGGGCCGTCGGATCATCCAACATCTTGCCGTAATAATACGAGTTTACGATCGCAACACCGCATTCACCGCGCGCAACGGCGGCAATTTGGTCCACATCGCCTCCTTGCGGCTTCCGGGCAAGATTTCTTTTAACAAAACGCAGCCACTCACGCGTAAAATCAACGTCATGACGGGCAATCATCGAACCGATCAAACCAAGATTGTAAACATGATAGCCTGACCGAATGCAGATCTGTCCCTTAAATTCCGGACTGGCGAGTTCTTCGTAACTTGTGACTGCCAGACTTTTGGTCGCATCGCGCGATGTAACGAACACGCGCGCACGCGATGTCAGCCCCACCCAAAGATTATCTTTGTCGCGATAGTCCGACGGAATGTTTTGCGCAATCAACACCTCATTGATCGGTTCTGCGATACCAGCTTCACCTGCCTCAACCAAACGACCAACATTCACAGCCAAGAGAACATCAGCGGGTGTATTCGTGCCCTCACGGACGATACGATCAACCATGTCTGCTTCGGAATACAGAACGTTAACGCGAATACCAGTTGCTTTGGTGAAGCGTTTAAACACCGCCTGCACAAATTCGGGCTGTCGTTCAGTATAAACGTTAACTTCACCATCAGCCTTTGCAATATTGCAAAAAACCGCTGCGAAAAACCCGACACAAAGAAACAATCTGATAGGCCTGAAATCCATCAACTGTAGCCATTCTCAAAATCTTTACGCATCTATACATAGTTACGCGATGAAGGAATGAAAACAATTCTGACAAATTCTGGTGCGAATTTCACGGTGCAAAGTTTGTGATGAATGCCAATGGCCTACAGCTTATTCGTTAAACCCGACTTCATCAATCAGACGGATCGCCTCACCCCGGTTGGTCGCAATCGCATTAAGCGGCAATTCATCATGGCGAAACCTGCCCCAGGACCGCACCATTTCCGACCAGGCAACGCCCTGCTTCACAGGATATTCAAAATTGATGTCCGCATACATATGCTGGGCTTCGTCATTTGACAGAAACTCGACCAGCTTAAGGGCATTTTCCTTATTCGGCGCATTCTTCATCAAGGCCACGCCCGAGATATTCACATGCGTCCCGCGATTTCCCTGATTGGGGAAAACAATGCGCACATCTTTTGCTGCAGGTGCCTTGTTCGGGTCATCAAGCATCTTGCCGTAATAATAGGAATTGCCGATTGCCACATCACAAACGCCTTGTGATACCGCCTCAATCTGGTCGGTATCAGCACCTTGTGGTTTACGGGCAAGATTGTCTTTGAGTGCTGTGAGCCACGCTTTGGTTTCTTCCGGGCCATGATGAGAAATCATCGAAGCAATCAGGGCAATATTGTAAACATGCATCCCCGAACGCACACAGATGCGCCCTTTCCACTGAGGGTCAGCAAGCTCTTCATAACTGCTGATCTCAGCCGGACTTACACGGTCAAGCGATGTATAAATCACACGCGCACGGGTGGTCAGACCAACCCAAAGATGGTTTTCATCGCGAAACTGGGCGGGAATATTGGCATCCAGAATATTGCTTTGGATTGGCTGGGCAATATCGGCATCAACCGCATCCTGAATACGTCCGATATCAACCGTCAAAAGCAAATCGGCAGGGCTATTACGTCCTTCATGCTTGATCCGTTCGACCAAACCATTTTGTGAATACAGGGTATTCACACGGATACCAGTTTCTTCGGTAAACCGTTCAAACATCGGCTTGATCAGGAATGGCTGGCGCAACGAATAGACATTTACTTCTTCTGCTGCATTGGCGGCTTGAACCATTGAAAGCCCCATTGCCACCGCAACAAGACCACAGACCGTTTTGCGCAGAGAATTCATGAATGCCTCATTTTGGATATGCCACAAACAATGCAGCAATTAGGAATGATTTGTATTTGCTTCACCTGAAACTAAAGGGCAGCCCCCGGCTTTTGCAAGTGAGAAAACCACATAAGTGCCTTGTTAAAGCGTTAACCGGCAAACTTATCCACATCTTTCCAAGCTTGGCGCACAAATAAGAAAAAGGGATGGCAAAATGCCACCCCTTTGATCATTCGGCCGGTATTGGGTCTTTTGACTATTCGTTATAGCCAACCTGATCGACCATTTTGACCGCATCCGGGCTTAGGCGAGCGATCTCGGACAACGGCAATTCGTCTGCCTTGAATGTGCCCCATGACTTAACATTGTCAGCCCATTTAACACCGGCTTTGACCGGGTATTCATAATTCACTTCCGCATAGATTTCCTGAGCAACATCACCGGTCAGGAATTCCATCAATTTGACGGCATTGTCCTGGTTCGGTGCATTCTTGATCAGGCTCATGCCGGAAATATTCATCGACATGCCACGGCCATCCTGGTTCGGGAAGACGATATTTACCGCTTCTGCCCAAGGACGTTGTTCTTCGTTATCCATCATTTTGCCAAAGTAATAGGTGTTGCCGATCGCAAGATCACATTCACCTTCCTTGATCGCCTTGACCTGACCACGATCATTGCCCTGTGGTTTGCGTGCAAGGTTGCTTTTCAGGCCTTCAAGCCATTCTTTGGCTTTCTCTTCGCCATGCACAGCAATCATGGATGCAAACAAAGCAACGTTGTAAACGTGCGTACCGGAACGCGTGCAAATGCGACCTTCCCATTTCGGATCAGCAAGGTCTTCATAGGTCGCGATTTCGCCCTCAGCAACCCGATCCTTCGATGCATATATTGCCCGACCACGCTGGGTCAAAGCGAACCAGTGACCTTGCTCATCGCGAAGATGGGCCGGAACATTGGCCGAAATCACGTCATTGGACAGTGACTGAGTAACACCAGCATCAACCGCCTGCTGAATACGACTGATATCAACCGTCATCAGAATATCGGCCGGGCTGTTGTCGCCTTCTTGTTTGATCCGTTCAACCAAACCTTTTTCAGCAAAGATCACATTGACCTTAACACCGGTTTGTTCGGTGAATTTCGCAAAGAGTGGCTCAACCAAGAACTCCTGACGCAGGGAATAAACATTCACTTCCTGTGCAGATACAGCACCCGCGACAAGTGTTGAGGCACCAAGAACAGCACCACCGATTAGTTTTCTGATATCCATTGGAACGATCCCTTTTGAAACTTGTGAGCTTCCAAGCTGCCCTGATCCTGCAACTCATTTGCATCCGCGTTTGCAATTAAGAGAATCCAGTCCCTTTTTCAATAAGGTTTTCCCAAATCATCCCGCAAGTGTGACACACATCACTTATACGCAAAGCCGCATAAACGGCACTGGCACCCATTATAAGACGTTGAAGGACCCGTTGCTGGACGTCCGCCAGGCATCCAGAAATTCCTGATACGCGGGGACATCGCCTGCCCGTTCTTCAAGCCACGCGACGGTCAGGTTGATCGCATGGTTATAGCTATCATGATCAGTCAAACCGGTATGAAGTGCATGGCGCAGATACAGCAAATAGGTATTAAGAACATCCGTCTCGCAATATCGGCGAATGGCATCGACCTCGCCATTGTCAAACATCTCGGAAACCTTGCTGCCATCGACCCCGGTTTTGCCCGGAAGATCAAGGGCGGCACAAACTTCATTCATTTTGGTGCGTGCAGACGCCCCGTAATCGGAAAGAACTTCGGCCAAATCGCAATGCCAGTTCGGCGCATAACGCGACGTATAGTTTTCCCACTTATTGGTTGCCTGATGCAGCCAGCGTGCCGACACGCCGTGTTTCATCGCGCGATATTTCAAAACCGGAATATCAAACCCACGGCCATTGAAACTGACAAGACGCGGGAACAATTTCCCACAATAGGAAAAGAACCCGTTCACAAGGTCCTTTTCCTCAGACGTCAGTTCCCCACCTGATCTAAGTTCATCGATCTCATACATTTCGACATCGCCGTCGCGCTGGATCGTTGCCCGCAGGAAACTGATCGCTACCACCTTGTGAAACGGCTGACGCGGAAATCCGTTTCGGCCATTGGTGATCTCAAGATGATAGTCTTCCAGCATCTTGCGCCCGGTTTCGGGATCAGGCGCGGTTTGCCCGGTCAATTGCGGCAAGACGTCAATATCGGGAACGGTTTCGATATCAAAGACGAACAGACTGGAATGCATCATGACGGGCCCCACAGGTTTGTTTCGCTCAACATAACGATACATGCCGTGAAATTCACGGATTTATCGTCGTGCATTCAAACCAGTCTACCTGACATCTCCTGCCTACCCCTGTCAGGAGCATTCTGCAATGATATCAGCACCAAGACGTCATCACGTCGTCGTTATATCAGACACCGGGGGTTGCGTCCTTTCTAGGGCCATGTCTAGAATTGCCGCACCTGTATCAGGGGCACGGTCACGTTCAAACAGGATCAGCACCGATCCGAACCCTGCGGTCAAAGGCTGCAAAGACCATGCATTTGATGCGTTTCCGGACCGCAACCACGAAGGGACAGAAAGATGAAAACCCTGCCTACCGGAGCCGCAATGCTGATGGCCGCTGGCCTTGCATTTACCCAATTCTCGTCAACCGCACAGGCACAGGATGCGACCTGCGAAATAGATCGACCGGTGATGTTTGCCGGGCTGAACTATGACAGTGCCCTGTTCCACAATGCGGTTGCCCGTTTCATCATTGAAAAAGGCTATGGCTGTAAAACCGATGCCCTGCCCGGCGATGTCATCCCGCTTTTGACCGGTACGGGCAAAGGTGATGTCGATGTCGTCATGGAAATCTGGCGCGACAATGTCGCCGAAGCCTGGACAAAGGCCGAGGCGGCCGGAACTGTCAGCCAGATCGGGGTCAATTTCAATGACGCCGTCGAAGGCTGGTTCGTGCCGCGCTATGTCATCGAAGGCGATGCCAAACGCGGGATCGAACCGATGGCACCCGACCTTAAATCGGTCGACGATCTGCCAAAATATGTCGATCTGTTCGAAGACGCCGAAGAACCCGGAAAAGGCCGTTTTTACAACTGCCCGTCGGGTTGGGTCTGTGAAAAGGTCAATTCATCAAAACTGACGGCCTATAATCTTGATGAAAGCTTCACCAATTTCCGTCCCGGTACGGGGGCTGCTTTGTCAGCTGCCATCGCATCGGCCCATAAACGCGGAAAGCCGGCCCTTTATTATTATTGGGGTCCGACATGGGTGATGGGTCTTTATGACAGCTACCGCCTTGAAGAACCGACCTATGACAAGTCGATCTTTGACGCGCTCAAAACCGATGAAAACCCGACAAAGGCAACCGCCTATCCGCAAAGCACGGTGACGGTGGGTGTGAATTCGGACTTCATGAAATCAGCCCCCAAACTGATCGACTTCCTGACCCACTACGAAACCAGCAACGCGCTTGTTTCTGAAATGCTGGCCTATATGCAGGAAAACAACGAAAAGCCCGACGGGGCAGCGATGTATTTCCTGCAACAAAAGCCGGACGTCTGGAAATCATGGGTATCTGATGAAGTCGCAGCACGGGTTGAAAGCGCGCTTTAACCTCGACACGACAAACCAACTCAAACACCCCGCCGGAGCAATCTTGCGGGGTGTTTTACGTTTGGAAGCGTTTCAACTGAAATAACCAAAAACTGTCAGCAGATGTCAGGCAGTGTTCGATTTACAGTCGCGCGGGCAGAATGATCTTGTTAGGCTGCTACGCTCGTTGATTTATTGGGCAAATCGGGCGTAGCGCCATTATGTTTCCAGAACAATTGAATGTGCCGTTGGGCAAGTGGGTTAATCAGTTTGTTGATTGGCTGGTCATCAATTATGGCGCGGCGTTTGAAGCCTTTGCCGACAGCCTGCTGAGCGTTTTGGTCGCGTTGGAACAGGTGTTGCGCGGCGCGCCTTGGTGGGTGGTGTTGATCGCCATTGCCGCGATCACATGGCATGCCAGTAAGAACTGGAAGCTTGTCCTCGGGCTGGTGGTCGCGATGTTTGTCATTGGCATGTTGGGCCTTTGGGACAAGGCGATGCAGACCTTGGCCCTGATGATTGTTGCCACATCACTTTCGGTCATCATCGGGGTGCCGGTCGGGATTGCCATGGCGCTTTCAAACCGGTTGCGCGCCGTCATGCTACCGATCCTTGATACCATGCAGACCATGCCAAGTTTTGTGTATCTGATCCCTGCCCTGATGCTGTTTGGCTTGGGCAAAGTTCCCGCCATTCTGGCGACGGTGATTTATGCAGCCCCACCCGTCATGCGCCTGACCGATTTGGGTATTCGTCTTGTGGATCAAGAAGTTCTTGAAGCATCTCGGTCCTTTGGGGCCAGCCGTAAGCAAATCCTGTTTGGGGTTCAGTTGCCCCTTGCCCTTCCCAATATTATGGCCGGGATCAATCAAACCACGATGATGTCGATTTCCATGGTGGTGATTGCCTCCATGATTGGCGCACGTGGTCTGGGCGAACAGGTTTTGATGGGCATTCAACGACTGGATGTTGGTGCGGGGATGGAGGCCGGGATTGCGATTGTTCTTTTGGCGGTCGTGTTTGACCGGATCGGACAAGCCTATGGCAAGCGGTCCCAGCGCAATCCGTCGGCGGAGGATGCTTAGATGAGCTATATCGAAATCCGCAATATTTTCAAAATCTTCGGCCCCGATCCCAAAAGCGCACTTGAACTTGCCAAGGCCGGATCGGACAAGGATGAAATCTTGGCTTCGACCGGACATACGGTTGGGCTTCACGACGTGTCGCTTTCCATCGAACAGGGGGAAACCTTTGTCGTGATGGGTCTATCGGGTTCGGGTAAATCCACCCTGATCCGCCATCTTAACCGGCTGATTGACCCGACGGCTGGTGAAGTATCCTTTGGCGGGGAGGATATCCTGTCGATGGATATCCCGACATTAAACGCGTTTCGCCGCAAACGGCTTGGCATGGTGTTTCAGCGGTTTGGCTTGCTTCCCCATCGCAATGTCATGGATAACGTTGCCTATGGGTTGGAAATTCAGGGGAAACCGCGCAAAGCCCGCGAGGCCGCCGCATCGAAATGGATCGAACGGGTTGGTCTGGCGGGGTACGAAGCCAAATTTCCCGATCAGCTTTCAGGTGGTATGCAGCAACGCGTTGGCCTTGCCCGCGCCCTTGCCACCGACCCGGAAGTTCTGTTGATGGACGAGGCCTTTTCCGCCCTTGATCCATTGATCCGAAGCGACATGCAGGATGAGTTAATGAAGCTTCAGACCGAGCTTCATAAAACGATTGTCTTTATCACCCATGATCTTGACGAGGCGCTTAAGATCGGGGACCGCATCGCGATCTTGAAAGACGGGAAACTGATTCAGGTCGGACGCCCCGAAGAAATTGTCCTGCATCCGGCAGATGACTATGTGCAGGCATTTACCCGTGATGTGAACCGTGGGCGGGTTTTACGTGCCCGATCGATTATGCGACCGATATCTGATACGGATTCCTCGCACCACACTTCTGACGTGAAGATAGCTCATGACACACGGCTTGACGAGATTGTGCCATATTTTCTCGATTCCACTTACGCCCTGCCATTTGCCGTAGTTGATAGCGACGGTTGTATAATCGGCACTATAGGAAAGTCTAATGTTTTAGATGTCATTAACAAGTAAGGCATTGCAAATCACCATAAAGTCTTGATTTTCCCGTTATGCGCGTATAGCAAATATGACCGATTATTAGAAAAATAGTCAGGACGAGAGATGGCTTCGAATTTGCGTTCGGTACTTCATGTCTTATCTGAAGGTGATCTCAGCAGTAAATTGCCCGCGACGGTCATGGGCGTTGATATATGCTTTCTTGATACAAACAAGCCGATCCCGGCTGATGTCGAAATATTACTCGCCGATATTGACCTTAAGAATCCGATTTCGGTTTCGAAAGTTCGCGCTTTTCGCAATGTGGCCAAGCCTGACAGTCAGATTTTCATTACCGTCGATAAGGGCGACCGCCAGCATCAACGCCAGGCAAGTGCACTGGGGGCGCGAAAAACGGTTCTGAAACCGTTAAGCGAGATCGGCATTGCAATCGTGATTGAGGAATTAAGAACACCTCATCGATTTGCCACCAATACAACGAAATCCATCATAGCCGCATCTGCACGCGCGATGCGTGAGATTTTTGAACAAGCAACCCAAGAAGAACCGATTGATATAGACCTTATTGGTGCAACGGGGCAGCAACTTGCGGAATCCGTTGCGGACCTCGGCGTTCTCGACTGGCTTGATACTGTCAGAATTTATCACCATTCCACGTTTCAACATGTTCTTCTCGTTACCGGTATTGCCTGTGCATTTGCGCAAGGTGTTGGCATGAGCAGTCAGGATATCGCAAAGCTTACTCAGGCTGGGCTTTTGCATGATATTGGTAAAATCTGGACACCGTCGCCGATCCTAGATAAAACCGGCAAGTTGACGCCTGACGAATTCGACGTCGTAAAGCGCCATCCAAAGGATGGGTATCAGCGCCTTGTAAGCCAGGGTGACATTCACCCCGATATCCTCGACGCAGTTTTGCACCATCATGAGTATCTTGACGGCAGCGGCTACCCTGATGGCCTACAGGCACATGAAATCAAGGACCTTACGCGCGTTCTTACGATCTGCGACATCATGGGTGCACTTCTTGAAAAACGCCCCTACAAGGAACCTTACAGCGTCCAAGAGGCGCTTTCGATCCTGTTTTCCATGGCGAACCAAGGTAAGGTAGAACGCGCACTTGTCGCTGCGCTGACGCAAATGTTTGACTGCGAAATTTCTACATTCAAACCGCCAAAACATGACCTGTTTAACAGCAGGATTGAACTAAGCGACAGCGAAACACATTCTCTCGTCCCATAAACATCGATACGGATACGGTTTTTGCCCGTGGTGAGACCATGCCGTTTCTTTGGCCCTGGAGCAATTTTTCTGCGATAAGAAAGGGCATCCTCATTAATTCCCTACGATGGCTGCAATTAACTTCAATGCAGGCGTGCAGATCATTTTCTGACGATATCGGGCAAAACTTCCGCCACATTACCTTATCGACTACTTGTATTTTGCAGCTGGTGAGCATAGCTCGTTAGATGTGGGAGTAACTCAAATCAAAAAAGCATCGTGGTAGACAAAAATAACAATACAGTTCATGTCCTCTGCGACGGGGAACATCGCCATCTACTGCCATCAGCATTGATGGGATTTCAAATACATCTACTTGATCCTCAGAAACCTATACCTGCAGGCACAATGTTGTTGATGGTCGACGTGGATCTAAGGAACCCGGATATGCTTTCACGTCTGCGTGCCTTTCGTAAGGTATCGCAACGTGGTTCTGACCAAATTATCGCAATTGGTAAAAACGATCTTCAAGATGAGTTGCAGGCAACTGCACTTGGTGCACGAAAACCAATTGTGAAACCGATTTCTGAGAAATCGATTGCATCCTATATCGAAGAACGGCGCAAAGCGACCGGCATGACCGGAGGAACCGCGACCGCCGCAGCCCAAGCTGGTGCCGCGGCAATCAAAGAAAGCTTTGACGAATTTAAGAACGACACTGCGATTGATGTCGATAAAATCAGTGAAGCCGGTCGCAACATTGCCGCATCCATTGCCGATCTGGGGATCTCAGAATGGCTCAGCACGGTACGGATTTATCACCAATCGACGTTTCAGCATATTTTGCTGGTGACCGGAATTGCCTGTGCCTTTGCGCAAAATACCGGGATGAGCAAAGCCGACATTGCCAAATTGACCCAGGCTGGGCTTTTGCATGATGTCGGCAAGGTTTCGATACCCGATGCGATCCTTGATAAGCCGGGAAAACTGACCGCAGAAGAGTTTGACATCGTCAAACGTCATCCCGTGGACGGCTTTAACAAACTAAATGCACAGGGAAACATTGATGCGGGCATTCTACACGGCGTAAGACATCATCATGAATATCTTGATGGCAGCGGCTATCCTGATGGCCTGACAGCCGATCAAATTCCTGATCTGACCCGCATCCTGACCATATGCGATATCATGGGCGCGCTGCTTGAAGAACGCTCCTACAAGCCGCGTTTCAGCGTTGCCAAATCGATTGAGATCCTTAAGGAAATGGGCAAAGAAGGCAAATTGGAACGCGCCCTGGTTTTCGCACTTGAAACGGTGATGAAGAAGCCGGGTTCTACGCGCTCAAACCTGACCAAATTGGCGAACCCGTCCAGCTAGGGAAAATACGCGATGATTGCTCTGTTACGTCAATCAGCTAAGGTCTAGTCTTCGATCAGTTTACAGCGGCGGAAATAGCGAAGACTTTCATCGTCCTCATCGCCCTGTGCTGTCTGCTGTTGTGCGCGATACATGCCGCTTTTAAGTGCACCATTATGCCCTGTTGCAATGATCAGCCACAAAAACCCATCCTCATCGGCCCGCGCGCGGTCCGAGTTTGATGGCCAGACATTGCCGTTGGGGTGGGAATGAAAACAGCCAACAACGGTTTCGGAACTGTTCCTTACCGTGCGATAGGTGTCAATCAGGGTTTGGGGATCAATTTCAAAAGTTTTAAGCGGATCAATTGCAATGTTGCGTGCCACGACAACCCGGTGAATACGATTGGGTCTATCTTGGGACGCAATCAAAAGACCACAGCATTCTTCGGGCCATTGCAAAGCAGAAAGATCACGGACTTCTTGATGAAGACGTGCTGATAGATGGATACTAGCTTGATCCACCGCGGCTTTGCAGTCCTTGCCCTGCACACCCTGCCCGTCCCCCATGACACAGCCCTTTTTATCGTTGATTATTGTGCATTTGGCGCAAGCAGGATGCGGCCAAGGACTGTTTTCTCAGACAAGGAGACAATTACCAAGCGTGCCGCCAAACCATCTACACCTTCGATATGCAAGGTCACGTGGTCGCCTGATACGGTATAACCAATCAAACGTTCATCGGGTTCAATATCAACCGCGATGTCGCCAAACGGTGTAATCTGTGCTGCTGCCGGGCTGACATCAGGTGCGTTAACAACTTGGTTCTCGCCAGCCATCGGAACAGTTGGTGCTTGTTCGCTTAAAGCTGCGTCTTGATCCTTGGCGTTCTTGTCAAGCGACAGGCCATAAGCCACAAGCCCGATGCCAATCACGATCAACAGGCCCATAAACGCAACCAATGTCTTAACTACACGCATTGTATTTCCAACTGACAAAACTGTTTGAAAGCCGCATGTTGGGCTATAAAACCCGATCACGCAGAACATAGTTCAAGGCCATAACGACAAGTTCCTGCAAATGCAAGACAACAACGCGTCGCTCATCCATTGCAATCGTCTGACTTGTGAAGCAGATTATGCCTTCAATCCACAGCCTTATATGCAGTGATATATGCCGCCTCAAATCGTGTGATGGCAAACACTCTATCGATCCGGAGTGCGGTGTGATTCATTGCAATTGGGTATAAAGAGGCTACAAGCAGCCCAAATCAAAAACGATGACCGCCGGGTAACAGATCGATGCCATACAATAGAAACACATGCCCCATGACGATCAGATGACAGAACACCTCAATTACACTGCAACGCCTGATGATGAAGGCGCACGCCTTGATAAGGTGCTTGCAACTGCATGGCCTGAACAATCCCGTTCACGGATCAAGGCACTGATTGAAGATGGTCATTTGATCGTAAATGATCAGCCGGTTCGCAAAATGTCGTCAAAGGTCAAACAGGACGATGTGTTTCATCTTATCATCCCGCCCGCCGAAGCCGCCACGCCAGAGCCCGAAGACATCAAACTTGATGTTCTTTACGAGGATGACGACCTTTTGGTCATCAACAAGCCGGCTGGCATGGTTGTGCACCCCGCCGCAGGCAATGAAAGCGGCACATTGGTCAACGCGCTTCTGGCACATTGCGGGGATAGTTTGTCGGGCATTGGTGGTGTGAAGCGCCCGGGCATTGTTCATCGTCTTGATAAAGATACCAGCGGGGCAATGGTTGTGGCGAAGAACGACACGGCCCACCGCGCCCTTTCGACATTGTTTTCCGAGGACAAGGAAAACATCGACCGTGCTTACCTTGCGGTTGTGTGGGGCGTTCCCCGCCCCTTGTCAGGCGACATCGAGGGCAATATTGGCCGTAGCCCGCGCAATCGCAAGAAAATGACTGTGTTAAAAACCACGGGAAAATACGCACTGACTCATTACAAAACACTGAAAACCCGTGACGACTCGTTAGCATCACTGGTTGAATGCCGTCTTTCAACCGGGCGCACGCATCAAATCCGGGTTCATATGACCCATATTGGCCACTCACTTGTTTGTGATCCTGTTTACGGAAGAAATAAAAACCTCCAAAAGTGCAACTTAGAAGCGCAGGAAATATTGAACGCATTCAACAAACAGGCGCTACATGCCAGAACCCTTGGGTTTATTCACCCTCGAACGGGTGAATATATATCAACAACAGCCCCCCTTCCTGACGACTTACGCGCCCTTATCGACAGCCTAAACATATCCAATAGGATAGTTTAACCTAGCCATTAAGGTCTAAATTCTATTGACGCATTCTAATACTCTCGTATAGGCTACAAAGGTGCTAGGGGATAACAGCACCTTTACGAAGCATAACGGGAGGCTTCAATGAAACAGGGAAATGCTCTTCCAGTAATTTCTAAAGATGGTCTGACTGTATACTTACAACGTATCCGCCGTTACCCAATGCTTACACCTGAGCAGGAAACCACATACGCCTGTGACTTTCGCGACAAGGATTGCGATAAGTCCGCGGAAAAAATGATCACAAGTCACCTTCGATTGGTTGCTAAAATCGCGATGAGCTATCGCGGATATGGCCTGCCAATTAACGAGCTGATCTCCGAAGGCAATGTCGGACTGCTTCAATCTGTGAAACGTTTTGACCCTGACAAGGGGTTCCGCCTTGCCACCTACGCGATGTGGTGGATCCGTGCCGCCATTCAGGAATATATCCTTCATTCTTGGTCGCTCGTGAAAATGGGTACGACGGCGTCGCAGAAAAAACTGTTTTTCAATCTTCGCAAACTCAAAAGCCAGATGCAGGCGATCGATGAAGGAGATCTGTTACCAGAACAGGTCGAGATTATTGCCACCAAGCTCAGTGTTTCCGAAGATGACGTGATCATGATGAACCGTCGCCTTGCCGGACCGGATCATTCGCTTAATGCACCGGTACGCATCGATGGCGATGGCGAATGGGTCGATTGGCTTGAAAGCGAAGATGAAGATCAGGAAACCCTTTATGGGAAACGCGAAGAATTCCTGCAGCGCATGAATATGCTCAAAAGTGCCATGTCGCATCTCAATGACCGGGAACGCGATATCCTGACACAGCGCCGCCTGCTTGAAAGCCCGGTAACCCTTGAAAACCTTAGTGTTTCCTATGGCATTTCACGTGAGCGTATCCGCCAAATAGAAGTTCGGGCTTTTGAAAAAGTCCGTAAATCCATCCATACAGATCTGCCCCGACAGTAGACGAACCGGACTATGATGACTGTCCTCTTCCCCCTCATGAAACGAACTACGGCGGACATAATGTCCGCCGTTTTTTTATTTTGCCAATGAGGAGTCGAACCAAGGGTTTTAGTTCCCGGAACGGTCCACTTCCTTGATCAGACTATCACCCCAAGTTTTAATCAGGCCGCGCTGGGTTTTACGCAACTCTCCCACCCGCCGCTGTGCCGAAAGGTTCAAAACATTGGCAACGATTGGCGGCATCGCAAGATAGAGCAACCAGCCAAGTCCTGCCGCCCCATACATGATTGACAGCGCAAGTGGCTGAAATATCTGTTGGGTTGCACCACCCACTGTCTGCGATGGCACCTGCCAAAGTTCAAGGATATAAGGGGCGACACCCGAAAAGTTCAGGCCAAAAACACATCGCGCCATCGACCGTCCGGGGCTACGGTCAAAGATAAAGGCCACCATGGACGGTAACAACCCGACTGTCAGCGTGATGAATGTCGGCAATGCGACCATAAACAACAGCACCGCCGATGCCACCACTGACAAGCCGGAAAATGCACTGCGGCCCTTTGGGCTTTTGCCTTTTGCCATATTGGTCCCTTAAAAGATGTGCATCAAAAACAGTGCTGAGACAGTCAACAACGCGATCATGGTTGACGCAAACGCAGCCGCCTGCTGCCCAACCTTTTCTGCCAGTTCAAGACGTGCAGGGCCAGATGATTCAAGGTCAAAAACCTCGCTCTCGGCTTCGGAATATTCTGCTACGGCTTCGACAAATTCCGACTGATCCTTACGCCGTTCCTGTTCATCATTGATCAGATTGTAAAGTTCGACCAGGTTACCACGCTTCGCCAGTTTCGGAATTTCGTTTTCCACGCGTTCACGCCGGGCTTTGCTGTGGAACACCTTGATTGCCGGTTCCATCAAACGCGCGACCCAATGCGAAAGATTCTGTAGGTTTTCCGGACCATGACGCCACTGAACAATTGCCAGCATGCTGATGATGGCACGGCTATATTCAACTTCGTCGGATGGATTTTGCATCGCCATCAACTGGCCTTCAACATCGTCCTCAAGACGGGTTGCGATGAAGGCCGCTATATGACGGTCAACCGGCCAGGTATCTTCAGATGCTTCTTCTGCCGCTTTTTCAAGGGCAGGTAAAAGTTGTGATATCTCAACAACATACTCCTGCTCAATCATCGGGCTTAAGCAATGCTGATTGCGCACCGATGTGTATAAACAACGTTCATAACCATAACCCGCACTTTGTTGCTGAATGTAATAGCGCAAGTTTTTATAAAGCTGCTGAAGCTTCTGAACTTCCGGGCTAAACCCTTCCTGACGGCCAAACCAGAAGGATGGCACATCGCGCACAACCACATCGGCAAACCGCTGAGGGCCGCGACCATGCTGCACATCGTAGGACAGCATATAGCCAAAACCATCAACCATCGACGAAAAGCCCTTGAACCGAACAGGGCCAGTCGGGTCCATGATGATAATGGCACGTGCGATAAGAACATCTTCTGCAGATCGCTTATCAGCGCCCGCCCATTGGAGCTGACGCATGGCATCAGACAGGGCTTTGGCGCGTTCGTTGTCACCCAACCCACGCCGCAACCAGATTTCAATCGTACTATCACGCAATGGTGCAAGAGAAGTCACCCAGTTGGCCGCCATCCCTTGGGCTAGTGCACGCACAGTATAATAATCCCGACCCGCCAGGTTTTGCGAACGTGCGGCACGCTTTTCGGTATTCGTCTGAACCGGCTTGTTTCGGCGGCCGTCAATCCACGCATTAAGTTCGTTAAAGCCCCATCGTTCTTCCGGGTCGTCACACAGCAGCCCACGAACAGGCTCAATCAGGACAAGCGGCAGTTTTTCCTGCGATGCTATCGCCTGAAATGATCCCTTGGACAACTTTAAGTCCATCGCTTCCTGATCGCTAAGCTTGTTGAGTGGCACATGCCCAATTCCAAGCTCGGCCAGTGTCATCCCAAGTGCATATAGGTCATCTGATAATGTTCCCATCCCGCGCCCTGCGGGATCAGCACTCATTCGGGCTGCGGTTTCATAGACAAGCGGCTGATTATAGCCAGGCGGTCCGCCGGCACAATCACCCAACACAACTTTCTCTCCGAGGGGATCGGCAAAGAACAGGTTTCCCGCCCGGACGTTCCGGTGCGCCAATCCTTTCTCTCCCAGAGCTTGTAGGACACTCATGAGCGGCTCGACCACGACGGAACTAATGTCGTGTTCGTCAATTGGCAGCTTCTTTTTGCCGACCTTCGCGGCGACACGGCCACCTTTGGGCTTTTCATAGAACAACACCATGGTCTTGCGACCAAATGGCGGCCAAAGCGCTATTTCGCTATCAAGAAGATCAATCTGACCGGCCAGATGCATGCCGGTCAGGAATTTAAGCAGGTCATAACGGGTCGGGAGAGCAGGATCGGTTACGATCGCAAAGGCACTGCCTTCATCACGGCGCAGGTTATCAGCGGAATACGCCTTGCAGTGCCCCATATCGAACTCAGGCAGCCGTAAATTCATAAAGACACGGAAATTGCCAATCTCAACGCTTCGATTGCCACCCGGGAGTTCATCTTCAACGCTCGCCGCGTCACCCTCGTCGGGTTCTTCGCTGACCACAGGCGCACCGCCCCCCGGTGCATCCATCACCGGTGATTGTGCAGCATTTTTCGAAACGTCCTGTTCCTGATCTTCAGCTTGCTCTGCCATGATCCCGATATTTCATTACCGAATTTATCATCCCTGAGGGACGCGTTTGTTCTGAACGGCTGCCTTCCTGACACGTCGCTCAGTACGCTACCCACAAAAGGTTGATAAAACGATACTTCTGATACCCCATAGGAGCAAGCTGTTATCGGCTTTGCCCACATTATGAAATCAGACCAATTCATTCAAATTCCACGAAAAAAGCCACCAGTTCAAACTGGTGGCTTTCGCGGTGCAATGCACAGATTGGTTATTAGGCGCTGAACGGGTCGTGGACAAGAATGGTGTCATCACGTTCAGGGCTGGTCGAAAGCAACGCAACAGGTGCTTCGATCAGCTCTTCAATACGACGAACATATTTGATCGCGGCAGCCGGAAGATCGGCCCAGCTACGCGCACCCATGGTGGTATCGGACCAACCTTCGATGGTTTCATAAACTGGTTTGGCTTTTGCTTGCAGACGCTGGTTTGCCGGAAGATGATCGTAGATTTCACCATCAATGTCATAACCAGTGCAGATCTTGATTTCATCAAAGCCATCAAGAACATCAAGCTTGGTCAGGGCAATACCGGTAATGCCATTAACCTTGACCGACTGACGAACAAGAGCAGCGTCAAACCAGCCACAACGACGCTTACGACCGGTCACAACACCAAACTCGTGACCCCGTTCACCAAGACGTTCGCCATCAGCATCAAACAGCTCGGACGGGAACGGACCTTCGCCAACACGGGTGGTGTAAGCTTTGGTGATCCCAAGAACATATCCAACACCAGATGGTCCCATGCCGGAACCTGCAGCAGCCTGACCCGATACGGTATTCGAAGATGTCACAAACGGATATGTGCCATGATCGATATCAAGCATCGTACCCTGTGCGCCTTCAAACAGAATGCGTTTGCCAGCTTCTTTGAACTGGTTCAGTGATTTCCAAACCGTGTCTGAGAATGGCAGGATTTTCGGTGCGATTTCTTTAAGCTGTGCCAGCAGTTCCGAACCGTCGACTTCCGGCTGACCAAGACCACGCAGAAGTGCGTTATGGTGCGTCAAAAGGTTTTCGACTTTGGATTCCAGCAGATCAACATCAGCCAAATCGCCAACACGGATCGCACGACGACCAACGCGGTCTTCGTATGCCGGGCCAATACCACGACCGGTGGTGCCGATTTTGTTGTCACCCGAAGCGGCTGCTTCACGAGCACGATCAAGATTGCCATGCAGCGGAAGAATCAGGCAGGCATTTTCCGCCAAACGCAGATTTTCCGGCGTAATGCTCACACCCTGTTCGCTCAGGCGGGCAATCTCGGCCAACAACGCCCACGGATCAACAACAACACCGTTGCCGATAACCGACAGTTTGTTCTGACGAACAATACCTGAGGGCAGCAGACTAAGTTTATAAACGGTTCCGTCGATCACCAAAGTATGACCGGCGTTATGACCACCCTGGAAACGCACAACGACGTCGGCCCGTTCGGACAGCCAGTCGACGATCTTGCCTTTA
This sequence comes from Thalassospira lucentensis, assembly GCF_050516545.1. Lineage (GTDB taxonomy): Bacteria > Pseudomonadota > Alphaproteobacteria > Rhodospirillales > Thalassospiraceae > Thalassospira > Thalassospira lucentensis_C. The sequence continues at coordinate 1,301,055 of NZ_CP191544.1, read as the reverse complement.
CCTTCGTCCCCCCACTGGGAACCGATCACGGCAACATTGGTCATCGCAAAACTCCTTGCGCGATAAAAATTTCGTTCGATTACGCCTTAAGCGGCACGACCTGGCCGCCAAGGTAAATATAGTCACAGCCCATACGACGTGCTTCGACACGGGCAGCATCTTCTGTTTTGGCCTCAGCAGCACCTTCAAGCGCGGCCACAGTATAATGGCCTTCGGTACGCAATTTACGTGCTTCACGTTGGGGCGTTCCCAACGGAAGATAAACACGCTGAACCGGTGCACCGTCTGGAAGTCCACGAAGGATACTATCCATATAAAGCGACATACCAGTTGCCGCCTCGCCCGCAGCACCACCGGCACGGTAACGTCCGCCCCGGCCAATTTCACCACGCACATTGCGTGCAAACAGGGTAAAGCTGACACCGGTCTGATACCGGAAACCAGCCATTTCCACCGGGTCAATCGTAAGAGCAGCCTCAAGCCCTGATGCCAGAACACGTTCGGCAACATCAATCAGGCGATGCAATTCTTCAGACGCCCCAAGTGGGAGTTCAAGTTTTTTCAGTTTCGGCAACGCCGTCTTGGCCGGACCAGCCGCCTCAAGCAGCGCAACAAGCACATCGGTAACCTTGCCATCCAAAGCACGCAAAGCCGCGACATCACGGCGTTCAAGCGCCTCGGTCAGCGATTCGCGATCATCAGGCGTCACACCAAATGCATCAAACAAACGTACCGGCAGGGTCGGAAGGTTCAAGTCAACCGAAACATCTGGCAAAGCGATGCTTTCAAGGGCCTCAAGTGCAAGAAGAACAATCTCGGTATCCGCCGCTGCACTGGACACACCAATCAATTCCGCACCAACCTGTGCGAACTGACGTTCGGGGCGCAGGTGCGACCCTTTAATCCGCAATACATCACCGGAATAAGACAAGCGCAATGGACGCGGCGCATCGACCAAACGGGTTGCTGCAATCCGGCCGACCTGTGGGGTCATATCAGAACGCAGTCCCATCATACGACGCGACTCTGGATCCATAAGGCGGAATGTTTGGGTGGCAAGTTCGGGTGCTGCACCTTCAAGAAGGCTTTCTTCAAACTCGACCAGCGGGGTTTTAACCCGGTCATAGCCTGCATGCGCCAAACTGGCCATCAGCTTTTCACGGATTTCAGCTTCCCGTGCGGCGGTTCCTGGCAGGACATCCTGCAGGCCGGCGGGCAAAAGAGCTTTCCTGGCGAGTTCGGTCATTATGTGTGCTTTCCGGACTGGGCGCGCAAATTCGACTTGATAATATCCTGAGTTTCACTCAAGGCTCACTATCCGGTAGCGGTTACTACCGTGTTGTGCCGGACAGAGCAACGGGGAAAACCCCTAAAACGCAAATAATACGTACAAAATATCGGTTAACCAGCGTCAAATTCGGCTTTTACCACCGAATATGCCCAATCAAGCCATGGCAAAAGAGCCTTGATATCGCTGGGTTCGACCGTTGCCCCACCCCAAATTCGCAGACCCGGAGGCGCATCGCGATATCCATTGATATCAAGTGCAATATTTTCTGCTTCAAGAAGCTGCGAAATCTTTTTTGGCAACATCGCTTGCTGATCGACTGGCAATGCCAGCGCCCAAGGGTCGACAATTTTGATGCACATCGATGTGTTCGATGCCGTTTCCGGTGCTTCGGCAAGGTCGGCCGCCCAGTCGCTGGTCGCAAGCCACGCATCAAGATGGCCGCGGTTTGCACGCGTCCGGCTTAACAGTCCTTCAAGGCCGCCAAGGCCTTCTGCCCATTTCAAAGCATCAATCGCATCTTCAACCACAAGCATCGACGGCGTATTGATAGTTTCTCCACGGAATATCCCGTCAATCAACTTACCACCCTTGGTCAGGCGGAAGATTTTCGGCATTGGCCATGCAGGCACATAACTTTCAAGCCGTTCGACTGCACGCGGGCTTAGGATAATCACCCCATGACCACCCTCGCCGCCCAAAACCTTCTGCCAGCTATAGGTCACAACATCGAGTTTATCCCATGGCAGTTCCATGGCAAAAATCGCCGAGGTCGCATCACAAATCGTCAGACCCTTGCGGTCATCAGCAATCCAGTCACCATTAGGCACACGCACCCCTGCTGTCGTGCCATTCCAGGTAAAGACAACATCGCGATCAAGATCGACTGATCCAAGGTCTGGCAACTTGCCGTAATCCGCATCAAGGACACGCACATCATCAAGTTTAAGCTGCTTGATCACATCGGTGACCCAAGTCGCACCAAAGCTTTCCCAAGCCAGCATATCAACACCGCGTGCGCCCAGCATCGACCACAGCGCCATCTCAACCGCACCCGTATCGGATGCAGGAACCACGGCCAAAAGATAGTCGTCAGGAAGGTTTAAAACAGCACGCGAACGGTCAATGACCTCTTCAAGGCGCTGTTTGCCAAGTTTGGAACGATGCGATCTGCCGAGTATTTCGGTTTCAAGCGCAGCAGCCGACCAACCCGGGCGTTTCTTGCACGGACCCGATGAAAAGTTCGGGCTGGTTGGACGAAGTGCGGGCTTTGCGAAATCGGTGTTCTCGGCATTCTGAGCCATCGGCATATTCCTGAGCAAAAAGAACAACCCAACCGGATCATTCCAGATCAAATTAGGGGGCTGATCCTATTGAGACAAAGGCAAAAGTCAAACGCCTTCCACACAAATGGGCCAGCCAATTTTGCATGGCTGGCCCATTCGCGTCGATCACCCTGCATTTAGGTGTACGGGGTTTCACATCGGAATATCGTAATACCACGGTGCAAATAGGCTAAATGCTATCCAAAGCAGGATAATCAAAGGCGTCCCTGCTTTAAGAAAGTCAATGAAACGATAGTGACCGGGGCCCATAACCAGAAGGTTGGTCTGATACCCAACCGGAGATGCGAACGAACAGTTTGCCGCCATCACCACCGCAATTGCAAAGACATGCGGCGGCACGCCAAGCTGCTGGGCCATACCAATACCAATCGGGGTGAACAAAACTGCACAAGCATTGTTTGACAAAACATTGGTAAAGACCGCCACGATCAGGAAGAACAGCGACAAGATAACCGGCGCAGGCGCCCCACTTGTTGCCACCAACAGCTGATCCGCAACGAATTCAGCACCACCGGTCAACTGCAAGGCATTACCAAGGGCAAGGGCCGCTGCCACCAGAAGGACGATTTTTCGATCAATCGCACGCGATGCTTGACGCAGATTCAAGGCCCCGGATGCAATCATAAGGCCCGCACCGATAAAGCTTGAAACCATGATTGGGACAACACCGGTTGCCGCCAACGCGATGACGGCAAGGAAAATGGCCGCGGCACGGCGCGCATGGAATGGCCGCGGCAATGTGCGCGTGGACCATTCAAGCAACACCACATCCCGAATCGTTCTAAGGGCTTCGACATCCTCGGAACGGCCCTGTACCAGCAACACATCCCCCGCCTCAAGACGGATTTCTGTCATCTGGGTCCGGATCATCCGCGACCGGCGCTGAATACCCAGAACAAGGCATTTGTACTGGTAACGGAAACCGATCTGCTCAAGGTTAAAGCCGATCAAGCGCGATCCGGGCGGCAACATAACTTCGGCCAGAAGTTGCGTTGATTTTTGCGGAACATCTTCACCGTCGCTGCTGACCGCTGCGGCGTCGGAATGCAAAAGACCAGGATCTTTCTGAATCGCCTCGGTCAGGGCCTTACGCGTTGCGGCAACGACAAGAACATCCCCTGCCCGAATTTCCATATCATCTTCAAATGGCGGCAGTTCCGCATGTTCGCGGCGCACAATCATTTGAATGGTGATGTTTGGCAAATTCTTGAAGAAACCTGCAACCGGGCGGGTTCCAATCATAAGGGATGCCGGACCAACCGTAATCTGGGCAATGAACTGTTTGCCGCTGCTATCTGGATTGGCAAGCTTGCTGCGCATTGATGCCAATGCCGGCAACAGACGTGGCGCAACGAACAAGACATAGACAAAACCTGTAACCGCCAAGACGCTGCCAATCGTCGTGAATTCAAAGAATTCAAGCCCCGGCATGCCAAGTTCGATCAGCGAGCTTGACACCAAAAGGTTGGTCGAAGACCCAATCAAGGTCGTCATCCCACCAAGGATCGCCGCATAGGAAAGCGGGATCATCAGCGCACTTGGTGAACGCTCAATACGTTCTGCCAGTGCTTGAATGATTGGGATAAAGATAACGACCACCGGTGTATTGTTCAGGAATGCCGACATCAGCATCACAACAAACAGGCCGATAAAGATCGCGACAGACGCGTTTTTACCGCCATGTTCGGTAATCAACCCGGCGATATAACTTACCCCGCCGGTCAAAACCATCCCCTGTCCGACGACAAGCAACGACAAAACCGTCAGCAATGCCGGATTGGCAAAGCCCGACATGACGGTATCCGGGCCCATTAGGTTCGAACCATCGGCATCAAGAAGCGGGAAGAAATTGAAAAACAGCAACAGGGTCGCGATCAGCGCCATGCTGGTCAGCTCAAGCGAAATGCGTTCAAGCCCATACAGAACAAGCGATCCGGCAACAAGTGCAAGAACCACCCACATCTGCATCGGCGTCGCAGTACTGGCGACAACACTTTCGATCACGATAAATCTTCCCTTGTAAAACCAGTATCCTTGCGGTTTGCAATCCACGGATAGACCCGTGTGATTTGTCCACAATCGTCGTATTTTGTCTTTACTTAGACGAAAGCCCTACAGTCCGGTCAATAGAAAAACAGCGTCACAGACATTCAATACGGATTAATCGGTAGTCACGCATTGCCTAGGAAACATACGATTTCCAGCCTGTTTCACGACAAAACGGACAACATTTCTGCTGCCCGTCTTTTTTATTCACACGCCGAAAATGGCTTCTGTCTTAGCCCGGAATGCTAATTTCACCTTTGAGATACAGCACGGCTTCACCCTTAAGGCCGACCCGATCACCATCCACCGAACAGGCGACAACACCACCGCGTGCAGAAGCCTGATACCCGACAACGTTCTTCTGGCCCAGCTTGTCGGCCCAGTACGGTGCAACAACACAATGCATATAGCCCGTAACCGGGTCTTCATTGATGCCAATTGCTGGAACGAAAAAGCGTGAAACCATATCAAGACCGGTTTTATCGCCAGGTGCCGTGACGATCACACCCCTGCCCGTCAATTTGCCAAGCACAGACATATCCGGGCGCATTTCGCGGACAACCTTGGCATCACGATAAACAACAACGTGATCCGTATCGCGACTGGTGACCCGATAGGTTTCAATTGGTGTTTCACCCCCAAGGGCTGCGATCACGTCATCTGGAACAGTGCTGCTTTTGATCGGCTGCTTTGGGAAATCCAGGACAATCGCATCGCCATCGCGCGTGGCACTTAAAATACCACTTTGACTTTGCAGCTTAACTAGATCGCCCTCAAATCCAAGCTGGTTGAAAATAACAAAGGCACTGGCCAGTGTTGCGTGTCCGCATAGAGGAACCTCAACGGTCGGGGTAAACCAACGAATATGAAAGTCGGCCTCATCGCCCGCACCACACGGCACAAAGAATGCGGTCTCCGACAGATTGTTTTCCATCGCAATTTTCTGCATCACATCATCGGCCAGCCATTGTGGCAATGGCACGACGGCAGCAGGGTTTCCTGCAAACAAAATATCGGTAAACGCATCAACCTGATAGATCGGTAAAGTCTGGGTCTTCATAACAGTATCCTAACGTCAGCATTTACACGTCTTGTAACGCACATGCTGTAACATCTCATCACATTTACCGGCCTACAGAACAGCATCAATCGCCTGTTTGACGATGACAAGATCATGATCCTGTGTCCGCCAGTTGCTAAACGCCGCACGAAAACCAAACCGCCCACCGTAAACAGTCGGCGTCATGAAAACCTTGCCCGTGGCATTGATCCGGTCCAGCAATCCCCGATTGTCATCATCGCTGCCAATCGCCCTAAACATTGTCACATTAAGTTTCGGCTCTGAAAGCAATTCAAGTTTTCCATGGGTTCGCACCCAGGACGCTAAATCTGCAGCCTGATCGCAGTTGGCACGAATAACCGATGCAAATCCGTCCCGACCATATGCCTTCATCGACAACCAAAGTGGCAAGGCACGAAACCGGCGGGAATTTTCAGCACCACGATTTATGTAACTGTTCCCGTCGGCCTTGGTATCAAGATATGGCGCAAAGGCACGACAGCAGGTTTCAAGAACCGAAATATGCCGCGTCAGGAATATCCCGCAATCATAAGGCACATTCAGCCATTTATGCCCGTCCGATGTGATGGAATCCGCACGATGAATCCCGTTTAGAAAATGGGCGCGCCGATCATCGAGTGCGGCAAACAACCCGAATGCGGCATCAACATGCAACCATGCCCCGTAAGCCGCACAAAGATCGGCAATCGCATCAAGATCATCAAAATCCGTCGCGTTGACCGTGCCGGCCGATGCGATGACAATCTTGCCACGCGCGTCACTGGCCTCAAGCTTCTCTTTAAGATCGGCAAGATCAGTTTGCTCTGACCCTGGCAAAGTCGCAACTTTGGTAAAACGATTGCGCCCGATGCCCGTAATCGACAGATCCTTAACCATGCTGGCATGTGGACTGGCGGCAAAGATATCAAGATCCGGAAGCACGCCGGCACCATCAGCATCAATATTGACACCAACCTGCTCGCCACACCATTGACGTGCCGTCACAAGGCCGAGCAGATTTGAAACAGTCGCCCCCGTGGTCAGGACACCATCAAAACGGTCAGAGGGTAATCCCCCCATGTCACACAGCCAGTTTATGACCTGTTCTTCGACAGCCGCATTAACCGATCCTTCGGGACCCGTGGCATTTTGATCAACCGCACTTGCCAACCAATCCCCTACAAGGGCGGCAGGCGTTGTGCCACCGGTCACAAAACCAAGATACCGGGGACCAATTGATGCGGCGAGCAGCGGCAGAATTTCTTCTTTTGCTGCTCGCAACGCATCAAGTGTGCCGCTTCCCTGCCTTGATAAGGGGCGCGAGGGGTCAAAGGCAGAAAAATCACGGCAAGTCACATCGATGTCGTCCGCGCCTTGGACAAAGCCATGGGCAATATCGCCTGTTTCCACAAGGATACGGCCAAGCTTTTCAAGGTCGTCAAACATCAGATGACGTGCATTGTCAGTGGAGCTGTCAGATGCACGATTTGGAACGCTGGTCATTTGTCTTCTCCCGAAAGGATACGGGCGTAATCTGCCCGGTCGATATTTGCCCCGGTTAAAATCAGGGCAACTTTTTTTCCGATATTCTCATCACGATGCGCCATTGCCGCGGCAAGGGGCACGGCCCCGGCCCCTTCGGCAAGGGTGTGACATGAACTGAAATAAAGGCGCATGGCATTGGCGATCTGATCATCGTCAACCGCGACAATATCCGCAGCACCGGCTTTGATGATTTCAAACGCGGCGGCATCCGGGCTCCGGCATGCAACGCCATCGGCAAAGGTCTTCGCACTTGGCGTTTGAATGACTTTTCCTGCAATGAATGACTGCCGAACGGCATCTGCCCCCTTGGCCACCACACCAATAATTTCGGTTTTCAAACCAAGGGCATCGCGTGCCGTGATCAGTGAACAAATCCCCGACCCCATCCCGACAGGTACATAGACACGGTCCAGCCGCTTGATTTCATCAAACAGCTCAAGCCCATAGGACGCTACACCGCGCACAAGTTCCCGGTGGAATGGTGGAACCATGACCAGATCTGTCTGGGATGCATATGAAAACGCATATTCAGCCGCTTCCTGAAAGTCATCGCCATGTTCAATGACCTCGGCACCCCATGCCCGCATGGCGGCATTTTTCTCGACCGAGTTACCATGCGGAACAATGATAGTTGCCGCCATCCCAAACCGGCTGGCTGCATGTGCAAGGCTTTGCCCGTGATTGCCTCGCGTGGCTGAAATCAATCCGCGATTCACCTCAACGGATGTGCCCAGATAACGGCAGAATGTCAGGCCACCGCGAATTTTAAACGCACCAAGGCGTGTATGATTTTCGTGTTTGACATACAAAGACAATCCCGTCGCCCGATCCAGCATAGGCCACTGGATTGTCGGTGTCGGCGCGACATATTGATGCACGAAATCAGCTGCATCTCTTAATTCGGCCAGACTAAACATGGATATTGTACCCCATACAGAAAACACATCAATACAATCGAAATTTTCGACCAAACCCGGACCAGACGGAGACATAAAGGGAGTCTATGTCTCCGTCATACGCGGCAGTGGCTAACCGCGCGGTGGCACCCCGGTCCAAAATGGTTTGGAAAGCTCGTTATCAATATCTGCGCGCGTCAGGCCGATATCTTTAAGCATATTGTCGTCAAGCGTTTGGATCGCATGACGGTTACGTGCATGGGCCTGCAGTCGTGCCAAATATTCCACGATAGTGACAGCCATACCAACCATCGCCGAACGCCAGGTTACAGATTTTGCCCCCTGCTTACCGTTCATCACTGCGCGATTATTAACACGGATGTCGGGAAGCTGGATTGTATCGTTACAATTTACCATTTCCATCTCCTATCGGGTAATTGTCTCGATATTGTTTTGTCATTGACATTGTGACGGTGTCAATTTAAACATTGTCACCATGACAATATGGCTTCCAAAACTTGATGATGCTGGCGGACCTGTTTATCGACAGATCGCACAGACGATTAGCAAAGCAGTTAAAGACGGCTCTCTTAAACCGGGGGACCGACTGCCGACCCACCGCGATCTTGCCTATCAACTAGGTGTGACTGTCGGGACCATCACGCGGTCCTATCGCGAAGCCGAAAGGCTGGGACTTGTTGCTGGTGAAGTTGGGCGCGGGACATATGTTCTTGATAACATCCAGTCCGAACTCGACATGGCCGCGACCGCCCCCATCCCGCTTGCCTTTACAAACAATCTTGCGCAGATGGGGCGAAAGCTGAGCATTCCACAAGATGCGCCTGACGGCTCAGACGATACCGGCCCTATCAATTTCCGGATGAATTGCCCCCTGCCCCCGCAAGAAGGACATCTTCGCCAAACCCTGATGGACATCGCCAGTACGATGCCTATTGACGATATGGTGTCCTACAAATCGGAATACGGCCTCGCCCATCAACGCAAAGCATTGGCCTATTGTGCTGGAATGCTTGGACTGGATGACAATCCGGAACGCGTGCTTCCGACGGCGGGTGTTCAACACGGTATGACAGTTTCGCTTTTGGCAACGATCCGTCCGGGTGATCTGGTTCTGTGCGAAGAACTGACCTATCCCAATCTTCGCAGCCTTGCCAATTTGCTGCAGTTCCGGTTACGCGGCATTGCCATGGATGATGACGGTATCATTCCGGACGTTCTTGAAAATATCTGCCGTACACATAGCCCGCGCGCAATTTATCTGATGCCAACGCTGCACAACCCGCTATGCACCACCATGAGCCAGCAACGCCGCATCGAAATTGCGGAAATTCTGCGAAAATACGATCTGACTTTGATCGAAGACGGCATTTATCACTTCCTTGATCCTGATGCGCCACCGCCCCTGTCCTGCTTTGCCCCGGAACGCAGCATTTATCTAGATGGCGTTTCCAAAAGCATCGGTGGTGGTTTGCGTGTCGGATATATCCACGCCCCCGGTGAAATGATTGGCAAACTTGCCAGTGCGATCCGATCGACATGCTGGATGGTCTCGACGATCAATCTTGAACTGGTCACCCGCATGATCATGGATGGCAGCCTTGCCCAATACGAAGCATGGCACCGCGGTGAAGCTGCCCAGCGACTTGCCATCATATTAAGCACTCTCAAAGGATATGATGTCCGCTTCCACCCGACCAACTATCACATCTGGCTTGACCTGCCTGACCATATCGACACGGGTGAATTGGTGATGAATGCCGCCAATAGCGGTGTTTTGTTAACCGCCGCACAGCAGTTTTCTGTTGGACCGGTACCGCGCGGATTACGACTTTGCTTTGGTGCAGAACGGTCCACTGAACGCTTACGCCGCGGGGTCCAGATTGTCGACCGGCTGCTTAAAAGCAGCGATTTTGGCAATTCCGTTGTAATGTGAATTTCAACAAAACGGCACGTAAAGAACTCTCATAGTCGGCTTACAGAAACCCAACTGGCGACATTGGCGACCATCACACCATGGGGCCAATTAAAACGTTAAAAAGAGATTCCTTTCGGCATTTCAGCAATTTCCGCACGCAACGCTTGACCACATGATTGCGTTGCTTCCAAGATATGTTGCGCGGCGCAAAACGCCGTCGCTATTTCTTATCTTGGGCAGCAGAAAGTCAGCAAATGCCAGTTTCCCGCCTTGACGCAGAAGATTGCGGCTTCCCGCATTTTCGGATTCGCAGCCCACACAAAGACCAACCGCCGCAAATTTTCGATTTCTCATCACATTACCGTGCCGCAGAGGCCCTTAAATTCGGGCTTTCGATGTCCGAACCGGGTTTCAACATCTTTGTTCTGGGTCTTGATCGCGCCGGACGTATGACCGCGACGCTTGACTACCTGAACAAGGCAATGGAAGAACGCGCCACTCCCGATGACTGGGTCTATCTGAACAATTTTTCGCGCACCAACCGTCCACGCCCCTATGCCCTTCCGGCGGGTGAAGGGAGCAAACTTTTCTCATCCATGGAAACGCTGATCTCGCATCTGCGCGAAGCATTTGCATCGGCCTTTAACGCCCCTGCACACCTGACCGAAACACAAACCCAAACCGAAGAAGCCCGCACCCAGCTGCGCGAAAAATTCGAAGCCCTTCGGGAATATGCCCGTGAACGCGGTCTTGATGTTCAGGAGAACGAAAAAGGCGTGATGATCGTCGCCCTTAACGACGAAGGCGAGCCGGTTTCTCTTGATGAAATCCCCAAGGAACGCCGGAGCACCGCCGAAGCTTCCTTTGAAGAAGTCGCAGAAGAAGCCCGTAAAACCCTTCTTTCAAGCCGCGATCTTGAAGAACAGATTTCCGATACGCTTGATAGCCTGCGCCGTGGGGCGGCCAAAGTGGTTCTCAAACCGCGCATCAAGAAACTGCGCGATAAATTCACAAGCCCCGGCCTTAAGGCATGGTTCGAAGCACTTGAAAAAGACATTCTCGATAATATCGATGCCTTCGAAGAAGAAAGCGATCAGCCCGCCATTGAAAGTGGCGATGGGAAAATCCCCGAAACCGTCGATGACCGCTATGCCGTCAACCTTCTGATTGACCATTCTCGCGACAGTCACCCGGATGTTGTTTTGGAACCAAGCCCAAGCTACGACAACCTGTTTGGCCAAATTCAATATCGCCCGATGGGTGGCGGCATGCATCCGCATTTCAGCCTGATTAAGCCCGGTGCATTACACCGCGCCAATGGCGGGGTTTTGGTTTTGCGTGCCGAATCACTGGTCGAGCATGAAGAATGCTGGGGTTATTTAAAGGCCGCCCTGCGTGACCGCGAAATCCGCATTGAAGAAACCCAGAAAGGCGGCCCACCCACCGCAGGTGCACCAGAACCCCGCCCGATCCCGCTTGATCTTAAGGTCGTCATCGTCGGCGCGCCGAAATTCTATTACACCTTCTTCTCGCTTGATGTGGATTTCCGGAATCATTTCCGCGTAAAGGCCGATATCGACGCCGATATGCCTGCAGGCGGGCGCAATATTTCGATCTATACCGGGCTTTTGCGCGCATCTGCCTTGTCGCGCTCGCGCATCCCGGTTGATAATGGCGCCATCCGACAATTACTCGGGCAAGCGGCCCGCTGGGCCGGGGAACGTGACAAACTGACCGCACAGATCGAACGGGTCGAAGATGTTGCGATTGAGGCCGGGGCACTTTGTAAATCAGATGGCCGCGAAACCATTCGTGCAGCAGATGTCCGCCGTGCCATTGAAGAACGACGTCACCGCAACAGCCGGCTTGAAGATAGATCCCATGAACGGGTCCAACGCCGGGAAATCCTGATCGATAGCTTTGGCGCGGTCGCCGGACAGGTCAACGCACTTACCGTACTTGACTATGGCGATCACGCCTTTGGCCTGCCTGCCCGTGTATCGGCACGATCCTATGTCGGAAGTCTGGGCGTTCTTAATATTGAACGGATGGTCGATATGTCCGGCCCGCTTCAGCAAAAGTCGGTCATGACGATTGAAGGGTTCCTGAAATCACGCTTTGCACAGGAATTCCCGCTTTCCTTTGCCTGTAACGTCACGTTTGAACAAAACTATGGCGGGATCGAAGGTGATTCCGCATCGATGGCGGAACTTTGCGCGATCATATCGGCGGTCTCAAACATTCCGATGCGCCAGAATATCGGCGTAACCGGATCAATGAACCAGTTTGGCGAAGCGCAACCGGTCGGCGGCGTTTCACACAAGATCGAAGGGTTCTATCGCATCTGTGCGGATCAGGGCTTTACCGGTGATCAGGGGGTTATCATCCCGCTTGCCAATGCGGAAAACGTCGTCCTTCGCGAAGAAGTTGTTCAGGCCATCCGTCAGGGCAAGTTCAACATCTGGACGGTTGAACACATCAATGATGCCATTGAACTGCTAAGCGGCATGCCATCTGGTGATCGCCATGACGGCCAATATCCGGCCGACAGCGTTTATGGCAAAGCCATGGAACGTTTGCGCAGCAATGACCAGATATTGCGTGAACGACATGCCTATCAGCCGCGCGCGGAGATGTAAGAATGGATACACCACCCCATGATCGCCAACAACTTGCGACAGCCTCGTCGCAAGCGGTTTGCGCATCAAAAAAATGGGGTGGTTTATACCTGATTGCTGCTTTTGGGACGCTGGTTATTGCGGGTATTACAGCACCTATAAATGCGCACGCCCAAACATCGAACGGCGACACCATACCAACCGGGATCGATATCATTCCAACCGATCTTCCGGCACATGCGTCAACAGTTTCGCAGCCCAATCAGCCGGTCAGCCTCCTGCCAGGAACGATTCCCGCCAGTGTTACACTCAAAGAAGATTTGGAAATCCCGTCGCTTGCCACGCAATATCATCAAACATTGACAGGCAACGCGCCAATACGGCGGCAACAACGCCCAACAAGCGTTCAAAAGGCCCAAAGCACAGGGAAAGATGCGCCAGAACAACCGCGCCCTAGTGAAGGAAAGACTCCGAGTTCTTCAGAATTGATTGCGACCAAAACCGATATGTCACATTCGGTGAATACTGCGTCACGATCAGAAAATGCCGCAGCGAGCGCCAATAGCAACGCCTATCTGATCCAGCTTGGTGCATTTCGTGACACCATTTCCGCAGAAACCTATTGGGCGAGTTTTCGCATTCGCTATCCCGAACTTGCGCAAACCCATCAAAAGACAATCGTAAGTGCCGATTTGGGAACCAAAGGAATTTACCATCGCCTTCAACTGGTTGGCTTTATCACGCCGGATCAGGCAGAACAAAAATGCCGTCAGCTAAAAGCCGACGGCACCGATTGTTTTGCGACCCAGCACTAAATTCCCGAGAATTCAAATGACCAGATAAAACCGTTGGATGGCCTTAACCACCCGGCGCAAGCAGCACAATCTTATCAACAATCAAAGTCGTTGCTTCTGTGCAGGTTGTCATCAGCGCCAGATGCCCCGTCACGCGCACTTTATCGCCCGGGCGAAGACGACTGGCCTTATTGGCCAGCGCATAAAGCGTTCCATCTTCGGCACGGAACGTTACACATTCCTGGCCATGATCGGTTATCTCACCGCCAACGGTAAAATTTTCCTTCTGCAGAAACGAACACGCTGACAGCGTAACCGCCACTGTGAAAACCGCAATTTTCTTCGCTAGTCCAACCATATAATCGTTTTTCATTTAGGTGTTCTCCTATGCGTGAACGATTCTCATTCAACACAAATTCATTCCTGCTACGTTAAGGTTCTTGTAAGCCATTAACGCTAAAAGGTTAGCTATCCTTTTAAGGGTTTCACCATATCATGTCATTGGTTACAAGACAGCTCATGGAAAAGTCGCAGATTGAATTGCTCATAGAACTCGCCGCTGATTTTCAGCAGCAAACAGCGATTAACAATCGCGCGACTGAGGAATCTGAACAAAGCAACGCATTGTCAACGCTGGTCGATCTGGCCCGTGACATGCAGATGCGCCTTGACCAGCAACAAAATCGAATTCGCCAACTCGAATTGATGGTCGAAACCGACGAGTTGACCGGCCTTTATAACCGACGCGGTTTTATGCGCCGCACCCGTGAAGCCCTTGCGCGCGCCGCGCGGAATGCGGAACGTGGCCTGATGGTTATTGCTGATCTTGATGGTTTCAAAGAAATAAATGACCAATATGGTCATGCTGCGGGCGATGCCGTTTTGCGCCACTTTGGCCAAAACCTGCGTACCCATACCCGGTCTGATGACTATGTCGCACGCTTTGGCGGCGACGAATTCGCCATTCTCATGAGCGGCAGCAGTCCAGATGCAGCAGAAAAGCGTATCAACCAACTCCAAAATGCAACCGCACGCTTCCCGCTAATCTGGCAAGGCAAGGCCCTTGGTATCAAGGCAAGCTTCGGCTACACCGTTTACTCGGCCAAAAGCGATATTTCCGACCTGATCCGGGCCGCTGATGACGCCATGTATGCCAAAAAACACGCAGGTCGGAAGACTGTGACGACCAAGAATGCCGACCACGACGCGGCTTGACCCACTGAAATAGTGGTTCGCAACGACACCGGTTGTTTTCTTATGATTCTTCATCAATGATGAATTCTGCGGCACGAAGCCCCGTCATATAGGCCCCGTGTGTCGTTCCAGCATAATCAAAATCGTATGTTCCCCCGCAAGAATCAGTCGATTTTCTATTGGTTCCCCAAGATCATCAAAATCTGACTTGGTGGTACCTGCCCCCACTTCAAAAGGTGCGCCCATAGACCAATCGGTAAGCAACCGCCCGCCGATATGAGGCTTGGCTTCCAACACGGTTAGCTTGGCCCCGTGTTGGCGCAACATGTTTGCCGCGCCCAACCCGGCTATCCCGGCACCAAAAACCCGTTTTTAAATTGATGCTCAATTGCCGAACTTCAAGCCACGCTCTCTTTCGTACTATTATAATCTTTGCAAGATATGCTGATCTGCCTTCCCCATAAATCTCTAATATTTAATTTCACTCATAGACAGTGCCTTTCAATCATCGACACTCAGTGCCATCTAAATTTTGATGATCACCTTATGTATCGGTAAAAAGCGCATAGACCTAGATATCGTCAGGATTTCTCAAGCCATTTAGGCCCACAAAACCGCCGGTTTTCCCAGTTCAATAAATTTCGATTAGATACGGGGCGGATTTTTTTGGCATATCAAGTGCAAATCCTTCATATCCTTAGTAAGATCGCAAGTTACGAAAGACTGCGAACACTGCAGCACACGAAGATCAGGCGGCTTTAGATGACGGTTCACAAATGACAGACAGCACCGGGTATTCTGCGGAAACAAACGACCAGGACCTTTTGGCGGCCATGGCGTTCTGCTGGGCAGATATGCTGCTTGAAGTCGATGAAAACGGCTACATCCTGTTTGTCGCCGGTGCGACCGAAAGCCTGTTGGGCTGCACACCGGACCGTTTGATTGGTGAAGCACTTGAAAACATTGTCGTAAAATCAGAACGACCTTTGATGCGTGCGTATCTGCACACCAGCAACGGACTGAAACGGCTTGAAGAGCTTGATCTGGATTTTCAGGTTTTCGAAGCTGATGGCAGCCCGCTACAGGAACCCGTTCCTTTGTCGCTGAGCGGTTACATGATCGCCGACCCATCAAGCCGATATTACATTGCTGCCCGTCACCGTGCGATTCGCCCGCGAGCCCGTTCTGGCATAGACCGTATTATTCTGCAAAATGCAGTCATTCGACAAAACCAAAACGCAGATGCCCGCCATGCAGCAACCTTGACCGATAAGGCGACAGCCTCCTATCACAGCGAGGCCTTGGTCGTACTTGAAAACCTGGCAGCTTCACGTTCACAGGCCGAGACCGCTGCAACGAATGAACTCGCCCGCCTGATTGGCATTGGCGTCAAACAATTCGCACCATCCTTAAAGATCAATGCGTCCTCATCGCCTAAATCAATGAAAATCCACCCCGTTGACGAACCGATGATTGAACTTGAACGGCGCATTGTTGCATATGCCTCAGCATTACGTGCCGATCTTGAGGAACCGGTTCGCGATGGCTTGATGGCCTTGACCAATAGCGCGTCATCATCTGATTCAAACACGAAACGATCTGGTGCATCTGACCCGTTCGGCAGTGATTATGAAAGCGCACGCAACATTCATCATTTCGATGCTGAAAATAATGAAAATGATCGTGAAACCAATCTGACGCGTGCTGTTGCATATGCCCTGAACCGTATGCAACGCAAAGCGCAAAACGAAGTAACCGCGGCCCGCTTATCGGCCAGCCTGCCGCATTTGATTAATGAAACGCTGAAATCCGTACGCGCATTCCGCGAAATCGTCGAAAACGGGTCGTTTGCCGTCGCTCTTCAGCCAATTGTCCATCTTCATAGCCAGGAAATGCACCATTTCGAGGCCCTCGCCCGGTTTAACATCGGCAACAGCCCGCTTGCTGTCGATCAGATCATTCACTTTGCCGAAGGCACAGGACTGATCACTGAATTTGACTTGGCGATGTGCAGCAAGGTTCTGGATCACTTACGCGAGACCCCAGACAACATCCCCTTCCCGGTCGCAGTGAACCTTTCAGGACATTCACTAGAACAGGCCGGATTCCTGCCTGCATTGGTGGAACTTCTTGATCAATACGATATTGCACCACATAGGGTCTTGTTTGAAGTCACCGAAACGTCGCGTATCCGCGGACTTACCGATGTGAATAACGGACTGCAGATTTTGCGCAAACGTGGACATGAAATCTGTCTGGATGATTTCGGTGCCGGTGCCGCGAACTTTGAATATCTCAGTGCTTTGGATGTCGACATTATCAAATTTGATGGTGGTGCGATGCGCACAGCACTTGCAAATCCCAAGGGTCGCGCTTTCCTAAAGGCGACTGCCCTGCTTTGTCGTGACCTCGGCATCCACACCATTGCCGAAATGATCCATGATCAGGCCAGCTACGAAATGGTGCGTGATCTGGGCATTGATTATGGCCAAGGCTACCATCTTGGAGCGCCAGTCACGATTGGCAACAAAGGTGGCTATGACAAAGCAAATGTCACAACAGCGACCGACACCTCTTTGGAAGAAAATATTGATGTCTCGGCCATAACAGGAGGACGCGCATGACTTCCCGTCACCCTGTCGACACCGCATCGTTAAGTGCTGACGCAATCGATGATCTGATCAGCTATGATGCCAGCGTTTTCACCCTTGATCCCAAAGTCATGGCACAGGCAGAAGCCCCCGTCATCGTCATGGATTCCCATGGGGTTCCGTTATTTGCCAATAAGAACGCTGTCGGGTTTGCCAAAGGCATCCGCGATGGTCTGTTCCCTGAAATTTATCAACTGATCCGCCGGACCCTGACCACTCCAGGTGGTGTGGTTGAGATGATGACTTTTGAAGTTCAGCGCGGCACTGCAACACTTGAACTGACCGCCCTTCCGACCGGTAGTAATCAGGTCATGATTTTGCCGCGTGACGTCAGCATGGATCGGAATTTACGCGAAGCCCTGATTGATTCGCGCCAAAGATATCGCGACATTGTCGAAGTCTCCTCGGCCTTTGCCTGGGAAACCGATGAAACAGGCAAGTTTGTTTTTGTCTCCCCACGCGGGGCATTGGGATATCGTGCAGATGATATCGTCGGGCGTTTCCCGCGCCACTTCCTGCTTGATACCGTTGATCAGGACAGTGAACACGTTTTCCGCAGTCAGAAAGCTGTCCGTGATGTACCGGTCTGGTTCCGTCGGTCAAACGGCAATGATGCCTGCCTGTCTGTGTCATCGACCCCTGTCTATTCACGCGAAGGACGCTGGACCGGCACCCGTGGTCTGGCCCATGACATCACCGAACAGCGCCGCCGCGAAAGCGAAGTTTCGACCGCACGAAACCGTGACCGCCTGATGACCTATATCGTGCGCACCATGCGTGACGAAATTGATCCTCTTATGGTTCTAAAAGGCGCATCCGAGGCCAGCACACGGGCACTTGCATGCTCAAACTGCGTGATTTTCAAACGCAATGACGAAACGGACGAACTCGATATTGCTGCTGGTGATGAAAGTAAGGATGCCTGTGAAATTGCCAAGCAGGCCCTAAGCCAACTGCAAAGCACGGAAGAACCGTTTGACGCCCAGATTGGCGAATACCGCATTTTTGCCCTGCGCTGCCATTACCACCAACGTAACAATGGCGCGGTGGTCTTTATGTTTAATGCCGATCACCCTGAACCAACGGATGGTGAACGTGCCATCATGACCGAGGTTTCAGATCAGGTCGGCATTGCCATTGAACAGGCGATCCAGCATGAACGCATTCTGACATTGTCACGCACTGACGGCATGACCGGGCTTCTGAACCGCCGCGCGTTCTTTGAAGAACTCAAACGCCGCCATAGCCGATTGCAACGCGCCGCCGAACCAGCATCCCTGATGTATGTTGATATGGACAACTTCAAACTGGTGAACGACATTCACGGTCATCAGACAGGTGATGAAGCCATCCTTGCCCTGACCCATGTGCTGCAAGACAATGTGCGCCCCGCTGATCTGGTCGCGCGACTGGGTGGTGATGAATTCGTTCTGTGGCTTGAAGGTGCCGATGTAAACGCTGCATCACGGCGTGCGAAGGTGCTGATGAAAGAAAGCGCTATTTTGACAAAATTTTCCGGCGACAAAGAACATCCGCTGGGCATATCTGTGGGGATCGCCGTTCACGAACCGTCTTCGAAAGAAGAATTACAGCATCTTGTACAACGCGCAGATCAAACCATGTATCAGGTCAAGAAACATGGCAAGGGTCGTTTTGGCATCGCTGCCGCACCCGGATCAGAAGATCCGGCAAAGATAGAAGATTAGGAGGAATACCCGATGAAGGGATTTTTGCAGCGGGTCTTCACCAAACGGCGCGAAACCCCGATTACCTATGACGAAGCCAAGGAAATGGCTGGAAGCCCGGACGCAGATATCCGTGGCAAGCTTGCACAGCGCCATGATACGCGCCCTGAAATCCTGTATTTCCTGGCAACAGACAACGATTCTTCTGTCCGTCGTCATATTGCAGCAAACGAAGCAACCCCGGTTCAGGCCGATGTTCTTCTGACCGATGATTCCGATGATAGCGTGCGTGGCAGTCTTGCTGAAAAAATCGCACATCTCTCGGCCGGTCTGACTCCAAATGAAACCGACAAACTACGCCGGATGACCTATGAGGCGCTTGATAAACTCGCGCGAGATCAGGCTGTCCATGTCCGTCAGGTAATTTCTGAAACTCTGAAAGACATTGCCGAAGCACCGCAGCCAATCATACAGCAACTTGCCCGTGATGCCGAAAGTGTCGTTTGCGGTCCGGTTCTGCAATATTCGCCGGTGCTCAGCGAAGAAGACCTTCTTGAAATCATCGAAGGCAGTTCGGGGCGTGGCGCGCTAAGCTTTGTCTCGCGCCGCCGGAATGTCGGCGAAAAACTTTCCGATGCCATTGCATCAAGCAGCGACAAGGATGCGATTTCGCACCTTTTGGGCAACAAATCGGCCCAGATTCGTGAAGAAACCCTTGATCAACTGATCGATCGTGCACCGGATTATCCTGAATGGCACGAACCATTGGTCGAACGTCAGCACTTACCGCCAACAGCGGCAGGAAAACTGGCCCGATTTGTTGCCGAAAACCTGATCAGCGTGCTTGAACGACGCAAGGACCTTAAAAAGGAACAGCTCGATGCTGTGCGCGAAGTCGTACAGCAACGCATCGCATCTGGTGAATTCGAAAAACGCGACGAAGCACCAGAAGAAGCCAAAAAACAAAAGGGCAAAAAGGCTGATAAAGCCGCAGCCACAGATAAAAGCGCCAAAGCTGGTACCCCTGCTGTCGGTAAAGCGGCCGCTGATGGCGAGGAAGAGGAAGAAGAGGAGCCCGCTTACGAAAGGGCCCTTGCACTTCACGCCAAGAAAAAGCTTACCGATAAGGAAGTTGCGAAGGCATTGGCTGCGAATGATATAAAATTTGCCCGTGCTGCCTTGTCGGTTTTGGCTGGCATAACGCCAGAAGCCGTTACCAAGGTGCTTAACACCCACTCGGCAAAGGGTGTCGTTTCATTGGCATGGAAGGCAGGCCTTCCGGCTGATCTTGCGGTAAAAATCCAAGTTAAACTTGGTCACGTCCCGCCAAGCCAGACACTCAATCCGCGCAACGGCAATCAATATCCGCTCAGTGAAGATGACATGAATTGGCAGCTTGAATTCTTTACCGGCATGGCGACAAGCGGCTTGCGTTAACTCTTAATAACAATCTGTAAGATTGCATGGAACGTCCTGCTTTACGCCGGGCGTTCCATCGAGATATGCGCAATCCCGTCCTCGTCATATTTATCACCAAATTGCACAAAGCCGAGACCTTGATAAAAATCGCGCAGATAAAGCTGTGCGTTCAAATAGATCGGCTTTCCGGCAAAACTATCGGCACAGGCTTCAATCGCACGCGCCATCAAGACGCGGCCAACGCCTTGTCCACGCAAAACCTCGCTTGTCACAACACGGCCAATCGCGGGTCTATCGCCCTGCGCTGCATGATCAGGATCCAGACCCGGACCAACAATGCGTGCCGCCGCAAGAACGTCATCTCCATCCCAAGCAAGAATATGCAGGCATACCGGATCAAGCCCGTCGATCTCGGGAAAAATGCATTCTTGCTCGATAATGAAAATCTGCTGTCGCAATTTTAGCAGGCTATAGACCTGAAGGGGTGACATATCCTCAAAACGGCATATCACCCAATTCAGATTGTTCCGCGTTTCTGGCATCTAGGAATCTCTATCTTGGATAGAAATATAAGGACATTGAAATATCCAAAGAGGCTAACGGGGGACGGTTACTTACGCGCCCGTCTTTTCGATGTGATAGACAAAAACACCGTCTTCCTCTTTCGAGGAGACCAGCCGATTACCCGTCATCTCGCAGAAGGCTTTCATATCAGCAACAGACCCGGGATCGGTTGCCATCACTTTTAGAATGCCCCCGTCAGGAACATCGCGCAGAAACTTCTTTGCCTTAAGCACCGGCATTGGGCATATCAACCCCCGTGCATCAAGAATAACATCGTAAGTATCACTTGAAGATGACGTCATGAACGACCTTATAAAAAAAACGAATTTGGTCTGAGATAGTGCCATTTGGCGATTGTTGCATTTGCACAATATGTTAGACTGAATAATAACAATCAATCAAACGCTGTTAGCCTCCCCAAGATGCAAATCTATCTCCCGATTGCCGAAATATCGGTAAATATATTCCTTATTCTGGGACTGGGCGGCGGGGTAGGCTTTTTGTCTGGCCTGTTTGGCGTTGGCGGGGGGTTTTTGATCACCCCGCTTTTGATTTTTTACGGTATCCCACCAGCAGTATCGGTTGCAACTGCCGCAAACCAGATTGTCGCATCATCGGTATCAGGCGTATTCGCCCATTGGCGGCGCGGAAATGTCGATTTGAAAATGGGCCTTGTGTTGTTGGCTGGCGGCATCGTCGGCTCAACGGTTGGTGTTTGGGTCTTTGCCTGGCTGCGGTCATTGGGGCAGATCGATCTTGTCATTTCGCTGTGCTACGTCATTTTCCTTGGCATTATTGGCGGCATGATGCTTGTCGAAGCAACCCATGCGATCTTCAAAACACGCCGCAAGGGTAGTGGCTTCCGACGTAGCAAAAAACACCAACACAGCTTCATCCACGGCCTGCCGTTCAAAATGCGGTTTTACCGGTCTGGTCTTTATATCAGTGCCCTTCTCCCGCTTGCCATCGGGTTCTTTGTCGGGATGCTGACCGCTTTGATGGGGGTTGGTGGCGGGTTCGTCATGGTGCCGGCAATGATTTATCTGCTCGGCATGCCAACCGGGGTTGTGATTGGCACATCCCTTTTCCAGATTATTTTCGTGACGGCGAACGTTACCTTCCTACAATCGGTCCAAACCCAAACCGTTGATGTTGCCTTGGCGATCCTGCTTTTGATCGGCGGCGTCATTGGCGCACAGTTTGGCGCGCAGTTTGGCGCACGATTAAAAGCCGAACATTTACGCGCCCTTCTTGGGCTACTGGTTTTATCGGTTTGTCTGAAACTTCTGTTTGATTTGGTGATTGAACCAAGTGAACTTTATTCGATTATGCCGGGGAACCTGTAATGGTAGCTTCCTTGCACAAATCAATGATCGTTTGTTTGACTGCCTTCGTTTTCTATGCCCTGGGCCACACGCCAAAATCTGCGTCAGCTGACCCGCTTGTCGTTGATTTGTCCAACCATCTTGTGGCGATTACAACAGGCTTTACCGGAACCGATGTTTTGCTGTTTGGCGCGGTTCAGAATGAAGGCGATGTCATTGTCACGGTGCGTGGTCCCGATCAGGACATGATCGTCCGTCAGAAAGAACGCAAAGTCGGCATCTGGATAAACAGTGACAGTGCGCGTTACAAAAACGTACCGGCCTATTATGCCAGCGCATCCAATCGCCCGATCGAGATTATTGCACAGGCAAATGTCCTCAAAGACTATCGCATCGGCTTGGAACATCAGCGGTTCATTGCGGAAAGCGGAACCACCGAAATAGACCAGAAAGTTTATCGCGAGGCGCTGGTACGCAATATGCAAAATGCAGGCTTGTTCAATCGCCGTCCGGCCAAGATCAGTTTCCTATCAAACCAACTGTTTCGAACCGATATTCATTTTCCTGCAAACACCCCAACGGGCACATATACGATCAATGTGTATCTGATCCGTGACGGTCGCATTGCCAGCGTTAAAACCACGCCGCTGGTAGTTTCCAAAACAGGTGTCAGTGCCGCGGTTTATGACTTCGCCCACCGTTATTCTGCATTGTACGGCATTATCGCTGTCATCATCGCGATCATCGCGGGCTGGGTCGCAAGCGTTGCCTTCCGCAAAAGTTAATCTACATCCTTTGGCGTGATCCCATCCGATTAAGTCCGCCCCACATTCCATTAAAATCAGTCTGATGCGCTTTGTGCATTCGCACATGCGGCATTATTTGCTGCAATCGCAAATGATAAATCTTTGTCGATGTTCATAAAAACAACTTGGAAACAAACCACAATTTACGGCACACTTTGCTGATCCGGCATGTGGACGCGCCCCATATACACGTCCATATGGACCGGACAAGGAAACCATTTTGAGAAGCCATATGACGTCATACGATGCCGATCAGGAACTCCGCGCCACGTCCAACCGGACATTTCTTGTTGTTGTCGATAACAGCGACGAAATGACCAAGGCACTTCGCTATGCCTGCCGCCGGGCACAGCATACTGGCGGACGCGTCGCCCTGCTCAGTGTTATTGAACCTGCTGAATTCCAACACTGGATGGCGGTTGGTGACCTTATGAAAGAAGAGGCCCGCGACGAAGCCGAGGCCCGCGTCAATGAACTTGCCGCCTATGTCCATGAACAAACCGGCTCCATGCCGCTTTTGTTCATCCGCGAAGGCCGCTTAAAGGATGAATTGCTGACGCTGCTTGATGAAGAAGAACAGATTTCCATTCTTGTTCTTGCCGCAGGCACCACGTCAGAAGGTCCCGGCCCTCTGATCACGGCCCTGACCAAAAGCGACACGGTCGGGCAACTTCGCCTGCCGCTGACGATTGTAC
This sequence comes from Thalassospira lucentensis, assembly GCF_050516545.1. Lineage (GTDB taxonomy): Bacteria > Pseudomonadota > Alphaproteobacteria > Rhodospirillales > Thalassospiraceae > Thalassospira > Thalassospira lucentensis_C. The sequence goes on along the minus strand of NZ_CP191544.1, from coordinate 1,277,187 downwards.
CCGCCGCCTTGTCAGAAGCTGATATTGACGCTCTCAGCTAAATTCCGTCTCAAAATCCCCAACATAAAAGCCAACCAAGTGCAGCGGCAAAGTGCCTATACACGGGTTGGCTTTTTTCATGGGAATCTTGGGGAAATCAGATCACTTTGTCTGCTGGAACAGCAACACCTTGATCAAGGAACTGCATATAGGCATCAAAGGATGATTTTTGGCCAAACAGGATGTGCGATCGGCTTTTGATCGCATGCGACACCACAGACCGGCGGCGTTTATCTGTTGCCAAGGTCAATGCCGTATCAACGAAATCTGCTGAATGATAGGCCACACAATCAAACACCGAAATTTGACGGTAACAGGTATGACTGCGCCGTGAACGTGCAGCACTTCCCGGCAAAGTTACAAGTGGCACACCAAGCCCAAGGCAATCAAACGCCAACATCGCATCGTTCCAGGCCGGGCTTTCAAGAACAACATCCACCGCACATAGAAGCGACAATAGGTCTGATCGGTTCCGCACCGTGACAAACCGCATCCGGCCTGCCACATCGGCGTAATTGACTGCAAACCGGCGTCCCCACGCAGCATCCCAACTATCGCGTTCTGGCGCGATCAGCAAAAGTTCCGCCGTTTCATCAAGCCGCAGAATTTCCGCGATCAAAGGATCAAATTCAGCCGTGAGAACATCCAAAGGCTGCGGACAAAGATACGTGTTGCGATCCTGTGCCAGACGCCAGCGGCGCTGAAGTTCACGTGGCGTCATGTCGACATTTTCAGGCGGGCTTGCATTGACAAAAAGCCCCGGCAACCGGATCAGCTTTTCGCTAAATCGCTTTTCCCCACCGGCTGTTTCCCAGTCTTCTGCAATCAAATGATAATCAATATTTGACAGACCACTGGTCGCGGCAATGCCCCCACCCGAAATCTGAAGCGGCGCCAAACGCCAGCTTGCCAGCATCATGGTATAGGCATCCGACTGCGGATCAACATAATGCAAGACATCAAGATCAAGCCCGGCAATTACCCGTGCGGAATGCAAGGGATCAAGGGGCAAGGGCACAACAAGATCAGCATGATCGTCGATCCGTGCCGTAATATCGTCTTCGCCTGTTGGGGGGCGAATGATGGTGACATCGAACCGGTCACGGTCAATGGCGTCCGCAAGACCAACAATCCAGCGGCCAATGCCATTATCACGCATATTGGACGACACAATCCCAAGACGGATTTTACCACCTTTGCGTTCTTTGGATCGGCTGACTTCCGGCACATCATAGCCCGAAACCAAGCGTTCCCAATAATGGCCCACTGCGCGAAGTTGCTTGTCACCTTCCGGGCGCAAGGCCGCACGCCAAACAGGCGGGAAACGCGTTAAAATGATCGGATCAATCCGGTCGGTTCCAACGAACTCCAGATCCGGTTCAATCGCATCTTCATCAAGCGTATCGTCCAAAAGATCCCGAACGACTTCATCATTCTGGGCCGCAAGGTTGCTTGGTACCGGCGCAAACAGCAAACGACGTGCTGTGCGAAATAATGTGGTATTTTGACCCGCAGAAATTTTACGATCAATGCCGTTTTGCAAAACCGATTGTGCGGATTCTGTATCGCCTTCTTCGGCAAGTTCGACCGCCAGACGAAATACCGCGTCATCGCCACCACCCGCACCAATGGCTGCCCCAAACCGTTCAACCGCCTCACCATGACGACCAACAAGGCTTAGTGCCTCCCCCATCATCAACAGCAATTGCGGATCTTTCGGGTGCTTAACCATAAGCGGTTCAAGCGCACCGATTGCTTCAGTCCCCTGCCCGACACGAAGGTTAAGCATCGCCAATGTCCGGCGGGCACTTTCGTCATCGGGATCAAGGGCCAAGACCTGTCGCAAGCAATGCTGCGCACCGGCGAACTGACCAAGACGAAACAGCGCGTCGCCATAGGCACTCAGCGCACGTTGATGCCCCGGCTCAAGCGTTAAGGCACGGCGCAAAGGTTCGCTTGCCGAAACCGTACGTCCCTGATCAAGGCGAATTTGGCCAATCAAAACCAACGCATTGACAATATCATCGCGCATTTTAAGCGCGGTCATACAGGATTTTTCAGCCCCATTGATATCGCCCATCGCATATTGGCAGGCGGCAAAATTGGCATGAATTTCGGCAACATCAGGGGCCATCTCCAACGCACGTTCGTAATTTTCGCGTGCGTTGTCCAATTCGTCTAACTGGCGATAGGTATTGGCAATATTGCAATAAAGGGCCGGTGCATCCGGACACAGCCGAATAGCGCGTTTAAACGCCCCCACTGCATCGCGAAGCTTGCCAATCGATTTTAAGGCTTGTGCATGGTCATGCTGAATTTCGGCACTATTGGCATCGGCAATTGCCGCCCGTCCCATCCGTTCTGCCGCCAGCGTCTGGTTCCCCTGACGCATCGCGACCAACCCGGCCAAATGCATGGCTTCTGCCGCTTGCGGATAGCTACGGGTCATTGTGCGGCAGGCTTGTTCAGCCTCCGCAAGCTGGCCTGATTCATACAAACCCAACGCAGATCGGTAAATGGCGGCGAAATCAGACAAGGAATACCTATTGCCATACGTGAATTTAATTGCGGGTCAACCATAACGCCCAAGCGTTAACAAACCACGTCTTTGCCACAAATTTTCCGCCATGACCATGGATCAGCGCCCCCGTGGGCCTTTGTCGATCAACGCAGAAGTAAGCCCACAGAATTTTGGATGAAACGCAGCTTACTAAACACCTAGAAACAAACAAAAATCCCCCGGATAGGTTCCGAGGGATTTTTAGTTTACCTACGCCAACTTTTGGCCTTAGGAACTCGTTTTAACGATTTGCTTCGTAATAACGGCCGAACCTGTTGCCAAGAAGGTCATCTAGTTTGACTTCTTCCTGACGCACATAGCCTACCCCCGGCAACGTTCGGGTCAAAACCATATCCATCACGGCGCAAAGCCCGGCAGATGTCGTGATCTGGATTGCTGACCAGTTTTTACCACCAATTTCAGTGCCGTGAACTTTGCGGATGAAATTTTCTTCGCACAGCTCGCCATCGCGGGTACCAATTGCATCGGCGAAAATTACGATCACATCCTGCTGTGTCACCGGAAGTGCGTTTTCAAAAATTTCTTTCATCATATCAGGGCGTTCACCCAAGCGCAGATCTTCAATCAGGATTTTCAGGATTTCCTGATGCCCGGGATAGCGCACAGTTTTGTAATCAAGATTATCAACCTTACCTTCAAGCATGTCGCACAATGCGCCAACACCGCCTGATGTATTAAAGGCCTCATACTCCGTGCCATCGATTGTAAAGCGCTCATAGCCTTCTAGCGGCAACACTTCGACCCGTTTGCCATTCAGGATCGCTTCACACGGATTGAGATATTCATTGATCAGCCCATCGGTCGACCATGTCAGATTGTATTTCAAACGGTTGGTCGGATTCTGCGGCAAGGCACCCACACGCAAACGCAGCTTTTTAACCGTATCAAACCGCTTGAACAGATCATGCGCAGCAATTGAAATAAAGCCCGGCGCCAGACCACATTGCGGCACAAATGCCCCATCAGCACCCTTGGAAATTTCGCGAATTGCGCGGGTGGTTTCGACATCTTCCGTCACGTCAAAATAGGATGCACCAACTGCACGTGCCACACGGGAAATCGCCACATTCAGATAAAACGGACAGGTCGACAATATTGCATCATGACCTGTTGCAATCTCGGTCAAGGCAGCCTCATCGGTAACATCAACCTTTATCAGGGTTGCGGCATGATCTTGCGCGCAATATTCCAGCATATCGCCATTGGCATCGGCCAAGGTTACCGCGTAATCGCCGCTTTCATTAAGCATCACGGCTGCCATACGTCCGATTTTACCGGCACCAAGAATCAAAATCTTTTTCATTTTTAGAACTCCCAGACAAACAGTCGGGATGGGACAAACAACCCTATCCGCCCTGATAATGTTGTTGTTTTTGACCTATTTATCCTCCGCCTCTGGACTAACGCTTTCAACCCGGCAATACTGTGAAAATACTTGAATAACCCGTCATTTTTATGGGTGCTGCCGATGAAACGTCAGCTTGATGAAACCGACCGCCGCCTGATTGCAAGATTGCAGGAAAATGCCCGCATCCCGACCGCGGCACTTGCCCGTGACGTTGGGCTATCACGTAGTGCGGTTCAGGAACGCTTGGAAAGACTGGAAAAATCGCAAACCATCGTGGGATATACGGTGCGGCTTGGGGACAATGCCCGTCCGTTTTTGCTTGCTGAAGTCATGATCCAGCTCGAACAAAAACAATCCGCCGGTGTTGTCGGCGCATTACAAAAAATCCCGTACTGTATTCGCTGCCTTGCCATTTCCGGCGAATATGACCTGATTGCCGAGGTTGCCGCCAATACCCCCGAAGAACTGGATGCCGTATTGGACCGGATCGGGGAACTATCAGGAATAAAACGCACTTCAAGTTCAATCATCCTTTCCACCAAATTCGATCGCCGCTAAGATACCCTAAAGGTTGGGGAACCTATTTTCGGAAAGAAACACTGAGTGAGATCAAAACGCAGATATTCTGTCCTTTCCGTCCTGTTGGCTGGCTTCATTAGCACCAGTGTCTTCGGCGTCGGTCTTTCCCTTTATGTCGGCCTTGGGACTGCCATAGAAAACACCCGAAATCTTTGGGTCATGCTGGCGAATATTGACCTGACATCAGTTCAGCGCACCATGAATGAGCGCATGAACGAGGTGGATGAACGATCCGACTGGGTCGCCCAACAGGTCGCTGAAGGATCCCTTGATCCAAGCTTTCAATATGGTTGGACCAATGCCATGCGTGCGCTTGCGGCGGCAGGCATGGATGTCATGGCCTATGGGTTGATTACCGGTGAACGGCAATTTATCGGCTTTAATCCCGAAGATATGAGCGACATCCGCCGCACCCTGCCCGCTGACGACATGCTGTTCTCCGAACTGGCGCAAATCCGCGGCCCGATCACCAATCGCACCGGCTTTCCGCGCTGGGACCCGTATTTCAACCGCACCGTTCTGACAAACTGGGTGCCGTTATTCTATGACGGGCACTATGTTGGCACCTTCATTCAATATCTATCACTCTCCAACCTGTCAGACAGCTTGCTAAGAGGGCGTGAAAACCTGCCGGGCACTCCGTTTATCCTGATCGCTGGCAACCGCGTCATGGCGCATCCACGCCTGCGGGACTGGGGCGAGAACACAGCAAATGCCCTGATCAATGGTGCAGACATAGCACGCAGCCCGATCCCCCTGCCGACCATTCATGACATTGGTGATCCGGTTCTTGCCAATCTGGGCAAATCCGAGAACATCAAAAACGATCAGAACGACACGCGTCAGAATGGCGGCCTCAAGCTGTCCGGCCTTGATCTTGATGATGGATATCACCTGATCGTAACCCGGCAGGTCCTGGACGCGCCGATTTCGCCAGTAGTTATTGGCATGCATTTCGACGAACGACTATTTGATGACGAATGGGACCGTCTTGTTCTAGCGTCTATTCTTGGTGGTGGTGTTCTCGTACTTGCGATTCTGGTTGCGATCTTTATGTCCAAACAGTTCACCAAACCAATTCGGCGATTTGCTGCAGCCGCGCGCGCGTTTGAAGATGAAGACATCGCATCTGTTGACGTCCCGCAACTCGTAGGAAGTCGCATACGCGAATATGACGATGCCGCCCGGTCGTTCAATAATATGATGATGGCTGTTCATGACCGTGAACGCATCACCAGCCTGTTTGGTAAGTTTGTTCCGCAATCAATTGCCAAGAAACTTCTGGCATCAGGCAATGACTCCGGGGTCTTGCCCCCTCAACAATCAGAAGCAACCGTTCTGTTTATTGATATCGCTGGTTTTACAACCATGTGTGAGGCACTTGATCCTAACCAGATTATTGCAATGCTAAACGACTATTTCGACTGTGCGACGCAAATCATCGAATCCCATGGCGGCATCATCACCCAGTTCCAGGGCGATGCAATTCTTGCGGTTTATAACGTATTTGATGATCTTGAACATCATGCCGACGCGGCACTTGATAGCGCCATCGCGCTCCAACGCGAAGTCAAAACCAGAACCTTTGAAGGGTTGAACGTCGAGATACGCTGTGGGGTCAATACCGGCTCGATGGTTGCAGGGAATGTGGGGGCCAAGGCCCGCCTTTCCTTCACCGTTCACGGTGATGCCGTCAACACGGCCTCGCGCTTGGAACAGGAAAACAAGGTTCTTCACACCGATATTCTGATTTCCGAAACCACACGGGTTTTGCTTGTAGAACCGGACCGGGTAATCAAAGCAGGTGAAGTCCTATTGCGCGGTCGCCATAGCATGACGGGACTTTATACTGTCCCGTCTGAGCAAATTAAGTAAGGAGAATGCCCAATATGGGCGTTCTCCTTTTTGAAGTCATTGTTGCATAAAGTAACGGGCACAATTGGCCATAACCGGAATGAGAAAGATTCCACAATGGCCTACCAATCCCAGGGGAACTTTAATGGCACGACGTCAACGACGCCTTTCAATTTTCGCTGTATTGCTCAGTGGGGTACTCCTAAGCAGCGTTGGCGGCGTTGGCCTGTCGCTTTATTTCGGCGTGCAAACGACGATTGAAAACACCCGCGACCTTTGGATCACCATGACCAGCGCTGATCTTGCCAAGGCTGAACGTGCTGTCGAAAATCGCATTAATCGTCTTGCCAACCGCAATAGATGGATTGCCTCTAAAATCGCAGAAGGACAAGTTGATCCCAAAACCCCTTCCTTCTGGATCGATAATATTTCTTCGCTTATTGCCAGTGAAACTGACATTGCTGCGATTGGATTGACGACACCCGATGGCGATTTTTTTGGTTATGATCCAAAAACACATCAGTTTTTGAACACACAAGCGGACCTTCTTGATGGCATTCTTGCAGCACAGTTCCCGCTTTTTGGTCCGGGGCCAAGCCAAACCCTGTTTCCATATTGGCAAAGCGCGCTTCGTCAGGTCGTTATCGGCGAAGCCATTCCCATTTTCCGAAACGGTGAATATCTTGGTCTATTGATCCAATACCTGACATTGCCCGGTTTGTCGCGAACCCTACCCGAACAGGAAAAAGGCGACGGACGTACGGCCTTTATCATCGTCGATGATCACATTATCGCCCATCCCAGCCTGTCAAACTGGCAACGGGTGAACATGCGTGCAGACGACAGTCCATTTGTCCCCAAAACCATCGAAGAAACCACAAGTGTCCTTCCACGCATTGATGACATTGGCGATACGGTCCTTGCGCAACGCGCACGCTGGCGCCCCGTGGATTTGGGCAATAGTCTTAAATACGCACTTGATCAGCGCCTTGATGTTTCTCAAGTCCAGATCAATTCGATCTACAGCATTATTGTTACCCGCGATGCACTGCAATCTTCGGCGGTACCGATTACATTTGGCATGCATTTCGAACCATCCATCTTCGAAACCGAAGGTCGTCGCATCGATAACTTGTTCATGATTGGTGCTGCGGTATTGCTCAGCGCACTGATCGGGGCAGCTGCCATTGCGCACTATTTCTCACGCCCGTTACGACGGTTCTCGTCTGCGACCCGGCAATTAGAGGACGGAGACCTTCGATCACTTCCCAAGCTCCCTTCAAGTATCATCACCGAGTTCAATGATGCCGCGACCTCCTTTAACCATATGGTCGCCACCCTTAATGACCGTGAACGCATCGGGCGGTTGTTTGGTAAGTTCGTGCCGGTGGCAATTGCCGAACAACTTCTGGCCTCGGAAAGCGATGCTGGCACAGTTGCGCCACGCAAATGCATTGCCAGTATCCTGTTCGTTGATTTGCAAGGCTTCACAAGCATGAGCGAAAAGGCAGACCCCCAAGACGTTGTTGATACCCTGAACGCCTATTTCGCCGATGCTACAGCCATTATTGAAAACAATCAGGGGATCATCACCCAATATCAAGGCGATGCAATTCTGGCCGTCTTTAATGCGGTTGGAGAATTACCTCATCATGCCGATGCTGCACTTGAAACCGCGATTTCGCTGCAGAAACTTGTTCATTCCAAACAGTTCAACGGAATAACCTTGCGCTGCCGTTGCGGGGTCAATACGGGCGAGTTGGTTGCAGGAAGTGTCGGCGCACCAGACAGACTGTCCTTCACCGTCAATGGCGATGCCGTCAATAGTGCGGCCCGCCTTGAAGCCATGAACAAGGAACTGGGCACGAAAATACTAATTGGGGAAAGTACGCGCAATCAACTAAGTGACCCGTCCCGCGCCTTTCTTGCCAAAGAAGTCCTGTTGCGTGGGCGCAGTGAAACGACGACCGTTTATACGGTTACGCTTGATGGCATTGATTAAAGCCTGAAATACAGCACCAGTCCCAAAGATACATAAAACAAAACGCCGCACTGGATAAACCGGTGCGGCGTTTTGTAAAACCTGCAGAAACAAGGTACCGGGAATTAACCCTGGCGAGCCTTGAAACGTGGGTTCTTTTTATTGATCACGTATACGCGGCCACGGCGGCGCACGATACGGCAGCCTTTTTCCCGCAGCTTAGCGGATTTCAATGAGTTCCGGATCTTCATAATCTTAAACCTTAGAAACTTGGCCCCTTCGAGGAAGCCGGAAAATAGAAGTACGACATGCCCCTGTCAACACTTAAAACAGGTTGCGGCGACAGAAAAAAGAACTTGTCCCGTCAAAGTCGCCTGCAGCAGTCAGAAACCTGAGCGATTAGTTGATCGTTGCGTAGAACCGATAAAAGGCCAGCGTTCCATTTTCAAGCATTTTTACGCGATTCATCCACATTTCCATCTCTGGAACCAAATAATCCATCACATCCGGGTCCAAACCGCTTTTCTGAATATCGGAAAGCATCGTCATCCACGCCAATTTGACATGCTTGAGATGCGTTTCCGACTCATCCTTGGCGATGCGGATATCACATTTTAAGGCGCCAAGCCGTGATTTATATTCCTGCGCTGTCCACGGAAACAGTTCATCATCTTCAAGTTTGGACCAATTAGCCAGCTCCGCATCATCAAGATCACGAGTCAGAACATAATCCGTCAAAAGAATCTGCCCATGCTCACGCAATGTACCGGTTAGAGACTCAAGGAATGTTGTTTTCTCGGGAATCTTGAATAATTCCCCAAACGAATAGACAACGTTGAAATAGCCTTTGCGCAATTCCGGCTGCAACGGATCGAATGTCTGAACCGGCACCTTTTTCTGAACCCCAGTCTGAACAGAGCGTTCCATTCCAAGGAGTGCAAGTTCGCCATCCTGTTCAAAAGCTGTCACCCACACGCCCAATCGATCGGCCAGAATACGGGCAACCCCGCCAAGCTTCGCGCCAATCTCAAGACAGCTAAGCGTTTCATCTAGCGCAAGCGGCTTTGCCAGCTCAAGCGCGTATTCATGTCCACCCGGAAGCATAATCCCGCGATCAAACAGCTTGTCATAAAGCCGTATACGTTCAGGCGGCCAACGGCCAATTTCTTCGTCAAGATCAAGATCTTCAAGCTCAGGTTCAACCGGGCGCGCCATATACATACGCATCTTGCGCAACCAGTCGGCATAGACATCTATTTCAAGCTGAAGCAGGTAATACTCTACCGGATCGTCATACCCTTCCCACTTGGCCCGCATGCGTGTGCCAAAGCCAAGATGATGGCCCGGCGGCATTTCAAACTCGGACGCTTCGCCCTCGGACATTTCGTCCTCTTCCGACATGTCGCCGTCTTCATCGACATTGCGTTGCCAAAATTTGAGTTTCAAGGCATCTACCTGTTTGTTCGAGATACGTGCTCAAGTGATTCTTGCAAAATATGGCAATTAGTCAAAAGTGACAACGTGTTAAGATTTCAACCATATGATTGCACCACATCATGCTGTCGCCAATATCGCGACCAGCTGAATTTTCGCGCTAGGAACCTCGTTAGGACAGGAATTTTCTTTCACCATGAACAATGACCGTCTCGGCATTTATTATCGCATGCTGAACATTGCACCGGGCGCGAGTGCAAAGGAAATCAAGCTCGCCTATCGTAAACTAGCGTTTGAATACCATCCTGATCGCAATACGAATGCGGATTCGGAAGACAAATTCAAAGACATCACCGAAGCTTACGAAATCCTGACGGGCGAACGCAAACCACCGGCACAGGCCGCAGGCAACGCAAAAAACTCTGCAAACAATGGTGCATCGGCCAAGCCTGGCAGCACAGGGTATGGACCGAATGCCGCCGGACCGCAGAATGCCAATCGCACCAAACAGGGGTTTGCCGGATCCGGGCGCAAAGCGGAAAAAGAAAAACCGACCACCGAAGACAAATTTGCCCGCGCCAATCAAGCTTACCGCGAACAACAGGCCAAGGCCAACACGCGCAAAAGCAACATTCACCCCGGTGCACGACGCCACAACCGCAAGAAAACGGACAGCAATGCCCAAGGGTTTATTCAGTGTGCAGTCACAGGCGTTGTTTCGGCCCAACCAAGACTGGTTGAATTTAAGATTGTCCGCGGATTTTTAAACAGGTCCCGCACCGAAACCATTTCGGCCAACCTCGCCCCCAAAGGGGCAAAGCGGATGGCATTGAAGGCCAGTTTCAAAACATGGATTCGTGGTTTTTGGGGCTGGCGCAGCTTCATCCCCGCATGGAAAGCCATCCTTGGCAATATGCGCGGCGGCACCTTCCCGCCCGAAGGCAATTCAAAGATGCTGTTTGTCCAGGCAACCGCGTTTGAGCGATCCGGCAACAAGCCCCTTGCCCGTGCAGTCCTGATGCAGGCACTTGATTTCATTGGCACCAACCGGTCTGTTCTTGCCGAGCAAATCCGCACAAGCTTGCGTCGACTAGAAGATGGCACTCCCACCCGCCGTGTTCGGGATGAATGGAAACGTGCAGGCATGTTTGATGCCTTAATGCATCTAAGCCCGCTATTTGTTCTGATTTTTGCCGCCCTGATTGCCTTTGGCCCGGGTCAGGGCTTTGTCACCCGTCAAATACCCGAACTGGTTGCTCACCAAAGCACTGAAATCACCCAACAGGTCAAACAGCTGATTGGGGAAGACCGCGATCCTTATTATGTCGACCGCGATTTCCTGAACATGCGCAAAGGCCCAAGCGTGAATGACAGTATCATTCGTCGCCTTACCCGTTTTGAAACGGTTTATATCGCCGGTGACAATAAGGATTTCTGGATTGAAATCGAAACATCCCTTGGCGAAACCGGCTTTGTAAACCTTGATGCACTGGTTCCGGGCAACGGAGCTACGGCGCGTGATACCTGGTGCACAACAAATAAATGCGACTGACCGAAAACGGTCAGTCGCATCATAAACACTCAGTGAAAAATCCAAACGCAGCGGGCTTATGCCTTCGCCGGGATCGCTTTAAGTGCGGCAAGCAGGTAATCCCAAAAACGTGCGACACTTGGCACATGGACACATTCATCCGGGCTGTGCGCGCGTTTAATGGTCGGGCCGAACGAAACCATATCCCAATGCGGATATTTCGATCCCAGAACACCACATTCAAGCCCCGCGTGAATAACGCGGATTTCCGGATCTTTGCCAAACATATCGCGGTGAACCGATTTCATCAGTTCAACAACTTCACTGTTCGCGTTTGGCTTCCATCCCGGATAAGCGTCGCCCCATTCGACAGACGCGCCGATATTTTCAAATACAGCCGTCGCCGCTTCACGGATGGCATCGCGTGCTGAATTGATCGAACTGCGTGCCGAAAGCGTCACATCTGCTTTACCGTCAGCAAGCTTGATGATTGCCAGATTAATCGATGTTTCAACGACACCTTCAACAGACGTGCTCATGGCCTGAACACCGTTTGGAGCACCAACGCAGGCATTGTTGAAATCCCTGGAATCCTTTGAACTCATGGCATTTTCAGGAAGCTCGGCATTCTTTGCAGCAATTGCAAAATTCGGTTCAATCGCACCGATTTCGTCCTGAACCTCATTGGCAAAGGCTTTAAGGGCGGCATCAAACGCCCCAGCATTGCCTTCTGGCAGAACGATGGTGACAAAGGATTCACGCGGAATGGCATTGCGCGCCGTACCGGCATTGATGGCAACGATACGCGCATCGAAATCCCGAATTGCCCCGCGTAGGAACCGCGCCATCAGTTTATTAGCATTGCCAAGGCCCAAGATAATATCGATGCCCGAATGACCGCCCTTAAGACCCGTCAATGCAATTTCACGTGCGACCTGCCCTGCATCGACGGCCTCAAGGCTATAGGTCAGGCTGGCAACAAGATCACCACCGCCTGCACAGCCAACGCACAGCTCATATTCGTCTTCGGTATCAAGATTAAGAAGAATGTCACCTTTCAGGCGCCCGGCCTCAAGGTTCATCGCACCGGTCAGGCCGCGTTCTTCATCAACAGTGAACAGCAATTCAAGTGGACCATGTTCAAGACCATCTTCGGTCATAAAACCCATCATTGCGGCGGCACCAATGCCGTTATCCGCACCAAGTGTGGTGTTGTCCGCCGTGATCCATTCGCCATTGACCAGCATACGGATCGGATCAGTATCAAAGTTATGGGTCGAACCGGAATTGGCCTGTGTCACCATATCGACATGGGCCTGCAAGATCGTCATTTTACGATCTTCATAGCCCGGCGTTGCCGGAACCGTAATCACAAGGTTCTCACCGCTGTCGCGGAAATGGGCAAAACCCTTGTCATCTGCCATTTTCTCCAGAAGCAGCAGAACAGCTTCTTCTTTGGTCGACGGACGCGGGGTATCACAAAGCTTCTGGAAATTCTCCCAAATCGCGACCGGCGCAATTTTGCTGATCTCGTTCACGGTGGCGCTCTCCTGTTGGTGTACTTGGTGTATTGAGTGTATTTGGTCTATGCGTTTTCGCGGGTTCAACTTGTTGATTACCCTATTGGCATAGGAATTTAAAGCGCATCTACGTGTTTTTGCGCAAAGCATGCTGAAATCACGATCAGATATTTGAAATCTGAACCAACCTCACCAGTCGCTATTAAACTTGCCGATTGGGCGCCAAGTTATTCAATGCCCACAGTCGTACTCCGCCGCTGCAAAAGCATCACATCACGCCATTGACCTTTCATCAGACCATAGCTCATCCGTCCCAAACCGCGCTTGCGGCCGACTGTCTCAAACCCAAGTCGGTGATGAAGGGCAATACTGGCTTCGTTTTCGGGAAAAACGCCTGCTTCCAGCGACCAGATCCCTTCCTTTTCGCTTGCAGCAATCAAGGCGGCCAGTAACGCCTTGCCAAGGCCCTGACCGTGGAAGTCCGGATCGACATATACGGAAATCTCGGCAACACCGCGATACACACAACGGTTCGAAACACCGGATAACCCGGCCCAGCCGACAACGCGCCCATCATCATCGCAGGCGACAAGCCGGCATTCGATTAAATGCCCGGCACTCCAGCTTTCCCACGTCCCGGCATCATCTTGAAAACTTGCGTTTCCCGACAACAAACCCCGCGCATAAATATCAACAACGCTGGCCCCGTCATCATCGGTCATGGCACGAATGTTCATCCGCAATTCTCCCACAAACAAGTAACCCCATCCGCATGGCGGTCAGGTGTAAAATTCGATTTTACAAGAAAGGAGAAAAACAGATAGCCTGATTAGGTATCAGACTCATTTTCGCGGGTTTTAAAGAGCATCTGGTCACGCCCCGCCTCTTTGGCAGCGTACATTGCTTCATCCGCAACCTTCATGGCATCAGACAGTTCGACAAATTTCTGCCGCCCTTCGCCACCGACGGTCGCCCCAAAGCTTGCCGTGACTTTGGCAACCTTTTCCCCGGCTTTATCGGCGGGCACTTCGATGGCCCGGATCATGCTTGCCAAACGTTCGCCAATTCGTTTGGTCACAGCCGCCGTTGCCGACGGCAACAAAACAGCAAATTCTTCCCCCCCCCAGACGAACAACAAGGTCATCATCACGCAGGGCCTGACGCAACGTTTCAGCGACTTTTTCAAGGATCCTGTCGCCAACTGCATGCCCATATGTGTCATTGATCTCCTTGAAATAATCAAGATCAAGAATGATCAGGCCAAACAACCATCTTTTGTCTTTCAAATGGCGAATTTCGCGCAAACGACTAACCGCAATCTCAAACCCGCGCCGGTTTAGTGCGCGTGTTAGCGGATCGGTTGATGCAAGGGTATCAAGCATCTGCTCTTTGCGCTTGTGATCGGTGATGTCGGTGGCCGAGACCATGACACCGCCCCCTTCCATCATATTCATCCGAATATCAGCCAACCGGCCAGAAGGTGTTTGCATTTCATCAAGTGTTGCATGGCCATGACCATGCAGCTTCATCTTGGCACAGCATTCATGCAAGGCCGAAATATCAAAGGCCTGATTGTCACCGGCTGCTTTTTCCTGACCAAACAGCCGTGCAAATTCATGATTGTGATGAACAACGTTCAAACCGATATCAAGCATCGCTACAGCAGATGGCACCAGTCGAATAACCTCGGTGACGGCTTCTTCAAGACCGGCTTTCGCCCGCACCAGTTCGTGATGCATTTCAACTTCTTCACGCACGTCATGCGCGGTCGTTAAAATGGCCGGTTTTCCGTCATGCCACAGAATGCGTTCATCGGTCAGATCGCGCCAGACAGAACTTCCGTCATCAAGAATATCAAGCACGCGATGACGATCCCCGCGGCGCTCACCGCTTAGAATGTCTGCAACATGCTTGATCGCGCGCGGGCGATTATCTTCCGGGATAAAACGCAGAATATCGGGGTTCTCCATGAACCCACTGGCACTTTCCGCCCCCATCAGACGCGCAAACGATTCATTGACGTAAAGTGCATTCATGTTGCGATGAACCATGACGCCGATAAAGGATCTGCCAAGCATGTGATCAACCTGCATGGCGGTTGTGCCATTATCAATCGCCTGTGCTGTCGTCAGAACAGCATTCCCGTGATCCCATTCGACCGTTTCATCGCTGATTTCCATCCAGACAGGGGTTCCATCTGTCCGGATATTGTAAACCTTCTTCCAGCCATGGAAGCCATTGCTTTCCTGAAAGCTTTCTGAAAGTTTTGCTGCCTCATGGTGAAAACTTGGCGGGATATATTGCCGCATGTCAGGTTCACTCATGAAATCCTTAACATCGCGGCGTCCGAGCATCTTCGCATAGGCGTCATTGACATACACAGCTTGCAGATCCTTGTGTACGACAACCCCCACTCGTGATCGCCCATACAGGCGTGCGATTTCTGTTGGCTCAAATCGCATCAACGTCCTGTTTCCCCCGAAACTCTGAATTCAAATACGGCACACCGCGCAAGCTGTGCCGCAAATTCAACCCATACAGATTACAACAGATTATGCTTAATTAAAACCAAGGGATGCCCTACCTATTCCAACGAACAGCCTGACTCCAAGCTTGGTCGAGATCATAAACGATCAGAACGTCTAAGTATTATATCCATATGAATAATAAAAACTCACCTAAAACCGATCAACGGCAGTTGTAATACCCTTTATAGTTGCTCTAGCTCTAGCTCTAGTTCAAATTCAGGATGGGTGATCTCAACATGGATCAAAAAAACGTCAACATCATTGAACGCAAGCGCGGCTGGAATGGATATTTCAAGCTTGATGTCTATCGCTTGCAACATGACAAATTCGACGGTGGAAAAAGTGCTGTTCTTGAACGCGAAGTCCTTGAACGCGGGCACGCGGTTGCCGTCCTGCCCTATGACCCGATCCGAGACGAGGTCATTTTGATCGAACAATTCCGACCCGGCACCCTGTCGGTACAGGAACGCTATCCCGACATGCCAATTTGGCTGACAGAAATTGTCGCCGGAATCATTGAAGATGGTGAAAAAGCCGAAGACGTCGCCAGACGTGAAACCATCGAAGAAGCTGGGTGTGAAATTATCGGCCCACTTGAACCCATTTCACGTTTCTATGTCACGCCGGGATGCTCTAGCGAAACAGTCGCCCTCTATTACGGGCGCGTTGACACCACACATGCGGGCGGCATTCACGGCCTAGACGAAGAAGGCGAAGACATCCGCGTCTTTCGGGTTTCGGCAGAAGAATGCTTTGCCATGTTGCAAAATGGACAACTCTGCAATGCAACTGCAACCATTGCCATCCAATGGTTAATGATCAATCGGGACCGGATCCGCAAAGAAACTGCGGGCTAGGCACATTTGTCGGCATTTCCGGTGAAATGCATAATCAACACTATTTTTGCGTTATAAATTTCAAACTGTCTTGACTTTTGTGTATAAAAGCCCCAATCAACAAGCAACCACATTTTAATCCCAACCATGTTTGGAGTCTGTCATGGACATTCGCAATGGCACCATCGAAGCCATTGGCCGCACCCCGCTCGTGAAATTGAAAAAGGTTTCCGAGCTGACGGGTTGCACCATTCTTGGCAAGGCGGAATACGCAAATCCGGGTGGATCGGTCAAAGACCGCGCTGCCCTTGCCATCATTCGTGACGCCGAAGCGCGCGGCCAACTAAAACCGGGCGGCGTGATCGTCGAAGGTACTGCTGGCAACACCGGCATCGGTCTTGCCGTTGTCGGCAATGCGCTTGGCTATCGCACCGTGATCGTGATCCCGGAAACACAAAGCCAGGAAAAGAAAGATCTTCTGCGGTTACTGGGTGCGGATCTTCGTGAAGTTCCAGCCGTCCCCTATCGCGATCAGAATAACTATGTCCACGTTTCGCGCCGTCTGGCCGAAGAATTGGCACAAAGTGAACCAAATGGTGCCATCTGGGCCAATCAATTCGATAACGTCGCCAACCGTCAGGGCCACATTGACACCACCGCACCTGAAATCTGGGAACAGACCGATGGCAAGCTAGATGGTTTCATCTGTGCAGTCGGAACGGGTGGCACGCTTGCCGGTGTTTCGCTGGCCCTAAAAGAGCGCAACAAAAACATCCAGATCGGCCTTGCTGATCCGATGGGCGCTGCTCTTTACAGCCACTATAAAACTGGCGAATTGAAATCCGAAGGAAGTTCGATCTCCGAGGGTATCGGCCAAGGCCGCATTACCGCCAACCTCGAAGGTGTCGAGATTGATCACCCGTTCCAGATTTCTGATGAAGAAATGCTGCCAATCGTCTTTGACCTTTTGAAGGAAGAAGGCCTGTGCATGGGCGGATCAACCGGGATCAATATTGCCGGTGCCGTGCGCCTTGCCCGTGAACTCGGACCGGGCAAAACCATTGTCACTGTTTTGTGTGACCTTGGCACCCGCTATCAGAGCAAGCTTTGGAACCCGGAATTCCTTAAGGAAAAAGGTTTACCAAGCCCCTCTTGGCTCTAAGTCCAGTCCAAGAAACTTAAATTACAAAACCCCCGCCAGTGTTCTGGCGGGGGTTTGCTTTTGGTATTACTTAGCAACGCAATTATAAGCTGCCCTGTCTCGCATCAGCAAGTTCACCCTGCAGTTCGCCAGCGTCTTGTTCTATCTGTGAACTGATCGTCACTTGCTCTGCTATTGATACCAACCGCCACAGATATAGCCCGCACAAAAGCGCACAAACCAAAAGCGTGCCCGCAAATCCGGCAACCGCATTCCAGCCGCCCTGCGCCCAGAACCAGCCCCCCGCCGATCCCATGATGCTTGACCCAAGATAATAAGCCAAAAGATACAGCGAAGATGCATGCCCCTTGGCACCATTGGCCAATCGCCCGACCCAGCCACTCGCAATCGAATGGGCAACGAAAAATCCGCTGGTCAAGATAACAATCCCGCCGATGATCCCGATCAGACTGTCCATAATGGTCAAGGCAACACCGAGCCCCGCCAAAAACAGCCCAACAACCAAAACCGGACCGCGCCCCAATTTATCGGACAGCGCACCGGCAATAGATGACGTAACCGACCCACAAAGATAGACGACAAAAATCAAACCGATCTGACTTTGGCTAAGCCCATAAGGTGCATCCGAAAGCCTAAAACCAACATAGTTAAAGATCGTAACGAAACAGCCCATGGCAAAGGCGCCGATCAAAAACACAAATGGCAACCCGGCATGGGTTAAATGCCCGCTCCACGCTCGCAAATGATAGCGCACCTGAAATCCCGGACGCCGAACGAAATTGCGCGATGCCGGTAACAACACCGCAAATCCAAGGGCGGCGAAAAGACCAAGTGCCCCCATCGCCCCCAAGGCAACATGCCAGCCAAACAAGTCGGTTAGAAACCCAATCACAACACGGCCGCTTAACCCGCCAATCGCGGTTCCGCTGATATAAATGCCCATTGCCATGCCAAGACCTTTTGGGTCGATTTCTTCTGCCAGATAGGCCATGGCAACGGCCGGAACCCCACCCAGGATCAACCCTTCAAGGGCGCGAACGACCAAAAACGCGTGCCAGTCTGACAAAAACGGCGCAATCAAATTCAAGATGGACGCAACACACATCGACACCAGCATTAATTGCTTGCGCCCCGCTGCCTCGGAAACGGCCCCTGCCAGCAATATCGCAAAGGCCAAAAATCCAGTCGTTAATGAAAGTGCCAACGAACTTTCGGCTGGTCCCACCGCAAAATGGTTTGCCAGTTCTGGCAGTAGCGGCTGCACACAATAAATCAGGGAAAAGGTTGCATATCCGGCAAGGAAAAGCGCGATGCTGATACGGCGAAATTCTGCGGAACCCGGTTTGATCCAAACCGGTTCCGCAGACGTTTGAACGCTGGTGGACGCGAGTGGGCTTTGGTCACGTTGGGGCGACGTGCCATTTTGCGAAACCGTATCAGCATTGTCAGGACTGCCAGCAGAATGTGGCTCAGGGGCAGTGTCCCGAGAAACAGGCATTTGCGACCTCGTTTGGAATGGTTCAGGGGATGATTTGTAAGGCAGTTCTTATGATTGCATTCAATCCACCATCCGTCCAATATATGGAACAATCATTCTTGATATGTTTTACGTATACCGAAAGAACCGTGAGCATGGAACTGCGCCATATCCGCTATTTTCTTGCCGTCGCACGCGAAGGCAACTTCACCCGTGCCGCTGCCCGTATTGGCATTGGCCAGCCCCCGCTTAGTCAGCAAATCCGTGATCTTGAAACAGAAATCGGCACAGCCCTTTTTCATCGTGTCCCCCATGGTGCGGAACTAACCGAAGCCGGATCGGCCTTCTTGGGCCTCGTTGGGCAATTCCCCGATCTTGCCGAACGTGCCATTCGTGCAGCCCAACGTGCCGGTCGGGGCGAAGTTGGCTCCATCCGGGTTGGCTTCACGGCCTCTGCCGCGTTTAGCCCATCCGTCCCGCGCATTTTTCGCGATTTTCGCCGTGCTTATCCCGGTGTCGAGATTACGCTTGAAGAAGCAAACTCCGCCCAACTTGTCACCGGGTTAAAGAAAGAGCGCCTTGATGCGGTATTTTTGCGTCAAGATGCGATTGACGGTGATGGCATACGCCTGCATGTGATTTCGGCCGAACCGATGGTTCTTGTCCTGCCTGCGGGCCATCCGGCGGCACAGCATGAAAAAGTCGCCCTTGCCGATTTGTCTGATGATGCCCTTATTCTGACCCCGCGCGCAGTGGGCCCAACCCATTTTGACAAGGTTGTCACCGCCTGTCGTACGGCCAGTTTTGAACCGCAATTGGGCCAGTCCGCACCGCAGCTTGGATCGGTGATTAATTTCGTCGCCGCCGAACTTGGTTTTTCACTGGTGCCAAAACCAATGACGCAGCTTCAGGCCAATGGTGTTGTCTATCGCGAGATTGATGGCGATGTGCCGATTGCACAATTGTCCCTAGCCTATCGCAGCAACGACATTTCCATCGCCCTTCGGAATTTCATTAGCCGCACCTTGGTCGCACATCGCAAATCTATCCCGGCATATGATGACAAAATCCAATAGAACGGGGATTTCCTGAACATCTTTCTCGCAATTTTTATATCCCTTAAATCTGCAACGCTGCCCCGCATTCCGCTTTCGCACTGGCAAGACGATGATTTCAGGCTAGATTAATCCCAACTGTGAAATCAGGCGCCCCGCAAATGCGATGCGCGCGCCAAACCGAAAGTCTGGTTGATGCTCCGATATTCCCTTCTTGATCTTTGCCCGGTAAATGCCGGCGAACATCCATCTGATGCGCTGCGTAATACCCTTGATCTCGCCCAGCATGCCGAAAAACTCGGCTATCACCGCTATTGGTTGGCCGAACACCACAATATGCCAGGCATTGCCAGTGCGGCCACCTCGGTCGTGATTGCGCATGTGGCGGCAGGAACGAAAACCATCCGCGTTGGGTCCGGTGGCGTCATGTTGCCAAACCATGCCCCCTTGGTCATTGCCGAACAGTTTGGCACCCTTGATGCCCTGCATCCCGGTCGTATTGATCTTGGCATCGGGCGCGCGCCGGGAACCGATCAACGAACGGCTGCGGCACTCCGCCGTGATATGCATGGATCCGAAGAACGCTTCATTCAGGATGTCTTACAAGTTCAGGCATTCTTGGCCCCGCTTGAAGGCAACCCGCCTATTCGGGCTGTTCCGGGTTATGGATCGCAAGTCCCGATGTGGCTTTTGGGCAGCAGCCTGTTTTCAGCAGACCTTGCCGCACGGCTTGGCCTGCCCTTTGCCTTTGCATCGCATTTTGCCCCCGATATGCTGATGGATGCACTAACACTTTATCGCCACCGGTTTGAGCCAAGTGATCAGCTTGATAAACCCTATGCGATTGCCGCCATGGGGCTCTTTGCCGCCGATAGTGACGAAGAAGGCCAGTATCTTGCAACCTCGATGCAGCAACAATTCCTGAATTTGCGCCGTGGGACGCCCGGGCAATTGCCTAAACCGGTTAAAGATATGAGTGAAATCTGGAACCGGGTCGAAAAGGCCGGGGTTGATCACGCCATGCGCTATGCCGCAATCGGCGGGCGCGACACCGTGGCGCAAAAACTTCGCGAATTTGCCTATATGACCAATGCCGATGAAATCATGGTTACAGCCAATATTTATGATCAGGCAGCCCGTCAAAAATCGTTCAAAATTGCCGCGGATTTATTTCACGAAATGAACGCAAAAAGCAGCGAACAAGACTGCGCTTAAGGTGGCTTAAAAACAAGATGCCGGGTTGCTTCCAAACCCGGCATTTTCATTTCATCATACGAAATACCAATTCACACCACTTGCACTTGCATCCGCGCTCGGACAATATGCGCATCCCGTCAAATCAAAGACGACAGTTCCTTTGTTTCAAAAGGTTATGGTGCGCCTTCCATGAGCGATTTTTTGTTGGCAGCATTGCCGATTGCAACAATCCTGTTTCTAATGATCAAGGCCGATTGGGGCGCTGCGCGCGCTGGTGCCGCAGCATGGTTTGTTACCGCTATCATTGCGGTATTCTTCTTTGGCGCACCAACCGAAATGCTGATCATCGCGCAGGCCAAAGGCGTGATGTTGGCCCTTTATATTCTCTATATCGTTTGGGCCGCCTTAATCCTTTATTTCGCAGCCGACGAAGCCGGTGCGATTAAAACCATTGGCCGCGCAATCAGATCCTTAACCGATGACCGCCCGCTGCAACTTTTGATATTGGGCTATGTTTTTGCAAGCTTCCTGCAAGGGGTGGCTGGCTTTGGCGTGCCAATTGCCGTTGTCGCCCCCCTTCTTTTGGGCATGGGGTTTTCGCCGGTCCTTGCGGTTGCCGCCCCAATGATCGGCCATAGCTGGTCTGTCCTGTTTGGCAATATGGCCACATCGTTCGAAGCCTTAATCGGTGTGACCGGCATTCCGGGTACAGAACTTACGCACTATTCTGCAATCCTTTTGGGATTGTCCGGGTTTAGCTGTGGTGCCGCAGTTCTTTGGCTTGATGGCGGCTTCCGCACTGTTCGCCGCCGCATTGTCCCATTGGTTGTGATTTCGGGCGTCATGGGGATTACGCAATATTGCATGGCGAATTACGGGGTCTGGACCCTTGGTGGTTTGACCGCGGGGATTGCGGGCCTTGTGGCATCAATCATCGTCACCCGTTTCTGGAAACCCCATCCTGATGACATTGCCGAACAGGTTGCCGACGATCATCACCACATGCCACTTCTTGAAGCCCTAACACCCTATCTGGTGTTTATCGTGCTTGTGACATTCGCGACCTTTGTGCCTGCAATTGAAATGCTTCTTGGCAAAGTCACCTTAACGCTTGATTTCCCGGAAACCGCCACATCAATCGGCTGGGTGATCGAGGCCGAAAGTGCCAAGGCAATTGCCATATTCGGTCATCCCGGCGCGCTTCTGCTTTATACTGCGGCGATTAGTTTTGGCTTCTTTAAGCTGCGCGGGCATTACGATGACGGCATTGGCAAACGCATTTGGCAGCGCACCCTTAAAAGCGGCCTGCCGACCAGTATTGGCATGGTGCCGGTGATTGGTCTTGCCATCATCATGGATCATGCAGGCATGACCTATGCGCTGGCAGAAGGCGGTGCTGCGGTCTTCTCTGGTGCGTTTGCAATCGCTTATCCGGTGATTGCCCCGGCAATCGGCGCCTTGGGCGCTTTCATGACCGGAAGCACAAACAATTCCAACGTTGTCTTTGGCATGTTCCAGCGTCATACCGCCGAACTGTCCGGGCTTTCGACCGCCCTTATCCTGGCGGCACAAGCAACGGGCGCATCGCTTGGCAGTATGCTGGCCCCTTCGAAAATCCTTGTCGGCTGCTCGACCGTCGGGCTTTCGGGTAAAGAAGGGCCGGTACTTTCGGTTGTTCTTAAAACCGGTGTGATCCTGACCGCTCTTTGCGGCTTCATGGCACTTGGGATGTTGCTCATCGCGAACATGGTTGGAGGTGCGTAAAATGAAACAGAAATTGTTTAATCCGGTGTTTCTGGTTCTCGCTTCGATCATTTTGCCGATCGCAGCGTTTGAGGCCTTTACAATCGGTAGCGTTGCCGCAAGCGACATTCTACTGGCCCTGTTTGCGGCCACCATGGCCCTGATTATTGTAGCCAAATGAACAAAACCGGCCCGCTGGTTTTCCAACGGGCCGATCAGATCAATGACCATTTAGACGATTGATTAGCTTAGGGCTTGAACACTGCCAGCTTCAAACCAAAACCAATAAACACTGCACCTGTTGTCGCCTTTAACACCCGTTGGAAACGCCCGCTTCCGGCAAAGCGTGTCAAGCGTGCCAGCACCATAATAATCGCCCCAAACCACACCGCATTGATCGCGGCATGCACGCAGACCAGCATGAAGGCCGATCCAACTGCGCCCTCACCCACCGGGATGAATTGCGGGAAAGCTGCCAGATAAAATATCGAGACTTTCGGGTTCAGTGCATTGGTCAGGAACCCTTCGCCAAATGCCACGATCAATGTGCGCTTACGCTTGGCTGGCGTTACATTTGCGACCGTCTGAACACCTCGCCAAGCATCACGAAGTGCCTTAAACCCGACCCAGCACAAATACGCCGCCCCCAACAACTTTACGACCATAAAGGCCTGTGCTGATTGGACAAGGATCACGGAAATCCCCAATATTGATAGCGACCCGTGAATGTAAAAGGCGGTAACAAACCCCACCACATTGGCAAAGCCCGCCGCACGCCCGGAAGTCGGCACGGTCTTGGCGATCAAGACACCATTGGGGCCTGGTGACATCACCAAAAGCGATGTCACCAGCGCAAAACTTAAAACCTGGGTCAATTCCATACGACGGTTCCTGTAAGCTCAAACACGCGCATCACATCGCGCTTTGGCAAAACTATAGATCTATTTTCCACACCGGCAAGCAAGCAATTGTCACCATGACATTTACAGTCAACAGCAATCACCTCAGTCAAATCGCGCTTTTGGGAAATGATAACTTTTGCGAAAATGATAAAGAATACCTGTGGTTCGCCCTGATCTTTGTCGGTAGTTTTGTCTCTAGAAAATAGAGACATGGCAAACAGCCGTGCATGACATGAGCGGGACACTCATTTCCCAACAATTCATCTCCTGATGCATCCCCAAGTGTAGCAGCCCATTGCTGTTGCGCAATGATGCCTGCTGACCAGATTTTGTGATGTGCATAAAAAAGACCGCCCTGATTGGATTTCTGTTTGGCTCCACGATTTTGATAGCTTTCGGCGCCAAGGCCGACACCTCGCAGGAATCCGACAAATGGGGTCCACATATCGACCTTGAGGGCAAGGCTGGCACAGACCGCAACCTTGGCGAAACCGATCTGTTCATCCCTCTTTGGCAAGATGAAAACACGCTGAGTTTTGGCAGTATCCGCGCACGCATGGATGACAATAATAGTCACGAAGGCAATTTTGGCCTTGGCATCCGTCAGATGCTTGATAATGGATGGAACATTGGCGGCTACGGATACTTTGACCGTCGCCACAGCCCGTATGGCAATAAATTCAATCAGGTCACCGTCGGGGTCGAGGCCCTGTCTATGGATTGGGATCTGCGTGCCAATGGCTATGTCCCAATTGGCACCACGAACTATATGGAAGACAGTCTTAGCAGCGTCGATTTCTCGGGCACGTCGATCATGTACACCCAAGGCGAGGAACGCGCCCTTCGTGGCTTTGATGGTGAAATTGGCTGGCGTGTTCCGCTGTTTGACGCCGATGCCGGACAACAGCTACGCGCCTATGCCGGTGGATATCGCTTCACCGGCAGCAACGCCGACACCGTGCAAGGTCCACGCGGGCGGCTTGACCTGACCTTTGATGAAATCCCCTTCCTGTGGGAAGGATCTCGCTTTTCGCTGGGGGCAGAAATCCAGCATGACGACCCACGCGGTAGCCAAGGTTTTGCCAGTTTCCGCCTGCGCATTCCATTACAGGGATTTGGAGGCCCCCCAAACCCCAAACTGACCGCGATGGAACGGCGAATGACCGACCCGATCATCCGCGACATTGATATCGTCAATCAGGCGGGTACTTTTACCACCGCCGAGGAAATCACCGAAACCGCCGATGGTAAAACCATCACCCTGCTTAATAGCGACACAACAACCGGTGCGAACTTGGCAACCGCGATTGCCAATGCCGGGGTCAATTCCACCATTGTGCTGAATGGTGATTATACCGGTGTCAACAGTGTTGCCACCGTTCAGGACGGGCAGACGATCATTGGCGGCGGTGCACTCGACATCAAAACCCCATCCGGGCGTTCTATAGCGGTTGCCATCCCGAATGCCTCCCTTTCCGGATCAGGCAGCAACGGCGGCGGAGGGTCCAATCGATTTTTTGACATGGCCGACAACAGCAGCCTGATTGGCGTAACGGCTTCCATCACAAGTACACTCAGTGCCGCCATCACCAGAATTGATGGCAAGCAAAATGTCACAATCAAAGACAGCACCCTCAAGGTAACGTCCAATTCCACCGCATCCGGTATTCAGATTTCTGGCAGCAGCGATGTAAATATCGAGAACAACAATATATCCGTCGTTTCCAATGGCGCGAACAGTCAGTTCACAACATTCCAAGGCACGAATTCCAATATCGCCATAGATGACAACACGGTTTCAATGACCTCCGCCACCAGTAATTACTATCTCTTCTTTGCTGGCGGGGCCGAGGTCAGCAACTTTTCGGGAACCGGAAACACATCCAACGATACGTCATGCCACGACGGCACTGCCGGCCCCATCACCGGATCGGTCACAACAAACGGCATTACATGTCCTTGATATAGGAATAGCTTAAACCGGAATTTTGGTGTATTTCGCTTGAATGTTCTTCTTTTGTTCTTTAACTTGAACATATGCAAGACATCATCGAACCGTCACTCGATCCAACAGAACACGCCTTAACTGGCGAAAGCCGGACCAATCCGGATTTTGATCCGGACCTCCTGCCTGCACGCAAGCAAAAAGGCCGAGGGGCCATATCAAATATCGATGGCCGGTTTGAACGCCATGTCCATCAATCGGTTGATGACGGCTGGATCAACCAGTTGCTTGATGACGAACCGCCGCGCATCAAAACCACTCTTGGCATTGATGGTGCGCGCAGTGTCATCACCCGCAATCAAAGCCCCGATGTGCCGTTTGATCGTTCGATCAATCCCTATCGTGGGTGCGAACATGGCTGTGTTTATTGTTTTGCGCGGCCAACACATGCCTATCTTGGCCTGTCGCCGGGGCTTGATTTTGAAACCAAGCTGTTCTGGAAGCCGGATGCAGCAAATCTTTTGCGCAAACAGCTTTCAGCGCGCAGTTATTCCCCTGCACCGATTGTGATTGGCACCAGTACCGATCCCTATCAACGGATTGATCGCGACAAAAAGCTGACCCGATCAATTATCGGGGTCCTGTCTGATTGTCAGCATCCCTTTTCCCTGATCACCAAAAGTGCCCTTGTCACCCGTGACATTGACCTGATTGCACCAATGGCCGCCAAGAACCGTGCATCGGTTGCGATGTCGGTCACAAGCCTTGATCACAGGTTATCGAACCTTCTTGAACCACGCGCATCGGCCCCGCACAGACGCCTTGATGCCATTCGCAAACTGACCGATGCCGGCATTCCGGTTACCGTATTATGTGCTCCGATCATTCCGGGTTTGAATGACATGGAAATTGAAAACATCGTTGCCGCCTGTGCCGATGCCGGGGCGCAATCGGTTAGCCATATCGTGCTGCGCCTGCCGCTTGAAATTGCCGATCTGTTTGAAGAATGGCTTGAAGCCCACTACCCCGAACGCAAGGCAAAAGTCCTGTCTTTGATCCGGCAAATGCGCGGCGGCGAAATGTACCAATCAGAATTTGGCACCCGCATGCGCGGCACCGGCCCGATTGCCGACCTGATTGCCAATCGCTTCAAAGCAGCCCGCAAAAAGCATAACCTGACCGGTAGATCCCTTGATCTTGATTGCAAAGGTTTCAAACGCCCCAACGCAGACGGACAGATGTCTTTGTTTTAGGGGTACCCCAACATCCGCCCAGCACAATTCAAAATGCTCATCCGATGCGCCGGATCGTTGTCTGCTTGCCGGCACCAACCGAAAGCCGCAGGATTTCCCCATCATCAAAGGCATAGCTAAGAACTTGATGTTGCGGATCAGATATCTGCTTTTCTTCGATCCATACCACGCCACCCATAACAAGTTCGTGCGCTTCGGCACTTGTTTTGGCAAACCCCGCCATCAGAATAAGCGAGATGACTTCGATCCCGTTTTTCAGGGCCTCAGGCGCGAATTCAAGTGCCGGGATACGGTCATTAACAGAAAGATGGGTCATTTCGGTTTTCCTTCGTGGTGGGACCACCAAGGGCAAACCGGGGATGAAAAACAAAAGGCCGCCCTGTGGCAGCCTGTTTTCATTTGATCAGATACAAATCAACACGCGCCGTACTATGTGTACGACGTAAAATAGGCGTTGTGATGAATGATCGCGTTTTCCATACCAAAATGGATAAGGCCGAAAACAAGGTCCGTCAAGCCTGTTTATGCAGCAACGTCATGGCAGCAGACAAAAGCATAAAGGCACAAGCCCGTTTACCTGATCTGGATGACGCAGACGCCAGATCGCTAAATACACGCCCCTATGCGCCCGAACCCATAACGCAAAACACCCGCCGGACGAACCAACGGGTGCTGAATTGGGTATCTGTCAGAAACTGTTTAGCTGACAACGCGGTACCGTGCATGGGGTGCCGGGCTTTTGACCATTGACGCACTGATCATTGGCGTTCCGGCCACCTCGGCAGCATCTTCGCCCGATTGTGCCTCGCCATTTTCATCACGCACAACATTGTCATTTTCTGACAGGGCCAGATTGCGGGCATTGTCAAAGAAACGCAGTCCGCATTTTTCCATGACGTAAAGCGTCTCACCGCCCCACTCGCCCGTCCAGACCATGCCAGAAAGACCCGCCATTTCTTTTTCAATGCGGGTTGGTGAAATCGGCATCCCAAGGCAGGTGGTCAAAAGGAAGGAAAGCTCCGCTGCTGTCACCCCGTCTTCACAGCATTCTTCTGCCAAAACCGACATCACGGCCATGGCAACAACCTTGAGCGAAACCTTACGGGTCTCAAGCCCCGGAAAACGGTTCTTTTGAAGTTCAACAAAGTCACTGGCGATACGATCAACGTCCCCACGGATTACATAACGCCCACGCCATACCCGACAGCTTGTTCTGGCTTCCCATTCCCGCATCGTTCTGTCCCACCCGTTTTTATGTCCCTAAGTAAAAACGATACATCACCCATACATTCAGTCAACATATTTTTCGACATTTTGTATTATTTTCGACATTCCAGACGAAACCACTGATACCCCGCCCCGGAGACAACATATCCGTCTTCATTTTCAACCGGTTCAAGATAACCGCGTGACAATGCCACATGGAAATCACGGCTAAAATTCCGTGGCATCCGCACATGCTCCTGACGGCGCAAAACACGGCGAATATCATCGCGCGTGATGAAGCCCCGCCCATCCCGGTAATGCAACCAGATTGCCGCCACCAGAATGGTTTCGGCAAAACCACGCGGCTGCATACGACCAATCAGATCACCAAGAGACCCAAGAAAACTTGTGATAAAGGCACCAGGATCAACACCGCCTACCGGATCGGCTGCATATGCTGAACCTGCTGCATTCTGAAGTACTTCACCCCCGACAACTGAACTACCGGATCCACTTCCGGCCCTGTCATTGCCTGCGCCAGCGGGCGTCACACCACCGAAAGGCTCCCGACCGGTATGTTCGGAATCCTGCCTTGGCACATGCAAACGCGCTGGGTGTGTCCCCCCGTGTTGAGACGCACCATTCCCCGACATACCACCGGACAACGAGCCCCCCGGACCATACATCGGCTGGCCAAACAACGCCGCCATCACAACAGGCAGGCGCGCAGGTGGGATCGCGCATTCGAGATCCACCGGCCCAAAGTCGCCTTCGCCCGTAAGTTTGACGTGAATTATTGCTGCCAAGGTTGCCATCACTCCTGATTTACCCAACCCCAGTACCATACATTACGTATAAAAAACAACGCTACATATTAATTTTCGTATATTTTTATACACTCCCTGCATTGTCTGAGCACAATTTTACCCTCGACAATCTGCGCACTGAGGTCACACCATGGCCACAATGAACAACAATCAAGGGCATATAGCCCGATCCATTTCGGGCCGCCCACATCAGCACACGTCGCCCCAGACAGGGTTCCAGCCCTAAACAGACGCGCGCCCCGCCTTAACGCCACCAACAGGGAAGGATAAAGAACAATGACACGCCTTTTGTTTCGCGAAGACGCCTACGCCAAAAGCTGCGATGCGGTCGTGACAGGCATATCTGAACGCGGGATCGAGCTTGACCAGACTGTTTTCTATGCCACGTCGGGCGGTCAGGCTGGCGACATCGGGGCATTGAAAACGTCATCGGGTTCTGTTCTTCCGATCGCAACGACAGTGAAGGACCGCGAAACCGGACGTATTTTACACATCATCGAAGATGACCATGCCCTGCCTGCCATTGGCGATACGGTCACGGCCGAACTGGACTGGGATAACCGGCACAAATTGATGCGGTTCCACACCTGTTTGCATCTTTTATGCGCGGTGATTGACGGGGATGTTACCGGCGGCAATATCGCCGCCCACAAGGCACGCCTTGATTTCAACCTGCCCGATGCTGCCTTGGACAAAGACGAAATCACTGAAAAGCTTAATGAACTGATCGCCCGCGATGCCGATGTCTACGACGGCGAAATCAGCATTGCCGAACTCAAAGCCAACCCGGAACTGGTCCGCACCATGTCGGTCCAACCGCCAATGGATGGCAATTCCATCCGGACCGTGACGATTGAGGGAATTGATTTTCAACCCTGCGGCGGAACGCATGTCAAAAAGACCGGCGAAATCGGCCCGGTTTCTGTTGCCAAAATTGAAAAGAAAGGCCGCCAGAACCGACGGATCAACATCGTTTTTGACGTTTGATTACAGCCAGGGGTGTGCGACGGCGGAAGACACTCATTCCCCGTCTGCCCGAAAAACACACCAAAGCGCATGACTGCAGGTTGCCAGCATGAAGCTCTGCCGTTACAAATTTAAGAATTACAGGACCATCATAAAACGATCCCGGGACCAACCGGGATCATGCAATACCCACCATTGCTAACCGGAGCTTGTCCATGAGTAACCCACTTTCCGATGCCCTGGTCTCCACCCAGTGGCTGGCGGATCACATCGACGCGCCGGACGTGCGCGTCGTTGATGCAAGCTGGTACATGCCAGCTGACAATAAAAACGCCCGCGAAATTTATAACGCACAGCATATTCCCGGCGCTGTCTTCTTTGATATCGACGAAATTGCCGCCGATGACAGTGCACCACTGCCGCACATGATGCCCGATGCCATCAAGTTTTCCGCCAAAGTACGCAAGCTTGGTCTTGGTGATGGGGTGCGCATTGTGATCTATGGCCAGACCGGTTCTGCCCTTGCCGCGTGTCGCGCATGGTGGATGCTGCGTCATTTTGGTCATCACGATGTTGTCGTACTTGATGGCGGGCTTCCGAAATGGGTTGCTGAAAACCATCCCGTAACCGATGCCCCTACTCCGCCGCGCGAACGCCATTTCACCGCACGCGCCAACAGCTTCTTGCTGCGCGAGATTGATCAGGTTCTTTCGAACGTGAAGACCAAGCGCGAACAACTTGTTGATGCCCGTGCTGCTGAACGGTTCCGGGGCGAAGTTGCCGACCCTTGGGGCAAATCGGGTCACGTTCCCGGTTCCTATAACCTGCCGTTCAACGTGCTTGTGAATGCAGATGGCACCTTTAAGGATGCCGATGCGATCAAGGCCGCGTTCGATGATGCCGGGGTTGATCTTGATAAACCCGTTGTTGCGACCTGCGGATCTGGCGTCACGGCATGCGTTCTTGCCATGGGGGCCTATATCGCTGGTCACAAGCAGGTCGCTGTTTTTGACGGCTCCTGGGCACAGTGGGCCACCACCGAAGACAGCCCGGTCGTAACAGGACCAGCCTAAGTCGCACATTCTCGTTTCCAGATAAGCCGAGTATTCAAATGCCCGCTCCCTCGCCATATGGTCAAGCCCTTGCTGAGAACAGCGCGGATGACGCCAAGAGCGGAGCGGGCATTTTGCTTGAACAGCTTAAATCCCCCTCAGATGACGATATCGCCACAATCACGGTCCTTTGGATTGCAACCGGGTTAATCCCGGCCATTCGCGATGCCCGCCAGGATATTGAAAATTGTATCAATGCCGATCACGGCAGCCTGATTGTTGCGCGTCATCCAGATGACGGCCATATCATCGCCACCATGATGACCGGCCATGACAATATCTTTGGCTGGATACATTATCTGGCCATTGCCCCGCACGCTCAAAGCAATGGCATAGGTCGTGCACTGGTGGATCTTGCCGAAGATATATTGCGAATTTCCGGCCTGCCTGAGATCCGGGTCACAATCGAAAGCCCCGCTGCAGGTGATTTTTACGCCAAACTCGGCTATGACTCACCCAACAACGTCACCGATCAGGCATCCCCTGATACCAATCGAAACACGATTATGCGCAAGAGCTTAGTTCAATGACCCCATCCAATCCGCGCAAACTCGAAGTTGTCGTCAGCTTCCTTGAAATGCAGTCTCCCCCCGAACGCGCACCGGCCATCATCCCACCGGGCAAGGTCGCGATTGTTCGGGCAGAAAACCCGACACTGTCCTTTTATCGCTACCTATATAATACAGTCGGCGAACCGTGGCTGTGGTGGCAACGCCGCCTGATGAGCGATGAAGAACTTGCGCCGATCCTGGCTGCGCCTGAAACCCATGTTTTCGTGCTCTATGTCGCAGGCGTTCCTGCCGGTTTCGCCGAGCTGGATCTGTCCGATCTTGAAAATGATGGCGTTATTGACCTTCATTACATGGGATTGCTGCCTGATTTTATCGGCAAGGGTTTTGGAAAATACCTTTTAAACTGGGCGATTGACACGGCCTGGAGCCTTAAACCAACGCGCGTGACGGTAAATACCTGCACTTTGGATCATCCAAGTGCATTGGGGGCTTACCAAAAGGCTGGCTTTGTTGTATACGACCAGCGAACGGACATTGTTGATGATCCGCGCGATGTTGGGCTGATCCCGCCAATTGATCATCATGTTGATCATGATGGCCAAATTGATGGTGACGCGCCTGATGCCGAAAGCGACCCTGAAAATGCAAATAATGCAGATTCAGGAACTTTGATCGTTGACTTTCCCGAGCGTGCAAGGTAACAAGCGCGCCTGAGTTTACCCAAGCCAGAGGATGATGACCCATGGCAGTGCCAAAGAAAAAAGTGACCAAGTCCCGTCAGGGCATGCGTCGCTCGCATGACAAGCTCGCCAAGGGCTCGTACCGCGAAGACAAAGAAACCGGCGAACTGCATCGCCCGCACCACATTGACCCGAACACCGGTATGTACCGTGGTCGTCAAGTGGTCGAGCCTAAGATGTAATTCCGCTCCAGGGGGCTTTGGCTCTTTGGCGGTTTGCGACGCTATATAATTCCGCGCCATCCGTTTTCGAATGGCGTCTGATTTAAAAAGGGATGAAGCCGTTTGGTTTCATCCCTTTTTATTTGCCCGAACGGCATCAACCAACCCGCCCCCCAAACAAAATGGACGGACAGTTCCCTGCCCGCCCGTGGATATCCTGCTTGACCGTCTACGATCAGAACCATTGAATTGGCTCGAAAGGCAGGCGTGATATTTGTGAAATACAAGGAAAATCCCGCAGCGCGGGGTGGTACCCCGGGCAAGGGGTTTGACGCAGGAGTTTGCAAATATAACGCCTGCCGACAGATCAATTGATCCCGTCGGTGCCGCTACCACATACAATCACACCAACCCGGCCCGGATCATCAACACCCAGCCGCCCTGTCATTACCGCGGCGATGCCTGCTGCGGCTGAAAGTTCGACGGCAATGCCAAGGTCTTTCCAAAGCCAGCTTGCGGCTTTTTGCATTTCCTCGTCCGTCACCAAGGCAATGCGATCAACATTCTTGCCAATCAGATCGACATTCAAGGCTGATGACTGACGCGGGGCCAAACTGGTCGCGGCTGTATTGACACTTGGCAGTGTCACGACCTCACCGCCCTTAAGACTTTCAAACAGGGTCGCGGCCCCGGTTGGCTCCACCCCGATCACCCGAATAGACGGGCGCAGCATGCGGGCCGCTGTCGCCACGCCGGAAATCAACCCACCACCGCCAATGGCAACAACAAGCGTATCAAGATCAGGTTGCTGTTCAAACAGCTCCAGCGCAATCGTGCCCTGTCCTGCAATCACTTTGGGATCGGCAAAGGGATGGATATAGGCCATGCCGGTTTCCCGCGCATGATCCATCGCCGCCCGGTTGGCATCATCCCAAACAGCCCCGATCAGGGCAACATCAACGCCCTGTGCGCGCAGCTTTTCGACTTTTGGCTTTGGCGTATTGGTCGGTAAGAATATTTTCACCGGCACACCAAGGGTGCGCGCCGCGTGGATCACCCCCATGCCGTGATTGCCCCCCGATGCCGTGCACAGCCCCGAAGTCCGCTTATCCTCATCCAGTGACAGGGCGGCATTCATCGCCCCGCGCGCCTTGAAGGATCCCGTAACCTGCATGTTTTCAAGTTTTAGAAACATTTCAGGGATTTGATCGATCGCGGCAAAGCCCGATTTATCGGAAAAACCCGTTACCCCGAACACCGGGGTCAGACGCATATGGTTTGAAATTGCGCGACGTGCAGCACGGAAATCCTGAAGTTCGATCACGGGGGCTCCTTTGACGATATTGACGCGGGTTTCGGATCAGATGGGGTGGCAACCGGTTGGCAGATCTCACAGAAATAACCCGGATCGCTGATTTCACAATAGGTTTTGCGTAAAAACCCTTGATGGACTGCTAGCAAGATGGTTTGACTGATACACCAAGTTAAAAGGATTTCTGCCCAAGGAGACGCACCACCAATGTCCGCCCAGAGCCCCAAAAAAACTGCCACCAAACTTGTCCATGCCGGCCGTCGATCCAGCCAGTATCACGGCGTGGTCAATCCACCCGTCCTGCATGCATCCACCATCCTGTTTGACAGCCTTGCTGAACTTGAAAAGGCTGGCGCATCTGCACCGGGCAAGATCACCTATGGTCGCCACGGCACACCGACCCGTTTCCTTCTTGAAGAAGCCGTTGCTGAACTTGAAGGCGGTTATGGCACGCTATGCGTATCGTCCGGGGTTGCGGCGATCAACAACGCGATCCTGGCGTTCGTGAAGCCGGGCGATCATATTCTGGTCACCGACAGCACCTATTACCCGACTCGCAACCTGTGTAATGCGTTTCTTAAAAAGTTCGGGGTAGAAACCGAATATTACGATCCGACCATCGGTGGCGATATCGCAAAGCTTATCCGCGACAATACAGTACTTGTCTGGTGTGAAAGCCCGGGGTCGCTGACATTCGAGATGCAAGACATTCCGGCGATTGCGGATGCCGCCCATGCGCGGGGCGTTAAAGTTCTGCTTGATAACACATGGGCATCGCCACTTCTGTGCCGTCCGTTTGAATTGGGTGTCGATGTGTCGGTTCAGGCCGGAACGAAATACATCGTCGGCCATTCCGACGTCATGATGGGCACAATCACAACCGCCACCGAAGAAGACCTTTTGACGATCAAAAAGCAGGTCCTGATTTCCGGTGATGCGATTGGGCCCGATGATTGCTATCTGGCACAGCGCGGTTTGCGCACCCTTGGCGTTCGCTTGAAACAACATCATGAAAGCGGCCTTGAAGTCGCCAACTGGCTGCAATCCCGGGCCGAGGTCAAACGCGTTCTGCATCCCGCCCTTCCCGATGATCCCGGTCATGCCATCTGGAAACGTGATTTTTCGGGCGCAAGCGGCCTGTTTTCTTTCGTCATGGATCCGGTCGAGAAACCCCAGCTCGCCAACATGGTTGACCATATGGAACTGTTTGGCATGGGCTTTAGCTGGGGCGGGTTTGAAAGCCTGATCTTGCCATCCGATCCGGCCAAAATCCGCACAGCCACCAAATGGGAAGAAGACGGCCAACTGATCCGCCTGCATATCGGCCTTGAAGACGCCGATGACCTGATTGCGGATCTTGAAGCCGGGTTTGAGCGGCTGAAAACTGCCTGATCGGCTTTCATATCTAAAAAACAACCGGCGCAGAATGCCCTGCGCCGGTTTTCGTTTCTAAATAGACTCCCATCATACGGATGGCGGGAACAATAAAATATCACATTCTAAATTACGCGATGATATGATTAACCGCCTGAAAATATGAACCAATTAGCCATTAGGGTATGGCGCCTTATGATACCGGAAAAAATGACACGATTTATACGGGGCTTCAGCGCCAAACACGGCTTTGCTAACGGCAACCTTCCTGTTCCTTGCCCAGTCCGCTGGATCGGGAAATGACGGCACGTACTGTTTTTGCAAAATTAGGAACGCTCCGCTTTGATTTCGGACCTGCCTGTGTCGGGATGTTCGCGACGTTTCCCCAAGCAGTTGCCTATGGTCTGATCGCGCTTTATCCATTGGGGCCTGCATGGGCGTCCTTTGGCATTGCAGCCAGTATTGGCTGCGCCATTCTTTTTGGAATTATATCCGGGTTTTTCGGACCAAACCGCTTTCTGGTATCCGGTCCACGCGCTGTTACGGCACTGATCATTGCATCGGCCATTCATATCGCGCTTGATCGTGGATCCAGCCCGCAAGAGGCGATTGTCATTGCCTTTGTCGCGGTTTTCGGGGCCGGACTTTTCCAAATGATTGCCGGGGCGTTACGTTTCGGGCATGCGGTTGCCTATGTGCCTGACCCGGTCCTGTCTGGCTTTGTCAACGCATCTGCCATTTTGGTGATACTTGGCACAGTGCCAACCGCCCTTGGCAGCACAGCCCCCTCGATCGCGGGACTTATCGAAAGCCACGACAGTAACATCCTGATCTTCGCCCTTGTGGTCAGCTCCATGACCGTACTTGGCCATTTTGCCTTGGGCAAACGCATCCGGTTTATGCCCGCTGCAACCTGTGGGCTGATCGTTGGCATGGCGGTCTATTATATCGGTGTTTCACTTTTCCCCTTGGCCAAGGCCCCCTTGGTCGGGGTGATTGAAATTTCATCTCTTTGGCACAAACCAATTCTTTTTGATCTTCCTGCTGTTCTCAATACCCTGACCGGCAATATCGACATTGCCTTGACCAGTGCTTTGACCATCGGGCTCCTGACATCTTTTGATACCGTCATTTCAAGCCGCGCCATTGATGCCCGTGTCGGACATCATAGCAATGTGAATGCCGAATTGCGCCTGCACGGCGTTCTGAATGCCGCGATGGGCTTCATCGGGTACCTGCCGGGTTCTGGCGCGTTAAGCCGATCCCTTGCCATCGTTGATGCCGGGGCGCGCACACGCGCTGCCAATGCCGGAACAGCAATCTTGTTCGCGCTAAGCCTGATCGTTTTTGCCCCGGTGGTTGCCGCACTGCCCCTTTGGGCAACGGCGGGCATGTTGATTGCGATTGCCCTTCAGGCCATTGACCGCGCCACCGTTGATAAGGCATGGAAACTCGCAACAAAGCGCCTGCCCTATCCGCGTGTCATTCTTGGCGATGTCTTGATCGGGATCTTCGTTGTCAGCGTCGCCCTTGTCTTTGATCTGGCGATTGCGGTATGTGCCGGGGTTCTTGTGTCTGTCGTGCTGTTTGTTCTGGGTATGAGCAAAAGCCCCGTACGCCGCAGCTATCGCGGGTCACGCGTTCATTCACGCATCCTGCGCAATGCAACATCCATTCAATGGCTGGAACAAGAAGGCGACCGCATCGGCATTATCGAACTTCAAGGTGCCTTGTTCTTTGGGTCATGTGCCAATCTGCGCACCGAAGCCATCCACTTGCTTGAAAACGGTGTGGATTACTTGATCCTTGATTTCCGTCACGCCACATCAATTGACAGCACCGGTGCCGCAACCCTGCGCGCCCTGCACTTGCAATGCGCCAAAGCAGGCAAACAGCTTTTCGTGAGCCATATCGAACCAGAACGCCGGAATGGTGCACTCCAAACCAAGACCAGAAATCCTGATCACGCGTCAAGCCACCGTCACGGCAAAGCCAGACCACGCTGGATATGGCTGACCCTTGATGCCAATGGCGTCATACAGGCCCTTGGCAAAGAAAATTTCTTTGATGATACCGACACCGCCCTTGGCCATTGCGAGGAACTGTTGCTGCAACGGTTTGGCGGGAAATTGCGCAATAACAAACGCAGCCTGTTTGCCAACAGCCTTCTTTTAAAAGGCATGACGCGCGCCCAAATCTCGACACTGGGCCGCACGACAAAACGGCAACGGTTCACAAAGGGTGATGTCATTTTCGCACAGGATGATGAATGCGACCGGGCCTATTTCCTGGTGTCCGGGCGGGTAGATGTTTTGATTGATGTACCGGGCACCGGCCGTAAAAAACGCATCAATACCTTTAGCGAAGGGACAATGTTTGGCGAGTTCGCTGTCCTTGATGGCGCGCCGCGCTCCGCAACGATTGTTGCGGCGACCGATGCGCTGTGCCTGTCAATCGAACGCACCGAATTTGCCGCCTTGCGCGACACCCATCAGGATGTTGCTACAATTCTACTTTTGAACCTGAGCAAAGTCTTTGCCGGTCGTTTGCGACTGGCCAACACCATGATGTCCGAACTGGAACAATAACTTTTTGATCCGGCACGCTGGGGCGAAAGGGATCGCTAAACCGCAATCCGTTTCCAGAACTGCCCCACGACGCCGGACAGCAAAAACAATCCCGCTGCCGAAATCACAATGCTTGGCCCGGCAGGCGTATCGACATGCCATGAGAGGCTGATACCGGCTAAAACCGATGCCGCGCCAAACAGCGCAGCCCCAATCGCCATTTGTTCGGGCGTTCTGGCAAAGAAGCGTGCGCTGGCGGCTGGCACAATCAAAAGCGCGGTGATCAAAAGAACCCCGACAATCTTGATCGCCATGCCAATCACAAGCGCCATCAGCAACATAAAGATCAAACGCAGCCGTTCGACCGGGATGCTTTCGGCAGCTGCAATTTCCGGGCTGACGGTCAATGCTAAAAGCGGCCGCCACATCCAGATTAACACCCCAATGGCAAAGACACCGCCCCCGGCCAGAAGCCAGATATCACCCATGGTAATCGCAAGAATATCGCCAAACAGATAAGCCATGATGTCAACAGCAACCCCTTGCACAAAGGCCAAGGCCACCATGCCAAGTGCCAATGTCGAATGGGCCAACATGCCAAGGACCGTGTCACTACCAAACCGGGCCTGACGTTGCCCAATGGCAAGGATCAATGCACTGGCAAGACAGGTCGCAATCATGCCAAGCCGGACATCAACCCCGATCAAAAGACCAAGTGCTACGCCAAGCAACGCCGAATGGGCCAGCATATCGCCAAAAAACGCCATGCGACGCCAAACGATAAACGCCCCGAACGGCCCGCAGACACAGGCCAGCAACACACCACCAACAACCGCACGAAACAGAAAATCATCCATCATTTTTGGGGTGCTGCCTCTTGCTGATTTGCCGCATCGCTCTGAGTATGAGGGGGCTGGTCGTGGTCGTGCTTATGATGTGCATGCCCGTGATCATGGTCATGTGAATGATCATGGCCGCACGCCCCAACCACATGTCCCGAAAGATCATGTTCGTGATCATGTTCGTGGGTATAGATGCCAATCGCATCGGCCTCTTGCGCGCCAAATAACGATCGATATTCCGGGTGCTGCCGCACGGTTTCGGGGATGCCTGAACAACAGATATGGCGGTTAAAACACACCACCTGATCGGTTTTGGCCATCACCAGATGCAAATCATGCGAAATCATCAGAACCGCACAATCATGCTCATGGCGGATTTCATCAATCAAACGATACAATCCCGCCTGCCCGCTCACATCGACCCCTTGGGTCGGTTCATCGAGAACAAGCAATTCCGGGCGCAACAACAATGTCCGCGCCAACATCACACGCTGTGTCTCACCACCTGAAAGGCTGCTCATCTGTGCGTCGATGACATGTGCGGCACCGACTTGGCTTAGAACTTTTTCACAGTCAGTCCGGCTTGCCGTCCGGGTCAGGGTCAAAAACCGTTTCACGGTCATTGGCAAAACCTGATCAATCGCAAGTTTTTGCGGAACATAGCCAATCCGAAGACCGGATTTACGCAAAACATCCCCCGCATCAGGTTTCTGCAAACCCAAAAGCGTTTTGACCAAGGTTGATTTTCCCGCCCCATTGGGGCCAATCAATGTGATGATTTCACCGGCATGGATTGAAAGCGACACCTGATCAAGCACACGTTCACTGCCAAATGAAAGGGTAAGCCCCCTGCCCTCAATGAGTGGCGCAGTCATGGCACAGCCCCTTGATTTCAACCGTAGTTGCCTGAATGTCAAAGCCGACCTGACCTGCGGCCTTTACAACCGCATTGCTCATATCTTCATTGACGGCCTCGGCCACACGGCCACATTGGGTACAGATAAAATACTGCCCCAGATGTTCACAATCTGGCCGGTCACAGCCGAAATAGGCATTAAGCGATTCAATCCGGTGCACCAATCCAAGATCGGTCAAGAATTCCAACGCACGGTAAACCGTCGGCGGCTGCACGCGCTGACCTTCGGATGTCAGTGCATCCAGAAGCTCATAGGCCGTCACCGCCTTGTGCGATTGCCAGATCAAGGTGAAAACCTTGCGGCGCATATCGGTAAATCGCGCATTTTCGACGTCACAGACTTTCTCCGCCTGCGTAAGTGCGCTATGCACACATCTGTCGTGATCATGGCCCTTTTTCGGGAAAAGATCGCTCATCGTTCGCTATCTCGTATCAACGGCACTTCGGCAGTGCTTAGACCAAAAGCCTAAAAAGCCGTGGCATCTGATGAAATGTTATAATATATCATTTTCTGACGTGCAGAACGCGAAAAGTCAACCACCATCGACCGGAGTTCCCCTATGACGGGTTCAAATCAACTGATTGCCGACAAGCTTAAATTCAATGAAAGCGGCCTGATCCCGGCAATCACCCAGCAGCATGACAGCGGCGAAGTCCTGATGATGGCGTGGATGAACCGCGATGCCGTAATTGAAACCCTTGATACGGGCCGGGTGTGCTATTTCTCCCGCTCGCGCGGCAAGCTGTGGCGCAAGGGTGAAAGCTCCGGCCAGGTGCAGAAACTGGTCGATTTTCGCTATGACTGCGATATGGACACGGTTCTGGTCATGGTTGATCAGCTTGGCGTTGCCTGCCACACCGGACGGCGCAACTGTTTCTATTTTGCGGCCCGTGACGGGGTCGAAACCGTCATTTCCGAACCGGAAGTCTCGGTCGAAGACCTGTACGGTAAAAAGTAAGACACATATATCATGGCCATCTCTGACGAACAATTTGATCGCGTTTCCACAACCGTCATTACCGGCTTTCTCGGCAGTGGCAAGACAACCCTTTTGAATGCTCTTCTGACACAGGATGGCATGGAAACAACCGCCGTTCTGATCAATGAATTTGGCGATATCGGGCTCGACCACCTGTTGGTGCGTGAAATCTTCGAAGACATCGTCTTACTGAATTCCGGCTGCATTTGCTGTTCGGTACGCGGTGATCTGATTTCGGGTTTACGCGATTTGTTTGTCAAACGCACACGCGGCGAAATTCCGAAATTTAACCGCGTGATCATTGAAACCACCGGTCTGGCCGACCCTGCCCCGATCCTTCATACCCTGATGACCGACCCGCTTTTAACCACCAAGTTTCGCCTTGATAGCGTGGTGACCACAGTTGATGCCATTCACGGCGAAGGGCAACTTGATGCCCATCCCGAAAGCGTCAAACAGGCCGCCGTTGCCGACCGTATCTTGATCACCAAGGCCGATCTGGTCGATGACGCCACCCGAAATCAACTTGAAACCCGTCTGCGCGCGCTTAATCCCGCCGCCCCGATACATGCCGTGATCAATGGTGATATTGCGGTTTCAAAGCTGTTTAATGCCGGACTGTATGATCCGACGACCAAAAGCATGGATGTCCAGAAATGGCTGCATGACGAAGCCTATGAGCAGCATGGCGACGACACGCATGGCCACGATCATGATCATGACCATGATCATGATCACGGCGAACATCACCATCATGCCCACAGCGATGCGCATGGTCACAGCCACGACGTAAACCGCCACGACGATCACATTCGATCCTTCTGCATTACGTTTGATGAACCGATCCATTGGGATGCGTTTGTCACCTGGGCCGAAATTTTCACTCAGATGCGCGGCGAAAGCCTTTTGCGCGTCAAAGGCATCTTGAACCTTGTTGGCGAAGAAAACCCGGTTGCCATTCATGCGGTTCAACATGTGTTTCATCCGCCCGCATCGCTTCCGGCATGGCCAAGCAATGACCATCGATCAAAAATCGTCTTCATCACCAAGGATCTGGGCCCGCAAGTCATTCGGGAATCGCTGTATCATTTGAACGCGGCGGTCAGTGAAAACAGCTCAGTTTCCTAAAAACTTGGTCGGGTTTGAGCCACATCAAGGATATCAGCCATAAATTCAGGCAATCTCGCTCTTGGCTTGATAAGCCTCACTCTAAGACTTTGGGCGGCCCTGCGACATGGTCGCCCTTTTTCTTTGGGAAATATCATTCAACACAAGCACCTTAGCCCCACGTCCTTCTCCCATTGAGCAACGCGATTATCCAATCGTACAGGTTGCGATGAGCTGGATGTGGCTTAAATTTGGCGCATATCGGGTGGACTGACACCTTATCGTCATTTGCGCATCACGGTGACAGCATCCAAAATCACAACAATCAAACTTTAAATAGGGGGTAAAATCATGATTTACCGGAACTGGCAGGGTAGCAAAATTCCGGCCCTCGGATTTGGGACTTACGAGCTTAATAATGACGATACGGCCACCATGGTCAACGAGGCCGCCAAAATCGGCTATCGCCATTTTGATACTGCCCAGATGTATCACAACGAAGAAGGTGTTGGTCGCGGCCTTAAGGCATCCGGTCTTGCACGCGACGATTACTTTCTCACCACCAAGGTCTGGTTCGACAAATTC
The DNA here is from genome assembly GCF_050516545.1 of Thalassospira lucentensis. GTDB lineage: Bacteria > Pseudomonadota > Alphaproteobacteria > Rhodospirillales > Thalassospiraceae > Thalassospira > Thalassospira lucentensis_C. The sequence goes on along the minus strand of NZ_CP191544.1, from coordinate 1,235,015 downwards.
CAAAGCGGGGATTTGCAGACCTCGGTCGTAGAAAGCCTTCGTAAGCTTGACCTTGACCATGTTGATCTGTTGCTTCTGCACTGGCCAACAGATGAAATTCCGCTTGATGAAACCATCGCCGCATTGAACGAAGTCAAAAACCTTGGCATGACGCGCCTGATCGGGATTTCAAACTTCCCGACCGTCCTGATCGACAAGGCAATCAACCTGACGGACATTCCGCTGACGGTTAATCAGGTCGAATATCACCCCTATATCAGTCAGGCAAAGGTCCTTGAAAATGTCCGATCGCATGACATGCTCCTGACCGCCTATTGCCCGATTGCCCGCGGAACAGTTCTGAATGATCCGACCTTACAGGAAATCGGTGCCAAATACGGCAAATCGGCCGTGCAGGTCACCTTGCGTTGGTTGATGCAACAAGACGGTGTCATGGCAATCCCCAAATCCGGATCGCCGAAAAATGCTGCCGCCAATTTCGACATCTTTGATTTTGAATTGTCCGATGATGACATGGCCAAAATCTTTACGCTGGCCAATCCGGAAGGCCGTCTGATTGATCCGTCATTCGCCCCGAAATGGGATGATGCGGCCTAAACTCGTGGCTTAATTTCAATACCTTAATACCGCCAATGCATTCTATGATTGGCATATAAAATTACCAAGACCGACCTCATTGAGGTCGGTCTTTTGCGTTTCGCCCCATCGCCACACTAAAAACAGGCGTTTAATGCCCGCCCAATGCCGCCAACTTGTTTCGCACCTGCGAAAAGCGTAATCTGACTGCATTCATCAGACAAAAGACTGTCGCGACTAAATGACCCAACCCAACACCAATGCCGTACCCACCAGCCCGGATACGAATGCAAGCACAGCCAAAACCACAGCCAAAAAGGACGATATTTCGCATCGTTTGTATGAGGATGTCCTGGCCCTTGTGCTCGGAACCATGGTGGTATCGCTTGGTGTGACGCTCTATAGCGAAAGCGTTCTGGTCACGGGCAGCACAGCCGGTGCCGCCCTTTTGATCGAACATGCCACGGGCCTGTCATTTAGCGTGATCTTCTTTGCGATCAACCTGCCGTTTTACTGGTTGGCGTTCAAGCGCATGGGAACAGCCTTCACCGTCAAAACCTTTATCGCAGTTGGCTTGGTTTCGGGATTCTCGAAACTGACCCCGATGATGGTTGATTTTCACATGCTCAACCCGGTCTATGCCGCGATTGCCGGTGGGGCCTTGATGGGCATTGGCCTGCTCATGCTGTTTCGCCACCACGCAGGCCTTGGCGGGATCAATATCCTTGCCCTGTATCTACAGGAAAACTTCGGCATCCGAGCAGGTTACGTCCAGCTTGCCGTCGATCTGGTCATTCTGCTCATCACCTTCCTGACCCTGCCGTTTGATAAAGTCCTGCTGTCGATCTTGGGTGCTGTCGTGCTCAACCTGATCATTGCACTCAACCATCGTCCGGGACGGTATTTGGCAGCGCGGTAACTATCTTATTCTCAAGTCCATATTTCCTTGGATATAGCTTTTGGCGTAAGGCATAAACTTGGAATACAGCATGGCCCGCTTGCAGCCTTTTGATTTAACAAAATTTCGAGCATACTCTTTGACATCGCATAAATGAGAATGGTGTCTCGATGACTATTTTAGGTACTCTAAGGCTACTGGAAGATACGAACTATCACCACAGCCAAATCAATGGAGTTTTTCAAAATCTTCAAGGTCAAGTTCAATAACTCGAGAACGCACCAACTAAATTCTCTTGAACGTTTGGCTGGGATAGGATTATCCCGGAACAAGCTTGATGACTTTCGTCTACGCATAACCATTCTCTTCCATCGTTGTGGCTATGGAAGAAAGCTCGCACGAAATTAGACATCCAATGTGCCAGTTAGAGCGAAAATTTCATCATATCTCGCACATTGGGCTGATTTGTCGATTTTTGACGAGAGCACAACTTAAGGAACATCATTGCTAAAGTAGCGCACTTCAAGGAAACCTGAATGCTGATCATCAAGAATCTGTGGAAGCCTGTAACCGTTGCAATAGTTAATCCTTGCAGTCTTTGCGTTTGGTATTTTTCGACAAAAGATTCTCGCAGGATGCATAGGCACCCCATGCAACGAACTGCGTAACATGCAATGGGAAGGTATCTTCGGTCCTATTATTGGCGTATGCGGCGCCTTTCTTGCTGCGAATTACAGCTTCAAACGAGAACTCAGAGCTAGGGACCGTGAAAATCGACAACCAATAATAAAACGGTATGTGAATAGCCCCTGGAATTGTAGACACCCGGTTTGATCAGATTTGTCGTCTTTCGAATTCGACGGGTGACAACATCCCGTTGGTACTATGTTTACGCTTCGGGTTGTAGAACATTTCTATGTAGTCGAAGACATCCTGACGTGCCTCATCCCGTGACTTATAAACCCTGCGGCGGATACGTTCGCGTTTGAGCAAGTTGAAGAAACTTTCGGCAACAGCATTGTCATGACAGTTCCCGCGGCGGCTCATACTATGTTCCAGATTGTGCTGACGAAGGAAAGCGGCCCAGTCGATGCTGGTATATTGGGAACCCTGATCAGAATGGATCAGCACCCTGTTCTTTGGCTTTCGCCGCCACACGGCCATCAGCAAGGCTTGCAGAACAACCTCTGTATCTTGTCGCTGCTTGAATGCCCAACCAACCACCATGCGGGAATAAAGGTCAATTACGACGGCAAGATACGCAAATCCTTCCTGTGTCTTGATATAGGTGATATCGGTCACCCAAACAGCATTTGGTCTAGGGGTATCAAACTGCCGATCCAGTTTGTTGTTAGCGACGACAGCTGGTTTGCCGCCATATTTTCCGGGACGCTTCTTGTAACCGATCCGGGCGCGTATGCCTGCATTGCGGGCCAGTCGAGCCACACGGTTCGGACTGCAACGCTCTCCCATATCCAGCAGATCATCATGGATTTTGCGGTAGCCATATACCTGACCGCTGTCTTCCCATATCTGGCGAACAAGAGCGGTCTGCCTTTGGTCTTCCAGAAACCGGGCGCTGTGTGGTTTCTTCTGCCAAGCATAAAAGCCACTGGGATGAACCTGCAAACACCGGCACATGGTGCGCACCGAATGGACCCGGCGATGCTGGTCAATAAACGCGCACCTCATTTTGCATCCCTGGCGAAGTACGCGGTTGCCTTTTTTAGAATATCGCGCTCCTCGGTGATCCGAGCGAGTTCTTGCTTCAGGCGGCGTATCTCGGATGATTGTTGATCAGCTTCAGCAATCGCATCAGGGGATTTGCTGAACTTCTTCTTCCACACATACAGGGAGTGTGTGCTGACACCGAGACGAGCAGAAACTTCCGCTACTGAGTAGCCTCGTTCTGTAATCTGGCGAACGGCATCAATTTTGAACTCATCGGTAAAATGACTCTTGGGCATCGTAAACTCCTTGCCTCACTTTATAAGTGATGGGGTGTCTACAATTCCAGAGGCTATTCAATTCCGGCTGAGTTGGGGTTTCTGAACAATCCAGCTTTCCGATAACATGATGTCCAGCCTCAAGTTTGTGTACAGCCAATGCGAGGTTCCTATGCAGACAATTAATTTCCCAGAACATGCTCAACAGAAATCTGACCTTAGCGCATCAAAGATTGCGCGCTTCATATGCACAATCCACAAACTCAATACAATTAATCAATTGCGAATGAGTATTATTTTTGATAACTCCATGAATGTCCGCTCATCACAGTCAGGTTTGTGACTTGGCAATTACCGACATCAGAAAACTGTTCCTGTCCCACCAACGGGAACTGCATATCTATCTGACGCGTCTATTGCGCGATACGGATACCGCTATGGATTTGACGCAGGAAACATTTTTGCGCATTTCCGAGCATACAGGCCAAGGTAAAGCACACGATGTCGTGCATGCCCGTTCCTACCTTTATCGCGTAGCACACAATCTCGCGATTGATTATGTCCGCGCACAAAAACGCAACCCAATCTCGGGTACGGATGACAGAAATCTGGAATCTATCCCTAATAATGCGCCCTCCCCCGAACAGATCGTTGGCGAGCAGTCCGAACTTGATTACGTGGAACGCGCGCTTGGGGAGCTGCCCGAGAAAACCCGAAACATTTTCATACTCGTGCGGGTTGATGGCCTGACCTATCGGCAAACCGCCGAGAAGCTAAACATCTCTGACAGCTCCGTGCAGAAACATGTCGCCCGCGCTATTGCCCATGTCATGCGACGCATGCGGGACAATCAGTCATGAAATTGCACAAATTTTTTACGCATTTCTTGCAGTTTAACCGTCCTACAGATAAGGACGAGCTTTATAAACCATCGGCACATGCGGGTTGAGAACGTGAGCCAAATATACGAAACACAGGAAAACATTGATCTTATCGCCGCCCAATGGATCGCGCGTATGATTGATGGCGACCTCAGTGCGGAAGAACATGATGCACTCAATATCTGGCTTGATCAGAACCCGATCCACCAGAAGGCCTTTAGCGAGGCCAATGAAGCACTTGCCTTGATGGATGCTTCTGTTCTTTCACAAACCCCGAACACGCCCCATGCCATAAAACAAGTTTCTCCGACACCAAACATTCTCTCGTTCGAGAAACGTGCATCACAAAAAAAACCGCACCCTCGGTTGCGAAAACGAACATGGGGCTATGCCGCACTTGCCGCCAGTCTTCTGATCGCACTGATTTCCACCAGGGTAATAGTGGGGGATCCAACACTTCTGCTGGCTGCCGACTACCACACATCGGTCGGCGAAGTTCGCGCTATTACGCTTGAGGACGGCAGTACCGTTACTCTTGGCCCCGATAGTGCAATAGCTGTTACCTTTACAGCCGAACGACGTCATATCGAACTGCTTTCCGGGCTTGCTGATTTTCAAGCTATTTCAAAAGAACAGGCAAACAATCGGCCATTTGAGATCTCCACAGCCAATGGTGTGACTCGTGCGCTCGGGACACGCTTTGTCATCGAAAGTTTCACTGATTACGCGACCGTTGCCGTTCTCGAACATCAGGTCGAAGTCAGTCTGTCACATAGCACATCCAAAAACAGGACAGCCGTTGTATCGACAAACCAAGCTGTTCACTACGATCGCCATGCCATCGGAAAGATATCATCTATCAATCCGGACCGTATTCTGAGCTGGCAAAAAGGTAAACTTATCTTTGATCGGGTCACTTTGCGCGAAGTGGTCGCAGAGTTTTCGCGCTACCAGCACGGAACAATAATAATCGCAAACGAAGCTGCCGCCCGAAAAAGAGTAAGCGGTGTCTTTGATATGAGTAACCCGCAAACCGGGTTGGAACTGATCGCTACAGAACTTGATGTGCACAATGTGTCGATCACACCGTTGCTGACAGTCCTCTATTAATCATCAAACCCCGTGCGCCGGAAACCGCAGTTTTCTGGGTCTTCTGCGCGATCTCCGAACATAAAAACAAAAAAACTGAAATTTACCTTACTGAATCAGAACGCAAATCCCGTCTCTCCTAATACAAGCAAATGCAAATCATTTGCGTTATCAGAAAATACTAAGGAATGGGGGTCTGTGTCGTGCAGGTAAGACAAGCCGGTGAAGCCGGATTGATTAAAGGACTGACTTTTGGACTGGCGCGCGGTGTCAGTTTGGCGGCTCTTGCCGCTGGATTGGTTGTTGCAGGGGCAACCACCAACGCAAAGGCACAGCAACAAAACGCTACTGAAAGTAGTGCTACAGTATTTGAATTTTCCATCTCGCCACAGGACCTAAATCAGGCCCTTTTAACCTTTGCCGATCAAACCAATTTGCAATTATTTTATGATGTGGATCGGGTTTCTGGACTGAAAAGTTCCGCACTGACCGGCACTCACACACCAGATGATGCACTTAAAATCCTGCTTTCGGGCAGTGGTGTGACTTATCGCTTCACCGATAAAAACACAGTTTCTTTATCGAAACTTGAAACATCCGATGGCGATAGTTCCACTGTTATCGCCCCGGTTTATGTCGAAGCAAACACTCAAAATACGGACGATCTGGCACATGGCTATGTCGCCACCCGCAGCAGTGCAGGAACAAAGACAAGCACGCCTTTGGTCGAGACCGCAAGAAGCATTTCTGTCGTATCCGGACAGGAAATGGAAGACCGTGCTGTTGCCAGCATCGAAGACGCGGTTGCCTATACTGCGGGCGTTGCGACCAACAATTACGGCTATGACCCCCGTTTTGATCAAGTCTATGTCCGCGGTTATCCAGTTCATATCTACGGCGACTACCGCGACGGCCTGCGCCAGATGACCGGCGTTTACGCAACCTTCAGAACCGAACCCTACAGCCTTGAACAACTTGAAATCGTCAAGGGGCCAACAGCAGCCCTGTACGGGCAAACCACACCCGGTGGTTTGCTGAACAGTGTGACCAAACGTCCGCACAAGGATGCGCACAATAACGTGTATGGCCGCTTTACCAACACGGAATCCTATGAAGGCGGCTTTGATTACAATCTGGGCCTTAGCGAAAATGGCGAATGGGCATCACGGTTTGTTGGATTGGCGCGCTATGGCGAAACCAGCAACGATATTCAAGATGACCGGCAGATGTTCGCTCCAACCATCCGCTGGCAGCCAAATGCAAACACCGACCTGACGGTTTATACGCTTTTCCAGCACGATGAGACCGATGCCTCAGCAACACTTTTAAACCTGAACGGCGCAATCCTTGATTACCGCACCAGTGATGCGGATTACGACTATCAGAAACAGGATCAGTTTCAGGTTGGTTACGAATTGACCCATGACCTGAACAACGTGCCTGTGACCTTGGCACAGAATGCCCGATTTGGTTATTTCGATCTCGAAGCACGTTATTTGACTGGTGGTGTGACAGGAGGTGGCTGGAAGAACTCCAACACCGAGTATCACCGGGCAGCACAAGCAGTTCAAGAAACCTTGTGGAGCGCACAGGTCGACAATCAGGCGATCACGACCTTTGAAACAGGAAACGTCAAGCATGAGGTTTTGACAGGTCTGGATCTAATGTATTCGCAGTCCGATTACAGGTTTGGTTCAAGCGGCGTGCTGAGTGACTACACCTTCTTTCTGAACAATCCTGACAAAGCGATTTCCGGTACGACGCCTGCCTATACAACGTTTGATGATGTCACCTACAGCCAGTCCGGCCTCTATGTACAGGATCAGATTGAACTTGGAAACTGGCATCTAAATGGCGGGGTGCGTTTTGACTATACGGAACGCAAACGGATCAGCCGCCTGACCAATACCGGATCGACCGACTACAACACCGCAACCACTTTTAATGCCAGTGCGCTTTACGCGTTTGACAATGGTGTGTCGCCTTATGTCAGTTGGGGAACCTCATTCCTGCCAAGCACAAGTCAGGACTCCGAAGGCAAGATGCTGACCCCGACAGAGGGCGAGCAGTATGAAGTCGGTGTTAAATACGAACCAGTTGGCTTTGACAGCTTCGTCACAATCTCGGCCTATCGCCTGACCGAAGACAATGTCGCGCGTTATGCCGGGTACAGCTCATCAGTCGGCTCTTATTATGAATCAATCGGCAAGCTTGAATCACGTGGACTTGAGGTCGAAGGCACAGCTAACGTAACCGACAGCCTCAGCCTTGTTGCGAACTTCGCGTATAACAACGCCAAAATCGTCAAAGGCAGCTATCGCGGCAACACGCCACTGGTGACTCCGGAAAAAACCGCCTCAACCTGGGCGAACTACACCTTCCATGATGGCCCGCTAAGCGGCTTTGGCATCGGTGCAGGTGTTCGTTACACCGACTCAACTTATGCCAACTATAACAATACCAGCAAGAACAAGCCCTACACACTGATGGATGCTGCCATTCGGTATAACTTCGGTGCAGTCAGTAACAAGCTTGAAGGCCTGTCTCTTGCAATCAACGGCACAAACTTGACAGATAAAAAGGCCGCCATTTGCAACAATGGATATTGCTACCAGAACGAAGGACAGACCATTGCAGCAACGTTGAAATACGACTGGTAACGACATATTCCGGGGCGTCATATCGCGCCCCGGATCTGCTTCCTGTGGTTCCCGTTAAACGCGGGTTCTTTGCATTTTCACAAGATTGTTTTAAGGCCATGAATTTAACTAACCGCCCTGTCGCACTTGCCATGCAAAACGCCCGTTTCGAAACAGCAGAGGGCATAAAACTTCTAGATGAACTCTCTGTCACCTTCCGCACCGGAAGCCTGACAGCAATTGTCGGTCATAACGGCTCGGGAAAGTCGACAGCGCTTAAAATGCTGGCCGGGCTAAACAAGCCATCAAACGGGGCAATCACGCTCAATGGCCAAGACATTGCTGAATTTGGCGCAAGGGAGTTTGCAAAGAACGTCGCCTATCTGGCACAGGATCCTGGCGATGGAGCAGACTATACGGTCGAGGAATTGGTCACACTAGGACGCTATCCCTGGCATGGCCCGTTCGGCCGACTACGGGATAAAGACAGGCAGGCAATTGAACGTGCCATCGTTTTGACCGGGCTCGAACCGCTGCGCCAGCGCGCAGTCAGAACTCTGTCTGGTGGCGAACGACAGCGCGCCTGGATTGCCGTAACTCTGGCACAGGAAGCGCCATGTCTTTTACTTGATGAGCCAATCTCGGCACTTGATCTCGCCCATCAATATGAGATTTTGCTTCTTCTCGAAAAACTCGGCAAACAGGATGGCTTGTGCATCATTGCCGTTCTACATGACATCAATCTTGCCGCACGATTTGCAGATCATATCGTTGCGTTAAAAGGTGGCCGCTTGGTCACAGATGCCACACCAGACGAGCTTATGCAGCCCGCCATGCTGCGCGATATTTTTGGTATGGACATGCTTGTTCACCCCCACCCAACCACCGGGCATCCCGTTGCCCTTGCCAATCTGTGACGGGGCGTCATTCAATGCACGAAACTGCACCTTCACATTCACATTCACGCAGATCATTTTTACGCCTTGTCACCCGTGCTTCGATTCTTGCCGGGTCAAGCTGCACATTCTCGGCGCTTATGTCACAACCAAGTTCGGCCGAACCGCCCAAACGCATCGTGATTGCCGACGGGGCAATCAGTGAAACCGCACTGGCGATGGGAATTGTTCCGCTGGCAATGGCGGATATTCCTGGCTATCGGGCATGGGTCCAGGAACCGGAAGTACCGGACCAAGTGATCAATCTAGGAGCACGCTTCCAACCAAGTCTGGAAAGATTGGCACAGCTTGAACCTGATCTGATCCTGACCAGCAGCTTTTATGCAAACCAGTATTCCAACCTGCAAGACTTGGCCCCTATCGAGAAAATCGACATTTATTCCAGCAGCAAGACATCGTTTCTAAATGCGATTGCCGCTGCACACAAAATTGGCGATGTCACAGGTTATCCGGATACCGCCAACAGACTGGTTTTTGAAACCTCTGAACATATTGCACAAGTGAGCAGGTCCCTTTCCAAGGCCAAGCCGAATTCGGTTTTAATCACAAGTATGCTATCCCCGCGACATATGCGTGTGTTTGGGAAAAACAGCTTGATGCAGGATGTGATTGATCGATTACCCATTCACAACGTCTGGACCGGCCCGACCAACCATTGGGGTTTTGCGACCGTCACAATCGATCAGATCGCACATTATGATGATGTTGCGATGATTGCCATCGAACCGGTGCCAGACAATGTCGAACGGGCAATTGATCACAGCCCCATTCTTTCGGAACTTCCGGCCATCAAACGATATGGGCTGATCAAGATGCCGCCCGTTGCAACTTTTGGCGGGCTGTATGCCGCCGGTCGGTTTGCCAGATTATTGGCCAGTTCTCTGTCGAATACCAACACAGGGAATGCGGAGCCCGCATCATGACAACCGTATTGCGTAAGCCTACGATGTATCATCGGGCTATTCCGACAGCACTTTTTGCTGCCACAGCGTTGCTTGGCGTCATATCTCTGCACATCGAAACCGGCAGCCTCAATCCTGCGGACATTCTTGATCTTGCAACCACGCCAGGGACACAAAGCTTACTGCTGACACATGGCTGGATACCACGGTTTCTGATCGCACTCATTGCTGGCGCCGGTCTTGCAACAGCAGGTGCCCTGTTTCAACACACTCTAAAAAACCCGTTGGCATCCCCTTCCACACTTGGGCTTGCTGGCGGCGCAAAACTGTTTTTAACACTGGCCACATTGTATGCACCCAGTGCTCTATTCATTGGTCATGATGTCATAGCACTGCTGGGTGCCTTAATGGTTGGTGTGTTGGTTTTTGCACTTGCCCGACGCAGTGGCTTTTCCCCCTTGGTCGTGATCCTTACGGGGATGATTGTTGCGCTCTATTGTGGGGCAGTAACCACTGCACTTGCGATCATTCATCATGAATGGCTCAAAAGCCTATTTATCTGGGGCAGCGGTGACCTGACGCAGGATGGCTGGTACATCCTTGGTCCGCTAAGTCTCAAGGTCGCGGTTGGTTTGATCGTTGCGGTTGCTTTGGCCCGCCCGCTTGAGATGTTAAATCTTAGCGACCATCAGGCAACAGCACTTGGCGCATCGCCTGCACGTTTACGTATGTTGTGTCTTTTGATCGGTTGCTGGTTAACCGCAACCGTTGTTGCGGCAGTGGGCATTGTCGGCTTTGTCGGCTTGGCCGGCCCCGCAATCACCCGAATGCTGGGCATTCGGCGGTTACGATCAAAACTTGGATGCTCCGCGGCATTTGGTGCGCTGCTGCTTTGTGCGGCGGACCAAGGCGTTCAGGTTCTTTCTGCCCATATCGGAACCCTTGTTCCTGTGGGGGCGTTGACCGGCATTTTTGGCGGGCCTCTTCTGATCATTCTCATCAGGCAACTCCGTGCGAATGCCATGTCTGTGCGAAACACAACATCGATGCAAACCGGGAACAGAAACCTTCTTCACATCAGGTCTCTGCTTTGTTTGCTTGTGCTTCTGGCCTTAGTGGTGGCAATCGTCATCGGGCGCGACATCAATGGTTTCTGGCAGTTTCAATGGGCCGGTGACCTTCAAACAGTCTGGCCATGGCGAGAAGCACGTATTCTTGGGGCATTGGCGGCGGGCACAATGTTGGCGATTGCCGGCACCGTATTGCAACGCATGACTGCCAACCCGATGGCCAGCCCCGAAAGTTTGGGTGTAAGCGCCGGTGCGGCGATTGGCATGATCATCGTCATTTTTTCGATGGATGCGCCATCGGCCTGGCTTCAGATTTCAGGTGCGTCCATTGGTGCGTTTGCAACTCTTGTCGCCATTTTTGCCCTGACCCGCCAATCGGGTTATGCGCCAGAACGCATTCTCATTGCCGGGATTGCAATCGGCGCATTGTTTGATGGTTTCATCGCATTTCTGATGGCCGGCGGCGATCCACGTGCAGCAAAACTACTGGCCTGGAGTTCCGGATCAACTTATGGCCTTAGTTTCGACCGCGCCAGTATTTTAACAATCGTCGCAGTTGCAGCACTGCCTGCCCTACCTGCGCTTGCACGTTGGCTCAATCTGTTTCCGCTTGGCCCAATGACCGCAAAATCATTGGGGGTAGATTTGTCAATATCGCGCGGCCTTATGCTGCTGTTTTCCGCCATCCTGACGGCTGCTGCCACGCTTTTGGTCGGCCCCCTCAGCTTTGCCGGACTGATCGCCCCACACCTTGCGCGTCTGGCGGGCTTTCGCCACGCACTTTCACACACGATGGGCGCAGCGGCGATTGGCGCAGCCCTGATGGTAAGTGCCGATTGGCTTGGGCGGATGCTGTTCTTTCCGTGGGAAATACCTGCTGGCCTGATGGCCGCGATCATTGCCGGTCCAATTCTGGTCTGGCTTCTTATGCGTATAGGACGAAATGGTTCATGATGTCAGCACCCCAACAGCCCGCCAACATAACCCGGTATCCGTCAGCATGCGAAGAGACGGGCAACAAACTGCTTTCTGAAATTAAGACAAGCCTTTCGCAAGGACCCTATCAAGGCATCGGCGAACGTCATCGCATCACGTCTGGCGCGCTTGATGGCATTGACTGCTTTGACCTGCATGATCCCGAATGTCTTTCACGGCTGCTTGATCACTATTGCCAAGCGAAATACCCCAATGATGATCGACGTGCGGCAATTTCAATGTGGTCGCAATGGTATTTTGGCCTTCTGCTGTCGCCCTTACTGGTTCTGGCGGCTGCCGGAGAACTCATATTGCCGTTCGAGGCCGGATTTATAAGCCTGAAGTCCGATGACGCAAATTGTCCAACTGGATTTGACCTTGTCGACAGGCGTGTTCGCCAGACGATCCATGCCCCCTTGGCTCCTGATCCGTGGACACATTTTCATGATCTGATCACCAACCATCTCGAACCTTTAATCGTATCACTTTCGACGGCATCAAAAGTTTCACCAAAAGTATTCTGGTCAAATGTCGGGGTGGTCATTGCCTATGTCGAAAAGAGTGTCCTCAAGGAACACCGCATTTCGCTTACGCCATTGATCACTGATGCAAAAGGACCTGACGGAATGCGCAACCCGCTGGCCAATCCATACAGCACCAAGCAGTCTGAAGATGGCAGTCTTTCGAGGCGTGTGTGCTGCCTGCGCTATTTGCTGACCAGTGTTGATATCTGTTCAACCTGCCCGCTCGCCAAAATTTAGAGTTTTCGCAAGTACCTTGCCTGACTGCGGCCCCTGTCGGGTGCCGCAGTTTCCCTTACTGAAACCCGTCGATAATCCCGTCTCATGAACAATAGGCTGGATGTAATTCGCAATCAGACCCTGTTCAAGAAACAAAATGCGTATCGACCTCGCGGAGAGTGCAAAACAACGTTCCGAATTTGCGAGTGAATATCATTTTCACTCATAAGCAAACCAACGGAGACTATTGGAAAATGCATCTCTCAAACCATCCGGAATCAAAGTCACTTGAACACAAACAACGGCAAAACCTGTTGCTGAAAACCCAAGAAACCGAAGGAAAGCTGCGTCGCGTTGCTCAATCCGTCGTCAAATGCCCATACCTTGCCGACGACATCATCCAGGACACTTATGCCAAACTCCTAACTTTACGGATCGAAGAAGAAATCACCACGCCAAGGGCCTTCATTACCCGTATCGTGCGGAACCTTGCCATCGACAAGGTGCGGCAGATGACGTTTGAGCGCAACCTGTTTGCCGATAGCGATCAGATCGAGTTTTGCTCAGCTGGAATTACCAACTGCCCCGAAGCGCGGCTAAATGGATGTCAGGCTCTGCGTATCATTGAACGCACTTTGATGGAGCTGCCACCCAACGTTCGTAATGCATTTTGTCGCCACCGCATCGATGGTTACGCACAAAATGTCATTGCCAAAGATATCGGTGTCTCAAAGGCATCTGTCTGCGCCTATATCCATCAGGCAGATCAGCGCTGTCGCCAAGCTTTACAAAGTGTCGAACTGGCACGCCCTGAGTGAAATCTGTGAAATCTGCAGCCGGGACAAGTGTTCTTCTCTCGGCTGCAGATCCAAAACAACGTCGTGTTATCCCCACGCTTGAACGACCGCATCTCCCGCCATCGACGTCCCATTTGCCAACCAGTCAACAATTGGGGGATTTTGCTCAAGATCGAACACGTCCTGCCCCAACAATGCATTAACAATTTTTGCGCTACGCCACGCCATCAGGCTCAGTTGCGGTTCAAATATCCCCAAATCAATCCGTCCTGCATTTTGAACGAAAATGCCGCGGTCTGCCGGCCCATCCCAACAGGCACGGAAATTCGCATCGAGCCGATAGGCACCAGACACCCCTTCTTCCAGACGTGCACGCAATGGTGCCATAAACTCGGGCAACGCTGTTTCGTATCCGGTCGCCAGAATCAATGCATCTGCGTGGAAAAACTCAACAACTTGATTAAGCCCATTACGTGCCGCGATCCGGAAATCTTCCCCATCATACTGGACTTGGAATACTTCACGTTGCGGCAGCAATCGACCAACGACATCGCCTTCATCAAGATATCTTTGTCGATAGATCAGCTGATAGATCGATTTCAATGTAGAAAGCGACGCCCCGTCACTTGCCAGCTTCTGGCGCGACATCAATTCCTGCTTGCGATCATCTGGTAAATTGGCAAAGACGTCGGCATAACCCGGTGTGAAATATTCATTCACAAAAGGCGTATCATCAAGTGGTTCGAAATTATCACGACGTGATAACCACAGAACCTCTTCCACGCTGTCTCTATTGCCACCAAGAAGATATTCAACCAGTTCAGCACCACTTTGACCACCGCCGATGACCGCAACCCTTTTTCCACGCAAGTCAGGCAGTCGCGATTTTGCCTGACTTGTATGAAAGCATTTTTCAGTTGGCAGATGACGTGCCCAATTGGGTACGAAAGCGGGTTTTCCGATGCCAACAGCAAGATTTTTGGCCGTATAGACACCACGGTCTGAACATACCTGAAAGTCTTTTCCGTCGAATGCGACTTCACGCACCGCATTGCCAAAAATCAGCCCGTCAAGATGACCTGCAACCCATTTCAGATAGGCTGCGAACTCCCGACGCGGCACCGCCGCGAAATCGGCATTCATAAAATCAAGCATCCGCTTCTGATTCACAATGTAAGCCAGAAAGGACCATTTACTTGTCGGATTGGTAAGCGTCACTAGGTCTTTAAGGAATGATGTCTGAAGTTCAACACCGGGCAACATCATGTCCGGATGCCACGCGAATTCGGCCTTTTGATCCAAAAACGCGGATTTTACATCGCTAATGCCATCAAGTTGGGCCGCAAGACTAAGATTGAAAGGACCAATCCCGATCCCGACCAGATCCAGTTTATCCATCTTCTGCGTCCTTCTAGTTGCCTGAAAATTCTAGGCTGCCTGTCTGCTCAAACGCACGTGTCAAACGCCCGCCAAAAAATTTGTGAAAGGCAGGATCACCGATAATGGTCAGGTGATCCGTACCGGGAATATGTTCTGGTCTTTCAGCGCGTCGCGACAGAGATTGAAAATCGATCAGATCAAGATTCCGACTAACTGTATCCCCTGCCAACCAGGATGCGATTGGGGCGTCATAGGGAAGAAGCTCATGGCGTCGGAAGACAAGGGCATTATCAATCAACACCCAAAAGGTATGCTCGCGTGTACCGATACCCGGCCCATCTGTCGGCAAGCCAAATTCACTTTTGCCAACGAAATGGACGAACTGCGCATAGGCAAGATCATCCATCAGCGCCAAAAGACGTTCCCAATCCTCGCGCATTGAGGTTCGTTGCAGCCACTGGCGAATGCGGATTTCGATTTCGGCACGTTCTCCTGGCTGAAACTTTGGCCGGGCGTTCAGATCAAAGTCGTCATCCATGTCACAAACATCGACCATACCGATCAAACGCAGATCGATATCATTCCCCAGCATCCGGGCTGCTTCATAGGCCAATAACCCGCCCCACGACCAGCCAAGGAAGGCACAAGGCCGGCCCTTTGCCTCGCGGTGCACGATCTCGGCATAGCGTGCGCTGATATCCGAAACCGAAACATCAAGCTCCTGACTGTCTGAAAGCGAGTGGCACATGAAACCAACAGCCGATTGATCCGGTCCAAGGCTTTTCACGAGCTTCATATATTCGCGCGTACTGACCAGAAGTCCCGGGAAGCAATAAAGAACCGGCGCATCCCGGTTTCCTTTCTGTAGATGCACGATGTCAGCACCGGGTTTACATTCTGGTTCTGACATGGCCTGCAAAAACGACCGTATGGTTGGGAAATTAAATAGGTCAGTGATTTCGGTGTTACTATTTGGGAAGTGCTCGCGAATTTTTCCCTGCACACGAAGAGCTGTGATTGAGTTCCCCCCGATTTCAAAGAAATTGTCGGTAACTCCGATATCATCAAGCCCCAATGCCGCCTTCCAGATTGCAAGAACCGCAGCTTCGCCGTCGTTTTGCGGTTGCGTGACAGAACCTTCCCGACGGGGCAAAGGAAGCTGTGCCTTATCTACCTTATGATTGGCATTAAGCGGCAGCATCGTCATTTCAATGATGTAGCCCGGCACCATCGAGCTTGGTAAAAACTGTTGCAAACGTGCACGAACGGATCGGGTATCAACCGATGCCCCAGAGCGCGGAACCACGTAAGCGATCAGTTCAAGTCGGGATGCAACATGTGCTGCAATGACCACACAGTTAGCAACATCGTCAAAACCGCGCAGGACCGTTTCAATTTCCGCTGGTTCGATCCGGTGACCACGAATTTTCACCTGATCATCGACACGACCGGCAAACTGGATCATGCCATCTGGCAAAAAGCGGCCAAGATCGCCAGTACGATACATCCGGGCGTTATCACCCTGTGCAAAACTGTCCGGAACAAACAGATTGTCCGTTTTCTCGGCCAAATTGTTATAGCCGCGGGCGATACAATATCCACCAAGATGAATTTCACCGATCTCGCCGCGGGCCACCCGATTGCAATCACCATCAAGAATATAGGCCCAACGATCACCAACCGGACGTCCAATAGGTGCGGTCACTGTCTCGCAAAGCTGGTCCCGATTAACCCGCCAAAGCATCGGGGTCATTACTGTTTCAGTCGGACCATAACCATTGATCAGATACTGTGAATTGATCGCTCTGGCGATACGGTTAAAGGTCTCCCTTGGCATTGCTTCACCACCAAAGGAGCACAATATCAGATCAAGTGTCTGTTCCTTTTCACGCAGCCAACCCGCCAATTCATGAACATAGCTGGTCGGAAATGATGCATGGGTAACGCCATGTGCGCGGACCGCCCTTACCGTATCTTCCGGTGTCCACAGAAGCTGGTCTGGCAACAAAATACTACCGCCTGCCATCAGCGGCACAATCCAGCGTTCGTGCCCCCCGTCCGATGAAAATGGCAGAAAGGGTAATTCCCTCGATGTTTCATCCATCAGATAAAGCGGTCCCGTCGCATTCAAATGGTCAACCAAAGGACCGTGATCGACCATCACCCCCTTTGGCTTCCCCGTCGAACCAGACGTATAAATGATATAGGCCAACTGATCCGGATACAGCTTTTCTGCGATAAACTCGATATCCGCAGCCTCAATATCCTCAACCAGAACCGCTTTAATATCTGTGTTTTCTAAAGCCACCAGTCCCTTTTGATTGCTGACAGCAAATCCCGCACCGCAATCAGATAACACATGCTTATTGCGGGCTTCGGGATGATGCGGATCTACTGGCACGAATGCTGCGCCAGCCTTCCAGATCCCCAGTATCGCGGCAATTGCCATAGCTGACTTCGGTAAGACAACAACGACAATGTCCCCAGGCCGAACTCCATTTGTAACAAGTGCATGTGCAATCGCATCCGAGGTTTTCTTCAGGCGTTTGCGTGACCAGACTTCTTCGGTCGTAACAATAACTGACCTGTCTGGATCGCTCTGACAGAACCGATCAATTACCTCGTGCGGATACCCCGTCATCGGCCAAGGAGCCTCAGCCCAAGGCAGGCCAATTGCCTCACCGGAGATAGAATGCAGACCGGGTGTAGATCGGGGCTCTGTCGTCAGGTCAGATGATGCGGCAAGTACCGCCTGAGAACCGTTCATGATCGTCTCCATGTTGGCAAAGCAATTTTCAGCGTTTGAACAAAGGACGATCCGTCGGGCTACAAGTTCAGAATTTTCTGTCCGCAAATGTAAAAAAGATCCCTGAATTTTATGCCCGTCCATTCGTCCGGACAACAGCGAGATAACTAACCCAGTTGGGTTGGAACCATGGCAACACGGAGCTCCGGACATGAACATCGTAACGCAAGAAATCCCAAAACCCTCAAGAACCCCCTTGGAAATCAGCCATTCCCAAGAAGGGAAGAAATGGCATTCAGTCACCAAAACCGGCCATCTCCATTTAAAAGGTGAAGATGAGAACCATGATTTCTATTTCACCCTTACATCCAGGCAGATCGTTCTTGATGACATCGCCAGCCTGACGTTAGACATCCTTGATCAATATGGCTTAGCCGCATTGGCCGAGGCGCTTTTTGCCGCCCATCCGGCACGTGACGAGATCCGCCTTCCCAACCAAATTGATCCGGAATGGCTTGCCCGTATGATCAGGAGTGGGTTAATCACGCCAACCGCGGATGGCCACACCATCTTTTCAGGCCAACTGTATCAATTGACCCTGAACTGGCTGCACCATCCTGAAAGGGATGCTCTTCCACTACGCTACATCTCAACCAATGGTCGACGTCATCCGACTCGACGTCCAAGTGCCTATCAGACACTTTATTCACGCTACATTCCGTGGATTGACAAGACGATCCGGTTTGAACGGGCAGATACAACCCGCCATCTTGGGCACTTTCACCAATGGATGAATGACCCCCGTGTAGACGTTTTCTGGGAAGAATCCGGCACCGAGGCAAAGCATCGGGCCTTCCTTGAAAACCGGCTTGATGATCCCCGTACTGAACCACTTATCGGTTTTTTTGATGACGCTCCGTTCGGGTATTTCGAACTGTATTGGGCGCAGGAAGACCGACTGGGCGAACATTACAAGGCCGAGGATTTTGATCGTGGCTGGCATGTTGCCATCGGCGAAGAGGCCTTTCGCGGCAAGGAATATCTTACAGCCTGGTTACCATCACTGATGCATTACATGTTCCTTGATGATCCTCGCACCCAGCGGATCGTTGGCGAACCTGATGCTGCTCACGACCAGCAGAACCGCAATCTCATGCGTTCAGGGTTTGCCGGTCTCAAACAGGTTCGCTTCCCCCACAAAACATCGCTTCTCGTGATGCTGTTGCGTGAACGCTTCTTTGATGACCGTCTTTATGTTCCGAACTTTGTGCGCGACGAGGATGCTTCCTGATGCGTAAGCGTGAACTTCCGGACCTGAGTGATCCTGCAATCATGCGATTGATCCTGCGGCTCGCCCTGCCCTCTGTCGCGGGGCTTTCGATCAACGCAATAAATCAGGTCGTCGATGCCTTTTTTGTTTCACATTACGCTCTAAGCGCGATGGCAGGGGTAACGCTCTCAATCCCCTGCTTCATGCTTGTCGGTGCCATCGGGCATGGATTGGGTTTAACAGCATCAACCGAAATCGGCAGGGCGCTTGGTCGTGGCAACTCATATGATGCGCCCCGTGCAGCGTCACTTGCCTTGGGATTGGCGGTCATATTCGGGATCGTCGTAGCCATACTTATCACCCTGTTTCACGGCCCGATTTTATATGCCCTGGGCGCAAGTGGTAATGTCTTTGATGAAGCTGCGATCTATATGCGCATCCTCGGCGCCTGTTCAGTCTTGGTCCTTTTGCAGATCGTGTGTGACTTTATTGCGATCGGCGAAGGTAACAGCCGCTTTTCAATGTATACCCTGATCGGATCGTTTGGTCTGAACATGACGCTTGATCCCATTCTGATTTTTGGGTTCGACATGGGAATTGCAGGAGCAGCTTGGGCAACCGTTATTTCGCAGGTCGCTGCCCTTTGTGCTTACATCTACTATTTCCACAAACGTTTGGGTCGTGTGCATCCGTCACTGTCTGCTCTTCGCCAACTAAATTGGTCTAAAGCCTTTTATCCTTTTGCAAAGCTTGGCATTCCGGCAAGTACGACCACGATACTTGCTTCGGTCTGCTTTGCCATTTTGATGCAGGCTGCAACCATGTATGGCACCGAAGACGAACTGGCAGGATTGGCCATTTCTCTTCGCATTGTGTTACTGGCAATCTTGCCAATCATCGGCTTTTGCCTTGGGGCACAACCAATCATGAGTTACGCGGCAGGTGCTGGCAATCAACGTCGCTTTGACGAAGTATTCAAAGGGATTATCCTCTATTGTGCCGGGTTTTCGTTAAGCTGTGCCCTGGTTTCTTTCCTATTTGGCGACGTGTTGATCTCTGCGTTTGTTGATGATGCCGATCTTGTCAAATTTGGCAGCCATCTTCTTGATATTCTGGCCATCCAGATCGCCTTTGTCGGAATTTATCAGCCGATAATCTCCCGGTTTCAAGCCGCCAACAATGCCCGCTGCGCCGCAATGATAAGCATGGCCCCACAAGGCTACATCCAGATCCCGCTGGCACTTCTTTTGCCAATGACCATGGGGTTCAACGGGATCGTCGCAGCCCCCGCGCTTGCCGCAGGACTAACCACCTTACTTGCCATTTTTCTGACCTTTTCGGGTACCCGGTCTCTTCCCATCAAGGAGCTTTCATCATGAATGAACTGCCCGCAAAACCATTGAATATGCATCAGGACGAAATTCAGCATACCGGAATGCATGACCCAAGCTATGAACGCCATTTTCGTGCAGTTTCTCACCCGATTTATCAGACATCCCTTTTTGCATTCCGCGATTTTGACGATATGGCAAATGCTTATGCCGGGAACCCCAGCGGGCCGATTTATGCGCGTGGTGACAACCCCACAGTCATGGCATTTGAACGTGAAATTGCCCGGCTGGAGAATACTGAAGCATCCCGGGCCTTTTCGAGTGGCATGGCTGCGATAAGCGCCACCGTGATGGCACTTGTTTCGCCCGGTGATCGCCTTGTGACTGTTCATAACGTCTATTCAGATGCTTATCGCCTGTTTGAAACGATGCTCAGACCTATCGGTGTTGAGATCGACTATATCGATGGCACAAATACAGATGCCGTGATTTCAGCAATTTCCGGCGCGAAGTTGCTGTTTCTTGAAAGTCCGACATCACTTACCTTCGAATTACAGGATCTTGAAAAGCTCGCAATTGCAGCCAAGACACAAAACGTTGTCACGGTAATCGACAATTCCTGGGCAACGCCCATTTTCCAGAAACCCGCTGATCTCGGTATTGGTCTTGTTATTCATGCCGCGTCCAAATTCCTGTCCGGACACAGCGACACAGTTGCAGGCGTTGTTACGGGTCGGCAGGAATTGATCAACCGGATCAACGGATCGACTTTCCCCTATCTTGGGGGAAAACTCGGCCCGTTTGAGGCGTGGCTTCTTTTGCGTGGCTTAGATACCCTTGAACTGCGCATGCAGCGACATGCCAAAACCGGGGAATATCTGACCAAAAACCTTGCAGAACATACAGCGGTTTCGTCCGTGCTCTATTCAGGTTTCAGCACTCATCCCGGGCGCCGAACCCTGCACGGTCATTCAAGCCTGTTTTCAATCATTTTGGATGACGCTGTCGACATCCGGGCCTTTTGCAACGCACTTCGACTGTTTCGTCTGGGTGTCAGTTGGGGTGGGCCTGAAAGCCTTATTGTTCCGGCCGCTGCAGTCCTTCATCAGAAATACGATGTCAGCGCGTTCCAACATTTCAAACTCAATCCACAGCTTGTCCGCATCTATGGTGGACTTGAAAATCCCGAAGACCTGCTTTCCGACCTGAAACAAGCAATTGAGGTCGGTTTGAAACGATGAACCAAAAGGGCGTCCGAGCGACGCCCTTTCTTTCCCTAACCAACTCAAACTAGGGTCTGGACTCAATTGACCCAACATCTGATTGCGAAAATCCGGACCATATTAAGGAAGTTTTCTGCTGACTTTTCGTATCGGATAGTCAGCCGCCTCATATCCTTCATACGGCAGAAGAAACGCTCAACAAGATTGCGTTTGGCGTAAAGACCCGCGTCATGAGGGATAGGCTTTCTAGCATTTGCCTTGGCGGGGATCACCGGCAAGGCACCTTCATCCTCTATCTCCCGACGGATACGTGCACTGCCATAGGCCTTGTCGGCGACAATGGCCAATGGTGGTTTTGTCCAATTCAGGAAGCAGTCGATCATCTTGCTGTCATGGAGTTGTCCGCCACTGATCGCAAGGCGTAACGGGCGACCGAGTACATCTACAGCGGCGTGAACTTTACTTGTCCTGCCGCCGCGTGAGCGTCCAATACCCTCTGCCAGTTCCCCTTTTTTGAACCAGCCGCGGCGCGGTGAGCCTTCACTATTGAACTGTCGATAAAGACAAGCGCATCTTCATGTTCTGATGCTAGGGCCTCGAATATCTCGCGCCATATGCCGCGCTCTCCCCAGCGGACATAACGATTATAGACTGTCGTAGGCGGACCATATCTTCCTGGAAGATCCCGCCAGGGCGCGCCGGTTCGAAGAATGTAGAAGATGCCATTAAGAACTGTTCTGTCGTCCCGCCGTTTCGGCCCACGACCGTCAACAGGAAGAAGCGGAGCAATGATCGTCCATTCTTTATCGCTCAAATCAAATCGTGCCATGTGATAACTCCCTTTCCCAAAGGATGAATCACATTCCGACTATAAATTTCAAGCGTTCCAATTGGGTTCAGACCCTAGCTTCCGGTTACCGATGGCTCAATCCGCCGCAATCCGGGCCGGGACAATAACGTCAACACCCATTCAAGTGGACCCCGCAACGCAAATCGGAACCAGACTTGTGCAAACAGAACCCAACCCAGATACATCAAGGCTGATATCCAGAGGCAGTCCGAAAGACTGACCTGATTGTGCATCCCTGCACCATAACCAAAGAATACAAATCCCATAATCAGTGACATACCCAAGTAAATGGTCAATGACATGCGCCCTGCTGGCGCAATAAAAGATACGACACCGGAAAATCGCTGCGACGCAAAAAACCTCATGGCCAATGACACCAAGACAAGTGAAAGCGGCACTGCAAACAGCGGGCGAAAGATCAAAGTCAACATAAGGAACCGTTCAGGTTCGGCTGATGCTGGTAAGGCTGCAAGTAAGCCATAAACCACACTGCCCAGAACTGCCGGGAAGGTTGTAAATGATCCAATCAAATGCAGTCGGGCAAGCAAAGTTTCAAAGCCACGCACATCACAATATCGCGCAGCTGCCAAACCGGTGAACATGGCGGCAATCACCAGCAGATAATTGCTCCACAGACAATAAAGCTGAAAACCACTCCAGCGATCTAGACGTACAGCAATAACATCAGAAAAACTCCCAAATGCCAGTACGTCTGCAAGAGGCACCTCCGGCGCGATGTAAGGTGCAGGGTTTACGATCATGTTCACACCAAACAAAGCGTTACCAATCACGCCCAAAGCCCAAAAGCCAACACCAAGTCTTAGAAGCACACGCACCGAACAATCACGAACCAATATCAGCAACAAACCAATAACCGCATAGGGCAAAAGGATGTCTGCTTCAAACAGCAGGGTCAAATTTATCACGCCAAACAGCGCCAGGATAACAAGGCGGCGCAGGTAAAAAGACAGGCCATACCGCTGAAACTGCTGCAAGGCAGCAAAACCAAATAGCGCGGAAAATATCAGGATGAATTTGCTTTCAAACAGCCCCTGAATCACCCCCGCTGCGATCACGTTACCCCACAGAGGTGTCGCTTCCTGCCATGCCATGCCCGCAAAGCCGAATGTGATCGCAAAAAACGGTAGGTTGACAACAAGTATCCCGAACAGGGCAAATGCACGAAGTGCATCAATCGATGGCTCTCGTTGCTTGAACATTGATTTTTCCTTTGATGAGTCACGTCAAAGGAAAGACGTCCGAGGACCTCATAAATTCAGCAGAGCGGATCTATTTCATAGAAAAGCAAATTATATCAATTTCTTGCAACTTAAACTGTGCCATAAACGCAAGGCTTCGAATGTTATAACCCCGAATTATGACAAGAAACTACGTGCATACTCGTTGTTGTTAAGGCACCGCGCGAAGCATTGGCAAGGATATGCGCAGAGACAAATTCCAAAACCTCCGAATACCACCCCTGATTGAACATGAAATCTGGGCAACGCATTATTCGCAACTTGATGCAACCGTAACAAGGTCAAAACATGGTCTTGTTGGACCCATGTTGAACCGTTGTTGAACCCATGTTGGACCGTTGACAGGAATTGAGTTTCCAACAAGGGTTCAACATGACTATTGGTGAATGTGTAACGCCCCTTCGAGATTTGTCGCACTAACATGGGGAGAAGGCTAAAATCCAAGGCCTTTTTGGGGACCTAAGTGCGACAAAACGAAAAACGCCAGCTGATCAAACAAGAAGTGACGTACAAAAACGGAGTTAAAAAATAATCGGATTTTCTGCAACACGTTGTTTACTCCTTTAAGGGAAGTCCCAACACAGATGTTCGTATGGTTACTTAAAGTTGCTTTCCAGGAACAGACCGACACGGCGATCGTACATTTTCCTCAAAAAATTTTTGAGCTTTCCAGAAGTCTGTCGGAGACGCCAGAAGGCCGCATCACTGGTCTTCATTTCAAGAAGCCGACAGATTGAAACACGAGAACCAAAAACGAACTTGGTTTCGAGACGCCGGCCCCATCTCAATGAAGCTTGCCATTCGTTGCCTATCAGCTTTGAACGTTCAGACACCTCATTGAAGGGCAATGAAGTTGGCGATAGCCACTTAACCCGGCACTTATAGGCATCAGATACTCTTGGCAGGCCGCTTGTCCATGCGCTTTTCGCATTCATTAACGAGCCACGATCTGTTGCGTTCAGCTAGGGTCTGAACCCAATTGGAACGCTTGAAATTTATAGTCGGAATGTGATTCATCCTTTGGGAAAGGGAGTTATCACATGGCACGATTTGATTTGAGCGATAAAGAATGGACGATCATTGCTCCGCTTCTTCCTGTTGACGGTCGTGGGCCGAAACGGCGGGACGACAGAACAGTTCTTAATGGCATCTTCTACATTCTTCGAACCGGCGCGCCCTGGCGGGATCTTCCAGGAAGATATGGTCCGCCTACGACAATCTATAATCGTTATGTCCGCTGGGGAGAGCGCGGCATATGGCGCGAGATATTCGAGGCCCTAGCATCAGAACATGAAGATGCGCTTGTCTTTATCGACAGTTCAATAGTGAAGGCTCACCGCGCCGCGGCTGGGTCAAAAAAGGGGAACTGGCAGAGGGTATTGGACGCTCACGCGGCGGCAGGACAAGTAAAGTTCACGCCGCTGTAGATGTACTCGGTCGCCCGTTACGCCTTGCGATCAGTGGCGGACAACTCCATGACAGCAAGATGATCGACTGCTTCCTGAATTGGTCAAAACCACCATTGGCCATTGTCGCCGACAAGGCCTATGGCAGTACACGTATCCGTCGGGGGACAGAGGATGAAGGTGCCTTGCCGGTGATCCCCGCCAAGGCAAATGCTAGAAAGCCTATCCTCATGACGCGGGTCTTTACGCCAAACGCAATCTTGTTGAGCGTTTCTTCTGCCGTATGAAGGATATGAGGCGGCTGACTATCCGATACGAAAAGTCAGCAGAAAACTTCCTTAATATGGTCCGGATTTTCGCAATCAGATGTTGGGTCAATTGAGTCCAGACCCTAGTTTGCGGATGTGCTGCAACTCTTCTTTTGTTGGTTCAGCAAGTATCCCGATCCAATCCCAATTACGCTCATACAGAGCCAGTTCTTCTTCCTCAGACAGAACACGTGTGCGATCCCCCTGCCAACGAAGAGCAGCCTGAAACGGATAGCTATCTTCCGAAAATAGCATTTGGGTCTCCTTCGCATGGGCCAATTTCCAAGAGACAAACTGGAACCCCCTTGCCTGCAGACTGGTCTTGCAGAGTGAGATTAACGGGCTGATCCCAAAACGAGCATTGCAGTAGCGGTAACTTTTTTAAAAAAGAACAGTCTCAGTAACACGGCTTGATCCTACCATGATGAAACAACATGGAGCGGACATTATGAACTGTGTAACAAAACCAGCGATCTTTTCGACAACCAGTCGCAGTGCAGCAAGTAAGACCGCGGTGTCCAAACCGACAACTCAATCAAATGACCCAAGACCGGCTCTCCAAAATTATCTTGGGTGTGGCACACGGATAGAGATGAAATTGCGTTCCGGGAGCAAACATCAAACCCAAGCAAAATCATCCTTGAAACGGAGGAAGCCATGGTAGCCAGAAGACTTCCTGAATTCGTTCCTGATCCTCGTTATTGGACTGATTGGCAGCTTGCACGTCATCTGGGCTGCACGCCAAACACAATGCACCGAAAGATCGCAAAGCTTGACGGATTCCCCAAAAAGGATTCAGACTTCGGGTGGGATAGCGTTGCAATCGAAGCATACCTTAACTGTCGATCTGGCCTGACAACCACCCAGAAAACGCAGAAAGACGAATCACACAACGTGGATGATATTTGCGATGACCTCAGTAGAACTACCCTACGTGAATACGTACAGCAGTAAGGGCAAGGTCTATGCGTATTATCGACGCGATGGGCAGAAGGTTCGCATCAAAGGGATGGTCGGATCCAACGAGTGGCTGCAAAACTATCAGGATATTCATCGCTGTTTTCAGACCAGTGAGAAAGGCATTACCAAAGGTTCGGTCCACGATCTGATTGCGCAGTACAAGGGAAGCCCAAACTTCAAACAACTGAAGCCGCGCACGAAGAAGGAACATCACCGGCTACTCGACAAGATTGGCAAACTCTGTGGATCAAAGCATGTCACCGCGATAAGTCGTCGACTGGTTCTGAGTATCCGCAATGCCGGGGCAGATACCCCAAGGGACACAAACAACCTTCTGACCACGCTGCGCCTGCTAATGCAGTTCGCAGTTGATATGGAATATGTCGCCGTTAACCCTGCATCTCGGTTCAAACGCCTGAAGGAAGGCGTTGGCCACAGACCATGGGAAGAGTTCGAAATCGATCAGTTCCGATCGCATTGGGGGATTGGCACAAAGGAACGCGCGGCATTTGAACTACTCTTGAATACGGGGCAAAGATCAGGCGATGTGCGCACCATGACCCGAAATCACATCCGATCAAACATCGTCTCTGTCATTCAGAGCAAAACCGGCAAGCGTTTGGACATACCCGTTGCCAACCGGCTAAAGGACACTCTCGATGCCTGGCTACCGAAAACCACAAGCATGAACCTTGTACCATCCCCAATGGGCATGCAGATGGACGCAACCGCATTTTCAAAATTTATACGCAAAGCATATAGAGCTGCAGGCTTGCCAGAAGACTTCACCTCACATGGTGGTCGATATGCTGCGGCAACGCGCCTCAAGGAACTCGGTCTTTCTTGGGAAGAAATCGCTGACATTGTGGGGCATGAGACAGTCTCAATGGTGCAGAAATATACACGCCAGCGCAGAAACGCGAAAATGGCGATTGACAAAATCAACCGCGCTGATCAAGTCGGGCAAGTGACTAACTTTTCTCGGAGCAGTGACTAACTTTTAGTCTGACAATCGGAACTGAAACCACAAGTCATTGTTATTACTGAATAAAAATGGAGATCCCTGCAGGACTCGAACCTGCAACCTACAGATTAGAAGTCTGTTGCTCTATCCAGTTGAGCTAAGGGACCGCTGGGTGGGGTGGTTTGCTGTACCCCGGGGCATGGCATTGGACGCCTGCCCGATATGAAGTCAGAGTTTAACGTCCCCTGTCAGACGAAACGGGGTGGAAATCCGCCCCGGTGCTAGGTCAATGCCGTCAGGCCATCAACAGATCAAATGACGCGTTTGAATGCGAATTTATCAGCATATGATTTGGTCTGAATTTTGCGCGACTTGGGTCGAAACCTTGCGACCGTTCGGCTTCGTCCATGTGTAAATATCTATCATCGATCAGCCTTTTCCATTTGCTGGCTCACGTCTTGGCATTTCTTGATTTTGAGTAGCGGAACCTATCACAGCAAATCGATTCGGTAACCGGATCGGGGGAAATGGACACACACAGTTCCCACATCTTCTGCGGAGCGTTCTATTACAACTGTCTCTGCATCGGCGTAACGTAACGTCCCTGCGACGGGTTGCTCGCCGCCATTGACATCAGGTTGAACCGTTACTGACTGCCCGACCGAGAGACCCTGAGGGTCATCAGGTGCCACTCCACTCCTAGCCGTTGGCTTCAGATCCTTTGCGCGCGCTATGGCATCCATCGGGTCCATCTCGCTAAAGGTACCATGACCGATTTCACGGATATTCTCCTCCCAGCGGACAAGGTCTTTGAACTCCGACAGAAACGATGGTCCGTCAGCCCACCGGCCGCGCAAGAACCAAACCACGTGGTAGAACTGTGCATCTATCGCTGCTGGCTGCGGACCAAGTAAGAATGCACGCCCGTCAGACATTTGCGCGTTCAGCCATGACAGCGGCGCACGTACTTGTGATACCAGATGAGGCAGATCGGCGTTGGCCTGTTTCAACCCTGCCGCCCAGTCCTCTCCGAGGTATAGCCGCCCACGATCTGCCGCAAAATCCTTGTCCAGCTGATCGCCAGCCGCGCCCAGAACGTGCCGCACAGTTTGGTCGAACAAAGCCCCATCCGTCCATCGGCTTAGGCACCACATCAAGCCCTGTTCGGACGTGGGCATGATGGTCGGCAATGGGAACCGACGTTCAAGTTCGCGGATGATACATTGGCTGTCACAGTAGATGTCTGCACCGATCTGCATCACAGGCGTACGCCGATAACCGCCGGTCAGTGCCGTCAACATTGGTTTGGGTGGTAGGCGCGGAATTTCCACCTTGCGCCACTCAAGTCCTTTAATGCCAAAGGTGACCCTGACTTTTTCGGCAACAGGGGATTGCGGGTAGGCATGGAAGATAATCTCGAACGTTGGATCAGACAATTTGTACTCCTTTTCGGAAATTTAACTCGAACATACTGCAAGTCGCATTTGGCTTGGCACCTGTTCAACCCGAAGGCACAATCCGCAATATCTTGCCACAATGAGCCACCCTGCATTGAAAAACTCTTTTGCATGCCTTGTCCAAACGTTTTGATAGAAATCGATGACCAGAGAGAAGAAACTTTAAGACGGGCGGGGTCGACACGCAGCCGCAACGCACCTCAAAAAGCTCGGCCTTTCATCGGAAGAGATAGCGGTCATTGTTGGTCACGAAACAGTTTCGATGGTCCAGAAATATACCCGTCCGCGCAGGAACGCGAGAATGGCGATTGAGGAGATCAGCGTCGGCACAGCAAATCTTTGTTTTTACAAAGGAAAAATGGCGATCCCTGTAGGACTCGAACCTGCAACCTACAGATTAGAATCCTGTGCCTGTGCCTGTGCCTGTGCCTTTCCCTTTAACATCAACGACCGTCAGTCAGTTTTCACCGTTTCTTCACGGTTATATAAATCAATCACTTAACCTTTAAGTGACTAACCCGATCTAGAAACAAAACTACCAGTTTGTTGGGTCGTAGCTGGTCTAAATTAGTGCTCTGAATATCTGTACAAGCCATATGTCAAAGGGAAGCTCTGCTCGTGCAGTCACCCCGGCCGTATGACCGCAAATGTCAATAATGGTTTTGGCGTAGCCACGGCCGAGATTTTGCGAACGACAAACCGGTAACAGTCATCCTGCCTCTCGCAGCCCCGGTACTCAGTTTATTGCGCCCGCCCCAAGTCGGCGGGAAATATCACCGGACATTTCGACCAAACGTTCGCGGCACAGTTCTGCCGATACGACTGACGTTCCCGAAAGACGCTGAATAAACGGCACGGTCAATGCAGCCACAACTTTGCCTGAAAAATCAAAGACCGGGGCAGACAGGTTCAACACCCCGCCAATCGTAAGCGATTGAGACTCACAATATCCGGCGTCGCGCACTTTTGGCAGATCGGCAAGGAACAATTTTCGCTTTTCATCCGAGATACCACCAGCTTCCTCGAGCAGAGTGCTGAGCGATTGTTGATCCATCCACGCAGCCAGCACCCGTCCCGATGCCGTTTCATAAATGTTGATCTGTGCCCCAAGGCGCACGGCCGTGATGTTGTTGTCCTGGCAATCAGCCTGCGCAATTACCAGAACCTTTCCCGAATGAATGATCGCAAGATGCAATGACTGGTTCACCTCGTTGGCAAGACGCTGCATTGCGTCTCCGGCGATAGAAGTCAGCCGGCGTATCGGCGGATGCTTGTGGGCGATCTCGAACATCTTTGTGGTCAAATAATAACGGTCATCTTCAACACGCTGCTCCACATATCCACGCTGGCAAAGCACCATCAACATGCGAAAGATTTCCGACGTGTTCCGGCCCAATTGTTTTGCAATCTCTATTTGCGACAAACCATCGGTTTCCGACGCAAGAAGCTCAAGAATATCAAGCCCTTTGGATAATGCAGGCGCGCGGTATTTTTCCTGATCTTCCTGATCGTTCGACATATTGTTCGTGTTCTCTCTTATGAGGTTATTCAAGCAGTTTGCATCAACTTCGGCAGTATATGCAGGGCACCTTATCCTGACAACTACACCCATCACTTGACACACCAATATCACATATAAAATTATCTTTCATTTATAAATCATCGCTATTAGAGTGAGGTCAGGAGGAAACATAACGATGACCGCACAAAAACAACTCAGGGGCATGACTTGGTCAGACCCGCGCGGCTACGACCCGCTGATTGCAGCTACCAGCGCATTTCGTGAACGTCATCCGGATGTTGATATCACGTGGGACAAACGGTCCCTTCAGGGTTTTGAAACCACGCCGGTTGAAGAACTTGCCAGCAAGTATGATCTGATCATTATTGATCACCCGCATGTTGGCGCAATCGTTCGGGAAAACTGCCTTTTGCCACTTGATGCCTATGCGCCCCAAGATTATCTTGAGCAACTTTTTGCGGAAACCGTTGGTAAAAGCTTCCAGAGCTATTTTTACAAAGATCATCAGTGGGCGGTCCCGGTTGATGCCGCCTGTCAGGTGCAGGCAATCCGCCCTGACCTTTTGGGCACACCATCGGCCACCTTTGGCGATGTGATGAAACAGGCGCGCGATGGACGCGTCGTTTGGCCGCTGCGCCCCCCGCATGTTTTGATGTCATTCTTTTCTCTGCTGGCCAATTCTGGAAGTCCCTTTCCGATCACCCGTGCAAACCGACTGGATCCGATTGCCACCCAAAGAGTTCTACAGGGAATGGAAGCACTTGCAGGACTGGTTGATCCCGCCTGCACAGAAATGGATCCGATCGCAGCACTTGATGCGCTGTCTGACGGGGGTCAATTTGCGGCGTGCCCGCTGGTGTATCTGTATGCGCCTTATGCGCGCAATGGCTATCGCCCCCATCGCATTACCTTCCACGACATGCCGGCCTTTGGTAAATCCGGTCCTTTGGGGTCGGCACTTGGCGGGACGGGTCTTGCGGTCTCTGCCAAAACGCAACACCCTGATATATGCGTCGAATTTGCCCTGTGGGCTGCATCGGCCGAAGTTCAAAGAGGTCTTTACGCCGAACATAACGGGCAGCCGGGCAACGCCATTGCGTGGGGCAGTGATAGTGTGAACACGCCGGTTAATGATGCCTATCACAATACACGACAAACCCACGAAGCAGCTTGGTTGCGTCCTCGTCATGCCGGTTACATGGGCTTTCAGGAGGAAGGCTCCCAGATCGTGCTTGATGCCATCATGGGAAAAACCACTGCGACAACTGCGATTTCCGCCCTTCAGAAACGTTTTGACGAAAGCTTCCCGCATGACTGATACATTGCCACTTACAGGACTTAAGGTTCTTGATTTTTCCCAATTCCTAGCGGGTCCATACTGCGCGCTCAAACTGGCTGATTTGGGGGCAGATGTGGTGAAGGTCGAACGCACCGGACTGGGTGATCTGTCACGTTATCTTTATCTGACCGATACCAAGATTGGCGGTGAAAGCACAATCTTTCATGCCATCAACCGCAACAAACGATCCATTGCCGTCGATCTTAAATCTGATGCAGACAAGCAGCGCCTTGGCACATTGGTCGCCGAGGCAGATGTGATTTTGCAAAACTTTCGACCGGGCGTCATGGATCGACTTGGATTTGGCTATGAAGACGTGAAGAAGGTCAACCCGAATGTTGTATACGGCACGGTCACGGGATATGGGTCCGACGGGCCATGGGTCGACTTGCCTGGACAGGATCTTTTGGCCCAAGCACGCTCTGGCGTTATGTGGTTGTCTGGAAGCATAGATGACGGTCCTGTCGCCATGGGGCTTCCCATTGCCGATATCTTGGCCGGGTCAGCACTTGCCCATGGGGTCCTGGCCCTGTTGTATCGACGCGCAACCCAACAAATAGGCGGTTATGTTGAAACATCATTGATCGAGGTTCTTGCTGACCTGCAATTTGAACTTTTAACCACATGGTTCAACGACGGGAAACGTACACCGAAAAGATCAAAGAACAACCCAGCACACGCTTATCTTGCTGCACCATACGGCGTTTACGAAACGTCCGATGGTCACATTGCGATTGCCATGGGCAAACTGGATTTGTTGGCACAAATAACCGGTCTTGCACCAGACGTTGCCCAAAAGGATGCATTTGCCAAACGCGATGAAATAAAGGCAGACTTGGCCGCAATGCTTAAGACCCACACATCTGATGACTGGATGGCGAAGTTTGTTGAAAATGACATTTGGGCCGCCCCTGTGATGGACTGGGATGGTGTGGTCGATAGCGGCATATTGCAGACACTTGATATGGTTCAGGATATTCGCCGTGGGGAACTTGAAATGAAGACTACTAAACTGCCCCTGCGCATTGATGGAACACGGCCGTCATCATCACGTGCGGCCCCGGAATTGGGCGAGGCCAATGACTTTCTCGAAACCGGTTGGTAACAGCAAAAAGCTCCAGAATCCTGCATAAACATAAAAAGCGCGGTTCTGATCGGAACCGCGCTTTCCTTTATGATCAAACCGTTTTCGACCTAAACGGAAACGCTTTGACTATGTAAAGGAGCTTAGTCGTCTTTGACGCAGACTTGGCGCTGCGTCCCCAATTTGTCGATGCCAAGTTCAACCACATCGCCTTCTTTAAGGTAACGCGGGGGATTGAAACCAAGGCCAACACCTGGGGGCGTGCCGGTTGAAATGATATCGCCCGGATGTAAGGTAAAGAACTGCGACAGATACGAAACCAGATGTGGCACGCGATACACCATGGTTGCGGTTGAACCATCCTGAACACGTTCACCATTCACATCCAGCCACATACCAAGATTGTCGAAATCACCAACCTCATCAGGGGTCACAAGCCACGGACCGGTCGGACCGAAGTTGTCGGATGATTTTCCCTTGGACCATTGGCCTGCACGTTCGATCTGATAGGCGCGTTCGGAAACGTCATTGACCAGGCAGAATCCCGCAACATGATCAAGTGCATTTTCTTCGGAAACGTATTTGGCTGTCTTGCCAATAACAAAACCAAGCTCGACTTCCCAATCGGTTTTCTCCGAGCCACGCGGAATGATAATCGGATCATTAGGACCACAGATTGCCGAGGTATATTTGGCAAAAATAACCGGCTCCGGCGGCACTTCCATACCGGATTCAGCCGCATGGTCGGCATAGTTCAGACCAATACAGATGAACTTTCCGGTCTGTCCAACACACGCGCCCAGGCGCGGTTTCCCATCAACCAACGGCAGCGTATCGGGATCAATCGATTTCAAATCGTCAAGGCGGGTCAGAACATCGCCAGCAATATCCCCGACATGCGCAGAAAGATCGCGCAGATTGCCATTGTCATCAACAAGTGCGGGCTTCTCAGCGCCACGTTCACCGTAACGTGCAAGTTTCATTGTTCTTCCAATCCTTTCTTCAAATTCTGATCAGGCAGTCCAGCCGCCGTCAACAACGTGGACAACTCCGGTCGTAAAGCCACTTTCATCTGCGGCAAGATACGTCACAAGAGCTGCGATTTCTTCTGGTTTTCCAATCCGGCCCATCGGTTGGCGCCCGATAAACGTTTTGAGCGCACCTTCATAATCCCCGGTCGCACGCAAACGGTCATGCAGGCTGGGACTATCGACTGTCCCCGGTGCAATTGCGTTGCATCGAATACCTTGCTTTACATGATCGTTGGCAACTGCACGGGTCATGCCCGCCACCGCCGCCTTTGACGCAGAATAAATCAAACGATTGACCGGGCCGGTTACAGGTCCCGCAACAGAGGACATATTGATGATTGATCCACTGCCCTTTTCAATCATGTGCGGAAGAACCGCACGGATCATGCGGAACTGCGATTTGACGTTCAGATCAAATGCGAAATCCCATTCTTCTTCAGTGGCATCCAGAATGGTTCCGTTATGCACAA
Organism: Thalassospira lucentensis; assembly: GCF_050516545.1. Taxonomy (GTDB): domain Bacteria; phylum Pseudomonadota; class Alphaproteobacteria; order Rhodospirillales; family Thalassospiraceae; genus Thalassospira; species Thalassospira lucentensis_C. The sequence continues at coordinate 1,200,946 of NZ_CP191544.1, read as the reverse complement.
TCCCGGCACAGTTAAACAACACATCAACGCCGCCAATATCAGCAACCAGCGCTTCAATTTCGGCCTTGTTGGTGACATCAAGTTTTCTGGCCTCAATACCGTCAATCGCATTGAGCTCCGCCAAAGAAGCATCGTTGATATCGGTTGCAATCACACGTCCGCCTTCTGCAGCCATGCGTTCTGCCGATGCCCGGCCGATCCCCTGTCCTGCTGCTGTTACGAGACAGGTTTTTCCTTCTAGTCGCTTCATAATTCCTCCTCACACAGCCGGTAGGCATGACGGCCCGATTGGCTCGAATGTTTTGTATGTCAGTATAAATTCACGGTGTCCCAGGGATTCGGATTTGGTTTCCGCCCCCTTTGCCACATTCACCACAAGGTCACGGATTTCCTGTCCGACTTCGGCAATGGAACGTTTGCCTTCGATGATGTCACCCGCATTTACATCCATGTCGTCAGTAAGTGCGCGATACGTGTCCGGGTTGGCGCAGATCTTGATCACCGGCGAAATGGCGGACCCAACCACCGATCCCCGACCCGTGACAAACAGCGTCACATGCGCCCCACTTGCGATCATTTCAACAATTTCAGCATTATCTGAAATATTAGGAAAACCAAACCGGACTTCGCCATCGGGCACAACATCCATCAGATACAATCCGCCCGTAGGTGGCACATCTCCCGGCTTGATCAGTCCTGAAATTTTGTTGTCCCCTGATTTGACGTAGGCCCCAAGGCTCTTTTCCTCAATCGTGGAAAGCCCGCCTGCAGCATTTCCCGCAGCAAACGACCCAAAGCCAAGTGTATCGTAATATCGTTCGGCCTTTTGCACGGCAGCGCGCAGTTCTTCACCCAGTTCCGGGGTTATGGCACGTTCGGCCATGATATCCTCACAACTGATCATTTCGCCGGTTTCTTCAAAGATGCAGGCCGCACCTTCACCGATCAAAATATCAAAGGCCTTGCCCGCTGCCGGATTGCCCGAAATGCCAGATGTCCCGTCTGATCCACCGCAGATCGTGCCAATCACAAGGTCTTCTACCCCCATCGGGGCACGTTCCACCTTGGCAATCTCATCCAGTGTCTTTCGCACCCATGCACGTCCGGCCCCGACCGTCTTGGTGGTTCCACCCGATCGTTGAATGACCAATGTATCGACCGGGCGTCCGGACTCAGATACCGCCGTTGCTACCCGGACCTTGTCAAAGCTTTCGCAACCAAGGGAAACAAACAGGACAGCCCCGACATTCGGATGGGTGCACAAGCGCTCCATCATCTGGGCGGCATATTCATTTGGGAAGCATCCCGGAAAACCGATCACCTGAACATCTGATTCATCAAAATCAGCGGCAATTTTTGTTGCGACGAAATGGGCACATTCCACCAGATAAGCGACAACAATGGTATTGCGGATGCCCTTGCGGCCATCTGCACGCAAGTAGCCCTGGAATTTTTCAGTCATTTCGACACCTCCGTGCTTTGGCCATTGGCATCCTGCAGCGCATAGGTCGCGGTATAGGCAGACCGGATGTTATGTACATGGACATGCACCCCTGCGGGGATATCTTCGGTCGCAATACCAATTGGCATACCGTATTTCAGGATGCGTTCCCCACTTGCAATATCCCGGCTGGCAATTTTGTGGGCCAAGGGAATGGGCTGGCTAAGCGTGATTGTGAGGCCATCTGGCAGTTTCACATCAACGCCGGCTTCGGCAAGGCGTCGCGCGACCAGAACATTGTCCTTTGGGTTCAACTGCAAAAAAGGTCCGTTCATGGCTTCATCTCCACCATGTAAATATGATCGGCGACCAGCACGGTTTCATCCTGCTGGTTTGTCACGATCAATCGTTCGCTAACACGTCCATAACCCGGACGTTTTTCCATCACTTCCTTGCCGATAATTTCAACCCGTGACTTGATCGTATCACCGATAAAGACCGGTTTGACGAACCGCATACGATCATACCCATATGAAAACGCCACCGGATTGATCATGGTCGCAGTAAGACCAACACCGATGGTAAAGACCATCGTGCCATGAGCTATGCGCTGCCCGAATGGTAAGGTCTTGCAGAACTCTTTATCAAGATGATGGGGAAAGAAATCCCCGGAATGACCGGCGTGAACGACAAAATCCGTTTCGGTGATCGTACGTCCGACTGTATCGCGCCCTTCGCCAATATCGTAATCTTCGTAATATCTGATTTGCTCAAGCATCAGGCGCCTCCTTTATTGGATGCATGGGACGGGCAGAGCTTTCATAAGAAGCCTCTACCAGTGCCATGGTGTGCCATGCGTCTTCGGCAGAACCGTCAAGCGCGTCATCAAGACCGGCGGCGAAACGCTGCACCTGGGCAAAACGCCCGTGGAATGCTTCGATAAACCAGTTACCTACCAGATCAATCTGACGCCACTCTCCATCGGTATTAAGCCACAGTTCGTCCGGCTCACCTTTGGGGTAATCAAGATTGACACCAAGCTTCATGTAAGCAGCGCCTTTGGTGCCACAAATCCGGAATTCACAGGCCTGAAATTTGCGGCCAAATCCATGGTTGTGATTGATGGAAAGATTGCAGCGCACGCTTTGGCCATAATCGAGCATAATTGAACTGCGTGTATTGGAAACCGTCGATGATGGATGCCCGATGCTACGCGCATGAACACCGTTCGGATTTCCCAGTAAATCACGGACGAAATCCAGATAATGGATTGAATGCAAAAGAATTTCGACCCGTGGCAAATCGGCAAGGAACGCCCAAAGATGCCAGGGCGTATCAAGCGCCAACCAGGCGTCAAAATCCACGACATCGCCCAATAGCCCCTTAGCAATCGCATCTTTCAGTGCAAGTGACATCGGGGCAAAGCGAAGTTGGAAATTGACTGCGGCCTTGATGTTCTTGCGACGCAGGACCGAGATAATTCGGCTTGCTTCATCCAGATCAGAACCAAGAGGTTTCTGAATCACGACAATTGCACCCTCGGGCAATGCTTCAAGCAGTTCCACAATTGCCGCAGGCGGGACCGCAAGATCAAAAACAACGTCCTTCTGACTGGCAGCTTGCTCTAGCGTATCAAAGACTGACGTTCCCCAGTCGGAGGCAACCTTTTGTGCTTTGTTAAGATCGGGGTCAAAAATCCCGGCAACAGGCACATTCAAATCACGATATGCCGGAAGATGGGCATCTGTCACAATCGACCCGGCCCCAAAAACCACCACCGGCGTTTTCGTTGTCGGCATTTCAATGGTCTGGCGAAAATCAGTCATGATGGAAAACCTCTTCCATTTCCGCCCACCATTCGCCTTCCAACCGACTGTCAAGCGGACGCTGAAGCGGCTCGCAGAACGTCCACCATCGTTGCGTCTCCGGGTCCGCTGCCATTTTCTTCATGTCGGCTTCAAAGTCGGTCCCGACATATTCGAAATAAGCAAACAGCACGTTCTCAGGCTCTTTGAGAAAGATCGAATAATTGCGGATATTGCATTCGGAAATCTTTGCAAGAACGCCAAGCCAAACATCTGTATGAAGGCGTTTGTATTCGGCAATGGCGTCTGCACCAATTCCAATCACTTGTCCGTGGCGTGTCATTGATTGGCCTCCGTAATTTCGAATGCGCTTCCTTCAACGCTAAGTGCTGCAAGTTTGTCCTGGTCCCAGTCAATCCCCAGACCCGGCTCGGTCGGAGCGATTGCATTGCCGCCGTCCCGTGCCATCGGCGCGGCAATATCTTCAAGTTGCGGGATATATTCAAGCCAGGGTGCGTTGGGCACTGCACAGACAAGACTTACATGCAGTTCCATCAGGAAATGCGGGCAGATTGCGATGTTGTGGGCCTCTGCCATGTGCGCGACCTTAAGCCATGGTGTAATTCCACCAACGCGGGCAACATCGGCCTGCACAACCGAACAGGCATCGGCTGCGATGTAATCGGCAAACTGGCCGGGGCTATAAAGGCTTTCACCAACAGCGATCGGCACGGTCGAGCGTGCCTGCAAACGGGTGTGTCCTGCGATGTCATCGGATGGCAATGGTTCTTCGAACCAACCGATATTTAATCGTTCAAGCATCGGGACGCGACGGGCCGCTTCTGCCCCGGTCATGGATTGGTTGGCATCGGTCATGATCTCGTAATCATCACCCAATGCGGTTCGAACCGCTTCAAGACGTTTGGCATCCCCGGCAATGGTCGGGGTTCCGATCTTGATTTTCGATCCGGCAAAGCCCTTGGATTTGGCATCTTTCGCGTCATCGACCAGCGCTTCGGGCAGCAAATGCAACCAGCCACCTTCGGTGGTATACATCCGGACCGATTGCTTTGCCCCACCGGCAAGAACATGAAGCGGAAGACCGGCTTTGCGCCCGCGCATATCCCAAAGGGCTGTATCAATTGCAGCCAGTGCCAAGGACATAATCGGGCCGACCGCTGTTGCATGAGAACAAAACAGTAAATCACGCCAGATCGCTTCGATCCTGTCTGCGTCCTGTCCCATCAGGCGTGGCAATAATGTGCCATGCAAAAGCGACAGGATTGCAGCACCACCGTCGCCGATGGTGTAGCTGTATCCCTGCCCTTCTGCGCCATCGGCATCGCGGATCACGACAAATATCGTTTCCTGTGATTTGAACGACTGGATTGCATCAGTGCGAACCACCTTGGGCTCAAGATCCACCATAAATGCCTTTGCGGATGTAATCCGTGCCATTGTGACCTCCTATACCTTATTAAGGGCCACGCCGGTTTCGGCATCGAACAGATGACACCGATCCAACATAACTTGGAATGTAAGACGTTCACCAGCCTGCACAGGACGCGGGTTTAGCATCTTGGCCTGCACTTCAGCCCCGGCAAGGGTTGCAAATAAAAGGGTTTCCGTGCCAAGCGGCTCTGTCAGATTGATCTCCAGTTCGACCTCGGAAATGTGCTCTCCACGAGGAAGGGCATGACCGACCGGCATGATGTTGTCTGCACGCACGCCGAAGGTAACTGCTTGTCCATCAGACAGATCATAGCCTGGTGGGGCTTTGATGGTTGAACCATCGGTAAACTGAATATTTCCGTTCTTGACGGTGCCATCAAGCAGGTTCATCGGCGGCGAGCCTATGAAGGTCCCGACAAAGGTATTTACCGGGTTTTCGAACACGTCCAGCGGAGTGCCAACCTGTTCGATATGGCCATCACGCATGATCACGATCCGGTCGGCAAGGGTCATGGCCTCGACCTGATCATGCGTGACATACACGATGGTCGATTTCAGTTTTTGATGCAGTTTCTTGATCTCGACGCGCATCTGGGTGCGCAATTTGGCATCAAGGTTTGAAAGTGGTTCATCAAACAGGAAGACTTCCGGATGACGCACAATCGCGCGCCCCATCGCCACGCGTTGACGCTGACCACCTGACAGTGCGCCAGGTTTGCGATCCAAAAGCGGCGTCAGAGACAAAATTTCGGCCGCCTCATCAACTGCCTTGTCGATTTCGTCCTGCGAACGCTTGGAAATCTTGAGAGAAAACCCAAGATTCTCACGCACGGACATGTGCGGATAAAGCGCATAGTTCTGGAAAACCATCGAAATGTTCCGCTCTCGCGGGGGCAAATCGTTGACAACTGCATCCCCAATCCGGACGTCTCCGCCCGAAATTGCTTCCAGTCCGGCAATCATCCTGAGAGTGGTCGATTTACCACAGCCAGATGGGCCGACCAGCACCACGAATTCGCCATCGGCGATATCCAGATTGATGGAATGGACAACTTCAAGCACGCCATATTTCTTGACGACATCGCGAAGGTGGACTTGAGCCATTTTATTATCCTTTCACACCACCGAACGTCAGTCCGGCAATGAGATGTTTCTGCACGAGGAATGTGAGGATGAGCGCGGGAATAATCATCAAAACCGCAAGAGCACACATGCCCCCCCAATTCAGGGTGAATTCAGACGTGAAATCGAGAAGCCCGACAGGCATGGTTTTGGAGGTCGTCGAACGGGTCAGCTGGGATGCCAGCGCGTATTCGTTCCACGACGTCAGAAAGGCAAAGATACCTGCTGATGCAACCCCTGAACGGGCAACCGGGAACTCCACGCGCCAGAACGCCTGCCAACGGGTACAGCCATCAATCTCGGCTGCTTCTGCCAGTTCCGGCGGAACCTGGCGAAAGAACCCGTCAATCAGCCATACCGTAAATGGCACGTTCATGGCGACATAGACCAGGATCATACCGATATGGGTATCAATGATGCCAATCCGGGCAAACAGAATGAACAATGGCAGCGAAAGCGCCACCCCCGGCACGGCACGCGTAACCATCAGGCCAACGAAAATGCCCCCCTTGAACTTGAACTTGTAGCGGGCAAATGCATAACCACCTGCCATACCGATCAAGATGGCAATCACGGTTGATGTCACCGAAATGATCAACGAGTTGGTGAAATAGGTCAGCACAGGAACACTGCCCTCGCCAATCCCGCCAAACATAGCACGATAATGATCAAGATTAAGATCATTGGGAATCCAGACCGGTGGCTTTGCCATGATTTCCACAGTCGGGCGGAATGAGTTCAAAACGACCCACAGACCGGGAACACATAGCACCATCATGGCCAGAAACAGACCAACGGAATGCATCCATTTAAGGGCAACACGGCGCGTTTGATGACTGGTATTGGTTGCCATGGCTTACACCCCCATCCCAAGCTCTTTGCGAGCTGCGGTCAGTTTCTTGAAAAAATAGATGGTGAAGAAAATCGCCAGAAAGATGGAGATATAACCCATCGCATTGGCATACCCCATGCGTGCATCGACATAGCCGGTTCGTCCGATCAACGTCCAAAGAAGTTCCGTCCGTCGCGCCGGACCACCGTTGGTCATGATCTGCACGATGTCATATGCACGTGCGACATCCAGCGAACGAATAGCCATCGCGATGTAGATAAACGGCATCAGGAACGGCAGGGTGACGAACCGAAAGGATTGGAACGGTGTGCATCCATCGACCTTTGCAGCCTCCAGCGGGTCACGCGGGATCGCATACAGACCAGCCAGGATAAGAATCCCGAAAACGGATGTGGACGTCCAAACCTCTGCAAAGATAATTGAAAACATTGCAAGGTTCCCGTCCACCAGCCACGGAATGGCGGTATCGGTAATGCCCAGTGACTGCAACGCATTGTTCACCAGACCGACATTGTCGTTAAAGATGAACTTGAACTGGAAACCGACAAGGATTGGTGAAAACATCATCGGGAACATCATCATCGTGCGCAATGCACGTTGCCCGCGTGTCACCTTTGAAATCATCACTGCCAGACCAAGACCAAACAGCATTTCCAGATTAAGGGCCACGGCAAGCAACAGAACCGTCCGTCCGAATGCGGCCCAGAACTTCACATCGGTTACAGCTTTTTCATAGTTAAACAATCCGACCCAGTTAAACAGGCTGTCAGGCCGGGTCAATCTGTAGGATGTGAAACTGGAATACAGTGACAATAACAGCGGAATCAGCACGACGGCCGATAGGATGATAATGGCAGGCATCAACAGAACCAGCCATGGCGGCAGCTTCAAACGCTTCATCAGAATGTCCCGTGGATCGGCATGGAGGACCCCATGCAGTGCGTTCTGATTGGATGGATCGGATGGCGCAAATCCCTGTTTGCACCATCCGTTTGCGATGAAGAGGCGTTTTAATAAACGCCTTCTTCCTGCATCAGTTCGTCAACTGCTTCTGCCGCGTCGCTCAGAGCTTCATCAACAGTCTTGTCACCAAGAATTGCAGCCTGCAGTTCCGGATAGATCAGGTTGGTCGACTCAATCCAATAGGGTGTCGGCGGCACGGCAAAGGCTGTTGCTGCCGTTTCCTTGAAGGCGGCAAGCACCTCGCTGCGATACGCATCACCTTTCGCCTGCTCAGAGACATGATCCCAAACCGCGGTGCGCGATGGCAGCGGCCCGGCAGAACTTTCAAGCTTTTGGCTGTCTTCATTGGTCAGGAAATCGACCAGGGATGCTGCGGCTTCTTTGTTTTCGCAGTCCTCTGTCACAGAAAAGCCGTGAAAACCGGACCAACCGGTACGGACACCTGCGGACCCTTTTGGTGCCGGTGCGACACCGACATTACCCGCAACTTTTGATGACGACGGGTCGTTAAAGAACCCGGCCCAACCCGGCCAATCCAGATTAAGTGCAATCGTACCGGACGCAAACCCGTTGCCAAGATCATCCCAAAGATAGTTGGTCGTCCCGGCCGGCACAGCATCGGCCTGATAAAGATCTACAAACCACTGAAGCGCTCGTTTGCCGGCATCGGAATTGAACGCCGGGGAGAAATTATCGTTAAACAGCGCACCGCCTTCAGCGACGACCATCTCGTAAAAACGACCGACGATGGCTTCATCCTTGCCCGCATATTGGGTGCCATAGAAGTTCGGCGGATCAGCAAAGAACACCGACTGATCTTTTACCTGTTCCCAGGTTTCCGGCACGGCAAGCGCATAGCCATATTCTGCTTCAAACGCCTTGGCGTTCTCAGGGTCGTCATAAAGATCTTTCTGATAATACAATGCAGAAACGTCAAACTGTGCACGCGGCAACATGACAAGTCTGCCATCAAAAGTCGCAGCCTTGATATTGGCCTGAACAAACTCATCAACAACATCCTGACCGATCAGCCCTGTCAGGTCCGTGTAAAGCGACGGATACTGTGACGCAAAGGATGAATGGTTCGATCCGACACACCAGTCGGTTGTCCCTGCAGCAATGTCAGACTTGAATTCCTTATCAAGTTCGAAGTGATTCTTTTTCGAAATGACTTCAACGCTTGCCCCGGTTGCCTCTTCCCATTCCGGAATACGGGCATAAAGCGCCTCATACTGCTGACCACCAATAAGCTTGGCCTCAATGGTGACACCGTCAAATTCACCTGCCTTCACTGCATCTGGCAAGGCAAGGACTGTTGTCGAAGCAAGGGCTGCGACAAGTACGGCACAAGATGCACCGCTCAACAACGTTTTCATTCTATCCTCCCTGAATGAAAGGCCACTTTCGGCCGATTGCTATTTCCGGTGCCATTTCGATAAGCTTTTATATCCGGAATCATCTTTTATATTTAAACTTGACTTGATCGATGAGTCAAGGTGAACTCCAAAAGAAATCAATCGCAACGCGAAAACAGGTATGCAATTCCAATTGCACCGCCGTCGTCAGCCACCTAATCAGGCGTGATAACGTAAAAGGAGGAAGCCCATGTTCATCGACACTCATCTCCATCTGGTCGCACGCAAACGTATCCCGTACCCGTGGCTCAAGGACGTTCCGGCACTGAATCGCGACTGGTCCTATGAAGATTACGAAGTTTCTGCCCGACGCATCGGCATTACGGGCGTGCTGCATATGGAAGTCGATTGCGCACCGGAATATATTGCAACGGAAAACACGTGGGTTTCCGAACTGATGTCGCACCCCGACAGTCTGATGCGCGGCGCCATTTCATCAGCACGCCCCGAAGACGAGAATTTCGACGCTTTTCTCGATACGCTTGACCTTTCAATCGTCAAAGGCATCCGGCGCGTTCTGCACGTTGTGCCCGATGACGTCTCGCAGACGGACCGGTTTCGCGAAAATGTCCGTAAAATCGGGAAAAAAGGCCTACCCTTTGACATCTGTGTGCTGCAAAGGCAGCTCGACATTGCCACTGCTCTGGTCGATGCCTGCCCTGATACTGTCTTTGTACTTGATCATTGCGGGGTACCGGACATTGCCAGGGATGGATTTGCCGATTGGTCAAAATCCATAACCGACCTCGCCAAACGCCAAAACGTGAATGCCAAGATTTCCGGTATTTCGGCCTATGCAAAACCGGATTGGACGCTTGACACTCTTCGTCCCTATGTCGAACACATTATCGAAAACTTCGGCTGGAAACGTGTCGTCTGGGGATCGGACAGCCCGGTCTGCACTTTGAATTCTTCGCTTGATCAATGGATGGCCGCAACACAGGCCCTGATCGCAAACGTTTCAGAAACAGAAAAGGCAGCTTTTGCGTCTGAGAATGCCAAACGGATATGGTCTTTGCAGTGACCTGAGATACCTCGGTACACACGTCTTGCGAACTGATGTGATGCTGTTCCTCCTTCCCGATGACGATAAAGGTCATTCGAGCGTTTCGACTGTGATAGCATTTCCCGGGCGGTCCGTTCGGAGGCATGCTCTTCAATGCACTTCACAATTTCGCTGTGCTCCCGGAGGGGTACATCTTCCTTGACCTGACCAGATCAACAAGTCGGTATGGTAATTGAACATCCAGTTCAGCATCGCTTCACTGACGACTTGAAAAATCGGGTTGCCGAGATGCTCAATGTCATGATGTGAAAGACCATATTTCTCTTGATAGAGGCCGCCGCACCTCCAAGCTTTTCGCGCTGTGCTTCAACCAAATCTTTTAGATCTTCAACGTCATCCGCCGTCGTATAGCGCGCAGCAGGTTTACCCGAAGACTTTACTCGATACGCAGCGGCAACGCGCCTTAAAGAACTCGGCCTTTCATGAGAAGAGATTGCATACATCGTTGCTGACGAAACAGCGTCGATGGTCCAGAAATATACACGCCAGCACTGAAACGCGAGAATGGCCATTGACAAAATCAACTGCGCCGATCAAGGCGGACAAGTTACTAACTCTGGCTTCGAAAATCAGCGCCCACACAACAACTTATTGTTTTTATTAAAGAAAAATGGCGATCCCTGCAGGACTCGAACCTGCAACCTACAGATTAGAAGTCTGTTGCTCTATCCAGTTGAGCTAAGGGACCGCTGGGTGGGGTGGTTTGCTGTACCCCGGGGCATGGCATTGGACGCCTGCCCGATATGAAGTCAGAGTTTAACGTCCCCTGTCAGACGAAACGGGGCGGAAATCCGCCCCGGTGGTAGGTCAAGCCATCAGGCAATCAACAGATCAGACGACGCGTTTAAACGCGAAGTTATCAGCATATGCTTTGATCTGGATTTTACGTGGCTTGGGCATTTCGATATCCGCAATCAGCTTATGCTTCGCAGCAAAGGCCTGTGCTTCTTCGAGGGTTTCGAAATACATGCGTACCTGACCACGGGTATCGGTAGACCCGATCCATCCCATCAGCTGATCTGCGACTTTTTTCGCACCCGGTTCAAATTCCATAACCCAGTGCTTGGTCGCAGCCTGACCGGACTGCATGGCGTTCTTGGCAGGTTTATAAACACGGACCTTCATCGGGACCCTCGCCTTGATCGTCGGGATAAGATGGTGATGGCAGTGAATTGGGTTTCTTTACCCCCTGCAATCAAATCATCTTTTACACCTTTTGTCGTGAATTGGAAATCCCGTTGGATAACCGGTCGAACAACAAAAGGGGAAGATGGTCGGGAAGGCGAGATTCGAACTCGCGACCCCCTGCTCCCAAAGCAGGTACGCTACCAGGCTGCGCTACTCCCCGAACGAGGGAGGGTTTAGCACCACACTCTCGACTGGGCAAGCCTGTATTGTGCCTTTTTGCAGAAAAAATTGCAGAAAAACCAAAGGCCGCAGATATCCTCTGCGGCCTTGCTATTCCTGATTGATCTTTTGCGCCCCAAAGGCGGCCTGATATCGCGCCTAACGCGGCAGGCCTTCTACCTTTTCACCGACTTCAAAGCCCATTTTGTCCGACGCACCACCATTTAGCTCCAAAACAAAGCGAACAGGCTTGGGCGATGCGATGATGGCTTCTGATTGCGGGACGGTGCGTTTTTCAATGCCAATAATCATGCCGTTGGAATCGATGAACAGCATATCAAGCGAGATAAAGGTGTTCTTCATCCACATTGAAATATCGCGTGGCCCGCCGAAATCAAACAGCATTCCGGCATCATTGGCCATTTCAGTGCGGAACATCAATCCGCGCGACCGTTCTTCGGGCGAGATGGCCAGTTCGACATTATATACTTCGCCATCGACCAGAATGCGCGATCGTTCAAACCCGGTTGCCTTCGCGTTCAGCCCCGCAACAACTGCTGCGCTGATAAAGCAAACAACCAAAGCCATCTGAAAGAACGACTTCATACCCCATACCCCTTTAGTCTTTTGACGCGTTCCCGAACCTCGTTCCGGATTGCGCCACCGCGCCATGGATCCGCCAATGTCGTAAACAACGTGTCTGCGGGTTTTCTTCCACGGCTATGCGTCCATCTTATGACACGCAGGATATTTTCCGCTGTGATAGGTAACACAGGGGGTATTTCGATCCCGTTAATGGTCGCCCACACCCCGGACCAACAGCGTGCCACCCCAAATGGACTATATCCTCCGCCACCCAAAACCAGACATCTTGGCGCCAACTGGCTCATCGTCCCCACGACTTCCCAGATTGATTGGTTGCCCAAAAGCTGTTTTGACAGTGGATCTTCCAAAAGTGTATCACAACCACATTGTAAAACAATAGCTTGCGGCTCAAAAGTTAATGCAAGATTAATCAAATATTCATTCAGGACATAGCACATCTCATCATCATGCATCCCGGCAGGGATCGGCAGGTTCCGCGCCATACCGCCCGCAATGTCATCAATTGCGCCGGTCTTGGGCCACAGGTCTTCCTGGTGCATCGAAAACGTCAGAACCCGGTCATCATCGGCAAAAGCAATTTGAACCCCGTCGCCGTGATGGGCGTCAATATCGACATAAAGCACGCGATCCAGCCCCGAATCGAGCAACGCATAGATCCCCAGAACCGGATCATTAAAATAACAGAACCCGGATGCCCGGTTGCGCAACCCGTGATGTGTCCCGCCGGCAGGATGATGAATAATCCCGCCATCGGCGATAAGCTGTGCGGCCTTGATCGACGATCCGGCAGCGGTCGCCGGTCGCCGGAAAATTTCCGGGTAAATCGGATTGCCGTTTTTGCCCAACCCGAATTTGACCATCATCTCTTCGGGTAAAATCTGATCGCGCTCGGCCTGTATGACGGCATTGATATAATCAGGATCATGGAAACGGGCCAATTGATCGGGCGTTGCCACCGGCCCGGTCAGATAGGTTTCTTCATCCACCCACCCCATCGCATGGACCATATCGACCACCAGCGACACACGCGGGATCGCAAGCGGATGTTTCGGGCCATAACTGGACCCACGATAAATCTCGGCCGCGATCATGCGCGGGTTTATGGCTGGAGCACGGCAATCAGGAAGTGTCACTATAAACGCCAGACGGAATGTGGTGGATAAAACGGCTCAAAGAATTGACCGTTTCATCCAGGGCTTTCAAGTTCTGATTTGAATGACACGTTGTCGCAGCAAAGATCAAAAGCCAACGCCACGTGACGAGCATGTGATTACGACAAGATCAAACGGTGTCTCATCACATAGCGACAGGACGCAGCGGATTGACCAGACTTGTGACTTGCCGCACTCTTTGACTGTCAATTCACGCCCTCATGCCGAAACCGGAAAGCTCCAAACGTGCGCCAACAACACAGCCCCGACCAACGTCGCAAACGCATTGTGATGCTGATCGTCCTTGCCATCGGCATCGCCTTTCCAGTTGGTTTTGCCTTGAATGGACTGAACGATTTCGATTTATCTGATCGCCATGTCACAGAACTCGGCTTTGTCCATGATCAGGATAGACTTTTCGGCAGTCTTGTTCTTCCCGATGAAAGTCATGACGGCCCAGTTGCCCTGATTGTGCACGGTGATGGTCCACAAAATCGATTTTCAAATGATACATATCTGCCGCTGATCAATACTCTGCTTGATCGCGGGATTGGCATCTATAGCTGGGACAAACCAGGGATAGAGCAAAGTTCGGGGAACTGGCTTGATCAATCAATGTCAGATCGGGCTTCCGAAGCCTTGGCAGCATATGCGAAAGTCACGGATCAATACCCAGCCTTACGTGACAAGACCGGTTTCATCGGGTTCTCTCAAGCCGGGTGGGTTGTTCCAAAAGTTCTGGGCGACCATGATGATGTTGCTTTTGGCGTAATGATCGGTGGCGCGATCAATTGGCAGGATCAGGGAGCCTATTACACACGCAAACGCATGCAACGCGACGGCATCCCAGAAGATGAGATCGTCCGTACCATCACCAAAGATCAATCACGCGACGCTAAAACATTCGCGCCCGACGCGCTGTATGAAGACTATCTGGCGGCCATCCAACATGAAAACATCCCCGTAATGAGTGCCGCGCGCTTTGGCTTTGTGAAGCGTAATATCACCTCGGACGCACAGTCCGGTTTGCAAAAGATCGACCAACCATTTCTCGCTCTTTTTGGCGAAGATGACCTCAATGTTGATGCCCGAAAAGATTCCGAGGTTTACCGAGAAAACCTCAATACCCGTCATCAACAAACACAAGTCACCCTGATCCCCGATGCCACGCACGGCCTCTTGCGAAGTGGTTTGTTTAACTATCAGCGTGCATCTGAAATGCCCGTCACCCGCCAGTTGTTATTTACCATCATGGGCCGATACGCCTATGCGCCCGATGCAATTGAAGTTTTGGCAAACTGGATCCTGCAAACCACCACAAATCGCTAAGACCCTGCCTTGCCTGCCCGAGGATTCTCGGAGCGCAAATCAAGGTGCATCGTCGCGAACGATTGAAATCCGAATACATGTTTGAACAGGCCGATATGTTGCGTATCCACAGCATGAAATCCGTTGCGTTCATACAATTCTCTGGCGCGTGTATTGGTGTTAATCACATCCAATCGGACTTTGGCCAGTCCATGCTCCAAAGCCCTACACGCAACAGCATCCAGAAGGGCAGTTCCAATCCCCTGCCCGCGCGCATCCGGATCAACAAAAATGCCATCCATCAGCAAGGTATTGTCTTCTAGGTCGCGTTCCAAAACCTCTAGCACGACACCGCGCCACAGCCCGCCCCAAAAACCATAGACCGAAAATAGATCGGACAATCCACCACCTACAAAAGCACCGTCCGCCGTTTTAAAACCGGCAATGCCGAGCAACCTTCCATCACTGGAAACTGCGCTGATGGCATGATCGGATTTCATCACGCGTGCTAAAAAAGCCAATACCTTGTCGCGTGGGTTCATAACCGGGGCAAGCTTTTGGCGGAAGGCCTCCCAAAACAGGAGACAGGCCGCATCCCGATGGGAATCGCTTAAACCCGGCAGAATTTGAAAATTTTGCTCTGTCATGATTTGGGCCGGATGTTGAGAATGAGTGACCAATCAAAATAGGCCTTAAAAAAGAATAGACTACAAGTGATGTAGCTCACCGAGGCAATTTCATCACGCCGCAACACATGGCAATACACAAAAATCAAAGCCAACATCTTGCGATCTGAAAAGTGTGATCAATTGTTACAAAACTTGACGCAGGCAAAATGTCTGCGCATAGTCCCGTCATCTCCGGGGGGGCCGATCGTAAATCGGCTGAGAGGTTTGGTGTTGCCAAACGACCCTTTGAACCTGAACCGGTTAAGACCGGCGTAGGAAGGATCGTATGACTAACACCAAACAACCGACCCGTTCGGCATCCAATCCCACCCAGTTCGATATTCACCTGCGCGGTGCCCGTGTGGCATTTGGCGGTGCTGATATTTTCCATGACCTTGACCTGACCTTACAAGCGGGAAGTTTTACCTGCTTGCTGGGCCCCAGTGGCGTTGGAAAAAGCACGCTTTTGCGATATCTCGCAGGGCTGGAACAAGGCGATGTTAGCGGTAACATCACCTGTTCAGATGGCTTTCCCTTGGCCGGGCGGGTCGCCTATATGGCCCAGCAGGACTTATTGCTGCCATGGCGCAGTATGCGTGAAAATGTTGAACTTGGTGCGGTCCTCCGCGGCGAACGCCCGGATCATGAACGGTCTGAACGGCTCATTGCCGATGTCGGCTTAACCGATGCTGCACATCTGCGCCCGGCCAAACTTTCTGGCGGCATGAAACAACGCGCAGCCCTTGCCCGAACCCTGATGGAAGACCGCCCGATTGTCCTGATGGATGAACCGTTTTCGGCCCTTGATCCGATCAATCGTCTGCGTCTCCAGGAACTTGCCGCCAAGGTCTTGCGTGGTAAAACGGTCTTGCTGGTCACCCATGACCCGTTAGAAGCCCTTCGTCTTGGCGATCATGTCCATGTGTTATCGGGCACCCCGGCAAACTTGCGAAATGCGGTAACCCCAACGGGCCAAAGCCCGCGCAACATCGCCGACCCGGCGATATTGGCACAGCAGGCAGAATTGCTGCGTCAACTGGGTGCGGACATGGCGGAGGCCGCGATATGAGCCCGCTTTTAAATCCTCATACAAAATCAAAACCGCTTTCCGAACGGCGCTGGCTTAAGCTTGCCCGACCGTTCATCATTATCTTTGCGTTGATTGCAACTTGGCAGTTGATCGTTACCCTTACGGGGGCGCCAAAATACATGCTGCCAACCCCGGCGGATGTTTGGGTCACCTTGATCAAACGCCATGCGGTTCTGTTTGATCATGCGCAATATACCATTGCCGAAACCGTGATTGGCCTGTTTGCCGGGGCGGCCCTAGGCACCTTGGCCGCCATTCCCATGGCGCTGTTTACGCCGGTTCGGTTCTGGTTAATGCCGATCTTGCTGGTATCCCAGGCCATTCCGTTCTTTGCCCTAGCACCGCTTTTAGTACTTTGGCTTGGCTTTGGGTTGGCATCCAAAATCGCCATGGCCGCCCTGATCATATTCTTTCCCGTCACCGTCGCCTTTTTTGATGGCTTGGCCCGGACGGAACCGGGCTGGATTGATCTCGCACGGACCATGGGGGCAAGTCGCTGGCGGCTTTTAACCCACATTCGTCTTCCCGCCGCCTTGCCTGCCTTTGCATCGGGTTTTCGCGTTGCTACCGCCGTTGCCCCGATCGGGGCTGTGATTGGCGAATGGGTCGGGTCAAGTCACGGGCTTGGATATTTGATGCTGCACGCCAATGCCCGGGTTCAGATTGATATGGTTTTTGCCTGTCTTTTGATCCTGTGTGCGTTTTCGATCACGCAATATTTCATTGTCGATCGTGTGTTGCGTGCGGCACTTCCTTGGCAACCCGACAGCTTGAAACCTGTTCGATAAACACAATCGTCCTGCCAATCTGGCAGCGAAATAAATCCTCATACAAATACCAAAGTAACGCAGTCATACGGAGCTTCATTGATGTTACCCCTGAAATCCATGATCAAAGCAGCAACCCTCGGTGCCGCAATGACGGCAAGCCTTATCGGTACGGCAACCCCGGCCTTTGCCGCGGACAAGCTGGTCATTCTTCTGGACTGGTTTGTGAACCCCGACCATGCGCCATTGATTGTCGCTAAGGAAAAGGGCTTCTTTGCCAAGCATGATCTGGATGTTGAATTGATCGAACCATCTGATCCGTCCGCCCCACCGCGCCTTGTTGCCGCCGGTCAGGGTGATGTTGCGGTGAATTATCAGCCACAGCTTCATGTTCAAGCCGCCCAAGGCCTGCCCTTGACCCGGATCGGAACATTGGTGGCGACTCCGCTTAACAGCCTGATTGTTCTTCAAGACGGCCCGATCAAGGAAATTGCCGATCTTAAGGGCAAGAAAATCGGCTATTCACTGGCCGGTTTTGAAGATGCGCTTTTGGGTACCATGCTGGCCAATCACGGGGTGTCGATTGACGAGGTAGAGCTGATCAATGTGAACTTCTCGCTCTCGCCATCACTTTATTCCGGTCAGGTCGATGCCATCATTGGCGGCTATCGCAATTTTGAACTGAACCAGATGGAAATCGAAGGCAAACCGGGCAAGGCATTCTTCGTCGAAGAAGAAGGTGTGCCGCCTTATGACGAACTGATCCTGACAGTGCGCAATGACAAAACAGATGACCCGCGCTTTGCCCGCATGATGGAAGCCCTTGAAGAAGGCGTTCAGTATCTGATCAACCATCCTGATGACAGCTGGAAATCCTTTATCGCGGCTTACCCAAACCTTGATGACGAACTAAACATCAAGGCATGGGCAGATACCCTGCCGCGCTTTGCCCTGCGCCCGGCTGCCCTTGATAAGAAACGCTATGAACGCTTTGCCGATTACATGGTCAAACAAGGGTTGATCGAAGAAAGCCCGGCCCTGGAAACTTATGCCACGGTCATCGACTAACCCAAAGTTCCCCCTGCTTTCGCACCCCCTGTCCCGGTGGATGCGAAAGTATTGGTCTGTATCCCCATGGATACAGACCGGCCCCGAAGGCCGGAACGTGTAATGCGTTCCGGCCTTTTTCTTGTTTACTAACAAGAAAAAATTCGACCAACTCACGGCTCAGTTAAAATTTTGATTTGCCTAGTCCGCTCCCATTTAAGGGCCTGACTGAATTCCTCGCATGAATTTACAATTGTAGTCAGATTAGACACTGCATGCTCGTGGCGGTGAGCATCGAAATCACCTGATCGGTCATTATTCAGCCGGATAGTTATTCTTTTAAATGCATCAGCAATATTGCTCAAAGCCAGCCAGCAGTCATAGGGAATTTCTCTCTTTAGCTGCAGTTTTTCCTCAACATATCCTTTGTCATAGTGCTCTAGATCACTTTGCGCTCTGTTTGCTGCTTCCCGCATCGTCGGTCCGTTGCCAGAAATGATCGACCACACGTTTATTCCATTAACGGCCTCAACCTTGCTTTCTCCTAACAACTCCAAAACACTCAGATTGTTTGATGCGACAGCTTTGAGGCCGAACAAATAATGATCGACCTCAAAGGCAACAGCAAGATCGCTATCCACTCTTTGCCGTATGCTGTGCCTAATTTGCGTTTTTGCGGACGAAAACACTGCCAAACCTGCGGTTAGACCGAAGAGCCCTGCGGTTACTGTTTCCCACTCAAACCCATTGACGAAATTTGCAAAACCAACCCCCATTGTGGTGCCGACTAACCCCGTTGACGCGTATACACCTGCAAACAGGCATACAAGCGCGACCAGCAACGAGATCCAGAACACTGCGTATTCCCAGTCTTTGAACATGTATTCCCCTCTACAAAACAGTTACCTTGCGGTTACCTTGGATTATGCCACATCTCATTGGCATATTCACAATCAGCGTCAGGAAGCCACGTGCAGATCAAAAACAAACCAGCGCACCACACCGAAACCGGGTTTGAAAACCGCCATCCTTTGCCCGATCCGGTCAAACGGTCGTTCTGGCGTTTTTTGAAACGGCGCTATTTTGGCGATGACAACTGGCCCAAGGCCAGCAAGCAGGCTGGCAAAACCCCGACCGAAACGCCCGATCATGACGCGATCCACAACCCTGATCCGACCCGGCTTCAGGTCACATGGGTTGGACATGCCACGGTTCTGGTGCAATATGGCGGATTGAACATCCTGACCGATCCCGTCTTTTCCAAGCGCGTATCGCCGTTTAAACGCATCGGCCCAAAGCGCTATAGCCAGCCTGGCTTGACCATGGATCAGTTGCCAAAGCTTGATCTGGTGTTGCTGTCACACAATCATTACGATCATTTCGATCTGGAAAGCTTGGCCATTCTTGGCAATGCACCGCGCTATGTCCTGCCGCTTAAAAACGGGGTTTTGTTGGAAAAGGCCGGAATTACGCCGGATCGCTATGACGAAATGGATTGGGATGATCAGCTTTCCCATCCCGGCGTGACCATAACCCATGTCCCATCCAACCATTGGTCAAGCCGTACGACCAAGGACCGCAAGGAAATGCTTTGGGGTGGCTATATCCTTGAATTTTCAGATGGTTACCGGTTCTATTTTGTTGGCGATACCGGCTGGAACGAGGCACTGTTTAATGAACTTGGCGCACAGCATGGCGGGATTGATTTCGGCCTGATCCCGATCGGGGCATATGATCCACGCGATTTCATGCGCAACGCCCATTGCAATCCCGAAGAAGCCGTTCAGATCATGCAGGTGATGGGCGTGAAACAGGCCCTTGCTATTCATTGGGGAACGTTTGTTTTAACGGCTGAACCGGTTGATGAACCACCAATCCGATTGGCATCGGCCTGCAAGGATAGCGGCATCGGGTCGGATGACTTCATCGCCCCGCCAATTGGTGCAACCCGGTTCTTTGAGCGTAAAGCAAAACCCCAACAGACAACATCGCCAAACATCCAGCATACCCCGTCCCCGGCATAGCTGCCCCCATCAGATCAGTTTGGTCGTTTTTCAAACCGCGTGCTAAACATCCGTGATCGCATCACAAAACCGTAACATCTTTCACGGATGCCCCACGATGAGTTTGACCGTCTTTCTTGCCGTAATGGGTGCTGCCCTGATGCATGCCGTTTGGAATGCATTGGTCAAGGGTGGCCCGGACAAATTGATGAGCATGACGGCCATCGTGCTGGGCCATGTGCCAATTGTTCTGATCTTACTTCCATTTGTCGATGTGCCTGCGCGTGAAAGCTGGCCCTATCTGATCGGCTCCATCGGACTTCATATTGGCTATCAGCTGTTTTTAATTCTGGCTTATCGGCTGGGTGATCTTAGTCAGGTCTATCCGATTGCCCGTGGATCATCGCCGTTGATTGTTGCGGCGGTTTCAGTGCTGGTTCTCGGTGTCACGCTGCAAGTCAGTGAATGGATGGCGATTTTCGTGATCGGTGTCGGGATCTTAAGCATGTGCATTACCCGTCAAGCCGATGGTATGCGCAATCGCAATGCGGCGATTGCCGCGATCATCACGGGTTGTTTTATCAGCAGTTATTCACTGGTGGATGGAACCGGTGCGCGACTGGCCGGAAGTGCGCTTGATTACTATGCCTATCAGACCATCGGCGATGTTGTGATCTTTGCCATCATTGCCTGCGTCATGCGCCCGCGCATCATGTTGGATATCGCCAAAAAGGGCAAAAAGGTCTTCTTTGTTGGCGGCACAGCATCCTTTGTTGCCTATGCCACCGTCATGTGGGCCTTTACCCAGGCCCCGATCCCGCTTGTTGTTGCCTTACGCGAAACCGGCATCGTATTTGCCCTGTTGATCGGGGTGTTTTTCATGGGCGAGAAGCTGAACCTTGTGAAGGTGTCCTCAACCATGATGACCTTGGGCGGGGCGATTATCCTGCGTATGAGCCGCAGCCTCTAACCGCCCCTGCCAAAGCCATCCTCAGCCGACCGTCAAACCCGCGTGCGTGGCCGTCTTACAGACCCGTCTTCAAACCGCGACAGCTCCATCCCAGCAAGGCTGATCGATGGTTGTCCGGTTGTGATCCAGTCCGCCAGCACTTTACCAACCACCGGTCCCATAGCAAAACCGTGCCCGGAAAAACCGGTCGCAACAAAGAAATGCTTGGGGTTGTCGAACTGATCAATCACCGGCACGGCATCCGGGGTGACATCAATATCACCCGCCCATTTATCAACGATGCCGACTTTCTTGATTTGCGGGAAAACCTTTTGCAGGTTGGTCATCGCATTGCTGACCCGCACTTCATAGGGTTCCGCCTGATTGGTCCGTCGTCCAATCAAAGGCTGTTTTGCTGCGTCTGATCCCGGCAGGCGATCAACGATATCGTCAAGGAAGCGCTTGTTCAGGTGAAACTTGAACGTCGCCCAATTGTCAAACAGCCCCGGCGCAAACGCCTTGGCATATTTAAACCGCCCCAAGGTCAGATCAATATCGGTCATGAATTCATCGGCGATGTTCATTGACCCGTCGGTCCGTTGCCGAAACGCAAGGCCCGAGGCCAATGTGCCCGCGGCGGAAATGTCGGGGACCGGCGTTGTTCGAATAACCGTGCCACGTGTGGTTTGCTGTGGCAAACGGCGGCCAAGTTGGGCGACGAATTTATGGGTGGCAGCCCCGGCCGCACAAATCACGTATTTGCATTTAATCTCGCCGCGTTCAGACACGACCGAGCTGATTGCGCCCGCCTCTGTTTCAATTGAAAGCGCACCGCATCCCTCGGCAATAACAGCCCCCAATTCACGGGCACGTTTGGCAATCGCCGGTGCGGCCTTTTTCGGTTCTGCCTGACCATCTGATGGGGTGTAAATCCCGCCAACGCCCGGTTTGGTAATGCCCGGCGTAATTTTTGCGACCCCTTTTGGATCAAGAACCTGGGTTTCGATGCCAAATCCCTTGGTTTCTTCGATCCAGTGTTCGAAATCGGACATTTCAGAATCATCACGGGCAACAAACAAAACCCCGCCCTGACGCCATTCTAGGTCGGCATTCAGTTCCTTTTCCAGCCCCTGCCAGATGCGGTTACATTCCATCATCAAGGGCAGTTCGACCGGATCACGGCCTTGTTGGCGCACGAACCCCCATGCGCGACCAGACTGTTGCGAAGCAACGGTGTCCTTTTCCAAAAGAACGACCTTCATGCCCGCCTTGGTCAGGTAATAGGCACTTGAAGCGCCATGAATGCCGCCGCCAATAACAACAACGTCACATTCGCTTGGCAGGGTAATTTCAGGGTAATTCGTCATGTGGGGACTTTCAGAAGCTTGGATATGCGGTTTTCGATTTGGCGTGTGGCGCGAACCAAGTTATGTTGCGCGCCAACAAATCTCAACATAATCAGGTGCCACCATGTCTGATCAGACACAAAAACAATCCCCGGCTACACTTACCGCACAGGCCCTTGGTTGGGTCGATGACGCAACCCGTTCGGTTACACCGCCGCTTTATCCATCGACGACGTTCGAACGCAATACAGACCTTAGCTACCATGACGGGCGTTGCTATACCCGTGCGGACAACCCGACCTATGATCAAACCTGCGAAGTTCTGAATGCCCTTGAAGGCGGGGTTGAAACCCGCCTGTTCGCATCAGGCATGGCAGCCGCCGTTGCCGTTTTGCATGCGCTGAACCCTGGCGATCATGTGGTCGCGCCCAAGGTGATGTATTGGGCGCTGCGCAGCTTCATGCTTGATAGTGGTGTGCGGGCCGGTCTTTTGTTTGATTTTGTCGATAATGGCGATATCGATCAGTGGGATCAGCATATTAAACCCGGCAAGACCAAGATGGTCTGGCTTGAAACCCCGGCCAATCCCGATTGGCAGATCACCGACATTGCCGCAGTTGCCGCCATTGCCCGTAAGGCCGGCGCACAGGTTGTCGTTGATAACACGGTTGCGACCCCGCTTTTGACCCGCCCGATTGATTTTGGTGCTGATATCGTCATGCATTCGGCCACCAAATACCTTAATGGCCACAGTGATGTATTGGCAGGGTCATTGACCACTGCCAAGGATAGCGAATTCTGGCAACGTGTTTGTAAACAGCACGCATCAGGCGGTGCTGTTTTGGGTGTATTTGAAACATGGCTTTTGCTGCGCGGGATGCGCACACTTTCAGTCCGTGTTGAACGCGCCTGTGCGACCGCAATGACGATTGCCAGGCATTTTGAAAACCACCCCGAAATCGAACAGATCCAGTATCCCGGACTTGAAAGCCATGTCGGTCATGACATTGCGAAAAAACAAATGCGTGGTGGATTTGGTGGCATGTTGTCGATCCGGGTTAAAGGCGGTGAAAAACGCGCCGTTGATTTCCATAACCAATGCAAACTGTTCAAACGCGCGACATCGCTTGGCGGGGTTGAAAGCCTGATTGAGCATCGATCCTCCGTCGAAGGGCCAACAAGCCCTGTTCCGGCTGACTTGCTGCGACTGTCTGTGGGCATCGAAGATGTAAATGATCTTGTTAACGACCTGGAAACAGCCCTGCAGTTAAGCAAGTAGCTTACACCTATAAGCAGTCAGGAATTAAACAGTCGATGCCAAAGCAACCTAGCGCGTGGTTCCTTACACGATCATTGCCCTGCAATGTCGGTGTTTGGGTTGTGGCCTCGACTGTCCTTCTGGCGGGAATCCCGCATTTATCCCATGCGGATGAGGTCAAAAGCACAGACCGCGAGATACTGGATTTCAATGCCCTACCCCCGGCACCGGGACTGATTTTTGATGTGCAGGCAGGCGAATACATTCTGTTTGATGAATTTGTCCGCCGCCTGATGGATCGGAAATACATTCTGATCGGAGAAAAGCATGACAACCCGATCCATCATCATCATCAAGCCCAGTTGGTCGCGGCCCTAAGTCAGGCTGATCAACGTCATCGGGCGGTGATCTGGGAAATGTTCACCCGTGATCAGCAAGAGTCCCTTGATCAGAACTGGCAGGAACTTCCGGCATCCGACCTTGGCCCGGCACTTGATTGGGATAATCGCGGATGGCCATTATGGCATGACTACGCCCCAATTGCCCAGGCAGCCAAAGACAACAATCTGCCGATGATTGCCGGAAACCTGCCCGAAGACGTTCTGCGCCCGATGATTTCAGACGGCGTTTCCGCCCTGCCCGATGATCTTTCAAATCAACTGGCTTTGCCGAAAGTCCCCAAGGACATTCTTGAACGCTTTAACGTCGAGATTGCCGAAAATCATTGCAATATGCTGCCCGAAAGCATGCTGGGCGGATTTTCAACCGTGCAATTCGCCCGTGATGCGTCGCTTGCCCGTGCCATGTATGATGCAAGCGAAGTTGAAAACACACAGGGTGCGTTTCTGATTGCCGGGGCCATGCATGTCCGAAATACAATTGCCGTCCCGTGGCACTTGCAACGATTTGATGCGGACCTTGATGACCAAGACATCGCGGTCATCAGCCTGATCGAGGCCGACGACCCAAGCGATACACCATCTAGCATTTCAGATTATGCCATGCGGTTCGGTGCCATTGATGACATTGATTTTATGTGGTTTACCAACGATATTGTGCGCGGTGATCCCTGCACTGACATGACCATCGGGCAATAAACCCCGTTCTTGCGCCACGTTGGGGCACGCAAAACGGTTTTCGGTTTTTCGGAAAGTTTCAGATCTTAAATGCAACATGCTTTAGTTGATCTTATTTGATCCGGCGCGGCAGCCAGTCGGTTGTTGCAACGGGCTTTCCGCTGTGCGAACGCATCACACGTGGGCGCACGACTTCTTTTGCTTCGGGTGTGTTTGCGGTCTTGCGGACCGAGGCATAGAAATCAACCAGTTCGTCATAGGGAATAATCGTTCCCAGCCCTTCTTTATAGGCCTTGGTAAATGGCGGGTGATTGCGCACGGTCATGCTGAGATGTTCGACAGTATGGTGACCAAACTGCGACCAGATGCTTTCAAGGAAGTGGGTGGTTTTCGGATCAATCGCCTTGAGACGGACATCAGGACGGCATTCTTCCATCACCGCATACAGATTGGGTTCAACCGGCCCGAATTCTTCGGCAACAAAAATGGCCGGCATCAGCATATTGCTGTGGTAATTCGCCCCGTAATAGGCTTGGGCAAGATACAACAAACGGTGCAGCTTCTGCGGCTGCAGATATTCGTTGTCGTTCAGGGCAAGGTCGATAAATCTGAAAGCGGCTTCGAATACCGTGTGAAGGACCGGCTTGTTCTGCATGCTATGCCTGATGGTCTGACGTGACGATGATCAGCAATCATACGGCCTATGGCAAATACCAACAAGCATCACAGATAATTTTTCAGAAATTTCGGGATCAGGAACAGCCCGGATGGCGCAGACAAAATGCGCTAGACGCTGGCGTCAAGCTGTGTGCCGCGTATGCCCAAACCATGAGTCACAGCATTCACCACTGCGTAGAACGACGCCCCGCTATTGACCGACAAATTAAACGGGATTGACGGATCAAGCATGCTGGCAAAATCTTCGCCACTTGTTGCCTCGACCGCCCCGTCGCGATCACTTGACCGACGCGCAGCAGACAGATTTCGCTGTTCTGCACGCTGATCTTTCTGATCACCATGATTGCCTTGACCGGGTTGGCGTTTGTTCTTGCCATCGATATAGGCGTTGAACAAAATCCCGTCTTCATCAGGATTATAGGTATAGTGCTGAGAAGATGCTTCGACCGGGCTGTTGCGATCAACCGTCGCCACACCGCGCGCACCAGCAGCCGCAAGACGGCCATACTGGCTGACTTGGGAAACATTCTGTGTGGTCTGGATCGGTGCAATCATCTTTCTCTGCCTTGCCGCCGGGCGGCAAACGGTGAAACCCAATTCAACTCAGGGATTATACATCAAAATCGCACAAAACGGCAGTAAATTCGAAAAACACCAATTTTATGCTGTGATTAATCGCCTTCGAATTCAACCAGATGGAATTCATCAACACCACGATCGCGGATTTTTTTGGCACCACCAAGGTCGGGTAAATCAATGATAAAGGCGCAGCCAGCGACTTCTGCGCCGACTTTTTCAATCAGCTCAATCGCGGCAAGTGCTGTTCCGCCAGTTGCAATCAGGTCATCCATGATTAAAACACGGCTTCCCAGTTTGATCGCATCCTTGTGGATTTCAATGACGTCTGATCCGTATTCCAGATCGTACTCGACACCAATGGTTTCGCCGGGCAATTTGCCCTTTTTGCGGATGGTGACAAACCCGATACCAAGGGCAAGGGCGACTGCCGGACCAATGACAAAGCCACGGGCTTCGATCCCGGCAATCATATCGATCTTCTGGTCCTGAAATTCGGAGGCAAAGCTGTCGATCACGTCCCGCAGACCTTCGGGGTCTTCGAACAGGGTCGTGATATCGCGAAACATGATTCCCTTTTTCGGGTAATCAGGAATGGTACGGATCAACGACTTAATCGACATGGGATACTCCGGCCAGATTTCAGGTGCACACCCGATGCAATCACAAGCCAGCGCTGAGCACAGCCTGCTTACATTCGGCGACACTTGAATGCCTGAAACCGCTCAAGTTGGCAAGGCACATCCGCGTTGGATGCCTTGCTAGACATCCCGATTGAGTTTAAGCCGCGTATAGTGTTGTCCCGCGAACGATTGCCGTTCTGGCGGGCTTCGCAGCAACGACAAAATCATTCGCCAGCTTTTTGCTGATTTCCGCACGACTTCCGCGCGAAAGACCTGACTGTGCGGCCTGTCGGTTTCCCCAGACAGCCCGGTAAAGGCGATAATCATGGTCATTGATTTGACCGAATACTTTTTCGACTTCCATCAGAGTCTGGACATAACTCTTTTCCATGTCAGCCATCCTGTTGCTCGTTTGGTTTTCGGCGGATTATCCCCCGAAAAGTGATGCTCTGTTTTTCAGTGCATCTGTTACAGCAGCCATATAGTCCGATGTTCATGACCACTCAACTGCAGCACGGTGACAAGATCAGGAAGATTTTGTGACAAGCTGCCTAAATTGTAAAACACCGCAAAATTAGAACTTCCTGACATTAGAACAAAACCGCCAAATTAGGTTCTAATATCCATATAAAACGGCCCGCCTTCCTTCACGGATGGCAGGCCGTTGATTTCATCAATCGGGCAGTTTTGCCAAACTCCCTAGTTCAGCTTTTTGGCCGCTTCGACTTTGGCCTGTTCATCGATCTGCTTTTGCAGAGCATCGCCATATTCGCCGTAGATGCGCCCTTCCAAGGACAGTTCGAGAAAGCGGATATAATCGTTCTGGTCCGTGATCTTCGTACGCGCGACTTTGATCACATCAAACGGGCTTGCTGCATCAAGATCATATTTGCGGATCAGCTCGAGCATTTCCGCGGTGACCTGATCAAGCTTTTTACGGGTATCGCTATAGGAAAGCGTCATCACCTTGTCCTGTATATTGGATGTGATTTCGGGCTAAAATTTCCGGGTGGTTATGCCTGTTTGACGGCCTCGTGACAAGTGCCGCCGGAATGCGACGCATCGCAGGAAATCAAACAAATGCTGATCGCGCACCCCCACTGCCAAATCGACCTTGCATGTCGGAATGCTACTTTAGCTGTGAATTGAGCAGAGAATTAACCTCACAGCAATATTTTACAGGCCTATTCTTATGTAAAAATGAAAGACTGCTTATGTATAAACTTGTCGTGAAGATAAATATTCGACACGATGAGGCTTGCGACGACACCGGGGGATTTGGGATACAATGTCGTTTACGACGATTTTGGGCATTATGGTTGGCCTTGGATTGTTCATTGGCTCGATATTCATTTCGACCGATAACTATTTGGTCTTTGTCAGCCTTTCTAGCGCATTGATGGTCATTGGCGGAACACTTGCCGCGACCTTTATTGCCTACGAAGCACGCTATGTGCTGCTTGCTTTAAAACTTATTTTCAAGATTTTTCGTGCCCCCCAGATGGGCCGCGGACAACTGACTGGTGAAGTCGGCCGGGTCGTCAAATGGGGTTACATTCTTCAGAAAAAGGGCATCAATGCCCTGGAACAAGAAGCCGAACGTGTTGGCAAGGACGAGCCATTTCTTGGCTGGGCGATGGAAGTGGTCATCACCGGATATGACGGCGAAGAGACCGCCGAAATGCTCCACAACGCAATTGATAATTCGTTCAGCCGTAACCTCGTACCTGTTTCAATTCTTAAAAGCATGGCGGCTGCCGCACCGGCATTTGGTATGATCGGGACGTTGGTTGGTCTTGTGATCATGCTTGATAAAATGGCCGATGACCCAACATCATTGGGTGCAGGTCTGGCGATTGCGTTGATCACGACCCTTTACGGGATTGTTGCTGCGCGGTTCTTCTTTATGCCGGCTGCCAGCAAGATCCAGCAGCGTGAAGAAATCATGCGGTTTCGCAATTACCTAATCGCCGAAGGTTTAATCATGCTGGCCGACCGCAAGGGTCCGCGCGCCATTCAGGACAGGATGAATTCATTCTTGGACCCGGCCATTCACTTCAATATCGATAAGTCTGCGAAATAAGGGATACCGTCATGGCACGCCGCAATAAAGGCATGCAGCCCGTCAAGGAAGAAGAAGTCAACGAGGATTGGCTGGCAACCTATGCCGATGCCATCACCCTGCTGATGGCCTTTTTCGTCATGCTGGTCAGCTTTTCAAAGGTCGAACTCCCGGTCTTTGAAAAAGTACAAGCCGGTATTGCCGAACAGATCGGGAAACGTGAAATTATTCGCCCGACCCAAATCCTTGAAACCGATCTGCGCGATACTGTTTTCAATATGGCGATGGACAGTGCGGTCAATGTTTCGACCGATGATGAAGGCATTCTGATGGAAATGGGCAGCGGGTCGTTCTTTCAGCCCGGATCGGCCAATCTGATCAAAGACGCCGTACCCTTCCTAAAAGACGTCGCCGACCTTTTAAAGGAACCGCGTTATCTGGGCTTTCAGATTGAAGTTACCGGCCACACCGATGACAGCCCGATCAGCTCGCCACGTTTCCCGTCAAACTGGGAACTGGCATCCGGTCGTGCGATTGCGGTTGTACGGTTCTTTGGTGCCTTGGGCGTTGATCCTGCTCAGAAACGAATGCGGGCCATTTCGTATGGCGACACCAAACCGAAACTACCAAACAACGATGATTTCGGCAATCCGATCCCGGAAAACCGCGAAGTAAACCGGCGAATAGAAATCCGGATATTCCCGAAATATTCCCGCGTCTTCTAATGCTGGCGGCGCGGCCACCCGTTGTCATCTGACAACCGCATTAAGGGGCCATATACTGGCCCCTTAATTCTATTCAATACGCAAAACCATTTCATCGCGGGCGGCAAAGGCACCGGACCAGACTGACCTTGCCTTTTGTTCAATCACGGTCATCGCAGCATCGTTATGATCCGGGTCATGATGGAACAGGGCCAGTTTTTTGGCATTGGCCGCCCGACACAAACGAATACCTTCCTGCCATGTTGAATGGCCCCAGCCGACTTTCTGTGGGAATTCTTCATCGGTGTAGGTGCTGTCATAAATCACCAGATCGGCATTCTGAATGAATTCCAGGATAATCTGATCAGGCTTGTCTGGTTCGTGTTCGGTATCGGTCACAAAACAAACCGCGTTGCCACCATATTCCACGCGAAAGGCAGTTGCCCCATTCGGGTGGCGCAAAGGTGCGGTTTTAATCACGATACCTTCGCCCGGATACAGTTCATCCCCGACCTTGAAATCTTCAAATCTTAGGCGGGATTTCATTGCAGAAAGCGGCACAGGAAATGTCGGATCGGCCATCTGCGCCGAAAACACCCGTTCGACACCACCTTGAGCCGTCAAATGCCCCGCCATCACGCGAAAGGAAGCATCCGGGTTATAGGCGGGCACAAAGAACGGAAAGCCATTAATATGATCCCAATGGGTATGGGTCAGGAAGATGGTCGCCTCGGTCACCTTGCGGCGGATTAGATCCTTGCCAAGGTTACGGATCCCTGTACCCGCATCAAAGATCAGCACCTGATCGTTAATCCGCATTTCAAGGCAGCTTGTATTGCCGCCATACACCACATGATCGGGAGACGGGCACGCAATACTCCCGCGGACTCCCCAGAACTTAACCTCAATCGTCATTCAACAGACCTCGAGCATGCATTGACAGTTCGATATCGATCATTGCTGTAACATCTTTGAAAGATAGCATTTAATCCAGACAATCCAATCATGGATTGTAGATCACTCAATCCCCTATCGAAACCGGTGTTCCGATCACAGCGTCAAAGACCCGATCTGCCCGCCCGCAATTAACTGCGACTTCGCAAAGGCCGATCGAATTACAGTAATGAAAACCTTCCCCCAATTGAACGTCAGAGAATGTACGTGCCTTTGGCAAGACATGATCATGAACGATCAGATTTTCTTGCATGTCTTTGCCACACAACCCGGTCATCAGGTTGCCATAGGTATCGATATAAATCACCTCGGCAAGCGCATCGGGCCAGGATTGACCATCTTTGAACCGTTCTGAAACATCCAAAGGACGCGATGAGTAGTCCCGACCGGTGGCACACCACGCTGCCACCGGACCAAAAATATCGCGCCCATGAAAACTGGCTGATACATCATCAGGCACCCAATCAATGCAGCGCAAGGTGACGTCTTTGCCATTGCGGATAATCATTTCAAACAATCCATTATCCGGGCCGACATAGAAAACCCCGTCCACTTCGACCACAAGCCCCTTGCGGTCACTGCCGACACCGGGATCAACAACAGCCAGCACCACGTCACCGGGCGCGAATTCGCGTTTTAATGCAGCAAGTAAATAGCTTGATGCCTTGGGATTTCGATCCGGGGCATCAACCATTAAATCGACCACTGAAATGTCCGGCGCATTGCGCATCACAACCGATCGCATTGTTCCGCTATAGGGGCCGTTCACACCAAAATCGCTAAAGATAAAAATCATCTCGATCAGGATATCCCAAAGTTTCAGGGGCCAAACCCATTTAGAAACAACAATGCCGGTGGCAACCATTCGTCCCCACCGGCATTGCTTTGATCTTTATATAGGGTCTCTGTTGCCAGTACCCTACTTAACCTCACAGAATTGCCCGCGGCGCTTTAGGTCTGTACAGAGCGAACTTGCGGCACTGTCGCTTAGTCCCGTAGCCATCAGGCGATAATACGTGCCCTTACCCGGAATGTTCGCCCGGGTCACACCATGCTGAAGCGGAGCCAACTGACTATATCGGCCTTGCAACACCTGCCATCCACGTTCGGCCTGCCCTTCGTTGCGATACGATGCCAAATGGACGGATCGACCACCACTTGCCATTGCCGCCCCTGCGCTTGCCGGGGCGGCGGCTTCTTCACCTGCCTGAACCGGTCGACTTGATCCGGTTGCCACCTTACGGACGGGTTCACCTGCATTCAGGGTCATGACATTGCCTTGTGCCGGTTCCACAATTGCCGCTTCAATCGCATCGCGTTCGCGTTTGAATTCGTCAGGCGTCACCAGTTTCATCTTTTGCAGATCTTCGATCCGCGCAATCTGACGGGCGGCGTCCATCAATCCTTGTGGTGCAGGCAACGGGTTGGCACGTTGACGTGGCTGTGCAGGCAAAAGCGCGTCCAAAATTGCAGTGCGTTCCGCAACATGTTCCTGCACGGTGATTGCCCCAATCTGCAAGGCACGGTTCAATTGATTAAGACGCTGCTCGACCTGCGAGCCTTCGGGCGGCGGATTGTTCAAGAATGCCGATGGCGCGGCTTGGCTCATGGGCAACAAAGCACCAAGGTTGGCAGAGCGCCGTGCGGAATATTCTTCTGGTGTCACCAGACCAACAGATTGCAGATTGCGCAAAATAGAGAACCGCTTGGCAATCGCTTCGTCGCCGGCGGACATTGCAGCACCAGGTGGAATATCCATCGCCTTGATCGGCCCGCTGGTCATGGACTGACCCATGTTGTTTCCCGTCATGGCCGATGCAGGTGCGGTATTGCCAAGGCTGGGTGACCCGCTCACAATTTGATCATTGATGCTAAGTGATCCCGGAAGTCCCCGCTGCAATCGCATCAGGTTGAATTCAGCCGCATCGCGCAATGGGCGGGGCTGCGTGCCGGTTGCCGATGACATCAACACCGTGCCCGCCGGGTTCATTGCAATCAATGTATCATAGCCATCTTTGGCGCGATCAGGACGGTTGGTATTTTGATACAGAACAGAC
Organism: Thalassospira lucentensis; assembly: GCF_050516545.1. Lineage (GTDB taxonomy): Bacteria > Pseudomonadota > Alphaproteobacteria > Rhodospirillales > Thalassospiraceae > Thalassospira > Thalassospira lucentensis_C. The sequence goes on along the minus strand of NZ_CP191544.1, from coordinate 1,168,559 downwards.
CGCCACAACAATGCATGACCGTCTTGTGGATTTTTGCGTAAGGCTTCGTCAAAAAACTTCTCGGCGGACGCATAGTCGCCGGTCGCAAGTTGCTGCAGACCAAGTGCAGTATAATTATCATCGGCAAAGGACGTCGCTTCGTCCCAAAAATCCTGATCCAGCAACGGCGCACAGGCCGACACCCATGAAACCATACCGATCACAGCAATCCCCTTGCTGATTTTCAGCCAGTTTCCGGTCCGCTTTGCGGATACCTGCATGGCGCCAATCCCCTATTCTTTAAAGCCTATTTCTGAAAATCATGCGGTATCGCCTTGGCATATGCCAGCGAAAACCCACATGAACTTCCCCATACCGCATTGATTTTGCATCCTGCTTGCCAATAATTCGTTAAAGTTAATTCGCTTGGTAATTTAAGAGCCAACCCGAACGCCCCCTTGCCCTTCCATATGTATAGTTCATATAAGAATAGAAGATGTTTGGGGCATTAACCCCACCTTCAGAACATTATGATTTGATCATTCTTCGCTCTTGGGTGTATGGAACCAACCCATAACGATGAAAAAATATACTTATCTTTCAGGGGTCGCGCGTGATTGAACCGCAGCAATATGGCCAGCAGGCCCTTCAGGAATACCTGTTGCTGGATTATGTACAACGGCTTGAAACCCGCAAATACGGGCATCGCGCTGTGCAAATCCACCTGTCACGGATGAAACCGTTTCATCGCCGCGATTATCATATCCGCGTTGCGACAAATACCTTCGAAAGCTACGTAAAGCTTTATGTCGGCCGCATCTTTGTGCTGAGCAACAACGACCTGCTGTTTATCTGGAAAGATAAATCAATCGCAGACGTCGAACCGGCCGTTGATACGCTGCGCTATCTTTTCCGTGACGATCCTTTGTCACAGGATGAAAGCGAAGAAACCGGTTTTTGCACCTGGTACAACCTGAATACCGAATTTCAGGAATTCCTGTTGCTGTGCCAGCATCTTGATGAACGCGCTAAGAAGCTGCAGAAAAGCATCAATATGCGCACAGCAATGCAGCGCGAAAAGGACGAAGCGCTTCAACCGCTTGATGCCGAAAACCTCGCCCAGCTTGAAGAAACCATTCACACCGCCGATCTTTCCGAACATATCCGTCAGCAGCCGGTTTGCGTCTTTGCGCATGGCAGCTCAAAGGAACTGCACCCGGTCTTTGACGAGTTTTTTGTCTCGATCACCGATCTGCGTAATGCCTTGATGCCCAGTATCGATCTTGCATCGAACCGCTGGCTGTTCCAGCACATGACCGAAGTGCTTGATAAACGCATGCTCAATTATCTGTGCAAGCGAACCTTCAAGACACATGCAAGTTCGTTCTCGCTTAATTTGAACCTTGGCACGCTGACATCGAAAGATTTCGAAAAATTCGACGAGACCGTTCGCCGTAAATGGCCCGGCAACGTGATTATTGAGCTTAATCAGGTCGATCTGTTCTCCAATCTGGAAACCTATCTGAAGGTCCGCGATGATTTCCACAAGCGCGGTTATCGTATTCTGATTGATAACCTGACGGTGGAATCGCTTTCATTTGTTGATCGCAAAAGCCTGAAAGCCGACTTCATCAAAGTCGCATGGCGCGAAGAAATGACCGATAACGTCATTCGTAAAAAATACGGTGAAATGGACAGTCTGGTGAAAAATTCAGGCCGCGAACGCGTGATCCTGTGCCGTTGCGATTCGCCAACCGCGATCAAGTTTGGTCAGTCACTTGGTATCACCCTGTTCCAGGGGCGCTATATCGATCAAATGATCGCCCGTCAGCGCCGTGCAAAACGCGCCAGCAAAGCGGCTCAGCAACAGAAATAACCAACCGTTTGACCGCTTAAACCAACCAATGACGAAAGCCGGGTGATTTATCCCGGCTTTTTTTATGGCACGCTCCTGACAGGTCCTGACTGGAGCGTGCGGCAAAGCGACATATTGCGTACTTCTACCCTTGGCAAGATCAGAACAAAAAGGGTACAAATAAGCATGCTTTATGCGCTTTGCCCAGACTGCCATCACAAATGGCGACTGCATCTTGATCGACCGCTGCCCAAAAGCGGTGCGGGTTCTTACATGCCCTGCCCGATATGTCGATGCCAACGCGCAATTGCCCATGCCGAGCTTCCGGAACTTTCCATCGGACACCTTGATTGCGATGCGTTTTATGCTTCGATCGAAAAACGTGACCGTCCGGAACTGGCCGAACAACCCGTCATCATTGGCGGGGGCCACCGCGGCGTTGTATCGACCTGCTGTTACGTTGCACGCAAATTTGGCGTGCGATCAGCCATGCCGGCCTTTAAAGCGCGTGAGCTATGCCCAAATGCGGTCTTTTTGCCACCGGATATGAAAAAGTATCAGCGCGAAGGATATCGCGTGCGCGACATGATGCGTGCCCTGACCACCGATATCGAACCGCTTTCCATCGACGAAGCCTTTATGGATCTGACACACGTTCGCGATACCCATGGCAAGTCCGCCGCCGAATGCCTGATTGAGCTACAGGCAACGGTGCTCCGCGAAGTTAGCATCACTGTTTCAATCGGGCTTTCCTATAACAAGTTTCTTGCCAAAATCGCATCCGATCTGAACAAGCCTTTTGGATTTTCCATGATTGGTGCGGCCGAGGCTGTTGATTTTCTGGCCGACAAGCCTGTGCGCATGATGTGGGGGGTCGGGCCGGCAATGGAACGTAAGCTCCATTCCGATGGCATCACCACCATCGGACAGCTTCAGGAAATCGATATCCATACCTTGCAGGGCCACTATGGCAGCATTGGCAAACGGCTTTATTACTTTTCACGCGGCGAAGACAACCGACGCGTGGAACAAAGCAGCGAACGCAAAAGCCTGTCGTCGGAAACCACCTTTAACGAAGATGTCGCTGGCATCACAGAATTGACCGAAATCGCAACCCGCCTGACATCACGGGTCGCCCGCGATCTGGCGCGCAAGGAAATCGCGGGCCATACCGTGGTCCTGAAATTGAAATCATCTGATTTCAAAACCCGCACCCGGAACATGCGCCTGACCTATCCGACATTGCGCGAAGACGTCATCCTTGACGCTGCCCTGACCCTTTTGAAAAAAGAAATCGATGGCACGAAATATCGGCTATTGGGGGTCGGGTTGACGGACTTGTTTGCGGCAGACCAGGCTGATCCGGTGGATTTGTTTGCCGATACGGCGGCTGTCATTGTCGACGACAATGCCTCGACACAGGATGAAGCAGCCCCTGTGCGCAAAATCATCGAACTCCCGCGCCCCACGGCCGAACAACTGCGCGAAAGCCTGACCCGGCGGTATCGTCAGCACAAAGGAAAGTCGCCTCAACGGCGCTTCCAGTTCTAAGTTAAAAACCCTGCCAGCCCGCCATCAGGCATAGCAAGACGCAAAAATATCAAACAATTGACTTGCTCCCATATTGCAATGCAGTTGAGTTCATCCAAAATGAACCCCTATAGAAAAATAAGCATCCGCATTCAAAACAAACAAGGCGTCATGCACAGACCATGAGGGGAGAATAAATGTTTGGCGTTGAATTGGATATCCGCACGCTTGCCTTTATCGCAACCATGTCGGCCGTTGTTCAAGCCATTGCATTCATATCACTTTCACTGGTCGCGCGTCGCGGCGTTTGCACAACCCTTTGGGCCCTTGGCGGGATATCAAACGCTATCGGGTTTATCTTATTGGGCTTTCGCGGGGCCATTCCTGACATCGCGTCGGTTATTGTCGCCAATACCCTGATCACACTCGCGCACGGATTTTACTGGCTCGGGCTGGAAATCTATACCAATCGCAAGCCAAGCTATCTGACGACCGGGGCTATCACCGGCATCGTTGCCATACTGTTCGTCTATTACAGTGAAGTCATCCCCAGTGTCTCGACACGTATTATCGTGATTTCAGCCGCACTCGCCGGATTTTCACTTATTTGTTTTTATATTCTTTGGTTCCAAAAACAGGGCCGCCGGACCGCGCCAGAAACGGTGATGGCGCTAACATTCGCAGTACACGGCCTCTATCATGTTTTCCGTGCTGCCTATACGTGGCTTGCTCATCAGGAAATAGCGAACTTTATGACGGCATCGACCATCCACATGGTCGCTTTCCTTGACGTCATTCTTTTCCTGCTTCTGACAGCCGTCGGCTTTACCGGCATGATTATCATATCGCTCAACACGTCCTTGCATGCCGAAGCCAAAGCCAGGAACCGCCTTTTCGCCGTCCTTGCCCATGACCTTCGAACGCCGTTTCACGGGCTGTCTGGTCTTTCCTTACTCGCCCAACAGGATCTTGTTGCCGGCAATCAGGCGCAGGCATTGGGAAATATTCGCCAGTTGCATTCTTCAACCTCAGAAACGCTCAGGTTTCTTGACGATCTTCTGGTGTGGGGACGTACTCTTTTCGACGAAGGCAAGCCAAGCCGGACTGAAATTGACATTGACCAGCTTATCAAAGACACCATCGCGACTGTGCGCCCCTTGCTTGAGGCAAAATCAGTCACGGTGACTTATATTCCACAAAACCTGGCCGGTTATGGTGTTGCCCCGCATGTACAGATGATTTGCCGCAACCTGCTTGTCAACGCGATCAAGTTTTCCAATCCACGCAGCAGGATTCTGATAGAGACAGCCGTTGTCGGAACCGCAATTCACATCCGTATCATTGACCGTGGGGCGGGTGTTTCCGATAAAATGATCGCTGAGTTCACCAAAGGCACCACGTCATACAAATCGACCGAGGGTACATTTGGCGAAATTGGATCTGGCGTCGGGCTGTCGCTGTGCCGTGATTTGTGCCGGGAAGACGAAGAACATCTGTGGCTGGAACATAATCCAGAAGGCGGCCTGATCGCCACATTCAGCCTATCGGCCGAAATACCTGAAAACACAGCCTGAAAACAGAAAATGCCCGCCAGCCGATTGCTGCGAGCATTCAATAAACCATCTTTATTTGGAAAAGATGGCGTCCCCTAGGGGATTCGAACCCCTGTTGCCGCCGTGAAAGGGCAGTGTCCTAGGCCTCTAGACGAAGGGGACGCAGATCGCAAAGCGATTTTATGTGGACTGTGTTTCGGTGGCGTCCCCTAGGGGATTCGAACCCCTGTTGCCGCCGTGAAAGGGCAGTGTCCTAGGCCTCTAGACGAAGGGGACACGCTCACCAAAAACAGTCTGTGTTAACGAGTGGCGTCCCCTAGGGGATTCGAACCCCTGTTGCCGCCGTGAAAGGGCAGTGTCCTAGGCCTCTAGACGAAGGGGACGCAGCGCGTTAACGAGGCCGGTTTTTAGCGATTGGGTCGGGTCAGGTCAAGCGGCTTTTTCGCCCCTGTGACGTTTTTTTTAATCCCCCACCCAAAATAAGGCCATAACCAGCCAAAACCCGCAAAAACCAAGCCTTGATGTTTAACCGGTTGGTTTATTTTATGCTTGCCCTGCCAAATAAGGCAAGCCCCCCCAATTCTGCGGGCGGGATCATCGGCAAAACCAGTTTGACATCAGCCTCTTTTGCGCCGTGCCCCAAACCAGAAACTGATGCCTGCAACGCCAAGACCGGTTCCCAGAAACACAAACATCCAGCGATACCCGTCGGGCGCGCCCGCATCGAATTGACCGATAATAATGCCTGCAATGCCTTGCAGGACAAACAAACCGGAAAATGTTGCCAGATTGATCGTCGTCAGTGCCCGACCAATCTGATGTTCGGGCACAGCCTGGCGTGAGGCGGCATAATTAAGCGTTGCGCTTGATCCAAGAAAACCGTGCAGCAGAAAGAGTGTCGCAGCCACACCGACGCCTACAGGGCCCAGAAACGCCTGCAAAAGGCACGCCCCTGCCCCGACCATAACAGCAAAGACAATAAGCCCGTGGGTTTTGCCCACCATCTTACGTGATAATTGCCCGTAGGCCGGTGGTCCAAGGATCATCCCAATCGTCATGATCAGCAGGATATTCCCCACTTCAACCGCACCAAGATCAAACACATCGTGCAAATATGGCCCGCCCCAAAGTCCCCGCACGGTCAGGATCGCCGGATAGCTGAAGAAAGCCACCCCGGCCAAAAGCCAGACCTGTCGGTTTTTCCAGACTGAAACCATGCCCTGCAGGGCCTCCATCACGGTTTCGCCCTTTTGATCTGTTGGCGCACGGCCCGGAGGCGTATCGCGCACAAACAAAAGATCAAGCACAACAGCGATCACGGTTAAGCCCGCCAACCCGTAATAAACATTGCGCCAGCCATGGGCTTCGACCAGGGCCGCCAAAGGCGTTGACGATGCCAGAACACCAAGCAGGCTGAATGACACAATCAGACCGGACGCGGCCGCAAACTTTTCCGGTGCCGTCCAACGTGCAGCCAACACCAATGCCGACATAAAGGCCGCCGAACAGCCCAGGCCAATCACCGCCTGGCCGATCATTAACCCCAAGACGCTATGCGCGTTGGCAAAAATGACCACCCCGGCAAATGAAAACATCATCAAAAAACCGTTGGTCAAACGCGGACCATATCGATCCAGCATCACGCCAACCGGAATTTGCATCAAGGCAAAGGCGAAATGAAAACTGCCTGAAATCAGGCCAAGCTGTTCCGGGGTAACCGCAAGCTCATTGCGCAGCGGCTCCGCCAAAAGTGCTTGGGCGGATCTGAAAAACTGGCTGAGCGAAAAGGCAAGAAGGATCGGAGCCAAAACCAGCAAAAAGGCTTTGATCCCATGCGAAGAAGATGAAGGTGGCGTCGTGGAATGGTGTGTCATGATGCATCTGGCATAATCCCATCTTGGGATTACGGCAAGTCTTTGCCACACATGGCAAATATGCGCAGCTTATGACCTACTGTCCGATTGACAGATCACCTTCAAATAGCGGGTATTGATCGCCGATCATGCCATATTTCTCCATGATCATATCAAACTGGCCATTTTCAACAATATGGTCATAGGCTGCTTGCCAAGCCGTCAGGGCCGAAACTGATGTTTGCTTTGAAAACGCCAGATAAAGATCGCCACGGCCAAAACTATAAACCAATTCAAGGTCATCAAGTGTCAGTTCCGTTTTCTTCAATTGTTCGAAAAGCTCGATATCCGATGACACCAGAAGATCAATACGACCAACAGCAAGCATCTGGATACCACTGCTCTGATTGAAGATTGGTTCCAGATTTTCAAAACCATATTCCAGCAATGCCTGCTCATGCGCGCCACCTGCCTGCACCCCAATGGCTTCAACATATCGAAGCCCTTGAACCGAATGCACAAGCGAACGTCGCTCTGTCAATTGATAAAGCCCGACGCGGGCCTTAACAATCGGCCCCACCCACGCATACATCTCTTCACGCTGCGGCGTTCGGGTCATAGAAAAAACACCGATTTCAGCTTCGTCCTCAAGACGCAGCATCACCCGTTTCCATGGCAGGACTTCCATCCTTTTGTGATATCCGATGGCACTCGCCATGGCCTGTATCACATCAGCACCAACCCCGCGCAGTTCGTCAGATTCGATAAAATTATACGGCGGGTAATCTTCGGTCAGAAGGGTAACGTTCTGCGCATTTCTTAAATATTCCGGTCCCAACTCATCAAGGGGGCTGGCCTGAACAACATTTCCAACCACAAAGACACACACAGCGATGACCAAGCCCATGCAACCACGGAACATAACTGGAGTTCTGCAGTAAGTGCGGCTTACATGAAAGCGTTGCAGATCATCAGAATGGATCATCACATGGGGCACTCTGCTCTGTTGCTCGGGAACACGAATGAGCTGAAAATTTCAGGCGGAATAAAGACTAAGATCCTAATATATCAGGAATTTCCGCATCAACCAACAGATCACCGTCAAACCGGCAGCGCCACATCATCAATAATCAGCTGAACGCCATCACGTCCCTGCCATGTATCGCGGCGCAAATGCCCCAGAACATGCAGCGGCCGACCGCCATGCTTGATCAATGTCTGGCCCATGTCATTGTCCAGACATCTAAAGGCAATCGCCTTAAGCCGGCCCTTGCCATTTGCACCGGTCAGAATGCAGCGCACATGATCGGCCCCGACAACATCGGCCTTCACCGCACGGCAATCGACAAAGGCAAATCGCGGCTCCGCATTGCCTGCGCCAAATGGCCCAAGCTTTTCAAGCGCATCAATCAGATCAAGTGTCGCGCCATGGGCATGAAGTGCGCCATCGACCGTGATGGTCGGGCGAATGTCGTTTTCGGCAATGATCTTGGCAAAACGTTCTTCAAGGAAGGCCTCAAAGGCATCGCGCTTTTCCGGATCAAGGCTAAAGCCCGCTGCCATGCCATGCCCGCCACCATTGATCAAAAGCGCCGATTGACGGGCGGCAATGATTGCAGCGCCAAGGTCAATCCCGCGCACAGAACGCGCCGATCCCTTAAAGACCCCGTCGACCATCCCCATCACCAAAGATGGCACGTGATAGCGGTCCTTAAGCCTGCTTGCGACAATACCGATCACGCCGGGATGCCAATCTTCCCCGCCGACCAAAACCATTGATCCGACTTTGGTCTGTCCTTCAACCGCACTGATTGCCTGATCAAGGACGATATCTTCGATCGCCTTGCGTTCACGGTTATATTCATCAAGCTTACGCGCGATATCCAGCGCCTCTGGCGGGTTCTCGCCTGAAAGCAGGGTTGTACCAAGGAAACTCTCGCCAACGCGCCCACCGGCATTCACACGCGGGCCAAGGACATATCCAAGATGATACGCACTTGGTGTTTCATTCACCCCGGCAATATCGGCAAGCGACGCCATGCCGATATTTGATCGGTGGCGCATGACTTTTAAGCCCTGCGTCACAAAGGCCCGGTTCAACCCGCGCAACGGCACAACATCACAGACCGTTCCCAATGCCACCAGATCAAGCCAGTTGCGCAAATCCGGTGCGCGAATACCGGCCTTTTCAAGCCAGCCGCGTTTGCGCAATTCGCGCAACATCGCAACGCATAACAGGAACGCAACCCCGGCAGCACATAAATGCCCAAGGCCGCTTTCATCATCCAGACGGTTGGGATTGACCACTGCAACCGCCGGCGGCAATTCCGGTTCGGCCGCGTGATGATCCACAACAATGATTTCGATCCCGGCATCCTGGGCTTCTTGTAGCGGCGCATAGGCGCTGATACCGCAATCGACCGTCAGGATCAGATTGGCACCTTTGCGCTGCAGCTCCAGCAATGCTGGCGCATTTGGGCCATAGCCCTCTTTCATACGGTCCGGGATGTGCACCGGGACATCGGCACCGACCGCCCGGAAAAACAGTTTTAAAAGTGCGGTGCTGGTGGCGCCATCAACGTCATAATCGCCAAAGACGGCGATCTTTTCGCCGTTCTCAATTGCATCGGCAATGCGCGACGCGGCCTTGTCCATATCCTGCAAGGAAGACGGATCGGGCATCAGATCGCGCAATGTTGGCGACAGGAAACTTTCGGCATCATCAAGCCCGATGCCACGTGATGCCATCACCCGGCCAACAATCTCGGGCACGCCAAAGCGTTGCGAAATTGTCGTTGCCAGACGTTCATCATTCGCGCGTTCACGCCACCATTTACCGGTCGCGGATCGCTCGATCCCCATAAAAGTCGTTTCTTGCGCATGATCTGTCATGCCCAATGAAATAGCGTAATCTTGGTCCTGCTTAAACCGGATAATTTGTCTGTAGCGTGGAAACCAAGTCTGCGGCCAAGTTCACAACTAAGTCCGTGGATTATCCCGGCACCAATTCAAAACGTTTTGCGCATCTGCTGCCGGATCGGGAACGGGGTAAAAAACCTTGGTGATCTTGCCATCGTCAATGATCAGGGTCAGGCGTTTAAACAGCCGCATCGCCGCAATTTCAAAATCGGGCATTGCCATAGCTTCCTTGAAACGATGATCCGCATCCGACAACAGGGCAAATGGCAGATGAAGGCGCTCACCCGCTTCTTTCTGATATTCTGTCGATTGGCTCGACATTCCGAACAGGTTGGCCACGCCAACTGCTTTTAATTCCGCGGCATGATCGCGAAACGAACAGGATTGCGGCGTGCAGCCCTTGGCACCGGGGATTTCATCCCAGCCTTGCGGTGATGGCAATCCGGGCTTGGCCGTACGCGGATAGGCATACACAACCGTGCGCCCGGCAAGGTCGGATAAATCAACAGACTCCCCGTCGGTTGCGGGCAAAGGAAGTGCCGGTACGATCTGCCCGGTCAATCTCTCAATGACGTGCGCTTCGCTTTCCATATTCATCCGCTGTCCTCCCTGTTTTTCAATTACGGACCTTCAAACACCGTTGCCGATTGTGTCCGTTTCGATTGAAGATAGATGTGGTTGAACCAACTGAAAAGAAAGGGCCATTGCGCATGGTGGAACAACCGGGCAAAGAGGCGTCACAAGGGCTAGATAGTTTTCACCTGAGCACGCCTAAGCACTTCGTTTTCCAAAGCTTCGAAGTCAAAGCGACAACTATCTAGCCCAGACGCGCCCTCAAAGTTTGCACTAGCAATATTCAAAGCCCCTCTGAAGTCTGCATTCTGAAAAATAGCATTTTGGAACGAAGTATCAGTTAAATCCGCGTCATGAAATGGACCAAAGTGAATTTGGGTGCTAAATGGTTCTCTTGTGTCAGGGTCTTCTTCGTGAGCGTAAATATCATCTAATGGCTTGTTAGACCAACACAACTCAGCACCATTGAACGAAGAGCCCTTGAGTTTCGCTTGCTCAAAACTGCAATCAAAAAATTGCGCATATAGATTGCTTTTATTGATAAAGGCCTTTAGCGGATTTCCAGGAGAAAATTGCACATACTCACAGTTTACCCAGTTAAACGATACTTTACTAAGCCTAACTCCATGAGGTTTAAATGGCTCTCCCCAAGAGCCATCGTAAAATTTCGATTTCGATATGTTTTTAATCTTGTGATCGGCAAAACTGAAATCAGAGAGTACTAAGCCCGTAAAATCGAAGCTAGTGACCTTCAAAGCATTCAAACGACGAAGTGCGCCAGCGATTCTGAAGCGTGATTCCTCACTATCCCACTTTTTGTAATCTTCAATTGTTTCATGATGACGTTTTATCGTTTCCAGCTCCAAGGCCTTACGCTGAAAAGCAGAATATACAATTAAGATAAAGATGATATCAAAGACGAGCCCCATAAACTCAACTCTGTAATCACTTCCAAAACCGCTGAAAGCCCATCCAAGGGCCCACCAAACACTCCAAACCAAGATACAGAAGAGCAACAGATAAACTGCAGACTTCAAATTACCTTTCTCCCATTCAGCATAAACTTTATCGCAAACACACCGGCACACAGGTTTGTTTAGCAGTTTCACCAATTGCGAGGAAATCTGCACTCTGATTTTAGAAAACATACCATTCCCTTGTTCAAAACCAGAAAGCTTTTGCAACCTCAAGCTACACTTCCAACCATAGAGAGTTGCGAGCAGTCAAACAATCCCCTCATCCGCCGCAATCAACGCCAAACCGTGCGCCACGGACAGGAACGGCTGGCCGATTTCGATGCGGTCCTTGCCAAAACCGTCTTCAAATATTTTGCGAACGGCCGGGACATAGGATGTACCGCCGGTCATAAAGACCTTGGAAACATCACGCGCATCAACACCGGCCTGTGACAGGCAGTTTTTGGCCGCCAGTTCAATTTCGGCCATATCGGGGGCGATGGCGGCTTCAAAATCGGCACGGGTCAGGCGTTCTTCAATTTCGACCCCGCCGTGGGAGAATTGCAAAAGCGCGCTGTCAGAAGATGACAATTCCGCCTTGGCCTTGGACACCGTTTGATAAAGATGGAAGCCCATTTCTTCTTCAATGATCGCCACCAGATCTTCGATATCATCGGGTTTGGTTGACGAACGGATCAGGCTTTTGATTTCGTTGATGGTTTTGGGCTGGTTCATCATGGCAAGTTCATGCCAGCGCGAAAACGCCGTGAAATATTGCCGCGGCACCGGCAAGGTCGCCCCCATCGATTTGTATTCCGACCCGAAACCAAGGCGCGGCCAGACGGCCTTCTGGATGATGCGGTAATCAAACCGATCCCCTGCAACACCAAGGCCGGTATGGGCCAACGGCTGCACCCCGGCAACGCCAAGACCCGGCGTAAAGCGGATCAGTGAAAAGTCACTGGTACCACCACCAAAATCGGCCACCAGCACCGTTTCGGGTTTATCAAGTTCGCGCCCGTAATAATAGGACGCGGCCAAGGGTTCGAACACCATGGCTTCGACATCAAAGCCTGCCTGCTCATAGGCACTGCGCAACCGCATTTCGGCGAAATCATTGTCCGGATTACTACCGGCGAAGGCGACAGGACGGCCCGAAATCACCCGCTGCCCCAACCAGCCAAGGCTATGCTGGGCAAAATGGTGGATTTGCGTCAGGAAGGTTCCGATCAGATCTTCAATCGAATAGGTCGTGCCGAAAATTTCGGTGCCATCAAAATCCTTGGATGCAAGGTATGATTTCATCGACTGGATCAAACGGCAGTCGTGACTTTCCTTAAGGTACTCGTCAATCGCGAACGGCCCCGAACAGCTTTTTGTGAATGTCGGCGCACCGGGCGATGTCAGTTCCTGTTCTTCCCAGAAATACAGGATGGTGCGGTATGTATCGAAACTGTTTGTCCCGACTTCAAACTTTGCCGATTGCACATTGCCCGCACTGTCCGCAACGGCAAGGACAGAGTTGGTCGTACCGAAATCAAGGGCAATAATTTCCGACATTTGGCGGGCTCCGACAAAAGGTGTTCTTGGATGGGGGCGGAGGATGTAACCCAGACCGCCCTGCCCTGCAAGCGATTAGACGACAGTCATAACGAAAAAAGGGAGCACCCGATATGATAACGAGCCCTCCCTTTGCATATTCCGCACAAGCAGATTTTATTTGTACCAGATCTTGCGGCTGAAATCGTGAACCGCACGGACATAGCGTACTGTACCCGACTGCGAACGCATCACGATGCTTTCGGTTTCGGCACCATTGGCGAACCGGCGCACACCGCGCAGCATTGCGCCATCGGTCACACCGGTTGCCGCAAACATCACATTGCCCTTGGCAAGTTCGCCAAGTTTGTATTTGCGACTAAGGTCTTCGATACCCCATTTTTTCGCACGGGCAATTTCGTCATCATTGCGGAAAACCAGACGTCCCTGGAACTGACCACCAATGCAGCGAAGGGCCGCTGCGGCAAGAACACCTTCAGGTGCGCCACCAGTGCCCATATAAAGATCAATGCCCGATGTTTTCTGCGAGGTCGCAATCACACCGGCAACATCGCCATCACCGATCAACATGATGCGCGCACCTGCTTCGCGGGTTTTGGCAATGATGTCCTGATGGCGCGGACGATCAAGGATACAGACCACAAGATCAGCAACATCGCAGCCCTTGGCAGAAGCAAGGCTTTTAAGGTTTTCAAGTGGGCTGGCATCAAGATCAACAACATCTTCCGGAAGACCACCGCCAACAGCGATCTTTTCCATATAGGTATCAGGCGCGTTCAAAAAACCGCCCTTTTCGGCCATGGCAACAACCGCGAGCGAGTTCGGGCCACCGGTCGCACAGATGGTCGTGCCTTCAAGCGGATCAAGGGCGATGTCGATTTCCGGGCCACTGCCGGTACCAACTTCTTCGCCAATGAACAGCATCGGGGCTTCGTCGCGTTCACCTTCGCCGATGACGACCGTGCCTTTGATGTCCATGCTGTTGAGCGCATTGCGCATCGCATCAACAGCAGCCTGATCAGCAGCCTTTTCATCGCCGCGGCCCATCAGGCCCGAGCACGCAAGTGCTGCCGCCTCGGTCACGCGAACGGTTTCAAGCGCTAGATTTCGATCCATTTTGTCTTCCTCGTAGTGTGATGCGGAGTCTGGGGGCTCCGTCTCGTTGTTGTCTTGGTTTTTGTCATTTTTACGTCAGGCATCGCAACCTGACCTTACAACAGCGCCCCGCATCATGACAGGTGCGAGGCGCTTTGAGCTTTAAAGTTTTAAGATGCAAAACTTTCGATCCGCATCAGAACCGGCGGCTGTGAATTGCTTTCGAACGCTGCGATATCATCCACTGCACCCGACATTGCTGATTCGGTTGTTTCGTGGGCAACAATCACCACCGGCACAACCCCGCCTTCGGTTTCGGCCCGACCATGCTGGATCATGGACGCCATCGAAACCCCATGCTTGGCAAGGGTCGCGGTCACTTCGGCCATAACCCCCGGACGATCCCACACCATCAGGCGCAGGTAATAGGCCCCGGTATGTTTCTCAAGCGACGCCCGCACGTTCTTTTTCAACCGGCTTGCCGGCACGCCAAAGACCGGCGCAGTACGACCTGCGGCAATATCAATGATATCGGCCACCACAGCCGACGCAGTCGGACGTTCGCCCGCACCACGACCCTGCAGAACCACCGGCCCGACATAGTCACCTTCAAGGGCAACTGCGTTAAACACGCCTTCGACCTTGGAAATCTGGGTCGCACGATCAACCATAACCGGCGATACGCGCTGCTCGATGCCTTCGGGGGTTTGCTTGGCAATGCCCAAAAGTTTGATGCGATAGCCAAGTTCTTCGGCCAGTTGAATATCAAGGGCCGATACGCTGCGAATGCCTTCGACCGCCACTGCATCGAAATCAACTTCAACGCCGAAGGCAAGACTGGCAAGGATGGCAAGCTTATGCGCGGCATCAATGCCATCAACGTCAAAAGTCGGGTCGGCTTCGGCGTAGCCCAATTTCTGGGCTTCGTTCAAAACATCGGCAAAATCACGGCCCTGCTCACGCATGGTGGTCAGGATAAAGTTACACGTCCCGTTCAGGATGCCTGTCACGCGCGTAATGGCATTGCCTGCCAAACCTTCGCGCAATGCCTTGACCACCGGAATACCGCCTGCAACCGCCGCCTCATAGGCGATGGTGACATTGTTGGCATCAGCAATCTGGGCAAGTTCAACACCCTTAAGGGCGATCAGTGCCTTGTTTGCGGTGACAACATGCTTGCCGTTTTCAAGGGCCGTTTTGCAAACGTCATACGCAATGCCGTCCGAACCACCGATCAGTTCAACCAGAATGTCGACGTTTTTATCAACAGCAAGATCACGGGCATCGTCGTACCAAGTCAGGCCATCTGTCGAAAAACCACGATCGCGAGTTCGATCACGCGCCGATACCGCTGTAACAACAATCTGGCGACCCGAACGGTCGGTCAGAATGTCGCGATGTTCACTCAGCAGTTTAACGGTTCCGGCACCGACCGTACCCAGGCCTGCCACACCGATTTTGACGACGTCTTTCACGATAACTCCTTAGCACGTGGTTAGAACTCAAAGCGCGTATATACCCAAAATTTGGTCACCGTGCCCTGATAAAATAACGCCCGGGACATGTCCCGGGCGAAACACAGAATGCTTTATGAGATATCAGACAGATTTCTTCAACAGTTCACGTGCAGATTCTGCATCAGGACATTTTTGGAAGAACTGTTTGATATTGCGATTGGCCTGACGGATGCGGTGTTTGTTTTCAACCAGCGCAATACGCACATGGCGATCACCATACTCGCCAAAACCAAGCCCCGGCGCGACGGCAACACCTGCTTCTTGCAAAAGAAGCTTGGAAAAATCAAGCGACCCCAACTCGGCAAATGCATCAGGGATCGGTGCCCACGCAAACATGGTTGCCGCCGGACTTGGAATTTCCCAACCCGCACTTTGCGCACCTTCGATAAAGATATCGCGGCGATCACGGTAAAGATTGCGGAATTCCTCGACACAATCTTGCGGACCATTAAGGGCGGCTGTTGCTGCGACCTGCACCGGGGTAAACGCCCCGTAATCAAGATATGATTTAATGCGGGTCAGCGCATTGATCAGTTTCTTGTTGCCGGTGGCAAAACCAATACGCCAGCCTGCCATCGAATAGGTTTTCGACAACGAATAAAATTCCACCGCAATATCCTTCGCCCCTTTGCATTGCAGGATCGAGGGCGGCGGATTGCCATCAAAATAAATCTCGGAATAGGCAATATCAGACAGGACATAGATTTCATGCTTGCGGCAGAAATCAACGACCTCCTGATAAAACGCCAGATCAACCACAAGCGATGTCGGGTTGGCCGGGAAGTTCAACACAACCGCACTTGGCTTTGGCACAGAATGTTTCACCGCGCGGTGAAGCTGCTCCATAAAGCTTTCGGTGTTGAATGATCCCTGATCATCATGCCCAATCGGAATATGGCGCAAGGCCGCACCGGCAATGATGAAGCCAAATGCATGGATCGGATAGGACGGGTTGGGCACCAAAAAGATATCGCCGGGGCTGGTGATCGCTGCGGCCAGATTGGCAAGACCTTCCTTGGAGCCAAGGGTAACAACCGTTTCGGTTTCAGGATCAACATCCACACCAAAACGACGGCCGTAATAAGCAGCCAATGCCTTGCGAAGGCCCGGAATGCCGCGCGACATGGAATAGCCATGTGTGCGCGGGTTCTGAACCGTTTCAACCAGTTTATCGACAATATGCTGCGGGGTGGCCGGGTCCGGATTGCCCATACCAAAATCGATAATGTCCTCACCCGCTCGCCGTGCCGCCGCTTTCATCGCATTTACTTCTGCGAATACATAAGGCGGGAGACGTTTTATGCGGTGGAAGTCTTGGGACATTATCCTTCATCCTCATCAAATTGCCGATTTTCGAATTTTATGCGAAAAGCACATCCTCGAATTTACAAAAATTGCGTAAGCACCCTTAAAACAGGCACTTCACAGCGTACAATTCGAAGGATTTACCTTTTATGGGAAGCGGACTCAACGAATTAATGCGCTTAAAACCAGCTTAAGTATTATTTGCGGCAATGAAACGGCGCGAATTCGTCAATATTTATCACGATCTGAACCACCCCACCCAACGGGCAAACGAAAACAGCGCGAAAGGATTGCTCCTTTCGCGCTGCGAAAAACCATCTGCAAGAATGTTTCAGCCGCTTATAACCGGCCAGATCATCACGCAATCAGTATTCCAGATAAATCTCAACACGGCGGTTTCCTGCTTCACCGGCTGGAATACCTTCATAATAGCGTGGATCGGCTGCACCATCGGCCCCGACAAAGATCGCATCCGGGCTGACACCAAGCGAAAGCAACCGCGAAACGACTGCCGATGCACGGCCTTCGGAAACGCGGCGATTGACTGCTAGGTGCTGTTCAAGCGACATATCGCCCGTACGCATTGACGCATGGCCAATCACGCGAAGGATACCGCCGGTCTGCTGCCAGGTGTTTGCCACCTGTGACAAAACCGAATTATCCGTGCCGCCAAGATTGGTTGACCCATGCATGAACTGAATTTGCGCGATCTGTTCTGCATTAATCGCCGGTGCAAGTTGATCAATTGACCGCACACCAAGACGCGATGCCATCGCATCGTTGGTCACCGTCATATCGACCACAGCGGATTCGCCATAAACCGATCCACCGCCGCCCAACTGACTTTCATCAACCGTAACCGAACCATTGTCGGAATAAAGCGAGTAATCAAAGGACTGCCCTTGGGCCACCTGCACAGCAGGTTCGTTCGCAAAAACGCCTGCACCTTCAGCAAGGCGGCGCTGATATTGATCCATAACCGGATCATTCCCCGATGAGGACGCCATCGCGGGTGCCTCAGATACGTTTACCGAACTTGCTTCGCTGGCCTGTGCTGCGTCATATGCTGCAAGTTGCTGCGCCTTGGCAGCATCAGTTGCCATCGCTGCTGGTCGTTCAGGTGCTGCTTGCGGGGTTGGAACCGGACCAGATACAGGCGACTTGGCGCTCCATTCATCGGCAATCGTCGATCCCGACGGGGCCGAGGTCACAGCGCGCGTGGTCGCAGTAGCTGCAGCACTCGCAGTTGTCTCTGCCGCCGCGGCGCTAGAGGTCACTTCAGCCATCGCAGTGCTACTGACTGGAGTGGACGGTGCTGGTGCAATGACCGGCTGGGACACGACAGGTTCTGGTGCCGCTTGCAATGCATTGACTGGTGCGCTGCTTTGACGGCGTCCGGTCTGGGAATATTGTGCATTGGCACGGTCGGCCGCCAAACCGGCAATCAAGGCATCACGTTCCTGATCGCCAGTGACAATCGGTTTGGCCGGTGTATCGGCCAAGTTCGGATATTCGCCGTCTTCACCGGGAATCGCTTCGTCGGATTTCGCAGCGGCGGCGTCTTCGTCACCGTCAAACATTTCACCGACGGATTTGCCCCATTCAACCGGGTTGATCGCGTCAGGAACAGACGAACAGGCGCCCAATGCCAGTACCACGGCCAGTGCAGATCCGGTCTGCAGAACCAACCGCAGCTTCCCCCTTGCAGTTTCCTGCCACGACCACTGCCCTGTCGTCGATTTCAGAACGCCCATTTGTTTTCGCTGCTCCAAATTCAGTTGGATGACTTCTGCGTTGAAAATTACCGCAGAATCGTCACCTTATAATTCTTGTACTACCCCTTAACGACGCGCTAGGCTAAGACCATGATAAGCTTGGGATCAAGCAGAGTTTCAACCCGGAACGTCATTTAGATACCTGCAACATCAAACGTTAAAAGTCTTGCGATAATGCAAACAAGCTTAAAACGTTTTGAAATAACAAAGTATCTGCGGCGGTATCATAAGGGAATGCCCCATGAGCGATCAACAGGCCATCGAAACCCAAATCACCCATCCCGATCCCGAAAAACTATCTTCAGCAATGGCAGAGATAGCCGAGAGAAGTCAACGACTTGTATCTGACTTCCTTGCCAGACAGGCAGAAGACCCGGAAATTTCGGACCCGGATCCGCTTAATATCGGCTCGGCCTTTGCGGAACTCACCAACCAGATTATGCAAAATCCGGCCAAACTGGTCGACGCACAAATCGACCTTTGGCAGCAATATTACACGCTATGGCATAACACCACACTGCGTTTAATGGGCGAAGAATCCGAACCTGTGGCCTCCCCCCTCAAAGGCGACCGTCGATTCAAGGATGAAGCATGGGAAAACAATGAACTGTTTGACTTTATCAAGCAGTCCTATCTTCTGTCCTCGCAATGGATGCAAAATGTTGTTCATGATGTCGATGGGCTCGATGACCGGACCGCACAAAAAGTCGAATTCTATACCCGTCAATTTGTCGATGCGATTTCGCCAACAAACTTCCTGATGACCAACCCGGAAGTTCTGCGCACCACCCTTGAATCCGGTGGCGAGAACCTGCTGAAGGGGCTTCAGAACCTTTTGGGCGATCTCGAACGCGGCAAGGGTAAACTGCAAATCCGCATGACTGATCTGGATGCCTTCAAGATAGGCGAAAATGTCGCCACAAGCGAAGGATCGGTTGTCGGCAGAACGCCTTTGATGGAACTGCAACAATACACACCCAGCACCGACAAGGTCGCCAAACGCCCGCTTATGATCGTCCCGCCCTGGATCAACAAATACTACATCCTTGATCTGCGCCCGGAAAACTCGTTCATCAAATGGGCGGTGGATCAGGGCCACACAGTGTTTGTTCTGTCGTGGGTGAACCCTGATAGCGAACTGGCCGAAAAGTCGTTCGAAGATTATGCCAAGGACGGGATTCTTGCCGCCCTTGATCTGATCGAACAGGCGACCGGTGAAAAAGAAGTCAACGCGATTGGCTATTGCCTTGGTGGAACGCTTTTAAGCTCCACCTTGGCCTATATGGCCAAAACCGGTGATGACCGGATCAAATCGGCCACCTTCTTCACCACCCTGATGGATTTTGAAAAATCCGGTGAATTGTCGGTCTTTGTCGATGATGAACAAATCAAAAGCCTTGAAAACAAGATGTCCAAGGACGGTTATCTTGATGGCCGGGATATGTCGATGTCATTCAATATGCTGCGCGCCAATGACCTGATCTGGTCCTTTGTCGTCAGCAATTATATGCTGGGCAAAGACCCCTTCCCGTTTGATTTGCTGTATTGGAATTCCGATTCCACGCGCATGCCCAAGGCAATGCACAGTTTCTATATGCGCAATATGTATAACAAGAACCTGTTGCGCGAACCGGGCGGCATTTCGATCCTTGGCGAACCGATTGACCTGCGTGATATCAAAATTCCGGCCTATTTCCTGTCCACCCGCGAAGACCATATCGCACCTTGGCAGGCAACCTATGCCGGAACGCAACTCTTGTCCGGTCAGGTGAAATTTGTTCTCTCTGCGTCAGGTCACATTGCCGGTGTGGTCAACCCGCCCGCGGCGAACAAATATTGCCATTGGACCTATAACCGCACCCCGGCCAATCCCGAAGACTGGATGGCCAAAGCCACCCAGCATGAAGGATCGTGGTGGACCGATTGGCAAAACTGGATCAGCCGCCGTTCCGGTGGCAAGGTCGATGCCCGCAAGCCCGGCGATGGCAAGCTCAAGGTGATTGGCCCGGCACCGGGTGATTACGTAAAAGTCAGGTTGTCCTGATCCAGCATCATCGCGATCATCACACACACAAAAAACGCGCTGTGTTTTCCACAGCGCGTTTTTTTACGGGATCAAATAGGCCTCACACCCCTCAAGCGGCAGATCAATATCATATACTTGCGCATTGATATTAAATCTGAAAACCGCATCCAACTGGCATGCCGGGTCCGGTGTTTGCACCATGGTCTGTTTGCCGTCCACGGGCCGGGTATTTGAGTCCGTTGTCAAATCCGCGTTGGGCGGGAACTTGCTGGCACCTGCCATATAATGCAGTGACGGCATCGTTCCTCCCCCCACATTCGCATCCGAAACCGGAGTGATCTCCGCCGTAAAATCATATGTGTCATGGCACAATTGATTGCGATCGATCATGTCCTGTTCGCTAAAGCAGGCCCTGATCATTTTCGATGCTTCCCACGGGAATGTTGCAACCATGTCGAGTTTCGGTGGCATTCCCAATTGCGGATCAACCCGGATCAGCGACAACATCGCAACAGACGCCCCACCGCCGGAATATCCAACCGATGTGGTCGTCACAATCCCCATCAGGAATGCGCCACTGTTGTCGGGGTCATGAACCCATTGCGGCCAAATGCCGGTTTTGCGCCAACTGACCACATCATCATCGCTGCTTTTGGGCTGAATGATTTCCTGACGGGTGACTTCCTTGCCCGCACGCAAAACAAGAAGAACCGGGGTATCAACCGCGTCGCTGTCCTTTGCACCGCTCGATGTTTGCGCAATACCAAAGCACCATTCCATCGCGTCACCGCAATAAAACTGGCCGCTGGGATCAGCTTTGAGATCGCCTTGCACAAAATCGGCAGATGCGCCAAACGGGCACAGCATGGTCAGTCCCGCCAGAACCGCCGCGTAATAAGCCTTGATACCGGTCACGTCATTTTCCTGCTTTTGCTCTGTCACATGCACAATCGCCTTTATTCAAGGGCTTGGCGTGTTACATTCATGGCAAATTGTGGCACAGCCAATCGCAAATTGCTGCCCAAAAGCATAATTTAAAATACGGAACGAACCCCATCATGACCAAAACAATCGGATTTCTCGGTGCCGGCCGCATGGCTGCGGCAATGATCAAACGCCTTCTGTCAAAAGGCTATGCCGTTCAGGTCTGGAACAGAAGTACGGCCAAGATTGAACCGCTTGTGGCCCTTGGCGCAACCGCCTGCGCAACACCGGCGGATGCCGCGCGCAATGTCGATGTTGTGATATCCTTTATGTCCGATGATGCAGCGGCACAGGCCGTCTGGCTGGGCGATGATGGCGCGCTTGCGGCCATGACCAAGGGCACGGTGGCAATTGAATGTTCTACCCTGTCCCATGAATTTGTTTTGGGATTATCACAACAGATCGAAGCCGCCGGCTGCCCCTATATCGATTCTCCGGTCACCGGCGTTCCGTCCGACATTGAAGCCGGTAATACAATCTTCCTGATCGGGGCGAGCACCGATGTGCTTGATCGCGTGCGTCCGATCCTGAATGACACCGGCAAAAAGATTGTTCATTTCGGCCCGATCGGGTCCGGCACGGTTTACAAATTAATGCATAATCTGCTTGGTGCGGTTCATATCGCCGCTGCTGCCGAACTGGTGGCTGTTGCCCAGCGTGCGGGGCTGGATGGCAACATCGTGGCAGAAACATTTACCATCGGTGCCAACGCCAGCGCATCGGGCCTGATGACGGTGCCTGACATGGTCCGCAGCAATCACACTGAAAACATCCATTTCACCACCGCCCTTCGCGCCAAGGATGCGGGTTATGCCCTAAAATTGGCCGAAGAATTCAAAATGACCCTGCCCGTCGGCGATGCGGCGTTCAATGTGTTTGCACAGGCAACCAAAGACGGATTTGGCGATCTGGCGCAAAGTGCCGTGATTGAAACGCTGAAAAGCTAGGGCAACAGCCGAGCAAATAACTAGGGTTTGAACCCTAGTTCTTTGCCGCAGCTTCCTGTTCTGCCAGAAGCGTTTCATACCGCGCATCGGTCAGGGTTTTTAAAAACGCGACAATGGCTTTGATGCGTTTGGTATCAAGCGCATCGCCTTCTTCAAGCTCGGCAAGCGAAATGGTGTCTGGCACTTCGGCATCGCCCCAGGATTCGCCGGTTTCCGGGTTGGTCTGGTTGGCTTTGGCCTTGCTGTTGAACTTGTTATAGAACCGAACCACGGTTTCAAGTTCTGAAAACACGCCGTTATGCATATAGGGGCCGGTCACCGCGACATTGCGAAGTGACGGCGTTTTGTATTTACCGCGATAGGCCGGGTCATCAATGGCCGGATGATCCAGCAATCCGTTATCAGTGAAATCGACATCCTTGTCATTGGCATGACGGGTCGCAACATTGCGCGGCACACCGATATTGTGGAATTCGTAATTGGTGAAGGTTTCGCCTTCTGCCGTCGGGCTGGTTTTCAGCATGTGGCAGGTATTGCAGTTGGTAAATTGCTGCGAGAAAAACAAAACCCGCCCCAATTCTTCCTGCGGCGTCATTTTATAATCACCACGTAGAAACCGGTCATATTTGCTATCGAACGGGGCGAACTGATCACCCTGTTCAAAGGTTGCAATCGCCTGTGTCATCGCGCCGTACGCACCATCGCTATCAGACCAGACATCGTCACCAAACAATGCCTTGAACCCGGCAACGTAATCTTCGTCTTCCTGCAATCGGGACACCACAGAAGCCTTATCAGGCATCCCCATTTCAATCGGGTTTAGCGGCGGTCCCCCGGCCTGTTCGGCCAGATCAACTGCGCGCCCGTCCCAGAATTGCCCGCCAACCGCAACGCCGTCTTCGCGCACATGAAATGGCGGAGAAAACTTCGCATAGGCCGCCATTGGCGTATTGCGATCCCCAAGACTTTTGCCATCATCGCCCAGCGAAAATGCGCCCCCCGCAACATCAATGCGCGGATCACGGAATGCGGTTGAGGGTTCATGGCATGTCGCACAGGCCATGGTTCGATTGGCCGACAAGTTGGGATCGAAATAAAGCGCCTCACCCAGAGCACTTAGATCGGCAAAGGGAGATACTGATGCGGCGGCAACTTCATTTACAGATTTGCCAGACTGCGCGAGCAGTCCCTTTAAAAAATCGGTTCGATCTTCGGCTTTTGCCCCATAGCCAAGCCCGAAACCAATTGTCACGGCGCATGACGCCGCAACAACCAATCGGGCAATGCTGCCCGACTTGATAAAATCGGGGGAAATGTGGCTTGGGTGACGCATGAAAGGCACTTTGATCTGATCGCTGAATGGGCAAGGTCGCGTACAGCACATTATCGCGAACGCAACGCATTTACACTGAAAGACTTGAACCCTGCCTTGATAAAAGTCAATGGCAGGGCCAATCATCAGACCGCGATCTGTGGTCTGCGGCGCATCATCGGAATCAGCTGAACGCCAATGATCGCGGCCAGAATAACACCACATCCGGTATATTCCGCCGGTGCCAACCGTTCGCCAAGGAACCACGCCCCGGCAATTGCGGCAAAAACCGCCTCGGCACTCATAATGATCGCCGCATCGGATGCCTCGGTGTAATTCTGCGCAACGGCCTGCAGGGTAAAGGCGATCCCTGCTGACATGATCCCGGCATACAGAATTTCAAAACCGGCATTATAGATATCGGCAAAGCTGAACGTTTCGGTAAACGCCCCCATCACCATGCCAAGAATGCCGGTAATCAGGAACTGGGATGCCGCAACCAAGGCCGGTGCGTTCGTCCGTGTCACCATAACACCGATCAAGACAACCTGTGTCGCCCAGAAAAATGCACTGCCCATCACCCAGAAATCACCGGTTCCGAGCCCTGCAAGATCACCACCGCTGAGCAAATAGGTGCCGTAAACACACATTGCCCCACCCGGCCAAACCGACCAATGCGGACGGGTCCGAAACACCAGATAGGCCAGAACAGGAACCGCAGGAACGTAAAACGCGGTCAGGAAGGCCGCATTGGTTACTGTCGTCTGCATGATGCCGATTTGCTGCAAAATACTGGCGAGATACATCGAAACGCCAAGCACGAGAAGCCCGACATGGTCCATCCGATTAAGCGGACGGCCAACACCTTTTAATCTACGCAAATCGCGCAGCGCAAACGGCAAAACCGCCAAAGTCCCCAACAGGAAACGGACACCCGTAAAATATTGCGGTCCGATATTTTCCATGCTGGTTTGCTGAACAACAAAAGTCGTGCCCCAAATAAGGGCAACAAAGACGATCATAGCATTCGCCTGCCAACGCGTCATTTTTCCGGTCCGTTTCGTGCTGGGCCGGCGTGGTGGCGCGCGGCATGTTATTTTCGGATTAACTGGCGGTCTTGCTAACGCAAGCGTGGGAAACAGGCAAGAAGATCGTACTGCAATTTAGTTCTCGGAAATTGCGTCCAATGCATCAAGGCCATAAAGGTCTTGATAGACTGACGTCCCGATGGCCTGCGTCAAAACATCATTGATACGATCCACCAGTTTTTGGGAGATCGACTTGCGCGAATACATAAGATGGATTGGGTCGGAGCCGAATATAAATGAATGGGCAATCAGGTTGTCGGCGATTCCCATCCTTTCGGCATGTGCCAAGGTAACAGCAGGAATACCGACCAGCCCGTCGATACGTTTTTTAAGCAACAGGTTAAAGCCGATCTCTGAAATGCTGACATCTGTTAACTGCATTGGTGCACCGGGCAATTTTTGAAACTGTTCAAACAATTCCCCGCGATAGGCACCGCGCACATGACCAAGTTTCATATCATAGAGAATGATGTCATCGATCGTTTGGAGAAGAAACCGCCCCTCATCCTCTTTGCGAACCACAAGGCCGGAAACCTCATTGCGATATGGTTGCGAAAAAAGCGCATAAACTTGCCGCTCAGGGGTGATCGACGCGGACGGCAGAATATCAAGATGTCCCTGTTCAAGCTCAAGCAAGGCCCGTTTCCACGGCAAGAATACGAACGTAACCTCACACCCAAGATCAGCCATAATCTGGCTGATCAAGGCGACATCCTTACCAGCAGCAGCACCTAGTTCATTCTTGAAACTGAACGGGATATAGGTTTCAGAAACCCGGACGGTCAAAGGGCGTTCGCAGGTCTGCATGGGGTTGGCATATGACGGATGTGCCGTCGCGATCAAGCCAAGCAGCACCCAAAACCCGACATAAATCCGCCAAGGCCCCGTCACACCAAATCTTCCAAGTTTATCTTCTAACCTGCGTTTTATAATTTTTTGCCATCTCTGTAGAAGGACAGCACTGACCCAGCACCTGCCTGAAAACATGCCCACCCGACAAACGGAATTCAAGGCCGCATATCAGCGCAGCTTTTAACCATTGGCTTTAAGGTCGGCAGGAATAGACACGCAATATTCCTGCGCAAGATCGGCATAACGATCCGCAGATACCTTAAAGAATTCAATTTCTTCCTGTGTCAGATCACGCACTTTGCGCGCCGGAACCCCGGCCCATAATTCACCTGCCGGAATGCGTTTACCCGGTGCCAGCAAGGCATTGGCACCCAGCATCCCACCCTGTTCAATCACGCACCCATCCATGACGGTTGCGCCCATCCCGACAAAGCTTCGGTCTTCAAGCGTGCAGGCATGAATGATCGCCGCATGGCCAATGGTAACGTCATCCCCGATATAGGTGCCAAATTTGCCCTTGGCGACATGCACCATCGTCAGGTCCTGAATATTAGTGCGCGATCCGATCCGGATTTCATGAACATCACCGCGAATGACACAGCCAAACCAGATACCGGTTTCGGCACCGATTTCGACATCGCCAATGATTGTTGCATTCGGGGCGATAAACGCGGTTTCGTCGATGGTGGGCATTACCCCGCGATAAGACAGACGCATGGTCAGAAGACCTTTCGTAATGGGTGTTCAAATATTTTGGGGTGCATATTGGCTTTGATCAACCGCCACATCATCCCTTGATTTGGAAATTTAAATTCTAACATGACAGATCAGGAAACCTTGTCGTAACAATTCTTGATCATGGTTGCATCAATCACAGCAAACATCATACACAAATTGTTCCCGAAATATCTGGCGCATGCAGCTCTCACAGCGGCTGTTGCCATATCTGCCACACTTGGTTCCATCCATGCAACAACGGCTCAGGAAACATCCCCCGTCCGATCACAAAGCGGGATTCTGGTTGCCGCTTTTTCGATATGGGAACCCTTCGGCATTGAAGACGAGGATGGCACGCGTCACGGCATTGATGTTGCCCTTCTGACTGAAGTCGCCAACCGATTGGATCTGGAACTACACCTTTATGCCTGTCCGTAGCGGCGCTGCCTTAAAACGCTTGAAGATGGACATATCGATGTCCTGACCAGCTTTGCCTATACCGAAGACCGCGAAGAATACGCCTTCTACATCAAACCCGCCTATAGTCAGGTAACGCCGGTATTTTACATCACCCGCAACAACCCTGTTTCCATAGAAGACTACCGCGACCTTCAAAATTTGACAGTCGGGGCTGTGGTCGATTCCCTTTATTTTGAACCGTTTGACAGCGATAGATCATTGGATAAATTCGAAGCAAGCAGTGAAATCATCTTACTACGTATGCTTGCGGTTGAACGGCTTGATGCCATTGTCGGATCAGACTCCAACGCAGATTTTTAAATTCGCCGCAATCATCTCTAAGATACAATCACCAAGGCACCGTTTCGCACGGGGCACGACAATGAAATACATATGGTAATCTCACGCAAATCCCTCATGATGTCGCGCAGAGATCAAATCGCCCGCATCATGCAAGACCTTATCGACGAGGGTTTTGTCGATCAATTGCACCAGCAATACTGGCCTGACAAAAACCCCCATCGCCCCTTACACAGCGACTAAAAAACCAAAGATCATGCAAACCGTTTGGCCCCGGCCACACAGGCAACCACACCAACGGTGACCACAATCATCGACCAGCCAACCGGCTCCGCCAAAATCAAGGATGCCAACATCAATCCGAAAAACGGTTGCAGCAATTGCAACTGTCCCACGGCTGCGATCCCGCCAATCGCCAATCCGCGATACCAGAAGAAAAACCCGATCAGCATGCTAAAGACCGATACATAGCCAAGGCCGATCCACGCCCGAAACCCAATAGCGGCGGCACTGTCAGGCAACATCACCACGCTTAGGATCGCCATTGGCACCAACGAAATCACCAGTGCCCAGCAGATCACTTGCCAGCCGCCCATATGGCGCGAAAGTTTCCCGCCTTCGGCATAGCCAAGCCCGCAGACAACAATCGCGCCCAGCATATACAGATCACCACGCAGTGAACCGGCATCACTGCCACTTATGGCAAAGCCTGCAACAAGGGCGCTTCCAAGGATCGAAAACACCCAAAATATGCCGCTTGGCCGTTCGCCACCGCGCAGCATTCCGAAAATGGCCGTCGCCAACGGCAACAACCCGATAAACACAATTGATCTGGCCGAACTGATATGTTCAAGCGCAAGTGCGGTTAACAATGGAAAGCCAACCACCACACCACCGGCAACCACAAAAAGCGATACCCGGTCGGTTTTTCGCGGCCGCGCTGTTTTCGATACAATCAAAATCATAAGGGCCAGCACACCGGCAATAGTCGCCCGCGCCACGGTTAGAAAAAGCGGATCAAAATCCATAACCGCAACTCTGGTAGCCGGTAACGAACCGCTAAAAATCAAAATCCCTACCAGCCCGCTGATCCAGCCATTGCGTGATTGTGATTGTGTTTCTGTCCGTGCAATTGCCACTATCGCCTCCATCATGATTGTTGGCGTATCTTTGGCTTGCCTCCCGGATCGACACCAGACACAATGAAGTACAATTTGATCAAACTGTACTCATATCAAAGGCAATACAGTGGTGGCTATTCAGGCAAAAACCATGATCGGGGACGGCACCCTCGTCACACAGGTCATGGCGGGCATTCGCGACCGGATCAATGCGCGAAGCCTTCTGTCAGGCGACCGTTTGCCGTCCATTCGGGCCTGTGCGAAACAGATGTCTGTTTCAAATTCAACCGTGGTTGAGGCCTATGACCGTCTGGTTGCCGATGGCGTTATCCAGTCACGTCGTGGATCGGGGTTTTATGTATCTGGGCACACCGCCCCGCTTTCGATTGCGCAGATCGGCCCTAAACTTGATCGTGCGATTGATCCGTTCTGGGTATCGCGCCAATCTCTTGATGCACGCTCCGATATGCTCAAACCCGGCTGTGGGTGGCTCCCGCCAAGCTGGATGCCTGAAACATCCATCCGTAAGGCCTTGCGCAATCTGTCGCGTGCGCAAGATGACGTTCTGACGGACTATGGCACCCCTCTTGGCCTGGCCCCTTTGCGCCAAGTATTGTCGCGCCGCATGGTACAACACGGCATTGAAGCCGGTCCCGATCAAATTATCTTAACCGAGTCCGGCACACACGCGATTGATATGCTGTGTCGCTTTCTGATCGAACCGGGTGACACGGTTTTGATTGATGATCCGTGTTACTTTAATTTTCAGGCCCTGCTCCGTGCCCATCGCGCCAACATCATCAGCGTACCATTTACGCAAAACGGCCCCGATCCCGATGCCTTTGCAAACGTTGTCGCCCGCGAAAAGCCCCGTCTTTATATCACCAATTCCGGGCTGCATAATCCGACCGGGGCGTCACTTTCGCCCAATGTTGCGCATCGTGTTCTTAAAATTGCCGAACAACATGATCTGATCGTGATCGAAGACGATATCTTTGCCGATTTTGAAAACACGCCTGCACCCCGCCTTGCTGCACTTGGCGGGATAGACCGGGTGATCCATATCGGAAGTTTTTCCAAAACACTTTCGGCCTCAATACGATGCGGATATATCGCTGCCTCCACCGACTGGATCGACGGGCTTACCGACCTTAAAATCGCAACCGGTTTTTCAAGTGGCAATCTGGCCCCTGAACTGATCCACGCGGTCTTAAAAGACGGCACCTATCGCAAACATATGGTGGGCCTCCGGGACCGGCTGGCAAAAAGCATGACCACAATAGCAAACCGCCTCCAATCCCTTGGCATCACGCCAGAAATCATGCCCGATGCAGGTCTTTTCCTGTGGTGCCGCTTGCCCGATGGCATTGATGCGGCACAAACCGCACGCGTTGCCTTGGCCGAAGGCATCGTTCTGGCCCCCGGCAACGTTTTTAGCCTGTCGCAATCGGCAGGCAACCTGATGCGGTTTAACGTCGCACAATGTGAAAACCCCAAGGTGTTTGAGGTTCTCGAACGCGCGATGAAGCCATAAGAAAAGGCGCAAAACCAATTCTGGTTGCGCCTTTTCAACTCTTTGGATGGTGTCTTGAGGCCTATGGGAACAGTGGTTCGATCTCAAGCCCCATGGTTTCTGGCAGACCCAGCATGACATTCATGTTCTGAACGGCCTGACCCGATGCGCCTTTTACAAGGTTATCTTCAACCGCAACAATGATCACGCGGCCCGGAACGCGGTCCTTGACCACGCCCATCAAAACGTAATTCGATCCGCGCACATGGCGGGTTTGCGGCGTCACACCAAATGGCAAAACGCGGACAAACGGCTCATTGGCAAACCGTTTTGCCAATGCTGCCTGAATGTCTTCGGCCGTGGTGCCATAGGTCATTTTGACATAGATGGATTCCAGAATACCGCGACTCATTGGCATCAGATGCGGCGAAAAGTTCACAACCACATCCTGCCCCGACGCCCATGCCAAGCCCTGTTCGATTTCAGGCGCATGGCGATGCCCGCCCGTACCATAGGCATGAATGCCTTCAGTCACTTCGGCATAAAGGGTCATTTCCTTGGGCGAACGCCCCGCACCGGTTACGCCGGATTTGGCATCAATGATGATGTCATCGGCATGCACCAGTTTGCTTTCCAGAAGCGGGGTCAGGGCCAGCTGCACCGGGGTTGGATAGCAGCCCGGATTGGCAACAATACGCGCTGATTTGATCTTTTCACGGTGCAGTTCGGTCAGGCCATAGACCACTTCTTTCTGCAAATCCTGTGCGACATGCTCCGCCCCGTACCATTCTTTATAGGTCGCGGCATCAAACAGGCGGAAATCGGCCGACAAATCGACGACCTTTACATGATCCGGCAAACCGGCAATCACTTCTTGCGTCGTGCCATGCGGCAGCGCACAGAAAATCAGATCAACTGTCGACCAGTCG
Source organism: Thalassospira lucentensis (assembly GCF_050516545.1). GTDB lineage: Bacteria > Pseudomonadota > Alphaproteobacteria > Rhodospirillales > Thalassospiraceae > Thalassospira > Thalassospira lucentensis_C. Next base: position 1,137,841 of record NZ_CP191544.1, on the reverse strand, counting down.
GCATCGTCAATCTTGATCATGGTTGGCAGATCAATATGGGCAAGATGCGGGAAAACTTCCCCGAAAGGACGTCCGGCGCGTCGGTCTGCGGTCAACAGGGTGATTTCCGCGGCAGCATGGTGCGCAAGAATACGAACCAATTCCGCCCCGGTATAGCCACTGGCACCGAGAATTCCGACTTTGACCTTAACGTCACTCATTTAAATCTTGCTCCTAAAGGCTCACCCGCAAGTTTGCAGGCATTGATAACGGGCGGATGTTGGCAAACAAGCCCATCAGATGCAAGCTATTAGACGACAAATATCCCTGATAAACCGCAATGTCCCCATGCGTTTTCAACATACGGTACATTGACACCCGGTTATGGCTTGCGCGCACGCCGAACTGTGGATGGACAAGCCCGTTTGTCTTCGGGCAGCACGGTATAGAATTTTTCGATTTTCTCATACCCGGTCGGGGCAGCAACCGGGTATCCCGCGACATATCGCCGATCAGACAGGCCAAAATCACTGGCCTTCAGGCCGGATCGATGCAACCACATTCGTCGATGGGCATCGGACACCACAACATCCGGGTCATCAACCAAGAAAATCGCATCGCGGGCCAGACGGTCATTATATTTATGATGGCTTGGCAGCCAGGCGGCAAGCTGTTTGCGCAGCTCCCCCGGACTTGGCGCATCCCGCGTCCGGCTTGCGAATTTGGTCATGCGGTCGACCAGTTGGCTGATATCGCCGGGCGGGACGGATCCATGGGTTGCGCGGTCAATGAAAAATGCCAGATCAATTTCGGTCGGATCACGTTTTATGACTGGTTTTATAGCATTATACAGTTTGAAAAATCGCGCTATCTTGCCGCCATCGGCATTGGCAGCATCATACACCCGGCGATAGGATGCCTGCACTTCCGGCCGGGCGCCATAGGCGGCAAACCGCCGTGAAAATTCGTTGCGGTTTTGATCATCGACCCAGATCGCACACAGCACATCAAAGGCCGCATCATTATTGCCAAGCGCCAGTCTGTGCATGTCTTCGGTAAAGGGCCCAAAAACCGTGCTAAGCAATCCGGGATTGGCCCGTTCAGCGGCAAATAATATCTGTTGAATTTCTGCCCCGGCCCCTGCCGTTGCTCCACGCGGCCCCCATGTCAAATAGGCGCGCGGATCGTTGGTATGGCAATACGGATCACCTTCCAGAAACGTCTTACTACTGCGCGGGTTTTTCGACTGGCAAAAATTGAACTGAATAACGTCGTAATCCGTGCCCTCAAGGGCAAAGGTCAAATGATTGGCCCGTTCAATCGCATCGGGCGGCGGCATGTTGGCGGGCATCAACAACCGCCACAGCCCAACCGTAATCGCCCCATAACTTTCCGCCCCGACCGCGGCCCGCACGGCAGAATTCAGGCATGGTTGCAGATCGACAATGGCCTGGCGTGTTTTGCCCCCGACAATACCATCCGCCCGACCATAACTATTTGCCGGTTTGGATGCACACTGCGATGCCTGCACAAACAACTTTTGCTGAAAGGTCGCCACCGTGCCATATCGCCCAAGGTTCAAGGCACGATTTTCAAACCGATAAAGAACCTGCGAAAGATCAATACGTTCACCTTGCGCCCATGCACCACCAAACAAAGACGCAGGCATACTTGTTCCTGCCAAAACGATCAGAACCGTTGGCAGGAACAATTTGGCAATCACACACGATAACAGGCTGCGTATCAAAGCAGGCCCCGATCCGGTTTAAGGTTGGGTTTCAAGCATCTGCGCAAGCTTAACCGGGGTTTTCAAAAGGGCCAAGCGATAGCGCCCGATCTTGCTAAAACCAAGCGCCTCATACGCCTTTGCCGCGGCTTCGCTATCTGTTGACAAGATTGCATTCGCAACCCCGCGCGATCGTATGGCAAGCAGGGTCTTTGCCACCAGAATACGGGCATAACCATTTGATCGATGTTCTGGCGGGGTCCAGACCGGTCCGACCTGAACCATATCAGGCAATTGGGCATTGAAACCCGAAAGACTGACCGGCTTGCCATCGACAATCAACGCCCACAAATTGCGCGCATCAAGGGCATGCACCAGACGCGATGCGATTTTGCTATCAAGTCCGGGGGTGTCTTGCGCGCCCAAAGCTTCGATTTCATAGGCGCGCAACCACCGCAACAAGGTGCTGCGATCAACCTGGTTTGCATCAACCATCTGAAAATCGTCGGCCCGCGCATTCACCGGCACGATCAGATCAGAAAGTCTGAGCTGATAAAGAATATCCGACGCATTGATATTGAATTCCGCATCGAGAAGACCAAGCTGATCCAGCATATCGGCGGCCTGATCGGCATCCCCAAACACACCGGCAACTGGACCAAGAGGATCAGCCGAAAATGCCTTTGTCAGGTCAGCCGGGATGGTTCCATGATCGCCCGATTGGACAAAGACATTACCATTTCCAAACTGCGCAATGACCGCACTGATCGCACCATCTTCGGCCACTTCACCAAAATAGCTTCCAGAAAGCGGATGACGACGTCGCTCGATACCGACAGTTCGCAAATTCCCGCGCAGGATCATGCTGGTGGCAGCATGATTGGCAAGGAATACGGTTGCGGCATCAAGGTCAGCGTCGCGCAGCTTTCTGTACTGCATATCGGTGGTCCCTTTCAAATCGGGGGGGTTAAGCAGTGCCTTATCTGGGAAAAAGACACAAAAAAAGATGGCCCGCTGAACCAGCGGGCCATCTTGAAATCGCGTATTGCGTAAGCGTGCCGGTTTAGCGCTTCGAGAACTGGAAGCTACGACGGGCTTTAGCGCGACCATATTTCTTACGTTCAACTGCACGGGAGTCACGGGTGAGGAACCCACCGGACTTAAGTGCAGGACGCAGTGCTGGCTCATAAGTGATCAGAGCGCGCGAGATACCGTGACGAACGGCACCGGCCTGACCAGAAAGGCCACCACCGTTAACGGTGCAAACAACGTCAAACTGGTCTTTACGATCAGCAGCGCCGAACGGCTGGTTGATCACCATGCGCAGAACCGGACGACCGAAGTAATCCTCGAATTCGCGGCCATTGACGGTGACTTTGCCTGAGCCCGGTTTAATCCAGACACGTGCAATTGCGTTCTTACGACGGCCAGTTGCATAGGAACGGCCCTGTGCGTCGATCTTCGGCTCCGGCAAGGTGCCTTCTGCTGCTGCAGAAACGGTTTCGCCGCCCTGTGCCAGATCCTTGAGATCTTCAAGAGTTTTAGTTTCGGCCATTACTTAGCACTCCGCTTATTCTTTTCGTTCATAGCCGCAACGTCGAGTACTGCAGGCTGCTGAGCATCATGCGGATGCTCGGTACCGGCATAAACGTGCAACTTGGAAAGAACCTGGCTACGCAGCGGACCACGGGACATCATACGCTCAACAGCTTTGATGATCACACGTTCCGGGTGCTCACCATTGAGGAGCTTGTCCATGGTGCGTTCTTTGATGCCGCCCGGATAACCGGTGTGCCAGTAAAACTTCTTGTTCTGAAGTTTACGGCCAGTCAATTTGACTTTTTCGGCATTGACGATGACGATGTGATCGCCACAATCCATGTGCGGGGTAAACATAGCTTTATGCTTACCACGAAGACGGTTGGCAACAACAGCAGCAAGGCGGCCAAGGACGACGTCTTCAGCGTCGACCACGAACCATTTGCGCTCGATGTCGCTCGGTGTCGCAGTGAAGGTTTTCATTATTTCTATACTCGAAAACTGGGTTCCACGGAGGGAAACGTCCCTCGTTGAAAGTCGGCGCATTATGCCAGCATTCAACAAGAAAACAACAGGAATATTTCGTTATAAATCAATAACTTATGTAAAGCGGTATTATTTTACCACACGATTTTCGATTATTTTTCTGCCGGTGGCATCGCGTAAGTCCCGATCACATGCGCACACAGACTGTTATCAACGCAGGATCGAATATGGCATTCCGCAATCAACAGCCGCCTGCCCGCCTTTAATATCTTTGCCTCGGCAATCAGATCCCCGGGCTTGGCGCCTGACAGGAAATGCACGGTGGCCTCGGTTGTCACGGCAAGGTCAGCTTGCGGCACGACCAACCACGCCACAGCATAAAGGGCGATATCGGCAAGCCCAAAGATCGCGGGCCCGCACACCACATTTCCCGGCCGAAGATATCGTTCATTGAACGGCAACCGCAATATGGCGGTGTCATTTTCCAGACTTTCGGTCATCACCCCCATATCGCCAACGAACGGGACTTTTTCGCGCATGATGGCGTCAAAATCCGCCGACGTTATCCCGCTCCGGGTCTGTGACTTGGTCATTATTGGTTGGCCTCCCATGGGTGCTGCTTTGATGCAGCATCTTTCATACAGGAAGACAGCCTGACATAACGTTTACGTTAACGTCAATAATTTGCGCCACTCCGGCCCAAATTCATACACCTGACGATAATCTATAGTCCTCGTTTGGCGGGCCCAGACGGCAAAACACTGTCCCCGCAAACCCTCATCACTCTTTAAACGGGGTCATCTCAAAACAATCCCGGCCAAGTCGGTATAAAGGGCGACCACCACACACAGAACCACAATCACGACAATTGCTGTTGATCCGATTTGCGGCAGGTTTTCTCGCATCCATTCCCCGGCCGACAATGTGGGTCCGGTCTTCGTTTTGCGCTTGAAGCGCATATGAACGGGCCCGCGGGTAAGATCAACCGCGGGCTTTCCGACTTCATCATTGGATGCCCAGTGATGTCGGTTTTCTGGAAGATAAACAGGTTGGTGGTCTTCCTGACCATTTTCGTCACGCATCATGGCGATATAACAGCGTCAAGCACTGCCTCCTGCAACAAGGGTAAACACAAAACGTCCGCCATTCTCTTGATATGCCTACCTGCATATCCTGATCATGACGCCCCCTTGTCGTCTGGTCTTACGCGCACAACCCCGTTTTAGTCATTCTTGATGGTCTCGCTTGTTTTGGCGAATTAGCAAACCAAGCGTTCCTTTTTCATCTTCAGGCTGCCATTCCCCATACAACCACCTCGAAAGCCCAAAACACTGCGCTTCCACGATTGTTTATATGGGGATTGTGGCACGGGTTCGGCAAGGATACGTCAAGAGATTGGTACAAGAGGCCGCAACCTCGTCTGCCCTGTTTCGATCTATGAACTGGACTCTAGTTACCCAAAATCGACGAAAATTCATTCACGGTCAGAACCAAAACATATCCCACCGCCACGGCCGCAATCATATATGCGGCAAAACGTGCAATTATCTTGTTCCAGTTTAGGGGCGCGCTGTTGTTCCGCGTGGTCGTCTTTGCCCGGGCTTTCTCCTGCTTTGCAAGCATCGCACTACGTTTTTCATCAAGTGCGTCACGTGCCGCCCAGTTTGACGTATTTTCCGGCAAGTCAATCCGGGACTGGCGAGCTTCTTTTTCTTTGAAGTCATCAACGCGGCCTTTGATATCGCCCGTCTCGCTCTTGCCCGAACTGTCACGATCATCGCCCACGCTATCAAGCAATCTCGGCGCCCCGTTCAGGCTTTCAACATATTCTTCATAGGCCGTTTTTTCCCGGGCAACGGCAGCAGACTGTGCTGTCGGCGCAGTACCACCCCCCTGCGATTTGGCTTGCACATGAACATGGCGGCTTGGCTTGGCACCCTCCCCGTTACTTCCAGAGAAACCACCAGAAGATGCACTACCACTACGCGCCAGTGGTGCCGGTTTCGGCCCCGCCATCACAGCACTTCGAATTTCACGCTGCGCATCCGGATCCATCACCGGATCCTCGTCACCCTCAAGTTCATCTTCAGAAGGTTTGGGCTTTGGCATCAGAAATGGCGGAATATCGAACCCGTTTTGCAGCAAACGCGCACGTGCCTCGGCACGGTATCTTTCCAGATCACGTTCCATAACATCTTTGCGGTCAAAACGCTTGATCGGCGTTGCCCGCACAGGTTTTACTGGCTTGGTGGATTCCAGAACTGCCCGGGTAGAAACAAAACGCCCCGGTGCCCGTCCGGGCTTCCGCGTATGATTTTCGCTCATCCACAACCACTTGGTCGAATTATAACGCACATACCGTTTACGGCACCGCCCAACGCTGTACTTGCATAGGGTTTTCTTGACTTAACCCCTTGCGTGCAATTCTACTACGTCAGTTGGTAGAAGAAAATAAAAAACGCTGCCCCCATACGGGCAGACGGGAGGATACAATATGACCGCGACTGACACAGAAAAGCCCCTTGTCATCCGCACCGATGATAATGGCTGCGCCACAGTGACCCTGAACAACCCGGAACGTCGCAATGCGCTTTCGGGTGCAATGATGGCCGCCCTTCATAGCGCTTTTGATGCCATCGCCGATGACAGCACCATTCGATGCGTCATTCTTGCCGCCGAAGGCCCGGTCTTTTGTGCCGGTCATGACCTTAAGGAAATGAACGGCATTTCCCAGTGTGATCAGCACGCAGCCCTGTTTGCCCAATGTAGTGCCCTGATGATGCGGATCGTCACCCTGCCCCAACCGGTCATTGCACGCGTTCGCGGAATGGCAACAGCGGCCGGATGTCAGCTTGTCGCCAGTTGTGACTTGGCGGTTGCCAGCCAGTCGGCAAAATTCGCCACACCTGGGGTCAATATCGGCCTGTTTTGTTCGACCCCGATGGTCGCCCTCAGCCGTAACATCGCGCGCAAACATGCGATGCGGATGTTGCTGACCGGCGACCCGATCAATGCCGAAACCGCCTTTTCGATGGGATTGGTTTCCGATGTCGTTTCGGATGACACACTTGAAGATGCCACCAGTGCCCTTGCGGCAGGTATTGCAGCACGGTCGGGCATGACGGTTCAGCTTGGCAAGCAGGCCTTTTACCGCCAACTCGAAATGCCGCTGTCGGATGCCTATCCCTATGCTTCGGGTGTCATGACCGACAATATGCAAAAACACGATGCCCGCGAAGGGATCGGTGCCTTTGTTGAAAAACGCCACCCGACATGGCGTCATGAGTAGACTGTGAAATATCGACCCTCTTCCCGATCACCAAAACTCTCACCCGCTTTGTAAACCGGGTGACTTACGTCAATGTGTTGAGATAACCCATTCTACGGAGCGCACCATGCCCATTGAAATCTGGCTTGCTTTTGCCCTTGCATGCACCATTGTTCTGGCCATTCCCGGCCCGACAATCATGCTTGTTGTCAGTTACGCACTGGGCAAAGGTCGCCAAACGGCCTGGGCCACCGTTCCGGGGGTTGCGCTGGGGGATTTAACCGCGATGACGATATCGCTGGCCGGTGCGGGTGCGCTTCTTGCGACCTCGGCCGAAGCCTTTACCGTGCTGAAGCTGGTCGGGGCCGGTTATCTGATTTATCTCGGCGTGAAGATGTGGCGTGAAAAGCCCGGCGCGCTTGAAGATAACCCGGATGCAAAACGCAACCGCCCGTCGCGCATGTTCCTGCAGGCTTACGTTGTTACCGCATTGAACCCCAAGGGGATCGTGTTTTTCATTGCGTTCGTGCCGCAATTTGTCACCGCAAACAGCCCGCTTCTGCCCCAGTTCATCATTATGACCGCAACCTTTGTCATTCTGGCTGCGATCAATGTAACGATCTGGGCGATCATGGCGGCCGCCTTGCGCGAACGGTTCCGCAATCCGTCTGCCATGCGCCGCCTGACGCGTATCGGGGGTGGGGTTATGATTGGTGCCGGGTTGCTAACCGCCCTTACTCGGCGCGCGAGTGCTGCGGTTTAAACCGTACACTGGTCATGACATTGCCAATCAACACACGGCCTACGCCATCGCGCCCGAACTGACAGACAATGATCATGCCAATCCCGCTTAGGAAAACATTCCAGGCCGGACGCATTGGCCACATCCATTCCAGATTGGCCGAGGCCACCCGATCTGCCGGAACACCGGTTGCCAGCGCATACCACGCATATTCAATGCCTGCCGTGCTTAAACCGGCAACAATCGCAATTCCCAGCAATGTCGTTACGGACCGCAGGGACCAGCCACGCCAATGGGCAAAGCGATACAGCATCAAGGTCACAAACAATCCGGCCATCAGGGTTGCTTCGCTGACATCGATTTTGGACTGCATGAAGAAATGCACAACACCCAGAATGGCGATCGGATAGACGATCTTATGAAGCTTCGTCCATTTGGCCCCAAGCTTGCGCATCGCAGACTTGGTCGATGTCGCGGCCAAAACCGCCAATCCCAACAAGGCCACGAACCCGATGGTCAGATAGATGCGCAAGACGATCTCGCTTGCGATCCGCACCACATCAAGATTCTGGCTGATGGCATAAAGGGCGAAATGAATAATCACATAGCAAAATGCCGCCACCCCGACCTGACGGCGGACTTGCACCAGTTTTGAAAACCGGGTGATCCGCCGCAACGGCGTGATCAAAAGCGTGATCAGCAAAATTCGGATGGTCCAATCGCCGCTTTGAAGGATCGCTTCCTTAACCGGAATTGTCGCCCCACCCTCTAAAATCACCGGCCACAGCAAAAAGGCCCCGGGTATCAGCAGCGCGACAAAAACGGTCAGCTTGAAAACAGAAAAGCGTCCGGACGGATCAAGCCATGGATACATGCAAAAGCAGCCTATAAAGTTTAGATTTCTATCTTACACAAAGCGCATTTGAGTGCCCGCGTCATTTAAACTTGCCATCAACTTTCCGCGAGGGCTGGCTCATCAGAGGCTGATCCCAACGGATCAGAGTTGCGATCAATCGGCAATCATATAACTATCCATATATAATGCGCCCCAACATGGATGGAACAGATGACACAGTTTGAAAATCCCGATGATCTACAGTTAAAGCAATTGCTGGAAACGACCAAAACAATCGCGCTGGTTGGCGCAAGCCCCAAACCGGAACGCCCGTCAAACGGCGTTATGAAGTTTCTGCTGGGTCGCGGATACCATGTCATTCCGGTCAATCCGGGTCAGGCGGGCAATAAAATCCATGGTCAAACCGTCGTTGCCCAACTTTCCGACATAACCGAACCGGTCGATATGGTTGATATCTTTCGCAACAGCGACGATGCCGCCGGTGTGGTTGATGACGCCATTGCCATAGGTGCCAAATCGGTCTGGATGCAGCTTGGCGTGATCAATCCCGATGCGGCTGCCAAGGCACAGCGGCATGGACTGATCGCGGTGATGGATCGCTGCCCTGCCATTGAAATCCCGCGGATTTTTTAAAATCTGCCCCCACGCAATCCACAGCCGACATTCAGTGTGCCGTCCTAAAATAAGTTGACGATTTTTCATGGAGCCAGCGGATATATTCCGCTGGCTTTTTGATGCACTTGATCTGACGTTTGCATAGCCAGAGCGAGGTGCGGTCTCACTGTATTATAAGTCTGCACAGCTTCCTTGACCAGTTGTCTGAGATCTTCAAACGTTTTGCAGCGATGAACCAGGAATTCCTGTTTGAGAATTCCGTTCACCCGCTCGGCCAAAGCATTCTGATAGCAATCATATCCATCGGTCATCGACGCGGTGATGTTGTTGTTCTTCAATACCGATTGATAAAGCCCGGAACAATATTGCAGCCCCCGGTCAGAATGATGGATCAGGGGATGGGTTGTCATCCGGTTGCGCACCGCCTGTTTCAGGGCCTTGACCACGTCGGATGCTTTCATTTCATGACTGAGAACATGTCCCATGATTTTACGCGAGAAGGCATCGGTGACCAGAGACAGGTAATGGACCCCCTGATCTGTTTCGACATAGGTGATGTCGCTGACAAACACCTCCTCAGGGCGAACGGGCTTACGCTCGGTCAACAGGTTGGGATGCTTTCTCATCCAGTGCCGACTGTTGGTTGTCCTGGTGAAATTCTTGCGGGGCCGAACCAGCAAGCGATGCTCTCTGAGCCAGTCAAACAAGCCATCCCGTCCCAGCTTGATCCCAAGACGACGCAAATCATCGGCCAGCAGATAATAGAGCTTGCGCGCACCGAGCCGGGGCATTTTCTGGCGTAGACGCATCACACAGACCCGCAGAGGCTCAAGCTCCAACTGTCGTTGCCGACGACGTTGCAGCAATTGGTAAACCGATTGCCTCGACAGACCAAAGCAACGACAGCTTTCACTCAGACTGACTTTGCCTTGCGCCTGTAATGTTCTTGCAGTTCGGATAAATACTTTTTTCGCAGGCCTGCTCCGTATTCCTCATCCATGATCGTGATCATGCCATCAAGGACCATGATGCGGATCCGCTCATCTTCAAGTTCCTTTTCAAGCCGCTTGATCTTTTGTTCCGGGGTTTCTTCTGATTTCGACATGGCACTGTGCCTCGTTGTGGACCAGTCAAACTTACCATGTTTGCGTAGCCAGTTCAGGACCGTACTTCTTCCCTGAATGCCATAACGATCCTGCGCCTGTTTATAGGTCAGCTCGCCTTTTTCAACCTGATCAACAACCGATAATTTAAAGCCCATGTTGTAATCACATTGTGTGCGCGTACGCCGCTCTGTGCCTGAACTAGACATTGTCGTCTCCTATGGGTGACAACGTATTTCAGGACGAGACACAGACAAAATAAAAGGCACCGAAATTTCGGTGCCTTCTTGCTTTCTAGATGTCCGCAGATCTTAACCGCGTCCGCATTTCGCGATGAGTTCCGGCATCAAGCCCTGATTACCAATAAACACCGATTGAACCGCACTGGTCACGCTATAGGTCGTGGTATGTTCATCAACAAGCGCATCAAACATGCCTGACGTTTCAAGAACCAGCGACAGGACACCATCAGGTTTAATCCGAAGGGCGGCAAAACCATTGGCATATTCGGTTCGGGCGCATTCGCGGCCCAAAATCGAATCAAACCGGCTCACCAACGCATAACGCGGATTTTCCATCAAATGGTCGCGGTTCGCAATACCACCAGGATGAACGCCGGCTTTCGGAATGTATTTTCCAAACCGGGTCTGGGATTGAACGATATAACCATCGGGGAAATACACAGCGACATCTTCTGCAAGAAGAACACGGTCACCAATAACCTGGCCGGACCGCAAAAGCGCCTTGATACGCTTACCGGGGATGTCACCGGAAAATGCATTGAAACGGAGATACTTGCCATCGCCACGCTGATCAGCGAAGTATTTTTCAAATGGTACAACCGGCGTAATATCCGCCGATTGGGCCGCTGGTGTCAGCGTGATCAACCCAACTGCCAGTGCAAGTACGACGCCCCCTGCGCGCCGTAAAAAGACCGTCTTGATGGCCTTCATCATGTGTCCCCGCCTCTCACTTTATATATCAATACCAAGCAGACATTATGCGGTTTGAAACGAAATTCAACTGCAATTACTGCGAAAATATCTGCCTTAGACAAAAGCACATATAAAAACAACGAGGTGGCATAATGCCACCTCGTTGCCAAAGATTTGGTAAATGACGGTGATTAATCGACCGAAATCGTCACACGACGGTTACGCGGCTCACGAACCCCATCCGGAGTCGGGATAAGAAGTTCGCCTTCACCGACTGCGTCACTACCGATCATGTCACCTTTGATGCCACGGTTGGTCAACTGACCCAAAGCAGCCGCAGCACGACGCTCAGACAGTTTCAGGTTATATGCAGCCGAACCGGATGCATCGGCGTGACCAACGATGGAAACATCGCCCATGCTCGAAGCCCACTGTTCAGCAGCGGCGTCAAGAACACGCTCGGAAACCGGTGTGATTGCAACACTGTCAAAGTCAAAGAAGATCGTGAACAAACGGGCTTCTTTTGCAACAATTGGCGCTGCCATCGGCTCTGGTTCTACAGCACGAAGCTCTGCCATTGCTGCTTCGAAGTCTTTCCAGCACTGGCTGATCAGCTCAGTCTGCCAACCTTCTTCGCTTTCCTCGACCCAGCAATCAAAGCGTGCCTGCGCAATCGCTGCTGTATCAGGCTTTTCTTCGCGCTTTCCATCGTCCAGCAACGCAATCAGCTCATCACGAACTGAACGTTTCTGTGCGATTTCTTCAGCATCGAAACGCCAGTTGGCCGGATCTTCTGGAAGAATATTTTCGTCAGTGGCTACTTTGCCTGCTTTCTTCGCAAAGAAATCGGCATCAAAGTAATCGTACCACTCATCGGCTTCACGCTGTGCATAAGCAATATACTCAGCTTTCAGCGCTTTACCGAATGCAGTGGTTGGTTCCTGACCAGCCATTGCTGAGGAAACCGAGCTGCTATAGGTCAGCGGGTTACCACCATAGCCAAGAGCGGTACCGGAATTATCTACACTGCTACATGCGCTCAGGAGGGCAACGCCACCAAGAGCACAAAGAAGAGACGGACGAAGCTGCATGTCTTAACCCCTGTCGTTAAGGTTGTTATTCGGATAATACTTTATCACCAAAGATGGTGAGATTATGTCTCTAAACGATCCAAAACGTATTTTGTTCCATACCCTACAATGAATTGGTTATCCTTGCACACTTTTCAAGGACGCCTAAACCTGCAATGCTTATTGTTCCATACTGACGTATAAGTAGCAATCACTAGGGTCAAGATCTACTAATTTGATTTGGATGGCAGACGTTATATTTGCGAAATACATGGAAACCCGTAGTGTGCAGAGTTTCCTTGGGCAAAAAATTTGACGCAGGAATTGGCAAATATAACGCCTGCCTCAAGAAGTCAGCCGGATATTACGCACAGATATGTCACAAAAGCTTAAAAGATATATATTTTTTGTGCCCTTGTGTCGCGTATTCGCACAATCTGATTGACCATTCGAACCAAATTACTAGGTCTTGCCCCTAAAACAATGACACAGAGCGGACGAGGTTGAAATGATCGACACTGAAGTATCGACAATCACAGAAATGCTGAAGGAATTTGCGCTGGGCTTTGGCATGGACCTGCTAGGCGCAATTCTTATTCTTATTGTTGGCTGGTGGGTTGCCGGTCGCGCCGCCGCTTTAGTGCGTCATTCTCTTAAAAATGTAAAATTTGTTGATTCGACCCTAAAACCGCTGGCCTCAAGTATTGTACGCTATGCGATTTTGGTATTTGTCCTTGTCGCCGTTCTTTCAAACTTCGGCGTCGAAACAACCAGCATCATCGCAGTTCTCGGTGCCGCCGGCCTCGCGATTGGTCTGGCATTGCAGGGAACGCTGTCAAACATTGCCGCTGGCGTGATGATCTTGATCCTGCGCCCGCTTAAAATCGACGAATTTGTCGAAGCCGGATCGGTTTCAGGAACCGTTGTTGAAATCACCCTGTTCACCACTCTCTTTAAAACACCAGATGGTGTCTTCATTTCTGCGCCAAACTCGCAGATCTGGAACAGTGCGATCAAAAACTATTCCCGCAACCCGACCCGTCGTCTCGATATCAAAGTGGGTATCTCCTATGACGATGATGTCGATGCAGCACTCGCATTCCTGACGAAACTGGTCGCATCTGACCCACGCGTTCTCAAAGACCCGGAACCCATGAGCTTCGTTGCCACCCTTGGTGAAAGCTCCGTTGATCTGACCGCACGTGGCTGGGTTGCCACGGCTGACTTCTGGCCTGCCTTCTTTGATCTGACCCGCAAATCAAAAACGGAACTTGAAGCTGCCGGCTTCTCGATCCCGTTCCCGCAGCGCGATCTTCACATCAAGGAAACGCCGGAAACCGCCAGTGCTACGAAAATAGCAGCAAAACCTGCTGCAAAAGCACCAGCCAAGAAACCGGCCACCCGTTCGCGCGCATCTACAGCGAAATCAGCGACCAAAACAGCCCCCAAATCAACATCTGCAAAATCCACCCCCACAGCCAAAAGCTGATTGGTCAAAACCACCTGATTTTAAAAAGAGGTCCGCTTGGGCCTCTTTTTTTTATGCTCAATCACAACGGTCTTTGATCAAATTTATCGGTACTTTGCCCACGTAGTACCCCGCTGTTACCCACCCTCTATCAACAAGGCGTATAGTTCCATCGCCCTTGAATGGCACTTCATAACAAGCGGGAGGATCTAAAATGTCTGCTAAAAAAATTCTCATGATTACCGGCGACTATGCCGAAGATTACGAAACCATGGTTCCGTTCCAGACGTTGCTTGCTGTCGGCCATCACGTTGATGCCGTCTGCCCGGATAAAAAGTCCGGCGATACCATCGCAACCGCCATCCATGATTTCGAAGGCGACCAAACCTACAGCGAAAAGCGCGGCCATAATTTTGCACTGAATGCCGATTTTTCATCGGCACGCGCAGAAAACTATGACGCGCTTGTCATCCCGGGCGGCCGTGCCCCGGAATATCTGCGCCTGAACGAAGACGTTATTCGTCTGGTCCGTGATTTCAACGATGCTGGCAAACCGATTGCCGCGGTTTGCCATGGCGCACAGCTGTTGGCCGCAGCCGACGTGATCAAGGGACGCCGTGTATCGGCCTATCCTGCCTGCGCCCCCGAAGTAAAACTGGGTGGTGGCATCTATGCCGATATCGCCATTGATGATGCCTGCACCGATGCAAACCTTGTCACCGCGCCGGCATGGCCAGCACATCCGAAATGGATGGCTGCTTTCCTAGTCGTGCTTGGCACCAAAATCACTTTGTGATCCTGTGTCGCCCAATCGCTGATTGCGTTTGGGCGACATTTGTCTGACCATGGTCCTGCCCATTACAGAAAGCTGTTGGCTGCTTGCGCCTCAGTGATGACAGGAAAGGCCGTCCAAATGTGTCAAATCTATTCCGGGACCGAACCAGAACTTTATCAATGTGTCAGCCGGTCCATCCGTATCCACGGTATGGTAACCAGCCTGCGTCTTGAACTGCGCTTCTGGCAAATTCTTGATGAAATCGCGTCTGGTGAAGGCTTCACCACCCCGCAGTTTCTTGGCAAAATCCACGATGAAGTCGTTACCCAACGCGGCGACATTCCAAATTTCGCATCGCTGTTGCGCGTGATCTGCACTGTGTATCTGGAAAAGCAGGCAGGGCGCCTTAAAGATGTTCCGGCTCCCACGGCAACACAGCAAAATTCCGCATCGTCGCGCAAAGCAGGCTGAGTTTTTTACGCCACGGCATTTAATCACGAACCGAAGATGCGTATATGCTAACAGGATCAGCCTCCCCGTACGGGTTAAGTCTGAGCTCCCGCATCCAACATTTTCGGAGCCTCAGTGAAACAATTTGTCGTCCTCATATGCTTTTTGATGTCCCTGAGCTCGGCTCTTCAGGCTGGCGAGTCCTTACATATCTTTGCCGACGACAATGCACTACCGAAAAACTGGCTGGATGCTGATGGCGCGCCGCAAGGTGTGAATATCGAAGTTTTGAACGAAGTCACTCGGCGCACCGGTATTGAATTCACCTATTCCTTCGTACCCTGGAACCGGGCGTATGAATCTGCCCGCAAGGGCATGGGTGCCATCATCGGACTGTCAAAAACCCAGGAACGCCAAATTACTTTCGATTACAGCGAACCGATGTATTTCGATGAACTGGTTTTTGTCACCAACCGGGAAAGCGCCTTTTTGTTTGAAGGGCTCGACAGCATGCGCGGCTACACCATTGGCGTAAAGCGCGGTGCTTCATATGGCGATGATTTTGAACATGCCCGAACTCTGGGATTGCTAAATGTGCTTGAGTCCTCCGACAGAACCGGACAGATGCTGATGCTGGCACAAGGGCGGGTTGATGCTGTCCTTCTCAGCCCGGGGAAAATCGCCTTTGCCAGTGTCATGGCAAGCAATAACTGGTTAACCCGCCATAAGGATGATTTTGTCATCATCTCACCAGCCTACAAACTTGACGCAAACTATATTGGCATCCCCAAGACACTGGGCAAGAGCCATCTGCTCACTCCGATCAACAATGCGCTGGCCGATATTTTTGAAGATGGAACGCACGAACGTATCGTCAAACGGGTGATCAAAGACGCTGTCCGCGATATCGAATCAACAGAACAGCAGATCAACTAGGATCAGGACAATTTCGTTTTGACCGGATGGGTTTGGTTGGATCAGTTCAGCCAGGAAGAAAGCTCGCGCGAGCTAAATCCACCGCTGCGCATAATCGGTGGATTGGCGGCATACCGGTTTAAGGACGGCTCTGCTGGCTTGATCACGCTGTTGCGGCGATGCATTCCCGCTGCCGCCCCAAAATCAATCTGTGAACGGCTCATCAGATCGGCAGCAGACGGGTGCGATGCCGTTGCTTTGGTCGATGCTTGCGGATTTTGCTGTTTTTGCTTGGCATCATAGATCCAGCGCAATTCCTGCTTTAACGTCAGATATTCCGGCGTCTCGGGGGCAGAGTTAACTTCGTTAACAATCTGCAGCTTCACCATCTGCGGGAAACGGTCAAGCCGTTCAAGAAGCATGAATTTCACACTCGGACGCACTGCGTCAGAGCGCATCAATTTCATCACCAGCCGACGATAAATATCAATCCGCAAATTGCCGTTGGATGCCAGTTCGATAAATTCTTCAACGAATTCACGTGCCGCCATTTTGCCATCAAGCAAAGCCCGCAAATTGCCCGCCATCGCCCGGCGATAAGCTTCGCGAATTTCGACAACATGGTTCGATGCACGCGTGCGGACGAGGTGGAAGGCTTCGGGGCTAAAGGCGTTCTTGGTCAGAAGCTTGGCGCAATCGGCTACCAGTTCATGCTTGGTTGCATCAGACACAACTTCAAAGACGCCGGTAATCAGTTCCTTGCATTTGGCATGCGGCCCCATTCGAATGGCCGCGGCAAGCGCCATCGGGCTTTCAGGATCGCGGGTTGCAATCACGGCCAAGGCCAAAGGATCATCATATTGCATCAAGGCAAGATCATTGCTCAGCAGGTGCTCAGGCATCAAAAGGCGCGGCTGTTTGGCTGCCCCCATGACGGTAAGCGGCTCGCCGCTTTGATAGCTTTCCTTGATGTTCAGGGCATATTTCAGCCCGTCATATGAGATGCCGTGATGTCTGTTCATGGCACTCAGTCTCCTTTAAGACCCTTGGGTCTTTTGTCAGAGACCAGTCCTTCAAGACCACCATTATTGCGGCCTGCACGCGGACGAATATTCTGTGTCCGTTTTGGCGTGACGGTTTCTTTTTCAACACGGGTCCGTGCGGTTGCAGGCTTCATATCGTTAAAGAAATCGATATACCAATCCATATCCGCAGAGGACATGGCAAAGCGCCCACCCGCAGCCGGGCTTTCGATATTGGCTTCCGGGATACCGTTGCTGATCTGCAAGACCACCGCAGACGGTGCCGTCATGCCCGCACGCCATGCAAGGGCGGTTATTGCCCGTGCACTACCGGAATCAAGGATTTTTGACACTGCATTGATCGGAATCTGCGCGTAATGCGCAAGTGACTGCACCACCAGCGCGTCATCATTTCGCGACACCGCATCAAGAATGTACTGATCAATCGTCATCTTCTCGTTTGATGCCGCTGTACTGTCCTGATCCATCATCACATCATCTGTGACATCGATCGACATACCGTCATCCATCGCATGAATTGGTGTCCGGTTTTCAAACCGGGCCTTTTCAATCCGCTGACGTACAGACTGGCGCAAGGCACGCGCAACTTCGGTACGCATACGGCCCTGCTCAACCAGAGTATCAAACAAGGATGCCATAATGAAATGTGCGATCCGGCGCTGCGCCTGTCGCGAGGTACGATTTTGCCCGCCTAACAGATCATTGGCTGGTGCTTTTGGCTTATCTAATTTGCGTTCAGCAAAATGCGGTGCCATCGACACAACATTGCGCGGTGCATCGTCAGAAGACAGCAATCGGTTCAGCAAGCTGCTTTTTTCTTTTTCAGCTTGCTGTTCAATCAATCGTGCATTGGCAGCCGCTTCAAGTTCGGCGCGCGCACGTTCGGCGGCGGTTTGAACAAACTCACCACGCCCACGCATGATATCAAGGAAATCGGAATCACTTAAAAGCTCGACATATTCACCAATCGACACACGACCAATCGCCTGAATATCCTGACGCAGGCGCGTTGCAGCCTGACGGGTCATATACGGCGTATGGCCAAGTTCCTGTTCGATCAGTGTAATGACCTGCGGGCGGAAACAATCGCTCATATTGGCAATGGCGGCGACGAATTCGTCGACCATTTCAAGTCGATCAGACGGGCTCACATCATTTAGATGGCGGCGCAGGCGCCGGGCCACATCCATACGAACGTCGCTGTCGAAATCTGGTGCGTCGTCGTCTTCATCCTCGGCATATGCCATTTCAGTGGAAAGACGCGCTGCATGTTCAAGACCCGATGGGTCTGCCATTTCATCAGAAGATTTTTTGCGCGGGATCGAACGACCACGGGTTCCACTAGCATCTGAGCCAAATGCATCAGGTGCGACTGTACGGACGGCGTCCGCAAGATCACGAAGCTTCGCTGTGGCTTTATCATCAAGCCCCGCGTCGCCTGTGTTTTTCTGCCGATTGAACATCCAACTCAGCATTATCGCAGCTATTCCCCTGGTCCCGTGCCTGGCGGCATATAAGCATCAGTTTAAACTGACACGATCATTTTTATGTTTTGTCAGAACAGTTTAACCGGAACTGACAGTGATACACAACCAGACAAGACGTCTAAATTTAAGTCCCCAACATCAAAACTGAATCCATTAGATACAGCCTTGATCACCGATAGACTATCAACGCAAAGACTCAAAAAAACATTAACAATACAGAGCCCGCCCTATGCCAACCAAGTCTATTCCGCCCTCACCTGCCCCTTAATGCGGCTGAATTAACGCGGCCCCATGCATCGCGCGCCACACGCGCCAAAAGAAACGGGCGACCAAATGGCCGCCCGTTGCAAAACATAAATGTATCGATTGTGCGCCAATGGCTTAGTTCGACAGCCACGCAATGCGCAAAATATTGGTCGCACCCGGCGTCCCGAACGGCACACCTGCAGTAATCACCAACGAATCGCCTGTCTTGGCAAACTCTTCGCGCTGGGCAACTTCACATGCAATACCAACCATTTCGGCAAAGTTGGTCGCATCGCGGGTAAACACCGCATGCACGCCCCAGCACAATGTCATCCGACGCGCAGTCTGGATTTTCGGAGTCAGACCCAAAATCGGCACTTCCGGGCGTTCGCGCGCTGCACGAAGCGATGTCGACCCAGACGTAGTATAGGTCACAACCGCTTTGGCACCAATGGTTCCTGCAACCTGACGGGCCGCAGCACTGATCGCATCCGGGGCGTTATGTTCCGGATCAGGACGGTTGGCATCGCGCATGCGGTAATACAGCTCATCCTGTTCAACACGCACCATGATGCGGTCCATGATCGAAACGGTTTCAAGCGGGTATTTACCAACAGCACTTTCCGCCGACAACATTACCGCATCGGCACCGTCATAAATGGCGGTCGCAACGTCGGATGCTTCTGCACGGGTTGGTGCCGGGTTTGACACCATCGAATCAAGCATCTGGGTCGCAACGATCACGGGTTTGCCAGCTTCGCGGCACGCCTTGATAATGCGTTTCTGCAAGATCGGCACATCTTCTGGCGGGCATTCAACACCCAGATCGCCACGGGCAACCATGATCATGTCAGACAGATCGACAATCTCGTTAAGATGTTCGATCGCCTGCGGCTTTTCCAGTTTGGAAACAATGGCCGCACGGCCCTGAATAATCTTGCGGGCTTCTGCAACGTCTTCGGGACGCTGAACGAATGAAAGGGCTACAAAATCAACCCCCATTTCCAGGCCGTAATCAAGATCGATACGGTCCTTTTCGGTCAGCGGCGACATCGGCAACATGACGTCCGGAAGATTTACACCCTTACGGTTGGACAATGGCCCACCGGTAATGACGGTGCATTCTGCGGATTTATCATCGCATTTTTCAACGCGCATACGCAGCTTGCCATCATCAAGCAACAGGTTTGCGCCCGGTTTCAGGGCTGCGTAAACCTCGGGATGGGGCAAGGCAACGCGCTTGTTGTCGCCCGGCGTCTTATCCATATCGAATTTGAACGTGTCGCCTGCTTCAAGCACGATTTCTTCATCGGCAAAGGTGCCGACACGGATTTTGGGGCCCTGAAGGTCCATCAAAATCCCGATTGGGCGGCCAAGCTTCTGTTCGACAGCACGGATGGCTTCAAACCGGGCCAGATGTTCTGAGTGTTCCCCATGCGAGAAATTCAGGCGGAACACATCCACACCTGTCTGTACGATTTTCTCAAGGATCTCTGGCTTTGAACTTGCCGGCCCCAGGGTCGCGATGATTTTCGCCTTACGTTGACGGCGCATCGGCTGCTACCTCTTGTTATTTGGTTTACACATCAGCCCTTGCCACATCGGCCTGCATCTGCGGCGAGGCGTCAAGAGCGTCCTGATATTTTTCTGGGGGTACCCCCTTAATAATCAATCAGCCTCTATTTGAACAGGAACTTTTCATTAAAAGCCTTTACAAAAATGTGATTTTTCACTGGACAATGACAAGAAGCACCCTCTTTAAAGAACAAAAGCCGCGCATGAAACGCATGTCGAACGGCTACGCACACTGATCTATTACATTGACGCAGACAGGGCCCCTTTCAATGAATAAATGGCATCATCGTTTTCTTGGTCTTGCGGCCCACATCGCAGACTGGTCAAAAGATCGCAGCACGCAGGTCGGTGCCGTCGTCATCGGCCCGAAAAAAGAAATCCGCGCTGTTGGCTATAACGGGTTTCCCCGCGGCGTTGATGATGAGGTCGAAAGCCGCCATCAGCGTCCTGAAAAATACGCCTATACCGAACATGCCGAACGCAACGCGATCTATAACGCCAGCTATACCGGAACGTCCCTTGATGGCTGTGCGCTGTATGTGACACATTTCCCGTGCTGCGATTGCGCACGCGCCATCATTCAGGCCGGGATCGGCGAAGTCTTCGTCGATAGAAGCAAACTGACCAACGATTTTCTTGAACGCTGGGAACAGGATATGAAAATCTCGACCGAAATGTTCGAGGAGTCAGGTGTTGCCGTACAAGTCATTGATGGTGATGGAACAACCGAACCAATGAAATAAAATATCTGCCCCTTTACTATTGCCCATTCCTCCCAATATAGGTGGGCTAATAGCCGGACACGAGCACCAATAAAAACAAGACTAAAACGTCAATTGTTCAATACTACCAACTGGCTGAACGTCAGTATTTGTCAGATTTCCAATCCAAGCCGGATACGGTTTGATCTTGCTGGAAACCAGACAAAGGTATAAGGGTTTATACAACAGCAATATATGTGATTTGCTGCTGTTGGGGGCCTGAACAGCGACGCAATTCGTTATGATGCTCAGGAAACGAGGCCGGATGAACGCGAAAATCGACTTTAGTAAAATCAGTTTTCTGATCGTTGACGGGGACAAGATTTCAGCTCAGGTAGTTTACGACACACTGGCATATCTCGGTGCCAGTCACATTCAGCGTGTCAAAACGCCGAATGATGCCTTTGAGATTCTGCGCAGCGAGAAAATCGATATTGTAGTCTGTGAATGGCGACTGCGTGGCATGGACGGTCTTGAGTTCCTTGACGTCATGCGCAATTCGACCAATTCACCGAACCGGTTTGTTCCGGTGATTATGCTTACCGCACACTCGGAACATAAATATGTGACGACCGCGCGCGACCTTGGCGTTACGGAATTTCTTGCCAAACCGTTTAATGCCAAGGCACTTTATAGCCGATTGGTTTCGGTCATTGCCCGGCCGCGCGTTTTTGTGAACACCGGAACGTATTTCGGTCCCGATCGACGTCGCAGACAGGTCCAGTTTGATGGCCCTGATCGTAGGAGCCTATAATGACCCACTTTGACTGGGGAAGCGGAGCAATCGTGAAGCCGGAAGAACCGAAGAAAAAGAAACACGTTCAGATTATCCCTGCTCAGACTGATTTAAAGCAGCGGGCTGTCAATTTCATCAATGGTTTTGACATTAATCTGTCGCCAGAACAGCTTGAAGAACTTGAACAGGTTGTTCAACGCAGTTCCGAAACGTTTGTCCGCGACGTCGGCAAAGATCTGATGGATTGCCGCCGCTTGGTCATTCAGGCACTAGGCGACAAAAGCAAACGACCTGATGCCGTTACGGCCTGTTCCGATCTGGCCTATTCGGTCAAGGCCCTTGGCGGGACCTTCCAGTATCCGCTGATGACCCAGATCGCCAAATCGATGGAAAATTTCGTCGCAGATCGCACAACAGCAAACGAAAAACAGCTGCTTGTTTCCCAGCTCCATATTGACTCGCTCTACGTCATTCTGGCGGGCCGCGTGACCGGCTTTGGCTCGACCGTTGAACAGGCAACCGTTGCCGCCCTGACCAAATTGGCAGAGCGCTACGAAAAGCCCCGCGAATAGACATTTAAACGCAAGGAGAGCCTCCTTGCGCTATCCCTCCCCCCAAAATTCCCGCTCCTCATTCAATCGCGGCCTCTGCTCTGCGCTGCGATGTTTAACGGCGTCCGGGCCGCTACCCCGGAACCCTGACGCACCAAACCGCGCAACAGGTTCTACCCATGGAAGAACATCGAAAGAAATTTATATTCCTGCTGAAAAACCGCTTGCGCCCCTAGTGACCGGCTGCTAAAAACCGCGCCACGCACCATGCGGGTGTAGCTCAGTTGGTTAGAGCGCCGGCCTGTCACGCCGGAGGCCGCGAGTTCAAGTCTCGTCACTCGCGCCATTCCCTCCCAATGGGAATGACGTACAAAAAGAAGCGCCGCGGTTTTCCGCTGGCGCTTTTTTTGTCTCAAAAATCAGCCGTCATGACCGGCTTGGTTCATGACCGCGCCCCTCCCTTGGCAACCCCTCGGTAAAACCCGTAACATCGGCCAAAACCAATCTTGGAATGGGCGCGAAAAATCTTCAATTTCTGCCCCCGTGTTTAAAAGCATAACCATTTGTTATCAGAGGATATTTTTTGATTCCTTGCCGCACGAAATACACAGGTTCTTTTTTTTTGCAAAAAAGCCCTTGCCAGAGTGTGCCACCCCTTATATAAACCGCGCCACACACCATGCGGGTGTAGCTCAGTTGGTTAGAGCGCCGGCCTGTCACGCCGGAGGCCGCGAGTTCAAGTCTCGTCACTCGCGCCATTCCCTCCCGATGGGAATGAAACAAAAAAGCACCACGGTTTTTCCGCTGGTGCTTTTTTGTTTTTCAAATATCCCCCACCAAATCCGAGACCACATTCCGTGATGTATTTTTCTTTGGAAAATCTGTCAGAAAACACTTGCCAGCTTTGGGTGGTCTTTATATAAACCGCGCCACGCACCATGCGGGTGTAGCTCAGTTGGTTAGAGCGCCGGCCTGTCACGCCGGAGGCCGCGAGTTCAAGTCTCGTCACTCGCGCCATTCCCTCCCAATGGGAATGACGTACAAAAAGAAGCGCCGCGGTTTTCCGCTGGCGCTTTTTTTGTCTCAAAAATCATTCCCCCACCCTTGCCATCTTCATAAAGACCAACCCGACAGCACGATTACAATGCATGCGCACAACTGTTGGCAGTTAATCAACTTTTCCGATTTGTAATTCAGATAAAATCTGGCATTTGGGCATTTTTGCAGCATTCCTGACCGTCTGGTCATTGATTAATCGTATAAATTATGCTCACCTTTACACGCATTAAACGAAGTACTTGCAGGCCGCCCCACTTTTGGGCCTGTGGGCATGAACCGGCAAACTGCGTGGCTGATTGATATTTACCCTTTCACCAGTGGGTTGTTGTTTCCTTCCCTACAGTCCTCGCCTTGGCCTGCAGTCCCACAACAACAAAACGGGAGGCGCATCATGCGCAAACTAATTGCAGGGCTGGTCATGGGGACCGCACTCGCGACTGCTCCAATGGCGGCACAGGCTGAAACGCCTAAAAATGCCCTTGTCATGGCATTCGCGATTGATGACATCATCACACTTGATCCGGCCCAGATTTTCGAATTCTCGGGCGCGGAATATGCCGGCAACACTTATGACCGCCTGATTGGTTTCGATAATGACGACGTATCGAAAATCTATGGCGTTCTGGCAGAAAGCTGGGAAGTTTCCGAAGACGGCAAGACCTTCACCTTTAAAATCCGTGACGGCGTTGAATTCGCATCGGGCAATGACCTGACTGCCGAAGACGCGGCCTTCTCGCTACAGCGCGTGATTTTGCTCGATCAGTCTCCGGCCTTCATTCTTGGACAGTTCGGCCTGACGGCTGACAACGTCAAAGAAAAAATCCGTGCGACCGATGAGTCGACCCTGGTCATGGAACTCGACAAACCATACGCACCAAGCTTCGTTCTGTATTGCCTGACCGCAGGTGTCGGTGCCGTTGTCGACAAAGAAGAAGTTCTTGCCCATGAAGTTGATGGCGACCTTGGTCATGAATGGCTGAAAACCAACTATGCCGGTTCCGGCCCGTTCAAACTGAACAAATGGACCGCGGGTGAAAGCCTCAGCCTGACCGCAAATGACGATTACTGGGACGGCGCACCAGCTATGAAGCGCGTCATCATCCGTAGCGTCAAAGAAGCAGCATCGCAGCAGCTTCTTCTGGAAAAAGGCGACATTGATATTGCCCGTAACCTTGAAGCTGACCAGTTGGCATCGATCAAGGGCGACGACGACATCAAATTGATGTCCAAGGGTAAAGGTGCACTTTGGTATCTTGGCCTGTCGCAGAAAAATGAATATCTGTCGAACCCGAAAGTCCGCGAAGCTCTGAAATATCTTGTCGATTACAAAGGTATTTCTGAAACCATTCTCGCCGGTCGTTCGCAAATCCATCAGGCCTTCCTGCCTGAAGGCTTCCTTGGTGCCTATAACGAAAACCCATACAGCCTTGATATCGAAAAAGCCAAATCGCTTCTCGCAGAAGCAGGCCTGGCTGACGGTTTCAGCGTGACCATGGATACGCGTAACACCACCGCGATCATGGCAATGGCGCAGTCGATTCAGGCAACCTGGGCACAGGCTGGCATCAATCTGGAAATCATTCCGGGCGATGGCAAACAGACCCTGACCAAATACCGCGCACGTCAGCACGACATCTATATCGGTCGCTGGGGCCCGGATTATCAGGATCCGCACACCAACGCATCGACCTTTGCGTGGAACCCGGATAACTCCGACGATGCATCTGCAAAACCGCTTGCATGGCGTAATGCGTGGGATGCTGGTGCTCTGACCGCAGAAACCGATGCAGCAACCCTTGAACGTGACGATGCAAAACGTGCTGCCATGTATGTTGACCTGCAGAAACAGGTTCTCGAAAACGGTCCGTTTGTTGTGATGTTCCAGGAAACTGAAATCGCGTCCATGCGCGGTAACGTCAACAACTTCGTCCTCGGCCCGTCGTTCGATAACAACTATTATCGTTTTGTGACCAAAGACTAATTTTTGACGAAGGAGACAACGGTCGTAATGTCCGCTGTTACACGCAAAAACCGAGACGGGCGCACACGCGCCCGTCTCTCTTCTGGCAAAGCTGCAAGCTTCCTGCGCATTGTCTTTTCGCTGGCCATCACATTTTTTGGCCTGCTTCTGGTTACATTCCTGATTGGTCGCGTTCTACCGATCGATCCGGTATTGGCCGCCGTCGGTGATCGTGCCCCACAAGCGGTCTATGACCGGGTGCGCGAAGAAATGGGGCTTAACCTGCCACTTTGGCAGCAATTCTTTATTTATATTTCCAATGTCCTTCAGGGAAATTTCGGTCAGTCGGTTTTAACCGCCAACCCGGTGATCGAAGACATTAAACGCGTCTTCCCCGCCACCCTTGAACTGGCAACCATTGCGACCATTATGGGTGTCATCATCGGCATTCCGGCCGGTGTTTTTGCCGCGATCAACAAAGGTAAATGGCCAGACCATTTGGTCCGTGTCATTGGCCTTGCCGGTTATTCCATGCCGATCTTCTGGCTCGGTCTGATGGGGCTTCTGGTCTTTTACATGAAGCTTGATTGGGTCGCTGGTCCGGGACGTCTTGATTCGTTCTATATGGATTTCATTGAACCGACCACGGGCCTGATGCTGGTTGATACCCTGATCGAAGGCGACATGGACCTGTTCTGGAATGCGGTGTCACATATTGTTCTGCCCGCCTCCATCCTTGCCTATTTCTCGCTGGCCTATATTGCCCGCATGACCCGGTCCTTCATGCTTGAACAGCTTAGTCAGGAATACATTCTGACCGCACGGGTCAAAGGTATATCCGAACATCGCATCATCTGGCGGCATGCATTGGGCAACGTCATGGTGCCCTTGGTCACCGTGATTGCATTGTCTTATGCCAACCTGCTCGAAGGGTCGGTTCTGACCGAAATCATCTTTGCCTGGCCGGGCCTTGGTCTTTACATCACCAACTCGTTGCTCAATGCCGACATGAATGCGGTTCTGGGTGGCACGGTTGTCGTTGGTGCGGTCTTTATCAGTGTAAATATGCTTTCAGACGTGCTGTATCGCCTGCTTGATCCACGGGCGCGGAGATAAGAAGATGACCACACAAACAGATATCTCCAAATCCGCAAAACCCGGTCTGAAACAATGGCTGACCTCGGATACACCCCATTCGCGCTTTCAGGCCAAATGTGGCCGTGCGTGGCTGGGCTGGATCAAGTTTTCGGAAAACAAACTGGCCATGATCGGCCTTTCGGTCGTCATGGGCTTGATCTTGGTGACGATCTTCGCCCCGTTGCTTGCCCCCTATGATCCGCTGGCAGCCGATCTTACCAACCGCATTCAACCGCCAAGTGTCGAACACTGGTTCGGAACCGATCAATTGGGCCGCGATATTCTGTCGCGTCTGATTTACGGTGCGCAATATACCTTGCTGATTGTCGGGCTTGTCGCCATTACCGCCGCCCCGCTTGGCCTTCTGGTTGGAACGGCTGCCGGATTCTTTGGCGGTTGGGTTGATTCGGTTTTGATGCGCATCACCGATATCTTTCTCGCTTTCCCGAAACTGATTTTGGCACTGGCCTTTGTCTCGGCCCTCGGACCGGGCATTGAAAACGCCATTTTGGCCATCGCGATTACCGCATGGCCGCCCTATGCCCGTATTGCCCGGGCGGAAACCATCACCGTTCGCAAATCAGACTTTATCGAAGCCGCCCGCCTTCAGGGCACATCGAACTTTGCCCTGATCATTGGTCACATCACACCGATGTGCATGAGTTCGCTTGTCGTGCGTGTCACCCTTGATATGGCCGGGATGATCCTGATTGCGGCCGGTCTTGGTTTCCTGGGTCTTGGCGCACAGCCACCGATGCCAGAATGGGGCGCTATGGTCTCTGATGGTCGTCAGTTCTTGCTTGAACAGTGGTGGGTTGCCACCGTTCCCGGCCTTGCCATTTTCGTCGTCAGCCTGGGCTTCAACCTTCTGGGTGATGGCCTGCGTGATGTTCTTGATCCACGCGGCGGAGATTGATCCATGAGCAACGAAACCCTTCTATCGGTCAAAAACCTCGAAGTGACCTTTGATACACCCAAGGGCACGGTCAATGCTGTGCGCGGTGTGTCCTTTGAACTTGGCCGTGAACGTCTTGGCATTGTTGGCGAATCCGGTTCGGGCAAATCCCAGACCGGGCGGGCCATCCTTGGCCTGACCGCGGCCAATGGCCGCATCACCGCCGATGAAATGAAGTTCCACGACCTTGATCTGGCGACCCTGACGCCAAAACAATGGCGCAAGGTCCGTGGTGCGCGCATTTCCATGATCATGCAGGACCCGAAATATTCGCTAAACCCTGTCATGACCATTGGCGATCAAATCATCGAGGCCTACCGCGAACATCACAAGGTCAACGCCAAAGAAGCCAAACGCCGCGCGTTAGAGATGCTTGAAGCCGTTAAAATCCGCGACCCGGAACGCGTCTTTAACGCCTATCCGCACGAAACATCGGGCGGCATGGGCCAACGCGTCATGATCGCGATGATGCTGATCCCAGATCCGGAATTGATCATTGCCGATGAACCGACATCCGCATTGGACGTCACGGTTCAGCTTCAAGTCATGGCGATTTTGGATGATCTGGTGCGTGATCGCGGCATGGCATTGATTTTCATCAGCCATGATTTGCAGCTGGTTTCAAGTTTCTGCGACCGGGTTCTGGTGATGTATCAGGGCCATGTTGTCGAAGAAATCCGTGCATCCGAACTGCACAATGCCAAACACCCCTATACCAAGGGCCTTTTGAACTGCTTGCCGAAAATGGATGGTGATCATTCCGATCTGCCGATCCTTGAACGCGAAGCAAGCTGGGCAGAGGGATAAGAAAACACCATGATCGAAATTAGTAAGTTGAATGCTTGGTTCGATGACAATCACGTCCTCAAAGATGTTGATATCAAAGTCCCTGAAAACGGATCATTTGGTCTGGTCGGCGAATCCGGTTCGGGCAAATCGACGGTCCTTCGCACCATCACCGGTCTTGTCGATGACTGGGAAGGCGACATTGTCGTCAATAACAAGCAACTGGGCGATAAGCGCGACAAGTCCTTTTACCGTCTGGTGCAAATGGTGTTTCAGGACCCGTTTGGTTCCCTCCATCCCCGCCATACCATCGACCGCATTCTGACCGAACCGGTTGATATTCACGGGCTTGGCAATTCCGATTCCCGCGTGGTCGAGGCGCTAAATCAGGTCGGGCTCGATAACGCATTTCGTTTCCGCTATCCCCATCAGTTATCGGGTGGTCAACGCCAACGTGTGGCGATTGCGCGTGCGCTTATTCTGGAACCAAAAATCCTGCTCCTCGATGAACCGACATCGGCACTGGATGTCTCTATTCAGGCCGAAGTCCTTAATCTTCTGGGGCGTTTGCGCCGTGAACTTGGCCTAACCTATGTCATGGTTAGTCACGATCTCGCCGTGGTTGCCCACATGTGCGACGATATCGCCATCATGAACCATGGCCGCATTGTCGAACGGGCCACCGCCGAACAGCTTGCCGAGGGAACGCTTGAACACCCCTATTCCCAACAGCTTTATAAAGCCGCTGGCGGCTATGACCGCGCCGTGGTCGATACCTTTGTTGATTGGGACTGAACGGAGATACCATGACAAACGCCACCGCCCACAGCTTTGCAACGCCCTTCGCCCCTGCCGACAGCAACCTTACCAATTACCAGCGCAAGCATATCCCGGCCTTCACCTGGGATGCCCATGCCTGTCTGCCGCTTGATCAAAAGACACCGATCGACCTGCTTGATACCTATGTCGCAGGCAAGATTGATTATGTCTGCGTCAATGTCGGCATGGATATGAACTCTGTTGCGCACATCCTGCGCGTGATCGCCGCTTTCCGTGCCAAGATCGCAGCCCACCCCGACAAATACATGCAGATCGAAAGTTTCGATGATCTGGCCATTGCCAAATCCAAGGGGCTGCTGGGTGTCGGGTTTGATCTTGAAGGCTCGGTGATGCTCCAAGATATGCCCGAAATGGTGCCGGTCTTTGCCAAGTTGGGCGTCAAACAAATCCACTTTGCCTATAACCGCAACAATTCGGTCGCGGGCGGCTGTCACGATGTTGATATCCCGCTGACCGATCTTGGCGTTGAAATGGTCAAATCGGTCAATGCCAGTGGCATGATTATGGATTGTTCGCACACCGGACGGCAAAGCTCGCTTGATATCATGCGCGTATCGACCAAACCGGTCGTATTCAGCCACGCCAACCCCAAGGTGCTTGGGGGGCATGAACGCTGCGTTGATGATGAACAGATCAAGGCTTGCGCCGATACCGGCGGGGTAATCGGCATTTGCGGGTTCCAGCGGTTTATCAAATCGCACAACGCGCCGGAAGTCCCCGATATGATCAAACATATCGACTATGCCGTGAAACTGGTCGGGATCGATCATGTCGGCATCGGGCTTGATACCATGCCGTCCGTCGCCGGATGTGATGACTTCCCCGATGGCGTCGACCGCGCCCATTACTGGCCGGTCACAAGCGGCTATGGCCCCGGTGCAGGCGGTGCTGCCGTGTTTGACCCGCGCAAGCTCCCTGCCCTTGCCGACGCCTTGATATCAATCGGCTACTCAACCGATGACGTCGACAAAATCATGGGTGAAAACTTCGTCCGTGTGGCCAAGGCAAGCTGGTAGACACACGCACACCGCCAAAATCAATTAAACCTAAACCGGCCGGGGCAGTTCACGTCTGAACTGCCCCGGTGACGTTCCGGTCATAGATTTAAAACCACGGCTAAATGCAGAAAGCTCGCTATAGCCAAGATGTTCGGCAATGTCGGGGATCGGAAAACTGGTTAGGCGCAGCATGTCGCTTGCGATCCCACCGCGCACTTCATCACGAATAGACCTGAAACTTGTTCCAGCCATATCCAACTCCCGCTGAAAACTGCGCAGGCTCATGGAAAATTCGTCGGCAGCGTCGTGAACATCAATCTGACAATGACGACACAGGGTCGCGACAATCCATGCCTTGGTGGCCGTCGGCAAATCAACATTCTGCTGCAAGTTACTGGCACATGATTGCAGTGCATTGACCAACTGCCAGTGCCGTTCTGAATTGGCCTGCTTCATTGGCTTATTTAAAAGTTCTGCTGGCAGGAAAATCGCGTTCTCGCGCTGCCCCAATCGCACCTGACAGCCAAAGTGATGGCGAAAAGTGCTTAATCCACGGTCATTTCGGTGTTCAAAATCAATGCAGTTAGGCTGCCAATCGTGTCCAAGTGCTGCCAACAGTAACGAATGAAATGATGCTTCGCTGAAAATTGCATCCTGTGTTCGGGTCCGAACCGCGTGCTCGGCAATGCGGTAGGATAGCTTTGCCTGACCATCTTCGACCGACAAACTACAAGATGTGCTGCCCTGCAAGGTTGGAAAGAAACGCGCAAATTTTTCAAGCCCGTGGCCAAGTGTCTGGGCGGTCAAAACCATCTCGGCATGTTTACCAAGCCCCCGGTAACCCCATGTATCTCCAAGCATTAATCCCAATGCCGGATCATTGGTCGCATCCGATGCCAGTTCCAACATGGTGGTAAAAATCATCAAGGGTGTTGATTGCGGCGAGATAAAAAGCCCAGCCCCACCCAACCCTGCGCGCGCAGAAAGCCCGACGTGATCAATGCCCGATTTCCCAAGCATCCCCATCACGCTGTTTAGAACCGAACGGTCAATGGCACCCGAAACACGTTTCATGGGTTATCCATTCCATGGCTTTTCCTAAAGACCTGCATTCAATTGACGTGCCAATTGAATGACAATCCGCCCTGCAACACCAGTGCTGCGGTTCATTTTGGCACCAAATGTCAAATACAGCCGGTCTGCATTTGGGTAGCGTTCTGGAAATAGAAAAATACAAAACTGCCGATCAGGGAACTCGCGACATTCGACATCCCCCGATGGTCAAAACGCGTTTTTCGGCAATTGCCTGAAGTCTAGGAAACAACGTCCATTCAAAGCCCTCCGCGCGCCACCAACGCGGAATTTAAACAGCCATGCCCGATCAATTCGGTTGAGCAGGCGTGTTTACCACCCATAACAGGGAGAAAAAGAATGGATAAATGTTGCAGCAGTGAAAAGGCCGAAGTCACCCACCCGCTTCAGCCCCTGACCGCCGATGAAATCACCAAGGTCGCCGACATCGTCCGCGCAGACCCGCCATATGGTGACAATACCCGCTTTGAAACCATCGAGCTGATGGAACCGGAAAAGGCGGAATTGGCTTACTTCACCCCCGGCGACCCGATCAAGCGCAAGGCGCGGGTCAATGTATTTGACGCCACCAAGGTCAGCGTCACCAAACTCGTGATCAGTATTGATGATGAAAAGATCATTTCAGCAAAAGAACTGCCGGGCAAACGCCCGATGATCCAGCTTGAACAGTTTGTCGAAATCGAAGACATCGTCTGTTCTGACCCGACTTTTATCGCTGCGTGTAAAAAACGCGGTATTACCGATATGTCGATGGTGTGCGTTGATCCGTGGTCAGCGGGTAATTTCGATAAACCCGGCGAAGAAGGCCGCCATCTGGCCCATATTTTCTGCTGGCTGCGCAAACGCGAAAACAGCAACTTCTACGCCAACCCGATCGAAGGCCTAAACGCGGTTGTTGATCTTCTGTCCAAGGAAGTCATCCGGGTTGATGATTATGGTGGCGCGCCAATTCCCGAGGCCGAAGTTAATTACGAAGCCGATTTCTTCACCGAAGACGAATTCCAACCCAAAGCCAAACCGATCAATGTTGTTCAGCCCGAAGGTGTTAATTTCACCCTTGATGGCAACAAAATCAAATGGCGCAATTGGGAATTGGTGATTGGCTTTAACGCCCGTGAATCCCTGACCCTCCATGACATTAAATTCAATGATCGCCCAATCATTCACCGGGCATCAATTGTTGAAATGACGGTGCCTTATGGCAGCCCCGACAACGGCCATTACCGCAAAAACGTCTTTGACATTGGTGAATACGGCATTGGCAAACTGGCCAATTCTTTGACCCTTGGCTGTGACTGTCTTGGCGTGATCAAATATCTTGATGTCACGCTGAACACCATGAACGGTGAACCTTGGACGATTGAAAACGCCATCTGCATCCACGAAGAAGATTCCGGTCTTTTGTGGAAACACATGGATTTTCGCACCGAACGCACCGAAACCCGTCGCGGGGCAAAGCTTGTTATTTCAACCATCTGCACGGTCGGGAATTATGAATATGCCCTGTATTGGTATCTGTTCCTTGATGGCATGATCGAATTTGAAGTCAAGGCAACCGGCATCATCAATACGGCTGCTTGCCTTCCGGGCGAACCGGGCAAATACGCGGTTGAAGTATCGCCCGGTGTGGCTGGTCAAATCCATCAACACATCTTGTGTGCAAGGCTTGATATGGCGATTGATGGCTATGCCAATAGTGCGGTTGAATGTAACACCTTTGCCGATGAACCCGGCCCCGCCAACCCGTATGGCAATGCCTTTTATGAAACCGAAACCGTGCTTGAAACCGAACTTGCCGCCGCGCGCAAGGCCAACCCACCGACCCAGCGATATTGGAAAGTCGTCAATCCCAACAAACTTGGCAAAACCGGTCGCCCCGTGGGCTACAAGCTTGATGCCACCCATTGCGTCACACCGTTCATCAACCCGGATTATCCATCGGGCAAACGGGCAAGTTTCATCCAGAACCATGTCTGGTTCACCGCCTATGACAGCGAAGAACGCTTCCCTGCCGGTGATTTCATGAACCATTCCGATGGCAAAGATGCCCTGTCTGAAATCGTCAAACAGGACCGACCGCTTGCCAACAGCGATCTTGTGATGTGGCATGTCTTTGGCCTGCATCATCAGGTCCGCATGGAAGATTTCCCGGTTCAGCCCTGTGTCACCACCGGTTTCAAACTGATGCCGATGGGCTTCTTTGATGGTAATCCGGCAATTAACCTGCCGCCTGAAAAGAACAAGGCAAGCTGCCCGGCAAACGCCTGATAGCGCCCTGTCAACAAGGCAAGGCATCAAACCATGTCGATCAGCTACGTGATCATAAGCGGGCTTTTAATGGGGCTTGCCAGTAGCCTGCATTGCGCGGGGATGTGCGGGGCAATTGCCGCAAGCATCCTCGCGGCAGGCAACCGCAACACAGCCCCTCACCAACACCCGTTTCGCACCCTGTTATTGATGCAGGCCGGGCGCAGCATGACCTATATCCTTGCCGGTATGCTCGTCGGTGGGTTGGGTGGTTTGTTTGACAGCCTGCTTTTAACCGCTGGCTTTCAACCCGTGATGCGGGTGCTGGCAGGCGGCTTTGTCATTTATGCCGGTTTGGCCGTCATCGGCATTGCCCCGGCCCTTGCCCGGCTGGATCGTTATTTGCCAACCACAGTGTTTCAAACCGCCATGCGACCTGCATTTGTGGGCGATCCCAACGCGGTTAAAGCACCGGCAGGACGCAGAACACCGCATCGCAGCCAAACTCAGTTTCGCAATGGATTGGGGAAATTTTCCATCGGTGCGGCATTGGGCTTAACGCCCTGTGCTATGGTTTATAATGCGCTGTTAACCGCCATGATGGCCGGTTCAAGCACCAAGGCCGGATTGTTTATGGCAAGCTTTGCGATTGCGGCTTTGCCCGCGGTTATCTTTGCCGCCCTTGGCATCAATTTTCTGCGTGGGCGGGCCAACCAAAATCAACTCACCAGTATTGCGCGCACGGCAATCGCGGTTGGCTTAGTCTCTATTGGGCTTTTTACGATGGTAGAACCGGCAAGCAGCCTTATTGCACTTTGCCTAACATTCTAAATCAGCCTGCAATCAATTCGGAACCGATGTTGATTGCCCAACAGTCTTGGGAAGTTCAAGCATCACCTCCGCCCCGCCATAGTCATGCACCAAATCACGGGCTCGAATGGTAACGCTGTGAACATTATCAGGAATTCTCACGCCCGATAAGCCACGGGTAAAGGGCTGCTCATTGACATGCGGGTGCAAAAGTTCCCGCACGCCCAGAACCGCGCCATCCGGTCCCACCACGTCCCACGCATTGGCATAGTGGTCCCAACCGGTATCATCATGCTTAACGCTGATTGTGAACCGAAAAGTCCCGTCTGACGACTTTGTCGCACTTGCCGTAACTACATCGGCTTCGCCAGCGTGGGCCACGGGTAAACCCGACAAAGCCCCACCAGCAAACACCAAACTGACCATTGCGGTAACAAGGTATTGGAATTTCATCGGCGGGGCTCCTGTCATTATAAAACTGCCGGTTCTCTGTGAACTTGTAGCACAATCACCTTGATGTCGTTTTATACATCGGCCTCATCTACCCGCACCGGCCGCGGACGGCCTTCGGCGTCAATGGCGACAAAGGTAAAGGTTGCTTCGGTGACCTTGATGCGGGGTGGCTGATTGCGGCGCAGCACCCAGCTTTCCAGATGCAGAACGATTGATGTATTGCCGATCCGTTCGATATCGCCATACACACATACCGTATCCCCGACATAGACCGGGCGCAGGAATGTCATGCCATCAACGGCGATGGTTGCGATACGGCCTTCGGCGATCTGGCTTGCCAAAACACCACCGGCAATATCCATCTGCGACATCAGCCAACCACCAAAAATATCCCCGCTTGGGTTGGTGTCAGCAGGCATGGCCAAGGTTCGGGTACATAGATCACCGCGCGGCATGGAATTTTCGACCGCTTTTGTTTGCTCATTCTCAATCGCCATCAGGCTCACTCCTGTTTTCGACATGCACAATATAGCATGTCATTTTTTTATTGGACCTCCCGGTCACGGTTTTCTGCGCCTTGCCAGGAAAATGTGATCGCATTGAAAGACCACCCCTTGCATTGGACGTGAAAACACATTTTTATGGGCTGTGTTAACCGACATATGGCACAGACCAGTAACTATATGGTACTCGTTTAACGTCGAGGCATCCAACCCCTCAATATCGATAAACAGATATGCGGCGATGGACCTTGTTTTAAAACAATAAAAGAAGTTGCGTTCCGGGGCATGACCGACCTTTTTGAAGATTCAAACCAATCCACAGATCAAGCTTATTCCGCCAAGGATATCGAAGTTCTTGAAGGCCTAGAGCCTGTCCGACGCCGCCCCGGTATGTATATCGGTGGCACGGATGATGCGGCATTGCATCATCTGGTCGCAGAGATCCTTGATAACTCGATGGATGAAGCTGTCGCAGGGCACGCTGACTGGATCGAACTGGAACTGAAACCGGACAACACCGTTCTTGTCCGCGATAACGGGCGTGGTATTCCAACCGACCCGCATCCGAAGTTTCCAGATAAATCGGCCCTTGAAGTGATCCTGACCACGCTGCATTCAGGCGGTAAGTTTTCGGGCAAGGCATATGAAACATCGGGCGGTTTGCACGGTGTGGGTATGTCTGTCGTGAACGCACTGACCGATATGTTCCGCGTCGAAGTTGCGCGTGATCGCAAACTGGTGTTTCAGGAATATTCCAAAGGCACCCCTTTGGGCCCCCTTCAGGATGGCGGTACGGTTTCCAACCGCCGCGGGACGACGGTTATTTTCCGCCCGGACCCGGAAATTTTCGGCTCGCGCTTAAAGCTTAAAGCCGCGACCATTTTCCGCATGGCCCGATCCAAGGCCTATTTGTATAAGGGTGTTGAAATCCGCTGGTCGGTTGATCCGTCCTTGCTCACAAGCGACGACCCGACCCCGCAGCAAGAAGTCCTGAAATTCCCCAACGGTATTCTCGATTACCTTGAGATGACGTTGCAAGGCCGCGAGCTGATCACCGAGCGTCCCTTTGCCGGTGAAGCAAAATTCAGTGAAAGTGCTGGACGGGTGGAATGGGCAATTGGCTGGCCCGAAAGCGGCGAAGGCTATTTCCATTCTTACTGTAACACCGTCCCGACCCCGCTTGGCGGCACGCACGAAGCCGGTTTCCGCTATGCCCTGACCAAGGCCATCAAATCATATGGCGACATGACCGGTCAGAAAAAAGCCGCCGCCATCACCGCCGAAGATATCTTTGGTGGCGGTTTTGTCATGCTGTCGCTGTTCATTCCCGATCCGCAGTTCCAGGGCCAGACCAAGGAAAAACTGGGCACACAGGGTGCGACCAAACTGGTTGAAACCGCTGTTCGTGACCATTTTGACCATTGGCTGACCGGCGATACGGAAAACGCCAAAAAGCTACTTGAACGCATTATCCTTCGCGCAGAAGACCGCCTGCGCCGCAAGGAAAAGAAAGAAACCAAACGTCAGTCGGCCACTCGCCGCCTGCGTCTTCCGGGCAAGCTTGCCGACTGTTCGCGCTCCATTGCGGCCGGCACTGAAATCTTCCTGGTCGAGGGTGATTCTGCAGGTGGTTCTGCCAAGCAGGCCCGCGATCGCGAAACACAGGCTGTCTTGCCGCTGCGCGGTAAAATTCTGAACGTAGCGTCTGCGACCTACGAAAAGATGATGGCCAATCAGGAAATCAAAGACATGATCGAGGCCTTTGGCTGCGGTTCAGGGTCTGATTTCCGCATCAGTGATCTGCGCTACGAACGCGTTATCATCATGACCGATGCAGACGTCGATGGCGCGCATATCGCATCCCTTCTGATGACTTTCTTCTATCAGGAAATGCCGGGATTGATCGAAAGCGGCCATCTTTACCTTGCCATGCCACCGCTGTATCGCCTGACCCAGGGCGGGAAATCGATCTATGCAATGGATGACGCGGAAAAAGAAACCATCTTGCACGGCGAATTTAAAAACCCGTCCAAGGTCGAAATCTCCCGATTTAAGGGTCTGGGTGAAATGCCCCCGCAGCAGCTTCGTGAAACCACGATGGCGCATAAAAAACGCACCTTGCTGCGTGTGACATTGCCTGATGCGGCTCTGCCCGATGAACGCGGTCAAACCAAGGATCTGGTCACCCGATTGATGGGTAAAAAGCCGGAACTTCGTTTCCAGTTCATTCAGGAACATGCCCGCTTCGTCGAAGATATCGATGTTTAATCTCAGACAGACACCAAATTCAAAACCCGGCCAATGTGCCGGGTTTTTTATGTGCTGGACCTGTGCGCCCAAGATGGTCACATTGACGTGACTTCACGTTTTTTGTCATCCATCTTTGACCTTGCGACCGTAAGATAAGAAAAACCCGTCAAAGGAGAAATCCAATGATCACGCGCAGACTGCTTAATCTTCGTAAAATGTCGTCGCTTGCTGCTTTCGGCGCGGTGTCACTGCTAAGTGCATGTAGTACTGCCCTTATCGAGGCCCCGTTTTACGATGTCAGTGAAGTTCAAAGCTTCAAGGTCGCGGGCGCTCCAAGCCAGATCATGATGCTTGAAATCGTCGATCAGGATGACACCTTTCCCGATGAGACATGGACAACCGCCCTTTCCAATCACGGCTATGCGCCGCGTCTGACCTATGTCACCGACACCACAGACATCGCCGACAATCAGACGATCAAACCCGAAAACCGTCTTGTCGTTGTCGTAAGCCCGACCCAAAGCACCATGCGCGATGGTCTTTGCACCGATCCGCAATCGACTGGCACGGATGGCACTGCGGATCGGGTGATTGTCCGGTTCGGTTTCTGTTCGGGCGACGATATCATTTCGGGAACCCGCGCACGCTTCGTTCAGGCTGACTTCGAACAGCAACTTAGAAACAGTGCTGACACCATCAGCTATCAGCTCTTCCCGATGCATTTTCGCAAGAATAACGACAGATACTGCTCCCCGATGATGGCGGTTTGCTAACGGCGACACTCGGGCTTAACGCGCCAAAAGATCGCTCAGACTGCGCGCAAATACCTTTGGGGTTTCAAGCGGCACATAATGTCCTGCACCGGGCACCGTGATAAACGATGCCCCATTGATGGCATTGGCCATATCACGGTGGCTTTCCGGGCTGATGACGCGGTCCGCTTCGCCCACCATGACACAGCATGGCACGGTGATATCGACCAAGACCGGCATGCTGTCGGGTCTTTCGGCCACAGCTTTGCTTTGACGTTTAAACACATCCGGCCCGCATGCATCGGCCATCTCGGTCAAAAGCCGGATCAGATCGTCATCATTCCGGTTATCGGAATGGATCAAGTCATCCAGCATCGCGTCATTTACCCCCTTAAACGGGGTATTTTCCGCCACCAGATGCGCCAATAACATCCGCCGCCGCCGAATTGCCGGGGCATCTTCGGTTGCGCGGGTGTTGACCAGCATCAAATGACTGACTCGCCCCGGGGCCCGTCGCAGAATTTCAAACGCGACATAGCCACCCATCGACATGCCAACCAGCGCAAACCGCTTTGGCGCAGCCGCCAAAACCGCCTGCGCCATATCAGCAATCGTGTCTTGGTCAAACAACTCACAAAAAACCGGCGATACAGCGTTATGGGAACCGTCGAGCTCGTCATATGCCGTAAGGGCGGGCTGCCACATCTGTCGATCGGCCAGCATGCCTGATAAAAACACAACCGGCACACCATCGGCTGAAACCGGCCCATCAACGTGACCAGACACCTGATCTGTCATTGGCGTCATTTGATCAGCGCGCTCAGTTCCTTAAATTCCGGAGTCCCGGCAACGCGCAGCCATTCAAACATGACACTTTCGCGTGTGACGATCTTGGCCCCGGCATCGCGCATCCGCTCCAATCCGAAAATCTTATCATGCATACTGCGCGACGTTACCGCATCTGCCACAACGTAAACCTCCCGGCCACGCTCGATCAGTTCCATCACCGTTTGCAAAACACAGACATGGGTTTCCATACCGACAACAACGACC
Source organism: Thalassospira lucentensis (assembly GCF_050516545.1). Classification (GTDB taxonomy): domain Bacteria; phylum Pseudomonadota; class Alphaproteobacteria; order Rhodospirillales; family Thalassospiraceae; genus Thalassospira; species Thalassospira lucentensis_C. The sequence continues at coordinate 1,098,620 of NZ_CP191544.1, read as the reverse complement.
TGATCACGACCGGCATTTTCTTCCATCTTTTCAATGAAACCATCAGCCGGAATGGCGGAAAATGCGATTTTGCTCACGACATTGCCGCCATCTGCCGCATCGCTTGGTTTTTCAAGCAGATCAAGAATGGGCTTTGCCGTATGGCCAAGTCCCCTAGGATACTGTTCGGTGACAATCACCGGAACGCCAAGCCGATTGGCACATGTCACCAAAAAACGGCAATTGGCAATTGTTTGTTCGGGTTCCTGACAGGCAGGATAGAGTTTTTCCTGAACATCGATGATAAGCAAACTTGAACGCGCGGCATCCATCAGCACGGCTTTTCTCCCCTAATCTTTATGTATTTTTGCAGGTTACGCTGCCAAACTGTTGCGAACAAGCCTCTCGGCGGGTGCGAAATCGGTTTTCAACACGTTTTTTACGGCGTTTTTCTTGACTTAATTAAGTCTTCGCTTTACGACCCAAACAGCTTTTATAGCACTCGATTAACTTCAACGCATATCATTGCGGGAAAACGAACCATATGAATTTCGCCGATCTCGGTCTGAGCGAAGATATCCTCAAAGCCGTTGCAGACGCCGGCTACGACACCCCGACCCCCATTCAGGCACAAGCAATTCCGTCGGTGCTTATGGCACGCGACATTCTGGGCTGTGCACAAACAGGGACGGGCAAGACAGCCAGCTTCACCCTGCCGATGCTTGATATCTTGCATCACGGCCGGGCGCGCATGCGGATGCCACGGTCCATCATTCTGGAACCGACCCGCGAACTTGCGACCCAAGTGGCGGCAAACTTCGACACCTATGGCAAATATTTGTCACTGTCCAAAGCATTGATTATCGGTGGCGAGTCCGCTTCCGAGCAGGGCAAAATTCTGGAAAAAGGCGCTGATGTGATCATCGCGACGCCAGGACGCCTGATTGATACGTTTGAACGGGGCAAGCTTCTGCTCTCTGATTGCAAATTGCTTGTGATTGACGAAGCCGACCGCATGCTTGATATGGGCTTCATTCCCGATATTGAAAAAATCGTCAGCATGCTGCCCAAGCAACGCCAGACGCTTTTCTTCTCGGCGACCATGCCCAAAGAAATCAAACGCCTTGCGGACAAATTCCTGTCCAATCCAAAAGAAATCACCGTATCGCCGCCTTCGACCATGGCGACCACGGTCGAACACAAACTTCTTGTCATTGACGACATGGACAAGCGCGAAGCCCTTCGCCGCCTGATCCGTGCCGAAGACGTCAAGAACGCCTTTGTGTTCTGCAACCGTAAAAAAGACGTCGACATTCTGTTCAAATCGCTGACCAAGCACGGCTTTAATGCCGGTCGCATGCATGGCGATCTGGCACAAAGCGAACGTACCGAAACGCTGGCCAAATTCAAATCCGGCGAAATCACGCTGCTGATTTGCTCGGACGTTGCCGCACGCGGTATTGACGTTGCCGACGTATCGCACGTGTTTAACTTCGACGTCCCGTTCAATGCCGAAGACTACGTTCACCGTACCGGTCGTACCGGCCGCGCAGGTCGTGCAGGTAAGGCCTACAGCCTTGCCGTGCCCGAAGACGGCAAACTGGTCGCAGCGATCAATAAATCCATCAATATGGATATTCCGCTGACCGAACTTGACGGCATTGAAACGCTTGAGCTCGACTTTACCGGCAAAAAACGCCGCAACAAGAAAAGCCGCAAGCCTGCCGGACGTGATGACAAACCAGAACGTTCTGCCCGCCCGGCACGGCCACAGCGTGACCGCGATGCATCTGCGTCAACGCAACCTTCTTCTGCACCGCAGGAACCGGCCAAGGCCGCGCCTGCTGCACCAAGCGCACCTGCACCCGCTGCTCCGGCACAGGCACCGGCACGGGCTGAACCACAAAAGGCCGCAGCCCCGGCAGCGCGCGAAACACGCAACAACAATGACCGCAACGATCGGTATGAGCGTAATGATCGCAATGACCGTTCAAACCGTAATAATAATAACCGCCGTGATCGCGATGACCGCGATGACAAACCGGGTATCGGATTTGGCGATCATGTTCCGGCGTTTTTGCTGACCCCGGTTCCGGCATCAAGCCTTGGCCGCAAGCCATCTGATGACGTCGAGGAACCTGTAAAGGCGCCGACACGTAAACCGGCGGCAAAGTCACCACGCTCTACCCGCGCAAAAACACCGCGCCGTCCGGCCAAAAAGGCCGCTGATACGGCACCGGTCGAAAACGCAAGTCTGACTGAGGACACTGCTGCACCTGCTGCACCAGAATCGGTTGACGCAGCACCGGCACCGGCCAAGAGCGAAGAAAAGAAACAACGTGCGCCACGCCGCCCACGCAAGAAAGCAGCCCCCAAGGCTGCTGCTGCGGATACCAGCGACGCATCGGAAACAGCTTCAGCCTCTAGCGAAAGCTAAGCTGCCTGTTTCAAACCTGTGCTGTCCTAAAATACGTTGACGGTTTTACTTGAGCCAGCGGATGATCATCCGCTGGCTTTTTGATGCACATTTTCTGGAGTTTGCATTTCCAGAGAGATGTGCGGTCGGATGGTATTGTAAGTATCAACGGCCTCTTTGACCAGTTTACGGAGATCCTCGAAAGTTTTGCACCGGTGTAAGAGGAACTCCTGTTTGAGAATACCGTTCATGCGCTCGGCCAAGGCATTCTGATAACAATCATAGCCATCGGTCATTGACGGTGTAATTTGATGTTTTCTCAACACCTCCTGATAACAGCCTGAACAATATTGGAGCCCCCGATCAGAATGGTGGATCAGCGGCTCTTTGGTGATCCGGTTTTTGATTGCTTGCTTCAAGGCTCCGACAACCTCAGAAGCGGCCATGCTGTGGCTCAGCACATGCCCCATGATCTTGCGCGAGAAGGCGTCTGTCACCAGTGACAGATAATGCACACCTTCATCACTCTCGATATAGGTGATGTCGCTGACAAACACTTGCTCAGGGCGGCTTGGCTTGTGCCCTGCCAACAGGTTCGGATGCTTTCTCATCCAGTGTTTGCTGTGGGTGGTTTTGGTGTAATTCTTTCGTGGCTGTACCAGAAGACGATGCTCTCTGAGCCAGTCAAACAAACGGTCACGCCCCATCTTGATGCCAAGACGACGCAAGTCATCCTGCAGCAAATGATAGAGTTTACGTGCGCCAATCCGGGGCATATGCTGGCGCAAGCGCATGACGCAATCATAAAGTGGTGCGAGCTGTTCCTGTCGTCGGCAACGGCGTTGCAACAACTGGTAAACCGACTGCCTTGAAAGACCAAAACATCGACAGGTCCGGCTCAGACTGACTTGCCCTTGCGCCTGTAATGTTCTCGCAGTTCGGATAAGTACTTTTTTCGCAGACCCGCTCCATATTCCTCATCCATGATGGTGATCATGCCATCCATCACCATGACGCGGATCCGTTCGTCTTCAAGCTCCCTTTCAAGGCGCTTGATCTTCTGTTCAGGCGTTTCTTTCAATGGGGACATGGCTTTGTGCCTCGTTGTCGACCAGTCAAGCTTACCATGTTTGCGCAACCACTTCAGGACAGTACTACGGCCCTGTATGCCATACCGCATCTGTGCCTGCTTGTAGGTCATTTCGCCCTTTTCGACCTGATCTACAACAGCCAGCTTAAAGCCCATATTGTAATCACGTTGTGTGCGCTTACGGCGCTCTATGCCTGACATCGACATTGTCATCTCCTATAGGTGACAACGTATTTCAGGACGAGACAACCAAATCAAAAAGGCCGTCAGATTTTTCTGACGGCCTTTTTGCTGTTAAAACAGATTGTTGTGCTGCGTTATACTGCGCGGAACAATCCGGTCGAAGTTGGTTTTTGCTTTTCCGGGCGACGCTTGCGCATCAGTTTAAGCATGGTTTCAATCGTAATCGACAGCAACGTGGCATGGGTGATCTCTTCGATCTCGTCCATCACCAATGCCAAGGCCGAACCGGCATTGGTATTTTGCACAATGCTGTTTGACGGGCCGGTGCCGACTTCTTCAAACAGTTGCACCACATCCAACAATGTGGTGCGCTTGGCATTGCCACAGAAACGATAGCCCCCACCGGCACCGCGCACCGATTCAACCAGTCCCGCCCGGCCAAGATCGCGCAGAACCTTTGCCAGATGGTTTGTCGATATGCTGTAGCGTTCGGCAATTTCCGATGCTGAAAGCTGACGGTCAGTGTCTTCGGCCAGTTCCAGGACGGCATAAAGGGCAAACAAGGTTGCCTTTTGCAAAGACATCATAGCTTAAGCCCCCTCTTCCATATCGGTTTCAAGCTGAATGAACGGGCCTGCCATCATGCCTTGAGACCGGAAGAACGACATAAGGTCGGTGGCATCACGCGGGATCATGGTACGGATTTTCGTCACACCCGCCTTGCGGAAGCAGCGGCAAAGCTCGTTATACAAAATCGTGCCAATACCGCCCATACGCAGGTTCGGCTCAACACTTACCGTCCCGACCCAGCCACAGGGAACCGAATTGAACTCCCAGGAACGCACTTCGCCGAAAATACAGCCAAGCAACTTGCCGTCTTCTTCTGCAATCAGGAAGAAACGGGAATCTTTGCGGTTGCCATATCGGGTGAACAGATCGTCCCAATATTCCGGTTTTCGCAAACCCGTTGTCCGGTCATCAAGACCAACGACATTTTGCAAGTCCGCAACAACTGCCGGACGGATATTGATTTTATGCTCGCCAATCGTGACCAGGTTATATCCCGGCGTATTTTGCGCAGCGTCCACCATATGTGCCTTTCCATAACGTGGCTGGCTTTGGCCAACCTCTCCCAACTCCCGACAGGAGAATAACCACAATCAAAATAAGTAAATTGGTACGATTATACTATACTGCGAAGGTAGGACACGGCAATGATAAGTTCCGCTGCGACTGCTCACAAAGCCAAGCATTCCAAGGAATTGAACGACATACTGGCATTCATCTGCTCTGGCAAGTGCAATACAGATATTTGCCGTAAGCGCAGCGCCCGCTCAACAACACATAGACAATGTAAAAAATGTGGTCTTGAACGACGCAAAGATTGACAGAAACGCCAAGTCATGGCTTATCGCGCAGCAGAAAACACTTACAGATAATTGTAATTTTGGCAAAAGATGCCAACAATTATCTGATGTAAGCGGGCTTGATTTTCGGCCAGTATTTTATCGTCCAAAGGAGTGTGGCACGCCATGGCGCGCAACGGTTTCGACGCAATTGATCGCAAAATTCTTCGTGAAATTCAGGAAGATGGGCGAATCTCCATGGTCGAATTGGCTGACAAGGTTGGCCTGTCCGTTTCCCCCTGCCTACGGCGTCTGCGCAAGCTTGAAGAAAGCGGCGTCATCCGCAAATATGTCGCCCTTCTCAACCCGTCACACCTTCATCTTGGTGTGAATGTCTTTGTCACGGTATCCCTGACCCAGCACGATGAACCCTCACTCCGCCGATTTGAAACCGCCGTGCAGGAACATCCGGAAATCGTTGATTGCTATGCCATGGTCGGCAATCAGGATTATATGATGCGCATCGTCGTGCCCGATCCGGCGTCTTATCAGCGCTTCCTGTCCGAAGTCATGATGAAGCTACCCGGTGTCGCCAACATGAAATCAAGCTTCACCCTGCATGAAGTCAAAAACAGCACGACACTTCCCGTCGCTGAAACCGACTAACTCCCCGCACCAACGCCCATTGCCATATCATCTGAATGCCGCCCAATACGGGTCGGCAAACGTGATCTGATATGCCGTCTCAGACAACTTTCTGACGACGGTCCGGAATGATCGTCGGGAACAGCGCGGCCAAGGTCACCCCGCGCAGCAAGAAGAATCCGTTAAACGCTGCCCACAGCATGTGATTGCTGCCCATGCTGACCGCGACCCACGCAAACACCCCGTAAATCGCGACTGATAGCAACATCATGTTGCGCCATTGCTTGGTCTGCATGGCGCCTAAAAACACGCCATCAAACTGAAAACCAAGCACACCCGTGATGGGCAGAATGACCGCCCACAGCAAATATTCATACGATGCCGCACGGACGTCTTCGATGCTGGTCAGGGCATCAATCACCCATGGGCCAGCAAGCGCAAACACAACCGCCATCGCCAAGGCCGACACAATGCCCCAGATCGTTGTTTTGCGGACCGCCCACAAGAACTGCTTGCGCCGCTCCGCACCATAAGCCTGCCCGACAAGGGTTTCGGCCGCATGGGCAAATCCATCCAGCGCAAAGGACCCGAACATCAAAAAGTTCTGCAAAACTGCATTGGCCGCCAAGGTGACTTCGCCAAACCGGGCGGAAAAACTGGTAAACAGCGCAAAGGCCGATGTCAGCGCCATGGTGCGGATAAAGATATCGCCATTGATCTTCATCAGTTTGGCAAGCTGCACCCGATCCAGAATGCCAATCCCGCGCCAACTGCCGCCAAGACGCTTGAGATGCTTCTGCATCAGGAACCATCCCAACACCACACCGGAATAATCGGCAATAACGGTTGCCCCCGCCACCCCGCGCACATCCCAGCCAAATCCTTGGACAAACAAGATATCAAGGATGATGTTGAGCGAGTTTAAAACCACCTGAAAGATAAACACCGCTTTGCTGTCACGCATGGCAAGCAACCAGCCCAGCATGCAATATTGCATCAAGGTCGCAGGCGATGCCCAAATGCGCACATGGAAATAGTCCCGTGCCGCGGCTTCGACTGCCGGGGTCGGCGCAATCAGCGACATGGCCAATTCAATGATCGGCCATTGCAAAACCATCACGGCAAACCCGGCAACAATTGCAATCAGCGCGGCACGGGCGAAAACTGCGCGCACCCCGTTGGGATCACGGCGGCCATAGGCCTGTGCCGCCAGACCCGTCGTTGCCATGCGTAAAAAGCCGAAACTCCAGAACACATAGGAAAAGATCAAAGCACCAATCGCAACCGCGCCAAGGTAATGCGGGCTGTCAAGATGACCGACAACAGCCGTATCAACGGCACCCAGCAGGGGAACCGTTGCATTGGAAAGAATAATCGGCAGGGTCAACGCAAGAACACGTCGATCCCCTTTGCCGAACCAGCGGCGCATGCGGTTCATCTCGGTCTCTCATCAAATCGATGCTGTGGGGCATTCCGGTGAACCGGAAGATTTCTTGTTACATAGATTAAGGCAAGGCAAAAGACGGGTTTTTTGCCTTCCGGTATTCAAAAAATCCACATCGTTGAATTTCCCGATGTCCTGCCCCTACCTTTTCGCGGAATTCGGCTTCCATTTTTCGACGATCAAAAAGTCATTTTGAAATACCAGATGGCACGCCCCCTCGAAACATCATTGTAACATTTTGTTTTTAATGACTATTTTCATTTTCACAGATTTAACACCGCGTAATAGGGAGAATTCGAAATCCCTATACCAAGGCATAGCCAACTCATCACAAAGTAGAAAAACACCCGGAAATATTTCGTAATTCTTATTATACCTCGCGATCCATCCACAATTTTATCCACAGGCTGAGCATTCAAACACGCCCGAACAATGCTTCTCTCAAATCACTCCGATGCGGTGCAGTGCAAAAATTGCTGGTGGTCTACCCATTGCATTGCTAAGCAGGGACAAAGGAATAATCAGGAAAGTCATAATGAGCACCAACACATTACTGTCCGGACCGACATTGCCCACCACATCGGGCACCACCAAAAGCGTGGTAATTTTGCTGCACGGCTACGGCGCCGACGGGAATGATTTGATTGGCCTGGCACCGCATTTCGCACGCGCCCTGCCCTACACAACATTCTATTCGCCAAACGCGCCCTTCCCGTGCGAAATGTCGCCGTTTGGTCGCCAATGGTTCAGCCTTGCCGAATATGATCCTGAATTTTTGCGCCGCGCACCTGAAACCATGTCCGGTGCCCTTGCTGCAATGGCTGAAGGGGCCAATAAAAATGCATCCTACATCCATGATTTCATCGATCATGTGATGGAAACCCATGGCATCACCGAAGACAAGATTGCCCTGATCGGGTTTTCACAAGGCACCATGATGTCGCTGCAAGCCGCCCCGCGCCGTGAAAAACAGATTGCGGGCGTCGTCGGTTTTTCCGGTGCCCTTCTGGGCGAAGCCGCCTTTGCTGCTGAGCTAAAATCACGCCCGCCGATGGTTCTGATCCATGGCACCGCGGATCCGGTTGTCCCGATTGAAGCATCGCGCCTTGCAACGGAAACCTTGCGTGCCAACGACATTGACGTTGCCTTGCATGAACGCCCCAATTTGCAGCACGGCATTGACGAAGACGGCATCATGATTGCCGTCAAATTCCTTAAAACCCGACTGGGTTAATTGCGCGGCCCATCGCACGCGATTTTGCGCTGATGCAATTTGCGGAATGCCAACGCTCTTAAACCGTTCGATCTAAACCCAAAAAACGCCTGCATCACATTCTGATGTCAGGCGTTTTTTGGGTTATGGCACGTGTTTATTTTCGACATCTTATTGAAACTTACAGTCCAGATCGCCAATTGGGTTACACCCCTTCCTACGTATAGAATCATATACTTAAGGGTGTTTTTATCGAATGTCGTCTGAAACGGGCGACATTTCCAGCCCCAAGGCTGAGTTCTTCGGAGAAACGTCGATGCTACAACAAATAAAAATCGGTCATAAGATCACTATTCTTTCGGTTTTTGCATTAATCGGCCTGATCGGTATTACCGCGTTTGAACTTTTAAGCCTGCGCACCATCCTGCTTGAAGACCGCAAAGAAAAAATTCAGTCTCTTACAGAATTTACGGTCTCCTTGGCCGACGATTACCAAGCCAAGGTCACGGCAAAGGAAATGGATCAGGACGCTGCAATCGCCGCCTTCTACGCCGAAGTAGCAGCGGGGCGCTATGATGATGGCACGGGGTATTTCTTTGCTCTTGATAAAGACAGCGTCATGGTCATGCATGGCGCAAACGCCGCACTGACCAACAAACCCATGGGCGACACCAAAGATCCGACCGGGACGTTTTTCATCCGCAATCTGGTTGAAGTCGGCCTCAAACCCGGCGGCGGTTTCTCATCCTATTTCTGGCCAAAACCGGGCGAGGACAAGGACCTTACATTTGAAAAACTGTCCTTCTCTCAAACGCTGCCGTGGGGGCATGTCATTGGAACCGGTATCTATATCGACGATGTTGACGAAATCTTCTATCAAAGCGCGACAAAACTGATCGCCATCAGTGCTGGCATCATCCTTCTCATTGCCTGTATCGGCATGCTGATCGGACGCGATATTACATCGGGCCTGCGCAAACTATCTGCCCGCATGACCCATATTGCTGACGGAAACCTTGATGGCGAGATCGAAGGTCAGGACCGCCGCGATGAAGTCGGTGACATGGCAAAAACGGTTGTCGCCTTCCGCAAACAGGCGCAACAAAACCATGACCTGCAATCGCGTCAAAAACAGCTTGAAGCAGATGCCGATGAAAAGCGCCGTTCGAGCGTGCTGGACATGGCCAACAGCCTTGAACAACGTGTCAAAGGTCTGATCAAGGCGATCTCTGCCTCGATCTCCGAGATGAAACAGGCCACTGCCAATATGGAAGAAGCCAGCAACACAAATAGCAGCCTTTCTGCTGCCGTTGCTTCGGCCACCACCCAGACATCGGCCAATGTTCAAACAGTTTCGGCCGCAACCGAAGAACTCACCGCGTCTTCTGACGAGATCGCTCATCAAATCTCGCAGTCTGCCGATATTGCAAACCGGGCCAATCAAGAAGCGGCACGCACCAATGAAACGGTGACCGGCCTTGCCGAAGCTGCCCAGAAAATTGGTGATGTTGCCAAACTGATCGGTGATATTGCTGAACAGACCAACCTGCTGGCACTGAACGCCACGATCGAAGCCGCCCGTGCCGGTGATGCGGGCAAAGGCTTTGCCGTGGTCGCATCCGAGGTTAAAAACCTTGCCAACCAGACCGCCAAAGCAACCGAAGAAATCAATCAGCAAATCCTCTCGGTGCAAAATGAAACCGGTGAAGCGGTCGAAGCCATCCGACTGATTTCCGAAACCATCGCACAAGTCGCTGATAGCTCAACCGCAATTGCCGCCGCTGTCGAAGAACAGCATGCCGCCATTGGCGAAATCTCGCGCAGTGTCTCGCAAGCAGCAAGCGGCACCAGCGAAGTTTCCCAGCGGATCGCAACGGTGAATGAAAATGCGGGTCGCGTAACATCTGGCACCACTCAGCTGGCCCATTCGGCTGAGAAGTTGGTCGACGAAGCCCGCTCGCTTGACGAAGCCGTTGAAAGCTTCCTTGCCGACCTTCGTAAAAGTGCCACGGCCTAAAAACCTGTTCTAAAAATCGGACCACAGCAAACACCAACAAAAAAAGCCGCCCCATATATCACGGGGCGGCTTTTGCTTTGAGTTATCTCGCTATTCGGGCTTGGTTATTTACGATCCGCTTCGATATCAATTTCAATCGTGACATCATCGCCGACTTGCGCGGTATCGCTCCATTGGCCTTGGCCAACGCCAAAATCGGTCCGCTTGATGGTAACTTCGCCTTTGGCCTCGGCCTTATCGCCGGTGATTTCAAGATCAAATGGCAACGTGACTTCGCGCGTCACATCACGGATCGTAAGGTCGGCTACCGCCTGATACTTGCCCGGCGAAATTTCGCTAAACGACTTTGTCACGAACTGCGCCGTTGGCCATTGCCCGGCATCAAACCAGTCGGGCGAAACGATTTGACTATCGCGATCACCATTCTGCGTATCGACCGACGCAATATCGATCAATACACTGACCGATGATCCGGCAAGATCATCTGGAGAAAACACGACGGTCGCAGTGAAGGCCTTAAATTCACCTTCGAACTCGGCACCAAGCTGGGTTCCCTTAAATTCGATCTCGCTATCAGTGGCATCGACACCCCATTCATCAGCAGCCTGCGCGGAACCGGCAAAGCCAAGGGCGCTGGCCATCACACCTGCTGCCAGAATGTTTTTCAAGTTGTTAGACATTGCGTTGGTCCTCTGACAGGTTGGCGCTTCCTTTAGTGGCAGCACCGTGTGGCAACATGCGGCGCAATGTCGCGTCGCGGTCGATGAAATGATGTTTCAGGGCTGCGGCAATGTGGGTGCCAACAAGGCCGACAATCGCCCACGACAATCCCCAATGCACGGTTCGCAAAGTTTCAAACAGCTCTTTATTGGGGGCAACAAGGTTTGGCAGGGTGAACAGGCCAAAGACACTGACCGGGAAATTTGCCGCCGATGACATGATCCAGCCGGAAAGCGGCATCGCGATCATCACGCCATATAACCCAAGATGGCCAAGCTTCGCTGCCAGACGTTCGAGTTTGTGATTACCAAGGGCTTTTGGGGTTGGCTCGCACAACCGCCAGACAATGCGCAATACAGCAAGGCTAAGGACCGTTACACCCAATGATTTATGGCGTGACATCCATTCAAGCTTGGCCAGACCCAGCGGCAGTAAATCCATATACCAGCCAATGGAAAACACTGTAATGACCAATGCCGCCATCACCCAATGCAGGCTTTTGGTCACAACGCCAAAACCCTTTTCGTGACTTTTAATCACCATCGAAACCGTCCTTTAGACCGACAAAGACAAAATGGCGGGTGACTTTATCCAAGCCAGTCCCGCCATTCATCTGCATATCGAACTTATTTCTGAAGCAGGAACTCAGAAGAAATCTGCAAGGTGACGTCGTCGCCAACGGCCGGAACCAGATAGGTCATGCCATATTCCGAACGGGTCACAATACCATTGGCAGCAAAACCAAGAATATGATCACCGGTCATCGGATGGTCGCCTTCACCGGTCAGGGTCACGTCAAGAACCAGTGGTTTGGACTGACCAAGAAGGGTCAGATCACCCGTGATTTTGGCGGTGTTGTCACCGGTAAGCTCGACAGAGGTGCTTTTGAAGGTTGCCGTTCCGTGATTTTCAACATCAAAGAAATCAGCTGTTTTCATGTGGTTATCAAGCCCCTCAAAACCGCTATCAACCTGGGTCAGATCGATGGTGATTTCGGCTGATGATGCGGCCAGATCTTCGCGATCAATCGTTACTTCGCCCGATGCGCCACCAAAACGTCCCTGATAATTTGAAAAACCAAGATGGTTCACAATGAAGATGACGCTGGTATGTGACGGATCAAGTTTATAGGTTTCTGCCGCCTGTGCGGAAACAGCCGCACCCGTAAGGCCCGCGGTAATTGCCAGAACAACACCGGCTTTTTTAAGTACGTTCAACATTATCTTTTCCCTCATGTTCATGTCGCGACCTGCAATGCTGCATCGCAAAATATGTGGGATGAGAATGACAGTCTGCGCGGCGGCTCTCAAGCCGGTGCTGGGGCAACACACATATTCTTATTTGGAAACAATATAATGTCGATTTGCCATATTTACGACAATATAAGGACAGTTAGATATATTGGGAACATATCGAGTTTCGGCAGGAATGCTTAGAAAATGCTAAGAAAAAAGCTGACCGCCCCGTGGGTGTCAGCTTTTAGGGTCAAGACCTAATCACTCTGTCGCAAGCCGCGTTTTTGCGCGATTGTTTCTAAGGCTGCTCTGGTGCGGGTTGCCCCTGCCCTGCCTGTGGTGCGGCATCAGTTTCGGCTGCGTCTTGCGGGTTCAGACATTCTTTCAACCAAACGTCATAAACCGGGTGTTCAAGAGCAGACAATCCGGGGCTTGATGCAAACATCCAGCCGGAAAAAATCTGATCCCGCGCCGCACGGCCATCATCGGGCACATCGGCGATATCAAGGAAGGTCGCACTTTCGGGCAATTCTTCTGGCGGTGTGCGGTAACAGGCATCGACCCGGATCGACAATGTGCCGAATTTGGTCGTTTGACCAACCGGCACGTCAAAGGTCGAAATCCGCGCGGTGATTTTATCAAGCCCTTGTAGCTGGGCAACCTGGGCCGGACGATAATCAAGTGCGGCATAACCCGTTCCGATCATTGCACATGTCGAACAAATCGCGGCAATCGCAAAGGATCGTTTCATCTGGCTCTTCAGTCCTGTTTGTCGCTTTTATCATAGGGATTGTGCAGTTCAGCGACCACTTCGCGCATTACAGTGCGAAATTGCTCTTCATCGCAGCCCATCAAAAGCGCGTCTTCAAGCGCATCCTGCATCATTTCGCGCAATTCGCCGAAATTGTCATTCAGGACTTTGATCTTTTCCACACAAGATAACGGCGAACCATCGGTTGCCTGCCATGTTGGAAAATGCTGCATGTTTTCGGTCTTCTTCATCAACCGCTCCGACAGTGCTGATACGAAGGGATATCATTTCCAATCCGCATCACGTCATAGGCCAAACCACATACCCCAAACCATATTTCGCACATTCGCGCGCAAAACCGGCAAAATCATGGCCGTCTGGTCTTTTCCCGGTGGGCCAACAATTCCTGATGGCCGATACCGGGACGTTTGATCACTCGTTGCTGCTGGTGGACGAATAAATAACCTGACCGATCAGATCTTCAAGATTGACCGATCCTTGAGTGTATTCAATTTCGCCACCCTCTTCGATCATATCAATATCGCCACCCGGTTCGAGGGCGACAAACTTGCCACCCAACAACCCGTCAGACGCAATTTTCGCCGAACTATCCAGCGGCAAGGTCAGATCAGAACGCACCGACATTTTAACAACAGCCATATAGGTTTTCGGATCAAGATCCTGTGCGGTGACACTTCCGACTTTCACACCTGAAATGCGCACATCATTGCCAACAACCAGACCGTCAATGCGGTTAAAGCTGGCTTTAAGTTCATATCCCTCGACGGTATCAAGGCCCGCACGGGAATAGGAATAGCCCGCAAATACAACCGCAACTGCGATTACAGCAGCACCAGCAAGGGTTTCAATCAGTCTGTTGCTCATGGACCTTATCCGTCTTGTATTTCTTTGTTCTACATATTGGATTGCACAGCACTAAAACACAACCGTACAAACGAAACCGCTTAAGACAAAAACAGGCGCGAGTTGCCCCGCGCCCGCTCTATATTTTGATCTTGCTTGGCCAATCAGCCTTCCGGCGACCATGCCTGATAGTCACCCGTCGCTTTCGCGCGCTTGCCACCACTATATTCATGGCCGGCCGGGCGATAGGCATGTTTGGTCCCGGTCAGGTTCGGCAGATGTTCTTTCTGCCAGTCATACCGGTCTTCCGCCTTGTCTGACAGCGGCGCATCAACGGTGTGATGCAGCCATGCATGCCATTCAGCCGGAACTTTGGACCCTTCCGCAATACCTTTGTAAACGACCCAACGTTTGGTGCGGCGGCCGTTGGCCGGAGTCTTTTCGGTGTAATAGATATTGCCGAAACGGTCTTCGCCAACGCGCTTGCCAAACAGCGCAGTATAAATACGGGTGCCGACGGTGGCCATGTTGGGTCTCTCTCCAGATTTGGTTTGTCCGCCAAACGCGGCGCAAGTCACACGCGGGTGCGCCTGCGGTCAACAAGGCTCTTATATGTCGTGATGTGTGCGCAAAGTCAATAATTCAAGGCCGTACTGGTTGCTTAAAATAGTCTGGCACCATCAATCTGATCGCATGCGGCGCAAGAATCACATTGCAGGGTAGTTTACCGGCAAGGTCGCCATCAATCTGCAATGGCATCCCGGCCCCCTTATGGTCCTGCGCACCCGCACAGGTAAGCGTCATCTCCGTCCCAGAAACAACATGGACGTCGGGTTGCTGGGCAAGCTTGCCCACCACAAGACACACGGCATACCGCAACAAATCCCCGACCCTGTTTGACGTCAACAAGACGACAACAAGCTTGGACGTCAAAAGCCCGGCATCCGGTGAAAGAACGTAAGGCCCTCCATAATGTCGTGCACGGGTCACGATCACACCGGCTGTTCGGTGTATATCATCCCCTATTTTCACATCAATCATGGTGTCTGGTGGTCGCATGATCGTACATACCCCTTGCCACACATACGCCCATTTTCCCAACACCGTCTTTAACCGCGCCGAAACATTGGCAACGGTCACCGCATCTGGCCCTGCACCTGCCATCAACATGAAGGCAGAACCATTCGCCATGCCGGGGGAAACATCAACTTCCACCTGAGCATGGATGTAATCAACAATGCCCTGCAAACTGTTTTTGATTTGAAGTTCATGGGCAAGAACATTGGCTGTCCCAATCGGAATAATCCCCATCGCGGGAATGGCCCGGTCAAGTGTCCTGGCATCCATCAGGCCATTGACCACTTCATTGATCGTGCCATCACCGCCTGCAACAAAAACCGGGATGCCCGGGGATAAATCGCGGACAATTGCGCGGGCATGCCCGGGAAACCCGGTCTCAATGATGTTAACCGGCATCTCCAGTCGGGCCAGAATGCGATCCATCCTCTTGCGACTGAAACCACCTGCTTTGGGATTAACGATGATCGTGACCGGACTTTGATTTTCGCAGCGCGACGGGGTCTTAGCGCCGCGCATATCGATCTCCCTTCTGCACGCAAGCCGCCAGAATATCCGACGTGCGGTCGTATATGGATGTTTCGACCTGCATCAATCCTAACGTCGTGGAAAACAGATTATCGTGTGAAAAGGCCCCTGTGCGCGCAAGCCCGTCAAGGCAACCACGATCGATCTTTTGGTCCTGCGCAAGCCCCGAAGACATCCAGAACATCATCGGCACATGCGTTTGTTCTGCCGGTGCAAGGAAATACGGCGCCCCATGTAGGTAAAGTCCACTTTCCCCAAGGGATTCCCCATGGTCGGATACATAGAGAAGTGCAGTATTGTAGTGCTCTGATTGTTCTTTCAGTGCATCGACCAGCCGGGCAATGACAAAATCGGTATAGCGGATGGTGTTGTCATAGGTATTGACCAGTTCCTGCTGGGTGCAATTCTCGATGTCGCTTTGCTGACAATCGGGCATGAAATGGCGGAAATTATCGGGATAACGTTCGTAATATGTCGGTCCGTGACTTCCATTAAGGTGCAGAACAATGAGCCTGTCTTTACCGACATCACCTTTTTCATCCCCGGTTTCAGCGCCGGTTTCAGCGCCGAGTTCCTGCCCGACAGCGTCAATCATCGTTTCATCAAAACAAAGCCCGCCCGCACACATACCCGGGAATTCCTTGTCCGATATCGTCCGGTTCGCAATGCGGTCACATACCCCCTTGCAGCCACCATCATTCTCATTCCAGAAAACATCGACACCGGCTTTGGCTAAAACATCTAAAAGATTTTCACTGTTATCGGCGATACCCTCATTATACGTGCTGTGGGTCATCGGTGAAAACATGCACGGCACCGAAACCGCCGTTGCCGTCCCGCACGAGGTCACATTCTGAAAGGCGACAAGGTCGGGTATTTTCCCGGTGAATTCCGATGTTGGGCGGTCATATCCGTTGGCCGCAACACTTGCCGCACGTGCTGTTTCTCCGACCACAAGAAACATCAAGGTCGGCTTCCCCGTCGTCGGCGTCATCCGGGCATCATTGCCGATGGTACGGAACGGAATTTGTGTCGCACGTAAACGATGTTTTGCATATTGGATACTCGCCGCAATGTAATTGACGGGGACCACTTCTTTACCAAGGATTTTGTTGTTGCGCCCGACCGACGCATAATCCTTGAAATAGCCAAACCCGATACCGCCCAAACATGAAAGTGAGATAACAACAATCAGCATTTTCTGACCGAGACCACGCAAGAATGACGGCGCATACCGCACGGGCATAAATGCCAGAATCCCAACGGGCAACATCCCGGTCACGGCAAACAGCAAAACGGATCGAACATTCAGGTACGACGCAGCCTCGCTCGGGTTTGTCTCAGCGAAATTCGTAATCATGCTGCGATCAAACACGATCCCGTAATGGGTCATGGCAAAACTGACCACCGCTGATGTCAGGATCAAAAATACAAAAAACGGTTTGAAAAACGGTCGAAAGGAAAAAATCGGAAAAATCGCCATCAGGCCGAAAAACAAAACAAACGGCGCACTTGCGGCAAACACCGGATCGAACGCTTCAAGCCCACCAAGAATTGCGTAGAAATGACCCAGAACTTTCCAGTTGAAGACCAAAATGAAATAAACCGTGATCAGGCACAGCACAACCCGATAGTCGAAAACCAGATCGCGACCACGCCTCAGAAATTGTGACTTCAAAAAGTTTTGCATCAGGAATTATGTCCGTATCGTGTGATGAAATGTCACAAGGGCCCGCGCAGATGACGCCGTAAAGACACACTGGGAGAACCCTGCGCGCCGTGACAAAAAAGGAGGAAAGTGAAAACAGTGCGTTACGTGATGTCGTCACTGCTGGGGCGACGTTTGCGACCACTGATCATTGCCCGCACCAGATTTTCGCCATGTCGCATGGATGCAAGAACAACCCCGGCGACATGGACCACCACAAGTATGATCAAACCATTGGCAAAGAATTCGTGGGTTTCCATTACCCACCCCACGCCCCAGAAACGGTCCGTTGTGAAAAGCCAGCCGGAAAATGCCGTGGCTGCCATGACAGCAATCAAAACAAGGATCATGACGGCACCGACCGGATTGTGACCGATATAGCGTGCTTCACGCCGCTGCCAAATGTCGCGCACATAGCCCACAACATCGGACGGCCCGCGCACAAACTGTGCAAACCTGGCGTAATGCGGCCCGAATGCCCCCCACAAAAGACGAAAAGCAACCAGTCCTGCTGCACAATATCCGGCGGCCTCATGCGCGCTATTCCATTGCTTGGCGCTTATCCACGCCACCAGAAAACTGGCAACAAGGCCCCAGTGAAAAACACGCACCAGCGGATCCCATACTTTGACGGTGGCGACCATGATCAATCCTCCGTCGGCGTAACCGCCTCAAGGCTTTCTGGATTGAAATAGGCCTCAACATGCTCGCCATCTTTCGTAATGGCATAGACTTCATAACAACCGTCATCCGTCGTGACCTTTTTGACCTGCCAGCCCTCAGCTTCAAGTTTGGCTTGCAGGTTCTCGCGCGGCTGCCACTGATCCATCGGCACATTGCACATATCGTCACCCGCCAATGCTGGCACGGCACCAGAAACAACAAGCAACCCGGTAACGAATGCAATCGCGGTATTCTTTTTCATGATGTAACCCCCGTTCGGATATGAAAAACTCAACCCGACGGAAAATGCCGTTTCTTGCTGACAGCAAGCTGAACATTGCCCCATCATGCATTCAGCCTGATGTCAGGAGACCGTGCTAGTCTGTTTGGATTTGACCATCAACCGCCCAGGAAAGACACCCGATGCGACTGCTTCTGATCGAAGATGAAAAAGTTCTCGGCAATGCCCTGTGCGATAACCTGAGCAGCCAGGGTCATGCCACGGACTGGGTGGAAAACATCCATGACGCACAGGGGGCCGTTATCAACACGCCCTACGACGTCATGTTGCTTGATCTCAATCTTCCCGATGGTTACGGGGTCGATTTTCTACGCAGCTTGCGCAAACAAGGCAACGTAACCCCTTGCATTATCCTGACTGCACAAGATCAGATTACCGACCGGATCGAAGGATTGAATGCCGGGGCGGATGACTATCTGGTCAAACCGTTTGATCTTGGTGAACTGGCCGCACGGCTGTCATCGGTCTCGCGGCGCTATGCAGGCAATCCAAATCCATTGCTCTGCATCGCAGATGTTGAAATTGATCTGGCAAAACGACAGGTCTTTGTTGCCGGGAACATGGTTGATCTCACGGCACGCGAATGGGCGCTGCTTGATCAGTTTTCCCGCCGTCCCGGTGCGATATTATCGAAACATCAGCTTGAAGAAGCCCTGTATGAATTCGGTGCCGAAATCGAAAGCAACACTGTCGAAGTTTATATCAGTCGCCTGCGCAAAAAGATCGGTACCACCCTGATCCGCACATTGCGCGGTGTTGGCTACAGGCTTGAGGGATAACACCATGTCGGCCTTTTTCAGCAACAGCCTGACCGGGCGGATTGTCCGTCGCGTGACATTATGTGTCTTTACGCTCTGGCTGGTCGGATCTGTGCTGGCCGCCTTTGTGATTCATGACGAACTGGGCGAGGCCTTCGACAGCGGGCTACAGGAAACCGCCCGGCGCACCTTGCCGCTTGCCGTACAATTTCATATGAACCGTTCTGGGCAAGACCGTCCAGCCCGTATGCCTGCTTTCACGTCGTCCGAGGGCGGTAAAACCAGTAACAAACTGGATGAAAGCCGGATTTCCGGTGAATATCTGATTTATCAATTGCGGGATGGCACGGGGAACGTCCTGCTCAGATCACACGACACGACAGACACCCCCTTTGATGCCCCCCTGCAAGCAGGTTTCTGGGAAGACAGCAATTACCGCTATTATACAGAATCCAGCGTCAGCAGCAGCCTCTTCCTACAAGTAGCTGAACCTATGGCCCATCGACACGAAGCAGCTCTTGAAAGTTCGCTTGCGGTTCTTTTGCCGCTCATTGTTCTGGTGCCCGCCATTGTGGTTGCAATCTGGCTCAGTGTCCGGTCAGGACTCGTTCCCGTGCGTCATTTACGCGATGAAATCGGCCTGCGGGGCGGCGGAAATCTTGATCCGGTTGAACTTGATGAAACGCCTCGCGAATTGTCAGGCATGGTCAATGCCATCAACATGTTGCTGGTCCGCTTGCGCGCCGCCTTGAATGCCGAACGCAGCTTTGCCGCCAACAGTGCGCATGAATTGCGCACCCCCATCGCCAGTGCCCTTGCCCAGCTTCAACAATTGCAACTCGAAGTCGGCGACAACAGCCCTGTTCGCGAACGCACCCAAAAAGTCGAAATGTCGCTCGACCGGTTGCGTCGGCTGTCTGAAAAACTGCTGCAATGGTCGCGGGCAGAGGCCGGCATTGGGCGAAGCCCCCACCCCCATCAACTCTCTCCAATTGTCGAGATGATGATTGAGGATATCGAACGCAGCAACCGTTTCACCAACAAGCTGGTCGCAACATACGATGACGTTCCCCTGATCGCCGCAGTTGACCCTGATGCGTTCGGGATTTGCCTGCGCAACCTGCTTGAAAATGCCCTGCTGCACGGCACCAACGCCGAACCGGTACAGGTCCACGCCACAGGTCCCGCCACCATCAGCGTCGAAAACGCCTGTCCGGTCATCCCCCCTGAACTCCTTGGCCGACTGGCCAACCGTTTCGAACGTCACGGCAGCCACCCGGAAAGCACCGGACTGGGATTATCGATCGCAACAACCATTATTTCACAGGCCGGTGGCACACTTGAACTGATGTCCCCGCGCCCGGGAAAACCTGATGGGTTTGTCGCGATCCTTAACCTAGGCTAAGAAACGATATTACTGACGCTTCAGGCCACCGCCTCATTATCTACCCACCTATTCAATGCCAAGGATTATTGACGACAGGCCCGCCATAAAAACGACTTTCCTCTTCCAATAACGGCTTTCACACCTCCGGCCCGCATTTTCGGTCGTCAAACGACCCACAACTGCTGGTGGGGCGACGACTCATTGATCCATATATGTCTGGGGCCTTTGTCCACCCTGTTATCCACAATATGCGGTATGTCTGCTGTTGGACCGAAGGCCTGGATCACGTTGATTTCGACCCATAACAGAAACAGAATTTTAACATAAATATCAAACTGTTAATCGATATCCGCATGCTAACAATCAAGGCAAATCAATAAGTTTTTAGCTTCGCACTGGAAATGGAACGCAAACGGCGTTAGCTTGTATTTGCTTAGTGAAGGACACCCCGTCCTTACACAACATGTAGTCCGAGTCTTAGGACCGACACACAATCACGCTGCGACAAGAACCGCAGTTTTCCGGGCATCAGCGCCGGATTCAGAGATTGTTAACGAGAATCCCAGCAGCATCGAATCAGCAAGACGGCAACCGACCCACTACATGTGGTGGTAAAAATCACTGTCAACCACAAAGATTAGTGGACTGTGGCAAAATTTTGCCCTTATAGTCTTCCCACGAACCGGATGGTTCCAAGGGGGGACCACACCACTCGAATACGGATTTAGCGCTGATCTCGCAAAGGCCAAAAAAATGGCCATAGGGGCAGCGTATGTGCATAGAGCAAACTATATAGAGTCAGGCGAGGCAGGCGCAAAGCGCCGCACGGCTTCACGTCTGATCATAACCGGAGCAGACCATGCGGATTACCAGAAAGTTCACTCAGGAAGGTGTCAGCCCATACGCAGACATCGACTTTCGCAAATCGTCATGCGTAATCAAAAACCCCGATGGATCGGTTGTTTTTGAAATGAATGACATTGACGTTCCCGCCTCCTGGTCCCAGGTGGCGAGTGACGTTCTGGCGCAAAAATATTTCCGCAAGGCCGGTGTTCCGGTTGCGCTGAAGCCGGTTAAGGAAAAAGACGTTCCGAACTGGTTGTGGCGTCAGGCTGCTGACAAGACCAAGCTCGAAAAAATGCCGACTGAAAAACGCTACATTAGCGAAACCAGCGCAACGCAGGTCTTTGACCGTCTTGCAGGCACCTGGACCTATTGGGGCTGGAAAGGCGGATATTTTGACGCCGAATCCGATGCGCAGGCTTTCTTTGATGAAATGCGCTATCAGCTTTCCCACCAGATGGGTGCACCGAACTCTCCGCAGTGGTTCAATACCGGCCTGCATTGGGCATACGGGATTGATGGCCCGGCACAGGGTCACTCCTATGTTGATTTCAAAACCGGCGAACTGACCAAATCGGCAAGCGCTTATGAACATCCGCAGCCGCATGCCTGCTTTATTCAGTCTGTTGCCGATGATCTCGTCAATGAAGGCGGCATCATGGATCTCTGGACCCGTGAAGCCCGTCTGTTCAAATTCGGCTCCGGTACCGGTTCGAACTTCTCGAACGTACGTGGCGGCGGTGAAAATCTGTCGGGCGGCGGTCGTTCTTCCGGCCTGATGAGCTTCCTGAAAATTGGTGACCGTGCTGCTGGCGCAATCAAATCGGGTGGCACCACCCGTCGTGCTGCCAAAATGGTTGTTGTCGATATCGATCACCCCGATATCGAAGAATACATTGATTGGAAAGTTGTCGAAGAGCAAAAAGTTGCTGCCCTTGTCGCCGGTTCCAAACTTGCTGAAAAGCACCTGACCCAGGTTCTTGCGGCCTGCACCAACTGGGATGGCGCTGCTGACTCAGAAGATCGTTTCCTCCCGCGTGCCAACCCGCAGCTTAAAGAAGCTGTCTTGGGTGCCCGTGCGGTCATGATCCCGGATTCCTATATCAATAAAATCATTGAATTCGCCCGTCAGGGCTTCACCGAAATCAGCTTCAAAACCTATGACACTGATTGGGATTCCGAAGCATACCTGACCGTTTCGGGTCAGAACTCGAACAACTCTGTTCGTGTCTCGAACGGTTTCCTTCAGGCTGTTTTGGATAACGGTGACTGGGAACTGATCCGTCGTACCGATGGCAAAGTTGCCAAAACCATTGCCGCACGCGATCTGTGGGACAAAGTTGGCGAAGCCGCCTGGGCCTGCGCTGATCCCGGCATCCAGTATGACAGCACGATCAACGAATGGCACACCTGCCCGAATTCGGGTCGCATCAATGCGTCCAACCCGTGCTCGGAATATATGTTCCTTGATGATACCGCCTGTAACCTTGCATCGCTTAACCTGATGAACTTCCGTTCTGATGATGGCGGTGTCGATGTTGCGGCCTATGAACATGCTGTCCGTCTGTGGACGGTTGTTCTGGAAATCTCGGTTCTGATGGCGCAGTTCCCGTCCGATCGTATTGCCGAACTTTCCTATCGTTACCGTACCCTTGGCCTTGGCTATGCCAACATTGGCGGCCTGCTGATGAGCATGGGCATTTCATATGACAGCGACGAAGGCCGTGCGATTGGCGCGTCCCTGACCGCGATCATGTGTGGTGTGTCTTATGCGACCTCGGCCGAAATGGCGGGCGAACAGGGTCCGTTCCCGGGCTATGGCGAAAACGCCAACGAAATGCTGCGTGTCATGCGCAACCATCGCCGCGCTGCTTACGGCGAGCAGGAAGGATATGAAGGCCTTGCCATCAATCCGGTTCCGCTCGTTGCGGCTGACAGCCCCTATGCCGAACTTCCGGTTGCTGCGCGTGCAGCATGGGACAAGGCGATCGAGCTTGGCGAAAAGCATGGCTATCGCAATGCACAAACCACCGTGATTGCCCCGACCGGCACCATTGGTCTGGTGATGGATTGTGACACCACCGGGATCGAACCTGATTTCGCACTGGTGAAGTTCAAAAAGCTTGCCGGTGGCGGGTATTTCAAAATCATCAACCGTACCGTTCCGGTCGCGTTGGCAACCCTTGGCTATACCGAAAACCAGATCCGCGACATTGAAAAATTCGCAGTTGGTCACGGAACGCTCAAAGGCTCGCCATCCATCACCCATGATGATCTCAAAGCCAAGGGCTTTGACGATGACGCGATTGCCAAGGTCGAAGGTGCGCTTAAAAACGCATTCGACGTCAAGTTTGTCTTTAACAAATACACCTTTGGCGATGACTACTGCATCAACCAGCTTGGTCTTGATGCCAAACAGATCAACAGCATGGACTTTGACATGCTGGCCGCCCTTGGATTTGATAAAAAACAGATCGAACTGGCAAACACCTATGTTTGCGGCGCGATGACCCTTGAAGGTTCCCCGCATCTGCGTGACGAAGACCTTTCGGTCTTTGATTGTGCAAATCCATGCGGTCGTACCGGCAAGCGTTATCTCTCGGCTGAAAGCCACATCCGCATGATGGCTGCAGCTCAGCCATTCATCTCGGGTGCGATTTCGAAAACCATCAACATGCCAAGCAGTGCCAACATCCAGGATTGCAAAGACGCTTACATGCTGTCCTGGCGTCTCGGCCTGAAGGCAAATGCGCTCTATCGTGATGGCTCGAAACTCAGCCAGCCGTTGAACTCTGCCCTTGTTGAAGAAGACGATTACGCTGATCAACCAAATGCTGCCAAGGCAACTGCGGCATCCCAGCAGATCGTTGAAAAAATCATCGAACGTGTCATCCGTGGCGACCGTCGTTCCCTTCCGGGCCGCCGCAAAGGTTACACCCAGAAGGCCACCGTTGGCGGTCACAAGGTTTACCTGCGTACCGGCGAATATGAAGACGGCAAGCTTGGTGAAATCTTCATCGACATGCATAAAGAAGGTGCGGCTTTCCGTTCCTTGATGAACAACTTTGCAATCGCCGTTTCCATCGGCCTGCAATATGGTGTTCCGCTCGAAGAATATGTCGAAGCCTTCACCTTCACCCGCTTTGAACCATCGGGCATGGTTTCCGGGAATGATGCGATCAAGATGTCGACCTCGATCCTTGATTACATGTTCCGCGAACTTGCCATTTCCTATCTTGGTCGGAATGACCTCGCCCATGTTCAGCCATCCGACATCCTTCCCGATGCCGTTGGCGAAGGTGTGGCCGAAGGCGATCTTGGCGAAGCTGCCAAGAAAACCGGCGATCAGGCGATTGAAACCATCCGCAAAGTGGCATCAAGCGGCTTCGTGCGTCGCAACCTTTATGTTGTCGATGGCGGTGCCCAGACCGAAGAACGCGTTGTCGAAGTCAAATCGACAGGCACTGACGGTCATGGCCACAGCCACACTGCCGAAACGGCAAGTGCCGCAACCACAACCGCCGCACCGGCAGCACCGCAGACCACTGCGATCCTGACGGCCGGCGAAGAAGTCTCGGCCAAGGTCGACCAAAAGATGGACCAGATCCGCGAAGCCCGCATGAAGGGTTACGAGGGTGATGGTTGCCCTGATTGCGGCAACTTCACACTGGTCCGGAATGGCACCTGTCTGAAATGTGACTCTTGTGGCGGTACGACGGGCTGCTCGTAAGGGCCCCGGCACTTCCGCAAATCTGATCTGATCAGAAAACCGGCCGGGACACTCTCCCGGCCGGTTTTGTTTTTGGACATCACAAAGGACTGCATCATGGCCGTGCCCGATCGTGTTCCCGACTTCAAAAACAACACCGCCCTTATCGTCCTTGATGTGCAAAAGGCCATCGACGACCCGAAATGGGAGTCTAAAAATAATCCCGGCTATATCGATGCAATTGCGCGCCTTCTGGCCGAATTTCGCACCCGCGACCTACCGGTGATCCATGTCCGCCACGAAGAATCCAATCCCGCCTCAACCTTTTACGCGGGCGGCCCCGGCCAACCGTTCAAGGATGAAGCAATCCCGATGGATGGTGAAACCATCATCACCAAAACCGTCAATTGCGCCTTTATCGGAACTGATTTGGAAAAACATCTGCGCGACCGCGGCATTACGCGCCTGATCTTTACCGGCGTTGTCATTCACAATTCGATGGATATATCCATCCGTGCGGCCCACTGCCTTGGCTTTGAATGCCATCTGCCACTTGATGCCACCACCGCGATTGATGTCACGGATGCCCACGGCAAACGGTTTGATGCCCAAACCGTGTTTGATCTTTATGCCGCCGTTCTGGCATCAGAATATTGCACCCTGACTCGCAGTGAAGATGTGATCAGCACCCTGTCCTGAACGACATTTTCCTTGACCAAGTCACACACCTGACAGCCTTGGCTATCCACTTATGGTCAATCATTATCCACTTTTGGTCAAGAATCGACACAATCCCCCTCTTAAGGATAACCCTCGCCGCGTAATGCCTTTAATGATCCTGCAACGGGACCGATCCGTCGGCACCGATCAAAAAGGATATGGGCACGGCGAACAATGCATAAGAACACTAGCACCTTCAAACAGGAGCGATCTGATCGTTCTCCCGTCACCACGTGCAAGTCTTTGTTAAAAAAAGGTCTCTATGCGCTGGCCCTGACCGGGCTATCCCTGCCTTTTGCCGACAGTGCTTTGGCAGTTAGCGTAGGTTGCGGTTTCTGGAACTCTACAATTAACAACACCGACGGCATCGTTATCACCAACGCTTTTAGCGCACGGGAGGTCACCAAGGTCACCTTCACACACATAAGCGGCGCCTCGCCAAACAACTATACCTACACCTATACGGACAATAACAACGCCGCCAATTCACGCTCCGCCACAGCGGGCAGCACCACCACCGGCGATACTGTCACCCTCACCATCCAGATCCCGGCAGATACGACAAGCGGTAAGCTTTTCTTGGATGCCACGGGTTCGACCGCGAGATACAACATGACCGCATCCTGCGTTGCCGGATCGGCACCGGTCGCGGCATCAACATCTTCGGCCAGCACCACATCCGCTGTGATCGCGGCCGTCTCCCGCTCCCAGACCACAGTCATTCAACAAAATATCGCATCGCGCGTCTCATCCGTGATCCGTACTGTCACCAATTCCAGTACGGACAATGTGCTGGGCCTCGCCACCTCATCACGCGAAACCGCCACCAATCGCACCAGCCTGACCGACAGCACCGCCGATGATGATAACCTCAACAGCAACAGCATCACCGACCGCGATGATGCACTGCGCCGCATGGCAATGATGGGCAGCTTTGACAGCTCCACCGGCCTTGGCATGGATATGCTTGGCCTTGGCCCGACCGACCAAGGCGATGTTGGTGGTGCCGCCGGTGTTGATGGCCGATCTGCCTTTGCCACTACAAGCCCGTTTACGGTGTGGGGCCATGGCTCCTTTACCTCGGTCGAGAATGATTATGTCAATGGCACCAATGACAGCCGCTATGACGGTGATGTCTGGGGCTATAATGTCGGGCTGGATTACCGCTTTGCCGATGCGCTGATTGCCGGCATAGTACTTGGTTACACCGATACCGACCTGACCACATCGTTTAATGATGGCAGCTATCAGGAAACCGGTTGGGTCGCATCGCCTTATGTGATTTATCGCCCGATTGCAAACCTGACCATCTCTGGCGAAGCCGGATACGGTATGGGCGACCTTGATGTCACACGCGATAACGATGCAGTATCGGGCTCCACGGAATCAGACATGTGGTATGCTGCCCTGACCACGTCCTATCGGACCAATCCGATCGAATCCCTGGCGGCGGCCTCACTGACCCCGTCTCTGGCCTTTTTGGCGGCTCGCAAAACCGTCGATGGCTACAGCGAAAGTGACGGCACAACCAATGCGACCACCCACTCCAACACCCGTCAGATCAAACCGGCGATCGAGGCCGCCTATGATTTCACCCCGACCCAAAGCCTTTTGATCTCGCCCTTCCTTGAAACCGGTCTGGTCTATGATTTCACCGATGAAATCAACAAAGACAAAACCGCGTTTAATCTCGGCGGCGGTGTGCGCCTGTCCGATGCGATCACCGGACTGAATGCCGCCCTGGAAGGCAGCTATCTTGCCGGGCGATCTGACTATCGCGAATACACCATCGGCGGCACCATCACCTATGGCTTCGCCCTGACCGATCAGGACGGACGCCAGATGGGAATCATCACCCCGTTCTTTGCCAGCAACCTGAATGAATATGGCAATCAGCGCATGCGGACCGGATTTGGCTTTGATATCGGCCAACTAACCAGCGAACTGGCCCTCAGCCACATGATGTCGGTTGCCAATGATGATGATGAAAGCAATGCCAGTGCAGTTGAAATAACCATGTCCTTGCCGTTCTGATTTCGGTTTCCTAAATCTGCTGCACGTAGCTCACCCGATAAAGCCCCTGGCCAGTGGCCGGGGGCTTTTATGTGCTCATGCCCGAACCGATCAAAGGGTGGCAAGATGGGAACAACTTCTCGCAAGGCGCGTTTGGACCTCTGTAGTACATGTCTCGAAACCCGGGACATGCGCAAATCTGAATGAACGGAACAGGAGCCCATCAATGCCCATAAGTCGTATTGCAGGCATCGTCATTTGTATCATCGGCATTGGCCTTTTGATCACTGGTCTCAACGCATCCGACAGTGCGGCCGACCAGATTTCCGAAACCCTCGTTGGCAGCTATACCGATCAGACGATTTGGTATCTGATTGCCGGTGGTGCTGCTGCGATCGGTGGCTTTATCCTGATGATGTTTGGCGCCAAAGCCCGCTAGACATCCCCGGTCTGTCGCCATTGCCGCGAAATCCCGCCTCTTTCGCAGGCAATGGCAACAGACTGTTTACGAACCGCATCTGGTCATCGCCCGCCATTACGCTCATAGTCAGGATCGATACTGTCCCTGATCAAGGTGCCCGACATGACCGACGCAACCGCAAAATCCCCATCCGCAAATCTGGCTCCGATGTTTATCTCGCACGGCTCTCCGATGCTGGTTGCGCGTCAAAACACACCTGCCTTTGATTTCTTTGTCGGTGAACTGGGCCGCCATACCGACGGTGTCCGCGCCATCTTGATCGTGTCTGCTCATTGGCAGACCGATGCCCCGACCATCTCGACCGCAGAACAGCAAGAAACCATCCATGATTTCTTTGGCTTCCCACAGCCGCTTTATGATCTGCGATATGACGTCGTGGGTGATCCCGATCTGGCCGGGCAAATTGCCGATCAGATCGATATTGCCACCGATGACGCGCGCGGCCTTGATCACGGGGCCTGGATGCCGATGGTTCTCGCCCGCCCGAATGCCGACATTCCGGTTTTTCAGCTTTCCATGCTCGGCCATGGCAGCCCCAAAGATCATTATGAATTGGGTAAAAAGCTGCGCGGTTTGCGCGATTTGGGCGTTCTTGTCATTGCCAGTGGTGCGATGACCCATAACTTGCGTGTGCTTGATCGCAACGAAGGGCCAATTGATCCTTGGGCCACGGAATTCACCGACTGGATGCTTGAAAAAGTCAAAGCCCACGACATCGACGCATTGCTGAACTATCGCAGCCTCGCCCCGCATGCCGCCATGGCCCATCCCGAAGACGATCATTTGATGCCGTTTTACGTCGCCCTTGGCGCGGCATCAGACGGTTTCACGCCTGATCTGATCCATAACAGCTATGAATTTGGCAACCTTGCCATGACGGCTGTGCGGTTTTACGATCAGGGCGCGATTAAAACTGCGGCCTGAATATATACGCGTTGGTCGCCGCCGATAGAAAGTCAAACCGGGAGGTTTCCCTCCCGGTCATTCGATTAAAACATCAGGCGCACACCGGCCACCACAAAGGTTGCCTCGTAGTCCTCACCGTCATTTCTGGAAAAATCGGCGGTATCACCCAGTTTCCTTTCATAGGCAACACCGATATAGGGTGACACACTACGATCAATCAGATCGTAGCTCAGCCGCAATCCAAGCTCGATGGCAAACAATCCCTTGCCGACTTCAAGCTCCCGATCTTCGGAGAACGCCGCATTAATCTCGACAGATGGCGTCAAGATCAGACGATTGGTGATCAGGCCTTCATATTCGATATCAAGTCGCGCACTTCCATCGCCGGTTTCGCTGACAAACAGATCGGCATCGACTTCAAACCACTGCGGCACAAGCCCCATCACCCCGACGGTCCCGTACCAACGATCTGTACCTTCGGGGCTATCCAAACGCACGCCAGCCTTGGCATCAAAGAAATCAGAGATCGGTGTTTGAAGCACGACCCGGTTTTCAAGACTCTCATAAAAGTCGGCACTCAGATCGCGCTCTCCCTCACCTTGCCAGCGCAGTTTCAATTCATCGGTGCCAATAAAGGCATCCCCATCCCAGACAAACAGCTTCTCGCTTTCGTCTCCGGAACGGTATTCAAACTGCTCCATCTGAATGCCATAGAAAATGTGATTATCCGCCTTTGCCCCCAATGAGAACGAAAGAAATGTGGCAATAACACTGCCACCAAATGCGACCAATTTAACGATTTTCATGATCAATCAGCTCCCGTTCTCAAGAGAAACCGTGGGGCCACCTTCAACAATGACCTTGCGGAACATTCCCGACGCCATGTGGTAGCTTAAATGACAATGGAACGCCCATTGCCCCGGTTCATCGACTTCGGTTTCGGAATAAACGGTGGTTCCCGGGTTAATATTGATCGTATGTTTGACCGGGTTCCATTTGCCCTGCCCGGTATCAAGGATCGACCACATGCCATGAAGATGCATCGGGTGGGACATCATCGTTTCATTGACGAATTTGAACCGGACACGTTCCCCGTATTTTAGGCGAATTGGCTCCGCATCTTCGTATTTGACGCCATTGATCGACCATGTGTATCGCTCCATATTTCCGGTCAATCGAAGCTCGATCTCACGCGTTGCCGGGCGTTCGGGATATAATGGTTTCTGCGCCTTCAGATCACCATATGACAGGAACTTTCCACCATTTGCAGCCCCCGGGGTTAACCCGCTGCCCGCCGCATAAAACGGATCAGCCTTGGCAGCCCCCATATTGGAATGATCCATTCCGCTCATATTGGAATGATCCATGCCAGCCATATTGCCCAGATCGCTATCGCCCATAGCGCCATGATCCATACCGGCCATGTCGCCATGATTCATCCCCATATCCGCCATGGTCAGTAATGGAGACTCCATGCGACGTTCGGGCATATCAGCACGCATACCTTCCTTGGGTGCCAGCGTGGCAAAGGCATAACCTGACCGCCCCATGGACTCTGCCATGATGCCATACGCCTTAGCGTCTTTTGGTTGAACGATCACGTCATATGTTTCTGCCACCGAAATGCGAAATTCATCAACCTTCACAGGCTGCACATTATTGCCATCTGCTTGCACGACTGTCATGCCAAGTCCCGGTATGCGAACATCGAAATAGGTCATCGCCGACGCATTAATGAACCGCAGGCGAACACGTTCACCCGGTTCAAACAGCCCCGTCCAATTCTGTTCCGGTGACTTGCCATTGATCAGGCCAACAAACCCTTGAACATCTTCGATGTCGGTTGGCATCATGCGCATGCTGCCCCAGTCCCCGCGCTCAGACAACGTCGCACCAAGACCGTTTTCCGAAACATCATTGATGAAATCGCCAAGGGTCCGCTGATTGCGATTGTAGTAATCGGGCATCATTTTCAAGTTCCGCAAAATACGGGCGCCCGAATGCGGATGCTTGTCTTTCAACACCACGACATATTCACGGTCGAATTTAAACGGCTCACGCTTTTCCGGTTCGATAATGATCGAACCATAAGCCCCGTCTGGTTCCTGAAAACCGGAATGGCTGTGGAACCAGTATGTCCCGCTTTGTTTGACCGGAATACGATAGGTAAAGGTTTCCCCCGGCTCAATTCCGGGAAAACTGATCCCCGGAACCCCATCCATCTGATAGGGAAGGATCAAACCATGCCAATGAATTGACGTCGCCTCTTTAAGGTTATTTGTCACCTTGATGACGGCTTCTTCGCCTTCCTTGAACCGCAAGGTCGGGCCCGGCGAAACACCATTATATCCGATGCCTTTAGTTTGCGTGTCACCCGTATTGATGGTGACATAATCTACGGAAAGATCATATGTCGCCGCACTGACTGTGAAAGGCACAATCATCGCGGCAAGCGCACCCAAAAGGACGCGTCCAGCGAATTTGATTTTCATTTTTCAATTCCAGAAGATCAGATGCGCCAGAGGCATAAGAATTAGCTACCTCTGGCACAAAACAAGGGGGACGAATTACTGCAAGCGGACTTTGCCAACCATGCCGCTTTCATAGTGGCCCGGAACATTGCAGGCGAATTCGAGTTCCGCTGCTTTGGGGAATGTCCAGATCACCTCAGCCGTTTTTCCCGGCTCAAGCAAAACACTGTTGGGATCGTCATGCTTCATCGTCATGCCGTTCCCCATGTCCATTTCCATCTTGTCCATATGGATTTTATCAACATCAAGCACACCATGCTCAACCATCATCATCATTTCTTCCTGATGACCGGCATGCATGGCCGCTGTGCCAATATTGAATTCGTGAACAAACTCGCCTTTGTTTTCGACCAGAAAACGAACCGTTTCACCGCCACGGACGATGATTTTTTCCGGGTCGTAAAAGTTATCTTCCATCGTTATGCGAATGGTCCGGCGAACATCAGATATATTGCCCGGCGCACCGATATCAAAAGCCGCCTCGCTACCATGGGCATCGCTGTGACCTGCACCCGCGAAAGCCGGCGCCTGAACAGCCATCAATGATCCGAACACAAAGGTAGAAGCAGCAAGAATACGAATAGAAGATGTTTTGAAGTTGGGCATGTAAATGCTCCTGAGAAATATTCACAAGAATGCCCTCACAACGCACAATTCGGGCGCTATGGCGTATGATTTTCCTGCAAAAACAGGGGGAAAACGCGAAAGGGCGGCAATTAGAAAGGTGAATTTTCTCAGATACGCGGAGGTTTAACCCGAACGTCAATCTCTGCAGAAGATGCCCGACGGACTTCTGTCCAGTATTTCACATTGTGAACAACCGGAACAGCCATCCAGATACCATCAAGTTCCTGAACGAATGGGCCGCAAACGGCCATACCACACATATCGGGGTGCGCAGCATTCTGTTCATGATGGGATGACACTGGCATGTCTGAAATCATGCCATGATGCCCAGAAGCGGAATTCGCAACATCTGCCTGCACACCCTCAATCCCCGACAGCATAACTGTCAGGACGATGATCAGTGAAAGAAGGCAAGAAACAAACCGCAAGACATTTTCCTATGATGTTGCTTTGCGATCAGTATATAGCGCTGCCAAAATCGTCAAGTGGCAATATTGTGGCAAGACAACCAACATAGCCCCCTAGGTCCGGCTCCCAGCCTTCGCTCAATCGCTAAAAACCTACCTGAGATCAGATTGCTTCTGAATGAAATTTCGATCCAAGCTTAACAAGTTCGGCAATCTTGCCATACTTTCACTACGCTCTTACGATAACGGGCACGGTAACTCGGACGGTAAAGGAACAGCTCGCCATGCTACGCCAAGACCAGACCACACTTGAAATCACCACCAGCGGTCAGGGTCTGTTTGAAATTACCGATCCGGTTCAGTCATGGATTGCCCAAACCGGCCTGTCTTGTGGTCAACTTTCCGTCTTTGTCCGCCATACATCGGCCAGCCTGACCATTCAGGAAAATGCCGATCCGGATGTGCGGCTTGATCTCGAAACCTTCTTTGCACAACTCGTACAGGAAAACCCCAGTCTCTATCGTCACACCTGCGAAGGACCGGACGATATGCCCGCCCACATCAAATCCGCCCTGACCGATGTGTCTTTGACCATTCCGGTTGGCGATGGCCGGGCAATGCTCGGCACATGGCAGGGCATTTATCTGTTTGAACATCGCCATGCACCGCACCGGCGCAAAGTTACCCTGCATCTGATCGGGGAATAGTAAAAGCGTGGGCCTAAAGAACGGCTAGGCCGCCAATTCTGGCTTTGACGCCCAAAGCCCCATAACCTGCGCTTCAACCAATTCACGCAATGTTGCGCACATATCTTCGCAGTCGAAATTCTGGCGGCTCATATGTTCGTGGATGGTAAACAGGAAAAGCGCCATCAGGCTTTTTCGGATCAGTTCAGGCGACAAATTGGCGTTTAATTCACCAGACAATTGCGCTTCTTCGATCAAACCCTGAAACGCCTTGATCAAGCCACTGCTTTGCATGATGTCATTGACCGCCCCTTTGCGTGCGGTAAAGACCACTTGTTGCATGATCACCTGCCACATACCGGGATTAAGACCAATCTGGGCAAAGCGATAAGATGCAACATGCATCAACCTGTCCACAAAGCACCATTCCGGATCCATGGTATAAAGACCGATTTCAATCGCCTCGGCCATTTGCGCCCCGATGCAGCAAATCACCAGTTCTTCCTTGGTCGGAAAATGATTGAAAATCGTGCCTTCGGCCACACCGGCCCGCTTGGCTATTTCGCGGGTGGATGCACTGTCAAAATCACCACTCGCAAAACAGTTCCGCGCGGCTTCCAAGATCTTTTGACGGGTCTCTTCGCGTTTGGTCGCCCGGATATTCATGGGGCTTCTCCGGCTATATGAGTTAACTCAATGAGTACACTCACCTAAACTGCAAAAAACAATCTGTCAATTACCCTGAACTTAAAGTGGTGCAGCTGCGCGCATCCGGCGGCTTTCACGAATGCCCAGAAGACTGTGGAACACCAATGTCACAATGACGATTGTGCCGCACACAAGGGTCATCTGGCCCGGTGTTTCGTCAATCACCAGCCATACCAGAAACGATCCAAGGATCGCTTCATTCAGCATGATCAACCCGACCTCGGCGGCGGGAATTTTCCGTGCGCCTGCCGAAATAAACAAAAACGATACCGGCAGCACCCAGAATCCCAATATTAAAAGCCACACCCAGTCCATGCCGGTCACACTAAACGGTTCCGCCGTCGGCAGCAGGATCAGTGCCCCCAAACAGGACCCAAACAGCATGGCCTTGACTTCATTGATCTGCGGCCGTGCGCCAATGACGTTAAAGAACCCGGCCATGCAGGTCGCGGCACCGAGCGCAAGAACATCGCCAAGGGCGTTTTCCCCGCCAAAACCAGCCCCGACAATCAAGGCAAGGGCGACAAACACCACAACCGACGCCACCCAGGTCCGCATCGGTTGGTTGCGCTTAAACACCAACACCCCGATCACACCGGCAATCAACGGGGTCGCGGCAATGATGACCAATGTGTTTGCCGCATCGGTGTTGCGGATCGACAGGATAAAGAAAATCGCCGTGCCGCAAAAAAACAAACCCGCCGGAATTTCAGGGCGTCCCGGCATAACCGAGGCAACAAACCCTTGTCCCTTATAGTGCCCCTTTATCAAGGCCATCACAAAGGTCGCAACCGCCAAAAACCCGATCCGCCAGAATGACGCCGTCATATCGTCCACTTCAATCAGGCGGATCAACAAAGCATCCGGGCAAATGACAAGCACCCCGATAAAGGTAAGCCACGCACCGTGCAAATTTCCGACCTGATTGCGAAACGACATAATCTGCGACTTTCAAACATTTGATATTAAACTCAAAAACACGCCTTACCTTTGATATTGCGCATGAATCTTATCCTTATAGTAGTGCGGTGCTTTGGTCTTGAAGGCAATTTCATTTTCCTCAACTGTTGCTGAAACAGCTTCAAGCAATCAACAACATTCCAATAATGCTGCGTCGCACAAGAGAAGAAACTGTTTTGTTCAGAACCCAAGGGCGTTAAGTTTGGCAAATTACACGCCACCGCAGTAAAAAGGATCGATCATCATGGCTGGTAAAATTGACGCACAGCTTGCCAAACTTGGCATCACCCTGCCCCAGGCCACCGCACCGGTTGCCAATTACGTGCCCTATGTTGTGTCAAACAACCTTGTCCACATTTCGGGTCAGATCACCATGGAAAATGGCGAACTGAAATTTGTCGGCAAGCTCGGAAAAGACTATCAGGTTGAAGAAGGCCAAAAAGCCGCCCGCCTCTGTGCGCTGAACCTGATTGCACAGCTTAAATCCGCGATTGGTGATCTTGATAAAGTCACCCGTGTTGTCAAACTGAACGCATTCGTGAACTCCGCCCCGGACTTCACCGATCAACCAAAAGTCGTCAATGGCGCGTCCGACACCATGGTTGAAATCTTTGGCGATGTCGGCAAACATGCCCGCTCCGCTGTTGGTGTTGCGTCTCTACCACTCGGTGTCGCGGTCGAAATTGATGGCATTTTCGAATTCGCCGACTAAGCCTGATCAACAACATCACCAAAATTAGCCGGGCAGTCGCCCGGCTTTTTTGTTGAACGCTTGTTACTCGACAGTTTTTGCCAACTGTTCAATCACGGTGCCCCACCCTTCGAAGAATCCCATCTCCTGATGCTTCAGGGAGTCTTCCGTATTTCGATGCAATACATGCGCCCGGTACAACGTACCGTTACCCTCCTGTGTGAAGGTTATGATCGCGGTCAGCGCCAACCACGGCTCGGTCGGTTGCCACCCCTCTTGTAGTACCGTCGTCCAGACAAGACGCTTATCGGGAACCACCTCAAGAAAACAGCCTTCGACATGGGGCTGAAAATCTTCACCACTTTGGCGCATCCGTGTCTCAAACCCGCCTCCGGCGCGCAGGTCTAGCTTCATCACCTTGCATTCTATCGGGGCCGGTATCCACCACTTCTCAAGATGCTCGGGCGTACTCCATGCTTTCCAAACTGTAGATGGCGATGCCTTGATGAAACGTTCGACCGTTAGTTCCGACTGATTAATTGCCATCTTCAGATCTCCCAATCATTTCAACTTCCACATAACTGGCAAGGCGATCGGTTTGCGCCTGCCAGAGTTTCCTCTGTTCGGAAAGCCAGGCTTCGGCTGCTGCCAGTTTTTCAGCATTGATCCGGCAAGTGCGTACACGCCCGACCTTTTCCGAATGAATCAAGCCATCACTTTCAAGAACACGCAGATGCTTCATGAAAGACGGCAACCCCATATCAAAGGGTTCCGCCAGCTCTTTGACCGATGCCGGTCCTCTCGTCAGTCGGCTCAACACCGCCCGGCGCGTCGGGTCGGCAAGGGCGTGAAAAGCCGCATCAAGTGATGTTTGATAGTTTTCCATTTGGAAAACCATAATAAACAGTTCTCCTTTTGGCAAACTTTTTTCCCCGGTGAAATCTCTCCAAAATATTCTTGACCTCAATCGCGGTTGAGGTTCGATAAGCACCGCATCACATCCAAAAGGAGAGCTATGATGCGTGTCTTCATCACCGGCGGCACCGGCCTGATCGGATCGGCGGTACTTAGAAACCTGATTGCCCATGATCATAAGGTTTTCGCCCTTGCCCGGTCCGAGAACAGCAAAAACAACCTGATCACCGCCGGGGCAACACCGGTCATGGGCGATATTACCCACCCTGAAATCTGGTGCGCGGATTTACCCGAAATCGATGCGGTTATTCACGCTGCCAGTGATTTTTCCGATCAAATGGCCGAAATTGATGCCGCCCTGCTCGATCATTTGATCCCGGCTCTGCATCGCCAAGCGCGTCCGGTGCGCCTGATCTATACCGGCGGCATCTGGCTTTATCCAGAATCCTCGCCATCAGACCCGATGATGGATGAAACCACCGCCTTTGCCCCGTTACCGGAATTTCAATGGGGAGAGTCCGGTATCAACCGCGTTCTTTCGGATGAAAAAATCGACGGCATCATCCTTCATCCGGCCTGCGTTTATGCCAGTGGCGAGCAGGGCCGAACCGGGCATTTTGACCGGGATATCGACACCATAAAAACGGAAAACCGCGTTACCGTGATTGGCGGGGATAACATCTATCAACCCTTGGTCCATGCTAACGATCTGGCCGATCTTTACCGGCTGGCGCTTGAGAAGGCCAAACCCGGTTCAAGCTATATCGGATCAACCATCCATGATCTTTCAAACCGCAAGGCGGCAGACCTGATCGCCAGACATTTCGGATCGGGAAACACGCGGGTTGAAACCATCACACCCGAAACCGCGATGGCACGTCTGGGCGACTGGGCCCGTGGCTTGGCCCATAGCCAACATTTCAGCAGTACCAAGGCACAGCATGAACTGGGCTGGAACCCCAAACATCGCGATATCGAAGACGCGATCCGAACGATCAAAGCACACCAAAACTAACGGTGTTAACTTTTACCACCCACCACCTTAAGCCCGACCACGCCACCAATAATCATCAACAGGAAAATGCCCTTCATCGCGGTCATGGGTTCTTTGAAAAACACCAGGCCAATGATCGCGATGGCCGCCGTACCCAGCCCGGCCCAGACCGCATAGGCTGTGCCAATCGGAATAACGCGCAGTGTTAGCGACAAAACCCAGAAACTCAACCCATAGACAACAAGGGTCAGAACCGAAAACCGCCAGTCGGTAAATCCGTTGGAGAATTTAAGCGAAACAGTCCCGATAACCTCAAGGCTGATCGCAATGAACAGATAAAACCAGGCAAGCATGACAAATTTCCTATGGTGGCAGGCAGCCGATATGGCCGGTGCAGCGGGGCGTGCACCCAACCAAAATGGCCGATCCCGCCCGATGACGCAATCCCTTGGCGCCGCATAGCCGCCCTGATCGCACCAAGGCGACGATTTGGATCAAACCAAACCCCAAAATGATTGCGTATAACCGATCAAACGGGCACATTGCCCGACACAAATGCGCGGTAATTGGCCGGTATTTATGCGTGAAGACAGGCCAAAGACAGGAAAACACGATCATGATCGAAACAGATATTCTGATTGCAGGCGGCGGGATCGCCGGAATGAGTGCCGCGGCACGATTTGCCGCCGACGGCCATCAGATCGTGATT
This sequence comes from Thalassospira lucentensis, assembly GCF_050516545.1. Lineage (GTDB taxonomy): Bacteria > Pseudomonadota > Alphaproteobacteria > Rhodospirillales > Thalassospiraceae > Thalassospira > Thalassospira lucentensis_C. The sequence continues at coordinate 1,060,395 of NZ_CP191544.1, read as the reverse complement.
GTTGACCCTGCCCCGGCCGACATTGGCGAAGGCACCGATTTACGCACCACCGCCTTTTTGGAGCCGGGGATCGCAACCTTGACCAAGGCCGGTGTATGGGATGCGATCAAACCCACGGGTGCGGAACTGCGCGTCATGCGGATTGTCGATGCAGGTGGCGAAACCAGAACCCCGCGCGAAACCGCCGACTTTGACGGGGCCGAAACCAAACAGGGTTTCTTTGGCTGGAATGTCTCGAACAAGGCCGCCCGCGTTGCCCTGATGGCAAAGCTTGGCCAGCTTGAAAATGTCGATTTCCGATTTTCCACGACTGTGACCGGCTTTAAAAACACTGCGCGTTTTGCCGACGTAGCCCTGTCTGATGATGAAACCATCCGGGCAAAAGTCGTGATTGCCGCCGATGGCCGCAACTCGTCTTTGCGCGACATGGCCGGGATCAAACATAAACGCTGGGCCTATGACCAAAGTGCCATGGTTTTTGTCGTCACCCATGACAAACCGCACAATAATATCTCGACCGAAATTCATCGCACCGGCGGGCCGCTGACCCTTGTTCCGATGCCGGACCTGGGTGGCAAGCCCTGCTCGTCCGTGGTCTGGATGTCGCTGGCTGCACGCGCTGATGAACTTAACGCCATGAGTGATGAGGCACTCTCGTCCGAGATCACTAAAGACACCATGAACCTGTTTGGCCCGCTGACTGTCGCCAGCCCGCGTGCGGTTTGGCCCATGATCGCCCAAGTTCCCAGTCGGTTGATTGCCGCCCGCCTCGCCCTGATTGCCGAGGCCGCCCATGTCGTCCCGCCGATTGGCGCACAAGGGCTTAATATGAGCCTGCATGACATCGAAACACTGGCCGACCTCATGGCCAAGGCCAGATTGCACGGGCAGGATATCGGCGCGACCCCGCTTTTGAAATCCTATGAACGCCGCCAACTGCCCAAAACACTGGCCCGTGTCGGCGGCATTGATCTTTTGAACCGGGCGTCGATGTTGGAGCCAAAACCACTCCGCGATCTGCGCTATGCCGGCCTCTCGGCAATCAACCGCATCGGCCCGTTGCGCAAATTCGCCATCAAGGTCGGGATTGGCAAATAAGCCCCCTTCACCGACAAACGCCATACCCCCGAAAAAAAACATGCCGCACCTTTCACGGTGCGGCATGCTTGATACGGTCACGGATCGAATGCGTTTTTAGTTGGCGCGCAGTTCGTATTTTCCTTCGGTGCGCACATAGAAAACACTGTCCTGATTGGCATCGGCTTTAAGGTGATGGCGGACTTTTTCCTTTGATCCGAAATAGCTGCCCGGTGTCAGCGCTTTGGCATCGCCCGTATCAGCAAGTTCATAGGTCGCAGCCCCGGAAACAAGCACAGCACGCAATTGGGAATCGTTGCTGATCAATTCGCCGTCAAATCCCGCAGGCAGTTTAAGGAAGGTTCCGTTCATCTCGCCCGTTCTGAGCTGCCCCCAAAGAAATGCCATCTGGGCACCTGACGCGTCATCGGTATCGGGGTGATCGATCCAGGTCACGTCTGATGCCGCCAGCCAGACAATGTTGCCCGCATCAAGATTGATCGGGTGTTCGCCATTATCGAACTGCTCTTCGGACGGTTGAACAAGATACGGCCCTTCCAGAATTTCAAGAAATGCCGTCGCACTGCCGCCATCGCGGGCTGCGGTAATATGCGCCTCGCCCGCCGGCTGGGTCCAGAATGACCCCGGTCCCATCCACATGCTTTCGGCCGTGGGATCATCATTATGAACAGCCCCTTCGATCACGACCGCACGATAGGTAATGTTGTGGATATGCGGCGGGGATGAAAAACCATCGGCAAATTCGATAATGGCACCGGTCGGAACATCCTTGCGCATGTCGCCCCACAGAACCCCGGCTTTGGGGCTGGCGTCACCGCGCGCGGGATTAAGCGGCTCAAACACAACATCAGACCGTAAAACAACATCACTGGCCGGTTCTGCATGAACCGGAGCAGCTGCGGATACGCCAGTCATCATGGCGGCGAAAATAAATGCACGTATACTCATGGGGAAACCCTTTGCTTGTCATCACTCAGGCTCCTGCGCCTGTTGAGGACAAGCTATACACAATCCATTTTTATAAAATAATCGGATGAAAAACAAAATGACTATGTGATATAACCAAATAATGAACCTTGATTTGAAATCCATCGAACTGTTTATTCGGGTTGCAACGCTGGGCGCAATCGGCAAGGCCGGTACGGAATTCGGCCTGTCACCCACCGCGACGACCCAACGTATTCAGGCACTCGAAGCGGCGGTCGGGACGCAACTGATCCACCGCACAACGCGTGCCATCTCCTTATCGGCAGATGGCGAAGCCTTCCTGGAACATGCGCGGAAAATCGTCGCCGATGTCGAAGACGCGCTGGCTGATATTCAATACGAACCGCAATCCATTCGCGGTGAATTGCGCATTGCCGCACCGGCATCCTTTGGGCGCATTCATGTCGCCCCCTATATTGCCGAATTTATCGATCTGCATCCGAATGTCTCCATTCAGTTGCATCTGACCGATTCCGTCATCGACATTGTCGAACAGGGTATTGATCTCGCAATCCGGCTGGGCGCTTTGCAAAGCTCGACGCTCAAGGCGCGCAAGCTTGCCGAAAGCCCGCGCATGATTGTGGCCGCACCAGACTATATCGCACGGCACGCAAAGCCGACCTTCCCCGAAGACCTTCACGATCACAACTGTCTGGCCCGCGAAGATATGCGCACTTGGAAAATGACCGGCCCCGATGCGGATGAATACGAAATCAGGATTTCCGGCAACTTCGCCAGCAACTCTGCCGAAGCAGTGACCGAAGCGGCCCTGACCGGTCTCGGGATCGCGCGAAAGTGCCTCTGGGAAGTCGCCGAACATCTCAAAAGCGGCGCATTGGTGCCATTGCTTTCGGACTATACCATCACACCGGAATGGAACGTTTATGCCCTGCGCTCTCCGTCGCGCCTGACACCTGCGCGTGTCCGTGCCTTCGGTGATTTCCTGGGTCAGAAACTTCGTTCGGTTCCTGCCTTGTCAAACCGTAAACCCGATTAACGATCCCACCCGGCATTCGCGGTGATCACGCCCGAACACGGGCCGGATTCCCAACCACAGTCGCCCCGGCGGGCACATCGCGTGTGACCACCGATCCGGCACCGACAATTGCCGCATCACCAATCGTCACACCGGGCAGAATAATCGCACCCCCGCCGATCCAGACATTTTCGCCAATCGTTACCGGTCGCGCGATTTCAAGATGCTGCTTGCGAAGCTCCGGTTCGCGGTGATGATCGGCGCAATAAATCTGCACATTCGGGCCCAGCATCGAATGATCGCCGATCTGCACCGGCGCGGTATCAAGGATCACGCAGCCGACATTTAAAAACACGTCTCGGCCCAGATGGATATTGATGCCATAGGCACAATGAAACCGCGCTTCTATCCGCACGTCTCCGGCACATTTGGCAAATAATGCGCGCAGTTTCGATCCGATATTTCCCCGTTCAGCCGGGGAAAGATGGCTATGTTCATGACATGCATCCAGCGCCCGATGGCGCATTTCGGACAATTGCGGATCAAGGCAGGAATACCAATCTCCTGCCTGCATCTTTTCAAATTCGCTTTGGGGCATAAAAGGTGACGCTTTTTGTTGGTTTCTTAAATTCGCAAGCGAACTCTACGCCTTCCGATCCCCCTGCGCAATTCACCCGAATGGACAATTGCCCCGTCTCGCAGACCATGATCGTTATTGCTTCATATAATCTGGCGCAAACAAATCCAGATCAAGCGATGGCCGAACCCCGATATCGCGGCGGTGCCGTGTTAAAAACGCCGACGCGGCGTCGCGTCCGGTATCGCGCAGCTTGGTCATAAAGCTCCACTCCGCATTCATCTTGGAGGATTGATCAAATTCAAGCATCGCCTCGCTTGCGATGCAATGCATCCGCATCGCCCCCCATTTGCTGGCTTCGCAGACATGCTCGGGCGCATCCTTGCGCAGGATCGAAATCATCCGCAATTCCTTCATCAGGCTGCTATTAAACGATACCTCGTTGAGCCGGTTGGCAATATCACGCGATGATTTGGGAATGCCCGACCGCTTGACCGGATTGATCTGTACGAGAACCGTATCATCCGATCCGCATTCAAGCACCAACGGGCCAAGGCTCGGATTGCCGGAATATCCCCCGTCCCAATAGGGCACCCCGTCAATTTCAATCGCCTTATAGATCGTTGGCAAACAGGCCGATGCCAGCAACACATCAACACTTATATCGGGATTGCGAAACACCCGGCCCTGCCCGGTTTCCACATTGGTTGCGGTGATAAAAAGCTTGGCCGGACTTTCATTAAGTGCCTTGAAATCCACCACATCATTCAAAATCGCCGCCAGCGGATTATCCCCGGCCGGATTAAGATCATAAGGCGAAAACATCTTCGCACTCATATCAAGCCACATATAAGCCAACGAATTTTCAAGCGACCAGTTGCCAAACAAAATATCGATCGGGCTGCGCTGAAGCGGGCTATAGCGTGCTGCTTCCGACACCGCCTGCCAGAACGTTTCAAGATCGGCCCGCGCCCCGTCATGCCCGCCCTTGGCAAAACCCGATGTCACCACCGCCGCATTCATCGCCCCGGCCGAGGTCCCCGAAATCGCCTCGATCGCGATTTCCTCATCTTCCAACAACCGGTCCAGCACACCCCAGGTAAACGCCCCGTGCGATCCCCCGCCCTGAAGTGCGAGGCTGATGGTTTTTTGCGGTTTCCCGGATTTACGCGGGGTTTTGGCTTTGGTCATGGTCCTGCTCTTGGCCTTATCGTCACTTTGCGCCACCGCGCCACGATCAGTATCGCTCATGCCAACTCCTGCTTCACACGTCCGCAAGGGACCACCCTACCATGATGATATGTCGTAGAATTTCGGTTTTACCAGTTTGGAAAGATTAAAAGCAGGAAACGCGACAAAACTGCCACAATATCTGTCATTCCCGCGACGGCGGGAATTTAACGCTAGCGCCCCAACAGGCAAATGTTAACCAAGGCGCCAGCAAATGGTATATACTATTGCCATATACCACCGTTCCACGTAGTATACTCTGATTGTATATACCTGTTGGAGCCACCCGATGACCCAGGCATCCGTCTTTTTGAACAACAAAACACAGGCCATCCGCCTACCCAAAGATGTCGCCTTCCCCGAGGGCACCAAATCGGTCGAGGTGATTACAGTTGGCAATACACGGGTCATCATGCCCGCCGATCAGCTGTGGGACAGCTTCTTTGACGCCCACACCGTCAGCGACGATTTCATGAGTGATCGCAATCAGCCGGACATGCAAAAGCGCGAAGGTTTATAAGCAATGCTGCGCTTCATGCTCGATACCAATATCTGCATCTATACGCTTAAAAACCGTCCGCCCTCGGTCCGCGAACAGTTTAACCGTTACAGCGGTGCGATGTGCATTTCCACCGTCACACAGGCCGAACTGGTCTATGGCGCAATGAAATCCGCCCAGCCCGAAAGCAACCTTGCGACCATCGAACAATTCGCCGCGCGCCTAACAGTGCTTGATTTCGATACCAATGCCGCCGGTCATTACGGCGACATCCGAAGCATGCTTGAAAAACAGGGCAACATCATCGGCCCCTATGACCTCATGATCGCCGGACATGCCCGCAGTCAGGGACTAACGCTGGTGACAAACAACATGCGGGAGTTTGAACGTGTGGCCGGTTTAAGGCTTGAAAATTGGGTATGATATCGAAGAACAGGAAATCGCCCTCTTTTAGTTGCGCCCCCAACTTCAACATATCCACCTGTCGTCACCCCCGCGAAGGCGGGGGCCCATAGAGACCACCGCGTCACACGTGACCAATGCATCACATTGGATGCCCGCCTGCGCGGGCATGACCCAAGGGTAGGAAAGCTGACAAAATTATCTTTTTCCCCGACCTCGCAAACCCTCATCCCCACTCAATCGCCGCCGGTAATCCAGCTTCGGCGCTTGCTCTATCACCATGGCAAGGAATATCCGCGCAATCGGCGACAGGCTTTTGCTCTGGCGCGTGATCACGCCGATCTGGCGGTGGCGGGTTGGTTGACACAGCGGCACACTATCATATCCTGAACCGTGTAAACCCTGCTTGGGCGTGGCCACATTTGGCCGCTCCCCCAAAAGAAGCGGTCAAAACCGTTTGATCAGGCCAACACGGATATTGTGGGATTGAAAATCGGCATCATGGCTAAAGACATCGTCATTCCCCGCCGGGGCAGATAACAGATTACTGCCATCGACGATGTCGGGATAATAGGTCATCACATAATCGCCCCGCAACGACCAACCATCGCCGATCTGGTGGCTCACCCCGATATTGGACGACACCCCAAAGACGGTTTCTTCAGTGCTGAACGACGCCGCTGCCGGGCTCGCATCATCCGAGAAGTTGAATTTATAATTGAACCGGCTGACAGATGGCCCGGCCGCAACATGGATCATTGTATCGCCAAAGCTATAGCCAACCCGTGGACGGATGCTAAAGGAAAACTTGCTTTCGACTTTTGTGCTAACGAAAAAGTCATTGGCGACTGTGTTGTATCTGGTTGGACCACTATTTTCGGTTTTGGAATAATTCATCGCAGTCAGATCGGCTTCAATGCCATAGACAAGATTGCCATCCTGCACATTATAGCCCAGCAAGCCTGAACCACTGATCGCGAAACCATCAACATCTTGCTGGAAAGTATTGTTCAGCAGGTCGATGTTAAGCGTGTCAAAATATGTACCGTCACTGACCGTCGTATCCGGGCTGGATTTGCCATAGACACCGCCCAAGGCCGCACCGCCATAAAACCCCTGCCAGTTATTGTCCGACATGCTGTCATCAGCATATGCCGCATTCGCCGACATCATGGCACAAACCGCGCCAGCAACACCCCACAGACCACGCATAACAAACCCTTACCCTGAAAATATTCCAAGCACCCTACAATTTCAGACTGCTCTCATTCATGCACTATATCAAAACTCACTAATCTCTTTATGCCGCTCAGAAATGAAGATAGTCAAGTTTTATAAGGACTTCAGATTCCAGTGGCTTATGAACTGGGTGCGATGTCAGGAAAGGGCGCGGGCATGACCGGCACACGTAAAACAGGACACCTTCATCCCACCGCCCTACTCCCGTCACCTCACACTCAATACCACTCAATGGACCAAAAAGGGGACATGGACCAAAAAGGGGACCAAAAAGGGGACAGGGGACCAAAAAGGGGACAGATTTATTTTTTTTCCCTTCACTCCCTCAACCCCACTCAATCGCCGCCGGTAAATCCATCTTGGGTGCTTGCTCCATCACCATATCAAGGAATATCCGCGCAATCGGCGACAGGCTTTTGCTGTGCCGCGTGATCACGCCAATCTGGCGATGGCGGATCGGATGACAAAGGGGCACAAAGGTAAGCTTTCCCGATCCGGCCAGATCGCCCGCCCCGGTTGCGATGCGCGCGGCCAGTTCCGGCAGGACCGTAATCCCGACCCCTTCGGCAACCATCGCGGCCAGTGTGATGGTGTTGGATGTTTCGACCACCGGGCGCAACAGCGCCGCCGGATCGGTGGCAGCATTCCCCGACATCCCCGCCATTTTGGACGCTTTTGCGGATTTCGAAGATGCGCCGCGTTGCTTGGCCTTTCCCACCCGGGCGATCTGTTCCATTGCGCGGTCAAGATCATTTGCCGTGCGCAAGGCCTTCTGTGCTGCCCCGACGCCAAGGGCGGCTGCGCGGGTGATGCTCGGACTGATATCGACCGCATGATGTGTGTCTGGATTTCGGCTGGCATCATCGGCACCACCGCCTGCCGCCCAAATCCCCTGCCCGGCCATCATTGCCCGTGTGCCGGATTCCGGGCCCAGCCCGACAAACGGTTGATCGGCCAGTTCCGACCAGGCAATTTCGGTTTCTTGCGCAAACGGATGATCCGGGCGGCACAAAACGCCAAACCGGTCGGAAAAAAGCGGGCTGAAATTGATATCGGGCAGGTCCTGCCATTCCCCGGCAATGCCAAAATCGGCCTCGTTATTGGCCACCGCCTCATGGACATCCTTGGCATTCAGCTCGTCCAACCGTAACCGCGCATCGGGATGGGCGGCAATAAATCCCCGGATCACCCCGGGCAGAATGCGGGTTAAAACCGATGGTGCCGCCGCAATGCGGATTTTGCCCCCAATCCCCTTGGACAGCGCATCAAGATCACCAAGCGCCTCTTCAAAATCACCAATCAATCGGCGCGCAACGGGTAAAAAGCGCTCTCCGGTAACCGTAAGCGATACCTGCCGCGTCGTGCGGTCAAAAAGGGCCGCACCCGTTACATCCTCAAACTGGCGAATGGTCGCAGTAACGGCGGGCGAACCCAGCCCAAGGAACGCCGCCGCAGCACTGAACGATCCCTGCTCGGCGATTGCGACAAACACGCGCATATGACGGATATTAAGTGATGACAGCATGGTTCATCCGTTAACTCGTTGATCAGAATGCAACAATAGCGGGAAACCATCGCGTTGTGCAGATAATCCTGAAATCCGACCTAACCGTCTGCCCCACCCTTTAACTAGCGACAACCAGAGATCCGCCCTGTGCCGCACGCTGCGGGTTCTCCGCTGCGCACTCAAAACAAACGTTTACACACAAAACCTTTAGGAGCATTGTGTGCACAAAAAAAACAACCGTAAATACAAATCAAAAACCTTAAAGGAAACCAAAAGATGCAATTATATGCTAGAAATGCAGTGTCTGGAAAAACCACGCAGTTTGATTTCCCTGACACCTCGTCCCAGGAAGAACTCGAAAATGCAATGGCTCAATTCTCCAAAGCGCGCCCGGCGCAACCTGTGATCATATCCACGGCCTCCCCTCCAAAAGCAACACGCGCTGCTTCCGCACCGAACCAACAGGCTCAATCCGAACGTCTGGTTTCCCTCAAAAGCAGTGCGTCCGGTTTACCGACGCCGACGCCGCCAAAACCGACAAGCCCAACGAAATTTCCGCCGGAACATTCTGAAGAACTGATTGTTTCAACCAATCGCATCACCGGGCTTCATATCAATCACAGGAATACTTATGTACCGGCCCTGCCACCTATTAAGGGCTGGTCGACCGACCCTGAATTCCCCCAGATAGCTTACGTTCAATTGTCCACTTATTGGAAAAATGTCGGTACGGCAGTCATTACCGGCCCCCAAACATACACTCACACGGTTTCATATGAACAAGGCATGTCTGTCACAGATTCAGAAACCCTCTCTGCCGAGCTAGGGGTTGCCGTTGGCGATCTTGCTGCAACGATAAACCGAACCACAAATCATTCCATAACAACATCCGAAACCACAACAATTACAGACTCTTATGAATTGAGTGTCGCCGATTCTCAAACGACGGTTTACATACTCTGGCAATTAATTGCCAAGCTGCGTTTTCTTGACGCAAATAAAAGACCAATCAACTGGAAAGGCTCCATAAGGGTCCCACCGCTGGGCGCCCCTTTGCCCGCGACGTTCCCAAATGAAAAACGCCTGAGCATGTTTGATACGGTTTATTCAGACCGCACTAACTTCAAGACATAAGCCTAAACCGTATAACGAAAACCCGCATGAGGCCGACGCCAAAACGGGTCTTTGGGGCACGCAAAAAATGCCTCAAAACCCGCCCCCAACTATCCGCCTAGCGCGACGAAAGCTCCTTTTGTAAAGACTACATTCTTGCTGTGCATCACGGTCGGATGTGCTGACTGCCAAAATCACCGGCAAAACCCGAAATCCTATTAGTATGATGATTGTATTCTCGCCCGGATTTTAGCCTTGAGCATCCAGCACACCGGCCCGTTTCGCACGCGAAAAGCACCACATATCGGGTAGCACCGGCCCAATCATCAGACAATTGCAATAGCGTCATTCAACCCCGATTTGCCCGAAATGCCGTGAAGCGTCCCTGTGGGGGTTATTTTTGCGGTCGATTATTCACTAAAAATGAATAATCAGTCAGAATTTTCGATTTGTGTATTTAATCACGATCAGGTCAAATGGCGAAAATCGCCGTTAAAATCGCCATTAAAATCACCCAACAAACCGACCGAAAAAATAGCCAAAACACATCCCGGTCGAAGCAAGAGAGAACCCGATGTCTGTCCCAAAAAGTGTGATCAAAAAACTGCCGCGTCTGACACCGGATCGGTCGCTTGACAGTTTGTCACTCGGCTTTTTGAAAACGCTTGAGGCAGAAGGGAAATTTAGCGGTGAAATTCATGCCGATTTCCCCACCCGTTTGATCCATGCCACCGACAATAGCGTTTATCAGGTCATGCCGCGTGCCGTGCTTCAGCCGCGCAGTTGTGATGACATCAATGTCGTGATGGAAATGGCCGGGCGCGATAAATTTTCCGAGGTCAAAATCACCCCGCGCGGCGGTGGAACCGGCACCAATGGCCAGTCGCTTAACAACACGATCATTCTTGATACATCCAAGCATCTCAATAACATACTGGGATTTGATGCGAAAAACGGCCTTGTCCATGTGCAACCCGGCGTGGTGCTTGATCAGCTTAATGCATGGCTAAAACCGCACGGGGTTTTCTTCCCGCCCGCCGTCTCCACCGCCAGCCGCGCGACCATTGGCGGCATGATCGGGTCGGACAGTTCGGGCAAGGGATCGCGGATTTATGGCAAAACAAGTCATTATATTCATGACATGACCACAGTTCTGATTGATGGCACGGATTTCAAAACATCGGCATTAAGTGCGTCGGATGCCAAGGAAATCATGGCGCGCACGGATCGCATGGGTGCGCTTTATCGCAAAGTTTTTGATGAAATCGCCCCAAAGCGCGATCAGATCAAGGCGACCTTCCCGGAAATGAACCGGGGATTGACGGGCTATAACCTTAAAGAAGCCGTTTCGGATCAAGGGGATATGAACCTGTCCTTCCTGATCGCCGGCGCAGAAGGCAGCCTTGGCATGGTCAAGGAAATCACGCTGCGCGTTATTCCATTGCCAAAGCACAAAGCGATTACGGTTGTGCGCTATGACAGCTTTGATAGTGCGCTTCGCCATGTCGGTGCCTTGGTCCAATTTGATCCGGTCGCGATTGAAAGCATCGATGACAAGGTGATGAAACTGGCCGAGCAGGATGAAAGCTGGCACATGCTGGGCAAATTGCTTGGCACCGAAGGAAACTCCGTTCAAACGCGCGGCTTTAACGTTGTTGAATTTGTTGGCGGAACCGCCGATGAGGTTGCCGCCAAGCAAGAAGAATTGCGCGCCTACCTTGATGGCAATCCGGGCGAGAAATATGCCCCGATTGGCTTTGTTCAGGCGACCGACCCCGGACAAATCGCCGCCATCTGGTCGATCCGCGCGAAATCCGTCGGGCTTTTGGGCAATCTCGAAGGCAAACGCCGCGCCACGCCGTTCGTTGAAGATACCGCCGTTCCACCAGAAAATTTGGCCGATTTCATCGCTGAATTCCGTAGCCTTCTGGATGCCGAAGGCCTTGATTACGGCATGTTTGGCCATGTCGATGTCGGGTGCCTGCATGTCCGCCCGCTGCTTGACATGATGGATGAAGAGGACGAAGCCCGCATTCGTCGGGTGTCCGATGCGGTCGCCGATTTGACCAAGCGCTATAACGGTCTGATCTGGGGCGAACATGGCAAGGGGTTTCGCGGCGAATATTCCCCGATCTATTTCGGGCCGGAGCTTTATGACGTTCTGCGCCGGATCAAAGAAGCCTTTGATCCAGAAGGACAACTCAACCCCGGCAAGATCGCATCACCCTATTCCAAAAACACGCCCATCACCGCGATTGACGAAGCCCCGATGCGCGGTCAGCTTGACCGTCAGATCGAAGATGCCCTTCGTGATGAATACCTGAATGCCACGCGGTGTAACGGCAACGGTGCGTGCTTTAACTGGGATTTTATGGATGCGATGTGCCCGTCCTATAAGGTCACGCGATCACGGGTCCATTCGCCCAAGGGTCGGGCTGGCATGATCCGCGAATGGATCCGGCAGTTATCCGTTGGCACCGATCCGATGAACCAGGATTTGGCCGTGATCAATGCCCGTGATTTTTCCCATGATGTCTATGAATCCATGGCCGGTTGCCTGTCATGTAAGGCATGCGCCGGACAATGCCCGGTCAAGGTCGATATCCCGGAAATGAAATCGCGGTTTTTAGAAACCTATCACACCCGCTATAAACGCCCGGCAAAGGACTATGTCATTGCCTCGCTTGAAAGTATGGCGCCGTTTTTGGCCATTGCGCCCAACCTGTTTAACGCGCTGCAATCGATCCCGCCGATACCATGGATTTTCAAAACATTCATCGGCCTGACGGACTTGCCAAAGCTGCATACCCAAAGCCTGAAATCAGGCCTGCGCAAACGCGGGATTGGCCGGTTTAAACAGGCCGATCTTGATGCGCTAAGCCCGGATGAAAAGGCCAAGTCGGTGATGATCCTTCAGGATTGCTTCACCACCCATTATGACACCGATGTATTGCTTGCCCATGTGGACCTGCTGCAACATCTGGGCTACCGCGTGTTTGTGCCGCCGTACCGTGCGAATGGCAAGGCGATGCATGTCAAAGGGTTCCTGAAAAAGTTCGATTATCAGGCCAAACAAAACGACATTGTTTATGGCCGTTTGGCAAAATCCGGCATCGCCATGGTCGGGATTGAGGCCAGCGTCACCTTGACCTACCGCCAGGAATACGCCCAGCGTCTTTCAGATCGCCCGGATTACCGCGTGCATCTGTTCCATGAATGGCTGGCGGCCGAGATTTCCGAGGGCCGCTTAACCGCCCCCAAGCTTAAAGACGGTGCCGCCACCCCCGCCCCGGCAAGCCTGTTTCCCCATTGCACAGAAAAAACATCGATCCCCGATGTTGGCGTTAAATGGCAGAAAATCTTTGAGGCATTTGGCCTTTCACTCGCAACCGAAAAGACCGGTTGTTGCGGCATGGCTGGCGTTTACGGCCACGAAACCCGCCATCAGGAAACCTCGCGCGAGCTTTATGACCTAAGCTGGAAAAAGAAAGTCGATGCCGCGGGGGCGGCAAACATGCTGGTCACCGGCTATTCGTGTCGCTGTCAGGTGGACCGATATGAAGGCGTGAAGCCGCAGCATCCGGTGGAGTATCTCGCCAAGCTGGTCAGTTAGGAGCCTTGCTTGATATGGTTGTTTTGGCTTCAACCAGAAGCGCTAGTTTGAATACAAGACCTCTTGCATCGTCCTGAAGGCTTCTTTGACAGTCGCCAAACCGCCGAGTTTTGATTTGGCTTCACTCACACTGCCATAGCGCGCGGTAAGGAACGTGCCGAGTTTCTTGGGTGCCAGTTCGGATTCACCACGCGCCTCGTAAGCGCCAAGAATGGCAAACAACAGGTCCTTCATTTCAGCATCTGCATCCGCCATGCCATCAGAGCGCACATGATCGGCCCGTTCATGCCGGGTTCTTGGGTCATTGGTGAACATGATGTAACTCAGAACATCAAAAAGATCGCTGTCAGCGGCATCCACCAGTCTGCGGATATCTTCCAGACGGTCCCGGTCATATCCACGATCTGAGAGCTGTTCGAGGAAATGTTCGCGGTTGTCGGGATCACGCCAGATGGCGCGAAGTTGGTCCTCGTCCGCGACAATGCCCTTGAGATCGCCAAACAGGCGTTCAAGAAATTCCTTGGCCGATATCGGTTTTCCTTCGGAACTCCAATAGGTTGTCGTGGCGATATATTTGATCTTGCGCACAGTACCATCCGACAGCTTTACGACGATTTTTTCGCGCCCATTGTTATCATTGTCGTCAGTGTCATCGGAATCATCGGTGTTATCCGAGCCATCCCCGTCCGGTTTTTCCGGGTCCCCCTTGGGCCCGCGCGGATCGCCCGGCGGTTCGGGTGCCAGCGGTTCACCATCCCATTCGGCATCTTCAAAGTTTTCATGCGCCTTGACGAAATCCCAGATCGTGAAGAATTCCTTGCCCTCATAAACCCGCGTGCCACGGCCAATGATCTGCTTGAACTCGATCATGGATCGGATCGGGCGCATCAGAACGATGTTACGGACATTGCGGGCATCCACCCCGGTTGAGAGCTTTTGCGAGGTCGTCAAAACCGTCGGGATGGTTTTGTCGTTATCCTGAAAATCGCGCAGATGTTGTTCACCCACCTTGCCATCGTCTGCGGTGACGCGATGACAATAATGCGGATTATTGCTGTCTTTCACCTGATTGATCAGATCTCGCACCAGTGCCGCGTGGTCCTGTGTAGCGCAGAATACCAGCGTTTTATGACGCTGATCAATCTGCCCCATGAATTCCTTTACGCGGCTAAGCTCGCGCTCCGGTATTTCAATGATTCGATTGAAATCCGATTCTGTATAGACACGCCCTTCTTCAATCTCACCGGCGATCAGTTCATCACTCTCATCATAGACATATTCATTAATGGTGCTCGCCATCTGGCGCACCTTGAACGGGGTCAGGAACCCGTCCTCGATCCCGTCACGCAGCGCATAGGTGTAAACCGGTTCGCCGAAATAAGCATAGGTGTCGGCATTGTGTTTGCGCTTTGGGGTGGCGGTCAGGCCAAGCTGGGCAGCGGGTTCGAAATATTCCAGCAAGCGCCGCCATTCGCTTTCATCCTTGGCCCCGCCGCGATGGCATTCATCAATGACGATAAAGTCAAAGAAGTCCGGCGGATATTGCGTGTAAACCGGATCACCTTCGCCGGTCACACCCCCATCGACCATAAACGTCTGGAAGATGGTGAAAAACAGACTGGCGTTTTTGGGCGGCTTGCCACCGTTTTTGCGGATGGTGTCCGGGTCAATCCGGGTAACGGCATCATTGGGAAAGGCGGAAAAGGCGTTATAGGCCTGATCGGCAAGGATGTTGCGATCCGCCAAGAACAAAATGCGCGGACGACGAACAGGTTCGCCAGACAGATTCCATTTTGCATTAAACAGTTTCCAGGCAATCTGAAACGCGATGGAGGTTTTGCCGGTCCCGGTCGCCAGCGTCAAAAGGATGCGATGATCACCGTTTGCCAAGGCCTCAAGTGCTGCATTAATCGCCTTGTGCTGGTAATAGCGCAGTTCCCACTTGCCGCCATCGGTTTCAAAATCAACCTCGCCAAACCGTTCGCGCCAGTCATTGCGGGTGGCAAAGGTGCGATCCCAAAGCTCATCGGGCGTCGGGAAGGGTAAATCCAGATCGCCCTCGGCCCCGGTCATCATATCGATCTGATACCAGTTCAGACCGTTTGACGCATAGGCAAAGCGCGATCCCAACCGGGTGGCATAATCCTTTGCCTGCCCGACCCCGTTGCGATGGCTGATGCCTGCGCGCTTGGCCTCAAGCACGGCAAGCTTTTGCCCCTTGTGGATCAGCACATAATCCGCCGTCAGCCCCCGCCCGCGCGTGCCGCCGGACTGGATACGCCCCGGACAGATGACTTCACGCCGCACCCTGGAGCCATTCTGGCCCCAGCCCGCCGCCGCGAGGGCGGGATCAATCCGCTCTGCGCGGGTATCGGCTTCGGTTTCGTCGTGAATGCTCATCTTTTCTACCCGTCACATCATGTCAGTTCGCCCGCAAAGGCTTTCTGCAAAAGGGATTGGCGGAGGTCGTCGAGGTCTGAGATTTGAGCCTGATAATGCGCTGATGCGAAATCCACCTTTGCGCGAACTTCTGAGAGCTTACAAACAATTTCTGACTGCTTTGATAAATCGCTAGGCATCCGCACTTTAAGCTTGCTCCACTTTCCCTTATTGATGATAGGCAACGTTGCCTGCCCCGCTCTAAGCATCACGTTTGCTTGAAACTCGGGAGTAAGCATTTGGTAGTAAAGATACTCACCGCTTATCCCACTCTTGGGAACGACTGCGTTGATCTGTTGGTTCGTAGCTACCGCACGTTCAGAATAACCCGCCTTGCCGATGGTCGCGCCAATACAAACCATCAGAGTTGACCCCGCTGGAAGCACACGAGAAACCGCTGCACCTTGCTCGCTCAAACCTTGGTTATCGTAAACTAGAGAACCGTCTGGTAAGAAATCGCCAGGTTTTACAAATGGTATGTAATTACCTAGGTTTTCTTTGTCGGAAGTTTTCGGCGTAGATCCAGTAATGACCTCGCCAAGATCGCATAACAACGCATCATTCCATGAATTGCTTTCATCCTGAAACGCTGCTTGTAAAGCACTGGCAAACAACTCCCGCGCGTTTTGGAGGTTGGTTTCGGCGTGGGCGCGGGCGCGGGCCAGCCCCTCGAAGGCCGCGTCCAGAACCGCAACAATCCGCTTTTGTTCTTCGAGTGGTCCAAGAGGAACTTCCAAAGCTTTGATTTTTGTTTGAGATATATTGGGTTGAGCGTTCCCCACTGCTTGGGCGACAAGCGATGGTTTTGCATGCAGCAAAAAATAGTAGAGATATTCTGGGAGGTATTTCTCACTAGGAAGGATTGCGCAAACTGCTTGGTTTGTTGCCGCTTCAATTCTTAGTATCCCTGACTCTCCAGCAGTCGCGCCGTACATCGCGACTAACACCGAATTCGGCGGAAACAGTTTAGCAGACGACCCTTTTAACCCTTCTTCAGTAATGTAATTTGCAGCTTCGATGATATTTGCGTTCGCAACCTCGCCGCTGAGCAGCCAAGGAATATCACCACCTTCGTAAAAGGCTCTATTACTCTTTCTTGGCGTACCTCCGGCGCTGGTATTTGCAAAAGCCGCCACAGGTTTCAATTCCCAGCCTGCCTTCACATCATCCCCCGAATATCTTCGAGGATTTGCGCAGTTTCGACATCGCGGGCCAGCATGTCGGCGATAATGTCTTCGGGGCTGCGGAGCGCCTCTGCCTCTGGCGCGTTGGGGTTTTTCACCGACAGATCACAGGTGTCATCATCAAGATCGGCGCGATTGATGATCCAGCTTTGCGGACCATTCGGGCGGGTGCGTTGCAGATCGACAAATTCCGCCAGATCATCATCCTTCAGCGGATTGGTCTTGCCAAGGCTTCGGCCCGGATCAAGCTGGTAGACCCATATATCGCGGGTTGGGGCGCCTTTTTCAAAAAACAGCACCACGGTCTTGACCCCGGCCCCCTGAAAAGTGCCCTGCGGGCAATCAAGGATGGTGTGCAGTTCGGCGGCATTTAGCAATTCCTTGCGCAGGGCGACGGAGGCATTATCGGTATTGCTCAGAAACGTGTTTTTGATCACCACAGCAGCCCGCCCACCGGCACGGAGCTTGCGGATGAAATGTTGCAGGAACAGATAGGCGGTTTCGCCCGTGCGGATCGGGAAGTTTTGCTGTACTTCACGCCGTTCGCCACCGCCAAAGGGCGGATTGGCAAGGATGACGTCGTGCCTGTCCTTTTCCTGAATATCCATCACGTTTTCATTGAGCGTGTTGGTATGGATCAGGTTCGGGGTTTCGATCCCGTGCAGCACCATATTCATAATGCCGATGATATAGGCCAGCCCCTTTTTTTCCTGACCGTAAAAGGTTTTGGTTTGCAGGGTTTCGTAATCAGATGCCGACAGATTATCGGTGCGCAAATGGTCGTAAGCTTCGCAGAGGAAGCCCGCAGAACCACAGGCCCCGTCATAGATGGTTTCGCCGATTTTCGGATTGATGACCTTGATCATTGCGCGGATCAGGGGGCGCGGCGTGTAATATTCACCGCCATTGCGCCCGGCATTGCCCATGCGACGGATGCGGGTTTCGTAAAGCTGCGACAATTCGTGGCGTTCGGCCTGTGTATTAAAGGCCAGGCCGTCCACCTGTTCGAGGACATCGCGCAGGATATAGCCCGACCGGAACTTGTTGCGCAGTTCGGTAAAGACTTCGCCGATTTTATAATTGATCGTTTGCGGGCCGGTCGCCGATTGGCGGAAGGACGCCAGATAAGGGAAAAGTTCCTGATCGACAAACGTGATCAGGTCATCACCGATGCGGGCCGCGTTATGATCAAATTCGCCATCCTTTTTGGGGGCCGCCCATTTATCCCAACGGAAGTCGCCACCAATGATCGGCGTATAATCCACGCCATCAAGTTCGGCGCGGTCGGCACGTTCATTTTCAAGATCATGCAGATATTTCAGGAACAGCACCCATGACGTCTGTTCGACGTAATCGAGTTCGTTGGCAATGCCTTCTTCGGCGCGAAGGTCTCGTTCGATCTTGTTAAATGCGTTCTCGTACACGGCGGCGATTACTTTCTGGTCATATTCGTTCTGGTTGTAGCACCACGGGCAAACACCATCTGCGGGCAGCAGACTTTTATAACGTCCCGGTCGGCACAGACACAAGAGATCTTGCATGCATTCTGTTACAAGTGCCCTGCCTGTCCGGGTTTGCTTGTTTTGTCAGCTCTGCCCCGGCACTGCGAAAAGCGGATAGTCCCCTTTTTACATGTCCCCTTTTTACAATTTTCTGATGATGTGATGCTTGAACGTGTGGCAAGAAAACGAAAGGCCGCGCTGATTATTGCACTGCCTTTCATTTTTTGGAGTCCCGCCCTGCCCCCGATGTTGCGTTGTACAGCACGAGATTCCCGCATGCGCGGAAATGACGGTGTGGGGCAATGTGGGATAATGGGGATTGGGATAATGGGGACAGTCCCCTTTTGTTTGCGGTCCCTTTTGTTCGCTGGATTCCCCTTCTGACTCTGAGGATTCTTGACGCCTGATCCCGGATATTGCTTTAAAATCAAGGCTATGATAGTTTTGAGGAGGCCAAGGGTGGACATGCTGGAGAAGGATGCGAAATCGGCTGATCTGCGAGACGCATTCGATCATCGGCTGAAACAAGAAACCCAAGGTTCAAAGATGACTTCCGGCACGAATCAGCTCTCCTTCCGGGAGCCGGACCCGCCGAAACAATCCCCGCCGTATGACGGCTCAATTTTTCACGCGGCCAGATCATTGGCTGGGGAAGGGAAGTGCGCAATGAAGATAAGCCGTATCGTCGCAGTCCTGCTTGCGACGATGTTGATCGCGTCGCCCGCAGCGGCGCATATCAAGTGGTTCGAGCCTTTCAACGTTGCGGCCCAGCCCAAATCAATCGACGCCGTGCTGAGCACCACTTTCGTAACTTTCTTCCTGATCTCGGTCGCGCTCGTCTTCGTGTTCTTCATGCTCGACCGCATCGCGCTGCGTCGCGGCATCTTGGACGCGTTCCACCAGCGGCTGGAGGTCTTCGACGGGCTTTCGATCCTGATCATGCGCGGCGCGGCGGGGCTGTTCTTTGCCGCTGCATGGGCCATGGCCATATTCGGCGATATCCACTTCTACCTTGCGCCGGAGCTGACCGCCCATGAGGTCTGGGTGCCCTGGTTCCAACTGGCCCTGGCGCTCTTTGCGTTGAGCCGATGGACCACACCGGTGCTCGGTGCGGGGATCCTGGTGCTCTACGTCCTGGCACTGCACCATTACGGCGTTTTCCATCTGATCGACTATCTGATCTTCCCGGCCATCGCCTATTTCTTCATGGCGACCGCCAGCCCCTCATATGGCTGGAAAAAATCCGGCTTTATAACCCTTTACGCTGTCACCGGAATCAATTTCCTCTGGCTCGCGATCGAGAAGTTCGCCTTTCCGGAATGGACCTATCCGCTCTTGGCCAAACATCCGGGGATTCTGATGGGCATCGACCCAGAGATCTACATGGTGCTGGCCGGGTTCGTGGAGTTCGTGATCATCTTCACCTTGCTGGGCGCGGCCTCGGTGGTGACCCGCTTGATCGCCTTCGCTTTCCAGACCTTGCTGGTCCTCGGCATTTTCGAGTTCGGCCTGGTCGATGCCATCGGCCACCTGATGATCAATGCCGTCCTCTTCGTGCTGATCGTTCGCGGCCCGACCGATGCCCGCTACATCCTGGTGCTCTCCACAAAGTCGCCACAGATGGAGGCCTATTTCATGACCGGCCTCTACTATCTCGCCTTCGTCAATGCCTTCGTTCTTTACTACGGCATCCATTTCCTGCTGTACGGCTGAGATTCCGTTCCGCAGCGTACGAATTAAGGTGGGGGCGAATGAACGAGCAAGCACCTACTCCCGCTACTTAGGCTCCCGGAAAAAAGGGGACAGTTCCGAAAAACGGGAACAGTCCCCTTTTTGTTTCTGCCCCTACTCTACCCCGCCTCTATGCTACTCCACCCAAAAATAAACGCACATCAGTTTATCTTGTTATACTTGAATTTATTGGTGCGCCTACAATTTATAGAAATTGAAGCCGGTGGATCACAACGAGGACCGTAATGAACCTGCCACGCCTTACTGCGACATTGGTTTTGATGTGTTTTGCCTTTGCTATCCGTCCGGCACTTGCCGACGATCTCCGGCTGCAACGGGGCACACCGGCCGAAGCAAAGGCGTTGGTCGTAAAAGCTGTTGCCCACATCCATGAAGTTGGCATGTCCCAGGCATTCCGCGATTTTTCCGATCCTGACGGCGGCTTTCAAAACAAGGACCTGTACATATTCGTGCAGGACTACAATTGCACCTTTCTTGCACATGGCCTGAACCCTGCCTTGGTCGGACGCAATATATGGGATCTAAAAAACCCGAATGGTCTCTTTGCTTGCAGGGAGATTGTCGGAAAGACAAAAACACAGGGTGAAGCGTGGACAGATTATGTTTTTCAAGACCCTTTGACCGGATCTTTGGCCGAGAAGACAGCGTACACCTATGGGATGGCGCATTGCATGGTATCGTCTGGCATTTACAGATAACCGGTTTTCCGAAGGCTGCATCAAGTATCATACGGCGCTTGGTATTTATCCTGAGTATCGCATTTTGTTGCCTGACAGGCATATTTGGCAGTCTTGAAACCGCGCAGGCGCAGGCACAAGCCCAAGACGCGTCGAATTCGCACAACACAACCTGCTCGGATGAGACCGCCCGCCCCCTTCGCATTGCATTGCCCGAGATCGTCGATCTTGGTCAAGGGGCTGGCGTAGCTTCGCTTTTTGACATTGAAAAAACCAGACTTGAAGCAATTCTGGCAGAGGCAGGTTACTGCATACGTTTTTATCTATTACCGTGGTTACGGGCCGACAATCAGATCAAGAATGGCGCGCTTGACGGTTTTGTATCCACCCAAAATATCGGCTGGTACAAGCGCGATTATTTCATTAGCGCGCCCTTTGCAGAGATTGATGTATATGTGCTGACCAATCCGGAAAAATTTGCACCGGAAGGCTACACATATGAAGACCTTGCAGAACTACGTGTCGCAATCCTGCTTGGTGATAGTCTGGGGTTCGAACTTTCAGGTCGCGGAATTCCCTACACGACGCTGCCAGCGACAGCAAATCTAACACGTTTTTTACAAGCAGGACGCGTTGATGCAGTGCTGGGCTATAAGGCGTTGTTTGAAAAGTCCGCAGCCGATGCCCTTGATAAGCAGTTGCTGAGGATGAGCTATATCGGCAAACGAGAACTTTATCTTATGATCCATCGAGAGGTTGGTCAGGCAAAATCGATTATCGATGGCTTAAACGCGCTTCTGCCTTAGACTTCTGCCTAGGATTATCAAATGGCATATTCACGAGAAAAGGACGACCGATGATCCGTCATATCGTCTTGGTCAAATTCCGCACCAGCGTCACACAAAACGTGATTGACGATCTGTTTGATGCGCTGGCCGGCCTAAATCCGCTCATCCCCGGCATGCGCGGGTTTGATGGCGGAATTTCGGTAAGCCCGGAAAACCTTGAACAGGGTTTTCGCCATGGGTTCTGCATTGATTTTGACGATGAAGCTGCGCGCGATGCCTATTTGGTGCATCCAACCCATAAAGAACTGGGCGCAAAACTTGTCGGACTTGCAGATGGCGAAATTTCAGGACTGATCGTGTTTGATTTGGAAATTTGAATTTCATCGCAACGCGCTTTGCACTTTGCGCGAGATCAAAGAATGCGCTCCCCCGACGAAATAGGATCATTCCAAGTTTTGCTGCGATGCACCGCGACATTCAAATGAATCTCGGTCACCATGGCGACACGTTATCGTCTTTGGGAGAAGAACATGACCAATCTGCGCACGCCGTTGGTGATCCTTGTGGCGGCTTTGGCCATTGCCGGGGGCGGTTATTATTACTGGCAGCAAAGTCAAAACCCCCTTCCCGACTATATTGCATCGGGCAACGGGCGGCTTGAAGCCGAGGAAATTCATGTGGCGACCAAATATGCCGGGCGGGTTTCGCAGGTTGATGTCGAAGAAGGTGACTTTGTCAGCAAGGGGCAGGTTTTAGCCCGCATGGACACCGCCGAACTTGACGCAACACAGGCCAAAGCACGTGCTGATGTTGCCCAAGCCCGACAAAAGGTCGCCCAAGCCAATGCCGAAATCGTTCAGCGTGAAAGCCAGTTAAAATTCGCCCAAAGGCAGCTTGAACGCGCCAATACACTGGTGAAAAACAACAACATCTCGCGCGAGGCCGTTGATCAGCGACGGTCCGAGCGCGACATTGCCGAGGCCGCCTTAAGCGCATCACAGGCCGGATTAACTGCCGCCGAACGCGGGGTTGAAGCCGCCGATGCCGAGGTCGCGCGCCTGCAAGTTCAGATTGATGATTCCGCCCTTAGCGCGCCGCGGAGTGGCCGGGTGCAATATCGCCTTGCCGAACCGGGGGAAGTTTTGGCAAGTGGCGGTCGGGTGGTGACGCTGATTGACCTAACCGATGTTTATATGACGATCTTCCTGCCGACCGATGCCGCAGGGGCGACCTTTGTTGGCAATGAAGCGCGCATTGTTCTGGACGCGGCACCGGAATTTGTCATTCCGGCGAATGTATCGTTTGTATCGGCCGATGCGCAATTCACCCCGCGCGAAGTCGAGACAAAAAGCGAGCGCGAAAAGCTTATGTTCCGGACCAAAATCCGCATCGACCATAAGATTTTGACCCAGCATATCGAAAAGGTCAAAACCGGCCTTCCCGGTGTTGCCTATGTCATGCAGGGCAACGCGACGCAATGGCCTGAAAGCTTGACGGTGGCATTGCCGCCGGAGGATTCAAAATGAGCCATAAGCCCGATTTTGCCGTCCGGCTGAACGGGGTATCGCATCGTTATGGGCAGACCGTTGCCTTTGCCACGGTTGATTTGAATATCGAAGCCGGACGCAGCATGGCCTTTATTGGCCCCGACGGGGTCGGTAAATCGACCTTGCTTGGCCTGATTGCCGGTGCGCGGAAAATTCAGACAGGCACGGTTGAAACCCTTGGCGGTGATATGCAAAGCGATGCCCACCGCAACCGGGTTTCGCCGCGCATCGCCTATATGCCACAGGGGCTTGGCAAGAACCTGTATATGGATTTGACGATTGCCGAAAATCTGCATTTTTTTGGCCGTCTGTTTGGACAGCCCGCACGCGAACGCCGGGCGCGGATTGATCGGCTGGTTAAGGCAACCGGGCTTGCGCCGTTTGTTGATCGTCCGGCGGGTAAACTTTCGGGCGGGATGAAGCAAAAGCTTGGCCTGTGCTGTGCGCTTATTCATGACCCTGATCTTTTGATTTTGGATGAACCCACAACCGGGGTTGATCCATTATCACGGCGGCAATTTTGGCAATTAATCGATAATATCCGGGCAGAACGCCCCGGCATGACCGTGATTGTTGCCACCGCCTATATGGACGAGGCCGAAGGATTTGACCAACTTGTTATGGTCAATGCCGGTAAAATACTGGCATCGGGTACGCCTTCTGATGTGCGCCAAAATGCCGGGGCAAAATCACTTGAAGAAGCGTTCGTCAATTTGCTGCCCGAAGATATGAAACGCGGCCATCATGCGATTGATATCCCGCCGCTTGTCAAAGATGGTACTGAACCGGCGATTGTTGCCAAAAACCTGACGCAAAGATTTGGTGATTTTACCGCTGTCGATCATGTCAGCTTTGAAATCCATAAGGGCGAGATTTTCGGTTTTTTGGGATCAAATGGGTGTGGCAAGACAACAACCATGAAGATGCTCACCGGGCTTTTGCCCGCGACCGAGGGGCAGGCATGGCTGTTTGGCCAAGCTGCAGAAACCAGCGGCCTTTCGATGCGCAAGCGGGTTGGCTATATGTCACAGGCCTTTTCGCTTTATACCGAATTGACCGTGCGGCAAAACCTTGATCTGCATGCGCGCCTGTTTCACCTGCCCCGCCCGACAATCGCCGGACGGATAAGCGAACTACTTGATAAATTCGGGCTTGATCACGTTGCAGATCATTCAACCCGCGACCTACCACTTGGCGTACGGCAGCGCTTATCGCTTGCGGTTGCGATCATTCATCGGCCGGAAATGCTGATTTTGGATGAACCGACATCGGGTGTTGATCCGGTGGCACGGGACCGGTTTTGGGAATTGTTGATTGATCTGTCGCGCAATGACGGGGTGACGATTTTTATATCGACCCATTTCATGAATGAAGCGGCACGGTGCGATCGAATTTCACTTATGCATGCGGGCCGCGTCCTGGCAAGCGACACCCCCGATGCCCTTGTGATCCAACATGATGCAGAAACGCTTGAACAGGCGTTTATCACCTGTTTGGAACAGGCCCATACGGATGCCGATGCGGATGCGCAAAGCAGCGGCGATACAGATGCAGATAACAAAACCCAAAGCGGCCTTGTCACCGAAACCAACCATAGCGGACGCCACCGCGCGTTTAGCACCCGCCGTGCATATGCCTATTCACTGCGCGAAACCATGGAATTGATCCGTGATCCGGTGCGCTTGACCTTTGCCCTTTTGGGTACGGCGTTGCTGATGCTGGTATTTGGTTTTGGCATTACATTCGATGTCGAAGATTTGAAATATGCCAGCTTTGACCGCGATCAAACACCGCAAAGCCGCACCTTTTTAGAAGGTTTATCCGGGTCACGTTATTTCGAAGAACAGCCCGCAATCACCAGCATTGCCGATATGGAACGGCGACTGGAAAGCGGCGACATCACCCTTGCGCTTGAAATTCCGTCGGGGTTCGGGCGGGAACTTTTGCAAGAACGCAGCCCGGAAATTGCCGCCTGGGTTGATGCATCCATGCCATTTCGCGCCGAAACCATTCATGGGTATGTCCAAGGCATCGGACAATCCTATTTAGCCGATCTTGCCCGCCGCAATCTTGGATCGGTGCCAGCGACACTTCCGGTGAATATTGAAACGCGGTATCGCTATAATCAGGATTTCAAAAGCGTTTTTGCCATGGTCCCATCGGTGATGGCTTTGATGTTGATCTTTATCCCGGCTGTTTTGGTCGCCCTTGGGGTTGTGCGCGAAAAGGAATTGGGATCGATCACCAATTTGCATGTAACCCCGGTTAATCGGCTTGAATTCCTGTTGGGCAAGCAATTGCCTTATGTCGTGCTGGCGATGGTCAATTTTGTTTGTCTGGTCATCCTTGCCCTGACGGTATTTGGCATCCCGATCAAGGGCAATTTTGCCGCCTTAGCGTTTGGCGCGTTTTTATATGTCATCACGACAACCGGGTTTGGTTTGTTGATTTCATCGTTTGTTTCAACACAGATTGCCGCCCTGTTTGGCACGGCGATTGGCACCATGGTGCCATCTGTCCTGTTTTCGGGGATGATGCAACCCGTGGCATCCCTTGAAGGCGGGGCTGCGGTGATTGGGGCGGTTTTCCCGACGGGTCAATTCATCACCATTGCGGTTGGCGTGATTACCAAGGCACTCGGGTTTTCGGCCTTGATACCGGAATATCTGATTTTATCGCTGACCATTGTTGTCTTTACCGGAGCCAGTGTCATGTTTTTGAAAAAACAGGATCGCTGAGATGTTTGAACGGCTTGAAAATATCTATCGGCTTGGCGTCAAAGAACTGTTCAGCCTGCGGCATGATCCGGTGCTGATGGCTTTGATCATTTGGGCGTTTACCGCCTCAATCTATACTGCGGCAACCGGCATGAGCCACGATTTGAACAATGCGGCGATTGCGATTGTTGATGAAGATAATTCACAACTTTCGGCCCGGATTGGTGATGCGTTTGTGCCCCCCTATTTTCATAAACCGGTTCAGATTGATTTTAACGATATTGACCATACGATGGATACCGGGCTTTTCACCTTTGTCGTGGTGATCCCACCGCGGTTTGAGGCTGATGTGATTGCCGGCAACCAGCCCGATATTCAGGTTAACATTGATGCCACGGCAATGATGCAGGCCGGTATTGGTGCAACCTATATCAGCAGCATCATTTCCGAAGAGGTCGTCAAATACATCAATGACGACGTCCCGGTTAAAAGCGTTGATACGATCAATCTGCAAATCCGCTATGCCTTTAATCCCAATGTGACCAGTTCCTGGTTCACAAGTGTCATGGAAATCATCAACAACATCACCATGCTGTCGATTGTTTTGACCGGGGCGGCTTTGATCCGCGAACGCGAGCATGGCACGATCGAGCATCTTTTGGTGATGCCCCTCACCCCGATTGAAATCATGATGGCCAAGGTCTGGGCCAATGGCCTTGTGATCCTTGCATCGGTCGGCTTGTCGTTGGTGCTGGTGGTCGAAATGATGCTTGATGTGCCCCTTGCCGGGTCCAAGACCCTGTTTTTGTTTGGCACGGCCCTTTATCTGTTCTTTTCGACCGGGCTTGGCATTTTTCTGGCAACACTGGCGCGGTCCATGCCGCAATTTGGGCTTTTGTTCATGCTGGTGGCCTTGCCATTGATGTTGTTATCGGGCGGGGAAACACCGGTGGAAAGCCAACCCGAACTTTTGCAAAACATCATGCAGCTTTCGCCTTCGGTGCATTTCATATCCTATGCACAGGCGATTTTGTATCGCGGGGCGGGATTTGACATCGTCTGGCCGAAATTCGTGCTGGTGTTTGCCATTGCATCGGCATTCTTTGTTTTCGCCGCCGTACGGTTCCGCAAAAGCATTTCGGGAATGCGTTAAAACGCCGAAGCTGAACATAATCCAGACACACAAAACCCCGCGCGGTGAACCGGCGGGGCGGGAATGGTGGGCCTAACAAGACTCGAACTTGTGACCTCTCGCATGTCAAGCGAACGCTCTAACCAACTGAGCTATAGGCCCCTATGTGTGGGAAAGATGGTGGGCCTAACAAGACTCGAACTTGTGACCTCTCGCATGTCAAGCGAACGCTCTAACCAACTGAGCTATAGGCCCGCAAATCCATCTTTCAAAAGACCGCCTCTTCCGGGTAGAAGGATTGGTCCGTGCCGTTTGCGTCGGCGAGGCGGTATTTAGCCCAAGGCAGACAAAGGCGCAACCCCAGAAATGGTTTTTTGACAAAAAATCTTCATCAATTCTGCTTCAATTCCCATATGCTAGAAGAGCATGCGGCATCGAATTTGACGTGATATGCTTTTGAAAGATCGCGGGATAATCAAAGACACCGTCAACAGGGATGGACGTTACCAAGACAATGAACCAGTTGCCTTCGGAAATCGCCTCTAGCGGGCCTGCCACCGTTATCCTGCCAGCGCGGCAAACATTGCCCGTGGTGTTTGCATCCCCGCATTCAGGGCGGCAATACCCGCAAGACCTGATTGAAAGTGCGCGCATCGGATCGTTTGAGCTACGCGCATCCGAAGATGCCTTTGTTGATCAATTGTTTACCGCTGCACCGAAACTGGGCGCGCCGCTTTTATGTGCGACCTTCCCGCGCGCCTATGTTGATGTGAACCGGGCAGCGTTCGAGCTTGATCCGCGCATGTTTGTCGGCGACCTTCCCAGCAATGCCGAGGTGAATTCCATGCGCGCGCTTTCGGGGCTTGGCTCCATCCCGCGCGTGGTAAGTGGCGGGGTCGAGATTTATAAAACCCGCCTGCCCGTCGAAGAAGCGTTCGAGCGGATCGCGGCCTTTTACCGGCCCTATCACAGCGCCTTGCAGAAACTGATTGATAAAACACGGGCCGAATTTGGCTACTGCATTCTGATTGATTGCCATTCCATGCCCGGTGATTCGGTCGACAGCACGAAAAACCGCGTTGATCTGGTGCTTGGCGATTGCTATGGAAGTTCCTGCCACCCGTCATTGACGCGGTTTGTGGATGAACGTGTTCGCGATCTGGGTTTTCATCCGGCGCACAATGATCCATATGCCGGGGGGTATTGCACACGCCATTACGGTCGCCCGCAAGAACATGTGCACAGCCTTCAGATCGAACTTTCTCGATCCCTGTATATGGATGAAACCACGATCACGCCGCATCGCGGATTTGATGTCCTGCGCGATCAGATGACCAATCTGATTGCGTCCTTCCATGATCTCGACGGGAACCCGTTCTCATGACCACCGCGACCGATACCGATGCGAATCTTGCGCTTGTCAATCTTGTCATTCGCGATGCCGAACCCGAAGATTTCGAACGGGTCACAGAAATTTATGGCCACCATGTTTTGCATGGCCTGGCATCTTTTGAAGAACGTGCCCCTGAAATCGCCGAACTGACCACGCGCTGGCAACATGTGCGCGAACGCGGATTGCCCTATCTGGTGGCGGAAATTGACGGCCGGGTCGAAGGTTTCGCCTATGCCGGGGCCTATCGTACCCGCCCGGCTTATCGCTTTACCGTCGAAGACACGATCTATATCGCGCCCGATGTTGTCGGCAAAGGCGCTGGCCGTGCGCTGTTGTCCGAGCTGATCAAACGCTGTACCGCCCTTGGTTATCGCCAGATGGTTGCGGTGATCGGGGATTCGGCCAATGTGGCCTCGATCGGGCTTCATGCGCGCCTTGGTTTCCGGGTTGCCGGAACATTGCAGTCCGCAGGCTTTAAACTGGGCCGCTGGGTCGATAGCGTGATCATGCAGCGCGGACTTGGCGATGGCGATGGCAATTCCCCGGACGGCGATCCAACGCGCGAGAAATAGACCCGCGACAGATCAGACCAATCAAGATAAGGCGCTTTCGCAGTACATTCTGTGAAAGCGCCCTTTTTTTGGCGACTTGCAGTTATCACATGCCCTGATGATAGACTGCGCTTACAGAAATCATCAGAAATACGGATTTATGCAAGTTGATCAGCAACACCTACCCGGTGCCCCGCGTCAGTTTGGGTACGGCAAACCTTGGGCATTTCTTCTTATTATCGCCGCCGGCATTGCCTATTACGATCTCGTGCTCAATAGCTGGGACTGGCAGGATGATGTGAACTGCGCCGCCTTTTACACATGGTCACCACAAGATGCGACGGCGCAAGACAACGCGAGTACCCGCATTGCCCGTGCACTCGAAAGTGCATCAGAGAACCACCATCCCCCAAGCGAAGTGCCCCTTCGCCACCAAGTGCGCCAAATCATCGAAGAACTTAAAAGCCCGACCCTGTCGCGCCCTGATAGAAAAGACCGGCTTGCTGATTTGAAAGAGAGTTGTGATTGATCTGTTTTCGGCTTTCACCCCGCACCGCACAAATTGCTACATTCAACGAGGCCAATCAACCAATTGGTTGGTTTCCTGCACACCGAACAACCTAATTCCTTGAATTTGGGCAAAAAAAAGGCCGCCTGTAACAGCGGCCCAAGTCTAGGGAGGAAACGTCCAAGAAACGAGCGACTAGTCGCTCGCCGGAATGCACTGCGTCCTACCGCAGCGCACAAATGAACATTACCCATTTGATGACGGGGACGCAATAGCTTTTTGACTGTTTTTTTATCAAAAATATTAATGCGTGTTTTTTAATCATAATTTCATCGAAATGCCCCTGAAACGCCTTCAATTTTCTCAGATAGCGGTTATTTTTTGACCACCGAAGAAAAGGAAATGTTCGAAAGGACGGAGAGAATCGAACAGAATGCGGTCAGGAAAGCCGCATTTGTACCCTCCGATTCTGTCTTTTGGCCCCTCAGGACCATCAGAGTCGCGAGATTTGAGCAGCAATGCGCGTCCCACCAGCCCATTACCCCCAATGTCCGTCGTTCGTGCCGTCACCCAAGCCGTCAGCCGTTGCCGAACAAGCGACCGCCGGATCAGGCAAACACGACAGACCACCACACACAGCACAGCAACGCATCGCACATATACAGAGCGATGATTTGTCGCGCGGCAAAATATCAACAATTCGGGGGATCGGCTGAAACCGAACAGATCGGTGCTTAGAGGCAGCCCCTAATTCGCGGACTGATCTGCGGACTGGACCTTCGCACCGCAGGGTGTAGATGCCTTGCGTCGCTTTGCCGGGGCATGGCGGCCCGAGAGGCCATCGGCAATCATGTCATCATGATCCCGGCGTTTTTTGGCGTCATACATGCGACGGTCGGCAAGTTCGATCAGGTTCTGTGGCAAGGCAATGGCGTCTTCCAGACGTTCGGACAAGCCGACACTTGCCTTTTGCACCTGCCCGCTTTCAAGTTTGGCCAAGCCCGACGCCATGACACGTTCAAGAACTTCTTGCGCCCTATACATATCAAGTTCAGGCAGCAGGATCAGGAATTCTTCCCCACCCCAACGGACAACAAGGTCCGAGCGACGAAACCTGTTCATCAGACTGTCGCCGACTTCGCCCAATATGCGATCGCCATAATCATGACCATAGCGATCATTGATCTGCTTGAAATCATCAAGATCAATGAAGGCGACCGTAAAAGGTGCTTTTTTGCGCACGGCACTGTCAAAGGTCACCTTGATCATTTCCATGCCAAACGCGCGGGTATAGCACCCGGTGAGCGGATCAATTGCTACTTCATGCGCGGCTGTAATAGTCCGATAAAGCTGAACAAGGGCGGAAAATACCGCAAGCGGCACCAAAACAGCCAACAGCATTTCAAGCGGGATCATGCCGGTTGCCAAGCCGCCCTGCCCGCCAACAATCACAAGCGCAAGGATCGGCAGCGAGAGTATCCCGGCCTCGACCAATGTTACGGGCATGATCGCGATCATGACCACAATCCCCAACATCAGGAAGCTATGCGTGGAATGCATTTTCTCCGTCGCCAGCGGATCATTGCCGCCAAAGACACAGAGCAAACATGCCGCAACGATCAGCATCAACATCGGGAGATAGGGGAAATGACGGCGCCACCGCGCACTGACTGCCCGGTTGGTAATGACAACCACCGCGACTGCGGCGACCAGCGCACGCATCACGAAGGTCTGCGAGGACATCATATCAGCGGCGATTACACCATCCCAGAACGGGGTAATCGCCAGCAAGATCAGAACGAACAAAGCTGCAAAACGCGCGGAAAGCTGAATCGACTCCTTACGCCGAAGATGCATCAATTCCGCATGCCTTGGCGTGTAAAGGAAGTCTCGATAGCAACATCGCAAAGGTCCAGCGATGCGCTTACTATCTCTGAAAGGGCCAGATAGCACGCAGAACAGCTCCAACTTCAATCTTTTCAGGAGCCTATCAGCCCCGGGACTTGGGTATTATCGTTCCCTTATTTAACCAAAGATACAACTATCCATTAGAGGTGGGAACGCCAAAGGAACTGCCGCTTTGGGGCATTTTCACCCCGCCCTACCACACCAATCCATTGATAAATAAACACAAAATTAACAATTTGATAGATTTTGACCGGCGTTAAAAAAGTTAAACTTTTTTGCATTCCGGAAACCAGTTGAGGACTTCGTCCCGCCCCGTGGTTAAAAATGAAAACGCCGCGTCGAAAAATCAACGCGGCGTTCATGCATTTCAGGTCGACACACGGACGGCCTGTGAGATTTCAAAAGCCGGGGTCAGCCCCAAAGTTCACGATCGGGCAAGCCCATGACACCGTGTTCAAAGCTCAGCCCATGTTCACGGTCCTTGGCCATCCAGATCGGACCATCCAGATCGACAATGCGTGACATGGCACCGGTAATCATGGCCGGTGCCATCGCAAGCGACGTTCCCACCATGCAGCCGGTCATAATCTGCATACCGGCCTTGGAGGCTGCTTCTGCAAGCTCAAGCGCGCCTGTCAGACCACCGGTCTTATCCAGCTTGATATTGATCATGTCATACAGATTGGCCAGACGCGGAATGTCGGCAATCGTATGAACAGATTCGTCCGCACACAGCAAAACCGGGCAGTCGATATTGATCAAACCGTCATCCTGCCCGGCCGGCAGCGGCTGTTCGATCATTTCAACGCCAAGCGCGTCAAGTTCGGCCCCGATATCTTCAAGCAGATCAAGCGACCAGGCTTCGTTGGCATCAACAATGATGCGGGCCTTGGGCGAACCTTCGCGTACGGCACGAACCGATTCGAGAACGTTTTCGCCGTTCAGTTTGACCTTGAGCAACGGCGCATGGGCAATTTTGCGTGCAGCTTCACGCATTTTGTCCGGCGTATCGATGCTGAGCGTTTCGGCTGTGACCAAACCTTCTGGTGCCTTATGCCCGATCATTTCCCAAACACGACGGCCGGTGCGCTTGGCTTCCAGATCCCAATATGCACAGTCAACAGCGTTGCGAGCTGCCCCTGCTTTCATGGCATCCTGAAGTTCCTTGCGCGTCATGCCGTGATCAAGCGCGTCTGCCTGCGCATTGATGTCGGCAATCACACCATCGACGGTTTCACCGTACCGGGCATAGGGAACGCATTCCCCATAGCCGGTAAATTCGCCATCAGACAGCGTCACCTTGACCACATGTGCCTCGGTCCGTGCCCCGCGCGAGATTTTAAAAACCTGCGCTAAGGGGAAAACCTCGGAAATCACATTGAGTTTGGGCAACTTAAATCTCCTGCAGCTTGTCAACGATGGACACAACACCGGTACGAACCGGATCAACCGCCGGCAGACCGAATTCTGCTTCGATGTCGGCCAGAAGTTTGGTTGCTGCTGCGTCGTCAAGCGACTTGGTGTTGATCGCAAAGCCGACAACCACGCAATTCGGGTTGGTCAGTTTGGCGTGCTGCAAGTTAACGTCCATGCAGGTTTTCAGATCCGGCAATTTATACCCCGGAAGACCGCGCATATGTTCACGGGTCGGTTCGTGACAAATCACAAGCGCATCAGGCTGCGATCCGTGGATCAGGCCCATGGTCACACCCGAGAAGGATGCATGGAACAGGCTGCCCTGCCCTTCGATCACGTCCCAGTGGTCTGGATCATTTGCCGGTGCAATGGTTTCAACCGCACCCGAAATGAAGTCCGAAATCACCGCATCAACCGAGATACCTTGGCCGACGATGAAAATACCGGTCTGGCCGGTGGCGCGGAAGTCAGACTTCATGCCGCGTTTTTTCATTTCCGCATCAATCGCCAGGGTGGTGTACATTTTACCAACCGAGCAATCGGTACCAACAGCAAGAACACGCTTACCAGAACGCTTTTCACCATTCCCAACCGGAACCTTGCCATCGAAATGACGGACGTCAAACAGGCTGACACCCTTGGCGGAAGCAGCTTCGACCAGTTCGGGAATCGTAGAAAGGCGGGTATGCAGGCCGTTGGCGATATCCATTCCGGCATTAATTGCCGCGAGAAGGGTTTCCATCCATGCCGGGCCAATGATGCCGCCACGGTTGGCAACGCCAAGCACAAGCGTCTTGACACCTGCTGCCTTTGCCTCGGCAATCGACATTTCCTGCAAGCCAAGATCAGCCTTACAGCCCGGAAGGCTCAGCTGTCCAACGCACCATTCAGGGCGCCATTGCTTGATACCAAGTGCGGTTTTTGCAGCCAGCTCATCCGGCGCGTCACCAAGAAACATAAGATATGGATGTGCGATTTTCATAATACCTCCTTGACCAGCGTCCAGACGCTACCCTTATAATAATCTGGAGAGACTATAGCGCAATATGGTGGAAGCGTTCCAGAGATATGAATTGATATCTTCGACAATACCCACAATAATTCGTCTATAATTCGACAAATTGAAATAAAGACAAAATTAAATACAAAACTCTTCGAAGACCAACATCCTTTCTTGCGAAATTTGCCGGGAATGGCCCGAAAAACGCAAGAAAATGCAATTTTGAAGGACTGGCGTGAAAGCGCCCGACTACATATGAGCACCGATCTCAAGAAGTGGCTATCTGAGCGAAAAATCGAAGAAGTCGAATGCATTGTACCGGACATGTCAGGGGTCGCCCGTGGCAAGGTTCTGCCAACGCAGAAATTCCTACGTGGGCTGGAGGCCAAAAGCCTTGCCATCCCGGAGGCCATTTTCTGCCTGACTGTCACTGGCGGATACCCGGAAGAAACCGATGCATTCCTTGATCCTGCAGAGAAAGACGTCGTCATGGTTCCCGACCCGGAAACCATTCGCGTCGTGCCCTGGTATGAAGAGCCGACAGCACAGATCATCTGCGACTGTTTTCACTTCTCGGGCGAAGAGGTTTCGATCTCTCCGCGCGGTGTTCTTAAACGTGTTCTGAGGGCCTTTGAAGAACGCGGCATGAAGCCAATTATCGCACCGGAACTTGAATTTTATCTGGTGGCGAAAAACACCGATCCTGACAACCCGCTGGAGCCGCCAATCGGCCGTTCGGGACGCCCGGAACGCGCATCAAATGCGTTTGGAATCGATGCGATTAACGAATTCGATCCGTTGATTGAAGACCTGTATGACTATTGCGAAGCCATGGATATCGACGCCGATACCATGAGCCACGAATCCGGCCCGGCCCAGCTTGAAATGAACTTCAACCACGGGGCACCGCTTGAACTGGCCGATCAGGCATTTTTGTTCAAGCGCACATTGCGTGAAACCGCGCTCAAGCACGGCGTCTATGGCACGTTTATGGCCAAACCGATGGGCAACCATCCGGGAAGCTCGATGCATATTCACCAGAGTCTTCTCGACATCACAACCGGCAAGAACCTGTTTGCCGATGATGATGGTGAAAACTCGAAAATGTTCCTGAACTATATTGGCGGCCTGCAACGTTATCTTCCCGCCGCCATGCCGCTTTTGGCGCCGAACCTGAACAGCTATCGCCGTTTGCAGCCTTGGTCGGATGCCCCGATCAACATGCATTGGTCACTTGATAACCGGACCGTGGGCCTGCGCCAGCCAAACGGCCCACCCGCAGCACGCCGTATTGAAAACCGCCTGCCGGGGGCGGATGCCAACCCGTATCTGGCGGTTGCGGCATCGCTTGCCTGTGGATTGCTTGGCATTATCGAGGAAATCGACCCGACCGCCCCGATCGAAGGATCGGGCTATGACCGGGCGCATTCCCTACCGCGTCACATTCACGAAGCCTTGGCGAAATTCCATCGCTGCAAACCGCTTAAAGAACTGTTGGGCGACGAATTCTCAGCCGCTGTTGTTGCGGTTAAAGAGGCCGAATGGGATGCCTATCAAACCGTGATCAGCGCATGGGAACGCGAGCATCTCTTGCTCAACGTTTAAAATCAGTGATCGAATCTTGCGCCGGGAGATCGCGCCCGGCGCAAGATTATTGCATTGCTTATGCCTAAATTTTCACATGATGCGAAAAATGCACAATTTTCCATCTTGTGTTTGACAATATCCTGATCCATTCAAAGGATATTAGAAGTGCCCTTGGTCTTGGGGGAACCAAACAACAAGACCATCAAACTTTCAAACGCTGCCACATGGGAGGCTCAGCGAAATGAAATCTCTTCTTAAAACTTCAAGCATGATTGTGCTTGCAACAGCCGTCTCCGGCTTTGCCTTTGGCGCATCCGCACAGGAAGTTCTCAACGTCTATAACTGGTCTGATTATATCGGCGAAGAAACCGTTGCGAACTTTGAAAAAGAATATGGCGTAAAGGTCAATTATGACGTTTACGACAGCAACCAGTTGGTTGAAGCCAAGCTGCTGGCGGGTAATTCCGGCTATGACATCGTGGTTCCGACCCTTGCGGATGCAGAACGCCTGATCCGGGCCAAGCTGTTCCAGCCGATTGATAAATCAAAGCTGTCGAACTATGGCAACCTTGATCCGGTAATCCTGCAGCAGCAGGCAAAATACGACCCCGACAACACCTATGCTGTACCCTATTTCTGGGGCACCAATGGCTTTGGTTACAACGTTGCCAAAGTTCAGGAAGTTCTCGGCGATGATGCCCCTCTTGATAGCTGGGCAATGATTTTCGACCCGAAATATGCAGAGCCACTTTCGAAATGCGGCCTGTCGCTTCTGGATGATCCGGGCGAGATCGCGCCGTTGGTGAACTTCTATCTTGGCAATGTGCCGGAAGGCGAGCCGACCAGTGAATCCATCGAAAGCTCCTTTGCGCAGCTTGATAAAATTCGTCCTTATGTGACCTATTTCCATAGCTCGCAGTACATCAACGATCTGGCAAACGGGAATACCTGTATTTCTGTTGGTTGGTCGGGCGATGTCGGCATGGCGGCCCTGCGTGCAGAAGAAGCCGGCAATGGCAACGAGATCAAGTATGTCATTCCGAAGGAAGGCACGCTGATCTGGTTTGATGCGATGATGATCCCGGAAGATGCACCGAACCCGGATCTGGCGCACAAGTTCATCGACTATGTGCTGCGTGCCGATGTCGAGGCTGAAATCGCAAACTATGTTGCCTATGCAACCCCGAACCTTGCAGCAATGGAACTGGTTGACCCGTCCCTTCTGGAAGATCAGGGCATCTATCCGCCGCAGGAAGTAAAAGAACGTCTGCGTTCGAAAGTCGAACCAGGCGCACGTCTTCTGCGGACCCGTACCCGCATGTGGACCAAGCTTAAAACCGGTCAGTAAGGCAGATCTGCCAATTACGATCTAACCGACCGGACGAACAAGGGCGCGATATCAATCGCGCCCTTTTGCTTTGCAGCATCACATCGGCTCCCTGCCTCAACCACGGTAACGCGGACTCGTGATCACGCCATCAATTTTGCCCTTAATTCCCGAAGTCACACGTCGCAGCCATAATCGAATAATGCACATTTTCTGAACACCCGAAGGCCATTTCCTGCCGTTTATAGCGGCATAAATGGATCGTTGTTCAAAATATCGCACACCCCTCTTTACAGATTGAAGAATTGCTTCATCCTGTTATCAGAACGAACCGACATCTTGGCGCAGGCGCAACACTCAATGAGTGCGCAGCAGGTCATCAGGGACTGTCGCCCAATGAAATCGGTTCATCGTGACATTGATCAAGGGGAGAATGCTGGTGCCAGAGGCGGTTTTGGATCGTGCGCATGAAGACGTGCACAAGACGCAACCTTGGAACAATCCAGACGCGGTTCCCTATATCCGCTTTGAGAATGTGACCAAGAAGTTCGGTGACTTCTACGCCGTTGATGATGTCTCCCTTGATATTTATCGCCACGAACTTTTCGCGCTTTTGGGCGGTTCGGGCTGTGGGAAGACAACTTTGCTGCGCATGCTGGCCGGGTTTGAAGAACCAACATCAGGCAAAATTTACATCGATGGCGTCGATATGGCCGGTGTTCCGGCCTATGAGCGCCCGACCAATATGATGTTCCAGTCCTATGCCCTGTTCCCGCATATGAATGTGGAACAGAACGTTGCCTTTGGCCTGCATCAGGACGGTTTGCCAAAATCGGAAATCCGGACCCTTGTTTCGGACATGCTTGCCCTTGTACAGATGACCAAGTTTGCCAAACGCAAACCTCATCAGCTTTCAGGCGGGCAACGCCAGCGTGTGGCATTGGCCCGCTCGCTTGTGAAAAACCCCAAAGTGCTGTTGCTTGACGAACCACTGGGCGCGCTTGATAAGAAATTGCGCGAACAGACCCAGTTCGAACTGGTCAATATTCAGGAAAAAATCGGCACGACCTTTGTCATGGTCACCCATGATCAGGAAGAAGCCATGACCATGGCTTCACGCATTGCCGTGATGAATGAAGGGGTGATCAATCAGACCGGCACCCCGTTTGAACTTTATGAATATCCCAACAGCCGCTACACCGCGAACTTCCTTGGTCAGGTCAATCTGATCGAAGGCGTTCTGATTGATGACGATGAAAAATACGCGGTCATCAAATCGGATGAAGCCGGTTGCGAGATTTATATCGATCACGCCGTTCAGGGGCATGAAGGCATGACATTCTGGGCTGCCCTTCGCCCTGAACGTTTGCTTCTGACCAAAGAAGCCCCCGAAGATACCAAATATAACTGCGTATCGGGCAAGGTCGAGGAGATCGGCTATCTGGGTGGTATTTCGACCTATCACGTGCGCCTTAAAAGCGGCAAACGCATCAAGGTGACCGAACCGAATTCCACCCGACAAATCGAACCGCGTTATACGTGGGAAGACACTGTTTGGGTGTCGTGGGAGGCCGGGGCTGCTTCGGTTCTGAACAAATGAGCAGTGACAAACAAGAGCTCCCTGCTTTGAGCATAAAGCAAAGATTTGATCGCTGGATGATCAAACATGGCCGGGTATTGGTCATTGGCATCCCGTATCTCTGGCTTTTCCTGTTCTTCCTTGTGCCATTCCTGATCGTTCTCAAGATCAGTTTTTCCATGGCCGAATATGCCCAGCCGCCATACACTTCCTTGTTTGAATGGATCGACGAAGGCATCACGATCACTCTGAATTTCGGGAACTATCTGTTCCTGCTGTCTGACAGCCTTTATGCCACGGCCTATCTTAATTCCATCCGGATCGCCGCGATATCGACCATCATCACCCTTCTGATCGGCTATCCGATGGCCTATGGCATCGCCCGCGCCCACGGGTCCTTGCGCAGCATTCTTTTGATG
Organism: Thalassospira lucentensis; assembly: GCF_050516545.1. Taxonomy (GTDB): domain Bacteria; phylum Pseudomonadota; class Alphaproteobacteria; order Rhodospirillales; family Thalassospiraceae; genus Thalassospira; species Thalassospira lucentensis_C. The sequence goes on along the minus strand of NZ_CP191544.1, from coordinate 1,021,728 downwards.
ATGGTGATCCTGCCGTTCTGGACCAGTTTCCTGATCCGCGTTTATGCATGGATCGGCATTCTGGATCGTGAAGGTCTGATCAATGCATTTTTGCTTTGGACCGGGATCATTTCCGAACCGCTGATCATGCGCCAGACCGAATTCGCGGTTTATGTCGGGATTGTTTATACCTATTTGCCCTTCATGATCCTGCCGCTTTATTCCACGCTTGAGAAAATGGATGGCAGTTTGATTGAGGCCGCCCTTGATCTTGGCTGCAAGCCTTGGCAGGCATTTGCGAAAGTCACCCTGCCCCTGTCGCTTCCGGGCATTTTGGCGGGATCGCTTCTTGTGTTTATTCCGGCTGTTGGTGAATTTGTCATTCCGGAACTTCTCGGCGGTCCGAACACCTTGATGATCGGGCGCACACTCTGGAACGAATTCTTTGCCAACCGTGACTGGCCGATTGCATCTGCGGTTGCCATCGCCATGCTGATGTTCCTGGTTATTCCGATCATGTGGTTCCAGCATATCCAGTCCAAGCAGGAGGAAGGACAATCATGAGCGGTAAAAGATCCACCTTCCTGATTTCGGCACTGGTGTTTGGCTTTGCCTTTCTTTATGTGCCGATCCTGCTTGTCATGATCTACTCGTTTAACGAGGGCAAGCTTGTCACCGTCTGGACGGGCTTTTCGACCAAATGGTATGTCTCGCTGTTTAGCAATGACGGCATGATTGACGCGGCCTGGAACAGCCTGCGGATTGGCGTGATGTCGGCAACCCTTGCCTTGGCACTTGGCACACCTGCCGGGCTTGTTATGTCGCGCTTTGGCCGGTTTAAGGGACGCACCCTGTTTTCAGGGATGATTGCCGCCCCGCTGGTGATGCCGGAAGTCATTACCGGGCTTTCGCTGTTGCTGTTGTTCGTGACCCTTGAACAATTGATCGGCTGGCCCGCAGGGCGTGGCGTAGCAACAATTACAATTGCGCATACGACATTCTGTGCGGCCTATGTTGCCGTTGTCATTCAATCAAGGCTGTCGGGCATGGATATTTCGGTTGAAGAAGCCGCAATGGATTTGGGCGCGAAACCGGCAAAGATTTTCTTTGTCATTACGCTTCCAATGATCCTGCCAGCCCTTCTCGCCGGATGGCTTTTATCCTTCACCCTGTCGCTTGATGATCTTGTGATTGCAAGCTTTGTCGCCGGTCCCGGATCAACCACGCTTCCGATGAAGGTGTTTTCATCCGTCCGTCTTGGGGTGTCGCCGGAAATCAACGCCCTTGCCACACTGATCATTGTGTCGGTGTCGGTCATGATCCTGATTTCCAGCCTGCTGATCCTGCGTTCTGAACGCAACCGCAGCCGGTCTTCGGCGAGTGCTGAAATTCAGCCCTGACCCCGCCGGTTACATAAACTGAACATAAAAAAGCAGCGCCGGAATATCTTCCGGCGCTGCTTTTCGTTTAGGCCATTTAAGATAACCGGTCAGTCGGCACAGCTGCCTTCAGCGGCGCGGCGCATCATTTCACGGCATTTCATGCCCGGTGCAAGCACACGCCAATAGGATACGACGGCTTCTTCTGCGGCTTCATCAAAATCAACAATCAGATTGGTCAGCGCGTTTTGTTCCATCAGCTTTTTGACCCGGTCGGGCAATTGCGACATTTGCCACAGACCGATCACCAGCGCATAGGATGACCGCATAAGCTTGCTGGCTTCATCGGGTGTGATTTCATAAAGCTCGGCCAAGGCATCGGCGGTTCGTTTGACCATCGAGGCCAGAAAACGACGTTGGCCAACGACCATTTCATCGTCAGAACCAGATTCAAGCACACCCTGCGCCAAGGACGCCAGATACAGGAATTTTTCGTTCTTTACGAGATACTGAACGAACTGGCGCGCGACACGGGTTGAATCCCGTTCTTCGGGTCGACGCAGTGCTTCTTCATCGATCACATCAAGATTGTTCTCAAACCAGCCTTTCTGGAAATGCCGCAGCACTTCAAGAAACAAAGCTTCCTTGCTTGAGAAATAAAGATAAAGCGTGCCCTTGGCCAAATTGGCCTTTCGCGCCACTTCCGCAGCAGACGGCAATGTGCCATCGCCTTCGAGATAAAGTTCGCGTGCTGCATCAAGAATATCGGCACGGCGCTTTAGTTTTTGCTCGTGGCTTCTCGCACGAACAAGATTTTCTTGTTCCATGTAGTACTTCCCCCAACATTTTCCCCTGAACATATTATTGCATGTTAATTCACTTCAAAGTCAAATCGCAGTCGGCCAATAAATAGACAAAATTTATGAAACACTGAAAAAACAGGTATTTCTCTTGTCAGAACGCACCTTCATTAGATGAATTGCGGTCACATAGCTTCAACCATACAATGTGATTCCGTACATATATCGCGAATCAGTACAGTTTTATAACCGAGTCGGATTCGGACTTTCTGACGTGTTTTATAAACCATCCGGTTTCAGCCCTGACAGACAGATGAAAAGCACCCCTGCGCTAAACCCGGATGAGTTGCACTAGCCTTCCAAAGCGTATTCTTTTTTTACTTAAACTGGCAGCTCTGTTGTCCGTTTGACTTCGCGCAGCGTAATGACCGTCTGCACACGTTCAACACCGGGAAGCTGGGTCAGGACTTCGCTGTGAATGCGTTCGTAATCGGCGGTATCGCTATAGACGACATGCACCAGATAGTCGCTTTGTCCGGCAAGAAGATAGCATTCGACAACTTCGGGAACCTTTTGAACTTCTTTCTCGAAGGTCTCTAAAGCTTCGCGGGTCTGGCGGTTAATGGCAATATTAACAAACGCATTGCCCGGCTTGCCAATCCGTACCGGATTTAGCAGCATGGTATAATGGTCAATAAAGCCCGCTTCTTCGAGCAAGCGGACACGACGCAGGCAAGCTGATGCTGACAGGTTGACCTTATCGGCCAGTTCCGCATTGCTGATACGGCCATCTTTCTGCAGCAAACGCAGTATCATCCGATCACGTTCGTCCATCTGCATTCGAATATTCCTCCGAGATCACGGTGTTTCTTTTAAATTATCTAGCAATGATAGCACTAAACACCTCTTGAATTGAAGGATAATTGCCCAATTTTTAGGGTATCATGCACACACAATAAAAAGACTGGCATAAAATGCCCGGGCATCCCGGCACAGACCGAGAGAGGGCCCGATTGCCACCATTTTCGTCGGGAGAAAACGAAATGCTGATAGGTGTTCCAAAGGAAATCAAAAACAACGAGTATCGTGTCGGACTGACTCCAAGCTCAGTCCGAGAACTTGTTACCCACGGCCACAAAGTTAAAATCGAAACCTTGGCCGGTGCTGGTATTGGCTGCACAGATGAAGATTACATCGCTGCAGGTGCCGAAATTACCCAGACTGCTTCTGACATTTTTGCCACGGCTGAAATGGTCATAAAGGTCAAGGAACCGCAACGCGTTGAATATGAACAACTGCGCGAAGGCCAGTTGCTGTTTACCTATTTGCACCTTGCTCCGGATCCAGATCAGACGGCAGGCTTGATCAAATCCGGCGTCACGGCAATTGCCTATGAAACTGTTACAGATCGCAATGGCGGATTACCGCTTTTGGCCCCGATGTCCGAAGTTGCCGGACGCATGGCCCCACAGGTTGGGGCCGCGGCCCTGCAAAAAGCCAATGGCGGACGCGGCATGTTGCTGGGCGGTGTTCCCGGCGTTGGTCCGGCCAAGGTCATTGTGATTGGCGGTGGTGTTGTTGGCACCAATGCCGCACGCATTGCAGCGGGCATGGGTGCCGACGTCACCATTCTTGATAAGAATGTCAAACGCCTGACTTCTCTTGATGATGTGTTTGGCCCGCGGATCAAAACCCAGTACGCTACAATTGATGACACCGAAGCACTGGTTTATGAGGCCGATATGGTTGTCGGTGCGGTTCTGATCCCCGGTGCGGCGGCGCCAAAACTGATCAAGAAAGATCAGCTTTCAAAAATGAAGCCCGGATCGGTCATTGTTGATGTCGCGATTGATCAGGGCGGGTGCTTTGAAACATCCAAAGCCACCACGCATGCCGACCCGACCTATATCATCGATGATGTTGTGCATTATTGTGTGGCCAATATGCCCGGTGCAGTTGCCCGTACATCAACCTTTGCGCTCAACAATGCCACCCTGCCCTTTGCCTTGGCCTTGGCCAACAAAGGTTGGAAACAGGCTTGCAAAGATGATGTGCATCTGGCCGCGGGCCTTAATGTTCATGCTGGACAAATCACCCACCAAGCCGTTGCCGATGCATTGGGGTACAGCCATGTACCGCTAAAGCGTGTACTGGTTTCGTAAAGTAAAATATTTAAAGGAATGCGGGATACCTTGTGCTTTGTGCCTTGTGCATTCCGCATTTTACATTTTCTGTCCCGCCCCCATTTCAGCGACAAATGAACGGGAACATTCGACAAATTCGCCAATGATCGGCGACATGCTGTCAATGGGCCAAGCAAGAGCAAGGGTTACAGCATCCCGCGGGAGTTCGGGCATCGGAATATAGGTAACTTCGGCATGAGGCATGTGGGTAACCCAACTTGGTGCAACTCCAACTCCGATTCCTGCGGCAACAAGCGCGACGATCCCCATCGTGTGACCGACTTCCTCGACAATATCGATCGATACACCGATATCACGAGCGTGCTGCATCACCACATTCTGATATCCAATCCCAAGGATCGGTGCATAGGCAACATAGGGCAACCCGGCAAAGTCACGTAGCGAGATAGTATCCCGACTTGCCAATGGATGATCAACCGACACCAACCCCACAAAATCCTCACTGAACAAATGTTCTATATTGAGATGCGCCTTAGTACGAGGGGGCCGGATAAAGGCGATATCTACACGGTCTTCGACCATGGCATCGATCAGTTCATCGGTTGTCAAAATCTTGATATCAATGCGTGTATCAGGACGTTTTTGATGAAACTTACGAAGAATTTGCGGAAGACATGTGAAAATGGCCGGTGATACACAGCCAATCGTCAACTTTCGACTGGCTTCTCCCATGACACGACGTGCTGCCTCAACCCCGTCGCCGACATTCCCCAAAGCAAGCAATGCCTTTTCACGGAATACCTCCCCCGCAAGTGTCAAGCGGACAGAACGCGTCGTACGTTCGAGAAGCTGCACGCCAACGCGCTCTTCAAGCTGTTTGATTTGCTGACTTAACGGTGCCTGGGCAATGCCCAAGCGTTCGGCAGCACGTCCAAAATGCATCTCGTCAGCAACACAAATGAAGTAACGAAGATGACGCAATTCAACTCGATGATTAATATTCATTAGATATAATTATCTCGAATTTATATATTTTACAAGATTATCTTCACCTGATTTTATACAGACAGGAGGCGGTTTCAGATTCACAATTCCAAATAAAAATCCGAATGGACTGAAAACCATCACAACGGAGAGACTGGTAATGAACTCAAACGAACCGGCGCCACCCAAGCGCCCTTTTGACTATACTCTTCCATTCAAATTTGCAGTTGCGGCCGCTTTGGCACTTATTGTCACCTTGACCTTGGCGCAAGTTGTTTTTCGCTACTTTTTTGACAGCCCCATTCTGTGGAGCGAAGAACTTAGCCGACTTATGGTTGTATGGATGACATTCATTGGCGCCGCAGTGGTTTGCTGGCAAGGACGCCACTTATCAGTTGATGTTTTGGTAACTCACCTACCCAAGAGCGTTCAAAAAGTACTCCGAGTATTCAATCAGCTCCTTGCTGTCGGCTTTCTAAGCGTCCTGACATGGAAAAGCTTTCGGGTTGTGAAGTTTGAGAACTTCCAGGAAATGAGCATTCTACCGCTGCCGGCTGGCACGGTACGTCTTGCCGCAACGGTGGGTGCCATTTTAATGATCATCGCCCTTTTTTCTCGGCTTTTCCTTTCGCGTCGGATCCATGAAAAACAGCCCGACAACAACGAACAATCGATGCTGTAAGGGCGCCCATCATGACTGTTTCAATTATCATTTTATTGCTGATCATCTTGTTGCTGACCGGCATGCCTTTGGCCTTTGCCATGGGGGTTGCAACCACGGTCTATCTTTACCTGACTGGCATTGATGCGGGGATGCTAGCCCAAAGGATGACAGCATCCGTCGATAGCTTTCTGATCCTTGCCATCCCGTTCTTCTATCTGGCTGGCGAACTGATGAATGCCTGCCGCCTTACGGACCGGATTATCAATATGTCGCGTACTCTTGTCGGGCATATCCACGGAGGACTGGCACAGGTCAACATTTTTGCCAGCATGATTTTCTCGGGCATGTCCGGGTCTGCAACCGCCGACACGACAGCACTGGGTTCGGTCCTAATCCCAGCAATGAAAAAGGAAGGTTATCCAGCACCATTTTCTGCAGCGGTGACCGTGGCATCTGCACTTGTTGGCCCAATGATCCCGCCCAGCGTCGCGTTGGTGATTTACGGTACACTTGCCAATGTATCCATCGGTCGCCTCCTAATTGCTGGTGTCATTCCGGGCATCGTGATCATTCTGTCGCAGATGGTTTTCACCTATTTTATTGCCCGCAAACGGGGCTACCCCCGTTATAAACGTGCCAACTTTGGTGAAATCACCAAATCAGTCAAAGAAGGGGCTCCTGCCCTCCTGTTTCCAGTAATCATTGTTGGTGGAATCCTGCTTGGCATCTTCTCGCCAACGGAAGCAGCCGCAGTTGCAGTGCTATATGGCCTTGTACTTGGCCTTTTATACCGTCACATGAACCTGCGTCAGCTCGGTACAGTTCTGGTCAATGTTGGCCTTGGAAGCTGTCGCATTCTGCTGATCGTTGCGGCCTCGGCAGCGTTTAGTTGGGTGATGGTCCGTGAAAACGTCCCACAGGGTATCGGCACTGCAATTTCAACGATTTCACATGAACCGTTGATCGTTCTTTCGATCATTTTGATCGTCCTAGTTCTGGTCGGCCTGTTCATGGTTGCCTCATCAGCAGAAATCGTCCTGACACCAATCCTTGTTCCCGTTGTCATGCAATTTGGAATTGATCCGGTTCATTTCGGCGTTCTGATGGTCTTTACCCTGATCATTGGCGGCGCAACACCTCCTGTCGGTATTCTGATGTTCATTGCACAAGACATCGCAAAAATCTCACATGCGCAAATGGTACGGGCAATGATCCCGTTTTACATCCCGCTGTTTGTTGCCGTGGTCCTGCTTGCAGCATTCCCGCAAATCACCTTGTTCTTACCGAACCTCGTGTTCGGTTCCTGATACCTTAAACATAATACCGGAGCCCCACATGACAGCCGAAAATTCTGCGCGCAAACATCTGCTCAAAGATATGACCTTTATCGAGTTCCGCGAACGTCTTGATGAAGACCCTGTCATCATCATTTCGCTTGGTTCACAAGAAGAACAGGGGTCTGTGGCACCGATGGGCGATTATATGCTAACCGATGTTCTTGCCGGACGCATTGCCGAAAAATCCGACGCAATAGCAGCACCGATCATGCCGTTCGGATATGCCGATTATTTTCGTTCGGTTCCCGGTGGTATGCAACTGCGCCCGGAAACCTTCTGTGCCGTTCTGACGGATATGATCGAAAATTTCACGGATCACGGCATCTGCAAAATCGTCATTCTCAATGGTCATAGCGGCAACTACCCTCTTATTGATCAAGTCATCCGCAAGATGAAACGAGAAAAGGGACTTTTGATCCCATGCCTTAATCTTTGGCGCCTTATTCCTTCGGACATGTGGCAGGAACTACATCCCGAGCTTGGCATGAAAGCATTTGGCCACGGTGGTGATCCACTGACGTCGGTTTATCAGCACCTGTTCCCGGAATTGATGCGCATGGACCTGATGTCATCCGAAACCGAAAAAGGCGAAATGCTTGGTCTTCCGACTGCCGGTCTCGCAGGCATCCGTTTTCAGGGAAGCGAAGTTGCCCTAGCCGTCGACGTAACAGATCGGTGCACCAATGGTGTTGCCAGCGGAGAACCGGCGCAGTCAAGCGCCGAAAAAGGGGAGAAAATCGTCAATTATCTTGTCGGCTATTGCGCTGACTTTATTGCCCATTTCTCAAAACAAAACCCAAAAATCGCAACCTAACCAATCAGGGAGTTTTAGCATGCGTAAGACACTCACAGCAGCCATATTTGCCTCGGGTCTATCACTTTTGGCACTTAGCCAAGCCAATGGGGCAACCGAAATTCGCTATGGCCTTTGGGCCAATCAAGGCGAAGCCCAATACGAAGGGGCCATGGAATTCAAGCGCGTCATGGAAGAAGAATCTGATGGCCGTTTCGAAGTGACCGTTTATGGCGGGGATCAGCTTGGCACCCCACGTGAACTGTTTACCCAAATGGCACTTGGCGTCACGCAGATGAATGCAAGTGGCGACCCCGGGATCAAAGAGATCGAATATCTTGCCATCCCCTATTTGATGAAGGGGATTAAAAACTATGGTGCGGTTCTCGATACTGACTTTGGTCAGGAATGGAACGAGAAGCTTGTAGATGAACGAGAAATTCGCCTACTTGGCTTTATGCCTCGCAACCCGCGCCAGATCAGTGCGGACATCGAAATCAACAGCATAGACGACCTCCAAGGCCTGAAACTGCGTTCTCCGGAACGCGATTATTATGTCAAATCCTTGAGCGCACTTGGGGCCAACCCAACCCCAATGGCCTTTGCAGAAGTTTACACAGGCCTGCAGGCTGGTGTGGTTGACGGGCAAGAAAACCCGATTGAAACCATTTATGCAGCTAAATTCTATGAAGTTCAGAAATCCATCGCACTGGTCGATTACATCAAAAAACCGGCTTACGTCATGGTCAGCAATACCTTCTGGGAAAGCCTGAGCCCGGAAGACCAAGCATTGTTGAAAAAGGCGAATGATGCCTCCAATGCCGTGATCGGAAAGATGCTTCCTGAACAAACTGACCGAATGATCGCAGAAATGAAGGCCGCAGGTATCACCTTTACCAAGCCCGACACCAAGCCATTCATTGAAGCAACCCAGTCAGTACGTGATGAGTTGGGCTCTAAAATGTGGGGAGAAGATACCTACAAGAAAATATCGGAGATCGGTCAAAAAGACTTTGACTAATCGAGCCTGAACTATCCAACAACCGGCCCGCCACCAATCAGGATTGATGAATTATGCCTCCACGCGTCACCAACGAGATTTCGAGTAAAATCAATGCAATTGTTGATGAGATCCGTGATGAACTGATCGACATTCGCCGCGATTTGCACCGCCATCCGGAACTTGGATTTAACGAAGTCCGGACATCAGGGAAAATCCAAAAACACCTCGACAATCTCGGCGTAAGCTATCGCACCGGTTACGGTAAAACCGGTGTGGCAGCTCTCATCAATCCTGACTCGGCGGGCCGCCTTATCGGCATCCGTGGCGACATAGATGCCTTACCTATTGCCGAAGATTCCGGACTTGAATTCACCTCGGAAAATGAGGGCATCATGCACGCCTGCGGTCACGATGCTCATACTGCAATTGCCTTGGGTGTTGCGACTGTTCTTGCCAAACTTGGTTCTGATTTTTCCGGCCGCGCCATGGTTCTATTCCAGCCTGCAGAAGAAGGGCTTGGCGGGGCACGTGCGATGTTGGCCGATGGCGTTTTTAAAAAAGATCGTCCGGACGTTATGCTAGGCTATCATAATTGGCCTCTGCTGGATGGCGGAACGATTGGCTGGCACCCAGAAGTTTCATTCGCATCATCTGATCCGTTTGACATTACCGTCACGGGGTTATCAGGACATGGTGCCCATCCGCATTTGTCAATCGACCCTATTGTCGCTGCCGGCCAGTTCATTTCGCAAATCCAGTCGATTGTGTCACGCGAAGTCGCACCTTTGAATTCCGCCGTTATAACCATCGGTAAAATAGAAGGCGGTACTGCGCGAAACCAAATTCCTGATTGCGTCACCTTGCAAGGAGCGATCCGCACCCATTCCGAAGAAATCCGTACAGCAACCAAGGACGCCATTACCCGTATTGCGCAAGGGGTTGGCATCGCAACGAAAACCCGGATTGAGGTCGAGTTTCTTCAAGGTGTTGGTGTGGTAAAAAGCGACCCGGCTATTCTTGAAAACGTCATCAATTGCGCACGTGAAGTCATCGGCGAAGAAAATGTCATTTGTCTGCCACAAGGTTCGATGGGAAGCGAAGACTTTGCTGAATTCTCATCGCGCATCCCAAGCGCACATCTTCGTATTGGCTCCAAAGCCACCGACCGCAAGACGATGCTCCATCGCAGCAACTTCGACCTAGATGAGAGCTGTATTGCCACTGCAGTTCGCGTCATTTCGAACACGGTCATTCAACTTACGGAAAATAAATAGTCTCCCTATCCGGCCTTGTGCCTCCCACTTTTCGGGCCGGAGCACTAAAGGCGAATCTCAACCATTCGCCAACCTGATAGGCCGGGGTCTTTTTGATCTCGGTCTTTTTTCTGCTAGATCGTAAGAACAAATAAAAAGCCGCCCTATCTAGGGCGGCTTTCTATGCTCTATCAAAGGTTAAAATCAGAACTCAACCTGTGTCACATCACGAACCGCACCTTGGTCCGCACTGGTTGCCATGGCGGCATAGGCCCGAAGGGCGGTTGTGACTTTGCGTTTGCGTGGCTTTTCCGGACGCCATGCTTCTGGGCCTTTGGCCTCCATCGCCTTGCGACGGGCGGCAAGCACTGCATCATCGACCGCGATTTTGATCGTGCGGTTCGGAATGTCGATCTCGATGGTATCGCCCGGTTCAACCAGTGCAATATCCCCACCAGCCGCAGCTTCTGGTGATACGTGACCGATGGAAAGACCCGACGTCCCGCCTGAGAACCGGCCATCCGTGATCAATGCGCAGGCTTTGCCAAGCCCCATCGATTTCAGATAGCTGGTCGGATAGAGCATTTCCTGCATGCCCGGACCGCCTTTAGGACCTTCGTAGCGAATGACGACAACATCGCCTTCCTTGACTTCCCCACCAAGAACCTTGGCGACGGCTTCGTCCTGACTTTCGCAGACCACGGCCGGGCCGGTGAATTTCAGAATGCTTTTATCAACACCACCGGTCTTAACGACACATCCATTGACCGCCAAATTGCCAAACAAAACGGCGAGCCCGCCATCCTTGCTATAGGCATTTTCGATGTCACGAATGCAGCCTTCTTTTTCATCAAGATCAAGGTCATCCCAATAGCGTTCCTGACTAAACGCCGTTTGGGTCGGCACACCACCGGGCATGGCACGGAAGAATTTGTGCACGGCTTCGTTAGTTGTGCGTTTGATGTCCCATTTTTCAAGGGCATCGGCCATGGTTTTGGCATGCACGGTCGAGACATCGGTATGCAGCAAACCACCGCGCTCCAACTCACCAAGGATACGCATAATACCACCGGCACGATGGACGTCTTCCATGTGGAACATCGGATGGTTTGGTGCGACTTTGGAAAGATACGGGACCTTGCGCGACAGGCGGTCCATATCGGTCATGGTGAAGTCGACTTCGGCTTCCTTGGCGATGGCGAGCAAATGCAGAACCGTATTGGTCGAGCCGCCCATGGCAATATCAAGCGCCATGGCGTTTTCAAACGCCTCGAACGTTGCGATACCGCGCGGGGTCGCGCCGATGTCTTCTTCTTCGTAATAACGACGTGCCAGCTTGACCGAGGTACGGGCAGCTTCAAGGAAAAGCTCCTTACGCGCACCATGTGTCGCCAGGACCGAGCCATTGCCCGGAAGTGCCAGACCAAGGGCCTCAGCCAGACAGTTCATCGAGTTGGCCGTAAACATGCCAGAGCATGACCCACAGGTCGGACATGCCGAACGTTCGACTTCCTTGACCTGTTCATCAGAGATGTTCGGATCGGCAGCCTGAACCATGGCATCGACCAGATCAAGGTGATGTTCTTTGCCTTCGATGGTGATTTTGCCAGCTTCCATCGGACCACCGGACACAAACACGGCCGGGACATTGAGGCGCATTGCAGCCATCAGCATACCGGGGGTGATCTTGTCACAGTTGGAAATGCACACCATCGCATCGGCGCAATGGGCATTGACCATATATTCAACGGAATCGGCAATGATTTCACGCGAAGGCAAGCTATAAAGCATACCGTCATGGCCCATCGCGATACCATCATCGACCGCAATGGTGTTGAATTCTTTGGCGACACCACCTGCGGCCTCGATTTCGCGAGCAACCATCTGACCAAGGTCTTTGAGGTGGACGTGACCGGGCACAAACTGGGTGAAGCTGTTGACGACCGCAATGATAGGCTTGTCGAAGTCTTCATCTGTCATACCAGTGGCGCGCCACAGGCCGCGCGCACCGGCCATATTGCGACCATGGGTTGTTGTACGGGACCGATATTCCGGCATGGAAGGAACCTCTCTTACTTCGCGGGGTTTGTCTTCATATATACGTGCGTTCTAGCACAGTATTCGCGCATTTTGACAGTTTTTTGCCTGAAAATTTCGCGTTATTCCATCATATGGTACGAATGCTACGCGACGGCAAACTTACGCTTAGATCCGGCAAGCAAATATCAGCGCGTTTTGAGTTTTGCCGGGAATTTGTGATCCATATCACAGATCTTTGACCATCCTTTTGAAAACCTACCCCAAATACCCCAAAACACTATCCCCTTGGATAGGCGATCTTCGACCAAACAGCCCATATCTTAGTAGGTGATTATCGCCGCCAGGCGATTCTCCCACTCCCATTCTCGCCCCGGACCCGTAAAGGTTCGGGGTTTTTTTTCACTTAAATACCCGCCCCAAAATGTGCCTTGTGCAACTGTATGCTTTAAAGCGCAGCCAGAACCCTTTAATGTCTTCAAACAGTTATCTGAACAGCACATCCTAGGCGGAGATACGCACCCCCATGTCTGACCAACTCAAGACACTGTTGCGACGCGGGTTGAGTGCACATGAGGGCAATCGCCCGGAAGAAGCCGAAAAGATCTATCGCCAAATCCTTGATATCTCCCCGGCCAATGCCGAGGCCGAACATCTTCTGGCAACGCTTTTAACCAGTCAGGGCCGCAATGGCGAAGCCATCGATCTGTTTGAAAGCTGTCTTTCAAGTGTCGGGGCCAATCCGGCAGCGCGGTGTAATTATGCCATTGCGCTTGAAAGTTCGGGCCAGATTGAAAAGGCAATTGATCAGTTCAAACAAGCGATTAGTTACCACGGGGATTTTCCAACCGCGCTTTATCACCTTGCCCGACTTGAAATACCACGCGGCCATTTGGGGCAAGCGGTTGATCTTCTGGGTCGGCTTCTTGGACTGAAGCCGGATCATTTTGAAGGCCTGTTGCTGTTTGGCAATGCGCTTCATGCCTTGGGGCAGGAAAAAGCCGCCCTGATGTCACTTGATCATGCCGCCGAGGCCGCCGGCATTACCCCAGACATGATTTACCGGGTTGCAACGGCACATCTGCGTCTTGGCTATCCCGGGCCAGCACAGGGACTTTATCAACGTGCGTTGAGCATTAATGCCAAGTTTGTTCCGGGCCTGCGCGGACTTGGTCAATCCCTTGCCCATCAGGGACAATATACCAAAGCAATTGCGTTGCTTAAAACCGCGCGACAACTTACCAAAGACACCGATGACATTGATCTTGTTCTGGCCGATATCACGCTTAAATGCGGCGATGTGCTTGGCACCATTGAGATCCTTAAATCCGTTTTAAAAGCAAATCCGGACAATGCGATGGCCGATGCCCTGTTGTTGCGCAGCAAGGCGAAACTGGCATCTGGCGACGGGACTGAATTTGCCAAAAGAGCCAAGAACTGGGCAAAGCATCACATGCCGATCGCCGCAAAACCGGCATTTGCCAATACGCGGCAATCAGACAGGCGATTACGGATCGGCTGGATATCGCCGTTTTTCTGTGAACATCCATCCTTTAAACTTCTGGGATCGCTTGCCCGCAACCTGAACCGGCATGAAATTGAATTGTTCCTGTATTCCGCTACACCGCGCCCGGATGACGTCACAAGATCCTGGCAGGTTATGGCCGATGGCTGGCGCGAAGTTTTCGGGCAGGACCCGATGCAGATCGCTGATCGCATCCGCAAGGACAAGATCGATATCCTGATTGATCTTTGCGGCGCCCATCCGACCCAACCGATTGAAGTGTTCGCCCTGCACAGCGCCCCGGTTCAGGCCAGCCTTTCGCCCACCACGACCGGCATGACACAGATCGATTATCTGATCGGTCACAAGGAAGTTTTCAGCGGGAAACTTGCCAATAACAAAGGCCTTTCGGAACATCCGCAGAAACTTGAACTTGGTCCGTATCTGCCCGGTGAACTTGACGATACATTTCCGGTCAGTCCGCTTCCGGCCGCCTTTAACGATGATATCATTCGGTTTGGCTGCATTGATAAGCTGGCCAATATCAGTGATGAAACGCTTATGTGTTTTGCCCGCATCCTTAACAAGATCACGAACAGTCGCATTGTCATTCAAGATGATGTTCTTGAGGATTCCTATGCGGCGAAAACCTTCCTTGATCGCACCCGACAGGCCGGGATCAATCGTGACCGACTTGATCTTGCAGGAACCGTTGCGGCGGAAGACCGCCCAGCCCTTTTCGCCCAGATCGATATCGGGTTGGCACCGTTTCCCGCCATATGTCTTGAAAACCATTTTGAAATGCTGTGGGCGGGTGTGCCTTTTGTATCGCTTGCCAGTGATTTGCCCGGATCACGGCTGGGCTTGGCTGTTTTGGCTGACATTGGACTTGGTGCTTTATGTGCCCATACCGAAAAGGGCTATGTCGATAAATGCATCATGCTGAGCACGGATCTTAAAGCGCTGGTCAGTATTCGCGAAAACATGCGCGACCGCATCCGCAACGCAAAGGCATTCCATCCACCTGCCGTCGCACGCGAGTTTGAGGAATCCTGTCGCGAGATGTGGCAGAACTGGTGTCTTCGGAAATAGGCACAGAAACGTTTCTAGCGCTTGATAAACGTGCCAAGGATATGGTCGACGGCCGATGTCAAATCATCAGCAATGAAATCCGCCCCGGATGCCTCTGGCAATTGGGTTTCCTTGGCCCCGTGGCCGGTTCGAACCATGATGGCACGGGCTTGAACGCCATGTGCAGCACGGACGTCATTGATCCGGTCGCCAACCAAAACACTTTCGCTGAGCGAAATCGCAAATTCGGACGCGGCAGCAACAAGCATTCCTGATCCGGGCTTACGACAGTCGCTTTCGCGGCGATATTCGCCCTCGCCCTTCATATGGAAGGGCGAATAATAAATGCCCTGCACAGATGCCTTTTCCCGCGCCAGCATGGCGACCAAGGCCTGATGAATTTCAAGCAACTGATCTTCGTTTAGATAGCCGCGCGCGACACCGGACTGGTTGGTCACGATAATCACGGGAATGTCTACGTCATTCAGGCGCCGAATGGCGGATGCAGCCCCGTCGATCAGTTTTAGTTCTTCTACACGCGACAGATAGTGGACTTCTTCATTGATCACACCGTCGCGGTCCAGAAAAACCGCTGGTAGCAGATTGCGGCGGTCCCGAAAGCGTGGGGCCGGGTCAATCAAATGACGTCTGACAGTTTCTTTTGCGTGTCCGCTCATCACTGACCTTTGTTCAATTCAATTTGGGCAACAATGCCGATGCCTGCCCAAGATGACAAGATGATCTGACATACATATTGCCATTCCGCACTGCGGAAAACAAATTGGTATTACCATTATTCGCTTGCAGGAGAAGTGTCCGCCGTGACATTTTCGGGTCAAAAGCACCTGATTGAGGAATACGTAATCAATGTTTGCCGATATTTTTGCAATTCTGGCACCGGTTTTCGTCACAACGGGACTGGGTTATTTCTGGGCGCGTGCCGGCAAGCATTTCGATACCAATCTTGTCACCTCTATCGTCACGTATTTTGCAACGCCGTGCCTGACCTTTGCCGCCCTTGCCACGGTTAAGCTTGGCGGTGACACCTTGATATTGATGGGCACAGCGGCTATTGCAGCGAATATCATCTTTGCCCTGATCGGCTGGCCGATATTGAAGGTGTTTAACCTGTCGCCCCGCACGTATTTGCAATCGCTGACCTGGCCAAATGTCGGCAATGTCGGCCTGCCACTTTGCATGCTGGCCTATGGGCAGGAAGGGTTGGCTCTTTCGGTTGCGTTCTTTGCAGCATATGTTGTCATACAGCTGACCGTCGGTGTTGCCTTTGTCTCTGGCAGTTTTTCGCTTAAATCTCTGGCGAAAATGCCGATCATTCCAGCAACCCTGATCGCCATCGCCTTTTTGGCAACCGATACGGGGGTTCCGGCGTGGCTTTACAACACCACCAACCTGATTGGTCAGTTGACCATTCCTTTGATGCTGTTCACCCTTGGTGTGTCTTTGGCGAAACTCCGCCCCGTAAGCCTTGCGCGCAGTACGGCGTTAAGCGTTCTGCGTCTTGCCATGGGCTTTGGCGTTGGTCTTGGCTTGTCTGAAGTTCTTGGACTGACCGGGGTTGAACGCGGTGTGGTGATCTTGCAGTGTTCGATGCCGGTTGCAGTGTTCTGCTATTTGTTCGCACAGCTTTACAATCGCGAACCCGAAGAAGTGGCAGGTGTCGTGATCAGTTCAAGCTTCCTTGCCGCCATCGCCCTGCCTGCTCTTCTTTGGTATGTGCTTTAGGCATCAGACTTATTTCAAGATCAGACGATATGCCCCGCCATCCGGGGCATTATCGAGTCCCTTTGACAGGTAAAAGCCGATTGCGCATTCAAAGCTCCCCTTTTTAAGGTCGGGGTCACTGCTTTCGGTTGCGCGTTCATGCACATGGGCCCGACAGGCAGTGATATCTGAAAATTCTGCTTCGGAAATTTCAAGATCATTGGGTTTGGCCGTATCGGGCGTATAGACCGCGGTGACCTTTTCCCAAGGAGCCGCATCATCTGTCCAAATCAGATCGGCAATATAGCGTTCCGGGTTGCCATAACTGACCGCTGCCAGAACCGCAATCCCGGTCGCAAGAATGGCACGGCGCCACATTCGTTTGTTCATTTTATTCCTTTAGATCCCTTTTCCGCCAAACCCTGAAAAATCAAAATTGCGAAAAGACGTTTCAAATTCAAGATGATATTCTTCAAGTGGCGGCGGTGACTGGGCTGTGTTGCCCAGCATGACATGAACCTGCCCGCGATGGTGGGTTTGATAGACAAAAAGATGCGACAGGATGTCTGCAACGGCCTCATAGCCAACCGTGCCATCCGCCCGTTTGAGTTCAACTTCGCGAACCGCATCCTTGTCATTAAGCTGATCACAAAATGCCATCAATTTAAAATCGGCATCGCGCTGGGCTGCTGCCAGCTTGACGATGTCGATATAGGGCATTTCATTGGCAAAGCAGTCTTGTCCTCGCCTGCCATTGACCAACGCATCAAGATAATACCAATCAACGGTCAATGCGTGGTTCAAGGATTCAAGGAGTGTCGGAGAAAACGCTGCCCGTTTGGTGCTGAGCTCGTGTTTGGTCAGTTTCTGACAAACATCAAACAGACGGTGATTTGACCAGGCATTGTTACGGGCCTGATGGAAGAACGAAGTTCCCGGCATGCCGCAATTATCCCAACGTTTAGCGCCCTGTCACATTCCGTCGAAGATTTTCAACCGGTTACAGGATGCGCATGATTTAGCGGACCGTTTCCTTTGCCGTAATTTGGTGCGGTTCGGATGGCTTCGCGAACATATGCCCGCGCCCGTGCAACAGAATCACTTAACTCCATGCCCTGTGCCAGCCCGGTTGCAATCGAGCTTGCAAGCGAGCAGCCCGTACCATGATTATTTTCAGACGGAATGCGCGAACCTTCAAAGCCCTCAACATCACCATCCCGGCGCCACAAGATATCGACGATTTTGTCCCCCTCGGCGTGACCACCTTTTATCAGGACAGCTTTTGCACCGAGCTCGCCAATTTTGTGCGCTGCAGCAATCATATCACCTTCGTCGGTGATTTTCATACCTGATAGTACTTCGGCCTCGGGAATATTTGGTGTCAGTACCGTTGCAAGCGGGATCATATTATCGATCAGGGCCTGAACTGCATCTTCCTGCAGCAACCGTGAACCGCTTTGTGACACCATCACAGGATCGGCAACAATTGGAATCCCGGCTGCTTTTGCCTTGATGAATTCCGCCACCGCGTTAATCACCGGTACGCTGTGCAGCATACCGGTTTTAATCGCGTCTGCGCCGATATCATCAATTGTCACCGTCGCCTGATGGACGATCATTTCCGGGGAAATGCCCAAAACGTCAAAGACTCCGGTGGTATTTTGCACCGTCAAGGCCGTGATCGCAGTTGCAGCATATCCGCCAAGGGCCGTAACCGATTTAATATCGGCCTGAATACCCGCCCCGCCCGAACAATCGGACCCGGCAATAATCAAGACACGCCCCTTCATGATCGACTTCCTTCACACTCGTACAATTTCGTTATTTTCCGGCGACCAGTTCACTGATCAGCCGATCAGCCCGCAACAGCAATGATTTCAGCGACGATGCTATCGACAATCTGTTCAACCTTGATCGCATCATCGCCTTCAGCCATGACACGGATCAATGGTTCGGTTCCCGATTTACGGATCAAAACACGGCCATCACCATTAAAGGCCTTCTCAGCACTTGAAATGGCATCAATCACGCTGTTTTGCGACAAGGGATCAGAGCCCGCCGCATAACGGACATTCTTCAAAATCTGTGGCAGCGGTTCAAACACGCGGCTCATTTCTGAAACCCGGCCTTCGCGGCTGGACAGAACGGCAAGAACCTGCAAAGCGGCCAAAAGACCATCACCGGTTGATGCGAAGTCAGACAAAACGATATGGCCTGATTGTTCACCGCCGACATTGCAATCAAGGGCACGCATCTGTTCAACAACATAGCGATCACCAACCTTGGTCCGGATCAAGCGGATATCGTTTTTCTCAAGATAACGTTCAAGCCCAAGGTTCGACATCACGGTCGCAACCAGTGCATTGCCGCGCAATTGGCCTGTGCGTTTCCAATGGGTGGTAACAAGACCCATCAATTGATCGCCATCGATCAGCTGGCCTTTTTCATCACACATCTGAACGCGGTCGGCATCCCCGTCCAAGGCAATCCCAACATCGGCCTTTTCGGCCAGCACACGATCACACATGGTTTTGGTATAGGTTGATCCGCACTGATCATTGATGTTCATGCCGTTCGGGCTGGTGCCGATTGCAATCACATCCGCGCCCAGTTCACGCAGAACTTTGGGGGCGACCGAATAGCCAGCCCCATGGGCGCAATCCAGCACAATGCGCAAGCCTTCAAGGGTTACAGACCCCGGAAGCGATGATTTCACAGCTTCGATATAGCGACCCGGCGCGTCATCGATACGCTGCGCACGGCCAAGGGCATTGGCCGGAACCAGTTTGTGGGAAAGATCGCTTTCCATCAGGGTTTCAATTTCAAGTTCGACCTCGTCAGACAGTTTAAAACCGTCCGGGCCAAAAAGCTTGATCCCGTTATCCTGAAACGGATTATGTGAGGCCGAGATCATGACACCGATATCAGCGCGCATTGATTTGGTCAGCATGGCAACGGCCGGGGTTGGCATCGGACCAACCAGCATCACATCCATCCCCATAGAGGTAAAACCAGCCACCAGTGCCGGTTCAAGCATGTAACCGGAAAGTCGGGTGTCTTTGCCAATGACGACCTTGTGACGGTGATTGCCGCGGGTGAAATAATGTCCTGCGGCCATACCGACCTTAAGTGCGACTTCGGCGGTCATCGGCGCTGTATTGGCCGTTCCGCGAATGCCATCGGTCCCAAAATATTTGCGGCTCATGCTTTTTATCTCTGTTGTGCTTCACAGACATGTTTGCCTGCTTCATGAATTCTGATTGCCGGTTATATCAAAGTGACGTCGCAATGCTACCGGCAAGTAAGACATTTTAACGGCAAGTTGGCGAGTAATCCGTTAACACGGTCACATGCCTGCCTGTAAGGATATGCCCCTATAAAAGCAATGACCTGTTGGCGAAAAGACGCTATCAGAAACAATCATGAATTAAAGCTTTGAAACCGGGGGAACTTTGCGCGACAGCCGCCCAAATATGGCACTGATTACGGTGCTGGCAGTGATCGCCACCGGTCTGCTTGCCATGTTCCCGTCCAATGCCAGTGCCCATCTTGATGGTCCGCATTTCATTGTCGGCAGCAATGGTCCGAAAACCGACATCGACCTAAGCCGGTTTCTCTCGCGCTTGATAACAGATCGTCGGATAACGATGCCGGTGGATCTGGTCAACGTCCCTGAAAGTGAATTCATTACGGCATTTAACACCCCGACTGCTGGATTTACAAAACATCCGGTTTGGTATCGCGCGCCTTTTACTGTTGAAAGCACCATCAGTGACGTTGGTCAATCCGCGTTTATTGAAATGAAGGCCGCCTACCTGAACGATATACGTCTAACCATTCTGTCATCGGATACTGGCAAGACGGTCTGGACAGATCAAGTTGGCGACAGGATTTCAAGCCCTCCAGACCGTCCGGCAAGCCTTAAGCACATCGCAAAATGGCCCAACCTTGCGCCTGGTCATTACTGGCTGACGATCCGGGTTCAGACAAACAGCGCACATCTGTTTGAAGCCCATCTTCGAACAGAAGCAACCATCCTTGCAAATACCGGTAGCGACAGTTATCGCAATGGCACTTATCTGGGTGTTCTGATTGTGATTTTCGGGCTGTACCTGACATTCGGCCTACTATCGCGAGACCGCATTATTATCTGGTATGCGGTCTATATTTTTGGACTGTTCCTTCTTAGTTTTGGCACCAGCGGATATGCACATCTTTTGTTCAAAGGGATGTGGCCCCTTGCCAGTGATTTGATAACAGGATCCGGGACAGCTTTATCCATCGGGTCAGTGGTGGCCTTATGGTCCTTTATCATCCGTCTGGACCGTCTGAATCCGGTCCTGTTTCGCATTATGATGAGCTATGCCTTCCTTGCTATTGCTGGTCTGGTCACGTCGATCTCGGATTACTACATCATCTATGCGCAACTGTTCTTCATTCCCGAAATTTTTCTGCTGGCCACACTTCTTGTCTATATGATTTTAACCGGCCATCGGGTTTATGGTACTACTATCTATTGGTTCTATATGATTGCACTGGGCATACCGACACTGGCCGGGATCGTTCATTTAGCCACCTTGCTGGGCGGTTTACCGATCAATAGTTTTACCACCAATGTCTTTCAAACCAGTTCAACCATACATCTGATCATGCTCGCTCTTGCAATGGGCTTGCGCATCAATAAACTTGCCAACAAGCGGGTCGATGCATTTCATACCAGCGCACGCGCCGATCAACTGGCAGGTGAACAACGTACATTCATCACCATGTTGTCGCACGAGTTCCGAACCCCGCTTGCCATCATTCAGCGGTCAGCCGAAATTCTAAGCCTTCATCTGCGTGACGAAAAAGAAGCGATCCACAGCCGTCTTTCAACGATCCGATCCAATGCCGGGCAGCTTTCCGCCCTTGTCGATGCGTTTCTGACCAAAGAAACACTTGATAGCGCAACCTTCACCACATCACGCGAGCTGATCGCCATTGACCAGTTTTTAAGCGAACTGATCGGAAGACGCCGTCGCGAAGTGCAGGAACATAATGTCACATTGATCAATTCGGAATTTGCGATTGTCGATATCGACCGCATCCTTCTGGAACGCGCAGTAGTCAACCTGATCGAAAATGCCCGAAAATATGCGCCTGGTGCCGCCGTGTGGGTTGCATGCAACCGGTCTGCGAACGGATATGTCTATATCCGTGTGGTCGACGAAGGACCGGGCATTCCGCCTAATGATTTGAACAAAGTCTTAAATGCCTTCTTCCGCGGTCGACATGCGGCAACTACCCAAGGCGTTGGATTGGGACTGCACATTACCAATCGTATCATCGAGGCCCATGACGGGACGATGTCGATCAGTGTCGGCGAAAAGGGCGGCACAACGATTTTGCTGAAACTTCCTTACAACTATGATGCCACGGCTTCCAGAACCAACGAAACGCTGTTTGGTGTTATAGACACTGCCTCCGCTTCATCGAGGGGCAAGGGACATTGATCATGGTAAATCATGTCTTTTCCCAACCGATGAAACTTGTCTGTCTTGCCATGATGGTGCTGATGGCATTGGCAATATCGACCACAAGTGGTTCAGCACAGCCGACAAGCCCCCCGGCACTGGAAAAACCACAATTTCAGTTGCCGGGTGCGCTTGACAGCCCGGTTACCCTGACCGGGCTTTTGACATGGCATGTCGATAAAACCCGCAAGCAAATACTAAGCGATGTCATAGCTCTGCCCGATGACGCATTTGCCAAAGACATGGCAATTCCGTCCTTTGGCTATACACGTGATGTTATCTGGTATCGGCTCGACTTTTCCGTGCAGGAAAAAGTCACTGAACGCCCCTATCTTGAGCTGCAACCGAGTTATTTGAACTTCATTGATGTCGTCCTGATCGGTAAAGGCCAAAACGAACCGTTCTGGCGATCAAACATGGGCGACAACACCCCGGCAAGCCTACGCCCATATGGTGGCCCGGCACATGTCACAGCGTTGCCATTTCTTGACGCCGGA
This sequence comes from Thalassospira lucentensis, assembly GCF_050516545.1. Lineage (GTDB taxonomy): Bacteria > Pseudomonadota > Alphaproteobacteria > Rhodospirillales > Thalassospiraceae > Thalassospira > Thalassospira lucentensis_C. The sequence continues at coordinate 999,048 of NZ_CP191544.1, read as the reverse complement.
GACTACCGGATGTTTATCCGGGTACAGAGCAACAGTACCAATTTCATGCGCATAAAACTTTGGCCACAGACAGATTTGATCACGGCCCTGACCGTCCGCAGCTTGGCAGTAAATGTGTTTTTTGGACTGGTGGTTACCCTTGGCCTTGCCTATCTGATACTGGGCATTGTCGCGCGAGATTTAGCTGTGATGCTTTACGGCATCTGGGTATTTACGATTGGCACAGTTGTCGCGATTGTTGCCGGGATCGTGCTGAGTGAAATCAGGCCCGAGATAACCTGGCTGAATGATTTCCTACTGGGCGAGATCAATATTATATCGCACGCGGTCACGGCGTTTCTATGGTTTTACATCGTCGACATAAAAAAACACCATCCCTTCATTTACAAAGTATGCTGTGCTTATGCGCTGTTTATATTGATGTTTCTCGTCGGTGGCGCGGGGGATCTTTACACGGTATTTGGCAGCTACATCGTCCCAAGCCACTCGCTGTTCATGATCATCATGAGCCTGTATCTGGTCAGGCGACTGTTTGATGATGCCCGTAACTGGCTCACATGGGCCTATTTGTTCATTCTCGCCCTTCCGACGGGTCCTGCTGTTATGCTTCAGCTTGCTCATTCTGGTTTGATCGAGGCAACGCCACTGCGGCTCGAACTGCATCAGTTCTCGGCATTGTTCCACATGATCGCCATGGGGATTGTGATGGCTGTCCGACTGGCTCATATGGATCGGGAAAGCAATAGCATATCGCGGAAAGCAGAAGAAACCACCACACTGGTCGAAGAGCAGCGCAACCTGATTTCAATGCTGTCGCATGAATTCCGAACCCCGCTTGCCGTTATTCAGCGCTCATCTGAAATGCTGATGCTCAGGCTTCAGGGTCGTACAGGGGATGTTTCGAACCGTCTGGAACGCATCCAGTTACAGGCCAGAAAGCTTGCCCGGCTTGTTGATATTTTCCTAAGCAAGGATGGTATTGATCGCCATGAATTCTCCCTTGCTCGTGAATTAACACCGCTTAGCCGTTTCATGCAGGAATTCGTCGCCAACACCACACGCGAAGATGCCAAGATTCTCGTCAATGAAGATAACACCCAAGACCTTGAGGTGTTTATTGACGAGACGCTTATCGGTCTAGCGATCACCAATCTGATTGAAACGTCCCGGCGGTTTGCCCACGGGCGCCCCATTCAGATAGAACTTCATCGCCATAGCAATCTGCTGGTTGAAATTGCCATCCCGTGTAAGGGAGAAGGTCTTGATGATGATGAAATAAGATTGATCGGCGATGCATTATTCCGACGTGAAATGGAAGCCAAGTCACTTCGGAATGCGCTGGGACTTCATATTTCACAACGGATTGTTGACGCTCACGGAGGATCGATCAAACTGCGTGACCGGGGCGATAATGGTATCGAGCTTTGCCTGCTCTTGTCCTGTGAGGAAATCGGAGTTGCGAAGGCCTAAGGCCTGCTTACACGTTTCCCGGCCCCATCACTTAACGAAATATTTGATCACGGCATTGATTTTTGGCAGGGATGTCAGGAAACTTCAGCCGAACCTGAAACGACTGCCGGTGAGGTGAATGCATATCCCCGACCATAAGCGGTACGTACGGGCAATTCTCCGCCAACTTCCTTTATGACCTTCTGGCGCACACGCCGGATGGCCGTATCAAGATTTCGGCAGTTTTCAGCCGTATCGGCCTTGCCCAACGCCACGACAATTTCGGGTCGGGTCAGCCAGGCACCATTCGCCTCGATCAAAAGTTTGATGATGGTGCGTTCGGTCGCGGTAAGCGACGCTTCATCGCCATCCGGATTGCACAAGGTCCAATTGAGCATATCAAGAACCCAACTGTCTTCAGGGATTTCCTGTTCCTGCGGCTCAACCACTTCGTTACGGTTCGAGCGCCGCAAAAGCGGCTGCAAGGCGGCTTCGATAACCGAAAGCGGGCTATCTTTGGTCAGGTATACATCCGCACCGGATTTATACCCGGTAAGATGATGATCCATTCCCGACAGCGATGTCAGCATCATGATCCCACAATCAATGTTCTTGCGAACATATTGTGCCAACTCATAACCATCTGCATCAGGCAGCATAATATCTAGGATGACGGCAGCGGGTTGTTGTGTCTTTAGCGCACGATAAAACGCGGCACCGGTTTCACAACCGACAACCTCGAACCCGCACATTTCAAGATACTCACACAGATCCTTGTTCAGATCGGTGTTGTCTTCAACGACAAAAACACAATGTGCCATAACATCCTGGCCCGTTGCCACGCCGCCAAAATCCGGCTGCGTCAGGCCGCCAATTCCGTTCATACAAAGACCTTCGCGTTTGCTCTGTTACCCAACCAAAGAGTGTGACTTTTGCGCCACTTGTATTCTTTCAATACTTTGTATGTGCCGATGTTCACAAGACTGCAAGCCTCAACCGCACAAGGTCAGAAAATGCCAGAATCCTGCCAAAAAAAAACAGAACGGAGAAACGCGTTGAAATTGCAAGTTTCAACGCGTTTCTCCGTTCTGTTTCTAAGCAATGCAGCAAAAATGACAAGCTATACAGATCGTCTAGACTAACACTATCGTACTATACGATGGATGTAGAACTCACGATTGAAATTGCTTGAACGGTTTCCTGAACATCATGAACCCGGATCATTTGCGTCCCATGACGCCATCCATTGACAGCGGATGCGATCGATCCCCCCAGTCTTTGCTTGGGCTCGGCCTTTGGATCGATTTTGCCGATAAATGATTTGCGCGATGTTCCGAGCAAGATCGGGCAACCCAATCCGTGGAAGATGGCCAAGCGCGACAGCAGTTCCAGATTATGCGACAGCGATTTACCAAACCCGATGCCCGGATCGATGCAAATCCGGTCACGCGCAATCCCCGCACGTTCACAGCTTTCAATCCGGTCGAGCAAATAGTCATAAACATCAAGCACCGCGCAATCATATTGCGGGTCAGCCTGCATGGTGCCCGGTTCACCCTGCATATGCATCAGCATCACAGGCTTGCCTGACGCGGCGGCCACTTCCATGGACCGTTCATCGCCTTCAAGCCCCGTAACGTCATTAATGATGCTCGCACCGGCCTCAATCGCGGCTTCCATGACACCAGCGTGACGCGTATCGATCGAGATGACATGACCGTCGGTGGCAAGTTCACGAATAACCGAAACCACGCGGGCAATTTCATCGGCCTCGGAAACATCTTCGGCCCCCGGACGGGTGGATTCGCCGCCAACATCAAGGATGGAGGCACCCTGTTCGATCAATTCACGACCACGTGCAACCGCCTGATCAGTGGTGTTGTAATCCCCACCGTCAGAAAAGCTGTCCGGGGTGACATTAACAACCCCCATGACATGGCAAGAAGCCATATCCAGCCCGGCAAAATCCGGGCGTTTGGTCATTAGGCGATCAAGCACATTGTTGATTTCATCAACGCGCCCGCTGTTTTGAACCCAACCTTCTAAGGCCAGCAACGGCAAGATCATGCTTTCAGCACCGCCTTCTTCGCGGCGTCGAATGATTTCAAGTGCAGAAAACCCGCGCCGTGATCCGGCAAGCGGCAATGTATTAGGATCATCGGCATGATCGATGAACCCGGTAGGTGCGTAATATAGCGGTCCGTCAAAATCAGCAAAGCCCCGCACATCGGCGGGGCTTCGCAGGACCGATCTTTTGATCTCGTCCATCAGTCTCTTTCAGTTAGCTTCCCGGCTGCGGTTCCGGGGAAAGATCCCCGCCACCTTCATCCGGGTTTTCCTTACGTGCACCGCCGGAGCTTGGGACCGTCGAACGACGTCCCCCCGCATCCTTGCCGCTGCCGCTTGAATGACCCGGACGGTCAATTGACTCGCCACGCAACAGCGCGTCGATTTCCTTGCCCGACAGGGTTTCGTATTCCAGAAGACCTTTGGCCAGAATATGCAGGTCATCAAGATATTCGGTCAGAACCCGCTTGGCGAATTCATAGGCCTCGTCAGAGTAACGACGGACTTCCTCATCAATCATCTGAGCGGTTTTTTCCGAAACATTCTTATGCTGGGCAACGCTATGCCCCAGGAAAACTTCTTCCTGGTTATCGACATATTTCACGTTCCCAAGAATATCCGAGAAGCCCCACTCCGTCACCATCTTGCGCGCATATTGCGTCACCATGTTGATGTCGGAAGATGCCCCTGTCGTGACCTTGTCCTTGCCAAAGATAAGCTCTTCGGCAACGCGGCCGCCCATGGCAACAGCCAGATCAGAAATCAGCTGTTCATAGGATTTGGAAACCTGATCACGTTCCGGAAGACGCATCACCATCCCCAACGCACGACCGCGCGGAATGATGGTTGCCTTATGGATCGGATCAGATGCCGGGGTATGAAGGGCAACCAATGCGTGGCCACCTTCGTGATATGCCGTCAGCTTTTTCTCGTCATCGGTCATGATCATGGAGCGACGTTCTGCCCCCATCATGACTTTGTCCTTGGCATTTTCAAAATCAGCCATGGTGACAACGCGTTTGCCAAGACGGGCAGCAAGAAGGGCTGCTTCGTTGACAAGGTTGGCAAGATCAGCACCCGAGAAACCCGGCGTACCCCGTGCAACCGTACGCAGATCAACATCCGGCCCCAATGGAACCTTGCGGGCATGAACACCAAGAATGTGTTCGCGGCCTTCAAGATCAGGGTTCGGAACCACAACCTGACGGTCAAAACGACCCGGACGCAGCAATGCTGGATCCAGGACGTCCGGACGGTTGGTTGCCGCAACAAGGATTACGCCTTCGTTGGCTTCAAAACCATCCATCTCAACCAAAAGCTGGTTAAGCGTTTGTTCGCGTTCATCGTTACCTCCGCCAAGACCAGCACCACGATGGCGGCCAACTGCATCGATCTCATCGATAAAGATGATGCAGGGGGCGTTCTTTTTGCCTTGTTCGAACATGTCACGTACACGCGATGCACCGACACCAACGAACATTTCAACAAAGTCAGAACCCGAAATCGTAAAGAACGGTACGTTTGCTTCACCCGCAATTGCACGGGCCAAAAGCGTTTTACCAGTACCCGGAGGACCAACAAGCAGCATGCCTTTGGGGATTTTACCGCCAAGTCGCTGGAACTTCTGCGGGTCGCGCAGGAAGTCGACGACTTCTTCAAGTTCAGCTTTGGCTTCTTCAATGCCGGCAACGTCTTCAAACGTCACGCGACCGGATTTTTCTGTCAGCATTTTGGCTTTGGATTTGCCAAAGCCCATGGCTTTGCCACCACCGCCCTGCATCTGACGCATGAAGAAAATCCACACCCCGATGATCAGCAGCATCGGCAACCAGCTGATCAGCGCACTCATCAGCGGCGACAGGCTTTCTTCCGGTTTTGCGATGATCCGAACACCCTTGTCGTTCAGTTTTTCAACAAGGTTCGGATAAGCGGGGGTGTATACATTAACCGTGCGATTGTCGCGCGTTTTTGCAATTAGCGTGTCACCTTGAATAGTGACTTCTGAAATCTGGCCGCTATCGACTTCTGCTAGGAAGTCCGAAAACGCCAGCGACGACTGGCCGGACTGTCCGGAGGGCGACTGAAACAGGTTAAACAAGGCCACCAAAAGGATGGCAATGATAACCCACAGTGCAAGATTTTTTCCCATATTCATTCCAAGCTACTGGTCGCAATATATGTGTGCCGTGACGCAAAACTTCCCGCGCAAGGCTTGACCATCAGATAGTCACAAGCCCCGCTTACGCAAGTAGGTTGTCGGGTTTCGGCGACGATTTAAATCCACTTTCCCACAAAGGTACTCGGGGTGCAAACCGCCATCGCCCGCCAAATGCAAATTCACCTCTGCCCAGAGGCCGTTCGCAGTCGGCGGCGGATAATACGTCGGAAAGCTCTGAAACCTCAAGCCCGCCAACGGATCGCAAGCCTTCTTTATCGTAGAGTGCGGGCATGGATGCAAGGGCTGCGCGCGGTAAATTACCAATAAATGGCACTATTTCGCGTAATGCACTGCGAAATGCCTTTGTGTGAAACACATCACAAAGGTCAATCGGCCCGATCATAAGCCCTGCTTCAGGCAAAATTTCGAGATCATCAACCATCAAATCGAACCGGTTATCCCACCGAATACCGTTCTGAACGTCTCGGTTTTCAAATGAAACAGGCACCGCACCCCGATCCATCCGGCCCAATTCCCGGTAAATGTAAATCTGCCCCTTACGCCCATGTAACATACAGCCACCAAGGCTGATCCTAGCTGTCTTGTCCCGGCCAAATTGCGCAAGTGCGTCACGCAGCGCGTCAAACACCGGCATATATGCCGCTCCGCCAACCGTGCGCACCACCTGCCCCAGTGCATAGATATCCGCACCATTATTACTGGCGTATGCGAAAAAGGCGTCTTGGTCGATCATGGCAATGCCACTGCCATGCAGGGTCACGGATGACGCCAAGATTTCACCGATGCTGGTTTCAAGCGCGATGCGGTGATCGGATGCACTTTGATCGCGCAGCTTTCCACCAGTGCCACGCGACAAATCGTTGCGCACGCGCACACGCTCGAACTTCTCATTGGTATTTGACGGGTCTTCGATCCATTCCTGATCAAAGGCCGCCAACGTTGCCATCAGATCAGCTTTGCTAACCGGCAACAAAGGCCGCAACATGCGCCCGTGCCGAAGAAACCTGCGTCCAGTCATCCCCGAAAGCCCCAAAACCTTTGTCCCGTGCGCATCGCGCATGGCAATGGTTTCGGCCTGATCATCGGCATGATGGGCAATCAGTAGATGGAAGATGCCACGATCGCGTAAAATATTATCAAGGATGTCATAGCGGGCAATCCTTGCCTGTTCCTGAATGGCACCGGTTGGTTTATCGCCAACCCACGGCGCAATCACATGATCAATGCCGTGTTTGGCAAGCTGATCACCGACCTTTTTTGCCTCAGATGCCGAATCACCGCGCAAACCATGATCAACTGTCACCGCCAGCAACACCCCGCCCCGGTTGCGGCACCAGTCATGGGCAAGCAGCGTCAGCGCCATGCTATCCGCACCACCAGAAACCCCGACGGCAAGTTTCGGGTTCTTTTCAAACGGCAAGAACGGGGTCATAAGCCGTTCAAAGACAACGGCGTCCAATGGAGTTCCACTGGACGCCGCAGAATGGGATTGTTGTGATCGGACGCGATCGGTCATGACAGGCCTGTTGTCGTTCCCTTATTGCGCGCATCCGCGATTTTTACGTTCCTGACGCGCGCGATCCAAAACCACGTTGGACGCATTCGGGAAGTTATCAATCAAATGACCAAATGCCGTGCAGGCATCTTCATTCTTGCCAAGGTTAGCCAAGGACATCCCAAGTTTCAAAAGATTGTCCGGTGCCTTGGTGCTATCGGGGTAGGTTTGGAAACCTTCGGTAAAGGCAATGGCGGCATTTTCAAACTCGCCGCGAACATAGAAGGTCTCGCCAAGCCAGTATTGTGCGTTGCCTGCCAGTGGATCATTTGGATGGCTGGAAACGAAACTGCTAAGAGCAGCTTCGGCGGCCGGGAAATCCTGTTTGCGCAGCAGGCCAAAGGCCTCGCGATATTGTTCTTCAGGCGTTCCGGTCGACAAAGCTGCCGATTGGGTTTGCGACGCTGGCGCGCTGGTTCCAGTCGGGCCGGATGGAATTTGCGGCGGCTGGCCTTCATTTTCGATCACACCAAACAGTTTGGTGCCACGTTCATTAATCGCTTCGCCGCTTGCGGCCCCGCCAAGTTCGCTTGAGGCAACGCTATTACCGGTTGGTGCTGTGTTATTTGGTTGTCCTACTGCCAAGGGTGCGACGGCACCATTCGCGCCATTTCCGGAAACAGCACCACCTTCAAGCTGGCTAAGGCGAAAATCAATATCGGACACCAGACGTTCAAGCCGGTCTTCGATCTTGCGAATCCGAAAATCAAACTGTTCAATCTGCCCGGTTAACTGGGTTGCACTGCGCTGTATCTCATTGATCTGAACTTGCTGACGTGCCGCAGCCGGTGTTGACGGATCGACACCGGAACTTAGCGCAGATGACGCAGCAGAACCGGCAGCACCGGTTCCTTCGCGGTAAACATAACGCTGAAGCAGATCAAGGTCTTTGCGCAACTGATCGACCTGTCGCGACATATTGGCGTCCTGCGCATAAACAGGCAAAGATCCAAGCGACGTAATCCCGACAACAGCCCCGATGGCAAGTGCCATCAAAAAAGACCGGCCTTTGCGCGCGGATGAGACCACTTTTGCGCGGCAACCTGTTGTGGCAACCCATTTGACTTGGTTGGATGTGCAGGAACGGTTTTGCGTTTCAGTGGTGGATCGAACTCGGATCATTGTCGGGTCCTTTGTCGTCAATGCTGTCTTCTTTGCGTCACTATGAAAGAAACAATGACACTTTCAAACATTTTCAGGCGGCAAAAATAAGGCGCCTGCCCCAAACGGGACAGGCGCCTTGATATTCAAGTCAGGCTTTCACCTGCACGCGCTTAACGGATAACCGATACAGCGCGGCGGTTTTTCGCCCAGCTTTCGTCGTCATGACCAAGAGCAACTGGACGCTCTTTGCCATAAGAGATGGTTTCGACGCGCGACGGATCGATACCCAAAGCAATCAGGTAATCTTTAACCGAGTTCGCACGACGTTCGCCGAGTGCAAGGTTGTATTCACGGGTGCCGCGCTCGTCGGCATGACCTTCAACAACAACTTTGTACTGCGGATATTTTTTCAGCCAAGCGGACTGCAGTTCGAGGGTGCGACGTGCTTCACCGGCCAGGTCATATTTGTCGAAGCCAAAGAAGACGCGGTCACCAACGTTTACAGCGAACCACTCAGGGCTGCTTTCCGACAGTGACGTGGTGGTGGACGGCTGGTTTACAGTCGATACACCTTCGCCACCAGTGGTAGCAGAACTATCAGGTGCAGTTTCACAAGCGGCCAAAAGTGCGACAGCTGCGAAAACGCTGAGAATACGAAGTTTCATTTAAGTTTTTCCCCTTAACACCGGACGCATTCGCCCGAGGTTGGTGTTTTCCATGTCTCGCGACACCGAAAATGCCCGCGATTTAAGCGAATCGCATTCAGTGCTTCGCGATGACTATACTCTTGAGATATCAGGGAATCAAGGGTGACCATGCAGGATCCGACCCATCCGCAGGTGTAACGATCTCTCGCTCGTTATAACCTGTGAGATCAATCGAATACAAACGATAGCGATCCTTGGTTCCATCTTTAGACGGATGTTGGCGGTGATACATCAAAACTCTTCCGTTCGGCGCCCATGTTGGTCCCTCTACGAGGTACCCTTCGGCCAGCAGTCTTTCTCCACTACCGTCTGGCCTCATGACGCCGATATAGAACCGACCTCCTTGCGATTTGGTGAATGCGACCAGGTCTCCGCGTGGCGACCAGACTGGTGTGGCATAGAGACCACCGCCAAAACTGACACGTTGCACGCCGCCACCATCGGCATTCATCACGTAAATCTGTTGCGAACCACTGCGATCGGAGTTGAACGCAATGCGCGACCCATCAGGCGAATAGGAAGGCGAGGTATCCACGGCAGCATGACGCGTAAGCTGCTGCTTTTCACGCGTGCGCAGGTCCAGTTCATAAATTTCACTGTTCCCGTCAAGCGCTTGCGACATGACAACCGAGTTCCCGTCTGGCGCGAATCGGGGGGCGAACGTCATCCCCGGAAAATCACCCAGCAATTCCAACTCGCCAGTATCGATATCCAAAACATAGACACGTGGCTTGTCGTTAAAGTACGACATATAGACCACTTCCTGTGCCGTCGGCGAGAACCGCGGGTTCAGCACAAGGAACCGACCATCGGACAAGAACCGATGATTTGCACCGTCCTGATCCATGATCGCCAACCGCTTGTTGCGGTTGTCCGCCGGACCAGTTTCAGAAACATATACAATCCGCGTATCGAAATATCCGCTTTCGCCTGTGATGCGCTTATAGATCTCATCAGCGATCTTATGCGCAATACGGCGCCAGTTATTGGGTTGTGTACGGTAGGCAACACCAGACATCTGGGTTTCAGCCAACACATCCCAAAGACGGAATTCGACGCGAAGCATTCCATTTGGTTCGGTAACAACGCGACCATTAACCAATGCCTGCGCATTGATGGCACGCCATTCGGCAAAATTCGGGTTCACCGCCAAGGAAGAGGCACTTTGAATAAATGCTTTCTCACTGATCGGTGAAAACAATCCCGAACGTTCGAGGTCGGCAGCAATCACCTGGGTCAGGTTCTGGCCAACTTCGGTCTCCGCAACCCCGTCACCCGGGAACCGGGTTACGGCAATTGGCATCGGTTTAAGTTCACCCCGGGTAATATCAATCCGAAGTTCAGCCTGTGCCGACGACACAAACCCGACATTCAGGCCAGCGACAACGGCAAGGGCAAGGGCACACAGCACCGGAATGCTGCTTTTTACCCAAAATCGTTTTATTGCGTTGGTCTCGATCGTCATCCTGCCTCGCTATTTTCCACGCGTGTTCAAGAACTTATCTATTAAAGGCCCAGCATTTCACGCATGTCAAAATTGAACGTGAATGTGCGCCACATTTCATATTTATCCAGCGGCAGTTTCAGAGGGCTGCATTGCGGATTTAGCACAGCTCTAAGGGCACTTTCCGCAATCGTACGGCGCGACGCATCCCCCTGAATGTCGTTCAGGTTGCTAATTCGTGCCTGTCTTACAGTCCCGTCCGGGTTTGCACTGACATGTATTTCTACCGCAAAGCTACCCGCTTCCTTCGCCCCTGCCGGTGGGCTCCAGCATCTTTCGATCTGACGTTTGACCGCATCAAGCTCGCTCATGGTCAGGTTGGCATCCAGTCTGGTTGCGACAACCTCGCTGGCATTTTCCTGTGGCGCTTCGTCTGGCTGCGTATCAGGCGTTGCTTCTGCTGTTTCCTTGAGCTTGCTGACATCCTTAAGAACGCTCATCAAATCGCGTTTTTTCGGTTCTTCCTTTTTCGGCTCCGGCTTTTTGACCGGTTCCGGTTTCGGCGGTGTCGGTTTTGGCTCCGGCTTTGGTTCAGGTTCTTTTTTCACTTCTGGTACAGGAACCGGTTCTGGTTTCGGTTCCGGCTTTGGCTCGGGCTTTGGTTTCGGTTCCGGCTTTGGCTCGGGCTTTGGTTCTGGTTTCGGTTCCGGCTTCGGCTCTGGTTTTGGCTCAGGCTTGGGTTCCGGTTTTGGTACGGGTTTCGGTTCTGGTTTCGGGACCGGCTTCGGCTCTGGTTTTGGCACCGGCTTTGGTTTGGCTTCTTCTTTCGGCTCCGGCTTTGGCAACGCCTTGGTCGGTGCCGCAGAAAACTCCGCCACATCTACGACTTCAACCGAAATCGATTGAAGTTCTATCGGTGTTTCTTCGAACAGGTCCGGCAAACCCAGCCACGCAACCAAAAACAGCACAGCATGTAGGCCAAACGATATGAGAGCGTAACGTAGCATATTCTGTTACGAACCCTTTTCCGGCAGTTCGGCGATCAGTGCGACCTTTGTAAAACCGGCATTCTTGATCAGGCCCATAACTTCCATCACGCGGCCATAATCAATCGACTTGTCGCCCCGAACAAAGATACGGGTTTCCGCTTTGTTGTCCGTGATCGCAGAAAGCTTTTCGCTCAGCGTGTCCTGGGCGATTTCACTATCCATAATATAGATCGTGCCTTCGGCCGAGACCGACACCACCAGCGGTTCATCCTGCCCGGTCATCGGCGCAGCACTTGTTTCTGGCAGATCAACTTCAACACCGACCGTCATCAACGGTGCTGCAACCATGAAGATCACAAGCAACACCAACATCACATCGACCATCGGTGTGACGTTAATATCGCTCATCGCGGCACGGCGGTTATTGCGGCGTCCACGACGCCCGCCACCACCTGATCGGGATGAAAGCTGTGCACCCATGATCAGTCTTTCGTGTCGTCAAGTTGGCGCGACAGGATCGAGGTAAACTCGTCCACGAATGCTTCAAGACGGTTGTTATACCGGTTCAGGTCGCTGGAAATCTTGTTATAGGCAACAACCGCCGGGATTGCGGCAACAAGGCCCATGGCAGTTGCCAAAAGCGCCTCTGCGATCCCCGGTGCAACAACCGCAAGCGAGGTATTTTTTGACGCTGCAATCGCCTGGAACGATACCATGATGCCCCAAACGGTCCCGAACAGACCGACAAACGGTGCGGTTGAACCGACCGATGCCAGGAAAGTCATATAGCGTTCAACCCGGTCCATCTCGCGACCAAGGGTGACTTCCATGGATTTTTCAAGGCGCTGCTGCATCCGCGCGCGCATGGTGTCACCTGTGACCCCACGGGCGTTTGAACGGCGCCATTCGCGCATCGCCGAGACAAAGATCGCCGCCATCGGATCGCGCGGCTTGTCGGCAATTCGATCATAAAGGTCTTCAAGCGACCCGCCCGACCAGAAGGCTTCTTCAAAGGTCGTTGCCTGCGCGCGCAACTTGCGAAGGCGCAGCAATTTTTCGATGACAATGGCCCATACCCAGACCGAAGCCATTAACAGTCCGATCATCACCGTTTTGACGACCAGCCCAGCCTGCATGAATAGTCCCCACAGAGACATGTCATGTGCCATGACCGACTGCCCCAGCGTTACCGCGTCGACCACTTGATTTTCCATATTCTCTTTAGTCCTTGTTCACATCCAGATAGCGACTAAATGCCGTTCGTAGTTCTTCGGGCAGTCTTTGGGCCCGAAGTTCTTCAATCGACATGCAGGCGAGATAAATCTCGATCACCACCAATTCCTCGCCGTCGCGCATTACTTTTTGTTCAAACCCAAGTGATGCGCCCCCAAGCTTAATCACCCGGCTTTCAACCGTAAGGCGGTCTTCCAACTGAGCCGCCCGACGAAAATCGACGGTACAGTGTCTAACGGCTATGGCAACTTTGTGGCGTTCTGCAACATTTCGATTGGTAAAGCCCAACTGGTTAAGCATCGCTGAACGCGCACGTTCGGCAAAAGCCAGATAGTTCGCGTGATAGACGATCCCGCCAGCATCCGTATCCTCATAAAATACGACTAAAGGATAAACATGCCGCTTACCGTCCAAATAGCCGAGCAACGCTTCATGATCGTTTTGTGTCATCAGGAATCGTCCCCATTTGATCCATCCCCCTGACGATCAAACAGATCCGCCAACGGCACCCCGCCCGCTTCACGCGGCGGGATCAGACCAAGATGCTTGTACCCTTTGATGCCCAACATACGTCCACGCGGTGTGCGCTGGATCAGTCCCTGTTGCAGCAAATAGGGTTCAATCACATCTTCAATCGTGTCGCGTTCTTCCGAAAGCGCTGCGGCCAGGGTATCAACGCCCACCGGCCCGCCACCATAATTCCCGGCAATACAATTCAGATAACGACGGTCCTGACTGTCCAGGCCAAGATTATCGACTTCAAGCCGGGTCAGTGCCGCATCGGCAATAAATTTATCGACCGGTGATTTTTCCGCAACAGAGGCAAAATCACGCACACGTCGCAATAAACGCCCGGCAATACGTGGTGTTCCGCGTGACCGACGGGCAATTTCCATCGCCCCTTCTTCGGTCAATTCGAAATGCAAAAGCCGCGCGCCACGCGCAACGATGCTGACCAGTTCTTCGGGTTCATAGAACCGCAGACGCAGTGGAATGCCGAACCGATCGCGGAGTGGCGTGGTTAAAAGGCCCGAACGGGTTGTGGCCCCAACAAGGGTAAAGGGCGGCAAATCAATCCGGACAGATCGTGCAGCCGGACCTTCGCCGATGATCAGATCAAGCTGGAAGTCTTCCATCGCCGGATAGAGAATTTCTTCGACCGCCGGGTTGAGACGATGAATTTCATCAATGAACAATACGTCGCGCGGCTGAAGATTGGTTAAAAGGGCGGCAAGATCACCGGCCTTGGCAATCACCGGACCGGACGTTGCACGGAAACCAACACCGAGTTCGCTGGCGACAATTTGCGACAAGGTGGTTTTGCCAAGTCCCGGTGGGCCAAAGAACAACACATGATCCATGGCCTCTTCGCGGGACCGCGCAGCCTGAATAAAGACATCAAGGTTTTCGCGCACTTCTTTCTGGCCGGTGAAATCATCCAACCGGCGCGGACGCAGCGATCCATCCTGATGGTCTTCTTCGCGACGCTCACCACTGAGCAAACGGTCTTCTTCTTCGCTCACGCGCTAAGCTCCTTTAGTCCCAAGCGGATCAGCGTATCAATCGACTTATCATCCCCTGCCTGCTGGGCGGCCTTGCCCACTGCACCGAATGCTTCGGAGCGGCCATAACCCAGATTAACCAGTGCAGAAACCGCATCGGACAATACAACGCTGTCATCAATGACCGGTTCTGCCGGGGTGGCAGCAACATTTACATCCGCGCCCGATTTCGACGATTTCTTTGATTTTGTGGCGGGTTTATCGGCCTCAGGCGCCGGGACTGTCGGTGCAGCAACCGGGCCAAGGTTAAGTTTGGCGGCCTTGTCTTTAAGTTCACCAACAATACGAGTGGCGACTTTTGGGCCAATGCCCGGTGCGCGACACAGGGCGGTTGTGTCCTGTGCGGCCAAGGCGCGCAGAAGATCCGTCGGAGTTAAAACCGACAACAAGGCCAACGCAACCTTTGCGCCAACACCCTGCACGGTGGTCAGAAGTGAAAACCACTGTTTTTCGGCATTATCGGCAAAGCCATACAGATGAATATGATCTTCACGGACATGGGTTTCGATCATTAATCCGGCATCGCCGCCCTTGGCAGGCAGCATGGATAATGTCCGGCGCGATGCGAAAACAAGATAGCCAACACCATTCACATCAATGATGACATTGTCTTCGCCAATGAAATCGATAATTCCACGCAGTTTCGCGATCACCTGTATCTTCTCCCGTTTCCTGTTGGCTTGGCCGCCATACTTGCCGCCAGCGCCCGGTTCCCGGCATGTTGCGCATGACAGATGGCAACTGCAAGGGCGTCTGCGGCATCGGCCCCGGCAATTTCACATCCCGGAAGCAAGGTCGAAACCATCATTTCCACCTGTTGCTTGGCAGCATGACCAGCACCTACCACAGTCTTTTTGACGGCATTGGGTGTATATTCCGTTACCGGAATGCCACTGCGTGCCGGAGCAAGCAGGGCAACACCGCGTGCCTGACCAAGTTTGAGAGTCGATACGGGATTTTTATTTACGAAGGTTTCTTCGACAGCGGCTTCGTCCGGCTTCCAGTTTTCAATCACTTCGATCAAGCCTGTATGAAGCTGATCAAGGCGTTCGGCCAGTGAAAGCGATTGGGTCGATGTCACGACCCCGTTGGCGACATGACGCATACGGTTATCTTGAAGGTCGATGACCCCCCAGCCCGTACGTTGAAGACCGGGATCAATCCCGAGTACTCTGACCACAGCGTCACCCTAATTTCCATGAAGCAGATACAAAACACCCGCCATTCAAAAGCGAAAGGCGGGTGTTGGCAACATTAATTGGACGAATTAGTTTTCCAGACCCGCGACGATTTCGTCGGTCCAGGCAACGTTGGTCCAGACATTCTGAACGTCGTCGTTGTCTTCAAGCACATCAACAAGTTTCATGATGCTCTGAGCCTGATCAACAGTGATCTCGGCTTCGGTCACGGCACGGAAGACCATTTTGGCACTTTCCGGGTCACCGAATTTTTCGGTCAGAGCTTCGCGTACCGCGTTGAGGTCTTCGAGCTCGGTATCGATGACATGGCTATCTTCATCAGACTCTGCATTGGCAGCCCCGGCTTCAAGGGCGGCTTCAAAGATCTCGTCCGCATCGGCCTTATCCGCCAGATAGACGATTTCTCCAACGCGCGTGAACATAAAGCCAACCGAACCGGTTTCGCCAAGATTGCCACCGCTTTTGGTGAAAGCAGCGCGCACTTCGGATGCGGTACGGTTACGGTTATCGGTCAATGCTTCGACGATAACTGCAACACCTGCGGTGCCGTATCCTTCGTAGCGAACTTCTTCGTAGTTATCGCCTTCGCCCGCACCGGTCGCCTTTTTAATGGCGCGTTCGATGTTGTCTTTGGGCATGTTCTGAGCCCGGCCTGCGGAAATTGCGGCACGCAAACGCGGGTTGCTGTCGATATCATCGCTGATTTTCGCAGCAACGGTAATTTCGCGGGCAATCTTGGTGAAGATCTTGGCGCGTTTTTTATCTTGCGCACCTTTGCGGTGCATAATGTTCTTAAATTGGGAATGGCCGGCCATAACCTAAAACCTGTATTCATTGAACTCGATGTGGAACGGTATCGGATGATACCACGCCGGTCATGCGGGAGTTCCCTGTCAGACCAGCCCGCCCGAATGTCGACAAATCCGATAACTTCAAAATCTGCAAACAGACGGACAAAAATTTCGACCGCTCCTATAGCCTGTTTACTCTACAACGTCCAGCCATGCTTGGTCGAACCTTATGAATAGATACACTGATATACAGGTTTTTCCCCAGCGCGCGCCGCAAACCCGACGGCAAGTTTCGTACATTTTATACTCATGCACATTGTTAGATGTTGCAGATACAAAGATATTCTTCCAATAATACGGATGAACTTACCTATTAAACTAAAGAAGTACGACTCTCTGGGGTAAACTTGTTGCCGGACAAAAATCAGGCTCATCACATACGGCGCTTTTAAAGACCCGTATGGACATAGAAGCCAATCAGGCACAGTCAGGAAACAAAAGGTTAGATAGAATGGGAAGTAAATTCGGGGTCCAAAGCAAACTATTGATTTCGTTTGCTTTGGTTGGATTCATGGCGGTAATTTCCGCTGTCGTCGGGGCCGTATCTTTCAACAAATTCGGTGATGCGCTTACTACCATCACAGAAGAAAAACTTCCACCTATTGCAGCGGCACAAGCCCTGGCAACCGGCAGCGCAGAGATTGTCGCAATCGCACCACGGATTGTTGCCTCGGCCAATTCGGAAGAAGAAACCGCGATCAATGACGAACTTGCTGTTCGCCTTCAGGCACTGGTTGGAGACATCAATAAAATTGAAGCAACCGGTTTCATGCCCGAAGTCATTGCGAGCATCAATAACAACCGTGCCCTGCTGCAGGACAATCTTGAACAGCTTCATGCGGTGACGCAGGAACGCTTCCAGATCACGAATGAAAAATCTGAAAAGCTTACTGAATTCCAGAATCTGGCAAAGCGTTATGCAGACACTCTAAAGCCGGTCTTGTCCTATACCCAGAATGACCTTTCCCAAGGTGGTCAATACGCCGCGTCATTCAAGAAAGATCCGTCACTACAATATAGTGCCGCGAAAGAAGAGATTCTCGAGACGTTCCAGAAATATGCATCCGCGATTGAGACCCGCACCCCAATCCTTGAGATTGAGCGCCTTGGGTCTACTGCATCAAACATGATTATTTCCAGCACCACGGAAACACAGGCTGTGCGTCTGTCGATCATTCCGGTGCGTATTCGCGGCACATATGCCGATGCTCTGAGCAAGCTTGACTCGATTGGCAATGAACGTCTCAAAGACTTCTATGTTGATCTGATTGACAAGATGCAGGCTCTTTCGGTTGGCGACGGTAGCTTGCCTGATCTGCGCAAACGCGAACTTGAAGCCAGTGAAAGCAGCCAATCCCTTGTCGTTCAAAGTGGCGAATATGCCAATGCAATGCGTAACAGCGTTGCCGAACTGGTCGCGGGTTTGAACGTCGAAGTTAATGACGCTGCCGCACAGGCAAAGGTCGTTGAAAAGCAAAGCTTAACTGCCTTGGCCGTCGTTGCGATTGCAGCAATCGTGATTTCACTTCTGATCTATGTGCTTTATGTCCGTGGCAACGTTCTGCGGCGTCTTGGCCTTTTGCAGAAAACCATGGTTCAGCTTGCCGATGGCAATCTTGAAGTCGTGGTTCCAGCCAAAGGCAATGACGAAATCAGTGCCATGGGTCGTGCTGTTGAAGTCTTTAAGGAAAACGCCCTTAAAGTCCGCGGCATGCAGGCCGAAGAAGAACGCCTGAACCGCGAACGTAACGAAGCATTGCGCGATGAGCTTCTTGGCCTTGCCGATACCCTTCAGGGCGAAGTCGAAAGTGCTGTGAACGAAATCGCAGCCCTTGGCCAACAGCTTCAGGGTGTTTCGGGTCAGATGACCACAAGTGCGGAACTGGTATCGGGTCAGACCGAAGAAGTCGCCAATTCGGCACAGGAAGCAACCGGCAACGTTGAAACCGTTGCAGCCGCCACCGAACAGCTTTCGGCATCAAATGCGGAAATCAACCGTCAGATGGCCGAATCCACCCGGATTTCCGGCGAAGCATCGACCCGTGCACAGGAAACCAACGAACTGGTTGTCAGCCTGTCGCAGTCGGCTGATCGTATCGGTGAAGTGATTGCATTGATCACGGACATTGCCGAACAGACCAACCTTCTGGCCCTGAACGCAACGATTGAGGCCGCTCGTGCTGGTGATGCTGGCAAAGGCTTTGCCGTTGTTGCCGCCGAGGTCAAAAACCTTGCCAACCAGACCGAAAAAGCGACCGAGGAAATCTCGGGCCAGATTTCCGGTATTCAGAAAGCAACCGGTCAGTCTGTGAGTGCCATTGGTGACATTGGTCGTATCATTGAAAACATCAATGAAATTGCCACCACCATTTCAGCCGCCGTTGAAGAACAAGGTGCCGCAACCGACGAGATCACCCGTAACGTTCGCGGTGCGGCGGATCGTACCCGTTCGGTATCGGCATCGATCACGGAAGTTGCCAGCGAAACCGGCAAGACGGGTGAGCTGTCCAGTCAGGTCTTCGCAACGGCACAGGATGCATCAGAGAAGGTCGAAAATCTGCGGTCGCGGATCAACCGCATTCTTGAAGATCTGCGCCAACAGGCACGTGATCGCGCTGCTTCCTGATTAAAACCACAGTCTCCTGACATTAAAGGCCCGCCAATTTGGCGGGCCTTTTTTCGTATCCGACAGGCATCAAAAAGACCAATGCCCCTAGCCCATTCACGCACAAACAGAACCGACAAATGCAGAAATGCAACCTATGAGATACACCTTCATAAAAATGCATGCTAAATTTGTATGGACTATGATATATGGGCATTAACTATAACATATAAGGCACTTTTTTCTCGACACTGCCCCACCTTACCAAGGCAGATCGGGCCCCATCGAAAGTGTCACATCCTGGGAAGTCACATCTGAGAGACCCGTAAATGTGCGTCACCGCAGTGCTTTGCTGACGCGCAACTTCTTCGTCTATGGGGTATCATGAACTATGGGACTTACATCAAAACGCGGCACCCCCGCGTCGCCGTCCAACACGACACATAAATCGGGACTTGGGGTGCGCGAAAAACTTGCTGGTGCGTTTTTTCTTGTCGGCTTGATTGCCATTCTTGCTGCATCGGCTTCGGTTTTCTCATTTACCAAATTCGGCAGTCAGCTTGATAAAATTGCCTATGAACAATTGCCACCAATGTTCACAGCACAACAGCTTTCGACCGACAGTGTAAAGGTCGTTGCATCTGCGCCGCGGATGATTGCCGCCACCACACTTGAAGAAGAACAGGTTGTAAAGATCGAGCTTGATATGTTGCTTGACAGCCTGCGCGAGAAGCTTGAAGACCTTGCGCATTCGGGGCTTCCACCCGCATCGCTGTCGCATATCGAAACCAGCGGCAAAAACCTTGCGGACAATCTTGAAGCCCTGCATGACATCACCATCAAACGCTTTGAAGCTGCAAATGAACTCGCAGCAAGTCTTGGTCAGTTCCAACAGCTCGACGGTCGTTTTTCATCGATGCTTAAACCGCTGACCTCGATGTCGGAAAACCAGCTTGCCAGCATTGGTGCGCAGGTGGATGAACTTCGTAAGGCCGGTGCGTATCTCACCAATGATCAATTGGCACAGAGCAAGGATCTTCTGATCAGTCTTGATGACACGATTGCAAGCCGTGCGCCCATTCTTGAGCTTACCAAACTTGGCAGTGACTTGGTCAACACGGTGCTGTCGGCCGCATCCAGTACTGATGATGCCCGTTTGAAAATCACAAGCGTGCAAATCAGAGGCACAATCGGGCAGATCGAAACCTTGATCGAAGGGCTTGAGAACAAGAAACTGAAGGCCTTCTATACCGACCTGATTAATGACATCAAAGTTCTGGCAGTTGGTAACAAAAGCATCCCGACCCAGCGTATGGCCGAACTTGAATTGATCAAAGCACAGGCGGCTATCGTTGCAGAAAGTGCCGGTTACGCGACGGCCATGGAAAGTGGTGTTGATGCGCTTGTCGAAGCCTTGCAAACCGATGTTGATCGTTCTGCCGGGGCTGCCAACACGCTGAACACCCAAAGCACCTATGCCATGTATGGCGTTGGTGCGGCAGCTATTTTCATTCCACTTTTGATCTATGTTGTTTATGTCCGTGGTAATCTGTTGCGCCGTCTGGCCGGTTTGCAGAAAACCATGGTGTCCTTGGCCGAAGGCGACCTTGACGTTGACGTCCCGTCCAAGGGGCGTGATGAAATCGCCGCCATGGGCCGTGCGGTTGACGTGTTTAAGGCAAATGCCACCAAAGTCCGTGACATGCAGGCCGAAGAAGAACGCCTGAACCGTGAACGCAATGAAGCCCTGCGCGATGAACTTCTGGGTCTTGCCGACACGCTTCAAGGTGAAGTCGAAACCGCTGTGAACGAAATCGCCGCCCTTGGCGAACAGCTTCAGGGCGTTTCGGGTCAGATGACCGAAAGTGCGGCCTTGGTCTCAAACCAAAGCGAAGATGTTGCGACGTCTGCCCATGAAGCAACCGGCAATGTTGAAACAGTGGCGGCTGCGACCGAACAGCTTTCGGCATCCAATTCTGAAATCAATCGTCAGATGGCCGAAAGCACGCGGATCTCGAACGACGCCGCACAGCGCGCACAGCACACCAATGAACTGGTTGTCAGCCTGTCACAATCGGCCAGCCGCATTGGCGAAGTGATCGCCCTGATCACGGATATTGCTGAACAAACCAACCTTTTGGCCCTGAACGCAACGATTGAGGCCGCCCGTGCCGGCGATGCTGGCAAAGGCTTTGCTGTTGTTGCCGCCGAGGTCAAAAACCTTGCCAACCAGACCGAAAAAGCGACCGAGGAAATCTCGGGCCAAATTTCCGGTATTCAGAAGGCAACTGGTGAGTCTGTAACCGCAATTGGTGAAATCGGATCAATCATTGATAACCTCAATGAAATTGCCACCACCATCTCGGCTGCGGTTGAGGAACAAGGTGCGGCAACCGATGAAATCACCCGTAACGTCCGTGGTGCTGCCGATCGTACCCGTGCGGTTTCGGCATCGATCACGGAAGTCGCGAATGAAACGGGCCGAACCGGTCAATTGTCCGGTGAAGTTTTGACAACCTCGCAGACCGCATCTGAGAAAGTCAGTGAAATGCGTAACCGTATTTCGACCATTCTTGATGACCTTCGCCAACAGGCCCGTGACCGCGCGGCCTGATACGCTCACTTTGATCACAACAAAGAAGGCCCGCCATTCGTTTGGCGGGCCTTCTTATATTCAAGTACGGATCGACGAGACTTATGCGCTTGGCCAGCTGCCTTTAAGACGTCCGCCGATACGGACCGATTTAATCCGTTTTGCCAAACCGGTTTTATCATCGGTTTCAACAAAGACACCGCACACCGTTGCCGGACCATCCGCCGGTTCAAACCGCCCTGCCGGCATTTTGGTCAGGAATTTACGGACCGAGTTTTCTTTTTTCATACCAATGACAGAATCAAAATCACCGCACATGCCAACATCAGTCTGATAGCCCGTACCATTGGGAAGAATTTGGGCATCAGCGGTTGGAACGTGGGTGTGGGTGCCCAGAACAAGCGAAGCGCGGCCGTCACAATGATGGCCAAATGCCATTTTCTCGGACGTGGTTTCAGCATGGAAATCAAGGATGATCGCATCAACATTCTTGCCAAGCTTATGCTTGGAGAACAGTTTATCAGCACCTTGGAACGGGCATGATAACGGGTCCATAAACAAGCGGCCCATCATGTTGATCACACAGACCTTTTTGCCCGACCTGGTTTTAAACACATAGTCGCCCTTGCCCGGCGTGCCATCGGGGAAGTTCCAGGGACGAAGGAGTTTTTCATCCTCGTCGATATAGGCAATGATTTCGCGTTGATCCCAGACATGGTTGCCCGTGGTCAGCACATCCGCACCCGCCTTATAGAATTCCTGACAGATTTTGGCGGTGACGCCAAATCCGTGGGCTGCGTTTTCAACATTCACCACTGCGATATCAACAGACAAACGATCGCGGAGCATTGGCAATGCATCAAGTGCAGCCGTGCGACCGGTTTGACCCAGAACGTCGCCAAGATGGAGTAAACGCATATTCATTCCTGTGTTTTTACACACCTGAATGCAGGCATGCTTTTATGAGCGCACCCTGTTCAAGGACGCACCGCAAATTGCATTACGCATAAGAAAAGGGGATGTGGTCAAGAAGCGCCAGAACCAATCGTTCTGACAGAGAATAAGCGGGAGCCACCATTGCCGTTGGTCATATGGTAATTCCTCGTGACCTGCGAGTGCAGGTGGGCGCCGTATAACGAGACCACGGCCTCGACAGGGACAGCTCCCTAGAGAAATGAGCATCGGCCCCGGGAATTAGCGAACCTGACGAACAGGGCAGCTCCCTTGGTGCTGGGTTCTTGATTGCCGCGAACGGCACATCGCAAACTGTCAGCGACCGGAACTTAGTCCTCGATTGCGGTAATTTCAAGTAGATTGCATGGATCAAGGCGCAATAGACATCTGCTATGCGCCAATGAAAACGGTGATGAGAGACCCGAACTCGCCGCGCCGACACTTAATCCTTGGCAAGTTTACCGGCGATGGTTTCGATCCGTGCGGCCATGCTTTCAATATTTCCGGCCAATGCATCGCTTTCGACAGCAGAAAGACTACCCGGTTCAGCCGTTGTTTTTTGATCCGTTGCAAGCTGTTCATGGGCATTGCTGAGTTCATCGGCGATCAAAAGACTGGTCATAACCAGAAGGCGTTGCTCGCCAATCTGACCGACAGAATCGGAGATTTCCCTAACCCGTTCATCGACATAGCTCGCAAGCGCATGAATGCGTTCTTCCTGACCGTCATCACATGCGATGTCGTAACTGCGGCCATTAATGCGAATGGAAACCTGTGCCATGGATTATGCCTGTTCCTTTGCGGGTTCTTCGGCAAGAACGAACTTCAGCTGATCGACCGCACCATCAAGGCGGGCCGAAACGGTTTCGGTGGTTTTGGTCAAACGATCATAGTCGGCACGTATCGCAGAAAGCTGCCCACGCAGGGCGTCGACTTCTTCCATATCAGAAACATGAGACTGGCTTTTCTGTTCGATTGCCGACTCCGCGACCGTTTCCAAACGATCCAATGCTGCTTTTAGTCGTTCACTTGCTTGTTGCAGCCGCGACATAGATCACTACCCGATTTTAGCTGTTTATCCGAGGATCACAAACATTCTGGTCTGTGACGAATCACCTGACTGGCCATCAAGCCGATGGATGATGGCATGATAATGGCCGATTTAACATTGGGCATTCTAATCAACAACAGTTTTGCCCTGATTTACCCAAAAGCCACTGCGTCGAAGAAGTCCTTTAACGCTATGAAAACATAGAACCTCAAACAAGGCAGCGTCAACACGCCCCGCAAAAGTCACTTACATTGGATAGATCCGTTAGCCGGATTTAAAGTAAAAGGCGCAGTTTTTCGACAGAAGCGGTTGACGTAAGGCCGCCATAAGGGCATCTTCCGCGCGAATTCCGTTAATATGAAAAAAGTGTTTTCATCGCCCGACCGCGAAACCCCCAGGAACCGCATCAAATGACGACGCAAACAGAACACAACCGCATGGCCAATGCCATCCGCTTCCTTTCGGCCGACGCAGTCGAAAAAGCCAATTCCGGACATCCGGGCATGCCGATGGGCATGGCAGACGTCGCGACTGTTCTTTACAGCAAATTCTTGAAATTCGATCCGAAGCACCCGAACTGGCCGGACCGCGACCGTTTCATCCTGTCCGCAGGTCACGGTTCGATGCTTCTTTATTCGCTTCTGCACCTGACGGGATATGACGATTTCGATCTTGATCAGATCAAGAATTTCCGTCAGATGGGCTACCGCACGGCTGGTCACCCGGAATATGGTCACGGCGCTGGCATCGAAACCACCACTGGCCCGCTCGGTCAGGGTATTGCGACCTCGGTCGGCTTCGCCCTTGGCGAACGCATCATGAATGCCCGTTACGGCAATGACGTTGTTGATCACTTTACCTATGTGATTGCCGGTGACGGTTGCCTGATGGAAGGCATCTCGCAGGAAGCCATTTCGATGGCTGGCCACATGAAACTGTCGAAACTGATCGTTCTGTTTGACGATAACGGCATTTCGATTGATGGCCCGACCTCGCTCTCGACTTCTGAAGATCACACCAAACGCTTTGAAGCAGCTGGTTGGGACGTTCAGGAAATTGACGGTCACGATCCGGTCGCGATTGAAGCCGCAATTGCCAAAGCAAAAACCACCAACACCCCGTCGATGATTGCATGCAAAACCGAGATCGGTTTTGGCGCACCGACCAAAGGTGGCACGTCGGCAACGCACGGTTCCCCGCTTGGGGCCGAAGAACTTGCCGGTGCCCGTAAAAAGCTTGGCTGGACTTCCGAGCCGTTCGATATCCCCGCTGACGTTCAGGACGCATGGAATGCCGTTGGCGCACGTGGTGCCGACGACTTCAAAGCTTGGGGCGCACGGTTTGATGGTCTTGAAGCTGGTCTGAAAGACGAGTTCGAACGCCGCGTTGAAGGCAAACTTCCGGAAAACTGGATTGAAGTTTTCAACGACTATAAAAAGCAGATCACTGCTGAGCTGCCGAAAGTCGCAACCCGGAAATCTTCGCAGAACGTTCTTGAAGTTCTGACCAAAGCGATCCCGGAAATGATCGGTGGTTCTGCCGATCTGACCGGCTCGAACAACACCAAGACCGGCGTTCAGGCACCCATCACCGCTGATGGCGGCTATGAAGGTGCATATATCTATTACGGTATCCGTGAACACGGCATGGCAGCAGCCATGAACGGTTTGGCCCTGCATGGCGGCGTTCTGCCATATGGCGGCACCTTCCTGGTCTTTACCGATTACTGCCGCCCGGCGATCCGTTTGTCTGCTTTGATGAACCAGCGCGTTGTTTACGTTATGACCCACGATTCGATCGGTCTTGGCGAAGATGGCCCGACCCACCAGCCGGTCGAACATGTCGCAGCACTTCGCGCCATGCCGAACGTTACCGTGGTTCGCCCGGCCGATGCGGTTGAAACCGCCGAAGCATGGGCAATGGCAATCACCAATGAAAGCGGTCCGACCGTTCTGGCCCTGACCCGTCAGAACCTGCCGACCCTTCGTACCGAATACCGCGAAGACAACCTTGTCGCACGCGGCGGTTATGTGATTTCCGATTGTGATGGTGATCGTCAGGTCACCCTGATCGCGACGGGTTCCGAAGTCGAAATCGCTGTTGACGCGCAGGCCAAGCTGAAAGCTGATGGCATCAATGCTGCTGTCGTTTCGCTGCCAAGCTGGGAATTGTTTGACGCCCAGTCACCAGAATATCGCAAAGAAGTTCTGGGCAGTGTTCCGCGCGTTGCCATCGAAGCACTTTCGGTCTTCGGTTGGGAAAAATACGTTGGCGATAACGGCAAGGTTATCGGCATGCATGGTTTTGGTGCCTCGGCGCCTGCCCCGGTTCTTTACGAGCATTTCGGCATCACTGCCCAGGCGCTGGTTAAAGCAGCCAAGGAACTGGTTTAATTTACAGGGCCGGATCGGTAACATGCCGATCCGGCCTTTTTTCTATGGGTTTGAACCCTAAGCCGTGATTGGTACTCCCCAGGTAGCAATCAGTATAATTTTGGAGGGATGAATGGCTATTCGCGTAGCGATTAATGGTTTTGGCCGTATCGGCCGTCTGGTTCTGCGTTCTATCGTTGAAAGCGGTCGTACCGACGTTGAAGTTGTTGCCATCAACGATTTGGGTGACGTCAACACCAACGCACATCTTCTCAAATATGATTCCGTTCATGGCGTTCTTGCCAATGACGTCAAAGCCGAAGGCGACGATCTGGTCATTGACGGCAAAGCGATCAAAGTTTGCTCCGAGCGTGACCCGGCGAACCTGCCGTGGGCAGCCCTGAATGTTGACATCGCATTTGAATGTACCGGTATCTTCCTTGACGAAGCCGGTGCAGGCAAACACCTGACCGCAGGTGCCAAACGCGTTCTGATTTCCGCCCCGGCAAAGGGTGATATCAAAACCGTTGTTTACGGTGTTAACAGCGACACGCTGAGCGCATCTGATGTGATCGTTTCGAACGCATCTTGCACCACGAACTGCCTTGCACCTGTTGCAGACGTTCTGAACAAGACCGTTGGCATCACCAAGGGCTTCATGACCACCGTTCACGCCTTTACCGGCGATCAGAACACCGTGGACAGCCTGCATAAAGACATGCGCCGTGCGCGTTCGGCATCGCTTTCGATGATCCCGACCTCGACCGGTGCAGCCAAGGCTGTTGGTCTTGTTCTGCCGGAACTGAATGGCAAGCTTGACGGTACTTCGGTTCGTGTTCCGACCCCGAATGTCTCGATGATCGATCTGACCTTTGTTGCCGGTCGTGACACCACAGTTGATGAAATCAATGCTGCGATCAAAGAAGCCGCGAACGGCCCGCTTAAAGGCGTTCTTGGCGTTTGCGACGAGCCGCTGGTTTCGATTGATTTCAATCACAACCCGAACAGCTCGACCTTTGATGTCACCCAGACTCAGGTTATCGGCGGCAACTTCGTTCGTATCCTGTCTTGGTATGATAACGAATGGGGCTTCTCGAACCGTATGAGCGACACCGCCGTTGCCATGGCGAAGTTCCTCTAAGCTTCGGCTGATCCAAACCTTTGCGAAGTGCCCGAAGTATTCCTGCTTCGGGCACTTTTCTTTTCCGGACCAATCGGTCACTGTTTCATTCGACAATTCTAATCCAGACACACAGGAGCCCGGCCGTGAGCCTTTTGTTCAAGGAACTTGATTACCGGCCAACCCCGATGGGTGTTCTGAGCCTGCGCCGCCGGCGTGAGCTTAGCCTTGATATCGATGTTTACGAGATCAAGCTGGATGAAGAATATCTGATGTCGAGCCTGTTTACCGATGCCGAGATTGCCCTTGCCGATCTGGGACTGGCGGAACTTGACCGTGAAAACCTTGATGTTGTCGTTGGCGGCCTGGGCCTAGGCTATACCGCCAAAGCCGCCCTTGATAATCCCAAGACCGGCAAACTGACCGTGCTTGATACCCTGCCAGAAGTCATTGAATGGCATCAACAAGGGTTACTGCCGCTTGGCGAGCAACTTTCAAATGATCCGCGCTGTGCGCTTGTGCATGGGGATTTCTTTGGTGCGTCGCTTTCCGACGTGCCGGGCATGAACCCCGGCGCGCCCGATAAGAAACATGACGCGATCTTGCTCGATGTTGATCATTCGCCGGGCAATGTTTTGCACGAAGATCACAAGCGCCTTTACACCAAGGATGGCCTTGCAAAACTGGCAAGCCATCTTGTGCCGGGTGGGATTTTTGCCCTGTGGTCGACCGAAATGCCCGAACCATGGTTTGAAGAAAATCTGGCAAGTGCGTTTGACACCATCCGGGCGGACGTTATTACCTTTAAGCATCCATTGATTGACCGTGAAGACATCAACACGGTTTATGTCGCGCGCACCCATTCTTAAAGCAGGCTCGGGCTTAGGCTTTGCCATGACAGACCTTTCCGATCAGATCATTCGCATTCATGGCATCAAAGGTGCCAGATCGGCCTGCCGTGTTATGGCAAAACGGCCCTTTATCCTGCTATCCCCTGAAAATGCCGCCCTGACCCACGGGGCGCAATGGTTTGGCGATCTGGTCAAACTGGTACGGGCTGAATTCCCAACTGTAGCGTTTCGCACCATTCTTGATTGCCGGGGAAGATTATCTGGCGCATTGGCCGCCATCGAAATCGGGATTGATGGCGTGATCATTGATCCCCTGCCCCCGACACACCACGATCAGAAAGATCGCCTGTCAGACCTTGGCCGCCAATCCGGTTGCGTTATTTACGACGACCTTTCGGCCTTGGCTGAAATCTTTGAGATGGCAGATCATATGCTGCCGGACACCGAATTGGATCGCCGCCTGCAAATCCACCTGGCAAGCTTGGGCAAAGCCTAGCTGCCGACCGTCATGATGCTCGGCAATTGCCAAATGCTGTGGCAAAGGGTACATAACGGACAGGAAATCATCAGGAATTATCATTGTGAACGCTGACGAACTTGCAGGTCTTTATCTTCTGACCCCGCCAAAAATCGAACTCGCTTCTTTTAGCGAACAGCTTAAGTCCGTTCTTGATACAGGTGC
Source organism: Thalassospira lucentensis (assembly GCF_050516545.1). Taxonomy (GTDB): domain Bacteria; phylum Pseudomonadota; class Alphaproteobacteria; order Rhodospirillales; family Thalassospiraceae; genus Thalassospira; species Thalassospira lucentensis_C. The sequence continues at coordinate 970,481 of NZ_CP191544.1, read as the reverse complement.
GGTCGACTGCCTGCAGTTGCGCCTTAAAGACGTCAGCGACGATGAAATCCGCAAGGCGATTGATGCCATCCTGCCGCTGTGCAGTGATCGCGATATTCCGCTTATCCTGAATGACCGCCCTGACCTTGCCAAAAAATCCGGCTGCGACGGTGTTCATGTCGGCGAAGACGATGCCAGCTATGACGATGCCCGCGCCATCATGGGCGATGAACATATTGTCGGTGTATCGTGCTATGACAGCCGCCACCGGGCTATGATCCTTGGCGAAAAAGGTGCGGATTACGTCGCCTTTGGCGCATTTTATCCCACCCAGACCAAAGAAGCCAAAACCAGCGTCACCCCGGAAATTCTTGAAATCTGGACAACATTCACAACGGTTCCTTGCGTTGCGATTGGCGGGATTACGGCCGAAAACCTTGCTCCGATTGTGCTGGCAGGTGCCGATTTCATCGCGGTGACCGGTAGTGTCTGGAACCATCCGGATGGTCCTAACGCTGGCGCGCGGGCGATCAAGGCGGCGATTGCTGCGACCGAAATCTGATCAATATCGGCTGGATCATCCGGCAAAACATTTGACCGCACAGATATTTGCCCGAAGCCATGCGCGAATGACGGGGTGTTATGCGCGATATCCCTGATCAATCTGCTTGCAGCAAAACAGGCAAACTGGTACTTAACGCTCCTTAAATGGGGCAAGTGCCCCTTATTGCATTGTGAATCTGTGATCTGAAAGAACGGTTGGTGCCATGAAAATCAACGGCAACGAAATCCGTCCGGGTAACCTTATCGAACATAAAGGTGCCCTGTGGCGTGCGGTAAAATGCCAGGCTGTCAAGCCGGGTAAAGGCGGTGCTTTTAATCAGGTTGAACTTAAAGACATTCGTAACGGCACCAAGCTGAACGAGCGTTTCCGTGCATCGGAAACCGTCGAAAAGATTCGTCTTGAGCAGAAAGAATACACCTACCTGTTCGCCGATGGTGACATGATCACCTTCATGGACAGCGAAACGTACGAGCAGATCACAGTCAATGCCGAACTGGTCGGCGAGCCAGCAGTTTATCTTCAGGACAATATGGTTGTAACCATCGAATCCTTTGAAGATGAGCCACTTGCCGTGACCCTGCCCGAGCATGTTGTCTTCCGCATTGTTGAAGCCGACGCTGTGGTCAAAGGTCAGACCCAGTCTTCTTCTTTCAAACCTGCTGTTCTTGAGAACGGTGTTCGTGTGATGGTGCCCCCGCATATTGAATCGGGTACGCGCATCGTCGTGAATACTGTTGAAGGCACCTATCTTGAGCGTGCCAAGGACTAAAGGCATTTCTGCCTTCAGGTTCTCGTTTTTTTTAATTCAAACACCGGGAGATATGCCGTGCGAGGCGCCGCCCGTCGTTCTGCAAATATCAACGTCATGTACAAGGCTGTCGAAAAGGCAGCCTATGGACTGAAACGCGACTTCGGTGAAGTCGAAAACCTTCAGGTTTCGATGAAAGGCCCGGCAGATTTCGTATCTGCGGCGGATCATCGTGCCGAAAAACGCCTGCGTGAAGAGCTTGAGCGTGCCCGTCCAGGGTATGGCTTCCTTATGGAAGAAGGCGGCGAGATCAAGGGGACCGATCCGGAACATCGCTGGATCATTGACCCGCTTGATGGCACCACCAACTTCCTGCACGGCATTCCGCATTTTGCCATTTCCGTTGCCCTGCAAAAGGGTGACGAAATCATTGCTGGCATGATCTATGACGTTGCCAAGGATGAATGCTTCTGGGCAGAAAAAGGCGTTGGCGCGTTTCTTGACAACCGTCGCCTGCGTGTTTCGGGCCGTCGCCGTCTGAACGAATGTGTTCTGGCCTGTGGCGTTCCACACCTTGCCCATGGTGATCATGCTGTTTTCGAAAAGCAGCTCCATTCGGTCATGGACCGTTGTGCAGGCGTTCGTCGTATGGGTGCAGCCGCACTTGATATGGCCTATGTCGCAGCGGGCCGTTATGACGGTTATTGGGAATCTCACCTCAATGCGTGGGACATTGCAGCAGGTCTTGTGATTGTTGCCGAAGCAGGCGGTTATGTCCGCGATGCCAAAGGCGGCACCAACATGCTTGGTACCGGCAGCGTCGTTGCAGCCAACGACTACATCCAGCCAGTACTTGCGAAAACGCTAAAGAAAGCAGTCACGGACTAACATCCCGCTTTTGTTACCGTTTTTTGAAAGGGGCGCTTCGGAATTTACCGAAGCGCCCCTTTTGCTTTATCGGTCAAAGCGGTTGTCCATTATCTGTCTCTAAGCTATGGTGCATGGTACTGCGTTGCCCGAGAGCGGACACGCAGACTACAGGGGGGGCATTCGATAAATATGCGAGTGCCTAACGATCGACACAAAACTGTGTGAAATAGAAAAACGTTGTAAAAGCGATTTCAAACACAGGGTATTAAGGGGCCTGCGATTTGATGAAGGGGTATTCCAAGATTTCGGTGCTTGCGATGACAGCGGCACTGGGAACCACTGCGGTCTTTGGCAGTGATGCGTCTGCACAACAATACTCCCCCGTTTCAGTTGACAATAGCGTTCAGGTGAACTGGGACGTCGCAGACGGTGTCGGCGGACAACCGACTGTTCCGCAATATCTTTCTTCAAACGTTTCGCGCGATCACATCGTGATGCCCGGCGGAGATTTGATCTTCCCCGAAGTAAAGCCGCGATCAACTTTCCTTGCCAATGACCAATTCGCCGATGCAAGCACATTGGGCGGATATGAAGGTGATTTTGAAACCGTTGTCATTGATGGGGCAAGTGGCGGCAGCACCTTCCCGACCCAATCAGAATTTTATGGCGTGTCCGGTGCGCCAAGCGGTGGTTACGAGGCCGCAGTTGCAATGGATGATGGTGCAAACCAGACCATTGCCCTTCGTCAGCCCGAACCGGCATCTGCCCCCCGCAACAAACCAGTGGCCCCTGCGGTCGCGGCCAGCAGTGCAAGCACCAGCAGTTCGGCAAATGCGCCGACACCGCTGAGCAAACCAGAACCTGCCCCGGCACCCGCACCTGTGATGGCCGAAGCCGCACCGGAACCGGTTGCAGCACCGGCCCCGGCAGCAGAAACGGCTGAAATGGTCGAGCCGCCGAAGGCACCGCCGCTGATGTCCGAAGAAAGCAAAGCGCCTGCGGCCCCTGCCGCACCGATCGTTGAACCGATTGCCAATGCCAATGAAGTGGCACCTGCACCAACACCGGCACCCGATACAACACAATCCGCACCATCAATGGCAGAAGCCGCACCGGAACCAAAGGCCGCACCGGCCCCGGAACCAGTTGCACCAACTGCTGAAGAAGCCTCCATCCCGCCTGCGGCAACCGCACCGGAACCGATGCCTTCACTGGGGGCAGATGAATACAGCCTTGGTTTCGCAGCCGACAGCTTTGAGCTGAGCAATGCGGCAAAGAGCGAGCTTAATCAGGTCATTTCGGCCATGAACAAAGATGACAGCCTTCGCATTCAGCTTCAGGCCTATGCCCAAGGTGATGGTGCCAATGCTTCCAAGGCGCGTCGTCTGTCCTTGTCGCGTGCGCTTCAGGTCCGTTCCTATCTGATCGATCAGGGTGTGCGTTCTACGCGCATTGATGTTCGTGCCTTGGGCGCGAATGTTCCGTCCGGCCCGGCAGATCGCGTCGATATCAAAACCGTTCAACGCTAGGATTTATCCGTCATGAGCAGTCATTCGGCAAATGGCGCAGGCACACACCTGCCTATTACCAAACCCGGAAGTTATCTGACACGGATGGCCGTGTTCGTCGTGATTATCTTTGGGGTTGGCGCCCTGCTGTTCCCGACCCTATCGGGCGCCTTTATGGCCAATGCTGTTCTAAACGGTTTGATCCTTGGCGTTTTTGTCGTTGGGGTTATTTACACCTTCCGCATGGCGGCAAGCCTGTCGCCGGAAGTCACCTGGATCGAAGATTTCCGCCGGTCGCGCCCTGGCCTGACATCACAGGTTCCGCCGAAACTTCTGGCGCCGATGGCCAGCATGATGGCCGAACAGCGCCGCGACCGTCCGCAACTTTCGACCATGTCGACCCGAACCATCCTTGACTCCATTCGGTCGCGCCTTGATGAAAGCCGCGAATTGTCGCGCTATGTCGTTGGGCTTCTGGTGTTTCTTGGCCTGCTTGGTACGTTCTGGGGACTTTTACAGACCGTCAATTCGGTCGCCGGTGTCATCAGCAACGTCAATGTCGGCAGCGGATCGAACATGGACCTTTGGTTCTCGGAACTTAAAACCGGTCTTGCCGAACCGCTTGGTGGCATGGGAACTGCGTTTTCATCCTCGCTGTTTGGTCTTGCCGGGTCGCTTGCCCTTGGTTTGCTCGATATGCAGGCCGGTCAGGCGCAAAACCGGTTCTTTAACGACCTTGAAGAATGGCTTTCAAGCTTTACCCGTCTGGGTTCGGGCAGCGCGGTTGGCGACGGGGAACAGTCGGTTCCGGCTTATCTTTCGGCCCTGATTGAACAGATGGCCGATAATATGGAAGGGTTGCAAAACTCGATCCAGCGATCTGAAAGTTCACAGATTAAATCACACAATACGCTGATTGATCTGGCCGATAAGCTGTCCACCCTGACCGATCAGATGAAGGCCGAACAACAATTGATGGTGAAACTGGCCGAAAACCAGATGCACCTTAAGCCGGTTCTTGATCAGCTGGCGGATTCCATGAAAATGGGCAGCTTCGGGATTGATGATAACACCCGTGCGCATATCCGTTCGCTTGATAACCAGCTTGGACGTATTGGCGAAGAGCTTACCAGCGGACGCCAGCAATCCACACAGGAAATCAGAAGCGAAATCAAACTTCTAGCCCGTACCATCGCCGCCATCGCCGAGGAGGGCTGATCGCATGATCGGGCTTTCGCGCCGTCGCAATCGCGATGTAAATACATGGCCGGGCTTTGTTGATGCGCTGGCAACGCTTTTGATGGTGATCATCTTTCTTCTGATGATCTTTGTCATTGCACAGGTCTATCTGGGCGCTGCCCTTTCGGGCCGTGACGAGGCCTTAAGTGATTTAACCGCACAGGTAAATGAACTGACCAGCCTTCTGTCACTGGAACGCGGGAACAATCAACGGATGGAACTGGAACTGACCCAGTTAACCACCGAGCTTTCCAATACCAGTGATCAGCGCGATGACCTTAAAGCGCGTGCAGCCGCCCTCGCGACCCAGCTTGCCGATGCGCAATTGTCTGCCGACGATATCGAGAAAAAGCTTCTTGCTGCCCTTGCCTCCCTTGAAAACAAGGAAGCCGAGCTTTCCGAACTGCGCGATAACAGCGAAGACAAAATTGCCGATCAGGACACCCGCATTGCGGAGCTATCCGCCCTTTTGGCATCGCGTGCGGCAGAATTGGAAGATCAGAAAAACCTGAGTGCAGAAGCACAGGCACAGGTCGCAGCACTTAATCAGCAGATGCTTGCCTTGCGTCAGCAGCTTGCCCGTATTGAGGCCGCGCTTGAAACGTCCGAGCGTGAAAACGAAGATCAAGCTGCCCAGATCGTCAATCTTGGCAACCGCCTGAATGCCGCCCTTGCCACCAAGGTTGCCGAGTTGCAGCGCTATCGTTCGGAATTCTTTGGTCGCCTGCGCGAAGTTCTTGGTGATCGTCAGGATATCCGGGTTGTCGGGGATCGCTTTGTTTTCCAGTCCGAAGTTCTGTTTGGATCCGGCTCAGCCGATCTTGGCGAAGGTGGTCAGGAACAATTGGCCAAGCTTGGCGATACGCTCAAAACCATTTCGGCTGAAATCCCAGATGATATTGATTGGGTGATGCGGGTCGACGGGCATACCGACAAGGTGCCAATCCGCAACCTAAAATTCGCGTCAAACTGGGAACTTTCAGCCGCGCGCGCGATTTCGGTGGTTAAATTCCTGATCGACCGCGGCGTTCCGCCAAATCGTCTGGTTGCCGCAGGGTTTGGTGAATACCAACCGCTTGATAACCGCGACGACGAAATCGCCTATCGTCGCAACCGGCGTATCGAATTCAAGATCACCGAACGGTAGGGCACCCTGCCATAGATTTCTTAACGGCACCCAATATGGGTGCCGTTTTCGTTTTGGCCCCACCGCAACCACTTGGGAACCCGTCAGGAAGAATTAGGAACCAATCACCCCCCGGCACGTTGGAGGGGAAGGAGCCTTTCAGCAAAAGGAGGCCTCGATGACGATCCTAAGAACCCGTTGCGAAACAGTCGGCGTATTTCACGATCTCTCTGCTTTGCAAAAGGCAGCAGAAGACCTTGGCAATTCTGGTTTCAAGCAGACCGAGCTTAGCCTGCTTACGACCGAAAGCACGATTGAAGACAAACTTGGCCATATCTACAGCAAGGCTGAGGACATCGAAAACGATCCTAACATGCCGCCATTGGCCTATACGACACCGACACCGATCGGCAATGCCGAAGGTGCCCTTGTTGGTGCGCCCATGTATGCCGCGGCTTTTGGTGCCGCCGGTGCTGTGATTGCGGCGGGCGGTCCGATCGCCCTTACCATTTCTGCAATCATCGGTGCGGGTGGCGTTGGTGCCGCAGCAGGTGGTGTGATTGCCGCGATCATTGGCAAACGATATTCCAGTGAATTACAAACCGAACTCGATCAGGGCGGCTTGCTTCTTTGGGTGCAAACCCCTGACGCAACATCCGAAGACCGCGCAAAAAATGTTCTTACCCGGCATCAGGCCCAGTTGATCGGCACCCACAAAGTGGCGAACTCCCATACCAAGGGCGACATGCTTTAACGCCCTGCCCGATCCACATCTTTCATCAATCAACAATTTGCAAAAACAGCCCCCGGAAAATGGGGCTGTTTTTGCATTTTCCTGCACCATTTAAGGTAGAATTTCCCGACCACAAGAAACATAATCACTTTGTGAAAACAAAGAACCGAACAAGGTGGGACATGTTTATCAAAGCATTATCAACAATTGGACTGACTTTGTCGCTTGCTGGATGCGTCACCGGTCAGGGCACGACCGATGCCGGTGGTCGTTCGATCAGCCTCGAAAGCCGGGGAAGCTTTCAACCCCAAGAAAGCCGTTTCAACACGTTTAAATTTCTCAAACCATCGCGTGAATATGTAACCGAATCAGAAGAACGCGATAACGGGCAAGGCTGGAATGAGGATGTAAAATGGGAAGATGAGAGATATTTCTTTGCCATCCAGTACATCAATACAGCTTGGTTTTCGACGCGTACCGAGGCCCGTATGCTTGAAGTCGAACAGTTTAAACGGCTTGCCAACGCTTACCAAATTGCAGATTTGAACTTTGTCCAAATTGATCAGGTTTCCCCGCGTGTTAAAGGATGGATCGCATCGAACGGGAAATGTTCAGCCGGGCTTTTTGCCAAACGTTTCAAAGGCCTGTCACCTTATGATAATGATCGCGGCGCGTCCGATGCGGTTGTCAGCTTTGCCGGATGTAGTCAATTTGCCGCATCCGTCGAAGAAATCATGCAGGGCATTGATTTGATGACGGATGAGGAAGAAGCAAAACTTGCAGTCACATACGCCGAAATTGGCACGCTGAACGAACCCGCATCCGCCCGCACAGGCATAACAGAAGAACTCAGCATCTTAACAGGAAGCTGGGATGGCGTTTCCGAAAGCCTGTCAGGTGATGTTCGGAAAAAGGGTGCTGCACAGATCGAGTTTTCCTTCACGATCCCGGAAACCAAAGCCGATTGTGTCGGGACGGCTGTGACATCAAGCATGTCCGATCTTACCGGAACGTGGAAGCTTAATTGCGATGACGGATCAAGTGCCGATGGCATCTGGACCAACCGCGAAACACAACCCTTCATCGCAAGCGGATCAGATAGCAAGAAACGTCCTGTGTCGTTCAAACTTCAATCCTGATCTTTGCGTCCCAAAACCAGAATTTGGCAAATGCTATGCCCCGCAGGCTATCACCTGCGGGGCTTTGATTTTTTCTGGTGAGAACAAAGACTTCCGGGTAGGGTCGGAGATATCGCCACCCAGATCATTTTTCGCAAAATCTCGATACGCCGGAGCCCCCATGCTGCGTGATATTTCCCCCCAAAGTATTTTCATGGGCCTGTTGGCAGGCTTTGTCGGATCGGCCAGTTCGTTTGCCGTTGTCTTACAAGGGTTAAGTGCGGTTGGTGCAACGCCAGAACAGGCGGCATCTGGTCTTATGGCCCTGTCGATCTCCATGGGGTTATGCGCAATTGTCCTATCGCTTAAAACCCGTCTTCCGATCAGTATTGCATGGTCAACCCCCGGTGCCGCATTGCTTGCCACGTCAGGGGCCATTGACGGTGGCTTCGCCGTTGCGGTTGGTGCCTTTATCGTTTGTGCCGTTTTAATCATTATCAGTGGCGTTTGGCGCCCCTTGGGGCGCGCGGTTGCGGGCATCCCTGCCCCACTTGCCAATGCCATGTTGGCGGGTGTTCTGCTTGGCCTGTGTCTGGCGCCGGTCAAGGCCATTGCCTTTGATCCTATGCTTGGCCTGCCGATTGCGATTGCGTGGCTTGTGGTTGGGCGGTTTAACCGATTGCTTGCAGTTCCGGCTGCATTGCTGGCCTTTATTGCCGTGATGATCTTTGGTGTCGACTTCCCGGAAAATGCGCTGGCGGATTTAGGCAGTTCAATCGCACCACCTGTTGAATTCGTCATGCCGGAATTCACACTGGCTGGCTTGGTCGGCATTGCCCTGCCCTTGTTCATCGTCACCATGGCATCGCAAAACATTCCCGGCACGGCCGTTTTGCGGGCCAATGATTATAACACGCCCCCCGGTCCGCTTTTTACCGTTACAGGCATCTTTTCATTGCTGTCCGCGCCGTTTGGTGGGCATGCGGTAAACCTTGCTGCCATCACAGCCGCCCTTTGTGCGGGAAAGGATGCCCATCCCGATCCTGCCAAACGTTATTGGGCAGCGGTTTCTGGCGGGATTTTCTATGTCGTATTTGGGCTTTTGGCCGGGCTTGTGACCGCGTTTGTCAGCCTTGCGCCGGGCATTCTGATTGAAGCCGTTGCCGGTCTTGCCCTGATCGGGGCCTTTGCCGGATCAGCCGTTGCCGCATTCAAGCAAGAAGACGCCCGCGAAGCGGCAGCCGTGACCTTTATCGTCACCGCTGCTGGCCTGACTTTCTATGGAATTTCAGGGGCCTTTTGGGGATTGCTGGCAGGTGGATTGATTTATCTGCTTACCCATCTTCGAAACCGATAGGCATTAAAACAAAGAAGCCCGACACATGATGCACCGGGCTTCTTGTTTGCTGATAGCCAATAATCGTTAGCCGTTTTGCGCCGTTTTATCGGGCTCTGGCGTTTCTGGCTTAAGGATCGACACCGTTGGTTCCTTTGAAAGTGCTGTTACGGCCTCGTACTGCGACAAGAAAACCTTCCCTGTCAGTTCTTCAAGGAAATGCGCACATTTCAATCGGTCCATCACCGGGCCTTTGACCTCGGAAAGGTGAAGGGCAATCCCCATTTCATCTAGTCGATGGTTGATTGCTTCTAGTGATTCCAACGCACTTAGATCAATTTCATTGATGGCCGAACACATCAATATGACGTGTTTGAGCTTTTTGTCGCCAACCACCCGATCAAGCAGGAAGTCCTCAAGAAAACGGGCATTTGCGAAATACAGGCTTTCATCAATTCTGATGGTCAGAACCGTCGGGTCGGTAAGAACACTATGACGATTGATATTGCGAAAATGCTGCGTGCTCGGCACAAGACCGACTTCGGCGATATGCGGGCGTGATGTTCTGTATAAGAACAGCCCGATCGACAATATAACGCCCGAAGTCACACCGATTTCGACCCCAAAACCAAGGGTCAAAAGAACCGTTGCCGAAACCGCAACAAAGTCCGCCTTTGAATAACGCCAACTGGTTTTCAGTATACTGAAATCAACCAAGGACAACACGGCAACAATAATGGTTGCAGCAAGCGTTGCCTTTGGCAGAAAGTAAACAAGCGGGGTCAGTGCAATGGCTGCAATCGCAAGACCAACTGCGGTAAAGGCACCTGCTGCCGGGGTTTGTGCACCGGCATCAAAATTCACAACTGATCTGGCAAATCCACCTGTAACTGGATACCCCCCGGTAAATGCGGCACCAATATTTGCCGCCCCAAGCCCGATCAATTCCTGATCCGGGTTGATCCGCTGACGCCGTTTGGCGGCAAGTGTTTGGGCAACCGAGATTGATTCAACAAACCCGATCACTGAAATCAGGATCGCCGGAACCAATAAATCCGACATCAAGCCAATCGAAAAGTCCGGCATGGTCAATGGCGGCAGGCTTTGTGGCACATCGCCAACGATCTTAACCCCGCCATTCGCAAGTTGGAAAAACCATACGGCGACCGTTGTCACGATAACAGCAGCAACCGGACCGGCCTTGGTGATGACGTCGGCAAGACGCGGTCCAACACCCAATCCCCGCAAAGCAGGTTTCAGCCCCTTGCGGACCCAAAACAGAAATGCCGTCGCCAAACCACCGATCAACAAAGTGGTCAGATTGGTTTCAGGCAAATGCACAATCAGGGAGCTGACGATTTCCCAAAGGTTGTGCCCACCGGCATCCACACCAAGAATGTGCTTAAGCTGACTGGCAGCAATCAGAATGCCAGACGCGGTGATAAAACCGGCAATCACCGGATGCGACAGGAAATTGGCCAAAAAGCCAAGTTTAAACACCCCCATCACCAAAAGGATTGCCCCAGACAAAGCCGCCAATGTCAGGGCAGCAACCGCGTAGCCGATTGTTCCGGCCTCGGCGATATTGCCAATAGCAGCCGCCGTCATAAGCGACACCACCGCCACCGGCCCAACAGCCAATGCCCGGCTTGTGCCAAAAATCGCATACAGGATGATTGGAACGATAGAGGCATACAAACCGGCCTCTGGAGGCAATCCAGCCAAAAGCGCATAAGCCAGCGATTGCGGGATCAGCATGATCGTCACGATAATGGCAGCAACCATGTCATTGCCAAACGCCGTTCGATCGTAACTGCGTCCCCAATCAAGGACCGGTATGTATTTTAAAACCGACTTCAATTGCATGAATTGATCTCTTCGATCAGAGTTGGTCAGGGGCAAGAATCTCCCCCTGACAAGCCATTGCTATTTGACAGAAACCTTTTCAGGTTTTGCCATCCATTCCTTGCCACGCAGCATCGCTTTCCAATAGATCGGCGGAAGGATCTTTTCCTTAAGCAGCCATGCCAGACGGGATGGGTGGGTTCCATCAATCAGCCATTTCGGGAAGGACGGACGCAAAGCCCCGCCATAGCCAAATTCGGCCAAAACGATCCGGCCACGTTCGACCGTCAAGGGGCAGGAACCATATCCGTCATACTGCGCAACCGGTGATTTTCCATCAATATCGGCAACGACATTTTCGGCAACGACCGGGGCCTGTTTACGCGCTGCCGCCGCTGTTTTGGCATTTGGTGCGTTCATCACATCACCAAGCGACCAGATATTGGCAAAGGTTTTGTGACGCAGCGTTGCCTGATCAACATCAACCCAGCCTGCAGCATCAGCCAATGGGGAAACGCGGATAAAGTCAGGGGCAACTTGCGGCGGACAAACATGGATCATGTCGAATGATTTTTCGATCCGTTTTGTTTCTTCGCCCGGTTTAACCACATCAAACCATGCCTTTTTGGCAACGCCATCAATCTCAACCAGATTGTGGAAGAAGTTCAAATCAGCATGATAACGATCAATGTATTTTTCGAGTGCCGGGACATAATCCTTAACCCCGAACAGAACACCACCGGCGTTATAGAAACCGATATTGATGTTGTCCAAAACACCCTTGCGATACCAATGGTCCCCCGAAAGATAGAGCGCCTTTTGCGGTGCGCCCGCACATTTAATCGGCATTGGCGGCTGGGTAAAAACAGCTTCCCCTTCACGCATGGAAGACACAAGTTCCCACGTGTAAGGGGCAAGATCATAACGATAGTTCGACGTCACCCCGTTACGACCAAGGGTATCAACCAAACCTTCAACGCCATGCCAATCAAGCTTTAAGCCCGGACAGACGATCAGCCGGTCATATTTAACCACCCGACAGCCATCAAGAACAATGGCGTCATCTTTGGGTTCAAACGCCGCAACCGCAGCCTTAATCCAATGCACACCCTTGGGGATCAAAGACCCCATAGTCTGGGCAGTTGTGCTGGCGTCAAAAACACCGCCACCAACCATTGTCCAACCAGGTTGGTAATAGTGAATATCCGCAGGATCAATGACGGCAATTTCCAAACCCGAACGGCGTGCCTGAAGGCTAGAAGCAACCGAAATACCAGCAGCCCCACCACCAACGATGACCACATCAAAACGCGCATCGCCATTATCAGTCGGGGTTTTGCCACCATTCACAATCCGGCGCACAACCCCGCCCATATCATAGCCGGCATCTTTGGTCGCACGTAGAATCTCACTGGCGTCCAGACGTTTCGCCTGACTAAGCGACCACAAGGTGGCCGACCGGGTTCCGGTGCGGCAATAAGCAAAGACCGGCTTGGGCAATTCATCAAGAGCCTGACCAAAATCATCGGCATCACCATCGCTGACTTTGCCCGCGACAATCGGAATGTAACGTGCTTGAAGTCCTGCTTTTTTTGCGGCCTTGGCAATTTCATCAAAGGTTGGCTGATCTGCACCCTCGCCGTCTGGACGGTTACAGATGATTGATCGGAAACCAAGCTTGGCAATTTCCGTGATGTCATCTGCAACGATTTGCGGACTGACGGACAGACCTTCGCTGATTTTTTTCGCTTCCATGGTCGTTCCTCCGGGTGATTACAGGCCGTTAACCGGCACTTTAAGGACTTGCTTGCCGCTTTCGTCAGTTGGCAAACGACCGGCACGCATATTGACCTGCAGCGAAGGAATGATCAGGCGCGGCATATCAAGTTGTGCGTCACGTTCCGTTCGAAACGCGATGAACTCTTCGCGGGTTTTGTTTCCGCCGACGTGAATGTTGTGCTGTTTTTCGTCACCAACGGTGGTTTCCCATTGGATGTCACGACCGTTTGGACCGTAATCATGGCACATGAACAGACGCATATCATCTGGCAGCGTAAGAAGCTTCTGGATGCTATCATACAGCGTACCAGCATCCCCACCGGGGAAATCTGCACGTGCAGAACCGCCATCAGGCATAAACAGCGTATCGCCAACAAAAGCAGCATTGCCCATGACATGCACCATGCAGGCCGGAGTGTGTCCCGGGGTGTACATGGCAAAGCAGTTCATCCCGCCCACCTGATAGGTATCGCCATCTTCAAAAAGCTTGTCGAACTGGCTGCCGTCGCGCTGGAACTCGGTTCCCTCGTTAAAGACCTTGCCAAAGGTTTCCTGAACAACCTTGATTTTCGACCCAATGCCAAGCTTTCCGCCAAGCTTTTCCTGAATATAGGGAGCAGCAGACAAATGATCGGCATGAACATGGGTTTCGATGATCCATTCAAGCTTCAGGTTTTTCTCCTGAATGAAGGCGATCATTCGATCGGCATGATCAAAACTGATCCTGCCAGCGGCGTAATCAATGTCCATAACGGAATCGACCACCGCACAAGCTGAACTTTCGGGATCCTTGACCACATAGCTAATCGTGTTGGTATCCGGGTCAAAGAAAGGCGTAACGTCAGGCTTAACAGCCATATTCACCGGGTAAGCAGTCATGACAACTCCTGTAAACGGGCGCATTTGAGGGTCGCGCACTTAACATCATTGTTTGATCCTACCCCCAAGGCAGAACCGCCTTCAGTGACCAAGTCACCAAAACACGTAATTAATTCTAATATTATGGTTTTTTAATTTTAATACACCAAACCACTGGCAGGCTCAGCCAGCCCACTTATTGATCTGCAAGGCTTCTAATTGCGTCTCGATCAAGCAAGTGAATGACGCCACGGGCCTGTTCGATCCAGTTGCGGCGCTGAAATTCTGAAAGCTGGCGCGAAATAACTTCGCGTGCTGTGCCAAGCTCTATCGCCAGTTTCTGATGTGTTGCATGGATCGTGCTTTGATCTGCTGCAAGCTCGATCAATTTTTGCGCAAGGCGAATGTCAATTCGGCCAAATGCGATTTCTTCGACCACGGCAAAAAGATCGGTCATGCGCCGCGAATAAGCCGTAAAGACGAATTGGCGAAACTCTGGAGAATCCGCGACCATCCGGTCAAAAACTTCCCGTGGGATCGCCACCGCTGTTAAGCCGGTTTCTGCGATGCCTTCGGCGGAATAGTCCTCATAGGCCATCAAACATGCCGTGGTCAGAACGCAGCTTTCCCCGGCATGAACACGATAAAGCACAATTTCCCGCCCCTGCTCGGACGTTTTCTGCACCCTGACCGTCCCACTTAAAAGCAGCAAAAGCTGTTCTGGTGGTTTACCCGGCCCAAAAATAACCGTTTCTGATGGAATAGTGATGACCTTGCTTTGCGCTTGCAAGTAGTCGCGGATGTCTGATGGCAATCGGGACAGACCGGGGAATTGATTAATCCAGTCTGACTGAGACATTCACCGCTCCCTCTTTAATCCACAATTGCGCAAAATCCACATAACTCTTATGTGGTTTGTAACCTGACCTCGCCTGAATGCAAGCTTAATTCCCTGCATTCTTTGACAAAAGCCCGTTCTTGAAAAGACAGTGGTTTGTCAAAACCCAAACGGAATTACGGTTTTGACGGTGGAATGGTAAGATTACCCGCCTTATCGAGTTCCCAGAACGGGTTAAAGGCAACTTCCCATGCATGACCATCAGGATCACGGAAATAGCCCGAATACCCACCCCAAAATACTTTTTCGGCAGGTTTTTGAATTTTGCCACCGGCTTTTTCAACCTCGGCCATGACAGCATCCACCTCTGCTTCGTCGCGCGCATTGAACGCCACTGTCAAACCGGCAAAGGCGGCACCCGTGTCATCGTCAAACTGTCCGTCTTTGACAAGATCGGCGCGGCCAAACAGCCCAAGCGCCAATCCATTGGATAATTGATAGAAAACAACTTGGCCTTCGACCATTTCGGTCATTTTCCAGCCAAGGCCGCCTTCATAGAAACGCCGCGACCGATCCAAGTCCGCCACACCCAACGTTATTAGCGAAACACGTTGATCCATAATATACTCCTGTCTCTTGGGATCGCACCAAAAGCACCCTAAACCCGATCAACGGTAACACGGCGTTTTAACCGCGCCCAACAGAGACTCGATGATCCGTGTATTATCGCATCGCAACAGCCACGCAATTATATTGCGCGCAAATCGGCACCAGAATAAGTAAATAATAAGTTGACCTAACGTCAACCGATGCAATCAGGCGTTTTATGGTGTGCGATGCGAGTTCGTTTTGAAAAAAGGTCAGCATTCATTACCATTCCAATGTTCGATAACGGTCCCGCAAACCGTGTTTGAACGAAAAGATAAAGGTCATACCGAAACACTGCCCCAACACCCATATCGATAAAAGCAGTGCATGAGGCCAAAACTGACCCGCATTTCAGAGATATCCGAGGGAGACCGGTCATGGCACAATTGGCGGCAATTCGTCTGGACGACAAATACACCCTTGAAGAAGGTCGGGTTTACCTGACAGGTATTCAAGCACTGGTTCGACTGCCCCTGATGCAACGCCAGCTTGATGCGCGCGCGGGGTTAAATACAGCCGGTTGCATTTCAGGGTATCGCGGATCACCGCTGGGCGGTTTGGATCAGCAGCTTTGGCGGGCCAAGAAATTCCTGACCAAACAGCAGATCGAATTTCAACCCGGTGTCAACGAAGACCTTGCCGCCACGGTCGTTTGGGGAAGCCAGCAGGTTAATATGTATCCAGATGCCAAATATGATGGCGTCTTTGGCATGTGGTACGGCAAAGGTCCGGGTGTTGACCGATCCGGTGACGTTTTCAAACACGCCAACCATGCCGGTACATCCCCCCATGGTGGGGTTCTGGTTTTGGCAGGTGATGACCATTCTTGCAAATCATCCACCCTGCCCCATCAAACCGAATATGCCTTTATTGATGCGCAAATCCCGGTTCTGAACCCATCAGGTGTTCAGGATATTCTTGATTTTGGCATTCATGGTTGGGCCATGAGCCGTTATTCGGGTTGTTGGGTGGCGATGAAAACCATTGCCGAAACAGTGGAAAGTTCGGCCGCCGCCGATGTCGCCCCGGATCGTATCATCCCGATCATTCCCGATGATTTCCCTATGCCTGAAGGCGGCTTGCACATCCGCTGGCCCGATACGCCCAAGGAACAAGAACATCGCCTGATGAAATATAAGCTTTATGCCGCATTGGCATATGCGCGGGCGAACAAGCTGAACAAAACCGTGATCGACAGCCCGAATGCGCGGCTTGGCATCATTACCACCGGCAAGGCCTATCTTGACGTCATGCAGGCCTTTGATGATCTGGGTATTTCCGAACAAGATGCTGCCAAAATTGGCATTCGTGTCCTGAAAATTGGCATGAGCTGGCCACTGAACCGTGATGATGTCCGCGAATTCGCCATGGGACTGGAAGAAATCATCGTCGTCGAAGAAAAACGCGCGGTGATGGAAAACCAGGTCAAGGAACAGCTTTATAACTGGCGTGAAGATGTCCGCCCGACCGTGATTGGCAAGTTCGATGAAAAAGGCGAATGGATTTTGCCATCAATGGACGAACTGACCCCGGCCCGCATTGCAGTTGTACTGGCCGAACGCATCAAACGTTTCTATGACAGCCCCGCCATTCACGAACGCCTTGATTGGCTGGCGGAAAAAGAAAAAGAAATCGCCGAACCGCGCCCGGATGTTGCGCGCATTCCATGGTTCTGCCCCGGTTGCCCGCATAACAGTTCAACCAAGGTCCCCGATGGCAGCCGTGCAATGGCCGGTATCGGGTGCCATTACATGGTCAACTGGATGGACCGTTCGACCGAAACCTTTACCCATATGGGTGGCGAAGGCGCGACTTGGATTGGTCAGGCACCCTTTACCAATGAAAAGCACGTTTTCCAGAATCTGGGCGATGGCACCTATTACCATTCAGGATCGCTTGCCGTTCGTGCCGCCGTCGCATCGGGTGTGAACATCACCTATAAAATCCTGTTTAATGATGCGGTTGCCATGACCGGCGGACAGCCGGTTGATGGTCCCTTGACCGTCCCGCAGATCACCCGTCAGATGTTTGACGAAGGTGCCAAACGCATCATCGTGCTTTCTGATGAACCCGACAAATACCCGATGGGGGCTGATTTTGCGCCGGGTGTGGATGTCCGTCACCGTGATGAACTTGATAACACCCAAAAAGAATTGCGCGAGATCGAAGGTGTAACGATCCTGATCTTTGATCAGACTTGTGCAGCGGAAAAACGCCGTCGCCGCAAACGCAAACTGATGGTTGATCCGCCCAAACGTGTTTTCATCAATGATCTGGTTTGCGAAGGATGTGGTGATTGCGGTGTGCAATCAAACTGCCTTGCCGTGGTTCCGGTTGAAACCGAATTTGGCCGCAAGCGCGCCATCGATCAATCGGCCTGCAACAAGGATTTCTCATGCCTGAATGGTTTCTGCCCAAGCTTCGTCACGATTGAAGGTGGCGAATTGCGCAAACCTGAACCAGCGGCAAAGGGCGGCAATAACGGCGATGCGATTTTTGCCAGCCTGCCGCGCCCGACCCTTCCCAATATCGATGAACCTTGGTCGGTGCTGATCACCGGTGTTGGCGGTACTGGCGTTGTCACCATTGGGGCACTGCTTGGCATGGCAGCCCATATCGAAGGCAAAGGCATTGTCGGGCTTGATATGGCTGGTCTTGCCCAGAAAGGCGGGGCTGTTGTCAGCCATATCCGCTTTGCCAATGATCAAAACAAACTTCACGCTGCCCGCATTCCCGCAGGCGAAGCCAATGTGGTTCTGGGCTGTGATCTTTTGGTTGCGGCAAGTTACGAAGGCCTTGCCAAAATGCGCCGTAACTTTACCCAAGCGGTGATTAATACCCATGAAACCGTGACCGGTGCCTTCACCCGCAATCCTGATTTTCAGCTTAAAACCAACGAGCATATGAAAGTTATCAACGATACTTGTGGGGCGGACGCCGTTCATTTTGTAGAAGGCAGCGATATCGCAACCCGCTTGATGGGGAACTCAATTGCGACCAATCTGTTCATGCTTGGCGTTGCCTGGCAGCGTGGCTTGATCCCGATCAGCGAAGAAGCATTGATACAGGCGATCGAACTTAACGGTGTTGCTGTTGATATGAACAAACAGTCCTTTTATTGGGGGCGTCTTTATGCGCATGAACCCAAGCGGGTTTTGGATGTTGTTGGCCCGAATGAAACCGAAGCTCACCCAATTGCAACCACGCTTTCCGATATTGTCGCAAAGCGCCGCGCATTCCTGACCGATTATCAAAATGCTGCTTATGCCGATCGGTTCAGTGCATTGGTCGACAAAGTTGCAATGGCCGAAAAACGCCTTGATGGCGGGGATGAGCTTGCCCGGACAGTGGCGAAATATTACTTCAAACTGCTGGCCTATAAGGACGAGTACGAAGTTGCCCGCCTATACACCGATCCGGAATTTTTAAACAAAGTCGCCAAAAACTTTGCCGGTGATTACAAAATCAACTTCCATCTGGCACCTCCGGCGATTGCCAATAAAGACCCGGAAAATGGGCAGCTTAAAAAATCGTCCTATGGTCCATGGATGATGAATGCCTTCGGCGTTCTGGCGAAGTTTAAATTCCTGCGCGGAACGTCATTTGATCCGTTTGGCCGAACCCATGAACGTAAAATGGAACGCCAACTGATTACCGATTACGAAAAATGCGTCACCGAAGTTATCGACGGCCTGACCCACAACAATATCCGTATTGCTACGGCCTTGCTGGCCCTGCCCGAACAAATTCGCGGTTATGGTCATGTGAAAGACGGCAATATCGCCAAGGTCAAAAAGCGCGAGGTGGAACTCTTCGAACAATTCCGCAACCCGCCAGAACACCTTAAGGCCGCGGAATAACAGCGATTAAACGTATTGAAGGCCCCGAAAAATCTTCGGGGCCTTTTTCGTATCTAGACCTTAAACACAGTTTCGCCGCCGCCATTTTGCCCCCGTGATGTCGAGGCCTGTGCAGATGGAAGTTAATTTCCTCACTTGCGCAAATTTTCGCACTAAAAAATTTACCTTCAAATTCAATCCCATTATGCTGCGCGCACAGAATTTGGGGGAAATAAGTTTATGATGCGCAACGTCCTTGCGACACTGAAACCATTGGGAAAATCACAGGTATTTTGGTGCGTACTAGGCGCGATTATCTGTTTGGTTTGGATGGGGACGCTGAGAGACACGAAACACCCGGACTACGCAGATGCGAGTCAATATATTGGGATTGCCGTTAATCTTGCGAAATTCGGTACTGTTAATGAAAGCATAAACGCCACAGCAGAAACCATTAAACCAGCTATCGGTCGTGAACCAGGCTATCCTGCGCTCTTATCCTTGGTCCTCAGGGCGAATGGCAGCATCGACAAAATCACGCCAAGCTGCCTTTACAACGATGGTTGTGGGACAGAACCCTACATCCTCGCCAAATGGACCAACCGACTCCTTATTGTGGCCGCAGGGTTTGCAATGTTCTTTGCTGTTCGCGGTATTACAGGAAGCCCATTTGCCGCAATCATGGGCGGCATGCATATTTGGCTAAATCATCAGGCGCATAAGAACCACGATTATGTAATTTCTGATCCACTTGCACTGTTCCTTGCCAGTTTACTGGTTTTTGCAATCGTATGGGCGTGGAAACAAAGAAACCCACTCACTTGGATATTCCCCGGGTTAACATTCGTCTGGTTGGCCTTCACAAAAGCGATCTATATTTATTTTCTTCCCATTGCCGTCGTGGTCGGCCTTTTGTTCGTGCTGATGAGCAAAAGCAATTGGCGCTCCTCTGCTGCCAAGTTTTTTGTCTTCACCATCGTCGCAGTAACGCCAATTGCTTTGTGGATGGACAGAAACCATGACATCACTGACCGCTATCAATTCACCGACAGCCGCGGCGGAATTGCCTTAAGTACGCGTGTTGTCTTCAACGATATGAATCTTACGGACTATCTTGCCGCCTTCACCTATTGGACGCGTGGTGCTGGCGATGGCTGGGCAGAGAAACTGTTTCCTGCTGACGTTGTCAAACCATTCGGCTGGTACGAAGAGGACGGTTACTATCTTCGAGGGCAACTGGGCTTTGGCAAGCGGGTAACCCAACTCATCAATTCTGAGGGCTTGTCATACGCCGATGCGAATGACCGTGCCGAACAAGAAATAAAAGACGCTATCCTTTCTCGACCCGTCAAACATCTCGCAACCACTCTGCCGCTGATTTACCGTGGTATTTGGATTGACGAGTTTGCCGCAATCACCTTCCCGGCATTTGTTGTGTTATTGGGGGTTGTGCTGCGCAGACGGAACGGACTTTTAATTGCAGTCCTGCTACCGTCTCTGTTCTCGTTATTGTTCTATGCAGCATTCAGCCTGAACGTTGCGCGTTATCAGATGACTGCACTGCCCGGGTTTGCCATCGCGTTTGCCTATCTAGCCATGTGGGTTCGAACGCAACTACAAAATTGGCGTGACCGTAAGAACCTGCCGATGGAAGAAGGAAACTAGAATGTCCAAAGGCACCCAAACCACATCAGTCTCAATTTATGAAAACGCGCGCATTGCAGTTCTTCTGCCTTGTTACAACGAGGGGAAAGCGATCACGCATGTGATTGAGTCCTTTCGCAACGTCATCCCGACGGCCCAGATCATTGTCATCGACAATGCGTCAAAGGATGACACAGCGGAAAAAGCAAATGATGCTGGAGCGACGGTGATTAGTGAAACGCTTCCAGGCAAAGGTAACGCGGTCCGGCGCGGTTTTTCCGAAGTGGAAGCTGATATCTATGTCATGGCCGACGGTGATGGAACTTACGATGCATCAGCCTTACCAGAACTGATCAGTCGACTGGTCGTAGAACGTCTTGATATGGTCGTTGGAACCCGGGCAGAAAAAGAAGAAGCCGCCTATCGCAGCGGCCATCGCATGGGAAACCGACTATTCAACACAGTCTTTGCCAAACTGTTTGGCGCACGTTTCACCGATATTTTTTCCGGCTATCGCGTTTTCTCCCGGCGATTTGTCAAAACTTTTCCTGCGATTTCCACCGGATTTGAAATTGAGACCGAAATTTCCGTACACGCGATCATGTTGCGTGCACCAGTTGCTGAAATACCAACATCCTATGGGGCGCGTCATGAAGGAACCGAAAGCAAGCTTCGCACTTATCGGGATGGCGCCCGTATCCTAAGCCGTATTTTGCTATTTACAGCAACACATAAACCTTTCGTCTTCTATGGCTTGATTGCGGCCTTCCTTGCCGTTCTATCGGTCATACTCGGACTACCATTGGTCTTTGAATATATTGAAACCGGCTTGGTTGAACGCCTGCCAACAGCAGTTCTAACTGTTGGCATTATGCTATCAGCCGTTCTGAGTTTTGTAACTGGCGCGATCCTGTCCAACACTGGCATCGGTCAATGGGAAGTCAAAAGACTTGCATATCTTCTGCATTCTGATCCCCTTGAAACGTTAAGGACAGAGATCGCAAAAGAAATCAAGAAATGATCAACCGCGCCCTGATGCAAAAAAGCGCAAAGTTTGTCATTGTTGGCACACTTGGTTTTTTGACCGATGCAGGGTTGCTGTGGTTCACAACCCATAAGGCAGGCCTTGACCCCTATAGCGGGCGGCTGGTGTCTTTCTCCGTGGCCTTGCTGGTGACATGGGTGCTCAACAGCACCTTCACGTTTAAAAACAGGGAAAAGCGTGGAAAACGACAACTAGGCTCTTATGTTACGGTTCAGGTTAGCTCATTTGGATTGAACTACGCCATCTATAGCGCTTTGGTTTGGCTTAATTGGGCTGCACCATTGATAGCCTTGCTCATAGCAGCCTTCATTTCCATGTTCTACAGCTTTACCGCAATGAATATGTGGGTCTTTAAAGACGCAGAAAAGTAATCAGGGCCCCAAAATGGAGCCCTGATTAGTTAACATCACAACGTAATTGGCACTTGGCCAAATCGTTTATTTTTAACTCATTCCAAGCGCGCGCTTGTAGACTTCAAGAATTTGTTCTTGTTCGCTGCGCTCATGGTCTTCGATTTTACGCAGACGGATGATCTGACGCAGAATTTTCACGTCATAGCCAAGTGCTTTGGCTTCACCGTAAACTTCTTTGATGTCAGCCATCAGGTTGGCTTTTTCTTCTTCAAGGCGTTCAATACGCTCAACATAACTCGCAAGCTGATCAGCTGCGATACCACCGACTTCGGTCATCAATTCTTCTCCGATGATGGGCTGCACAGCGGGTATCCGGTGCGCGAAATTTCTAATGCGGCGCGACGATACTCAATGCACCGCCCGCTGACAAGTACCGTTAAGGTGCCAAGCTTGTTCCCGGCAATGTTCGTTCGATCAATCGATCTGCAACCTCGCGCAGGGCATCGTTGGGACTGGAGCCCTGTTCAATTGCTGCTGTGTAAATCTCGCGTTGGCGGCGCGCACTTGTGCCGCGGCGTACGATTTCGCGGGCATGTTCGACTTCGGCGACACAGCCAAAAAACTCTGCATCCGGCTGGATCAATTCAAGAATTTCTTCGACCAGATCGGCATAGGGCATGATCTCGCCGCGGCCAAAGTCAATCAATCCGGCCTTATCGCCCGCATCACTGCCATATCGGCAGGCCCGCCAGCGGTTTTCACGCACCAGCATGTTCGAATAAATTCGCCAGCGTTGATTATTGCGGCGCAGGCGATACAACATGCGCAAAAGGCACCGGGTGATTGAAGCAACGCAAATCGCATCTTCCAGATCGGTACAAACATCGGCAATGCGCATTTCAAGGGTCGGCCACCGATCACTGGGCCGCAAATCCCACCAAAGTTTGGTGCCATCTTCGATCACACCGGCATCAATCAACATATCGACATGGCGACGATATTCCGCCCACGATCCAAACACTTCCGGAAGCCCCGTCCGTGGCAGGTTATCAAACACCGACAACCGGAACGTCTGAAGCCCGGTATCGCGCCCCCGCCAAAATGGCGAACTGGTGGTCAGCGCCAAAAGATGCGGCAGGAAATAGCTGGCCTGCGCCATCAATTCGATCCGAAGATCATCATCCTCGATCCCGATGTGGACATGCATGCCGCATATCAACAATCGGTCAACAACCGTGCGCAAATCACGCGCAATCGTGTTGTAACGTTCGCCGTCTGTATGTTTCTGATTGTCCCATTGCGCAAATGGATGGGTCGATGCTGCCAAAAGCGCCATGTCATATTTCGCGGCGACCTCGGATAAGGTCGTGCGCATATGGGTCAATTGTTCGCGGGCCTCGGCCGCACTGTGACAAACCTTCGTGCCGGTTTCGATCTGGCAGCGCATAAACTCGCTTGAGACCTGATCACCAAGCTTGGCCTTGGCGTCTTTCAGGAAATCTGTCGGCGGGTCATTGGCAAGATCGCGGCTTTCCCGATCGACAAGCCAGAATTCTTCTTCAATGCCGATGGAAAAACCCGGTTCGTGCGCTTTGGACCCTGCCAAGTCAGTCTCTCCTGATCTTATAAAGGTTCGGGTCGGCAAGAATATCGACAAAGGCATCACCAAGGATCTTTGCCCATTTCTCGCAGCCCTGATCAGTATCAATCAGATCCTGACGGATTTCAATCGACACACAAGGCAACCCACCGGCTTCGCCATGATGATCAATGGTGTAATCGGCCATATGCTGTCCGGAATAGGGCTCGTTATCCCCGATGGTCAGATCAGGGTTCTGTTCGCGCAATTTCGCCAGTAGCGGAACCGGAATACGATCATCCTGATCCCACAAAATGCCGATTTCCCACGGGCGTTCAAATCCTTGAAAAACAGGCGTAAAGCTGTGGATAGCGATCAAGGCCGGAACGATTTTATGCGCGTGAAAATTGGCAATCCGTTCTTCAATCGCGCCGTGATAGGGCAGGAAAATCTCGCGGATGCGGTTCATATGTTCGGTTGGGCTGATGTTCTTATTACCCGGAACCACAGTTTGATCGGCAATTTCAGGCATCCCGGTCGGGTCCCAAAGTTGCCGGTTGCAATCAATCACCAGCCGCGAATACCCGCCCAACACCGCTGGGCAATCAAACCGGTCAACCAGAATTTCGGTGACCTTACGCGCACCAATGTCCCAGCCGATATGGCGTTTTTGTTCTTCTTCAGGAAGTCCAAGTGTCCCAAGATTTTTGGGGATTTCACGCGATGCATGATCACAGACAAAAAGCGAATGGCCCTTGCCGGTTTCGTTCAACACTTCGAACGGGGCCGGATCATCTTGGCCCAAAAGAGGCCCTGCATGGTGACGCACGCGTATTCTCCTGAAAGTCGGTGGTGGCGGGTAACGATAGGTGACGGCCAAGTAATAAAGTTGGCTTCTGTTGGATTATCAATTTATCGCCGTACAGACAAGATTGCGCTGCATTAAGCGCACTCTTTGCGGATCGAGCTTTGCGTCCGCTTCAAACATCCCTTAAACTGGTATGACCATTAAATGCAACATGCTTTAAGATACAAATGTATCGGTGATAAAAACGCGATTGGAGACAACCCAGCATGCCATCTGGCAAATCATTCCTGGCAACCGATGTTCAGGACACTAAACGTCCCAAACGGATTGCCGATCAGGTCTCGGACCAGATTCTTGAAAAGATTTCAGATGGTATTTTCCTGCCAGGGGATCGCCTGCCCGGCGAACGCCAGCTTGCCGAAAGCATGAAAGTCAGCCGCGTTTCAGTCCGGGCTGCTTTGCAGAAGCTTAAAACCCGTGGGTATCTGCGCGCGGTTCAGGGCGGCGGCACCGAAATCCTGTCATCCACCGGGATCGATATGGATACGGCCATGACCGATCTGGTCCGCGATTCGATCACCAATCTGCGCGATCTTCAGGAAATCCGGTGCACGCTTGAAACATGGGCGGCACGCCGTGCTGCGATCAATGCCAGTGACGAAGATATCAAGGTTTTGCGCATGGCATTTCGTCAGGCCCATGACCCACGGCGTGCGGCAAAATACCGTGCGGATGATGACCATCGCCTGCATATGATGATTGGCCGGGCCACCGGATCGATCATTTATTATCACGTGATGAAAATGCTGCATGACGTGTTGCAGGCCGCTTTGATGGAAATCCGGTTCAATTCAATGACCGGCCCATCGTTTGATCGCATGGTGCAAGATCACCACCGCGATATCATCGAAGCCATCGCCGCCCGCGACCCGGATGCTGCGGAAAAGGCGATGTCCAATCACCTTCAGGCAGTCCTCGACTTTTTTAAAACGGCCTCAGACAAACAAGCGACCTGATCGCACGAAAAACATAACGGCCGAAAACAACATCACTCCATTCAGGGAAACCCGATATGACGACCTCGCGCGAAAAACTTATGGCCTTGATGAATGCGGCCCTTAAGGCCGCCGATCCATGTGTGCAAATCCCCCGGAACCTGCCGACACCGCCAAAAGGCAAAACCATCGTTATCGGGGCGGGCAAGGCATCGGCAAATATGGCCCGCGCGTTCGAAGATGCATGGCAGGGTGAGATCGAAGGTCTGGTCGTCACGCGATATGGTCACGCGGTTGCCTGTGACAAAATCGAAATTGTCGAGGCATCCCACCCGGTTCCCGATGCAGCAGGCGAACAGGCTGCCAAACGCATTCTTGAAATCGTTCAAACGGCTGGCCCCGATGACCTTGTTGTTTGCATGATTTCGGGGGGTGGGTCAGCCCTTTTAGCTCTGCCCGGTCCGGGACTGACACTTGATGACAAACAATCTATCAACAAGGCATTGCTGCGCAGTGGCGCAACCATTTCAGAAATGAATTGTGTGCGCAAACATCTGTCTGCCATCAAAGGTGGCCGTCTGGCCAAGGCCGCAGCACCGGCACGCATGGTGACCTATCTTGTCTCCGACGTGCCCGGCGATGATCCGGCCATTATTGCATCCGGCCCAACTGTTGCCGATCCGACAAGCGGTCAGGATGCCCTTGATATCATCCGTCATTATCAGATCGATATTCCCAAAGCTGCCGAAGACCTTTTGCGCAGTGCTGACGATGAAACTGTCAAACCAACTGATCCATGCTTTGACGGTCATGAAACCATCATGCTGGCCCGCCCGCAAGATAGCCTTGAAGCCGCAGCAGCCGTTGCACGGGAATTCGGATTGACCCCCATTATCCTTGGCGATGCAATTGAAGGCGAATCCCGCGAAGTAGCCATCATGCATGCCGGCATCGCCCATCAGGTTGCCAATCATGGGCAACCCGCGGCCAAGCCATGCGTGTTGCTTTCAGGTGGCGAAACAACGGTGACGGTGCGCGGTACAGGTGGGCGCGGCGGACGCAACAGCGAATTTTTACTCTCGCTTCTGATCCAGTTGCGCGATCAGCCGGGCTTTAGCGCGCTTGCGGTTGATACCGACGGCATTGATGGCAGCGAAGATAATGCCGGTGCGATCATGGATGGATCAAGCTGGCAGAAGGCGCAAAAATCGGGCATCGATCTGCGGCAATATCTGGCCAATAACGATGCCTATAGCGCCTTTGCCAAGATTGAGGGTTTGCTGATCACGGGGCCGACAT
Source organism: Thalassospira lucentensis (assembly GCF_050516545.1). Classification (GTDB taxonomy): domain Bacteria; phylum Pseudomonadota; class Alphaproteobacteria; order Rhodospirillales; family Thalassospiraceae; genus Thalassospira; species Thalassospira lucentensis_C. Next base: position 943,729 of record NZ_CP191544.1, on the reverse strand, counting down.
TGACCAATGTGAACGATTTCCGGGCCATTCTGATCGAATAAAGCCCAAGAAATCGCACATCATCAAACAAGTAAACAGACGGGCTTAGGCATCCGGGACAGGCATCCATGGCCTGATCCAGCCAAGCCCGTCTTCGGTTTTGCCGTGTGGTTTATATTCGCACCCTATCCAGCCCTCATAGCCGATGCGATCGAGCATATAAAACAGGAACGGATAGTTCAGCTCCCCGCTATCGGGCTCATGACGCCCGGGCGCACCGGCAACCTGCACATGGGCAATTGAATTGATATGCTTATCAAGCCTTGCTGCGATATTCCCGCCAACAATCTGTGCATGATAAATATCAAATTGCAGCTTTAAACGCGGGTGGGAAAGCTGATCTAAAATCACAGCCGCCTGTTCGACCGAATTAAGAAAATAACCCGGCATATCAATCGGGTTGATCGGTTCAAGCAAGATATCAACACCGGCTTGATCGGCAAGATCGGCGGCATAAAGCAAGTTATCGCAATAAAGCCGCGCAAGTTCGCTGGGGTCTTCACCCTTACCCACCACACCGGCCATGCAATGAAGCATTTTGCAATCCGTCGCGGCAGCGTACTCAAGCCCCGTGGCAACAGAATCGCGAAATTCATTTTCACGTCCCGGGCGGCACGCCAAACCACGGTCGCCTGCCTCCCAATTTCCTAGCGGTAGGTTAAACAACACTTGTTCCAGCCCGTTATCGTTCACAAGCGATTTAACGGTGGAAAGCGGCATGTCATATGCGCCGATATATTCCACACCGACAAAGCCTGCTTTTGCCGCCGCGCTAAAACGCTTTTCAAACGGAAGATCGGCAAACAGAAAGGACAAGTTGGCGGAAAAACGGGGCATGGGTCACCTGACGGGTCAGCGGAAAGAACCCGTATGGTTTCCCAAACGGTACACAAGGTCAATCTTGTTGTGGGTCAGGAACGGTCGCTGTTTCTCCACCGGTAATCAACCGCGCGCCCTTTTTACGGAACAGGTAACTCCATAACCATTGCACCATCACAAGCGCGGGGGCACGAATGCCGATCAAGAAGTAAATATGCGCCAGCCCCCAGAACCACCACGCCAACCAGCCTTTTAATTTAAAACCATTGAAATCAATTACCGCACGGTGGCGTCCAATGGTCGCCAGATTGCCCGCATGGCTATATTTGAAATCAGGTGTTGTTCGCCCATCCATGACATCAAGAATGCGACCGGCAACATACTTCCCCTGTTGTTTGGCAGCTGGCGCAATACCCGGAACAGTCAGACCATCGCGCCACGGCACATGGGCTGCATCCCCGATTACAAACACATTTGGCTGGTCTGGAATGGAAAGACCGCCTTCAACCATGACCCGCCCGCCTTTATCCGCCGACTTTTGCGTCCAGTCTTTCAAATCAGGGACCTGAACGCCAGCCCCCCAGATGACATTGGCGCTGGGAATGAACTCTTCTCCGATTCTGGCGCCCTGGTCGGTGATCTCGGAAACAGATTGGCCGACGCGCACCTCAACTCCAATGCTTTCAAGTGATTTTTGCGTATAATCAGACAAATCTTCGGGGAACCCACCCAGTATTCTTGGACCACCTTCAGCAAGGATGATACGGGCATCACGCGGATCAACCCGGCGAAAATCATCCGATAGTGTTTTTTTGGCCAGTTCGGCAATTGCGCCGGCCATCTCGACACCGGTCGGACCACCACCGACGACAATAAAGTTCAAAAGACGACGCCTTTGGTCGTCATCCTGACTGTTTTCAGCCCGTTCAAATGCCATCAGAAGGCTTTTGCGGATATTGGTGGCCTCGGTAATGTTTTTCAAACCAGGCGCGACCGACACCCAGTGATCATTTCCGAAATAGGACGTCACCGCCCCGGTCGCCAAGACAAGATAATCGTATTCCAGATCTTGTTCCCCAGCCAGAATACGCTGGTTTGGCAGGTCAAGTCCGGTGACTTCGCCCATAAAAACGGAAACATTGGGAGTGTGGCTGAAAATGCTGCGGATCGGCCAGGCAATTTCGGCTGGCGACAAGTCGGCCGTTGCTACTTGATACAGCAAAGGCTGAAACAGATGGTAATTGCGTTTGTCGATCAACACGACATCCACATTTTTCCCCGCCAGTTTCTTGGCTGTGCTCATCCCGCCAAATCCGGCACCAACGATGACCACGCGCTTGCGATCCGACATAACGAATTTCCTTTTTCTGCCTCAGGCATGAAACCCAACCCAGTTGTTAGCTAGGCCCAAAGCAGAAGAATCGCAAGCAAACCAATGTAATCACAACCACAAGCAGCCCAAGAAACTGTCTGGATTTCACCGTAAGAACCATACTTACCGGACTTGGCTGTACTGATCCGTTCACTGAAACCGTCTTTGGTTCAGCGCTTATCGTACCGTCGCTGGCAACTGTTCAACCTCTGCCCTGATCCAGTTGCCAAATGCTGCGACTTCGGCCCAGTGGTTGCCCTGCGCGGCATGCAAAAGATGATAACCATGCCCTTTAAGTTCTGGCCCGAATGGCTGAACCAGAAGCCCGCTGTTGAGTTCAGCCACGACCATTTCACGGCTGGCCAGAACAATACCCTGTCCGGCAATGGCCGCCTGAATGGCAAGTGTGTCATCGGTAAAACTAATCCCGCCCGACAGGTTCAGGTTTTGCACCCCCGCAACCATTGCCCAGCGTTCCCAAGTCGGGGTCACCTCATCAACATTTAACCATTCAAGATGCAGCAATGTCGCATCCTGAAGGTCTTCAACCTGCGCAATTCCAAGGGTAGGGCTGCATACCGGGATGTAATGTTCCCAAAACAGGGTTTGTGTTTCCAGTCCGGGATAATGCCCGCGTCCATAGCGTATGGCCGCATCTGCAACGCCGCCGGCAAGATCGACAATCTCGGTTGATGTGTGCAGGCGTAAATGAATGTCAGGATAGATCGCCTGAAACCCGGCAAGTCTGGGCAACAGCCATTTCCCCGCAAAGGACGGTAACACCGACACGGTCAGGATTTTTCGAACCTTGCGCTGCTGAACGCGATCAACCGCCCTGGCAAAGGATGCAAAACCGTCGCGTAATACCGGGTACAGTTCCTGTCCGGCCGGTGTGAGAATCACCTGTCTGGGTTTGCGGTCAAACAGGCGTACGCCAAGTGTGTCTTCAAGCAACCGCATCTGATGACTGATCGCGGTCGGCGTCACACCGATCTCCGCTGCCGCCTTTTTAAAACTCTGATGACGTGCTGCGGCCTCAAAGGCGCGCAATGTGGCAAGTGGCGGTAAAGACATATAGATGATCCTAGTTCATCTCGATGATGAGGAATTCGCGTTTGTCACACAGCATATGATGCCCCAATTGTTGGGTATAGCACAAACACAAAGATGAACTGAATTCATCGATTGGAGCACATCATGACCAACATCCTTCATATCGACAGCAGTGCCCGAAGCGGGCTATCGGGCCAGCAAGCACATGGGTCCCACAGCCGGCGGCTCAGCGCAAAATTCATCGAACTTTGGCGCGCAAAACGCCCGAATGACGAGATCATTTACCGTGATGTCGGCTCGACACCACCCGCCCCGGTTACCGGGCAATGGGTGCATGCAGCCTTCACCAAACCCGAAGATCGCGAAGACTGGATGCGAGATGTCCTTGCCGAAAGTGATGCGCTGGTCGATGAACTTTTGCGCGCAGATGTTATTGTTGCCGGTGTGCCGATGTATAATTTCGGGATGCCTGCACAGATGAAAGCCTGGATCGACAATATCGTCCGTGTCGGACGTACTTTTGGATTTGACCGATCACTTGGCGACGTCCCGTACTGGCCGTTGGTAACAGGCAACAAATCGGTTGTCGTTCTTTCCGCACGCGGGGATTTTGGATATGACCCGAACGGCCGCGTTGCGCATTTGAACCATGTCGAAGGTGGCGTTTTAAGCCCGCTACACTATATCGGGATTACGGATCAATACACTGCCGCCATCGAATATGACGAGTTCGGCGATGATCGCCTGAACCAGTCAATCCAGGATGCCGAAGAAACGGTTTCCGAACTGGTCGACAAGATCATGGCAAAGCACAATGCCCTGATCCCGGCCTAAGCCAGATCCGCAGATTTTATCCGACATACGGGTCGATCCGGCGGGAAGGCTCACGCCCTTTCCCGCCGAATCCCAAATCTGGTGATATCTTTACTGGCAAGGCAAGACATATGAAGGACGACAGGATATAACGTCCATCCCGATGCGAAGACGAACGAGGATACAGATGAACCACGCCTTTACCCTTCATCCCCAGCTTGCAGCCGACACCACCTTGGTCACCGATGGCCCGCTTTCGCATGTCTTGCTGATGAATGATGCGCGGTATCCTTGGTTGATCCTTGTGCCCAAACGCCCCGATCTTGTGGATTACGATGATCTCAGCACCGAGGATCGCACTATCCTTGGCAACGAGGTCGCCGCTGTTTCCAAGGTCATCAAACGCCGTTTTGATGCTTACAAAACCAATGTCGCGATGTTGGGCAACATGGTGCCGCAACTCCATTGCCATGTGGTTGGCCGGTTCAAAGATGACCCGGCATGGCCCGGCCCGGTTTGGGGAGTTGGCACGGCTGAGCCCTATGAAGAAGATGCAGGGCGTGATCGTCTTGCAACTTTACGCGCTGATCTCATTTCGGCCTTTAAGCACCTGTAGTTTTCAGATCCCGTCCCCAGAAAAAGGCACTGCCCCATGCCAGATTTCGAACGTGATACGATCTTTTTGCTTACACCCGATTTCGAAGATCCCGCATGGCCCGGCCAGCGGTTTTATTGTTGGCACTGTGCTTTGATGGACGGGGTTCTTGCGTCCTTCCCGGATCTTAAGGGCGCACTGGATATTCGCCATATCGCTTGGCCACGCCCCCGCACAGAAATCATCGAATTACTGGGCGAAGATCATCAATCTCTTCCGATCATGATCCTGAAATCGGGTGAAACATCCCCGCTTCAGACCGGCATCGCAAACGGCCATGCCTTTATCAACGACAAGAACGCAATCTTACAGGCGCTGAGCGACCGTCACGGATTTCCCGTTCCGCATCCTTGACGCACATCAAGGCGATCTGAATTGGAATAATGCAAAAGGCGGATATAACGAATAAATCGGGATATCCGTCATGCAGCTCGCTCTTTATGAAAAATACGATCTTCGACTGCCGCGTTACACCAGTTATCCCACAGCCCCGCATTTTCATGCCGGGGTCAATGGACAGGTGTTTGAAGGTTGGCTAGGCGAACTCGATCCAAAGCAGCCACTTTCGCTTTATCTGCATGTCCCCTATTGCGAAGAAATGTGCTGGTTCTGCGGGTGCAATACCAAGATTACCAAGCACTACAAACCGATTATTGGTTATGTCGAAGCCCTGCTCAGTGAAATCGAAAACACCCTTGGAAAGCTGCCCACGGGGGAACGTTTTTCGGTTTCACATATCCATTTTGGCGGCGGCAGCCCAACCATCTTAAAGCCCGATGATCTGCGCGCCATTATGGCTGCCATTCGAAGCCGTCTTGATATTCTAGACGATGCCGAAGTTGCCATTGAAATGGATCCGCGCACCGCGACCAGCCCGTTTATGGAAGCAATGGTCGAATGCGGTTTCAATCGGGCCAGTATTGGCATTCAGGATTTCAATGAAAACGTTCAGCGTGCTGTGAACCGGGTTCAAAGTCTTGAACTTGTTCGTGACGTTATTAACGAACTTCGCGACCGTGGCATTTGCGGGATCAATGTTGATCTGATGTATGGCCTACCGTTCCAGACCCTTGCCACCTTGCGCGAGACGGTTGACCAAACTGTGTCATTGCGCCCGGATCGCTTGTCGGTTTTTGGCTATGCCCACGTGCCATGGATGAAAAAGCACCAACAACTGATCCCGACAGAAGTTTTGCCCAACACGCAAGAACGCTGGGCACAATATGAAGAAATCCAGCAACGTCTGGGGCAGCATGGCTATATCCCCATCGGCCTTGATCATTTTGCCCACAAAGCAGACAGCATGGCCATCGCCCTAAAGAACGGAACGCTACACCGGAACTTTCAGGGCTATACAACCGATCTTGCCGAGGCCCTTATTGGCTTTGGCCCATCGGCAATTTCATCCCTGCCCCAAGGATACGGCCAAAACGACCCGGCTTTGGCCCGCTGGCAGCGCAGTATTGAAGACGGCAAATGCGCTATTGAAAAGGGTGTCGGCCTTTCCGAAAACGACAACCTGCGCCGCGACATCATCAATGATCTAATGTGCAATCTTGAAGTTGACCTTACGACCATCTGCGCAACACATGGTACATCGGCTGACCGATTTGCCCCGGAACTTGAACGCATCCGCGCAATGAGCGTCGATAACATCGTCGAAGTTAACGGCACTCACATTAAACTAACCGAAACAGGCCGTCCGTTGGTTCGCGCAGTTTGTGCTGCCTTTGACACCTATCTTGATCCCGAACACGGCCGCCATTCACAAGCGGTTTAACAATGCAACTTCATGACAAGATGGGGGCAGAACAACCTGCCCCCGTTGTCTTGTTTAACCTGACGCGATCACTCTAATCCCACTGTGATACAAGGCCATACGGTGTTGTGTTTTGATGCGTAATTTCGGGTTTATTCAGCGGGGTTGGCCAGCGGTGCCGTTTGGCGATCCAATGCGCCACTAACCATCGTCAAAGCCAATGCAATAACGACCAATGCCGCCCCAATCATTGGTGTCGCTGCCAAGCCAAGTGATGACGACACAACATGTCCGCCAACCCATGCCCCAAGCGCAATGCCAAGGTTAAAGGCAGCAATATTCAGGGCCGAAGCAACGTCGATGCCGCCAGGGCGATGAATTTTCGCAAGCTTCACAACATAAATTTGAAGCCCCGGAACATTGGCAAATTGCAGGAAACCCAGTGCGGCAAGACCAATGATTGTTGCGACGGGCGACACAACAGCAAACCCGAACAAAACCAACACGATTGCTTGAAGAGCAAACAGAATGCTCAATGCCCGTACCGGGTTTTTATCGGCAAATTTTCCGCCAACAATATTGCCGAGAGCAATCGCAACCCCATACAAGATCAACAGCAGGCTGACAGACGATTCAGCAAAACCTGTAATATCCTGCAAAATCGCCGAAAGATAGGTAAAGGCGACAAACGTTCCGCCATATCCAAGGGCCGTCATGCCATAAACAATCAAAAGACGCCCGCTACCAAGAACGCGAACCTGATCCATAAGACTGCTTGCTTCACCACGACGTAAACCGGATGGCAACAAGGCCGCAACCGCGACGAACGCCAAAACACCAAGTAAAGAAACAGCCCAGAAAGTTGCGCGCCAGCCAAACAGCTGCCCAATGAAGGTGCCAAGCGGCACACCGGTGACGATCGCAACAGTTAAACCCATGAACATCATGGCAATTGCAGATGCCCGACGGTCTTCAGGAACAAGATCAGCCGCAATCGTCGACCCGATCGAGAAAAACACACCATGTGCGAACGCTGAAACAACCCGTGCTCCGAGTAACAACTCATAGGTCGGGCTTAGGGCAGCGGCAAGATTGCCAACAATGAACAGCGCCATCAAACCAAGCATCAAGGATTTCCGGTTCATGTTGCCAGTCAAGGCCGTCAGAACCGGTGCGCCAAACGTCACTCCCAATGCATAAACACTGACAATCATACCCGCCATCGGCAGAGTTACATCAAGATCATGCGCAACCGTTGGCAATAGTCCAACAACAACAAACTCCGTTGTCCCAATCGCATAAGCTGCGATGGTCAAAGCAAATAAGGCTAGTGGCATCGTCATTCTCCTTACCGCACAACGTGCGGTGATTGTGATGTATCCAGGAATATCCCGAAAATTTCCGCCACTATGCCGATTGAACACTTGCACGATAATCCAGGTTAGGCGACAACCATCCTTGAATTAAATTCACAATGGAGCCCGTATTGGACAATCGTGCAGGAGAAATGGAAGTCTTCATCAAGGTGGTTGAATGCGGCAGTTTTTCGCAGGCCGGACGCGATCTTCGCATGTCACCCTCAGCGATGAGCAAACTTGTGACACGCATTGAAGATCGACTTCAAACGCGACTTCTGGTCCGCTCAACCCGGCAGCTTCAACTGACCGAGGAAGGTGAAACTTATTACCAGCATGCCGTCCGTCTTCTGGATCAAATTGATGAAACAGAACGCCTTGTTGCAAGCGGCGGACAAACAAACCCACGTGGCAAATTAAAGGTCAATGCATCGGTTGCTTTTGCACAGGTTTATATCCTGCCGATATTGCCCGACTTTCTAAAAAAGTACCCGGAAATCGAATTGGACCTGACGCAGACGGATGGAATTGTCGATTTACTCGAAGAACGTGCAGATATCGCCATTCGATCCGGCGACCTGCCTGATTCTGACCTTAAGGCACGTAAACTGCTTAATACCAAACGCAGGATCGTTGCTTCACCGTCCTATATTGAACGATATGGCAGACCACAAACCCCTGATGAGCTTGTAAACCACAATTGCCTGCGATTTAATTTTACGCGTGGAAGCGGTTTCTGGCCGTTTACCACCCCTATAAGCGGACAGCGGATCGACCAAGCCGTGCGAGGCAACTTTCTTGGCAGCAATGGGCCAGCAGTCAAAGAAATGTGCATCGCGGGAATGGGACTTGCACGTATCGGCGACTTCCATATTGCCAGTGAGATCACCAACGGAACCCTCATAGAGGTTCTTGAAGACTGGACATCAACCGATATTGAAGTGATCCATGCGATTTGGGCCGGACACGAACATCTTGCTTCGCGTATTCGGGCATTTATCGATTTTTTGGCAAATCGGATGCGCCAGTCGTAAGCCTAAAAGCATCACGCTTTTTTGGTGACCGAGAGGATCGCAACACCGGCGATGACAACGAAACCACCAACAATCTGTATCGAACTTATGATTTGTCCCAAAATCATCCAGGCAAACAACAAAGTTGCGATCGGTTCCATATTCATCACCGGTGCATTGCGCGCCATATCAAGGCGCGGCACGGTGATAAACAAAACCGAAAACGCACCGCCATAGAGCACCACTAGGACCCCAAGGCCGATCCAGCCCTGTGTGGCCTGCGGAAATGCCATCCCGCCGGGCAAAACATCGCCAAAACCCGCAATGATCATGGCAATAAAGACAACGACCATGGTGAACATCGATCGCACCGACCCGTTCAATGCCGCCAGTTTGTGATCCGTCACCCAGAAGGCCACCGAAAGTGCCAGTGCCGCGGTCAGGGCAAAGGCAATGCCAAACCACCATGTCGCCGTTACTTCAACATCGCCGCCAAGAATGCCCGGCAAATCAAGCGCCAGGACAAGGCCAAACAGGATGAACAACATCAAGGCCGAAGATTTCAATGTCGGCCGCCGACCGCCCAGCGCCCATGTCAAAAGGGCCAGCATGATTGGAAATGTATTGGCTGTTAGCAATGCCAATGCCACGGGAACGCGGGCAACAGCGGAATAAAGACACAGACTTTGGATCGTGATCATTAAACCAAGCAGCAATTGCCACCGCCCGATGCGTTTGGGCAGACGTATGGAATGACTCTGCAACGTGACAATCGAGATCAGGATCAACAAGGCCACACCAGATCGACACAGAACCGCCAGTAACAAGCCCGTCCCGTTTTCAAAGGCAAGTCGGGCCGCAACGTGGTTCCCCGCAAAACAGCAGGCAACAAGAGCCAGGATCATCACAGCAATCTGGCGCGGAAACAGGGGCGGTGCTGTCGGGGACAGAACCTGGCGAGGAAGTGATTTGGTGGCGGACACAAAAGTTCATCCTGATTGATTGGGGCGGGCCCAATAGACTTCAACAGGCAATATAAAACAAGAAGTTATGCGCCGTCGCTGTGGATCGGGGCGCTTAACAATTCAACACATCGCTGCGCAACAAGGCGTGCAGGTTGCAAAGATGGATGCTTGAACGTGACAAGTTCGCTGTCAGCCTGCATCGGGCGGGCATACCCGCCTTCATAAAGCGACTGATGAAGTTTTTTATGGCGATCATTTGCCAGACCATCTGGCGCGTAAATATAGACCCCGCCCGGTGCCGCTGCTGCCTCACAGCACATTGAAACGGAATCGCCGGTCACAACCAAAACATCGGCCAAGGCAAGATAGCCAAAATAAGGATTTTCCTCCGTCGACATCCAGTCGTGCAAATGATAGGGCACTCCAGATGCCCCCAATTGTTCGGCGATCAGTTCTTCGTTTTCGGCACCTGTCCGGCGGCTGGTGGTGACAAGAAGGCTTCCGTCAACTACACGCGCGGCATCAATCACCTTGGCAATCAGTTCTTGCGCCATATCCCTTGTGAAGGTCGTTTTCTTGGTACTTCCGCCAATGATCACGGAATACCTTGGCCCCGGAAGACCTTTAAACTGTGGACGCCATTTATCGGCCTCAACCAACAAACGGGTTTCGGTCACCCGATGGGGTGCGCCCGGAATTTCAACGATGTTTTCGCGCAAAGTCATGCGGTCATGTGCAGGAACCGCGATCAGATCAAACATGCGCTCACCACTGTCTGGGCGCATGATTTGACAAATCCGGGTGTGACCCCGGCTTTGCGCTTTGATCCATCGGGCAATGGGTGCCGTTCGGCGGCCTGCGGCGATCACAAGATCAGGCCAAGGTGCGGCCAAGCGCGCACGCGACGCCATATCAACCCCAATCAAGGTTGCTCTGCGGATAATGTTGGGAAGACGCGCAAATTTTGTGTAGCCGATATCGACCCGTTTAAAGGGCTGTGCCAGTGCTTCGGCGACACCGATTGCCTGATTGATATTCCCGGCGCGGTCGTCTGCCAGAACCCAGATCAGATGCGTGTCTTGCTCGCTCATTCAAGGCAACTTTCTTGATTTGATTATTGTTTCTGGCCGGCAATCCCATCTGATCACGACCGGAATTCACGCCAACAGCAATCGTCCTTATCCTTGATAGGTACAGCTTGCATAAGGGTTTATCAAGCATGAGACCATTGTTCTGAAATTGGGGCTGGGCAATGAAAGCGTTTTGTAATTTAATCGCGCAACATTACCTATTCTTTAGGGTGGGTATGAACGGGTTTTCAAGCGTGGATAAAAATGCTCGGCACATCGGTCTCGGTTAAAAGAACATCTCGGATTGTCCTTTGTGCATTACTGGCACTTTTGCCGGTTACTGTCTGGCTGGTGACAGAATTCTGGCGCGACGCCAAACTGGTCGAGATCACCGATGACGGACGCAACAAGCTCGAACTGTATCGGTCGAACCTGCAAGGTGCGATCAAGGAACACGAATACCTGCCGATCACGCTGGCATCTGACAAACGCATCCTTGATCTGGCACTTTATGCCAATCCGGCCAATGCGGCGGCGGTAAACATCTATCTCGAAAAGCTTGCTGCCGATAGCGGTGCCTCCGACATCTATTTCATGGATAAAAGCGGGACAACCATCGCGGCGAGCAACTGGAACAGTCAGGCATCCTTTATCGGGCGTAATTTTTCCTTCCGCCCCTATTTCGAACAGGCCCGCACCGGCCAGACCGGCCATTATTTTGCCTTCGGGATCACATCGAACGTTCCGGGATATTATATCTCCCACCCGGTGCGCCCCGACGGCAGCGACTTTCAAGGTGCGGTGGTTGTGAAAACCCATCTTGAAACACTGGTGCAACGATGGGCGCGTGGCAGCGAAAGCATTCTGGTCACCGATCAAAATGGCATCGTGATCATTTCTTCCCACTCGGACTGGCGTTTCCGCGATCTGGGCGGCCTGCCCGCCAAAGACCGCCCGCGTCTTATCGCATCGCGCAAATACGGGGATTATCATCTTGATCCCATGCCGCTGCTTGCTGGCAGTTGGCCCAAAGACGGCGATCTTGGCACCCTGACCCTTGGCGTTTCGTCCCTGAACCCCAACGAACAGGGCGATGATGGCAATATCACCACCTCAAACACCCGACCACAGACATCCAAAGGCACGGAACGGGTCAAGGCAGAAGCCAACAAATCGACATATCTGGTCACCAGCAGCGCCCTGCCTATTCAAGGATGGCGGATGTTTTTGCTAACCGACAAGTCAGCACTCGACCAATCCGTGATGAGTGCCGGTCTGATGGGCGGTGCGGCGCATATCATATTCACCGGATTGGTCTTTATCATTTTGCAGCGTCGACGTGCGATGCTTGAACAACTTGAAATCCGTGACTGGTCACAGCGCGAACTTGAACGTCAGGTCCGCTTGCGCACCGCCGACCTCATGAGCACGAACTTGCGCCTTGCCCAGGAAATCAATGAACGGTCGCGCACGGAAAACGCCTTGCGAACCGCGCAATCTGAATTGATCCAGACCAGTAAACTCGCAGCCCTTGGTCAAATGTCCGCAGGCATCGCCCATGAAATCAACCAACCGCTGACCGCCATTCGAAGCTATGCGGAAAATGCCCTGAAATTCATTGCCCGTGGCAACAGCGATACGGCCAACCGCAATTTACAGCGCATTTCCGAACTGACCGATCGCATGGGGCGGATTACCAATAATCTGAAAACATTCTCCCGCCGTCCTGAACAGGATAACCAACCGGTCGATGTGCCCAAGCAAATGCAAACGGCAATTGATCTGGTGCTTGAAACCGGCCGGGCCGGTGTCACCAATATCGTCATGAACCATGATGATACGGTCAAACCCGTCATTGCCGAAGCCAACCAACTGATACAGGTCTTTACCAACCTGATCAGCAATGCGGTAGATGCCTGTCAGAACATTGACGATGCGAAAATCGAAATCTCGATCAGCGAACGCGAAGACAGATTGCTTGTGAAGGTCAAGGATAACGGGCATGGAATCCTGCCGGAAAACCTGCCCAAGCTGTTTGATCCGTTCTTCACCACCAAACCATTTGGCGATGGACTGGGTTTGGGCCTGTCGATCTGTTACGGCATTATCCGAAGCTTCGGCGGCACCATTCGTGCGGAAAACCGCCCAAATCGCGGATCATCTTTTATCGTTGAACTTCGCCATGATGGCATGGATGAACAGGCTGCGGAAAACAGCATCTCGACGGCAACGATTGAGGCTGCTAAAACCGGTAACAAATATCCTGCCAAGGCAGAAGAAATAATGGATCGGACCGGGCACGAAATTTCCCATACCTGATCCGTATTCAGGGTCAAAGGAATAGCCTGTGTCGATGAGTGCCGATTGCGTCCTGTTTGTTGACGATGATGCAGATGTGCGAGAAGCCGCACAGCAAACACTTGAACTTGCCGAAATTCATGTTGAAGTCTTTGCAGATGCCCCGTCGGCCCTGACCCGCCTGCGCAAAGGATGGTCCGGTGTTGTGGTTTCAGACATCCGCATGCCAAAAATGGACGGGCTGGAATTCCTCACCGAAGTCAGAAAGATCGATGCCGACATGCCCGTAGTCATGATCACCGGTCATGGTGATGTGGCGACCGCGGTGAAGGCGATGCATGACGGTGCGTTTGATTTCATTGAAAAGCCGTTTGATCCCGATCTGTTCATCGATATCACCAAACGCGCGATGAGCCACCGCAAGCTTATCCTTGAAAACCGCACGCTGAAAATCGAACTGGCCCGCCATACCAAAAACGCATCGGACTTTATCGGCCGTAACCCGGCGATGGAAAAACTCCACACATTGATTGGCAACATCGCCAGCACCAATGCCCATGTCCTGATCAACGGCGAAACCGGATCAGGCAAAGAAGTCATTGCGCGCAACCTGCATGCGATGTCCGGGCGCACTGGCCCGTTTGTTGCGGTTAATTGCGGCGGCATGCCCGAACATCTGATTGAATCCGAACTGTTTGGCCACGAAGCTGGCGCCTTTACCGGGGCGGATCATAAACGCATCGGCAAGTTTGAATTTGCCGATAAAGGCACGATCTTCCTTGATGAAATCGAAAGCATGCCCCTGGCATTGCAGATCAAGCTTTTGCGGGTTCTACAGGAACGTGCCCTTGAACGGTTGGGCTCCAACAGACTGCAACCGATTGATTTGCGTGTGGTTGCCGCCACCAAGGTCGATCTGCGCAATGCATCTTCGCGCGGTGAATTTCGCGAAGATTTGTATTACCGCCTGAATGTCGTGCAGCTTCACATTCCGCCACTTCGTGACCGCAAGGATGACATTCCGCTTTTACTGGAATATTTCACCCGCGATGCTGCCAAACGGTTCGAACGGACTGTAAATCCCGTTACCGCGGCTGAAATGGCGCAGTTTAATGCCCATGACTGGCCGGGAAATGTCCGTGAATTGCGCAATGCCGCTGAACGCCGTGTCCTTGGCCTTGACCCGTTGGCCAGCGGAAATGACAGTGCCGGGCAAAGCACATCACCCCTGCCCCAACAGGTCGAGGCATTTGAAAAAGGCCTGATCATAGAAGCATTGCGCGAACATGGCGGCAATGTCACCGCAACGGTCAGCGCATTGGGTGTTCCGCGCAAAACGTTTTACGACAAGCTGACCAAATACGACATCACACCTGCCGAGTTTCGCCAGTCCAGATGATGACCCCGGAATGAACCCGCCAACTAGGCGGGTTTTTCTTTACCCATATCAAAAACCTATCCCAAAGCCCTGTGCGGAACACCACACATCGCGCGAAATATTGTGTGTGAAAAGTCCGACAAAATAGCAAATTATGCTGCATTGCGGCACCTCTGAAATCTATTCAACTAACTGATTAACAAAGATATTTCACACATTCAGGAAACTGGCCCACGCCTTGCTGATAGAGCCCCAGCGCCAAACGGCGTTTAGAACGACGCCACCAAATGGCGCGCTATCGGGAAAACGCAAATATCAAAAAGGGAGACATTTTGATGCGTCCTATCACCAAGCATATCCTCGCAGCAGGCGTTGCCGCAGCAGCCCTTATGGGCACCCACGCGGCATCCGCGCAGGAAGTCATCAAGTTTGCACATGTTGTCGCACCGAACACCCCAAAGGGTCAGGGCGCGGAATATTTCAAAAAACGTGCAGAAGAAATCCTCGGCGATAAAGTTGTCGTTGAAATCTATCCGAACTCCCAGCTGTTTGATGACGACAAGGTTCTTGCCGCCATCCTGCGTGGTGATGTTCAGTTCGGCGCACCGTCGCTTGCGAAATTCGGCAAATGGACCAAAAAACTTCAGATCTATGATCTTCCGTTCCTGTTCAAGGACATGGACGCGGTTGGCTGCTTCCAGAACGGCGAAAAAGGTCAGGAATTGCTCGACGCGATGGCGCCCAAGGGCCTTACCGGCGTTGGGTACTGGCACAATGGCTTAAAACAGCTTTCAGCAAACAAGCCACTGCGCGCACCTGAAGATGCCGCGGGTCAGAAATTCCGTATTCAGTCATCTGACGTGATCGCAGCCCAGTTCGAAGCAATCGATGCGGTTCCGCAGAAAATGGCTTTCTCGGAAACCTATTCGGCCCTTCAGACCGGCGTTGTGGATGGTCAGGAAAACACCTGGTCAAACATCTATTCGAAGAAATTCTTCGAAGTTCAGGACTACATCACGGAATCCAACCACGGTGTTCTTGATTACATGGTCGTGACCTCGACCAAATGGTGGGACGGTCTGGATCCTGAAATCCGTGCCGGTCTGACCCAGGCAATGAATGAAGCCACCGAGTACGGCAACAATCTGTCAGCAGAACTGACCACCGAACAGCGTCAGGCCGTGATTGATTCGGGCGAAACCGAAGTCCTGCAGCTTGCCGATGGCGATTTTACCAAATGGCAGACTGCAATGAAGCCGGTCTGGGATGAGTTTTCTGGCGATATCGGCCAGGACATCATCGACGCCGCAGCAGCGTGCAACTGATCCGTACTTTTTCCCCAACATCATCGGAAAAGGGCCGTTTACAATGATCTCAACGGTCGTTAACCGGCTGGAGGAGGGCTTTATCGCCCTCCTGCTCGCCTCCATGACCACGCTTACCTTTGTAAATGTCGTCATGCGCTACGTTTTCAGTTCCGGTCTGACCTGGGCAATGGAAACGACTGAATTTCTGTTTGCCTGGCTGATCCTGTTTGGCATGTCCTACGGGGTCAAGGTTGGATCGCATATCGGTGTGGACGCCCTTGTCCGACTGTTCCCCGACAAGGTTCAACGCGTCATTGGCCTGTTCGTTGTTGCGGCCGGACTTCTGTATTCAAGCTGGTTGATCATTGGCGGCTGGGAACTGGTCAGCTTCAACCACATGCTTGAAATGGAAGCCGAAGACAGCCCGGTCATGCTGTGGTTCGTCTATCTGATCATGCCTGTCGGTGCCGGGTTGCTGGCATTTCGTCTGGGACAGGTCGGCTGGCGCATCATTACCGGCCAACAGGTTGGCTTTAATCTGGCAGACGAAGTCCGCGAAGCGATTGATCAGCTGAAACAGGCTGGCACCGCAACAGCGGCCGATGGCGATACGTCCGCCAGCACGTCAAAGCCAAACTCATAAGCCGGACGGGGGACATATAAATGACTATCGCATTCCTGTTTATCCTGCTGTTCGGCATGATGGCACTGGGCGCACCGATTGCCATTTCGCTGGGTGTATCGTCGCTGGCCACCATCCTGATGTTTGGCGATGACAGCCTTGCCACCTTGGCAGAAAAACTTTTTGGCGGGATGGAACACTACACCCTTCTTGCCATTCCTTACTTCATTCTCGCATCGGCATTCCTGTCGACCGGGGGCGTTGCACGACGCCTGATCCGCTTTGCCATTGATACGGTTGGCTGGTTCCCCGGTGGTCTTGCCATGGCATCGGTTCTGGCCTGTATGCTGTTTGCCGCTGTTTCCGGGTCAAGTCCGGCGACCGTGGTTGCCATCGGCTCCATCGTCATTGCCGGTATGGTGCGTGCAGGCTACCCGCAAAGCTTTGCTGCGGGTGTAATCTGTAATGCCGGTACGCTTGGCATCCTGATCCCGCCATCCATCGTGATGGTGGTCTATGCCGCCGCGACCGAGGTTTCGGTTGGCCGCATGTTCCTGGCCGGGGTCATTCCGGGCATCATGGTTGGCCTGATGTTGATGATTGCGATCTATATCGTCGCACGCATCAAGAAACTGCCAAGCCAGCCCCGCCCGACACTTGGCGAATGGGGTGGTGCGCTGTTTTCGGCATCCGGCGGGCTTTTGCTGGTTGTTCTGATCATGGGTGGCATTTATGGCGGTGTCTTCACACCGACCGAAGCAGCCGCCGTTGCGGCCTTCTATGCCATGTTTGTGTCCGTGCTGTTTTACCGCGACATGGGCCCGATCAAGGAACAATCCTGGGTCCCGGAAAACGGTAATACAGGCATTGGTAGCCTGATTGCGCATAACATGCCGAAAATGGGTAAGGCGTTGGCGTTGGTGCCGTTTGACAAGGACGTGCGTCATGTCCTTCTTGAAGCGGGCAAAGTCACGATCATGCTGATGTTCATCATCGCCAATGCGATGCTGTTCGCCCATGTTCTGACATCCGAACGCATTCCTCATACCATTGCTGAAACCATCATTGGTTGGGGTCTTCCTGTTTGGGGCTTCTTGATTGTCGTGAACATTGTGTTGCTAATTGCTGGCAACTTCATGGAACCGTCCGCGATCCTCTTGATCATGGCACCGATCCTGTTCCCGATTGCCATGCAGTTGGGCATTGATCCGATCCATTTGGGCATCATCATGGTGGTCAATATGGAAATCGGCATGATTACGCCACCCGTCGGGTTGAACCTGTTTGTCACGTCGGGAATTACGGGCATGCCATTGCTTAAGGTGGTTAAGGCCGCCCTGCCGTGGTTGATGATCCTTCTGGTCTTCCTGATCATCATTACCTATGTCCCGATCATATCAACGTGGCTTCCGACGACCTTGATGGGTCCGGAACGGATCATGACCCACTAGTTGGTTCTGGCATCATCAAAGACATTTTAAGACGGGCGGTATTCCACGGGATGCCGCCCGTTTCTGTTTTAAACAGCATTCGACCGCATAGCTGCCATACCGTTGAAATTGCTTAGACGATTGGAAAAACCACAAATTTTGTGGATAATAGGTTTTCTTGAATCGTTTCAGGTTGCTGCCACGCGAAAATGCGTCATCAGAACGCATCAAGGGTCAGTGCCACAGCCGACGCCACCAAACTTGCCAATCTTATTTTCCCATGCCAACGCGCATGCGGGATTTTGCGCCCCCTTTTGGCAAGCAGACATCGTGTTGTGAACGGACCATCGTTGGATATGCGCCCCACCTGCCACCAATGAAACGGAACGCAAACCTATGGCCTTAAAGACCCCAAATACATCGCCAAACAGTGGCCCGCAAACTGCACCCGATTCAAAACGTCTGGCCATTTTGCTTGCGGCACTAATCGCAACCGCGCCGTTTGCCATCGACACGTACCTGCCTGCGATCCCCGCAATGGCGGCCGACTTTGGTGCGCAAACCCATGCGGTCGAAGTTTCCATCAGCACGTTTCTAATCGGGTTTGCATTGGGTCAGTTAATCGGTGGGCCGCTGTCTGACCGTATTGGTCGCCGCCCGGTCGCCATGATCGGGCTGGTTATTTACATCATCACAAGTGCCATCATTACCGGTGTAGACAGTGCGACCGCCCTGAATGTCATGCGGTTCATTCAGGCCATTGGCGGTGGCTTTGCCCTTGTTGTGGTTGGGGCATCTGTGCGTGATCTTTATGACGGCAAGGAAGCCGCACGCATGTTTGCGCTGATTGCCGTGATCATGATGATCGCCCCGCTTGCCGCCCCCACGGTGGGATCCATTCTTTTGGTCTGGTTTAACTGGCAGGCGATTTTTGTTCTGTTGGTCGTTTATGGCAGTGTCATGCTGATCGTTGTCGGGTTCAAGATGCCCGAAACCACAAAACTCCGGCCCAGATATGCCGGACCCGCCAGACGTGTGTGGTGGACCTATCTGGAAGTCCTGCGCACCCGCAAGGCCGCTGGGTTTATGTTGACCCATACCGGTGCCAGCGCGGTGATGTTTAGCTTCCTGACCGACAGCCCGTTTATGTATATCGACTTCTTTGGCGTCGCACCGGCACAGTTCCCCTATCTGTTTGGGGCCAATATTGCGGTCATCGTTTTGTGCAATCGATTGAATAACCCTCTTTTGCGGCGCATGGAATTGCACCAGATTCTAAAGATCGGGGTTGGCATTCAGCTTGTCGCCGTGATGGGATTATTCTTGGCCATCAACGTCTTTGAGCCCAGCCTTTATACGGTTGTGCCTTTGGTGATGGTGTCTGTCGGCATGATCGGTTTGACCGCCCCCAATGCCACCGCATCCTTCATGCAATATTTCCCCCATATCGGCGGGACAGCAACCGCATTGATGGGCACCATTCAATTTGCCACGGGTGCGGTTGCCGGGATGATGATTGGCCATTTTCACGATGGCACGTTGTTGCCCGTAACCATATCAATGCTGGGTTTTGGGGTTTTTGCCAATGTGATGGTCCATTTCGTCGCCGAAGCAAAACCAACCGACATCGCATCAGCATTACGTCAACAAACCGCATTGCAGGCGGAAAAATAAACCCATTTCTGCAATCACATCAGGACAGGAGCATCGCCCAATGACAAAGATGAATTTCAACGATTACGGCCGCTGCATGGCGGCCTATAACAGTTGGCAAAACGGTGTTTTGTTTGAACTTTGCGAACAGATTGGCGATGGTGAACGTCGGTTTGACCGCAATATGTTTTTTGGGTCGATCCACAACACGTTAAATCATCTTATTTATATCGATCTGCGCATTCTTGGCATTCTCCAAACCGGTCAGGCAGACAAATTTGACGCCCGCACCATCGTTGCCGAAGATTTCGCAACGCTTAAAACCCGGCGTGCTGCGATTGATGCCGAAATAGCAGAATTTGTCGATGCCGCTGATCACGGCTGGCAAGATGAAATTCGCGAATTACAGGGACTAGATGGTGTAACCCGCAAACTGCCCCGTCAATTATTCTTGATGCAGTTATTCAATCATCAAACCCATCACAGATCGCAAATCACCAGTGAATTGCACAAAATGGGCCTTGATTATGGCATCACGGACGTGCCCCTAACCCCTGATTTGCCGATTTGAACTCGTTTTCTACTTGCATTCGATTGCGATACTGCGTTTTGTTGCTAACATAGTAGTCCCATTCACGGGAATCCCTACTAAATCTGAAGAGTTATCCAATACCTGATAACCTTGGGGGCAAATTTCACCTGCCTTTTTGTAGCAATCGCCCAGAGTTCGGCCCATGCCACTACATTCCATGTGATAGGCAACCCTGCCATTTGGGCCGGAGAACATTTCAGGCTGAATTGCAGCACAACCTGAGAGCGGAAGAATTAATCCTGAGACCACCAGTAGATTTTCAAGTTTCATTTCTCTATCCAATTCAGCTCTATAAACGTAGCCATGTTCGCAAAATCTATTTCCCGCTAAACACCGCTTTGCGTTTTTCAAGGAACGCTGTGTAGCCTTCTTTGAAGTCCGCGCTGTCAAAGGCGCGATACCCTTCATCAAATTCACGTGCATCAATCGCCCCGCCCTGACGCAGGCGATTGATCATTTTCTTGTGCATGCGTTGGGTTATCGGTGCACCACCGGCAATGCGGCCTGCAGTTTTGGCAACTTCTTCATCGAAATCCGCCACCGGCACATAGCGCGCGACAAAGCCAATGTCCCGGGCGCGGGTAACGTCAAAAACCTGCCCTTCAAGCAGGATTTCAAACAAAGCCGCCTCGCCCAGCAAATCAAGCATGATTTCAAGTTCAGGATACCCCAGTGTCGCGCCCAATTTCATCGGCGGCACTGCGAATTTGGCGTTATCGGCCGCAATGCGCAAATCACATGCCGAGGCCAGAACAAAAGACGCCCCCATGCAAGGCCCATCAATTGCCGCAATCACCGGATGGTTACAGTTTTGGATGGTTTGCAATGCTTCGGCATGAAGCATCCCGTAATCACGCGCCTTTTCAAACCCGGAACGCTCTCGGACAAATTCATGAATATCCGCACCTGCACCAAAACCAACGCCCGCACCACCGCGAATAACCACACAGCGTAAATCAACGTCATTTGACAGTTCCTGTGCGATTTGCGCCAACGTTCCCCACATTGGCTTTGTCAGGGCATTTTTACGCTCCGGCTGACAAATGGTAACGGTCGCAATGCGATCGGCCACGGTGACGTTCAATCCGGTTTGCTCAGACATGACATTTCCTTTGGGGCTTCGTGTGGTGGTGTTGGACAGAATTTAATTTGGTACTGCTATACCGAATAAACCGAAATACCCGTTTTGCCAATGCCTGACACACCAAAATCACTTTACAAATGGCCGCAAGGCAACGCTGCCGCACCTTGCCGGGCGATATCGATCACGCCCGCACCCTTTCCACAGCCTTTTCAATCGTCTGTTCGTAATGCACAAGCGGCGGTTTGATAGCATGGGCAAACAGTTCGCGCCGAACATCATGAGACGTCCCGGTCAAGATCACCTGAACCCCGCGCCCTTCAGCCTTTTTGGCCAAACCGACAAGGGTGTTGGCCGCTGTTGAGTCCAGAAACGGCACCGCCGCAAAATCAATGATCAAAGCACGGTGGGTATCAGCAATCCGGTCAAGCACCGAACCGATGGATGCAGCCGCCCCGAAAAAGAACACACCTGAAATCCGGTAAACCATAATGTCAGGATCAGTCACCGGGCCGATATCGGGCATTGCTTGCGCCCCGACCTCTCGGTCGGCCCGGTCTTCCGCAACAAACGGGGCATGGCTGGCAATCGCCGTGGTTTTTGACATCCGCTGAATAAACAGAACCGAACCCAAGGCAAAGCCGACCACGATTGCCTCCATCAAGTCGCGCAAGACCGTCAGAAGGAACGTCACCATCAGCACCGCCGCATCCCCGCGCGATGCCCGCAACAGCGTGGCAAATGCGTGTTTTTCAATCATGTTCCAAGCCACAACCGCCAACACACCCGCCAGACAGGCCAGCGGAATGAAACTTGCCAGCGGTGCGGCAATCAAAATGAACATAAGCAAAAACAGCGCATGAAGAATCCCGGCAACAGGTCCATGTGCACCGGCGCGAATATTGGTCGCCGTTCGCGCAATTGTTCCGGTAACACAGATCCCGCCAAACAATCCCGACCCAATATTTGCAGCCCCCTGTGCCACCAATTCGCAGTTCGAACGATGATGGCGCCCAGTCATACCATCGGCAACAACCGCAGATAACAGCGACTCAATCGCGCCAAGCAACGCAAAGGCAATCGCATTGGGCACGACCGCTTGTACCTTGTCGATCGAGAATTCCGGTATTGCCGGAAGCGGAAATTCGCTTGGAATACCGCCAAACACGCTTCCGATGGTCGCCACCGGTAAACTAAATACCGCGGTCATCGCCGCCGTTCCAGCCACGGCAATCAACATGCCCGGCCAATGCGGCCGAAGCCGCTTCAACCCGACAATCATCACGATTGTTCCCCCCGACAGCATCACCGTGATCGGATCAATGCCCGGCAGAGCCGCCCAAATCATCGGTAGCTTTTCAAGTAACGGGCCCGGCTCCGGCCCTGACAGGGTCAACCCCAACAGGTCTTTGATCTGGCTTGAAAAAATGATCACGGCAATACCGGCGGTAAAACCGACCGTCACCGGATAGGGAATAAACTTGATATAGGTGCCAAGTTTCAGCCCCCCAATTGCCATCAGAATAAAGCCAGACAGAACCGTTGCAATGATCAGCCCGTCAATACCGTGCGCCTGAACGGTGCCAGCCACCAGAACAATAAAAGCCCCTGCCGGTCCACCAACCTGAAAGCGGCTACCACCAAGAAGCGACACCAAAATGCCCCCAATGACAGCGGTATAAAGCCCCTGAGCAGGCGACACCCCCGAGGCAATCGCAATCGCCATGGAAAGCGGCAGCGCAACAATCGCCACCGTCAGCCCGGCAACCGCATCGGCCCGCAATTGCGCAAGGCCGTATCCCTCCCGCAGGACGGTGACAAGCTTCGGGGTAAACAGATCAACATATCCGGGGTTCCCCCCGATGTCGGTTTTTGGCGTTCCAGTTTTCATTCTGTCCGGCGGCCTTTTTTAAAAGGCGGCGGGATCGTCGGCAAGTGTCGGCGGTCTCCGTCGCAAATTACGTTGCGTTATCTTGCGGCCCTATCTATCGCCCGTCTCCAGTCAACTAGGACAGCGAGGTTGGCTTTAATCGGGTTCTTTCAATCGCACACCGCGCCCAAGCGCAACGCTCGGCACATGATCGCCGATCAATTCAATTCCGGCACGATCAAGCGCCTCGACAACCTTGGCAAGCGTATCAATTACGCCACGCACATTGCCCTTGCTGGCTTCCATCCGTTGTATGGTTGGAACAGAAACCCCGGCCATTTCCGCCAATGTTTTCTGATCAATGCCCAGCAACGCACGCGCAGCCCGCATTTGTCCTGCGGTGATCATCAAAAGACCCTTTCTGTGAAGATAGCCGAACACTAACAAGGCATTTAAAATAACGCAAGAATGATATTTCAAATATCAATACTAATGTGAATAAGCGTGTTTCGCGCGACATCGTGCCGACAACCGCCCTTACAAACGATCAAGGTGCCTCGCAGATTGAACGGATGATCAAACAGAACAAAACCCCGACAACCTGACCAAATGGTCAGCGGCTTTTCTTTGCGCTTTTGGGCAGAAAGCGTTAAGAGGTGCGCAAATATTCGATCCGGAAAAGGTAAAGCCGCCATGACCAACGAAAAACCGACCGCGCATTGTTCTTATGCTGCCAAAACCGTCGCCAAGATTTTGCTTGATATCGGGGCTGTGAATTTCCGCCCGGAAGAAGCCTATATCCTGACGTCTGGCTGGGCCAGCCCGGTTTATATTGACTGCCGCAAACTGATTTCTTTCCCGCGCGCGCGTCGTAAGGTCATCGAACTTGCCGCCCGTCAGGTATCCGACGCTGCTGGCTACGAAGCATTCGATGCGGTTGCCGGTGGTGAAACGGCTGGTATTCCTTATTCCGCATGGCTGGCAGATGTGCTTGACCTGCCGATGCAATATGTCCGCAAAAAGCCAAAAGGTTTCGGTCGTAAGGCCCGTATCGAAGGCGACATCCACGAAGGTCAGCGCGTTCTTCTGGTCGAAGACCTGGCAACCGACGGCGCATCGAAAGTCAATTTCGTCAATGCCATCCGCGAAGCCGGTGCTGAATGCAAACACGCCTTTGTTGTCTTCTTCTATGACATTTTCGAAGGTGCTTTGGATGAATTGCGCAAAGACGATATCGAAATGCATTATCTCGCAACCTGGGCCGATGTTCTGGCTGTTGCTGAAGAAGGCGAATATTTCAGCAAGGATGCGATTGAAGGTGTGCGTTCCTTCCTGAATGACCCAATTGCATGGTCCAAGGCCAATGGCGGCAAGCACGACTGAGCCCGCGTCAAAGAATACACATTCAAACGCCCGCCAGGTTTTGGCGGGCGTTTTGTTTTTTAACATATGAAATAGTCGGGACCTATCCCGCCATATCCAGATCAGGTTGCGCCACCTTCGCCGGGATGGCAGCCCCGAGATCACGCGCGGTTTTCAAATGCGCGGCCGGATCGTTGCCATCGGCCAGCAACATCAATTCGGTTGACGCGACCTCCGCCCCGCAATAATCGAAAATGCCTTGATGAATTTGCAGCTTCATCGCGCCGAAATACCCATGCCGAGCAAACGTTCCCAAACCGGCACCGCCAATGGCAACAAGATGGACCTTCAAATGGGTCAGCTTTTTTTTGACCTTGTCGCCGTCTATGTCCTCATAGGCCCAGCCATTGGTAAACACACGATCAATCCACCCTTTCATGATGGCGGGCATCGACCACCAATAGATCGGGAAAACCAGAACCAGCGTATCGGCACGGTCGATCCTTTGCTGTTCGGCAATCACGTCATCGGGGTACGGATTTACAAGATCAAACCCCGCGACATCGCCCAGATTGAAACGCGGATCAAGTCCCTCGGCCGTAAGGTCGGCAAGTTCGAAACTATGGTCAGAACCGGCATCTTCGATACCCTTGCCGATATGACTGGCAACAGCATGGGTCAGCGAACCGGTATTTGGATGGGCAACAACGACAAGCGCATGCATGACAAATCTCCTTCTTAACGGATTGCCTCGGGGCGGCAATCTCTATATACTTTTAGTAAGTTACTTTCCGTAAGTTACGTTTGGTACATAAACATGTCAAGCACCGGCGCAAATAATTCTTCTCACGCCCACAAACCGCGTAAACGGCTCTCGCGTGAGGATCGTTATCGCCAGCTTGTTGATGTCGCATGGCAAATGGTGCGTGGTGATGGGACAGAATCGCTTAGCCTTGGCACCCTTGCCGAGCAGGCCGGTGTGACCAAGCCGGTTGTCTATGATCACTTTGGCACCCGGTCCGGGTTGCTGATCGCACTGTATCAGGATTATGATAGACGCCAGACCGCCGTGCTTGATGCCGCCCTTGCGGCAAGTGCCCCTACCCTGCACGACAAGGCATTGGTGATTGCATCATCCTATGTTGAGTGTGTGCTGTCGCAGGGACGTGAAATATCGGGTGTCATTTCCGCTTTGGCTGGCTCGCCAAAGCTTGAACAGGTGAAACGCGACTACAACCTTCTGTTCCTTGATAAATGCCGCACGATTCTTGCACCTTTTTGTGCAAGCGGCAGCGTCTCGACGGTCAGTCTGTGGGGTTTCCTTGGCGCAGCAGAGGCCCTGTCCTACGCTGCGGCAACCGGCGAAATCACCCCCGAACAGGCCAAGAATGAACTGTTTGACACCATCATCGCCATGATGTCACGCCACCGCATCGACTAAACCAAACGGGTTACGGCCTTTGTCCCGTGCCCTGTGCGTGGGCCAAATGAACGGTCGGCAACATCGCCAAGCGCCCGGCAAGGTATCCATCCTTCTGTGAAATGAACTTCTGCATTTCAGCCTGATAACTGCGCGGAACAGCGTTCTGAACGACCTCATGTTTTGATAGCCTGACCGACCAGCCGCGAAGGTCCTCCATACCCGTAAACAAATCCCGGTTAAGTGCGATTGCAAATAATGCAAACGGTCTGAAGATGGTGGCAAAGACAAAATCCAACAGCATCAATGGTCTATCGGACGGTGCTGCGCCCGCCTCGTGTTGTCGTGCAATCAATTCCAGTTTCCCAGTCATTTGATGCATCGTCAGATCAACCTGTTCTTCTGTCATATCCTGATAAATCAACCTTGCGGTCAGTGCCAATATCTCCTCGCCAATGGCAATCAGGCTTCGATGTACCCCCCGCGCATATGGATCGGACGGGAAAAGGTTTTTGCCCGACAGATCATCGAGATATTCACAAATCGCTGCAGCCTCGAACAGAACCCTTTCATGATCGACCACCAAGACAGGCACCTTGCCGGTCGGGCTTAACTCAAACAACCAGTCGGGCTTTTGATCGAGCAAAATATCAACACGTTCATGGGGGATTGAACGCGCTGCCATCACCATTGAAACGCGCTGGACATAGGGGCACAAGCGATGCCCGACCAAGCGAAAATGAGGGTACATGAAACATCCTCTGACTTTGGGAAATTCAAAAGCGCCCGGCTTCACTGAAACCGGGTGCTTTACCACGCGATCAGCCCATAAAATGAATGTTGAGCTTGTTGCCATCCAGATCGCGGAAATATGCGGCATAAAACCCGTCATCATTGCGCGGTCCCGGTGCTCCTTCAGATGATCCGCCAAGCGAAAGCGCCTTGTCATAGACATCATCCACCTGTTGGCGAGATTCCCCGCGCAACGCAATCATGGTGCCATTGCCAACCGATGCGGCCTTGCCATCAAACGGGATATGAATGGAAAAACAGGGCGATGCGAAATCCTTGCCCCAGACAATAAAGTCTTTCACTTCCATCACACGTCCGATGCCCAGGCATCCAAACAGCGCGTCATAGAATGCCCCGGACTGATCCAGATTGTTCGTTCCAAGCGATGTATAGCCAATCATAAAAACCTCTCATCTCTAAACTCCGACTTCGAAGAGACAGAGATAGCAGGTTGCAAATTTGCAATGAATAGTCAACTTTGAAACATCTGATTACAAATTTGGAATAATCTGAAATGGATTGGAACTATGTGAAATCCTTTCTCGCAATCGCCGAGACTGGATCACTCGACAGCGCATCACAAAAATTGCGCATCAGCACCACCACCGTTTTCAGGCATATCCATGCATTGGAAAAAGAAACCGGAAGCCGATTATTTGATCGGGTGCGCGGGCAATATCAATTGACCGATGCCGGTAGTGAAATGATGTCGCCAGCCCGGCAGATCATGAACAGCTTTGATACAATCGATGCCAAAGTTTCCGGGCGCGATCAGTCGCCAAGCGGGCTGGTGCGCATTACCGCACCGACAAGTTTTTCATACTTCCTGTTGCCTGATTACTTTGCCCGTTTTCATATCGAGTATCCTGACATTCAGCTTGAACTCATGACAAGCAATCAGGAATTCAACATGACCCAACGCTACGCTGATATTGCCATCCGGGTCGCACAAAACCCGCCGGAACATCTGGTCGGTCACGAAGTCCGCACCTTAAGCTGGGACATCTATGGCACCGAAAGTGATACGGCCACTGATGATCTAAATACGTTGTTTGCACGCACCTTTATTGGTGCTTGTGGAACATTACACAGCCATCCGGTTTTTAAATGGCTTGAAACGCGGTGTAGCGAAACAAAGCAGCATCAATGCGATGATCTGGTCGCAATGGCCCATCTGGCGCGTGCCGGAAATGGCCTGGCGTGTTTGCCAACCGATCTTGCCATACCGGGCTTAAAGCTCCTTGCGCCCTTAAACGACATTGCGTCGAACAAGTTATGGGTTTTAACCCATCCTGATCTTCGCCATATCGAACGGATTAAACAGTCCATGCGATGGATCAGTAAATCGCTTCGATCTGATCCACGCCTTTCACAGGCCGTGTAATTCAACGCGACGACAACAATATTTATGCTGGGCAGGCAATTGTCATCCGGCCTTTTCTGGACAGGAACGATAAGTCGGTTCAATATGTTCGCAAGCAAAAGCAAAGTCATAGCACCGACTATGACAGGTTTCCGGGACAACAAGATCACGTGACCACGGCGCGGATGCCCAATGGTTCAAGGAGCAACATATGTCCATACACAAGACGGCCAAATGTCTGGCGATGATTGCACTGACGGGCGCACTATCAGCCTGCGCTGTACAACAAGAAGCCCCGGTTACAGCAACCAATTCCGGCAGCACCATCGTCACCCCGTGGGGCGGACCATCCAATGGCACTGCGGCGAAATCCGCAAGCACAACAGGCGCCAGCACCACACAAAACG
Source organism: Thalassospira lucentensis (assembly GCF_050516545.1). Classification (GTDB taxonomy): domain Bacteria; phylum Pseudomonadota; class Alphaproteobacteria; order Rhodospirillales; family Thalassospiraceae; genus Thalassospira; species Thalassospira lucentensis_C. Next base: position 915,241 of record NZ_CP191544.1, on the reverse strand, counting down.
ACAATCTGGTGATGATGGAAGACCCTAATCAAAAGGCGCTTGATCAGATGCAGCAAAAGCAGATTGGTGAAGCCCGGATCGCGCTTGGCATCCTTGATCGTATGGCCCAACGCTGCGTTCAAAGCGGGGATGAAGCCGCGTGCAATACGCTTCAAACCAACTGGAGCACCCTTTCCCAACAGCTGCACAAAACCCTGTCAATGGTGGCAGGCGATGCCATGATGACCCCGATGAGCAGCCCGTCAAACACATCCCCCATGCCAGCCAATGGCATGAACGATCCGATGAAACCTGACATGGCTCCATCTATTAGCTCCCCCGAAACACCGGAAATTGAAAAGGTCATCCCGATGACGCAACCGAGCTCAGATGGATAAAAGGTCGTAAAAACTCTGATTTCCTTGAAACCAGATTGTTCAATGAAAATCAAACTAGCCAACGTATAGGCGGGCAAAAACGCCCGCCTAATTGATTTAGTTCAAACTGCAGTCAAGCGGCCATAGTCTGATTCTGGGCTATCTTTTCCCCATTTATCGACAATGTATTCTTTGACTTGAGGGACTTCCGAAATAGGCGTTTCTTTCACAGAGATGAAGTAGTCAAGACCTTCCCCTCCCGAGAAATTTCCATAAGCATGAGCCAGAACGTTTGAAGAACCGACGTCATAGCCCGATGTATCAATGATGCCATTGCTTTTGCACTCATTGAACACAGTCTGGATTGGAATGAAGTACAGGAAATGGTCTCCAGAGTTCGGGCTGAGCTTTACACGATCAGAAAACCACACAGCAACATAACCACTAAGCGGGGTAGATGTTGTAAAAGGTGTCGAATATGTGTCTGTCGACAAGGTAAACGTTGCATCTACTGTTTGGTGCGGCTTGCAAACAATCGGCTGATCGACCTTCCACGACTGAACAATTGTAGAAGATTCACTCGTCGTTTCTGATAACGAAAAACTTTTGTTAACAGTAGCGGATCCTTGAACAAACCCGGGTTTCCCAACGGTTATGGTCACACTGACCCCTAGGTCTTCTGCCTCAGTCACAGACCACAACATTGTCATTTCAGATGAGACACTTCTCGTGAAAGTTGTCACCTGTTCACTATCAGTATTGTTCGCAAAACTTGCATGTGAAATCTGCGGAACCCCCGGAGTTACACATGTAGATGCATTGTTATAGTAAACTTTACTTTCCCCAACCTGAACTTGATATTTATAATATTTATTCAACTGACCATGCGGACCGTAATTTGTGCTCGCTGTAAAATCCATCCCTGTATTGCACTGTTTGGCTTTCCAGCGTCCCCAAGCGTCCGTAATGTTTTGCAACGATTGTGACATTTAATTCTCCATTGGGTTTGAGTAACCAATAGAAAGACGGCCCCCTTGGCGTTCTGTGAAAAGCATAATTGGGTTACAAAGTGACAATTTGAGATAGAGCAAAGAAACCATCCGATCTCCGGCTTATCGTTGTGTCATGCCGTCACACTCTGCAGTGTTTTGCATTTACTGCACGGTCCAGCACCACGTTTATAATCAAACGGAGATTGGTTATGTATCGCGATATTCTTGTTCACATCGACACATCCCCAGCATGTAAAGAACGCCTTTCCGTTGCATTGAAAGTTGCCAAGGCCCAAAACGCCCACCTGACCGGCCTGTTTCTTTTGCCCTATCCCGAAATTCCGCGTTTCATGGAAGTCCAGATCACCGAAGAAGTCATGGCACAGCAACGCGAAGCCATGGCCGAAACCGCACAATCGGCCCGAACTGATTTCGAAACCACCTGCAAGGAAGCAGGCATCGAATTCAGTTGGAACCAAACTTCCTGCGCCGTATCGGAAATTGCCGAAACGGCTGCGATGTATGCCCGCCATCATGATCTGACCGTCATGGGGCAGTACAACCCAGATAGCGCAGATCCGTGCTCGGCCTCTGAAATGCCCGATAAAGTCATTCTGACGTCAGGTGCTCCGGTTCTGGTTGTGCCCTATGTCGGGAAATTCGACACCATTGGCGATCGGGTCATGGTTGCGTGGAAACCTTATCGCGAAGCCGTTCGTGCGGTAAATGACAGCATGCCCTTCCTTGAAAATGCAAAATCTGCACTGGTTCTCTGTGCAGATCCCAACAAGGGCGCCCGTGACACCCTTCCGGTTCCCGGTGTCGATATCGCAGAGCGACTTGGCCGCCACGGCATCAAGGTTCACAAGGAAACCATGAATGCATCGGGCATCAGTGTTGGTGATCTTCTGTTATCGCGCGCTGCAGATGAAAGCATCGATTTGATTGTCTGCGGTGCCTATGGCCGCCCGCGCCTGCGCGAATTAATGATGGGCGGTGTCACCTATCACCTTCTGCGTCACATGACCGTTCCGGTCCTGATGTCGCACTAAGGTCAGCCCCCGCTTCCCCGACGTTCCTGTTCCGCCAAACGATACAACCGGTCAGACATTTCTGGCCGGTTTTTTTCATTCCATCATCCGTTTCAGCCCGCAAACGAAACGGGGCATGCAGGAAAAAGTTGCACCGCATCGCGGTAAGCTTAAAGTGCGATGAAAGCACCTACGGGTTTCAGGGTCCCACACCAAAAGTAAGAGGTTCGCCATGACCATCGACGCCACCAACGTCAATCCGACCGTCGCCCCAACTGTTCCGGGTAATTCCGATGCCAGCCGCGATGTTGCCAGCTATCTGCATCCCTATACCAATCTTGCAACCCATGAGAAAACCGGTCCGCATATCATTACCGGCGGCGATGGCATTTATGTCACCGATGATGCCGGTCACAAACTGATCGAAGGCATGGCAGGTCTTTGGTGTGCATCCCTTGGCTTTAGCGAAAAGCGTCTGGTCGATGCCGCGACCAAGCAGCTTAACATCCTGCCCTATTATCATACCTTTGCATCCAAAAGCACAAACCCGGCGATTGATCTGGCCGAAAAGCTGCTGGAAATCGTGCCTGTTCCGATGTCCAAAGTGTTCTTTGCAAATAGCGGATCAGAAGCCACTGATTCTGCTGTTAAAATGGTTTGGTATTATCATAATGCTATTGGGCAGCCGGAAAAGAAGAAGATCATTTCGCGCAAGAAGGGCTATCACGGGGTTACCGTTGCCGCCGCGTCAATGACCGGCCTTCCGGGCAATCACAAACTGTTTGATTTGCCGATTGATCGTATTCTTCATACCGATACCCCCCATTACTGGCGCGAAGCACAGCCCGGTGAGTCAGAAGAAGATTTCGCCACCCGACTGGCCGAACAGCTTGAAGATCTTATTCAGGCAGAAGGCCCCGAAACAGTTGGTGCGTTTATCGCCGAACCGGTCATGGGGGCTGGTGGTGTGATTGTTCCGCCGCGCACCTATTTTGAAAAAATTCAGGAAGTCCTCAAACGCTATGACATTTTGTTCATTGCCGATGAAGTGATCTGCGGGTTTGGCCGGACCGGGCGGATGTTTGCCACCGAGACCTTTAATCTGACCCCCGACATGATCACGGTCGCCAAACAGCTTTCTTCGGCCTACCAGCCGATTTCTGCCCTGTTCATCAATGACAAGATTTATCAGGCGGCCAAAAAGGGATCAGATGACGTTGGCACCTTTGGCCATGGTTTCACCTATTCCGGGCATCCGGTTGCTGCCGCCGTAGCACTTGAGACCCTGAAAGTCTATGAAGACGATGGCATTATCGCGCATGTCCGAGCCGTCATGGTGCCGTTCCAGAAACGCCTGAAAGACCTTAACAAGTTCGATCACGTCGGCGAAACCCGTGGACTCGGACTTATTGGCGCCTTTGAACTGGTTGCCGATAAATCTGCGAAAACACCGTTTGAACCCTATGGCGCTGCGGGTAAGGCGGTTGCGCAAGCCTGCCTTGAAAAGGGTGTCATCCTGCGCGCATTGGGCGATACGGTGGCCTTCTGCCCGCCGCTGATCATCACTGAGGCCCAGATCAACGATATGTTCGACAAGGTCGAAGCCGCCCTGACCGATTGGCATGCCGCCCGGTAATCCGGGTACCCAAGCCCCATAGGCGCCTTAAAAACAGGATCCCGCACGATGTTGACCATTGTGCGGGATTTTTTCATTCACGGCGGGAGCAAGCCTGCCCGATAACGTCGGAAATCTTTGAATATCGTCGGGTTTCTCACCCGCAAAACAACCATTCAGAACGCTTCGATTTGCGAATAAACAGGCCATTCGCACCACAAAACACAAAACCGATTGATTTTATCTATGGTGAAAATCAATATAATTGTGCCTGCAAACGCGTTCAAATCCTTGCCAAATGAAGCCAATAGGCCCAAATTGGGTACTGAATTTAGACGGGGTGTGCTAGCACGTGCAAATCAACCCACCCCGAGGCGAGATCGACAAACGAAAGATGGAACGCCTTCTCTGATCGTACGGTTCCAAAGAAAACTGGAATCGCTTTAATTTTTGACAAGGGTCAATGCCTTATCAGTCGCCATGCTGGATAAGGAAAAAATCAAGACCCGGTCAGACCGGACGATATGTTCAGATCACACTTTGATCTGAACAAGACCAGAGCTTTGTGACGATGCACATGTAGCGATACGCACGCACCGGCACCAAGAGACAGGCGAAAGAAACAAAGATGAATTATAACACCTTCTTCAAAGACGCGTTGGCCGGCCTTAAGGCAGAAGGCCGTTATCGCGTATTCGCCAATCTTGAACGTATTGTCGGCAAATTCCCCAAGGCCCTTTTCCATCCGGGCAATGGCGAAGCCGCCCGCGAGATTACCGTTTGGTGTTCAAACGATTATCTTGGCATGGGTCAGCACCCCAAAGTCCTTGAAGCCATGCAGAATGCCATCACCGGTCAGGGTGGCGGTGCGGGTGGTACGCGTAATATTTCCGGTTCCAACCATCTGCATGTCGCGCTTGAGAAAGAACTCGCCGATTTGCATGGCAAGGAAGCCGCCCTTTTGATGACATCAGGCTATGTCGCAAACTGGACGACCCTTTCAACACTCGGGTCGAAATTGCCTGATTGCGTCATCATCTCAGATTCGCAGAACCACAATTCCATGATCGAAGGCATGCGCCATTCCAAGGCCGAACGCCGCATCTGGGAACATAACGACGTCGAAAATCTTGAAGCCATCCTGAAAGACATCGGCCCGGACCGCGCAAAAATCGTTGCGTTTGAATCGGTCTATTCGATGGATGGTGATATCGCACCGATTGGTCAGATTCTTGATCTTTGCGAAAAATACAACGCGATTTCATATCTTGATGAAGTCCATGCGGTTGGCATGTATGGGCCGCATGGTGGCGGTGTTGCCGAACGCGATGGCGTAATGGACCGCGTTGACATCATTCAGGGCACCCTTGCCAAGGCATTTGGTGTGATTGGCGGCTATATAGCTGCCAAACCGGAAATCGTTGATTTCGTCCGAAGCTTTGGCAATGGCTTTATCTTTACCAGCTCCCATCCGCCCAGCATTGCGGCCGGTGCGCTGGCCTCTGTCCGCCATCTCAAAGAAAGCAATGCCGAACGCATCGCGCAAAAAGAACGCGCCGAAACCCTGCGTGAACGTCTGCGTGCTGCGGGGCTTCCGGTCATGGATGCGCCAAGCCATATTGTTCCCCTGATGGTTGGCGATGCCGCCATGTGCAAGGAAGCAAGCGATCGTCTGTTGTTTGAACATGATATCTATGTTCAGCCGATCAATTACCCGACCGTGCCACGCGGGACAGAGCGCCTGCGCTTTACCCCCGGCCCGCTTCACAATGACGAACTGGTCGATCATTTGATCGACTCGCTTCTGACCGTCTGGAGCCAGCTAGGCATTTCCAAGGCGGCGTAAACGCCTTCCTTTTGGCGATGTCTCCATCTTGAAGAAAAGAACCAAAACCGATGCATTCCCTGCATCGGTTTTGTTGTTGGAAAATATGCACATCAAATTAACGGCAAATGTGTTAAACTTGGTTCGTTATGTTGAAGCATAAATTGAACGTTCGTTTTGTGATCAATGCGGGTTCCCTGCTCGCAGGAACTTCACCCCGAGTGGGGTGAGGAACGTATTCCTGTACCTGCACTCGGGGCTTTGAAGTCATACCTTCAATAACCGTTTTATGGACATCTCATCGATTGTCCGACAGGCAGGATCACAATGGCAACGTTGAAAAAACATGCTTCGGGTGGCATCCCCCCCGACGGTGTCAAACCACGCACCCGGTCAGTCACCCCACCCCGGTTACGCGACCTTCTTAAGCACCATATGAGCCGACCGCGCCAATTCAAGCGGCTGGAAACACTACGCCCGATGACAAGCTGGCTGTGTCCTCAGGATTTTACCCGTCTTGAGAAAATGCGCCATGAATCTCCACCTCTGGATGTTCTGCTTGGACGGCTTCTTTGCACAAAATTGGCCGATGCACATTTGCTAGATGATACCGAGATCGCCATCAGTACGCAGCCTATGGCGATATTATTTCCTATTCGGTGAATAACGGACCGACGCAAACCGCGTTACTAGGTATTCCCGCCCCCCAGCGCAACGCCATTACCAATGACCGGCACGATACAGGTTCCGATGAACTGGCACATCTCGATCTTCGCAGTTTTGTCGGCTTAACCGTAATCGGATTGAAACCAAGGCAACATGCCCGGTTGCTTTCGATTAATTGCACCGTCGGCACGATTACCCTGCACAGCATCGACTGATCCCTGTTTGATCCCATTTGCCGACAAACCCCACCTTCTGTGAACAGAAAGAAGATTTTATGATGTACAACAACACGACACCATTTACCGAAATCCAATCTGGCGATCCTGCCGTTTTCATTGATCAGACCATCGCCAATCAGCTTGAAAACCTTGCCCTTGCCAACCTTAACCAAAGCCCGCTTGTGGCCAATCGGTTGCTTGAAGAAATAGACCGCGCAACAATCCTTAGCCGTGCAGAACTCCCCCCCGACATCATCACCATCGGATCAGAAGTTACTTTTCGTGATAACGCGACAGGGAACGTGCAAACCGTAACTCTTGTCATGCCAACCGAAGCGGACATAACCCGCCATCGCATCTCGATTCTGACCCCGGTTGGCGCAGCCTTAATAGGGATCGGCAAAGGTGAAACCATCTGGTGGCAAATACACGATCATGAAATACGGGAATTAACGATCCGGGAGGTGGTCACGCATGATGATAGCGCCCCTAAACCAAATAAGGACGCTATTCCCCACGAATGCATATGACAGCCTGTTTGCGCAATTAGAAATGTGATCTATATTTACCGGTGCCGGGATTATTCTGGCACCGGACTATTGCAATTAATAACCGTTCGCGTTAACTTTGGACCTGTCATCACACAGGGACCGCTCATGTATTCGGATAGAACCTTGCTCCCAAAAGAATGTCTACGGCTTTGCGCGCTTGGTACTCTTGCCCTTTCGGATAAACCGATCAGCTATGCTGATCTGGCCAATTCGGTGCGCCATTTCATGTCCCATATGATGGGGCCGTCGCTTGATATGATGGGAAGTTCACTTCAGCTTCTGAAACTTGAAGGTCTGGTCAAGGAAGACACCGCCAAAGGTGGCTTTTCCGATGCGCAACTCAGCCTGACCAAGGCCGGTCATGATAAATTCATCGAATTGATGCAGGGTAACCTGCGCGATACATCCGGTGAGCTCTCCCGCCTGATCATGGCGCTTAAAATGCGCTACCTGCATCTTCTTGATGATGACATCCGTACCGAACAGATTGAAATCCTTCAAGATGTTTGTGAGCTTGATCTGGAACGGGTTCTGGCCCTTCGTGAAGAACATTCCAATGAGGCGGCAAATTTCACCGGCTGGCTTGAGATGGAAGTCAAACGGTTGGAACAGAAACTAGAATGGCTTAAAAGCCTGTTGGCGTAACGCAATTTCCCGTTATAGTCGTGATTGACGATCCGCAAGATGTAGATCAAACGTCACAGGCAGGGACGGAAAATGCTGATACGTGAAGAGACTGAAAAAGACTTCGCGCCGATTAACGCACTGTTGGCGAGTGCTTTTAAAACAGCACCCCATAGCCAGCAGACAGAACATCTGATTGTCGATGCCCTTCGGAAAAGCGGCAAACTTACCTTATCCCTGATTGCAGAAGAGGCCGACGAACTTGTCGGTTGCATTGCCTTTTCACCGGTTAAAATCAATGGCGAGGCCTGTAACTGGTTTGGCCTTGGCCCGGTTGCAGTCATCCCGGATCGCCAAGGCATGGGCATTGGGTCCGAACTGATTCAAAGCGGCATCCGCCATTTGCGTGCAGATGACGCGCGCGGCTGTGTGGTCTTGGGTGAACCTGAATATTACAACCGGTTTGGCTTTGCCCCCCTGCCCGATCTCAAGCTTGAAGGTGTGCCCGAGGAATATTTCATGGCCCGCCCCCTGGCCGATGAAATCCCGGCAGGTATGGTGGATTACGATCCGGCCTTTTATATCGAAGCAACCTGACGCAAACCTGCCCCATACGCAAAAGGCAGCCTCAATGGACTGCCTTTTTCAATTCAGGATGCCAAACCGCAAGGCGCTGGCAACTCAATAAAGATGCTGCCCGCCGGTAACGAAAATCTCGGTCCCGGTGACATAGCTGCTGTCTTCCCCGACCAGATAATGCACCGCCGCTGCAACGTCTTCGGGTGTGCCCATGCGGTTCATCGGGATGCGGGGCACCAATGCTTCATATTCCGGGGAAATCATGTCTGTTTTGATTTCGCCGGGGGCCACGGCATTGACCCGAACGCCAAGTTCGGCAAATTCCACCGCCATTTCACGTGTCAGCCCCGAAAGCGCCGCCTTGGACGTTGAATAGGCTGACCCGGCAAACGGGTGAACATAGTGGCCTGCAATCGATGTGATATTGCAAATCGCCCCCTTGCCCCGATGCAATGCCGATGCAAAGCCACGTGACAGTGTCAGCGGGGTGAAGAAGTTCAATTCGAACACATCACGCCATGCGGAAATATCGCCATTCAAGCAGCCAAGACGTTCTTTATAAGGCGTTTTGGGTGACACACCGGCATTATTGACCAGCGCATGCAACGGATCATCGCCAAGTACGTCATTGGCCTGTGCGATAAAGGATTCGACTTCTTCAGGCTTGGAAAGATCGGCGCGGATATGAATACCTTGCGCCGGATCACGCGGACAAGATGGCGGCGGGGCTTCGCGTGAACAACAAATCACCCGCCAACCACGTTTGGCAAAATATCCAACAGTGACATGACCAATGCCACGACTGGCACCTGTCAGGACGACTGTTTTCGGGGCGTTGCTGTTCATTGGCTTTGCTCTCTTCGCGACTTAGATATGCAATCATGCTTTGACTGCTTTCTTATAGCATTGCCATGCCAAACCCTTGAAGGAAAAGCCCCGATTTGGGGAATAATTCTATCCCCGAACCTTGGAAAATCATCCGCAGGGCGTTTGGCAAGCCACCCTAAAGCCGGTATGCTGAATTTCGGACGGGGTGGATAAAGACATGTGCAGCCGATTTGATCTCAATAGCGATATTCAGGCGCTTCAAGTCCAGCTTGGCTTGGATATGGAAGATATCCGCCGCACGGCAACACCTGCTGGGATTGAAGATGCCCGCAATGCCCGTAATCCAGATGATTTGTCAGATGAATTTGAAGCGGCCTTTGAAAGTCTGACAGGTACGCGGCGCCCAACCGATCCGATTGCCGTCATTTTACCCGACCGCAAAGCCGCCATTCGAAACTGGGGATTAAGTGTGCCCGGCCTGAATGCGCCCATGATCAATGCCCGATCCGAAACACTCGAAGCAAAACCGACATTCCGTCTCCTTCTGGAACGACGCTGTCTGATCCCGGCGACGGGTTGGTATGAATGGCGCAAGGATGGCACAGCAAAACATAAAAACCAGATCACGCTTCCTGATCACCAACCGTTCCTGTTTGCCGGATTGGAAAACGGCCATGAGGCAACCATCATTACCTGCGCCCCGTCTGGTGCGATTGCCCATATTCACAATCGCATGCCGGTTGTGATCGGCCCCAATCACCTGTCGCACTGGCTTGACCCGGACAGCTCATTTCAAACCATCCGCCATGTGCTGGTTCCGCTTCCTGACCACGTTCTGGCATGGCAGGAACAAACATCGCCCCCGGCCAATGCCGGTCAGAAAGCCGATCAGAACAGCAATCAGATTGATTTTTTCTCGAAATAAAAACTTAAATCAGAAAACAGTGATCCTTCCCGCAAGCGCATCTACGCTTTGCAGCGATCAAACCTTATTTGCCATCGACATCGTTGGCCGCACACGGTGTTGCACCGCATTCATGCAAGACGCCACCAACAACCGCTTGGTCCGCAGCAACTGCGCCAAGATCGGACAAACCTGTTTTCGGGTTATTGAGTTCATGTACCAGGTCCTCGGACATGGCCGCGAAATCAATGATATCACGCATTGATAGCATGTGAATTCCCCTGTCAGACGCTTATTTTCCTCGATGCGAAACGCCTCGTTTATCGGGGTTTCGTCTTTGTAAGATTAGTGCAACCCTCTCGCGATTTGTTCGCGGATGCAACAAAAAAGGCGCATCAAAATGCGCCTTTTGAATTCGACCCTGTTGGGCAGATCATTTAATTTTGCGAAATCATATGGTTATGATGACCTATTGGTCAGTGCATTATCCAAAGGGGTAAGGCACATTTCGCCAGCATATCCTGCGTCACACCGCCAAGGATCATTTCCTTGAACCGGGAATGGCTATAAGCGCCCAGAACGATGGTATCGGCACCGCATTTTTCTGCTTCTGAAATCAAGGCGCTAGCAACATGGCCAGACTCGGTATTGTCAACGACCTTGGCATCGACTCCGTGCCAGCGGAATTGTTCGGCCAATGCGGTGCCACTGGCCCGGCCATAGGGCACATCGCCAATGCTAACAATTGTGACTTCCTTTGCCGTGCGCAAAAGCGGCATGGCCGAGGTTACGGCACGGGCGGCTTCAACCCCGCCATTCCACGCAATCATGACCTTTTCGCCAACTGTAGCCGGTGCGTTTTCCGGGGCGACAAGAATGGGACGGCCCGTTTCCATCAGGGCCGCATCAAATGTCAGGGATGCCGAAGCCTCCTTGGGATCGCGGCCAATCACCACCAGATCAAACAACCGCCCACGGCGGGCAACGGTTTCATCTTCGCGCCCGTTATCCTTGCGCCATGCGCAGGTCGCCTTGTTCTCGGTCGAGGAAGCTTCACTGACTTCAATACCAGCGGCTTCAAGTGCCGCCTTATAGGAAGCTTTACCGTTGGTTTCGCGTTTTTGAGTTTCCGTTTCAGCAGCACGGATCATTTCTTCTATGATCAGGCCCGACATGCCTTCACCGACAATCGGAATTGCATCCTGGGGTTCTGCTGCGACAAATAACGCCTCAAGATGGGCATCAAACCGTTTGGCCATTCGAAAGGCCGTATGCAAGACCCGCTGATCAATGGCAGTTCCTGCCACCGGCGCCAGAATTGTTCGTATTGCCATCGTACTCACTCCCGCATGTCAGCTTGATAACTTCGCCTGTCTCTCACCTGCCCCGTTTGGTGCAGGCTTGGCAAGAGACTGCGCTCTTTAATCGCGAATTTCTTTGTCCAAGATCAAAACGTTCCGAATGCGTTTAATGTTTCAGCATCCTATCGAAACCTGACCCGGTTTTCCTAGAGCGTAACATATAAAATGATTGTATCATCAATGGTTGTGATTACGATTAGGGTTTCATTATCGAAACCTGACGTACGCCCATAAAAACCTTATGCCTATAGGGATATGGGCAGATTATCCCGCAGAACAAGGAATGGGTTTTCCGCCAAATGGATTATGAAATGCTCCATGAGAATGCACGCGAAGCTGCGGAATTTCTTAAAACACTGGGCAATGAATGGCGTCTGATGATCCTGTGTTCCCTTGGGGATTCCGAGAAATCCGTTGGGACGCTTGAAAGCGAATTGGGCATCAAACAATCGGCCCTGTCCCAACATTTGGCACGTCTTCGCCGCGAAGGTCTGGTGAAAACCCGCCGGGATGCCCAGACCATTTTTTATTCGCTGGCCAATCGCGACATCATGAAAATCATTGCTGTCTTGCAGGAAACCTTCTGCCCGCCAGAACAGGACGCCTAAGGCACTTTCAATTGTCCAAAGAAAAACGCACAAAGTCACATGACCTTGTGCGTTTTGATGTTTCTGATCGGCCTAGCACTTCTTAAGGGAACAGCTTTTCAATGTTCCAACCGGCATCCTGATCATCGCGGGTGAAAAGCTTGCGGTCATGCAGGCGGAATTTTCCTTCGGCCCAAAATTCGATCCGATCCGGGATCAGGCGGAAACCACCCCAATGATCCGGACGCGGGACTTTGCCAAGGCCAAACTTGGCAGTGAATTCTGCAACCCGTTTTTCAAGATCAAACCGTCCACTCATCGGGCGTGACTGAATGGATGCCCAGGCACCAAGCTGGCTGCCGCGCGGACGCGATGCGAAATATTCATCGGATTCTTGCGCATCAACCTTGGAAACCTTGCCTTCAATCCGCACACATTTTTCAAGGGTCTTCCAATGAAAACACAGTGCAGCAAAGCTGTTTTCACCAAGCTGTCTGCCCTTTCGGCTTTCATAATTGGTATAGAAAACAAAGCCGCGCGGATCGAATTCCTTAAGCAAAACAATGCGTGCCGACGGGCGCCCTTGCGCATCCGCCGTCGCCAAGGTCATGGCATCCGGATAGGCCTTTTCTGCTGATTTAGCCTCATTAAACCAGGTATCAAACATCTCAAACGGGGCGTTGTGGGGTTCGTGCCCAATTTTTGGCGTATTTTTTTCGTCCATTGGGGAAAGATTTCCTTTGGCTGATTGAATTTCGTTGCCATACGGATCAACTAATTCGGAACATCGGTGGCAGACGCTACGTTCAGGTTATATATATACGCAAAGCATATCGGTTGGGACCGTAAAGACAAGATGGGCAAAACAAACATGAAATTCCGTCATATCGTAATTCCGGTCATGATGACCGCCTTTATTGCCGGCTGCGCCCAAGATCAGGGCCAAAAACAAACCGCTGGCACCTTGCTTGGTGCTGTTGGCGGTGCTGTTGCCGGTGCACAATTTGGTAAGGGCAGCGGGCAGCTTGTTGGTGTCGCCCTTGGTACGCTCGCGGGTGCTTTTATCGGCAGTGAAGTCGGCCGTTCGCTTGACAATGCGGACCGGGCCATCATGGCCAAAAGCACACAAAAAACGCTTGAAGCAACCCCGACGGGGCAAACCTCAACCTGGCAGAACCCCGATACGGGTGTTCAAGGTACGGTAACCCCGACGCGGACCTATCAGGCGCCTAAAACGCAGGAATATTGCCGCGAGTATCAGCAAACCGTCACCATCGGAGGGCAGGAAGAAACCGCCTATGGCACCGCGTGCCGTAAACCTGATGGCAGTTGGCAGGTTGTGAACTGATCAAAATGTGCGGCCTGCGTCGTACAGAATGAAACAGGCGGCGCGTTCCATGAGACAGCGTCGCCTTTTTCTTGTTCTGACAAACCCACCAATCAACCATCGCATGGTTCGCCCCATGCAAATAAGGTTCATATTTGACTGCTCATGATCTAATAATGAACCGACGTGCTTTTAGTTTTTACAACCGGTCAGTACATGCAGGATCCCTATAAGATACTTGGCGTTGCCAAAACCGCCAGTCAGGACGAAATCAAGAAAGCCTATCGCAAACTGGCGCGTGAGCTCCATCCCGACGTAAACCCCGGCGATGAAAAGATCGAAGAGCGTTTCAAAAAGGTCTCAAGCGCCTATCACCTTTTGGGCGATGCCGAACGCCGCAAGAAATTCGACAATGGCATGCTTGATGCCGATGGCCGCGAAACCGGACCGTTTGGCCGTGGTGGCGGCGGCGGTGCCCGTTCAGGCGGCACGAACGATCCATTTGGTTTCTCCGGGGCCAATGCAGAAGATATCTTTGACGAAATTTTCGGCAAAGGTGGTCGCGGCCGGGGCGGCGGTGGCGGTTTTGGGGGATTTGGCGGCGAACGACGCCCGCAAAAGGTCAAAGGCCCGAACATCTCCTATGAACTCAGCCTTGATTTTAGCGAAGCCCTGCTGGGTGCGACCAAACGCATCAACCTTGCCAGCGGTAAAAGCCTTGAAGTCCGCATTCCACCGGGCAGTGAAGATGAACAAACGCTGCGCCTGAAGAATCAGGGCATGGCCGGCATGAATGGTGGTGAGGCGGGCGATGCGCTGATCAAGCTGCATATTCATCCCGACAAAACATTCCGCCGCGAAGGCAATGACATTCATTGCGATCTTGCGATCACGTTGTCAGAAGCCATACTGGGTGGCTCCATCGAAGTGCCAATTGTCGCAGGCAAGGTCAATATGAAGCTACCCGCGAATGCCAATAGCGGAACCAAGCTGCGCCTGCGCGGCAAAGGGGCCCCCTATGATCGGGGGGACAAACGCGGTGATCAATATGTCCATCTGACGGTCAAGCTTCCCGAAGAACGCGATGATGAACTGATCGAATTCATCAAAACCTGGTCCGAAAACCATCCTTACAAAACGCGCTAATCCGACATTTTAAAAGCTGGCATCTGCCAGCTTTTTTCTTGCCCGTTTGAACCACCCTGTCCCGAACGACCGTAAAAAAACCAAGGGTCTGACGCCCCCAAACCAGCCGTGATACGCCTGACTGCCTGTAAATGCAGTTCCGTGTTACCATATGGTTTCAAAGGGTTTTGTTGCGGCAAAACACAACAGCCAATCAGGGAACAGATGGAACAGTTCACAAATCCGGATCAATATTTGCAATGGCTTGAACAAGCGATCGACTGGCTTTCGGCCAATGTATTGTTGGTCCCGATCCTGATCCAGATAGCGGCCTGTATTGTTGCAACCATCCCGGCCTATTTACTCCGTTCAAAACTGGCAGCCCTGCTTTCCCTGCTGCGAAACTGGAAACCGCTTTTGCCCTATGCCGGGTTCAGGCGCTTTGCCAATGTTCTGCCGGATCTGGCTTTCCCGCTGCTGTTTGTCGTTCTGATCTGGTTGATTGATGCCATCGCCATTCAGGCCGGTTACCGCCATAACATTGTCCGCCTTGTCGCAAGCTTGATGAATGCCTGGATCGTCATTCGCCTAGCCTCGGCTGTGGTCAACGATCCGGTATGGTCGCGCACCATTGCCACCGTGGCATGGGGGTTGGCCGCGCTTAACATTGTCGGCTGGCTTGACCCGGCCATTGGAATTCTTGACGGGCTTGCCATGCAGATCGGCGATTTCCGTGTGTCGGTCTATGGCATTCTGAAAGCCGTCCTGTCGCTTGCTGTCCTGCTGTGGGTCGCATCCTTTGCATCGCGCCTGTTCGAACAACGCATAAAAAAGACCCACCGCCTGACCCCGTCGGTTCAGGTATTGATGTCCAAGCTGCTCAAGTTTGTTCTTCTATCCGTTGCGGTTCTGTTTGCACTCTCGACCATTGGTGTCGATTTAACCGCCCTTGCGGTCTTTGGCGGTGCGGTTGGTGTCGGTCTTGGCCTTGGTCTGCAGCGCATTGCCGCCAACCTGATCAGTGGCGTGATCCTGCTTTTGGATCGGTCGATCAAGCCGGGCGATGTCATTGCCATTGGTGAAACGTTTGGCTGGATTCAATCGCTTGGCGCACGCTATACCGCCGTTCGGACCCGTGACGGGACAGAATTCCTGATCCCGAATGAAGACCTGATCACCACACAGGTCGAAAACTGGAGCCATTCAGACGTCAAGCTGCGCCTGAAAATTCCGGTTGGCATTGCCTATAGCTGCGATCCGCATTTCGCCATTACCCTATGCAACGAGGCGGCGGGAAAATGTTCGCGTGTGCTGGAAAACCCCGGCCCCAATACCCTGTTACGCGGATTTGGCGATAATTCCGTCGATCTTGAAATCCGGTTCTGGATTGATGACCCGCAAAATGGGCGCGGCAACATTATCAGCGAGATTTTGCTGAATGTCTGGGATGCCTTCAAGGAACACAATATCGAAATTCCGTTCCCGCAGCGCGATTTGCATCTGCGCAGCGGCGATGCCACCTTGCGTGTTCAGATGGAAACGCCTCAGCAACCTGTTTCCGAATAGGCAGGTGTGCGGTGTTAACTACACACGCCCCGCCCCTATTCGACGGTTTGCGCCATGTCGTTTTGATCAATCTCGGTTGGTCTTGGCGTTTCCGGGTCTTCCTTGATCTGTTCAGGAACCTTGTCAGCCTGTTTTGGCGTATCAAGCAATTCGCCAACGATAATATCCAGAACGACATGGCGGGTTTTCTCAAGCTCGATCAGGCGCTCGCGCATGCGCACCGGCCACCCGCCATCGGCCGGAACAACCAAAAGCCGATCATAATCAAGAAACAGCCCCAACCGTGCCATCAGATCGTTCAATGTTAGCCGTGACAGATTGCCTGACAGCAACCAGCGATGGTTTTCCGAACGGTCAATCAGCTTTTCCCGCCGCAAGGCCGCCAAGGCCCAATTTAAATCACGCCCGCCCAGTTTCAACTCGCGCAGCATACGACGATAGGTTGGTGGCTTCGTGGCATGATGGAAACCGTTTTGCAGATATTCCAGAACCCGAAGAACCGCGATAATCCGTTCCATATGGCCGGGAACAGCACCGCGTGGATCGGGGATCAGTCCGGCTGCGCGTGCCGCCCGCCATTCAGATCGTGCTGCGGCAACCTGTGCGCCAAGCAGGATCACAATCCAAGTCAGATACATCCACAAAAGAAAGATCGGAACAACGGCCACTGCACCATAAATCGTCTGATAGGTCGGGAAACTTGTGACATAGAAGCCAAATCCCTTTTTCAGGGATTCGAACAAGACTGCCGCCACCAAACCACCGACAAAACCATCAAGGATTTCAACAGACCGGTTGGGCATGCCGATAAACAGCAATGAAAACGCCGCAGCTGACAGCAAGAACGGCGCAAGGAACGTCAATTGCCCGATTTGTGTACCAAGTACATCGCCACCAACCATGTGACGCATGGCAAAGATATAGGATGCCAGCGACAGGCTAAGCCCCAGCAACATCGGCCCAACGGTCAGAAGCGTCCAAAAGACGACAAGACGCGATAGCAATTTGCGCGGGCTTGTGACGCGAAAGACATCATTCATCGCCCCTTCAATCGCGCCAAGCAACATAACCGCGGTCAGGCCCAGAACAATGGTGCCAATCGCCGTCATCTGGCCGGTATTTTGCAGGAAATTTCCAAGGTATTCTGTGACTTGTTCGCCGGTTTCGGGCAAAAAGTTATTTAAAACAACGTCCATGATTTGATCTTTGAACTGATCAAAAACGGGAAATGCCGACAGCACCGTCAAGGCAACCGCAAGGAACGGAACCATCGCCAAAAGCGTCGTATAAGACAGTCCAGCCGCACGTTGTATGGATTTGTCATGTATAAAACGCATAAGGGCATAGCGCCAGAATGCGGTTCGATCCGCGATCAATTTGTGAAATTCGACCATTAAACGCTTATCCCCGCGCATTTTCCGGTTATACTGCAATTGATCAACAGGATAGCGTGCCCGCACACGTTATAACAGGCCAGATTGACGTTGGCCTTGCTTTGTGTAGGATGCGCCCAATGACTAATAGCTCCTGTGCCGGTCGCGGCTTTAAGTGAATGCCTCCACCTGCCAGAGAGAGATCGTGGGAACGAGAGGGAATATGAGCCTGTCCACCGAAAACATTTCGGGCCTGATGGCCGGTAAGCGCGGCCTGATTATGGGCGTCGCCAACGACAAGTCGATTGCTTGGGGTATTGCACGCGCTGCTGCGAATGCTGGTGCCGAAGTTGCTTTTACCTATCAGGGTGAGGCACTTGAAAAACGTGTGCGCCCATTGGCGGAGTCTGTTGGCAGTAACATCGTCTTGCCATGCGACGTAACCGATGCAGCAAGCATCGATTCCGTTTTTGACGCGCTCAAGGAAAAATGGGGCAAACTCGACTTTGTCGTCCACGCCATCGGTTTTTCCGACAAAAACGAATTGCGCGGTCGCTATGTCGACACCTCGCTTGAAAACTTCACGATGTCGATGAACATCTCGGTCTATTCCTTTACCGCTGTTGCCCAGCGCGCGGAAAAGCTGATGACAGATGGTGGGTCGCTTTTGACCCTGTCCTATTACGGGGCAGAAAAAGTCATGCCGCATTACAACGTAATGGGTGTTGCCAAAGCAGCCCTTGAAGCCAGCGTGAAATATCTTGCCAATGACCTTGGCCCGGATCGCATCCGCGTCAACGCAATTTCGGCTGGTCCGATGAAAACGCTTGCCGCTTCGGGTATTGGCGACTTCCGCTATATCCTGAAATGGAATGAGTTTAACTCGCCTATGCGCCGCAACGTCACCCTTGATGATGTTGGTGGTTCGGGGCTGTACTTCCTGTCTGACCTGTCAACCGGTGTGACCGGGGAAACCCATCATGTCGATTGCGGCTATCATACCGTTGGCATGAAACAGCCAGACGCACCTGACATCAATGTTCAGAAATCCTGATCTGAGCATAGAATGATTTTGCGGGCTGCTCTGATGGGCGGCCCGCTTTGTTCTCTTTAATATTGAATTCTGGATTATCGGTTATGGCTGGCAACAGTTTTGGAACGCTCTTTCGCTTTACCACCTTTGGCGAAAGCCACGGCCCGGCAATCGGCTGTGTCGTTGACGGGGTTCCCCCGCTGCTTGATCTGTCTGAATCCGATATTCAGAGTTTCCTTGAAAAACGCAAACCCGGTCAGTCGCGCTTTACCACCCAGCGCCGTGAACCTGATCAGGTCAAAATTCTTTCGGGCGTGTTCGAAGGCAAAACCACCGGAACCCCGATTGGTCTTCTGATTGAAAATGTCGATCAGCGGTCCAAGGATTATGGCGAGATTAAAAATCAATTCCGCCCTGGTCATGCCGATTACACCTATTGGGAAAAATACGGCACACGTGACTATCGTGGCGGCGGACGTTCATCGGCCCGCGAAACAGCAATGCGTGTTGCTGCGGGTGCGATTGCCCGTAAAATTCTGGGCGATGACATCAAAATCCGCGCAGCCTTGGTCAAAATGGGCACCAAGGAAATTAACCGCGACAACTGGGACTGGGATGAGGTTGATAACAACCCGTTCTTCTGCCCGGACGCAAAAGCCGTTCCGGTCTTCGAAGAATATCTTGATGGCTTGCGCAAGGATGGCTCATCGGTCGGTGCTGTAATCGAAGTCGTCTGTTCGGGCGTTCCGGTTGGGCTTGGCGATCCGGTTTATGATAAACTTGATGCCGATCTGGCCAAGGCCATGATGACGATCAATGCGGTTAAGGGTGTTGAAATCGGCAATGGCTTTGAAGCGGCCGAACTGACCGGCATTGAAAATGCCGATGAAATGCGCCTTGGTAATGATGGCAAACCTGTCTTTGGCTCAAACCATGCTGGTGGCATTCTGGGTGGCATTTCGTCGGGTCAGGATGTTGTCATCCGTTTTGCGGTCAAACCAACCAGCTCGATCCTGACCCCGCGCAAAAGCATCGATATCTACGGCAAGGAAGTCGATGTCGTCACCAAGGGTCGCCATGACCCGTGTGTTGGCATTCGCGGGGTTCCGGTGGGCGAAGCCATGGCTGCCATCGTTCTGGCAGATCATTTATTGCGCCATCGCGGTCAGTGCGAAGGTTGGAACACCAACAAGCATTTTCCAAGCTAGAGCACCCACCGACTGAAATCCTGTCACAACCGGGTTGGTGCCACGTCGTAGAGGCATGAACCCGATCATGCTCAAAACCCTGATGACACTTGCCGCCTCCAACAACAAATCCGCACGCAGCGGATCAGTTGGCGAGGACGCGCAACTTAAAAACCGAACGGTCCTGTATCCGGACGAGACGGTTGACCTGCCCGAATGGGGCATTGCGGGCCTGCCTGCGATGATCCTTGGCGCAGCGCCGCAAACCTGTCTGTTCGTCAGCGACCTTAGCACCGATAGCACTGCTGACGAGAACAACGACAGTGACGACAGCGATGAAAGCAGCGAAGTCAAAACGGCCGATATCGCATCGTTCTCCCTCACCCTGAAATGCCCGCCGGATGCGCAAAGCAGCCTGAAATCACGCACCATTGTCTGGCAACTCGCAGCCCCCGTTTCCGGATATCGTGACATTCAAACAAGTGCCAATAGTGCCAGCGTGCGCGCGCCGGTGATCAAAACCCGCATGGTCTTGCATGGCATTGATCGGGATGTTGATATCGGCCTGCTTGAAATGGCCGGGCTGGAACAACCGCTTTTGATTGGTCAGGACACTTTGGGCGATAAATTCCTGATCCGCCCCGACCGGGCCAAAACCGACAAAACCCCGAAATCCCCGGCGGTCGACCTTAACCCTCCCCCGTCACAGAACACCCCAAAAACGGCACCTGCTGACAAGTCACCGGCACAAAGTGCTGAGGATGCAAAACCAACGGATGCCACTCAGCCAACGGTAACATCCGATGAGACTGACCAGACCACGCAACCCGATACGTCCAGCCCAACAGACGACAAACCCAACGCTGCCGACACAAGCGAAAACGAGCAAACTGCAACCACTCCGTCAAGTAGCCCCGATGAAACAAAAGACAGCAACGAAACGGCAGCCCAAACGGGCGCGGTCACAACACCGGCACCTGCAGAATCGGACGCACAACCGAGCGTAAACACATCTGATCAGCCACCACCGGCAGATACGGCCAGCAACCAAGCGACAGCCCCCGACGCAACGACGCCCGCAGCAGAAGCAACAACAACAGAAACAACGCAGCCCCCTGCAAACACCGAATCGGCAAACCCAGAGGCCAGACCGGAAACGGCACCAGCCACTTAACGGCCGAACATCCAACTCCCTCCCGAACCAACTGCGCCGCCCTGTCCCCGGGGCGGCGCCTTTGTAGATGCTAGTGGCTTTTCCGGCACACAGACTTGCCACGTCAGCGTTTTGCGATATCTCTAGGGTTAGGGTTTAAACAGAATGTCCCTTGCAACGGGGAAGGATGCGGCATTGATGTCACCCAGAACGGATCTATCGTTATTGTCGCGACGCGCGGTTCTTAAGGGCTGGCTTGCCGCGGGGTCTGCTGCCATCGGAAGCACGATCCTGGCCCCGGTTGCACAGGGAAATGACGCCAAACTGCCTGCCACCCCCAATTGCGGGACCGACAGCGGCCCGACACGTTCAAGCACCGAAGGCCCCTTCTATAGCGACAATCCACCTGAAAAGCGTGATTTCCGGCCCGATGCCAACGGAACACCCATAACCTTGATCGGTTTTGTTCTGACCACCAATTGCCTGCCGGTTGCCAATGCGATTGTCGATCTTTGGCATGCCAATGCCGATGGCGACTATGACAATCGCGGTTTCCGACTGCGCGGTTATCAGAAGACTGATGCACTGGGCCGCTATTACTTTGAAACCATTCGCCCGGCCGAATATGGCGGCCGCACGCCCCACTACCACGTAAAGATTCACACACCACCGGACAATACCCTGACCACCCAGCTTTACTTTCCCGATGAACCGCGCAATGAACGGGACTTCCTGTTCAATGACGCGCTTATGATGAAAATCGAAAAAGCCAGTGACGGGGAAATTGGCCGGTTTGATTTTATCCTGTCCTGACAGCACTTTGGCCAGCCCACCGCATTAGGTCCCTCCCTGCCCAATCATGTCACTTATCGCCAAGCTTTGATCTGCCAACACTCGGCAGATCAAGTGTTTGCATGTCCAGTTCATGTCCGGATAACGACATTTCGTAGAAATTTATCCTTGAAACCTGAGATGTCTCGCGTTAATGTTAACAAAGTTAACATAAGAAAAACGAGATGCGAGCTTATGGGGAAATACCATCACGGTGACGTCCGTAATGTGCTGCTGGAAAAAGCAGAAACCATCCTGACCAAGGAAGGCCCGACCGGCCTTTCCCTGCGCCGACTGGCCCGCATGACCGGGGTTTCAGAAGCAGCACCTTATCGTCATTTTGACGGTAAGGATGGCATTTTAGCGGCAGTGGCGATTTCCGCCTTTGAACGCTTTGCCGAACAGCTTGAAGCCGTCGCAGAGGCCATCGAAAGCCACGAAGAACGCATCATGAAACTGGGGGCCGCCTATGTCGCCTTTGCGGTCGAGCATCCTCAGCATTTTCGCCTTATCTTTGGCCGCGAACGCCCGCCCCTTGATCAATACCCGGAATTACGCGATGCGGCTGATAACGCATTCGACGTGCTTCAACGCGCTGTGACCTCGGTAGACCGCAAAGCCGACATGACCCTGACCGAAGCCGCCACCGCCTATAACCGGGCCTTGGCCGCCTGGAGCCGCGCACACGGCATTGCGATGCTTGTGATTGATGGCATGATCGTGCCACCTGCCGATCAGGACCTTGGAAGCTTTGTTCTTGGCCTTCTTGAAGAAGACCTGACCGCACCGACCGGAGCATAGGCCCTTAAACGACGGCACCATTCTCCCCTCACCCTAATCTGCTGTCTTTCAGGCGGGACCATCTGATGGAATATTTCACTGTTAAGTTCATTCACGTTCTTGGTGTCGTCCTTTTCCTTGGCAATATCATTGTATCCGCCGTCTGGAAAATGCAGGCCGACCTCACCAAAAACCCGGTGATTATCGCCTTTGCCTGTCGCTTGGTGAACATGACCGATTTGCTTTTTACCGCCCTTGGCTCGGCACTGATTGTGATTGGCGGCATTGGATTGTTTCATGCAACAGGCATTGCTCTTACCGATGCGCCACATCTGACAATCAGCATCAGCCTGTTTGGCATGGCAGCAGTCCTTTGGATTACCGGATTGCTTCCGCTGCAGATTTACATGTCCAAGCTTGCAGAACGGGCCGTCAATGAAGGTGAAACCGAAATGCCGCAAAGCTATGAGAAATGCCGCAAGCTTTGGAACATTATCGGGATCACAGCGGTTCTCCTGCCGATGGGTGCACTTTATTTCATGATCTATCGTTAGGGAATCGGACGTCCCCCAGACATATCGGCAAACGTTCCACCATGCGGAAAGACGTTTTATCTGATTGATCACTCTTTGGCAGGGCCCATAAGATGCCGCCAACTTAATTTAACCATCCCTTGGGAGACGTCCTATGCTGACCATCAAACGCCTGTCGATTGACGATGCCTATATCCTGATTGAAGGCGCACGCAACCGTGCCACTGAAATCGGCATTCCCATGTGTATCGCCATCACCGATGAATCCGGGGTTTTGATCGCCTTTGAACGCATGGATGGCGGCAAGGTCACCAGCACCACGATTGCACAGGACAAATCCTTTACCGCATCAGGTGCGCGCAAAGCGACCCACGAATATGCCGCCGCCGCACAGCCGGGCAAACCGGCTTATGGCATCGATTCCGAGATTGGTGGTCGACTTTCCATCGTTGCCGGTGGCCTTCCGGTCTTTGTTGACGGTGAATGTGTTGGTGGTATCGGGGTTAGTTCCGGCACCCCGCCACAGGATCAGGATTGCGCACAGGCCGGGATTGATTTCTTCATGAAGAAAATCGGCAAGTAAGCTCTAAGCAGGACCTCGGAAATTGGCCTATATTCAGGCCGATTTCCGCCCGCAGATCAAAAATTCCACATTGCCTTCTGGCCCGGTAATCGGGCTTTTGGTGATGCCCAAAACTTCCCAGCCCGGCAAACTGCCAAGCCATTCGGAAATCGTGTCGCAGACTTCTTGATGAAGCTCCGGTTCGCGAACCACGCCTTTTTTACCAACCCGTTCTTTGCCGACTTCAAACTGCGGTTTGATCAATGCGATCACATGCCCGCCATCCTTTACCCGCGCCAAACTGGCCGGAAGAACGGTGCGAAGGCCAATGAAACTGGCATCACAGACAACGATATCAATCGGATCAGGAATATCTTCTTCGGTAAGGTGACGGGCATTGGTTTTTTCCATGACGATCACGCGATCATCATTACGTAATTTCCAATCAAGCTGCCCCTGCCCGACATCCACGGCAAAAACCTTTGCCGCACCGTTTTGCAACAAGACATCGGTAAAGCCACCTGTTGATGCGCCAACATCAACACCGACAAACCCGGTGACATCAATTGCAAATTCGGCCAAGCCCTTTTCAAGCTTTAACCCACCACGCGACACCCATGGATGCGGTTGCCCGCGCACGGTAATTGCAATGTCTTCTTTGCACTGCAGTCCGGGCTTATCTAGCCGCTGTTCGCCGCTAAAGACATTACCCGCCATTATAAATGCCTGCGCCTTGGACCGGCTTTCCACCAATCCACGCTCCACAAGCAACTGATCTAAACGTTTCTTTGCCATGACTGCGTTTTAGCGCACCATCGAAAAAAGGTCACGTGCTTTAGGACAGGTTTTTGAAGGATAAATCAGCTCGCCAAAGGCTCCAGATAGCCGCGCGGGACAATGGCCAGAAGATCATTAAGGGCCTCGCCCTGAACCGCGACATGCTGATGCATTAAGGTCCCTGCGGTGTCGGCTTCGCCGTTTGCGATGGCACTTAGGATATCGGCATGTTCATTGTTTGAACGCTTCACACGTCCCGGACGATGAAGTTGTAGACGACGATAAGGTGCAAGGCGGTTGCGGACGTTTTTGGTCTGACGTTCAAGGAAACTATTGCGGCATCCGGCATAAATTGCTTCGTGGAAACTTACATTCGCCTCGTAATAGGCATCCGCATCAGAATGTTCCTGAAGCGCACTGCATTCATTGGCCAGTGCAATCATATTATCAATATCAACACGCGGCATCCGACGCGCAGCAAGACGTGCGCACATGGCTTCAAGTTCCGCCATGACTTCGAACATCTCGATCAATTCCCCCACCGTGATAGATGCAACAATGGTTCCGCGCCGTGGCATGGTTGCGACAAGTCCGGAACTGGCAAGCGTTTGTAAAGCTTCGCGCACGGGAGTCCGCGAAACTCCGAACCGTTCGCTCAGCGAACGTTCGTCAAGCTTGTCCCCCGGTTTAAGAACACCGGTCACAATGTCGCGTTCAAGTTTTTGCACCAAATCGGTGGCAAGCTTTCCAGTCTGCGCCATAAACGCCCTCATTTCGCATCCATTTACTGGTATACCAGAACACATTATCTGGTACTGATCAAAGCCTTTTCCTCGCTGCTTCGCACTGTTTTTGTATTGCGCTGCAAAAGTTCAGTCGCAGTTTCCCAATATGTGTAGGCAAATACTGATGATACGTCTTGTGGCACTGCAAAACGCATTTCTGGTATACAAAATTGCATAGACAGCATGCCAGAAATCTGTAACGCTTTCATCCAATGCGAAAACCGCATCAATAAAAAGACGCGTAAAAGCTTTTAAATGTGCCTCTAAAACACATGCTTCATCCGGGAGGAAAAGATGAAGACTTTCAAGAAGACCCTTACGGCGTCCGTCGCCGCCATTACCATGTCTGTTGCTGCTTTTGGCATGTCTGTATCGGCACAAGCCGAAACACTGAAGCTGTCGCATCAGTGGTCAACCAGTGACATCCGTCACAAAGTTGCACAGATCGTTGCCGACGAAGTCAAGGCCGCCAATGTCGATCTGGAAATTCAGATTTTCCCGTCAGGCTCCCTGTTCAAGGCGAAGGAACAGTGGACCCCGATGACACGTGGCCAGCTTGATATGATTGTTTACCCGCTGGCATATGCCGGTGGTCGCGTACCAGCCACCAACCTGACCTTGATGCCAGCCCTGGTTAAAAACCACGACCATGCAAACCGCATCAACGAATCTCCGTTCATGGAGAAAATTGAAGAACTCCTGCACGAAGACGGTGTTGTCACGGTTGCCAAAGGCTGGCTCGCAGGTGGCTTTGCATCGACCAAAGGCTGCATCCGCAAGCCTGCAGACGTAAAAGGCCTGCAGATTCGTGCGGCAGGTAAATCCTTTGAGCAGATGCTTGAAGGCGCAGGCGCATCGATCGCTGCAATGCCAAGCTCGGAAATCTATCCAGCAATGCAAACCGGCGTTCTTGACGCGACCAACACAAGCTCGTCTAGCTTTGTTTCCTATCGTATCTACGAACAGGTAAAATGCTATACTCCGGCCGCAGGCAATGCTTTGTGGTTCATGTATCAGCCGGTTCTGATGTCGAAGAAAAGCTATGACAACCTGAACGACGCACAAAAAGAAGCGTTGGCAGCAGCTGCGAAAAAGGCAGAAGCCTATTACACCGCAGAAGGCAGCAAGCAGGATTCTGACAGCATCGCAGTCTTTAAAGAAAACGGTGTTGAAATCGCAGAATTGAGCGACGAGGACTTCGCCGAATGGCAGAAACTTGCCATGGAAACTTCTTATAAGAAGTTCGTCGAAGAAACCCCGAACGGTCAGGAACTTCTTGATATGGCACTTGCCGTCAAGTGATCCGTCCGTGATGTGATTTGATGGTGGTGCCGGACGATCCGGCACCACCCCATCATTTCCCAAAGACTATAAACAAACAGAACAATACGGTTCCGTCAGAGGAGTACGCGCGTGTCGAACGCCATGTCCCCGCACACACTTCCGATTGATCTGCCCGATGATTTCGCGCAGACACCAAGTGCGTCGCATTCCGTTAAATCCGATATGCCGCCCCCACCGGATGTCGAGCCGATCGATCCGCAAGATGCACAGGCAGAAGATCG
Organism: Thalassospira lucentensis; assembly: GCF_050516545.1. Classification (GTDB taxonomy): domain Bacteria; phylum Pseudomonadota; class Alphaproteobacteria; order Rhodospirillales; family Thalassospiraceae; genus Thalassospira; species Thalassospira lucentensis_C. Next base: position 888,507 of record NZ_CP191544.1, on the reverse strand, counting down.
TAGACGACCGCCCAAAGGGCCGCTTGATACGTTCATTGCCACCATTCATTTTGCGTCAAGAGTTTGCGGCGTTGCCGCTGCTGCGATGTTTGCCTTGGCAATGCTGGTCATTTGCCAGTTGGTCTTCATGCGCTATGTGCTGAATGCCTCCACCGTCTGGCAGACCGAAGCTGTTATTTTCATGATGATTGGCGCCACACTTGTTGGCCTGCCATATGTTCAGTTGATCCGCGGGCATGTGAATGTCGATCTTTTGCCGCTGTATCTTAAAAGCACGGCCCGCATGACACTGGCCGTTGTGACCTTGCTATGTGGCATGGGGATCAGCGCCCTGTTTGCCTTCTATGGTTTGGAATTGGTTGTCGAGGCATTTGAAGGTGGTTGGCTTTCCGAAACCATCTGGGCTGTGCCTTTGTGGAAACCATATGCTGCTTTGCCCATCGGTTTTGGTTTGCTGTTTTTACAGTTCCTTGCCGATTTCCTGTCCCTGATCACCCGCCGGTCGACGCCGTTCGATCTGCGTGACGACGCATTCTAAGGAGGCCGCACCATGGATCCCTTGCTTCTTGCGGCCATCGTTGGCATCGCAACCACTCTTGTTCTGTTTTCTGGCATCCCTGTTGGCATCGGCCTTCTACTGGTAAGCCTTGGCTTTATCATCGTCTTTGATGGCACCGGTTCTTTGCCGCTTCTGCCAGAAATCCTGTTTGGTAAGCTTGAAAGTTTCGAAGTTCTCGCCATCCCGATGTTTATCCTGATGGGGGCGGTTGTTGCCTCCTCCCGGGCGGGGGGAGATCTTTATTCCGTGCTCGATCGCTGGTTGACCCGCGTTCCGGGTGGTTTGGTGATTTCAAACCTTGGCGCCTGTGCAATTTTCTCGGCCCTTTCGGGTTCCTCACCTGCAACCTGTGCGGCCATTGGTAAAATGGGTATCCCGGCAATGCGTGAACGCGGCTTCCCCGATACGGTTGCGGCCGGATCAATTGCCGCAGGCGGCACACTTGGCATTCTGATCCCGCCAAGTGTCACCATGATTGTCTATGGTATCTCTACCGAAACATCGATCGGGCGTCTGTTCCTTGCCGGTCTGTTGCCCGGACTAATGTTGACGGCACTGTTCATGGCCTGGTCGCTTTATTCGACCTGGCGTCAGGGCAATGCGCAAGGCGCGCTCAGTGCTGTCAAATATAGCTGGAAGGAAAAATTTGAAATCCTTCCACGTGTGTTGCCATTCCTTGTCATCATCGGTGCGGTTTTGTTTGCCCTTTATGGCGGCGTTGCGACCCCGTCCGAGACGGCTGGCGTTGGTGCCCTGTTCTGCCTGATCACAGCGATGATTGTTTATCGCATGTGGAAGCCGGGACAGCTGTGGAACGTCATGCGCGACACCACCAAAGAATCGGTCATGATCCTTCTGATCATTGGTGCAGCGGGCCTGTTTAGTTACATGCTGTCATCTTTGTTCATTACCCAGTCGATTGCACAGTGGATCTCGATGCTGGATGTCAACCGCTGGGTCCTGATGGGCTTCATCAATCTGTTCTTGCTGATCAGTGGCTTCTTCCTGCCACCGGTTGCCGTGATCCTGATGAGTGCGCCGATCCTGCTTCCGGTGATCATTAATGCCGGATTTGACCCATACTGGTTCGCCGTCATCCTGACCATCAATATGGAAATCGGCCTGATCACACCCCCGGTTGGATTGAACCTGTATGTGATTAACGGGATTGCCCCGGACATCCGTCTGCAAAGCATCCTGAAAGGTGCGATGCCCTATGTGATGTGCATGGTGGTTGCCATTATCGTTCTTTGCTTCTTCCCGCAAATCGCGACCTGGCTTCCTGAAACGGTTATTGGAGGACGCTAATGTCAGGCATTTCTGTCAGAAGCTGGATTTCAAGTATTGCCGACCGTGGTCGGGAACTCCTTGATCTGCCAATTTCCACCCCGCAGGAACCCTTCACGCAACTGGTTGCCATGTGCAAAGACCTTGTTTCGCAAAAGGGCGAAGCAAGGGGCACGGCAGTCGCCCGTGAAGTGGTCCGCCTGTGGGAAAACCTGCCGGAAAAGGATCATCTTCGCTTCTTCCAGATGATCCAGAATGACTTTAGCGCAAATCGCGCGACCGTCATCAAGGCAGCCGAAGCATTCGCCAAAGACCCGTCAGAACCCAATCTGGCGGTCCTGACCCACGCATCGGAACCTGTGCGTCAGGAACTGTTGCGCCGGATCAACATGGCCCCGAACGGGACGCGGGCAATTGTCGATATGCGCGAAACACTGGTTGGTCTTTTGAAAACCAATCGTGATCTTGAACCATTGAATGCCGATATGCAGCATCTGCTGACCAGTTGGTTTAACCGTGGCTTTCTCGAACTTCGTCATATTGATTGGGATACATCCGCCGCCGTTCTTGAAAAACTGATCCGCTATGAAGCAGTTCATGAAATTCAGGGCTGGGATGATTTGCGTCGCCGTCTGGCAACGGACCGGAAATGCTTTGCCTTCTTCCACCCGGCCATTCCCGATGATCCGCTGATCTTTGTTGAAGTCGCATTGGTGCATGGTTTGGCGGACAGTGTTCAGGCCCTTCTTGCGCCGGAAATTGACGAAAAAGCACCGAAGACAGCCAAGACCGCGATTTTCTATTCCATTAGCAACTGTCAGGCCGGGCTTAAGGGGATTTCATTTGGCAACTTCCTGATCAAACAGGTCGTCGAAGAACTCAAACGCGAATTCCCGCAGCTTAAAGAATTCGCCACCCTGTCGCCAATCCCGGGCTTTATGGGCTGGTTGCGCACCCGTCAGAAAAGCAAGGCCGATGACGCCGATCTTGCGGGCGAGGTTCTTGAAGGACTAAGCAACGAAGATTGGATCAACGATCCGGAAAAGGTCGAAGCCCTGCGCAAGCCGACGGTTGCCTTGTGTGCCACCTATCTTGCGACATGTAAGCGCGGCAAATCGCCACTTGATCCCACCGCACGGTTCCATCTTGGCAATGGTGCACAGCTTGAACGGCTGAACTGGTTGGGTGACACATCGGACAAAGGTCTGCGCCAAGCCGGTGGCATGATGGTCAATTATGCCTACCACCTTGACTATATTGAGAAAAATCACGAAGCGCTGATGAATGACGGAAAGGTTGCAACATCGAAATCCGTCGCACAGCTTGCCGGTATTTAAGTAGGTATGACCATGTCAGATAATCTTTTTCAAACTTTTCTGGACCGGTTTCCGGCCGATAAATCCGAGACGTTCCTTATTGAACGTGATGGTACCGAACGCAGTTTTGAATGGCTTTTGGACCGCACAGGCCGTTATGCCGCTGTTCTTGCATCGCATGGTGTGATCAAGGGGGACCGGGTTGCCGCACAGGTCGACAAATCATCCGATGTGATTGCGCTTTATCTTGCCTGCCTGCAAGTCGGTGCGGCGCACCTGCCGCTCAATACCGGCTATACCGGCGATGAAATTGGCTATTTCCTTGGTGATGCGGCACCGCGCGTTTTTGTCTGCCGTGCTGCCAACATTGATGCAGCCTTGGAACTGGGTCGTCAGAACAATGTCGGGGCCGTCCTGTCGCTTGGCACCGACGGGGATGGCAGCCTGAACGATCAGGCTGCATCGATTGCGCCAATGGTTGATGTGATTGCTGCGGATAAAGACGATGTTGCCGCGATCCTTTATACGTCAGGCACGACCGGCCGTTCCAAGGGCGCGATGCTGACCCACAACAATCTGGCGTCCAATGCCAAAACATTGCATGCGTCATGGGGTTTCAAACCCGGTGACACGCTGCTTCATGCATTGCCGCTGTTCCACACGCACGGCCTGTTTGTTGCGATCAACATCATGCTGATGAATGGTGGCAAGGTGATCTTGCTGCCGAAATTTGATGCCGATGATGTGATTGAACGTCTGCCACAGTCAACGGTCCTGATGGGGGTTCCGACCTTCTATACCCGTCTGCTGTCGCATCCCGGCTTTACCAAGGATGTTACCGCTAACATGCGGTTGTTCGTTTCGGGTTCCGCCCCGCTTTTGGCCGAAACCCACGATGCGTTCTTTGAACGCACCGGACATAAGATCCTTGAGCGCTACGGCATGACCGAAACCTGCATGAACACGTCCAACCCTTATGACGGCGAACGTCGTCCGGGTGCGGTTGGCCCGACCCTTCCGGGGATTGAGGCCCGCGTCTGTGACAAGGACGGCAACGTTCTTGGGGCTGGTGAAATCGGTGTTCTTGAAGTCCGTGGCCCGAACGTCTTTAAGGGCTATTGGCAGATGCCGGAAAAAACCGCATCGGAATTCCGCGATGACGGGTTCTTTATCACAGGCGATCTCGCAACCATCGGGCAAGACGGCTATGTCACCATCGTTGGCCGTGACAAGGATCTGATCATTTCGGGTGGCTTTAACGTCTATCCAAAAGAAGTCGAAGAAGTCATTGGCGAGTACGACGAAGTTCAGGAAGTTGCGATCTTTGGCCTGCCACACCCCGACTTTGGCGAAGCCGTTGCTGGCGTGATTGTGGCGACAAACGGTGATCAGACCGATACCGACGCACTGATCAAAAGAACCCAGGACAAACTGGCAAAATTCAAGGTTCCCAAACGCATCTGGGTGATCAAGGAATTGCCGCGCAATACCATGGGTAAAATCCAGAAGGCAGAATTGCGCAAACTGTATGCCGATACGTTTACCTCCCCTGCTGCATAACGAGATGTAGCTAATCTCCCGCTGCCTTGCCGGCAGCACCCACAGGGTCTTTGGACCCAACCTTCCGGTCAGAGCCGATCTGACCGGATTTTTTTTGTCTACTGCGTGGCCCCCAAAACCATTCCATCGCCTTGCTGCTTCCCCTTGCCCATTGCAATCGCCCCTGAACCAGACCATTTTTGCCAAGATTGGCCATATGGCTATTTCCAAATGCATATAACGTGAATGAACGGGACAGATATGAGCAATGCGTCTGATCAAAGGGTCGCTTTTGTAACCGGGGCGGCACAGGGCGTGGGCCTTGGCATATCAAAGCATCTTCTTGATCTTGGCTGGCGTGTGGCCCTGTTTGATCTTGATGAAGAAGCCGGGGGCGAAGCGAGAAAGTCGCTGACCGATGCACAGCAGGACCGCGCACTTTTCTTACACGGCGACGTGTCCGATGAAGCCTCCGTCAAGCTTGCCATACAGCAAACCGTTGATCGCTTTGGCCGGATTGATGGTCTTGTCAATAATGCCGGTATTGCCGATCCGCATTCGGGCAGCATTGAACATCTTGAATGGGATCAGTGGCAGCGCGTGATCAATGTCAATCTGGGCGGGGTGTTTCTGGTGACCAAGCACGCAACCCAGCATTTGCGCCAGACCAAGGGTGCTATTGTCAACATCACCTCGACCCGCGCATTTCAATCAGAACCCGATACGGAATCCTATGCCGCGTCCAAGGGCGGAATTGTTGCCCTGACCCACGCATTGGCGGTCAGTCTTTCCGGGGCAATACGGGTGAATGCCATCGCACCGGGCTGGATCGAAGTCGGCGACTGGCAAAAATCGGCAAACCAAACAGACCCCGACCACAGCGATATCGACAAATCACAGCACCCGGTCGGGCGCATCGGCACACCAAACGATATCGCACAGGCCGTAAGTTTCCTGCTTGATCCGGCAATGTCCGGCTTCATGACCGGCGAAACCATCCGTATTGATGGTGGGATGACGCATAAGATGATTTACGCTAATTAAGACCCTATTGCTGTTGGCAATAGTGCGCAGCCCTAACCCGGCCATACAAAAACAGCGCAGATGAACCATCTGCGCTGTTTAACTTCTAAGGCCGTCAAATCTACAAGCAATCAGGATCAGGCGCGCGCCTTGCTTTCGGAAATGCCCAATGCCCCAAGGGCGGTTTTGACAATCGCCTTGGCATCAAGACCGGCTTTTTCATACTGAATTTCCGGCTTGTCATGATCCATCAACATATCTGGCAATGCCATGGTGCGGATTTTAAGCCCGTTATCCAAAAGCCCCTGCCCCGCCATATGTTGCAGAACCATCGCGCCGAAACCGTTGATCGATCCTTCTTCGATGGTGATCAGGACTTCGTGGTTACGCGCAAGATCGGCAATCAATTCATGATCCAGCGGCTTGGCAAATCGCGCATCGGCAACCGTTGCCGGGAGCCCGCGCGCAGCAAGGTCTTCTGCCGCCAAAAGGGCTTCGGCCAGTCGTGTACCATAGGACAGAATAGCGATCTTGCCCCCTTCGCGCAGGATGCGGCCCTTCCCGATTTCAAGAACCTGGCCTTCGGTCGGCATTTCAACACCAACACCTTCACCGCGCGGATAACGGAACGCACTTGGGCGATCATCAATCGCCCAGGCGGTTGTCGTCATATGCACCAACTCGGCCTCATCAGCCGCCGCCATCAGAACAAAGTTCGGCAAACAGCCAAGATAGGCAATGTCATAGGCCCCGGCATGGGTCGCGCCATCCGCACCCACCAACCCCGCACGGTCCATAGCAAACCGCACCGGAAGGTTTTGGATGGCAACATCATGCACAACCTGATCATATCCACGCTGCAAGAAGGTCGAATACAGCGTGCAGAACGGTTTATATCCTTCGCAGGCCATACCGGCCGCAAAGGTCACAGCATGCTGTTCAGCAATCCCGACATCAAAGGCACGATCCGGAAAATGATCGGCAAAGATGTTTACACCGGTCCCCGAAGGCATAGCAGCCGTAATCGCGGTGACTTTTTCGTCCTTCTCAGCCAGCTTGACCAATGTTTCGCCGTACACCTTGGTGTAGCTTGGCGCATTCGGGGTCGGCTTGGCCTGCTTGCCGGTGACGACATCAAACTTGGCAACGCCGTGATATTTATCGGCAGCATTTTCAGCCGGACCATATCCCTTGCCCTTTTGCGTCACCGCATGGATCAGGATCGGGCCATCAACATCGGCATCGCGCACGTTTTTAAGAACCGGCAACAAATGATCCATGTTGTGACCATCAATCGGCCCGACATAGAAGAAGCCCATTTCTTCAAACAGCGTCCCGCCCGTGACCATGCCACGGGTATATTCTTCAAGTTTACGTGCGGCTTCTTCGATCTGGCGCGGCAGATGTTTGGTCAGGCCCTTGGCCGCATTGCGCAAACCCTGATAGCCCTTACCGGAAATAAGACGCGACAAATACCCCGACATGGAGCCCACCGGCGGGGCAATCGACATATCGTTGTCATTCAGGATCACGATCAAACGCTGATCAGTGGCCGCGGCATTGTTCATGGCCTCATAGGCCATGCCTGCACTCATCGATCCATCGCCAATCACGGCAATGACGTTTTTGCGTTTGCCATTGGAAAGCTGGTTGGCAACCGCCATGCCAAGACCCGCCGAGATCGAAGTCGAACTATGGCCCGCACCAAACGGATCATACTCGGATTCGCTGCGTTTGGTGAAACCCGAAAGCCCGCCACCCTGACGAATGGTCCGCATACGATCACGACGCCCGGTCAGGATTTTATGGGGATAGCATTGATGCCCGACATCCCAGATCAACCGATCAGACGGGGTATCAAACAGGTAATGGATCGCAACTGTCAGTTCGACAACACCAAGCCCCGCACCCAAATGGCCACCAGTAACAGATACCGCATCAATCACCTCGGCGCGCAGTTCGTCTGCCACCTGCTTCATCTGGGCAGGCTGCAATTTGCGCAGCTCGTCAGGGGTGTTAATCGTATCCAATAGCGGGGTTTTGGAGGTCGCAGTCATATCGATCTCAATTTTCAATTTTTATAGGACTTTGATGACAACAGGGTGACGTTTCCAAGTCCATGTTGCAAGCTGCGTAAAATAGCGGGGTTCAATCGAATTAGCGACCCTGAATTTCACCTGTTTTTACGCGATCAAGGAAACGATGGATGACCTGCTCGACCGTGCGGTGAATCACATCCCGATCCTGACCGAAATCCCGGCATAAATACCCGAAATTCTCCGCAATATATGGGGTGCATTTTGGCAAGAATGAATAATGCCCGGCACCTTTAACCTTCACGAATTTTGCCCGCCCGCGCAAAAGGTTACGGAAATGTGCCGCGTTGACGTGATCATGTAGGATTTCGTCTGTGTCCGCCTCGACAAACAACATCGGCACATCAACATTGCCCAGCCCCTCATCGGTTGCCGCCACGCCAAATGCCGGTGTGATGGCAATGATCGCGGCAATCCGGTCATCACGTTCAGAAATTACCGGCCCGCCATAGGTCTGATGTAACTGATCAATGTGATCATCTGATGGCGAAAACTGGCAAATTACCTTGTCAGTGTCGGCATTTACCGCGCAATAACTTTGCCAAGCTTGGGCATCAAAATCCCATCCGGCCATTTTAAGAACAGTCGCCCCGCCTGCGGAATGCCCCAGCGCATAGATTTTAGCGCGGTCAGTCTGATCGGCGATTTCGCTGTGATCCAACAGCAAATCAAGCGCAAGTCGCATTTCACGCGGGCGGCGTTCAATGATCGCCAATTGCCGTGCATCGGATGCATCAAGGTAATTGTCACCGGCATGTTGTGGGGCCGCAACGATATACCCCCGCCGTGCCAGATATTCCGCCAACCAGAACTGATTGAACCGATGGCCTTCGGATCCGTGCGAAAACATCACGATTGGAAATGGACCTTCTCCCTTGGCAAACGGCGCATTGCGTGCCGCACCCGATGCTACGCCCATATGGCGAACTGGTTTTTCGGGCACATTTGCCGGATACCAGATCGCCAAGGGAAACGGGTCTTTGTCAAACAGCCGGTCGCGAAAACCGGCTGTGTATTTTGGTTGTTCAGTCATTGTGGGACGCTTTGACTGTGAGGATGATGGGCTTATCGGCCGCGTTCGACAACAAAACGTGCAACGGCACGCAGCGGCTCCGCCTCGTTATCGAAACAGCCAAGATGATTGATCGCCTGATCACACAACATTGCCGCCTGATCACGGGCCTGATCAAGTCCCAGCAATTTAACAAACGTTGATTTATCCTGATCAACATCCTTGCCTGCGGTCTTGCCAAGTTCTTCGGAACTGGCTTCAACATCAAGCAAATCATCCTTGATCTGGAACGCCAACCCCATGTCATGGGCATAAGATCGCAGCGCCATGCGAATGCTTTTGGGCGCCTTGCCCAAAATCGCGCCTGCTTCACAGGCAAAGGCAAACATCCGACCGGTTTTAAGCAGGTGCAAATGGGTCACCTGTGCCTGATCAAATGACTGGCCTTCGCCCGCCAGATCGATCATCTGCCCGCCAACCATGCCATGCGGGCCAGCAGCCCGCGCAAGGGCGCGCACAAGATCGGTACAGACGCGCGGATCAGGATGGGTATCTTCATCGGCCAGCACTTCGAAGGCTTGCGTTAAAAGCGCATCGCCGGCCAGAATCGCCGTCGCCTCGTCAAATTGCTTGTGGCAACTTGGCTTGCCGCGTCTGAGATCATCATCATCCATCGCCGGCAGATCATCATGGATCAGCGAGTAGCTGTGGACCATTTCAACGGCTGCTGCAACGCGCAGTGCAGATCGGCGTGACACTTTGAAAAGTCCCGCCGAACTTAACACCAGAAACGGGCGCAGTCGTTTGCCATCGCCAAGCGTAGAATAGCGCATCGCCTGATACAGGCGTTGCTCAATCTGGCCATTGGCACGTGGTAAAATATCGTCGAGTGTCTCGCCAAGATCAGCAGACGCAGCACTCAGTCCGGCAAGCAGGTCGTAACTCACCACGGTCTCCGCAAGTTAACAGGCCAAAGCCCTATTCGATTTCAGTCGGCGTTGCTGCCGGGCGGCCATCCGCATTCAGGGTAATTTTTTCAATGCGCTCTTCAGCCACGCGCAGCTTGTCTGCACAGTGACGTTTCAGTGCGGCACCACGTTCATAGGATGCAATCGCATCATCAAGCCCAACCTGCCCCTGTTCAAGCTGACGGACAAGGGTTTCAAGTTGCCCCAATGCCTCTTCAAAGCTGAGTTTTGCGATATCGTCGGGGATGGTAGAAGATGAAGTAGCCTCGGACATGTAAGCTCCATTTCATTGAATGGCGCGGAGTTTACGCGCAAGTCCCGATCAGGGCAACCAGACAGAGCGGAATTCCTTACTCTGAAACAATCTTTATTTTGCCCCCAACCTTCTGAAAACAAACTGCTCCGTTTTCATTTGCCGGTCGTCAGGGACAGGACCTAGCCCGTCATAAGCGTGCGCACGTGATGCAAAACACTGTTGGCCAAAGATGGTAAGTCATATCCCCCTTCAAGAAGGGAGACCAACCGGCCTTCACAGTGCTGATCGGCCAAGGCCATCAATTGCTGGGTCATCCAGACGAAATCTTCTGTTTCAAACGACAACCCGGCCAATGGGTCGCATCGATGGGCATCAAACCCGGCAGAAACGATCAAAAGTTCCGGCTTGAACGCGGCGATTCCCGGCAGAACAGTCTGGGTGAAGACGTCTTGTAGCTCAGCCGTCCCTGACCCTGAGACCAGCCCGATATTAAGGATGTTATTGGCACATCCCCGTTCGGTTTCCGCCCCCGTTCCGGGATAAAGCGGCCATTGATGCGTCGAACAATAAAAAAGGTCGGGATCGTTATAAAAAAGATCCTGCGTGCCATTGCCGTGATGAACGTCAAAATCCATCACGGCGATCCGTTTCAGCCCATGGCGGGCGCGGGCATGATGGGCGGCGACCGCCGCATTGTTAAACAGGCAAAACCCCATCGCACGGTCATATTCCGCATGATGGCCCGGTGGGCGTGTTGCGACAAAGGCATTGCGTTCATGGCCATCAATCACCGCATCAACCGCAATACAGGCCCCACCCGCCGCACGTAATGCAGCCTTTCCCGATTTTGGCGAAACATATGTATCGCCATCAAGTGCGCTAATCCCGTGACCCGGAATGGCATCCATGACCTTGTCGACATAGGCCGGGTCATGGACCTTTTTAATCAGGTCTATATCGGCCAAAGGGGCTTCTTCGCGATGAAGAAACATGAATTCTTCGGCCTCCAGCACGCGTTGTATCACGCGCAACCGATCAGCACATTCTGGGTGGCCGGGACCGGTATCATGTTCAACGCAATCGTGATGGGTCACGAACAATGTCGCCATTTATCTGGGCCGCCTTCCTGATATTACCAAAGCAATCTGGTTTATGTGCCGCGCACTTATTTGAATGCTTTTTCATTTTAAACACACCATAAGGCATGCTGCTTTGTTCTAAATCATCACATCAAACAGGGATGCTGCAAGTGCTTTGGCAGGAATTTTGGAAATCTCTTTAGGGTGTAAATTACCAATTGCTGTGATGACTTGCACAGTTTTGCCGTTTTTTCAGTGTTATGTATTAGCAATCGGTCAACTTACCGCGCAACAGCATGGCAAGCAGGCTTGATCATATTTTGCCCTTAATTTGGCGCAAAATTACCTTTAAACCCTGCAATTAGTTGGGGTACTTACAAACTCGGAACTACCAGATAATACTCTGGTATTTGGACGAAAACTCGACAAAAAAGTGGGATTTCAACCAGACCACAGACCATCATGGAACTGTCGCTTATAAAGACTATACTTGACAGAACCGGCATATACTTGAGAATAACACATCTACCCGGCCATCAGAGTTCGGGAGATTCAAGAGCCACAACCTTTCAGGTTATATGAAGGATGGAATTCCCGCTGCGAGATCATTATTTCTTGAAATAGGATCAAACAGCAAATGTCGGATTTTCATTGGGACAATGGCCGTACGCGGTCAGGCTTAATAAGGAAGCCAAATGGAACTTAACCATTTAGAACAAAAGGCCCCACAGGCGAGCACCCTGTTAAAGGCCATGAGCAATCAGAGCAGACTGCTAATTCTTTGCCAACTTATCGAAGGCGAAAAGTCCGTTGGCCAACTCGAACGCATTGTCGGGCTGAGCCAGTCTGCCCTTTCGCAGCATCTTGCACGCCTGCGTCGTGACAAACTTGTCAAAACGCGCCGCGAAGCACAGACCATCTATTATTCGTTGCATGGCGATCAGGCATTATGTGTCATCAAGACACTTTATGCGCTGTATTGCCAGTCCACCAACGAAGCCGCTGCTGCGTAAATCATCAGGGTATTTTCCCCACAAAAAAAGCCTGCCATCCGTGGCAGGCTTTTTTTGTGGTTATGTCTCGTCCTGAAATACGTTGTCACCTATAGGAGATGACAATGTCGATGTCAGGCATAGAGCGCCGTAAGCGCACACAACGTGATTACAATATGGGCTTTAAGCTGGCTGTTGTAGATCAGGTCGAAAAGGGCGAAATGACCTACAAGCAGGCACAGATGCGGTATGGCATACAGGGCCGTAGTACTGTCCTGAAGTGGTTGCGCAAACATGGTAAGCTTGACTGGTCGACAACGAGGCACAAAGCCATGTCCCCATTGAAAGAAACGCCTGAACAGAAGATCAAGCGCCTTGAAAGGGAGCTTGAAGACGAACGGATCCGCGTCATGGTGATGGATGGCATGATCACCATCATGGATGAGGAATATGGAGCGGGTCTGCGAAAAAAGTACTTATCCGAACTGCGAGAACATTACAGGCGCAAGGGCAAGTCAGTCTGAGCCGGACCTGTCGATGTTTTGGTCTTTCAAGGCAGTCGGTTTACCAGTTGTTGCAACGCCGTTGCCGACGACAGGAACAGCTCGCACCACTTTATGATTGCGTCATGCGCTTGCGCCAGCATATGCCCCGGATTGGCGCACGTAAACTCTATCATTTGCTGCAGGATGACTTGCGTCGTCTTGGCATCAAGATGGGGCGTGACCGTTTGTTTGACTGGCTCAGAGAGCATCGTCTTCTGGTACAGCCACGAAAGAATTACACCAAAACCACCCACAGCAAACACTGGATGAGAAAGCATCCGAACCTGTTGGCAGGGCACAAGCCAAGCCGCCCTGAGCAAGTGTTTGTCAGCGACATCACCTATATCGAGAGTGATGAAGGTGTGCATTATCTGTCACTGGTGACAGACGCCTTCTCGCGCAAGATCATGGGGCATGTGCTGAGCCACAGCATGGCCGCTTCTGAGGTTGTCGGAGCCTTGAAGCAAGCAATCAAAAACCGGATCACCAAAGAGCCGCTGATCCACCATTCTGATCGGGGGCTCCAATATTGTTCAGGCTGTTATCAGGAGGTGTTGAGAAAACATCAAATTACACCGTCAATGACCGATGGCTATGATTGTTATCAGAATGCCTTGGCCGAGCGCATGAACGGTATTCTCAAACAGGAGTTCCTCTTACACCGGTGCAAAACTTTCGAGGATCTCCGTAAACTGGTCAAAGAGGCCGTTGATACTTACAATACCATCCGACCGCACATCTCTCTGGAAATGCAAACTCCAGAAAATGTGCATCAAAAAGCCAGCGGATGATCATCCGCTGGCTCAAGTAAAACCGTCAACGTATTTTAGGACGGCACATTAAATCCCGACCCCGACTGTTCGTCAGGGCAATGATCCTATGAACCGCATTCCGGTTGCGGCAACACCGAAACCTTATCAAGGGTTCCCAGAACTTCGAATTCGCCATAGTCAAAACGCATACTATGCGCGACACCATTCGCGCCGAAATCAACGGCCATCTCGGTTGACGGACCATTTTCCGCCTCGCCAATCGGATAAAATGCCAAACTCATGCGATGAAATTGTGTCGATGCGATTTTGTCGGGGTCATCCGCAGACGTCGCCGCATCCTTTGCCCCCGAAATGACCGCAGCAATGCGATTGGTCGGCGTTTCGCCACTGCCATCAAACACCAGATCATTGGCGAACTTCTCGCCCGCCTGTGCACGTTTAAGCAACATGGTCGAATGCTGGGTCGGGAACATTGTATCGGCGGGAAGTTCTTCGACCACTTCGACCGGGATTTCATAGGTCACCGTCACGCCATCGTCGTTACGAACAGCCGATCCGACAATCTCGTCTACTTTGGTGCCATCAAGATAATCACGCATGCGGAAACGGTATTGCGATCCGGCGAAGTCTTCCCATTGGGTCATGGAATAGGCTGAATTGATCGCAGTCCCTTCGGCACCTTGCAAGATCATGATCTGCTGCATTTCCGTAACCCAACCATCGCACATCTTCTCAAAGCGATAGCCAAGCACCCCGGATGCATCAACAATCGAGCTGCCCTGCTCGGCATTGACCATTTTAAAGTGATATTCCCCGACATGCGGGACCATCACATCATCAATGCTTGAAACATTACCTGCCTGCGCGGCACATCCGCTCAGACCCAAACACAAGATCAGCGTCCCTGCAAAGGAACGCCGACCGACTTCAATCTTCTGAAACAAAACCGACAACATCACTCTCCGGTGGCGGCAACTCCGACAATCCAGGGATCCTTGATCCCCTTTTTGGCAGCAAGAAGGCGCAGATCATGTGCATGCTGGGCCGAAAGCGGACCAACAGCAACCCGAAGATACGCCTGTCCGGCAACCTTTGCATCCAAAAGACGCGGTTGGTATTCCTCATAAAGTGCTAGGGCCTTTTGCGCCCGCACCTGATTAGAAAAACTTGCCAGCACAACGTAATCACCCGGAAGCGGGGTGCTCAAAACATCCCCGGCCAATCCATCACCATCGGCCTTAACATCAATTGGGGTGACAAACTGATCAACATCGTCGGTCATCACCGTCGTATCAACCAATGCCGCTGTGACCGTTTCGGGTTGTTTTTTCGGGGCGATCTTGTCGTCCGGGACATAGCCCGCAATCGCAGCGTCTGCTTCGCCCTGTGGATCAGGAACGCTGCTGATCTCAGCGCCATAAACCCCAATTTCATCGGCATTAAATTGTTCGGTCGCAGCGGCAACTTCAACAGGTTTAGCCTCGGCAACCGGTGCGCGCGGCGGCAAATCGGTCTTTACGATAACCTTCGCAGCGCCATTTTCCGGGCGTGACCAGTTTTCAGCCGGTGCGTTCACCGCGTAAATTTCAGGACGGGCAGCACGAATTTCTTTCTTGATTTCCGGTGCGCCCAAGTCGGCCAATGCTGCGGGTTCTTCCGCAAGGATTGTATCTTCATCCTTGCAGATATCTTCGTCCATAAACGGGCGGTGTAAGGCACAGTCCTGTTCTGCGACGAAGGAAACGGCATGATCGGTTGTGCTTTTGCCTGTCGTGACATAGCTGATCAAATCGCCTGCCAGTTTGGCAACCGTAAGCTCAATCGGTCCACCACATGCGCTAAGGGCCAAAGGTGCCAGCACAACAAGTATCTTTTTCACAAGGCCTTCCCCCGAAGGATAAATTTTATGATCTCCAAGGCACTGTGCGACAATGGCGGTTAATATTAGGTAAGCATCAGGGCCAGAACCGGGACAAAAGAAAACGGCCCGGTAAAAACCGGACCGTTTGTTTCTTTACTGGCTTTGGCCAATGACCAATGTCAAATCAGTCTTTTTTCGCTTTTGGCGGCAGCTGCACCCGCAGGTGCAATTCTTTAAGCTGCTTGTCTTCGACAACGGCCGGGGCATTCATCATCAAATCCTGTGCCTGCTGGTTCAGCGGGAAGGCAATGACTTCGCGAATGTTTGGCTCATCGGCCAGCAACATGACGATACGGTCAACACCCGGGGCCGAACCACCGTGCGGCGGGGCGCCGAATTTGAACGCGTTAAGCATGCCACCAAACTGTTCCTCGACCACTTCCTTGCCATAACCGGCAATTTCGAACGCACGGTACATGATGTCCGGACGGTGGTTACGAATGGCACCCGATGACAGCTCGATACCGTTACAAACGATGTCATACTGCCATGCTTTGATATCAAGCGGGTTCATGTTTTCCAGTGCGTCGAGGCCACCTTGCGGCATCGAGAACGGGTTATGGCTGAACTCGATCTTGCCGTCGTCGTCTTCCTCGAACATCGGGAAATCAACGATCCAGCAGAATTTGAACATGCCGTCTTCGCGCAGTTCAAGTTCGTCACACACCTTGTCACGAACTTTACCGGCAAATTTGGCTGCTGCCAGTTCCTTGTCACAGACAAAGAACACGGCATCGCCATCGGCAACACCGGTGATTTCCTTGATCTGTGCGATACGCTCTGCATCAAGATTTTTGGCAATCGGGCCTTTTGCTTCGCCGCCTTCGGCAAAGACGATATAACCAAGACCTGCCGCACCTTCATCACGCGCCCATGAATTGAGCTTATCAAAGAAGCTGCGCGGACGATTTGCTGCACCCGTTGCCGGGATGGCGCGCACGACCGAACCTTTTTCGATGTTCGATGCAAAGATGCCAAAGCTTGAACCACGGAACGGCTCGGTAACGTCCGAGATGATCAGCGGGTTACGCAGATCAGGCTTGTCCGACCCGTATTTCGCCATCGATTCATCAAACGGAATACGCGGGAACGGGAATGGCGTGACATCACGACCACCGCCAAACTCGACAAAGATGTCATGCAGAACCGGTTCGATCGCGGCAAAGACGTCTTCCTGAGTGGCAAAAGCCATCTCGAAATCAAGCTGATAAAACTCGCCCGGTGAACGATCCGCACGCGCGTCTTCATCACGGAAGCACGGTGCGATCTGGAAGTATTTATCAAACCCTGAAACCATCAGAAGCTGTTTGAACTGCTGCGGTGCCTGTGGCAGCGCATAAAACTTGCCCGGATGGGTCCGCGACGGAACCAGGAAGTCACGCGCACCTTCTGGCGAACTTGCTGTCAGGATCGGTGTCTGAATTTCAAGGAAGCCCTGAGCGGTCATTTTCTGGCGCATTGCCGAAATGACGTTCGAACGCAGAACGATGTTTGAATGCACACTTTCGCGACGCAGATCAAGGTAACGGTGACGCAGGCGAACTTCTTCACCATATTCAACATCGCCAAAGACCGGCATCGGCAGAACGTCTGCCGAAGACTGAACTTCGATGTTTGATGCGTAAACTTCGATCTCGCCGGTCGGCAGATTCGGGTTAATGGTTTCCGCAGTACGTTTGACAATCTTCCCATCAACCGTGATCACGCTTTCAGCGCGCGCTTTATCAAGCGTTTCAAACAGCGGGCTGGAGATGTCGATGACGACCTGGGTGATGCCGTAATGGTCGCGCAGGTCAACGAACAGAAGGTTGCCGTGGTCACGTTTACGGTGAATCCAGCCAGACAGGCGTACTTCCGCATCAGCGTCAGTCGCGCGGAGCGCATTACAATTGTGTGAGCGATAAGGATGCATTGTCATTCCAGGTTGCTTTATATTTTGGGCCGTAAATTTGGCCGCAAAGGTGCATGCCAGACCCGCGCTGTCAAACAAAAAAACGCACCACAACATCCGCGCCAAGCTTAAATCCCGGCGTTCCGTTGTAATGTGTTTCAGGCCAGCATAACGCGGCGTCCAAAATTTCAGCGGTATAAAACGCTTATGGGGGCTTCTCGTCAAGTGCCCGTCGTGTGAAAGATCAAATCATTCTGCGCCGATTTTAACGGCCTGCAGATCCTTGACCTTGGTGAAGCCGATCAGGCGGCCGGTTTGAAATGCGATATCCGTCCAGTTTTCCACATCAAATTCAAAATGTGCCAAACCACAGGTCGGATATTTGCGCCCCATCACCGCAAGGTCCTCTTGATCACCAGTGCCAAATAACTTTTGGGCAAAACTCTCGATCCCGGGATTATGCCCGATGATCATGACGGAGTTTGCATCTTCATGGGTGTGATGAAGACTATCAAGATGGACCGCCTCGCTGGCCATATAAAGGTCTTGGCTATAGATCACATCGGCATGGCTGGCAAAATCACGCCCCAGCAGGCCAAGTGTCTGAACCGCACGTGCAGCCGTCGAGCACCAGACAAGGTCTGGAACCAATGCATGTTGGCGCAAGAACCGCCCCATAAACGGGGCTGCTTTTTCACCACGGCGGTTAAGTTCGCGGTCATGGTCTGCTCGTCCGGGGTCGGACCAGCTTGATTTGGCATGCCTGAGTAACAGCAGCGTCTTCATGTCTTCGTTTCTTTACAGTCGCGAATGGTGATCAAACGGTGTTCTTCCATGCCATATCATGGGCTTGGACGCCATCAGAAAAACTGACATATAAATTTAAGAAAATTGCACCCACAGAACCAGTTATCCTATACTCCATTTGTAACCGGGAACTGTCGCGTAAATTCAAAGACATTCCCTCAATCCGCAGGAGGCATAGCGTGACACACGCCGCCGCAGTTCAATCAAGCGCGATCACTTTTGATTCGGAAAGCCGCTTTATCAACCGCGAACTTTCATGGTTGGCTTTTAACAATCGCGTTCTTGAAGAAGCCCAGAACAAGGGCCACCCGCTGCTTGAAAGACTGCGTTTTCTGTCGATTTCAGCCAGCAATCTTGACGAATTCTATATGGTACGTGTCGCCGGCTTGATCGGACAGCTACGTGCAGGCATGTCCAAGGTCAGCCAGGATGGCATGAGCCCGTCCGAGCAGCTCCGCGCCATTACCTTCGATGCCAACCAGTTGATGCAGGATCAGCAACGTGTCTGGCGTCAACTCAGCAGCGAAATGGAACAAAAGGGTATCTCGGTCATTGATCAGTCCGATCTGACCCAGACGGATCGCAAATGGCTTGATGGTTATTTCTTACGCGAAATCTTCCCGACCTTAACCCCCCTTGCGATTGACCCATCCCATCCCTTCCCGTTCATTCCAAACCTTGGCTTTGCCATTGTGATGCAGCTGTTTGATCCAGCCGATGGTCACAATATGCGCGGCCTGATCCCGGTTCCGCAAAAAATCGGGCGATTCTTGCGCCTTCCGGGCCGCAATGAACGCTATCTTCCGGTCGAACAGGCCATCTTGCTGTATCTTGGCAAACTGTTCCCTGGCTTTGATATGATCGAGCATGGTTTCTTCCGCGTCATCCGGGACTCGGATGTTGAGATCGAAGAAGAAGCCGAAGATTTGGTCCGCGTTTTCAAAACTGCGCTTAAACGTCGTCGCCGTGGCAACATCATCCGGCTTAAAGTCAATGCCGCAATGCCCGAAGACCTTTTGGACTTCGTGATTGACGAACTTAATGTCGCACGCGAAGAAGTCGTCAAGGTTGATGGTCTGCTTGGCGTTGTTGACGTCAAACAGCTTATTGATTCGGATTTGCACCACGACTTGCTGTTCGCCCCCTATGCCGCACGTTATCCAGAACGGGTCCGTGACTTTGGCGGGGATTGCTTTGCAGCAATCGGTAAAAAGGATCTGGTGGTTCACCATCCGTTTGAAGATTTCGACGTGGTGGTGCAGTTCCTTCTTCAGGCCGCGCGCGATCCGGATGTCGTGACCATCAAACAAACGCTTTACCGTACATCGGAAAACAGCCCGATCGTCAAAGCCCTGATTGCCGCGGCCGAGGCCGGGAAATCGGTTACTGCGATGGTCGAACTTAAAGCCCGCTTTGACGAAGAAGCCAACCTGCGCTGGGCGGCTGATCTTGAACGTGCTGGCTGTCAGGTGGTTTATGGCTTCCTTGACTGGAAAACCCACGCCAAAGTATCGTTGGTGGTCCGCCGCGAAACCCACGGGCTTCGGACCTATGTCCATTTTGGCACGGGTAACTATCACCCGATCACGGCGAAATTCTATACCGATATTTCGTTCTTCTCGTGCGATCCGGCCTTGGGACGTGATGCCGGCAGCATCTTTAACTTCATGACCGGTTATGCCACGCCAAGATCGCTTGAGAAAATCGCCATCGCCCCGCATACCATGCGGCCGACCATCCTGACCCATATTGATCAGGAAATCGAAAATTGCAACGCGGGCAAGCCATCGGGCATTTGGGCCAAGATGAACAGTCTGGTCGATCCGGTGGTGATTGATGCCCTCTATCGCGCAAGTCAGGCCGGCGTTCACATCGAGCTGGTTATTCGCGGCATCTGCTGTTTGCGTCCGGGAGTTCCGGGATTGTCGGAAAACATTCGGGTCAAATCGATTGTCGGCCGGTTCCTTGAACATTCGCGGATTGTTGCCTTTGCCAATGGTGCGAAATTGCCCTCGCGCAAAGCCAAGGCGTTTATTTCGTCTGCCGACTGGATGCCGCGCAATTTGAACCGCCGTGTTGAAACCCTTGTTCCGGTTGAAAACCCGACCTGTCAGCGCCAGATTATTGAACAGATCATGATTGCAAATCTAAAAGATACAGCGCAGGCTTGGCACCTTCAGCCGGATGGCTCGTATGAGCGGTGCGAAGCAGATGAAAACGCCTTTTCATCGCACAAATACTTTATGACCAATCCTTCCTTGTCAGGTCGCGGAAGCGCCCTGAACGAAGAGGACCCGAATGTCCCGGTTCTGCAACTTGATGACTAATATCAACAAGATGCAGGCAGACGACCAACAGGTGCCATCAATAGTATGCTAACTGACCAACGGGCTTCCAACCGCATCGCGATCATTGATGTTGGCTCCAACTCGGTACGCCTTGTAATTTTCGATGGCATGACACGTGCCCCCGTCCCGATTTTCAACGAGAAAGTCATGTGTGGATTGGGGCGCGACCCCGAAGATACCGGCAAGCTCAACTCAGAAGGTGTCGAGCTTGCCGTTGTTGCCATGCACCGGTTTGCGACACTTTTGCGCGCGATGAAAGTCACCCGCATCGATGTTCTTGCAACCGCGGCAGTTCGTGCCGCAAGCGACGGCAAGGAATTCTGTGATCGCGTCGCGGCGGAAACCGGATTAACGGTGAAGGTGATCGACGGGCTTGAAGAAGCCCGTCTTTCGGCCCTTGGCATTATTTCCGGAGATCCCGTTGCTACGGGCATCATGGGTGATATTGGCGGCGGGTCGCTTGAACTTGTTTTGCTTGAAAACGGCGAGATCAAAAAACGCGTCAGCCTGCCTTTGGGGGCGATGCGTCTACAGGCTGTTTTCGGATCAGATCGTGCGCGCCTGACGGCTGAGATTACCCGACATCTTGACAGTGTCGATTGGCTACAAGAAGCTGCAGGACAGCAATTATTTGCCGTTGGCGGATCATGGCGATCCATCGCCAAACTGTTCATTGCACAGGAAGATTATCCGATTTCGGTCGTGCATAATCTGGCCATGCCGCGATCTGAAATGGATGAACTGACCCATATCATTTCGCAGCAAAGCCGGGTGTCGCTTGAAAAGGTTGGCGGCGTTTCAAAACGCCGTATCGACAGCCTGCCCCATGCGGCCCTTGTGATGAATATGTTGATGGCCCGCATGTGCCCAAAAGAAGTTGTCTTTTCCGGCCATGGGCTACGCGAAGGCTGGATGTATGAAGTCCTGCCCGAAGATTTACGTCAACGTGATCCGTTGCTTGACGCCTGCCTAAGCTTTGCCGAAGACGGCGAACGGTTCCACCAGCACGGCGAAGAAGTCGCACGTTGGTGCGCACCGATTTTTGCCGAACTCCCGGCCAATATCGAACGCCTGCGTCTTGCGGCCTGCATCATCGGTGATATCGGCTGGAACGAACATCCTGATTACCGTGCCATCCAAAGCTATAACCGCATTTTGCGCCATCCCTATCTTGATCTGAACCATCATGACCGGGTGCTTTTGGCCTATACTATAGGGTCGCGCTATACCGGAAATTTCAAAGGTGATTCTTCAAGCGACCGTATTCTGGACGAAGACAATCGCCTTACCGGCCGCCTGTTTGGCCATGTCATTCGCCTGGGCCATACGCTTTCAGGCGGTGTCGAAGGCATTTTGCCGCAAACCCGGTTGTTGCTTGAAAACGACAAACTGGTCCTGCAGTTCGAAAAAAAGGCATCTGCCCTCTACGGCGAAGTCGTCGAACAGCGCCTTAACAAACTGGCCAAATTGATGAACCGCGAAAGCGAAGTCCGCTTGGCGTAATTTCAAGGCCACGCCAACCAGAACTCTTTGCATTTGCGGATAAACCCGTTATTTTGGGGCTGCTTTCCAAGCACCCCGTCCGCGGAAAGGGCTGCGCCCGGTATCGACCATTGAAACACACGGTTTCCTTGCCTGTCTTGCGGACACAGGCATTATAAACAGGGGAATCGTATGTCTGCTTCGCGCACATCGAAATCCGATAACACCAAAAACACCGAACAAACCTCAGCAACGCCACCACCCCGCAAAAGCCCGATCTTTGACGGCCGCCTCAACCTTGAACAGCAGCGTAAACGTGCCAAGGAACTTTTGCGCGATCTGCAAAATGGCAAACCCGGTGCCCTCGCCCGGTTCAAAAATGCCGGCCATCCCGTCTCCCATCCAGAAATCCCCGCCCTCAAACTTGCCGACGCACAGTTAATCATCGCGCGCGAAAACGGGTTTAGCAGCTGGCCTAAAATAAAGGCCCATATCGACAAGATTTCTGAACGCAACCGTCAGATCACGCAGGGCACGCTGCCGACCCTTGATGCCAAAACAACGCTGCATCTGCGCTGCGGATCAGATATCCGTCACGGGCTTAACATTGCCGGATTTGTCGGTGACTTCCTTGAATTCGCCGATCCGTTTTGTCAGGGCCCCGTCCCCAACCTACCACTCGATCAATTCATCCAGATCCGTGCGGACTTCATCGCCGATGCTTATCACATCACGCCAAAGGACGCCCTGGCACGAAGCCATCTGGAATACGCATCGCTTGCAACATTGGGCGATTACGAACAGGTCGTCTTGTGGTTCGAACATGACAGCTACGACCAGCTTATTCTGGCGTTTCTGATGGATTTCATCGCGACCACTCGGCCCAAGACCCGGATCGAAGTCATCTCGGTTGAGAAGGTGCCCGGTATTGATCGTTTCATCGGGCTGGGGCAACTCTCGCCAGAACTTCTGATCTGGTGTTGGGAAAACCACCGGGTGCCGATTACAGATGACATGATAAATTTTGGCCGGGATGCATGGTCCGCCATTCGATCCCAAACGCCTCTTGATTTGGCAACATTCATCAAAGCAGCGCCCACCGCCCAGCCCCTGCCTCATATGATCAAGGCCCTCAAACGTCATCACGCCGAACTGCCAGATCCAAATACCGGCCTTGGCTTAACCCAACAGTTGACCTTACAAATCATTCAGGATCACGGACCGCTGACAATTGGCAAAGTGTTCGGACACTTAATGCGAAGCTATGATCCATTGCCCTATTTGGGGAATTTGATGTTCTGGGCCGATGTCCAACGGATGATGGATTGCAATGATCCCCTATTCACCATCACATCCGATGTCCCCGATCAAAACTGGACAGACCAGACCATCACCCTTACCGAAACCGGCACGGCAACATTGGCAGGCAAAACCAACTTCCTTGAAAACTTCACCGGCATTCGCTGGGTTGGTGGCATACAGGTCACAAGTGCCTCAAAACGGGTTTTGTAAAAACATCATCCCCCTATCTGCATCGCTGTTCATTTTATTGCCAAGATGAACAATCTCTCATTGGACATTGTAGGCAGATTGAATATGTTCAGCCCCAAAGAGAAAGAACGCAGTACATAGGAAGTATTGATGGCGGCAAGAACGACTGTAATTACAATTACCCATAATGGGGGGCTGGTCATTGGTGGCTTGTTAAAGTCACTGCCTGCTGACCTTCCTTTGATCGTCGTTGATAATGCGTCGCGTGACGACACCCTTGATATTGTCGCTGCCATTCGTCCTGATGCGCAGATCATCCGAAATGAAACGGGTCTTGGATATGGGGCTGCGGCAAGTCAGGGCTTGGCTGCTGTCAAAACAGAATTCGCCTTGCTTGCAAACCCAGACTCATTAATGACCGCTGATGCCATCAATGCACTGGTCGAAGCAGCAGACACCTATCCCGAAGCCGCAATGTTTGGCCCCATCCACAAGGATGGTGATGGGAACATAGAACCCAGCCACAATGTTGAACTATGGAAACGTAAGTCATATGGAAAATCGGCGTATGACTGCGTTCCAGAAGGCCCAATTTCTGTCGAATTTCTTTCAGGCGCGGTCAACCTTGTGCGCATGAATGTCATGTCACAAATCGGCTCTTACGATCCGGAAATCTACCTTTATTACGAAGATGATGACATGTGTATGCGCTTGCGTCAGGCAGGCTACAGCCTCATCTTGGTGTCCTCATCTGTCGTCACCCATTTGAATGGCGGGTCCGTCAGGCCCAATCGCGCCTATTATTGGGAAAAGTTCTGGAACATTGCATGGTCCAGAATATACTTTGAAACCAAATATAAAGGACGGACCGCAGGAAGCTGTCTTGGTATCCGATACGCGCTTCGATTTGCCGGAAAAGCTTTGCTATATGGAATTACCATGCACCGCGCAAAAGCGTGGCGAGATTTGGCACGCTCATTTGGCTCTATCGCAGCCGTCATAGGTGTAAGAGCATCCAAACTACCCCGCGCGAACGCCCGCTAACGTTATTGGCAAACAAACCTGAATGAGTGGATATATTTTCAAATGAAGGCAGTAATTCTTGCTGGCGGGTATGGCAGCCGACTAAGCGAAGAAACATCCGTCAAGCCAAAACCAATGGTCGAAATCGGCGGCAAGCCGATTTTATGGCATCTGATGAAAATCTATTCTGCTCATGGTGTGAACGAATTCGTCATCTGCCTTGGCTACAAGGGCTATGTGATCAAGGAATATTTCGCCAATTACTTCCTTCATCATGCGGATGTCACCATCGATATGGCCTCCAACCAGCTAGAGTATCACAACGCCAATGCTGAACCGTGGAAAGTCACACTGGTTGATACAGGCCTTAACAGCATGACAGGTGGTCGCATCAAACGTGTTGCCGACTATCTTGACGATGACGAACCGTTCTGCCTGACATATGGTGATGGTCTGGGTGATGTTGATATTTCCGCCAGCATCGAATTCCATAAAAAGCAGGGGCGCAAGGCGACAATGACCGTTGTGTCTCCCCCCGGTCGTTTTGGTGCGACCGTCCTTGATGGCGACAAGGTTTCTGCTTTTCAAGAAAAGCCACTTGGCGATGGTGCACGGATTAATGCCGGATTTTTTGTCTGTGACAAATCCGTATTAAGTGAAATCAAAGAAGACAAAACTGTCTGGGAAGCAGAGCCTTTACGCAATCTTGCCGACAATGATGAACTTTCTGCCTGGCGCCATGACGGTTTCTGGCAACCGATGGATACACTTCGTGAAAAACAGTTGCTTGAGAATCTCTGGGCGACGGGTGATGCCCCTTGGAAGGCTTGGTAATCAGCATGCTTCCAAGTGAAAAACTTCATAAATTCTGGTCTGGAAAACGTGTTTTACTGACAGGTCATACCGGTTTTAAAGGCAGTTGGGCCGGCGCCTGGTTGATGCAGATGGGTGCGAAAGTCCATGGCTTTGCACTTGCACCAGATACAGAACCGAACCTACATGACCTGCTTGACCTTTCCTATGAGTCCGAAACAATTGCAGACCTGCGTGATCGCGCGTCCGTCGCCGACATGATCAACAAGGTTAAGCCGGAACTGGTTTTGCATATGGCCGCCCAGCCGCTGGTACGCCGCGGATACCGTGAACCGGTTGAAACCATGGCGACCAACATAATGGGGACGGCGCATCTACTGGATGCCTTGCGAAACTGTGAAACAGTATCGGGCATTCTCGTCGTGACCAGCGACAAGGCCTACGACAATGACAGTTATGATCAGGCCCACGGCGATATTGTTTTCCGTGAAGGCGATCCACTTGGCGGCCGCGATCCCTATAGTGCGTCAAAAGGATGCCAAGAGATTGTCGCACGCAGTTTTGAGCAAAGCTATTTCCGTGCCCGTAACATTCCGCTGGTAACAGCGCGTGCTGGAAATGTCGTGGGTGGTGGTGACTGGTCCGAAGATCGCTTGATGACCGATATCATCCGCGCAGCTTCACATGGACAAGATGTCGAACTCCGCAATCCCGGCACGACGCGCCCTTGGCAGCATGTCATTGAACCGGTAGCAGGCTATTTGATGTATCTGCAAGCTGCTGTCGAAGGACAGAGCGCCGTTCCAGCATTGAACTTCGGCCCCAAAGAATCTCATACTGTAGAACACGTAACACGACTGGTCCTTGATACGTGGGGGGGGGGCTTCAAAAACAGCACACCAGACGGGTGCTGAGGCCCGCAAAGAAGCACGAACCCTTGCCTTGGATTCAAGCCTTGCGACCACAACCCTTTCGTGGCAACCACGCCTTAATCTGGAGACGTGTGTTCAATGGATTGTCGATTGGCACAAGGCACATCTGGATGGCCAGAACATGCATATAATAACCGAGGCCCAGATTACCTCGTTTGAATCGATGATGGATACCAAATGACAACGCCAACCTGCCGCGCATGCGGAACGGATCTTACGCACACCCTTGTTGACCTTGGGCTCAGCCCGCTTGCGAACTCATATGTTCCGCTTGATCGCACAGATGCAAAAGATCCTCGATATCCCCTTCATGCCAGAGTCTGCAGTACCTGCTTTCTCGTTCAGGTTGACGACGTCGTTCCACCGTCAGACATCTTTAGCCATTATGCATATTTCTCCAGCTACTCAAGCAGCTGGGTCGAACACGCACGCAAATATTGCGTAAATGCATCCGAAAAACTGAACTTGAATGATCAGTCCTTTGTGGTTGAGATCGCCTCAAATGACGGTTATTTGCTCCAACATTTTGTCGAGAAATCTATCCCTGTCCTTGGGGTCGAACCCGCCGCCAACGTCGCTAAAGAAGCCGAAAAAAAAGGTGTTCGCAGTCTTGTCGCATTCTTTGGCAAAGAGACGGCGCAAAATGTCGTCGCCCAATACGGGCAGGCTGATTTGACCGCCGCCAACAATGTGCTGGCGCATGTTCCTGACATCAATGATTTCGTATCTGGTTTCGCCACAGTTCTTAAGGATGACGGTGTTGCAACCTTTGAGTTCCCGCACCTTTTGAACCTGCTGGAAAAAACGCAGTTCGATACAATTTATCACGAGCATTTTTCGTATCTGTCGTTATATGCCGTTGAAAAATGTTTTGAATTGAACGGCCTTAAAGTCTTTGACGTCGAAGAACTCCCCACCCATGGCGGCAGCTTGCGTATTTGGGCGCAGAAAGCCAGCGGAACGCGCGCCGAAACGGATCGCCTCAAAGCCCTCCGCGCCAAGGAAGAAACTGCTGGTATCGCGACCCTTGCCGCATACGAAGGCTTTGACGCCAAGGTCCGTAAAATCCGCGATGACCTTCTCGCATTCCTTAAAAAGGCCAAGGCCGTAGGAAAAACCGTTGCCGGATATGGGGCAGCGGCAAAGGGCAACACGCTTTTAAACTATTGCGGTGTTGATACCGGGCTGATTGACTTTGTTGTTGATGCTAACCCGCACAAGCAAAACACCCTTTTGCCAGGCAGCCACATCCCCGTTCATGCACCTGACAAACTCAAAGATGCCAAACCTGATTACGTTCTGATCTTGCCCTGGAACCTTCAGAGCGAAATCATGAAAGATGTCTCTTACGTTCAGGACTGGGGAGGGAAATTCCTTGTTGCTGTTCCCGAAGTGGCCGTTCTGCGATGATTTTTACCAAGACAGATATCGCAGGCGTTGAGCTTATCGAACTTGAGAAGTTCACAGACGACCGTGGATTCTTTGCAAGATCATTTTGCGTCGAAGAACTCAAACAAAATGGTCACGCCTTCGAAATAGAACAAGCCAATCTGTCTTTTAACCATCAATCGGGCACCTTGCGCGGAATGCATTTTCAACGCAACCCGGTAGGCGATCCCAAAATCGTTCGCTGCATTTCCGGAAAGATATTTGACGTTGTCATCGACCTTCGGGAAGGCTCCCCAACCTATTGCCAGTGGGTATCTGCGGAATTATCTGCTCAGAACCGCAAGTCATTCATCATCCCGTCTGGATGTGCTCACGGCTTCCTGACCCTAGAACCTGACAGTGAAGTCATGTATTTGATGGGCGCACCCTTTGTTCCAGACTTGGCAGCAGGCGTTCGCTGGAACGATCCTGCCTTTGCGATTGAATGGCCAAGCCCCCCAAAGGTCATCAACGATCGCGACGCAAATTACCCGGACTATGAGCGCCAGAAATGAAAGTCTTGGTCACCGGTGCAAATGGCCTCATTGGCCCCCATGCCTTTAAGACACTCATTGCTGCCGGACATGATGTCATTACATGCGGGCGATCAGCCCCTGCCACACCAACGTCGCACCATGTTACCGGCGATCTTTTAGATCCGACATTTAGGGATCAATTGATCCGTGATGAACGCCCGGACGGTTTGGTCCATCTTGCCTGGCAAACCAAGCACGGGCATTTCTGGAATGCTCCAGACAATCCTGATTGGCGCAAAGCGTCGATTGATTTGCTAAGTCGTTTCCTTGATGCTGGCGGCACGCGCGCGACACTGGCGGGAAGCTGTGCTGAATATGACTGGCTGAATTCTAAAGACGGCGCAAAACTCGGTGAAGATGCCTTTTGCGCACCAGCAACACTTTACGGACAAGAAAAACTCACCCTTGCGCGCCATTGTCTTGATCTGAATGCACAAGGCGCATCGATCGCCTGGGGGCGTCTTTTCCTGTTATGCGGACCAAACGAAAATCCGGCACGCTTCGTTCCTTCTGTCACCAAGGCCCTGCTGGCGAACGAAGCCGCTCGAATGAGTTCGGGCACACAGGTAAGGGACTTTATGCATGTCGCCGACGCTGGGGCAGCGTTCGCGCAGGTGCTAGACAGCCAATTTAACGGCATCGTA
The DNA here is from genome assembly GCF_050516545.1 of Thalassospira lucentensis. GTDB lineage: Bacteria > Pseudomonadota > Alphaproteobacteria > Rhodospirillales > Thalassospiraceae > Thalassospira > Thalassospira lucentensis_C. The sequence continues at coordinate 859,746 of NZ_CP191544.1, read as the reverse complement.
AATATTGCCAGTGGCGAAGGCCATAGCCTGCTGTCGGTTGCAAACAGTCTTCATGACCTCATCGGGCGCGGCACTGTTCTTGCCGGCAGCCTACCAGACAGGCAAGATGACCCGCCTTACTTGGTTGCCAATACTGACATCCTTGAAAATACCATTGGCTTCCAGCCGAAGTTTGACCTTACATCCGCGCTGAAAAACTGCATCGAATGGTGGAAAGACCATGAAGCTTAAACATCGCTTGCGTAAACTTCTGGGCCTGCCAGACAAAAAATTCAAACTTCCGGCAAACGTGTTCGTCGGCAAGCATTCCTATGGTCTCAGTAAAAATATGGTCGCCGGAGCCTCACCAGATGCGACCTTAACAATCGGATCATACTGTTCGATCGGCCCTGACGTCCTGTTCTTGTGCAAGGTCGATCACCCCCTAAACCTGCCGAGTACCTACCCTTTCAAAACATTGCTTTGGAATATAGATCAAGGCAACAATGACGCCATCACCAAAGGATCAATTAGCCTTGGTCATGATGTCTGGATTGGCGCAAGAGCCATCATCCTTTCCGGCGTAGAGATCGGAACGGGTGCTGTCGTGGCCGCTGGTGCTGTCGTCACCAAAGATGTCCCACCATATGCCATTGTTGGTGGTAACCCTGCCAAGGTAATCCGGAAACGCTTTGACGATCATCAAATTCAAAAGCTTTTAGCCACACGCTGGTGGGAACTAAGCGACGCAGAGCTGAAAGAAAAATCTCAGCTTCTTTACGGAGACGTCGACACATTTATCGACGGTGCCCCATCTAAGTAAATCAAGTCGTTTTCGTCAGTCAAAACTTCCTACTCTCACTCGAAAACAACCAGATCTTTACTTCTCCCAATCATCAAGTCCGATAAAAACGATCTATGGTAAATTTCGACTGATCTTGAACAACTCGCCGCGCAGCCATTTATGTGCGGCGTTTGCTGCGTTTCGGACGTGCCAATATTGTGCAAAGCTGTAATCAGGAAAATCAAGCGGCAAGTCACAATGTGCAAAGCCCTGCATCATGCATTCCGACAGACGCGATGGCAGGGTCGCGATGATGTTCGTACCACGGATCATATTGGCGACACTGGCAAAGGTTGAGACCTGTAACACTGTTTTGCGCGACTGGCCCAGACCGCGCAAAACATCATCAACGGCCGAGTTTTCATTCGCACCTAGCATCACACGCGCATGTTTGGCATCGCAATACCGATCAAGTGTATCGGGTGGTGTATCGTGGAATGGTGCATCATAAAAACACCGCGTCTGCTCCTCAAACAATCCTTGCTGCGTGATGTCACCATACTTGCCGGATGACTCGATGCTGATCGCGTGATCAATGGTGCCATCGCGCAGCCAATTGATCATTTGTTCTTCGCCCGTAATCGGGATGATTTTAAGCCTGATGTCCGCCGAACAGCGATCAAGGCGCTTCATCAAGGTCGGTAAAATGACTGCGACTTCATAATCGTTCGTCCCCAGAACAAACCGCGCAGAATGATCGGGGGTGCCCGGATCGAACGTCACCACACGGGTCAAATCACGCATGTTTTGCAATAACAAACGCACCTGCGGGGCGATTTCATCAGCATGCGCCGTCGGCGATATTGACCGGCCTGACCGCACAAAAAGCGGATCACCAATAATCTGGCGCAACCGATCCAGCCCATGACTAACCGTTGGCTGCCCGACAGCAAGCCGATTGGCCGCAGCGGTCACTGATCCCTCGTCATAGATGGTCAGGAACAACCGCAGCAAACGATAATCAAGGTCTAACTCATCGATACTCATGCATATATATTATCATATTAATCGAATTGATCATATGTATGATTGCGCGCAAATTTCTCCCATGAACAGGCAACGCCTGACCACCACATCGGAGAATGAAAAATGAAAACACTGATTACAGGCGCAACCGGACAGCTTGGCACCCTTGTCGTCACGCACCTTCTGAACCACCTTCCCGCAAGCGACATTGCGGTCAGTGTCCGCACACCGGGCAAGGCGACCGACCTTGCGGCCAAGGGGATTGACGTCCGCCATGGTGATTTTGATGATCTGCCCCTGATGACCGCTGCCTTTAAGGATGTGGAAACCGCGCTGATCATTTCAGCAGAAGCCGACAATGCCACCCGAATTGCCCAGCACCGAACGGCCATTGATGCCGCCAAAGCCGCCGGGGTCAAACATCTGGTCTATACAAGCATCATTGACCCGCGCGCTGATGCTGATTTCACCTATTCCGCCATTCATCTGGATACGGAAAACTACATCAAGGAAAGCGGCCTGAAATACACCCTGCTGCGCAACAGCTTCTATGCGGATCTGCTGTTGGCGGGTGTCCCCCACGCGCTTGAAACCGGCGATTTTGGTGCCCCGGCGGGGGATGCAAAAATCACCTATATCACCCGCAATGATCTGGCCGAAGCCGCCGCAATGGTTCTCGCCAACCCGCAAACACACGTGAACGCCACCTATGATCTGACCGGTGGCAAAGCCGTCACCCACAGCGAAATTGCCCGCTATATCGCAGACACCACAGGCAAACCGGTCAAGTTCGTTGATCTTCCGGCCGAGGTTCATGCCGGTATTCTAGGCAGCTTTGGCCTGCCGGACCATCTCGTCGAAGCCCTTGCCGGACTTTATGTCGGCGCGAAAAAGGGGGATTACGCGACTGTAAGCAATGATTTCCAAACCGTTGTCGGCCGCGCCCCGCAAAGCGTGCAGGAATTTATGACCGGAGCACTCAAATGATCCGATCAAAGTTCCTTTTGGCATCGGCATGCGTTGCCCTCAGCCTAAGCACAATGCAGCCACTTCATGCCGGTGAGATCGAAGACCGCAACACAACCAATGTCGTTGCGTTTTATGACACTGTGTTCAATCAGCATGACGTTGAAGGCGCGATTACGAAATATATTGGCGATGAATATATTCAGCATAATCCGTTTGTCGCAGACGGGGTTGACGGTTTCCGTGACGGCATCACGGGCTGGCTAAACTCGGACGCCACCATCCGCGCCGAGATCATCCGCACCATTGCCCAGGGCAATCTGGTCGCCGTGCATGTCCGCTCAACCACTGCAGGGGGCGAAAGTGCGGTGATGGATATTTTCCGTCTCGATGAGGATGGCAAGATTGTCGAACATTGGGATGTTTCCCAGCCGGTTCCCGCTGAACAGGCCCATGACAACACCATGTTCTAGAGTTTGCCCGCTGGAGTATCCCAGTGGATTTTTGAACCAGCCGAAAACAAAAAAACGGGGCCGTCATGGCCCCGTTCAAGTTTTTCAGGGAGGCATTCCTGAGAGATATCAGGGAACAAAAATCATAAGTGTGGACACAAAAAGCAAGGCGGTGGACGTAATCGAAAACAGCGTATATTTGACAATCATGTTCGTAATCCTTTGCGGATAGAGATAAGCGTCCCATGTGGGGAGCACGGTTCAACGCCGACCTTGATCAGGGTTGCTGGCCTTCCCTGCCGCCTCAAGCTTGGGGATTTGGGGACTTGGCAGAAGAGTCGCTACAGCGCATTAAAGTCCCAACTCGGACAATCCCGGGTGATCATCCGGACGACGTCCAAGCGGCCAATGAAACAGGCGTTCTTCGCTCGATATCGGCTTGTCATTAATTGAGGCCACGCGGCGCCGCATAAGACCGTGTTCATCGAATTCCCAATTCTCGTTGCCATAGGCCCGGAACCAGTTGCCGCTATCATCAGAATATTCATAGGCAAAGCGAACGGCGATGCGGTTCTCCTGAAATGCCCAGAGTTCCTTGATCAGACGGTAATTCAACTCTTTCTGCCACTTACGGGTCAGAAAGGAGACGATCTTGTCGCGCCCTTCAAAAATCTCGGCACGGTTGCGCCAACGACTGTCAACCGTATAGGCCAGCGAAACCTGTTCCGGCTGGCGGTTGTTCCAGCCATCCTCAGCCATGCGAACCTTTTGCTTGGCCGTTTCTAAATCAAAGGGAGGCAATGGTGGTCGTGACATGGTTCAGGTTCCTTAAATACTGACAGCGAAAAAAGGGGCCCCGGTCGACTGAAGGGCAACGAAGCGGTTGGGGGGAACCGTCGACCGGGGCATTCCTGAATGTTAGGCCGCAGCGGCACTAACAACCGGGAAATCAATAGGCGTGCCAAAGGCTTCGTTGAGATAGTTGGTCAAGGTATTCAAAGCCACATGGGCAACGATCTCGACCAGTTCGGCTTCGCTGTAACCGGCCTCTTTGACCGCTTGAACGTCGGTATCGCTGACCTGTCCGCGTTTCTGGACAAGCGCCACAGCAAAACCAACAGCAGCATCGGCTTTCGCGTCCGTCGAACCACCATTCCGGTTGGCCGCGATTTCGGCATCATCAAGCTTGGCAAGGTTTTTTCCGAGATAGGTATGTGCTGAAAGGCAATAGTTGCAGCCATTAATCTGGGCAACGGCAAGTGCAATACGTTCGCGGGTCTGGGCATCAAGCGCACCTTTTGCAAGTGCACCATTCAAACCAAGATACCCTTCCAAAGCAGCCGGGCTGTTTGATGTCAGACGAAACAGGTTCGGAACGGATCCAAGCAGTTTGTTCACACCTTCCAGAAGCGGCTGAGCAGCAACAGGAGCAGCGGAAATCGTCGTTGGTAGTGAAATACGGGTCATAAGAACTCTCCTAAACAGGATGGAATTGATCAGTTGATGAAAGATGTATACAGACTGGTCTGTCTATTTGTCAAATATATTTTTCGGAATAATCGTTCTGAAATTGTAAATGCTTGCTTTTCTGGCGTTCTCGCCGCAAAAGAATACAGACCGGTCTGACTATTGGAGATATGAAATTGAAGTCGAAACGCGACGATCTTGTTGATACTGCCCTGCGCCTGTTTTACACACAGGGCTTTAATGCGACCGGAATCGATAAAATTCTGGCCGAATCCGGCGTCGCCAAAATGACGATGTACAAGCATTTCAAATCAAAGGATGAACTGATCCTTGCCGTCCTTAACCGTCGCGATGAACAGTTCCGCGACTGGTTAACAGGTGAAATGGATAAGGCATCAGAAAACCCACGCGACCAACTGCTTGCCATGTTTGACGCGCTGGAAGACTGGTTCAAAGGTCGGGCTTTCAAGGGTATGGGCTTTGCCGGTTGCGCCTTTATCAATGCCGCAAGCGAGTTTTCCAAACTCAATCATCCTGCCCACCGCATCGCAATCGAACATAAGCAAAGCGTGCGTGACGATATTGCCAAACGATGTGCCGCGGCCGGGGCCCCTGCCCCTATGGAATTGGCTGAAAAGCTCGCCCTTCTTAAAGAAGGTGCGATTGTAACGGCACAGGTCCGTGGCCTGACCGAATCCGCTCAGATCGCCAAATCTGTTGCACAAGCCTTGCTGGATGACGCGTTACCGGTACCGGCAAACTGAACTTTCGTTATTTTTCCGCACAAACACAAAACGGGGCCATAAGGGCCCCGTTTTTGCGTTCCGTTCGTCTGTCGGTTTTTGGGCTTAGCTGCTATCGCCAAGCTCGACCAACGTAACTTCACCATTTTCAAGCTTCAAGCCAAGCTGACCGTGTTTAAGACGCAGGGCATATTGACCATAAAGGTCACGACGCCAGCCCCGCATGGCCGGAACATCGGCATTGTCGTCTGCGGCAATGTTCTGCAAATCATCACCAGAAGCAACAAGACGCTGTGCAACGCCTTTTTCTTCGGCGCAAAGCTTTAGCAGAACTTTCAGCAATTCGACCGTTGGTCCGATCCCAGCCGGAAGCTCGATACGATGTTTTGGCGTTGGCCACTGATCTTGCGGACTATCAAGGGCAGCCTTGATGGCATCGATAATCGCCTGGCCGGGCTTGGAACTTCCGAAATTGCGACCAACACCGCGTGTCTTGTCCAGATCAGCCTCGGTCATCGGCTGACGGGCAGCGATATCAAGCAATGTATCATCGCGCAAAACCCGATTGCGCGGCAGGTCTTTGCGCTGTGCTTCGGTTTCGCGCCATTCGCCCAATGCACGGGCAACAACCAGGAATTTCGGGCTGTTGGAACGGGTTTTAAGCCGCTTCCATGCTTCGGCCGGATCAACCGAATAAATCGATGGATCGGTCAGACGTTCCATTTCTTCATTCAGCCAGACGGCACGGCCATTGGCTTCAAGACGTTCATGGAAGTCTTCGAAAATCACCCGCAGATGGGTCACATCCGACAGCGCGTAACTGATCTGCTTGGTTGACAGCGGACGACGCGACCAATCGGTAAAGCGCATTGATTTATCAATGCTTTTGCGTGTGACCTTGTTGACCAGCGTTTCATAGCCAACCTGATCGCCATAGCCAAGCACCATCGCCGCCACCTGTGTATCAAACACCGGATGGGGGACTTTGCCAGACAGATGGACAAAAATCTCGATATCCTGACGGGCAGCGTGAAATACTTTGATCACGCTTTCGTCTTGCATCAGATCAAACAGCGGAGACAGGTCGATGCCTTCTGCAAGAGGGTCGATCGCGGCACCGTTGTCAGAAAATTCAGGACTCGCAAGCTGCACAAGGCACAGTTGCGGCCAATAGGTCGAATCCCGCATGAATTCGGTATCGACCGTGACAAATTCGAACTCCCGCAGCTTTTCACATAAGCTGCGCAGTTCTTCAGTGGTTGTAATAGGTTCCATGTCGATTGCTATAACATTGCACGCAACAATTCGCCAGTGGCTTCGATGCAGGGCTGATCTTCATCAATCACAACCTCGTAAGGCACCATAAGCCACGGTCTGAATTGGGGTTAGTACCTAGGGTCAGGACCTATTAATTTGGTTTGAATGGTCACCCGGATTTGTGCGGATACGCGAAGCAAGACCGCAGGAAGATATGCATCTTTCAAGGTTTTGCGACAAAGTAGCCCGTACAAATCCGGGTGATCCGTAGGACAGGTGTTATATTTGCAAACTCCTGCGTTAAACCCTTTGCCCGGGGGGATTACCCCGCGCTGCAGGCTTTATTCTTGTATTTCACAAATATAACGCCTGCCATTCCAATCAAATTAACAGGTCCTGACCCTAGATAATCTCGTCTTCATCAAGCAACGGATCGGATTGCAGATGGATCTCGATGGCATCCATGCGTTCCTGAACTTCTGAATGACGCTTGATCGATGCAATATGAAACAGCGCATCCCCCTGATTGACAATCGGGTGGTTGGTCCGCCCGATAATCAACCCGTCATCGCGTGCCAGAACTTCTTCATCGGTCTGGCCAAACGGATCGGCCACCGCGGCAACCACATCCCCCGCATAGACAAATTCACCGGCCAGTTTGAATGTCCGCAAAAGCCCGCCCACCGGGGCACGCAGCCAGTGACTGTTTGATGATCTAAAGGATGGCAACCGCGGTTCGCGCACGGTCCGCTGGGAAATCATGCCCAGCTTGCGCATCACACGCAAAACGCCCGAAACCCCGGCACGGATAGACATTTCATCAAACCGAAGCCCCTCGCCGGCTTCAAACAGCAAAATCGGCACATCAATTTCACGGGCCGCCTGGCGCAATGATCCTTCGCGCAGCGGACTGGTCAAAATGATCGGCGCGCCAAAGGCCTCGGCATATTCCATGATCTCGGGATCGTCTTCATTGACCCTGATCTGGGGCAAGTTAACACGGTTAACCGCCGCCGAATGAAGATCAATGCCAAAATCAGACCGCTCGACAATTTCGGTTAAGAACAAATGCGCAAGCTGTGCGGCAAGCGATCCGCGCGCATGCCCCGGAAAACACCGGTTCAGGTCACGACGGTCTGGCAAATAACGGGTGTGGTTTAAAAACCCGAACGCATTGACCACCGGCACGGCCAACAAAGTCCCACGCATACCGCGCAAGGCCGGTGATTTCAACACACGGCGGATAACTTCAACACCGACAATCTCGTCACCATGAACCGCACCGCTGACAAACAACACCGGACCGGGCCGTTTGCCGTTAACAACATTAACCGTCAGATTAACCGGTGTGTGGTTCGACAGCAGCGAAATCGGAATATCAACGATCTGACGCGTACCTGGAGCAACTTTTTGGCCACCAATTTCAAAATCAGGGACCTTGGAAGATTTGCGGCTTCCTTTGGTCGATCCGGTTTCGCTCATGCCGTCATCCTTTGCCTTTGGTCCGAACTTTGCCCGGACGGAAATCTTTTTCAAGGAAGTCGATAATCATTCCGGCAATATCCTTGCCCGTCGCCCCTTCGATGCCTTCAAGCCCCGGTGACGAATTAACTTCCATCACCACAGGCCCATGATTAGAGCGAAGAATATCGACACCACAAACATTTAACCCCATTGCCTTGGCTGCTTCAACGGCTGTTGAACGTTCCTGCGGGGTGATACGGATCGAACGGGCCGAACCACCGCGATGCATGTTCGACCGGAAATCACCTGCGGCGCCTGTGCGTTCCATGCTGGCAACAACCTTGCCACCAATCACAAAGCAGCGAATGTCGGTATTGCCGGCTTCCTTGATGAATTCCTGCACCATGATATCAACGCTCGCCCCTCGGAAAGCCTCGATCACGGATTTGGCCGACTTTTCGGTTTCGCCAAGAACCACACCAATACCCTGGGTACCTTCAAGCAGCTTGATCACCACAGGTGCGCCACCGACAATCGACAACACCTCGTCGGTTTTCTTTGGATCATGGGCAAAGGCCGTCACCGGCAGGCCAACACCACGACGGGACAGGATCTGCAAACACCGCAATTTGTCGCGCGAACGGCCAATCGCCACCGATTCATTAAGCGGATAAACCCCCATCATTTCGAACTGACGCAAAACCGCCAGACCGAAAGAGGTCACCGAAACGCCGATACGCGGAATCACCGCTTCATAACCAACCAGCTTGTCGCCGCCGTAATAAATTTCGGGTTTCATTGATGTGATATTCATCGAGACACGCAACGTGCTGATAATATCAATCTCATGCCCACGGGCTTCAGCGGCCTCTACAATCCGCTTATGGGAGTAGAGATTAGGGTTACGCGCAAGCATCGCGATTTTCATACAATGAACTCCCGTGGGTCGGCATGAACAGTCACACAAACGATCAATGACCGTCTGCCGGACCTAAAAATACTGTCAGAAAGAAAAAACGATCTTGGACGCATTTTGTTCCTGTCCATGATCGTTCTTCTGCGCATCTAACTCTGTTCTGGGTTCCCTGCAAGATAAGATTTTGATGGCAACACCAAAAATCTCCCTGCCTTCATTGCTGTGCGCCCCAAAAGCATGGGAAAGCCCATGATTGAACGGTTCGCAAGGGATACTTCAACTTTCAATTTGTGATGCCCGACAACAATATGCGTCGACACAACAAACCGTTTCTCGGCTTTTCCGTTTGATGAACGAATCTCGCGACGCTCGACCAAAGGTGCAAGACACTGGATTCGACCATGCCCGTCGCCACGGTAATGCGGCAAGGTAAACGCAACAAAGTCACGACCATCGCGTTCAACCTGTGTCGGGTTTAACGCATGCAACGACGACGTCCGCGCCCCTGTATCAACCTTGGCCTTGATCAGGGGAACGTCAAGGTCCGGAAGTCCGATCCATTCCCGCCACCCCAAAACATGACCGCCGTCAATCAAGGTATCGGTTTGGACTTTTAAGGATGGTTTTACATTAAGACGTTGTGGGCTCACATGCACTGTCCGTTGGTTGAAAGTGCCTTGAATATAGCGGTAATCAGCTGATCGACCTATGAATTTAACGCAAAAGACGCATTCAAGATCAAAGCAATGCAGTGTCGTTACGACGGATTTTGCATCTCGTCTATAACGCCGCGTACCAGCGGCAGCGTCACTGCACGTTTTTCGGCCAAGGCACGGCGATCAATTGCCGCGACCAGTTCGCTTAAGGAGGCAAAGGATCGCTCGATACGCGGCAGAATATAACTGATGGTCTGCGGACCCGCCTGAATTTGCCGATCAGCAAACAGCTTTAACAACAATCCAACAATCAGATCATCATCGGGTGGCGAAATTTCACACACCAATGCCGCGCCAAGCCGTGATTTCAAATCGGGCAAATCGACCTTCCACCGTGCCGGTGGCTGGGTTGCGGTCAGTAATAAATGCCCACGGCGTTCTTTCAGCATGTTGTAAAGGTGAAAGCAGACCTTTTCATCAATGCCGCTATCGGCATCTTCAATCACAAGACCCTGCGCATCCCCCAACAACGTGTCGGGATTGGCATCACGCAGATCAGACGCCGCAACGCTCAAGGCCGCCGATCGCGCCCGCCACACTTCGGCCAGATGACTTTTCCCGCACCCCTTTGGCCCATACAGGCACAATGCCGGCACCGGCCATTTCGGCCATTGGTCAATCCAGGCAACGGCTTCGCGGTTACATTGGGCAACCATAAAATCATCCCGACCAAGTGCTGGACGCATTTCAAGCGCAAGCGGCAATTGCTGCGGGGCAGCCTCTGCCATCACAGCATCGGGCAAAGCCTGTACATCCGCACCTGGCTTGGGGGTTTTATCCGCCGCTATGTGTTTCGCCCGGGTCACTGTGGTTTCATTTCTCGCCGTTTGCGACCGCACCATCATCGTCATGGTCCGGTCCATGGTCATATAACCGACTGTCGAGATACTGTCTTAAGCTATAACGCACAAGCACACCAATCACAGCCGCCACCGGAACGGCAAGCATCACGCCAAGCAACCCAAACACCGCAGCACCGGCAAGCAAGGCAAACATCACCCAGACCGCATGTAGTCCGACTTTGTCCCCAACCAGCTTGGGTGTCAGGAAATTACCTTCAAGAACCTGGCCAATACCAAACACCAGCGCAACCAGCCCCAGATCAAGGCCAAAGCCAAACTGCGCGATGGCAACCCCCATGCCAACCGCAAACCCGGCAAACATCCCAAAATACGGCACAAAGGATACAAGCCCGGTCATCAACCCGATGACAAAGCCAAACTCCAGCCCCACAAGCGTCAGGCCAAGACCGTAAAACAGACCAAGCAAGACGCAAACTGTCGCCTGCCCACGCACGAAGCCCGCAAGGGTTTCGTCAATCTCGCGGGCACATTGGCGGATATCGGTCGCGGACCGGCGCGGAAGATAACTATCAACCTTGGCAACAATCCGGTCCCAATCGCGCAGCAAATAGAACGACACGACCGGGGTAATGAACAGCAAACTGACAAAGTTCAGCAACGCCAACCCGCCCGAAAGCACATTGGTCAAAACATTGCCGACCCATTTAAGCGCATTGGCACTTTGTCCCTTTACCGCATCAGAAACACTTTGCAGGGTTTCCGGCGCAACCCGGTCAAGGATGTGCTGCAAATAAGGCGCGACATTGGTGCGCAGCGCATCAACATAGCCCGGCAACCGTTCAAGGAACCCGGCAAGCTGGCTGCCAATCATTGGCACGACAAGCAAAAGAACCAGAACAAACACAAGGAAGAACAACACCGTGATGATGCTGGTCGCCACCGTTCGGCTTGTACCGCGTTCTTCAAGCCTGTCTGCCAGCGGATCAAGGAAATAGGCAATCGCCATCCCGGTGACGAATGGCAAAAGAATGCTTGAAAACAGCCAGACCAGGAAAAAGAACCCGATCATGAAAATAAGCCAGAATCGTGCCTGTTGACCCAACCTCATGTCTGGTTCCCCTTTGATGTCCAGACGCCCGAAACGTATGGCGAAAAATACTGATGGATGTCGGTCCCCTGCCCGATGAGCAAGGGTAATCTCGTTACCCGCCCAACGATAAGCCCTGCAACCGGTCAGACCCTGTTGGCTGAATGAACCACAATTCACCCATCCGGCTCAGATTAAGGTTCTGCTGATTAAGGGCTGTCTGAAGCTGATCGGTCGAGCCGACGAATTCCAGCGACAATTGCACTTCACGGCGCGACATGGCGACAACACGCGAATTGCGCACCACCGGCAATCCGACCAGTTTGTCCTCAATCTTGGCCCAGTCTTGCAGACCCGTGATCGGAATAAACACCATCAAGCTACCGCCCGTGCTGTAATTGATCAGGTTTGCCCGTTTCCAGCCATCGGCCAGTTGATCCTGTACGGATTTTGCCGCCCGCACCAACGTTTCTTCAAGCGTCTCATCGGGCAAGGTGCTTTCCTGCACGCCAAAGACCTGCGGCGCACCATTCGGATCATACCGCGTGACCGAAACATTGACGGTTTCACCACCGGTTGGTCCGGAAATCTCGGCACTGGCAACCACGGCAACATCCGCGCCATAACGTTTTGCCAACATCGACAACTGGTCCATCGCGCCGTTTTCCGCCTGCTCGGCCGAAACCGTACCAATATCGGTCAGATCACCAATCGGCGCCTTGATCGGCACCAGTCCGGATGTTGCGATATTCCGCGACCAGACTTCACGCCACGGATTGGGATCATCCCACAAAGTGACATAGCCGGACGTGCGATAGACCGGCACAATCATCACCGGTTTGGACTGCAATTCAGCAAATGAAATATCGCGGAACCGAAGATATCTGCGCAATTCGTCATCTTTGAACCGAACGGTCATATCGGCGATATAGCGTACAGACGATGTTTTCTCGTCCGAAACACCGAAATCGCGCACCATATTGGTGATCTCGCCCGTGTCAGGTGACGCAAGTCCGGCGCGATCTTCTGGCAGGGTCAAGCGCGCAACCACTTCTTCAAATGCACGACGCTGACCAATCTCAAGCGCCTTTTCACGTGCGGCGGCGGCTGTTTCTGCACTTTCATCGACATGAACACCGGTAACGGTAAAAATGTCCTGCGCGAAAGCAGGAAATGCCATCATCGCCGAGATGGTTACGGCGCCAGCCAACAACTTGATATTTTTCAATGAAGTAAGCACGTATGCCTCTTTGTCCTAATCGTATCTTGTTGAATTTTATGTAATGCTCTTTGTGGCATGTTGCAGGCATTCTGCAAAGAAAACTCTGTCATGCGCAGGTGATCATTGCATATTGTCCGCGTTTGAGTATTTTCGGCCCAGCGGAAATTATCAAGCCCGCGTTTTTTATCAGTAGGACACACCTGTTTCTTACATCTGATTAAAGACGTCAGTAAGGCGGATTGGTCGAATAGTAGCATATTTGCTGCGACCCGGACCGCAAGTGACAGTTGGACGTCAGGACGTACTGATTAAAAACGCGGGTTATGCCGCCCTTTTTTCATGCATGCTTGATGCCAAGGATCACCAATATGACCGCCTCTAACGGCCTTACCTATAAGGACTCCGGTGTCGATATCGATGCTGGCAATGACCTTGTTGAACGCATTAAACCGCTTGCAAAAGCAACCACGCGCGCTGGTGTTTCCGGTGGCCTTGGCGGTTTCGGTGCCTTGTTCGATCTCAAAGCGGCCGGTTATAATGATCCGGTTCTGGTTTCTTGCACCGATGGTGTCGGCACCAAACTCAAAGTCGCCTTTCTGGCCGACAAACACGACACCGTCGGGATCGACCTTGTCGCCATGAGCGTGAACGATCTTGTCGTTCAGGGTGCTGAACCGCTTTTATTCCTTGATTACTTCGCAACTGGCAAACTCTCGGTCGATAATGCCGCCGACGTTGTTGCGGGTATTGCCGAAGGCTGCAAACAGGCTGGCTGTGCATTGATCGGTGGCGAAACCGCCGAAATGCCGGGCATGTATGCCGACGGCGAATATGATCTTGCCGGTTTTGCTGTCGGTGCGGCTGAACGCGGTGAACTTCTTGATGGCTCCAACGTGTCTGAGGGCGACGTAATCCTTGGTCTGGCCTCAAGCGGTGTTCATTCCAACGGCTATTCTTTGGTGCGCAAGGTTGTCGACAAGGCGGGCCTTGGTTACGGCGATGACGCCCCGTTTGCACCGGGCAAAACCGTTGGCGAAGCGTTGCTTGAACCCACCAAAATTTATGTCAAAAGCTGCTTGGCGGTTCATAAGGCTGGTCTGGTCAAGGCACTTGCCCACATTACCGGCGGCGGGCTAACCGAAAACGTTCCGCGCGTGTTGCCCGAAAACCTGACCGCTGTCTTTGACGCCAGCACGTGGGAATACCTTCCGATCTTTAAATGGTTGGGCGAAAATGGCGGCATTCCGGCCACCGAAATGGCGCGCACCTTTAACTGCGGCATTGGCATGTGCGTTGTTGTTCCGGCGGATAAAGCCGACGAAGCCGAAGCTTTTTTGCGCGAACATGGCGAAACCGTCAGCCAGATTGGCGTGATTGGTCCGCGTGCAGGCGATGGCCCACAGGTCGTGATTAAAAACATGGCCCGTTCATGGGAAAAGTAACCAAGCTAAAACTCGCCGTTCTGATTTCAGGCGGCGGGTCGAACCTTCAGGCCATTCTGGATGCCTGCAAGTCGGCGGATTATCCCGCCGAAGTCGTTCTGGTCTTTTCCAATCAGATTGATGCAGGTGGCCTGACACGCGGACGCGACGCCGGTATCCGGTCCGAAGCCATTTCGCACAAAGGCTATCCCGGCGGGCGCGAAGCCTATGACGCAGCAGTCAGTGCCCTGATCGAAGAAAGCGGTGCGGACCTTGTGGTTCTTGCCGGTTACCTGCGTTTGGTCAGTGAAAGCTTCGTGACACGCTGGAAAGACAAACTGATCAATATCCACCCCTCCCTTCTGCCAAGTTTCAAGGGCTTGCATGTGCATCAGGCAGCTCTGGATGCCGGGGTGAAATTTGCCGGATGCACCGTGCATTACGTCGTCCCCGAAGTTGATTCAGGACCGATCATTGCACAGGCCGTTGTTCCGGTTCTTCCGGGTGATGACGCAGGCAAACTGGCCCAGCGTATTTTGCGGCAGGAACATAAAATCTATCCGCAGGTCATCCGCTGGATCGCTAATGGGCGTGTATCGGTTGATGCCAAGGGCATTGTCACCGTCGCCGATGCCAAACCGGCTGAAATGGCCGAGTTTAATCCGGTGCTTGACCCCGGCTGAAAGAACCTTTGGCGCTGGTTGCGCAAGATGTTTTAAGGGCGGATTTTTCCGCCCTTTTTCATGCCTACTGCTTGCGAACTTACCATTTCACACCAGATTACGCGTGCCACTTACCTTATCCAACGATCCCCAAAGGCGCCCCGATGAAGAAATCCGTTCGCAATGCCGTCCTTGGCCTCATGCTTGTGTCCCTCACCCTGCCGATCGGCCTGTCGCTTACCCACAGCACAGCTCAAAGTGCAGCTCAAACCGCGGCCCAAACTGCAAGCTGGCGTGAAACCAAATGCGCGCTTTATCAACAGCACCGCGATGAAACCCGCGCAACAATGCCCGAAAACACAACAAGTGCGCTGTTTGATGATCAAGAAACCGCCTTCATCGCATCTGGTTGCACCCAACGCAGTTACGTTTGTCCCAACAGTCCGGGCGAACTTGATTATGCCAACCTGATGGCGGTCAAATTGATGAATGAAGGTGCCACCGGATCGTTTCTGCCCTTTGCCTGCAAGGAAACTGGCAGATAAGCCGGTGTGATCTTGGTCAAAGGAATAATATCAACGGTTAATTGACGTCTTGCACTGCACCAACTTCGTGGATATACATTTGAAAAATCCCAAATCGCAGGAGGCAAGTTTGCAGGGTAACGATTACGAACTCACCGAAACCCACGTCGATATCTATAACGGCTATACCGTCTTTATGAAGTGGGGCACCATTTCAGTGATCGCCATTCTGATCCTGATGGCGACCTTCCTTCTGTGATCTGCCAACCGGCATTGATCCGGGATGATATCCGAATTTAAAAGCTGCCGAATTTCGGCAGCTTTTTTTATGATCAGATCGTGTCGCTGTCATAGGTGATCATATCAAATCCCTCATCATCGCTTGGCGGTTCAAATGCCGCGCATATCTGATAAAACTGCGCGTCACTGGCAGCAAATTGATGCGTCCCGGCAAGGTTGCGCGCACGCAGTCTTTGCATGCAAATATCTTCATCCAGATCAAGAAAATGCAGCTTGTGCCCTGCCCCGACATCTTCAAACACATCGCGCATCCAGTTGCGCGAACTTACTGTATTTGCTTGGAAATCCAGCACCACAGACACTCCGCCAAGCAACAACATACTGATATGCGGCCCCATAACCGCACGAAGCTTGGCCGACAGGCGCACATAGTCCCCAACTGACCCCATCTGATCGCCAAACAGGGTCGATAGCCATTCATCTTCGGCAATCAAAACCGTACCGGGTTTACGTGCCAGTTCGGCCGCCAATGTCGATTTTCCCGCAGCAATTTTGCCGCACATCATATGCAGCATTGGCGTTGCGGGGTCAGGTGCGCTGCGCGGATTTCGGGGATGGGTTAATCCAGATTGCGGCATCGATGTGTCTCCTGTTTCGGACTTGGCCGGGAGACAGCCACAAAAAACCCGCCTCTCCGGCGGGTGGTATCAAATGGTCAAAACGCTCCTACCCCGCCTATCTATGAAAGGCGGTAAAAATTCGTGCGGTGCAGGTAGCACAAAGGGTCATGACGTTTTCCATCCGAAAATCATGGCATAGGTATTTAAGCGTGTCCAGTTCTTCGCAGCGCACAAAAAGACATAAAAATAAAAGCTATTCACCCATAGGTTAAATAACGCTAAGATTTCTCCGTTATCTTTGCGTGATAACGGGGGTGCCATGCCCCCAAATATTCCGAAACAATCGGGGAGGAAACAATGCAAGGAAGCGATTACGATACCGATCTTGTCGCCGTACACGAAGAAGGCTGGCACCACTGGACCAAGTTTATGCTTTGGAGTGTGATCTCCATCGCGGTCCTGCTGCTTTTGATGGCCGCAATCCTGATCGACTGATTAAATCGTCCAATTCGCCATAAAAAAACGCCCCGCAATTTGCGGGGCGTTTTTCGTTCCGGATGAACCGGAACGGGTATTCTAACGCTTAGCCGACGATTTCGGTCTGTGCGAAGAAGTATGCAATTTCGATTGCAGCATTTTCGAGCGAGTCCGAACCGTGGACCGAGTTCGCTTCGATGGATTCTGCAAACTGTTTGCGAATGGTGCCTTCCTCGGCATTTGCCGGGTTGGTTGCGCCCATTACTTCGCGATACGTCGCAACAGCGTTTTCGCCTTCCAGAGCCTGGACAACAACCGGGCCGGAAATCATGAAGTCTACCAGTTCGCCGAAGAACGAACGTTCTTTGTGAACTGCGTAGAAACCTTCAGCCTGAGCGCGGGTCAGAGCGACACGCTTCTGCGCAACAATGCGCAGGCCGGCTTCTTCGATGACGGCATTGATTTTGCCAGTCAGATTGCGGCGCGTTGCGTCCGGCTTGATGATCGAAAGTGTGCGTTCGACAGCCATTGGTTTCACCTAGCTACTTATAAAAAATTTTACCCAAAGACGGGTCTGCAGAAGATAAAGGAACATACATAAGCATTCCCTTATCATCTACAGACCCGAAGGTTGGCGCTATATAAACGGGGTTTGATCGCAACGCAACAGATAGTTCGGCCCGCGCAATCCAGACCTGCGGTAGGTGCATCCGTCCACAATGCACAATCAAAACGCCCCGAAACCCGCAAAACTGCGATTTTCCCGACAGTTGCATCGACCCGCATGTTCCCCGATCACCAGCCGTTACACTTTCAAGAAACCTTGATTCCAAGCGCACTCTGCCCTATTGAGGGCACAGAATTCCTGACGATTCCCCGGAACCGACCAAGAGAACGACCGAAAAAATGCTCCAAATTACCGATCTCACCTATCGCATTGGTGGCCGCGTCATTCTTGACCAGGTTTCCTTGACCATCCCCGCAGGGCACAAAGTTGGCCTGATCGGGCGCAATGGCGCGGGTAAATCCACCCTGCTCAAACTGATTTCCGGGGAACTGGCAACCGATGGCGGCGATGTGCGCCTCTCCAAGCGCGCCCGCATGGGGGTTGTCTCCCAGGAAGCGCCTTCTGGTAGCCGTTCCTTGCTTGAAACCGTTCTGGCCGCCGATACCGAACGCGCATCCCTGCTTGACGAAGCCGAAACAACAACCGATCCCAACCGGATCGCCGAAGTCCATACCCGTCTTGCCGATATTGATGCGCATACCGCCGAAGCGCGTGCAGCATCCATCCTTTCGGGTCTTGGCTTTGACGCCGATGCACAACAACGCGCCTGCGATGACTTTTCCGGCGGCTGGCGGATGCGTGTGGCCCTTGCTGCCACCCTGTTCCTGCGCCCTGATCTGTTGCTGCTTGATGAACCGACCAACCACCTTGATCTTGAAGCCACCATTTGGCTTGAAAACTATCTGATCAACTATCCCGGCACGATCATTCTGATCAGTCACGATCGCGACCTTTTGAACCGCGCAGTCAAAACCATTGCCCATCTCCATGATGGCACGGTCACCCTTTATGGCGGCAATTACGATAAATTCGCCAAGACCCGCCGCGAACAGATGGAACTGGCGTCTAAGCATTACGACAAACAGATCGCCCAGCAAAAGCACCTGCAATCCTTCATTGATCGCTTCCGCGCCAAGGCCAGCAAAGCCAAACAGGCGCAAAGCCGTATCAAGATGCTTGAAAAAATGGGCCCGGCAATTGCTGTTGTCGAAGATCGCAGCATTTCGTTTGACTTCCCAAGTCCCAAGGAACTGCCACCGCCCCTGATCAACATTCACGAGGGCGATGTTGGCTATTCCGAAGGCAATCCGGTCTTGCGCAATATCAGCCTGCGCATTGATATGGATGACCGCATCGCGCTTTTGGGTGCTAATGGTAACGGTAAATCGACCCTGGCAAAGCTTCTGGCCGACCGTCTTCAATTGATGTCGGGTGAAAAGGCGTCATCGAACAAACTGCGCATCGGCTATTTTGCACAGCACCAGACCGATGAGCTGCGCGGTGATGAAACGCCGTATCAGCACATGGCATCCTTAATGCCCGATGTGATCGAACATAAAGTCCGCGCTCAGCTTGGCCGCTTTGCCTTCGAAGGCCAAAAAGGCGACACCAAGGTCAAAGACCTTTCCGGTGGTGAAAAGGCGCGGCTTTTGTTTGCGCTGATGACGCTTGATGCGCCGCATATGCTGATCCTCGATGAGCCGACCAACCACTTGGACATCGACAGCCGAGATGCGCTCAACCATGCGCTGAATGCCTATGAAGGTGCAGTGATCATCATCAGCCACGATCCCTATCTGATCGAAGCCTGTGCGGATCGTCTCGTCCTTGTTTCTGATGGCACAGTCTCCGCCTTTGAAGGCGACGTTGCTGAATACCGTCAGTATCTTCTCGACCGTGCCCGCATGGAACGCCGTGCCAATAAAAACGGCGGCGATGATAGTGACGGCAATGGCAAAGGAAACGGCAAAGACGCCAAACGCGACCGCAAGGCCGAACGCCAACGGGCCGCTGAAAAACGCAAAGTCGCCGCCCCGGTCAAACGCGAAGTTCAAAAGCTTGAAGCCGACATGGAAAAGCTGTCAGCCAAAAAGGCAAAGATCGAACTCGATATGGCCGATCAATCGCTCTACGAAGACGCCAACGCCGACAAGCTCGCCAAAACCCGCCAAGAGCTTTCCAAAGTCGAAAACGACCTTGCCATGATCGAACAAAAATGGATCGAAAAGCAGGAAGAATATGACGCGATGGTCGCCTGATCGCGGCCTCGCAGCTTTCAGTAACTTCTGAAAACAAAAAGGACAGGCTGAGAAATCCAGCCTGTCCTTTTTTAGGGGCGTTTAACGCGAACCCGTCATCAAGAAGGTATATTTTTCCGCTCTTCCACCGACTTCCTGACCCGCTTTTGCTGATACATCTTATCATCTGCAAGGCCAAGAAGTGCGACCGTTTCCCGACTATCTTGCGGGAAAACAGCGATCCCGATACTGGCCCCGACCGATACATTCAGCCCGCCAATTTCCATGTCACGCTGGATCGATGCCGCAATTTTCTGCGCCACCCATTCGGCTTCCTCATGTCCTTTGACATCATCGGCAATCACGGCAAATTCATCGCCGCCAAGACGGGCGACGGTATCGCCCTGACGAATGGTGTTTTTGATCCGTTCGCCAACCTTGCGCAGAACCTGATCCCCCACTTCATGGCCATAGCGGTCATTGATCGGCTTGAACCCGTCCAGATCGATAAATAACAAGCCGATCGAATGGCCTTCGTTCTCGGCATGGCCACAGGCAACTTCCAGACGATCCTCAAACAGCAAGCGGTTCGGAAGACCGGTCAGGGCATCATGGTTGGCCTGGCGCCAAAGTTCCTGCGCATTTTCCATATGGCGTGAGATATCAAGCCCCATCTCGACGAAGTTAACTTGTGAACTGCCGGGGTCGGTAATCGCACTGACCACAATATTGGAATAGAAGAAATCCCCACCTTTGCGACGATTGCGGACTTCACCTTCCCAAATGCCGTTCGCACGTGCCGCCATCAGAATTTCATCAAGATGCTGCGCATCTTCACGTTCGGCGCGCAGGAAGGAAAGCGGTTTGCCAATCGCTTCGTTGGGCAGATAGCCGGTCATGGCGGTAAAGCCGGGATTGACCTTCAAGACCAAACCATTTTGATCGGCAACTACAACGCTGTTTTTCGAAGCGCGCAACACCTGTTCTGACAGGCGGGCATCGAAACTTGCCACAATCTGGCGCTGACGTGTCCACGCATAGGCCGCACTGCCAATCGTGATCAACAAGATAAAGGCGCCCGACACAATGATCAGCATGCCCCGCTCTGACCAAAGACGTTCATCTAAAATCTCAGGGGGCAGCCGTGCCCCGATATAAAGGCTCAGACGGCTTTCTTGGCCATCATCATCACCATAGATCACTGAAAGAGACCGCGTTGCATTGCGCGCAAGCAGCAAATCAGCAACGTCAAGCTGCTGTACGGAATAAAAACCGCTATCATCACGGAAACTTTCCGTACCCCGCTGCATGCTTTCCCACGCATCGGGGAACCGATCCGCGATGACGACCTCCTGACCGGTCAGTTCCTGGGCCCAGTTTTCGCCTTCTTGCCCGCCAAGTATCCAGTTCCCGTTCTTATCAAGGACAAATGGCTTTGCGCCATCAAGGGCCAGCGATGAAATCACTTCCTGCAGGATGGGTGCCGCCCGCAAGTTCAGAACAACAACCCCAAGACGTTCGCCAAATCTGTCAAAGACCGGCGCAGACAGACGTATCACGGGTTTGATCGGCTTTTCGATTTCGCCGAACTCTTCGTTCAGATCAATGCCTGAAATGTAAATCGTCCCGCGTGATGCGTTGCGGGCCTGCGTGAAATAGGTGCGATCCGCTTTGTTTTGAAGTTCACGCGAGGGCACAGAAAATGGAATACCACTACCATAATTAACCCGGACCACTTCCATTCCATCATTATCAATAAAACGGATTTGGTCATACACACCACGGCGCAAGGAAAATGTCGCATACTCGCCGGCCAGTTGGGTGTAATCGGCACGCCCTTCGATAATGGCGTCCAGATCCCGGCTTTCTGATAAAATCAAAAGGTCCGATACAACAACTTCGATACGTTCACGTAAGATCGAAATCGACTTTTCAAGGGTAAAGCGCTGGTCATCGACAATCGCCCGTTCTCGGGCCGAACCACCTTCCCACGCAAGAAAGCCGATAACAGAAAGGAAAACAGCACTCAGCGGCGCAAAACACACCAGAAACGACTTGATATGTCCAAAATTGATCATCGCTATTTGGGTCCTTGGGTAAGAAGGAGCATATAAACTCTTTGGCGGAAGGACACATAACAGACGTATGCAAATATCCATAAGGATGAAGACCTTCCATCCTATCCCATGAGGATCAAGACTCAAGAAAACTTCGCGTATTTTCAAGAAAACTGTTTGTTTTCAAAGACAAAAATCATTTTTATGTTTCAGACATCAAAACTGACCGAACCAGAAATCAGCGGATTCGCAAACCGTCCGTGATCTGCAACGACGTCAACTTCCTATAAACACGACGGCGCATCCCCTGTCGGGTTTTCATCATTTTATGACAAGAAAACCCCTTGTCCTCCGAAGGCTTAACCCCACTTGTTCTAATTATTTACATATTTAATTACATCATACATAATATGTATGATTAATCGCGATGAAGCCGTACCACAGCAACAGAACCAACAACCCGTTTTTGCCCTGATATCAAACCTGTTTGACGGTTTTCATCCAGACAACACACACCGAATTAAGACACCCGGTCCAAAGGCACGCCATGCTCTTGCCTGAAACTCTGACCTGAAAGTTCATGATGTTGCGCGTTTTCCTGACCCACACCCCGACGGCACTGTCATTGCAGTTCCCACCCACCGTCCGCACGGCACTGGCCCGGCATTGTGATCTTGTGCTAAATCCGACCGATAATGTGCTCGCCGGTGCGGCTTTGGCCCGTGCGGCTGCGGGATGCGATCTTGTCATTGCCGATCGGCAAACCGCCATTGACAAACAGTTTTTCGAATCCTCCCCTGATACCCTTGCTGTCATGCGCTGTGCCGTTGACATCAGCACGATTGATGTTGATGCCGCTTCTCAGCATGGTGTGCTGGTAACCCGATCTATTCCGACATTCGCAACATCGGTCTCGGAACTTGCACTCGGCTTTATAATCGATGGCGCGCGCGGCATCAGTCGGGCGGTTGCCGGATATCGTTCGGGACAAAAACCAAGCCTTCCCATGGGCAACCAGATATCTGGGCAAACGCTCGGGATTTGTGGATTTGGCGTCATCGGGCGGCAGCTCGCCACCATGGGACAGGCCCTTGGGATGAAGGTTATCATCACCGACCCGGCACCGGGGCCCTTGCCCGACGGCATCACGGATGTTGCCTTTGACACCCTGCTTGGTACTTCGGATTTCGTGGTGTGTCTCGCCCCTTCGACCCCGCAAACTGCCGGGATGTTCGGGACCAAGGCATTTTCCATGATGAAACCGACCGCAATGCTGATCAACCTCGCCCGCGGCGAGCTTGTCGATGAAGCCGCATTGGAACAGGCACTCGATAAAAAACTGATCGCCTGCGCGGCAATGGATGTTGGCAGCGCGGCGGATCAATGCCCGGCCCCATGCCTTGCCAGCCGGGAAGATGTTATTGCGACCCCCCATATTGGCGGACAAACCCCGCAAGCCAGCGAAGGCCAAGCCATGCATGTCGTCTCGCAGGTCATACAGCTCGCACAGCAGCAATTCCCGGACGAAGCGGTAAATGTCTCTGCCGCACGTCGGCTTCACGAACGCTTTGCCGCCCCTTCATCCCCCCGCATCGACACCAGCAACGACAAGGGAACGATATGACCAGTGACATGATCGTCCCAAAGGGGGCCTGCGACACCCACATCCACGTTTTCAAAAAGGGCGCACCAACGCTCCCCGGTGCCCTTGCCGCCCCAGAAGAAGATGACGCCCCCCGTTACCGGGCGATGCGTGACGCACTTGGTCTTACCCGTGCCGTCATTGTTCAGCCAAACGCCTATGGCACCGATAACAGCGTCACCGCCGATGGCATCAAAGCGCTTGGCTCTGATGACACGCGCGGCGTTGCGATCATTGACGAAACGGTCAGCGACGCCATGGTGTCCAATCTGACACAGGCCGGTTTTTGCGGCGCACGGTTTCACATGCTGCCCGGCGGTATCCTTCGCTGGGATCAGCTTGACCGGATTGCCGCACGGGTCAATACATATGGCTGGCACGTTCAGGTGCAACTCGACGGGCGCACCCTGCCCGACCGTACCGAACAAATTCTCTCTTGGCCCGGACGGATTGTCATTGATCATATCGGCAAATTCCTTGATCCCGTAACCCCCGACCACCCGGCGTTTCAATGTCTGCTACGCCTCGTTGATACCGGGCGCGTCTGGGTCAAACTTTCCGCCCCTTATGAAGTGTCGCGTATTGGCGCCCCCCGATATGACGATGTTTCAGCCCTTGCCTCTGCGCTTGTTGACCATGCGCCAGAACGGATGATGTGGGGGTCGAACTGGCCATATCTTATGACCACGCCCCGCCCCAATGACCGTAATCTTCTTGAATTGCTACAGGACTGGGCACCCGACACAGCCATCGCACAGCGCATCCTGTGCGACAATCCACAAGAATTTTATGGTTTTGACACCGCCACGGCCAAAGCATAACCGCAAAAAGAAGAAGTCTCTGAATGCATGTGACAGACCGGCAAACTAGGACAGCTATGCGCTCGCTCCATCAAGACGCCGTTGAAACCATTGCCAAATGGCTGATGATCGGGCGCTATACTGTCGGGGACATTCTGCCGAACGAGGCCGAGATCGGTGACGAGCTGGGCATTTCGCGAACTGTCGTGCGCGAAGCTGTCCGCACCCTTGTTGCCAAGGGTATGCTGCAAGTCCGCCGCAAGACCGGCACCATTGTCCGCCCCTTGTCG
Organism: Thalassospira lucentensis; assembly: GCF_050516545.1. Lineage (GTDB taxonomy): Bacteria > Pseudomonadota > Alphaproteobacteria > Rhodospirillales > Thalassospiraceae > Thalassospira > Thalassospira lucentensis_C. The sequence goes on along the minus strand of NZ_CP191544.1, from coordinate 835,326 downwards.
GGCTGGAGCCTGTTTGACCCCGAAGTTCTGGCATGGCGGTTCCGCTATAGCCGCGATCAGACCTTCGTTGATGATATGGCACGTTTTCGGGCGGCGATTGAAACGATTGCGGTTGAAATTTGCGCATCAAACCCCGATTTCGACTGCACTGTCCTGTATGATTGCTGTGATGCGATGGAAGCGGCCTTAAATGGCAAAGGCGACTGGTTCGTCGCCGACCATGCTTTTCACCGGCATATTTTGCAAGGAACCGGCAACCAGTTCATCCTGCATATGCAGCCGATGCTCGATAACTTTTTCGATGCCATGCTGTCACCGGAAGTCCTTCTGCCCGAAAACATGCGCATAACCCTGCCCTATCATCGGGCAATTGCCGATGCCATTGCCGCAGGCGATCCGGCACGCAGCCGTCAGGAAATGCTCCACCTCATCGAAAAAGGCCGCGAAGATATCCTAAGCCGGATCGAAACGATGGCAAATTAGGTGCGGAAAGCAAAAAGCAAAAATCCGACGCACATAGCAATAACGCCCTCGATTGCTGCGTGATAAACAACCAGCATCGGCATACAGACACGGATCAATTACCGGGAAAAGCTGCGAGGCGGACACATCGCATAAATTCCAGTCATCATCATTGATGGCTGTACCATGGAGTGGTACAATGGTGCATATGCGATGGAGAAAGCTGGATGATCGGAAGTTTTCGGGACAGGTGGCTCGAGACATTTTACGTCATGGATCAATCGGAAAAGAAAATCCCGGCCGATATTGATGCCCGGCTGTTCCGCAAATTGCAGTTGATCGACGATGCCACATGCAGCAACGATTTACGCATACCGCCCAGCAACCATTTCGAATCCTTGCAGGGCAAACTGGCGGACTATCATTCTATCCGAATAAATCGCCAATGGCGGCTGATCTTTTGCTGGGATGACGCCAAAGGCGAAGCCACCGATCTTTACCTCGACAACCACAGCTATCGATGAGGCGCACCATGATCATGACAACCAGAAAACCCGTCAGTGTCGGTGAAATGCTCACCGTCGAGTTCATGGAACCGATGGCACTGACCCAGACCGCCTTGGCCGACGCCATGGGGGTCCCGCGCAAGCATGTGAACGAACTGTGCAACAATCGCCGACGGATCACCGCCGATACCGCCCTTATTCTCGCCCGCGTCTTTGGCAACAGCGCTGAATTCTGGATCAATACCCAAACCCGCAATGACCTGTGGGATGCCCTGAACATCCCGGATCGCCGCGAACGCATCGAACGTGCGCGCCCGGTTGCTGCCTGATAAATATTTCTCGTCCTCACGCCTATTCCTGACATGAGCCTGTCAGGAGCGTCTTGCTAGTTTATCTCCGCCGATCAAATGGTTCGGCTGATAAACAACGAGCGCCCCATGACATAAGAAAAAGGGGACTGTCCCCTTTTTTTAAGACGTCATGCCCCCTTTCTCTTAGGCCGAAAGCTCGGTTTGCAGCCAGGTAATATACTCTTGAATCGCGCGATCATCACGCTGGCAATATGACCATTTCTGATGCTTCTTGACGGTAATGAACCCCGCCTGCCTAAGGATATCAAGATGCCGGCTCGCGGTGGGCTGTGCGACGCCAAGCGCCTTGGCAATCAGGGTCATGCACACCCCGAATGCCACCGGGTCGGCCGACCATTGATCTTTGAAATGCTTTTGCGGTTCCGCCAGCAGCCGAAGGATCGACATCCGAACCTCGCTGGCCATCGCTTTAATCTGTATTGACCTGTCCATCGATCAATCATATCGTTATTTAGCTAAATGACAATATGAGATCGTTATGCTGGAACTGCCAAACACATTGAACGTCGCGGGAAATGCCATCAAATGGGGTTGCATTGGCAACGGGCCGCCACTTGTTGCCCTTCATGGCACCCCCTTTTCGTCGCAGGTCTGGCGTCGGATCGCGCCACAAATCGCCGACCACCGCACCGTCTATTATTTTGATCTGGTCGGCTATGGCCAGTCGGAAATGCGCGACGGTCAGGATGTCTCGCTGGCTGTTCAAAACAATGTTCTCGCCGCGTTGGTACAGGAACTCGACCTTGGCCGCCCGGATATGCTGGCCCATGATTTTGGCGGTGCCACGGCCTTACGGGCCTATTACCTCAATGGTCTACGCTATGCGTCCCTGACAATCTTTGATGCGGTTGCGCTGGCCCCGTGGGGCTCCCCATTTGTTCAGCATGTCCGCGCCCACGAAGCCGCCTTTGCCGGGATGCCTGATTATATGCACCGCGCACTTCTGCGGGCCTATCTGCAAACCGCGGCCTTCAATCCATTGTCCGAAGATGCCTTAAACATCTATTGCGCGCCGTGGCTCGGCCCCGTCGGTCAGCCCGCCTTTTACCGTCAGATCGCCCAAATGGATCAACGCTTCACTGATGAGGTACAGGGCCTTTACAGCACGATGGAATGTCCCGTCACGGTCCTTTGGGGCGAACAGGACGACTGGATCCCCTATGAAACAGGCCCAAAACTGGCAAATTTGATCTCTGACACCGCCTGTGTCCCCATTCCCAGCGCCGGACATCTGGTACAGGAAGACCGACCAGAAGCCATCGTTGCCGCAGTACTGAAACAGCTGGCACATAACTATTCCTGACATGAGCCTGTCAGGAGCGCACTGCTAGTTTATCTCCGCCGATCAAATGGTTCGGCTGATAAACAACGAGCACCCCATGACATATGCTGAAAATCTCTGGCTGTTCTTCATCCTGCTTTCGGGCATCATCATTGTGCCCGGCATGGACATGTTTTTTGTCATTGCCAATTCCCTGACCGGCGGCAAACGCGCCGGGTTATCGGCCACCGCCGGCATCATGCTGAGCGGGGTCTATCACACGCTACTCGGCGCAATTGGCATCAGTGCGCTGCTGGCCATCGCCCCCTGGCTTTTAAATGCCCTGCTGTTTGTCGGGGCGGCCTATATGGTCTGGATCGGCATCACACTTTTAAAAAGCAGCATCACAGTCGACCGCATCCGGGCGGCCAAAATCGCATCGCTTTGGATTGCCTTTCGACAAGGTATGTTTACCGGCATCCTCAATCCAAAAGCCTACTTGTTCATTTTCGCCGTCTATCCGCAATTCATCCGCCCCCATTACGGCCCGCTTTGGTCACAGGCCCTTGTCATGGGCATCATGACCGCCCTCGTGCAGCTTGCCGTATATGGCGGGCTTGCCCTTGCTGCGGGAACCAGCCGGACCCTTATGACCGGCAACCCGGGGGCAACGATTTTCATCGGGCGTGCGGCGGGGCTGCTGTTTATCGGCGTTGCCCTTCTGACCGCATGGCAGGGCATGATCACGCTCGGGCTAACAACTTATGATTGACAGCGCGTTCTGAATGGATAAACACTTAACCCCATGGTTAAGTATCAAGAAGCCGAATTGAACGACATTTTCGCAGCCCTGGCCGATCCGACGCGCCGGGCATTGCTCGCCCGGCTCGAAGGTGAAGACGCCTTGTCCATCAGCGCGCTTGCCCAGCCGTTTGATGTGTCGCTGCCTGCGGTCATGAAACATTTGAATGTTCTGTCTGATGCCGGGCTGGTCACACGTGAAAAAACCGGGCGCACGGTCAGCATCCGGCTTCAGGCCAAACCAATGTCACACGCCATGGAATGGCTGGCGCGCTATGAACATTTCTGGACTGAACGCCTCGACCGGCTTGCCGCCTTTGTCGAAGCCACCCCGGATGCCGATCCTGATCCTGAAACGGCCAAATCGCCCAAACGGCGCAAGCGGCCTAAGCCAACTGCAAAAAAGGCCCTGTAATGGAACGACAAAAACCAAGCCTGACGATCCGACGCCGCCTTGCCGCCCCACCGGCAACGGTTTTTACCGCTTGGACCGATGGGCAAAAACTTGCGCAATGGTGGTCGCCACATGACTGCGAAATGATTGATGCCAATGTCGATCTCCGGGTTGGCGGCGGCTTCCGCATCCGGTTCAAGGAACCCGGCCAAGATGGGGAAATTCATGATGTCAGCGGCACCTATGATGCGGTTGAAACCAACCGCCTGCTGTCCTTTAGCTGGCAATGGATCACCATGCCCGAACGCGTATCCCACGTCACAGTTACCCTTGCACCGGATGCGAACGGCACGGCAACCATCCTTGTTCTGCATCACGAACAATTCGCCGATCAGGCCGCCCGCGACGGTCACGAAGGCGGCTGGAACAGCACATTGGACAAACTCGAAACCTTTTGCGCAGCAGGCAAATAATATTCTTGACCTTAACTATGGTTAAGATCCGACCATCGCCCCGCATTCAAACAGCATCACACTGGATGATACACCTTAAATCCCCGAAACCCCGCGACTGCCCCAATCTGTCGCACTCTGACGTCACCACAGAAGAAACTTTAGGAAACACAAGACATGAGCGCCCCGACCCGACCCGACGCCCCAATAGACAGCACCGCCGCCACTGGTGACAAGGCCACCAGCAAGGAATGGATCGGCCTTCTGGTTCTGACCCTGCCGTGCCTTCTGATCGCCATGGATATGACGGTCCTGCATCTTGCCGTGCCCCATCTGACCGCAAGCCTCAACCCGACCAGCGACCAATTGCTGTGGATTGTCGATATCTATGGCTTTTTCATCGCCGGATCGCTGATCACGATGGGCACCCTTGGCGACCGGATCGGTCGTCGCAAACTTCTGATGATTGGCGGTGGATGCTTTGGTGCGGCCTCGGTACTTGCCGCCTTTTCCGATACGCCGGAAATGCTGATCTTTGCCCGCGGTGTGCTGGGCGTTGCCGGGGCAACCTTGATGCCCTCTACCCTGTCGCTGATCCGCAACATGTTTCACAATGACAAGGAACGCTCCTTTGCCATTGCCGCATGGATGACCACCTTCATGGTTGGCACGGCGGCCGGGCCGCTTCTGGGTGGTGTGGTGCTGAGCTATTTCTGGTGGGGCGCTGTATTTTTGCTCAATGTGCCGGTGATGGCGCTGTTGTTGATCGTCGCCCCGATCCTGCTGCCCGAACATAAGGCCGAAAGCCTTGGCCGGCTTGACCTGTTCAGTGCCGCCCTATCGCTTTCCTCGGTTCTTGCCATCATTTACGGGGTCAAGGTCTTTGCCGCTTATGGCTTTGGCATGGATGCGCTTGCGTCCCTTGTCTTTGGTCTATTTGGGGCGTGGGTTTTCTTTCGCCGTCAGCGCAAACTGGCCGACCCGTTGCTTGATCTGGATCTGCTCAAACAGAAAACCATCGCACTTCCTATTGTCATTCAAACGGCAGTGATCTTTGCCGGGATGGCCTTTTTCATGTTCTTGTCCCAGGCTCTGCAACTTGTCATCGGCCTTACCCCCATTCAGGCCGGGCTATCGATGTTGCCCGCAACCATCGCCGGGATCGTCGGATCGATGGGCGCGCCGGTTCTGATCGGCCGTTATAAGCCGGGACAGGTCATGACAGCCGCCCTGATCCTGACAGCACTTGGCTTTGGCATGTTGTCCTGGCCGGGCAGTGTTGTCAGTCTCTATATGCTTGTCGCCGGTGCAACGATCTTTTCACTGGGCATCACACCGGTTGCCATGATCTGCACCGATATGGTCGTGGCCTCTGCCCCGTCGGATCGGGCCGGATCGGCCGCCGCCATGTCCGAAACCAGTGCCGAGCTTGGTGGCGCACTTGGCATTGCCATTTTGGGCAGTGTCGGCACCGCCATCTATCGCGGTGTCATGATCGATGCCGTGCCATCAGACATTGATGCCACGGCCGCAGATGCCATTCGCAGCACACTGGGCGGGGCGGTCAATGCGCTGACCGATCTTCCTGTGGCCCTGTCGTCCGATATCTTGCCCATAGCGCGCGCCGCCTTTACCGACGGGCTTCAGGTCATTTCGATCATCTGCACCATTTTGATGGTTCTATCGGCCATTGGCACCCTGATTGCGCTGCGCGATGCACGCTGTGACACCAGCGACAGTCATGACGCCAATGACGATGACGGGGCGGACGGCGATGCCGTGATTGATCCGACCATAAAACAGCCCGCCTATGTGTCGGGCACCATCGATTAGGAGAAGACAGCCATGCGAACACCTGAATTTCCCGTGCATTTTCTCAGCACACGGTTCGTCTTTCGCGACTTCACCGAAACCGACCGGGCAGGTTTCATCGCCTGTCAGATGGATGAACGCTACCGTGCATTGTATGGCCATCCCGACACCGCCGAAACGCGTGATCGCAGCAACGCCCTGTTTGACCGTTTTCTTGACTGGCAGCACGCGCAGCCCCGCCGCAATTTCCAGATCGGGATTTTTGATCGTGCCACAGCGGAGCTCATTGGATGCACCGGCCTGCGCTGCCGCGATACACCGGCCAACAGTGCGACGTTCGGCATCGAACTCTCCCCCACCCATTGGGGCCGTTACCGTGCCGCGATTGAGGCAACCGCATATATGATCGCCTATGGGTTTCGCGAACTCGATCTTGTGACGATCATCGGCGACACCGCCAGCGGCAATAAACGCATTGCCAAACTGGCGAACTGGTTCGGGGCGGAAATTACCGCCGAACGCCCCGGCCCCGACTGGATGGCCGAACGCGGCTGGACCGAACTCGACTGGTCCCTGCACCGCCATGTCTGGGAACTGGAAACCGCGCACATAACGCAAACAGAAACAGCAGAATCGATCCACGTGCCTTACCAAAATGACGCAGAAAACCAATGGACTTCAACGACTGACAACAGACAAGGAGAACCGATATGACGCGCCCCGACATTGTATCGCGTGCCGAATGGCTCAAAGCGCGCCTGGACCATTTGAAACGTGAAAAAGACCATATGCGGGCCTATGACCGCCTGTGTGAAGAACGCCGTTCCTTGCCTTGGGTCCGGGTGGACAAGGACTATGTCTTTGATACCCCCGATGGCAAAAAATCGCTGGCCGATCTGTTTGACGGGCGCAGCCAGCTGATTGTCTATCACTTCATGTTCGGGCCGGGCTGGAAAGAAGGCTGCGTTGGCTGTTCCTTTCTTGCCGATCATTTTGACGGGGCCAACCTGCATCTCAAACATCATGACGTGACGCTGGTTGTCGTCTCACGCGCACCGCTTGCCGAATTTGAACCGTTCAAAAAACGCATGAACTGGGATTTCCCGTGGTTTTCTTCGGCCGGGTCAGATTTCAATTATGATTTTGATGCCTCGTTCCGCCCGGAAGACGTCGCAGCGGGCACCGCAACCTATAACTTCCGCCCCTATCAAGGCAAGATGGAAGACCTGCACGGCGAAAGCGTCTTTGTCCGCGATTCCGAAACCGGCGAGATTTTCCACACCTATTCCAGTTATGCCCGTGCCGGTGATGCCTTGATCGGTGCACACACATTTCTCGACATGACCCCGAAGGGTCGAAACGAGGACGGGGTGATGAACTGGGTGAAGCTGCATGATTTGTATGAGGAATACAAACCGGCAAATCCGGGCTGTCATTAACCGGCCGAAACTGACCGGGAATTTCACCCGAAAATCCCGGAAAAAACCCGACGAAATCCGTATTATGTACGCACATAACAGCAACGCCCGCGCACCAGATGATGCGCGGGCGCTACTTATTTTGAATAATAGCTTTGATTATTCAGAAATTTTGAATACCGGAAGCACCGAACCTTCGTATTTGGTTTCGATGAATTCACGAACAGAATCATCGTGATAGGATTCAACCAGCGTCTTGACCCAAGGCGCATCTTTGTCCTGGGTGCGGGTGACGATCACGTTGGCATACGGGCTGTCATTGCCTTCGATCACAATCGAATCCTTGACCGGGTTCAGACCGGCTTCAAGGGCGTAATTGGTATTGATTGCCGATGCATCAAGATCGGCCAAGGAGCGCGGAAGCTGTGCGGCATCAAGCTCTACAAAGCTGATATTCTTCGGGTTTTCGATAATATCAAGCGGGCTGACAACCAGACCAGCCGCCGGATCAACCTTGATCAAACCCTGTGACTGCAGCACCAGAAGCGCACGGCCACCATTGGTCGGATCGTTCGGAATACCGATTTCCGCACCGTCTTTAAGCTCGTCCAGGCTTTTGATTTTATCGGAATAAATGCCCATCGGGGTCAGGATATTATAGCCAACCACCGCAAGGTCATAACCACGGTCTTTGATCTGGTTATCCAGATACGGCTTATGCTGGAAGCTGTTGGCATCCAGATCACCATCATCAAGTGCCTGATTCGGAATGACATAATCCGAGAAGCTGATGATTTCGATGTCCAAACCCTTGGTTGCCGCGACTTTGGCGACTTGTTCCATGACTTCTTCATGGGCACCCGGGGTCACGGCGACCTTGATTTTGTCATTGGCAATTGCCTGTCCGGTAAGGGCGGCAGTCAGAACGGCAGCAGCCGTAAGTTTAAGTAAAAACCGCATGATAAAGCTCCTTATATGCTTTGGTGTTTTGCGGGAATTCGAAAATCGAATGTGGGGCGTCAATTCTGTATTCCGGGATCAGATGTTGCGTTTATCGGCCTTGCGCGCCAAGCGATCGCCCAGCATCTGCACCGCCTGAACCACAACAATCAGCGTGATTACCACCAGCGCCATCACATCAGGACGGAACCGCTGATAGCCATAGCGAATGCCAAGATCGCCAAGCCCACCAGCACCGACCGCACCCACCATCGCCGAATAGCCAATCAATGTGACGGCAGTTAAGGTCAGGCCATGAATGATCCCCGGCAGGGCTTCTGGCAAAAGGACTTTAGAGACCACTTGTAACGGGCGTGCGCCCATGGCTTGGGCTGCTTCGATCAGGCCGCTATCCACTTCACGGATCGCCCCTTCGATGATGCGCGCAATGAACGGAATTGCCGCCACCGTCAGCGGCACAATCGCAGCCGACGTGCCAATTGAAGTCCCGACCACAAGACGGGTAAACGGAATGATTGCCACGGCCAGAATAATGAATGGTACAGAGCGGGTCGCATTGACAATCGGGCCGATGATTTTCTGAAACAGCGGCGCTTCAAGAAGCTCGCCGCGGCCTGATGTTGCCAGCAACACGCCAAGCGGCAAGCCCAGTGCGGTCGCAAGGAAAAGCGAAACGCCGACCATATACAGCGTTTCCCAAGTCGCCTGAAGCAGAATTGGTGCAAGTGTTGACAACATGGCTTATCCCTCCTGCCTGTCAGCTATCCCGGCATCCGTACCGGCACGAAATTCAATAAACTCATCAGCCAAAAGCGACTTGGTTGTCTCATGGACCGGATTGGCGAAAATACCGGCAACTTCGCCTTCTTCGACAATCACACCGCTATCCATGACCGCAACACGGTCACACAACGCCTTGACCACCGCCATTTCGTGGGTGATCACCACCATGGTCAGACCAAGACGACTATTGATGTCTTTCAGTAGGTTAAGGATTTGACGGGTGGTTTCCGGATCAAGGGCGGAGGTTACCTCGTCACACAAAAGAACCTTGGGATTGGATGAAAGTGCGCGGGCAATGCCAACACGCTGTTTCTGACCGCCCGACAATTCAGCCGGATAACGGTCGCGTTTGTCATCCAACCCAACCAGCGGCAAAAGCGGATCAACCGCAGCCGCGATCTCATCCTTCGTCGCGCCGGCCAATTCAAGCGGCAAAGCGATATTGTCGTAAACCGTGCGCGACGACAAAAGATTGAAGTGCTGAAACACCATGCCAAGTTGGCGGCGGAACAGCGGCAAGTCGCGCTTGGAAAGGGCTGTAACATCCGTACCATCAACAATGACGGAACCCGATGTCGGCATTTCAAGCAAATTGATGCAGCGGATCAGGGTTGATTTCCCGGCACCCGAACGGCCAATCACACCGACAATTTCACCTGCTGCAATATCAAGATCGATACCGCGCAATGCTGCGTGTGCTTCGCTACCGCGTCGGGCAGGATAAGTCTTCTGGACGTTCGAGAGCCTGATCATCGGTCTCAACCTTTCCGTACATACAAAAAAACCGCCGCGGCTTTACCGAGGCGGTCGTACATACAGAGCATATACGCCCTCTCGCTTTAGCCGCATTTTTATCGCGCCCGCAAGCTGAGGAGCAAATCGGCGCGTTCGATACCAGTCTACCTATCTGACTTAACGTCATTGTTCAATGGAGAAAAACATGCATTTTACGCATGGCGAGTATGCCTCCCTAATATACCACAGTATTTTTAGTGTTTAAAATGCCGTATTCCCCGCACAACGAGAACCTTGATCATACTCAGATTATTGCACGTAAGCAGCTTTTTCAGGGAGTTGCTGAATATTGCACCATTGTCGCGGTGATTTCCCATACATCCGTTTGAATTCCCGGCTGAATTGAGACGCGCTGACATACCCCACATCCATGGCTGCCTCATTGACCGTCATACCTGTGGCAATCTTCATCGCCGCACTGCTCAGCCGCATCGATTTCACAAACTGGATCGGCGACATTGTTGTTACGTCTTTGAATTTTCGGTGAAACACTGCACGGCTCATTCCCGCATGCGCGGCCATATCATCGATGGAGACGGGCTGGTTCAAATTGGATGAGACATGGGAGATAGACCGGGCAATTGCATTGCCAACACTGAAGGCCTGTCTGGCAAAGTAACCTGCTTCGCCCTTTAAGATGGCGTAATAAAGTTCCCGTAATCGCGTCTGCCCAAGGACGGCGGCATCTGACGGGCTACTGTCCAGCTTTAGCAAACGCAATAGCGCATCCGAGAATGCCTCATCCCAATCGGCAAGGACAATCCCTTGAGCGGTCGGATGCCCCTTATTTGATCCGACAACACCCCCGACACGATCCATTTCCATTGCCAGTTCGGTCATCATGCGCTGGTCAAGCGAGATGTAAACACCATAAAGCGGGTTGTCAGGCGAGGCGGCGGGTGTCCCTGCCCTTACCGGCATCGCCATGGGGCAACATAGATACCGGTTGTCGTCATAAACAAAGCTTTGCCCATTCAGGATGGCTTCTTTGGAGCCGCTCACGATAGCAATTACACTGGGTTCATACACCGCCGGGGCACAGGGGATCGGTTGGGTTGCACGAAAAACCTGCACCCCCTTCACACCGGTTTCCATCAGGCCGTCCTCGTGAAGGCGGCCTTCGATGAGTTGTCTGATCTGCCATTTGTTCATGTCACCAATGTAAATCTGATAAATGCTTATGGCAATCAAAACGATACAATTAGGCAAGTTTTCAAGACCATTTCGTCTATTTTTTATCCGCTCCAAGAGTTATTTGATCACTCAGGATACCCCCCATATCGCGCGACAACTCAACCGCCGCCAACAGGAGCATGAAGATGACAGACACCCAATTTGGTTCCAAAGGCTGGACGCCGGAACGCCTTGGTTCACTTGCAGGCAAAACCTACGTTATCACCGGGGCCAATAGCGGCACGGGATTTGAAGCCTCGCGCATCCTTCTATCCAAAGGAGCAAAATTGGTCATGCTGAACCGCAGCGCAGAGAAATCGGCTGCTGCTATTGAGAAGCTAAAACATGAGTTCGGCTCAAGCGCAGATGTGAGTTTTATTCGGATGGATCTAGCAGAGCTTGCAAGCGTGCACGCAGCAGCAACGGAGGTTTTGGAAACGGTTCCTCAGATTGATGCGCTGATCTGCAATGCCGCCATTGCACAGGTGCCTATGCAAAAATTAACGAAGGACGATTTCGAAAGCCAAATTGGCACAAACCATTATGGTCATTTCGTCCTGTGCGGAAAGCTCTTTGATCGCATAGATCTGTCTTTGGGACGGATCGTTATCGTAGCCAGCCTTGGTTACAAAATGGGGTTAAGAACGATCCAGTTCGACGACTTGAACTGGGACAACAATTATCGTGCCAATTCCGCTTACAGCCAAAGCAAGTTGGCACAGATGATGTTTGCATATGAGCTACAAGACCGGATCAACACCGCGAACAAGAATGCCAAAGTTCATGTGTGTCATCCCGGTGCCTCTGCAACATCGCTGATCAAAACCAGCGGCAGCCTCACCTCCCGGTTTGTTTTCGGCCTTATGTCGCTGTCACCGATGGTTCAATCAGCGAAAAAAGGAGCTTACCCGGAAGTCATGTGCGCGACTGAAGATGGCTTGGACCAGCGGGCTCTTTATGGTCCTACAGGTCGTATGGAATGGGTGGGGCCAGTCGGTAAATGCACGCTGGAACCCTACGCTTACGACAAAGAAACCATGGGCAGGTTATGGGGTCGATCAGAGAAGGACACAAATTTCAGTTGGAAATTGTGACGGAGAAGCTGCTTCAAGGCCGGAAGCAATCAGCTTTCGGCCTTTTTTTCCCACGCACCTTGCGGGGTTTGCTGCCAATAGGACAGTTTATGTCCTGCGTCTTTCCAGTCTTTCCAGCGTGTGCGGGCTTCGGCAACCGCATCGTGATCACGGTCATCAAACAGCATGATGACGCGTTCAAAATCCGTGATTTTTTCGCTGATTGCGCGGTCGGTCAAAAACAGGAACTGTGCGCCGTTGGGGTTTTCGTCGTCAGCCGTGATCCAGACCGGCTGCATTTCCGGATCACCATCGGTCTTTGCCCCGTGCGGCAGCCAGCTTGCAGCATCATAGGTCCAGAGCAACGTGTTGATCGCATCAATGCGCTGTTCATTGCCCGTCATCACCACAGCACGTTTTTCCCGCTCCAGTGTTTTGGACAGCAGGGTTGGCAATGCGCGTTCCAGCGGCATGCTGGTGAGATGATAAAACCAGATATCAGCCATAAGGCGTTTCTATCCCGAACACCAAAACGGGGCAAGGTGATCATCACCCTGCCCCGTCGATTGTTTTGAACTGAAACCTGAAAATCAGGCTGGATGCTTAAGATTCGTAGTTATCTGCAACAAAGCGATCCAGCAGACGTACCCCAAAGCCCGTCGCGCCCTTTGGTGTGACTTCCTTATCGGATGTCGACCATGCGGTTGCCGCAATATCAAGATGCGCCCAAGGACGATCTTTGGTGATAAAGCGTTTAAGGAACTGGGCTGCGGTGATCGAACCCGCGGCACGGCCACCGACGTTTTTCATATCGGCAATGTCAGATTTGATCTGCTTGTCATAGCCCGATCCCAGCGGCAAACGCCAAACGGTTTCATCAACCGAAAGACCCGCCGTGGTGATTTGCTGTGACAAGTCATCATTGTTGGAAAACAGACCGGCATTTTCATGACCAAGGGCAATGATCACGGCCCCCGTAAGGGTCGCCAGATCGACAATCAAACGCGGATTATGTTTTTCCTGAACATATGTCAGGGCATCACACAGAACCAAGCGGCCTTCGGCGTCGGTGTTGATGACTTCAATCGTCTGACCCGACATCGAGGTGACAACATCACCCGGACGCTGTGCAGTTGAAGACGGCATGTTTTCAACAAGGCCAATCACCCCGACCACGTTGCATTTCGCCTTGCGACCGGCCAAAGCCTTCATCAGGCCGGACACAACACCGGCACCGCCCATGTCAAACTTCATGTCTTCCATGCCGGCAGCAGGTTTGATCGAAATGCCGCCGGTGTCAAAGGTAACACCCTTGCCAACAAAGGCGACGGGGTCTTCTTTTTTCTTGCCGCCGTTCCAGCGCATGATGACCATATAAGGCTTGCGCGCCGAGCCCATGGCAACACCCAGAAGTGCGCCCATGCCAAGCTTTTTCATTTCTTTTTCGTCAAGCACGTCAATCTCGACACCGAGCTTTTCAAGTGCGCTGACTTCTTTCATGAAGCTTTCAGGATACAGCACATTGGCCGGTTCAGACACCAGATCACGGGTGAAGAACACGCCTTCGACGACCTTTTTGGAACTGTCGAACTGTTTCTTGGCTTCCTTATGATCGCGGGCTGCGATGCTCAACCCCTTAAGAACCGGCTTGTCATCTTTGGTCTGGGTGGTGCGGTATTTATCGAAACGATAATCGCGCAGCATGGCACCGGTTGCGAAATCACAAGCCAGACCTTCCATATCGAACAAAACCGAAAGGTCTTTTTCACCGGTTGAAAGGGCCCGTACTGCCACCGATCCGCCAAGCTTTTGCGCGGCGATCACGTCAAATTCGGCTTCTTTGCCAATCCCGAAAACAATCACGCGCGACAGATCAACATTCGACGGGGCAAGAATTTGCAGGCTTTGCCCTGCTTTGCCCTTAAAGGTCGATGCCTTGATCGCCTTGGTGATCAGACCACCCGTTGCTTCATCAAGTGCAACCGCACTTGGCATCAGATCGGCACCTTCGGTGGCAAAGGCAATAACGGCACCGCTGGCGGGGATGGCGAGATCGGTAAACGTGATCTTCATGGTGAACAGGACTCCTGTCATGTTTCAGGGCAGTACGACGTCATGCGCCGTATGTTTAAAATGCTGCCCCTAATCTAGCGCGTTATATCCGCTTGAAAAGGCTTATCATCGAAAAACATATGCGATTTCACGCAATAGCAACGCACCGGGTAACAAAACTTCCCTTTTGCCGATTGCGCAAAGTCAAAGACCTTCTGCACAAAGCGGCTATCATGGCGCATTCGAGCTTGCAGGAGTCTGCATCATGACGGCCAAAACTGCCCCTATTTCAATCAACGAACCGATCCCCGCCACCCATCCGTTCTGGAGCGGCGCATTTCGCCCGCTTTTTCTGTGTGCGGGCCTTCTTGCGATTGTGGCTGTGGTCTGGTGGGTTGCCGGATATGTCCATGGCATATCAACGCCAAGCCTTGGCACCCCGGCATTCTGGCATGCCCATGAAATGATTTTCGGGTTTGGCGGGGCGGCGATTGGTGGTTTTTTGTTAACCGCCATTGCAAACTGGACAGGACGCCCACAGATTTCCGGCCCTGTGTTAATGGCCCTTACATTCTCGTGGCTTTTGGGGCGGATTGCCATCGGGTTTGGCGAAACCCTGCCCGCCATATTGGTGATTGTTGGCGCCCTTGGCTATTTCGTCTTTTTGATTGCACTTGGCTTGCGGGAATTAATCGCGGCACGCAATTTCAAAAACATGCGCGTTCTGGCCGTGATTGCCGTGCTTGCGCTGTTTGACGGGCTTTTCACAGCTGCCTGTCTTGATGTTGTCGCCCTTGATGCCGCCCTGCTTTATCAAACCGCGATCTTGACGATCATTTTGTTGATTTCACTGATTGGCGGGCGGGTGATTCCGGCTTTTACCCGCAACTGGATGCAACGCGAACTGATCACTGCCCCGATGCCCGCGCAATTTGGCCGGTTTGATATGGTCTGCTTGGCAAGCGTTGTGGTTTGCATCATGATGGGAATTATCCAATCTGATGGCGCTTCATTTGGCTATGCCTTGTTGATTGCGGCCCTTTTGCAGACCATCCGTTTGGTGCGCTGGCGCGGCATTCATAGTTGGCGCGAACCTATTGTTGCCATGCTTCATCTTGGTTATTTCTGGGTCCCGGTCGGGCTTGGCCTTTTGGGCGTATCCATGATCTGGCCTGACACAATTACAAACCGCGATGCATTGCATGGACTGACCGGCGGGGCGATGGCCTGTATGATCATTGCCGTGGCTGGGCGTGCGGCCCTTGGCCATACGGGGCGCGAATTGCGGGCAAGCTGGATGCTTAATACCGCCTTTGGCCTGATCTGGTTTTCAACCATCTTTCGGATTGTTGCGGGCCAAAGCAATGCCCACTATGTCACCTTTCTTGCCATTGCGACCCTCATGTGGGTTGGTGGATGGCTGGCGTTTCTGATCGGTTATGGCCCGGTATTGCTTGGCCCATCGCGCAAGAAAACCCCTAGCATTCCGGTGCGCTAGGAAGCGTGTTTAAAAATCAAACAGCGACAGTGACGGGTTTGATTTGATGTATTCAATTTCATCGCCGTCGACATCGCCCGTGCTGTGCCAACCATGCATGTCATAAAATCCATGCGCACGGTTTTTGGGATCGACCCCGGTTGTCAGGGATATGTCGTCGCATCCTTGGGCAAACAGCCATTCTTCGGCCATGCGCAAAAGGGCCGCGCCAACGCCACGCCCTTCAAAATCGGGATCAACGAACAAGGCCCAAAGGGTGGATTCATGCGGGATGGCGATGGCAAAGCCCGCCGCCGATCCATCCAGATCGGCAATCCAGATGCCATAACCATCAGTTAGCCATTTGCCAAAGGCTGCTTTGGTGATGCCGCGTTCGGCAAGCTCGAATGCGGAAAGATGGTTTTCCCGAACACGGCTGCGGATGGCAAAAATGGCCCCGACATCGCCCAAGCGTGCTTTGCGAATTTTCATCCCGGCCATGCTGTTCTTTCCATACGCGTTCTAAACCGGCGGCACTTTAGCCAAGATGGGATAATGCACCAGCAAAAACGTCATTGAAGCTGTGTTTAAGCCCCAAGATAATCAGCATCACTGACCGGTTCGAGCCAATCAACCGGCGATCCGTTGAGCTTTTCCTGAATGGCGATGTGGGTCATGGCGGTATCGGGTCCGGCACCGTGCCAATGCTTTTCGCCCGGTGCGAACCATACGATATCACCAGGACGGATTTCCTCGACCGGGCCGCCTTCGCGTTGGGCGCGGCCAAATCCGACGGTGATGATAATTGTCTGGCCCAAAGGATGGGTGTGCCAGGTTGTGCGTGCACCCGGCTCAAACGTTACATTGGCGGCTGCCACCCGTGCCGGATCAGACGCACTGACGATGGGTTCAATGCGCACCTGTCCGGTGAAATATTCCGGTGATCCGATGGTGGATGCCTGTGATCCGGCGCGTTTGATTTCCATGATAAACTTCCTAATCTGTCTTTTAACTATGACTTGTAACTATGACTTGGTGATCAACCGAACCGGTTGGCGTTTTGGACCCCACGTACCCGGTCGGGTTTGAAACACGCCACCGCATTCAGTGCCGCAATTGTTGCATTTGCCATGGGCATCAAGGTTCCAGTCCGACAACTGATACCAGTCACGGCCGATCAAAACTTCGCCGCAGGAATGGCAATAGGTGCTTGATCCCGATTTGTCGTGGACATTGCCAACATATGCATAGCGAATGCCGTTCTTCATCGCGATATCGCGCGCCCGCAACAGGGTTTCGGGCGGGGTGCGCGGATGATCCATCATTTTCCAGTCGGGATGAAAGGCGGTGAAATGCATGGGCACATCGGGGCCAAGTTCATCACGCACCCAATTTGTCATTTCATCAAATTCCGCGTCCCCGTCATTTTCACCGGGAATGACAAGGTTGGTGAGTTCGAACCACACGCCGGTTTCATGTTTCAGGTATTTCAGCGTTTCCAGAACGTCATTCAAATGGGCCGAGCAAAGCTTGTGATAGAACCCCTCGGTAAAGCCCTTAAGATCGACATTGGCCGCATCCATATGGCGGAAGAATTCTTCGCGGGCTTTATCGCCGATATAGCCTGCCGTCACCGCCACAGTGCGCAGCCCCAATTCGCGGCAGGCCTGCGCAACATCGACAGCATATTCAAGAAAGATCACCGGATCGTTATAGGTAAAGGCAACCGACGAGCAGCCATGTGCCTTGGCGGTTTTGGCGATCATTTCCGGTGTGGCGAGCGAACTTAGCTTGTCCATCTCGCGTGCTTTGGAAATCTCGTAATTCTGACAGAACTTACACGTCAGGTTACAGCCCGCCGTGCCAAAGGACAGGATCGGGGTGCCGGGCAGGAAATGGTTCAGCGGTTTCTTTTCAACCGGATCGATGCAAAAGCCCGATGATCGCCCCCATGTGGTCAGAACCATCTGATCATCCTGGCGTGCCCGGACAAAACAAAGCCCGCGCTGCCCGTCTTTGAGCTTGCAAAAACGCGGGCAGACATCGCACTGAATCCGGCCATCCTCAAGGTGATGCCAGTAGCGTCCGGGGACCGTATCGACCAGCGGGATGGTCTCATTCATGGTGCGGGCTTTCTTTTGACAAAGCTTCCTCTTTGAAAACCTAGTCCCAATCGCTATCTTTTTCAAAGGAAGTCATGCGATTGGAGTGCGAATGACCATCATCCGACCACCTGCCGTTGCCGGATCGTTTTATCCTGCTGATGCCGATATTCTGCGCAGCGAGATTGACGGGCTGATTGATGCCGCTTTGCATTCCGATGTGACGCAGGATGACGCCATCCCCAAGGCGATCATTGTGCCGCATGCCGGATTGATGTTTTCAGGAGCGATTGCCGCCCTTGGTTTTGCGACGGTTCGGGCGTTGAAAGGCAAGATAAAGCGCATTCTGATCATTGGTCCGGCGCACCGCATGGCGTTTCAGGGCATTGCCTTGGCCAAGGCGGATGGTTTTGCCACACCGCTTGGCAATTTGCGCTGTGATCTTGGCGCGCTGCAAAGTGCCCTTGCCCTGCCGCAGGTTCAGATCCTTGATGACGCGCATAAGCAGGAACACGGGCTTGAGATCGAATTGCCGTTCATCCAGCGCCTGTTTGGCGAGAATGCGGATATCGGCATTGTGCCGCTTTTGGTTGGTCGGTGCAGCCCGCGTCAGGTCAATGAAGTCATTGAGAAACTTTGGGGCGGGCCAGAAACATTGATCGTGATTTCGTCCGATCTGTCGCATTTCCATGATTACGACACGGCCAAACGTATGGATGGCCGCACGCGCGCCATGATCGAGGCCTTTGATGCCGAAAACATCGGAAGCGATGATGCCTGTGGCGCGCTTCCGGTTACCGGGATGTTGTTATCGGCGCGCAAACGCAACATGCGGATTGCAACCCTTGGCATGCGCAATTCCGGCGATGTTACCGGGGATAAATCCCGTGTGGTCGGATATGGCGCATGGGCATTGTATGACGGGATACCGCAAGTGACAGCAACGCATGATCAGGAAAATGACTTTACCGGTGCGACGGAAAAGCTGATCAGCAACCATGGTGCGGCGATGCTTGATCTGTGCCGCAAATCGATCCTGAATGGGCTTGAACACGGAACGCCGCTTCGCGTTTCGCCAAATGACATTGACCCGGCGCTTAATGCCCCCGGTGCAAGCTTTGTTACTTTGAAAAAGGCCGGACAATTGCGCGGCTGCATCGGATCTATTATTGCCCATACGGGGCTTGCAAATGATCTGTGCGAGAATGCGTTTAAGGCCGCCTTTCGCGATCCGCGTTTTCCGGGATTAAGCATAGACGAGATCAAGGATGATCTGGAATTATCGATCTCGGTCCTGTCGCCACCGCATCCTTTTCCGTTTACCAGTCAGGCCGATTTAATTGGCAAGCTTACCCCGTTTGAAGACGGGATCATTTTGTCAGACGGCAATCGGCGGGGCTTGTTCCTGCCGCAAGTCTGGGATCAGTTGCCCGAACCCGCCGACTTTTTGGCCCATCTTAAACGCAAGGCCGGGCTTCCGATGGATCATTGGTCCGATACCCTGCGGGCTGAACGGTTTATTACGCGCGGCCTGTCGGCCAAGGATATCAGGCCGACAGGATTCTGGCAGATTGAAAGTTCCCGATGAGCGACGATAGATATAGCGATTTCATTGCAAAGGTCGCGCAATGGGAAGGGGTTTGGGCGCTGTATCATAATGGCTGGTTGCTCCATACCACGGATGACGGACAAAAATTCTGCCCGCTTTTTGCCACCCGCGAAGATGCGCAAAGCTGGGGTGCGAGCATTCAGACCAACCATGTCGCCACCGCGATTACACTGGTCGAGATGATGGAAGATTTGATCCCGGAATGGCGTGATCAGGATATTTTACCGGGCATTACCCCGACACCCGCCCTTGGCCCGGTCGTGGTTGATCCTGATCGATTTAGTTCGGATTTGCTGAGCGCCCTTAAGGCCGTTATGACCGCGCGGTTTGGAAAAAAATCCTGAAATCGTGATTTTGGGTCATCGCAGGCTGGACCTTGGTGCGAAAATTCCCTATCCCAACAGGCTAGGCCCTGCCCCTAGTGACTTCACGCCAACAAACGAGATCGCAATGACTCTTGCCCTGCCCGCCAATGCCGATGCGCTTGAAAACGGATTGATCGAAATTGCCCGCAAGGCCGGTGCAGCGATGATGGAAATCTACAAAACCGATTTCGACGTGCGGTCGAAGGATGATGCATCGCCCGTGACCGAGGCCGATGACGCGGCAGAGGCCGTTATTTTGCCGGGCCTGCGCGCACTGACCCCGGATGTTAAAATCGTCTCGGAAGAAAGTGCTGCGAAGGGCGATGTCCCGGACGTTAGTGCGGATACGGATTTTTTCTGGCTGGTGGATCCGCTGGACGGTACGAAGGAATTCATCAAACGCAATGGCGAGTTTACCGTCAATATCGCCCTGATATCCAAAGGTCAGCCGGTTCTGGGCGTGGTCTATGCCCCGGCGATTGAAAAGCTTTATTACGGCGGGCCCGATGGTGCGAAATTGATTGATGGCGATGCCGCCCCGGTCACAACCGACATCACCGTGCGCGACATGCCAGAAGACGGCGTTGTTGTGGTTGGATCACGATCGCATGGCGATCCCGAAGCCATGAAGGCGTTTCTCGGCGATCTTCCGGTCAAGGAACTGCGCCCGGCGGGAAGTTCGTTAAAGCTTTGTCTGGTGGCAGCGGGGGAAGCAGACCTTTATCCGCGCCTTGGCCCGACCATGGAATGGGACATCGGGGCCGGTCATGCGGTTTTGCTTGCTGCCGGTGGTCTGGTTGAAAATATGGATGGCAGCCGATTCCTTTATGGCAAAGCCGATTTTCGCAATCCGTTCTTCATCGCACGCAGCCCATCCGTTCCGGTAAAATACCAAGCGTAATTTGCCGCGCAGCGAAGGCATTGATAAATTAATACGCATGATCAGCGGCTTGTGTTGTGTGCAGCGCACATTATGTAGGCCGCTTTTGTTTCCGGTGAAGTTTTCATCGCAAAAACCCGCAGTTTTATTGACTTTTCGCGTATTTTAGATTACACACATCTTATCGCCACACACAGTGTAGGTGACGTAAATAGCCGCCGGAATCACGGCGACGCGGTCTTGTTTCACCACTGCAGGGCGAAACCGGGCTAGAGCGTAAATTGGAGCCGCCATTCTTTATGGCGGCTCTGCGCTGTTTGGGGAAAATCCCCCTTCTATGTCCCGATATTTTTAGCAATCCTCACCGTCAATTCCGCAATCGTCCTTGTCTTTGGCAAGTATCGTCGCTAGGTATTTGAGTAGCTTATCTTTTCAGAGATTGTTGCATGTGCCCTGCACTTACCATTCGCCCCTATTCCGAAGGTGCCTTAAGTCAGGCCGCAGGAAAACTGCGCGCGGGCGAATTGGTCGCCTTTCCGACAGAGACCGTTTACGGGTTGGGTGCGGATGCCACCAATGCCGATGCGGTTGCCGGTATTTATGCTGCCAAGAAGCGACCAAGCTTCAATCCCCTGATCAGTCATTTCCCCGACCGTGACGCTGCGGCCAAGCATGGTGTGTTTGACGCGCGTGCCGATAAACTTGCCGATGCATTCTGGCCCGGTGCCCTGACCCTTGTTCTGCCAAAACGCAAAGAAAGCACAGTGTGCGAGTTGGTAACAGCGGGCCTGCCCAGCATTGCGGTGCGTGTTCCGGCCCATCCGATGGCGCGTGAATTGCTGCGTGCGGTAAACCGCCCGATTGCCGCCCCGTCGGCCAACCGGTCCGGGCGCATCAGCCCGACGACGGCAGGCCATGTTGCCCATTCGCTGGGCAATGCCATTGGCATGATCCTTGACGGCGGGCCCTGTGGTGTTGGTTTGGAAAGTACGGTGATTGATCTGACGACGGATCGGGTGGTGATGTTGCGCCCGGGTGGCATCACGCGTGATCAGGTTGCCGACCTACTTGGCACCGATGTTGTCATGGCCGAAACCGATGACACTGCACCCAAAAGCCCCGGCATGCTGACCAGCCATTATGCGCCGGGCCTGCCTGTGCGCCTTGATGCCACCACCGCCAACACGGCGAAATACGGCAATGAAATCTTACTCGCGTTTGGCGATTGCACTACCAAGGGGTTTGATGCGGTTTTGTGGCTTTCGAAAAAGGGTGATGATGTTGAAGCTGCTGCCAATCTGTTTGCCAAGCTTCACGAAGCCGATCAGAAACGTTTTGACGGCATTGCGATTGCGCCGATCCCTGATCAGGGGCTTGGCCTTGCGATCAATGACCGGATGAAACGGGCCGCCGCCCCGCGCGCGCCGCACCCATCGCCTTAAGCGGAACCAACAATATGCCCTTTCTGCCCGATGCCGTGATCAACGAACTGAAAGACCTGCTTGGCCCCAAGGGCTGGAGCATGGATCTTGACGTTTTGACCACGCATAATCACGAGGCACGTGGCAAGTTCAAGGGCCATGCCGAACTTATCCTGTTCCCGGAAAACACCGACCAAGTTGCCAAGGCCGTTGCGATCTGTGCCGCACACAATATCAGCATCGTTCCGCAAGGCGGCAATACCGGGCGCTGTGGCGGTGCTGTGGCGGAACGTAAACAGGTTCTGGTGAACCTGAAACGCATGAACCGCATCATCGAAATTGATCCACGTGATTTCACGGCAACCGTCGAAGCCGGTGCGATCCTTCAGACCATTCAGGACGCCGCATCCGAACATGAACTGTTATTCCCCTTGTCGTTGGGGGCTGAAGGAAGCTGTCAAATCGGTGGGAACCTTGCGACCAATGCCGGTGGATTGAACGTTATTCGATATGGCAATGCGCGCGATCTTGTCCTGGGGCTTGAGGTCGTCTTGCCCGATGGCAGCATCTGGAACGGGTTATCAAAGCTTCGCAAGGACAATACCGGTTATGACCTGCGGGATCTGTTTATCGGGTCCGAGGGAACGCTTGGCATCATCACCAAGGCGAGTTTGAAGCTTTTTGTCCAGCCGATCCACATTGCCACCGCATGGATTGCCGTGCCATCGCCGGAATGCGCGATTGATCTTCTGGCCCTGTCGCGGCGTCACAGTGGCGATGCGGTATCGGCGTTTGAATTGCTAAGCCACTTTGCCCACGATCTGCCCGTCACCTATTTACCCAATCTGACACGCCCCTTGGCGACCAAGACGGACTGGCATGTTTTGATCGAGCTGACGTCTTCGCGCCCGGATGATGATTTGCAAGCGCTTCTTGTCGATTTGCTGGGCAAGGCGATTGAGATTGGTCTGGCAAGTGATGCGACACTTGCCCAATCAGATGCGCAGCGCAAAAACCTGTGGGCGATCCGCGAAGGCATCCCCGAAGCACAAGGGTTTGAAGGCGGATCGATCAAGCATGATGTGTCGGTTCCGGTATCACGTGTGCCTGATCTTCTCGAACGCGGCATGGCTGCGGCACAGGCGCTTATTCCCGGTATCCGCCCCTGCCCGTTCGGGCATGTGGGTGATGGCAATATCCACTTTAATTTCAGCCAGCCGGTTGGCATGGAGAAATCCGACTTTCTGGCACGTTGGGAAAGCTTGAACAGCGTCATTCACGACATCGTTGCCGATCTTGGCGGGTCGATCAGTGCCGAACACGGCATTGGCCAGCTTAAACGGGGTGAGCTGGCCCATTACGCCAGTGACGAGAAGATGAAACTGCTACGTGCGATCAAGTCGGCGATTGACCCGGACAACCATCTTAATCCCGGTAAAGTCGTTTAAGGCCGCAGCGCCTGCATCACCAACGGCACTGGCACTGGCACTCGCATGGGACCACCACTCCCGCATAGAAAAAGGGCGCCCCATAGGGACGCCCTTTCGACTTATTGTGTATCGAATGAGCTTATTCGCCCGGACCAGCCCATGGATCCATTGCGTTCAGCTTGTCCTGACGGCGTTCTTCGCCTGACTTGCCCCAGTCGCCACCGAAAGCTGCGGATTCCCATGAACCGTAGCTTGGGTTTGGCAACATGAACCAACGTTCGCCCCAATAGGTGCCGTATTTGTTCATGACTTCAAGGCGCTCATCAATGGTGCCTTCGATATCGTCGGTGAAATCACCGAAGTTATCACCAAACATCATGATGACGCGGTAATCGTCGGCAACGGCCTTACGGCGCGGTTCTTTGGCTGAACCCCATGCTTCGATCTCACCGCGCAGCATGACGTGTTTTTCATCCGCATACGGGAAACCATATTTTTTCAGGTTTTCAATCGTCGGGGCTTCTTCCGGTGCCTTACGATTTGAAATATAGAAAACTTCAACACCGTGTGCCGCAGCCGCCTTGGTGAATTCAAGCGCGCCCGGTGTCGGGGTCGAAACCATGTCATGAACGAATTTCGCCCAGGTTTTAGAACTGTAATAGGAATTTTCGGTCACAACCCAAGACTGATATTTAGAGTTATCGAGAACCGTTTCATCAACATCCAAAATCACGGCTGGCGGCTTGGCCATATAGTTGCCGTCCTGCTCAAGGGCGGCGGTCCAGCTGTGATCACCAATGGCAGCATCCAGCAAACGGGTCGCACCGGCAAATACTGACATCGCGGTCGTTTTATATTCGACCGAAGTTTGGAGCCAAAGTGTGCCGTTCAGACCATCATTCTGTGCAGGTTCTTGCGCCTGTGCGCCAAAGGCAACAAACGCACCGGTCGCCACAATGGCAGCAACGCCAAATGATTTAACAATAGAAGTCATTTTTATTCTCCCTGTTGGTTTCCCGTCCGGTGGATGTTGACCATCCAGACAAGATTGAACCAGCATGCCATCGCACCGCAGCAAATAAAAAGCCTTTTTCCAATATTCCAAGGAAAAAGGCTTATTAAGTTATTTTGACAATGCTGCCAGACGCAGGCCTTCAGGCCGTTCGGCGCTTTTCAAACGCTGTAAACCCGTCTTCAAGACCGGGTTCTTCATGAATGCGATCCACCCGCGCGTGCGGTGGTCCTTCATGGCAGGCCGTGATCATGGATTGCACGACATCGACCGGGCCACAGAAAACGGCTTCAACCGTATGATCGGTGCGATTGCGTACCCAGCCGGTCAGCCCCCGCTTGGTTGCCTGTTCAACCGTCCAGGCACGATACCAGACACCCTGAACCTTGCCTTCAATCCGCACTTGCACGGAAATATTGCCAGATCCGGTTGCGGGATCGGGACGCGTATCGGTCATGACAGGCCTCCTCCTTTGCCGGTTTGATCAGGGTCTGAACTCGCTTGAATTCAGGTCCTGATCGCCGATTACTTGGCACCCGGAATTTTGGCATGCAGATGGGCGGTGTCCTGAAACTTTTGTTTCTGCTCGTCCGATGCCGGTGCCTGATGGGTATCTTTCCATGCGTCATAGGTCATGCCATAGACGACTTCACGCGCCCCGTCATAATCCATTGCAACACCCTTTTCGCGCGCCGCTGCCAGATACCATTTCGACAGGCAATTGCGGCAGAACCCGGCAAGGTTCATCAGATCAATATTCTGAACGTCCTTACGGTCCTGCAGATGCGTGACCAAGCCCCGAAAAGCCGCCGCTTCAAGTTCAAGCCTGGTTTGCGGATCAAGATCGGCGGCCGGACCGTTGGCCAAGACAGCCTGTGTTGACATTTCAGAACCGGCGCAATCAGACATGTTCCATACTCCCTAAGGGCTCAAACTCACTCAAACTATGGCATCGGTCGATCGGATTTGTGCGGATGCCAGGAGCAAGACAGCAGGAAGATATACATCTTTCAATGTCTTGCGACAAAGCAGCCCGTGCAAATCCGGTCGATCGATAGACAGCTGTGATGACAGCAATCTCCATCGTCAACTCCCTTGACCGGGGACGAGCCCCGCTCTGCGGGAGCTTCCTTGTATCTCACTGTCATCACAGCTGCCGATGCTATAGTTTGAGTGAGTTTGAGCCCTTGTTCGGTGTTGTTCAAGTTGCTCGATCACCGAAGGCACATCCTTGATGGTTTCCGCCGTCACGACATTCTGATTGTCGATTTCGGTCTGGTCGACCATTTCATGGACCCAGGTGATTTCATAAGGAATGTGGATCGCAGCACCACCGCACGCAAGGACCGGCAAGATATCGGATTTCATCGAATTGCCGATCATGATCGCGTCTTCCGGCTCCACGCCATATCGGCCAAAGATATTGCGATAGGTTAGCGGATCTTTTTCCGAGACGATCTCGATCCCGTCAAACAGGTCTTCGAACCCGGACCGGTCGATTTTAAGCTGCTGGGCAATCAGATCGCCCTTGGTGATCAGAACCACCTTATAGCGCGGATTTTTCGCATATTGGTGCAACACATTTTCAGCCCCGTCAATGATACGGGTCGGCGCGCGCAACATGGATTTTCCGGTTTCGGCCAGTTTGTGGATGTCCTCGGCACTGATCTTGCGATCTGAAAGTTCAATCGCTGTTTCAATCATCGACAGGGTAAAGCCGGTGATGCCATAGCCATAGATCGAAAGATTGGCCAGTTCGGCCTGATACAAACGGTCATCGACCTGTTCTGCGGGAACATAATGACCGAGCATTTCGCGCAGCTGAATGTGGGCTTCGCGGAAAAGTGGCTCATTGTGCCACAGGGTATCATCGCCATCAAAAGCAATCAGTTTATACATAGTCACGCCTCGTTTCTTGTTATTGGATGGCCTTTGCATACGGGTATCAAACCCTTGATTAACGACCATATGGCACGCCAAATCCTGCGTAAAGCCCCGTTATGTGTATTTAATATGCGTTTGGATCGTTCGAAAGGGGTTGAAACGACAACAGTTTGAACAGGTTAAAACAAAAGACGCTGACGATTTGATCGCCAGCGCCTTTATCAAGCATCGCCACAGAGGGATCGGGCGGCCTATTCCTCTTTTTCAAACTCGATGATGATGGCATCAACCGACAGGTTTGCGCCCTGTTCGGCGTGGATTTTTTTCACCACGCCTTTGCTTTCGCATTTCAGGACGTTTTCCATTTTCATCGCTTCAAGAATGCAAAGCTCCTGCCCCGGCTGAACGGTCTGGCCTTCTTCGACCGAAACTTTGACCAGCAAGCCCGGCATCGGCGACAGCAGGAAGTTCGACATATCTGGCGGGGCCTTGAACGGCATCAGTTTTTGCAGTTCAGCAACGCGGGGCAACAACACCTTGAAGCCGCGCTGAACACCGTTCGAAGACAGTCGGAAACCAATGCCGTCAATATCGATCTGCACACAGACCGGTGCGCCATCAATTTCACCGACAAACATCGCATCGCCGATTTTCCAATCGGAAACAACGCCGTAACTGCGATCCCCGATCGCGACAATGTAATCGCCGTTAACACCGTCAAATTCGATATCAAACGGGGTGTGCTCATCGCCGCTGACCGCAACCCAGCTTTCGGCGATTTCCAGCGGATGATCGCTGACCTGTCCGGTGATGCCGGAATTACGTTCGACATAGCGTTGGTTAAGATAGGCCGCAACCACGATCAGGGTTGCCGGGTCATCATTTGGCAAATCATCAGAAGAGAACCCGTTGGGGTATTCTTCGGCAATGAAATTGGTGGTGATGTTGCCATCCTGGAACCGTTTATTGGCCATAACAGCGGCCAGGAACGGGATATTGTGCGAAATGCCACGAATGTAATAGGCATCAAGCGCGCTTCGCATTTCGGCAATCGCCTGATCACGGGTTTCGCCATAGGTGATCAGCTTTGCGACCATCGGATCGTAATACATCGAAATTTCGCCGCCTTCAAAGACGCCGGTATCGACACGCACCGTCGCACTTTCGGCTGGTGGCTGATAGCGCACCAGACGCCCGGTGGATGGCAGGAATTCGCGGAACGGGTCTTCGGCATAAACCCGGGTTTCCATCGCCCAGCCGGTCAGGGTGACGTCATCCTGTTTAAGGGTCAGTTCCTGACCATCAGCGATCTTGATCATCCATTCGACAAGGTCCTGACCGGTGACCAATTCGGTCACCGGATGTTCGACCTGAAGACGGGTGTTCATTTCAAGGAAGTAGAAATTTTTGTCCTTATCGACGATGAATTCCACCGTCCCGGCCGAACAATAATCAACAGCACGCGCGAGTGCGACGGCCTGTTCACCCATAGCTTTGCGGGTGGCGGGATCGATAAAGGGTGACGGGGCTTCTTCGACGACCTTCTGGTGGCGACGCTGTATTGAACACTCGCGTTCACCCAAATAAATCGCGTTGCCGTGCTTATCGGCCAGCACCTGAATTTCAATGTGGCGCGGTTCTTCGACGAACTTTTCGACAAAGACGCGGTCATCACCAAACGAGCTTGCGGCTTCCGACGTTGCGCGTTCGAACCCTTCGCGGCATTCGGCGTCATTGCGCGCAATACGCATGCCCTTGCCGCCACCGCCAGCCGATGCTTTGAGCATCACCGGATAGCCGACTTCATTGGCGATTTTAACCGCCTCGTCGGTATCCTTGATCACGCCCATATAGCCTGGAACGGTTGAAACACCGGCATCAGAAGCGATCTTTTTGGATGTGATTTTATCGCCCATGGCGGCAATTGCGCCGTTTGGCGGGCCGATGAAGGCAATTTTTTCGGCATCCAGCGCCTTGGCAAAGGCCTGATTTTCCGACAGGAACCCATAGCCCGGATGGACTGCCTGCGCCCCAGTGGATTTGCAGGCGGCAATGATCTTATCAATGATCAGATAGGACTGGTTGGTCGGGGCCGGGCCGATATGCACGGCCTCATCAGCCATTTGCACATGCAGGGCCGATTTATCGGCATCGGAATAAACCGCAACGGTTTTGATGCCCATTTTCCGGGCTGATTTGATCACACGGCAGGCAATTTCACCGCGGTTGGCAATCAGGATTTTCGTAAACATGGATGTCTCCCAATATGTCTTGGCGGCTTACAACGGAATGTTGCCGTGTTTCTTTTCCGGGTTCTTGATGTCTTTGTTGCGCAGCATACCCAGCGCCTTGCACACGCGCCGGCGCGTACCGTGCGGCATGATGACATCATCAATGAACCCCTTGCGACCCGCGACGAACGGGTTGGCGAATTTTTCGCGGTATTCTTCGGTGCGGGCCTCGATCTTGGCCGGATCATTCATATCCGCCCGGAAGATGATTTCGACCGCCCCCTTTGGCCCCATCACGGCAATTTCCGCCGTTGGCCAGGCATAATTGACATCGCCGCGCAGATGTTTCGACGCCATAACGTCATAGGCGCCACCGTAAGCTTTGCGCGTGATGACGGTGACTTTGGGGACGGTTGCCTCGGCATAGGCATAAAGAAGTTTCGCACCATGTTTGATGATGCCGCCATATTCCTGTGCAGTGCCCGGCATGAAGCCCGGAACATCAACAAAGGTCACAATCGGAATGTTATAGGCATCGCAGAAGCGCACAAAACGTGCAGCCTTTTTCGAACTGTCGATATCAAGGCAGCCGGCCAGAACCATGGGTTGGTTGGCAACAATACCGACCGTGCGGCCATCCATGCGCGCCATGCCAATGATGATGTTTTTGGCGTAATCGGACTGAACTTCAAAGAAGTCGCCTTCATCGACGACCTTGGTGATCAGTTCCTTCATGTCATAGGGCATGTTGGGGTTTTCGGGCACCAGGGTATCAAGCGAGATGTCATCACGCGTGATCGGGTCTTCGCACAGATGGGCGGGCGGGTCTTCCTTGTTACACAGCGGCAGGAAATCCATGAAACGCCGGGTCTGAAGCAAAAGATCGACATCATTGTCAAAGGCAAGGTCCGCCACACCCGACACACTGGTATGGGTGGATGCCCCGCCCAGTTGTTCATGGGTGACTTCTTCGTGGGTCACGGTTTTGACAACGTCCGGGCCGGTGACAAACATATAGGAGCTGTCACGTACCATGAAGATAAAGTCGGTCATGGCCGGGCTGTAAACAGCACCACCGGCACAGGGCCCCATGATCAGGGAAATTTGCGGAATGACGCCGGATGCCTCGACATTGCGTTGAAACACATCGGCATAGCCGGCAAGGCTTTCGACGCCTTCCTGAATACGGGCACCGCCTGAATCATTGATGCCGATCACAGGGGCGCCGACCTTCATCGCCTGATCCATGATCTTGCCTATTTTACGCGCATGTGCGCCCGAAAGTGCGCCGCCAAACACGGTGAAATCCTGTGAGAAGACAAAGACCAGACGGCCATTGATCGTGCCGTGGCCGGTCACCACACCATCGCCGGGAATGCGGTTTTCGGTCATGCCGAAATCCACACAATCATGTTCGACAAACATGTCCCATTCTTCGAACGACCCAACATCAAGCAACACATCAAGCCGCTCTCGCGCGGTAAGCTTGCCTTTGGCGTGTTGATTATCAATGCGGCGCTGACCACCGCCCATGGCGGCTTCGGCGCGTTTCGCTTCGAGTTTGGCGACGATATCTTGCATATTGCGTTTTCCTTGCTGTAACCGGCCGGTCCGCGCATTTCGCCCAATGCACGGGTCATGGGATTCAAATAGCATTATTCGGTACTGGAATGCCAATTATTTTTAGCATTGTCGAGGCACAACAAAAATCGGCGCAAACGCCTGATTTCCCTAACGTCATCCCGATATATGAGATTGGGCTGGACTAAAGTCTAGACACGGCTGAATTGTCACAGAGCCGGATCAACCTGATTTCGCGTTGATCACTGCTCCACCCAAGACTCAAAAAAGCAGGCCCGGCTAACAGAGCACGGTTTTGAAATCGACAAATTTCGGACTGTTGCCAACTGCAACAACAGCCCCAGATTAACAGTCCGTTGCGAGTAATTTCTTATTTTGAATAATCACAGAATAACTTTCCAAGAAGTTATTTATCTCTAAAACACTCGCACACAGACTTACAATTCCATGAAATACTACCCAAGCCTGCATAGGTCGTTTTTTTTGGGGAGGGGAGAGTAACTGCATGAACTCTAATCGGAAGAATCAAAAATGCCCGTGTGGCAGCGGTAGAAAGCTCAGATATTGCCACGGCAGAAAACTGAACCTTCCTGCACCAGATAGGGTTTGCTCAATAGATATCGACAGCAAAAACAACAACATAATTGTTGTATCAAAAGACATGCTAATCAATCAATTAAAACGTGACGGCCCCAAAATTGCTAAATCGTTTGATAAAATATTGTCAAAAGACATTGATGAAATCAGTGAGCTATTTTCAGTGTCTTCATCTTTACTACGCCGCCATTTTAAGCCTAACGATAAAAGCTTCAAATCCACGTGCGCGGGACTCTTATCAAGTAGTCAGACAACCTTTTTAGCTAGCATCGAAGTTGCTCGTCACGGATTCCGGCTCCCATATGGAACTCTTGCTCGACAAATCATCGAAACGCTCTGCACTATTCTAGACTTGGCAACTGACGAGGAATCACTATCAAAATTCCACGATGGAAACCTAAAATCCACGAAGTCGGTCACAAAGGCCAAAAAACTCATACCAAACATCGGTGAAATATATGGAATGTACAGCAACGAGTTTACTCACATCAGCAATACCCATTCCAAACTTCACCCTGTATCCCTCTACAAAGAAAGCGACTCTGAATTAGGATTTATACTACCGTCAATAAAATCGAACACTTGGATGATCTACATCATATCGGAATTGATATTCCACAATGACATCAGTCAGCCCCGCTACTGGAAAAGCGACGGGAACAACGGTTACAATTTCGCTCCATCTGATGAGGAAATTGCATGGGCTGAGAGATTTCTCGGGACACCAACAATGAAAACGGAGACGAACTAGTCCCTCAAGGATTCCAATGCCCTAACTCACAAAAGATCCAGATAACGGCCCGTTGCCAGAAGTTCGGCCTGATGACGATCCCGGCGGATGACGGCTTCGGCGTCGTCGCCCCATTGTTCGATGGCATATTCGTCATCAAGCATGGCGCATTCAAATGCCTTCTGCGCATCAATATGGCCTTTGACCGTTGCCAGGCCAATGATCACGGATCCCGACACCGTCGTCAGGCCATGCAAAGCCGTCAGGTAATAGTCATCCAGGCCTTCGACATGATCCTGCAGACGCAGCAAGGCGTGATCATCCTGATCGATCGGCATGACGCCTTCGGTCACGGCCAAGGCAACGCCAAGATCACTTTGCGCCCAATCGAGAAGCGGCTGCCATGCCTTTGCCTGACGTTCAATCAGGTCTTCGGGGAATGTCGCCCGGTAGCACAACAGGTCAGACCGCCCATACCCGACAATCTCGCCAATCACCATGGGACGGTGATGCGCCACACGGTCGATGGCGGTTGCAGCACGCTGCATGATCGGCATGGTATGGGGCAGGATTTTTTCACCCTGTGCTTCCCATTCGGCCGCAATTTCTTGCGCCAGAACTTCGGAAGGCAAGAGAAACTCGGCCTTTGCCGGTGATTTCACCGCACGCCCATCAAGATGCACGCGCCAGCCCGAACCGCTGTCATCTGCGACAGCTTCGGCTTTTTTATAGAATCGATTGATCGTTTTTGTAAGCATGATCGCCATATGCCTAAAAGCGGCGCCCTGTGCAAGGGGTTTAACAGGCACAGATCGCCAAATGAGCGATTATCAAGAAATTATGTATAATTTTTGGTCAATTTACCCCATTGACCAAAAAACAAACACCCTTACTGTGCGATATGGAAATTACAAACCCGCGAAAAGCGGGCGAATTCGCGACATGGCATGTACATTGCTATGTCATCAGGGAATTTATTCGGGTTCAGGGTCGGCATAATCGGCCCGAAACAGGAGGCTTCTTATAAAATGACCACGTTTACGAACCGACTATTAGGTGCGGCTGTTGGTGCGGCATTCGCACTTGGCGCACATTCGGCTATGGCTGAAATGGCGATCAAATTTTCACTTGATTGGAAATATGAAGGCCCGGCGGCACCGTATCTTCTGGCCAAGAAGAACGGATATTTTGACGAAGAAGGTCTGGATGTGACCATTGATTCGGGCAATGGCTCGGTCGGGGCGATCACCCGCGTTGCCAGTGGTGCTTATGACGTATCGCTTGCCGATATCAACTCGCTGGTCGAGTTCAATGCATCGAACCCGGACCGGGCGATGAAATCGATCTTTATGGTCTATGACCGCCCGCCTTTCGCGCTGTTCATGCTCAAGAAATCAGGCATCACCAAACCAGAAGACCTGATTGGCAAGACCCTTGGCGCACCGGTCTTTGATGCATCGCGCAAACTGTATCCGGCATTTGCATCGGCAACCGGCCTTGAGCTGGATGCCGTGACTTGGGAAAGCATGGACCCGCCGCTTCGTGAACCGATGTTGGTGCGTGGCGATGTGGATGCGATTTCCGGTCACTATTTCACCTCGGTGCTGAACTTGCAGGCACAGGGTATTACCAAAGATGACCTGACCGTCTTCCAATACAAAGATTTCGGCATGGACTTCTATGGCAACGGCCTTCTGGCATCGCCAGAAATGATGGAAGATCATCCTGAAGAATTGCGCGGCTTCCTGCGCGGTGTGGTTAAAGGCTGGCGTGCAGCCATTGCCGACCCGGCATCGGCCATCGCAGCCCTTAAAGAAGTCGATCCGCTGATCGATTCTGATCTGGAATTGCAGCGTCTTCAGATGGCGATTGATGAAAACGTCGTCACCCCTGATAGCATTGCAAACGGCATGGGCCTTGTGAAAACCGACCGTATGGCAAAGGCCATCGATCAGGTTG
The DNA here is from genome assembly GCF_050516545.1 of Thalassospira lucentensis. Lineage (GTDB taxonomy): Bacteria > Pseudomonadota > Alphaproteobacteria > Rhodospirillales > Thalassospiraceae > Thalassospira > Thalassospira lucentensis_C. The sequence goes on along the minus strand of NZ_CP191544.1, from coordinate 801,735 downwards.
CACTGGCATTCGGCTTTGAAAACAAGCCAACCGTTGGCGATGTCTTCACCGATATCTTTATGCCGGGCGAAGAAGACCGTAAGATCAAGTAATCACCTTTGATATCCGGGGCGGCTGTGCTGCCCCGGATCACTTTGATCCAAACATATAATAAAAACGACCGAGACAAGCAGGGGGAATAACTGCAGTGTCGAAGAGCTTTGTCGAACTCAATAACGTGACACTTCGCTATAGCGAAGGCGATGAACTGGCACTTGATACCACCAACATGAAGATCGACAAGGGTGAGTTTATCGCTGTTGTTGGTCCGTCCGGTTGTGGCAAGTCTTCCTTGCTTAAGCTGGTATCCGGCCTGATGCCCGCCTCTGAGGGTTCCGTCATTGTGGATAATCAGGAAGTCACCGGGCCGCTCAAGATTGTTGGCATGGCGTTTCAGAACCCGACCCTTTTGCCATGGCGCACCACGCTTGATAACGTGCTGTTGCCCATGGAAATCGTCAAACCGCATCGCAATCGCCTGCGCAAGCATCGCGCAGAATATGAGGAACGTGCCCGCAAACTTCTGGCAAGTGTTGGCCTTGAAGGCCACGAAGGCAAATTTCCATGGGAACTATCGGGTGGCATGCAACAGCGCGCGTCCCTTTGCCGGTCCTTGATCCATGAACCTGATTTGTTGATGCTGGACGAGCCGTTTGGCGCCCTTGATGCCTTCACCCGTGAAGAGCTTTGGGACATTTTGCAGAACCTTTGGATGGTGCGTCCCTTTACCGTCATTCTGGTGACCCACGATCTGCGCGAAGCTTCCTATCTGGCGGACACAATTTATGTGATGTCCAAACGTCCGGGTAAAATTCTGGTTGAACGTAAAAACACCCTGCCCCGTCCACGGGATCAGGAAGTGACCTTTACCCCGCCTTTCATTGATCTTGTCCACGAATTGCGCAGTCACATCCGTGACGTGCGAGAATCTTGAAGGGGGACGGGCAGATATTATGACCAAGAAACTCAACCTTTCCAAAGCAGCCCCGTGGCTTAGTGCAATCGGCCTGTTCGTCCTGTGGGAATTGATTGTCCGCATTTTCAAAATCCCGCCCTATGTCCTGCCAACCCCGTCCGAAAGCCTCATTGTCGGCTGGCAGTATCATGAAGCGATCTGGATGCATGCGGTTCATACGCTTTATACAACGCTGGCGGGCTTTGCCATTGCGGTGGTGTTTGGCGTGGTCCTTGGGGCCCTTGTCGGATCAAGCCGGGCGATTTATGACGCAGCCAATCCGCTTTTGGTCGGGTTTAACTCCGTCCCGAAAGTTGCCCTTGTCCCAGTTCTGGTCATGTGGTTTGGCATCGGAACCGTTCCGGCAATCATCACCGCGTTCCTGATTTCGTTCTTCCCGATTGTTGTCAATGTGGCGACCGGGCTTGCAACGCTTGAGCCGGAATTACGCGATGTGTTGCGCTCCCTTGGCGCCACCCGCCGTGACATCCTGATCAAGGTCGGGTTCCCGCGCGCCATGCCGTATTTCTTTGCATCGCTTAAAGTCGCGATCACGCTGGCCTTTGTCGGATCGGTGATTTCCGAAACGGTGGCATCGAATGTCGGCGTCGGGTATCTGATGCTGTCAGCATCGTCGAAATTCAACATGCCGCTGGTGTTTGCCGGTCTTCTGGTGATCGCGGTGATGGGGATTGCGATGTATGAAATCTTTAACGTCATTGAACGCCGTTCGACCAAATGGGCCAATCGCGGCAATCAAAGCGTTTAAGAAACTCAGACCCGTTCAAAGATTAAAAGCAAGAAGGCCGGGCATCATGCCCGGCCTTCTTTGTTGCGCACAAGATCCGTGATCCGCGCTATGCCTTGTTCAGATGATATTTAAAGAACGCCATGGTGCGTTCCCAGGCAAGCATGGCATCCTCGCTGTCATAGCGGCCACCGGTCGGGTTGGCGAACGCATGATCGGCGTCATACCAATAGAATTTATAAAGCGACTTGCCCCCGATCCGTAAGGACCGCTCAAAGCCATCCACCATTTCCTTGTTGATGCTTTTATCAAGGCTACCGAAATGCCCCATCAAAGGCGCGTTCAAGGTCGCAACCTGTTCGGGTGTTTTATTGACATTGCCGTAATAGATCACAGCCGCATCAATATCGGTTGCAAGGGCGGTATTAAGCGACCAGCCACCGCCAAAGCACCAGCCAACCGATCCGACCTTACCTGTTGAATCCTTATGGTTTCTCAGGAACTCGACCGATGACTGCAATTTGCGCGTTGCGGCGACCGGGTCCATCCCCGACATCAAGGCACGCGCACCATCGGGTGTGGTTGCAGGTGGTTGACCATACAGATCAACCGCAAGGGCGATATATCCCTGTTTGGCATATTCCGCAGCAACTGCACGGATATGATCATTAAGCCCCCACCATTCATGGATCAGAATGACGGTCGGCGCAGGCAAGGTTGCCGGCATGGCGATTTCGGCCACCATGCTCTCACCTTCCGGCGTGGTGATGGTGACCTTATCAAGCATCGACCCCGCCGCATGGGCCAGCATCGGGTCGGCAAGAATAACTGCGAGTGGCAGGGCAACAGCACCTTTGAGAAACAGTCGGCGATCTTCGTCGGTTGCCTTGGGTGGCGGACCGAGATGTTCGTTGGAACCACATCCATCAAGCGTACACATGTTCAAGCCTCCTCTGATTCTTGTTTGTTGGATTTCCATCATTTGCGACAGCATGCCTGATTGGCAAATGACAATCGTGTCATCTGCGTTCAATCAGCCACTTGGTTGCCGTCTGGTTCTTTACGACATTGTTGCGCAATAAGATCAGGACATCGGACAGCTTTCAAGAAACTGCCGCTTGCGAATGCGTCCCTCAGCTGATTTAACGGGGCAATATTACGCTATTGCTGCAAGGAAATATCATGCGCACCATCGAAACCGTTCTGTTTGACCTTGGGGGTGTTCTTGTCGATTGGGACCCGCGTCATCTGTATCGCAAGATCTTTGACGATCCGGCCGAGATGGAAAAGTTCCTGAATGAAGTTTGTCATCCGCATTGGAATTTCCTGCATGATAAGGGTGCGCTAAGCTTTGCCAATTCGATCCCGGATTTGCAGCATCGCTATCCGCACTATCATGATGAAATTGCCGCATGGCAGGACCGCTGGCCGGAAATGATGAAAAGTGCGATTGAACGCACGGTCGCCATTCTTGAAGATTTGAAAACACGCAAGAAAGTCCGCCTGTTCGCCCTGACCAACTGGTCGGCGGAAACCTGGCCGCATGCCTTGGAACGGTTTGAATTTTTGAACCATTTCGAAGGCATTCTGGTGTCCGGTCAGGAAAAACTCGCCAAACCTGATCCACGGATTTTTGATCTGGTCTGTGAACGGTTCAAACTGAACCCGCGCGAAACGCTGTTTATCGATGACACTGAAAAGAACATCCAGCAAGCCCGCGAAATGGGTTTTCACACCCATTGGTTCCGTGATCCGGTCAAATTGCAGCGTGAACTGATCGAAGAACGCTTGTTCTAAAACCTGTAACGATCCGACATGGCAAAGGGCACCTCAATAGGTGCCCTTTTTCGTACGTTCGGTCCTGTTGGTCTTTACAGGTTTCTATTTGCGTGATGTGCGCAGGTAATTGGCAAAACATTCGCCAAAGACAAATTCCCAGCCCGAAAGATACCCATCGCGCAAGGTGGGTGCGATTTCGCCGAGATTTTCCCATGCTTTATGTTCAAGCCGGATCACGCAACGACCAAAGTCATTGAGATCAAAGCTCACATCAACCAGGGTAAAGTCGCCTGCACTCCATCCCGGATGCCAGGTAAAGGATAGATGTTCGCCGGGCTGCCATTTTTTAACGGTGCCCCAAATCACATCTTTTTGCCCCTTGGCACGCTCAATGATCTTTCCATCAACGCCTGAGCCGAACTCAATCGCGATACAGTCCTTTTTGGACAGGGAATGACTGTCAGTCGGCCACCAGTTACCAAATCCTTTGGTAAAGGCGTCAAACGCATCTTCTGGATCAATTGCCACGGTCAATTCAAAGCGGATTGGGGCAAGTTCGGGATTTTTAAGCGGCGTCACGGTTATTTTCCCAAATCTTGTCGAGAACAAAGGCAAGTTCGTCAAAATGGCTAATCACGGCATGCGCACCTGATGCATGCAGCGTATCAACGTCATGATAGCCCCAATCAACGCCAATGGCGATCATTCCTGCTGCACGGCCCATTTCGATATCATAGCTGGTATCGCCGACAATCACCGCATTGGGTGCATCAACGCCGGTTTCTTCAAGGGCTGCCATCAACATCGCCGGATTGGGTTTTGACGGATGATTGTCGCAGGTCTGGAGCGTTACGAAACGACCTTCCAGTTCATTGCGCGCCAAAACAGCATCAAGCCCACGGCGGGCTTTACCCGTCGCCACACCGCTGAGCCATTGGCGACGATCAAGTTCGGCAAGAACTTCGCACACACCGGGGAAAAGCGGTTCGTGGAAATCAGGTGTTTGGCGCAGGGCAAAGAACGCGTTCTTATAAGCAGCCGTCACCGCATCAATCAGATCAATTTCAATACGCTTGGGGGCTGCCAGCTTTGAAATGGCTTCTGGCAGGCTCAGACCAATGATTGTGCGGGTGTTTTCCAATCCCGGGCAATCCAGCCCATGCTCGGAAAACGCATGATCCATGCAATGTGCAATCGCATGCTGGCTATCAACAAGGGTACCGTCACAATCAAATATTACAAGTCTAAGCGGGTCATTGGCCATGTGGGGTCTTTCATCCTGATTTTCAGAAAGGCGGAGACTAATAGATCGGACACCAAAGATCGAGTCTCTCACTGCTGCAATGCGAAAGCATTTTTTGCCCCCTCCGAAGCAATGGAAATCAATGGTTAATTTTGATCGGCTTTTGATCACCCATAAGGAGGCGTATGATTTCTGTCTGGCTCATAACAACGGAGGCAGAAGATGCTCACGCTACGTGACTGTATCGATTTCAGCGATCTTAAGGAGGAAGAAATTCTCGCTATTGCTGAGTGTGAGCAAGTCCCAATTGGAACCGCCTTGGAGGAAGGCGAAAGCATGATCCACACACCGCAAGGCCGCAAACGGATTGCGGTCATGATAAAAGGCCAAGCTGAAATGTGTGAACGTACGGGAAACACGGTTCATGCCCGACATTTGAACCGGGTGCGAGATGCCTTCATCGAACGTTTCAGAAAACACTAATTACCGCTATCACCTACAAATGTCATTCAACGCCTTTTGGTTTTGACCTCTGACAGGGACGAAAAAGCCGACGCACTGCGTCGGCTTTTCGCGGTTTTAGGCCAGAATCAGATCGGCATTATCTTTTGCGCAAACGCGACGGCTTAGCCTTTGGTTTCGGCTTTTCTTCCTTTTCCCGATGAATTTCCGGGGTCAGGAATTTGGTCGGCGTTTTCGGATCAAAATTCAGCGCCTTGAGGCTTTCGGCGAAATGCGCAGGCACCGGTGCTTCGATGACCACACGATGTCCGGTGACCGGATGCGGGAAGTCAATCGCGCGCGCATGCAGATGCATCTGGTTGGACATGCCATCGACAAAGGCCTTTGGCCCACCATATTTACCATCGCCCAAGATCGGACATTCCATGGCTTCGCAGTGAACGCGCAGCTGATGGGTACGGCCGGTCAATGGTGACAATGCCAACCAAGCAGCCCGACGCCCTGCACGGTGCAGTTGGCGGTAAACGGTCTGGGCTGATTTACCCTGCTTTTCATCGATGACCATTTTCTCGCCGCCCTTGCCAGACAGCTTTGCCAGTGGCGCATCGATCAGGCCTTCGCGGTCAACCGGCGCACCGGTCACGATGGCCCAATAAAGTTTGCGTGTTGATTTGTCTTTAAACGCCTTGGTCAGCGCATGGGCTGCCGATGACGAACGGGCCAAAAGCAAGACACCACTGGTGTCTTTGTCCAGACGGTGAACAAGCTTTGGGCGTTCCTTGCTATCAAGTTTCAGCGCATCAAGCATGCCATCAATATGCAAGGATGTGTTGGTCCCGCCCTGCACGGCCAAGCCCGCAGGTTTATTGATCGCCATGACAACTTCGTCATAGAAAAGGACAGAATCGCGCAATGCCTGAAGTTCTGCTTCGCTGGCATCGGACTTTGCCGGACCGGCATGTTTGCGCTGCTGGACTTCGGACGGATCGTAAGACCCGTCTTTTGACCATGGCTCCTCGCCGCCACCCGACATGACAGGAACCGGCGGGACACGAATTTCCTGTCCCGGTTCAACACGCTGGTTGGCCTTGGCACGTTTGCCATCGACACGGATCTGACCGCCGCGCAGGAACTTTTGAACCTGCCCGAAGGTAAATTCAGGACAGTTGCGCTTAAACCAACGATCAAGCCGAATATCAGCTTCGTCAGCCTTGACCTTGCGCAGAGTGACACCACTCATTGCAGAATACCCCTTACCAGCGCAATAGCGCCAAACAGTGCCGAAATACCAACCACGACGGAAACAATCACATAAAGGGCGGCTGCGCCCATATTGCCCCGTTCATATAGGGTCGCTACATCCAGCGAGAAAGTCGAAAAAGTTGTAAACGCCCCAAGAAAACCGGTCACAAGGAGTGCGCGCATCTCAGGCCCCATCGAAAGTTTAAAGGCCGAGACTTCGATCAACACCCCCATCAGGAACGAACCGACGATATTGACCGTCAAGGTTCCCCAGGGAAATCCACTGCCGAGCATAGAGCCCATCATAACAGACACACTGTGACGTGCGACCGCACCAATGGCGCCGCCCAAGGCAATGGAAGCGATTAACAACGGTGAAAATTGCATGGCGCGGAACCTATTCTTTCAAGGATCAAAAGTCACGTGTGAAAACGGTATAGGGCCAAGGCAATAACAGGGCCTTAATTCAACCAAAGCCTGATCGTGAATTCGATCTGCTATCAGACCGCAATATACACGTATTTTCAATTGCCTAAGTTTGATCTAGCCCGCCTGCCCCATTCTGACCGTTACATCAGCAATCCACGCACGTGTACGCTTTTCATTTTGGCCAAGGTCCTCACTGCCATAGACCGATTGGGCAAACATGCAGAAGGTCACTTCATTGCCGGTTTCCGGCAAAACAAGTTCGACTTCAACCCAGTCGGGGAAATGAAAAACAGGGCTGCGTGCCAGAAAATACAATTTCCCGGGCTTTGCGCCATTTGCACCGCGCATCAAGGTCATGCCGTGCGCCGGTGCGGTTTCAATCAAAAGATCCGCCAAGGTCGAGGCGGCGGCATCAAAGACCGGACTTTGCATTTTCCGGTCCGTCTTGGGGACCAACCGATCCGGGCATGCGATAAAGAAGTTATTGCTTTGGGGTACATCAGCCCCCGGATCAAATGTGGAATTGGGTGGATCACCCGCAGGCAGCATATGATCAATCAGGCCGGAAAAGCGCACCACTACAAAGAGCCCGGCCAGCACGAGAAGTCCCCAGATAGCAACCATCGCAAACCGTTTCAATTGCACCACCCACCTGTTCAAGACGCTTCTTGGTCAAAACCACCGAACGCCGATAGGACATCACAATAGTACGGATTTCACCGAAATCAAAATGCCCGACTGAGGAAACAGTCGGGCATTCTTTTTATGCTAAATCCGGCACCCAACGATACGGGGGGAGGGGAAGCTCGTTGATTACCGGGTTCGCATTACGTTTGGTAAACTTGGCCTGATCTTAGGCAACAGACGGAAGGGCAACGGCTTCGACATTCGAGATCGCGCGCGCCATGGCTTCTTCGGCATTTACCGCGAAACCGGATGCATCGATGATTTCAATGTCGGAAATGCCGACAAAGCCGAGAACCTGTTTGAGATATGGCGATGCAAAATCAGCCGGGCTGTTAACCGGAACGCCACCCGTCGCAACAACAACATAGGCTTTCTTGCCGGTCAACAGGCCAACCGGGCCATTTTCGGTGTACTGGAAAGTCACACCAACGCGGGCAATCAGATCGACCCATGCTTTAAGCGTCGAAGGAACGCTGAAGTTATACATTGGCGCACCAATGACAACGACGTCAGCAGCTTGAAGTTCGGCAACCATTTTGTCGGAAACAGCAATGACTTCCTTCTGGGCGTCAGTGCGGTTTTCTTCCGGGGTGTAGAATGCGCCAACAACTTCGCCGGTCAGGGCGGTGAGTGCGTTGGTATCGCGCTCGACAACATTGGCAGAGCTGTTTGCGGAAACAATTCGGTTGATCAGTTTGGACGCGATCTGGCGGGAGTTGGAATTCTCACCATTCACAGATGCATTCACGTGCAGAATATTGGTCATTTGGGGTCTCCAAGTCGGTGTTGATTTGTTGACCTGAACCTAACCTGTCTTCTGTTTGGTGTTTATCCCATGAGTCTTCACCAGATTGTTTCCAAAATGACACCGAACCAATAGTCAGCTATTCATCGCGGCGTTTCTTCTGACGTTCCTGTCGCAGTTTATCGAAATATTCGACCCGCTTTTTAAGATCGCGTTCAAAACCACGTTCAACCGGCTCATAGAAATTCTGACGGCGCATGCCTTCGGGGAAATAATTCTGCCCGGAAAAACCGTCTTCCTGATCATGGTCATAGGCATAGCCATTGCCATACCCGATATCTTTCATCAGTTTGGTCGGCGCATTGAGAATATGAGCCGGTGGCGTGAGCGATCCGGTTTCCCGTGCGATTTTCAGGGACTTTTTATAGGCCGAGTAGCCGGCATTCGATTTCGGTGCCAGGGCCAGGTAAATTACGGCCTGTGCCAAGGCCAACTCGCCTTCGGGGCTGCCAAGCCGCTCATAAGATTCCCACGCACTGATGCAAAATTGCTGGGCTTGCGGATCGGCCAAACCGATATCTTCGACCGCCATGCGTGTGAGACGCCGGGCAAGAAATTTCGGGTCTTCGCCCCCGGCCAGCATCCGGTTAAACCAGTAAAGTGCTGCATCCGGGTCCGACCCGCGAATGGATTTATGTAGCGCACTGATCAGATTGTAATGGCTGTCATCGCCCTTGTCATAAATCGGCATGCGCTTTTGCACAGTGCGGGCAAGTTCGGCAACACCAAGCGGACCATCATCACTTGGCGGCATTGAGAACAGTTCTTCCGCCAGGTTCAGCAAATAGCGCCCGTCACCATCGGCCATCGCACATAGGGTTTCACGGGCTTCGGGCGTGACCGGAAGATCAAACCCCATTTCCTTTTCCGCACGCACCAGAAGTTCTTCAAGCCCCTGATCATCAAGACGCTTCAGCACAAGCACCTGACAGCGTGACAGCAAAGCAGCGTTTAGCTCAAACGACGGATTTTCGGTTGTTGCCCCAATCAGGGTGATGGTGCCGTCTTCGACATAGGGCAGGAAACTGTCTTGCTGGGCTTTGTTGAAGCGATGGATTTCATCGATAAACAGCAATGTCGCCCCGCCGGTTGACCGGCGCCCACGCGCCCGTTCAAACACCTTACGCAGATCCGCCACCCCGGAAAAGATCGCAGATAACGGCTCAAACGCCATATCGGCAACATCAGCCATCAAGCGGGCCAATGTGGTCTTACCGCAGCCCGGTGGGCCCCACAACACAACAGAGGGCACCCGACTGGTCTTAATCATGCGCGTGATCGGGCCGTCTTCGCCAAACAAATGTCCCTGCCCGACCACTTCGTCAAGCTTTGCCGGACGTAGTCTGTCGGCCAACGGGCGCGTTACCTGACTTTCAAACAGGGAAACCATGCAAAATCATTACAATGTTGACTGGGAAAGGGTGACTTTCGCGAAAAGTAACATGCTGATGACATCTGTGACAGACGAAACATCGACAATTGACACCTCGATGGTCGAGGCATAGTTTTCAGCAGCATCTGCAGTTCGAAAGCCAACCTCATGACACCTAGTGTTGATTACACCAACCGGGCCTATTGGCAAGGAACGATCAAGATGTCCTTGTCGAAGTTTTTCGTGCTGTGCGTTCTGCACCGAAAGCCGATGCATGGTTATGAGGTCGTTCAAGCGGTTGAAAAAACCACAAACGGCTGTTGTTCCCCATCCGAAGGCACTGTCTATCCGGTGCTTAATGAATTCGAAGCGGGCGGTTATCTCACATCCCGACCTGAAACCGTGCAAGGCCGGAAACGCAAAGTCTATGCCCTGACCGACAAAGGCCGTGATGCCTTTTTGATCGCAACCGAGGCATGGATGGAAGTCACCCAGCATATTGTCGCCAGCCGCGATATGGCGACCGCACCGAGTTTTCAATCCCCAAGCTTAAACGGAGATACTTGCTGTGAATAACGCCTTTCTCTGCGCCACATCCCCTTATGATCAAGGTGTAAGATGACAGCAGTAAATGCACCGGCCAAACTTCCCATTGTGATTGGGCTTGGCACCGGTCAGACCTTGGCCTTTGGCACTACGCTTTATCTGCCAGCCATTCTTGCCGAACCGATGGCCAATGAACTTGGCATCCCGCCGGGTTGGGCATTTGGGGCCTTTTCACTCGCTCTGGTCTTTGCCGCCTTGTTTGGGCCATCCGCAGGCGCGCGGATTGATCAATTTGGCGGGCGCACAGTCCTTGCGGTTTCCAGCGTGATTTTTGCTGCTGGATTAGCACTTTTGGGAATGTCGGACAGCCTGACCATGATGTGTATTGCATGGTGCGTGATCGGTGTTGGCATGTCGATGGGGCTTTATGAATCCGCCTTTGCCACACTGAGCTGGATTTTTGGTCATGATGCCCGCGGGCCGATTACCGGGATTACCCTGATCGCCGGTTTTGCCAGTACGATCTGCTGGCCAATTACCGCCGGACTTGAAGTTGAGTTTGGCTGGCGCACGGCATGCTATTTCTGGGCTGCCATGCATATCGTGCTTGGATTGCCCTTAAACCTGTTTTTGATCCCGCGTGTCAAACACACGCCATCAGATGACGCGATCAAAAGCAGCGATGATACGCCCCCTTCGGAAACATCACCTGCCCCCGCCCCGGTCAAGCTCGCCCGCAAAGATATCTTTAATCTTCAGATGGTGTTGCTTGCCATTGTCTTTGCGGCAAGCTGGTTTACCGCAACCGCCATGGCCACCCATTTGCCCAGATTGCTGCAACTCTCGGGAATGGATGCGACGGGTGCGCTGATTGCCGCATCGCTTGTTGGTCCGGCACAGGTTGCAGGCCGCCTTTTGGAATTTGGTTTTCTAAAGAAAATGCATCCGTTGATTTCATCACGGCTGGCCGCAATCACCCATCCGGTTGGTGCGGTGTTGCTTTTGGTGTTTGGTGGACCGGTTGGAATGCTATTCACCAGCCTACATGGGGTTGGCAATGGTATTTTGACCATCGCCAAGGGAACCTTGCCATTGGTGATCTTTGGCCCGGTTGGCTACGGCGCACGGCAAGGATATGTCATGGCCCCGTCTCGCTTTGCGCAGGCCGCTGCACCGTTTCTGTTTGGCCTGTTGATTGATGATTACGGGCAATACGCCATTATCCTGACCATCATTCTGGGGATATTGACCTGTGGCGCGCTGTTTATGCTCCGCCATACAGATACAGAAAAGGCGCGACCCGTGTAATGTTGGGATCACGCCTTTTGGGTTTGGTGTGCAGATTAATGACGTAACCTGATTACAGCGTAAACTCGCCGGTCAGAACTTTGCCATCGCGTTTGACCGCAATTTTCCATTCACGGCTGCGTTCGCCGGCACGGATTACTTCTTTAAGACGCGCGACCGTATCGATCTTTTGGCCATTGATTTCGACAATATAGTCACCCGCCTGAAGACGGGTACGGCGGGCAAGGCTGTCGCGTGCGACCGCTAGAACAACAACACCTTCGCTCAGGGTATCAATGCCAAGCTCATCGGCCAGCGCCGGGTTCATATTGGCAATATTGGAGCCACTAAACGGATTGGCACCATCAATCACGCTTTCGTCGCGTGCGGGCAATTCCGGGGCGACTTCAAGTGGCATCGGAAGCACGACTTCCTTGCCCTGACGCAGGACAGAAAGTTCCGCCCCTTTATCAAGTTCTAACGTCGCGATGCGGAATTTCAGCTCGTTGGGATTATCAACAGCCAACCCATTGACCGCGATCACAACATCCCCGGCGCGCAGACCACCTCGCCCGGCCGGGCTGCCTTCGCGTACATCACTGATCAAAACCCCGTGCGGGCGATCGAGTTCAAGCGATGATGCAAGATCGGCTGTTACCGCCTGCCCTGCGGCCCCCAACCATGGACGGCGCAAATCGCCACTGATCAGGCCGCGCATGACGACTTTGACCATATTGACCGGCACGGCAAAGCCAATGCCGTTTGATCCACCCGACTTTGTAAAGATCGCCGAGTTTACACCGATCAGCTTCCCGTCAATATCGATCAATGCCCCGCCGGAATTCCCAGGATTAATCGCAGCATCGGTCTGAATGAAAGACTGGTAATCCTGTCCGGTGACACCCGCACGCGCAAGGGCCGAGACAATACCGCTGGTCACCGTTTGGCCCACCCCGAACGGGTTGCCAATAGCCAAGACCAGATCCCCGACATCAACCGCATCCGAATCGCCAAAGGTAACGGCCGGCAATTCGTTTTCGACATCGCGCAATTTCAGAACGGCGAGATCGGTACGTTCATCCGAACCAACCAGATCGGCATCAAATTCGCGGTTATCATGCAGGACCACGCGAATTTCGCTGGCACCGTTGATCACGTGATGATTGGTAACGATTGTGCCGTCGCCCGAAACAATCACCCCGGAGCCCAGCGAGCGTTCAACACGCTGGCGCGGTGCACCAACCGCGCCGCCAAACCGATCACCAAAGAACTGTTTGAAAAACGGGTCGTTAAAGAACGGCGTGCGCTGACGTTCGCTGACCACCTTTTTGGTATAGATGTTGACCACAGCCGGTGCGGTTTGTTTGACCAGCGGTGAAAACGACATCTTGATTTCGGTCTGACTGGTCGGCAAGCGCCGGTCATCACTTTGGGCATGGGCTGTATGATTTACGCCAACAACTGCCATCATCGTGATCAGCGCAATTGTCAAAATGGTCGGGGTCCATCTTAGCTGCACGTCGCTCTCTCTCATTTCTGTCAATCTGTGTTTGGTCGGCATGTTCATCTAACAATGGGCGTGTTGGATACGCCCGGCCAGAATTATTGCATTAGGAAAACTAGAACTGCCGCGTAACCGTGTCGGAAATATGGACAATTTGACCAAAAATTCAAAGAGCAATGGTCAAAAGAAAACGGGCGACACCGTTTGGCGTCGCCCGTTTTTGTTTCTTAAAGGCCGAAGCGTTGCTTATTCAGCAGCTGCTTCTTCGCCTTCGCCCTCTGCTTCAACACGGGCGCGGTCTTCTGCACCCTTTGCATCTGCATTACGCTCAACAAGTTCGATAACAGCAACAGGTGCTGCATCGCCATAGCGGAAGCCGGCTTTAAGAACACGGGTGTAACCACCCGAACGCTCTTTATAACGCTCGGCAATTTCGCCGAACAGCTTGGCTACGATTTTGTCATCACGCAGGATCGAAATAGCCTGACGGCGTGCATGCAGGTCGCCCCGCTTGCCCAGCGTAATCAGTTTTTCGACATACGGGCGAAGATCTTTGGCCTTCGGAAGAGTCGTTTTGATCTGCTCGTGGGTGAGCAGCGAAACTGCCATGTTGGCAAACATCGCCTTACGATGGGACGAAGTACGATTAAGCTTACGGCCGTGCATACCGTGACGCATGGTAACTCTCCTTAATAACCTGGCTTCGCTCACGAAACCGATTGTAAAACCGCGCCGCCACCCTGAACAAAGTCAGGTCATGCACGTGCGGTGTGGGCAACTAGCCCGCCGGAAATGCCAAACAATTCGATCTTTCCGGTTTGGAGCAAGAATGCTCCGATAACAGCCCGAAGGCCGAAGACCCGTTCTTAGAACGGATCTTCGAACTTGCGAGCAAGTTCTTCGATGTTTTCCGGCGGCCAACCGCCGACTTCCATACCGAGATGCAAGCCCATCTGAGCAAGAACATCTTTGATTTCGTTCAGCGACTTACGACCGAAGTTCGGCGTACGAAGCATTTCTGCTTCGGTCTTCTGAACAAGATCACCGATATAGATGATATTGTCGTTCTTCAGGCAATTTGCCGAACGTACCGACAGTTCAAGCTCGTCAACCTTACGAAGAAGGTTACGGTTGAACGGAAGTTCGTCTTCTTTTTTCTCTTCGACAACCGCTTCCGGCTCATCAAAGTTGACGAACAACGACAGCTGGTCCTGAAGGATACGAGCAGCAAGTGCTACTGAATCTTCCGGGGTCAGTGCGCCGTTGGTTTCAACGGTCAATGACAGCTTGTCAAAATCGGTATCCTGACCAACACGGGTGTTTTCCACCTTGTAGGCCACTTTACGGATCGGGCTGAAGATCGCATCAATCGGGATAAGACCGATCGGTGCATCCGAAGAGCTGTGCGAGCTAGCTGCGACATAGCCTTTACCGTTATCAACAGTAAATTCGATGTTCAGCGATGCACCATCATCAAGATGGCAAATCTCGAGATCCGGGTTAAGGATTTCGATATCCGCACCAGTTTCGATCTGACCAGCGGTAACGGCACCAGGGCCGGTCGCTTTCAGAACCATTTTCTTCGGACCTTCAGCATGCATACGCACGCCCATGGTCTTGATGTTCAGGATGATGTCGGTGACATCTTCACGTACACCCGGAATCGACGAAAATTCGTGCAATACACCGTCGATCTGGATCGCGGTAACCGCCGAACCCTGGAGCGACGACAGCAGAATGCGACGCAGCGCGTTACCCAGAGTCTGACCAAAACCGCGCTCCAGCGGTTCCGCCACGATCGTACCAACGCGGCTGGCATCAGTACCCGGAGTAACATCAAGCTTGGTCGGCTTAATCAGTTCCTGCCAGTTCTTTTGAATCACGAGACCCACCTTCGCAACTGGAGCCTATATAAGGAGAGCAAGTTTTGCCCTCATGAGAAACGCGAAGAGGCCCGGGTGCACCGGGCCTAAACGCGGGATCGTCCGCAGATCGACGCGATTAGACGCGACGACGTTTACGCGGACGGCAACCATTGTGTGGAATCGGCGTTACGTCTTTGATCGACGTAATCGTGAAACCAACAGCCTGAAGCGCACGCAGTGCAGATTCACGTCCCGAACCCGGGCCTTTAACCTGTACTTCAAGAGTTTTCATGCCGTGTTCAGCAGCTTTTTTACCTGCGTCTTCACCGGCCATCTGTGCAGCATACGGAGTTGATTTACGCGAACCGCGGAAACCCATACCACCAGCGGTCGACCAGGAAATGGTATTTCCCTGAACGTCAGTGATGGTAATCATGGTGTTGTTGAAGGTCGCATTTACGTGCGCGATACCATTCGTAATGTTCTTCCGCTCGCGGCGACGTACGCGAGTCTGAGGAGCTTTCGCCATTGTCTGTCCCCTACCTTACTTCTTCTTGCCAGCAATCGGCTTAGCCGGGCCCTTACGGGTGCGAGCGTTGGTGTGGGTACGCTGACCGCGTACCGGGAGACCGCGACGATGGCGCAGACCGCGATAGCAGCCCAAATCCATCAGACGTTTAATGTTCATTGCGGTTTCACGACGAAGGTCGCCTTCAACGGTGTAATCAGCGTCGATGACTTCACGAACCTTGAGAACCTGGTCATCAGAGAGCTGATGAACGCGGGTTACGGATTCGATTCCAACCTTAGCGCAAATTTCTTTAGCTTTCGCCGGGCCAATGCCGGTGATGTAGGTAAGCGCAATCACGACGCGTTTAGCAGTCGGGATATTTACGCCAGCAATACGAGCCACTGTGTGAGACTCCTGTTTCCTGTTAACAAACCCTGCGGCAGATCCGGTAGAGCGGGGCGCGGCAAAAACGGGCCAGCATCACTGCTAACCCGCCAGCAAAAAAACGCCCTGCCCGGGAAATTACCCCAGGATGGCTTCAATTTCGCGCGTAACTTCGTCTATTTCAGCCATCCCGTCAACTGTTTTCAGCTTACCGACCTTTTCATAGTAAGGAATGATCGGTGCAGTCTGCTTGTGATAAGCAGTCAGTCGCGATGTGACCGTCTCGGCGTTGTCATCCGCACGGCGTTTGAATTCAGTGCCTGAACATACGTCACAGACACCGTCTTCGGCGGGTTTCTGGAACTCGTCGTGATATCCCTGCCCGCATTTAGCACAGGTATAGCGCCCGACAACACGGGCAACCAACGCTGCATCATCCACACGCAGTTCAATCACATAATCAAGTGCCAGACCTTTGGTTTCCAGCATGTCGTCCAAGGCTTCTGCCTGGGCCGTCGTGCGTGGGAACCCGTCCAGGATGAAACCGTCTTTGGTGTCATCCTGGTCAAGTCGTTCGGAAATCAGACCGATCATAAGATCGTCGGAAACGAGCTTCCCCGCATCCATGACTTCCTTTGCCTTCTGTCCCAGTTCCGTGCCGGCTGCAACCGCTGCACGAAGCATGTCGCCCGTTGAGAGCTGAATCATGCCGCGTCCTGTTTCAAGACGCTTTGCCTGAGTACCCTTTCCCGCGCCGGGAGGGCCTAGAAGGATAATATTCATGTTCGTCCGTCCCCCTGATATCCGTGGTCGCTCAGTTAACGGCGGCGACCACGTAGTTTGGATTTCTTGATCAGGCCTTCATACTGATGAGCCAGCATATGGGACTGAATCTGTGCAACGGTATCCATCGTAACCGTGACAACGATCAGCAAGCTAGTCCCACCAAAGTAGAAGGGCACGGACCATTCAGCGATCAACAGTTCCGGCAGGATACAGACAAATGCGAGATAAGCTGCACCGATAACCGTCAAACGGGTCAGAATGAAATCCAGATGATTCGCAGTATTTTTACCCGGACGAATGCCCGGAATAAAGCCACCGTGTTTCTTCAGGTTGTCTGCCGTATCTTCCGGGTTGAAAACAACCGCGGTGTAGAAGAAGGCAAAGAAGACGATCAGGCCGATATAAAGCGCGATATACAGCGGCTGGCCACGGCCAAGCAATGCCGTCGCAGTCGTCAGCCAGTCAGCACTATCCCCACCAGCGGTGAACTGGGCAACCGACAGCGGCATCAGCAGAAGCGAGCTTGCAAAGATCGGCGGAATAACACCGGCAGTGTTGATCTTGAGCGGCAGGTGCGAGCTCTGACCTTCCATAACCTTCATGCCAACCTGGCGTTTCGGGTACTGGATCAGAACACGGCGCTGTGCACGTTCAACAAAGACGATGAAGGCAATGACGGCAACCGCAAGAACGAGGATCGCGACAATGACCAGTGCAGAAATTGCACCGGTACGGCCAAGTTCCAGAGTACCGGCAATAGCGCTGGGCAGACCGGCAACAATACCGGCAAAGATGATCAGCGAAATGCCGTTACCGATGCCACGCTGGGTGATCTGTTCACCAAGCCACATCAGGAACATGGTGCCACCGACAAGCGTAATAACAGCGGTCAGACGGAAGAACATGCCAGGATCAACAACAGCAGCACCGGTAGAACCGGTCATGCTTTCAAGACCAACAGCAATGCCCCATGCCTGAACGGTTGCAATCAGCACCGTCAGATAGCGGGTATATTGATTAATTTTTTTGCGGCCCTGCTCGCCTTCTTTCTTGAGTTGCTCAAGCGTAGGCGAAACGGTTGTCATCAACTGGAT
The DNA here is from genome assembly GCF_050516545.1 of Thalassospira lucentensis. GTDB lineage: Bacteria > Pseudomonadota > Alphaproteobacteria > Rhodospirillales > Thalassospiraceae > Thalassospira > Thalassospira lucentensis_C. The sequence continues at coordinate 783,997 of NZ_CP191544.1, read as the reverse complement.
GATAATCGAGGCCGAGATATACGGCATGATATTCAGCGCAAAGATCGTCATACGACCCAGCGCACCACCGGCGAACATGTCAAACATGCCCAGAACGCCGCCTGCATTCTGCTGGAAAATGTCAGCAAGAATGGACGGGTCAACACCAGGAACAGGAATATACGTTCCCAGACGGTAAACAATAAGCGCGCCCAAAGTGAACCAGATACGGTTTTTAAGCTCAGTCGACTTAGAAAAAGCTGACCAATTCAGGTTCGCGGCAAGCTGCTCGGCGGCCGATGCCATGCACTCATCTCCCAATACACATAAACTGGAGGGTCCGGTCCCGCAAATTACTGGAACCGGACCCTCACGAAGTCATTCTAGGCTTATTCTGCTTTTTCTGCTTCAGCAGCCGGAGCAAGAACTTTAACCGAACCACCAACTTTCTCGACGGCTTCGATAGCCGACTTGGAAGCACCGGTGATTTCGATGTTCAATTTTGCTTTCAGCTCGCCTTTAGCGAGAAGGCGCAGACCGTCTTTCTGCGGACGGGCAAGGCCATTTTCTTCAAGAATAGCGATGGTGACATTTGCACCTTCTTCAAGAACACCGTTATCAACGGCGGTCTGAAGGGTACCAAGATTCACGACACCAAACTGTTTCTTGAACAGGTTTTTAAAGCCGCGTTTCGGAAGACGGCGATAGATAGGCATCTGCCCGCCTTCGAAACCATTGATCGCTACACCGGAACGGGACTTCTGACCCTTCTGACCTGCGCCAGAAGTTTTGCCTTTGCCCGAACCAATACCGCGACCGACGCGGGTACGCGCTTTACGCGCACCCGGGTTATCGGCAAGTTCGTTGAGTTTCATCGTTCAACCCTTTTCGATCTGGGGTCAATCAAGCCTCGTCCACACGGACGAGGTGTTTGACCTTTGCGATCATACCGCGAACAGCTGGGGTATCTTCCAGCTCACGAGTCCGGTGCATTTTGTTCAGGCCAAGACCAACAAGGGTCTGGCGCTGATCAGCCGGACGTCCGATCGGCGAACCCGTCTGGGTAACGCGTACAGTCGCTTTTTTCTTAGCAGCCATATCGAATTACTCCTTTTCGAGAACGGCGGCCGCAGCCGAACCGCTATCGCGACGGGCAACGACGTCACCGACTTTCAGGCCACGCTTTGCAGCGACCTGACGCGGGGACGCACCGTTGACCAGAGCGTCAAGGGTTGCGCGGATCACGTTGTGCGGATTGTTCGAACCGGTACATTTGGACACAACGTCCTGAACGCCCATGGTTTCAAACACCGCACGCATCGCACCGCCTGCAATGATACCGGTACCAGCCGGAGCAGAGCGAAGGACAACCCTACCTGCACCGAAATGGCCTTTGGTGTCATGGTGAAGGGTACGCCCTTCACGAAGCGGAACGCGGATCATGTTGCGTTTAGCAGCTTCGGTTGCCTTACGAATCGCTTCTGGAACTTCACGGGCTTTACCCGTGCCGTACCCGACGCGACCGCGTTGGTCACCGACAACTACCATTGCGGAGAAAGCAAAGCGACGGCCACCCTTGACGACCTTGGCGACACGGTTGATTCCAACCAATTTGTCGACGAGTTCGTTTTCTTCACGGGCTTTCGGTGCCTGCTGCTGCTGTTGATTCTGGTTACGTGCCATGGTCGTGCTCCTTAGAAGTCCAGACCGCCCTCACGGGCGGCATCGGCCAGAGCTTTCACTCGGCCATGGAACAGATACCCGCCACGATCGAATACGACCGTTTTCACACCAGCTTTTACTGCGCGTTCGGCAATGGCTTTGCCAACCAGCGCAGCTGCGTCGGCATTGCTGCCTTTCGCATTCAGGTCTTTCTCCGCGGTCGAAGCAGCCACCAGGGTGGTGCCAGCGACATCGTCGATGATCTGAGCATAAATGTGTGCGTTCGAACGGTGTACGCTGAGGCGCGGGCGACCGGCCGCTTTTTGGCGGATCGCAAAACGAACGCGACGCTTGCGGCGTTCGAAGAGGTTTCTCGCGTTTTTCATCGTGCCAGTCCTTACTTCTTCTTGCCTTCTTTGCGCAAGATATACTCGCCTTCGTAGCGGACACCCTTGCCTTTGTAAGGCTCCGGACCGCGCCAGCCGCGTGCATTTGCAGCGAACTGACCAACGAGCTGTTTATCTGCGCCAGAAATGGCGATAAGGGTCGGCTTTTCTGCCACGACGTTAAGACCCGTAGGGATCTCCATTTCTACGTCATGTGAGAAGCCAAGCTGCAGAACAAGTTTAGCACCCTGAACCTGCGCACGGTAACCAACACCGGTGATTTCCAATTTCTTGGTAAAACCTTCCGAAACCCCGGAAACGAGGTTCGCGATGTTCGCACGGGTGGTACCCCAAAGGGCACGAGCGCGCTTGCTATCGTTGTTCGGTTTCACCCAGATCTGGTTATCTTCCTGGGTAACGATTACGTCCGAGGTCAGAGACAGGTTAAGCTCACCGAGCTTGCCTTTTGCACTGATCTGCTCTTCGGTCAAGGTGATGGTCACGCCGCTAGGCACTTCCACCGGATTTTTTCCTACTCGCGACATCGATGGCCCTCCTTAGAATACCTTGCAGAGGATTTCGCCGCCGACATTCTGTTCGCGAGCCTCCTGATCCGAAAGAACTCCTCGCGGAGTGGACAGGACTGCGATGCCGAGGCCGTTATATACCTTCGGAAGATCTTTGATCTTCGAATATACACGACGACCCGGGGTCGAAACGCGGTCGATCTGCTTAATCACGCCATCACCCTCAAAATATTTGAGTTCGATGGTGATTTCGCTGATGCCCTTGCGAATTTCACTAACATTGTAACCACGAATATAACCTTCGCGCTGGAGAACATCCAACACACCGGTACGCAGTTTCGAAGCCGGCGAAGCGACGGTGGATTTACCAACGCGCTGTCCGTTGCGGATACGCGTGAGCATATCGCCTACTGGATCAGTCATCATGTGATGGGTGCTCCCTTACCAGCTGGATTTCACCATGCCCGGGATCTGACCGCGTGAAGCAAGTTCACGAAGTGCGATACGGGACAGGCGGAATTTGCGATAGACACCGCGCGGACGACCGGACACCTGGCAGCGGATACGCTGACGGATGGGGGCCGAATTACGCGGCAGCTGGGCGAGTTTGATCACAGCCACGATACGATCCTCAGGGGATGTCTCGCGATCCGCGATGACCGCTTTAAGGGCGGCACGCTTGGCAGAAAACTTTTTTGCCAAGCGTTCACGTTTAATTTCACGCTCTACTGAGCTCTTCTTGGCCATGGGCCAACCTCCAGTTAGTTTCCGAACGGAAGATCAAAGCCCTTAAGCAGGGCGAGAGCTTCGTCGTCGGACTTTGCCGTGGTGCAAATGATAATGTCCATCCCGCGGACCGAGTCGACTTTGTCGTACTCGACTTCAGGAAAGACAAACTGTTCCTTCAAGCCCATGGCAAAGTTGCCACGACCATCAAAGGATTTTTTGTTCAGGCCGCGGAAGTCACGAACGCGCGGAAGCGCGACAGTGACCAAACGGTCCAAAAATTCAAACATACGGTCGCGACGCAAGGTCACTTTACAACCGATGTTCATGCCTTCACGAAGCTTGAAAGCCGCCACGGACTTTTTCGCTTTGGTGAAGATAGGACGCTGACCGGTGATAGCCGCGAGATCCGCAACAGCACCGTCCAGCTTTTTGCGATCCTGGGTGGCGTCGCCGACACCCATATTGATCACGATCTTTTCGAGGCGCGGAATCTCCATCGTGTTCTCGTAGGAGAACTCCTTCAGGAGTGCGTCACGCACCACTTCTTTATAATGTTCGCGCAGGCGCGTCATTTTTCCGTCCCTCACTTGTCGATGACTTCGCCGCTAAGCTTCGCGAAGCGAACCTTGCGACCATCATCAAGGGTCTTGAAACCGACGCGGGTCGGCTTGTTTTCTTTCGGGTCAGCAATCGCGAGATTGGAAACAGCAATTTTTGCTTCCTTCTCGACAATGCCACCGGCATCAGCACCGGACGGGCGCTGGTGACGTTTCACCAGATTGATGCCCGAAACCAGAACCTTGTTCTCGGTCGGGAATGAGGCGAGAACTTCGCCCGTCTTCCCTTTGTCTTTACCCGTCAGAACAATGACGCGGTCGCCCTTTTTAATTTTGGCAGCCATTACAGCACCTCCGGAGCGAGCGAAATGATCTTCATGTAACCACGCGAACGAAGTTCACGAGTTACCGGGCCGAAAATACGCGTGCCGATCGGCTCGCCGTTCGCATTAATGAGAACGGCAGCGTTACGGTCGAAGCGAATCGCCGATCCATCGGACCGACGAATTTCCTTTGCGGTGCGAACGATGACAGCTTTGTGAACTGCACCCTTCTTTACGCGACCGCGCGGGATGGCTTCCTTAACGGAAACCACGATAACATCACCAACATGTGCGGTTTTGCGCTTCGAGCCGCCCAGCACCTTGATGCACTGGACGCGGCGAGCGCCGCTGTTGTCGGCAACGTCCAGATTGGACTGCATCTGGATCATGGGTTTACCCCTTGACTATGATTGGGCTGAGGAATCACTCCTCGACCACGACTTCCCAAGACTTCAATTTCGAGATCGGTTTGCATTCGCGAATACGAATAACGTCACCCGTCTTGAAGCGGTTCTCTTCATCGTGCGCGTGGAATTTCTTCGACTTGCGCACGTACTTTTTATACAGCGGGTGCATGACCTGGCGTTCCACACGGACCACCACGGTCTTGTCGTTTTTCGTCGAAACGACTGTCCCCTGCAATACACGCCTCGGCATGTGTGTTTACTCCTATGCGTGTCCAGTTAGGCCGCGTTCGCACCCTTCTCGTTTCCGAGAAGGGTTTTGATGCGGGCGATATCACGACGGACCTGTCGGACCCGCGCAGTGTTCTCAAACTGACCGGAGGCCTGCTGGAATCGCATATTGAACGACTCCTTACGCAGGTCCAGCAGCATCTGTTTCAGTTCGTCAGCGCTTTTAGCGCGGAGATCAGCAACTTTCATCACTAATTACTCCCCTTCACCAAGACGTGTGACAAACTTGGTCTTGATCGGCAATTTTGCCGCTGCCAGCTCGAAAGCTCGGCGTGCAAGATCCAACGGAACACCGTCGAGTTCAAACATAATCCGACCCGGTTTAACGCGTGCCGACCAATACTCGATCGAGCCTTTACCTTTACCCTGACGGACTTCGGCAGGCTTCTGCGAAACCGGTAGATCCGGGAAAACGCGAATCCACACACGGCCTTGACGGCGCATGTGGCGGGTGATCGCGCGGCGAGCCGCTTCGATCTGACGCGCCGTTATACGCTCCGGCTCCAAGGCTTTCAAGCCATAAGCGCCGAAATTAAGTTCGGTACCACCTTTGGCTTGCCCTTTCAGGCGGCCTTTGAAGGCTTTACGGAACTTTGTACGTTTCGGAGAAAGCATATCGGGATCTCCTTACTTACGACCGGAACCAGCCGACTCGAGAGCTTTACGCTCAGAAGCCAACGGATCGTGTGCCATGATTTCGCCTTTGAAGATCCAGACCTTCAGACCACAAACACCATAGGTGGTGTGTGCTTCTGAAGTGCCATAATCAACGTCCGCACGCAGCGTGTGCAGCGGAACGCGACCTTCACGATACCATTCGGTACGAGCGATTTCAGCGCCACCAAGACGACCAGCAGCATTAATACGAATGCCGCCAGCACCGAGACGCATTGCATTCTGAACCGAGCGCTTCATAGCGCGACGGAACGAAACACGGCGCTCAAGCTGCTGGGCGATGTTGTCAGCGACCAGCTTGGCATCGATTTCCGGTTTACGGATTTCGATAATGTTAACCTGCACTTCTGACTTGGTCAGTTTCTGCAGATCATTCTTGAGCTTCTCGATGTCCTGGCCTTTCTTGCCGATCACAACACCCGGACGGGCGGTGTGAACAGAAATACGGGCTTTTTTCGCCGGACGTTCGATGATCACCTTCGCGACACCGGCCTGCTTAAGCCGGTCGAAGATGAATTTACGGATCGCAATGTCTTCATGAAGAAGACCTGCGAAATCGGCTTTGTTGGCGTACCAGCGGGAATCCCAGGTACGGTTAATCCCAACACGAAGACCGATTGGATTTACTTTTTGACCCATTATTCGGTCTCCTCACGTTCGCAAACGACGATGCGGATGTTGGAGAACGGCTTAATGATCTTGCCGACACGACCGCGTGCACGGGCGCGCCAACGTTTCATCACGAAGGCCTTTCCAACAGACGCCTCTTTGATAAAGAGACGATCGACATCAAGCTGATGGTTGTTCTCGGCATTAGCAATTGCCGATTCCAGCAGCTTTTTGACGTCCTGCGAAATACGTTTATTGGAGAAGGTCAGTTCTGCCAAAGCAGCTTCTGCCTTCATTCCACGGATCGACTCGGCGACGAGGTTGAGCTTACGCGGGGATATGCGCAAAGCCCGGAGCGAAGCAGCAGCCTCGTTATCCGCCAGCCGACGGATGTCAGCTTTCTTACCCATCGTTACTTCCTCTTCGCCTTTTTGTCGGCCGCGTGACCATAATAGGTACGGGTCGGCGAGAATTCACCGAACTTGTGACCGATCATATCTTCGTTCACGAGTACCGGCAGAAACTTCTGGCCATTGTAAACCCCAAAGGTGAGGCCTACGAATTGCGGCAATATCGTCGAGCGCCGCGACCAGGTCTTAATTACCTCATTCCGGCCTGAGGCACGGACAGTATCGGCTTTCTTAAGAAGGTATCCGTCAACAAACGGACCCTTCCAAACGGAACGCGCCATAGTCTAGCCTCCTCCGTTAGCTCTTGTGACGACGGCGCATGATAAGCGCGTCGGTCTTTTTGTTCGAGCGGGTACGTTTGCCCTTGGTAGGCTTACCCCACGGCGTAACCGGATGACGACCACCCGATGTACGACCTTCACCACCACCATGCGGGTGATCGATCGGGTTCATGGCTACACCACGAACCGAAGGACGTTTGCCAAGCCAGCGATTACGGCCGGCTTTACCAAGGTTGATATTCTGATGGTCCTGGTTGGACACGGCACCAATGGTAGCCATGCATTCACCACGAACCAAACGTACTTCACCGGAGGACAGCTTAAGCTGGGCGTAACCTTGGTCCTTACCAACGAGCTGCACGTATGCACCTGCTGAACGTGCGACCTGACCACCTTTACCGGCTTTCAGTTCGACGTTATGGACAATGGTACCGACCGGAATATTCTTCAGCGGTGCGGCGTTACCCGGCTTAATATCTACGCGGTCGGCAGCAACAATGTTGTCGCCAACAGCAAGACGCTGTGGTGCGAGGATGTAGGCCAATTCGTCGTCAGAATAACGAACCAACGCGATAAACGCGGTGCGGTTCGGATCATATTCCAAACGCTCGACGGTACCGACAACATCAAACTTGGTACGTTTGAAGTCGATCATACGGTAACGACGTTTGTGACCACCACCAATACGGCGGGCGGTGATACGACCAGTGTTGTTACGGCCACCTTTTTTGCGAAGACCTTCGGTCAACGCTTTAATCGGCTTGCCCTTGTGGAGATCGGAGCGATCAACAAGAACCAGCTGACGGCGACCTGGAGAGGTTGGTTTAAACTTCTTCAAAGCCATTGTCTTAGATTCCCGTAGTCACGTCGATGGACTGACCCTCTTCGAGGGTAACCATCGCTTTCTTGAAATCACTCCGACGACCGGAAATACCGCGAAAACGCTTGGTCTTTCCTTTTACCACAGAGGTATTGACCGCCTTGACCTTCACCCCGAACAGACCTTCCACAGCAGCCTTAATCTCCGGCTTGGTGGCGTCGATCGCAACTTTGAACGCAACTGCGTTGTGTTCAGAAATCAGCGTCGACTTTTCAGTAATATGCGGGGCGCGGATGACTTCGTACATCCGCTCTTTGCTGATGATCGTCATTTGAGACGTGCCTCCAACGCTTCGACCGCCCCCTTGGTGAGCACCAAGGTGTCACGGCGAAGGATGTCATAGACGTTAGCACCGATCTCAGGCAACACATCAATTTGCGGGATATTGCGCGCTGCGCGTGCAAAGCCCTCATTGACCTGCGTACCGTCGATGATCAGTGCAGATTTCCAGCCGAGTTTATCGAAAACTGCGACCAGACTCTTGGTTTTGGCATCCGAGAATTCCGCATTATCAAGAACGATAAGTTTACCGTCCTTTGCTTTAGCCGACAGAGCGGTTTTAAGCGCGAGTTTACGGAACTTCTTGGTCAGATCATGTGCGTGGTCACGAACACGTGGACCATGCACAACACCACCACCACGGAACTGTGCAGCCTTACGGGAACCGTGACGAGCGCCGCCACTACCCTTCTGACGCACGAATTTTTTCGTGGTAGCAGAAATTTCTGACTTTTCTTTCACTTTATGGGTACCGGCACGACGCTTCGCGAGCTGCCAGTTAACCATACGGTGAAGAATGTCACGACGTACTTCCAGACCAAAGATCTCTTCTGGGAGATCGATGTTACCTGCCTTGGAAGCGTCAAGTTTAAGAATGTCGAGCTTCATGATGCTTATTCCTTATCCTCGGCGACAGCTTCTTCAGCAGCCGGGGCAGCACCCTTAAGCGCGGCTGGGAACGGAAGACCTTCCGGCGCAGCACGTTTAACAGAATCCTTTACAAGAACATATGCGCCCTTGTGACCTGGGATTGCACCATGGATCAGGATCAGGCCTTTGGCTTCGTCAGAAACGACAACCTTAAGGGACTGAACCGTTACACGTGCGGCACCCATGTGACCTGCCATCTTCTTACCTTTGAAGACGCGGCCCGGATCCTGACACTGACCAGTAGAACCATGCGAACGGTGCGATACAGACACACCGTGCGACGCACGAAGACCACCGAAGTTATGACGCTTCATCGCACCGGCAAAACCTTTACCGATGGAGGTGCCGATTACGTCAACGTACTGACCTTCAACAAAGTGAGCAGCAGAAAGTTCTGCACCAACTTCGATCAGGCCATCTTCGCTAACGCGGAATTCAGCAAGTTTGGCTTTCGGCTCAACCTTGGCTTTGGCGAAGTGACCGCGCATCGGTTTCGATACGTTTTTCACTTTCGCTTTGCCATAACCAAGCTGAACAGCGACGTAGCCGTCAGTGTCGTTGGTACGGTTGGCGACAACCTGAAGATCTTCGACCTTCAGAACGGTTACAGGAAGGTGGGAACCATCGTCTTTAAAGACGCGGGTCATGCCGACCTTCTGGGTAATAAGTCCACTACGCATTGCGGCTTACTCCCGATTAAAGCTTGATCTCGACGTCGACGCCGGCAGCCAGATCGAGCTTCATAAGAGCATCGACGGTCTGCGGGGTCGGGTCGACAATGTCGAGAAGACGCTTGTGCGTACGGATTTCGAACTGTTCACGCGATTTCTTATCGATGTGCGGAGACCGCAGAACAGTATACTTTTCAATGCGGGTCGGCAGCGGAATTGGGCCGCGGACCTCTGCGCCAGTGCGCTTCGCCGTATTGACGATCTCACGTGTGGACTGATCCAGCACGCGATGGTCAAACGCCTTAAGGCGAATGCGAATGTTCTGACTATCCATGTAATTATGTACCGGAGCCCTCAAAAGGACACCGGCCCCTCAACTGGAGTTGACGATTGCCGCAAAAGTGTTGCGGGCGGCTTAAATAGCCGCCCGCTCCACAAAGATCAAGAGAAAAATTACTCGAGGATCTTGGCAACAACGCCCGCGCCGACGGTACGACCGCCTTCACGGATTGCGAAACGCAGACCTTCGTCCATTGCGATCGGTGCAATGAGGGTTGCGGTCATCTGAACGTTGTCACCCGGCATAACCATTTCGGTGCCTTCTGGCAGTTCAATCGAACCGGTCACGTCAGTCGTACGGAAGTAGAACTGAGGACGGTAGTTCGAGAAGAACGGCGTATGACGGCCACCTTCATCCTTGGTCAGGATGTAGGCTTCTGCAGTGAACTTGGTGTGCGGTTTGATCGAACCAACATGGGCAAGAACCTGACCACGTTCAACGTCTTCACGCTTGGTACCACGCAGCAGCGCGCCAATGTTGTCGCCAGCTTCACCCTGATCGAGCAGCTTGCGGAACATTTCAACGCCGGTAACGATGGTTTTAACGGTGTCTTTAACGCCGACGATTTCAATCTCTTCGCCAACTTTAACAACGCCGGTTTCAACACGACCGGTAACAACCGTACCACGACCCGAAATCGAGAACACGTCTTCGATCGGCATCAGGAACGGCTTGTCTTTCGGACGGTCCGGGGACGGAATGTATTCGTCAACAGCTTTCATCAGTTCGATGATTGCGTTTTTGCCGATTTCATCATCACGACCTTCAAGGGCTGCAAGGGCAGAACCTTTTACGATCGGAATATCGTCGCCCGGGAAGTCGTAAGAAGACAGAAGCTCACGGATTTCCATTTCGACGAGCTCAAGAAGCTCTTCGTCATCGACCTGGTCAACTTTGTTCATGAAGATGACAAGGGCAGGAACGCCAACCTGACGTGCAAGCAAGATGTGCTCGCGGGTCTGTGGCATCGGGCCGTCAGCTGCAGAAACAACGAGGATACCACCATCCATCTGGGCTGCACCGGTGATCATGTTTTTCACATAATCGGCGTGGCCCGGGCAATCTACGTGTGCGTAGTGACGGTTCTCGGTTTCATATTCAACGTGCGCGGTCGAGATCGTGATACCACGAGCTTTCTCTTCCGGTGCTTTGTCGATCATGCTGTAATCCTGGAACGATGCACCGCCGGCTTCTGCCAGAACTTTGGTGATCGCTGCGGTCAGCGTGGTTTTACCGTGGTCAACGTGGCCGATGGTGCCTACGTTAACGTGTGGTTTTGTACGGGCAAACTTTTCTTTAGCCATTTCTAACTCCGTTTATTCTGGCTTGGCATCAGCCAGCCGATTTGGCTTTAACTTCGTCCGCAACTGCCTGCGGGACATCGGCATAGTGATCGAACTGCATCACGAACTGGGCACGGCCCTGAGACATGGAGCGCAGTGTGTTGACGTAACCGAACATGTTCGCCAGCGGAACGAACGCGTTAACAACGCGTGCAATACCACGGGAGTCCATATCGCGGACTTGACCGCGACGGCTGTTCAGATCGCCAATAATGTCGCCCATATACTCTTCCGGGGTCACTACTTCGACTTTCATGATCGGCTCAAGCAGCTTAGGAGCAGCTTTGGCAAGACCTTCGCGGAATGCTGCGCGTGCAGCGATTTCGAAGGCCATGACGCTCGAGTCGACGTCGTGGTAGGCACCGTCGGTCAGCTTGATCGACAAGTCAGTTACCGGGAAGCCTGCGATCACGCCGTTCGGAAGGGAACTTTCGAGACCTTTGGCAACACCCGGGATGTATTCTTTAGGAACGTTACCGCCAACAACACTATCGGTGAAGCTGAAGCCCGTACCCGGTTCACCCGGTGTAAAGGTGAGTTTGATACGCGCGAACTGACCCGAACCACCCGACTGTTTTTTGTGGGTGTAGTCAACGTCGATCTCTTTCGAGATCGTTTCACGGTAAGCAACCTGCGGCGCGCCGATGTTTGCTTCAACTTTGAATTCACGCTTCATACGATCGACAAGAATGTCGAGGTGAAGCTCGCCCATACCGGAGATGATGGTCTGGCCGGATTCGTGGTCGGATTTAACGCGGAATGATGGATCTTCCTGAGCAAGACGCGCAAGAGCGAGACCCATTTTTTCCTGGTCAGCTTTCGATTTCGGCTCAACAGCGATCTCGATAACAGGATCCGGGAATTCCATACGCTCAAGAATGATCGGCTTGGCCGGATCACAAAGGGTATCACCAGTGGTGGTATCCTTCATGCCAACCAGAGCAACGATGTCGCCCGAGCATGCGTATTTGATTTCTTCGCGGTTATTTGAATGCATAAGAAGCATACGGCCGATACGTTCTTTTTTCTCTTTAACAGAGTTGAGAACGTAGGAACCAGCTTCGAGTACACCCGAATAAATACGCACAAAGGTAAGCGAACCAACAAACGGGTCACTCATGATTTTGAACGCAAGACCCGAGAAAGGTGCATCGTCGTTAAGCGGACGTGAATCCGGCTCATCTTCGGTGCCCGGCTTAATGCCGCGCACGTCGTCGATGTCATCCGGAGCCGGCATGTAATCGATGACCGCATCAAGAAGCGGCTGAACGCCTTTATTCTTGAACGCAGTACCAAGAAGAACCGGAACCAGTTCGCCTTTCAGCGTACCTTTACGAAGGCACTTCTTAAGAAGTTCCTCAGACGGCATTTCGCCTTCAAGGTAAGCTTCCATTGCTGCTTCGTCGAAATCGATCGCCTGTTCAATCAGGGCTTCACGATATTCAGCAACCTGGTCTTTGAGCGAATCGCGAACATCGCGGTATTCGAATTCTGCGCCGAGATTCTCGTCTTTCCAGACGATCTCCTGGTTTTTTACCAGATCGACAACACCTTCGAATTCCATTTCAGAACCAATCGGCAGCTGCATAACAGCAACATTGGCACCGAGACGTTCTTTCATCATTTCAACACAACGGAAGAAGTCTGCACCGGTACGGTCCATTTTGTTGACAAAGCACATACGCGGTACGTGGTACTTGTCAGCCTGGCGCCATACAGTTTCGGTCTGCGGTTCGACGCCAGAAACGGCGTCAAACACTGCGCATGCACCATCGAGAACACGAAGCGAACGTTCAACTTCAATCGTGAAGTCAACGTGGCCCGGGGTGTCGATGATGTTAATGCGGTTTTCTTTCCAGAAGCAGGTCGTCGCAGCAGACGTAATCGTAATGCCACGTTCCTGTTCCTGTTCCATCCAGTCCATCGTCGCGGCGCCGTCATGGACTTCGCCGATTTTGTAGGACTTGCCGGTGTAGAAAAGAATTCGCTCGGTGGTCGTAGTCTTACCAGCATCAATGTGAGCCATGATGCCGATGTTACGATACCGAGAGATCGGAGTACGTTGTACCATAATCGACTCTTGATCTTGAGGTCAGAATTACCAGCGGTAATGAGCGAATGCTTTGTTAGCTTCGGCCATACGATGGGTGTCTTCGCGTTTCTTGACGGCCGAGCCACGGTTGTTGGCTGCGTCCATCAATTCACCGGCGAGACGACCAACCATGGTCGTTTCAGAACGTTTGCGCGAAGCTTCGACCAACCAACGAATGGCCAGTGCCTGACGACGCTCGGAACGAACTTCAACCGGAACCTGGTAGGTAGCACCACCAACACGACGCGAACGAACTTCAACGTTCGGCTTCACATTGTCCATGGCTTCATGGAACTGGGCTACAGGGTCTGCACCCTTGCCTTCCATAACTTCCAAAGCACCGTAAACGATCTTTTCTGCAGCGGATTTTTTACCGTCGAGCATCAGACCATTCATGAATTTAGTGAGAACCTTATCGCCATATTTGGCATCAGGTAATACTTCGCGCTTTTCAGCAGCGTGACGACGTGACATCTGAGCTGCTCCCTATTTCGGACGCTTCGCGCCGTATTTCGAACGACGCTGTTTACGGTCTTTGACACCCTGTGTATCGAGGGTACCGCGAATGATGTGGTAACGCACACCTGGCAAATCCTTCACACGGCCGCCGCGAATCATCACGACAGAGTGTTCCTGAAGGTTATGGCCTTCACCCGGAATGTAAGAGGTTACTTCGTAGCCGTTGGTCAAACGAACACGAGCAACCTTACGAAGTGCCGAGTTCGGCTTCTTCGGGGTGGTGGTATAAACACGGGTGCAAACGCCGCGTTTCTGCGGGCATGCTTCCAGTGCCGGAACCATATCGCGCTGCGTGCGCGGTGATCGCGACTTGCGGATCAACTGGTTAATAGTGGGCATTAATTTTCCCTTTGTACTTCAACGGACGCCACAAGGGCGCTGCTCTTATCGACGCACGACGAGCGACCACGCGTCTTCGTACAAGTACGAAAACACGCGAGGACGCCCATAAAATGCAGGAGTTCCTGCCCTCGACGGCCGTCAGAGTCGCACTCAAGCGATGGGGGGCGAAAACCGCCCGCTACCGCACAAAACGGTACCGGCACAGTTACACCCCCCTAGATTTGGTGGGCGCATACTAGTGACGGCCCCCTTTTGCGTCAAGCAAAACCATTTGGACCTTCGAGTTGGCGCTTCAAACGCCGAGACGAACCGGTGCGTCGATAAGATTTCCGGTTCGCCTCTGATGCTTTAACTATCTGGCGCGACGAGGTTATTCGCCTGCCGGCAGTGAAGGAGCGTCGCCATCGGCCTGCGGGCCGAAGTTGTCGCCAATTTCTTCTTCTGCTTCGATCTGTACCGTTTTGTCGCGTTCGGCGGCCAGTGCACGGAAGCGGTTCATCACCGCACCGGTACCTGCCGGGATCAAACGACCCACGATGACGTTCTCTTTCAGACCGATAAGAGTATCGGTTTTGCCCGAAACAGCTGCTTCGGTAAGAACGCGCGTGGTTTCCTGGAACGATGCGGCCGAGATGAAGGAATGCGTCTGGAGCGAAGCTTTCGTGATCCCCTGGAGGACCGGAGCGCCTTCTGCCAGTTCACCGCCTTCTTTAACAGCGCGGTCGTTTTCAGCATCGAAATCAACGCGGTCAATAATTTCGCCAACCAGAAGCGTCGTATCACCCGGTTTGGTAATTTCCACTTTCTGGAGCATCTGACGAACGATGACTTCAATGTGCTTGTCGTTAATCTTCACGCCCTGCAGTCGGTAAACTTCCTGGATCTCGTTGACCAGGTAGTCGGCCAGTGCCGGAACGCCCATAACACGCAAGATATCGTGCGGAACTGGTGAACCATCAAGGAGCTGATCGCCTTTTTCAACGAAGTCCCCTTCCTGAACGGCAAGATGTTTGCCTTTCGGGATCATGTATTCAACCGGTTCAGTCAGCCCGGAGTCTTCGAGCGGATGAACGATAACGCGACGTTTGTTCTTATAGTCCTTGCCGAATTCGACGCGCCCCGGAATGTCCGAGATAATTGCGTGTTCTTTCGGTTTACGGGCCTCGAACAGCTCGGCAACACGCGGCAGACCACCGGTGATGTCACGGGTTTTCGAACCTTCACGCGGAATACGTGCAAGCACGTCACCCGCAGCGACTTTCTGACCGTTCTCGATCGAGAGAATAGCGTCAACCGACAGGAAGTAGCGGGCTTCAAGACCGTTATCCAGGTTGATGACCTCACCCGATTCGTTACGCAAGGTAACGCGCGGCTTAAGGTCGGACGCCTTGGGCATGCTCTTCCAGTCGATAACCGTCTTGGCCGCAATACCGGTCGCTTCGTCATAGACTTCGCGAATGGTTACGTTCTCAAGAAGGTCGACATAGTTCACATAGCCTTCTTTCTCGGTGATGATCGGCAAGGTGTACGGATCCCACTCGGCCAGTTTCTGGCCACGTGTTACCTGTGCGCCTTCATCAGTCAGAAGTTTGGCACCGTAAGGGACGCGATATTTCGCACGTTCACGACCGGTTTTGTCGATCAGGAGAATTTCGAGGTTACGCGCCATGACGATATTCACGCCCGACGAGTTTTCAACAACTGCGCGGTTTTTCAACTTAACAGTCGCATCGAAATTCGCTTCGACACCGGAAACCTCTGCACCACGCTGTGCCGCACCACCAATGTGGAACGTACGCATCGTAAGCTGAGTACCCGGCTCACCGATTGACTGTGCGGCAATAACACCAACAGCTTCGCCGATATTGACCGTCGTACCACGGGCCAGGTCACGACCATAGCAATGGCCACAAACACCGGTTTCCGCGTCACAGGTCAGAACGGAGCGAATCCGCGACATTTCAACGCCGGCCTTTTCGATCACATCAAGGTGATCTTCTTCGACCATCGCATTCTTCGGTACGATGATTTCACCGGTCGACGGATTAACAATCTCGTCAGCAGTGAAACGACCGAGGATACGATCAGACAGGGTTTCGATAACTTCACCGGAATCGACAACTGCTGCGATGTCGAGGCCACGATCAGTACCGCAATCATGCTGAGTGATGATGCAATCCTGGGCCACGTCCACCAGACGACGGGTCAGATAACCCGAGTTCGCCGTTTTCAGTGCGGTATCGGCAAGACCTTTACGCGCGCCGTGAGTGGAGTTGAAGTACTCCTGCACGGTCAGGCCTTCTTTAAAGTTCGAAATAATTGGCGTTTCAATGATCGAGCCATCAGGTTTCGCCATCAGGCCGCGCATAGCAGCCAGCTGACGCATCTGAGCGGCAGAACCACGGGCACCGGAGTGCGCCATCATGTAAACCGAGTTCACATTGTCACCTTCAGCCGTCGCCGAAATGACTTTCATCATCGCTTCGGAAACGTCATCGGTGCACTGTGACCAAGCATCAACAACCTTGTTGTATTTCTCACCACGGGTGATGAGACCATCCTGGTATTGCTGCTCGTATTCCTTGACCTTGTCATGGGTGCCGCCAACCAGTGGTTCTTTGGCATCCGGAATGATCATGTCATCCTTACCAAACGAAATACCGGCTTTACATGCCCAGTTAAAACCAAGGCCCATCATGCGGTCAGCAAAGATAACAGTCTCTTTCTGGCCACAGTGACGGTAGACGACATCGATAACGTTCGAGACGTCTTTTTTGGTCAGCAGCTTGTTGATGGTCGAGAACGGAATGCGCGGATGACGCGGCAGAAGTTCCGACAGCAACATGCGGCCCGGGGTCGTCGCAACACGAACCGTGATCGGTTCATTATTGGCATCAACCGTGTGGTAACGGGCATTAACCTTGGAGTGCAGGTTAACAACACCTTCATCCAGTGCCTGCTCGATTTCGGCGATGTTTACAAATGACATCCCCTCGCCCGGCTGACCATCACGTTCCATCGAGATGTAATACAGACCCAGAACAATATCCTGCGACGGCACGATAATCGGTTTACCCGATGCTGGTGAAAGGATGTTGTTGGTCGACATCATCAAGGTACGTGCTTCAAGCTGGGCTTCAAGCGACAGCGGGACATGAACAGCCATTTGGTCACCGTCGAAGTCTGCGTTAAACGCAGTACAAACGAGCGGGTGAAGCTGAATCGCCTTACCTTCAATCAGGGTAGGTTCGAAGGCCTGGATACCAAGACGGTGCAAGGTCGGTGCGCGGTTAAGCATGACCGGGTGTTCACGGATAACCTGTTCAAGGATATCCCAAACTTCGGCACGCTCTTTTTCCACCATACGCTTTGCAGCTTTGATGGTGGTTGCCATCCCGTACAGTTCCAGCTTCGCGTAAACGAACGGCTTGAACAGTTCGAGTGCCATTTTCTTTGGCAGACCGCACTGATGCAGTTTCAGGTTCGGACCCACGGTAATAACGGAACGACCGGAATAGTCGACGCGTTTACCCAAAAGGTTCTGACGGAAACGACCCTGCTTACCTTTAAGCATATCCGACATCGATTTGAGCGGACGCTTGTTGGCACCAGTGATTGGACGACCGCGACGACCGTTGTCAAACAGCGCATCAACCGATTCCTGAAGCATACGTTTTTCGTTACGCACGATGATATCAGGCGCACGAAGCTCGATCAGGCGCTTCAGACGGTTGTTACGGTTGATCACACGACGGTAAAGGTCGTTCAGATCGGAGGTCGCAAAACGGCCACCATCAAGCGGCACCAGCGGGCGCAGCTCTGGCGGAATAACCGGAATAACTTCAAGGATCATCCATTCCGGGCGTGCGCCAGATTCCTGGAAGGCCTCAATCAGTTTGAGACGCTTGACCAGCTTCTTGCGCTTGGCTTCGGAATTGGTTTCCTTGAGGTCGATTTTCGCGGTTTCGCGTTCTTCATCAAGATCGATTGCCGCAAGCATATCGCGGATGGCTTCTGCGCCGATACCGGCACGGAAGCTGTCTTCGCCATACTCTTCCTGAGCAGTCATATACTGGTCTTCGGACAGGAGCTCACCCATTTTAAGCGGGGTAAGGCCCGGTTCGATAACCACATAGTTTTCGAAGTACAGAATGCGCTCAAGATCCTTGAGCGTCATGTCGAGCAGCAAGCCAAGGCGGCTCGGCAGTGACTTCATGAACCAGATATGGGCAACAGGTGCCGCCAGTTCGATATGGCCCATACGTTCACGACGTACTTTAGCCAGAGTCACTTCGACGCCGCATTTTTCACAGATAATGCCGCGATACTTCATACGCTTGTACTTGCCGCACAAGCATTCGTAATCCTTCACCGGACCAAAAATGCGCGCACAGAACAAACCGTCGCGTTCCGGCTTAAAGGTCCGGTAGTTGATGGTCTCCGGTTTCTTGATTTCACCAAAGGACCAGGAGCGAATACGCTCCGGGCTGGCAATCTGAATCCGGATCTGATCGAAGCTCTGGGTGCCCTGCGGCTGCCCGAAGATCTTCATCAACTCGTTCATAAAGGCTCTCCCGCTATGCCCGGTCTCGCCGGGTTTCGCCAATTTCAGGCCGAAAGATGCGTCATGGCGATCGGGATGTCCGGTTGGACATCCCGATCAGCCAAACACTTAAAAGTCGTTCTGCTCAAGCTCGACATTGAGACCAAGCGAACGGAGTTCTTTAACGAGAACGTTAAACGACTCCGGAATGCCAGCCTCGAAGGTGTCTTCGCCACGAACGATAGCTTCGTAAACCTTGGTACGGCCCGAAACGTCATCCGATTTAACCGTAAGCATTTCCTGAAGCGTGTATGCAGCACCGTAAGCTTCGAGTGCCCATACTTCCATCTCCCCGAAACGCTGGCCACCGAACTGCGCCTTACCACCCAGCGGCTGCTGGGTAACAAGTGAGTACGGACCAATCGAACGTGCGTGGATCTTGTCGTCGACCAAGTGGTGCAGTTTGAGCATATAGATATACCCAACAGTCACCTTGCGATGGAATTTCTCACCAGTACGACCATCATAAAGGTCGACCTGGCCAGAACCATCAAGGCCGGCTTTCTCAAGCATACGAACAACATCAGGCTCACGTGCACCGTCGAAGACCGGAGTGGCCATCGGGACGCCGCGACGCAGGTTGTTGCCAAGCTCAATGACATCACCATCAGAAAGCTCTTTGATGCCAGCGATGTATTCATCGCCTTCATAGACATCATTAAGCTTGCTGCGCAGATCTTCCATCTGACCACGACCGTCGGCAACAGCATCGACAAGTTCGCCGATCTGTTCACCAAGACCACGTGACGCCCAACCAAGGTGGGTTTCAAGGATCTGGCCAACGTTCATACGCGATGGAACACCAAGCGGGTTCAGAACGATATCGACCGGCGTACCGTCTTCGAGGTGCGGCATGTCTTCAACCGGCATAATGCGCGATACGACACCCTTATTCCCGTGACGGCCAGCCATCTTATCGCCCGGCTGCATTTTACGTTTAACAGCAACGAAGACTTTAACCATCTTCATCACGCCCGGCGGCAATTCGTCACCAGCCTGCAGCTTGTTAACTTTGTCATCGAAACGGGCCTGAAGAACAGTAATCGATTCTTCGAACTGTTTTTTCAGAGCTTCGATATCAGACATGACAGCGTCATCAGCAACGGCAATCTGGCGCCAAAGACCACGTGCAACACCCGAAAGGCTGTCTTCGGTGATCTCGCCTGAGAGGGCCTTAGGACCATCAACAAGCGACTGGCCAAGCAGAAGGTTTTTCAAACGACCATAGAAGTTGCGCTCAAGAATGGCGCGTTCGTCATCACGGTCCTTTGCGAGACGTTCGATTTCCGAACGTTCGATTGCCAGGGCACGTTCGTCCTTGTCGACGCCACGACGTGAGAACACGCGGACTTCAACAATGGTACCGAACTGTCCCGGTGGGACACGCAGCGACGTATCACGGACGTCAGATGCTTTTTCACCGAAGATGGCACGCAGAAGTTTTTCTTCCGGTGTCATCGGGCTTTCGCCCTTCGGCGTTACCTTACCGACAAGGATATCGCCCGGTTTGATTTCCGCACCGATGTAAACGATGCCCGCCTCATCGAGGTTTTTAAGGGCTTCTTCACCGACGTTCGGAATATCACGGGTGATTTCTTCCTGACCCAGCTTGGTATCGCGGGCCATGACTTCGAATTCCTCGATGTGGATCGAGGTGTAAACGTCATCACGTGCGATACGCTCGGACAGAAGGATGGAATCCTCGAAGTTGTAACCATTCCACGGCATGAACGCGACAAGCACGTTACGGCCGAGGGCAAGTTCACCCATATCGGTACACGGACCATCCGAAATGATGTCGCCTTTTTCAACAACATCGCCAACTTTAACCAACGGACGTTGGTTAATGCAGCTGCCTTGGTTGGAACGCTGATATTTCAGCAGGGTGTAGATATCCACACCCGATTCCGAGGCGGCAA
This sequence comes from Thalassospira lucentensis, assembly GCF_050516545.1. Lineage (GTDB taxonomy): Bacteria > Pseudomonadota > Alphaproteobacteria > Rhodospirillales > Thalassospiraceae > Thalassospira > Thalassospira lucentensis_C. Next base: position 763,525 of record NZ_CP191544.1, on the reverse strand, counting down.
TGTCACCGGTTGCGCGAATAACCATACGGGTCGCATCAACAGATTCCACAACACCATCACGGCGTGCGACCAGGGTTGCACCCGAATCACGTGCCACTGGAACTTCCATACCGGTCCCGACATACGGTGCTTCAGAACGGATCAACGGAACCGCCTGACGCTGCATGTTCGACCCCATCAGTGCGCGGTTCGCGTCATCGTTCTCAAGGAACGGAATGAGCGCGGATGCGACCGATACCAGCTGCTTCGGCGAGACGTCCATAAGGTCGATCTCTTCGGAGCGGGCCATATAGTGGTCACCGGCTTTACGTGTATTGATCAGTTCGTTTGCAAAGTTAAAGCCTTCGGTCAACGGTTCGTTGGCCTGTGCGATAACATAACGACCTTCTTCGATCGCCGAAAGATAGATAACTTCCGGGGTCACGTTGCCGTCGACAACCTTACGATACGGGCTTTCGATGAAGCCGTACTGGTTGACACGGGCGAAGGTTGCCAGCGAGTTGATCAGACCAATGTTCGGACCTTCCGGCGTTTCAACCGGGCAGATACGACCATAGTGGGTCGGATGAACGTCACGAACTTCAAAGCCTGCACGCTCACGGGTCAAACCACCTGGTCCAAGCGCCGAAAGACGACGTTTGTGGGTGATTTCCGAAAGCGGGTTGGTCTGATCCATAAACTGCGACAGCTGCGAAGAGCCGAAGAATTCACGAACAGCAGCTGCAACCGGCTTTGCATTGATCAGGTCATGCGGCATGACGTTGTCGATCTCGACCGAGCTCATACGCTCGCGGATCGCACGTTCCATACGCAAAAGACCAACACGGAACTGGTTTTCCATCAACTCGCCAACCGAACGCAAGCGACGGTTACCAAGGTGATCGATGTCGTCGATTTCGCCGCGACCGTCTTTCAGGTCGATGAGAACACGAACGACTTCCATAATGTCTTCACGACGCAAGATACGAACGGTGTCTGCACATTCAAGATTAAGACGTGCATTCATCTTCACCCGGCCAACAGCCGAGAGATCGTAACGTTCTGAATCGAAGAACAGGCCTTTGAACATAGCTTCCGCACCCTCAAGGGTCGGCGGCTCGCCAGGGCGCATAACGCGATAGATATCCACAAGGGCTTCTTCGCGGTTGCTGTTCTTGTCCAGTGCGATGGTGTTCCGCAGATACGGACCAACCTTGTTGTGATCGATCATCAGCAGACGAATGGAATCGACATTCCATTCTTTCAGCTGCTCGAACACTTCTTCGGTCAGTTCGTGACCGGCTTCTGCCAGAATTTCACCGGTTTCGCCGTCAATAAGGTCATCGGCCATGAACCAGCCGTTAAGCTGCTCTTCCGGTACGAGGATCTCTTTGACACCGTCTTCGGTGATCTTGGCAGCAGAACGCTTGGTAATTTTCGAACCTGCTGCTGCAAAAACGTCGCCGTTGCTTGCATCAACAAGATCGTGAACCAGCTTCTGGCCGATATAACGGTCTGCATTGAATTCGGTAACCCAACCATCTTTGGTCCGGCGGTATTCTGCCGACTCATAGTAGTAGTTGAGAATTTCTTCCGGGGTAAGACCCTCGATTTCCGACGGATCGACAGAGCGCCCTTCTTCGGCACGCTGTGCACGCAGCTGTTCAGACTCAAGATTTTCAAGAGCCATAAGCAGCGTGGTCGCCGGCAATTTGCGGCGACGGTCGATACGGACATAAAGAATGTCTTTTGCGTCGAATTCAAAATCGAGCCACGAACCACGATAAGGAATAACACGCGCAGCAAACAGATATTTGCCAGAGCTGTGGCTCTTCCCTTTGTCATGGTCGAAGAAGACGCCCGGCGAACGGTGCATCTGAGAAACGATCACACGCTCGGTGCCGTTCACGATAAAAGTACCGTGTTCGGTCATAAGCGGCATGTCGCCCATATAGACGTCTTGTTCTTTGATATCGCGGATCGAACGGGCACCCGTGTCCTCGTCGATATCCCAGACAACCAGACGCAGTGTTACACGCAGCGGTGCGGCAAAAGTCATGCCCCGCTGGCGACACTCTTCTGTATCGTATTTCGGCTGCTCAAGTTCGTACGACACGAATTCAAGAGTTGCGCGTTCCGAAAAATCTTTAATCGGAAAGACGCTCTTGAAAACTTCCTGAAGACCTGCATCATTCCGCTGCTCCTGCGGCGTTCCGGTCTGCAAAAACTTATCGTAGGAATTCTTTTGAACCTCAATGAGGTTCGGGAGCGGAGCGACTTCGCTGATCCGTCCAAAGCTTTTGCGGATGCGCTTTCGACCAGTAAAGGACTTATCCATCATCGTTCCTTTAATCGCGCCTCCCCACACCGTCCGAACTCGTTCGTCTTCATCCTGTACCGTTCCCGATTTACGCAAAACGCATACAGCACGACGACGCCCGAGCCCCGTACGGGGCGGGCGTTCACTTGATTATGACCGTGGATGTTATGTGACATCCAACTTGAATGAGATCACTGATCCCTCGGCTGTCGACGCCGTCAAAGATAACCTTTGACCTAAACAGCCTACCGTTATGTACGATTACCTTTGGCAGCGTCAACCGTTAAATTCCTGTTCGCGTCGCTGCATCACCCGAAACACAATTGCCCGGTGCACAGAGACGGATGGGCCGGCGCCCGAAGGACGCCGACCCAGACCTTGGCAAGAAGCCGTCGATTATTTAAGTTCGACGGTTGCGCCTGCTTCTTCAAGTTTCTTCTTGATTTCAGCAGCTTCGTCTTTCGACGCGCCTTCTTTAACAGCTTTCGGTGCGCCTTCGACCAGGTCTTTGGCTTCTTTGAGGCCAAGACCGGTGATGCCACGTACTTCTTTAATGACGTTGATTTTCTTTTCGCCAGCGGCGGTCAGAATAACGTCAAATTCGGTCTGCTCTTCAGCAGCAGCGGCAGCAACGCCACCAGCAGCAGCTACAGCAACCGGAGCAGCGGCAGAAACGCCCCATTTTTCTTCGAGCAATTTGGAAAGCTCTGCAGCTTCCAGAACGGTAAGAGCGGAAAGATCTTCAACAATCTGATTGAGATCGGCCATTGTAGTAGTCTCCTAGGCTTGAACTTAGATATCAAAGATATCTGGATAATTTGGTTTACGCGGCTTCGCCTTTTTCGGCGTGTGCCTTCAGCACCTGGGCGATCTGAGCCGCCGGCTTGGAAGTCAGCGTAGCGATACGCTGTGCCGGGGTCTGGATCATACCAACCAGTTTCGCACGAAGTTCGTCCAGCGACGGCAGTTCTGCCAGAGCTTTAACGCCCTGTTCGTCCAGAATCTGTTCGCCAATGGCACCAGCAACAATAACGAGCTTGTCGTTGGTTTTTGCGAACTCGGAGGCTACTTTTGCGACCGATGCAGGATCAGCTGAATAGCCGATTGCAACCGGGCCGGTAAAGTAGTCTGCAAGACCAGCAAATTTAGTGCCTTCAAGAGCAAGTCGCGTAAGCCGGTTTTTGGTGACCTTGAAGCCCGCACCAGATTCACGCATCTGTGCACGAAGAGCGGTAATTTGTGCAACCGTCAGCCCTTTATACTGGGTAACGATTACGCCTTCCGCTGCTCCGAACACTTCGCGCATTTCTGCTACGAACTGTTGTTTTTCTTCGCGGTTCACTTTTAGTCTCCGACATTGCTTATTGCCCTGAACCCCATAAAGAGGTTCACAGACGCGACCAATCCTTTCGAACTGGTCTGTGACGCCCATCCGTTTGCCAGATGTCCAAGCCTTTTGTGAGCCCCATACGGGGAAAACCAAGAACCGGAACCTCTGCCTATGCAGGAAATTAAGAGCGATTAATCTCACTCACCTGCAGTCTGGGACAGACAGGTAGAGAGGGCATAAAACCCCCTCCGGTCCTGACCGATCCGAAGACCGGTCAGAATTCGAAAAATTCTTATTTCGACGCGATGTCAGCAATCGACAATTTGACGCCAGCACCCATGGTGGAGCTGATCGCCGCACGCTGAAGGTAGATACCTTTTGCGCCAGCCGGTTTTGCTTTTACGATCGCGCTGATGAATGCCTTGGCATTCTCGATGATCTGATCTTCGCTGAACGAAGCTTTGCCGATACCAGCATGTACGATACCGGTTTTTTCCGCACGGAACTGGACCTGGCCAGCTTTTGCGTCGGAAACTGCGGTAGCAACATCCATGGTTACGGTGCCGAGTTTCGGGTTCGGCATCAGGCCACGTGGGCCGAGAACCTTACCGAGACGACCGACAACAGCCATCATGTCCGGGGTTGCAATAACGCGATCATAGTTCAGATCGCCTTTCTGCATTGCTTCCATCAGGTCTTCTGCACCAACAGTGTCAGCACCAGCTTTAAGCGCTTCTTCTGCTTTGGCGTCTTTTGCGAAGACTGCAACGCGCATGGTTTTACCGGTACCATGCGGAAGAGAAACAACACCACGGACCATCTGGTCAGCGTGACGCGGATCAACACCAAGGTTCATTGCCATTTCGATGGTTTCATCGAATTTAGCTTTTGCACCTTCTTTGACGAGTTTGACAGCAGCTGTCAGCTCGTACTGGGTGTTACGGTCGATGCCCTCATAGGCCTGGGCAAGGCGTTTACCAGTCTTGGCCATCGTCTTACTCCACAACCTCGAGACCCATTGCACGGGCAGAGCCCTCGATCATTGCCATCGCGCCTTCAACGTCAAATGCGTTGAGATCAACCATTTTGGCTTCTGCGATTTCTTTGACCTGTGCTTTGGTAACTTTACCAACAAAACCTTTACCGGTGGTGCCGGAACCTTTTGCAATGCCTGCTGCCTTTTTCAGGAAGTAGGATGCTGGCGGGGTTTTGGTAACAAAGCTGAACGAACGGTCGGAATAAACGGTGATGACGACCGGAATCGGCATACCTGGTTCCATCTGCTGGGTAGCAGCGTTAAATGCTTTGCAGAATTCCATGATATTCACGCCGCGCTGACCAAGAGCCGGACCGACAGGCGGTGACGGATTGGCTTTGCCGGCGGGAATCTGCAGCTTAAGATAGCCGTCGATTTTTTTCGCCATTAGAGTACCTCTTACAGAAGCGCGCGGTCCGGTCATGGCTGACCTCCCGCGCTTTAAAGTCCGGCCTGCGTATAGCAGACCGGGACATCATTTTACAAGATCGTTTTTTAAAGCTTCTCGACCTGGGCGTATTCCAGCTCGACCGGCGTTGAACGACCGAAGATCGAAACAGACACCTTAAGGCGTGCTCGTTCTTCATCAACACCTTCGACAACACCGTTAAACGATGCAAACGGGCCGTCGGAAACGCGTACTTCCTCGCCAACCTCGAAAGCGATGGTCGGCTTCGGACGATCAACACCTTCCTGCACCTGATGCAGAATGTGCTGAGCTTCCTTTTCGGAAATCGGCATTGGCTTACCACGGCTACCGAGGAAATCGGTAACTTTGGCGGTATTTTTGACCAGATGCCAGCTTTCGTCAGTGAGATCCATCTTCAGCAGGACATAGCCCGGGAAAAACTTCCGCTCGGCATTGACCTTGGTGCCGCGACGCACCTCGACAGTTTCTTCCGTCGGAACCAGGACCTCTTCGATTTCGCCCTCAAGACCTTTCTTGATGGACTGCTCGCGGATCGACTGGGCGACCTTTTTCTCAAAACCGGAGTGAACGTGCAAAACGTACCAGCGATGCGCCATGACCTTAACCCCCAACACCAAAGACCAGCTTAACACCCCATGCGAGGAGCTGATCGACAACAAAGAAGAAAATCGACGCAAGAGCCACCATTACGAAGACCATAATGGTAGAAACAGTCGTTTCCTTACGGGACGGCCACGAGACTTTCTTTGCCTCGGTGCGGACCTGCTGTACGAATTGTGCTGGCGACGTTTTAGCCATTGTTGGGGTTACACCGCTTTCTAATACTTTGTTTCACAACCCGGAAAAAATTGGCAGGAGAGGAGGGACTCGAACCCCCGGCACTCGGTTTTGGAGACCGATGCTCTACCAACTGAGCTACACTCCTACAAGATCGACAGAAAGTTGAAAAGTTTATCTTCTTTCTGGCTCATCCCTGCCCGGGCGGCAGGGTGTGCGGGCGGGTTATAGCCGCCCGCACATCCAAGATCAAGCACTCAATCGTGCAAAATCTCAAAAATTACTCGAGGATCTTGGCAACAACGCCCGCGCCGACGGTACGACCGCCTTCACGGATTGCGAAACGCAGACCTTCGTCCATTGCGATCGGTGCAATGAGGGTTGCGGTCATCTGAACGTTGTCACCCGGCATAACCATTTCGGTGCCTTCTGGCAGCTCGATCGAACCGGTGACGTCAGTCGTACGGAAGTAGAACTGAGGACGGTAGTTCGAGAAGAACGGCGTATGACGGCCACCTTCATCCTTGGTCAGGATGTAGGCTTCTGCAGTGAACTTGGTGTGCGGCTTGATCGAACCAACATGGGCAAGAACCTGACCACGTTCAACGTCTTCACGCTTGGTACCACGCAGCAGCGCGCCAATGTTGTCGCCAGCTTCACCCTGATCGAGCAGCTTGCGGAACATTTCAACGCCGGTAACGATGGTTTTAACCGTGTCTTTAACGCCGACGATTTCAATCTCTTCGCCAACTTTAACAACGCCGGTTTCAACACGGCCGGTAACAACCGTACCACGACCCGAAATCGAGAACACGTCTTCGATCGGCATCAGGAACGGCTTGTCTTTCGGACGGTCCGGGGACGGGATGTAATCGTCAACAGCTTTCATCAGTTCGATGATTGCGTTTTTGCCGATTTCATCATCACGACCTTCAAGGGCTGCAAGTGCAGAACCTTTTACGATCGGAATATCGTCGCCCGGGAAGTCGTAAGAAGACAGAAGCTCACGGATTTCCATTTCGACGAGCTCAAGGAGCTCTTCGTCATCGACCTGGTCAACTTTGTTCATGAAGATGACAAGGGCTGGAACGCCAACCTGACGTGCAAGCAGGATGTGCTCGCGGGTCTGTGGCATCGGGCCGTCAGCTGCAGAAACAACGAGGATACCACCATCCATCTGGGCTGCACCGGTGATCATGTTTTTCACATAATCGGCGTGGCCCGGGCAATCTACGTGTGCGTAGTGACGGTTCTCGGTTTCATATTCGACGTGCGCGGTCGAGATCGTGATACCACGAGCTTTCTCTTCCGGTGCTTTGTCGATCATGCTGTAATCCTGGAACGATGCACCGCCGGCTTCTGCCAGAACTTTGGTGATCGCTGCGGTCAGCGTGGTTTTACCGTGGTCAACGTGGCCGATGGTGCCTACGTTCACGTGCGGTTTTGTACGCGCAAACTTTTCTTTAGCCATTGTACTCAGATCCTAATCCGAACCAAAAAAAACACGTAGAAACCCACCGCACGAGCCGACGGGTTACATAGTAAACTTGGAGCGGGTGAAGGGAATCGAACCCTCGTCGTAAGCTTGGAAGGCTTCTGCTCTACCATTGAGCTACACCCGCATATTTCTAGTGCGAGCTCTCGCGAGGGGCGAGAGAATGGTGGAGGGGGCAGGATTCGAACCTGCGTAGACTAAGTCGGCGGATTTACAGTCCGCTGCATTTGACCGCTCTGCCACCCCTCCATCAGGGTCGTAACGCCATCCGGGTTTGACCCCGGCCTCGTTGCGGCGAGGGAGGGAATACGGCGGAGGGCCATGTGTTGTCAACAGCAAAAAAAACACGAAATCGTATTTCCTTTCCTATATGTTCCCCAAGCTTTGCCGATCTCGCCAAGCAAAACGCATTCAGTTCCTTACGGCCCGGAGGTTTCCGCCATTATGTCGCGTCGCAATAACTCACGTTCAGGAAATCGTCATCAAGGTGACGTCGGGCAGGATAACCTCCCGCAAAACGATGAAAACCAAGAACGCAATTCGCGCCGTGGACGAAAGCGCGGCCGCGATGGTGGTTCTTCGGGTGGAAATTCACGCCTGATTCTCTTTGGGCGTCACCCGGTTATCATGGCAATTGCCAACCCGCAGCGCACGATTCATAAAATCTGGGCGACAGAAAACGTCCGGGACGAAATCAATGCCGCCCTGGCGGATGCTGAACGCACCGACATTGCTGTTGATACCGCCGGGCGTACCGACCTTGACGAAATGCTGCCACCGGGCACTGTGCATCAAGGTATGGCGATGCATTGCGCGCCCCTGCCCCAGCTTTCCGTCGAAGAATTGATCGCCGATCATAAGGATTCGGAACAATGCACCGTGCTTGTTCTTGATCAGGTCACCGACCCGCACAATGTTGGCGCAATCCTGCGCAGTGCCGCCGCATTTGGCGCATCTGCCGTGATTGTTCCGGATCGTCATGCCCCGCTTGAAACCGGTGTGTTGGCAAAATCGGCCAGCGGTGCGCTTGAAACCGTGCCCTATATCCATGCCGGCAACTTAAACCAGACGCTGGACAAGCTTAAAAATGCCCATTTCTGGTTGGCGGGCATGGATGGCTATGCCGAACAGACCATGGCCGAAGCCAAACTGCATGGCCGCGTCGGGATTGTGATGGGATCCGAGGGCGAAGGCCTGCGTCGTTTGACCCGCGAATCTTGTGATTTTCTGGTCAAGTTGCCGATGTCTGACCGCATCGAAAGCCTTAATGTCTCTAACGCGGCGGCCGTTGCGCTTTACGAGCTTTACCGCAAGTAAGAATGGTGCGAATCTAGGGGGAAATCAGAGATGCAAAATTCTGTGATTCACCCCCTTGCATTCAGGAACAGTCTGGACTAAGTTTCGCGCCGCCTGAGCCGGCATAGCTTTAACTGGTAGAGCAGCGGATTTGTAATTCGAAGGTTGGGAGTTCGAGTCTCTCTGCCGGCACCATTAAAAAGAAAACCCCGCATGCCTTTTGGCTGCGGGGTTTTCTTTTGCCCGAATGGGCATTCTGGCACACCGTCGCGGATTACATCGGATCTAATGGAATGTCATTCCGGGTGGCAAGTTATTGCCAAATACTTTGCGATAAGCATCTTCGACCGTGTTGTCAGAAACCATCTCTTGCAGCACCTGATCAAGTTGTCCCACCAGCGCTTCGTTGCCAGGACCAAAGGTGGTGAATTGCGGCTCGGACGATAGGATCGGCAACAATATCTTGAGCGGCAGTTTTTCCTGGTTGATCACCGTTATCGCCCAAGGAACATCAACGATCGTAAAATCGATCCGCTTTAAAGCAAGCTTCCGGAGATTGAATATTGCATCGGGGGCAAACTGCACATCAAGCGTATCGTAGACCCCTGCCAGCAGGTCTGAATAGGAATAGCTTTTAACAAGCCCCACACTGTTTCCAGAAAAATCCTCCAGCCTGTCAAATGTCTCAGCAGGCCAATCTTGATGGACAACCACACCAAGATCCCAACTCAACAATGAGACATCCGTTGCAATCCCGTCATGACTTAAAGACTCTGCAAGAATGGCGTCATACTGCCCTTCTTGCATCGATTTTCGGCATCGTTGATAGGGTACGGAATGAAAGACCACCGTTCGATCAATCCTCGCCAATGCTTCTTCCATCAATGAAATTTGTATTCCTTGGGCTACCCCGTCGCGAGTGTAGGCAAATGGCGCCCATTCCTCAAAGCAAATCGTGACAACTTCGTCGGCGCGTGCGCCAACTTCCATCATTACAGAAAAGATAAACCCAAGCCCAAAGGCGAATTGTCGTATCAATGCTCGTTTTTCCAAACCCACTCTATGCCAAACGCGACCCCGGCAGACATGCCCGCGCACAAGCATCTGCCCTACCTAATATGGGATATGTTTGACAAATGTCATGATGACAAACCATCAAGCTTTATGACTACCTCATTGTATGTATTCCCATCACGAACAATAAAGCCCCGCAAGGCCATGAACCTGCGGGGCTTTACATCAAATCTCCTGACCGGCGTTTTTAACCATCCCGACGCGAAGACGCATAGCGCTCAGACGTTTCGTAATAATCATCAAAGCCAATCCGCTGACGCAAATCAGGCCACGTCATCAGCTTATCATCGCGCGGAACACCCGCCTTCATAGTCTGCAAAGTCTCAACCATCGCCTTCATTGCCGCTGCCATGAGCGACAATGGATAGGCCGCAATCTGATAGCCGATTTCTTTCAGCTCATCTGGTGACAAATCGGGGGTTTCCCCACCTTCGACAATATTGGCCATCTTGGGTCCCGATAGTTCGGAACAGACTGTGCGCATTTCATCGACGGTTTTAGGTGCTTCGACAAACAAGATATCGGCGCCCAACTCCTTGAACTTTGCCGCACGGTCAATCGCCTCAGCCAACCCATGCTGATGACGGGCATCGGTGCGCGCCAGGATCAGGATATCGGCCCCGGATTCGCGGGCATCAACGGCAGCACGGATGCGATCAAACGCCTCGTCGCGGCCGACAACTTCCTTGCCCTTGGTATGGCCGCAGCGTTTCGGGGCAAGCTGATCTTCGATCATGACCGCCGCACAGCCCGCCTTGGCAAAGCCGGTCACAGTCCGCCTGACATTCATCGCATTGCCATAACCGGTATCGCCATCGCCAATCAGGGGGATGGAAATCGCATCGGTAATGTTGCGCGCCTGATCAAGGACTTCGCCATAAGACATCAAGCCAAGATCAGGGGCACCAATCCGGGCGGCAGATGTTGCGAATCCCGACATAAAGGTCAGGCCGAATCCTTCCTGTTCAATCAGCTTGGCCGAAAGGGCGTCAAAACAACACGGCATGGTGATCAGATCACCGGTGGCAAGAAGGGCGCGGAGCATATCCGCAGGTGTTTGGTTATGTGTCATCAATCATCACATTTTGAACGGAATATAAAGGGCGAGGTCATGCCAGAGATACAAAAGTGCTGCACAGGCAAACATCAGGATCAGGAACGGCGCGACACCACTTGCCACCTCGCCCAGCCGGGCCTTGGCGACAGACTGGATCACATACAGGTTCAATCCAACCGGCGGCGTGATCAAAGCACATTCCACCATGATCACCATATAAACCCCGAACCAGATCGGATCAAAACCAAGCACCAAGGCAGCCGGCAACAGAACCGGCGTCATGATCAGCACCATTGATAAGGCCTCAAACACAAGCCCCATCACCAACAGAACCGCTGTGACAATCAGGATAAAGCCAAGTTCGGTATCAATCCCTTGGGTGATCATCACCGAAATATCCTGCGGGATTCGATATAACGTGATCGCCTTGCCGAAAATCTTTGCCCCGGCAATGATCAGAAGGATTGCAACCGTGGTTGCCATACTGTCAAACACGGCCTTTTTAAACGCATCCCACGTCAGAACCCGCATGATCGGTCCGGTAATGATCAAGGATGCCGCAAAGCCGATTGCCGCGGCCTCGGTCGGGGTAAAGGCCCCTGAATAAATCCCCGAAATAATCAAAACCGCCAAAACCACCGCCGGAAGCGCGCGCAATGTCGCACGGCGTCGCTCGGTCCAGCCTTGTTTGGCTTCGCGTTCCTGACCGCCAAAGCGGGCATAGATCATTGAGAACACGATAAAGAACAACAGCAACGCAATCCCCGGCCCGATCCCGGCCAGAAACAGCGAAATCACCGATTCTTCGGTGACAAAGCCATAAATGATCATGGGGATGGAAGGCGGGATCAAAATACCAAGCGTTCCGCCTGCGGCCAAAAGGCCATAAACAAACTTCTTGTTATAGCCCCGGTTAATCATTTCCGGGATGGCAACCGTGCCAATGGTTGCCGCCGTTGCAACAGACGATCCTGAAATCGCGGCAAACACACCACACGATAAAATCGTCGCAACCGCCAAACCACCGGGCCAATGTCCAACCCATGCACTGACCGCAGCAAACAGATCATTGCCCACACCCGCACGCAGCAAAATATTGGACATCAACAAAAACAGCGGTACGGCCAAAAGGATAAAGCCATCCAGTGTCGATAAAACCGCCTGTGGTGCCATCAGAGGGGAAAACCCGCCCAACACCAACATGGCAAGGCCAAGACCGCCCAGCGCAAAGGCAACAGGTACCCGCATCAACAAAAGGCCAAACATCGCCCCAAGGGTCAGAATAATCGTCATTCGTGTACCCCTTTGGGAATGTCTTTGCCACGCAAAAGACCAATAATTTCAATCAATGCCTGAATGGATAAAAGCGCAAATCCCACCGCGATGGGCAATTCGGCAACCCATGCCGGAAGATCCAGCATCGTGCCGCTGGTCCGTCCGCGTTCAAAACTTTCAAAGAAAATCTCCCAGCCCTTAAAAGTCACCATCACCGAAAAGGCCAGCACGCAAACCATGGCAACAATCTCCGCACCGCGCTGGACCGCAGGGGCCAGCAACCGGGTCACCGCATCAACCGAAATGTGGCGACGTGCGGCCAATGCCCAAGGCATGCCCAGCAGCGATCCCCAAATCAGGCAAAGCTGCGATAGTTCCGCCGCCCAGATTGTAGGACGCACAAAGAAATACCGCGCCAGAACTTCGTAGGTCAGCATGCAGCCCGCCAGTACAAACAAAACGGCTGCGACCCACGCCAAAAGCAGCATCAATCGATCAAACATCATTTAAATAATGCTGCCTTGGCGTTGCGATACGAACCGCAATCGTCAAACAGCCATCTCCTTGATCAATAAGGGGCAAGAAAATATCAGGTGAAATGAAGAAAAGCAGTCAACTGGTCACCACCGCATGCGATGGCAACCGGTTGGCGTTATTAGAATTTCTGAGCTGCCTCGAATACCTGCTTGCCAAGATCGCCAGCATCTTCAAGGAAGGCATCATAGACCGGCTGGGAAACAGCACGCCATTTGGCGAATTCTTCCTCGGTTGGTTGATACACATTCATGCCAGCTTCTTCTGCTGCGGCATAAGCAGCGGCTTCGATATCGCTCATGCGGTCACGCACATCGGCTTCCGCAAACAGGGCGGCATTGTTGATGATTTCGCGCTGCGCATCGGTAAGGCCATTCCAGAAGTCGGTATTGACCACGACAATGAACTCGATATCGGCGTGGTTGGTCACGGTGATATTATCCATGACTTCCCAAAGCTGACGGGATTTAACCCCCGATACACCGGTCATGCCGATATCGACCGTGCCACGCTGATAAGCAATATATTGTTCCGAACCAGAAACAAGGGTCGGCGCACCGCCCGCAGCAACGGTAAAGTCACCAAGGGTTTTGCCAAAGACACGGACTTTTTTGCCTGCCATGTCTTCTGGACCATGAAGCGGTGCGTCTTTCGACAGCATGATCGCCCCACCATAGGCCTGCCACCACAAAACGGTCGCACCGGTTTCGGCAATTGCCGCATCAAGCGGGCCACGTACCGGCGATCCTTTGGCAACGGCCTTGCGGACCTTTTCCTCGGAATCAAATACAAACGGCTGATAGAAAATATCAACTGCCGGAACATCACCAACATAACGGGTCAGCGACGCAACACCCATTTCGATGGAACCGGAGCCGACGGCTGCCGGGACTTCCTTGTCCTTGTAAAGCTGGGCTGAATCATAAATCTGAACTTCAATATCACCGTTCGATTTTTCCTCGACCTCTTGCTTGAACATCAACAAGTTCTGGCCAAGGTGACTTTTCAACGGCAACTGCAACGAAATGCGCAGGGTGAGGTCGGCTGCATTCACAGCACCGGAAAATCCGACTGCCGCCACCAAGGCTGCGGCAAGGGCAAGTTTCTTCATGATGAACGTCCTCCGAGAACTTTTATTTTAATTGCTTCTGCAAGTTCGCAAGGATGCGCCTAATTTCAAATGCGGTTCAACATGTTTCGACCTGTGTAATACCTCTATCCAAAAACCCTTAGTGCGCCGCACAAGTCATTGAACAGTTACGGAAGAAACGACTTTCGCGCACTACACGCTTCTTATTACGGCGACGCAGTATTTCAATTTGTGATTGCCGGGCCTCTGATTCCCATGATTGTGGCATGCCAAAACAATCATTCTAGATACCGGTGCCGAGAATCGCCCTCAAAACCAATCACCTAAACACTCAGATGTTTAAACATCACCGTGGTGGCGCTTAGCTTTTCGGAAAACGGATCGCGGGCATATTCCGGGATCACGCCGGCACGCACGAACCCAAGCGATGCATAAAGCGTTTCGGCACTGTCCCCGGTACGGGTATCAAGGGTCAGCAAACTGCGTCCCAATTCCCGTGCCCGGTCTTCTGCCGCCATCATAAGGATCCGGGCAATCCCGCGCCGACGGCAATCGGGGCGGACCATCAATTTGCTGATATCGCCCCGGTGGCGCTGATTGGGCATGGTGTCATAATCAAGCTGGACCGTGCCAACCACCCGGTCATCGTCAAGGGCGACAAACAAGCTGCGTTTGCCCCCACGCAGGGCAGGAACAATCCGGTCGCGCCAAAACGCAACCGCTTCTTCCATCACAAACGGTTCGATAAAGCCTATACTGGCCCCGTCATGAACGCAGGCATGCAGCATCTCGCCAAACTGCTCGATCCTGTAGGTCAAACCATCTGCATCAAGGCTGATGATCTTTGGGGCATTGGAGGTCACGGTCATAATCGCCTCGATTTCCTTCGCATTACGCGACGATAAACAAATGATAGCGGGCACCGGCATGTTTCGGGGTTTGAAACACACTCGCCCCGCGCAACTGATAGCGCAGGCAATCCCCGGCATTCAGTTTGTGGGATTGCCCATCGATCTCCATGAAAAGTTCGCCTTCCAACATCACCAGATGATGTTCCATCCCGTCACGCGGCGTTCCGGCATATTCAATCCGTTTCCCCGGATCGATGTCCACTTCAATAACCTCGCCAGACAGGTTCTTTGATGTTGGCGATACCAGTCGACGCCGATACCCGGTTTCTGGATCGGTCCAGATTTCCTGTGCTGCACGGGTCACCAAGGGCGCAAAATCATCTTCGACCATCTGCATCAGGCGCGACAAGGTAACGCCAAACGCGACACATAATTTGCCCAGCACGCTGGCCGTCGGGCTGACATCGCCATTCTCGATGCGTGACAGGCTTGCCCGGCTGACCGAACTGCGCTTTGCCAATTCATCAAGTGACCATCCGCGTTCTGCCCTTAAGCTTGATAAACGTGTGGCAAGCCGTGTTTCGATCTCGTCCATATCCTCACCTCGAATCTCAATAACGGGATATTTTTCCATTTTCGGGAATTCGTCAAGATAGAAAAACCGGCCAAGCGGCCGGTTGTGTCGATCGTTTCTTCACATCCGTCTTATTCAAACGTCATGGATGGGCCTGTGCCCTATTTCCCGTCTTCAAGATCAAATCCGGCACGGGTCCAGCTTTGAATACCGCCCTTAAGATTGGACACCGCGCAATCAACATGGGGCAAGATGGCATTGGCCGCGCCAAAAGATCGCTGACCAACGGCACAGACAAACACCAGATCGGTTTCGGTTTCATCCGTAAGATCAACCAAGGCCGGGATATCGAAATTCGAGGTCGGGATATTGATCGCGGTTTCAATGTGACCGGCAGCGAATTCTTCTGGTTCGCGCACATCAATCACAGTGACATTTTCCTGCCCGATCAAAAGATCAAGTTCATGGGGTTCGACAAACTTTACGGTACCGTCGGTCATTTGGGTCGATATCCATCATATGTTTGGAATGGTCGCTCGATGGTGCTTGATCGCATCCAGATATCGCTCAGTGATAATGGGCACTTTGCCTATTGTGCAAATGCAAAATATTTTTGGGCATCTTTCGGACAATAAAACGCGCCCCCAAACGCCCGGATATCGTTGCCTGCCCCGCGGTTTCACGCCTCACCAAGACGTGACCACATTGATGGAAATTCCGTCAATAATCGTCACACGTTACCTTGCGGAACCTATTGGGGATTCCCAAGTCAAATAGAGAAGATATTTTACAGTGACCAAAACCGCGATCCCGTATCAGGGGGTTACCAAAACGGTTTTCAAGTAGACACCAAAGGGCCCTTTAACATCGGCCAAATATCAAGACCAGAATCAGAGAATACCGAACTGAAGCATGAAAATATAAGCAACCTCAAACTCTTGGCAAATTCTGCCGCTTATTAATCAGACGCTAAACAGAACTCTTTAAAATATTGACAGTCCGGCAATTGCATCTAAACGACTTTTGCCGACGTAAGCAGAACAAGGCGGCCATTCGCAGGCCTGCTGCAACGCAAAACAGGCAAGACAGGAAACGTAAGTTTGACACGCATGAGATAACGTTTGAAAGGAGACCGCGCCATGCCTGAAGACAAGGATATCTTCGAGCTGTATGCGGAAGGCTATGACGGCAAACAAGAAACCGAACTGACCATCCGCGATTACCTAAATCTATGTCGCGAAAACCCAACGGCCTATGCTTCTGCTGCTGAACGCATGATTTCGGCAATTGGCGAACCTGAACTGATCGACACATCGACAGATTCTCGCCTTGGCCGCATATTCCTGAACCGAACCATCAAACGTTACCCTGCCTTTGCAGACTTCTATGGCATGGAAGAAACCGTCGAACGCATCGTCGGGTTCTTTAAATATGCCGCTCAGGGGCTGGAAGAACGCAAACAGGTTCTTTATCTGCTCGGCCCGGTTGGCGGGGGTAAAAGTTCGCTTGCCGAACGGCTCAAAGAGCTGATGGAGCACGAACCGATTTACGTCCTCAAGGCTGGCGATGACATCAGCCCGGTTTTCGAAAGCCCGCTTGGCCTGTTTAACCCGGCCAAAATGGGCGATGCAATCGAAGACAAATACGGTATTCCCAAACGCCGCCTGACCGGCCTTATGTCGCCATGGGCGGTCAAACGCCTTGATGAATTTGACGGTGATCTGACGAAATTCTCGGTCGTTAAACTGATCCCGTCGCGTCTGCGTCAAATCGGCATCGCCAAAACCGAACCCGGCGATGAAAACAATCAGGATATCTCATCGCTTGTCGGTAAGGTCGATATCCGCAAACTTGAATATTTCAGTCAGAACGACCCGGATGCCTACAGCTATTCCGGTGGCCTGAACCGCGCCAATCAGGGCTTGCTTGAATTTGTCGAAATGTTCAAAGCCCCGATCAAGATGCTCCATCCCTTGCTGACCGCCACACAGGAAAGCAACTATATCGGCACGGAAAATCTCGGCTCCATTCCGTTTCAGGGCCTGATCCTTGCCCATTCAAACGAAGCCGAATGGCAGACATTCAAGGCCAATAAAAACAACGAAGCCTTCATTGACCGCATCAGCGTGATCAAGGTGCCTTATTGCCTGCGCGTCAGCGAAGAAACCATGATCTATGACAAGCTTCTGCAAGGATCAGAACTTGAACAAGGGGCCTGTGCGCCCGGAACGCTTAAGATGCTTGCGCAATTCTCGGTTCTGTCGCGTTTGCAGGAACATGAAAATTCCAACCTCTATTCCAAGATGCGCGTTTATGATGGCGAAACCTTAAAGGACGTCGATCCCAAAGCAAAATCGATGCAGGAATACCGCGACACCGCCGGTGTTGACGAAGGGATGGACGGCATTTCCACCCGCTTTGCTTTCAAGGTTCTCTCGGAAACCTTCAACCATGACACCAACGAAGTCGCCGCAGACCCGGTTCATCTGATGTATGTCCTTGAACAGGCGATCCGGCGCGAACAATACCCCGAAGAGCGCGAAAAGGACTATATGGACTTCATCAAGTCCGAACTGGCACCGCGTTATGCCGAATTTATCGGGGCTGAAATCCAGAAAGCCTATCTCGAAAGCTATTCCGATTACGGCCAGAACCTGTTTGATCGTTATGTATCCTATGCCGATGCATGGATCGAAGATCAGGACTTCAAAGACCCCGATACCGGACAGCTTCTGGATCGCAAGATCATTGATCAGGAACTGTCTAAAATCGAAAAACCGGCTGGCATTGCCAATCCGAAAGACTTCCGCAACGAAGTGGTTAAATTCGCCCTGCGCGCACGCGCGAATAACAAGGGCAAAAACCCGTCATGGACGTCTTACGAGAAGCTCCGTGAAGTTATTGAAAAACGGATGTTCAGTCAGGTCGAAGACCTGCTGCCGGTGATTTCTTTCGGATCGAAAAAAGACAGCGAAACCGAAAAGAAACACAACGAATTCGTCAAACGCATGATCGACCGGACCTATACCGAACGTCAAACCCGCCGTCTGGTCGAATGGTATATGCGCGTGAACAAGGCCGGTTAAGCCAAATCCTGGGCTACCGGCTCACCGGGCGGTTTCTCCCCTTGTGTCCGCCCGGTGTCTTTCTAACACGGGATGCGCCGTGTGCCTGCGCATCCCGGATGATCAGGACCATAAGTAACCTGCACACCGCCTTACGAACCCGTGCAAGGATGTGACTGCCCATGCTCTATATCGTTGATCGTCGCAAGAACCCGACAGGTAAAAGCCTTGGCAACCGACAGCGTTTCATGCGCCGGGCCAAGGCACAGATCAAAAAGGCCGTCGAAGACACCATCCGGTCGCGCGGCATCACCGATATCAGCAGCGGCGACCAAATCACCATTCCCGGCAAAACATTAAAAGAACCGGGCTTTCACCATGCCGGGCGTGGTGGCAATCGCAATTATGTCCTTCCGGGGAACAAGAAATTTGTCCAAGGTGATCGTATTGCCCGACCACAAGGCGGGGATAGCGGTGCGGGCGGATCACAGGCAAGCCCCGATGGCGAGGGCGAAGATGAATTCCAGTTCACCCTAAGCCGCGATGAATTCCTTGATATCTTTTTCGAGGATCTTGAACTTCCCGATCTTTTGAAAAAAAGCCTGAAACAAACCACCGCGTTTCGCAATGCGCGTGCCGGGTTCTCGGTCGAAGGAACCCCCGCCAATCTTAGCCTGGTGCGCACCATGCGCAATTCATTGGCACGGCGCATTGGGTTGCGACGCCCCAAAACCGCTGAAATCTGCGAACTCGAAGAACAAATCACCGCCCTTCAGGCCAAGGCGGAAAAACGTCCATCCGGCAAACTGACCAAACTTGATGATGAAAAACTTCATCTGTTGCTGGCCGATCTGGAAAACGCCAAACGACGCATGAAGGCGATCCCGTTCATTGATCCGATTGACACCCGCTATAACCAATTTCAACAAATCCCAACGCCGAACACACAGGCGGTGATGTTCTGTTTGATGGATGTCTCAGGCTCGATGTCCGAACAAATGAAGGAACTGGCCAAACGGTTCTTCATGTTGCTGCATCTGTTTTTGCACCGTCGCTACAAGCATGTCGAAGTGGTGTTTATCCGCCATACATCGCGCGCATCCGAGGTTGACGAAGAAACGTTTTTCTATTCACGCGAAACCGGCGGCACGATTGTTTCCACCGCCCTTGAAGAAATGAAAAAGGTGCTCAAAGACCGCTACCCGACCGATCAATGGAACATCTATGCCGCACAGGCATCGGATGGCGATAACTATTCCAATGACGGATCAAAATGCACCGCCCTTCTGGCCGAAGACCTTCTGCCGAAATGCCAGTATTACGCCTATATCGAAATCACAGACGAGCGCGAGGCCGAAATTTTCGCCGCTGCCGAAGGCGAAACCGCCCTTTGGAAGGCGTATGCGCCACTGGCCACAAACAATGCACGCTTTGCCTTAAAACGTGTGACCAAGGCGTCTGATATTTTCCCGGTCTTTCGCGAACTGTTTGCCAAAAACCGTGCGGAGGCCAAGATATGAGCCCCAAACCAAACCCCGCCGATAAATTGCTTTTCACCAGTGCCGACTGGGATTTCGAGACGCTCAAATCAACCTATGACGCGATTGAAGACATCGCCCTGAACGAGCTGAAACTCGACGTCTATCCCAATCAGGTCGAGGTGATCACATCCGAACAGATGCTTGATGCCTATTCATCCATCGGCATGCCCTTGATGTATCACCACTGGTCGTTCGGCAAACGCTTTGTCCGCGATGATGTGATGTATCGCAAAGGCTATCAGGGGCTTGCCTATGAAATCGTGATCAATTCCAACCCGTGTATTTCCTATGTGATGGAAGAAAACACCGTTGTCATGCAGACCTTGGTCATGGCCCATGCGGCCTTTGGCCATAATCACTTTTTCAAAAACAACTATCTGTTCAAACAATGGACAGACGCCGAAGGCATTCTTGATTACCTGCAATTTGCCAAACGCTATATCGCCAAATGCGAAGATCGCCATGGTTTTGATGCGGTCGAACGAGTACTTGATGCGGCCCATGCCCTGATGGAACAAGGGGTTAACCGATATTCCCATCCTGAAAAACCAAACCTGGCGGCCGAACTTGCCCGCGAACGCGAACGGGCAAAATACGAAGACGAAACCTATAACGATCTATGGCGCACCCTGCCCCAGCCGGACGCCGATGATCAGGATATAGATGAACTTAAACGCAAAATGCGCATCGAAGAACGCCGCGCACAGTTTGGTTTGCCTGAAGAAAACCTTTTGTATTTTCTGGAGAAAAACGCCCCAGCAATGCAGGCGTGGGAACGCGAACTTTTGCGGATCGTGCGCAATATCGGGCAATATTTCTATCCGCAGAAACAAACCAAGGTGATGAATGAAGGCTGTGCCTGCTATGTGCATTACGCCATCATGAACAGCCTCTATGACAAGGGCCTGATTTCCGAAGGTGCGATGATGGAATTCATCGACTACCATTCGCGCGTCGTGTTTCAGGCGGAATTTGATGATCAACGCTATTCCGGGTTCAATCCCTATGCTCTGGGCTTTGCCATGATGCAGGATATCCACCGGATTTGCGAAGATCCGACCGAAGAAGACCGTGAATGGTTCCCTGATATCGCAGGCAATGGTCAGCCGGTTGAGACCCTGAAAGAAGCATGGGCGAATTACCGCGATGAAAGCTTCATCTTGCAATTCTTATCACCCAAGCTCATGCGCGATATGCGGATGTTCATGATCAATGATCAAAGCACAACCCCGCATCTCGAAGTTGCCGCCATCCATAATGACAATGGCTATCGTAATGTGCGCCGCTCCCTTGCCCGGATGCATGATATTTCGGTGCGCGAACCAGACATGCAGGTCGTTGATGTCGATATTCGCGGCAACCGCCAACTCTATATCCAGCACACCGAACATGAAGGCATCCGCCTTGAAAAGTCAGAAGCCGAAATGACGCTTGGTTATATCGGGCAGCTTTGGGGCTATGGCGTGACCCTTCAGGCAGTCGACAACGAAACCGGCGAAATCCTACACGAAACGAATTACAAGCCCGACGACTTGGCTGGCAACTAACCTGCGATCAATTTTGGTGTGATCTGTCGTTATCTCCATACGGATCTATATTCACCGCACGGTTTCCTTTTGCTCCACGCAACAGGTTTGAAATCATATTGCCCGTCAGCAACCGCGACGACTCCCTCCTAAATTTCCCCTGCCCGCACAAACAGTTCTCCAGACACCCCCACAAAAAACCATCATGACGCGTATTTTGATGTCATCGCACACGCAGTGATCCTCACCTGCGTATGAAAAAGCTGCCTTTGGCTAATTAAGAACGAAAATCAGTTGCGCCAATAGATTGCGAATGGTTATTACTTTCGAAACTCGTCCCAGCAAACCAATCTCGTCCCGATTGCGCCGAAATGAAAGGCCGCTTTATGGCTTCACGCGTGACCGCACGCATAACCCATGCCCTTATTTTGCTGTTCGTCGTCTCTGTTGTCGGCTTTGCCCTTTTGCGTCTGATGCCCGGCGATTTTGCCGAAATCCTGTTGATGGCGCAGATGGATGGCACCCTGCCCAATGCAAATCAGGTTGCGCTTTTTGCCGATCAGAACGGGCTGAATGATCCATTGCCGCAACAATACCTGCGCTGGTTGTTTGCCCTGTTCCAGGGCGATCTTGGCAAATCCTTTATCACCAACGAGCCGATCATAAACGACATCACCCTGCGCCTTGGGCAGTCCTTGCTGCTTGCGGTTTGGTCCTTGATCGTCGCCCTTGTGATTGCGGTTCCGCTTGGCATTTTATGCGCCCGCTATCCCGGCAGCCGGATCGACCGGGTTGCCGGAATGATCAGCGTGATTGGCATGTCGATCCCGAATTTCTGGTATTCGCTGTTACTGGCATTGTTGTTCTCGCTTGTGCTGGGCTGGTTGCCAACCGGCGGGCATGGCACATGGGCCCATGCGGTTTTGCCCACCATGGTCATTTCAACATCCATCGCCGGAGTTTTATCGCGCTATGTCCGCGGTAGCCTGCTTGAAGAACTCTCCAAACCCTATATCCGTACCGCCAAGGCCAAAGGGTCCAGCCGCTTGCGGGCGGTTCTATGTCACGCTGCACCCAATATTGCGCCGGGCGTTCTGACCTTTTCGGGCATGCAGTTCGCCCGGATTTTTGACGGCATGATCATAGTCGAAACCCTGTTTGCCTGGCCGGGCATTGGCCGGTTTTTGGTTGAATCACTTTTGAACCGCGATTACCCCGCCATTCAGGCCTGTTTCCTGTTGATTGCCGCTTCCTACATTCTGGTCAATCTGATTGTTGATCTGTGCATCGCGCTTTATGACCCCCGCTCGCGGGAGATCGTGTGATGCAGATGCAAAAAATGTCCTTTACCGGTGGCAAGCTTTTCCATGCCGGGCGCACTGTTTTTCGCGGATATACGCTGGTGATGGTGTTGATCATTCTTGCGGTGTTGATCCTGCCATTCTTTGCGCCCAATGATCCCTATGCTGCTCAGTTCCTCTATCGCCTTAAACCGCCAAGCTTTGAATATCCGCTAGGCACCGATGCGCTTGGACGATGTGTTTTATCGCGCCTGATGCATGGCGCGCGTCTGACCACCGCATCGGCCTTGGCGGTTGTGCTGTGTGCATCCGTGATAGGCAGCCTGATTGGCGCAATAGCCGGTATGGTGGGTGGCATCCTTGATCGTGCCTTGATGCGGTTTTGCGAAGGCATGTCGGTGTTTCCCGCCCTTGCCATTTGCATGATCATTGCCGGAACCCTTGGGCTTGGCCTTCAGGCCGTGATCATTGCCCTGATCACGGTGCATTGGACCGATTATGCCCGGGTTGTCCGCAATGCCGTGATTGTCGAACGCACCAAACCCTATGTCATGGCGGCTGTTGCGCTGGGTGCGCGCCGCCACCGCATTGCGCGCCGTCATATCTTTCCCAACATCATCGGGCCTCTGCTGACCCTCGGGGCCTATTCCATGTCTTGGGCGATCCTGGCCTTTGCCGGGCTGAGCTTCCTTGGACTGGGGGTCGAGCCCGGCACGCCGGAATGGGGCCTGATGATTGCTGAATCCCGTAATTACTTGCGCGATTACCCGCGTCTGGTGCTTGCACCGGGCCTGACCATTGCGGCCTTTGTGGTTGCGGTCAATCTGCTCGGAGACGTGTTGGGAGACCGTTTCCGACTTCGCCAGATCAACTATCTTCACTAATGGACAGAGACAGTAAGATGATCAAAAAGACACTTCTTGGGGCTGCCTTCGCAGCATTTGCGATAACTGCTATTACCAGCACACCCCATGATGCCAAGGCATCAGATGACAAAACCCTTGTCATTGGCACGATGTGGGAATCACAACCCCTTGCCATGCAGCCGCGCCGTTCACGCTTTTTCAATGAAAGCGAAATCTTAGATACGCTGGTCAAGCTTGATTATGATCTTAAACCGATCCCCGGTCTTGCCACCGCATGGAACCGCGTTTCGCCGACCGTTTGGCAGTTTAAACTGCGCGAAAATGTTGTTTTCCATGACGGCACCAAACTGGATGCCGAAGCCGTCAAGTTTTCGATCGAACGTGTGATTGCACTTTTGCCCTATGCCGCGGACCTTCTAAACATCAAATCGATTACCGCACTCTCTCCGCTGGTTCTAGAAATTGAAAATACAGAACCTTACGCCGCCCTTCCCAACCAGCTCTCTGATGCGATCACGGTCGTCTATGCCAAATCATCGTTTAACGATGCGGGCGAGTTTGTTTCACCGGTCGGTACCGGTCCGTGGAAATTCGAAGAATACCGCAAGCAGGACCGCACCATCGTCTCGCGCTTTGATGGCTATTGGGGGGAGAAACCAGCGCTTGAAAAAATCGAGTATCGCTTCATCCCCGATCATAATTCGCGCACGCTGGCGCTTGAAGCAGGCGAAATTGATTTCGTCACCAATATGCTGCCCTCTGATGTCAAACGCCTGTCAGAAGACAAAGACTTCAAGGTCTATTCTCAGCCGACCTCGGGCCTTTATTACGGCGCGTTCAATGCCGGTGATAAAAGCGTTCTTTCCGATGTCCGCATCCGACGTGCTGTCAATGCACTGGTTGATCGTAACCTGATTGTCGAAGCAGCCCTTGAAGGCATCGGCCAACCTGCTTGGGAATTCTTTGCCCCGAACTTTAACTGGGCACCACAGGCTGATCATAAATACAAACTTGATACCGACCTTGCCGCATCGCTTCTGAGTGATGCCGGGTATGAGAAGGTTGATGGCAAATGGGTTAAGGATGGCGCACCGCTGACCTTGCGGATACTGAGCTATTCCTCGCGCACCGAAATGCCAATGATCACCGAAGCAATGGCAGCCCTTCTGAACCAGCAAGGCATTACCACCGAAGTTGGCATGTATACTTGGGGCGGGATGCTTGATCTGGTCAAACGCGGTGAATATGACGTTTCGGTTGTTTTCTGGACTCCGGAAATGACCGGCCACCCGGACCTGCATCTTAAATCACAGTTCCATTCCAAGGCCGGCCTGAACTATCAGTTCTGGGAAAATGCCGATTTTGATGCCGCTGTCGACAAGGGCCGTACCCTTGATCTCGGCGATGAACAGGAATCCACCTATACCAAGGCGATGAACATCCTGCATGCCGATGCACCGATCATTCCACTGGTGCATAAGGTCTTTGTCGTTGCCGCGACCAAGGATGTTGAAAACTACCACATCCATCCATCCGGCTTCTTCTTTGATTTCAAAAACGTCTCGAAATAACCCGGTGTATGAGCCGTCCGGTTGGGCGGCTCATTGCCTGAGTACAGACACATAGCGGGTCTGAAACACCACGGTTACCAACAAAAAATCCGCACCAACTACAGGTGCGGATTTTTTGTTTCGGATGTGAAACGCATCTATTTCGATCAGGTAATTAATCCTATTTGGATTAAACGGCCTGAACATTCTGCACAAATTTTTCCACTGTATGGGTCAACCGTGTGGACTGTGTTTCAAGATCCTTGCTCGCCGAACTGACCGACATGGCTTCGGTTCGGGTTGTCTCAGTGATGTGCTGGATGGTGGTTACACTGCCCGACACATCCCGTGCGCCTGCGGCAACCTGATCAATGCTGCGGCTGATTTCTGTCGACGCACTCGATTGTTCTTCGACCGCAGCCGCAACCGTCGCCGAGATGGTATTAATCTCGGCAATGATATCGCCAATCATCTCAAACTGTTCGGTCGAGTTTTTTGATGCCGACTGAATGGCTTCAATCTGTTCTGCGATATCATCCAAGGCGCGGCTTGTCTGTGTTGCAAGATTTTTAACTTCACCTGCCACCACAGCGAACCCTTTGCCGGCTTCACCTGCACGTGCTGCCTCGATGGTCGCGTTCAAGGCCAGAAGGTTTGTTTGCTGGGCAATATCGGTTACCAGATTGACAACATCGCCAATACGCGCCGTCGCTGTATTCAGGGCAATGATGTATTCCCTGCTTTCTTCGGTCCGCTCGACTGCCGCACCGGTTGTGTCGGAAATCTTGTTCATCTGGCTGGCAATTTCGCGGATTGAAACCGACATTTCTTCGGTCGCGGTTGCCACTGTCTGCGAATTGACATGTGCTTCTTCGGCGGCGGCGGCAACCGTTGCGGCAGTGGTCTGTCCATCCTCTGCCTGCTGTTGCATGGTCGAGGCCGATTTTTTTAACGTGTCTTCCGCCTTTTTGAACAGGGCCAGAAGTTCATGGACATCAATCCCGAACTGATCTGTCAGCGATTGGCGCTTATTGGCTTTTTCCAAATCTTCACGCTGGCGCGCTTCGGCCTCACGTTTTAGTGCCTCATTTTCGCGAAGGCTTTCACTAAAGGTCTTCATCGCCTGCATCATGCTGCCGATTTCATCCCGGCGTTGAAGGGCCTCGATCTTCACATCAAGCTGCCCGTTCGTCATCGCCTCCATGATCGACGTCACCATTTTGACCGGATGGGTGATATTGGAATTGAGCAACCTGCCAAGAACAAGCGCCGTTATAACCGTCAGCAGCCCTGCAACAATCAACGTCCAGATCAGGGTATTGATACTATTTCCCTTGGCCTGATTGGCGGCTTCGACCTCGATTGCGATTTTCTTCTTCAATCCCGACACAGCATCAAACAACGGTTTGACCATCGGATAGACCTTGTTATCGGTCATCATCTTGCGCGCGGCATCAACCTGTGCCGGATCGTCAATCATTTTGATCAATGGCATCAGCGCATCCGCACTGACCTTTTGCACCGTCGCCCGCAATTGATCGATATCCTTCCTGATTTCGGGCTGTTCAGATGCATGTTCACCCGCAGCATCAAGCTGTGGTCCCAAGCGTTCCTGATATCCAAGATAGATCGGAAGAAACGTATCAGCCTTACCATCAAGCAACATGCTTTTGAGCAAAGAGTATTGTTCAAGAACAGCGACTTGAATTTCATCGACATCAAGTGCTGTCTGATAAGCCTTTTCTGCATGATCCGCCGCCGAATTCACTCGGAAGACCGACTGTAAAACAACCCCGAACGCGACAATCGTAATCGCAATAACAATCCCGAATGCAATCGCAAGTTTGCGTGAAATGCGCTGATTCTTCATAACCTATACTCTCCCTCAACACATGGCCTCGCACCATGTCCCCTCACCCATATAGGTGCTTCTCTTGGTAGCAGAAAACACACCTAACAGACTAGAATGACTTTAATATTAAAGTTATATGGAATATCGGTTTCATCAAAGGAATGTTCTAAAACACCGGTGCAAAATGCATGATTTCCGGACGATAAAAATCACTGATCGACATGTCTGAAACAGGTGCACTCATGCCAAGAGATGATTTTTCCCTTGACGATTTGTTATGATATAACATAACAAATCGTATCTTGATCATCCCACCCCTGACCGGATCGAAACCATGCACCCCTTTCCCAAGAATCTCCGCCGTTTTCTCCTTGCCGCCCCGATGATGGCAGCAGCCCCCTTCGTAAGTGCTGCTTCTTCCCCAGCTGGGGCTCACGGCCATGACGTTCCCAATGTCGTGACCACCATAAAACCGATCCATGGTATCGCCAGTGCGATTATGAAAGATGTTGGCGAACCTGTTCTTCTGCTTAACGGGGCATCATCGCCGCATGCCTATTCCCTTCGCCCAAGCGAAGCCCGCGCTCTGCGCGATGCTGATCTTGTGGTTTATGTCTCCCACGCGCTTGAAAGCTTCTTGCAAAAACCTTTGCAGTCCTTGTCAGACAAAAGCCACGTTCTTGAACTGATCGATATTAAGGGTCTTGCTCTTCGGAATATGCGCGAAGGCGGTGCATGGGAATCCCATGGTCACGATGCCGACCATCATGATGACCACGACGGTCACGACGGTCACGATCATGAAGAACACGCGCATGACGATCACGAAGACCATCACGACGGCGAGCATGACCACGCCGCGGAACATGACCATGATCACGAAGAACACGCCGATCATGACGACGATGACCACCATGAAGAACATGGCGGGATTGATCCGCATATCTGGCTTGATCCGGCCAATGGGGCGACGATTGCCATGGCAATCACCGACGAACTTTCCCATCTCGACCCGGACCATGCCGACGACTACCGCGAAAATCTAAAAACGCTGCTTGCCAGCCTGCATTCTCTTGGCAATGATCTAAGTGCAAAGATCGCACCGATCCGCGATAATCCCTATGTCGTTTTCCACGATGCCTATCAGTATCTGGAAACCGGCTTTGGGTTAAATGCGGTTGGGTCGATCACGGTATCACCTGATCAAAAGCCCGGAGCCAAACGCCTTCATGAAATCGAAGACAAAATTCGTGATACAAAGGCAGTCTGCATCTTTGCCGAACCGCAATTCCGCCCGGCAATTGTTCAGGCCGTTGTTGCCGATACCGGCATTCGCACCGGAACGCTTGATCCGTTGGGTGCGGATATCAGCGCAGGACCGACTGCCTATCAGGACATCCTTACACAGAATGTTGACGCCCTTGTTAAGTGCCTTTCAGACGGCACGTAAAACCGTTCTGGCATCGCTGGTTGCGGGCATCTCAATGCTGGCAACCAGCCCATCGGCATTGGCTCATCCACATGTCTGGATTGATGCCAATGCCGAATTCGTTTTTGAAAACAATCAGATCACAGCAATACATATGCATTGGGTGTTCGATGATCTGTTCAGTCTGACCTTGATCGATGAATTTGATAAGAACCATGACACAAGGTTCTTTGATGCAGAAAACACTTCTGTGCGCGACAATGCCTTTAGCGCCCTTGCCGAAGTTTCATGGCTGACACATCTGCGCCAGAATGAAGAACTGATCAGTTTTGCCGGCGCGACAGATTTCAAAGCCGACATTACCGATGACCGCCGGGTAAGTTATGATTTCAAACTGATGCTTGATACCCCGCTTGATCCGACCAAGGACGATATCAGCCTGTCAGTCTATGACGCGGAATATTATATCGACATTGCCTTCACACAAATCGACCCCGTTCTGTTTGCCAACACCAAACAACTCTCCTGCCATTTCGAAATGAGCGAAGATGAAAAGAACCGCATCTATTTTGACCTTGTCGCACCGATCCGTGCTGACCTTGTTTGCGCAGATAAGGTGGCAGATAACAGCAGTTCTGGCGGCCTTGCTCCTGGTGATTTCGTTCTCGTCAAGTAACCTTGCCTTTGCGCAATCATCGAACCTTTTGGGGCGTGGGGCGACCGATAGCAGTGCGCAAACATCCCCGACATCCCAAACATCCCCGTCTGCCGATGAAAGCCTGATCACCCTGCCCGACTGGCTGTCTGATATCGTCGGGCAAACCGTGATCATTCAGACCAAACTCAACCGCGAAATCACAGCAACCCTGCGCGAAGCCAAAAATGGCGACAGTTTCTGGCCGGGGCTAATGATCATTGCCCTGTCATTTGCCTACGGGGTTTTCCATGCCGCCGGGCCCGGTCATGGCAAAATGGTCACCACCACCTATTTCCTGTCGCGTGACGCCGGATGGAAACAGGGTGTCGCCATGGGAAGTTTGATCGCAGCCGTTCAGGCCGTAACGGCCATTCTTCTTGTCGGCTCTTTAACCCTGATCCTTAATCTTGGCCCTGCCGCGATCACGCAGAACGGCCTGGTGATGGAGGCCGTGTCATACGCCCTGATCGTGGTTCTTGGCGCGGTGATGTGCCTGCGCATTGCCCAAGGCCGCGATGATTGCTGTGATCATGGGGCACATGATCATGATCACCATCATGCGCACGACCACCATAGCCATGCTCATGACCATCACCATGACCACAAGTCCGAAACGCTTCAGAACCGCTGGCAAATGATCGCAAGCGGCATTGTTGTCGGCTTGCGCCCCTGCACCGGATCGATTCTGGTTTTGCTGTTCACACTGGCAAACGGGATGTTTTTAATCGGGATTGCTGCCGCCTTTGCCATGGCGCTTGGCGTTGCCCTGACCATCAGCCTGATCGGGCTGGCCGCGATTGGCATTCGTACCGGCACACAGCATCTGTTTACTGTATCGGACAGCACATCAGGCATACTGCGCCGCGTAGTCGGCTTTGCCGGTGCGGGTATGATTACGTTGTTTGGTGTGATGCTTTTACTGGCCTCGGCCCGCCAGTTGGGTTGGCTCTAAACATAAACAGCCCGCAAGGCCATGATCCATGCGGGCTGTTGAAATAATTGTCTCAGGCCGGTTTATTCGGCGTGAACGACCTTCATGACAAGCTTGCCATCCGGCTTGATCGGGCCGTCTTCTTTGGCGCCAAGGGTATATTCAAACACACCGGTTTTCATGCCACCGGCCTCGGAATGCACCATCAGCATCAACATTTCACCAGATTTAACCGGCTCTTGCAGAATGGCGGCAACATCCATGTTCTCGCCCTTTTTAAGCGGCGCATAGCCAATCACCGGGCCCGGCTTCATGTCTTTGCCGGTACGATGAATAACCAGCCAGCCATTTTCACCTGCCATGACTTTCGAAGCAGTGACCGTCCCGCTTGAGACATCCTGGTCCATAGATTCAACCATCGGGCCCATGGCGCTTGCGGTGCCTGCTCCACCAAACACGAGTCCTGCACTAAGCATCATTGCAGTCATAACACCGGTTGCTTTTGCTGTTGATTTGGCTTTGAACGTCATGTGAAGTCTCCTTTGCTATTGATCTGGAACACGCCTTTTTTGCGGTCCGCTCGTGTCATGCGTTTCATCGCACACACAGAAGCTACGCAGGCAATCCGATCGGGTTTCAGCAAAGGAGATATTTTTATCGTTTTTTTTTAATTTCAGTGTTCGACAGAAATCAAACGCCCATGAATAGCCGGTCCGGTTGGTTGTCCGGTCGGTGATCCGCCTTCGGGCTCCAGACTAATGCCAAAGGTCGCATTTCTAAGCATTGCCGGGTCAAACTGACCAAGCTGTTTTTTGGTCGGTTGCGCGATATTTTCCAACAAACCAAGCGATTTTGGCTTGGGTCCGGTTTGTTCAGTCACGATCCACAACTGATAGGTTTTGCCTTCGGGTATGGAGGCCTCGATCGGGCGAATGGTGACTTCGCGGGTATCGATATCGACACTCATGACGAATGCTGGTTGCGTATCATCGCGGTGAAACACCGCAACAAACTGACCGCTCTGAACCGGTGATGCGATATCTGTTGCCAGAACCGCAATGATCAAACTGGCCGCAATTGCCCCGGCACCAAGTGCCCCTGCGCGCCAAGCGGCAAGGTTGCGTTTCATTCTGGCAAATTCGGCAAGGCTCGGGATCTGATCGATGGTCGATTTTCCAATCGCATCAATCTTGCTTCGAATAGAGGCAAAAAGGTTTTCCGATGGCTCGATGGCACCATAATAGGTATTCAGCGGTGCCAGACGCTGTTCCCAATCGGCAATCGCCGCATCAAGGTCAGGCTCGTTCATACGACGGGCCACAACAGACGTCCTTTGCGTCGGGTCAAGTGTCCCCAACACATATTCCGCCGCCAACATATCGATATCATCCCGGTCGGTCATGATCCCAGGCATTCCTTTAATTGTCGCAGGCTGCGATGCAGCCACGTCTTGATCGTTCCGACAGGCTGGGCGAATTTCTCGGCCAACTCGGCCCGCGACCATCCCTCAAGATAAGCCAATTTGACCATGTTCTGGCGATCATCTTCCAATCCGGCCAGACAATTTTCAAGTTGTCGCACGTCACTGGCAAGGGCGACATCCTCAAACACGGTATCGGTTGAAGCCATCATTTCGATATCAGCATCATCGATATCCACCTCTGGCCGCTGGCGGCGCACGATATCAATCGCCCGGTTGCGTGCAATCGTTGCCATCCATGTGATGATTGACGCACGGCCCGGCTCAAAATCAGCCGCCTTCTGCCAAATGCGGACATAAATATCCTGAAGCACTTCCTCGCTTTGGGCGCGGTTTCTTAAGATACGCAAGACAATGCCGAAAAGTTTCGCCGATGTTGCATGATAAAGATGCTCGAAGGCGTTCGTATCGCCATTGCGCGACTGTCTAAGCAGGTTTTCCAGGTCTCGGGTCGATGTCATATTCACCGCCTGCTGCGTGCGTCAAACCGGGGTTCAGGCACGAAAATACACATATACGGGATTAAAATCCCGAACCACTTTCTCATACGATGCAAAACCGATACTTGATCAGACAGACATCACAACAATTATTGCGGGTCACGATTTATATTCTGCCGGGATGTTTTCGGTCGCTTTGACCAAGGCATCCATGACCATCCGCACACCGGGTGATCGGCGCATGTCGGGATGGACAACCAACCAGACAGGTTTACTGGCCTCACCCTTCTTATCATCAATCACAATTTCAAGTCGGTCGTCTAAATCTGCCATGTAGCGTGGCAAGAGTGCAAGTCCGTGTCCCGCAGCGACAAAGGCAAGGATCGTCTGACTGTCATCGGCTTTAACCCGCATGAGCAGTTTACGTTCAAGTACCTTCCACACCCATTTCTGTTGATAATCACCAAATCGATTACTGCCATCTGGACAAAACTCCCACTCGGCTTCCGGAACACGCGCGGTGTAGCCCTTTGCCGCATAAACGGCATATCGCAAGTTGGTCAATTTGCGCGCAATCAATCCACTTTGATCCGGGGTTGCCATCCGCACCGCCACATCGGCTTCGCGTCGCGACAGATTGGCAATCACGCTTGATCCCAGAATTTCATATTCAAGGTTCTTCTGATCGCGCAACAACTCGGCCAGACGCGGGGCGAACAACAACCGTCCTGCTGCTGGCGGGACCGCAATTCGCACCACACCATGGGCGGTTTCATCGCCACGGGCTTGGCGTTCAAACGCCAAAACATCTTCTTCGATCCGTCCGGCCACCGGGACAAGGTTTTCACCCGCATCGGTCAATTTCCACCCCGTAGCAAGCCGATCAAACAAATGCGCACCCAAATGGGTTTCAAGTGCTTCCACCCGCCGCGCAACCGTCGTGTGATCCTTGCCCAAACGACGTGCCGCCCCCGACAGGGTGCCTTCCTGTGCCACCGCAACGAAAAACCGAAGATCGTTCCAATTCATAACCGTAATCCTCAAACCCGCCGTGAAACTGCGCAAAATGCACCTTGCGCAATTTTGCACAACTATAGCGCATTTTATCTGAATTCAACTGTATTTCTGCGCATGTCATTCTGCGTGTCATGACATCAGCCAACACGATACAGGAGCATCAAAATGGCTATCTTAAACCCGTTCGAATGCAATCGCGCTGTTGGATGCCTTTCGACCAAAACATCGCCGGACATGATCGCGCAATGCCTAACCACCCCCGCCTCGCGCCCCAGCAAAACCAAGGGTGTTAGCGCTATCATTCCGGTGATCCTTGATGCGGTTATCGCGTCTTATAAACGCTATCAAAGCCGTGTCGCTTTGACCCGTTTAAACGATAATCAATTGCGCGATATTGGTCTGGAACGCAGTCGTGATGGCTTTGTTTATCGCGACAGGCTTTAGGTCCAGACCATAAATCCATCAAAGCAGCCTGAAGTTCACACTCTGGCAATCGACATGCTTTGATATGCCTCCCTCAGGCATCAAAAAGGCTCCTGTTTTGCAGGAGCCTTTCTTGTTCATAATGATCTGGGGCCGATTAAACCTGAAATTCTTCGGCGATGTTATCTGCGGCTGTGATCAAGGCATCCATCACCAGTCGCACGCCGGGTGATCTGCGCATATCGGGATGGACGACCAACCAGCCGGTTTCGCGGCTTTGGCCATCGACATCGGCATGGATCAGTTCAAGTTCGTCATCCTTGTCGCCAAGATATCGTGGCAAGACCCCAACCCCGTGACCTGCGGCAATGAACTGCCGCACGGTTTCGGTTTCATCGGCCCGGAAACGACACGGTAATTCACGCCCCAACACATTGCGCACCCATTCTTTTTTCGCTGCGCCATAGGCAGTGTCTTCGTAACCACAAAATTCCCAATCGATTTCTGGTACCCGGTCGCGATACCCCACCGCGCCATATAATCCAACACCAAGTTCGACCAGTTTTCGGGTAATAAGCCCCGGCTCGCGCGGGGTGACCATGCGCACGGCAACATCGGCTTCGCGCCGGGCCAGATTGACCACATTGGCCGCCCCGATGATTTCAAATTCAAGCCCCTTATGGGCTTTAAGCAACCGTGCCAAACGCGGGGCAAACAAAACCCGCCCCGCCACCGGGGGCACGGAAATGCGCACCACCCCGTGGGCGGCTTCATCCCCCTTGGCCTGACGTTCGAACGCCAATGCTTCTTCTTCAACCCGTTCAGCCACCGGCACAAGATTATGCCCCGCTGTGGTCAATTGCCAGCCACGCGGCAAACGGTCAAACAGCTTGGTGCCAACATCGGCTTCAAGGGCCTCAATCCGGCGGGCAACAGTTGTGTGTTCCTTACGCAGACGGCGTGCAGCCCCCGAAAGGCTTCCTTCGCCCGCAAGGACAAGGAAATAACGTAAATCGTTCCAGTTCATATCTGCACCTTAGACGTTCGACCCTTCGAATGTCCGGTCATTTTTGCACATCAAATATGCAAAACAACCTAATTCCTGTTTTATTTTGCATATGTCATTGTCTGTTCATCAACCAAGTAATTCAACCCTGAGATATCAGGAGGCCACCATGGCACAGCCAATTACCGACCACACACACTTTGATGTCGAAACCGATCCTTTCACCAAACGCATGCCGTTTGGTGCGTTGCTCAACCGCATTGTTAAATATTCGATCGCGGCCCGTAAACGCAAAACCCAGCGCAACGTTATGGACGACCTGAGTCATGCTCAGCTTGCCGATCTTGGTCTGCAGCGCAAATTTAACGGCATGACTTGGTATGTCGACCGGATTTCAAACGATCTCCCGGCCGGTAAAAAACGTTAAACACACGCCCCGATCGCGCCACCACGGAAAAAGGGACCCGAGCTTAACCGGGTCCCTTTTTCTATTTGTATGACTATTACCGTTTGATCAGCCGCGCAGAGCGTTGACCCGGTCTGTTGCCTCTTGGGCAAGCTTCGTAATTCTGGTCCAATCACCGGCCTTGACCGCATCTTTAGGTGCAAGCCAGGAACCACCAACCGTAATAATATTCGGCAAATTCAAATAATCAGCCAGATTATTCAGCGAAACACCACCTGTCGGACAGAACTTCACCTGCGGCAAGGGTCCGGAAAACGCTTTAAGCATCGAAACACCACCCTGCTGTTCAGCCGGGAAGAATTTCAAAACATCATAGCCATGATCAAGCAGGTTCATGATTTCCGATGGTGTCCCGGCACCGGGCAAAAGCGGACAACCGGTATCAGCAGCAGCCTTGAGCAAACCGGCACTATGTCCCGGTGATACGGCAAAGGCACAGCCGATTTCAGCCATGCATTCCATTTGTTTGGCATTGATCACGGTCCCGGCACCTGTAATCGCATCGGGGACTTCGGCGATAATGCGCTTAATGCTTTCTTCCGCAGCAGCACTGCGCAAGGTGATTTCCAGAACCGGCAAACCACCGGCAACCAGTGCCTTGGCCAACGGGACGGCATCGTTGACATCTTCAATCACCAGAACCGGCACCACCGGGGCTTTGGACAGAATCTCACGCGATGAAAGGCTCATAAACTCTTCCTCCAGTTTCCCGGTCAGGCCGTTAAAATCTTGGCACAACCGATCAGGGCCGGGTATTTCGCCGTCATCAGGCGCACCGGCACATCATTCATCAAATCATGGAAACGGCCTTTGGCGATCATACGATCTTTCAGGCCGCTTTTTTTCATATAATCGGCAATCCGCGGGCCAATGCCGCCGCCGATAAACACCCCGTCAAACGCCCCAAGTGTCAGCACAAGGTCACCGGCAACCCCGCCCATAAACAGGCAAAACCGATCCAGAACCTTAAGACATAGCGGGTCATTATTTTTAAGCGCACCATCAACGATTTCGGCTGCCGTTTTGGCATCAACCGTAACCCCGTCAATCGCAGCCAGCGCCCGATACAGGTTTTCAATTCCCATACCCGACAAGATGCGTTCGGCCGACACCCGACCCAATTCGTTGCTCAGGAATTTGACGATTTCATAATCAAGGTCATCGACTGCTGGCAAAGACACATGCCCACCTTCGCCCTGGATGGGCAACCAATGCCCTTCATGGGGTAAAAGCCCGGAAACACCAAGCCCGGTCCCTGCCCCGATGACTGCCAATGGCAGTCCGGGACGCCCCGGACCATCAAAGAGCGTGATCAGGTCTTCTTGCCCCAGATAGGGCACAGACATCGCAAGGCCGGTGAAATCATTGACCACTACAAGACGGTCAAGATTGAACTCGGCCTTAAGGGCTTCTTTGGAAAATACCCACGGATTATTGGTGAATTTGATCGTATCGGCCATGGCAGGGCATGCCACGGCCACGGCAAATTCACGCAATTCCGTGCTGTTGGTTTTTGCCATAAAGTCCCGCATGGCATCACCGATGGTGGCGTATTCACGCACCGGCAATGTCATCGGGGTAAACGGATTACCGTCATCGTCAAGCCAGGCAAAGCGGGCATTGGTCCCGCCAATATCACCAACCAGCATCATTACGCGACTTCAGCCTTCCCCGGAAACACCGCACTGGCACCCAATTCTGCCAGACCAACATGTTCACGGAACACACCAAACATCTCGCGGCCAAAGCCGTCCTGATGTTCGGCCTTGTTGTCAAAGGTTGCGAAATCGCGCTTGGCCAGTTCGGCCTCGGTCACATTCAGGATCAACTCGCCGGTTTCGGCATCCAGACGAACGATATCGCCATCTTGTACCTTGGCAATCGGACCGTTCATCATGGCTTCTGGCGTGACGTGGATTGCCGCGGGCACCTTGCCCGACGCACCCGACATACGACCATCGGTGACCAGCGCAACCTTGTAACCAAGATCCTGAAGAACACCCAAAGGCGGGGTCAGTTTGTGCAGTTCAGGCATCCCGTTGGCTTTCGGGCCCTGGAAGCGGACAACGCAGATCACGTCACGATGCAGTTTGCCTTCCTTAAAGGCATCCATCATTTCTTCTTGCGATGTAAAGACCGCAGCCGGGGCTTCGATCACGCGGTTTGCTGGCTTAACAGCGGATACCTTGATCACGGAGCGGCCAAGATTACCGGCAAGCATGCGCAAACCACCATCGGCGCTAAAGGCCTTTTCGGTCGGACGCAGAATTTCTTCATCATGGCTGTTTTCCGGTGCATCGCGCCATGCAAGCTTGCCTTCATTGAGATACGGCTCGGTACCGTATGCCGCCATACCACCGGTATGAATGGTTTCAAGATCGGGATGCAGAATGCCGTTTTTCAAAAGATCGGCAATGACAAAGCCCATGCCGCCAGCAGCATGGAAATGGTTCACATCGGCCTGGCCGTTCGGATAAACACGGCACAGAAGAGGCACAAGACGCGACAATTCGTCAAAATCATCCCAGCGCAGTTCAATCCCGGCTGCACGCGCCATTGCAGGCAAATGCAGCGTATGGTTGGTGGACCCACCGGTTGCCAGCAGGCCGACAATCCCGTTCACAAAGGCCTTTTCATCCAAAATCTTACCAACCGGGCGATAGTCATTGCCAAGCTTGGTAATCGCAAGCGCACGGCGTGCGGCTTCTTCGGTCAGGGCATCGCGCAGATCGGTGTTTGGATTAACAAACGCCGCACCTGGCAAATGCAGCCCCATAACTTCCATCAGCATCTGGTTGGAGTTTGCCGTACCATAGAAGGTGCAGGTTCCGGGACTGTGGTAAGACGCGGTTTCGGCTTCCAACAGTTCTTTCCGACCAACCTTGCCTTGGGCATAAAGCTGGCGAATACGGGCCTTTTCATCGTTCGGAAGGCCAGATGGCATTGGACCGGCAGGCACAAATACTGCTGGAATATGGCCATAGGACAACGCCCCCATCACCAAACCCGGAACGATTTTGTCGCACACGCCAAGATACATGGCGGCATCAAACACATCATGGGACAGCGAAACGGCGGTCGACATTGCAATCACATCGCGCGAGAACAAGGAAAGCTCCATGCCCGGACGGCCCTGTGTCACGCCATCACACATGGCCGGAACGCCGCCGGCAACCTGTGCGGTGCCGCCTGCTTCATAGACGGCCTTTTTAATGCGATCTGGATAAACACCCAGTGGCTGATGGGCGGACAGCATATCGTTATAGGACGTCACGATGCCAAGATTGGCACCCTCGCCCTCATTGATGCGTTCTTTGTCAGCCGCACTACAACCAGCTGATGCATGGGCAAGGTTGCCACATGACAAGGATGACCGATGCGGGCGGTCGGATGCAGCGGCTTCGATCTTGGCAAGATAGGCTTCGCGGGTTGGTTTGGAACGCTCGATAATGCGTTTGGTAATCTGATCTATTTCACGTTTCATGGGGTTCAGCCTTTCGGGTTCTCGGCGCTCCACCACAGATCGACGGGCACGTCAGTCTGTTGCAAGATTGCGCGAACCGGCATTTCTTCGATTTCGCTGCCGTTTTTCGCGGTTTCATAGGTCGACCATTTGGACTGTCCGGTAATATGGATACCAATATACCGGGCATTGAGGATGGCGGGTAACGTCATGCTGATGCGCGGGACCGGTGATACGGTCGGGCGGGCAGCGGCGACGATTTCGCCATGTTCGGGATAAAGCCCTTTACGCAGGGCTTCGGGCGTTGAGGATGGGAAAAGCGATGCGGTATGCCCGTCATCGCCCATCCCCAAAAATACGATATCAAGCGGCCAATGCAGTTCGGTGCGCAAACGCGCACTGACGGTATTGACCGCATCTTCCGGGCTGCTGTCAGATGTTTTCAGCGATACAAAGCGGGCGTGCTGTGCTTCGTTGATAAACAGGTAATCACGCACCAGCTTTTCATTGGACTGATCATCATCCAACCCGACCCAGCGATCATCGCCAAGGGTCACGGTGACTTTTAACCAATCAAGCCGGGCGCGTGAAAGTGTTTCAAACAATGGTTTTGGAAAACGTCCACCGGCAACCGCAATGCTGGCATGGCCACGGGTTGCGACTGCAAATTCAAGCCGCTCGATGGTTTCTTTCACCATTGACGCAAGCATTTCATCGCCGCTTTTAAAAACGCGTTCGTTTGTCATGTCTTCTTCCCGAATTTGGGGTCGTACAAGGCGTCTCGCAAGTCCCCTGCCGGTCTTGGCAAGGGACTAGACATCTTAAGAAGCCGGCCTAAAACCCGGCTTCTTCGTTCCAGGTCCGTCCATCGCGTTCAATCAGTGCGATGGCAGCAGATGGCCCCCACGTCCCGGAGGTATAACCTTTGGGTGTGACGTGGTTATTGCGCCATGCATCCTGAATCGCATCAACCCACTGCCATGCAATATCCTGTTCATCACGACGGACAAACAGGGTGTTATTGCCATCAATCGCATCCAGCAAAAGACGCTCATAAGCATCCGGGCTGCGCCCGCCAAACGCCTCGGCGAATGACAGGTTAAGCGCGGTTGGACGCAAGCGTACAAGGCCCGGCCCCGGATTTTTGTTATTCAACACAAGATGGATGCCATCATCGGGCTGCAACCGCAGAACAAGGCGGTTGGCCTGATAATTGGTCATGGATTTGGCTAGCGGGAAAATCTGATGCGGCACATCGCGGAATTGTATGACGATTTCCGAATGACGTTTCGGCAAGCGTTTCCCGGTGCGCAAATAGAACGGCACACCAGACCATCGCCAGTTATTAAGCTCGGCCCGGATCGCGACGAAGGTTTCCGTCGTGCTGTCGACATTGGCACCTTCTTCTTCAAGATAACCCGGCACTTCTTTGCCGCCAACAGCCCCTTTGCGGTATTGGCCGCGCACGGTGGAACTATCGATATTGCTGTCATTGATCGGGTGAAGTGCCTTAAGCACTTTGACCTTTTCATCGCGTACTGCGTCCTGATCAAGAACATAAGGCGGTTCCATCGCGACAAGGCATAAAAGCTGCAACATATGGTTTTGAACCATGTCGCGCATCGCACCGGCATCATCGTAATAGGACCAACGTCCTTCGGCACCGACTTCTTCACCGACCGTGATCTGCACATGATCGATATGCGCACTGTTCCACAGCGGTTCAAACATCGCATTGGCAAAGCGCAGAATCATAAGGTTCTGCACAGTTTCCTTGCCAAGATAATGGTCGATACGGAAAATCTGGTTTTCGTCAAACACCTCGCCGATCTGACCGTTGATTTCGCGGCAACTATCAAGATCATGGCCCAGCGGCTTTTCAAGCACGACACGGGAATTTGGTGTCACCAGACCGACCTTTTTCAGATTGAAGGCCATATCAGCAAACAATGCCGGACTGGTTGAGAAGTAATAAACGCGGTCACGATCAGGTTGATCGGACAGTTTTTCGTGAAGAACCTTAAACCCGGCTTCGTCGCCTGCAGAAACCTGAACATAGGCAACGCGGCTTTCGAATTTTTTCCAGGTTTCGGTGTCAAATTCGCCTTCGGGAATGAATTTTTTGCCAGCTTCTTCAAGCTTTGCCCGAAACTCTTTGTCGCTATGTTCGCTACGCGATGCGCCAAAGATACGGGTGGCATCATCGAAACGCCCGGTACGTTCCATTTCGTAAAGTGCCGGGAAAAGCTTGCGTAACGCCAAATCGCCGGTCCCACCGAAAATTACGATATCGGCGATACGGTGCTTCAGCCTTTGGCGCTGCGTCGTCGTTTGTGTCATCTTGCCCTAAGCCTTCCAACGTTTCCTTCCCGTCGCCAAGGTGGGACCCTGAGCCCAAAGGACTCTGGCAAACGACCGGGCACGGTATTTACCGTGATAACAACACCGGGTTTTCCCCGGCACTGTCGATGTGCTTTTGCCTGCAAGCCCCCTGTGGCAAGCGCCATGTTGGCCGGATGCAGGCTGTTTTTCACCGTCAAACAACGCGCATTTCTGCCGCAAGGAACTTCTGCCCGCGATCATCGCGAATGGCGTTGTTCACTCATTTGACCGGTTTGATCGTAACAAACATCCATGCTGTGTCCTGATCAGCAAGGCTGCCACATTCCAATCCTAAAGCGCACTGTTACACGATCTCTGGGGGTAAGACCACTGCGATCAAGCGCGAAAACGACCGCTTTACCGGAATCCGGTTGAACCGTAACAATTTGTTGCAAAACGGCATCCCCAACCTCCGGGCTGAACCCCATTTTAGGGCAGTATGCATATCCTGCAACAATTTGATTTCAGCCACATTGATCGGATTTCAGCAAACGCGGCCCTACGGCACCCTAATCTAAAATGAATCGATCCAATAATCACCTCTCGGCGCCGCGCAATTATACCTAGCCACGCATTTAACGGCGATGAAATGCAAACTTTGATGACGTTTTGAAATTTTCAGAACACGCTTGCTCATTGCTTGCCTATTGGTGGGGTCACCAGAACACCCATTCGAGAACACAAAGAACGCGAGAAAGAACAAAAACAGCCCCGATTACATAAAGACTCGCGTAAAAGCACCTGTTTCTGCGGCTTGCATTCAACCCGACTCTCATGTTTCGGACCAAATGTTCTCATTTTCAGCACAAAATGAGAACATTTAAATCCAATATTAAATCATTTAATATCAAATAGATAACCTACATCAAGAAGATTTGTTCCAATTTTGTTCTTGCGAGAACAAAATCAGAACAGTATGGTTTCTTCAGACAGATTGAGGAGGACAGACCATGTTGAAACTGATCGAAAACCCGACCCGCTTGAACGAGCTTTGCAGCACCGTTGCTGTTGTCGGCAGCACAGGATTTTTCCTGTTCGTGATCGCGGTTGGCATGGCGCAATCCCTTCGCGGTCTTGTCTGAATAGTTCCCTATTGAAATCGACTTGAAATCTGTGAGGCCCGGACCTTAAGCCACCCAGCTTTAGTCCATCACGGGCATCTGATCGGCAGGCTACCCCGCACCCAAACCCTGTCCCGCCTGCCGATCAGACTTCCCTATGCCCGTCTTCCCCAAGGGCCTCCGACCGCAATAACAATCTCCGCACGACTTGGCGCTGCTATTCCCCAATAGCAGCGCCTTTTCTTTGCCCCGGTGAAAGCCGCCCATATTTCCGGCTGGCGTACATCAAAGCTTAGATCCGGCGAGTCTTCAATTGTCGGACAATTTGTCATCACACTGCAGTTGAACGCCATTTCGGCAGTTAAAACATTTATTGCATCGCAATAACTTACGCTGCATTGCAAAATTTAACTCGACATAGCGGTGAAATTTAGTTTGAATCAACGTGAAAAACGATAATTTGGAATTTCATCATACTTTATGGCTATTGCATGAAAGCCTAACTATCGTAGGCTTCAAAGCAATTATCGGGTTTCTGCCAACTGATAAGCAGTCATAATGCGCTGCACATCAGATGGCATCGGCTTAATCCCGGTGCCCAGATCAGGCCCCAAAGCGCCAAGCCGCGTCATGCTGATATGGTATGCGCGACAAGAAAACAGGATGAAAAGCCGTAACCAGTTCGGTGACCTCGGCAATGATATGCCCGTCACCCGGGAGTGAGAGTAAATGCTGTATCACCTATATGAATTGCAGCACGCCACAATAAGTCCGCTTCGTATGGCGGCAGACGCCAGCAAAAAGTGGCTGCGCAATCCGGCAAATCCATTGTCCTATACCCATCAGGGGCGGGCAGCGGCAGCAGCGTGTGACGTGTTCACCCATATCACTCATCGATACGGCAAACCCGAATTCGGCCTGGACAGCACCATCATTGATGGTGAAACCGTTCCGATCACCGAAGAAATCGTTCACAGCGAAGCGTTTTGTGACCTGTTGCATTTCAAACGTGAAACAGACCACCTTAAAACGCAGCCTG
Source organism: Thalassospira lucentensis (assembly GCF_050516545.1). GTDB lineage: Bacteria > Pseudomonadota > Alphaproteobacteria > Rhodospirillales > Thalassospiraceae > Thalassospira > Thalassospira lucentensis_C. The sequence continues at coordinate 720,872 of NZ_CP191544.1, read as the reverse complement.
ATGACCCGCGCCTGTTGATTGTCGCCCCGCTTTCCGGGCACTTTTCAACCTTGCTGCGCGGCACGGTCGAGGCATTGCTGCCAGATCACGACGTTTACATCACCGACTGGATCGATGCGCGCACGGTCCCTGTTCATCAGGGGCATTTCGATCTTGATACCTATGTCGATTATATCATGCGGTTTTTACGCACCCTTGGTCCGAACACCCATATGATGGCTGTTTGCCAACCATCGGTTCCGGTGATGGCGGCGGCCTCCCTGATGGCGGCCGGCAACGAAGAATGCCAACCGGCATCCATGACCCTTATGGGTGGCCCGGTTGATACACGCGAAAACCCGACCGAAGTGAACAAATTCGCCAAACAGCACAGCCTTGACTGGTTTGAGCAGCATGTGATTTCCCATGTGCCGATGCCCCATTCAGGTGTCATGCGCCGGGTCTATCCGGGCTTCATGCAGCTTGCCGGTTTCATGAGCATGAACTGGGACCGCCACCTTTCGGCCCATCATGACATGTTCAATCATCTGGTCGAAGGTGACGGCGAAAGTGCAGATGCCAAGCGTCATTTCTATCAGGAATATCTTGCGGTCATGGATATGACGGCGGAATTCTATCTTCAGACGTTAAAAGTTGTGTTCCATGAACATAACTTGCCCGAAGGTACGCTTCGCTGGCAGGGTGTTCAGGTTGACCCATCGGCCATCACCAAAACCGCCCTTCTGACGATTGAAGGTGAGCGTGATGACATTACCGGTGCGGGACAGACCCGTGCGGCGCATAAACTTTGCACCAATTTGCCTGACAACATGCGCATGCATCACTTGCAAAAAGGTGTTGGTCATTACGGCGTCTTTAACGGCCGTCGTTGGCGCGAACAGATCAGTCCGCGTTTGAAAGAATTCATTCGCCGCCATGATCATGAGGGCAAAGGCGCACGTAGTGCCCCGAATGTCACCCATATCAACGCTGCTGAATAACCAACACACAATCAAATTGAAAAGCCGCCCGATAAAACGGGTGGCTTTTTTTGTGCGGATGCAACAGCTGTGGGCTTCTGCTTGACCGCAAAGCAGGCTAACGTAATGGCAACATATCAAAACGCACCGGAGACACTCATGGCATCAGGCATCGGGCAAAACAGTCCCGCAAACCAACGACATTGCGCGGAGATCGCCTGATGGAACTCCTGTCTTCTGCCTTTGTCTATCTGGTCGCGGCTGTGGTGGCGGTTCCGATTGCGCAACGATTGGGGCTTGGTTCGGTACTGGGCTATTTAATCGCCGGGGTGATCATTGGACCGGTTCTGGGCATCGTCGGCGCAGAAGCCGCCGATCTTCAGCATTTCGCCGAGTTTGGCGTGGTGATGATGCTGTTTCTGGTCGGGCTGGAACTGCGCCCGGCAATGTTATGGTCCATGCGCGGACAATTGATTGGCTTGGGCGGGCTTCAGGTTCTGGGCACGACCGCGATCATTGCGGCAGCTAGCTATGCCCTTGGACTAAGCTGGCAGCAATCTGTTGCGATTGGCATGGTGCTTGCTCTGTCTTCAACGGCGATTGTCTTGCAAACGCTGGGCGAAAAAGGCTGGCTTGGCACGGTTGGCGGCAAAAGTTCCTTTTCGGTTCTTCTGACACAGGATGTCGCGGTCATCCCGATGCTTGCCATCATGCCGCTTCTCGCCGTTGCCGCCCCTGGCAGTGATGTCACCCATGATGCGGGTCACGGTGGCATGTTGCTTGATCTCGTCGCCGAATGGGCCCAGCCACTGGTCATTATCGGGGCCATTGCCGCCATCATTGTCGGTGGCCGTTATCTTATTCGTCCGGTATTCCGCTTTATCGCCAAGGCGCATCTGCGCGAGGTCTTTACCGCCGCCGCACTTCTTTTGGTGATCGGAACGGCACTTTTGATGAATGCCATTGGTCTGAGCCCCGCCCTTGGCACATTTTTGGCCGGTGTTGTTTTGTCCGACAGTGAATATCGCCACGAACTTGAAAACGATATCGAACCGTTCAAGGGATTGTTGCTTGGCCTTTTCTTCCTGACCGTTGGTGCCGGGATCGATTTCAATCTGCTTTTTGATCAACCCGGAACGTTGATTTCGATTGCCTTGGGCATCATGGTGATCAAGGCCCTGGTTTTGTTTGCCATTGCGACCACGGTCCGGATGTACGGTGTGGACCGGATGTTATTCACCCTTGGCCTTGCGCAGGCCGGGGAATTTGCATTCGTTCTGTTTGGCATGGCACTTGGTGTCGGTGTTTTACCGCTTGAACTGGTGCAGAAACTGACCTTGGCCGTCGCATTGACCATGATGCTAACACCGCTTGCCTTTATCATTCATGAACGCTGGCTTGCCCCGAAACTGGTGAAAACCGGAACACGCGAAGCCGATGAGATAGACAAGACCGGCTGTATTGTGGTTGCCGGTATTGGCCGCTTTGGCCAGATCATTACCCGCCTGCTTGCGACAAACGGCTATAGCGTGATCATTCTTGATCATGACCCGCAGGTGGTTGAAAACCTTGGCCGTGTCGGTTTCCCGGCATATTACGGCGATGCCACCCGACCAGACCTCCTGCATACAACGGGCATCGACAAAGCCAAACTGTTTGTCGCGGCAATTGATGACCGTGAAAAGCTGACCGAACTGGTCGCCCATGTTGCCAAGCATTATCCGAATGTCCGCATTCTTGCCCGCGCGCATGACCGGCATCATGTCTATGAACTTGAAAATGCCGGGGCACACCATGTTGAACGCGAAACCTTTGAAAGTGCGCTGAAACTTGGGCGTGACGGGTTGATGGCATTGGGTTTGACAGCCAATCAGGCCGACAGACGCCAGAACAAGTTCCGTAAACACGATTTAGAAACGCTTGCCGAACTGCGTACGCGCTGGAATGAGCACGGGGTCGACAAGGGGTATTTCGATACCCTGCGATCGCAAAATGAAACCCTGTTTCAGATCATGCGTGAAGAACGCGATGAAATGGATGAACGCGAGACAGGTACCGATGCCCATAAAGCAACGGACACCAACCCTGCGCAATAACCCGACATTTTGAACCATGTGTAGAATTGCACCGTAACAAGGCCTGCAACAGAAAAAGGCCGCCCGAATGACCAATGTCCCGATACCAACCCTTGAAAGCTTTGCCGACGGCGATATCGCAATCGTCGTCGGTGCAACCGGCGGTATTGGCTGCGCATTTGTTCATCATTTGAAAGCATCCAACCGCTTTTCCAAGGTGTTGGAATATGCCCGCGCAACGGTGCCGTCGCTTGATTTCACGGATCCTGAGAGCATCGCAATTTGTGCAAAAGATGCGGCTGGTCAGGCAACGCAGTCGGGGCGCAAGATCCGCCTTGTGATTGATGCCACCGGCTATCTTCATGACGAGGCATTTCAACCGGAAAAATCCCTGCGCCACATTGATGCCGATTACATGGCCAAACAGTTTCAGATCAATGCAATTGGCCCGGCCTTGCTGATGAAGCATTTCTGTCCGTTGCTGCCGCGCGACGGAAAATCGGTCTTTGCAACCCTTTCGGCCAAGGTCGGGAGCATTGGCGATAACCGGATGGGGGGATGGTATGGCTACCGCGCGGCCAAGGCAGCCCTCAATCAACTGGTCAAATGCACCGCCATTGAAATTGGCCGATCCAAACGTGATGCCATTTGCATTGCCCTTCATCCCGGCACAGTCGATACCGGACTGTCTGGCCCGTTTGCCAAATCAGGGCTGAATGTTCAAAGCCCGCAACAGGCGAGCGCCAATATGCTTAATGTCATTGATGGTCTTGATGCCCGCCAGACCGGTGGATTTTTTGCCTATGACGGACAGGAACTGCCTTGGTAAAGGCTGTGCTTAGTCAAACAAGCCGGTCAAAAGCGCATGCTGTACCAAGATGACGGTCTTGGCATCGCGGATGCGTCCATCGGCCATCATGGGCACCAGGTCAGCAAACGAGATTTCAAGAACGTGGATGTCCTCGCCTTCTTCTTCCAGCCCACCGCCCGCACCTTTCTGGTGATCACGGGTGACTTCGGCAACAAACAGATGCAGCCGTTCGGTCACCGAACCCGGGCTCATGAAAAGATCAAAGACCAGACTTGGTTTGCCGATTTTATACCCGGTTTCTTCCTCGACCTCGGCAATCACCGCAGATGCCGGATCGCGATCATCTAAAAGACCGGCGGGCACTTCGATCAACATGCCGTCTTCATTGCCATTAACAAAACTTGGCAAGCGAAACTGCCGGGTCAGGATGACGGTTCGATCCCTGCGGTTATACAGCAATATCCCGGCACCATTGCCCCGATCATAGGCCTCGCGTTCCTGGGTTTGCCATGTCCCGTCTGATCGTTTCAGATCAAAGCTGACGCGATACAAATGATACCAATTGTCTGACAGACAGGTGATGTCGCTTAGACGCACATGGTCCTGATCAGGGATGGACCAGCCTTTTGGAAGATCGGTCATCTGGCGGCCTCCGGGGGATGATTACGATTGGCGTTTTAAAAACGCTGACAATGTCAGCAAAACCGCATCGGGCTTTTCCGCATGCACCCAGTGACCGGCCCCTTTGATGCTGGTAAAGGCCGCCTTGGGGAACAGGGATTTGATATGATCACGGTCCTTGGAATCGACATAGTGCGAATTCGCGCCGGAAATAAACAGCACATCGCCATCATAATGATCCGAAAGCCCGTTTTGGGGCCAGCCGGTAATGTCCGATAAGTGCGATGCCATGGCATCGATATTGACCTGCCATGCCATTTTGCCGGTTTCTTTGTCGGATGTGACATTCTGGGCAAGGAATTGACGCACACCTTTTTCCGAAACACCCGATGACAATGCATCTTCCACTTCGACGCGGCGGGTAATGGCATTAAAATCCACCCCGCGCATGGCCGAAATATAGCCGCTATAATCATGGTCATAGACCACAGGTGCGATATCAACGATCACGAGATCGGACACCAACCCGGCATCTTGCGACAAGCTCAGAACCATGGATGCCTTGCCCCCCATGGAATGGCCGACAAGATGCACCGGTTGATCCGAAACATCGCCAATCAGTTCGGCAAGATCGGCCGCCATGGCAGGATAGGTCATTTCCCCGTCCCAGTCGGACCGACCGTGATTGCGCAGATCAGCTGTCACCACATGGTATTTTTCCGCCAAACGCCTAGCAATCGCCGTCCAGTTCCGGGCCTGACCGAACAGACCATGGACGATGACGATGGTGCCGTTATCGCGGTTTTCTTCACCAAAGGCGTAATGGGCGAGTTTCATGGGGCCAACTTCTCCGGGCAACTAGACGGGTTCTAGTCCCATTCATAACCGGGAGACGGGCCAAGGTGAAGCATACATACAAAAACACCCCCGCATGGGAGGAATGCGGAGGTGCTTTTAAAGGTGCCAGATCAACCGGCACCGGAATTTTGTGTGTCGCGAACTTACGCGCCAGCCGGTACGCCGCCATGCGGTTTACGGTTTACGCCAAAGACGCCGCCAATTTTGCGAACAAACGCGACTGCCATATTGCGAATAGCCTGTGCACGGAGACGCTCGGCTTCGCGCTGGAGGGCAACCAGGTCATAACCACGATACATTTCCATAACCGTTTCCTTTTAAAATCATCCAGCGCTACTCGCGCTTGGGTTTCTCGTTTCGCTCTGTTGAGACCGATGTACGCCTGTTCCGGCACTCCTACGAGAAGAGATTCCTCAGCTCACCCATGCATTCAGCGCATATCGTGAAACATTTTCGCCACAAATCCATCATGCACCAGACGCATGAATGTCTCATGACAAATAAAACGTTCGATTTGCTGGATATTTTGGACAGGCACCTTGGAAGACCCAAGCAAGGTCTAATGTTTCACGCCGGTTTCCGACGCGGGAAACGGCCCATTCGCGCACAGGGGTAGAAGAAACATTGCTTAAAAATACTTTGAACAGCATGGATTTTCGGTCAAAGCAGGGAAAAACCATTCAATTTTCTTCGGAGTCCTACCAAACAATTTTGCATGGCTTGTTCAAAAGCAGAAAACGGCAATACCATACGATGATATTGCCGTTTTGCGATCTTTGAATTTCTGGCTTTGCCGGGGAATTTTCCGTTTAATTCCCGCCAAGGGCATAATTGAGGTATTTGGGTTCAAGATATTCTTCGAATCCCCAATGCCCGCCTTCGCGCCCCTGCCCGCTTTCCTTGACCCCGCCAAATGGCGCACCTTCGTGGCTGGTGGTGCCGTCATTAATTCCGACCACACCGGCTTCTAGCCGATCGGCAATGCGCTGAATGCGGCCAATATCCCGGCTATAAAGGTATGACGACAGACCTGTCCGCACCCGATTGGCAAGGCTGATGACCTCATCCTCGGTTTTAAACCGATAGATCGGTGCGACGGGGGCAAACAGTTCTTCGTCAAAACAATCGGCATCGATGGGAACATCGGTCATGACAAGGGGCCGGATGAAATGGCCCTGCTCCGGAACATCAGCTCCATAAAACAGGGTTGCCCCGGCCTTCTTGGCATTATCAACCAGACGTTCGACCTTTGCCACCGCCTGACGGTTGATCAGCGGCCCGATGTCCGTACCGGGCACAAACCCGTTGCCAATGGTCTGGGCATTGCTCGCCGCAATGAACTTTTCAACAAAGGCATCATAGACGCCGTCCTGAATAAAAATGCGATTGGCACAGACACAGGTTTGACCACTGTTGCGGAACTTTGAAATCATTGCACCGGCCACGGCGGCATCCATATCGGCGTCATCCATCACAATAAACGGCGCATTACCGCCCAGTTCCACTGACAGCTTTTTCATCGTCGGCGCACATTGCGCCATCAAACGTTTGCCCACCTCGGTCGAGCCGGTAAAGGACAGCATCCTTACGCGTTCATCGCCTGTCAGGGCCTCGGCAATCGGTTGGGGCAATCCGGTCACGACGTTAAACACGCCGGGCGGAAAGCCTGCCTGATCAGCAAGCTTGGCTGCGGCAAGGGCTGAAAGCGGGGTATCTTCGGCTGGTTTGACAACAACGGTGCAGCCCGCGGCAAGGGCCGGGGCGCATTTCCGCACAACCATCGTCAACGGGAAGTTCCATGGTGTTATGGCAGCAACCACGCCGACGGGATGTTTTTGCACCACCACACGTCGATCACGCTGGGTAGCAGGCATGGTTTGACCATAGGCACGTTTGGCTTCTTCGGCATACCATTCGGCATAGGCAATGGCACCGACAACTTCACGCAGGGCCTGATCATATGGTTTGCCCTGTTCTAACGTGATCAGGGATGCCAATTCTTCCATATGGCTTTCAAGCAAATCACGCCAGCGGCGCAGGATGATTGAACGGTCCTTTGCCAGCATCCGTGACCAGCCCGGAAAGGCATCATGGGCAGCATCAATCGCACTTCGAGCTTCGGATGTCCGCATGAACGGAACGCCGCCAATGACGTCACCTTTTGCCGGATCAATAACGTCAAGAACCTCGCGGCTATCGGCATCGCGCCATACGCCATTGATATAGGCGTGTTTTAAATCCCAACCGCGAATGACATTGCGCGCACGGGCACGGCCCTCGCGAATGGCGGTTTCATTGGCATCTGACGAAGAATTTGGGGCGACGGACGACATATTGCGGCGGTTCCTTTGACGCGTGCTGCAAAAAATTATGCGATTTCACGCGCTTGTGATTCCGGTTTCGGGGGCGTTACTGGGACACTAAGCCGAGCGACGGGCACGAAGCAACAAGATGCTTCTTAAACAGATAAGAAACCAATGCCCAATTCGCGATCAGAGAAACAAACAAAACGACCATAGAGGGAAGCCATGAAGCACCTTGTTACTGCAGGCCTGCTCGGCGTGATCTTTGCCGCCGGAGCCATTACGCCACTGACAGCCAATGCTGACGAGACGATGGACAATGCGACTGTTGAAAACCGCAAAATGCTGATGGATGGCATTGGTGGTGCGATGGGAACCCTTGGCTGTTATCTGAAAGGGCAATGTGATCTTCCAGACCCGGTTTTGCGCAATCTGGCAAACGGCATTGCCTTTGCCGCAAGCGCAGCCCCGGCTGCGTTTGAAGCCAAAACCATGAATGCAACTGTCAAAACAACTGCAACCGAAAAAGTCTGGACCGACTGGGACGATTTTTCGGGCCGGTTCGCTGGCTTGAAAGAAGGTGCCATTGCGATGGCGGCTGCGGCTGCGGCTGGCGATAAATCGGCCATGGGTGCTGCCATGGGTGAACTCGGTAAATCCTGCAAATCATGCCATGACACCTATCGTTCGAAATAAGGAACCCCAAGCCCGCTCTTTCCCTTGGGCTGGCGCCCCGGTCTGATTTTCTCCCCCCAATGCTGTACCCTCAGCAAACCCGGAAATTCTGACCGGGGATTTCCTTAAACAAAGAAGGCCACCTTTCCGAAGTCGGTAAGGTGGCCTTCTTTGTAAGAACAGGCAGAAATCTTAACGCATGGGACGTGGGCCAAACATTACCCCCGGGCCAAGGTAACGCCCCCCCAAACCAGCAACCCGCAAACAATGAGAATACCGATCCCCAGAATGGGCGACGCAAAGCGGATTTCGGAAAATCGGCTGACCAAGTCAGCAGGCACTTTGCGCGCACCGGTCACCATTGCACCGATCAGGTTTTCGCGTTTCACCACCAGATAGAACAGGGCTGCAAAGACATGCAGGCCGATAGCGGCATAGATCAGATTGATATTGGTGTGATGAATCCAGTTCATGGTGCTGGCGAAGTCTGAACTGACATAGGCCACCAAGGGCCCATCAAAGAACAGGAAGGTATCCTCGCTGGCAAACAGGCCTGTCACCGCCTGCACACCGACCAGAACAAGCAGAACAGCAACCATCCAGCCCCCCGCCGGGTTATGCCCCGGATAGGTCAGTTCGGCCATCGATCCGTTCGGGATTTTAAGCGCATAGCCAATGACTTTTTTCGGGCCGGTAAGGAAGGCTTTGAACTTGGCGTTTGAGCTGCCGACGAACCCCCAGATAATTCGAAACAGCACAAGGGTCAGGACGCTGTATCCGGCAATCGCATGGATATCGATCATTAGTTCCCGGTTGGTCCACCATGATGTCACAATCGCGATCACCAAGGCCCAGTGAAACAGGCGCACGGGGAAATCCCAAAGTTTGACTTTTTTCTGATCCGACGTCTGATCGCTCATCATGCCCTCTCTCGACGTGATAGGTTACTCCGGCTTGCGACAATAATGCCTTCTATCGGTGCCAACGCCAGTTCATTTTGCCGTTACCACATTCAAAAACCGTAAAAAACTCATCAGTTTCGGATTCTCTAATTGAAAATCATTCTCACAAGCAGTATCACTTATCTAGAAGCAGAGTGATCAGGGTCACATTTCAGATACAATTGCAGTCATTTGCACTTGTTGTTTTTTTACCCTGATCCATGGGGCTTTGCCCTTGGCTCACCTTTCAGGGATAGATGGGAACTCCTATGAAGATCGCAAAAATTTTGGGCACGGCCGCACTGGTCTCGACCCTTGGCGCGCAGGCATATGCCGCACCGGGCGCAAAAGACGTACTGACGACTTATGCGGATATCGCGCATGCCGGTTACGATGATTCGCTTATCACCGCACAGAAACTGCAGGTTGCCGTTGACGCACTGGTCGCGACACCATCTGCTGAAACCTTTGCTGCGGCAAAATCGGCATGGTTGGCATCGCGTGCGCCCTATCAGCAGACCGAAGTGTATCGTTTTGGCAATGCCATCGTTGATGACTGGGAAGGCAAGGTGAATGCCTGGCCGCTTGATGAAGGTCTGATCGATTATGTCGAAACCGGCCTTTATGGCGAAGAAAGTGAAGAAAACCCGGCTTACACCGCCAATGTCATTGCCAATCCGACACTGAACATTTCCGGTGAAACCATTGACGCATCGACCATTGATGCGGCCCTTCTTGAAAGCCTGCATGAAATCGATGATGTCGAGTCAAACGTTGCGACCGGCTATCACGCGATTGAATTCCTGCTTTGGGGTCAGGACTTGAACGGTACCAATGCAGGTGCAGGCGCACGTGCATGGACCGATTATGCAGCTGGTGATGCTTGCACCAACGGCAATTGTGATCGCCGTGGTGATTATCTGAAAGCAGCCACCGGGCTTATGATTTCCGATCTCGAATGGATCACGGCACAGTGGGCCGATGGTGGCGAAGCACGCCAAACCGTTCTTGAAGGCGACGGCGTTCCGGGCTTGACCGCGATTGTTACCGGCATGGGTTCGCTGTCATACGGCGAACTGGGCGGCGAGCGCACCAAACTTGGTCTGTTGCTGCATGATCCGGAAGAAGAGCATGATTGCTTCTCGGACAACACCCATAACAGCCATTACTTCGACGCGCTGGGCATCCAGAACGTTTATCTTGGTCGTTACACCCGTGTTGACGGATCGGTCGTCGAAGGCGCATCGCTTTCCGATCTGGTTGCGGCCAAAGACGCAGCCCTTGATACCGAACTGCGTGGCAAACTAGCAAGTTCGGTTCTGGCAGGCAAAACCATGGTGACCCGTGCAGAAGGCGGCGAAGCCTTTGATCAGCTGATTGCTATGGGCAACGATGATGGCAATGCGGTTGTTCAGACCTTTGTCGATGCGCTTGTCGATCAGACCAAATCGATCGAACAGATCATTGCCGCTGTTGGCATTGATGGTATCGAGTTCGAAGGCTCTGACAGCCTCGACAATCCTTCTTCTGTGAACTAAGCCTTTTATCAGGCACCTGTCTGATTGGCGTTAAACGGCGGGGGATGTTTCTCCCGCCGTTTGCTTTTGATAAATCACAAGAAACATTACCAAGAAACACAACACCGATGAAACGTCCCGCCGCCATTCCCTTTGTGCTTATCTGTCTTGGTCTTGGCATTGCCATGGCCCCGGTCACTGTTTTGGCACAAGGAACGAATGATCACGCCTTTCCCGGCGGCGACACCACATGGCAAAAACCCGATGGACGCAATGCCTTTACCCACTATTCCGCAAATATGGACTTTGAAAAGCGGCTTGATTTCAAGCTTGGCGAGGCCCTTTTTCAAAGACTTTGGGTAACGGCCCCGACCCGGACCAAGGCCGCCGATGGTCTTGGCCCGCTGTTTAATTCGCGGGCCTGCAATGGCTGCCATATCCGCAATGGTCGCGGTCATCCGGTGGATGAAAATGATCCATCTGCCGGGGGAACATCGATGTTGTTGCGCCTGTCGATCCCGCCACAGACAGCCTGCCAATTACGCGATCATCTGGATGGCAAACTCGCAAATGTGCCCGACCCGGTTTACGGCGGACAGTTTCAGGACTTTTCAGTTCCCGGCATTGATGCCGAAGGCCGCGTTAAGGTCAGCTATGACAATTTTGAAGTCGCATTGGCCGGGGGTGAAATCGTCACCCTTCAAAAACCCCGCTATGAAATGACCGATCTGGCCTATGGCCCGCTTCATCCCGATATCATGGCATCACCGCGATTGGCCCCGCCGATGATCGGACTTGGATTGCTAGAAGCCATTCCAGATGAAGTCCTGCTTGCCGCCTCTGATCCGCAGGATGTGGACGGGGATGGCATATCTGGCCGGGTAAATTACGTCTGGGACATTGCAAAAAATGACCTTGCAATCGGGCGGTTTGGCTGGAAGGCCGGAATGCCGAGCCTTGATCAGCAAAACCAGAATGCCTTTCAATTTGATATCGGTCTTTCAACCCCGCTTTACCCGAACGGGTCCGGTGATTGCACAGCTGCACAGGAAGATTGTCTGACCGCCCCGAACGGCAACAGCCCGGAATTCGAAAATCTTGAAGCCCATTCCGTGATCACGGATCTGGTTTTGTATTACACACGCAACATCGCCCCGCCCATCCGGGCAAACGCCAATGACGCCGATGTTATTACCGGGCAGAAGATATTTAACGATATCGGCTGCGCGTCCTGTCACACGCCGCATTATCAATTGCCAGAACGTGCCGATATGACAGAGCAATCGGGTCAGAATATTTGGCCCTATAGTGATCTGTTGCTGCATGACATGGGCGAAGGACTGGCCGATCACCGCCCCGAAGCACAGGCATCAGGGCGTGAATGGCGTACCCCGCCGCTTTGGGGCATTGGCCGGGCACAAGACATAGATCCCCGTGCGCAGTTCTTGCATGATGGACGGGCACGTACCATTCTTGAAGCCGTTTTATGGCATGACGGCGAAGCGGCATTGGCACGCGATGCGGTCGCTAAGCTGCCACCATCGGAGCGCAGTAAACTGCTGGCGTTTCTAAAGTCTCTTTGAACCTGTATAAGTTTTCCAAATTTTATGAATAGTCGGAAAAGATATATGTCCCCACAAATTTGCTGGCGCACCGTGCTGCTGTCGACAACGGCCGCAATGGTTGTAGGTTTTAGCGCCCCTGTCGCACAGGCCGACATTCCCGATGAGGCATATCAACCCATCCTGTCGCACCTTCTGAGTAACGTGATTCCGCCAAAGCTTGATGCGTTTCATGATGCGAATGCCGCGCTATCGGACACCATCGGTGATTTCTGTGCCGAGCCCGATGCCGGTGGCCTAGAAAAAACGCAAGGCGCATTCCACTATGCGATGGACATTTGGCAGGAAATCCAGCCGTGGCGCATGGGTCCGCTAGTGGCCAATGGCCGTGATCAGCATATCGAATACTGGCCCGACAAACATGGCACAGCCACCCGTCAGTTCCGAAAACTGATGTTTGACAAACCGGCGGCCTATACCGACCCGGCCAAGCTTTCTGACGCCAGTGCCGCGCTTCAGGGTTTCCCGGCACTTGAAGAAGTTTTGTTTGATGATGAACGTGCAGGCCAATTGATCAGTGCGGATGAGGACGGCATATATCTTTGCCAATATGGCCAAGCCATTGCCAGTAACCTTCAGACCCTTTCGGGTGAGCTTCGCGATGAATGGCCGGACTTTGCCCAAGCCATGAGCACGGCTGGTCCCGACAGCATGGATTATCCCACCGCCAAATTTGCGGCGACGGATCTTTACCGCGCCCTGCATGAAGGGCTGTTGATCATATCAAGCCAAAAGCTTGGCCGTCCGCTTGGCGAGGATGAAAAAGACGCCAAAGCCAGTCGGGCCGAAAGCGAAACATCCAGACGATCCCTTCGCAATATCGAGCATAACCTGATTGGTCTGTTTGCCCTTTATGACGGTAAATGGGGGGATATTGGCGAAGAAGGCAAAGGCTTGGCTGCGTTGATCGACAGCAGCCTGCTTGACCGGTCTTTCCGGCTTAATTGGCAAACGGTTCAAGATGAACTTTCCGAACTGCCGTCATCGGTTGGTGAATTGCTTGAACAGCCAGATGGTTACGCCAAGCTTTTGGACTTTGCGGGTCAGATCGACTTTCTGACAACTCTTGTTGAAAATGACGTCGGCGGCAACACCCAGCTTGGCGGCGGGTTTAATTCGCTCGATGGCGATTAGGGTGCAAACAGGGCGCACGGAGCGGAGATTGAAATGAGACATCAACGTCGGGAGTTTTTGAAGCTCATGGGTGTTGGCGGGGCATTTACCCTGTTGCCGCTTGATACCGCGCGTGCCGCCAGCGTTCCCACCATTGATGACCGTGCGGTTTATATCGCAGCCAGTGCCAGGGACAATACCGGGGACAGCGATAACTATTATGTCAGTGCGTTTAATGCATCGGGTAAAATCCTGTTTGAACAGCCTCTGCCCGGTCGGGGTCACGATATTGGCCTGCGCCCCGATCATGTGGATGTCGCCGCAGTCGAACGCCGACCGGGGCTTTATGGCTTGATCCTTGATCGCCATACCGGGGAAGTTCGGGCCAAACTGCACTGCCCGGAAGATCGCCGGTTTTATGGCCACGCCATTTATTCCAATGATGGTCGGTTTCTATACATCACCGAAAACGATTTTGAACATGCCCGCGGCGTGGTCTCGGTCTGGGATGCAGTGGATGGCTATCGCCGGGTGGCAGAGTTCGATAGCTTTGGCACCGGCCCGCATGAATTGCATCTGATGCCGGGCGGTGATCAGTTGGTGATTGCCAATGGCGGGCTTCATACCCACCCCGATGAAGACGGCCGCACACCACTTAACATCGCATCGATGGAACCGAACCTGTCGATCATTGACCGCCATAGCGGCAAACTAGTCCATCAGGCGGCCTTGAAAGCCGATTGGCATCAATTATCGATCCGGCATCTGGATGTTTCAGCCAACGGAACCATTGCCGCCGGTTTCCAGTATCAAGGCGCATTGACCGATCAGGTTCCCTTGGTCGGCATCTGGCAACCGGGCAAGGACATTCGCCCGATTGAAGCCCCCGATACGGTTCAATACCGCATGCGCCAATATTGTGGATCGGTGCGATTTGATACATCTGGTCAGGTGTTTGGTATTTCCTGCCCGCGGGGTGGGTTGATTACGTTCTGGGATGCCAAGTCGAATGATTTCCTGACCCATATTGCCGCCCCGGATGGCTGTGGCCTTGCGGCGACGGGTCGTGCGGGCGAATTTGTCGGCACCAGCGGACTTGGCAATAGCTGGCGCATGGATGCGATTCGCCGAAAACGGGTTGAATTGCCCGACGATTCGCATAAATCGCTTCATTGGGACAATCATCTTAGACGCATTACTGCCTAATAACAGCATCAAGCAGATACTTTAAACCCGCACGTTTGGTGCGGGTTCTATGCTTTAGTGGCCCCTAAAATCCGCAGGAAACCAGCAAATTATCCGAGTATTCAGGTCGGGATAAATACATAAGACAATCATCAATCAAAAATTATTTGCAATTGATAACGATTTTCACTTGCGCCCATCTTTTTCGCCCCCTATAACAGGTCTCGACACAGCCCGCGAATGCAACCCATTCGCATTTGTCCCCAAATGGCTTGTCTCTCACCTACGGGTCCTCTCTCCCCGTAGGTCTCTCAAGGTGGATCAGCGGTGGTTATCGATGCGGGAAACGATAACCGCCGCTTCCTCTTTATGCCTCGGTGATCGAGTAAGAGCCTGGCAGCAGAAGAGGACAAAGACACAACACCTTCATTTCAGCTCTCTGCACGCAATCCACATTCCTGTTCCCAAACAATTGGTTCCCGCGACAACTCTGAAACGATTGCATTCATCAATCCTTTGTCAGATGAACCAATTGGATTGTAAAACCCTGTTGCACGTGGCTGAGCAATAACCGCACTATCCCCCAATGTTGCTTTTATAGCACCGAGAGCCATTATCGAGTTCTGCACAGTCGTATTGTTCAATTCGTTCGGCATAGGAATTGAAGCACGAACTTTGTCGCCGGTAATGCCAAGAGTCTGAACAACCAATGTACCCGTAAGGTTATTCGCACTTGCCTCAAAACCAATTGCGCCAAGGCTTGTGATTTTTGTATTCGCCTTGATAACGGTTACATCTGCGGTAATGCGCAACCCTACGCCAATGTAAACCGGGATAACAATTTGATCCGCCCCGACATAAAAATCAGACGTTATAGCCTGATCACTATCGATACGTCGCACAGACCCGGAATACCCCATCTTTGCCGCTTCATCAGCTGACATTGCATAGAAGGGTCTGGGATCACTCCCCTCGCGTACCCAAGAAATCGCGAAGCGGACGTTGGCCGTATCAGCATTGATATAATCTTGAACAACCTTGAACTGCTCGTTCTCCCCGCCAACCGAACCAACACCGAATTGAATATTGCCATCTGCATCGAACGATCCGATTGCCATTCGCAGATAATTGTCTGGCAGGGTATTTAAGAAGACATAATCTGAGGCCGATGGATCGCAATTGGACCCCGACGCAATCACAACTTTTAAAGGATCAATCGGGATATAGGTCGAAGCAGCAGCTTTCGCGCCTAAGGTGTCAGGAGTTGACTGAGGCAACCATCCTGCACATCCACCAAGTAGCATCGCAGTGAGAATTAGTGCATTTCGCATATCCTACCCCTCCTGTATATTTGGAGGTCAGAATACCACCTAAATCCTCACATTCAAACATTCTACTTCAACCTATGGTAATCCATTGGTAGCCCCTATCAATCCTTGGACATTGTGTCGGCCGACTTTAAAGCAATTAGCAAACGCAGACTATTGATTGTGACCAGAACAGTCGCGCCTGTGTCGGCCAGAACAGCCAACCAAAGGCCCGTCAGGCCGGTGATGGATGTCACCAGAAATACCGCCTTAAGTCCGATTGCCAGCGCAATGTTTTCACGGATCACCCCGCGCGCCGCACGCGACAGTTTCACCAGATTGACCACATCGCCCAGGCGATCCTTAATCGCGACCGCATCGGCGGCCTCAAGAGCGATATCCGTTCCGCCACCAATCGCAATCCCGACATCGGCCGCTTTCAGCGCAGGGGCATCATTAATGCCATCGCCGACCATCGCGACCGGACCGGACCGATCCGGATCATTGCGCAGGGCGGCAATCGCGTTGAGTTTGTCTTCGGGCAAGAGTTCCGCCCGATAGTCCATACCCAATTCAGACGCCATGCGTCGGGCAACCCGGTCCGCATCACCGGTCAGCATGACCGGGGTAATGTTAAGCCTGTTAAGTTCGGCCAGTGCCGATTTGGCATCTTCGCGGGCAACATCGCGCAAGGCCAAGGCACCAATCACCTGACCGTCCTTTAGAACAACCACGGCGGTAGAGCCGTCATCTTCCTGATCTTCAAGCCATTTGGCCGTTGCATCATCGACGGATGCCTTCAGGCGTTTAACCGCCCCGACCTGATACATCACACCATCAATGCGCCCTTCGACCCCTGCCCCGGCAATGGTCTTGGCATTTTCAACCACCGGCAGGGCAAGATGGCGGTTTTCTGACGCCTCCACCACAGCACGGGCAAGCGGGTGTGAGGTCACGGTTTCCAGTGCTGCTGCAATGGTCAGAATCCCATTTTCACCATAGTCATCCCGGGTTTTAATCGCTGTCAGCTTTGGCTTGCCTTCGGTAAGGGTTCCGGTTTTATCAAACGCCATGGTGCGCACCGCCCCAATCAGTTCAAGCCCGGCCCCACCTTTGACCAACAAGCCAATTCTGGTCGCACGGGCCAAGGCCGACGTAACAGCCGCCGGGGTTGAGATCACCAAGGCACAGGGGCAGCCGATCAGAAGCAATGCCAACCCGCGATAGACCCATTCATCCCATGCCTGCCCGAACAATACGGGCGGAATGATAATCGTGGTTGCGGCCAAACCCATAATGATCGGGGTATAGATGCGGGCAAATTTGGCGACAAACCGTTCGACCGGGGCTTTGTGCTTTTCACTTTGTTCAACCAGCTCGATCACGCGATCAAGCATGGTCTGGCCTGCTGCACGGGTGACGCGCACCCGAACCGGGCTGTCGGTCACAATCGCACCGGCAAAGACTTCGGCATCCATTTCGCAATAGACAGGGACAGATTCACCTGTGAGGTGGCTGTTATCGATTTCGGCCGCACCGGATGCGATCACGCCATCTGACGGTATGCGTTCGCCCGGACGGACTTCAACAATGTCATTTATCGCAAGATCACGCGGCGAGATGCTTTCAAAACCACCGCTATTGACACGCCGGGCCTGTTCCGGGGTCAGCTTCATCAGGGCCTTCACCCCGCTGCGTGCGCGCCCGGCAGCCACACCTTCAAGCCGTTCACCAATGGCAAATAACAGCACGACCATGCCGGCTTCAAGGCTTTCGCCAATCGCAACCGCACCAAGCACGGCAACCGACATGAGAAGTTCGATTGAAAAGATCGCCCCGCTTTGCGCCAGACGCACGGCCTTTTTCATCACCGGAATTGCCGCCAAAACCGATGCCACAGACATCGCATAAGGGGCCGTTACCGGCACAATCGCCCCGATCAATCCGCCCAGCAAAAGACAGATCGCGGCAAAGGCAATCTCGTCATTATCCGATGACCAGGGGGCAATGCGCCGCAACAGACTTTGCGGGGCTGCGTCTTTGCCATCTGCATGGGTGCTGGCTTTGACATCACTGCCACAACTTGCGCCATTGCCACAGCAGGATGCGCCGGAGTCTTTGACCGATGAACTGCTTGCGCCTTTTTCCTGTGCCGGGTAGCCAAGCTTGGTCAATGTGGAGGCGATCCCGTCGCGGTTATGCGCATGGGCGTCATCAAAGCCCAGTGTCACATTTTCACGCATCATCGACACATCAACGCAGGAAACCCCGTCAATCTTGCCAAGGGCGGTTTCGATTTTGGCAACGCATGAACCGCAATCCATGCCCGATACCTGCCATTGATAATGGGCAATCGATGTGCCGTGGCGGGCAAGGACGTTGCCGATAATGGCTTCATCTTCCGCACTGATCGGGTTTGTGGTGGATATCCCGGTCCCGTCACTGACAAAGCCATGGTCTGGCAAAGCGCCATTCACAGCCGCAAGCAGGGATTCCTGACACTGTGCGCAATTTCCAATCGCCGGAAGATCGTTCCATTTCGCGATGAAAGACATTCGCTCCTCACAAAATCAAATTTTCATTCATATGTTATATTCAAACTATGATTCATGTTTTGCTTTGTCAACAACATTCAAATGACGGTTTGAATGTTAGATTCCGGTATAGCCATCCGCACCGCCCCACTTTCAGCAAGCAGCAGCACAAAACATTGAAGTTACAAATGAAAATGGATTTGTGATCGCGCGCAGATGTTAGTCGTGCGTCACATGGGCAAACACATCACGGACCACGCGCGAGATATGTTCATCATCAATCTGATAGAAAATATGCCGCCCACGCCGCTCAGATGCGAGAATCCGTTGATGGCGGAGATGGCGCAAATGATGACTGCACAGTGATTGCGACATATCGGTCGCATCGGCCAGCTCGCCAACAGTTTGCGGTTTTTCCATACAGCGCAGGACAAGTTGCAACCGCCCGGCATCCCCCAAAAGCGAAAAGATTTTCGCCGCCGCCTCGATATCAGGCAATGCCAATTCCGCCCCGACCGCGCGCGATGCATCACGGGTTACGGCTTCGCCCTGCTCGGTGCTCAGACCAAGACGGGCAGCAGTATCGCATTCCTGACAATCTGCATCATCTGCGGACGTCTTGGTTGCGGTCATTGGGGATTTGGTTTTGCTTTCTGACATGGGGTCTATTTTCCATGCCTGCCGGTCGATGGCAAGGGGAACCATGCAACACAGCCATCAAACCAGCACATATCACCGCCCAATCATCCCCAAGGTCGGTCCAAAAAGTGAGATCCACATAAGGGCGCGACCGACATTGGCAAGTGTCACATCCGGCTTTAATTCTCGGGCTGTAAATTCATATATTGACTCAATTCATGAATATATTCATGTTTTACGTTAATAAATTGATCGATTCGCGAACACCCCACGACAAAGGAAGCCCCAAATGTCCACGATCCTCAAAACAGATACACTTAAAAATGTGCGCAATGTCAGCACAGTCCTTTACTGGGCCTGTGCCTTGGCGATCATTTTTCAGATTTGCCTTGTTCCTTTGATCTGGTACGTACCCGGCTGGGTCGAAGCAAGCAGCAGTCAGATGACCGTGAGCATTGCCGAACTGCACAGTCTTTCGGGCTGGCAAAAATACGCCACCATGGGCGTCATGATGATCCCGTCGCTTGTCATGAGCTATGGGCTGGATCGGCTACGCCGGATGTTTGGCGCCTTTGCCAAAAACACCATTTTTCACAGTGAACCGATCATGCATCTGCGAGCCTTTGGCATTGCGTTATTGGCGCAAACACTGATCAAACCCCTTGCCGGGGCGGCAACATCGGTATTGGCGACGTTTCACCGGCCGGCAGGCGAACGGGTTCTGTCTATCGGGCTCAGCAACGCCGAAGCCAGCACGTTGTTCCTTGGCGCCTTGATCATTGTTATTGCCTGGGTTCTTGGCGAAGCTGTGCGGATTGATGATGAAAACCGGAGCTTCGTCTAATGGGTATTATCGTGCGACTGGATGTGATGCTCGCAACCCGCAAGATGAAGTCCAAAGACCTTGCCGCGCGCATCGGCATCAGTGAACAGAACCTGTCGCTGTTGAAATCGGGCAAGGTCAGGGGCGTGCGGTTTGAAACACTTGCCGCCATCTGTCACGAACTTGACTGTCAGCCGGGTGATCTTCTGGAATTTGAAAAGGATGGTTAGGGGCATTACATCGCGCAGCGGATGGAAATGCTGTTATCCTGCACCGCCTTTCCGACTGACGGCGGGATGAATGCCCCAAAATTGCCTTTGATCTGACATTGATCGGCATCATTGCCGCTTATGTTACGGGTGATGGCAATTTCATAAGGAAGCTCCCATGACGCCCCGCCCTATTCCAGAGCATGCCAAGCTTCAACAGACCTTCAAGGACTGGGAATTTGGCTTGTCGGCACATTACAAGAATGCCAAAACCGGCCTTGAACAGCTACCAAGCGAAGTGGTTCAAGCATGGGATGACATGGAAGTTGCGTGGAACGCGATGAAGGATCACGCCCCCAACCCGTCCCCGGCCGAAATTGCACGGTTTCATGCAGCCAACCGCCGCATGCAGCAGGTATGGGACAAAATGATACCGCCCCAAAAGAAAACTTGATGGCGCTTCATCGCATTCACTTCATGCATAAATCCATTCGGGATCAGTTAAACCGGACAACGTGGACATCTAAAACTGATCCGGATGGCGGGCATTTTGCGTAAGCCATTTATCTGTCGCAAAATTCTGGATTTTCCCCGTGACCTATGAACTTTCCATTCTTGTTGTCAACGCCTTGCTCTGCCTCGCTTTCCCGTGGGTCTATAATTATGCCTATGCCAAGCAGCGCGGGGTTGGTGGCAAGAGCCTTATGGGCAATCGCGACAATCTTCCTGAACGCGAAGGGGCTGCTGCACGGGGTCTTCGTGCCCATCAGAACCATCTGGAAAATCTAGTACCCTTTGCGATCCTTGTCCTGATCGCGCATGCCATCGGCGTTTCAAACAGCATCACCATTGCTTGTGCAACGATCTTCCTGATTGCGCGGATTGCGCATGGCGGTTTCTACCTTGCTGGCATATCTCGCGTTCCGGGCATTAACGGCGTGCGTTCGATTGCCTATTTTGTCAGTCTGTTTACCATGCTGGTTTATGCGACGCAGTTGTTTTAACCCATCTCCAAATCGAACTTTCAAAACACCGATGTGATCGGGCACTTGCCGCATCCGGTTTGTTTTGCCTAAATGGCACCAACAATTGGTCGCTGTGCAATGTGCGCGCGCCAAACCGATGACCCAAGGTCACGGTTATAGGGAATGTTTCAGGAAAGGACATTTGGAATGACGCAAAAGATCGCCTTGGTGACCGGATCGGCCCGTGGAATTGGACTGGCAACAGCCAAACTGTTCATCGAACAGGGTTGGAACGTTGCCATGGTCGACCGGGACAGCGATGAACTCTCAACCGCGGCAGCCCCCCTAACCGAGGCAAAACCGTTCGCCTATGACGTATCGATCCCCGAACAGGTCGATCAAATGATCGATGCGGTGCTGTCCGAATTCGGGCGGATTGATGCTGTTGTGAACAATGCCGGCGTTGCCGATTTCCTGCCGATTGGCGAAACCAGCTTTGCCACATGGCGCCGGATCATGGACACCAACCTTGATGGCGTCTTTCTGGTATCTCAGGCCGCGACACCGGCCTTGAAGGAAACCAGCGGTGCGATTGTCAATATCGGCTCGATCTCCGGCCTGCGGGCATCTACCTTGCGCGTTGCCTATGGCACATCAAAAGCCGCCGTCATTCATATGACCAAACAACAGGCCGCAGAATTGGGTGAATTTGGCATCCGCGCCAATTGCGTCTGCCCCGGCCCGGTCAAAACCAAACTTGCGATGGCGGTGCACTCAACAGACATAATTTCGGCCTATCTTGATGCCATGCCACTTAATCGCTATGGCTCTGAGTCCGAAATTTCCGAAGTAATTACGTTCCTGTGCTCGGACAAAGCAAGTTTTGTGACCGGTCAGATCATTGCCGCAGATGGCGGGTTCGAGACCACAGGTGTTGGACTACCTGCTTTGAGAAAATAGAGGCTTTGGAACCATGCGCCCGCTTCGCCTGATCATTACAATCGCCGCAGTCCTATCCCTGTCGTCCTGCCTGACATTTAACTGGCAGCGCAGTGTGCAGCAGGCATTGTCAAATGCGTGCAATTCGACGGGAGATTGCGGATCGGAAGGACCTCGTCACGACTAACGCCCTGACGAGACAACCAATTTTTTGCTACTATTCGCGCAACTTACTTCAAAATTGGTGTCAGTCGCTCAAAACATTCCATCGAACTGGTTCACCGCGAAAAACGTCACATTTAACTTTCTTACCAATTACCACTGAGTAGTGTTTTGGCTCTAACCCAAAACCTGGACGAATCCTACGCACATCTCTGTCCGTTAGCTGAGTACCTGCGGCAACATCTCGAACAAAGTAAAGAGATCGACGGAAAGCTTTGCTTGCGTTTTCCACCCCTGCCCGAGCAAACTTCGTTTGACCGAGAGCAAGCCAAGCCTCTTTTGTATGGTTGACTAGCGAAGCAAGCTCATCTGGCTCCAAAGAGAATTCACTATCAGGGCCTTTCTCAGCACGGCTTAACGTAAAATGCTTCTCAATCGCCACCGCTCCCAATGCAACTGCCGCAATTGCAGCTGTATTGTTTAACGTGTGGTCAGATAATCCAACTGCGACATTAAACTCCTGCTTAAGATACAAGATATTGTTGAGATTGCATTGTTCTGTTGGTGCCGGGTAGCTGCTTATACAATGGAAAAGCAATATTTCTTCAACACCACAACTTCTAGCCACTTCAACCGCTTCACCGATTTCAATCTCAGAGGCCATACCTGTTGACATCAACAATGGTTTCTTTGCCGTAGCTATCCTCTCAATCAAGAGATGGTCTGTTAGCTCAAATGAGGCGACCTTGTAGGCAGGAGCATCCAAAGACTGCAACAAATCCACCGCAGTTTCGTCAAATGGCGAAGAGAATATTGTTATGCCTATTTCTTTGGCAAACTCGAAAAGATGCTTGTGCCATTCGTATGGTGTGTGTGCTTCGGCATAGAGATCATATAAACTATAGCCATCCCACAATCCGCCCTTAATCATGAAATCTGGCAGGTCACAATCAATTGTCATGCTGTCAGCCGTATAGGTTTGCAACTTTACTGCGTGCGCCCCGGCCTGCTTAGCTGCCAGTATGCTTTTTTTGGCCCTTTCGATAGACCCATTATGGTTAGCTGAAAGCTCCGCGATAATATACGGCGCGTTTGAACTGCCAACAACTCGACCAGAAATACTAAACAAATTACTCACTCGATATATTGTATGGTTCTGCCAATGAAAACGTCGTCTGAATTTCTACCCAACCCATCTTGGAAAGACGTTCTTTCATGTCAATATTTCCTGTTGGAACATTGATATAAAAGTGAGAAGGACGTAAGGACTTCAATTCTTCCAGAGGTTTGTGATTACTTAAAATGAATTGTATAACACCATCCAAGTATTCCTCTTCGCCATCGACCAGAAAGGCTGACACGGAATTACTTTCCATAACATAGCACGTTCCAATTGGTAAATCGTCTTTCACAACGATGTACCAAAATCGATACGGGTGGTTGAGCACAAAATCCCTATGCTCCTCGTATGACGGATTTTTACTATGGCTGATATTGTGAACACGCTTGTTCAACATGTCGTAAAGGCACTGGATCTGCGATTCTGTCCCATCAATTTTACAAAAT
This sequence comes from Thalassospira lucentensis, assembly GCF_050516545.1. GTDB lineage: Bacteria > Pseudomonadota > Alphaproteobacteria > Rhodospirillales > Thalassospiraceae > Thalassospira > Thalassospira lucentensis_C. The sequence goes on along the minus strand of NZ_CP191544.1, from coordinate 697,048 downwards.
GTGATCTTTGCCATTAGTCCCATCCTCTTACTACAATAGATTATTATCGGGCCAGAATGAACTCGCGCACACCATTCTCCACCTTCGTTTCGTGGAAACCTGCTTTACTAAACAACTTGCAACTGGCAACATTTTCATCCCTCACGCAGGCATAAATGGGACAATCTCTAACTTTGTGGAAAGCCTCTATGCTTACCAATAAAAATGGAACGGAGATCCTTTTCCCACGAAACTGAGGATTTAGATTAATCGATACTTCAGCCAATATTTTTGCTGGGTCATAGTCAAACCGAACAACACCGGTTTTTTCGCCACCTTTCTCTCCAATATACAGAGAGCAATTGGGATCGCTGCATTTGTTTGCAAACCAGCGTTCGTGAACAGCTTTCGAAACTAAATCCGTACTCAAAGACATTTCTCGGGTCAACGGGTCATTCCGCCAAGCGAACAAATCTTCGCTGTCGTGTTCGTCACAACTCCTAATGAACATTTTCTTCTCTTTTGACTTCATGAACTCGATAACAATCAATATCGGCACAAACCTAAGCCCAAGTGAACACGCTGTTTGGTTAGAGTACAATTCACTCGTGCAATATACACTGAGACTCCTATGATTTCATAACAAAACGGCGCGCCCAATGGACGCGCCGTTTATGGTTTCCGGTATCGGAAAACTTATTCCCACTCGATGGTTCCCGGTGGTTTGGATGTGAAGTCGTAGGTGACACGGTTGATGCCGTTGACTTCATTAATGATCCGGTTGGCGATGCGGCCCAGAAGTTCCGGCGGATATGGATAGAAGTCCGCGGTCATGCCATCGGTTGAGGTCACTGCACGCAGCGCACAGGCATAATCGTATGTCCGACCATCGCCCATCACGCCAACGGTGCGCACCGGAAGCAGAACGGCAAAGGCCTGCCAGATCGCATCATACAGACCCGCATTGCGGATTTCTTCAAGATAGATCGCATCGGCCTTGCGCAGGATATCAAGCTTTTCACGCGTGATCGGCTGGCCCGGAATACGGATCGCAAGACCAGGTCCAGGGAACGGATGACGACCAACGAAGCTGTCAGGCAAACCAAGTTCACGGCCAAGATCACGGACTTCATCCTTGAACAATTCACGAAGCGGTTCGACCAGCTTCATGTTCATGCGCTCGGGCAAGCCACCGACATTGTGGTGTGATTTGATCGTTACGGACGGACCACCGGTGAAGGACACACTTTCGATCACATCAGGGTACAACGTCCCTTGTGCCAAGAAATCAGCACCGCCGATTTTCTTGGCTTCTTCTTCAAAGGTTTCGATGAAGAGACGACCAATGGTTTTGCGTTTGGTTTCCGGGTCGATCTCGCCTTCGATGGCACCGATGAAGGTGTCAGAGGCATCAACATGCACCAGCGGAATGTTGTAATGGTCGCGGAACAGGTTCACCACCTGATCAGCTTCGCCCGACCGCATGAAACCATGATCAACAAATACGCAGGTCAACTGATCGCCAATCGCTTCGTGGATCAGAACGGCTGTGACCGAGCTATCAACACCACCTGACAGGCCACAGATGACTTTGCCATCGCCGACCTGTTTGCGGATTTTATCAATCGCATCGTCTTTATAGGCATTCATTGTCCAATCGCCAGAACATCCCGCAACACCGTGGGTGAAGTTCTTAAGCAGCTGTGCGCCATGCGGGGTATGAACCACTTCCGGGTGGAACTGAACCGCATAGAATTTCTTCTCGTCATTGGCGATGGCGGCAAACGGTGCGCCCTCAGATTTACCAACAACGCGGAAACCATCCGGCAATGCGTCAACGCGGTCACCGTGGCTCATCCAGACCTGTTCGCGCGCCCCTTCGGCCCACGCACCGGTAAACAGCGCGCAGTCTTCGATCACGTCGACAAAGGCGCGGCCAAATTCACGATGGTCAGATGTTGCGACTTTGCCGCCCAACTGGTTGACCATGGTTTGCTGACCATAGCAAATGCCTAAGATCGGAACGCCAAGCTCAAACACCTTGGTCGGGGCGGAAGGTGCCTTGTCCCAATGGACAGACGCCGGACCACCCGAAAGGATCACGGCCTTTGGGGCATATTCATCAAGGAATTCATCCGAGATGTTATTAAAAGGATGGATCTCACTATAGACACCGCTTTCACGCACACGACGTGCAATCAGCTGGGTGACCTGAGATCCAAAATCAATAATCAGCACGCGATCAGTCATCGGGCCGTATCTCCGTCGAAGATGGGGTTGCGCCGTACATACGCCAAACCATCATGTTGGGCAACCCGGCGCAGATGGTCCCCCAATGATGCATTCGAAAATCCTTTGCCCTGAAACCGGACATTTGGGGAGGATTGCGGCGTTTTTGCGCGCATCTTCCCCTGAAAAATACACAATTGGTCCCTTTTTCCATCGCAATGATCGGGCAGATTACCCATCAACGGAACGCGGGAAACATCGCGTCCGATCATGAGCACAGCACACTTGATCAAAGCAAGGGACACAAGATTATGAGCACTTCCAAAGGTAGTAAAATCGCAATGGCCGTTGCTGGCCTTATTCTGATTGCCGGTACCGCGACCGCGATCGCCATGACTCAAAAAGACGACGGCGCGACGCTTCCATTGTTTGGTACTGAAGACAGCAGCAATGCGACCGGCGCTGTTAACATCCCGAAAATTCCGGCCCCTGATGCCGAAGTCGGTGAAGCACCGATGACGTCCGACCCGATGACAAATAGCCAGAACGAAGCCAAACCACAGGCACAAGAAGATGGCAGCACAGTTCCGGGCATGGACAAATTGTTTAACAACGATGGTGCCGCCAAGGAAGATCCTCTTAACGAACCGGCCCAGAAGATAGAATAATTGATCTGTCCAGTCCTCTAAGCCCGGTTTGATTTGGTTGCCTGAGCAGCCTGTAGAAGATGTCTTCAACGCAATCTTGCGTTTACGGTAAAACAAAACTGGCCCTGCGACATATGTGCGCAGGGCCTTTTTTTGTGCAGGCAGATTAAGGGCGGCAGCGGGCTGGATCTGGGTTCCATATGCCATTGCCGCAGGTGCCATTATTTTTTTGCCGTCCGTTCGAACACCGCAACAAAGAAACCGTCTGTTCCATGAACGTTTGGCGAAAGACGCAGCCACGGCTTGTCTTTCCCACCCGGAACCGGAACGGATTTCGGTGCGTCCGGCCAGATATCACTGATCGGAACCGGTTTGAAATCCTTGCGATCACGCATAAAGGTTTCAATCAGGCGTTCGTTTTCTTCGGGCATGATCGAACAGGTCGCATAAATCAGACGTCCACCGCGCGTTACCCGCGCAGCACCGGCTTTCAGAATTTTGCTTTGTTCTGCCATCATCGCACGGACATCGCGTTGACCAATACGCCAGCGCAAAGCCGGATTACGGCGCAACGTTCCCAGTCCCGAACATGGGACATCAAGCAAAACACGGTCAAAGAAACCGGACTTGCTGCGCAACCATGTATCGCGTTCATCGGAAATGATGCGTTGCTGAATGCAATCACCAGCGCCAGCACGACGCGCACGTTTGCGCGTATTATCCAGACGGGCACCATGGGTATCACAGGCAAGAATACGACCCTTGCCGCGCATGTCCGCCGCAATACCAAGCGTCTTGCCACCGCCACCTGCACACATATCAAGAACGGTCATGCCCGGCTTGGCATCAACGACATTGACGCAAATCTGGGATGCTTCGTCCTGAATTTCGATCAGGCCATCTTTATAGGCGGCCGTCACCAGCATGTTGACACCCAGCGGCAACCGAAGACCATGCGGGGCATAAGGCGTTCTTTCGATCACTTTGACGCCATCCGCATTGAGCGATTTGATGGCATCATCAACGGTGCCTTGCAGGCGGTTGACACGCAGATCAAGCTTGGCTGGCTTATTATACGCCGCCATTTCGTCAGCAAGATTTTCGTGATGAAGTTTCATCAATTCCGCATACAGCCATTTTGGCAGTTCGGTTTTAACCGCACCTGGCTGTGCATCATGGTCAAGCTTCTGGCCAGACAATTTGTTGATCAGATGCTTTTCATTGGGGTGAAGCGGGTCCGGGCAGAATTGTTCGCCACAAAAACGGTCTTCAAGGTCGACCATTTTCAAACTATCATGCAACACCAGATCAGCGATCATGCGTGCACGACCGTCCTGAAACTCATACCCGCATTCGGCCAACCACCAACCCAGACGGGCTTGATGACGGATCAGGTTATAGAAACGTTCGCTGATTTCACGGCGATCGCCACCACCGATATAACGGCGTGATCCGAAATAGGCTGATACAACGCGGTCTGCGTCGTCTCGGGTATGGGTCCAACCGTCATAAAGTTCAATAACGGCGGCGATACGTGCACCGGGTTTCAAAGCGAAAATCCAACCTGTCTGTGGGTAATGCTGCTGCTTCGGATATGGGAAGTGCCAGCACACCTTGCGATAAATACGATAAAAAAGACGATGACGGCAGGAAAGCCTGCCGTCACCTTACAAATTCTGTGCCGCTCATATCATGGCTTTATCGGTTCGCCAACCGCATGAAATGCAGAGCAGACCAGCCAATCAAGAAGCAAAGCAGCGCAGCCTAGCTGCCCGGACGGTAGTTCGGGGCTTCGCGCGTGATCGTCACATCATGGGTGTGGCTTTCACGAAGGCCCGCATTGGTGATGCGGACAAACTCTGCACGTTCGCGGAAATCAGCCAAGGTTGCGGCACCGGTATAGCCCATGGATGCTTTCAAACCACCCACCAACTGGTGGATAATCTGACCAGCCGGGCCTTTGTACGGGACGCGACCTTCGATACCTTCGGGGACCAGTTTCAGGTTGTCCTGAACGTCCTGCTGGAAGTAACGATCCGCCGAACCACGTGCCATTGCACCAACTGATCCCATACCACGATAGGATTTATACGAACGGCCCTGATAAAGAATAACTTCGCCCGGTGCTTCGTCCGTACCAGCCAAAAGCGACCCCACCATGCAGGTACTTGCACCTGCTGCCATTGCCTTGGCGATATCACCGGAAAACTTGATCCCGCCATCAGCGATGATTGGAATATCAAGTGTCTGCGCCATTTCGGCACATTCAAGAATGGCGGTAAGCTGTGGCACACCAACGCCGGCAACAATACGGGTCGTACAGATCGACCCCGGACCGATACCAACTTTGACCGCATCGGCACCGGCTTCGGCCAAGGCCTTGACCGCCGCAGCGGTTGCAACGTTACCGGCAATGATCTGGGTATCGCCGACTTGTGCCTTGATCTGCTCAACTGCCTTGATCACGCCTGCTGAATGGCCATGTGCGGTATCAATCACCAGAACGTCAACCCCGGCTTCAACAAGGGCAGCAGCCCGTTCAAAGCCCGCTTCGCCAACGCCGGTTGCTGCTGCAACGCGTAGACGGCCGCTTTCATCTTTACAGGCATTCGGGTGGAGTTTGGCTTTTTCGATGTCCTTGACCGTGATCAGGCCGGTACAACGATAGGCTTCATCAACCACCAGAAGCTTTTCAATGCGATGTTGGTGCAGAAGCTTTTTGGCTTCTTCGGTATTCACATTCTCGGTCACCGTCACCAGACCTTCGTGGGTCATCAGTTCGGAAACCGGCTGTGCGCGGTTGGATGCAAAACGAACGTCACGGTTGGTCAGAATGCCGACCAGCTTGTTCGAAGAACGTTCAACAACCGGAATACCGGAAATATGGTTAACATCCATCAGGTCGAGCGCATCTGCCAGCGTCTGATCGGGATGAATGGTGATTGGGTTGACCACCATGCCCGATTCGAACTTCTTCACGCGGCGCACGGCTTCGGCCTGCTGGGCGATATCGAGGTTCTTGTGAATGACCCCCATGCCGCCATGTTGTGCCATGACAATCGCCATTGCACTTTCGGTCACGGTATCCATAGCCGAGGAAAGCAGCGGGATTCTGAGGTCAATCTTCTTGGTAATGCGGGTATTGGTCTGCACCTGAGCAGGCAACACATCTGATGCTGCGGGTTTGATCAGTACGTCGTCAAACGTCAGGGCTTCGGCTATGCGGGTCATCTGGCCACCTCGTTAATCTGAGTTGGCGCGGAACTTATACACGTTACGGCCTAAATGCCAAGTTTTCTGCGCCCATAACAGCCTTGTGTTTTTATTGCTGCAATCTTTTGCACATTCCGTTAGAAACTGGTCGATGGGGCTGCTGTCAGGCAAGCTCCTTTTTTGTTCCCCCCTCTCAGACGCAACATATCACCATATTTGACGCAGTTCCCCCTTAGGAACGTGCGACAAATTGGTGCAGACGCATCTCAAAGGGTGAAAACGAACTCGTCATAATCCATCCCGGCATCTGACAGAAGTTTCCCAACCATGGCGGCTCCACGCGCCATGCCTTCCTTGCGATTACGTTCTTTGCCTTCTTCTTCGCAAAGTGCGGCATAAAGCGGGATAACTTTTTCCAAAGCATCACGGCGCGGCACACGGCGATTGGAATGATACCCAATGATCTTCCCGCCCGGCCCGAACGTCGGCGTGACATTGGCCAAGACCCAATAATGATCACCATTTGCCGAACGATTAATGACATATGCGAAAATTTCGCGCCCGGCCTCGATCGTTTGCCACAGCAATGAAAAGACGCATCTGGGCATATCAGGATGGCGGATAATGCTGTGTGGTTGGCCAAGAATATCACGTTCGCGATACCCTGCGATGCGCAGGAACGTATCATTGGTATATGTGATCCGACCTTTTAGGTCGGTTTTCGAAACGATAATTTCGTGTTCGTCAAAATGACGTTCAACACCCGTCAGGAATAGCTTTTCCTGCTTCATCAAAAATACCCCACCAACAATGACCGCACCGGGCGGCCTGCCTGTCAACCATGCAAAGCTTGCAAATTTATCTTGCAACTATAGCTGGTTAACGGGGAATGGGGGTTTGATGTAGCGCAAAGCAAGGGAGACGAATTTTCGCCTTCCTCATCAAACAAACAATCAGCGCCGGTTCACTCTATTCGACCGGCTATTCGACAGGCGACCAGTTATCGTCTTCGCGAAGTTCGGCTTTGCTAATATCTTCCTCGGCATTGTTTTGCCCGCGGAACCCTGTCGCGATCAAATAAGCTTCCGGGCTTTCGGGGCGCGATGCCGGTGGTTTGGCGTGCTTGGAAACGCGGAAATTTTTCTTAACCCGGTTCAAAAGATCGTTTTCCGTACCGCCCTTAAACACCTTGGCGATAAAAATACCGCCTGGTGCCAGAACTTCTTCGGCAAATAAAAGCGCGTGTTCAACCAGATCAATAATCCGGATATGGTCGGTTTGACGGTGACCGGTGGTTTCCGGAGACATATCGGAAATCACGGCATCAACCGGCCCCTGCAGGGCATGTTTGATCATGTCTGGCGCAGCCGGATCAAGGAAATCGCCCTGAAGGCACGTCGCACCAGAAATCCCTTCCCATTCAAGGATATCAAGGCCAACAACCTGACCATTGCCATGTTTGGAGCCAACCATATCAACAGCAATCTGTGTCCAGCCGCCCGGAGCGGCTCCAAGATCAACAATGCGCATGCCCGGACGGAGCAGATCAAACTGGTTGTTGATTTCAATCAGTTTGAACGCTGCACGTGACCGATAGCCAAGGCGTTTGGCTTCCTGGACATAGGGATCGTTCAGTTGCCGATCGAGCCAGCGCGTCGACGAGATTTTGCGCCCCTTGGCACTTTTGACACGCGTACGCAGGCCACGCCGTGCACCGGTATCAATGGCTGCAATGGCCGAACCTTTGCGGCGACGTGTACCGCCTTTTCCGCTGCCTTTATCGCTCATGATCGTTCCTGAACTGAATTCTGTGTTGGCCACTACCCTGTCGGGACGTTTACGTCTAACCGGTCAGGATGAGGCTGGAATATGCGACACTGTATGACGGCGCGCGTCGCATGGGTCAATAGCATGACCGTCAGCACGCATCAAATCGACCAAAATACCCTCGCGCAGGCCACGATCAGCGACTTTTAACGTCGCCAAAGGCCAAATATCACGAATCGCGGCAAAGATCGCCGCCCCGGCATCCATCAATTCGGCGCGCTGATTGCCGATGCATGGATGCCCTTTGCGTTTATCTGATTCCATGCGCAGCAAAAGTTCTGTCACCCGTTCAGCATCATCAAAGCGAAGATCGGACCCATCAACCTTATGGCGTTCATACCGCTCAAGGCCAAGCGCGATCCCGCAGAAGGTCGTGACTGTGCCCGACGTTCCGACCATCTGCACCTTGTCATCATCAAGCATGTCTGTGCAGCAATTGCGCTTGGCAAATTCTTCAAGACGCTGACGGATTTCGGTGCGCATGGCCTCAAACCGTTCTCGGCGTTCCTCGACCGAGGCATACCGTTCGGTCAGACACAAAACACCGCAAGGCATGGATAAGGTTTCAATGCATTGGGTCTTGCCCGTCTGATCAACCTTGATCCAGCAAATTTCCGTACTACCACCGCCAATATCAAACACCACCGCATAAGGGCGATCATCAAGAAGCGCCGAACAGGCCTGAAGGGCCAAACGGCTTTCTTCGTCGGGGTTGATGATATCAAGCGATATGCCGGTTTCATCAATAACCCGTTTTAGGAACTCATCGCGGTTATTGGCCGTGCGCAGCGCCTCGGTCGCAACCGCGCGAAGCCGTGCACCGGGATGACGGCGGAGTTTTTTGGAACAAACCCGAAGCGCATCAATCGCACGTTCCATCGCAGCTTCGCAAAGATACCCCTTTTCACGGACACCTTCGCCAAGACGCACAACGCGCGAAAACGCATCAATGACCTTGAACCCGTCATTGCAGGGACGCGCGACCAAAAGTCGGCAATTTGAACTGCCAAGATCAATCGCGGCATAAAGCGGGGCTGTGATGCAATCGACAATCCTTGATGCTTTATTGCCGCCTTCAGGTATGTGAACGGCGGTACCGGGCTTGGGCATGCCGGGTTTGTCAGGTGCATCAAGCACGGCGTGCTCGCCCATTGCAGCGCCGCTAGCCGGGCGTTCTGCCCTGTGCGAGTTGCTATGGGGAGATACGTGTTTCACCTTATCAAAACCTGACTTCAAATGTCGTTGCACCAAACTTGTCGCTGACGATCACGACAATTATATGACGATCTCGCGAATCAGCTATATGAGTGTAACGACAATCGAGAACAAGGCAATTCCCGTATGCAGGAATCGCATGGTTGGCGTGATTGGAATAAAAAAGTGTTGCCAAAACCGGGCGGGTTTTATACATAGCGCCCCACGCCACGACGCATCACGTGTCGGGCGGGCCTAAGTTTTGTTGGGGAATAGGTTAACGGTAGACCTACGGACTCTGACTCCGTCAGTCCTGGTTCGAATCCAGGTTCCCCAGCCATCCGTCTTCACTAATTTTGCCTTTGGCAAAATTTAGCTTCGACGAGACTGTGTCGAGACGAAGCGTGTGAAACGGAATGCCTCGCCATAGTGAAGCGAAGCGTAACGAAGGCGGGCGCTATGTATTATGTGTACATTCTCCAAAGCCTGAATACTCCAGAACACTTTTATGTCGGCATCTCCTGCGATCTGAACAAACGTTTGGCGCAGCACAATGATGGAATGTCTGTTCACACGAACAAGTTCAAGCCATGGAAAATTCGAACAGCCATCAGATTTGACGATTCATCCAAAGCCGAAAAGTTCGAAAAATACTTGAAATCGTCCTCCGGGCGAGCTTTTGCCAAGAAGCATTTTTAACATTCCACACGTCATTTAAGACGAACAATCATTCCGTTTCAGCCTGCTCAACAGCCGCCTTGACAATCAAATTCCAATCCATTACGACACACCTCCACAGCGTCCAGTGCTTGTGTTGAACACTCTGGATCACCCTGCTGGGGAATAGGTTAATGGTAGACCCGCGGACTCTGACTCCGCTAGTCCTGGTTCGAGTCCAGGTTCCCCAGCCACTTTGATCCTTCCCAATCACATCCGATCATAACAAAATCCGTTCGCGCTCGAATTGCGCCAAAATGCTGGTTTGTTATAAACTTGGTGTTCTCTTGCGTTCAAAGGAGACATAAAATGGATCAAGTTACCGGCGGTTGCGTGTGTGGCAAGGTACGGCTCATTGCAAAAGGTGCGCCTTATCGGGTTGGAATTTGTCATTGCCTTGATTGCCGTAAGTATCACGGTGCACTTTTCCATGCCTCGGCCATATTTCCACAAACCTCTGTCACGGTCAGCGGTGCAACCGGCAACTATCAAGGACGGCATTTCTGCGCCAAGTGCGGATCGTCCGTTTATTCGCAAAGCGATGATGAGATTGAAGTCAATCTTGGCACGTTGGATGAACCTAGTCAGTTCAAGCCGACCTATGAATTATTTACGGATCGGCGCGAAAACTGGCTGCCTGCCTTTCCCATCCGCAAACTTTATGAACGTGATCGCGAAGGTGCTGCACGCACCGAAGACTGAAATCACGGACTGATCAGCACAACCCCTGCCGATTTCAAGCTCAGTCGCTTAGATGACATGGCGGTGACGTCTGGTCTGCTTTCTCTGCTTCGGATGCTGTGCGCTCGGAAATATAGCGCACACCCTGTTCGGTGATTACAACATCCATCGGAACGTCATATTGATGCGGCAGGATGTCATCAAGGCGGGCGGCTTCAAAGCCAATGCCAACAACAAGCGGTTTGCGCTTTAGCGCGACCAATGTGCGATCAAAGAACCCACCGCCATAGCCAAGCCGATACCCGGCCGGGTCAAACCCGACCAGTGGGGCGAGCAATACATGGACCTGAACTTCTTCTGTATCACGCGGTTCAGGAATGCGGGCAAAACCCGGTGCCATTTCCGTATCCATCGTCCAATTATGGAAAACCATCGGCTGATCTTTGCCCGGCACAACGGGTAAGGCCGCCCTGCCCCCTGCATCCAGATGATTTGCCATCACCGGACGCAAATCGACTTCATTTTGGATCGGCCAATAGAATCCGACGGCCGCCGCAGCCCGATCTTTGAGAAAAGCCGCAAAATGTAGTCGGATTTGATCGGAAAGATGTTTGTGCGTTGCTGCGTCCAAGGCCGCACGCCATCCAAGCAATGCCCGCCTTACGGCATGACGCCATTCTGATTGGCAATTGGTATCTTTGGTTATGGGTGCAGACGGCAGGTCAAGGCGCATAGAAAGGAATACAGTGCGTTGATGTTCATGTTGGCACAGCCTACAACAAAACATCACAAACGCATAACGCGCCGGAAACCCGGCGCGTTAACGGTTGTCAGCAAAAGCTGCAATCCAAAATTAATTACCCGATGGAGAGTTCTTCTGCCGACATGCGGCCGTTACGACCTTCAATCAGCTCGAATTGAACCTTCTGACCCTCATCAAGTCCCTGCAGACCAGCACGCTGAACAGCGGTGATATGCACGAATGCATCTTTGCCGCCTTCGTCAGGGGTGATGAAGCCATAACCCTTGGTCGCATTGAACCACTTAACCGTTCCGGTAGCCATATCCGTAGTCGTCCTTAGTTTAGTAAGCGCATTTCCCTTTTGAGGAACTGCTAGATAATCGTCCTACAATACACCCGAAAAGGGCATGACATCCATCAACCAGAAGGCAACCATGCCCCAGCAAGATGTACTGCACCGTTTCAATAATTACCGAATTTTGGCCTTAGTGCAATGGATTCATGTATGAAGTTCTTTTTTCGCTACCAACCATTCATAACCGTGTAACGGCTTTCGTCTGGTTGCGATTGTCGCAAGCTTGACACCCCCATAGATGAATCGAAGCCATCGACGAATTCACGTAAGGGTTCTGTATCCCGACAAATAAGAGACAAATTTACGGTTATCACAGGCGGAAGATCGGCCTGAACAATTTCAGCTCGCCCAAACATTCGAATATTCGTGACATCAGCTATGATTGCATCAACGCGGCCCGTGGCGAGCAACTCGACAGCCTGATCCAGGTTCCGAAGGTCATGCCATATGACCTCAGAGCTCAGCGGAACATCCGGCCTTGGCAAATTGGCAAGGATGCCGATATTGACCACCGGTAAAGATCGCAGATCAACACCCGCACGACGAAACAATCTTAACTCGAAACGGATCTTGCTGACTGTTGCGATGTTGTTTTCAAAGTCCTTCGGCCTCGCGCCCATCACGCAATCTATCTTGCCACTTCGCAAAACATCCTGAAATCGATTGTAAGGAGCACGTTCGAACACGACAGGACGCTTTTGCGCACGAAGTCGGGTTACAAATTTTCGCTGATCCGGTAGCGCATGCACAAGCCACTTTGCATCAAACCCGATATTGCTCGCGATCCGAACCGGAGCCTCTGCATGTGCGGAAACAGGAAAGCAAAGCAGACCAAACAACACAACCAGATACCGGCACCCAAAGCGTGCAGAAGACTTGCCCTGATGTTTCAATTCGCGCTTCCTGTTTAACTGCAAAACAGCATTCTGTAATCTTTTCAAGAGCCTGCTTCGTGAGAACCGTGCCTTGAAGATACGCGTAAAAACAAGCTTTGGCTCACCGGCGACTGAAACACAGGACTCTGTTATCAACAGTCATGTGGCGACTGCCAGAGGTTACGTCAACGCACAAGGTTGGACGAGGCCAGTACTGCCCCATCAGGAAACATTGTTCCTTTTTCGCGGCCTGCCTTCAAAGGTACGACTGTTGCTATTTTCATATTCTTGGCGCAAGCGCGCATCGAAGGCCGCAATGAAGGTACGGGCAGACGGGGTGTCATGACACTGTACTGTCAGTTCAACCACATGAACGGGCGGGAATGGCATTTCTTCGATTACGCGATCACCGTCAAAAAAACCGTTATGAGCAATCAGCACATCAATTCGGCCGATCTTGATCAAATCAGTTCCCTGCTGGATCGTCCTTAAACCATACCATTCAACCGGCTGAACAAATGGCAAATCAAATCGGGGCAAGGTGGCAAGATATCCAGCTGTGATTGTGTCCCGCTTTAGAAGAAATTCACCACGCCGTCCAAACATCACCATCTCAAAGCGGATATCATAGGCGGAAAAGACCTTTCCCTCTCTTGGGAAATACGTCGGGCCAACAATACAATCAAGATCGCCGCTTTCGTACAGACTAACCAGACAGTCATACGGCACGCCATCATTCCACTCAATATTCGGCGCCGATATTAGTGTGTCGTAAAATATGAACGGGGAATCGGTAAGGCGGCTTTGCCATTCCGGTGTCGTCGAAGCAACATTCCCGACTTTTACGGGCACAGAAACGCCTGACGACACCGACGCACCTGTGGCATTAGCATTACTTACGACAATCCCCGCGAGCCCATTGACGCCAAAAACCAGCAACGCCCCAATCAATAATGATCGCAAAAATACCATATATATGATCCTGACGGCAAACTTGGTGATTATGGGCATGTGGCACGGGGCACGTCTCACTTCAAGAAGCTGTTGTGCTCAGTCACTTGATTGCCCACATAAAAGAAATGTCTGATTTTGTCATTTTTCATCAGACAGTTTCACGTGACAATCACCTACTGTTCGAACGATGATAGGCAAAAGATAATAAAACGCGTAAATGTTAATGGCAGACGCGTCCTTCAACGGCATCAGCGATAAGATGCGAGAAACACAAAACGGGACACTGATACCTAAATGGGAAAGACTTTCGGATCGGAAATTAGGCAGTGACAGCGACAACCAAGATCGCAAACCCGCGTGACATTGCACATAACGTCATGATGCTTATCGAAGAACTCAACTTGCAGCCGACGCCGCAAGTTTATCACGTGTTTTATAGCTACCTTACAAATGAAGTCCCGGAACTCAGCCAGCTTATTAAAGTTCTCATCCGCAATACTCAAGAACTTGATGAGGAGACCGTTTTTCGGATTTACCACAAGTATCTGGGAACGCATGCGCTACAGCAGCACATTAATCAGGGCGTAGAAGGACTTCAGGCCGCCGTTGAGCGTGTGGAAGAAGCCGTTCATACGGTTATGCGCGACACTGAACAGTTTTGTAGCGAGTTAGATACGGCATCCCATCGACTGCTTACTGATGACATCACCCTTGAGGATGCCCGCACTGTCAGCCGCAGCCTTTCTGACACAACCAGCAAGGCGCGGGATTGTTTTGGCTCTTTTAACGGTAATCTTGAAGAATACCACAATGAAGTCCGCAGGGTTCGCACCGAGCTTGAGATGGTGCGCCGAGATGCCTTGACCGATACGCTCACGGGAATTGCCAATCGCAAGAACTTTGACACATCCTTACGTGATGCGGTTACAACGACCATGGAATCCGGAGCACCGTTGTCCTTGCTGATGATCGATATCGATCACTTCAAAGACTTTAACGACAATTTTGGACACCGTGCTGGTGACGGTGTTCTTAAAGCGGTCGCACGGGTTTTGGTACGTTCGACCAAAGGTGCAGATACTGTTGCGCGATATGGTGGCGAAGAATTCTCTGTCATATTACCCGACACATCCAAGGAAAACGCCGAAAAACTGGCGAACAAGTTGCGTGAAAATGTGTCAAACCAGCGTATTATAAACAAAAAAACCGGCAAGGATTTCGGTAAGTTAACCGTTTCTATTGGCTTGACGTCCTACCAGCTAGGGGAGAATATACTTGAGTTTGTTGACCGTGCTGACAACGCGCTCTATCAGGCAAAACAGGAAGGAAGAAATACCTGTATTTCGCACTGATCTGCAAACGCGCAAAACGGCAAAAATCAAGTAAACAAGCGCCTAAATCTCTGACAAAAGAGATAGCTACAACAATAATTACAATTAGAAAAAGACATCGAGCTAACACAGGTGCCCTGACGAGCTATAATCTACAGGATCGAGCCTCTTACAATCGCTCCTGAGATGTACAACATAAAAGTACAAAGGCTTTGCAGGGCGGAGCAACCATATGAAGACACCCAAAACCGAACGCAAGATCGAGCTTGAACACAAGATTTTCAAAACGTTCGAAGAATGCCATTTTCAGAAGTCTGATATTTCAGACGAGGCTCTTTTTGTCCTTAAAATGGCAGAAGGATCAGTTGTGTCTTTACCACTTCTCGCCATTTGTCGAGAATTCGACATTGATCCTGAGTCCAAGGATGGGGATCTTATTAGCCTGATCGACAAGGCCCTTAACTTCATTAATATCCTGCGTCCTGGTGATAATCTTCCGCTTGAAATCCTGACCGGCGAAGCATCATGGGAAGTCGATGAAGCCCATCAGGCGATTGCCTATAACCGTATCACCATGCAGTTGGTGACCTGGATGTCGGGCAGTGAAGAACTTATCACCGACCCGGACGAACTGATGCAGATCGCCGAAGACCCGAACACCAAGAAAAAGATCAATCAGGCCTTTGACGAAGTCGCCGAAAAACTTGGTATCGGCAAAGGAAACCGCGAAGAAGTCGTCAATCTTGTTCATCAGGTTGCTGATGAGTTGTCCTATATTGAAACGCTTCGTGTGCGCTATCGCAAAATCTTGATGGTCGATCGTAAGCTACAAGAACTGCGCCGAATTTACGCCCATGAAAAGGGCATTCTTGAAACCGTCACGCAATCCATTCGCTTGCTTGACGACGCCAAGAAAAAATTCGAGACAACCTTTGAAGAAGTTGACGCCAATACAGGCGAGATCATGTCTGTTTTGCGTAACTTCACATCACAGCGCCAATATATTCGCGCCAAACGTGATGACCTGTATAAGCGCCTGCGCGCTTGGCAGCCGCTGATCATTCAGTGGGAAGAACTTGAACTTGAACGTGGTCCGCTTGCCGTACGGTTGGTCAAAGACACATACCAGTTCCTTGCCCCACGGTTTATGAAGGTCAAGCAATGGCTGCTCATGACCAAAATGCAAGATGGCATTGCATCGGGTCAAAACTTCAAGAATGAAGATGATCGCATGGGTGCGCTCAAAGGCAAAATGATGCAGTGGTAAAACACTGGTCGCATCCCCAAGACGTAACAAAGGCGCGGAACATGAACCGCGCCTTTCGTTTATTTATTGCCAACCGCACAGGTTCTTCACATGCCCGCAGAACTGTTATCAATCGATCCCTAGTCCGGACGCATGGTAATTTTCAGTGCGACATGTCCGTCAATCACGGTAATTGATTTGGCGGCATGTGCAGGAACAGGTACCCTTCGGTCAATACAATAAGCAATCATCGCAGCGGCCAATTGCGCACCGGATGTTGGCACAATCGTCTTTTCCCCCGCGTCAGAGGTAATCACCATCCGTGCGATAACTTCCGGGGTTCTTTCGATTTCAAAACTGCTGATTTGGCCTGGCGGCATCGCCTTGCCGGTACGCTGCCCATGGGCAATAAGCGCCTTGATCAGTTCACCATCTTCAAAAACAATGCAGCGCAGTTCACGCATCACTGATCATCCTGCAATAATTATTTTGTTACATATAGTTACTACAGATCGACAAAACAAACATTAACACACCAAAAATAACGACTTATCGGCACATCAACGAAGGAACCGTCAAACCAACGATAAACCGACTAGCTGGTCGCCAACCACACACCAACGCCGATCATCAACGTACCGGCAACCCGGTTCAAGACGCGGACATTGCCGCTTTTTTCAAGGAACTTGCGCAAAGACCGCCCCCCCGTTGCATAGAGCGTCATACAAATCAGTTCCGTGACCAGAATGATCGCAACCAGAACGGAAAGCTGCGGCGCAATTGCATGTTCCAGGCTGATGAATGGCGGCAAAAGCGAAACCATGAAAGCCCAGCCCTTCGGATTGGCAATTGCTGTGACAAAACCCTGCGTCATCAATCCAACCGCAGTTGCTGTTTTGGCCCCTTCCACCTCGGATGAAATTGCCATACGGCCACGCGAACGCCAAAGCTGAATGCCAAGCCATGCCAGATAGGCGCCACCGATATATTTAAACACGGCAAATACGTCAGGGTACTGCAACATCACAGCAGCAACACCAAGGGCCGATGCAACAACCACAATCCCCACACCGACAAGTTCGCCCACCATCATCCAGAGTGTGCGCTTTAGACCAATTGTCATGCCAAGGGTCAGTGCCAATGTCATGCACATGCCGGGTGTGATCGAGACAAAAAAGGCCGTCGGGATGAAAGCCCCGATCAATGATAAACTGATCATGGAATATTCCTGTGACTTCGGGTGGCGCGCGGTCCTGACGGTCATAAATGGGGCATGACTTTTGTCGGGGGAAAAATCACTACCTGATAACCCAATTCCCGACCAGCATCTTTTTAGAATGGCTGGAATACCGACCCATTTGCACACGTCCGACACACGCCCCGGACCCGGAAAATACGGTGGAAATCGCACAACACCCGAACTTCGACAAAGCCGCCCCGCTAAATTCCGCCCAAAAAACACACTCAAAAGTACAAAAATTACTTGACCTCGGCGGGCGGTCCAACGAAATTGGGGGCGTCGCCAGCTCTGACTGGCATGTGAAGCCAATTGATGAAGACCGATGACCGCAGACATTTGCAACATTGATGCATATGCCGATTGCACTGAAGCAAAAGCTTCGGGCGCTTTTGCGCTGTCTGCCCTGAGCCTACTTCTCGGTCTCCTTGGTCTCGCAGCCTTAGGCTCGCTACGACTTACTCGCCCCTGAGCGAAAAAGCCGGTTCGGATCACAAAGACGATATGTCGATCCACTTACCGCAGCTCAGGGGAAAAAGTCGCGCCAGACGGCCCGCACTCCTTCCAGACAGAAATTATATACCGGGCAATGCCCGTTTGATCAGGAAACAAGATAATGGCTAGTGCAAACGACAATCGCGTCATCATTTTTGACACCACCTTGCGTGATGGGGAACAGTCCCCCGGTGCATCGATGACGCTTGATGAAAAGCTGCGCGTGGCGCATGCACTGGCGGAATTGAAGGTCGATGTAATCGAAGCGGGCTTTGCCATCGCATCGAACGGCGATTTCCAGTCCGTCAATGAAATTGCCAAACAGATCTCTGGCCCGACCATCTGTTCGCTGGCACGTGCTGCCAAGGGCGATATCGAACGTGCGGCCGAGGCATTGGAGCCCGCTGAAAACAAGCGTATCCATACATTCATCTCAACAAGCCCGCTGCATATGAAATACAAATTGCAGATGGAACCGGAACGCGTTCTGGAAAAGGTGATTGAAAGTGTCACGCTGGCACGCAAATTCACCGACGATGTTGAATGGTCGGCAGAAGACGGATCGCGTACCGAGCATGACTTCCTGTGCCGCTGTGTTGAAGCTGCGATCAAAGCCGGTGCGACGACAATCAACATTCCGGACACGGTGGGCTACACCACACCGACCGAATATGCCGACCTGATGACCATGCTGTTTAACCGCGTGCCAAACATCGACAAGGCGATCTTGTCCGTTCACTGCCACAATGATCTGGGGATGGCGGTTGCCAACTCGATCTCTGCGGTGAATGCCGGTGCCCGTCAGATCGAATGTACGATCAATGGTCTGGGCGAACGTGCAGGTAATGCCGCCCTCGAAGAAATCGTCATGGCGATCAACACCCGTAACGATGCTTTCCCGTTCACCACAGGCATTGACAGCACCAAAATCATGAACGCATCACGTCTGGTTTCAGCCGTCTCTGGCTTTGTCGTCCAACCCAACAAGGCAATTGTTGGTGCGAACGCCTTCGCCCATGAAAGCGGCATCCATCAGGATGGCTTCCTGAAGAATTCCGAAACCTATGAAATCATGAAACCGGAATCCATTGGCCTGAACAAATCAAGCTTGGTCATGGGCAAACATTCCGGTCGCCATGCTTTCCGTGAAAAGCTGAAAGAACTGGGCTTTGCAGACTTGGGTGACAACACCATTCAGGATGCCTTTGCCCGCTTCAAGGATTTGGCTGACAAGAAAAAAGAAGTCTATGACGATGACATCGTCGCGCTGGTCGATGATGGCATGCGCGACAACGAACACATCAAATTTGTTGGCCTGACGGTTACCTGTGGCTCAAAAGGCCCACAGACTGCAGAACTGGAACTGAGCGTTGATGGCGAAGTCCGCTCAGCCAAGACCACCGGCGATGGCCCGATTGACGCGACCTTTAACGCGATCAAGGAAATCTACCCGCATGACTGGCGCCTGAAACTCTATCAGGTACATGCCGTGACCGAGGGTACTGACGCCCAAGGGACCGTCACCGTCAAACTCGACGGCGAAGACCGCACCGTGGTTGGCAATGCATCTGATACCGACACGGTTGTCGCATCGTGCATGGCCTATGTCACTGCGGTGAACAAGCTGATTGAGAAAAGCAAGAAAACCGCGCCGGACGCCATGGCATCCTAAGCGACTTTCTTGCCTGTAAAGCTTTTGAAGGGTGGCGGTTTCGCCGCCCTTTTTTATGTGCATCTGCCATCAGCCCGCCCAAACCACCCGACACAGTGCTGTGAATATTCAAATACCCTTCCCTGTGCTATATTCAAGCACGCGAAAGGGATTTACACATGTTCAAACGTGATGCCTTTGTAACCAACCATCTGGGTCAGATAACGGCTGGTCTGTTCCTGTGCGCAGCTACAATCGGCTTTAATCCCGTAAAAAGCTTCGCCGCCCCGGCCGTTGAAGGGCAATCGGTAACCGTTCCCGCCCTGCCATACCCCAAAAGCGCGCTCCGTCAGCGCCTCGCATCACAAGGCAAGACGGTCCCAGACATCGATAACAGCCTGCAAGCAGACATTCCCGCACAGTATTATCCGCCAACGTCGTCGGCACTGGCATCTGAAACTGGACACGCCGCAATCGTTGCCCTGCCCGACTGTAATGATCGTTTCCCAGATAGCTGGATCAAAAAACTACAAGACGACGGGATCGGTGTGCTGCTGATCTCACCAAATCAGGCACATCCGTCTCAGGCCTATTGCACCGAAGGGTCCCTTGAAGCCCCCAAACACGGCCTGACCTATTGGGCCTTTGATGCCCTGAGCGCACTTCAATATTTGACCACGCAAGACGAAATTGATCCAAACCGCATTGCTGTTTTTGGCTATGGCTATGGTGCAGGGGCCGCACAATTGGCGATTTATCGCCACGGACACGCCAAACATTCGAAAACCCGGTTTAAGGCGTTAATTGGTCTCCGCCCGCAATGTATGTCGGAAATGGACAATTTAGCTCCCAGTCTTCTGATCGGGCTGAAAGATGATCCGTTTAACCCGCCTGCCTGGTGTCATTGGCGACTGGACAGGGACCTTTCACCTGACCTTGCACCCAACCGCGAACCCGTCCGTTTTGAAGTGTTCGAAAGTGGTGAAACAATTGAAAAACAAGCGACTCGCAAACTCTTTTCAATAGAAAGCAGTCCTGCGATAGTCGCCATGGTGACGAATTTCCTTTTGGAAAGCCATGTAACAGAAAAAAATACGCAAAATTGAATTAAACCGCCAAGACCATATTCCTGATCATGTTTTTGCCGCCTTATTTCAGGAAAATGACGCGCCTTAATTATTCCTCAATCCCCTGCGCAGATTATTCGTGCATCGGCTTAATCCTTAGGCTATCAAAGCCGGTACATTCGTATTCAAGATTTTACTATTAACCGGGGCATAGGGCAGGAATGTTTTCCAAGCTTCTTGGGGTTTTATCCTCCGACATGGCGGTGGATTTGGGTACCGCCAACACACTGGTTTACGTCAAAGGGCGTGGCATCGTCCTGAACGAACCATCCGTGGTGGCCATCACCGACGAAAAAGGCAAGAAACAGGTACTTGCAGTTGGTGAAGAGGCCAAACAAATGCTCGGTCGTACCCCGGGGTACATTCAGGCGATCCGCCCGTTACGTGACGGTGTTATTGCGGAATTCCACATCGCCGAGGAAATGATCAAGCATTTCATTCGTAAAGTTCACAATCGCCGCAACTTCGCAAGTCCGGAAGTCATCATTTGTGTGCCTTCAGGGTCGACCGCTGTTGAGCGCCGCGCCATTCAGGAAAGTGCCGAGAGTGCTGGCGCCCGCAAAGTCTGGCTGATTGATGAACCAATGGCTGCTGCAATCGGTGCCGGTCTTCCGGTAACCGAGCCGACCGGCTCTATGGTTGTTGATATCGGTGGTGGCACCACCGAAGTTGCCGTTCTGTCGCTTGGCGGTATCGTGTATGCACGGTCCGTTCGCGTTGGCGGCGACAAAATGGATGAAGCGATCATTGCTTACATCCGTCGCACCCATAACCTTCTGGTTGGTGAAAGCACGGCTGAACGCATCAAGAAAGAAATCGGATCGGCTTGCGCCCCTGATGATGGAGATGGGGCAACCGTCGAAATCCGTGGTCGTGACCTGATGAATGGCGTTCCAAAGGAACTGCTGATTTCTGAACGTCAGATCGCAGAAAGTCTTGCAGAACCAGTATCGGCGATTATCGAGGCGGTGAAAGTCGCACTTGAACAAACCCCGCCGGAACTTGCTGCTGACATCGTTGATAAGGGTATTGTCCTTACCGGTGGTGGCGCATTGCTTGGCAATCTTGATTATGTTCTGCGCCACGCGACCGGCCTTCCGGTTTCGATTGCAGACGATCCTCTTTCCTGTGTTGCACTGGGTACTGGCCGCGCACTGGAAGAGAAAAAGATGCTGCGTAACGTTCTGCACACAGCTTATTAATAAAATCAGGCTTAAAATAACTTCACCGGGTCGTATCCACTCTGGACGCGACTCGGTGATTTCGTTATGGTTGAATATCCCCATCGGGATATAAGACAACCTTCTGGGAATTAGCGGGGAATACATTGGCACAGCATGGCGGTCCGCAGCAGCGAATATTTTCGCCGTTACGCACGGCGGTTCACCGTTTCGCTTTTATATTGCTGATTTGTTCGGCCTTCGGACTGATGTTGCTGGGCAAAGCTGATACAGTTTTAATCGAACGTATCCGCGCCGCATCTGCCGATCTTGTTTCCCCGGTTATGAACATCGCTTCCCGCCCGGCTGCTAGTATCAATGAAATCACCGACCAAGTTTACAACCTCGCCCATCTGTATGAGGAAAATGAACGTCTGCGTCGGGAGAACCACCAATTGCTGGCATGGCAGCAAGCCGCACGCAATTTGTCACATGAAAATGCCCGTCTGCGCGACCTTGCCCGTTACACGGCCCCCCCCGTTCTGCATCTTGTGACGTCACGTGTTATTGCCGACATGGGCGGAGCCTATGCCCACAGTGTAATGATTTCCGCTGGTTCGCGTGATGGTGTATCCAAAGGACAAGCTGTTATTTCGGACGAGGGCCTTGTTGGACGTGTTGCCGAAGCCGGTTATCAGGCGTCCCGGGTTCTCTTGATCACTGATATCAATTCACGCGTGCCGGTCATTGTTGAAAATTCCCGTGATCGCGCGTTTCTATCGGGTGACAATACCAACCGGCCGCTTTTGACATTCCTGACCGCCGATGCCGCCGTCGCACCCGGTGATCGCATTTTGACATCCGGCCATGGCGGCGCATTTCCACCGGGCATTCCAATCGGGGTTGTTTCATCGGTTTCGGAAAATTCGGTGCGCGTCGCACCATTGTTCCGCCGTCATCAACTTGAATATCTGCGTGTTGCCGATTACGGCCTGCAAGGTATTCTAAGCGATAAGCGCATCCGCGAAAGTCAGGCACCGGTCAATACAAACGACACCCAACTTGCGCCAGATATCCCAACCGGCGTTGGCATCGTCCCATCCGCGCCAGCAGATGTAGATACACATGCAAAACCGCAAATGCCGGCAGGGGAACTTCCGTGAAACCCGGCGTCTGGCATCGAATGGACGTTATCGCACGCGGTTTACTTCCGGCATTCAGCGTCTTTATCCTTCTTCTGATCAATTTGTTGCCGGTCAGCATTCCGCTTCTATCGACCGCATCACCGGCCCTTTCCCTGATGGCGGTGTTTTACTGGTCTGTGAACCGGCCTGACCTTTTAACAGCCGTAACTGCCTTTTTCCTTGGCCTGTTGCAGGATCTTTTGATGGGCTTGCCACTTGGCGTCAGTTCGTTGGTCTTATTGCTGGTTCAAACCGGATCCGCCAGTCAGGGGCGTTTTTTCCATAACAAGCCGTTCAGCGTCATGTGGTGGGGATTTGCCTTGGTCGCGATACCAGCCCTTTTGGTTCAATGGTTGCTGAGTTCAGCGCTGATTGGTGCGTTTTTGCCGATCAAGGCAACCGTGGTCAGCTATATACTGACCGCCGTTTTATTTCCCATTGTCGCCTGGGCCTTGGCACGCGCACAAAATAGCCTTCTGCGCTATGTATAAGTCGGCTCACCACCCCGAAAATCATTGCAAAATTGATGTTTTGGCAACAGCTATCGGCTATGCTTGAACAAGATGGTTTCCAAGTCCAATCAAGACAGATAAAACGGGCCGAAATCAGCGAAATTTAACCGCATCGGTTAAAGAGACAAGACAGGTATTCTTCGCCCATGTGGCATCGTGATTCAGACAGGTTCAGAATGTTCACCCGACGTGCCCTGATACTGGGTGCTGGTCAGGGTGTTTTACTGACCGGTTTGGCTGTACGGATGTATTATCTACAGGTGCTTGAAAGCGACCGCTATCGCACCCTTGCCGATGAAAACCGGATTTCTCACCGTTTACTACCACCACCACGCGGATTGGTAACGGATCGGTTTGGCGCACCTTTGGCCGTAAACCGGCAGAATTATCACATCATGATTGTGCGTGAGCAGACACCAGATGTCCGCCGCACACTCGAAATCCTTGATCAAATCATTGAACTTGGCCCCGATACAATCGAACGTGTTGAACGCGATGTTGAACGCAGACGTTCCTTCGTTCCTGTCACCGTGCGCGACAATCTGACATGGGATGAAGTTGCCCGTGTTGGCGTAAACGCCCCTGACCTTCCCGGTCTGATCATTGATGCCGGACGGTCGCGCGACTATCCCGAAGGCCCGCATCTTGCCCATACGTTGGGATATGTTGCGGCTGTCTCGGAAAAAGAACTGACAGGCGACCCTTTGCTTGAACTGCCGGGCTTTACCATTGGCAAAAGCGGTGTTGAAAAGGTCTATGACCTTGCACTGCGCGGATCAGCCGGGACAAGTCAGGTCGAAGTGAACGCCCTTGGCCGGGTTATTCGCGAACTTGAACGTGAAGAAGGCGAAAGCGGCAATACCGTTGTCATGACGCTTGATCTTGAATTGCAACGGTATGCCAACCAGCGCCTTTCTGATCAGGAAAGCGCATCAGCCGTGGTTATGGAAATCCATACCGGTGAGGTGTTGGCACTGGCATCGCACCCTGCTTATGACCCGAATGCCTTTACCACCGGCATTTCACACAAATTATGGAACAGTCTGGTCAACAATCCTTATGCGCCTTTATCAAACAAGGCGGTAAACGGAACCTATGCCCCCGGCTCCACTTTCAAGATGTGTGTCGCCCTTGCCGGGCTTGAAGCCGGGATTATCACCCCGGGGCAACGGTTTTTCTGCAATGGTCATCTTGATCTGGGCACATCGCGATTCCACTGCTGGAAACGTGGCGGGCATGGCTGGATGAACATGCATGACTCGCTCAAACATTCTTGCGATGTCTATTACTACGAAATATCGCAAAAAATTGGCATCGACCGGATTGCCGCCATGGCTAACAAGCTTGGTCTTGGCGAAGATACCGGAATTGATCTTCCCAATGAACGCAGCGGCCTGATCCCGACCAAGGACTGGAAGGAAATCCAGCTTGGTAAACGTTGGCAAGGTGGTGAAACCCTGATCGCATCGATTGGTCAGGGATACGTTTTGACAACCCCGCTTCAGCTTTGCACCATGACCGCACGTCTTGCATCGGGCAAAGCTGTGCGCCCGCATCTCACACGTGATCATGTCACCCCCGATGGTGTCACCACGCGCGAGGCCGAAGAATTCCCGGAACTTCAAGTCAGCCGGGCAAGCCTTGCACGCATTCGCGATGCCATGAATGGAGTGACCAACGAATTGCGTGGCACAGGTCATGGTTCACGCATCTCGGCCAAAGGCATGGAAATGGCTGGCAAAAGTGGTACCAGTCAGGTGCGCCGCATTACCATGCGTGAACGCCAAACGACCGGGGTTCTCGACAATGATGATTTACCGTGGAAATACCGTGATCATGCATTGTTTGTTGCTTTTGCCCCGGTTGAGAACCCGCGCTATGCCTGCGCAGTCGTGGTTGATCATGGTGGTGGTGGATCAAGTGTTGCCGGCCCGATTGTGCGTGACCTGCTGCTAAAGGCCCAGGAACTGCAATCTGCCCGTCAGGGTATTTCTGCAGCCAACCAGCCCAATAGCGCGCAACGACGTTCGGAAGCAGCCCAAAACAATGAAGACGAGGGCTGATCAATGGCCATGAGTAAATACCGCATTGGCGAAGATCCGGATTACGTCCCGATTGGCCGACGTTTGTTGTTGCTAAACTGGACTTTGGTCCTGTTGATCGCAGCCTTGTCGGGTATCGGCTTTGCCATGCTTTATTCCGCTGCCAACGGATCGTTTGAACCATGGGCTGAACGCCAAATGATGCGGTTTGGTGTTGGGGCAGCCTTGATGATTATCATTGCTGTGACTGATATACGGGTCTGGCTAAAGCTTGCCTATTTTTCCTATTTCGTCGCACTGGTCTTGCTTGTCGGGGTTGAGATCAAAGGCGATATCGGTATGGGCGCGCAACGCTGGATCAATCTTGGTTTCTTCCAGCTCCAGCCATCTGAGTTGATGAAAATCTCCCTAGTATTGGCACTGGCGCGCTATTTCCACGGCTTGACGGTTGAAGATTCCGGGCGCATTCCGCTTTTGATCCCGCCGCTCTTGATGGTGCTGGCACCTGCTGCCCTTGTCCTACGCCAACCTGATCTTGGTACTGCCTTGTTGCTGATTGCCGGTGGTGGTGTGATTTTCTGGCTTTCCGGGGTACGGGTGTGGAAGTTTGCCCTTATCCTTGGCAGTGCCTTGGCAGCTATCCCAATTGGCTGGCAGTTTCTGCGGGACTATCAAAAGAACCGTGTTCTGACGTTCCTTAACCCGGAAAATGATCCGCTCGGGGCGGGGTATCACATCACCCAGTCAAAAATCGCATTGGGGTCCGGGGGGCTATTTGGCAAAGGCTTCATGCTTGGTTCCCAAAGCCATCTGAACTTCCTGCCTGAAAAGCAGACCGACTTTATCTTTACCATGCTTGGCGAGGAGTTCGGTTTAGTTGGTGGATTGGCCCTGCTATCTCTTTATACGTTGGTGATCGCCTATGGCTATATTATCGCGCTTAGATGCCGCAACCAGTTCGGTCGTCTGGTCGCGATTGGCGTGACCTCGACCTTCTTCCTGTATGTCTTTATCAATATTGCGATGGTGATGGGTCTGATCCCGGTGGTTGGTGTGCCATTGCCACTGGTATCGTATGGCGGAACGGTCATGATGACCATTCTGGTCAGCTTTGGCCTGTTGATGAGCGTATCAATCCACCGCGATATCCGAATTTCCCGTCAGGGCAACGACGACGGTCGGAATTAATCGTCTGCTAAGATGTCAGACGACACAGCGTTTGTATGTTCCCGCAATTCATGGAAATCGGCCACTTCACAGCGATTACGCCCGCTTTCCTTCGCAAGATACAGCGCGCTGTCCGCCATCGAATAAAGCGTTGCCGAGATTTCCGAAATCTCCCGGTTTTTCAGGGCATCGAACTGACGGATCACGTCATCGCTAAAATCTGCCATTCCGGATTTTGATGGCAAGCTGGAAACACCAAAGCTTGACGTGAATGAAAGGGTGTTGCCGCCAAACTCAACGCGGGTTTCTTCAAAGGCAACACGCAGGCGTTCCGCAAGCTTCATTGCCCCGTCAAATTCTTCCCCGGGCAGCAAAACGGCAAACTCTTCCCCGCCCAACCTTGCTGGCATATCAATCGTGCGTAAGGTTCTTTCCATTGTTTTGGCAAGTTCAACAAGCACAGCGTCGCCTGCTTGATGGCCGTATGTATCGTTAAAGGCCTTGAAACGGTCAATATCGAGAAGAATGATGGAAACGGGTGTATCCCGGCGACACCAAATCGAAATGGCTTCTTCCTGACGGCCAAGATATGCTCGCCGGTTTGGTAGTTCCGTAAGGGGGTCTGTCGATGCCAGAACTTCAAGTTTTTGCATCGCTTCGTTCAATTCTTTGGTGCGCTGTTCGACACGCGCCTCCAAATTAATGTTGGCACTTTGCAGTGCATCCCGTGCTTTACGCAATTGTCCCACTTGCCCACGGATCATACCAAACAAACCAACCGTCACAGAACCCAACAACTGAACTTCATCGTCATAACGATGATGGGGCGGCATTTCCAAAGGCCTCTTGTCATCTGTCGGGTCCGACTTCACCAGATAGTTGCCAAGACGCACCAGCGGACGGGAAAAGACAAAATAACTCATCCCTGCAAAGACAGCGGCCATAAGCACTGCCAAAACCATGGTGGACAAAAACGACAATGACAAACGGCTCATATATGCTGAAACAAAGACTTGCGGGTTCAGGTCTACGACCATTTCGCCGATGGTTGTTGCTGGTTGCTTATTCGGGTCGCGGACCGGAACAACGATGGTTTGCAGCCCGCCAAACATTTTTTCGGCCCATCGCGATGTCGGTATTTCACCGGCAGGCCGTTTTGTTTCAAAAAAGATCCCGTCTGCTTCATTAAGCAAAGTAACACGGGCGATTGAACGATTGTTCATCATGCCACGCGCCATCACTTCAGCCAACTCGAGGTCGCGGTTTGTAAGTATCTGGTTTGCAACAGCAATGCTTGAGGCTATCGAACGTTGGGTTCCCTGCTGATATACATCTTCAAGCCATTCGTAGTCCTGATAACCACGAACACCAACAATGATGAACCCAAGTATGGCCGCAAGAAACAATGAATATTTAAGCTGACGTGCGGCAATGGTACTGCCCAGCTTCAAGCCGACGGGCACGTCATCATGCTTTTGATCCGACTGCTTTGCCACCGTTTCTCACCTCATCTTCGTCATCTCAATACCGACAAACATAACAATGAAGATTATCGGTCGCTCGGGGGATGCAGTCCAAATTCATATTCGGCTCCTGACGGCGAATTGGCAAGACTAAACCGGGTAAAATCGATTTTGCGCCAATCTCGCATCACCAGGACTTTTTCAAAGTAGGCTATGTTTTCCCGCGTGATCGCCTCCATCTTGAAAGACACTTCAGGATGATCTTTGAGCGTTTGAATCCCATTGATATAGTCATGCAACAAAACCATGACCCAGGCCCCCGCGAAGAAATGCCCGCCATGGGTTAGGGTCATTTTTCCTGCGGCAACGTTTTGCACCCCATCGGAAGACCAGTTCAAACCACCAACGAATACGTCTTTCCCTGGCATACGTCGTGCTTCTTCAAGGGCCGAAATCGCCCCAAGCGCAATGTCATCATTCGCCGCCCAGACCGCATCAACACATTCCCCACGGTTGAGCCAGGCAGATGTTTGACGATATGCCTCGTCAAAAGACCAGTTTGCGACAAGCCGCCGCTGTTCTTTGAGATTCGGGAACTGACGTAACGCACGATCCAAACCGTCAAGCCGCTGTAAGGATGCCGGCGTTTTGCGATCACCGACGATCGATAACAAACACACTTCATCAGGCGACTGGCTGTTATTGGCCTTCTGGGCAGCATCGATCAGTGATTTTGCAATTTCAAAACCGGCACGCTCATTGTCCGGTGTCAGGGTCAATATCCAGTTTTCAATGTCTTTGACGGGGCGCCCAAAGGCGTTCTTTTGTGCCTCCGTCAAATCATTGAGCAACATGATCACGGGAATGCCACGCGCGTTGGCTTCAAGAATGATGCGCGTGCCTTGCTGGTGTTCATTCACAGCAATGATGTAATCAGGCAAAGGCTGAAGTGCGAATGCCTGTGTCGCACTTTCAGCCATCATCTTCCAGTCGCGGTCACTGTCAAATACAATAAGTTCATAGCCAAACTGATCGGACGCCGCCTGCATCGTATCGCGCACGTCTTTCCAAAAACCGCGATCACCATATCCCGGATTGATAAAGGCAACCCTGACCGGCTCCTGTGCATTTTCAGCCATGACGGACTGTGCATGAACAGGTAATAGCACCAAGAACCACACACACAAACCCAGCAACCACGCCCCGTAGCTTCGCAACTCGCATACCCCAAAAGACAGACTGTTCGACGACAAAGGTATTTTACAAAAACCTTATAATCAGCCGGGATAAACAATTGAACCTGAAAGGTCAAATTGTGCGATCATCATTGCAACATGCTTTAGCGTCCAGCCACGCAAAAAAGCCCGCAGTCTGGCCAATTTCACAATTGTCCTATGACCGCTGACGGATACATCAACAGGGTGATCTGGATTATTCCTATAAGGGTTTCACAGGTTGCGTATTTTACGGCGAACCTGACTGAGCACGGCTAAGGGCACGCGCCAGTTCTTCATTGGTCATATTCGCGCGGTCTTCAATACCGTGCTGCTGGGCCAGATGATAAAGATCATCCCGACGCCATTTGTCAAAACCGGGTTTTCGATGCTTGCGAAACGCGGGTTCTTCCCGTTCGATCTCGCCAGAGAGTCTTTTAAAGCTCGCCACTCTTGCCTCCTGTATGGGACGGTCACAAGCGATTGCGGCACAAATCTCTCCCCTGAATGTAAAAGTGCCGGAACATTTCATTTAGGGCCGTTTCCTGGAATTTCTATTCCCCGTCCTTATTTTTTAGTCCTGCTTTCGAGTAAGCAACTGGGCAGCAACAAAAAATAAGTTCCTCCCCACGCATCACAATTACATTTTACCGTCAATTTGTCGTTGAATTGATGTTTTTTCTATTTGGTTCAGAATATCTCTGATAGCATCGCGCGAAAGACAATATCAGGGGGCCTCAGATGGCACTACATTTTGACCGCGAAGAACTGGCAACCCGCCGCGCGCGTACCATCAAGAAACTTGAACAGGCCGGGCTAGATGGACTTTTGATGTTTCGTCAGGAAAGCATGTTTTACCTGACGGGCTATGACACATTTGGCTATGTGTTTTTCCAATGCCTGTATTTGGGTGCAGATGGTCGTGTTTCATTGATCACCCGCGCTCCGGACCTACGTCAGGCACAGCATACTTCTGACATTGAAGATATCCGCATCTGGATCGACGGCCCGAATGTGAACCCGGCTTTTCAACTGCGCGATATGCTGGCTGAACTTGGTTGTTCGGGTAAAAAGCTTGGCGTTGAATATGATGCCTATGGTCTGACCGCTGCCAATGGCAAAAAACTTGACGCTGCACTGGATGGATTTTGCACGTTAGAAGACGCTTCTTGTCTGGTTTCTGAACTACGTGTGGTCAAAAGCCCGGCTGAACTTGACTATATCCGAAAAGCCGCCGGATTAGCTGATGACGCATGGGATGCAGCCCTTGATACTGTCCATGCCGGTGCGTTTGAAGGTGACATTCTTGCCGCCATGCAAGGTGCGATCTTTGCCGGTGGCGGTGATTATCCCGGGAATGAATTCATTATTGGCGCCGGGCGCGACGCGCTTCTATGTCGGTATTTCTCCGGCCGTAAGAACATTGCCCCGAACGATCAGATTACGCTTGAATGGGCGGGTGCCTATCGTCACTATCATGCCGCCATGATGCGTACGATCCCGGTCGGCAACACCCTGCCCCGCCATGTCGAAATGCATAAGGTGGCAACGGATGCCATGGCCGCCTGCCGAGAAGCCCTTCGTCCGGGTGAACCTATCGGCAAGGTCTTTGATGCCTATGCCCATACCTGTGACCAAGGTGGCATGTTTGCCCATCGTCTGAATGCGTGTGGCTATTCCATGGGGACGACCTTTGCCCCGAACTGGATGGATTGGCCGATGTTTTACCATGACAACCCGGTTATTGCCGAACCGGGCATGGTGTTCTTCCTGCATATGATCCTGATGGATAGCGAAAATGGCGTTGCCATGTGCCCCGGTCATTCGGTGATTGTCACCGAAAATGGCAATGAATGTGTTTCACGCCACAGCCTTGATCTGATCACACGATAAAGCCCATAAGATGTTTAGAACAAAGAACGGGCCGCCACATAATTGGCGAGCCCGTTCTTTTTATATTGCGCTATGGGATGGGTTATAGTCACACATACCACATTGCTGCACTTCTTCCTGATTCTGAAGCCAGCCCTAACGCAACGCGGCTTGCATCGCGGCCACCGTGTCCTCGGCCAACTTATCAAGTGCCGTTATCTGTGCGAGCAATTCCTCGCCAAAATTGCCTTCATATGTTTCTAGCTTGCGTGCTTCTGCTGCAAGTTTCCGCCCTGCCATATTTGCGGCCATCCCCTTTATGGTATGACCAGCCCGATGCAGCATTTCGCTGTCACCATTGTTTACGGCTTCAATGAGCCTTTCTCGCTCCTCCTGATAGGAAGCAGGGAGCAAGCCAACCAACATGGCAAGCTGTTCCTTGCCAAGGGCTGCGCATACTTCGTCAAACCGATCTTGATCAATCAAATCCATGTTCATCTCTTTCGTCGCAGATGCGTTTTCAATATCGTAGGTCTCTGCAACTTCCTCAACCAAAGCAGGTTTATTCAGTACATCTATATCACCGCCCAGTACCTGATCACTGTGATTATCATCCCGATCAGCAACTACTTTGAATTGCTGTGTGGCCGTTTCCAATGGCTTGGCATTTATGTATAGCTCCGCACTTTGATCTTCATTGTTCTGGCTCACGCCGTGCACCCGACCGCGTAAGAACCGCAATAGCGTACTATAAAGCTTTCGTTCTTCGACCGGCTTGGTCAAAACTTCGTCCATGCCTGCTGCCAAAAAATCGCGATGGCGCGTAGAAGATGCCTCTGCCGTCAGACAGACAATAGGAATACGTAAACCACCATTAAACCGTTCAATTTCACGAATGTGGCGGGTTGCTCCTTCGCCATCAAGAACAGGCATATGGGCATCCATCAAAATAAGATCAAAGTCCCCGTCGCGAAAGGCGTGAACTCCTTCACGCCCATTAGCGACCAATGTGACTTCCACACCATGTCGCTTAAGCATACCGCCAACAACGTTGGCGTTGATCTCGTTATCTTCAACAACAAGGATTTTTGCACCGGCAAGAACTGTCTCCCCACTGTCATCGGCTTCTGCGATATTGCCTACAATGTGGCCCTCGGTATGTTCAAACTTGAATGGCAGCCAGACATCAAATCGCGTCCCTTGATGTTCGACGCTGCTGACCGTCATTTTACCGCTCATCAATTCCGTCAAACTAAACGCAATCGACAACCCCAACCCGGTGCCGCCATATTCACGCATTGTCGAATTGTCCGCCTGGGTAAAAGGCGCAAAAATCTGCTTCTGCCGCTCGTCGGAAATACCGATCCCCGTATCAATAACAGCAAAGTGAAACAACATTTCACCATCGCGTAAGGCGCGGAAATCTTCAAGTGATGGTGGACTTTCTTCGACCATCGCAACTTCAAGCGTGACAGATCCCTTTTTGGTGAACTTCACCGCATTTGACATCAAATTCCATAATATCTGACGCAGGCGAACCTCATCGCCGATCAACATCAGATCATTAAACACCCCGTCATCGACGACGACAGCAAGGTTCTTTTCTTTGGCGACAGCACCAACAAATTGTTTCAGATCATACATGATGTCCGATGGGTAAAACTGGCGGTTCTCAAGCTCAACCCGGCCAGCTTCGATTTTGCTCATATCAAGGATATCGTTCAGCAAAGCCATCAGGGTCCGGCCCGAAGACAAGATACCATTCACCCGTTCCAGCTGCATTTTTGTCAGGTCACTTTCGCGCAACAACTGCGCAAGCCCCAAAACGCCGTTCAACGGTGTTCTGATTTCGTGACTCATGGTTGCCAGAAATTCGCTTTTTGCCGAACTTGCCTGATAGGAACGCAGAAAATGGCCGCGCATCGACAGCAAAATGTAACAAAGGATCAGGCTGTAACTCAGCATTCTTGATGGAATGATGAAGCTTGCGGCCAGTTCAGCACCATTCGGCGCCAGATAAAACAAAGCCAAATGATTAAACACACCAATCATCATGCTGATGCACAGCAGGGCTTCCATCATCGAACGGCGGACAAAACAACGCACGAGATACCCTGCGGCCCCAATAAACGCCATAATCAGGCCTGGCATCAAAATCAGAGTGGAAATATCCTGAAAAACATATTCAAACCCGAAATTCACATTTGGTAAAAACGATATCACCCCTCCCATCGACAAGGAGGCGACGGCAAAGACGGTCAAGCTCGCAACAATCACCTGCTCCTGTACGAAAATCTGATCATCCTTGTTCGCGTAATGCCAGCTTAGAACAAACATCAAAGAAGCCATTACCCGTGCGACCAGAACCAAAAGTCCGGTGAAAGTACCAAGCGCCTGTTCGCTGCCCAACATATCATCGGGACCAAATAACCGTGGTAGTCCGACCGAATCACCCAACAGCAAAAGCCCCATCATAATCACGAGGCAGACATATTGGGCGCGACGCGTCAGCTCATAAACCATCCAGCCAATGGCTACGGTTAACAGCGCAATGATTTCGACCACGGCAATGACTGAGAAGGTGATTTTGCCAACAATTTCGTCGGACAAAGAAGAATAGAAAATGAAAATAGGCGTAATCGTCAGGAAAGTGATCAGAGTAAACCCTGCATAGGCCAATAATCGGACCATATATTCGTCTTCCCTCGCCCCCGTCGGGATTTTAACCACCCCGACTTACTGAACAATATTCCAGAACTGCCTTCGCCCAATTTACAGTATCGGCGTCTATGGACTGCATATGCTGGTATTTTTCGAACTGGCTCGCAATCAAGCTCAACCGATCCAAAAATTTCGGTGCTGTCTCCAAGCTCAGAAGTTGATCCGCCAAAGGATCAAAAACTGCGTTCTGGAATTCAAGTGACAAACTTATCCGCGGTTCCGACGCATGTTTACTTGCACGTCCACCCCAGTGGTATAAATCCTGCCGCCATCCCATCACCGCCCCCGGTCCGGTGGGTAGCGCCCTTACATCCTGTAAAAAAACATCTTCTGGTTTAGTAATATCTAAACCATAACACTTTTCAAAAGAACGCGGCAACACGTACATGCATCCGTTATCTGGGCTCGCTTTGCTCAGCGGGACCCAAAGAGACATGCTGATCAGCATGTCGTCATCAACAACACTTTCGCCCTGATAGTCACGGTGGGGAGGCCAGCCACGGCCATCTTGACCGGGATCGACATGCCATGCCCAAAAATGCGGAAGAAGCGCAACACGGTCACCAAGAAAGTGGCTGAGCAACGGCTTTAAACGCCTAAACACTTGCCATGCCTCATCATATAAATAGATCAAGGCTGGCGACAGCCCCTTGGAAACAAGGGTCTCAACGCCTTGGCGCAGCTTTGCCAACTCATCCTTTGGCAAAATATCTTCGATCAGAAAATACCCCTCATCCCAAAACCGATCTGACAGCTTCCCACCATCAAAACCACCATCGTCGGCACCGATTTCGTCAACATCCACAACTGGATCAATCCCGGTGGAAATCGTCAATTGGGGATTAAGCCGCTGCCATATCTCGGGCTGGGTGGCGTTTTTCGGTGTGATCATCGGTCAATGTCCGGTATTGAAAGTGGCCGGACGATACGCAGTGCGCACATTGATGGCAAGTCCCCTTCGATCTCCCGGTACACTGCGCGGCACAATGCACGACACATACTGAGCTTGGCAGCAATCATGGCAGACAACACGCTTACACCGCTAAAAACGGCTCCGATCAATCACGGCGGCGCAATTGATGCCGCGGCAGAAAAATATGGAATTCCGTCCACCGAATGGCTTGATCTGTCGACCGGGATCAATCCGTTGGGTTACCCCGTGCCCCAAATAGACCTTGCCCATTGGCAACGACTGCCACTGGCATCAGAACTCGACGGATTAAAACGCGCTGCTGCACACTATTACGCCCTGCCGGGCCCCGATTATCTTGCCTGCACACCGGGCACCCAGTCGCTTATTCAAACCATTCCATTCTGGCTCAAAGATCAGACGACGATTAGTAAGGTCCATATCATGGGACCAACCTACGGCGAACATGCCCGATGCTGGCAACGTGCAGGACATGATTGCGCGATTGATGAAACCACGCCCGGTAAACGTCTTGCCCGTGCGACTGAAATTCTGACTTCCGCTGAAAATGGTAGCGTTGTCATTCTGGTCAATCCAAACAACCCTGACGGCGGCATCCTTCCGCCATCTGACATTGCGGATCTGTCCCGTCTTGCTCAACAACGCGATTGCTGGTTGATCGTCGATGAGGCATTTATGGACTGCCAGCCCGATTTATCGCTTTGCCCGATGATAGACGACCTGCCCAGAACGATTATATTACGTTCGTTTGGCAAGTTCTTTGGGTTGGCGGGCGCACGTCTTGGATGTGCGGTTATGGCACCTGATCTGGCGCGTGATCTTGCCGAACGCGTTGGTCCTTGGGCAATCCCCGGCCCAACGATCGCGATCGGGACAAAGGCCTTTGCCGATGATATTTGGCAGGAAGAAACCCGTATTCGTCTTACGACGGACGGTCTTCACCTTGATGAATTGATTGCAAATAAAACCGCGCTCACGCTATTTGGCGGAACGGATTTGTTTCGATATTATCACGGGACAGATTGCCAAAAACTGGCCGAATATCTTGCCCTGTGCGGTATTCTGGTTCGATTGTTTGATCATGACCGGGAAAAAGTTCGTTTTGGCTTTCCCGGCACCAAGCAAGACTGGCAGCATCTTGAAACCGCCCTGACAGATTGGGCCGATATTCAATCAAGTCAATGCTGATCGGGTTGCCCCTAATCGCCGCCTTCTTCCCAAGATTGTTTCTTGCGATAGATTGTCGATGGACTGACACCCAATGCATCGGCTGCACGCGGGATTGATCCACCGCATCGTTCTATTGCTTCTTCAATCGCTTGTTTTTCGACCTGCCAAAGTGGGCGTATTTCAGAATACCCCAACCCACCAGCGCCCAGCATTTGGGGTGATGTCGCAACGCCGTCATTTGATGCCGCCCCGACACCGACAAGCTGATTGGTTTTGCCAGACTGGTGGTTTTCAACGACCTTGCGCATTTGCCGCGCACCCGCAAGAAAGGCCAAGGCTTCTGGGTCACCTTCCCACAACCGTCCCGTACCGCTGATATCTCCTGAGACCACGGGATGAGGTGGTGGTGCTTCGATCGTCGCCGATCCGAACTTATCATCGTCTGTGCCGCTATTGACCGGTCGGGGCACCATCGAAAGTGTGACTTCCGTACCGTTATTCAGAACAACGATATTACGAATGATATTTTGCAACTGGCGAATATTTCCGGGCCAAGCATAGCGGGCAAACAGGGCCGAAACTTCCGCACTGAAACGTTCGAAATCACGGTGTTCTTCGCTGGTATAGCGTTCCAGATAGAAATTGGCGATCTGCAGTATGTCTTTATCACGATCGCGCAAAGGCGGCATATGCAGCGGAATTACGTGCAAACGGTAATAAAGATCTTCGCGGAACCGGCCGGTTCGAACTTCTTCAAGTGGGTCACGGTTGGTTGCACAAACAAACCGTACGTCAACTGATTCAATCGAACTGCCTCCGACCTTCTGAAAGGTCCCGGTCTGAATGAACCGCAAAAGTTTGGTTTGCAGCTCCAAATCCATCTCGCAGATTTCATCAAGAAACAGCGTACCACCTGCGGCACGGTGTGCTGCCCCTTCCCGGTCAGCGACCGCCCCGGTAAACGCCCCTTTGACGTGCCCGAAAATCTCACTTTCCATCAGGTCTTTGGGAATAGCACCGCAATTTAGCGGAATAAACGGGTCCTTCGTTCTTTCAGAACGCCGATGGATGGCTTCAGCCGCCAGTTCCTTACCTGTCCCGGATTCCCCGGTGATGAATACTGTCGCCCGGCTAGGGGCTGCATTTTCAATGATGCGATAAATATCACGCATCGTGTCCGACCCGCCGATGATGTCGAAATACATCTCGTCCGCATCAGCACCGTCCTGTTCCACATCAGAGGCATCGGGAACCGCCGGGGCACCGGCCAACGCATTTGATACCGTTTCACGCAGCTTGTCGGCTGTGAAAGGCTTCAAAAGAAAATCCCAAGCACCCTCGCGCATTGCTTCAACGGCAACATTGACCGAACCATGGGCCGTAATCACAACAACTTTGCATTTCGGGCATATTTGGGCTACGGTTCGAAGTACTTTGCGGCCATCCATATCGGGTAAAATTAAATCAAGAACAAGCACATCTGGCGGGTCTTGCCGCAAGAAATTGATCGCATCTGTGCCGTTAACCACATGATCAACCAAATGGCCATCTGCGCGTAGATAGTCCTGATACACTCTCGCAAGCGAAAGTGTATCTTCTACAATTACAATGCGTGCCTGCTCTGGCATTTTTGTGTTCTTGCCCCGATATAGCCACTATGACCCAACATACATATAGAGCTGTGCCTGTCACAACTGCTAACAGTCTTGCAGTGGCTGCCTAAACGATACACAATCAGAATATGATTAAAAAAGGCATAGTTTAACGACGTTATATGCTGTCAGGAGTACCAGAACTTGAACTACAAGACAGAATTTGCCAATGGTACAACCTCGGTTGAGCTAACCGGTCGCTTTACATTTGGTGACCATTCCAGTTTTCGCAAACTGATTGAAGAAATCCGTGCCCACCAGGCAGAGACCCATATCCTTGATGTTGCTGGCGTGGAATTTATTGATTCCGCTGGACTTGGGATGTTGCTGCTTGCACGCGATGAAGGTGAAAAATCCAATACCACCGTTATCCTTCGCGGCGCGCAGGGGCAGGTAAAGCGCATGTTGGAAGTCGCCCGTTTCGACACATTGTTCAAACTGGAAGACTAAATTGATGGCCGTTGGCAGCGAAAGCCACACAAACCATTGGATTGCCCTTGCGCAATCTCTTGCGCAAGGCGATGTGGCACAAATGCTTGCCAGCGGCACCATCTGGGAGCAGCCAGATCATGTTTCCGTGAAATATGCAGTCGGCCAATCCCCTGAAGACTTCCCGCAAAACAAACATTACTCAGCTTGCTTTTTACCGTCACAGGTGAGCCGCGACTGGCTTGGCAGCTTAATCCGTTTAAATTGCGAAATATTCGTCGAATGCTCGCTTGAAATGGATCTTGACGATCTCACGCCCCTTGTATCCCCTAAGAATGCCCCCAAAAGTGCACTAACGGTGTGCCTGTCAACACGAAGCGCCTATCATCTGCCTATTGCGCGCAAATTCGTAACCGCACTGCGCCACCGCGGCTTGATTGGCGAAAAAAGTGCCCCAACAGTTGAGATGGCGGTTCAGGAATCCTTTGCCAACTCACTTATTCACGGCAGTCTTGAACTGGATACAAGCGGTCACTTGTCGATGGACAGCTTCACGGAATTAGGCGAAGAAACCGAGCGGCGCCTTGCCTCCAAGCAGCATGGTGCCCGTGCAATGGTTCTCACGGCACGCAAACGGAAAAACGGCCACATCCTTATCTCCATTCATGATCAGGGCAAAGGCTTCACCCCGCCAAACAAGAAAGAGATAAAGGATGTTGCAGCCCATGAATCGACATTCGGGCGCGGTCTTCCTTTGGTCCGAAGCTTATGTCATTCAGTGAATTTTTCACGTGGTGGTCGTACGATTGAACTCGAGTTCGACCATGATAACACCGACATATTGCCTGCCGATGCCAATTTCCTGGCAAATTTGGAAGAACGTGATCGTCACGGTCATGATGTGGAACTTCGCAATCCACAGAATGCGACCATTCTGATTGCAGATGACACAATGTTGTCACGTGAAATTATTGCATCCTATTTGCGAGCAGATGGCTTCACTAATCTTGTTTTTGCCAAGGATGGCGAAGATGCACTGGACCAAATCAAGGCACATTCCCCTGATTTGATCATCCTCGACATCATCATGCCGAAACTTGATGGCTATGGTGTCTGTAAGGCCGTTCGTGCAGATCCTGCATATGCAGAAATACCCATCATTGCCCAAACAGCGCTTGAAGAAAATGAAGGTCGGACACGGATATTCAATGATGGCGCAACCGATCTTATTTTAAAGCCATTGAACAAGGCGGAATTGATTGCACGTATAAGAATTCATCTTGAGAACCGCTTGCTGGTCAAACAGTTACAAGCTTATCAGGAACGAACGCAATCCGAGCTTGAACTTGCCCGTGACATGCAAGAAAACCTTAACCCTGCGCCAGAACATTACCGTGGTACGGGCATCGATTACGGCTTGCGCATCAGCGCAACTTTTCAAATGTCATCGGAACTCGGCGGAGACATGTGGGGACTGGTGCCAATCAATTCACATCAGCTTGGCGTTTACATCGTTGATTTCGCCGGACATGGATTGGGGGCGGCACTTAATACATTCCGTCTACATTCGCTGATTTGGTCGGAACAAGTGCGTGATAGAAACCCAAGCGAATATCTTGAGGTCCTTAACCGTCACCTCAAGGGACTTTTGCCCATTGGTCAATATGCAACCATGCTTTATGGCATCATTGATTGTCATGAAAATACATTCACCTATGCCAGTGCTGCCTGCACCTCGCCGGTTCTTGGCAACAGTTCCACGGGTGAAGCACGCTATCTTGATGGGACGGGCGTACCACTCGGCGTTATCCGCGATGCGCGCTATGAAAACCGCAAGGTCCCCTTCGACAAGAACAGCTTTTTGTTACTGTACAGTGACGCATTGATCGAAACCACCCTTGATGACGGACAGTTCCTAAGCGAGGAAAAACTTCTTTCGATGCTGCGCGAGACCGTGCTGGAAGGTGGGAAAGAAGTGGACTTGGCTGCACAGATCGCTGACCAATTTATGGATCGCGCCCCTGCACAGCTTTCTGACGATTTCACAATCGTATCACTGCAATCTGCCGCAGTTCCAAGCGCGACCTAAATACGGCGCACCAGAATTTTCCCTAGGAAATGTAGCTCCCACGGGCAGGTGATGAGCGAACAATATCGCCGAATGGCTCTGCATCGCCCCAGACAAATGTCGAATGATCGACAATGACTTCCGCGCGATCCTTGACCACGATCTCACGTTTGGCGGCAATCCGTCCTGAGATCACCGTGCGCACCAAATTGGCAAGCCCTTTGCGAGCACCCGCATGCTCGGGATCATGGCTAAGAACCGTGCCCAATTGATCAAGGGCGCGCATTTTATCGCAGCACCCGACAAGATCTGCGGCCAAGACGCGTAATTCACGGGCATCCGGACGCAAGCTGATCGCGATTTCAAGATGTTCAAGTGCCGTTTCACGCCGCCCTGTCTGGGTATAGGTGCGCGCCAGCCCCAGATGGGTCGCAGCATCAAGATCATCAAGCAAAAGAGCCCGACCAAAGGCGTTCAACGCCAATTCGCTTAAGCCCAGATCAAGCAGGACATGCCCCAAGACCCGAAGTCGTGCCGGTTGGCCGGGTAAACTGTCAACCAGATGCCGCAAGCGATTTCGAATTTCAGGCGCAAGGTCAATCTCGCTTGTGATGGCCATTTCAAATGGCTGCGAAATCTGTGTCTGCGATGACATTGCCGAATGTCCCGTTCCCGCCAAAATTCGGGACCGATTAACGCATCAAGGTGAACGTATTGGTCCCGCGGAACATAGATTACCGCCATCTGGTTGCAGGAAGATTAACCGAGTCGTAGCTTCTGACATCTTGCCAAGAAAAATTACAAACCGGTTTGGGGATCAAATCAAGATTTAAGTGTTTGATGCAACGGCGTAAGTACGGCCTCGCGGTTGGGACGGGCAAACAAATACCCCTGCATCAATCGGCCGCCCAATGCATGGATAGCATCGCGCTGACTTTCCGTTTCAATGCCTTCAAGCACACACTCGATGCCAAGATTGGCACACATATCAATCACTGTCTTAACAATGCGGCGGCTGCGTTCATTGACCGGTAAGGGGGTGACGAAACTTCGATCAACCTTAAGCGTATCGAATTCCAGTTCATGCACATAGCGCAGGCTGGAATAGCCAATCCCGAAATCATCCAGCGCAATCCGCGCACCATGTGTGCGCAAGTAACGAATGCTGGTACGGGCTGCGGCGAAATCACGTAAGAACGCGGTTTCCGTCACCTCGAATGTCAACCGTTTTGGATCAATGCCATGCTCTTTGATTTCATCAATCAGCCATTCCACCGTATCCGATAATACGATATCGCGGGCTGAAAGGTTGAACGACACCGAAACATCCGTCGGCCATGTTGCCATATCGACCAACAGTTTTTCGAACAAAACGCGGGTCAGGAACCCGACCTGACCGGTCTTTTCAGCAACAGGAAAGAATGTGCCCGGCGACACGCGGCCCATCAAACCACTGTCCCACCGCGCCAAGGCTTCGACCGAATTGACCTTCCCCGTATCTGTGTCGAAAACCGGTTGATAATGAAGGGTCAATTCTTTGGACAGATCCGCTTTGCGCAAGGCCTGTTCAATCTGGGAATCATGGCGGATCAGAGTTTCGTGGTGGGCTGCAAACAACACGGCTTCACCCGGACAGTTTTTCTTGGCGTGATACAACGCAAAATCTGCCCGTTCAAACAACCCGTTTGAACTGCGCGCCACCGTCGGATAGGTCGCAAGCCCCAAGGATGCCGAAACCTGAACCGTCACACCACTTAATGCAAAGGGGCGGTTTAATGCCGCACAAAGCTGCCCGCCCATTTCGATCAGATCAATTGCATCTTTATACTCGGTCAGGAGGATACCGAACTCATCTCCGCCCAATCGGGTTAAAAGCGTATCTTCCCCCAAAATGCGCCGCAGACGTTCGCCTGCCTGCATCAAAAGTTCGTCGCCGATCGGGTGACCATGCACATCATTGACCGGCTTGAACCCGTCAAGATCAATCATCGCCACAGCAAACCGATCTGTCGCCTGTGCCCCTTTGACGGTCTTATCAAGGGTCACGAAAAAGGCACGCCGGTTGGAAAGCCCGGTCAAAGGATCAATCAACGCCAATACTTCGTTCTGGCGCGACAATTCAATTGTTCTCTGGTGCTGATTTTCAAGATCAAGCTGCGTATCAACCAGACCGGAGAAGTTGGCATAATAACTTCTGATGATTTGAATAATCATCAGCGACACCAGCGCCATATTGACGGCAATCGCGACGTAAACTTCGTTGCCACTAAACCCGAAAAACAGAACGAATGTACCAAGCACAATCACGACAACCAACAAGGCCG
Organism: Thalassospira lucentensis; assembly: GCF_050516545.1. Lineage (GTDB taxonomy): Bacteria > Pseudomonadota > Alphaproteobacteria > Rhodospirillales > Thalassospiraceae > Thalassospira > Thalassospira lucentensis_C. The sequence continues at coordinate 654,639 of NZ_CP191544.1, read as the reverse complement.
CTGGTGGGAAATTCACCAGACAAAAGATACAGCCGACAACCGTAATCGAGATAAAATATGCAACATGACCCTGCTGATAAGGATCACCATATCCAAACATCGTGATTGCCCAGGTCGTAAAGAGTATGGCAATGACCGCAGCCATTACTCTAATTCGCTTCAGGTTGCGGACGCAGGCATCAATATCGTCAACAACCACACTGGCCCGGCTCCAGGAAATAGCCCGCACCACACAAATCACGCCAAGAATGATCACGGCATAAACAGTCAACCAGTCTGGCGCGATCCCATAATGGGTGTAGGCAAGTGCCACTGCGTTGGCCAGCAACAGCATGTATAGAACCGGAATCAAACGTGACAACGCCTCTACCTGAGCACGGATCAGCTCAGGTTTTTCGGTCTGTATCTTGATTAAGTTGGCAAATCCTTGCCAAAAAGAACCGGAAGCCACGGTATCAAAAACCCAATGCGTTCATTACCATAGCAAAAGACTACACAGAAAACGCGGCAGAGAACATACCTTCATCACCTATTCGTCATACAAAAGGTAAATTTTCCATATATCGATGGATATAAAGGCCAGATTGATCTCTTAAATCGCGCAGAGTCCGGCAGAAAGTTATTTTATTACCTGACGTAATCTACCCCAATGGGACAATAAAAGCGCCATCTCGATAAGGGCAAAACCGGCCCAATATTCACCGGGCAGGGCATACCACAAAGGGATACGAATTTTTCTACCAGCAAAAACAACGTATTAGCGCCCGATATTATTCAGTATCTCGCCCTCGACCCCCTCGGAGATCAGATAATCGCGCAATGAACGCCCCGGAACGGGCCGGAATTTACTGGTTGAAATTTCCATGATGACAATCCGGTCGGCACGAAAAACACGGAATGCTTCGCGCAACTCACACCAACACGCCAAAAGCCACGTGCTGCCAAAAAACAACATCCCCAACGGCCAGACCCGGCGTTTGGTATGATCCCCCTTGGCATCGGTGTAATCGATATCAATAAGGTTGCGTTCACGGATCGCACGGCGCAGATCGGGCATGGATATCGCAATCGGCTCCTGTGCGATCTCGGCCACCGCAATCGGCACGCCGCCAATCAGTCCGCGCATTTTTTCCGGCAAAACCGCCTCGATCTTGGTCAGGGCATCGCCCGCGGCACGCGCCATTTGCGGATCGGTCCAGCTTTGTACCATCCGGGCGGCGACCACCAATGCTTCGATCTCGTCAGCATCAAACATCAAAGGTGGCAGGTCATAGCCATCGCGCAGGATATAGCCCACCCCCGCCTCACCTTCGACCGGGACACCCGATGCCGCAAGGTCGCGAATATCGCGGTAAATCGTGCGTTCGGAAACTTCAAGTTCCTCGGCCAAATCACGCGCACGGCACAGTTTGCGGCGGCGCAAGATTTGGACAAGGCGAAATAATCGGTCGGCCCTTCTCATGATCGCTCCTTCGTCATCCTGCCCTGATAATTATCATAACGCTCCTGACAGGCTCCTGTCAGGAGGGATGTGCAATCATGAAGAAATCGGGACAGGATTAATCACAAACGTCAGGAGCATGACGATGAAAGTTACCAACTCATATCCAATCATCATCACCGAAAAATTCGCCCAAAGCCGCGCCTTTTATAAAAAACTCGGCTTTACCCCGGTCTTTGACGGCGAATGGTATTGCCAGCTTGTCTGGGCAGATTTTCCATCTGTCCAGTTGGGTCTGATGAAACCGGGTCATGATACCCAGCCTGCCATTTTCCAGTCCGCCACCTTGGGCGAAGGCAGTGTCATGTGCCTTGAAGTCGAAGATGCATCTGACGCCGCTGATGAACTGCGTGCTGCCGGTTTTGAATTCGCTGTTGAACTGCGTGATGAACCATGGGGGCAGCGCCATTTTGCCCTGCTTGATCCCAACGGGGTCCGGATTGATGTCGCCAGTCAGAATGGTGAAGTCGCACCGGAATATGCCCAGCACTTTCTCGACGACGCCCAAGCTGTCTTGGCCTAAACCCCTTCGCGCCCAAAAATCACGAAAGAATGCCCCATGATCATTGATCACATTTCCTTGCCAGTTTCCGATTTCGAGAAATCAAAGGCCTTTTATCTAATGGCCCTGGCCCCACTAGGGATTGGCATCCAGTATGAAGAAGATGCCAAAACCACAGGCACCACTGATTTTGCAGGTTTCGGAACCGAACACGGCCCCGAATTCTGGATCGGTGGCCTGATGAAGGCCGACCGGCATATGAGCCACGTCGCCTTTAAGGCCAAAGATCGTAAAAGCGTTGATGCCTTTTATGCGGCTGCCCTTGCAGCTGGTGGTATCGATAATGGCGCACCGGGTTTACGTCCGCATTACGGGGAACATTACTATGGTGCCTTCATTATTGATCTGGACGGGGTGAATATCGAAGCCGTTTGCCATCTTCCCAACGGCTAGGAAAGAACACCCAATTTTCTTCCCCTGCATGAAAACGAAACAGTCCGTCAATTGGCGGGCTGCTTCTCATTTCACCATGACATTGGCGAAGTCCGAAATCGCCTTGGCGGCATCGGTTATGTTCTGGCTTTGCGTTCGACCTGAACTTTTGCGTGGTTTGAAATCATGTTCCCCATCCTCAACCCAGTGAAGTTTGATGGCATCAGATAAACCATATCCTGCCACTTCATCGGGATTGCCAAACGGATCGCGAGTGCCATGGCAAATCAGCGCCGGTGTTTTCAAGCCCTGCAGATGTTCGGTGCGCAATTTTTCAGGCTTCCCCGGCGGATGAAACGGATAGCCAAGGCAAACAAGCCCCGCCACCCCAAGGTCATCCGCAACCATGCTGGCCATCCGCCCGCCCATCGATTTGCCGCCAATGATCAGATGGTTGGGATCGCCAAGCTGGCGCACAGCCTCACCAAAGAATTCCAATAAAACCGGCCCACGATCAGGCCCGCGTTTTTTGCCATCAATCCGGCGCTTGGCCATATAGGGAAACTCAAACCGCGCAACCCGCCACCCATTATCGGCAATAGCTCCCGCCATTTCATTCATAAACGGACTGTCCATCGGCGCCCCCGCCCCATGGGCAAGAACAATGGTCAGCTTTACGTTTTCATCGCCATCAAACAGGAATTCAATCCGATCATGGTTCATGGCTGATGTCTTTCAATTCTGGCAGATCGGTTTTTTGTGGAATGCGTAAAACACTTCCTTCGCCAAAGGCAGAACAAAGTGAAACCAGTACATCACCGCTAACCGGCACACCAAGCCGCGACAGGACATATTGCTTTCCAGCCGGGCCCAACCCGCCCTTGCCCAGCTTTTTCTTCTCCCATTTCCGCACCCGGGAAAGCACCTTCTTGGCGATCAGTTTTCGCTTGGATGCAGGCAAATCAGGCTGGTCTTTAAGGAAATAGGCCAATGCAATGCTGGCATCATGAATGACTTGCGCCTGATTGTTCATGATACGGCCCGGCTCATCCTCTGGCCCCAGACAGACAACATGCTTGATCTGGCCAAGCTTGCCCAATGCAGCCAAGCGGATAAACAAACTGTGGTCTTGCGAAAAAATCCGCGGATCGCAGCCACCTGCGCGCTCAAACACTTGTCTTTTAAACAAACAATGGCTGACCCGGGCAAACCCGCGGTCAAGAACGGTGAAAAGCGGATCGTCAAACAGGATGGTTTCAAGCGAAGCAAGGTCGGTTTGGGGAAACACCGGCCCGGTTTGCATATCGTAATAATCTGCCGATCCAAAAATGAAATCCAGATCATCGGCAAGCGCCCGGCTCAACAGAAGTTCGGTGCAATAAGGGGCAAGCACATCGTCTGAATCAACCAGTTTGATCCAGTCCCCTGTGGCAATCGACACCGCATTGTTGGTGGCAATCGCCGGGCCGTGATTTTCCTGTGCAACGATGCGGACATTCTCAAGACCGGCCGTTTCACTGCGAATGATCTCAACCGAGCTATCGCTTGACCCATCATCAATAAAGATGAATTCACGATCAAACGCGCCTGTTTGTGCCTTTAACCCGTCAATCACGGCGGGTAGAAACGGTGCCTTGTTAAAGACCGTTACGACAAAGGATATCTTCGGCACACTTCCCCCTTGGCTTTCTCTGAACACCCGGCACATTCGATCCTGTTACACATACGAAACTTGCCATCATCTGTCCAAGCGCAATCATTAGCGCAGGGCTGTTTTGCGTGACCGCCTGTTCGCAAAGTCTCGATTCCCAAATGATTATAAGGTTATAATTATCAAACCTGCCCCGCCGACACGCCCCAACCGTCGGCACACCACCCAATCGCGCCACCCGCGATAATCCGCCTTCCTTCTTTGCAAAGGCCAACATTCGTGTCACCAGATCATATAGAACCCCCTGTTTTTCCGCCAAAAGAACGCCTAGGTCGCCTGCCCAAAGCCGCCCAATGGTTCCTCATGGTTTCGGTATCCTTGGCATTTTCGGTACTGTTGCATCACTGGAACGTTCCGGCGTCCCTTTTGGTCGGGCCCATGATCATTGGTATTTTCATGGGTACGAATGGCGCGACCATCACCCCGCCCAAGCCGCTTTATCTTGGTGCGCAGGCCATTCTTGGCACCATGATCGGTGGATCAATGACCATTGGCATCCTGACATCCTTTGCCCAGGACTGGCCGTTGATCATTGGTGTGACGACCATAACCTTGCTGGCCAGCAGCTTTCTCGGCTGGATCCTGTGCGTTAAACAGGTTTTACCCGGAACAGCAGGCATTTGGGGATCATCGCCGGGGGCTGCATCGGCAATGGTCATCATGGCAGAGGCCTTTGGCGCCGATGCCCGCCTTGTCGCCTTTATGCAATATGTCCGGGTGGTGATTGTGGTGGCTGTGGCCTCAAGTGTTGCCAATTTCTGGGTTGATCCCGCCCTGCTCGCCGCAATGGGGCCGCATGACTGGTTCCCATCGTTTGATCTTGGCGGCTTTGCCATCACACTTGGTCTTGCAGCGGTCTGTTGTTTTATCGGCGAAAAATCACGCCTGCCGTCGGGACCACTGTTGGTTCCGATCATTGTCACCATGATCTTGCATGTCAGCGGCGTTCTTGACGTTGTTTTACCCGAATGGTTCCTTGGCCTGACCTATGCCATGATCGGCTGGGTGATCGGGCTCAAATTCACCCCGCCCGTGCTCCGCCATGCTGCGCATGCCTTTCCCAAGGTTTTGCTGTCCATTGTCGTTTTGATCGGATTTTGCGCCGGGATTTCCGCATTGCTGGTGGTTTTTCTGGACGTCGATCCGCTTACGGCCTATCTGGCAACAAGCCCCGGCGGACTTGATTCGGTCGCCATCATTGCCGCCAGCACCAATGTCGATCTGTCCTTTATCTTGGTCTTACAGGCCACAAGGTTCTTTATGGTTCTGGCATTTGGACCACCCCTTGCCCGATGGGTAGCAAAGCGCACAGCCCACCTGCCCTCAGTATCCAAAAGCGACCTATAGGGGCGTAACGCCCCTACATCACAAGGATCTTGCCAACAAATCCCTCGACCCGGGTGCTGAGTTCCGCCCCTTGCGCTTCCAGGTTTTTGGCAGCATACCCCAGTTCGTTTGAAACGGTATCGGTATGCTTGATCGCACCACTGATTTCGACAACACTTTCCCCGACCAAGCGGGCTTCGCCGACGGCGGCATCGGCATCCGAAGCCACGGAAATACAAATCCCGGCCTGCTGATCGGTTTGCGTCGCCGTGGCTTCTGCGCGGGTTTGCAGATCATCCATGGCAACAGCGATCTGTTCAATATCACCGCCTGCCTGGGTGATCGCATCAAGCATCGAACTCATCCAGCGCGATATTTCATCCGTCGCACTCGCCGATTGTCCGGCAAGGGCTTTGACTTCCTTGGCAACGATCGCAAATCCCTTGCCAGCTTCGCCGACACGTGCGGCCTCGATCGAGGCATTAAGCCCCAGCATCTTGGTCTGTGCGGCAATCGCAGCAATGGATGACAACATCTTTTCGGCATCCGCTGCCCGATCCTGCAAGGTAGCAAACCCATCGCGCATATCGCGTGCCTGACGGCCAATCTCATGGGTGGTTTTAACCGTTTCGGCGGCATCCGCCCCCACCACAACCAATTGACCTTTCAGGGTTTCCATCTGATCTGCGACATTTTCAATACGCGAAAGGGCACGACGAGCTGCCTGATCAATACCATCGCTGCATGTTCGGGTCTGTTCGGTACTATCGCCCAAAACATCCAATGCACTGCGCATCTGACTAACCGCAGCACCCAGCATTCCAACCGTGCCCTGAACCTGACTTTCGAAATCAGATGCCAATTGTTCCCGCGATTTTAAAACCTGTTCACGTTCAAGCACACGCGCAACCTGCCCACCGACAAAGCCAAGAAGTTCAAGCAGCTCGTCATCAAGTGCCGCAACATCCGGGCTGAAAAATTCAATCACCCCTTCGGTACGTCCCGAAAGTTTGACCGGCAAGGCAAAGCAGCCACGCAGCCCATTGCGCGCTGCAGAACCGGCACGTAAGAACCCATCCTTTTGCGTAACATCGCCAATGCAAACTGCCGTGCCATTTGCCGCGACCGAGCCAATAAGACCCTGCCCCAAGGCAAAGACGGTTTGTTCCGACTGCATGCGAAACTCGGCGATTGTCGATTCCGCGATTGTAGAGCTGATTGACCAGATACCTGCCGATGATAATTGATCACCGTCACGCAAATAAGCGTGGCCCACCGGCCATTCGCAATAATCACAAACAGCATGCAGAATATCGGAAATCGCATCGTTTCGTGCGCTTGCCTCATCGGCAACCGAACTTACCTTGCGCAACAGCCGCAAAATATCTGCCAGCCCCGTGCTTTTTTTCGCACGACGCATATCTAGATCGTTTTCAGGGGAAATAGAACGAATAAGACCGGCAATCATATTAGGTACTCCGAGGCTAAACAGTTCGGCATTCCATCAGGAATTCCAAACAAGTTGCGCAAGCCTCGTTGCCTGCCGATCAATATTGGAGGTGAATGGCTTCGTTGCCTTCACATTTCGCTATATTAGCGCAATACCGCACACGCGAAAAGTCCCTTTCGCATGCGCGGTAAAGTTTACCCCGGCACCTAACGCCCGCAAACGGCACTCTGTGCGGAAATATGTTTGCTGTGAAAGGCTTAACTCTTTTTCCGGCGAAAGACACCAGATGCCGTCATCACGCCAAGGATCACCAAAACCACCGCAAGAACCAATGGAAGGTTGCCATCTTCCCCCAACAGAACCACACCGCCAAGTGCGGTTAAGGCCGGTGTCATCGCACCAAAGGCCGACGCCCCGGTCGATCCGATATGGCGCACGGCAAGACCATAGGTAATCACGGCAACACAACCGGCCAAAAGCCCCTGTGCGACAACCAACATCATCACATCCCCCGTTGGGGCATCTGCCAATGTCGTACCAGTGAAAAGCGCGATGATCGCCATTATGACAAAAGACCAAAAACCAACAAAGGATGCGGCTTCAAGTGCACCCAAGCCACTTTGGCGCATGGCATGGGTATAACACGCCCACATAAACGCCCCGGCCGAGACAAGCCCATAGCCAAGCAGCATATCACTGCTGACCTCGCCTGCCGGTTTGAGCGCAACCAATGACAAGACGCCAACAATCACCGCGCCATATCCCGCAATGCGGGTTTTTCCCGGACGTTCACCAAACAGGACAACTGCTATCAGAACCGCCCAAACCGCCATCACACCCGGCAATAAAATGCCGACATGGCTGGCTGGTACGAATTGCAACGCACTGGCCACCATCAGGGTATAAAACGCGCCCGAGCCAACCAGCATCATAAGCCCGTTAATCAACGATAATCCTTTGGGCCAGATGCCTTTTTTGATCCAGATGGGGGATAACAGGACAAACGGCACGACAAAGCGTAAAAGGCCGATATCAACGGCTGTAAAGCTTGACGTCATGGCATAGCGGGTGGCAATCAGCCACCCCGCCCAGATGCAGACAGTGGCAAGAGCAGATGTCACACCGACAAAGCGGCTTTCCGTCGCACTGGTGGCACGAAGCGCGGAAGTTTCAGACATATCGGGTTATCCAGTAAGGAGTTGATTTACTTTAGCCTAAATCAGAGCATGTGCCCCAAATTGACGCAAGCCCCTTGACCACGGGTCAGCTATGCATAAGCTCTGTGCCCAATGAAAAACGGCGCAAGGTTTCCCCTGCGCCGTTTTCGTCATATTGGCAATCAAACTGAAATCAGATGCCGAATTCAGAGAAGAAATCATTGCCCTTGTCATCGATAACGATGAAGGCAGGGAAATCTTCGACTTCGATTTTCCAAACGGCTTCCATGCCAAGTTCAGGATATTCGTGAACTTCGACCTTCTTGATGCAATCTTGGGCCAGACGAGCTGCCGGACCACCGATCGAACCAAGATAGAAACCGCCATATTTGTTACAGGCATCTTTGACCTGCTTGGAACGGTTGCCTTTTGCCAGCATGATGAACGAACCGCCAGCGGCCTGGAACTGTTCAACATAGGCATCCATACGGCCCGCCGTGGTCGGACCAAACGAACCAGAAGGCATACCTTCAGGGGTTTTGGCCGGACCGGCGTAATAGACCGGATGGTTTTTCAGGTATTCCGGCATTTCTTCACCGGCATCAAGGCGTTCCTTGATTTTGGCATGTGCAATGTCACGGGCAACGATGACGGTCCCGGTCAGCGACAAACGGGTTTTAACCGAATACTGTGAAAGCTGCTTGCGGATTTCATCCATCGGACGGTTCAGGTCAACCTTGACCACTTCGTCTTCAAGATGCTCGTCCGTAACATGCGGAAGGTATTTCGCCGGATCATGTTCGAGATCCTCGATAAAGATACCGTCTTTGGTGATCTTGCCCAAAATCTGACGGTCAGCAGAACACGACACACCCAGACCAACCGGACAGCTTGCACCATGACGCGGCAGACGGATCACACGCACATCGTGGCAGAAATACTTGCCGCCAAACTGCGCGCCGATGCCCATTTCGCGGGTCATCTCAAGAACCTTCTGTTCCCATTCAAGATCGCGATAGGCCTGACCATGTTCACCGCCTTCGGTCGGAAGGCTGTCATAATAACGCGCCGATCCCATTTTAACGGTCTTAAGGCAGGCTTCGGCAGACGTCCCGCCAATCACAATCGACAGGTGATACGGCGGACAAGCCGAGGTCCCCAATGTGCGAATTTTCTCATCAAGAAACTTGCGCAGGCTTTCAGGGTTCAAAAGCGCTTTGGTCTGCTGGAACAGGAAGGTTTTGTTGGCCGACCCGCCGCCTTTGGCCATGAACATGAATTTATATTCATCGCCCTTGGTCGCATACAGATCGATCTGGGCTGGCAGGTTCGACCCGGTGTTCTTTTCTTCGAACATATCAACAGGGGAAACCTGCGAGAAACGCAGATTATGTTTCTGATAGGCCTGCCAGATGCCCTTGGAAAGCGCTTCTTCATCGGAACCATCGGTGATGACTTTGCCACCGCGCTTGCCCATGACGATTGCCGTTCCGGTATCCTGACACATCGGCAGAACCCCGCCCGATGCGATCGATGCGTTCTTCAAAAGATCCATCGCCACGAATTTGTCATTCGGGGTGGCTTCGTCGTCATCAAGGATTTTGCGAAGCTGTGCAAGGTGGCCCGGACGCAACAGGTGCGAACAATCAAAAAACGCCTGAAGGGTCAGTTTTTCAATCGCTTCGGGTTCGACTTTCAAATAGGTCTCGCCATTAACGTCAACGGTCGAAACACCTTCATCCCCGATCTTGCGATATGGGGTGGTGTCCTTACCCTGTTCGAACATGGGTTTATAGACAAAATCACTCATGGGAAGGCTCTCGTCTCTCTCAAAAACAAGGTGGGTTTGTTCTTTATGTGGCTGTTCTTAGCGCCAAACGCTTCGAATTTCCATGATACATTAGGGTCAGGACCAGAATGCGGGAAAACACCTTTGCCTGCGCACAAAAAAGGGCGGAATAAACCCACCCTTTTTAAAAATCGTTATTTTTTGCGGAATGCATCCAGTGCAATGACCTCGCCGGTTTCACTCGAATCCGGTTTGGATTTTTTGCGTGATTTCGAAGGTTCGGCAACCAGGGTCGGTGCGATTTCATCCCCGTCAAGCAAATCTGCATCAAGATCGTCATCTTCGTCATAGGCGAAATCGTCGTCATCCATTTCTTCTTCAACGCTGAAGGTCAGCATGAAGTTGGCGGACGGATCGACAAAGGCCAGCATCGCATCAAACGGAACAACCAAAGTCGTCGGCATGCCATCAAAGCTCATGCCGACTGAAAAATGATCGTCTTCAGACTTCAGATCCCAGAACCGGTGCTGCAAGACAACAGTGATATTGTCAGGATGCGCTTTGCGCTGATTTTCAGGCAACATAACGCCGGGATGATTGGTCTGGAAGGTGATGTAATAATGATGCTCGCCGAAAAGGCCTTCTTCGGCCACACGCGCAAGAATGTCTTTCACCACGCCGCGCAGCGCTTGATCGACCATAAGATCGTAACGGAATTCTTCCGGGTTCTGCATCAGTAATCCTGTATCTGGCGGGCACACCGCCAATGTGCGGTCCAGCCCGTCATTATAATATAGCATTTGATCACGCTGTTTACATCACAACGCATTCGATCAGGGTTTGATCCCTGAACTCTATTCATAACGGAGCTGGAAAGAAATACAAGAGTGGGGCGTTCTGTTGCTAGGTGCCCCGTCCCCCACCAAATTACCGCTCCCGGCAACCGGAATTTCGCTTTGGTGCTAGTACCGCTTACGCAGCAACAGCAACCGGAGCATTGTTGTCGTTTGCATTTACAAACATTGGCCCGATGCGGTGGTACCATGCCGAGCGCCCACATTGACTTTTACTGCTCACGTCGATCCTATTTCGGCCCCACGAAGTTTGCCTGAGTCGGACAAACAAAATAATGGTGGAGCCGCCGGGTACCGCCCCCGGGTCCGTAAAGCCTATTCTGTCACGCAGTTTAGCGCCGTAGACGGGTTGCCCCGACAGGCCCTATATAGGTCAAAACCCACCCGTTTCACAAGGGGAATTGGGAAAAAGTTTTTACAAAGCCCTTAGGATCCAAACTCATTCACATGACCGCCCCGGCAACTGATATAAGAGAAAACACTCGGAAAAGACCGCCGAGCGGGGTGATCCCCGGTCAAGGAATTTGACACAGAGTTTTCTCTTATATCAGTTGTCCTTCGGATCACCCGGATTTGCACGGCCTGCTTTGTCGCAAAACCTTGAAAGATGTATATCTTCCTGCGGTTTTGCTTCGTGTATCCGCACAAATCCGGGTGACCGGGGCGATTTATGTGAATGAGTTTGGACCCTAAATCCACAGCACTTTTGAAAGCGGTTCTGCACGGCTTGCCCACATCTTCCGACCTGACTATGCTGCGACAAACACGATTCCAAAAATGCAGGACACAGCATGCAGCAATATCTCGATCTGATGCGCTTGGTGCGCGACACAGGTACGCGCAAGGAAGACCGCACCGGGACCGGAACCGTATCGGTTTTCGGTCATCAGATGCGGTTTGACCTTGCCAAGGGCTTTCCGATGATCACCACCAAAAAGCTGCACTTAAAATCGATCGTTCACGAATTGCTGTGGTTCCTTGATGGCGACACCAATGTCAAATATCTGCAAGACAACGGCGTACGCATCTGGAACGAATGGGCTGATGAAAACGGTGACCTTGGCCCGGTGTACGGTGGACAATGGCGTTCATGGCAAGGGGCCAATGGCCAAACCATTGACCAGATCACCGGCCTGATTGATCAGATCAAAACCAACCCTGATTCGCGCCGCCTGATTGTTTCTGCGTGGAATGTGGCAGATGTGCCAAACATGGCGCTGCCGCCCTGCCATTGCCTGTTCCAGTTCTATGTCGCTGATGGCAAACTATCGTGCCAGCTTTATCAACGCAGTGCGGATATCTTCCTGGGTGTTCCGTTCAATATTGCCTCTTATGCACTTCTGACCATGATGATTGCGCAGGTTTGTGATCTGGGGCTTGGTGATTTCGTCCATACCCTTGGCGATGCGCATCTTTACACCAACCATCTTGAACAGGTGGAATTGCAGCTATCGCGTGAAACCCGGCCGCTTCCGATCATGAAGATCAACCCGGATGTCAAATCGATCTTTGATTTCAAATTCGATGATTTCGAATTGGTCGGCTATGACCCGCATCCCCATATCGCCGGTAAGGTTGCTGTCTGATGCCAGCCAACAATAACGACCGGATCGAACGTGTTGCCGTGGTTGCATCGGCCGAAAATGGCGCGATTGGCAAAGATGGCTGGATGCCGTGGGAACTGCCCGAAGACCTTAAACGGTTTAAGGCATTGACCCTTGGCAAGCCGATGATCATGGGCCGCGTCACGTTTGAGGCGATTGGAAGGCCGTTGCCAAAGCGTGTGACCATCGTTGTCACCCGCGATAAAGACTGGTCATTCGATCATGAAAATGTCCGCGTGTGCCACGATGTCGAAAGCGCGATCAAACTGGGCGATAAAATTGCCGCGACTGATGGTGTCAATGAAGTGATCATTGCCGGCGGGGCACAGATTTATAAGCTCGCCCTGCCCTTCACCACCCGGTTTGAAGTAACCGAAGTCCACGCCGAAATTGATGGCGACACTTTCCTTGATCCATTACCGTCTGATCAATGGACGGAAAGCGCCCGTCAAAAGATTACGAACCCGGATGGCCCGGATTACAGCTTTGTCACGCTTGATCGCCGCTAACGCATAGGCTGCTCGCGATCACCACACGATCACGTGACACTGCAATAGTTGATTTTAGTAATCATAACCGCCATCTTTAGATAAGTTACAGAACACTCGTTCCAGATATCTGATAAACATGCAAGGAACTGCCATGTCCCGGCCACGCGCATTTGATGAAGAAAGCGTTCTTGATAACGCCATGAACATCTTTTGGAGCAAAGGGTTTGAATCCACCTCCGTTCAGGATCTGGTGAATGAAACCGGGCTCAACCGCGCAAGCATGTATGCAAGTTTTGGCGATAAAAAGGCCCTGTTCCTGCGCGTTCTGGATCATTACAGCCTGAAAATCAGCACCAAGCGCTTTGCCGATCTGCGTGAAATCGAAGATGGCCGCAAGGCCATCGAAAAAACCTTTCGCGATACGGCAAAAACCGGCTGCAAGGAAGGCCGTCACAAAGGCTGCCTGATTGTCAATTCGGGTATGGAACTGGCCCCGCATGATCCCGAAACTGCTGCCATTGCGCATCAGGCGTTTCGACGTGTTGAAGATATGTTTGTCGCCGCACTTTCGCGCGGAATTGCCCATGGATCGATCAGCAGCGACAAAAACGTGCGTGCATTGGCCCGGTTCTTTGCCGGATCGATCCAGGGTGTGCAACTGATGTCGCGCCGTGGTGCGGATCAGGAAACACTTGAAGATTACACCGAAACCATTCTCGCCGCCCTTAACTAGGGCGTGCGGCATAAGCTTACCGTTTCGTTCGCGCACACCCACATCCCGCCTTTATCAATGGTTTTATTTCCGCCAAATTCGATTATTTCGGGTTGCGTCGATCTGTGCCCTCGTCAATAGTCTGTGCCGGTTCAATCAGCCCAAATGATCGGGCATAACAGGCGGCCAAGTGATGAAACGCAGTGACACGTTCTGGGACTCCGCCGCAGATAAATATGCCCGCAAACCTGTTGGCGATGAAGCCGCCTATGCCAAAACGCTCGAACGCACCCGCGAACATCTGTCGCCAACCACGCACATTCTCGAAATTGGCTGCGGGACCGGCACAACCGCCCTGAAACTGGCCGCCGATGTCGCAGAAATTACCGCCACCGATATCTCCGGACGTATGATCGAAATTGCGCAAGGCAAAGCAACCGGTCAAAAGATCGAAAATGTCACCTTTCGCAAAGCAACACTTGATAACCTGAGCCAGGATGACACCCGATATGACGTCGTCGCGGGCTTTAATGTTTTACATCTGATCGATGACCCGAAGGCCGCAGTCGGTTCTATTCACGCTCTCCTGAAACCCGGTGGGCTTTTCATTTCCAAGACGCCCTGTCTGGCTGAAAAAATGCCCCTGCTACGCCCTTTGATCTGGTGCATGCAGAAAGTCGGACTGGCACCGCTTGTCCATTTCATTGGTTATGTCGAACTTGATGACATGATCCGCGATGCCGGGTTCGAAATCATCGAAAGTGGCGTTTACCCCGCCAAGACCGGTTCGCGCTTCATCGTTGCCAAACACCACTAAAACTTGAATTTCAGCCGTTTTCTGACGTCTTCAAGATCACGGTTGAGTGATTATGGTCTTTAGTTCTTGATTTATAGAACGATCGTTCCATATTAAGTCTCATCGACCCATATACAAAATCATGAGGAATACAATGTCCGCAATCACCCCATTGATGCCCCGCCAAAAAGTCCCGTCCCTGTCCTTCCCGCTGGTCGGCGGTGGCACGTGGTCACTTGCAGATCAGACCGCAGAAAACTTCACCATGATCGTGTTTTTCCGCGGCATGCATTGCCCGATGTGCAGCAAGCAGCTTAAGGACCTTGAAGCCAAGATCGACGATTTCGCCAAACGTGGTGTCAATGTCGTTGCGGTATCGTCGGACACCGAAGAACGCGCAATCGAGTCCAAGGAAACATGGAACCTTCCGCATCTTGACCTTGGCTATGGTCTCAGCTTGGACAAGGCCCGTGAATGGGGTCTGTATATTTCGACCTCAAAAGGTGAAACTTCTACCGGCCACGAAGAACCGGCAATGTTTTCCGAACCTGGCCTGTTCATCGTACGCCCTGATGGCACCCTGTATTTCGGTTCGGTCCAAACCATGCCGTTTGCCCGCCCTGCCTTTGCAGAACTTCTTGGCGCACTTGATTTTGTCATTGCCAAAAACTATCCGGCACGCGGCGAAGTGATTGATCATACAAAAGCCTGATCCAACAGAAGAACGACGTTAAAAATACAAAGGGCCGATTCCATGTCGCAGGAACCGGCCCTTTTATTCTTCATACAATTACGTTGATGAGATCACCCCGCCATTGCCGCTGCAAAATACGGTGCGTCCAGTTCCTGCGCACGCTGATATGCCGGACGGGCATCAATCCGGGCGATATAGGTCTCAAAGACAGGATCTTTTGGCAGAATGCCAAACATGCACCCAAACCGGATCGTTGCGCCTAATACAACATCAACCGTCGTGAATTTCTGTCCCAGCAACCACGGGTCGGCTTTCCCCACAACATCACGCAGAACCGGCATTAGCGTTTCCCAGTTCCGATAGGAATTCTGACTGGCGTCTTCTGCTTCATACTGACGGACCCGATCTATAAAGGCCGGCTCAATGGTCGACGGCGAAAAGAACAACCAACGCAGATATTCCCCGCGGATCGGATCATCAATCGCCGGGGCCAATCCGGCCTCTGGATACGCATCCGCAAGATAACAGCAAATTGCGGCCGCCTCGGTCACGACCGTATCGCCATGCACGATGGTTGGCACTTTCCCCAGCGGGTTAATCGCAAGATATTCTGGCGTCTGTCCTTCGCCCTTAGGAAGGTCGAGTACCTTGGCATCAAACTCAATGCCAAGCTCGTGCAACATCCAGTGCACCGTGCCACCACGTGACGGGACAGCGTGATAAAATGTCAGTTTGCGATCTGCGACCATTCCTAAAGCTCCTGCTCATATTCTCGGGTTTATACGCGATGTGCTGGCCGCATATTGCCGCCCGTTCAACCGCAATGTAAACGCGTTGGAAAGCAGGTTCCTGACAGGTGTATGTCAGGAGGATATCAGGAACGCATGGTTTCACGCCCCCAAAGAACAATCAGTGATTTGTTTCGTCCAGATCGGTGTCATCATCATCGCCTTTGCGATGGCGCAACACCAGCCATGCCCCGACCAGCGTCAGGATTGCCAAGCCAAACCATGTCAGTGCATAGGTCACATGGTTATTGGCGAAATTAATCTTGGTCAGGCCGCCCACCGGAAGCTTTGCCGGATGACGCGCCCCGTCCCCATCAATGAAATAGGGTGCCACGTCATTGGCATCCACCCCCCGCTTGATCGCCATGGCGCGCACATCCCGGGAATACCACCGGTCATCTTGCGGCACATTATCGCGCATAAACGTTCCAACCGGCTCGTCCATACGCAATAGGCCTGTGATCGTTACCTCCCCCTCAACCATCCCATCACGGCGGGTGTCGGGATCGCGGTGATCGGTTGGGACAAAGCCGCGATTGATCATGACAATGCTGCCATCACCACGCACAAGCGGGGTCATCACCCAATAACCGGCACCATAATCCGTGGCGGTATAAACTTGGCTTTCGAGATCGTTGCGAAACGTGCCAGTAACCATAACCTTGCGATATTCATCACGCGCCCGGCTCACATTGGCCCAGTCATCGCGCCCCGGTGCTTCGATTGCATCGCCATGCACCCGTGCATCAATCCGTTCAATCAGATCAAGCTTCCAGGCCCGGCGTTCGACCTGCCAGTATCCAAGGCCGCAAAACCCGGAAAACAGAATGATGGCGAGCAACAACACAACAATCCGTGTCGTCATGGAAGGCCCGGTTTTCTGAGTATCGGTTGCGGTTTGTCGAACGCTGTGGTCGGTCATCCCGGTGTCTTTCAAGAACGGATTTTCGTCAAAAAAAAGGGGCGCGATACCAAAGTTAAGTATCGCGCCCCCTTTAAATATCAAGCCAAGCCTAGCCGAAGCTTGGGATCATTTCATGATCCATCTGCGGCATCATGTTGGTATTAAGGTGATACATAACCCATAGTGAACCGGCGATGGCAATCGCAACGATCACAAGGGTAAAGATCAGCGCCAGCATGTTCCAGCCACCTTCGGATTTGGTGTTCATGTGCAGGAAATAGACCATGTGAACAATGATCTGAACCACACCAAGACCCATGACCCAAAGGGCGGTTGCAATCTTGCTGTCAAGGGTCCCGTCCATCACCAGCCAGAACGGGATCGCTGTCAGAATGACCGACAGGATGAACCCGATCAGATAGCTTTTGAAAGTACCGTGGGCGGCACCGCCATCGCCGTGATGGTCATCATGTGCGTGTGAATGTGCACTCATCCCAGAACTCCCAGCAGATAAACAACGGAGAAAACACCGATCCAGATGACGTCAAGGAAGTGCCAGAACATCGACAGGCACATCAGGCGACGCTTGTTTTCCGGGATCAGACCACGTTGGGACACCTGAACCATCAAGGTCACAAGCCAGATGATACCAAACGTCACGTGAAGACCGTGGGTCGCAACCAGCGTATAGAATGCTGAAAGGAAACCACTGCGCATCGGTGTTGCACCAATGCTCCAGAGGTGATGGAACTCATAGATTTCCAAGCCCACGAACGCGATCCCGAACAGACCGGTAATCGCCAACCACAACTGGGTTCCGGCAATGTTGCCTTTTTCCATTTGCAGCATGGCAAAACCATACGTGATCGACGAGAACAGCAGCATCGACGTATTGATCGCCACCAGTTCCAGATCAAACAGATCTACCGGTGCCGGTCCTGCGGCATAGTTCTGGCCAAGAACGGCATAGGTCGCAAACAGGATCGCAAAGATGAGGCAATCGCTCATCAGATAGATCCAGAAGCCAAGCATCGTCCCGGTTTCCGGGTGATGCTCTTCTTTCAGGTAAAAGACCGGCGTTTCGGTCTGCGCGGCAGTATTATTCGCCATTGTCATTCCTTTACGCCTGCTGCTTTGCCAGAAGGGCAGTTCGTTCGTCTTCGGTCTTCACAACTTCGTGCGCCGGGATGTGATAATCGCGGTTGTAGTTGAAGGTGTGCGCAATCGCGCCGCCGACCAGGGCAATGAAGCTTGCAACCACAAGCCACCAGATATGCCAGATCAACGCAAAGCCAAGAACGAGCGAGATAGCTGCCAGGATAAAACCAGCACCGGTGTTTTTCGGCATGTGGATATCAATGAACTCGGAAGTCGGACGGACATAGCCGCGCTTCTTCATATCAGCCCATGCATCAAGCTCGTGAACAACCGGGGTAAAAGCAAAGTTGTAGGCTGGCGGCGGCGATGAAGTCGACCATTCCAGCGTACGACCGCCCCACGGGTCACCGGTTTCATCACGAAGTTTGTCACGTTTGATCACCGCAACAACAATCGACATGATGAAGGACCCGATACCACCGGCAATCAGAAGCGCACCAAAGGCCGCAATAACAAACCAGATCTGAAGCGACGGATCGTCAAACTGGTTCATACGGCGGGTAACGCCCATCAGGCCAAGCACATAAAGCGGCATGAAGGCGAAATAGAACCCGATGGTCCAAAGCCAGAACGACATCTTGCCCCAGAAATCATCAAGCTTGAAGCCGAACGCCTTCGGGAACCAGTAAACGATACCGGCAAACATCCCGAACACCACGCCACCAATGATGACATTGTGGAAATGCGCAATCAGGAACAGGCTGTTGTGAAGCACGAAGTCAGCAGGCGGAACCGCAAGCATGACACCGGTCATCCCGCCGATCACAAAGGTCAGCATAAAGCCCATCGTCCACAGCATCGGGACTTCAAAGCTGATGCGGCCCTTATACATGGTGAACAGCCAGTTGAAGACTTTCGCACCCGTCGGGATCGAAATGATCATGGTCGTGATGCCAAAGAAGGCATTCACACTTGCACCCGACCCCATCGTGAAGAAGTGGTGCAACCAGACGACATAGGACAGGATGGTAATAACCACGGTGGCATAAACCATCGAGCTATAGCCAAACAGTCGCTTGCGGCAGAAGGTCGACACAACTTCGGAAAACACACCAAACGCTGGCAGGATCAGGATGTACACCTCCGGGTGGCCCCAGATCCAGATCAGGTTGATATACATCATGGCGTTACCGCCAAGATCGTTGGTGAAGAAGTTGGTATCTGCGTAACGGTCAAGACCCAGCAGGACCAAAACGGCGGTCAAAACAGGGAATGCTGCAACAATCAGAATGTTGGTGCAAAGCGATGTCCAGGTGAAGACCGGCATTTTCATCATGCTCATGCCCGGTGCGCGCATCTTGACGATGGTGACAATCAGGTTCACACCCGAAAGCAACGTCCCGACACCGGCAATCTGCAAGGCCCAGATATAATAATCGACCCCGACCCCCGGACTGTAAACACTGTCAGACAGCGGCGGATATGCCAGCCAGCCGGTCGTGGCAAACTCGCCGATAAACAGCGACACCATGATCAGCGCGGCACCACAGGTGGTCATCCAGAAGCTGAAATTGTTCAGGAACGGGAAAGCAACGTCGCGCGCACCGATCTGCAGTGGCACGACAAAGTTCATAAGCCCCGTCACCAGCGGCATGGCCACAAAGAAGATCATGATCACGCCATGGGCGGTAAAGATCTGATCATAATGGTGCGGCGGAAGGAAACCTTCCGATCCACCAAAAGCCATCGCTTGCTGGGCACGCATCATCAAAGCATCGGCAAAACCACGCAACAGCATGATAATCGCCAGAATGATATACATGATGCCGATTTTTTTGTGGTCAATCGACGTGATCCACTCGTTCCAGAGATATCCCCAGAGGCGGAAATAGGTGATACCGCCGACAACAGCGATACCGCCCAGAACCACCGCCGCAAACGTCACCACAAGGATCGGTTCATGGAACGGAAGTGAATCAAGTGACAGCCGGCCAAATATAAAATGTAAAAGGTCCGGATTAGAGAACATCGGATTACTCTTCTTTCAAATGCAGAAATGCACCGGGGGGCCGATGATTAAACTGCGAAGGGCCGGTTGGCTTTCACCAACCGACACTGCTTCAGAAACCTGTCGAAACACCTTCGGGTGCGACGCTCATGGCGGATGCTACCTTCCCATTATCAAACAATGGCAGGTTCGCGATCTCGCCACTCAAACCACCTTCCGGGGTGGTGCAAAGCGACGCCACATAGGATTTGCTTTCGGGTAACGGCTGGCTGCCACGCATCTGCGGCACGTCATAGGTCAAAGACATGACGTTGTGGATACCGGCAAGTCCGCCACCACCTTTCGCATCGATCGACATCATCTCGTTCATGCACATTTTCGACTGATCGACGCACATATTGAGAATCGCGGTATAGAGTTCCGGGTCCACAGCACTAAAGTGGTGAACCGGCTCATCGATGCTTGGTTTTTCAAGCTCAAGATACTGGGAACGACCAAGGAAGTTCTCGTCCGCCTTCACATCATTGACCCAGTTATCAAACCCTTCCTGACTCAGACCGTGGAACTTGAAGCGCATATGAGAGAAACCCTCACCGCTATAGTTCCCCGAAAAGCCGTCATAAATGCCTTCTTCGTTGATCACGGCGTGGAGTTTGGTTTCCATGCCCGCCATCGAGTAAATCTGGCCCGCAAGAGCCGGAATAAAGAAGGAGTTCATAATGCCCGAAGAGGTAATCTTGAACTGGATCGGGGTATCAATCGGAGCAGCAAGCTCGTTAACGGTTGCAATACCCTGTTCCGGATAGACAAACAGCCATTTCCAATCAAGGGAAACAACTTCCACCACCATCGGCTTGTGGCCTTTGGGCAGCGGACGTTCGGCATCAATGCGGTCAAGTGGACGATACGGGTCAAGCGTATGCGTCGTTACCCAGGTAATCGCGCCAAGTGCGATAATGATTACCAATGGTGCAGACCAGATGATGACTTCCAGTTTTGTGGAATGGTGCCATTCGGGATCGTATTCCGCATCCTTGTTGCTCTGACGGTATTTCCAGGCAAAGAAAACCGTAAGTGCCATCACCGGAACGATGATCAGCAGCATCAAGATTGTGGACACAATAATCAGGTCGGACTGCTGTGACGCAATATCACCCGACGGGTCGATCACAACCAGATTGCAACCGCCCAGAAGCGAAAACATCGAGGCAACAGCCACGCCGCGTACAAGTTTTGAAAGCATGCGCTTCATACTTTGTCTGTTTCTGGAAGATGTTCTCACAGACAACCATATGCCTGCAAGCCGCATGAACGATCCATCGGAGACCGCCACACGTCGTACCCCACCGCATCGCATATAGGAATGAACATCCTAAACATCCACGGAAAAGGCACAATTTTGGCAAATTTTTTTCAATAATCTACCAGATCGTAATTTCGCGGAAATTGCTATAGCTGCGATGCAGCAATGTCAAGGTATGCGCCATGCATAGCAGGGTCTCAATGACAATTATCATTACAACGTAAACCATACGTTGTGCGGTGCGGGGTGATAATTGACACTGACGTTTTGAATTCACATGTTTATACTCAAACTCGATCCCAAAGTCGTATCGCCGAGCGATCCGGTTTTGTGATCCAATCAAAAGCAGTTAGGACCGAAAAGGTCCGACCAGTGAATTCGGGAGAACGGCGTGAACCAAACACCAGAAAACTACGCGACCGCCACCTCTTCAGGTTTGGAACGCGATGCGCGGCATCACAATGCCGACGCCACCAACGATCCGGGTCAAATTGCGCTTGGCGTGATTATTGGCCGGACATCGGAATTCTTTGACTTTTTCGTCTATTGCATCGCATCGGTACTGGTCTTCCCGCAATTGCTGTTCCCCGGCGAAACGGCACTCGTGGGCACCATGTATTCCTTTGCCATTTTCTCCTTGGCTTTCATCGCCCGCCCTGTCGGCTCCCTCGTCTTTATGACCGTAGACCGGCATCATGGCCGTGGGGTGAAGCTCACAATTGCGATGTTCATGCTCGGTGGATCAACCGCGGCCATGGCCTTCCTGCCAAGCTTTGAGTCAGCTGGCATTCTTGCGATTTATCTGCTCTGTACCTTCCGCTTCCTGCAGGGTCTTGCATGGGGTGGTGCATGGGATGGTCTGTCATCCCTGCTCGCCCTTAATGCGCCGGACAACCGCAAGGGCTGGTATGCGATGATCCCGCAATTGGGCGCACCGCTTGGCTTTATGCTGGCATCGTCGTTGTTTGCCTATCTGATCCTGACCTTGCATCCCGATGACTTCCTTGCCTTTGGCTGGCGCTATGCGTTCTTCGTGGCCTTTGCCATTAACGTGGTGGCCCTGTTTGCCCGCCTGCGCCTTGTGGCAACCTCGGAATTCGGTCATCTGCTTGAACAGAATGAACTCGAACCAGCCCGCGTGATCGATACCCTTAAACATAACGGTCGCACCGTTGTTCTGGGTGCCTTGGTCCCGATGGTCAGCTACGCACTGTTCCATCTCGTCACGGTCTTTGCGCTCAGCTGGGTCTATCTTTACGCCAATGGCAATGCCGGGCAGTTCCTTTTGACCCAGGGCGTTGGCGCTGTGCTGTGTGCCTTTGGCATCATTGCATCGGGCTTCATTGCCGATCAGCTCGGCCGTCGCCGTTTGCTGGGATACAGTGCCGGGATCATTCTGCTTGGTGCCATCCTCACCCCGCTTCTTTATTCCTTCAACATCATCAATGAAGGCATGATTGTGCTGGGTGGCTTTGCTGTTCTTGGCCTGTGCTTTGGTCAGGCTGCCGGAACGCTGGCATCAAACTTCAAGCGCGAATACCGCTATACCGGTTCGGCCCTGACATCGGATCTGGCATGGCTGCTTGGTGCCGGTTTTGCCCCGCTGATCGCACTTTATCTGTGTGACAAGTTCGGCCTGCCCGGTGTGGGTGCCTATCTGATGTCCGGTGCAGTTGTCACCTTGGTAGTCCTGCAATTCAACAAACAGTTCGGTGCCAAAACCACCGACTGAGTGCGAAAAACATCTGGAATTCAAACACCCCCGATCATTGGTCGGGGGTGTTTTTGTTCAAAAGGAAATATAGCGAACACAACGCGAAACGATGGTCAATCCTGACATATTCTGGCAACCAGGTTCATTTCGTTGTTCGCTTCGGAACATTCTGTTACCGCTATTGCCAACAGACACACTATCTATCTGTATAGCGTCACATGATCGGATGAAAACGAGTGTTCAACACAAAAAACAATAACCGTATTCTGCCTGTGGCAGGCATCCTGACAACAGCAGCACTCATCGCAGGTTATGGCAGTAACAGCGCCCACGCAGCTCCTTTGGGCGGGACGGCCGTTTGCACAGAATTCAGTGGATCGACTTTTACGGTAAACAACGGCGATACACGTCTCTATACAAACATGTCTGCCGTGGCCGGAGCGACCCCCGTTTTCTCCATCTCTGCAGTCGGCGGCGGCATCAATTACACATTCACCTATACAGACAATAACGACACATCAAATAACCGCACCAAAACCGGCTCCTTGTCCAATGCCGGAAGCACGACGGTATCCTTTACCGCCAACGCGGCAACATCCAACGCCACCATTCAAATTGCCAATACAGGTCCCGGCAACATGTCCATCACGGCAACATCGTGCTCGGTCGTCAGTGTCGCCGGCTCTGGTGCGACAACGTCTTCTGCGGTTGTCGGGGCTGTTTCGCGTTCACAAACGACAGTTGTTCAACAAAATATCGGTGCCCGCGCCTCTGTGGTTACCGGATCGGTTGGCGCCGGTCCGACAGGTGGCGTCGGTGGCGCTTCCGGTGGCGCTTCCGCTGGTGGGGCAAGTGGATCAACCGGTGGCACCGGTGGATCAAACAGCAATAATTCTGACAATCCAAGTTTTGCCGATGACAGCAGCTATCGCCAAAGCACGATGAACCAAACCAGTACCGGCCTGCGACAGCTTGCCTTGATCGGTGACTTTGACAGCTCCCTTATCGCGGCCCAAAGCGCCCAACAGCAGGCGCTTGGACTGGGCCCAACAGATCAGGGCGATATTGGCGGTGCGGCTGGAACCGATGGCAGAACCGCCCTTTCATCAAGTTCGCCGATTACGGTTTGGGGACATGGATCCTATACCAGCGTTGACAACGACTATGTCAGTGGATCAACCGACAGCCGCTATGACGGTGATGTCTGGGGATATAATATCGGGATCGATTACCGTGTTGCGGAAAACCTGACCACCGGCGTTTCGCTGGGCTACAGTGACACCGAACTGACCACCACGTTTAATACCGGCACATATGACGAAGCTGGCTGGGTGTTTTCCCCTTATGCCATCTATAGCCCGATTGCGGGCTTAAACCTTGTTGTTGAGGCCGGTTATGGCATGGGCGACATTGACGTCACCCGCAGCAACGGATCGATTTCCGGCAAGACAGATTCCGATCTTTGGTATGGCGCATTGTCCGCATCTTACCGCTATCGCCCGGTTGACGAGACCCCGCTTTCGGTCTCGCCAAGCCTTGCCGTCCTTGCGGCGCGCAAGACCGTTGATAGCTACACCGAAAGCGGTGGCACGGCTGTTGGCGAAACCCGTTCGAACACCCGCCAAGTCAAACCCGCTGTCGAAATGGCCTATGATGTTTATCAGGGCAGCCTGACACTCAGCCCGTTTGTCGAAGCTGGCATGACCTATGATTTCACCGACGAAATAAACGACGATGCCACGGCCTTCAATCTTGGTGGTGGTGTGCGTTTGTATGACAGTGAAACGGGATTGAATGGATCGCTTGAAGGAAACTATCTGATCGGGCGAACCGATTACACCGAATACACCTTGGCAGGAACGATCACCTATGGCTTTGCGCTAAGTGACGAAAACGGTCAGGATCTTGGTATCGTCAAACCGTTCTTTGGCAGCAATCTGAATGAATATGGCAATCAGCGTCTTCGCGGCGGACTGGGATACAGCTTTGGCGATCTTAGCAGCGAACTCGCCCTTTCGCACATGATGTCGATTGCCAATGACAATGATCAGTCCGATGAAAGCGCGATAGAAGTAAGTCTTTCTGTACCGTTCTGATCAATTCCAAGCTCACCACCCAAAAACAAAACACCCCGGCCATACTGACCGGGGTGTTTTTTATGCAGCGGGTGATTACGGCAACCTCAACCAGACAGCGTCAAAAGACCAATTCTGTAGCATGCCCCCCGACATACCTTGAAAAGTCACGACCGGTTAAGGCCGCGAAACGATCTGGTGAGGTTGCCGCCTCCCTTAAACGTAATTGGACGGGAACATCGCGCGTTTGGCGTCTTCGTCCATTTCGGTCTTAAAGCTGAGGCCTTTGCCAACGTCGCGTGCGCTGATCGCTGCCGGAAGCTTGTTGACGGCATCAAACCAGCGTTTGATGTTCGGGTATTTGTCCATCACATCCGGGTTCTTATGAACAAAGGGTGCCTTGTCGATCCAGCCCCATGCCGAAATATCAACAATCGTCAATTCGTCACCAACGATGAAATCGCGCCCCCCAAGGTGATCTTCAAGAACCTGATAGTGACGGGCGATTTCATTGCGATAGCGGTTTACGCCATATTCGCTGCCTTCGGGTGCGACATGCTGAAAATGCACAGCCTGACCGGAAAACGGACCAAGACCGGTGGCAATGAACATCAACCATGACAGAAACTCGCCGCGGTCTTCTGCCTTGCCAAGGAATTTGCCCGTTTTTTCCGCGAGATAAAGCAAGATAGCGTTCGAATCAAAAACACGAACTTCCTTGCCACCCGGGCCATCAGTATCAACAATCGCCGGCAATTTGCCATTCGGATTGATCAAACGAAACGCCGGATCGTGTTGTTCGCCTTTGCGGCTATCAACCGGCAGCACTTCATATTCAAGTCCGGATGCTTCAAGCATCATCGAGATTTTCTGCGGGTTTGGCGTCGGATGAAAATAGAAACGGATCATAAATGGTCTCCTTGCAGGTCAACGAATTTACACAAAACCGTGACCCGGCATTGCTTTCTGGAATGATCGTTTTAAATTGACCGATAACACAGCAATTGGCAAGCTTCGTTTATTAATATTGCCACCAGACAAGAATTAAAGGAGCCTCTGGCCCATGATCGACCTTTATTACTGGCCAACCCCGAACGGTCACAAAATCACCCTGTTCCTTGAAGAAACCGGACTGGATTACAAAATCTTTCCGGTCAATATAAGTGCCGGGGACCAGTTCAAACCAGATTTCCTGGCCTTCTCACCCAACAACCGGATGCCCGCAATCATTGACCATGATCCGGCCGACAGCGGTGCCGCCATTACCGTTTTTGAATCCGGCGCGATCTTGCAATATCTTGCAGAAAAGACCGGCAAGTTCCTGCCAACCGATGTGCGTGC
This sequence comes from Thalassospira lucentensis, assembly GCF_050516545.1. Classification (GTDB taxonomy): domain Bacteria; phylum Pseudomonadota; class Alphaproteobacteria; order Rhodospirillales; family Thalassospiraceae; genus Thalassospira; species Thalassospira lucentensis_C. The sequence continues at coordinate 628,389 of NZ_CP191544.1, read as the reverse complement.
CAAGAAAACCGTGATGGAATGGCTGTTCTGGCAGATGGGTGGGCTTGGACCGATGGCCGGTCAGAACCATCATTTTGGCACCTACGCCCCGGAAAAGATCCCCTATGCGATCAACCGGTATGTCAATGAGACCAACCGTCTTTACGGTGTGCTAAACAAGCGCCTTGAAGGCCGTGACTTCATTGCCGGTGATGATTACACCATTGCCGATATGGCGTCCTATCCGTGGGTTGTCAGCTACGAAAAGCAGCAACAGGATCTCAATGATTTTCCAAACCTGAAACGCTGGTTTGAAACCATTCAGTCTCGCCCGGCCACGATCGCGGCATACAAAGCAGCCGAACCATATTCGGCCACGCCTGCCGTGACCGAAGAAGGTAAGAAGATCCTGTTCGGACAATCTTCGAAATCAAAGACCTAAACACACATAAAAAAAGCCCCCGCTCTGTCATCAAAGCGGGGGCCAAATCAAGATTGTGCAGATCAGGCGCTACGAACTTCTGAGAGGAAGGATTCCACAGCCTTGTTCAAGACTGCGGCTTCACGTCCAAGTCCCTCAGCCAGGCCAAGAACTTCGTTCGAAAGCCGTTCTGCATCACCAGCAGCCGACGATACACCCGTGATGTTTTCTGATACATCGCGGGTACCATGGGCGGCTTGTTCGACATTTCGGGCGATTTCCTGCGTTGCCGCCCCTTGTTCTTCCACCGCAGATGCAATCGTTGTTGTCGACCCGTCAAGCTGACGGATGGTTTCGGCGATTTCACTGATTGCCGTTACCGCATTCGATGTAGCGACCTGGATATCCTCAACCTGTGACCGGATATCTTCGGTTGCCTTGGCCGTCTGGTTGGCCAGATTTTTAACTTCGTTGGCAACCACGGCAAAACCTTTGCCCGCATCCCCGGCACGCGCGGCTTCGATCGTTGCGTTCAGGGCCAAAAGATTGGTCTGTTCGGCAATGTTGGTAATCAGTGAAACGACTTCGCCAATCTGGTTTGCGGCATCGGCCAGCATTTCGATTTTCTGATGGGTTTCTTCCGATGTTCGTACGGCACCATTGGCAATGGTCGAAGACTGCGCTACCTGATTGCTGATTTCAGCAATCGAAGCACTCAGTTCTTCTGCAGCGGAGGCGACGGTCTCAACATTGTTCGACATTTCCTGCGACGCGCTGGAAACTACGCTTGAACGCTCACCAACTTGCTTGGCTGTACCCGTCATCGCATCGGCAGATGTCTGCATCTCACCCGATGCTTTGATGACCTGAGCAACAACCTGTCCCACGCTGGCTTCGAAACTGTCGGCCATTTTACGCAAGGCATCGCGTTTTTCCGCATCGGAACGGCGTTCCTGTTCCTCGCGCTGGGTGCGCATTTCTTCCATTTCGATGGTTTTCGCCTTGAAGATATCCATCGCGCGCGCCAAATCGCCGATCTCGCTTTTCTGGTCGGTATATTTGACCTCGATATCGTGATCGCCCTGCGACAAGCGCAGCATGTTTTCAGAAATCGCCAGCAACGGGCGGGTAATCCCCCGGCTGATCATCAAGGACATGCCAACAACGGCGACCAGAATTGCCAATGCAACCGCGCCCATTACCAGCATGCTTTTCATGAACACGGCATTCACATCATCCATGTAAATGCCGGTTGCCACGATCCATCCCCAGGGCTTGAATTCTTTTACAAATGAAAGCTTGGGACGGAGTTTGTCCGATTTCGGCACCTGATAGGTGTAATCGACAAATCCCTGCCCGCCAGAACGCGCAGCTTCGACCATTTCGCGGTATAGAAACTTACCCGAACCATCAACCGCTTCACCCACATTCGACCCGACGCGCTCGGGCTTGACCGCGTGGATCACAACGACCGGGGTATAATCAAATGCAAAAAAGTAATTCGTTTTATCATAGCGCAAGGACCCGACGGCCTTTGCCGCAGCCGCCTGTGCCTGTTCGCTTGTCAGCTCGCCCGATTGCGCCATCTCATGGAAATGCCCGATCAGGCTGATCGCGGTTTCCACCAGATTCTGCGTCTTTGCCTTGCGATCCTCGACCATGTTGCTGCGCATTTCGGTAAGACCGAACGCACCGACCAGCAACACAGCAAAAATTGCCCCTGCAACAATGATCAGCATACGCGTGCTGATTTTCATAGAATTCAAATTGAACATTTTCATCCCCATAACCGGTATCCAAGCACATCGGACAAATCGGTAACTTATTGATATTTTTTGTATTTTATCAGGAAGAGCAGCTATTCAGAATTGCGTTCCCGCAAGAACATATCAACCGACAGATAAATAATTTTATAACATTCGGCATATGCCTTATCTGTGATTACAATCACTTATAAGCACATTTCTGAACGGCAAAATAAGACCCAAAATCAAAGGATTGCCGTACAAGAACCAAAGCAGAAAGACATCCGCAAAGGCACATTCATGGACGATACCGGAACAAGCAGCAACAGCACGAAAAGAACGCTATTTAGTCCCAATCAACGCACCACCCTGCTGGCCCTGATCCCGGCACTTTTTCTCGCGGCGTGTGCCTTCCCGCCGGAAAACGCGCTTTATGAAAAATCCCCCGATATCCCGCCCTATATGCAGGATGAATTTGCCGCTTACGTCTCAGAAACACGCGAATGGGTTGCAACCCACCGCGTCTTTCTGACCGACGATCACGACATGGAAATCACGCGCAACAGTCCGTTTGAAGTCCGCCCAAAAACCACCTCCAATGATCAACCAACGCGGGGGGTGCTGTTTGTCCATGGCCTTGGGTCAAGCCCGTGGTATTTCCACGACATCGCAACGGAAATGGCCCGCAATGGATGGCTTGCAAGGTCAATGTTATTGCCCGGCCACGGCACCCGCCCGGGTGATCTTAACCTGCCCGACTATGCCGACTGGACGCAGTCTGTTGCCCATCAGGTAGCCCTTCTTGAACGCGACGTCGATGAAGTCTGGCTTGGTGGTTTTTCGACCGGCGGCAACCTTGTGACCAGCTACGCTGCCCAGAACCCGGAAATCGCCGGATTGTTGCTGTTTTCGCCGGGAATTGAACCAGACAGCGATTTGCTGTTTCTTGCCCCCCTGGTCCAATATCTGTGGGACTGGGTTGATGTTGATCCTGAGAACAATGTCATTAATTACCAATCCCTTTCCACCAAGGCATCCGCACTTTATTACCACAGTGTCAGCGAAGCCCGCGAAAGCCTTGATGCAGTACCTTTTGACCGTCCGGCTCTGATAACCATAAGTGCCGATGACAGTGTCCTTGATCCGCTTGAAACGCTGCGAACGTTTGAAACCGACTTCACCCATCCGTCATCACACCTAATCTGGTATGATGACGCCCCCGCACCAAGCAGCGACCCGCGGGTTGAAACCCGCAACAGCAACCTGCCCGATCAGCAAATCAGCAATTTCTCGCATCTAAGCGTGCTGTTTTCGCCCGAGAACCCATATTACGGTGTGAAGGGAAGTTTTGTTTTTGTTGAAAATGGTCAGGAAAACATGGCACTGCCCAGCGATCTATCGACAATCTGGCGCAGTGGTTGGGGCTATAGCGAACCGGGTAAATACCACGGTCGGCTGACCTGGAACCCTTATTTCGATGAACTGATCGAAACCATTCAAGACGTCACAAACTGATCGCCGGGGATTTAACTTCGCCATGATGAACAGCACCGATGACCTCACCCCGCCAAAGACAAACCATCGCACCCGTGTCTTTGCGCTGATTGCCTTTATGGTTTTGTGCCTGATCATATCGGCCTTTGGTGGTGCGGTGACCGCAACCAGTGTCAATGACTGGTACGCGACATTGCAAAAGCCGTTCTTCAATCCACCCAACTGGTTGTTTGCGCCGGTCTGGACGGTGATTTATTTCATGATCGCCTTTAGCGGCTGGCGCGTTTGGCTTAAACGCGGCATTGGCAATGCCAAAGGCCCGTTTGCGATCTATGGCGCGCAACTGGCCCTGAACCTTTTGTGGTCGTTTCTGTTCTTTGGGGCGCAATCACCCTTACTCGGCCTGATTGATATCATCGCCCTTTTGGTGCTGATCATGGCCAATATCGTGGTGTTTATGAAAATTGACCGTCTGGCGGGAATCTTGTTGCTCCCCTACGGAGCCTGGGTTGGGTTTGCCTGTCTTCTCAATAGCGCAATACTTCACCTGAACAGCTAAGCTCCAAAACCGCTCAAAAGACCCGCGTGCAACACAAGTTTAAATTTTTGATTGCGTTGCACATCACGCCCGATTAAATGTTATGTTATAACATAACATTTAATAATGAGGTTAGTTGATGCGGCACCTTCCCGTAACTGTTCTGTCCGGCTTCCTCGGAGCAGGCAAAACCACCCTACTTAATCATGTTCTCAATAACCGGCGCGGCTTGCGGGTTGCGGTCATTGTCAATGACATGAGCGACGTCAACATTGACGCCGATCTGATACGAAACAATGGATCGGAACTCTCGCAAACGGATGAAAAGCTGGTCGAAATGACCAACGGTTGTATTTGTTGCACGTTGCGTGATGATCTATTGGCTGAGGTGCGCCGCCTTGCCGAAGAAGAACGCTTTGATTATCTGATCATTGAATCAACAGGTATTTCCGAACCGCTGCCCGTTGCCGCCACCTTCGATTTCCGCGATGAAAATGGACAGTCGCTTGGCGATATTGCCAAGCTTGATACAATGGTCACCGTCGTTGATGCCGCACGCCTGATTACCGATTACAGCTCGACCGACCTTCTGTCTGACCGTGGCGAAAGCCTTGGAGATGCCGATGATCGCAGCATTGTTGATTTGTTGGTTGAACAGATCGAATTTGCCGACGTGATCGTGATGAACAAGCTTGATCTAATTTCCGATGGCCAACGCAAAACAGTCCTTGCCATCATCAAGGCCCTGAACGCGGATGCCGAGGTCATTGAAACGACCAACAGCGTCGTTGTTCCTGAACGCATTCTCAATACTGGTCGGTTTGATTTTGAACGCGCTCAGGATCACCCGCTCTGGGCCAAAGAACTATATGGCTTTGCCGATCACATCCCCGAGACCGAAGAGTACGGCATTACAAGTTTCACCTTCCGTACTTCTTTGCCATTTCATCCAGAACGATTCCACGCCTTTATCAACAGTGAATGGCCCGGCGTCCTGCGTGCAAAAGGACATTTTTGGTTGGCCTCACGACCAGATTGGGTCGGGGAACTCAGTCAAGCCGGCGCGGCAGTCAAGACAGAGGCACTCGGGACCTGGTGGTGTGCTGTGCCACGTGAACAATGGCCTGATAATCAGGCTTGGCGTGACATCGTGCTGTCAAAATGGGACCCGATCTTTGCCGATCGCCGTCAGGAAATCGTGTTTATCGGTCAGGAAATGAATGAAGCAGCCCTGCGTGAACGCCTATCTGAATGTCTGGTTGACGATACAGACGATTTTCTTTCAATCCGTTTCGATCCATCCCGTTATTCAGACCTTCCCGATCCATTCCCGCGATGGGCACGCAATTAAACCAACCCCACTGTCCTGAAATGTAAAAAAACGCTGCCCCAACCTCGGGCAGCGTTTTACCATTACGCCAACTGCTTACCACTGGATGGCCTTTTACCAATGGCAGGCTATATCAGCCGCTTGGCTTAATTGATGGCTGCACACCCATAAGAGAACCACTCTTTTCCGCAGCCACACTATCTGGATTGTCCTGATCCACATTATCCATACCCAGCCGCCCGACAGATGGCAGGCGCAAGGCAGGCCGGTTAAAATCAATGCCGATATTAAGACCAAGCAAGTTCAACTCGATCCCTTCTTCCAGACCAAGCGAAAAGCCAAACACACCTAAAATATTGGCTTGAATGCCCTGCCCGCTTGACGACAGCCCGACCGGATTTGTAATTGCGCGGAAATCCTTACCAATCGCATTGGCGGGCATATCAAGGTTCAGCCCGGATACCTCGCGCCCGATATGGGCAATAAAGGTATTGCTGTTCGGCCCCGGATAGCTGCGATATTCACGCGGGAAAGGATAGCTTTTAACCGCGGCCTCAACCTGATCAATCAACCCTTCGGCATCGGCACCGCGATGATCGGCAAGGATTTTGGGTTTGGAGCCAAACCACAATCCATCAGGGATCGCATAATTCTTGCGCACAACATTGCCACCACCCCACCCGACAACGTCATAGCGGGTATAGCTGGTGTCGCCAGCACGCTTGTAAATGATCCACGGATGCACAGCGAAATACCCACGCCAGCCAAACGTATCGGCTGCCATGACCATGACAATCGCCTGATCTGCATGGCTCGCGGCATCAGGGGCCACCCCTGATGAACCACGCGGGGCATTGCGCCACGTGTACCGTTCTTTTGCCTTTTCACTTGGCGGGTTTTCGGCAAGGCTCATCCCAAACGGCAAGATAATGGCGGCCAGAAAGCCAAGAAAAAAGGTTTTACCTTTGCGCAACGTATCGATCCTGTCTGAATTCGCATTTGTATAATATTACGAGTAAGCGAAGAAGTAGGATCAAAAAAAGGCATAGCAAGGGCCACACGCCATGCAGAAAATCACTCCGCGGGCAAAACTGCCGCTTTCTCTCCGGGGGGCGGCATCATCAATCCCATCCAAACACTCGATATCCATAATTGGGTATCGTCTACAGAAATCTCCTCCCTAATTTTGAAGTCCCTAGTTTCCATTATAATTTCGAACGAAGAGAACCTCCTCCAGAACAGTGGCAAAGATAGACCTTTGATCTGATCACCCGCCTGATGCCCGGACTCGTTGGGGAAAATCGCATAAAGATCAAATGTGGCTTCTGGGGAGATTCTAACACCGTTTGCTCCTGACGGAATACGCTGCTGCCCGAGAGCCATTTCAATTTTCTCGCCAGTTACTAGCGACCTAATATAGGCGGCTATAATCACAACTTCTTTTGATCTCAAATTTGTAGCACGAAGATGTATGTGCTCAACCAAACACAAAGAATGCGGTCTACTAATAATATACCCAAAAGAATGAACCGACTTAGGAGATTCAACCCAACGAAGACCTGAGCGCAACTCAACGTAACGCGTTCTTACCTTTGTCAAGAATTTGGCCATACGTGACTGAACTGAGTCGAAGCCAACAATCCAATACCCCCAAGAAACTGACATGCAACCTAGAGCAAAGAATGTCCAATTTTGGCTGTTTTCTAAAGACAGAAAGCCCAGAACATCCGGATACCTTAACCAGACTTTATCCAGATCGTAATAGGCTAAAATGCTCTCGAAATTTGCAAGAACAGTGAGGGTTAGAAATGTTCTAATTACCCAGCCGATGCACTTCATTCCTGCCCCTAAACCAATGATAAATTTCCCCGTTGATCAAACTACCAGAGAACTCTCACAGCGCCATTACGTCATTAAATTTATACACTCTACGGCCAGGCGGCAAAAGTATCATCACGCACGCGCTCGGCTGCCCGACGTAACCGGCGATATCCCCCCGGCGCCTCGCCCATATAGCGTTTGAAAAACCGGCTGAAATAGGCCGGATCACGGAACCCCAAACCATAAGCAATCTGCGCCACACCAAGCGGGGATTGTTCAAGCCGCATACAGGATTCGCGCAAGACACGATCATGAATAACACTGAGTGGCGGCTTACCTGTCGCACGCAAAACAGCCGACCCCAATCGACGTTCACTGACCCCAAGGGCCGTTGCATAATCGGCAACATTCCAGTGTTCACGAAAATGCAGTTCAAGAACCTGTAAGAAACGCTGGAACGTGATCGATCCCGGTCGGTGTTTGTCGCGCTGTTCCATCACCCCTTCGCCAAGGCGCAAAACCATGGTCAGGATGATTTGCAAATGCGCACCAACCACAAGGCTGGCCCCAAGCGCATTTTGCATCAGCTCGGTTCGGATGGCGGCAAAGCTGCGCGCCAGAAGCGATAGATTTTCGCTATCTTCTGCCGGGGTGACATTGTGAACAGTGTCCGCTGCAAATCGAAGCGGCAAACCACCGCCGACCGGACTGCCCCCCGGCGCACCAAGACCACCGGCCCCATCCCCGCAATGACGGGCCACCAAATCATCCGCCACCGACAGCAAATAACCTTCGCCACCGGCCGTTACAGAAAAGCTTTGCGTTTCACCCAGCGGCATCCACACCAGGGCGGGTGCCCTGCATTCAATGGTTCCCTGTCGCAACCCGATCCGCGCCCGCCCGCTTAGCAGCAAAACCGCATAACACCGATCCCGCCGCCCCGGATCATTCATCACCCATTCTTGCGCGGATAACGGATGATCAAAATGATCCATCATGGCCTGTGCGGTGACAGGAAGAAGATCTTCGAACGGGTTTTCAACCAGCGGTGCCGGGCTTGAAACCGGGATATGTCGGGATGAATACTGAGGCATGCCTTTTTGTCGATCATCTATTCCAAATGGTTATATGTATAAAAATACAATTTTTCGTCCTAAAATGTCAATTTAGCTATCTTTACATCGGAAGCGTTCCGTCGCTTACTAGTGTGACGGTCAAAAGAACCGCAAAAACAACAATACAAATCAAAATTGCGTTCCCGTTATTTTGCAACTGCGAAATAATGGGCAGGAGGAAACGCCGGGGATTTACTTTGCACTGCGAAGTAAATAACAGAATCTCTTTGCCTAAACTCCTGAAATAGCGCGTAAACGGGAAAACCGTCTCTGCAAAGAGATCAGGAGGAAAAGCATGCAAATTTCAGCGAAACTGCGCATCGCGACCATCGCGGCAGCAACCACTGCCCTGATGAGCACCGCGACGCTGTTTGGTGCCAACGCACAAGAAACCTATCGCATTGGTTACGCCATCTCGAAAACCGGCCCCGGCGCACCGGGCGCTGCCACCAGCACCACGCCGAACTATGAAATGTGGGTCAAGGAAATCAATGACGCCGGCGGCCTTAAAGTCGGCGACAAACAGATCCCGATTGAAGTCGTTGAATATGATGATCGCTCCAGCTCCGAAGAAGCTGTCCGTGCGATCGAACGCCTGATCAATCAGGACAAGGTTGATTTCATCCTGTCGCCTTGGGGCACGGGGCTTAACCTTGCCGTCGCACCAATCCTTGATCGTGCGGGCTATGCCCATATTGCCGGAACAGCCGTTACCGACAAATCACCGCAACTCGCAGAACGCTGGAAAAACTCCTACTGGCTGCTTGGCACGGGTGAACAATATGCCGTTGAAATGGCCGAATTCCTCAAAGGCCTGAAAGACGCCGGTAAAATCAACGACAAGGTCGCCATGATTGCCGTTGCCGATGGTTTCGGGATTGAACTTTCCAAAGCCGGTCGCACTGCCCTTGAAGATCGCGACTTTGATCTGGTCTATGACAAAACCTATCCGCTGGGATCCCAGGACCTTGCCACCATCGTCAATGAAATCAAATCACTTGGCGCAGATACCTTTGTGGCCTTTTCCTACCCGCCGGGCACCCTTGGCCTGACCGAACAGTCGCGCGTTCTGGGCTTTAACCCGAAAATCTTCTATGCCGGTGTTGGCACCGCTTTCCCGCTTTATAAAAACCGTTTCGGTGAAGATGCACAGGGCGTCATCAGCCTTGGGGGTGCCAGCGAAAATGACCCGAAAATTGCCGATTACATTGCACGCCATGTCGCATTTGCCGATCGCGAGCCGGATCGTTGGGCATCGATTGTAAACTGGGCTTCGCTTCAGTCCCTGCAACAGGCAATCGAACGTGCCGGTTCCACCGACCGCGAAGCTGTGAATGCTGAACTCGCCAAAGGTGGCTTTGACACCATTCTGGGCACCTATAAGCCGGGCGATCAGAATTTCTGGCAGGTTGGCCAGTGGCAGGACGGCAAATTTGTCGGCGTTGCCCCAACCAGCATGGAAGGCGCACAAGAACTTGTCTTCCCGAAACCTGAATGGAAAGCAGCACAATAAGTGCAGCTGACAAGGAAAGCCGGGGTCCCTGCGCACGCACAATCGCGCGGGAACCCCGACACCCCTCTGGGAAGAATTGAATGTTAAGCTACGCAATATTTTCCGGGATCACCCTTGGCGGTATGTATGCACTCGTCGCCATGGGGCTGACCCTGCAATACGGAGTATCGCGCATCATGAACCTCGCCTATGGCGAGTTGGTGATCGTCGCATCCTTTATTGCCTTTGTTTTCATGACCTCGTTCGGGATTAACCCGATTGTCGGTCTTCTGATCATTATCCCGCTAAGCTTTGCTCTGAACTGGGTGATTTATCGCATCCTGCTGACCCCGCTGGTCGCACGGGCAAAGAACCGCGGCATGCTTGAAGTCGACAGCATTCTGGCCACCTTTGGCCTGCTGTTCATTGTTCAGGGCGTGCTGCTGGTCTGGTTTGGCGGTAATTATTACAGCTATGACTTCATGAATGGTGCCGTGAATGTGTTTGGCGCAGCAATTGCTGCCAACCGTCTGGTTGCCCTTGGCTTTGCTGTTGTTATCGGGCTTGGATTTTATGTCATCCTGACCAGAACACGGATTGGCACCGCCCTTCGCGCGGTTGCTGTTGATCCGACCTCTGCCCGTCTGGTTGCGATTGATGTCAATTTTGCCTCCTGCTTTGCCTTTGCCCTTGGTGGTGCGATGGCCGCTGTCGGTGGCGTTCTGGTCAGCATGTTTCTGACCTTCTCAACATCGATGGGCGTTGTCTTTACCATGAAGGCATTGATTGTTGTGATCATGGGCGGAGTTGGCAACTTACTTGGTGCGCTGATCGCCGGACTGATCCTTGGCGTGGCGGAAAGTCTGGTCGCGACCTATGTTGATCCGGGCCTGACCATTGCGGTGACTTACGTCATCTTCCTTCTGGTCTTGCTGATCAAACCATCCGGCCTGTTCGGGAGGGCATCTTCATGAGCATCCTGAAACCTGATTTCATCAAGCCGGTTGGCTTGGCTGCCGTAATCTTTGCCGCCCTTGCCTTCCTGCCGACCTTTGTCGACAACTACTATATGTCGCTTGCCATCAGTGTGGTCAGCTTTGCCGTGCTTGCGACCGCATGGTCGATGTTTTCTGGCCCGACGCGCTATATCTCGTTGGCAACCGTCGTGTTCTTTGGCATCGGTGCCTATACCGTGGCCGTTCTTGGCGAACATATGGCCTTTCCGCTGGTTCTTGTCTGTGCCGCACTGGCCGGTACGGTCGTTGCCCTTCTCGTCGGGTTCTCCACCCTGCGGCTGGCCGGTGTTTACTTCGTGATCTTTACCTTTGGCCTGACCGAACTGGTGCGTCAGGTTGTCAGTTGGTACGAAGTCAATGTCACCCGCGAAATGGGGCGCTATGTCTTTCTTGATATCACCCAGAACGACATTTACTGGCAGTTGCTTGCATTATTTGCCGTCCTGCTTCTGACCGGCTTTATCTTGGCCCGCTCCCGGCTTGGCTTTGCGCTGCGCATCATTGGCGAAGACGAAACCGTTGCCAAACATTGCGGCATTGATGTTACCCGCGTCAAAGTTGCCCTGTTTGTCCTGTCGGCTTTGTTCATGACCCTGACCGGTGCCATCATGGCGCCACGTTGGACCTATATCGATCCCTTGATTGCCTTTAACCCGATGCTGTCCTTCCAGGTTGTCATTATGGCGCTTCTGGGTGGTCCGCGCCGGTTACTCGGTCCGCTGTTGGGGGTTATTCCACTGACCTTGCTGTTTGAAGTTCTGACCGCAAATTTCCCGAACCATTTCAGCATCCTTCTGGGCTGTGTGTTCATGGTGATTGTCTATCTTTTGCCCGGCGGTGTGCTTGGACTTTATGAAAAGTACCGTGTGCCGAAAAAGCGCACCCTTTCGCCGCCGGATGGCACAGATGGCACCACCAAGTCAGAGGAGAAAGCAGCATGACATCGCAAATTCTTCTGTCGATTGATGGTCTGCACAAGGCCTTTGGCGGATTGATTGCCGTCAACCAGATGCAGTTTGATGTCCATGAAGGCGAAATTGTCGGCCTTTTGGGCCCCAATGGATCGGGCAAGACAACCGTGATGAACCTGATATCGGGTGCCCTGTCACCTGACGAAGGCAAAGTCATTATTGGCGGCAAAAACATCACAAGCCTTCCGGCCCACAAAATCAGCCATTCCGGCATTGCACGTACATTCCAACTGGTGCGCGTTTTGCCCGATCTTGATTGCATCGAAAATATCGAAGCCGGTCTTGCCTATCGCAACAATCCGCTTTGGGGTGAAAGTGCCCATAAAGCAGCCCATGACCTTCTGGACCGGATCGGTCTTGCCAAACAAGCCCACACACCTGCTGGTGATCTGACCTATATCGATCAAAAACGTTTGGAACTGGGTCGTGCCTTGGCCCTGCAACCCAAGTTATTATTGCTCGATGAATGGCTGGCCGGGTTGAACCCCTCGGAACTTCAAGATGGCATCACGCTGGTGCGCAAACTCAAGGACGAAGGTCTGACCATCATCATGGTAGAACATGTCATGGATGCCATCCGCAGCCTGTGTGATCGCTGTGTTGTCATGAATGCCGGGGCCAAGATTGCCGATGGCACGCCTGATGAAGTTCTTTCCGACCCGGAAGTTGTCCGCGCCTATCTTGGAGACAGCCATGCTTGAAATTAAAAACCTGTCTGTTTCCTATGGCAAACATGCCGCCCTGCGCGGGGTTGATGTCAATGTTCAGCGCGGTGAAATCGTTGTCATGCTTGGTGCCAATGGTGCGGGGAAAAGCAGCCTGCTCAAAGCCTGTGCCGGTCTGGTCACCGCTCATGATGATACCAGCATCAATTTATCAGGCAGCGAGCTTACCGATCTTCCAGCCCATAAAATTGTCGAGGCGGGCTTGGCCCTTGTCCCCGAAGGTCGCGGGATTTTCGGGGAACTGACAGTGCGCGAAAATCTTGAACTGGGCGCCTTTGCCAAACGCGCCCGCGCGGCGGAAAAGCAAAATCTCGAACGTGTGATTGATCTTTTCCCCAAACTGGCAGAACGGCTTGATCAAGCCGCCCGCACCATGAGCGGCGGCGAACAACAAATGGTCGCCATTGGTCGTGCCTTGATGTCCAACCCGGATATCCTGTTGCTTGATGAACCTTCCCTTGGTCTGTCGCCGATTATGACCGGCGATTTGTTCAAGGCACTTGCCGCCATTCGAAAAACCGGGGTTGGTGTGCTTCTGGTCGAACAGAACGCCCATCAGTCCCTTGCCATATCAGATCGGGGATATCTGATCGAAAACGGGGCCATCACCGGGCAGGACACTGCCAAGGCCCTGCAATCCGACCCTGCTGTGCAAAAGGCCTTCCTTGGCCTTGGGGCTGCATAACATGCCGCTTTTCGCCACCTCACAGCAGGCCATGAGGAACTCAGGAGAAACGTCATGAACGACATAAAACTGTTGATCGACAATCAGGATGTAAGTGCTTCAAACAACCGCACGTTTGAACGCAAAAACCCGGTGACCGGTGAAACGGCAACCGTTGCCGCTGCCGCCAGTGCCGCCGATGCCCGCAAGGCGGCTGATGCGGCTGCCGCGGCTTTTCCGGAATGGTCCAAAATGGGTCCGGGCGCACGGCGCAAGATCCTGTTAAAGGCCGCTGACATTATGGAATCAAAGGCCGGTGAATTCGGCCAGCTGGTTCTTGATGAAACCGGAAGTACCCGCATGTGGGGCGGCTTTAACGCCAATCTCGCAGCAAACATGCTGCGCGAAGCCGGTGCCATGACCACCCAGATTCAGGGCGACATCATTCCGTCTGACCATCCGGGCCTGATGGCGATGGGCATTCGCCAGCCGGTCGGTGTTGTTTTGGGCATCGCCCCTTGGAATGCGCCGGTTATTCTTGGCACCCGTGCGATTGCCATGCCGCTTGCCTGCGGTAACACCGTGATCCTCAAGGCATCCGAACTCTGCCCGGCCCTGCATCACCTGATTGGTCAGTGTCTGGTCGAAGCTGGCGCCCCGGCCGGTGTGGTCAATGTTGTCACCAACGCCCCGGAAGATGCCCCGGAAATCGTTGAAACCCTGATTGCCCATCCGGCGGTGCGTCGCATCAACTTTACCGGCTCCACCCGTGTCGGGCGCATTGTTGCCAAACTGGGTGCCGAACATCTTAAACCGGTTCTGCTTGAACTCGGTGGCAAGGCACCGTTCCTCGTTCTCGATGACGCCGACATTGACGAAGCCGTCAATGGTGCAGCCTTTGGCGCCTATATGAATCAGGGCCAGATTTGCATGTCGACCGAACGTTTGATCGTCGATAACGCCGTTGCCGATGACTTTGTTGCCAAACTGGCCGCCAAGACCAAAACACTCACCGCGGGCGACCCGGCCAAGGCCGAACATATCCTTGGTGGTGTGGTCAGCGTTGAGGCCATCAACCGCATCGAAGAACTGGTCGAAGACGCCGTTTCCAAGGGTGCGAAACTGGTTGCCGGTTCGGGCAAAGCCAAAGACGGCGTTCTGATGGATGCCACCTTGCTTGATCACGTCACCCCGGCGATGAAGATCTATTCCGAAGAAAGCTTTGGTCCGATCTGTGTGGTTATTCGTGCCGGTAACGAAGACGAAGCCGTGCGCATCGCCAATGACAGCGAGTATGGCCTGTCATCTGCGGTCTTCTCGACCAACATCCCGCGCGCGATGGAAGTCGCCAAACGCATCGAAAGCGGCATCTGCCACATCAACAGCCCGACCGTTCAGGACGAAGCACAAATGCCGTTTGGTGGTGTCAAATCGTCTGGCTATGGCCGGTTTGGTTCGCAGGCATCGATCGATGAATTCACCGAAATGCGCTGGATCACGATCCAGAGCGGCAAACGCCACTACCCGTTCTAAGCCGCAAACACCTTAAAACCGGGTGGTCATCCACCCGGCATTCCATGGATATTCGAACACGCAGGGGGGAAGCCTGATTTGTTCTAGTTCCCTTACAAATCAGGACCTGTGTGCAGGCCGTCAGTTCTTAAATGAATTGGCGGCCTGCGTCGTTTCAGGCTGTGGCAAGATCGATCTTGCGGATTACCCCCGCAAAACCGCCTGCACCAAAACTTCAAGTGCGCTGGAAAATTTCGACCGGTCTTTCTGGGTAAAGGACGCATTGCGCCCTTGCTCGCCAGTGACTTCGCGCATATGGGCGGCAATTTCGCGGCCTGCCAGCGCATTACCGATATTGGCTTCGGTGAATTCCTGCCCGTTGGCTTTTAACACCCGCGCGCCAATTTCAATCCCGCGTGAGGCCAGTGGAATATCATTGGTAATGATCACGTCACGGGCGCGCGCATTTTCGGCAATCCAGTCATCGGCCGCATCGGGTTCGGGCGGCACAATGACATTTCGGATCAACGGATTACGCGACGGGCGGATACCACCGTTAGAGACAACAATCATCTCGATCCGGTGACGTTCAGCCACACGTTCGCATTCCACCTTTACCGGGCAGGCATCGGCATCAACAAACAAACGCGGGCGACTATTTTCAACTATCTCAGACATGGCGCGATCATCGCCGGGACGCGGTGAAAGTCAAGACTTCATGAAGCATCCCTGATCCGTTCGTCAGGTCTGGCATCGCCCATCCCCATCAAAACCACACCACCGATCAAGGCAAAGCCACAGGCCAAAACAACCGTAGTCTGGAAATCAAAGATGCTGGCGACCACGCCGGTCAGAAGATTACCAATAAGCCCGCCAACAAAAAGCGTGCTGACATAATAACTTGTCGCGACACCGGGTTGATCGGGGGCAAAATTCTGAACGAACGTCATGCTGATCCCGGCAAAGATGCCGTAATAAATGCCATCCAGCACAGCCAGAAGCAAAACATCTTCAAGACTGCTTGCGTGATAGATCAGGCCAAAAAATACCGCCGCCAAAACCGATGCGATCAACATGCCTTTGCGTTCGCCAACGCGCCTGATCAGGGACGCACAGAAATAAATCGCCACCACTTCGACCAGGCATTTAACGCTAAGCGCAAAGCCCGCCGATGAGGCGATCAATCCGATTTCGGTCGAGAAATAAAGCGGCATGGCCGAGACAAACACCACATTGGCCGCACCAATGAAAAAAACCGGAATACAGGCCTGCAACAGGCCAAAATTGAACGGAATTTTTTCACCAACTTTAAGGCTGTTGGGGTGGTGGGTTTTAAACGCATTTGGCACAATCAAAAGACAGGCGGCAAACCAGATCAATGATAGTGCGGCGATCCCGTAATAGGTCGCAGCAAAGCCAAACACACCATAAAATGACAGCGACGCCGCCGGTCCCACCATCCAGCCCAATGATGTCTGCATGCGCAAGAACCCGTTGAACTTTACGACATCGCGGTTGGTTTGTTCTGCAAACAACCGGCCGAACGAATACATCACGGACAAGGCCCCTGACCCGATCCCGAGCAAGATCGACACGATACCGAGATAAACCCAATAAATTTGAAACACACCAAGGATCAGCATCCCGGTGCCAAAACACACAATGCTGGTCACCAGCAAAATCTTGACCGGCACCCCCCGGTCAATCGCCCGGCCAAAGGCCCGGTTGGTGATCAGCGTCACGCACACCTGCACAATGGCAACCATGCTAAGCTTCCAGGGGGATTGCCCCAAACCTTCAACCACATAAAGCCCGGCCAGGGGCACCGCACAGGAGGATGTAAACGCCCCGACAAGAAGCAATCCCAACACCAAAACGGGATAGCGATCCAGAACTGCGATGACAGACCCGCGCTGTCCATTCCCGCCTTGTCCAAGATCGTTGGTGACGTCGTCTTTCATCTGCAGCACATCCCTTATCCACCCCTATCGGCATCAAGGAAACGTTCTACAGGTTCAACCGAAAATGGTTAAACATTTCCGCACACTACGGAAAAGATGTCATAAAACCATCATCGGAAAACTTATGAAAGCCCGCCAACAAAACTGGAAAGTTCGGGGGTTTTGGGATTGGAAAAGACTTCTTCGGGATCGCCGGTTTCATGAATGCGCCCCTGATGCATAAAGACCAGCTTGTCGCAAACTTCGCGGGCAAAGCGCATTTCATGGGTGACCATCACCAATGTCATGCCTTCTTCGGCCAGTTGGCGGACGACGGCCAGCACCTCGTTCACCAGTTCGGGATCAAGGGCGGAGGTGACTTCGTCGCATAAAAGAACCTTTGGCTGCATCGCAAGGGCGCGCGCAATGGCAACGCGTTGTTGCTGGCCACCGGAAAGCTGATCTGGGTAATGCATCATCTTGTCGGCAAGACCCACCTTGGCCAGCATTTCTTCGGCAATTTCCTTTGCCTCGGCTTTCGATTGCTTTTTCACCACCTGCGGGGAGAGCATGACGTTCTCAAGGGCGGTGTAATGGGGAAACAGATTGAACTGTTGAAACACCATCCCGACCTGAAGCCGCAACGCCAAAAGATCGGAATCGCGGTCGCTGACCTTTTTACCGCCAACCATGATCACGCCATCATCAATCGCCTCAAGCCCGTTGATCGTGCGCAGCAATGTACTTTTGCCCGACCCGCTTTTGCCAATCAGGGCAATGACCTGACCTTCTTCAATCGAAAGGTCGATGCCCTTAAGGACTTCCAGCGCGCCAAAACTTTTATGAATGGCGTGCAGTTCAACGAGCGGCATGACGGAACTTCCCTTCCAGATGACGGGCAAAAAGCGACAGCGGATAACAAATCAGGAAATACATCACCGCGACACAGCCATAGACGGTAAACGGCGCATAGGTCGCATTGGTGATCATGGTGCCGGCCTTGGTCAGTTCGACAAAACCGATAATCGATGCCACGGCTGTTCCCTTGACCACCTGCACGGAAAAACCAACCGTTGGCGGAACCGCAATCCGCAAGGCCTGTGGCAGAATGATGTAACGCATCTGTTGGGTGAACCCCATGCCAAGACTGGCCGATGCTTCCCATTGGCCTTTGCCAATCGATTCAACACATCCGCGCCAGATTTCGGTCAAAAACGCACTGGTAAACAGCGTCAGGCCAAGGATCGCTGCCGCCCAGGGCGACACATCAATCCCGATCAAAGGCAAGCCAAAGAACACGATGAAAAGCTGCATCAAAAGCGGCGTGCCCTGAAACAGTTCGACATAGCCGCGCACAAGCCGGATCACCCATGGGTTTCCCGCCGTGCGCAACATCAAAAGCACCACACCGACCAAGCCCCCCAGAACAAAGGCGCTCAGCGACAGTAAAACAGTCCAGCGCCCGGCAAGCAGCAAGTTATAGACAATATCCCACAATGAAAACTCAGACATGACGCCGCCGTTCAAACAGGAAGTTGCCCAAAACCTTTAACCCCATGCGAAGCAAAATCGACATCACCAGATAAAGTGCTGTGACAACGAAATAAACTTCAAACGCCCGGAAATTAAGGGCCTGAATATAGTTCGCCCCAAAGGTCAACTCCTCGGCCGCGATCTGCGAACAGACCGATGATCCAAGCATGACAATCACAATCTGACTGGAAAGTGCCGGCCAGATTTTCTGCAACGCCGGCAAGATCACCACATAGCGGAAAATCTGAACCCGGTTCATCGCAAGCGTCTGTGCCGCTTCAATTTGCCCTTGCGGGATGGCCTGAATACCGGCCCGGACAATCTCGGTCGAATAGGCCCCCAGATTGACAATCATCGCCAAAACCGCAGCCTGAAATTCCGTCAGTTTGACGCCAAGTGCCGGAAGCCCGAAGAAGATAAAAAACAGTTGAACCAGAAACGGGGTGTTGCGGATCAGCTCGACATAGATCCCGACAATCGGACTGATTACCGGGGCGCGTGATGCCCGTGCCCACGCGCCCAGGATTCCGAACCCGACACCAACGACCGCACCGATAACTGTCAGCTGCGTGGTTAAAATAACCCCGTCAAACAGCAATTCCCAATGTGGCACGATGGCGCCGAAGTCAAATTTATATGCCATTGATCTGCAACAATCCCGTCAATTCCGGCAAGTCCGTCAAAGGGGCTTAAAGTTCCGCCGGAAGCGGAATGCCAAGCCATTTTTCGGCAATCGCATTCAGGCGACCATCATCCATGGATGCGGCAATGATCTCGTTGACCTTCGCCATGAATTCCGGTTCTTCCTTGTTCAAACCGACATAGCATGGCGAATTTTTGATCAGGAATTTCGGTTCCGGTTTGCGCGGCGGATCACGTTCAATAATCGCAGCCGCCGTCACATTCCCCGTCGCAATCAGGTCAACCTGACCGGACAGGAAAGCCGAAATCGTGCCGTTATTGTCTTCATAGCGTTTGATATCAACATCAGACGGGGCGATTTTGGTCAGTTCAAGGTCTTCGATGGCACCACGGGTGACACCAACCGACATACCGGCAAGATCAGCCGCCTTTTCAACCGAAAAATCCGCCGGGCCAAACACGCCGTTATAGAACGGAGCGTATGGATCGCTGAAATCAATCACCTTTTCACGGTCCGGGTTTTTGCCAAGGCTGGAAATCACCAGATCAACCTTGCCGGTGGTCAAATACGGAATGCGGTTGCTGGATGCAACCGGCACCAGCTCAAGCTTCACACCAAGTTCTTCCGCAATCAGCGCTGCCATATCGATGTCATAGCCCTTTGGCTGCATATCGGTGCCGACCGATCCAAATGGCGGAAAGTCCTGTGGGACGGCGACCTTTAAGACACCGGCTTCGGCAATGCTGTCCAAAGCACCAGCCGATGCTGCACCAAGTGGTGCGGCAAGCATCGCCACAGCCGCAATCGCGGTTTTGAAGAATTGTTTCATGAGCCTCTACCCGTTTTGCTGAAAGTTTAATGCACTTTTTTTAACCTGAAACGAAGGCTGCATATTTTTTGATCTTTTGTCTATGAATATTTTTTTCCTAAGCGTAAATTCAATTCATCGAGCAACGATAAATGGCAGAACCTAGGGAATTTCGGGATACATGCCCGCCCCTTACTGGTCTGACCAGCATAAGGAACGCAGATGACACGCAGCGAAACCGCGCCAGAACGCGCCGCGCGAGACATTCGAAATTTGATAAAAAACAAGGGGCTAGGCGCTGGTGACTCGCTACCTCCTCAGCGAAGCCTCGCCAACGAGCTTGGCATTAGCCGCACCAGCCTCCGCGAAGCATTGGCCACCCTTGAGGCCCTTGGCATCGTCCATATCCATGCGGGCAAAGGCGTATACATCACTGATCGCCAAATTCACACACCGATGGATCAGAACCGCAACCGTCATGCCGCACAGGTCTATCAGTTCCGTCTGGCGATTGAACCCTATGTCGCAGGGTTGGCGGCCCAAATGCGCAATGCAGACCATCTGGAAACACTTGCAAACAGCATCAACGACATGCGCGCGGCCCTTGAGGCCGACGATTTGATCGCGGCCGCCATGGCCGATACGGAATTTCATGAAGTTCTTCTTTTGGCATCAGGCAATCCGATGTTTGCCGATGCGATGCATCCGGCAGCCCAGATCATTCATGAAAATCAGATGCTGCCCTTTGCCAACGCAAATGCGATTGCCGCCCCGCTCTCCGAACATGAACAGGTCTTGCGCTATATCCGCGACCACAACCCGTCAGGTGCCCGCGATGCCATGCATTTCCATGTTCTAAGTGCCGCGACCCGTGCCAAGATCGCTTTCTTGCGGCCCTAGGACCACATATGCCATTGCCCGCAACCATGGCGATAGCTTCGGGCAAAAACACAAAACCCCCACCCGCTTTCGCGGATGGGGGTTTCGTATAATACGGTGCCGTTCAAAAAGAACGACAAGCCGAATTAAGCAGCAGTCAGGTCGTCAGCCGAAACGCGGCCCGAACGTGAGTCGGTACGCAGTTCGTAATTGATTTTGTCGCCTTCCTGTGGGTGACCCATACCAGCGCGTTCAACAGCGCTGATGTGCAGGAATACGTCATTTCCGCCTTCGTCCGGCTGAATGAAACCAAAACCTTTAGTTGCGTTGAACCATTTAACTGTACCAGTTGCCATCTTTAAATCTCCTTATCGAGTATTGATTGGCGTTACGACACACCCCGTGTGGGTGGGCCTATTTGTGTTCGGTAATCAAATCAGGCGTGGTCACGCTTTCTCTGATTACCGGAAGATGTATCGCGGCCCGCCCCACCCGGCTGCCCGCCAGGTTGTGGACCACGTTGATTGCGATTGCGGTTCGCACCGCCGCGCTTGCCTTGCGGTCTGGCGGTCCGGGCGGCATTGCCCCCGTTGCCATTCGCGCGGCGTTCCTCGGTGCTTCCCATAAAGGAAAGACCGGAAGAAATTGAATTGTCACCTTGCACACCGTCGCGGCGGTTTCCATTGGAATCCACACGTTTCGTCGGGCGCTTGCGACCATCAGCTTGACCCGTGCCGTTACCGGCACCGGTGCCACGACCATTTTCCGGCTTG
Source organism: Thalassospira lucentensis (assembly GCF_050516545.1). GTDB lineage: Bacteria > Pseudomonadota > Alphaproteobacteria > Rhodospirillales > Thalassospiraceae > Thalassospira > Thalassospira lucentensis_C. The sequence goes on along the minus strand of NZ_CP191544.1, from coordinate 606,990 downwards.
GATTTAATCCCGCCTTTAAAACGGCTTTTCGATTTTTCCAGGGCCGGATTCACCTCGGCCTTTTCAGTCGAACGGGCATTGACTTCGACGTCACGACGCACCGCAGGTTTGCGGGCATCATCCGGGCGACGCGGACCACCAGCAGCACGACCATCGCGGTCATTCCGACCAGCAGATGCGCTGCGGTTGCCTTCGCCACCACGACGACCATTATTATTGCCGCCATTGTTGCGACCACCGTTGCCGCGCGGCTGACCACCACTGGAACGACGTCCACGGTTGGTTTCGCGGGGCTCGTCCGACAGCGCTTCCTGCTCAGCAGCAAGCTTGGCATCGCGACGATCAATTACCGGGATCGTCTGACGGGTTGTTCTTTCGATATCGCGCAGCAAACCACGTTCTTCGGCATCACAGAATGCAATTGCGCAACCGCTGGCACCGCCACGGGCCGTACGGCCGATACGGTGGACATAGCTTTCCGGGACGTTGGGAAGTTCGAAATTCACGACGTGAGTCACAGCATCAACATCAATACCGCGTGCTGCGATATCGGTTGCAACAAGCACACCGATCTGACCGTCCTTAAAGGCGTTCAGAGCGCGCTCGCGCTGGTTCTGACTTTTATTGCCGTGAATAGCTGCTGCACTGATCTTGTTTGCCTCAAGATGACGGGCAACACGATCGGCACCACGCTTGGTCCGGGTAAAGACCAAGGTGCGTTTGAAAACCGGATTATCAAGAAGCTCAGCCAAAAGCTGACGCTTGCGGGTCCGCTCGATCAGATAAACTGACTGCTCGACACGTTCCTGAGTGGTCGCAACCGGGGTTACCGACACTTTGACCGGATCTGAAAGCATATCACCAGCCAACTGACCGATCTGTCCCGGCATGGTTGCCGAGAAGAACAGGTTCTGACGGTTACGCGGCAGCATTTTAATGATGCGTTTGATCGGCGGCAGGAAGCCAAGGTCAAGCATATGGTCGGCCTCATCAAGAACCACGACGTCAACATGCTTAAGGCTCAGCTTGCCACTATCAACATGATCAAGCAAACGACCAGGGGTGGCGACAAGCACCTCAACACCGGGGTTAATCGCTTTGATCTGGGGACCAGGTGCAACACCGCCAACGACCACGGCAACGCGGACATTCAAGAAGCGACCATAAGCACGGAAACTTTCACCGATCTGCGCAGCAAGTTCGCGCGTCGGAGCCAGCACCAGCACACGGCAAGCACCTTTGGGTGTACGACCTTCGGTTTTGGAAAGACGATCTAGGATCGGCAACGCGAATGCTGCCGTCTTACCGGTACCGGTCTGAGCGATACCAAGCAGGTCCTTACCTTGGAGCAGGGACGGGATGGATTGCGCCTGAATAGGGGTTGGCGCATCATATCCTTCTTGCGCTAGTGCGCGAAGGACCGGCTCGGCCAGGCCGAGTTCGGAAAACTGGGTCAAATAAGAGTAACTCGTAAATTAGAGGCTGCAGACAGCTGGGCTATCGCCCGGTGAATTTTAGTAATCAGGTCTGCGCCTTGCAGTTCTGGAAGCACCCGCGTAGCTGGATACTTCATTGCGTTCTTACGTCAATCACTCAACAGGGAAGGACTTGCATCCCGTCTACGCTTCTGGAGCGATCAAATATCAACTACACAATGCGCAGAGTTTATTCGGCTTGTCAAACGCCATATTCACCCAAGCCCCGCGTTTTACGCAAACAGGCCCCGCAGATTTGCGCGCCACCCTGTTGTAAACTAACCACGAACGAGACGAACCAACGATCATTTGCCCAAAACCGGCTCAATCTTAGCGAAGCGGTTTTCTCTATGCCATGCGATGGATTCCTTGGATGGCATGTAACGAAATGGTTGATGAATGTCTTTACCGTCAAACGAGACTAAAACATCCTCAATTCGCTCGTCGTGTTTAATCAGAGAATGAACGCGACTGTCCACTTCGATACGATAGTCATCCCTCAGAGTCCAATAACCACAGTCAAAAGCGCGATGATGGTTTCGGCATAGAGAAAGCCCATTATCGGGCCTAAGACGGTGAATTTCGTCTTCGCTAGCGCTATGGTCAATGATATGCGCGGCCTCCAACATTCGCGTCAAAGACAACCCGCATACACAGCAACGATTCTTATATCCCGTTAAGACGGCATCCCTAAAGAACTTCTGCCCCACTCGAACCGTCACTTCAGCACGAGAAGCTGTTTTCCGTCCTGAAACATCAAACGTTCCCGGGCTCTCATGCATACCGCTTAAGGTTAGATCACTTGTACCTCCCCCTAACTCCCGAGGTTTTCTAGTTGAAACCTCAAACCGCTGGATGGCATTGGCCATTTCTTCGATCACTCGCTCCGGAGATCGATGGAAACGCTCTATAAGCTCTTTGTCAGCTTTACTGACATTTGAGAAACCTTTTCGGTCAAGAGTGGGGTCTAGGTTTGCAAAATTGCCCAGCTTGAAGGATATGGCACTCGGCGACCGACCAATCACCTCTGAAAGCGCGATAACTTTCTTGTTTCGATGATCAAACTGGCCAAACTCAAGCTCAAAATACAAGCTCAGCGCTGCGTAACGCTGCTCATTTGTCCAATTATTACTCGCCAATACGCATCTCCTTCGTAACTCTCTGAAATCTACTTCTTTTCAAAGGGTTGCGAAATAGGAAACATCAACTGGCAGAACAGGGATTCGCAGCCCCGCACGGGTTCACAGCAGCACATGGGTTAGATGGCGCACACGGATTACCTGCCCCACACGGGTTAAATGCCGCACATGGATTGGCGCTGCAAGGTGATGCTGCGCACGGATTATATCCCGCACCACATGGATTCCCGGCCGAACAGGGCGACGCGGCACACGGGTTATACCCTACCCCGCATGGATTCCCAGCTGAACACGGCGATGCCGCACAAGGATTCGCCGCAGCACAGGGATTGGCCGCACCGCATGGATTATACGCCCCACACGGGTTTGCACCACAAGGTGACGCCGCACACGGGTTATACCCTGCCCCGCATGGATTTCCGGCTGAACACGGCGATGCTGCACAAGGATTCGCTGCGGCACAGGGATTGGCCGCACCGCATGGATTGTATGCCGCGCACGGGTTTGCACCACAAGGTGACGCGGCACACGGGTTATATCCTGCCCCGCACGGGTTCGCGCCACACGGGTTTGCCGCACAGGGGTTCGCGCCGCAAGGATTGGCGGCACACGGATTGGCCGCACATGGATTAACGCCGCACGGATTGCTGCCCACGGTCGGGAACGCAGCAGGTGCGGGATTGGCAACTGCCGGAATATTTGCGGTGTGGCTATAATGGTCCAGGGCAACCGCCCCGCTGGCAGCAAGGAAGACCGCACCAAACAGAAGTGTGTTTTTCTCGCTCATTTCCGGAAACCATCCATTCCAAAGACAGGACGCAGTGCAATGCCAAGCCAACTGCCCGCAAAGGCCAGAACAAACCACAACCAGCCATGAACGCTGCCCGATGCAATCCCGCTAAAGAACGCACCGATATTGCAGCCAAATGCCAAACGTGCGCCATAGCCCATCAACACCCCACCGATCGCGGCTGCAACCAGCGACGCAAGCGGCACAGAAACCTTCGGCGCAAACTTCCCGGCAAGGGCAGCCGCAAACGCAGCGCCAATCACAATGCCGAAATTCATCACCGACGTATTATCTTCAAGAACCGAATTTGCCAGCGCCTTTGCCGGCCCGGGCCAGTTCCAGAATTCCCATGTATCAACGGAAATACCGATCACTTGCGCGATTTTCGCCCCCCAAAGGCCAAACCCGAACGTGATCGACCATGGGTGACCGGCAATCAAAAGCGTCGCAACATTCAACCCGGCCAACAAAAGCCCGGTCCAAATCAACGGCCAGGGGCCATGAACCAACCGTGCAATCCCGGCGCGCGGTGCGGCCGGGGTGACTTCAAGGGTGCCATGCGCGCGCTTTTCAATCAGCACCGTAATAAGCGCGATCAGGGCCAAGCCGCCAAAGGTAACGACAAGACCACCGGTCATGCCAAATTCACGGCCAAGGCTCATTGGCGGGAGTGCCGGAAGCTCAAGCCACATTGGCAAATGCGCCGTCCCGATCACCGCACCAATAATAAAGAAGACAAGGGTTAACAACATGCGGGCACTGCCGCCGCCAACCGTAAACAGGGTTCCCGACCCGCATCCACCGCCAAGCTGCATGCCAAGCCCGAACAAAAACGCCCCGATCAGAACCGATGTCCCGACCGGTGCCACCGCCCCGACAATCGGATTGCCAAGCGGGCTTCCAAGCGCCAGCATCGGGATAAAGGCCGCAGCAGCAACACCGATCATTAAAAGCTGCGCCCGCATCGCGCGCCCGCGCTTCTCGACCGAGAAACGGCGCCAACCGCCGGTAAAACCGAACGATGCGTGATACAGCGCAATGCCAAGTATCCCGCCAAGACCATAAAGAACGGCCTGATGCAGATCGACGGCCTGCGCAATCGCAATCCCGACAATGACAAACAGCACAGCCGTAATCGCAGCCGGACCCTTGTCAAATTCAAAGCCCGATATCTGCGGGCGCGCTTTTAAGGTCGTTTCTGACATGGTGACGCTCAGTAACCTTGAATAAATTCATCAATCATGAAGCACGAACGGAACCGGGCAAAACCCGATTCCGTTGAAATTTAACCTGCCATAAAGCCAAAGGAAATGCCGGATTATTCCGGAATAACCATTTCGCGGCTCGGATCAGCAGCCCATTCGGTCAAGGAGCCATCATACATTGCAGTGTTCTTGTTGCCCATGACTTCGGACAGACCAAACCATGCAACCGATGCCCAGTGACCGGTGTTGCAATAGGTGATTTCTTTGGCGTCTTTGGCAACACCGGCATCCGCAACCAGACCTGCAATCACATCCGATGCAACAAAGGCACCGTTCTGATCGTTATAAAACTCGGACTGGGCGATGTTTTTTGCCCCCGGAACGGCACCCGCACGGGCAACAACACCGCTTTTGGTTTCGCCTTTGAACTGCGATACCGGACGGGCATCAATCAGCGCGACACCATTGGCTTGCGCCTTGGCGACATCATCGGCAGACGCCAGAAGTTCCGGGCGGAAATTGGCGTTAAAGGCAACCGCATCTGGCGCGACCGAGTCTTTTGAAACGTCTTTGCCTGCGGCAAGCCATGCGCGCTGACCCCCATCAAGAATGGTTACCGCATCGTGACCCAGAACCTTGAAGGTCCAATAAACACGGGTTGCGGCCCCAAAGTCCGAGCTGTTCTGACCTGCAGGCACAACAACCACCTGTTTGTCATTATCAATGCCAAGCGATCCGATGCGTTTGGAAATCACATCAACCGGCGGCAGCATGCCGACAACATTGTCGACCTTCGCCCGCCAGCCAAACGTGCCATATGGCGCATAAACCGAACCGGCAATGTGACCGGCATCATAGGGGCTTCCTTCTTTGGTCATCGAACGGATATCGACAACAACCAGTGACGGGTTGCCAAGATTGGCTTCGACCCAGTTGGCATCCACCAGCGGCTTGTCGGTCAGACGTTCCGCCTGCGCAGCCGTGCCGGCAAAAACAAACGCTGCTGCGGCAACAGCAGAAAGAATAAGAGAACGCATGGGGCCTGTCTCCATATTGCAAAAGTATCATAAAACTGTGGGACAGATGTAATCACGCACAGGTAAATGTCAATAACTTCATTAACACACTAATATTTTGTTTAATATGGCAAAGCAAAGAATTCACCCCCTATGCCCTTGAGCCATAAGGTCATGCGCCGCCCGGGCGCAGTCCGTTTAGATAGCGGGCAAATTCACGGGCAAACGCATCCTGGGTTTCCAGATTGCGCAAGGCCGGTGGACGGGTCAGGAACCCGTGCAAGGCAGCAATCAGGAATTCTGCCACGGCAGAGGGTTCAACATCGGTCCGCACCGTCTTGTTAAACTGTGCCTTGCCAATATGCGATGCCAGACTACGCCGCCAATAGCGATAGACACCATCGATGCGTTTGCGCAGGTTCTCATCAAGCTCCCCGGCCCCCGATGCCAACCGCGCCAAGGGACAGCCGCCTTCAAGCAAGGTCGGCGCGTCATCGCTGCCAAGCCGGTCGACCTGCCCCATCATGACCGGCAGGATGTCATCGACACCTTCAAGTTCATCAAGCCAGACTTCATCGACATAGCCCGGCAGGCAATCCTCGATCACGGCATTGACCAGCTTGGCCTTACCGGCAAAGTGGTGATACAGCGCACCCTTGGTCACACCGCTATGATCAAGGATATTATTGATCGACGCCCCGCCAAAACCGGCCCGGCGAATTTCGCCAAAGGCGGCATCAAGGATCCGTTGGCGTGTGGCATCGGGATCGCGCACCCGTTTGGGCACCAGTGCGCCGTTGGATGTGCTTTCAACTTCCATGCCTTCGCCCACTTCAAGAACCTGATCACCATCAAGGTCATCGGAACGTGAAATCCGTGAAAGGGCGGCAGAGATGCTAAAAGGTTCTTTGGACATTGCGCCAATCGGAACTGGAAAATGATCTGGAATGTCAGGTTCCACTCTTTTGGCAACAAGGTCAACAAGGCAACCCGGTTCTCAAACCTTTCTGTGATCACGAACATGACGCAGACCCTTGCAATTCAACGCAAAGCGTACTCTATTGTTGGCGAATGTCCCTATGGGGACAGCCCCAATTACCCTTCGGATAGCAGATGCAGACTGATTCCATCGCCTTCGTCGCAGCCGACACCAAGATCGCACAGGATGCAATGTATCGGCTGAAACACCGATACGGTCACACAGCCCCGGATAAGGCTGAGGTGATTGTTGCCCTTGGCGGCGATGGTTTCATGCTTGAAACCCTGCACCGTTACATGGGCCGCAAGGTGCCGATTTATGGCATGAACCGCGGAACGGTCGGGTTCCTGATGAACGAATTTCGCGAAATCGATCTGATTGATCGCATCGCCGAAGCCCAGACCGTTGAACTCAACCCGCTTCAGATGGAAGCCCACACTGTATCTGGCGAAAGCCTGTGTGCGCTGGCAATCAATGAAGTATCGCTGTTGCGCGAAACCCGACAAGCCGCCAAATTGCGCATCAAGGTCGATGGTGTTGAACGTCTGGCCGAACTGGTCTGTGATGGCGCGCTGGTCTGCACACCTGCGGGAAGTACCGCTTATAACCTTTCGGCACATGGCCCGATCCTTCCGATGGGAAGCGGGCTTTTGGCCTTAACCCCGATCAGTCCGTTTCGCCCGCGTCGTTGGCGCGGCGCGCTGTTGCCCCACGGGGCCGAAGTCGTATTCCATATCGAAAACCCGGAAAAGCGCCCGGTATCGGCTGTGGCCGACTATACCGAAGTGCGCGATGTTTCCCATGTGACGATCCGCGAAGATCGCACCATGAAGATCAAATTGCTGTTTGATCCGGAACATAATCTTGAAGAACGCATCTTGAAGGAACAATTCGTCGAATGACCACCGCCGCACTTTCACCGTCGCAATCCACCATTGACTGGTGCACGAAACTCATCGCCCACCCGTCGGTGAGCATGACGCCAAACATGGATCTGATCGACGAGGTCAAAGCATTCCTGGAAGGGCTTGGCTATCAGACGCTTGTTGTGCGCGATGAAAGCAACACCAAGGCCAATCTTTATGCCTCGATCGGTCCGGCGGTTGATGGCGGCGTGATCTTATCTGGTCACAGCGACGTGGTTCCGACCGAAGGCCAGAACTGGGCATCCGATCCCTATACCGTTGATATCCGCGATGACAAACTCTATGGCCGCGGATCATGCGACATGAAGGGGTTTCTGGCCTGCCTTCTGGCCAAGGCCGAAGCCTTTAAAAACGCTGATCTGCGCGTGCCGATCCATCTGGCCTTTACCTATGACGAAGAAGTCGGCTGCCTTGGTGTGCCAAGTCTGGTGGAGGCGATCAATAATCTGCCGAACAAACCCGCCATGTGCATCGTCGGTGAACCGACCGAGATGAAGGTCATCACCCAGCACAAAGGCAAATATTCCGCCCGCGCGCATTTCACCGGCCGATCCGGCCATTCGTCCCTTCCGGGCGAAGGTGTTAACGCGGTCGAGTTTGCATCGGAATTTGTTGTTTTCCTGCGCAAACTGGGTCGCCAGTGCCGCGATCACGGCCCGCATGACAATGATTTTGTCCCCAATCACACCACATTCCATACCGGCGTGATCAAGGGCGGCACGCAGCTTAATATCATCCCACAGAACTGCTTTGTCGATTTCGAATTCCGCAATCTGCCCAATGATGATCGCAATGCCCTCAAGGCATCCATTTTCGCCTATCTCGATGATACCCTGATCCCGGAAATGCGCGAAACCTATGACGATGTCGGGGTCGAGATCGAAGTTATCTCTGACATGCCCGGCCTTGCGACTGGCGATGACGAAGAAGTCACCAAACTGGTCATGGCCCTGACCGGGGCCAACACCACCGGCAAGGTCAGCTTTGGCACAGAAGCCGGCGTCTTTTCCGCCCTTGGCGATATCCCCACAGTCGTTTGCGGTCCGGGCAATATCGAACAGGCCCATAAGCCCGATGAATTCATCGAGATGGATCAGCTTGGCCGCTGCGAACTGTTTCTTGATAAATTGCTTGGCGTATTAACGAAGTAAGTCCCCAGACACACGACCACGACAAAGGGCTGCGAAATTCGCAGCCCTTCATAGTTCGGATCGATACAATCGACTGGCCTAGACCAGATTGGCGTCAAAAAACTCCGCCGTCCGCGCATTCGCCGTTTGCGCATCACCTTCGTCGTAATGCGCCCCGCCCTTCCGGGCAAAGGCATGGTCGCGGTCGGGATAGAAATGAAGCTCGGTCAAGGGATGATCGCCCAGCGCATCCTTGATCACGGCCTGCGCATCCGCCGGGATATATTCATCCTTACCGGCCAGATGAACAATCAGCGGGTTCTTGATGTTATCGGCTTCATTCATATAATTATTCATCCCCCCGCCATAATAGGCGGCAAAGGCATCACCATCGGTCCGCGTTGCCGACAGAAACGTCAGCAATCCACCAAGACAGAAGCCAACAACCCCGACCTTGCCGTTCGATCCCTCAATACTGCGCGCGGCCTTCATGGTGGCGGCGATATCTTCAACGCCCTTATCGACATTAAATGCCTGATAATAGCCAAATGCCTGTTTCCATTCGGCTTCGGACTTATCAGTAATGTCGATGCCCGGCTCAATCCGCCAGAACAGATCAGGACAAACCGCAATATAGCCCTGCTTGGCATAGTCATCGGCAATGCCGCGCATCACTTCATTGACGCCAAAGATTTCCTGAATAACCACGACAATCGGTGCCGGCAGCATGTCCGGCATGGCGACATAACAGTCAAAGGCACCATCCGGGGTGGTCACATTCAGCTTGGTCATCGTAAGCGTCCTCCTTGTTTTGATCTTTATGTCCAATCAATTATCGCAAGATTGTGACATGACAAGGTTTCAGGATCAAAAAATCCGCAGTTACATCGACCAGAATTTCACGCCGCCAGCGTTATTCGAACTCTGCTGCCATATGATGAAGCTCATCCCACAGGCTGACGGCAAAGCTGCGCAGCACCATGATTTCAAAACAATCTTCATCGGTGCGCGTGATCATCGCCCCGATATGCCCGATCTGGGTCATGGCCGATGTGCCCACCGCAAAGACTTCCGGCGCAAGATCAATCATCGCCCCCTTTGCCAACACATCGCGGACCTTCCCCCCGGAAACCGAAAGCCTGACACGCCCATGGGTCTGATCGGATATGGCAAAGTCATCCGGCAATTTTGCCAGAATTTCGCCCTGCCGATCCTGTGATACCTCACACGCCCCGATCCAGAACCACTGACCGGGCGACGGACTGCGAAGATCCCCGCCCACATCCGGCGCGATATCATGGATAAGCTTTTTAAGGCTGGCCTCATCTGCCTGCGCATTGCCCAAGATATGAAAAACAAACCCCGCACCAATTGGCGCGATATGCACCGCGGCATGACCATTGGCCGCAGGTTTGGCGGGAAACGGCGATACGTTATTAAGGGGGAAATCACGCATGAAGCTTCTCATTCTCTGGATCGACAAAGGCAGGATTGCAAATAATGCCGGTGACAGCCGATCCGGCCAAACCATTCCAGATAACAACTTCATCGCCATAGCGATCCGGCCCACCTTTGATCAGGGCCAGACCAATGGCATGACCCAGGCTGGGTGAATGGCACATCGATGTGACGTAACCCTGATCATTCTCAAGGCTGACTTCATCGCCGACATTTAAAATATGCGATCCGGTGGCAAATTTATCAGACGGTGATTTCGGCTTGATCCCGACCAGTGCCGGACGGGATGGATCAACCAACCCGTCGCGCAAATTCATCACCTGCCCGATAAAGTCATCCTTCTTGGTTGACACCATCCGCCCCATCCCAAGATCGGCCGGGGTGACCGTGCCATTAATCTCGGCATGGGTGACATGGCCCTTTTCAATGCGCATCACGCCAAGCGCCTCTGTCCCATAGGGTGCAATGCCATGATCCTTGCCTGCGACCATGATCGCATCGGCAACACTGTCGCCATAGCCTGCCGGGACGGCGATTTCAAACGCCAACTCGCCAGAAAACGAAATACGGAACAACCGGCCCCTAAGCCGCCCACCAAACATCGATACTTCCCGTGCGGCCAAAAACGGAAAGGCATCGTTTGAAATATCATCATCAATGATCTGACTCAGAACATCGCGCGATTTGGGCCCGGCAACCGCCATTTGCGCCCATTGATCGGTGGCCGATGCCAGACGGACATCAAGCTCCGGCCACAAAACCTGCGCACAAAATTCCAGATGGGTCAAAACACCGGCCGCAAGGGCGGTTGTCGTCGTCATGAAATAATGGTTTTCGCCCATGCGGCTTGTCGTGCCATCGTCATACACAAACCCGTCTTCGCGCAGCATGATGCCATAACGTGCCTTGCCCACCGGCAATTTCAAAAACGCATTGCAATAAACCCGGTTCAGGAATTCTGCCGCATCCGCACCAAAAATCTCGATCTTGCCAAGGGTCGATACATCGCAAATGCCGACATTGGTGCGAACGTTTAAAACTTCGCGGTCCACGCTATCACGCCAGAACGTTTCCCCGTCTTTCGGGAACCAGCTTGACCGATACCAAAGCCCGGTTTCGACAAACCTGGCCCCGTTCCCCATCGCCCAGCCATGCAGTGGCGATTTACGAACCGGTTGAAATTCAAACCCTTTGGATGCCCCGACCAGTGCGCCAAACGAAACCGGCGTATAAAACGGGCGGAAGGTGGTTGTGCCGATCTCGCCCGGGGAAACGCCCTTATTCTCGGCCAGAATGCCAATCGCGTTTACATTCGATGTCTTGCCCTGATCGGTCGCCATGCCGTTGGTGGTATAGCGCTTGGCAAGCTCGACATGATCATATCCCTCGCGCATCGCAAGATTGATATCACCGGCCGTAACATCGTTCTGAAAATCAACAAACGCCTTGCCTTTGGATGACGGAACCGACCAAAGGGCAAATGTGTGCTGACCAATATCACCGGCCTCCGCGACACCCGCAAGACTTGCCCCCTGTGCGGCAAAACCAAGCCCGCCCAATGCCGCCACGGCCGCATTGGCCCCGGCATCAAAGCAGGCCACAATGCCAACCAACCCCGTGACCGCGCCCGCAGGCGTCATGCCATCTGTGGTTTCAGGTGGCAGGAACCCGACATCCGCATCGGACCAAACCGGCTTTGCCCCGCGATGACACGCCAGATGAACAATCGGGCTATAACCGCCCGATACCGCAAGCGCATCCACCCCGATCACTTCATCGCGCCCGTCGTCATGACGCACCGTGATGGATTTAAGCCCCTTACGGCCGGATGTATCCCGGACCATCGCACCGGCGATATGGCGCGCCGTGCCTTCATAAGGCGCATTCGGGCAGTTGCGCGGATCAATGATCGCCGCAACCTCGATCCCGCGCGCTTCAAGATCAATCGCGGTTTGATAGGCCTGATTGTTATTGGCAAACAACGCAACGCGCTTGCCCGGCGCAACGCCATAGGCGTTTAAATATGTCCGCATCGCACCGGCCATCATCACGCCGGGTCGATCATTGCCACCAAACACAATCGGGCGTTCTTCGCTCCCGGTTGCCAGAATGGTGTGTTTGGCAACAATCCGCCAAAGCCGTTCCATCGCCCGGTGGGGATTGATCGCACTTTCCGCCAGATGCTTTTGCACCCTCTCAACCGCGCCAAAAACCTGATCGTCATAGGCACCAAAGACCGTCGTGCGTTTCTTGATCTCGACATTGGGCAGTGCATGAAGCTCGCCAACAATATCGGCCAATGTGACATCTGCGGGCTTATCCCCGATCATGCCGCCTTCGGCCAACATCCCGCCGCCCAACTGCGCACCTTCATCGGCAATGATAACCCGTGCGCCGGATCGACCGGCGGTCAATGCGGCGGCCAATCCAGAAGGCCCGGCACCAATGACCAACACATCGCAATGCGCCCAGCATTTCTCGTAATAGGCCGGATCGGGATCATAGCTTGCCCGGCCAAGTCCGGCTGCCTTGCGAATGATCGGCTCATAGACCTTTTCCCAAAAGGCCGCAGGCCACATGAATGTCTTGTAATAGAAACCGGCCCCCAAAAACGGGCCCAGCAATCCGTTCACCGCGCCAATATCAAAATCAACATTCGGCCAGCAATTCTGTGATCTGGCTTCCAGCCCGTCAAAAAGCTCCACCATGGTGGCACGGGTATTGGGATCGCGCCGCCCGTCGCGCCCGATGGTCAAAAGCGCATTGGGCTCTGCCGCCCCGGCACTCAGAATGCCGCGCGGTCGATGATATTTAAAACTGCGCCCAACCAGTTGTTTGCCATTGGCAAGCAAGGCCGAGGCAACCGTATCGCCGCCAAACCCGCTAAGTTTCGTGCCGTTGAATGTAAAGTTGCGCACATCACTGCGGTCAATCAGCGTGCCGCCATCAATCCGGAAACTGCTCATACCTCGCCCCCGATCTTCAAGGTGCTGGCATCAACAACGTCACTAATGTCGTGGGTCACGGTGTTGCGGCTTAACACCAACCACCGGCGGCATCCCCCGGCATGGTGCCAATATTCGCGGTGTTCGCCGCGCGGATTATCGCGCAGATAAACATGATCGAACCATGTGCTTTCATCCGCACCCGCCTTGGGGCGCGGGGTTGCGACTTCGCCGCGCACTGAAAATTCCTCGCGGGGGCGAAGGCCACAATGGGGACATTTGACAAGACTGCTCATTTCCAAATTCCTTATGCGACTTAATCAGTGCAGGTTGGCTTGGGCACCAACGCCCTTTTCGTCCAGAAGGTATCCACGCGCGAACCGATCCATGCGGAATTCGGTCGCGGTTTCATGCGGCGTGTCCTTTGCCAACAAATGGGCAAAGCAATAACCAGATGCAGGCGTCGCCTTGAACCCGCCATAGCACCAACCGCCATTGAAATAGAGATTGCCAAGATGGGTGCGATCCATGATCGGCGATCCATCCATGCTCATATCCATGATCCCGCCCCAACTGCGCAAAATGCGTACCCGCGAAAGGGCCGGGATCATCGCCATTCCGGCCTCGGCAACATGTTCAACACAGGCAAGATTTCCGCGCTGGGCATAGGAATTATATCCCTCAATATCTCCGCCAAACACCAAACCGCCCTTATCTGACTGCGACACATAAAAATGCCCGGCGCCAAATGTCACCACAGTATCGATGAAGGGTTTTAGCCCCTCGGACACAAAGGCCTGAAGCGCGTGGCTTTCAATCGGAAGACGCATACCGACCATTTGCGCCACATGGCTTGAATTCCCGGCAACGGCCATGCCGATTTTGTTGCACGTGATCGCACCGCGCGTGGTTTGAACACCTGTGACCTGATCACCGTCACGGTCAATCGCCGTGACTTCGCAGTTCTGGATGATATCAACCCCGTTCTGATCCGCCCCGCGGGCAAATCCCCATGCCACCGCGTCATGGCGCACGGTGCCGCCGCGCTTTTGCATCAGACCGCCCATAATCGGGAACCGGGCATTTTCATAATCAAGGAAGGGCAGTTTTTCGCGCAACTGATCACGGCCCAAAAGATCGGCATCAACCCCGTGCAGGCGCATGGCATTGCCACGGCGGGTATAGGCATCGCGCTGCGCATCGGAATGAAACAGATTGATCACGCCGCGCTGGGACACCATGGCGTTAAAATTGAAATCCTGTTCCAGCCCTTCCCACAGCTTCATGGAAAATTCGTAGAACGGGTTATTCCCCTGCAACAAATAGTTCGACCGAATGATCGTCGTGTTGCGCCCGACATTCCCCGAACCCAGATATCCCTTTTCCAGCACCGCCACATTGCGCACGCCAAACACCTTTGACAGGTAATAGGCCGTCGCCAATCCATGCCCGCCGCCACCAATAATGATCACGTCATAATGCGGTTTCGGGTCCGGATTGCGCCATGCCGGCTTCCAGTTCTTGTTCTTGGAAAAGGCATTGCCAAGCAATGACAGGGCTGAATAACGCATCATGGTTCTTTCGCTGTTGCCCGGTTTAGAAATCCTGAAGGACCAACCGATCTTGACACAGCCTTGAAATGCAGCTTGTCTAAAAAGGACATCTAATAACAAATTTGCGACATGCGTTTTTACGCATTCCCATCACAAGGCAGCAGGCCATGACATCAAACAGCCAGACGCCAATCCACAAGACGTCACCCCACAAGACGCCAACCCACAAAACATTGCCCCGCACAACAGCGGCAAATACCGGCCCATCCCATCCCGGCGGTGCTGCGTTGCCAGCGGTCCAGAACATTGGGTTCTTATTGCTGCCTGACTTTGCCTTGATGTCTTATGCCTCGGCGATAGAACCCCTTCGTGCTGCCAACCTTCTTACCGGGCAGTCAATTTATAGAATCCTGAATTATTCGGCATCCGGCGGGAATGTATTATCGTCATCTGGCACGATGGTCCCCACCACGCCAATCGCGCAGGCCCCAACCAGCTTGCACAGCTTGTTTGTCTGTGCCGGTGGTCATCCATCTCAATGGCAGGCACCGGGCATGTTTCCGGCTTTACGCAAACTGGCCCGCTGGGGCGTTCGTTTGGGCGGTATATCAAGTGGGGCTTATATTCTGGCTGCGGCCGGGTTGCTTGCCCAACGACAATTCACCATTCATTGGGAACATGCCCCGGCCTTGATCGAAGCATTTCCCGATTTGGAACCGCAACGTGCCCGGTTTGTCATTGATGGCGACCGGATCACCTGTGGTGGCGGGGTTGCGCCACTTGATATGATGCATGCCATGATCGCCGAAAATCTGGGGTCCGATTTTGCCACCCGCGTATCGGACTGGTATCTTCATACCCATGTTGGCGTTTCAAGCGGATCACAACGCGCATCCCTTGCCGAACGCTATAACGTCCATCATGCCGGGTTGCTTCGGGTTCTGGAAAAGATGGAAACCACCATCGAAGATCCCAAATCCCGCGATGAAATGGCCCGCTTCGCCCGCCTTTCAAGCCGCCAACTTGATCGTCTTTTTGTTCAGCATCTTGGCAAATCGTTCCTTGAAACCTACCGACTGGTCCGTTTGGATCATGCCAAAAAGCTCCTTACCCAAAGTGCGCTGAGTATTTCAGAAATCGCCTTCGCCACCGGCTTTTCCAACAGCAGCCATTTTTCGCGCAGCTTCAAGGAAACCTATGGTGTCACTCCCGGCAAAGCCCGTCGTACCTGAACCCACCCTTTTGGCGAACATCCTGTCCAACCGAAGGATGCATTTCCCGAACCCTGATTTCGACAGAATCGGCACGACTCAGCGAGTCTGATTATTAGATGCGCAGTGATTTTTGACGTCTAATTTTTACGCATATCAAATCTCACGCACATTTCAGCAAATTTAACATATTGAATTTATTATATTTATTGCGACGCACAATAAAAAACACTTTTCAACTTGTTCACTACAAGGAATTGATTTTTAATAAAAGGAATGTCCATCGGGGGGCATTTTGTGATGGAGAGACTAAAATGGAACAATCCGTACCGGAGTTGATGGCGAGGCTTGATAGCCTTGAGACATCGCTCAGCATGGCAACGACCATCAATTCCGAAGTTTTCTATTGGTGGTGCACAGCGCTGATGCTTGCCATTCATGCAGGCTTCCTTGCTTATGAAATGGGTGCGTCACGCGCAAAGAACGCACTTGCTTCTGGCATGAAAAACCTGATCGCGTTCGCATTCTTGGTCCCAACCTTCTATTATGTCGGTTGGTGGATCTACCTTGCGTTCCCGACAGGTTTCAGCATTTCCGAAGGATCCGAGGCAGGTCTGCCCTGGAGCCAATATATGGGGCCGAACCTGACCGATAACGCATCGGGCATTTTCTATGCGGCCTTCACGCTGTTCGCAGCAACCACCGCCTCGATCATGTCGGGTTCGGTGATCGAACGTATCCGTATTTCCGGTTTCACGATCCTTGCGATCTTCCTTGGCTCGGTTGTCTGGATTCTTGGCGCATCCTGGGGCTGGCACCCAGATGGCTGGCTTACCACCGAGTGGGGCCTGCATGACGTTGGTGCCGCAGGTGCGGTTCATACTGTAGCCGGTTTCTTCACCCTTGGTGTTCTGATCAATCTTGGCCCACGTATCGGTCGCTTTAACGCCGATGGCACGGTCAACAATATCAATGGCCATAACATGCCGATGTCGTTGATTGGTCTGATGCTCATCGTGATGGGCTTCTTTGGCTTCCTCGGCGGTTGCATCATCTATACCGGCGACACCTGGATGACCATTTACAACACCCCGGCAACCCTGTCGGCATTCGCATTCAACACCCTGATGGGCGTTGCTGGCGGCATGATCGGTGCGTATCTGGTGACCCGTGATCCGTTCTGGATGATGTCTGGTGCCCTGATCGGTGTGATCTCGTCTGCTCCGGCACTTGATCTTTACTATCCGGGCCTTGCATTCCTGATCAGCTTCGGCGGCGGTTGCGTCATGCCGAAACTTAACGACATCCTCGTCGAGAAATTCAAAATCGATGATGCTGTTGGTGCGGTTGCCGTGCATGGCTTTGGCGGTGTCTGGGGCCTTGTCATGGCGGGCATCTTTGCGTCGGGTTACCCGAACGTTGCCGGTCCTGAAATCTCGTTTGTTGGTCAGCTTTCAAGTGCTGTTGTCTTCATGGTTCTCGGCTTTGCTCCGGGTTACGTCCTGTCCTACATCCTCAAGGTTGTTGGACTGCTGCGTGTCACCGAGAAAGCAGAGATTGCCGGTCTGGACATCGCCGAAGTTCCGACAAGCGCCTATCCGGAAAGCACTGTTCCGGCTGCGTTTGCCAACGATCCTACTTCGCCGACCCCGGCTGAGTAATCTTGTTCTGAACGTTTAGACAAGGAAACTGAAAAATGAATACAGCTCCGCTTACAAGCTGGGAAGGTGCAGAGGCCTATTTCACCTTTGCTGACAAACCGGCCCTTCTTGTTCTGTTCACGCTGATTGGTGTTGGCGTCTGTGTATGGACCATTGCTTCGATGGCCATGCATGAGAACAAAGCATACAAAGACATGTAATCTGATGGATTGTCCGGGTGTGTTGCCAACCTGCCCTGAACCCAACCGGCAACACACCCTTCAACCACAATCAGAAAGGCCAGCATCATACTGGCCTTTCTGTCTTTCTTCGGAAAATCGCGATTAAGGATCGGGACGAAAAGAGTGTAAAATGCCGCAACGCCTGCAAAACTGACTGGCCTTCCCCTGCACACCGCACGCCGCACGCATTTGGCCCCTAACATCCACCATCCCCGCTGCCTTAGGGCCCATAGTCATACACCGCATGAGGCCACGATGATCAACCCCGCCCAAGCATCTGCGCCCTACCCCCATTCTGTGCGTGCCGCACGCCCCAGTCGCATCCTCAATGCCGGGCGTACCGACATGGCCCGCAATACCGAACGCTATGAAATTCCCGGTCGGGGTGCCGCCCTGATCCCGATACGCGAAGGCGATCAGTTGGTTCTGACCAATGCCGAAGGCATGCAATCGGTCGAACTGATTGCCCTTGATCCGGACGGCAAATCCTGTCCGTCGATCTTTCACCGTTTGCCACACGGGGCACCACGCGGCTTGATGGAACTTCTTAGCACCGCCTTTGATGAAAGCCTGACCCGCTTTGCCCGCACGTTAAAACGCCGCGATGTGCAACTTGAAACCTGCATGGCATTCCGGCTGTTTGGCAATAGCAGCCCGGCCGGCGACACAATCGAGCTAACCGCAAATCTCGATGGCTTTGTCATTATCGCCACCCCGGCACCCTTGATGCAGATTGATGCCCATAACACGGCAAGTCCGGTGACCGCCCTGATCACGCGTGCGCGCCATACCGACCCTTACAGCTTTGCCCTGCCTGATCCTTTGTCTGATCCCAAACTTGATCTTCGGATCAATGCCGCCACCGCGCAGGCTTATGAAATCAAGGCCGGTGACTACATCCAGATTCTTGATGTTGATGGTCGGCAATGCACTGATTTCCAATGCTTTGACGCCCGCAAACTGGATCGCGGCATTCAGAACCCGCTGGATGTCACCACCACCCGGACCCTGATGGGCCATGCCTATCCGATGCCCGGTCTGCATGCGAAATACTATGATCAGGACATGGACCCTCTGGTTGAAGTTATTCAGGACACCTGCGGGCGGCATGATGCCTTTGCCATGGCCTGTGCGGCAAAATATTACGATGATATCGGCTATCCGGGGCATGTGAACTGTACCGATAATTTTAACATGGCCCTTGCCAATCACGGCGTTGATCAGCGCGCGGGCTGGATGGCGATCAATTTCTTTTTCAACACCGGCATTGATGATCATGGGGTGATGTATGCCGATCAACCATGGTCGCGCCCCGGCGATTACGTTTTGCTGCGCGCCATGACTGATCTTGTCTGTGTCTCATCCGCCTGCCCGGATGACACTACTGCCGCCAATGGCTGGAAACCCACCGACATCCATATTCGAAGCTATGACGCGACAGAAAAATTCACCCATGCCGTTGCCTGGCGTCCCACAGCAGAGGCCGAAGCAAAAATGACCAAAGAAACTGCCTTCCATTCCCGTTTTGGCGAACTGACCCGCAATTTCGTCGATTATAAAGGCTTCTGGCTGGCGCATGAATACACCGGCTTTGGCATGATCGAAGAATATTATGCCTGCCGCCAAAAGGCCGTGGTGATTGACCTGTCCGCCCTGCGCAAGTTCGAAGTCACCGGGCCTGATAGCGAAGCCCTTTTGCAATATTGCCTGACCCGCAATGTCAAAAAACTTGGCATTGGTCAGGTCGTCTATTCTGCCATGTGCTATCCCCATGGCGGCATGATTGATGATGGAACGCTCCTGCGACTTGGGCAGGATAATTTCCGCTGGATTTGCGGTGACGATTACAGTGGTGTGTGGCTGCGCGAACAGGCTGAAAAACTGGGCCTACATGTCCTGATCCGATCCTCAACCGATCAGATGCACAATATCGCCGTTCAAGGCCCAAAAAGCCGCGATATCCTGCGTGACATCATCTGGACACCCCCGCATCAGCCAAAACTTGATGAAGTCGGCTGGTTCAAATTCACCATCGGACGGATCGGTGATGCCAAGGGCGCACCTGTTGTCGTCTCGCGCACGGGCTACACTGGCGAACTTGGTTATGAAGTCTGGTGCCACCCAAAGGATGCAACAACGGTCTTTGATGCCATCTGGGACGCCGGTATTCCCCATGAACTGACACCAATGGGATTGGCCGCCCTTGATATGGTGCGGATCGAAGCCGGGCTGATTTTTGCCGATTACGAATTTTCCGATCAAACCGACCCATTCGAAGCCGGGATCGGCTTTACCGTGCCGCTTAAATCCAAAGAAGATGATTTCATCGGCCGCGACGCCCTGATCCGGCGCAAGGAACATCCATCACACAAACTGGTCGGCATCGAGATTGATGGCAATGTCGCCGCTGGCCACGGCGATTGCGTTCATATTGGTCGGGCCCAAATTGGCGAAGTTACCAGTGCGATGCGATCCCCAATATTGGGCAAAAACATTGCCCTCGCACGTGTTGATATTGCCCACGGGGAAATCGGCACCGATGTCGAGATTGGCAAGCTTGATGGTCAGATGATGCGCCTGCCCGCCAAAATCACAGCCTTCCCCCATTACGATCCGGAAAAGACCAAACCGCGGTCCTGATCTCGGCATTCGATCCGGGGACCATATCGGGCAAAAAAGCAATCCTCATACAAAAAGAACCCCGCGCATGATGCGCGGGGGTGACTGCGAGTTTGCTTTGCCAAGATGGCCGGGTTTTATTATTCACTTTTTTTGAATAATCAGGCTTATTCTGCAGCGTTGGTTTTTAATCCGGTCTGCAAATAAGCTTCCAGACTGTCGTCAAGTTCTTCAAGCCACGGTGTGTGATGGGCGGGCGACATATTGCCGGTCATAAGCGACCGATAGGACTTGTTGCGATAGCCCATAATGTCATGCGCCTTGTCATGTTCCCATTCCTCAAACGTCTTGTTCACCCCTTCGATGTCAAACATCGGATAGTCTGTCATTTCAATGAGATGGGCGGTATAATCGCCCTGGAACCAGATCATGTCATGATCATCTTTCAGCGCTTCTTCCCGGTCGCGCCATGCCTGACTATCGGCCTTCATTTCATCTTTGTCCGGGATCGCAATCCGCCCCATCACCACATCACGCGCATACCACGCCTGGGCATCAAACATGTTGAAGGTATAAAACTGATCCTGCATGCCAAGATATAAAAGCTTGGGATTTTCATCCCAGACAACGCCCTTATAAAGTCCAAGCGGCCACAAACGGTTAGCGGTTTTCAAACGCAGATCATCGGTCAAAAACGGGAAGTGGTGCTGATAGCCGGTACACAGAATAATCGCATCCACATCGCGGGTTGAGCCATCCTTGAAATAGGCCGTATTGCCCTCGACCTTTTCCAGAAGCGGCACTTCTGACCAGTTATCAGGCCAGTCAAAACCAATCGGATTGGTCCGGTGGCTGACCGTGACCGATTTACAGCCATATTTATAGCATTGCGATCCGATATCTTCGGCCGAATAGGACGTGCCGATAATCAGGATATCCTTGTCTTTGAATTCCAGCGCATCGCGGAAATCATGGGCATGGAGGATACGCCCGCCGAACGTATCAAAACCGGGGAATTCCGGCACATTCGGGGTTGAGAAATGCCCGTTTGCGACAATGACATAGTCAAATTCTTCGGACGCGACGACATCGTTTTCAAGATCGTGCGATGTTACCGTGAAGGTCTTGCTAAAATCGTCAAATTCGACACTGCGCACAGGGGTTCTGAACCGCACCCATGATCGCACATCAGCCTTTTCAACCCGGCCCTTGATGTAATCCCAGACCACCGCACGCGGCGGATAGGATG
Organism: Thalassospira lucentensis; assembly: GCF_050516545.1. Classification (GTDB taxonomy): domain Bacteria; phylum Pseudomonadota; class Alphaproteobacteria; order Rhodospirillales; family Thalassospiraceae; genus Thalassospira; species Thalassospira lucentensis_C. Next base: position 585,413 of record NZ_CP191544.1, on the reverse strand, counting down.
CGATGGGCTTGCCGAAATGTTCTTCGAACGAATAATCGGCAAATTCCAGACATTCCTTTGGCCCGTTTGACCACAGATAGCGATACATCGATCCATGGATCGGTTCGCCATATTCATCAAGCCCGGTGCGCCATGTGTAATTCCACAATCCGCCCCAGTCGTCCTGCCGTTCAAAACAAACGATTTCGGGGATTTCCGCCCCCTTGGCAGCTGCGGATTGAAAGGCACGCATTTGTGCCATGCCCGACGGGCCTGCCCCAATGATAGCAACGCGAAGTGTCATAGCCTTATATCCCCTGATAAACCTTTTTTGGTCGTGTCCGCCGAGCGTTTTTTATGCAAGGCGGTTGATCAGTCGGGGAAAATCCCCGGTGACGTCGGCGCACCGTCGTCAAATTGCGCAAGCCACGCCACCAGCATCGGGTGGTAGCGCGACAACCCTTTGTATTCGACAAGTTCCGGGCGCAAATCGCGCATCACACGATGCAGGCGGCGGCCCCATTTCGGCTGGGTGACGACTTCGTTCATCGCCATCAAATATGTCCGGATCGGAAACAGGATCGCGTTGGAGCGCGGCAGACGCCAAAAGGTCTGAAGTTCCACCCGCAGATGGATTTTTTCACCGATATTATCGGGCGTTACCGTCATCCGGTCCGGGCCCCATTTGGGATAGTTTTCCGGACTGGTATCCAGACGCGGATTGACCGTCAGCGTCCAGTTCAAACGCCGCGACGGTTGGCCTTGTGGCAAGGATAACAGGTATTTCAAGGCCCGCTGAAACACACCCAACTCATGGGCAAGTGGAACCGGCGCATGCCATTCGAAAAAGTTCATGCCGATATCAAAATCAAGCGACCAGTCGGCCTGTGCGGTAATGATCCCGGCATCCAGCCAAAGATTACCATCGCGCTGATCCAAAATGGCGTGGTCGCCCTGCACCTGACGGCCGATATATTCCATCGGATGGCACGGCAATGTCGATGTATCGCCAAAGGTAAATGTATCGTCGATCTGAAGCGGCTTGTTGATCCAGTGCCAACGATCCCCGTCCATGGTCAGTTCAAACAGGTCGGGATAGTCCCGCGCCTTGGAGGCCATCACCAGTTCAAGAAAATCCCATCCGGCGGTTTCCATATGCGGCAAGGCCTGACACCGGCCCGGATCATCAGCCAGCACAAGGGCGCGATCCTTCATTTCCGCGACGTAATGTTCGTCCACATCAAAGGCATGTTCAAACGGGCTTCCGACCCGCGTTGCGTGATGCGGTTCCACATTGGTCGAATACATGTATGTGTCTTCGGGAAACGGGAACGGAAAACGCGGGATATTTCCCGGACTGTTGGCATAGGTGAAATCGTTGCGGAAGGTTTCGTTTCTAAACTGAATGGTCATGTTTCCATCCTCCCTTACAGATCAAGTTCAAGCCGCTTGCCGCTAAACCGCGACACGCAAGGCATGATGAATTTCTTGGACTCACGCTGATCACCTTCAAGCCAGTGATCATTGTGGACAATGTCCCCGTCACAGGCGACAATTTGGGTCTCGCACTGCCCGCAGGCGCCGGAACGACACAGGCAATTCACCGGCGTCCCGGAAGCCTCGATTGCTTCAAGCAGGCTTTCCTCCGGCCCGACATCAATATCGATCCCGGCCTTGGCCAGATGGACCGAAAATGCCTTGCCCATCGGTGGGGAAAGGAAATGTTCGAAATGAATGTGCGCTGCGGGCCAGCCAAGACTGGTTGCGGCCTGAACTACTGCTTCGATCATGCCTTTGGGACCACACACATAGACATGCGTGCCAAGCGGCTGATCCGATAACAGCGCATTTAGATCCAGCTTGTCGCCAACATCGTCGCAGCAACAATTCACGACATCGCCAAACTGGTCTTTGAGACTGTCCATATAGGCCGCTTGCGATGCTGAACGGGCCGTATAGTGCAATTCAAACGCCATCCCCAATTCACGCGCCTGGGTCATCTGGGCGATAAACGGCGTGATGCCAATGCCGCCTGCGATCATCAAATGCTTCTTCGCCCGCAGATCGAGGGCAAACAGGTTCACCGGGCTTGAGATTTTCATCTCCATCCCCGTTTTGACCTTTTCATGCATGAATTTCGATCCACCGCGCCCGTCATCATCGCGGCGGACGGAAATGGCATATTGCCCGCGCTCAAACGGTGAACTCATCAGCGAATAGGCATTTTTGCGCTTGGTCGGACCGTCGTGCATTTCAACCACGATATGCGCCCCGCCGGAAAAGGCCGGCAGGATATCGCCGTTGATATGCTTGAATTCAAACCGCTTGATGATTGAATTAACGTCAACAACCTTGCTGACAACCACCGGGATCAAATGATCGGACGCACTCATTTGAACACCTCCCTGATCTCGACCGTTTCCGAGCGGTCTTCGGCATTGATGCACACCCCCTGAAAGGCGGCCAGTCGGCGGGAATAGTGATCGCGCACCAACAATAGCAAATCACAAGACGGACATTTGGCCGGCTGGGTGGTGACGTTTTCGATCATGGTTTTGCAATGAACGCACTGAACGCGCCGGGCAAGACTGCCGCGATGTTCACAGTGAACAGCACTATGGTCCAAACCGCATTCTTCGCCCTTGGCAACCGCCTTGCCAATCAGGCCTTCGGTCCCGGCAAGGTAAAGCTGGCTGCCCATCTTGGCATCTAGCAGCCATTCACCCAGTTTGGTGACGGCTTCATCTATGGTCGGGAAATGTTCGAACTGCTTGGCACCAAGGGCATAAAGGGCCGTGATCAGGCCATTTTCGCCCGGTGTCGGCACGTAAAGGATATGGACCTTTTCCATAAATCCCTTGGGTGCTGCCTCGGCAACCCGAATGACACATTCGGCACCGGATGCATCAGCAACAAAATAATGCGCCAGCCCCGGCGCAATCGCCAAGGTGCCATAGGTCGGCCGGGATAGAATACTTTCTTCGATAAGACTCTCAGACATGGTAGCGGGGTCCCATTCTGTTAGAAACCACATGGATCAGGCAGGCGATCCGGGGGCGTCTAACAGCCCCCGGTGTGGCCTGTTATCCTTTGGCTGTTCTTTTTGATTTGCTTGGATCATCGAACGGCATCGTGTGGGCAATTGCGCCTAGCGGGCCACTTTCGCCGACGACTTCAAGCCGCACGCCTTGCTCCGCGCATTCGACCGCCATCCGGCCAATCGCCATGGTTTGATCTTTGAGCGGGGAATACATCGCACAGGTCACAACACCAACCTTGGTGCCGTCCTTCGATATTTCCGCGCCTTCGGCCGGAACTTCTTTGCCGTCAAACAAAAGGCCAAAGATTTTAAAGCGTTCCTTGCCCTTAAGACGGTAATGTTCTTCGGCCCCGCGGAAACCGGTTTTGCCGGGGCTGACCGTGAAATCAAGGCCAAGTTCCCAAAGCGTATCGCCCGGACCTTCATTTTCGAACGGATACATCTGCGAGTTATCATACGGATAAAACAGCAGGTAACTTTCGACACGCAGCATATCAAGGGTGGTAAAGCGCGACGGGATGATGCCCATATCGGCACCTTCGGCAACGATCCGATCCCAGATCATGCCGGCATCCTGCGCACGACAGAAAATCTCATACCCCCGTTCGCCGGTATAGCCGGTCCGTGAAATCATCACCGGTGCGTCAAACAGACGTGTCTGCATATGATGGAAATACGGCAAGTCGCGAATGCCCGGCACATATTCGGCGAGATAATCCACCGCAATCGGCCCCTGCAGGGAAAGATCATGCAGATCATCATCAAAGCGGATCGATACATCGCGGCCAACGGCGGCCTTGGTCAGTTCTTCATGGCCTGTGCCCGATCCATGGACAACCATCCATGAATTCGGCCCCATGCGATAGATGACGCAATCATCGGTGAACTTGCCCTGATCATTGAGCATGCAGGCATAAACAGACTTGCCCGGATAGATTTTTTCGACATTACGGGTCGTGGCATAATCAATGACATGGGATGCGTGTGGACCTGTGATGTGGACCTTTTTCAGGCCCGATACATCCATGATCCCGGCCTTGGTCCGGATCGCGATATATTCTTCGTCCCAGTCCTTATCATACGTCCAGGCCGTGCCCATTCCGCTCCAATCTTCAAGATTGGAGCCAAGGGCGCGGTGTCGGTCGGCAAGGGCGGAAAATCTCCAGCTTGCAGTCATTGTTATGGCCTCCTGATTATAGTCGCCGCGGCGCACAATCAGCACGCAAACACTGGCTTTTTATGGTGCGTATTCTGGCCGTATCTCATTCGCTAACGCAACAATTATTTTCATTTAGTTCAATATTTATTCCTCATGGGCTATTTTAGCACGGCATTGCAACATTCAAATTGCGTCCTCATATCCAGATCAGGCCGACAATTATTTTCCCATCAGTTGATAAACCTTTCCTGACAGTTTAGATGTGACAGGAAGGGCGGCGCATGAACCAGCGCCCGACACAAAAAAACGGGCCGTAAAAAACGGTCCAAATGGAAACCCAGGAAACGAACAGCAAACGCACCGGGCAATGCCCCGGTGACGAAGGAAGCCGCCGATATGGCAAGCGAAAAGACCAAGAAACCGCACCCGACCGACATGACACGCGCGCAAGGAGTACACATGGATCCCATGAATAAACCGGTTGCCCTCACCCAGGACCCGCATGCCCTTCGTGAACCGAAGGAAAACAATCTGGAAATCGCGATCGGACATGAAGTCCGTGCCCTGCGTAAGAAACTTGGCATCACGATTGCCGACCTTGCATCTGCCACCGGCATCTCGATGGGGATGCTGTCGAAAATTGAAAATGGCGTGACTTCACCATCCCTGACATCGCTTCAGGCCCTGGCAAGTGCACTTGGCGTGCCCCTGACCGATTTCTTCCGACGTTATGAAGAACCGCGCAATGCGGTGTTTGTGAAATCGGGCGAAGGCATTGCGATTGAACGACGCGGAACCCGCGCGGGTCATGAATATAACCTGCTGGGCCATATCGATAACAACACAAGCGGTGTTGTGGTCGAGCCGTACTTACTGACCCTGACCGAGGAGTCGAGCAGCTTCCCCGCCTTCCAGCATGAAGGCATGGAACTCATCTATATGCTTGAGGGTGAAGTGCGCTATCGCCACGGCGATCAGCTTTTTTACATGCAAGCGGGTGACAGCCTGTTTTTTGATGCTGATGCGCGTCACGGACCCGAAGAACTTCTTTCATTCCCAATACGTTACCTGTCGATCATCTGTTACCCGGCGCGGGGGTAAACTTTCCTGATGGTGAAAATTATAATTCACCCTCATGAAATTTTTATTCTTAACAGTTGATTCCGTAAATTTGAGCAGCTAGTCTCCATTCGACAAACAGAATGGAGACTGTCCTGCCATGTGCGGCATTGTTGGTTTATTCTTAAAAGACAAAAGTCTGGAACCGCAGCTCGGCACCTTGCTGTCCGAAATGCTGGTGACCATGACCGATCGCGGCCCCGATAGCGCGGGCATCGCCATTTATGGTGCAGATCAGAACAATCTGGCCAAACTCACAATTCAGTCCCCGGATCCGGAAACCGATTTCGCCGGATTGACCGAAGAATTGCGCAACAGCGGCATTGCGAACGTATCCATCCTTCCCAAAAGCACCCATGCGGTGATCACAATTCCCGCGGATCAAATGGACGCCACCCGGGCCGCCCTTGGCGAACTTCGCCCGAACGTGCGTGTTATGGGCACGGGCAGTGTCATGGAAATCTATAAGGAAGTCGGCCTGCCGAAAGATGTGCTGGAACGCTTCAAGATTTCCGATATGTCGGGCACACACGGGATCGGCCATACCCGCATGGCAACCGAAAGTGCCGTGACCACCCTTGGCGCGCACCCGTTTTCAACCGGATCGGATCAGTGTCTTGTGCATAACGGATCGCTTTCCAATCACAACAATCTGCGTCGCGAACTTTCCCATCAAGGCATTCACCTTGAAACGGAAAATGATTCCGAAGTTGCCGCGGCCTATCTGACCGGCGAACTGGCCAATGGCAAAAACCTTGGGCAGGCATTGACCAGCGCGCTCGATGATCTCGACGGGTTCTTTACCTTTGTCGTTGGAACCAAGTCGGGTTTTGGCGTTGTCCGTGATCCGATTGCCTGCAAACCCGCTGTCATGGCCGAAACCGATGCCTATGTCGCGTTCGGGTCGGAATACCGGGCCTTGGTCAACCTGCCGGGCATCGAAGACGCCCGTGTTTGGGAACCGGAACCCGCCACGGTTTATTTCTGGGAACATTGATTAAGAACCCCGTCGGATGCAGCGATGACGCGCAGCCGACTGATCGCAGAATTTCACATGCGGTCATATGAGGAAGGAACACACATGCCAGTGTTTGATCTTGCAACCACGACCTTGCGCGATTTGAACCAGTCGCTGCATGCGCTTGATAAAAGTGGTGCAAACGAGCAATTCGAAGTCACCAATCCGCGCGGCAGCCACGCCGTTGCTGTCGGGATTGACTCCGCGGTTGATGTCCATATCAAGGGCAGTGTTGGCTATTACTGTGCCGGTATGAACGAAACAGCAACCATCACGGTGCACGGCAATGCCGGGCCGGGGGTGGCTGAAAACATGATGTCGGGCAAAGTCGTCATCAAAGGCGATGCCAGCCAATATGCCGGTGCCACCGCCCATGGCGGATTGCTGGTGATTGAAGGAAATGCATCATCACGGTGCGGCATTTCGATGAAGGGTATCGACATCGTGGTCAAAGGCAATATCGGCCACATGTCGGCCTTCATGGCGCAATCGGGCAATCTGGTTGTTTTGGGCGATGCCGGTGATGCGCTGGGCGATTCACTTTATGAAGCCCGCCTGTTTGTCCGTGGCACCGTCAAAAGCCTTGGTGCGGATTGCATCAAAAAGGACATGCGTCCCGAACATATCGAAATTCTGAGCAAGCTTCTTGAGGACGCCGGGATCACGGATGTGAAGCCTGAAGAGTTCACACGATATGGCTCGGCCAGGACGCTTTATAATTTCAACATCGACAATGCCGACGCTTATTGACGCGCAGAGCTGAAACAGCGTTTTCAGCCCAGAAACAGGATCAGACCATGAGCCACAAAAATCCCGTTACCACGCCGCGCAAATCGGCAACGTTTGATGATTATACCTTGTCAGAAATCCGTCGTGCCGCCGCGACCGGCATCTATGACATTCGCGGCAGTGGTGCGAAACGCAAGCTCCCGCATTTTGATGATCTGTTGTTCCTTGGCGCATCGATGTCGCGTTACCCACTCGAAGGATACCGCGAGAAATGCGAAACCTCGGTCACGCTGGGCACGCGCTTTGCCAAAAAACCGATTGAACTTAAAATCCCGATTACCATTGCCGGGATGAGTTTCGGCTCCCTATCCGGTCCTGCCAAAGAAGCCCTTGGCCGTGGTGCGACCATTGCCGGTACATCGACAACCACGGGCGATGGCGGCATGACCGAAGAAGAACGCGGACATTCCCAAACCCTTGTCTATCAATACCTTCCTTCACGTTACGGCATGAATCCGCGCGACCTTAAACGTGCGGATGCGATTGAAATCGTCATTGGTCAGGGGGCAAAGCCGGGCGGTGGCGGGATGCTGCTGGGTCAGAAAATTTCCGATCGGGTTGCCCATATGCGCAATCTGCCAAAAGGCATTGATCAGCGGTCTGCCTGTCGTCACCCGGACTGGACCGGCCCGGATGATCTGGAAATCAAGATTCAGGAATTGCGCGAAATCACCGATTGGGAAAAACCGATCTTTATCAAGGTCGGTGGTGCGCGCCCATACTATGACGTTGCGCTTGCGGTCAAGGCCGGTGCGGATGTCATTGTTCTTGATGGTATGCAGGGTGGCACGGCCGCGACACAGGAAGTGTTTATCGAACATGTTGGTCAGCCAACCCTTGCGTGCATCCGCCCGGCGGTAAAAGCATTGCAAGATATGGGCATGCATCGCAAAGTACAGTTGATCGTGTCTGGTGGCATTCGTAACGGTGCCGACGTGGCAAAGGCATTGGCACTTGGTGCGGATGCGGTTTCCATCGGAACGGCGGCATTGGTGGCCATTGGCGACAATGATCCGAAATGGGAAGAAGATTACGCCGCACTTGGCACCACGGCGGGTGCTTATGACGATTGGCATGAAGGTCGTGATCCCGCAGGCATCACGACCCAGGATGCCGACCTGATGAAACGGGTTGACCCGATCGCCGCCGGACGGCGTTTGGCCAACTATCTGAAGGTCATGACCCTTGAAGCGCAAACAATTGCGCGCGCCTGCGGCAAAAATCATGTGCACAACCTCGAACCTGAGGATCTATGTGCACTGAATATCGAAGCGGCGGCCATGGCCGGTGTACCGCTTGCCGGGACCAGCTGGATTCCCGGTCAGGGAGGATTCTAGAACATTAACGCACCACCGGACCCGGTGTGCCTTTTGGCGCGCCGGGATAACGGTTGGCACTGCATAAAATTCGTCAGGGGACTTCAATGACCAAGGATCTATCAGCCTTCGCCCGGGAACGCGGCATAAAGTATTTCATGATCAGCTTTACCGACCTGTTTGGTGGACAGCGTGCCAAACTCGTCCCCACCCAGGCGATCGCTGACATGCAGGAAGACGGGGCCGGCTTTGCCGGTTTTGCCACATGGCTTGACCTGAGCCCGGCCCACCCGGACATGTTCGCCGTTCCTGATCCGGATTCGGTCATTCAATTGCCGTGGAAACCCGATGTTGCATGGGTTGCTGCTGATTGCGTGATGGAAGGCAAACCGGTTGAACAGGCACCGCGCAATGTCCTGAAAGCCCAGATTGCCAAGGCCAGCAAGCTTGGCCTTAATGTTAAAACCGGGGTTGAAGCAGAGTTCTTTCTGATCACGCCGGATGGCGCGGAGATTTCCGATCCCGCCGATACCGCCGAAAAGCCGTGCTATGACCAGCAAGCCGTCATGCGCCGCTATGATGTGATTGCCGAGATTTGCGATTACATGCTTGAACTTGGCTGGGGCGCTTATCAAAACGATCACGAAGACGCCAATGGCCAGTTTGAAATGAACTGGGAATTCGACGATGCGCTTAAGACCGCAGACAAGCATTCCTTCTTTAAGTTCATGGTCAAATCGATTGCCGAAAAGCACGGGCTGCGGGCGACCTTTATGCCTAAGCCGTTCGCCGGTCTGACGGGCAATGGGTGCCATTGCCATGTGTCGGTCTGGGATGAGGCAGGCAAGAATGCATTCGCCGATGATGATTTGCCCTTTGGACTGTCAGAACAGGGCAAGACATTCCTTGGCGGGATCATGAAACATGCATCCGCCATGGCCGCAATTACCAACCCGACGGTGAATTCCTATAAACGTATCAACGCACCGCGCACCATGTCGGGTGCAACCTGGGCACCAAACAGCGTGACTTGGACGGGCAATAACCGAACCCATATGGTTCGTGTTCCCGGACCGGGCCGGTTCGAATTACGTTTGCCAGACGGGGCCGTTAACCCTTATCTTCTCCAAGCTGTGATTATGGCTGCGGGACTTGATGGCATGGCGAATGCCGCCGATCCGGGACCGCACTATGACATTGATATGTACGAAGAGGGCCATCTTGTAAAAGATGCACCGCTTCTGCCGCTTAATCTTTTGGATGCGCTACGGGAAATGGGACGCAATTCAGCCCTTCAAGCCGAACTTGGCATGGAATTTTCCAAAGCGTTCCTGAAGCTTAAGCAAAAGGAATGGAATTCATATGTTTCGCATTTCTCAGCTTGGGAGCGCGAAAACACGCTTGATATTTGATGTTTTTGCCCGGCCCCGCAACATTCCCCGATGGACGGGGCCGGGTGACTTTTAAAAACTGCTAGTTTGAAAGCTGGAAGAGATGAAAAGCTACGTTCTGACAGTCACCTGCGCCTCTCAGCGCGGGATCGTTGCAGCCATTTCCACCTACCTGGCCGAACAGGGTTGCAACATCACCGACAGCTCCCAGTTTGACGATATGGAAACCGGCCTGTTCTTTACCCGAGTCGCCTTTGTAAGCGAACAAGGTGTTGATCAGGAAGCACTGACACGTGGCTTTGATGGTCGCGCAACCGAATTTGGCATGTCCTATCAGTTCCACGACAGCGACCAGAAGATGAAAGTTCTTCTGATGGTATCGCGGTTCGGCCACTGCCTGAACGATCTGCTTTATCGCTGGAAAATTGGCGCTTTGCCGATTGATATCGTCGGTGTGGTTTCAAACCATTTCGATTACCAGAAAGTCGTGGTCAATCACGACATCCCGTTCCACCACATTCCGGTGACCAAGGACAACAAGCCAGAAGCTGAGAAAAAGCTTCTTGATCTTGTCTCGGACAGCGATGTCGAACTGATTGTTCTTGCCCGTTATATGCAGGTTCTTTCGGATGGTCTTTGCAAGAAAATGAGCGGTAAGATCATTAATATCCACCATTCGTTTCTGCCAAGCTTCAAGGGTGCCAATCCTTATCGTCAGGCATATGAACGTGGGGTCAAACTGATCGGTGCAACCGCGCACTATGTTACCGCAGACCTTGATGAAGGTCCGATCATTGAACAGGATCTTGCGCGCGTTACCCACAGCCAGAATTCAGCCGACTATGTGTCCATCGGACGCGATGTTGAAAGTCAGGTTCTGGCACGTGCGGTTCACGCCCATATTCATCACCGATCCTTCATCAATGGCAATCGCACGATTGTCTTCCCGCCAAGCCCGGGAAGCTATGCGTCCGAACGCATGGGCTGATCGCCGACGCCATAAGCGATAGAAAACGCCCCGACCATAATTGGTTCGGGGCGTTTTCTATTCATCGATTTCTTTGATTATCACATGTCAGCATCGCGAAGCTGATACGGCAAAAAGATCAAAACACGTAAACCACCTTCGTCGAGGTTTTCGATTTCGATATCGCCGCCATGAGCCCGGATTGCACGCTGAGCAATCGACAATCCCAGACCAAATCCCGCACCCCATGTATTTGCTTCGCCGCGGACAAAAGGTTCAAACAGGTCTTCAAGTTTGGCAACGTCAATGCCCGGACCTTGGTCAGAAATGCTGATACAGAACTGTTCCTCAACCCGGTCATCATCAGCGGTGATTTGGACAACCTGCCCTTCCGTTGAATGGCGCAAAGCATTGCGCACAACATTCTCAAACGCGCGGCGTAATAATTCAGGGCTTCCCATCAGAACAGGCATCTGACCATGATCGCCTTGCCGGCCACCAAAATCAGCCGATACCGTCACGCCGGTTGCTTCGGCTTCGAACCGGGCATCGCCGACCACACGACCGAGCAAATGGTCAATATCGATCCATGTTTGCTGCTGGGCAGCACCACTCTCGACCCGCGATAAGGTCAAAAGTTCGCCAACCAATTCATCCAGCCGCACGGCTTCTTTTTCAATGCGGTCCAGCGATGTCGCACTTTTGTCGGGCTTTTGCCGAGCCAAGCCAACGGCAAGCTGCATCCGTGCCAACGGGGATCGCAATTCATGCGAAACGTCATTTAACAATCGATCCCGCGATGCCACCAACCGCTGTAAGCGTTCGGCCATTACATCAAAATCACGCGCCAGATCGGCAATTTCATCGCGGCGACGCCCAATGTTTTTCCCCAGACGATAATCAAGGTTGCCCTTTGAAAGTTCTTCAAACCCGTCACGCAATTTGATGATCGGTCGCGTTAAATACCAAGCCAGAACCGCGCTAAAGATAAAGGCGCCAAACATGCCGACATAAATCAGCGGGCTGGGGACTCTCCATCGTGATCGTTCGGGCATTTCGGCAATGATATCGCTCACATCAAAGATAAGTCGAATATTCTCACCTTCCGGCCCAACGACCTCCTGAATCAGTTCTGGATGCTCCAACAGCTGTTCTAGCCATTCAGAAGACTGATTATCCAGCCTCGGGACATCAGAAATCGCCCCGTCATCAACTTCAAGGATCAGGCGTTCACGGTCAGATGCCGGCCAATATGCAATTGCGGTTTTAACTGCATCAACACCACCGCCCTTGGCCACCTGTGCTGCGGTGTCGAGATAACCCGGTGCGGTACGCTTAAGATACCCGACATGAAACGGTTCAGGCGGACCACCATATAATTGCAACAGCGACCACACCCCAACCGAAATGCCGATAAAGGTGATGACAAACCCAATCAGGATTTTCCAGAAAAGCAGTCTTTTCATACGCTTTTCCTTAAACGATAGCCAAATCCACGGACAGTTTCGATCACCCCGGCATCACCACTAACGGTTTGTAATTTCTGGCGTAGGTTACTCATATGAACATCAATCGACCGGTCATACACTTCGCGGGGACGGCCCAGAACCTTGCGCGATAATTCATCTTTTGAAAGGGCGCGTTCACCTGCGCGCATCAAGACTTCAAGCAGATTGAATTCCGATACAGTCAGATCAAGCGGATCACCGTCATATTGCGCCATACGGCTGGCGGATTTCAGGATCAGATTCCCGTAATGCAGCTCGTCGGTTGTTTCTGACGATGCCTCTTCGCTGACGGGGTCCACCCGACGCAACACCGCCCGTATCCGTGCGACCAATTCACGCGGGTAATACGGTTTGGGAATATAATCATCCGCGCCAAGTTCCAGCCCAACCACCCGGTCCACATCATCGCCCTTGGCGGTTAACATAATCACCGGCACCCGGCTTTTAGCACGCAATTCCCGCAAGACCTCAATCCCGCCCATGCCGGGCATCATGATGTCAAGCAGGATGGCGGCATATTCCCCTTGAAGGGCGCGTGCGAGGCCTTCTTTGCCGGTATAAGCTTGGGATACGTCAAAGCCTTCACCTTCAAGATATTCAGCCAGCATGGCACCAAGTTCGGCGTCATCATCAACAAGCAATATGCGGGTCACTGTGCGGGGTCTTTCCTAAACGACAAAACAGTCTCATGGGTAACCTAGGGTCAGGCCCCTTAACGTATGGCGTTATTTTTATTGTTGCCATTCTACCGATGAATTTGCGCGTTAAAAGAGGCCTTGGGCCATCTTTACACATTCCTTACACATCATTTTCGCCCCCCTCACCCTCAATGGATAATTGGTTTGTTATCTCTGTCTCATCAGGAATGCGCATGCCGCGCAACTGACTGACTTCAGGAATGAATGCCCGATGAGCAAAACCACTAAACGTATCCGCAACATTGTTATTATCCTCGTTACCGTTGCGGGCATGGCGTGGGGATTACAGGCCTATCTGTTTCCCAGCAGTGCCCAAACCACATATGTCACAGCAAAACCACGCATTGGCACGATTGAAGATACCGTCCTTGCAACCGGCACCGTTAGCGCATCCAAACTGGTCAGTGTTGGCGCGCAGGTTTCCGGGCAGATCAAGGCACTTCATGTGGACCTGGGTGAACAAATCAAAGAAGGCGATTTGATTGCCGAAATTGATCCATCAACCCAGGAAAACGATTTAAAAGAAGCCGAAGCATCACTTGCCAATATCAAGGCAGAGCTTGCCGCCCAAAAAGCAACCTTGGCGCAGGCTGAACTTGATTTCGCGCGGCAAAAGAAAATGCGCGCCCTTGATGCCTCCCCACAGGAAGATTTTGATGCCGCGGTCGCCACCCTTGCGATTGCGCGCGCTGATATTGATGCGCTAAATGCCCAGATCGCACAGGCCGAGATTGCGGTTGATACAGCGCGTATTGATCTCGGCTATACCAAAATCACCGCCCCAATGGATGGCACGGTCGTTGCCCTTCCGGTCAAGGAAGGCCAGACCGTCAATGCCACGCAAGAAGCCCCCACCATCATCAAATTGGCCAAGCTTGGCACCGTTACGATCAAGGCCGAAGTATCCGAGGCCGACATCATCCGCATCCATGAAGGATTACCGGTTCAGTTTGCGGTTCTGGGGGATGCCAGTAGCGTTTATCAAAGCACCCTTCGCGCCATCGAACCCGCCCCAACCGGCATCGAAGATGCTGATGAAAACACCGACGACGAAGCGGTTTATTACAACGCCCTGTTTGATGTTGAAAACCCTGATCGATTGTTGCGCCTTTGGATGACAGCAGAAGTCACCATTACCCTAAACAAATCCGAAAATGCCCTGATCGTTCCATCCGCATCCCTTATCGGCCCAACGCCAGAGGGCACCTATATTCTTGATGTCATCAACCCAGATGGCCTGCCCGAACACCGCACAGTTACGGTCGGCTTGAACACCAATATCAATGCGGAAATCACCAGCGGGTTAGATGCGACTGACGAAGTTATTGTCGGCATGGCAAGCAGTAGCGATGTGGCCAGTTCAACAAGCACCCGACGCGGTCCTGCGGGTGGAATGTTTTGATCATGCGTGATGAAACCACACCAACCACCCAAACCGGGTCAACTGCGGGCGCACCGCTGATTGAAATCCGCAATCTATGGCGCCACTATCCCGCTGGCGAAGAACAAATCGCCGTGCTTAAGGGTGTTGATCTTACGATTGAACGCGGTGAAATGGTCGCGATCATTGGGGCTTCGGGGTCTGGCAAATCAACCTTGATGAACATTCTTGGCTGTCTTGATCGCCCGACCGAAGGCGAATACCGCATTAATGGGCGCATCACGGGTGACCTTGAACCCGATGAACTTGCCGCCCTGCGCCGGGAATATTTCGGCTTTATCTTTCAACGCTATCACTTGTTGTCAGACCTAAGCGCGCTTGGCAATGTCGAGGTTCCCGCGATCTATAGCGGTGCGGATGCCGATGAACGCGCATCACGTGCGACCGATATTCTGACCCGTGTCGGGTTGGCAGACCGCATCCACCACCGCCCAAGTCAGCTTTCCGGAGGTCAACAGCAACGCGTTAGCATTGCCCGTGCCTTGATGAATGGTGGCGACGTCATTCTGGCCGATGAACCAACCGGCGCGCTTGACAGTCAAAGCGGGGCACAAACACTTGATCTGTTGCGTGATTTGCACCGTGACGGTCATACCGTAATTTTGGTCACCCATGACCCAGAAGTTGCCGCCCACGCCGAACGCATTATTGAAATCCGCGATGGCGAAATTATCCGCGATGAACGGATTGCCGCCAAATCCGCAAATTCGACAAAACCGTCCCTTATGGACCCGGCCCGCTCAACCGATGCAGGATGGCGATCACAGATCAATCGTTTTGGCGAAGCATTCAAAATGTCATTGATCGCAATGAATGCCCATCGGTTGCGGACGTTTTTGACCATGCTTGGCATCATTATCGGTATTGCATCGGTGGTATCGGTTGTTGCCCTTGGCAAAGGATCGCAGGAACGCATTCTTTCCGACATCAGCCAAATCGGCACCAGCACGATTGACATCAACCGCGGCAAGGATTTTGGCGATCGTGATGCCGATCAAATCAGAACCCTGACCGCGGGCGATGCCGAAGTGCTATCAAGCCAATATTTTGTCGATAGCGTCACCCCACGTGTTTCAAGCACGGTTGCCCTGCGCTATCGCAACATAGAAGTTGATGCCAGTGTGACCGGCGTTGGTACTGATTACTATCGCGTACGCGGCTATGAAATGGCCGACGGCATCTGGTTTGATCAAGGGGCCATCACCAAACGCGCACAGGTCGCCATCATTGATGACAACACCGTCCAAAAACTGTTTCCCAACGGGGAAAATGCCGTTGGCGAAGTCATCCTTCTGGGATCGGTTCCGGTGCAAATCATTGGTGTGACGGCAAAAAAAACCAGCACATTTGGCAATCAGGACAGTTTGAACATCTGGGTGCCACACAGCACGGCCTTAACCCGCATTCTGGGGCAAAACTACCTCAGCAGCATAACCGTGCGTGTCGCAGATAGCGTCGATCCCGCTGTTGCAGAAGCCCAGATCACGAAACTCATCAGCCAACGCCACGGCACCAAAGATTTCTTTACCATCAACAGCGACAGCATTCGCCAGACGGTCGAGAAAACCACAAGCACCATGACGCTTTTGATTTCTTCGATCGCGGTTATTTCGCTGATCGTTGGGGGTATTGGGGTGATGAATATCATGTTGGTATCGGTCACTGAACGTACCGGTGAAATCGGGGTCCGCATGGCCGTGGGTGCGCGTCAAAATGACATTCTGCGTCAATTCCTGATCGAGGCGGTCCTGGTTTGCATCCTTGGCGGTGGCCTTGGTGTACTTGGCGCACTTGGTATTGGCGTTTTGTTTGACGTCATCGGCAGCAGTTTTTCGATGGTTTATTCCGCCGGATCAATCATCGGTGCCTTTGCCTGCGCGACATTGATCGGCATGACTTTTGGCTTTTTACCTGCTCGCAATGCCGCACAGCTTGACCCGGTCGACGCCCTGTCGCGCGACTAACAGAGATATATGAAAATGAAAAAAATCCTGAAAACCGGAACCATCTTGTCGATGCTGATCCTTGCCGGGTGTTCAAGCTTATCAGAAGTCACCTATACCCAGCCCGATATGGCGATGCCAAATCAGTGGGGTGTTGCCACAAGTGCGGTTTCACAAACCCAATTGTCTGCAACGAATGATGATAAAACCCGTGCCGAAATTCTTGCCAAAACCGGCTGGTGGAAGAACTTTGACGATCCTCAGTTAAACCTTCTGATCGCCAAGGCACTTGAAACCAACAACGATCTTGCCGCCGCCACGATCAAGGTCCGTCAGGCACAATTAACCGCAGGCTTGGCCGAAGATGCGCTGTATCCTGATTTATCCGCAGGCAGTGACACATCCATATCGCGCCAGTTTGACAGCCAAGATAACAACAGCAACGGCGACATCAACCGAAGCTTTGGTCTTGAAGCAGGGATCAGCTATGAACTTGATTTGTGGGGTAAGCTTGGTCACGACTATGACGCGGCCAAATGGGAAGCCTTGGCAACCTTAGAGGACCGCGAAAGCACCGCCCTGTCATTGATCGGCACCACTGCAACGCTTTATTGGCAGGCAGTCTATTATCAGCAGCGTCTTGATATTGCACAGGCCAGCATTGATTACGCCCAACTCACTCTTGATCTGGTCGATGTGCAATATGCATCTGGTTCAACCTCCTCGCTTGAAGTCAACGAGGCACGCAGCAACCTTGAAAGTCAACGCGCGGCCGTTACCCAGATTGAACAAAGCCTGACGGAAACCAAAAACGCCCTGTCGATCCTGTTCAATCAGCCGCCATCAGATATCACGATCACCCGAACTGCTTTACCTTCTGGTTTTTTGCCAACCATCCCCGAAGGTTTGCCTGCCGATTTACTTGAACGGCGCCCGGATGTGCGTGCGGCTGAACTGCGTTTACGTGAAAGTGTCGAAGAACTTAATTCCGTAAAAACCAGCTTGCTGCCAACCATCAGCCTGACCAGCACATTGGGATCAAGCAGCGATCAATTGCGCAATCTTCTATCCAACCCGATTGGCGCCCTTGGTGCCAGTCTGGCGCTGCCATTCCTGAACTGGAACGAAGGGCAGCTTAACATCAAAGTATCCGAAGCCGAATATGAACAGGCCATCACCGAATTCCGCCAGACCACCTATCAGGCCATGGCAGATGTGGAAAATGCCCTGTCGGCACGCACCAATTATGACCGCCGGGCTGAACGGCTTGAAGCCGCCCTTCGCGCATCGGCAAACGCCGAACGGATCTATGAGGCGCGTTTCCGGTCTGGTGCGGTTGCCATGCAAGACTGGCTGGATTCCCAGGAAGACCGTCGCACGGCCGAAGAAACCGTTATCGACAATCAACTTGAACGTATCACCAATCTGATCACGCTGTACCAGGCATTGGGTGGCGATGCGGTTAAAGATACCGCCCAGCTTAAGGATCAAACAGCCGATCAGGTCACACCGACCTGATCGGCCGGCGTATTGATTAATTTTGCCGAATTATAAAGGTCTGAGATATGCGTATTTACCGCCATGAAAAGGCATCTTTGATTGGACGCATCTTGATGCTGATGGGCGGCGGATTATGTTTTGCCGCCCTGATCCTGACTGTGCGGGAATCAAATATTCTGGCACAGGGCGATGTGATTTTGAAACGCCCGCAAAGTGGTTTAACGCCAAGCCTTGATTGCACGGCGATCAACTGCCCTTGGGACGATGCCGCGCGCAGCATTTCCAATCGCATCGAGAACATTGCTCGCGGCGATATCGCATTGCCGGGCTTCCATCCGCGCCATCCGCCCTTCGAAGAATTCAACCCGTTCCGCGAGCCGCCTTGGATCGGCGGCTAATTCTTTGCCATCATGAAATGCTTCGGGGTCCAGCCAATCCAATGTCAGCGTTGTTAAGTTAAGCCGTAACACATCACCATCGCGCAAATAACCAATCCCGCCGCCGGCAAAGGCTTCGGGAACCATGTGACCAATGCAAGCACCCTTGGTCACACCGGAATAACGCCCATCGGTGATCAACATCGATGATGCTTCGAGAATGCGGTGATGGCGCAAATTCTGTGATGGGGCAAACATTTCGGGCATGCCATAAGCTTCTGGTCCCTGCCCGCCAATGACAAAGGCAAAAGAAAGATGCCCTTGTTCAAACATCTCCTTTGGCGCATCCATATCAACCCGGTTACCACCATTACGCCGGACCACAGCAGCAATCAGGTCTTCGTCAACGCCGTCCGTTTCAATCAGGCGCGTGACCAGATCAGGCGATGCAAAATCGGCATTACAAACATGTTCGTTCTCGTAATAGCGCACGATGAAAACATGATCGTCAAAATGCGATAGCAAATGATCGCTCATGCCCGATGTTTTCACCGCGCAATTTTCAAAGAAACTGCCGGTGATGACATCCACCCCAGAACGCTTTCGCACTGGGGTTGCCCGGATCACCGACGCATCCCCCAACGTTAGATCAATCGGGTTTTCAAGGGTTTCAATCCGCTCCGCCCACGTTTTACCAAGGATTGTTGGTGCATCCAGATCCATCGCAACCCCCAAATCAGACAGAATGCGATAGATGCTTTCCATACCCCGATTTTTGCCTTCGGCCATTTGCTGGGCCAGAACAAACGTATCGCGGTTTTCAGTCAGGCTATGGGCGAATATTTCTGGCACCGGTGTTTTGGTGCGGACATCCTGATAGTCATCAATCGACACATCAAACCCGGCATAACGCATCATGAAAGGCAGGTGCAAAAGCATATTGCTGCTTGATCCGGTGGCATTATGAATGCGCACAAAATTGGCAAAATTGGCCTTTAGCAAATTGCCAATCGCATATTCCGGTTTGTTAAACACCCCAAACAGCGCGTCAATGCCCGCCGCCACGGCGGCATATGGCGGAACATCGGTCAGCAATTCCAACTCTGGCGGGGTCAGGCCAAAAGCCGCCAACATGGTGCGAGATGAATTCCCCGTACCGTTAAAGGCACAAATACCGCCCTTGGAATCACAGGTTGCCGCCGCCAATTGATCCAGCACCCGGCGTTCCAGCCCGGCATCAATCAAGCCCAGCAACCTTGCGCGTTCCAGCAATCCGGCAAAGGCCTCGTCCGAGGTGCATTGCAGGATATAGCGCATGTTTTCACGAATATCGGACCCCAGATCATTATGCCCGGCCTGATCGGCATCCTTGGCGATGTTTTCAAGTAAACGGCGTGTTCCATCAGGAATTTCACCGCCCTTTAGAACATGCGATGGCGCAAACACCGCCCAAACAGGTGCCTGATCTCCGCGATAAGCCCGCGCATGATCCGCAGATGCCAATCCGGCCACCACGGCGGCGGGGGATTTGTCGCATCCGGCAATCACATAGGCGGCGTGATAGCTATGCCCTTCAAAGGTGATGTTAACTGCGGCTGCCGTATGATTGCGCGATGCTAGGGAGTAGCTTTGCCCGATATTGTTCTGTGCCGTGCCATCGCAAATGACCGGCACATGAAACAGGAACGGCACCCCGCCCATTTCCCAAATACGGATGGCTGCCATCAAGGCCTGCGGCCGATCCAAAAGATGGGCCGGGTGGTCTGGCGCACCGGCAATGATCGCAACACGCGGCCGGTTTTCAACCAGACGCCCGACCACATCCTTTATCTCCGGCACATCAAAATGGAGATCACGCGCCAGAACCGGGTTTTCATTCACCGCGTCGCGCAAAAGTCTGATCACTGTGATCGGCTGATTGGCCAATCCCTGAATACAATCGCGATACGGATTGGCCTTCTCATCAATGATGATCGGGGATGCTGGCAAATTGGTGGGCGACATGGCGTTATGTTCTCAATTCATGGCGAGTGGCGCGGGTAACAGCAACGGGAACAGGATTAAGCACGAAGATGCCGGTCAGACAATACCACCATCAACAATGAAGTTCTGCGACGAGCACGCAGAAGATACATCAGATGCCAAAAACAGCACCATTTGTGCAACATCATCCCCCACCAGGCGGCGCTTGACGCATTGCTGTTCCTGAATGCGTTCTTCATCTTCGGGCGTAATCCAGAGATCAAGTTGCCGCTGGGTCATGATGCAGCCCGGTGTGACCGCATTAACCCGAATGCCATCGTGGCTCCAGTCGCGGGCAAGTGCCCGGGTCAGGCCAATGATCCCGGCTTTTGCGGTTTCATAGGTCACCAGATCGGGCAAGCCCATCATATAACTTACCGAACTGAAATTAATAATGCTGCCAGCCCCTTTTTCCTTCATGCCCGGCGCAACCGCCTTGGCGCAAAAGAAATGATGGCTCAAATTCACATCAAGCCCGTCACGCCATTGCTCAGGCCCGATATCCTCCGGTGCGTGGCGGTCATCGCGTGCGGCATTATTGACCAGAATATCAATCACCCCGATGGCAGCAGACACTTCACGCACTGCACCGGGAATCGCGGCCTGATCGCGCAAATCCAATGATTTATAGACCGGTGTAACACCGTGTTCGCCGCGGATTTCATCGATAAGCGATTGCGCCGCGTCATCGTCAATATCAAAGAACCCGACATGGGCACCCTGCGCACAGAATGCGCGCACGATAGATGCACCGATCCCCGACGCACCGCCGGTAACAAGCACGGATTTCCCGTCAATGTCGTGATAACTCGCTGTCATAACGTTCCCTGCCATTTCTTTGCTTTATTTTAGACTACCAAATTAAATGACGCACTGCACCATGGATAAACCACCACAAATCAACTGTAGATGCCGACATATGGGTCATTTGATCGTCAAAAGCACTGTTTTTAATTTATTCACTAAAAAAAATTTGACAGGACGGCTTCTTCACGTCAACATTTTTTCGACAATAAAAATAAATGTCGCCGCAAGACACACTCATTCAGGGAAGAAACCGATGAAAAAACTCCTCTCAACGGCCATGTTGGCCGGTACCGTTCTGCTGTCTGCAAATGCTTTTGCAGCCGATCTCACCGTTGGCGTAAGCTGGTCGAACTTCCAGGAAGAACGCTGGAAAACAGACGAAGCCGCCATTAAGGCAGCTCTTGAAGCAGCCGGTGCTGAATATATCAGTGCCGATGCACAAAGCTCACCGTCCAAGCAGCTTTCCGATATTGAAAGCCTGATCGCGCGCGGTGCAAATGCACTGATCGTTCTGGCTCAAGACTCGTCTTCGATCGGCCCGGCTGTTGAGCTGGCCCTTAACGAAGGCATTCCGGTGGTTGGTTATGACCGCCTGATCGAAAACAAGAACGCCTATTACATCACCTTCAACAACAAAGAAGTTGGTCGCCTGCAGGCAGAAGCTGTTTTTGCCGCTCAGCCAAAAGGCAATTATGTCTTCATCAAAGGTGCACCGACCGATCCGAACGCAAATCTTTTGCACGAAGGACAGCTTGAAATCCTTCAGTCTGCAATTGACGCTGGCGACATCAAAGTGGTTGGTGAAGCCTATACCGATAGCTGGCAGCCAGCTGTTGCCCAACGCAACATGGAACAGTTCCTGACCGCAGCAGATAACAAAGTTGATGCCGTTGTAGCCTCCAACGACGGTACAGCCGGTGGTGTGGTTGCCGCCCTTTCTGCGCAGGGCATGCAAGGCATCCCTGTATCGGGTCAGGATGGCGATTTTGCCGCACTGAACCGTGTTGCGCAGGGCACCCAGACTGTTTCGGTCTGGAAAGACGCGCGCCTTTTGGGCAAGCGTGCAGCTGAAATAGCAGTTGATCTGGCAGCAGGCACCAGCCTTGGCGATGTTGAAGGCACCCAAGATTGGCAGAGCCCGAATGGTGTGACCATGAAATCTTACTTCCTTGATCCGGTCGCCATCACCCAGGACAAACTTGGTCTGGTCATTGATGCCGGTTGGGTTGGCAAAGACGTCGTCTGCCAAGGCGTTTCGAGCGGCAAGGTAGCAGCTTGTAATTAAGACAAACTGCACTTCTTCCGACCTTGCTTAACCCGGGGCCGACAGCCGTATCTATGCGCAGATCATAGGATGCCGGCCCCGCTGCTTTATGAGCTTTTTCATGTCACGACTACTTTCGAAAATGGAAGTCGACCGTCGACTGGTTGGCCTTGCCGTCGTTTTACTGATCATCTGGGTCGGCTTTGATATCGCCTCTGGCGGACGTTTTATTACGCCACGAAATATCTTTAACCTGTCGGTTCAGACGGCGTCCGTTGCCGTTATGGCCTGCGGGATGGTTTTAATTATTGTTACCCGCCACATTGACCTTTCTGTGGGTGCGATCCTGGGCGTTCTTGCCATGGTCATGGGGGTTGTTCAAACCGACTTCCTGCCGCAATTCCTTGATTACAATCATCCGATGACCTGGATCCTGACCCTTTTGATCGGCATTGTTCTTGGTGCTGCGATTGGCGGCATTCAGGGTCTGGCAGTCGGGTATCTTGGTGTCCCGGCCTTTATCGTCACACTGGGCGGTCTTCTTGTCTGGCGTGGTTCGGCATGGTGGGTCACACAGGGGCGTACCGTTGCCCCGCTTGATCAGAATTTCATTTTGCTGGGTGGTGGCATTGAAGGCACCATTGGCGCAACCTGGAGCTGGATCGTCGCGCTGATTGCCATTCTGGCCATTATCTATGCCGCGATTATGGAGCGCCGCCGTCGCTTGTCCTTTGAATTCCCGGTGAAACCGATCTGGGCCGAATATACCAACACCCTGATTAAGGCCGGTCTGGTTCTGGTCGCGATCACGACATTGAATGCCTATCATTTGCCAACCCGTGCGGCTGAACGTCTTTTGGAAAACAAGGGCATCCCGGTCACACCGGAAAACATTGAAATTTCACATGGCATTCCCATCCCGCTTCTGATTGTTGCCCTGGTTGCGATTGTTCTGACCATTGTCGTCAAACGCACCCGGTTTGGTCGTTATATCTTTGCCATTGGCGGCAACCCGCAGGCGGCTGAACTTGCCGGAATCAATGTCAAACGCATGACTGTTGCTGTCTTTGCCTTAATGGGTGTTTTGTGTGCCATCAGTGCCGCAATTTCATCTGCACGCCTGCAATCGGCTGGCAATGATCTGGGCACGCTTGACGAATTGCGTGTGATTGCAGCAGTCGTTATTGGCGGCACATCATTGGCTGGTGGTGTCGGCACGATTTACGGTGCGTTGATTGGCGCCCTTGTGATGCAAAGCCTTCAAAGTGGCATGGCGCTTTTGGGTGTTGATACGTCGCTTCAAAGCATCGTTATCGGCTTGGTCCTTGTTCTGGCTGTCTTTAGCGACAAGTATTTCCATCGCCGTTACAGCGACCCGACCGCGTAAGGAGACCGGACATGACAGATAGCAACATCAACAAAGATCCGCTGGTCGAAATGCGCGACATCCATATCAGCTTTGGCGGGGTCAAGGCGGTTGATGGCGTTTCCATCGACCTGTACCCCGGCGAAGTGGTCGGTGTGCTTGGCCATAATGGTGCGGGCAAATCGACCTTGATCAAAATCCTGTCGGGCGCGTATCAAGCCGATAGCGGCCAGATCATTGTCGATGGCAAAGAAGCCAAAATCGAGAATGCCCGTGATGCGCGCGACAATAATATCGAGACGATTTATCAAAACCTTGCCTTGGCCGATAATCTTGATGCCGCCCAGAACCTGTTTTTGGGACGCGAATTTGTCGACAAGTTTGGTTTTCTTGACGATGCCAAGATGGAACATAAGGCGCGTGAAGTTCTTCATCGTTTAAACCCGAATTTCAAGAAGTTCACATCGCCCGTTTCCGCCCTGTCGGGTGGTCAACGCCAATCGGTTGCCATTGCGCGCGCGCTTTTGTTTGAAGCCCGCGTCCTGATCATGGATGAACCCTGTGCCGCCTTGGGCGTGCATGAAACCAAAATGGTTGGCGAACTGATTGATCAGCTTAAACGCGACGGGTTGGGTATTTTGTTGATCAGCCACGATCTTCATGATGTGTTTGATCTTTCTGATCGTCTGCATGTCATGAAGAACGGCAAACTGGTCGGCAGTGTCCGCACCGAAGATGTCACCCATGATGATGTACTTGGCATGATCATTCTGGGTAAGATGCCCGAACATCTTTTGCATCTGGCCGGACCGGGTGCGACCAATATTCCTGCATCATCTGATGCAGTTAGCGAGACAAGTGCCATTAACAGCGAAACAAGCGAGACCACCTTATGACCGACGGCTTTCCGGTGACCCAAACCGATATCCTGCCCGATGATGCCAACCGCGCCATTCTGGTCGGGCGCATCTGGGACCCACGCGTATCAGGCCCGACACCGGTTCTGGTTGATGGCGAAAATCTGCGCGATATCAGCAGCCTTGCCCCGACCATAAGCCAGCTTCTTGAACGTGACGATCTGGTGGCGCGGCTGTCGAATGCGGCAAGCTTCCCGACCGTTGCATCGTTTGGCGATATCCTTGCGCAATCGCGCCCGGGCACAGATGCGAAAACCGCACATTTCCTTAGCCCAAATGACCTTCAGGCCATCAAGGCAAGCGGTGTCACTTTTGTCGCCAGCCTGCTGGAACGCGTGATCGAAGAACAAACCCGCGGGGATGCCAGCAAGGCCGATCAGATCCGGACTGAAATCACCGGCATCATTGGTGATGACCTGTCGCAGGTTAAACCGGGGTCGGAAAAATCCGCCGAGATCAAGCGTATCCTTATTGAGAAAGGCGCATGGTCGCAATATCTTGAAGTCGGCATTGGCCCGGATGCGGAAATTTTCACCAAATCGCCGGTTATGTCCGCCGTTGGCCATGGGGCGCATGTCGGCCTGCACCCCATTTCAACATGGAACAACCCGGAACCTGAAGTGGTTCTTGCGGTAACCTCGAACGGGAAAATCGTTGGGGCCAGCCTTGGCAATGACGTCAATCTGCGCGATGTCGAAGGCCGATCCGCCCTTCTGTTGGGCAAGGCCAAAGACAATAACGGCTCTTGCGCAATCGGGCCGTTCATTCGCCTGTTTGATGATCATTTCACCCTTGAAACCATCAAGGGTGCCGATATCGCCATGGCGGTTGATGGACAGAATGATGGCTATCACCTTGATGCCGTCAGCTCCATGAGCCAGATCAGCCGTACCCCCGAAAGCCTTGTCGGTCAGGCCATTGGCAAACATCACCAATATCCCGATGGCTTCATGCTGTTTTTGGGAACCATGTTTGCCCCGACCGATGATCGCGGCGGTGCGGGTAAAGGCTTCACCCACCAGATGGGCGATCTTGTCACCATCGCCACGCCAAGCCTTGGCAAACTGGTTAATCAGGTGGATCGATCTGATGCCATCAATCCATGGCAGTTTGGCATCACCGCCTTGATGACCAACCTTGCGGCGCGCGGGTTGCTTTAGGCACCCAAACGCTCCCTGTCCTAATCCCTTGCCAAAACGGGACAAAAAATGCCCATATCTACAAGGCGGGTGCAAAACCCGCCTTGTCCATTTCACAGGATACATACCAGCCCCATGAACCGCCGCACGGACAGCGACACCCCACGCCAACCATCCCAGATCGCGATCTTGCGTTATTTGCGCATTCACGGCCCGGCTGCACGTATTGATATCGGCAGCGCCACGGGCCTTAGTCCGGCAACGGTAACGTCCCTTACCGCTGATCTGATGACCCAAGGGTTGGTACAGGAAAGCCAAAGCGCGAACGCACAAGCTACGGGCACCGGAAATGGCAACGGCAACGGAAATGCGAATGGCAATCACGGCGCCACACGTGGCCGCCCCAAGGTTCTGCTTGATCTGGTGCCAAATGCCGCCTGTGTCATCGGGGTTAAAATCACCATCAATCTGATTGAAATCGCCCTTGGCAATTTCAAGGGCGAGATCGAACACAGCTCGGAACACAGCATCAATACCCGCGATCTTGATGAAGCCGAACTGATCGCGACCCTGATCAAACTGATTGATCGCTTTATCGATAAGCACAAAAACTTTTCAGCCCGCCCGCCTGTCGGGATCAGCATCGCCGTCCAAGGTGTCTGCGACAGTAATAGCGGCGAGATCATCTGGTCGCCTGCCTTGCGTCAACGCAACATCGCCCTAACCAAGGCACTGAGCGAACGGTTCGGCGGCATTGTGCAAATGTCGAACGATGCCAACTGCATCGCCACCGCCATTTCGCAAAACACCAACTTGCATCGCGGCGGTGATTTTGCCGTGATCATGCTGGGCTATGGCATTGGTATGGGACTGGTTTTAAACGGGTCGGTTTATAATGGTGATTTCGGAACGGCCGCCGAATTTGGCCATACGAAATACCAACCTGACGGTCCGTTATGCAATTGCGGACGCCGTGGCTGTCTTGAAGCCTATATCGGTGATTACGCCATTTTGCGCGATGCACGCGGGATCATTGATCTGCCTGACGCCAACAGCCTGCATCCCAGCGAAGAACAAATGATGGATCTGGTCGCCCGTGCGCGCGGTGGTAACGAAGATCTGGCCGATTTGTTCCGCCATGCGGGCAAGGTTCTTGGATACGGCATTGCCAATCTGATCGCGCTTTTAGGTCCGAAACAGATTTTCATCACCGGATCGGGCGCACGGGCGTACGACATGATGGAACCGGAACTCATGCGCGGGCTGAGCTTGGCGCAAGTGCCCGAGCTGCGCCGAGGACCGGAAATCGTCCATCTGGCATGGGACAAGGATCTGGCCCTTCAAGGGGCCATTGGGCAAAGCCTTTTGCGCCACGACGAAAATATGTTTCAGGCAGCCGTCGCTGTCTGATCCGCAGCACGACGATCCTGCACTGTTGTCATAAAAAAGCCGCCCCGGTTCAGGAGCGGCTTTTGTTTTGGCTGTCAAAACGAACTTAACGCCCGTTTTTCTTGCGCCATGCTTCAAAGTTGGCCTTGGTTTCATCCTTGGTCGGCGGATACAGACCAATGATTGATGTGCCTGACATGACTTCTTCAAGAACGAAGTCTTCAAAGCTTTCCATGCCTGCACATTCTTCGGCCAGTTCATCTGCCAGATGGGCCGGAATAACCACAACGCCGTCTTTATCACCAACCAAAACATCGCCGGGGAAGACAGGCGCATCGCCACAGCCAATCGGCACATTTATGTCATAGGCTTCATGCAGGGTCAGGTTGGTCGGTGCAGACGGGCGCGAGTGATAGGAATGAATGGCAAGCTTGCCAATGCCATCGGCATCGCGAAAACCACCATCGGTCACAACACCTTCAACGCCGCGCTTCATCAGACGGGTGATCAGGATCGAACCCGCCGATGCAGCACGCGCATCTTTACGGCTGTCCATCACCAAAACATGACCGGCCGGGCATTGTTCGACGGCAACGCGCTGCGGATGATTGGGATCGCGAAAAACGTCAATCGGGTTGCGGTCTTCGCGGGCCGGGATGTAGCGCAGTGTATAAGCCTGCCCGACCATGTGTTCATCCTTAGGCGCAACCTGCTGCACATTCTGGATGTACTGGTTACGAATGCCGCGCTTGTAAAGCGCTGTGCAAAGCGATGCGGTACTTACGCGTTTAAGCTTGGCGCGAGTTGCGTCGCTCAGGACATAATCGCTCATATTTCATACTCCGGGGAGTGCCCGGCTGATCACAGCCGGGCGATATCATGGTGAAAAAGAGATCAGGCAATATCAGTCGGCAGGACATCCGCCGGAATGTTCTGATAGCAAACCGGACGCAAGAAACGCCGGATCGACATCGTCCCAACCGATGTTGCGCCAAAGTTGGTCGATGCCGGATACGGCCCGCCATGAACCATGGTGTCGGAAACTTCCACCCCGGTCGGGAAACCGTTGGCCAGAACACGCCCTGCTTTGCGTTCCAAAATCGGAAGCAATGAACGGGCATCGGCCGCATCATCGGCGTCCAGATGCAGCGTGCAGGTCAACTGACCTTCAAGCGATTTGGCAATAGTGCGCATTTCCACGACATCTTTAACCCGCACGACCAGACCAAGCGGTCCAAAGACCTCTTCACCCAGTTCATGGTTTGAAAGCCAGTTCTCACCGGTGGTTTCAAACAGATAAGGCGTTGCATTGCGAAGATCACATGACGTGGTCAGAACGTCTTTCACACCAGACGTTCCGGCAATCCGTTTGGCACCGGCGCGATAGGTTTCTGCCATGCCATCGGTCAGCATGGTCTGGGCGGCAACGCCCGACAAACCTTCTTTGGCCGATGCGATAAAGGCATCTGCATCCGGCCCGTCAATCACAACCGCAATCCCCGGATTGGTGCAGAACTGCCCCGCACCCATGGTCAGTGACCCGGCCCACCCCGTACCAAGCGCAGCACCGCGTGCCTTAACGGCAGCAGGCATCATAAACATCGGATTGACCGAACCCAGTTCGCCAAAGAACGGGATCGGTTCCGGGCGTGCCGCACACAGATCAAACAGCGCACGACCACCGCCAAGCGATCCGGTAAAGCCAACCGCCTTGATCAATGGATGCTGCACAAGACTTTGGCCGACATCACGCTTGCCACCCTGAATAAGGCTGAACACGCCGGGATGAACACCGCATTTTTTAACAGCGACATCAATTGCCTGTGCGACGATTTCACCGGTTCCCGGATGGGCAGAATGGCCCTTCACGACAACCGGGCAACCTGCGGCCAGGGCCGGTGCTGTATCGCCACCGGCAACCGAAAACGCCAGCGGGAAGTTCGAAGCACCGAATACAGCAATCGGGCCAATCGGACGCTGCATCAAACGCAGATCCGGGCGCGGCAATGGCGCACGATCGGGCAATGCTTCGTCATAACGACGATCCAGATAGGCCCCATCAAGGATATGACTTGCGAACAAGCGCAACTGGCCAACGGTACGACCGCGCTCGCCCTGAAGACGGGCTGCGGGCAGACCGGTTTCCTGCGTGCCGATTTCGGTGATTTCATCACCGCGTGCATCGATTTCATCGGCAATGGTGTTGAGAAGCTTGGCGCGTTCTTCACGGGTGGCATAGCCAAACGTCCAGAATGCGTCTTCTGCAGCCTTGGCTGCCTGATCAACAAGGGCCGGGGTTCCGACCGGGAATGTATTGGCCGGGCCGTGGGCCGGTTCGGACTGAAACGTCGTCTCACCTGCGACCCAGTCGCCTGCGATAAGATGTTTGCCGGTTAGTGTATAGGTCATAGATGCCTCCTTCGTGCGGCGGGGCCGCTTATTTCACAAGATTATTTTGACGCATGAAACCGACCAGCTTTTCGTGCTGCGTATCGGTCAGTGGCCAGGCAGATGGCGGGCGCGTTGCACCACAATCATCACCCAGCAATTTAAGAGCCGCCTTCACACCGGTCACGTTGGTGCCGTTCATTTCTTCGGCACGGACTTCTTCGAAGGCTGCCATGTCATGGATAAGCTGACGGGCCTTGGCATAGTCACCACCTTCTAGCGCGGCATGAATGGCCATGGAGCGTTCCGGCCAGACATTGATCAAACCCGATGTAAAGCCACGCGCACCGACCGCATAAAATGCCGGCGCCCAGGTTTCAGCCAACCCGCCGACCCAAACAATATCAGGGTCACATGCGTTAATTGCTTCGGAAAGCTTCATGGCATTTGGCGTTGCCCATTTCACACCAGCAACACCTTCGATCGCGCACAGATCGCTGATTGCTTTGGTGCCAATCGTATCGTTGCGCAGATACAGCATCATCGGAAGCCCGCCCGATGCGTCTGCAATGCGCTTGATATAATCAACAACCCCGCGGGGTGCGACAAACGGGTCTGGCGGCTGATGGATCATCAATGCTTCGGCCCCGGCCTCTGCCGATGCCTTGGCCAATGCGCAGGCATCGCGCACACCGCGCCCAATCCCGGCCAACATCGGTGCGCGACCATCAAGCATCTCGGTAACAGATTTTGCCATGGTGATAGCTTCATCGGTGGTCAGCGCATAAAATTCGCCGGTATTGCCATTCACCACCGGAAAATGCACACCCGCGGCAAGCGCACGGTCAATGATGGGGTTTAGCTTGGCGGGTGCCAGATCGCCATTATCGTCATAAGGTGTGACAAGAATGCCGGAAATGCCCGACAGCACGCCACGCAGGTCGGCTTTGGAAAGTGCCATGGATCGATATCCCTGAATGATGCAGTTCGCAAGGGTGCCAATCACACCCCTGCATCGTGTTTTTATGTCTGTCTATTGCTTAATAGATGTCCGGCTCGCCCGCCGTTTCGCCAAATTCCGGCGACAGGAAATCAAAGTCACAGCCTTCATTGGCCTGTGTGACATGCTTGCCAAACATCCAACCATATCCGCGCTGAAAACGTGGCTCCGGTTTTTGCCAAGCGGCCCGGCGACGTTCGATTTCATCTTCCTCGACCAGCATGTCCAAACGACGATTATCAAGATCAAGCTTGACGATATCGCCAGTTTTCAACAGTGCCAGCGGCCCACCAATATAAGATTCCGGCGCAACGTGAAGCACACAGGCGCCATAGGACGTACCCGACATTCGCGCATCTGAAATGCGCAGCATATCTCGGTGTCCCTGTTTGATCAGAGCCTTGGGAATTGGCAACATACCCCATTCCGGGAAGCCCGGCCCACCAAGCGGCCCGGCATTGCGCAGTACCAGAACATGATCAGGCGAGACATCAAGGTTCTCGTCATCGATCGCCTTTTTCATTTCCGGATAGCTGTCAAAGACAAGGGCTGGTCCCTGATGATTGCGGAACCGCTCATCACAGGCAGCCGGTTTGATCACCGCCCCATCCGGGCACAAGTTCCCGCGCAGAACCGCAAGCGATCCTTCATGATAGACCGGGTTCGACAAGGGTCGAATGACATCGTTATTATAAACCGTCGCACCTTCAAGCGTCTCGCCCAGCGTCTTGCCCGTCACCGTGATGACCGACCGATCAAGCTTGTCGCCAAGTTCCGCCATCAGGGCACGCAAGCCACCCGCGTAATAGAAATCTTCCATCAGATAATCGCCCGTGCCCGATGGGCGAATATTGGCGATCAGCGGTGTTGACCGACCAAGTGCATCAAGATCATCAAGTGTCAGTTTGATCGACGCACGGCGCGCCATGGCCAGCATGTGAACAACCGCATTGGTCGAACAGCCGGTTGCCATGGCAA
Organism: Thalassospira lucentensis; assembly: GCF_050516545.1. Classification (GTDB taxonomy): domain Bacteria; phylum Pseudomonadota; class Alphaproteobacteria; order Rhodospirillales; family Thalassospiraceae; genus Thalassospira; species Thalassospira lucentensis_C. The sequence continues at coordinate 553,898 of NZ_CP191544.1, read as the reverse complement.
CAACCGCGGAATTTTTGATCGATGCCGGGGTGACGATTTTTTCCGGGGTCAAATCTTCCCAGACCATATCGACAATGCGGCGACCACATTGGGTCGACATCCGAATGTGACCAGCATCTGGTGCCGGAATAGATGACGCACCGGGAAGACAAAGACCCATCGCCTCGGCAATCGCGGTCATGGTTGATGCGGTGCCCATGGTCATGCAGTGACCGTAGGAACGGGCAATGCCGCCTTCGACACCGACCCATTCTTCGTCACTGATGTTACCAGCACGGCGTTCATCCCAGTATTTCCACGCATCCGACCCGGATCCCAGAATTTTACCGGCATAGTTTCCGCGCAGCATCGGACCGGCCGGCAGATAAATCATCGGCACACCGGCCGACAATGCGCCCATCACCAGACCCGGCGTGGTTTTATCGCACCCACCCATCAACACCACACCATCAAGCGGGTGCGAGCGGATCATTTCTTCGGCTTCCATCGCAAGCAGGTTGCGATACAACATCGACGTTGGCTTGGTGAAACTTTCATCAACGGAAATAGTCGGCAGCTCAACCGGGAAACCGCCAGATTGATGGACACCCTTTTTGACATCACCAACGCGTTCGCGGAAATGGGCGTGGCATGGGTTAAGCTCAGACCAGGTATTCAGGATACCGATCACCGGACGCCCGGTCCAATCTTCGGGATCAAGGCCCATCTGCATCAAGCGTGATCGATGACCAAATGAACGCAGATCGTCCGGCGCAAACCAGCGTGCACTTCTAAGATCTTCTGCGGATTTTTTAACTTTGTCGGACATGGCGTTCCTCCCGTCTTTTGGCTTTTGCCGATCATAACACTCTATACGCGATCAGGGTTGGCCTGTACTTTTCATTGATGATCTATGTATGCGCATACACTTACAAGATGTCAAGCATCCTTACAGGCTAAAACGGCAGAAACATTCACGCTAAACAATCGACATATTCAGCGATTGACAGGGATCGCAACAAGATGTATCAAATTATGTATGCGCATACATGCGGCTTGAAAATTTACAAGTTAAATAACAACAAGAACAAGCAACGCCAACGCCTTATGGGAACCACACCATCAGGTTATTCGGGGACACCCCTATATTCAGGACAGCGTCATTTGGGAGGAATCTTATGACCACACTCTTTAAATCCATCGCCGCAGCAGCCGGTTTTGCTGCCATGGTTGCATCACCAATTCTGGCTTCTGCTGCTGATCTGCCCAGCAACATTCGCCTTGTAATCGGTTCAAAATCAACCGGTGGTGACACCTATCAGAACAGCGCCATCGTTGCCGACGCACTGGCCAAAAAACTCGACATCAATGTAAAGGTTGATGCGGTTGGTTCAAGCGAAGCTTTCAAGGCCCTGCAGCGCGATTCGCGTGGCACCACGATCATGATCTTCCATGATCAGTCCTATCTCGGGAACCTGTATGGTGTTCGTGGCTATGACGACATCTTTGATAATTATGTTGTCGGCCCGACCGTCGCGATCAATCCGGGCAATGCTTACCTTGTTCCGAAAAACTCGCCGATGCAGTCCATGGAAGACGTGATCGCAGCAGCCGCTGCCGGTCAGCGCGTCCGTGTTGCCATTCAGGCAGGCGGTGTTTCCGAAATCGGTTTCTCGGCACTTAAAAACGCTGTCAAAGTTATGCATCCGGGTTCAGAAGGCAACATCGTCCCGGTCAATACCGGATCGCAAGCTGATAAAAACCAGTTGATGTTTGATGGTCAGGCCGACGTAATCAACGGTTCGGTTCAAGCCAACGAACAGTTCACCCAGCTTGATGCCGATGATCAGAAAGCAATGCGCTTCATCTGGCTGACCGCACGTGAAGAAACCATCGCACAGGCAAATGCCGAAGGCATGGGCGACACCACCCGTGACGAACTTCTGGCCTTCACCACCCCGAATGTCAGCGTCACCCTTGATGGTTCCAAAGACTTCACCTTCGACAAAGAATTCTTCTTGTTGTTCAACAAAGACATGGATGCTGAACAGATTGCGGTCATTGATACCGCATTGAAAGAAATCTACGAAGCAGGTGAAATCCAGAAAACCCAGAAAGCTTCGTTCTTCATCCCGAACTACAAGCCACAGGCTGAAGCAGCGGCGTATCTGAAAGCAAAGCGCGACGAATACCGTCACGTCATCGACGCGATTGCAACCAACTAAAATACTGGCTGGCCCGGCATTTCTATGCCGGGCCCCTTTTGCCTGATCTGGTGGAACGCATGTGAACCCACCGCCAATCCCATAAAACACCCCCTGCCCGATTTCCCTATTGCCTGGAAATCAGCACCATGGGGGAAACAGGCACAGTCCGGAGGCGTCCCATGTCGTTTGACTCCCCCTTTCATGTGACGATTGATTTCAGCACGTCACACACGATTTTTCCCACGATTATCGCCGTAATTTTGGGGATTTTGTTTATTTCCATTCTGATCACCCGTGGCCGCACCATGCTGGCAACAGTGACCAATGGCGCTTGGTGGCCCGCAGGCATCGACCATAAGCGTTTCTTTGGCACGCTGGTTCTTACCGTGATCTATTTTATGGCCATGCCCTCGGTCGGGGACATTTTCCCCAATACAGGACTTGGATTTTACCTGTGCTCGATCCCGTATCTGTTCGCACTAAGCACATTGTTCTTACATGAACGAAGCCGTCGAACCCTTACCATCGCAGCCGCAAACGCGATCATCGCGCCAAGTGTCGTCTGGTACATCCTGTCCGAACTTTTCAATATTTCGCTGCCTTAAGGGTCCGATACAGACCCCGTTCTGGCGCGGATTGAGCCAAGAGATTTATCATGGAACTCCTATCCATTCTGACACCGCTGTTCTTCGCCTTGGTTGCTGTCGGCACCGTGATCGGCATCATTTTCGGGGCCATCCCCGGCATGACGGCAACCATGGCCGTTGCTGTCTGCTTGCCGCTGACATATTCGCTTGGTCTTGAAAACGGGTTGGCCCTTTTGCTTGGCCTATATGTCGGGGGTATTTCCGGCGGTCTGGTCCCGGCGATCTTGCTGAACATTCCGGGCACGCCATCCTCGATCACGACCACCCTTGATGGCTATCCGATGACCCAGAAGGGCGAAGGCGAACGTGCGCTTAAAATCGGCATCACATCCTCGCTTGTCGGTGGTTTGATCAGCCTTGCTGCACTTTACCTGTTTGCTCCGGCACTGGCCGATTTTGCGATCAAATTTTCCTATATCGAAAAATTCCTGATCATCTTCTTTGCCCTGACTGTGATGGCCGCCCTTTCAAGCAGCCTTCTGGTCGGGATTTTCAGCGGTTTTCTGGGCATTTTCATCAGTCTGATTGGCGCCTATGACATATCGCGCGGCGGCAATGGCGAATTGCGCCTCGTCCCGGAATTCCTTGAATATTATCTTGAAAGCGGGTTTTCCCTGCTGCCGGTTCTGATCGGCCTGTTTGGGTTGGCAACCATCCTGATTGAAGCCGAACAGGGCATGAAAGAAGGTCAGGGACTTTCGGGTGTTAAAATCGGCGGCAAGCCTTTCAAGATTTCAGTGTTCAAAGGTCAGATCGTTAATCTGTTTCGGTCATCGGCCATTGGCACCTTTGTCGGCATTCTTCCCGGCGTTGGCGGCAGTGCGGCGTCCATTCTGGCCTATAGTCAGGAAAAGAACTTTTCCAAGAACCCGGAGAAATTCGGCAAGGGCGCACCAGAAGGTGTGATTGCATCGGAAAGTGCCAATAACGGCCTGACCGGTGGTGCCTTGGTCCCGTTATTGTCGCTTGGTATTCCCGGTGATTCAACCACCGCCATTCTGATCGGTGCCTTTACCCTGCAGGGCATTCAGGTTGGCCCGCTTTTCATCGGCAACAATCCGGTGACGTGGAATGCCATGATCATTGCCATGCTGGTAGCAAATATCGTGATGTTTCTGGTCATGGTCTTTGCCATCCGTCATCTGGCCAAGGTGGTCACGGTTCCGAAAAATATCCTGTTCCCGATCATCCTGATGATGTGCGTGGTTGGTGCCTATACGATCAATTACGGCGTGATGTTTGATGTCTGGACGCTTTTGATCTTTGGCTTGTTTGGCTATTTCGCCCACAAGGTCGGGCTTGAAATTGCGCCCTTTATCATCGGCTTTATCCTTGGTCCGTCGGCCGAAATATATTTCGTCAAAAGTCTGGAATCATTTGGCACACTTTCGATCTTCTTTACCAAAAGCTGGATCGCCGGATTGCTATGGGTCCTGATTGCCCTGTCGATTGCCTTTTCGATCTCGGTCGCGCGTAAGAAACACCGCATGGAAAATGGATCAGACAGCTAAATGAAATACACCTGGGCAAGAAGCGACAGTTCCCTCCCTGTGCTGTAACACGGTCATCACCCAGACCACGCTTCTTGCCCGCCTTTTATCGCTGATGTAATGTCCAAAACAGGTTGTTTCAGCCGGTTATGGACTTCACAATCGCCCTGCATTTCAACGTGCACGGCCAATAGATCAAGAGACAAAAACACTTGTCAGCCACACCGAAAAACAGTGATCCGATCATTGCAACCGAGATCAAAGGCGGCACTGTCACGATGGAGACAGTCGGTCGAATTGCAGGTGTATCGCAAGTCACAGTTTCACGGGCGCTGAGTGATCCCAAAAAAGTTTCCGCCAAAACCATGCAACGTATTCAGGATGCGATTGAGCTGACCGGATATGTGCCCAACATGGTGGCCGGTGCTTTGGCCTCCAAACGCAGCAAACTGATTGCTGCCCTGGTGCCATCGATTACCAACGTGATCTATGGCGACCTGATGCAAAACTTTATCGATGTTATTCGCGGGTCCGGCTATCACGTTCTGATGGCTGAAACCGGCTTTTCCCAGGAAGAAGAACAGGCCGTTGTCGCCACCATGCTCAGCCGCCGCCCCGATGGTGTTCTTCTCACCGGCATCCATCATTCAGCGGGCTGTAAACGCATGTTGCTTGGTGCGGGTATTCCGGTGGTGGAAGTCTGGGACCTGACGGAAAGTCCGCTTGATGTCTGTATCGGGTTTTCGCATATCAAGGCCGGTGAAGCCGTGGCCCGCCATGCGGTTGAACGCGGCTATGACAAGGCGTTGATTGTATCGGCCGGGGATGAACGCGCCCTTCGCCGCAAGGACTCATTTGCCGCCCAGTTCGGACAATTGACCGGGAATGTGCCCATCGAAGTTCTTTATGAAGCCGGGGCAACAATTGAACGCGGGCGTAATGGCCTGTCATCCGGATTGGAAAAGGGTTTCAAGAACGGCATCATCATGTGCAGTTCGGATCTTTTGGCCCATGGTGTCCTGATCGAAGCACAGGTGCGCGGTCTTCGTATCCCGCAAGACATCGCCGTGATTGGCTTTGGCAATCAGAACTTTTCACCCTTTACCCTCCCGGCCTTAAGCACGGTTGAAGTCAACCGCCCCTATCTTGGCAAACAGGCGGCAGAAGCACTGGTGGCCCGGATTGATAACAAGCCGCTGCCAACCAAATCAATTGATATTGGATTTGAAATTATTGCGCGGGATTCGACCTAAGACGTTTTTTTTTGGGTACCGTCCCGAAAAGTCGACTGTTACGCAAAGCGGCGAAATAGCCCGCGTCTTTCGCGACAAATCAATGTCAGCCCTGCTTGGCGCGCAAGGTTCACAGCCGTCAATGTTGGCCCGGACAAGGTCACAAGCCCCCCGACACCGCATTGAACGGTTTTGGTGACGATTTCATATGAACAGCGACTGGTCATCAGGATAAATCCCCCAGCGGTGTCAATCCCCTGACGGGCAACAGCCCCCAGCACCTTATCAAGGGCATTATGGCGGCCGATATCTTCGCGGGTAAGGGTGATGTTACCGCTAACATCGACAAACGCACTGGCATGCAACAGCCCACCGCCTTCGCGGTTGCGCGTTTGATGATCGGGTAAAGCATCAATGGCCTGCAGGACAATATCCTGTGGCATATTGCCCGGTGTGACCGTGCCGATTTTATCCATCGCAACCGCGTCAAGCGACTGAACCCCGCACAGACCGCAGCCTGATCGACCTTCTAACGTGCGTTGGCGCGCATCCAGTCGATCAAAAACGTCTTCATGCAAATCGGCCTCAACCACATAGCCCTGAAGGGTTTTGCGCACATCGCGCAATGTGATCTGGGATATATCATCGGCAATGCCTTCGGACAGGGCAAATCCGATCATGAAATCTTCGAGATCATGCGGGGATACCATCATCACCGCATGGGATCGCCCGTTAAAGGTCAGGGCTGCGGGGACTTCGGCCTGCAAGGCCATTGGCGCATCATCATTGCCGTCTGAATGCGCAACAGCACGGGCGAGATCAAGGTCCCGACCATCAACAATATAATTGTCTGATGATTTGGAATTCATGCGGTTTCTTTGACCTTGCGGATCGCAGGGGCTGCTTCGAGAACCAGCGGGTCAATCCCGTCATACTGATCGGCGATCAGGCCAAACAGCTGTTTGCGCATGCGGGGTTCCCAAAAATCATTGATATGGCCTGCAACACCAGCAACCCCTTCTGCGTGGGGTTTGGATTTGAAAAAGGTCGCGATCTGATTGGCCATATAGACAAGCTTGTCAGGTGCCATGAACTTTACTCTTTGACTGTAAACTTTTCTGTACAGGACAGGATTACCGGGCGCTGAACGATAACGATCATAGCACAGTGCCCGGCAGTATATCCTATTCGGCGGCATCCACACGCGGTTTGATCCGGCGCGACTGTTCGGCCTGACGATCATATTCCACCTGCCAGTCGCTTGGCCCGTTACTTGACGAGACCTGAACGGCTGTCACCTTATATTCCGGGCAATTGGTCGCCCAGTCGGTGAAGTCGGTGGTGATCACGTTGGCCTGTGTTCCCGGATGGTGGAAGGTCGTGTAAACGACCCCCGGTGCGACCCGATCTGTAATGGTGGCGCGAAGGGATGTTTCGCCAGATCGGGATACCAGACGGATCCAGTCACCATCGCGAACACCACGTTGTTCGGCATCATGGGGATGGATTTCCAAAAGGTCTTCCTGATGCCATGTGGTGTTTTCGGTACGGCGCGTCTGTGCACCAACGTTATACTGGCTCAGGATACGTCCCGTTGTCAGTAGAAGCGGGAAGCGCGGTCCGGTACGTTCATCGGTTGCGACATATTCCGTGACAACAAACTTGCCCTTACCGCGAACAAAGCCATCCATATGCATGACCGGCGTTCCCTTGGGTGCCTTGTCATTACATGGCCATTGAACCGAACCGTCGCGGTCCAACAGATCATAGGTAACATTGGCAAAGCCCGGTGTGGTGGCGGCAATTTCGGCCATCACCTGCGACGGATGGGTGTAATTCCAATCAAGTCCCATCGCCCGGGCAAGGTTCTGGGTGACTTCCCAATCGGCAAAGCCGTTAAGCGGTGTCATCACCTTGCGCACACGGTTAATGCGGCGTTCGGCATTGGTGAATGTCCCGTCCTTTTCAAGGAAGGTCGATCCGGGCAGGAACACATGGGCGTAGTTCGCCGTTTCGTTCAAAAACAGGTCGTGAACGACAACACATTCCATCGCGGCAAGACCGGCAGCGACATGTTTGGTATCCGGATCAGATTGAAGAATGTCTTCGCCCTGAATATAGATGCCCTTGAACGTGCCTTCGACAGCTGCATCAAGCATATTGGGAATACGAAGCCCCGGTTCATCATCAAGTTTGACACCCCAGATATCTTCAAAGATATCGCGGGTCGCCGTATCTTGAATATGACGGTATCCCGGTAATTCATGCGGGAAGGAGCCCATATCACAGGCCCCCTGCACATTGTTCTGACCGCGCAGCGGGTTAACACCCACACCCGGACGTCCGATATTACCGGTCGCCATGGCAAGATTGGCAATCGCCATTACGGTGGTTGAACCTTGGCTATGTTCGGTCACACCCAGTCCGTAATAAATCGCGCCATTGCCACCCATGGCAAATTCGCGGGCCGCTGTACGCATGATTTCCGGATCAACACCCGTAATCAGAGCAATCGCTTCGGGGCTGTGTTTTGGATCGGAAACGAATGTTGCCCAATCCTGGAATTCATCCCAGTCACAGCGTTCACGCACGAATGCCTCGTCAAACAGGCCTTCGGTCACGATGACATGGGCCAATGACGTCAGAACCGCAACGTTGGTTCCCGGACGCAGCGGAAGATGTGCCACGGCTTCGATATGGGGGGAGCGGACAAGATCAATCCGGCGCGGATCAATCACGATCAGTTTTGCCCCCTCGCGCAGACGTTTTTTCAAACGCGATGCAAAAACAGGATGCCCGTCGGTCGGGTTGGCCCCGATCAGGATCACAACATCGGTATGTTCAACAGAATCAAAATCCTGCGTCCCGGCAGATGTCCCGAAGGTGGTTTTAAGGCCGTAACCGGTTGGCGAATGGCAAACACGCGCACAGGTATCAACATTGTTATTGCCAAACCCGGCACGGATCAGTTTTTGAACAAGGAAGGTTTCCTCGTTCGTGCAGCGCGATGACGTGATCCCGCCCAATGCCCCCTTGCCGTATTTCGCCTGAATGCCTTTGAACTTATCAGCGGTATAGCGAAGGGCTTCTTCCCAACTGACTTCCTGCCAGGGATCATCAACACTTTCGCGGATCATGGGATTAAGAATGCGGTCTTTGTGGCTGGCATAGCCATAGGCAAAGCGCCCTTTGACACAGGAATGCCCGCGATTGGCCTTGCCATCCTTATAGGGCACCATGCGCACCAGTTCTTCGCCGCGCATTTCCGCCTTGAACGAACAACCAACCCCGCAATAGGCACAGGTGGTGACAACCGAATGTTCCGGCTGTCCGATTTCGATCACGGATTTTTCCTGTAGCGTGCCCGTCGGGCAGGCCTGGACACAGGCGCCGCAAGATACACATTCGGAATCAAGGAAATCTTCGTGCATGCCCGGTGATACGCGGCTTTCAAAACCACGGCCTTCGATGGTCAGGGCAAAGGTGCCCTGCACTTCTTCGCAGGCCCGCACACAGCGCGAACAGACAATGCATTTTGACGGGTCATAGGTGAAATACGGGTTTGTCTCATCCTTTGCCATATAGCGCGGATTTTCTTCGCCGTTCTGGCGGACCTTGACATGGTTGCCGCCGTCATAGCCATAGCGCACATCGCGCAGGCCAACGGCCCCTGCCATGTCTTCCAGTTCGCAATCGCCATTGGCCGCACAGGTCAGGCAATCGAGCGGATGGTCGGAAATATAAAGTTCCATCACGCCTTTGCGGATTTTCTTCAGACGATCGGTCTGGGTATGCACAACCATGCCATCAGCAGCGGGCGTGGTGCAGGATGCCGGTGTGCCGTTACGGCCTTCGACCTCTACCAGACACAGGCGGCATGACCCGAACGCATCGACCATATCGGTCGCGCACAGTTTTGGCACCTTGATGCCCGCCTCCATCGAGGCGCGCATCACCGATGTGCCTTCCGGTACGGTTACGTCTTTGCCATCAATCTTGAGCGTGACGGTTTTATCCGATTGGGCGGCGGGGGTTCCGTAGTCGACTTCTTTGATCAAGGACATCGTTCTCACTCCGCAGCTACATCAAGCGCACGTGGCTTGAAATCATCAGGGAAATGGTTAAGCGCGCTCATGACGGGATAAGGCGTAAAGCCCCCCAATGCGCACAGCGATCCGAACTTCATGGTTTCACAAAGATCACGCAGCAATTCGATCTGCAATTCCGGGTCTTCACCGCGTTCGATTTTATCGACAACTTCGGTGCCCCGGATCGATCCGATGCGGCACGGGGTGCATTTGCCACAGGATTCAATCGCACAGAATTCCATGGCAAAACGGGCCTGTTTCATCATATCGACCGTGTCATCAAAAACGACCACGCCTGCATGACCGATCAGACCGTTTTGCTTAGTGAACTCTTCGTAATCGAACGGCGTATCAAACAGCTCCTTGGGGAAATAAGCCCCCAACGGACCGCCAACCTGAACCGCCTTAATCGGGCGCCCGGTTGCCGTTCCACCGCCAATCTGTTCAACGATTTCGCCCAATGTCAGGCCAAATCCAATCTCGTAAAGACCACCATGCTTCACATTGCCGGCAATCTGGATTGGAATGGTGCCACGCGACCGGCCCATGCCAAAATCGCGGTAATAGTCCGATCCTTTTTCAAGAATAACCGGGACCGAACACAGCGAGATAACATTGTTAACAACGGTCGGGCGCCCCATGAAACCTTCAAGGGCGGGTAATGGTGGCTTGGCACGGACGACACCGCGCTTGCCTTCCATGCTGTTTAAAAGCGATGTTTCTTCACCGCAAACATAGGCCCCCGCACCCACGCGGACTTCCATGTCAAACGCCTTGCCAGACCCAAGGACATTATCGCCCAAAAGCCCGGCAGCACGGGCGACTTCGATGGCCTCGTTCATCACGTCAATGGCAACCGGATATTCCGAACGGATATAGACATATCCCTTGGTCGCGCCAGTGGCGAGACCCGCAATGATCATGCCTTCGATCAGAACGAACGGGTCGCCTTCCATAACCATGCGATCGGCAAACGTACCGCTATCGCCTTCATCGGCATTACAGACAATGTATTTTTGATCACCCGGTGCTTGGCGAACCGTATTCCACTTAATACCGGTTGGGAAACCCGCCCCGCCACGACCGCGCAGGCCGCTATCGGTGACGGCTTTGACAATGTCGGCATCCGACATCTTAAGCGCCTTTTCAAGACCGGCCAGACCATCATGCGCCCGGTAATCTTCAAGCGACAGCGGATCAATGATGCCGCACCGCTGGAAGGTCAGGCGTGACTGGTTTTTAAGGAAGGAAATATTCTGTGTCTTGCCAAGGGAAAGCTTGTGTTCCCCCCCCGCTTAGGAAATCCGATGCAAACAGATCATCGACATCTTCAACCGCGACAGGACCATAGGCGAGACGGCCATCAGGTGTTTCGACCTCGACCATCGGTTCAAGCCAATACATGCCAAACGATCCGTTGCGCACGATTTTGACATCGTCACCATTCGTTTCGGCCTTTTTGGCAATTGCGGCGGCAACATCATCTGCGCCCAAGGCAACAGAACCGGAATCAAGCGGGATATAGACTTTGATACTCATGACCGCACCTCTTCAAGGATACGGTTCATGCGATCCGGGCTGACCCGACCGACAACCTTACCGTCAACCATGGCGGCTGGTGCGCAGGCACAAAGGCCAAGGCAAAACACTGGTTCCAAGGTGACTTTGCGATCACTGGTGGTTTGTGACCAATCCACTTTCAAATGGCGGCGCACCTGTTCACCAAGCTGATCGGCCCCCATCGCCTGACAGGCTTCGGCCCGGCAAATTTTGATCACATGCTTCCCGGCTTTTTCTTCGCGGAAGTCATGATAGAAACTGGCAACCCCGTGGACTTCTGCCCGGCTCAGGTTCAGCTTCTTTGAAATGGTTTGGATTGCGCCATCAGGGATATAGCCAAATTCCTCCTGCACTTCGTGCAAGATTGGTAATAACGGGCCTTCCAGCCCGGACATCTGGTCGCAAATATCCGCAACCCGGACGCTGTGTTCCTCGATCTGATTTGACATGCCAGCCTCTCTCACTAAGCAGTCTATGTAATTTTTTATTCTTCTTACGTTCTTCTAAGCAGTGTCAGCGATATAGATCGCCTGTTCAATAAAGCCGTCCCGTTACGCGATAGCGTAAACCTATCAAGCCGCTATCACGCCTTTTCCAGTTCAGACAAAAGCTTTGCCTCTTTGAGCAAGGCCGAGACAACCGGTGTTGCCGGTTCACGTTTGGCCGCAATCATGCCGACCAGATGTGCCGCATCGGGTTCAATGATCGGGATGGATTTGACCCGGTCATGCATGCTGAATTCCTTGATCATTTTAACCGGCATGATGCTGGCCCAGTTTCCTGTATGAACATGGGTAAACAGGGCAATCATTGAATCACTTTCAAGTGTGGGACTGATCGGTGCCCCGGCTTCTTTCAAGTGCTGATTGATGATCCGTCGGTTTTGCATATCGGGGGTTAGCAGGCATAACGGGAATTCTGCCGCTTCGCGCCAGGTGATGCTTTCACGATCACCGATGTCGGCGAAGTTTGACGTCACCAGATGATAGCGTTCGTAATAAAGCGGGATCGATGTCACCCGACCAAGCGGTTCGTTATCAAGATAGGTAATCCCGACATCAATTTGCAGATCATCCAGCAGCGCCTGAATTTCGCTCGACGTGCGGGACAAAATTGCAAAGGTTACATCGGGATGTTTTTCCCGAAACGGTGTCGTCAATTCCTGCACCATTGAAAGGGCCGTGGGAATGACCGCAATCTGGACTTGTCCGGTCAGGCCGAACCGCATGGCGCGCATTTCATCGCGCATGGACCGGGTGCTGCCAACAATGTGACGCGCCCATTCCAGAACACGTTCACCTTCGGGAGTTAATCCTTGATAGCGTGATCCACGCCGAACCAATACCACGCCAAGATGGTCTTCAAGCTGGCGCAAGGCGCTTGACAGCGTTGGCTGCGTCACGCCGCATTCTTCGGCGGCATGGCCAAAATGCTGCTGTCGCGCAAGCACCATAAACATTTCAAGCTTATCGATCATTTTCTATCCAGCATGGCGTATGTGGCATCCGCTTTAAGATGCTTTGCTCTGGCAATGGTTGCGGTCTGTTTCGGGACCGCTTGTTTTCGGTCAAACACCATTTTGGGGCAGGTGTTCTAGTTGCAGGATAACCGATTGCCCTTACACGCCAAAAGGTTATTCCTGCAACAGAACGTGGGTCCAAACCGGATGAAGAAGCCCGGACCCGGGACATGACTATGCCATCTTGCCCCCGATTGGCTGACGGACAGACTACGTCAGCCAATCGGGCGTCGATCACGGGTGCGGTGATCGACGCCCAAAGTCAGGTCAGGCTTTGGACGTTGCTTCGCGTCCGGATGCCGTTGCACCACTTTCCTTGGTTTCCATGTAGTGTTTTTCGTCGATTGGACGGATCAGTTTGTTCGCGACCAAAGCAATCGCCAACAGAGCCGCCATCGCATACATGGTCGTGTTATACAGGCTTGAAGTCGGATCAACCGTTCCCGCCGGTGCAATTTCCATCAACCGCCCGATGGTGACGGTTTTGGCTGCAACCAGTTGGTCAAGCTGTTCAACGCCGGCCCCGAACTTCGCTTGGAAGGCTGCCGGATCGACCTTGGATGCCAAATCCTTGATCGAACTCACGACCGAGGTTTGACGCAGTTGGGTAATGGCCAACGGACCAAGCACACCTGCGGTACTCCAGGCTGTGAGAAGACGCCCATGAATACCACCGACATATTTGGTGCCAAAGATATCGGCAAGATAGGCCGGGATCGTTGCAAAACCACCACCATACATCGTGAAGATGATCATGGTCGCGGCATAGAACATCACCAGATAGGTGACAGCCGGGTTGATGCTGACCTGTTGGGCAGAATACGGAATCGACAGATACAGCACGATGCCAAGAATAACAAAGCAGTAATAGGTGTTCTTGCGTCCGATATAATCGGAAATCGATGCCCAGAAGAACCGCCCACACATGTTAAAGACCGAAATCATAAACACATAGGTCGCCGCAAAGGCGGAGTTAACGATCAATGGCAAGGTCGAGCCAAAGATTTCAAACATCATGGTCTTGGCAACGCCAATCACCCCGATACCTGCCGTCACGTTAAAGCACAACACAATCCAGATCAGATAGAATTGCGGTGTTTTAAGCGCCTGATCAATGTGAACGTTTTTCTGCGTGATCATGCGTTTTGATGCGGCATCCGCAGTCGGCGGAGTCCAGCCTGCTGGCAACCAGCCTTCGCGCGGTACGCGGTAGGAGAATGACGCAATGATCATGACGATGAAATAGGCAACGCCAAGAGTAAAGAAGGTCCCCGCAGCACCGGTATTGCCCGTGCCTGCGACGTAAACGCCTGCCTCAATCGGAACCGGGGCGGCTGCGACTTGTGCGGCACCGGCAATCACGACTTCGACCATCTGGCCGCCGACTTCTGCCATGCGCTTGCCACCTTCGGTCACAAGATTAACAGCACTTTCCGGGCCCAGATAATCAGGCACCTTGTAGAACGCCCCAAGCAAGGCTTCCTTGATCGGGGTTGCGATCATTGCACCACCGCCAAAGCCCATAATGGCCATGCCGGTTGCCATGCCGCGCCGATCCGGGAACCAGCGGATCAAGGTTGAAACCGGCGAGACGTAGCCAAGGCCAAGTCCGGCCCCGCCAATCACACCATAACCAAGATAAACCAGCCACAATTGATGCGAGGCAATCCCGAGACCGCCGATGATGAAACCACCACCCCAGCAGAATGCGGCAACAACGCCAACCATGCGCGGGCCGACTTCTTCAAGCCACTTGCCGCCAAAGGCCGCTGCAAGACCAAGACTTACGATCGCAACAGAGAAAATCCAGACAACGGACTGCAGTCCCCAGTCGCCCGAGCTTGCCGCAACCACACCGAATTCCTTGATCAGGGCCGGGTTGAAGATACTCCAGGCATAGACAGAACCGATACAAAGATGGATGGCAATCGATGCTGGCGGCACTTTCCAGCGATTGAAATCGTCGCCCGCGACGATGTGCTCTTTCTTTAGCTTATCAAACATGACGTTGTTTCCTCCCGGTATTATGGTTTTCTTGCCCCCCTTCCACACCAAATGCGGAGATGGTGCAGGGCAAACGCGGTTAAATCCGGAACTCTCAACATCGCAATCTCTATGCCATTCAGTTACTTGCCTGATTTTCTGTCATTTTAAGATGTAAAACCCTGATAGTGCAGCGCACGCGCATGGACAAAATGTCCAACCTTTGCCGCGCCAAAATTCACCGCTTGGACAAAATGTCCACTCGCAATCGCAGCATTTCCAAGGAAAAACGAGGATGCAATGCGGGCAAGTACGCCAAGCTTTCGCTGTGAAAACTGCGCTGGATTTTGGTTTGGCTTTTGCCAAAGCAGATCTGCTTTGGTATAAATTCCCCTGTCTGAAACAGGTTAGGTTCGGTGCGGTTAGCCCGGCCCCCGCAAAGCGGGTCCTTCCGTTGCATTGTAACGGCCCAAGACTTTCACACCGTGCGCACTTCCGTGCACGTCAAAAGAAAGTAATGGCCATGCAACAACAGATTTCCGTCATCACACTTGGCATCAAAGACCTTTGCCGTTCACGCAATTTCTATACAAACGGGTTTGGCTGGGTCCCGGTCTTTGAGAATGCCGAAATCATTTTCTATCAAATGAACGGGCTGGTGCTGGGCACTTGGCTTGAAGATGCCCTTCTTACCGACATGAAACGCCCTGCCCCAGTTGCTGCTGCGGCCAGTTCATTGGCGCATAATGTGCCCATAATGAATGATGTCGAACCGCTTATGGCGCGGTTGATTGATCATGGCGGCAAGGTGCTGCGCCCTGCCGATGCGCCGCCATATGGGGGATTAAGGGGATACATTTCCGACCCCGACAACCATGCGTGGGAAATCGCATGGAACCCGGCATGGGCTATTGATAACAAGGGCCATGTGACTTTTGGTCTTTAGGGTCAATTCACCTCGGGCAGCCAGATGGTAAAGGTGGTGCCCTGACCGGGCTTGCTTTGCACATCAAGCGCACCACTTTGCCGATCAATCAGGGTCTTGGTAATAGACAGACCAAGACCCGTCCCTTCACGGCGTTTGGTGGTGTAGAACGGATCAAAGATACGGTTCAGCACCTTTGCGTCCATGCCCGATCCGGTATCGCGCACCGTGATCAGAATGCCCGGTTTGCCATCGCGATCCGTATCGGCGTCGATCAGGGTCAAAGTGCCGCGGTCCGGCATGGCATGCAGGGCATTGACCATCAGATTAACCAAGACCTGTTGCAGTTCGGTTCGGTTCATCAAAACCAGTCGGGTAGATGTTTGTTCGCGGACAACCTCGATCTCGGCTCGACCCAGCAAATGGGCGACCAGCGGCAGGCAATCATCAATCACCTGCCCAACACTATGGCGCTCAACGAAACCGGCATATTCTTCGGGTTTGGCAAATTGCAGAAGCTTGGTCACGATCAGATTGATGCGATTAACCTGTTCATCAATCAGGCGAATTTCTGTATCGGCCAGCCTTACGTGATCGCCCAGAAGTTCGCGCAAAACATCAAGGTTGCCCTGAATAACCGCAACCGGGTTATTGATTTCATGGGCAACGCCAGCGGTGATTTCACCTATGGCGGCCAGCTTTTCGGACATGATCAATTGCTTGGTGGTGGTTTCAAGTGCCTGATTGGCTTCGCGCAATTCGCGCGTCCGGGCATCAACCCGGGCATTAAGTTGATCATTCCACGCCCGCAGACGCTTATCGCGTTCCTGCACCTGATCAAGCAGATCATCAAGATGTTCTGCGACAAGCGAAATTTCGTCATGGACCTGATTAAGGTTGGTCCGTGCCGAAAAGTCACCATTTTCGACCCGGCCAATTGTATTGGTCATCCGTTCAAGTGGTTTGAATATACCCCGTGCCCAACGCAGGAATATCGGAACAGACAGGGCCGCAACGAACAAAAACGCCCCGATCAGGATCAGCAGGCTTTCATATTTGGTCTGGGCAAAGGGGGCTTCGAGAAAGCCGACATAAAGCATCCCGACCCGCTTGCCATAGCTGTCCTTGATCGGCTCATAGGCCGATATATACCAGTCATTGACGACAAAGGCCCGGTCCAGCCAAATCTTGCCATCTTCAAGCACGGTCTTGCGCACAATACTTGAAACCCGTGTGCCCAATGCGCGGCGATCGGCAAACAGGCGGACATTGGTGCTGACCCGGACGTCATCAAGAAACAGCGTTGCCGTGCCCTGACTTCCTTCGGGCAGGCTGCTTTGTCGATAGACCAGATCATTGATCGTGTCGATGAACCCCAAATTCTGATTAAGCAAAATACCGCCAACCAAGGCCCCGTCCCCACCCGATGGCAGGGTAACGTGGCTGGCGGAATGCACGACCATGCCACGTGTTTCGGCATCTCGACTGGTTGGCACCGCATTAGGTGTTTCAACCAAATCAAGCTGCGCACGCGCCGCCAGATCAGGCGAGATCGCGGCAAGATCAGTATTGCTGAAAATATCAACGCTGGTGGATGATTGCCCGGCAAAGGCGCTTGCGACAACCGGCCAGTCTCCATCGCCATTGGGCGCACCACCTTGATCCACCCGGTCGATCAGATACAGGAAATCAAGCCCCAGGTCGTGCTGGCGTTTGGCCAGCAGGGCATTAACCGCATCGGAATCTTCGGATGTCAGAACGGTGCGAAAGGCCACCGATTGTCCCAAAGATTCGATCTGTTCGCCGGTATTTTCAAGAATGTGGGCGAAATATTGATGGGCAATGGTCAGATCGCCGCTGACCTTTGAAGTCAGAAGGGCATCAAACTTGGAATTCCACCGCACCATCATCACGCCAAGCAATAAGGGCAAGATGACAAGGGTTGGCAAAAGTGCAATCGCCAACAGCTTGAACCGCACCGAGCGGGTGCGTTGGGGGCGCTTCAAACCAAACAGTGACAGTGGTTTCATCACAGATCCCAGCTTGCGCATTTACGATCAATCGTCTTGCGCGAGACCCCCAGACGCCGGGCGGCTTCGTTACGATTTCCGCCGGTTTTATACAGCATCGCCAAAATGTGGCGGCGTTCCATTTCATCAAGTGTTTCATCGCCTTCAACCACCGATCCCTGATCTGCGCGTTCTTCGCGAAACTCATCAGGGAAGCGGCCAAGGATCAAGGTCCGTTCAATCAGATTGCGCAATTCACGCACATTGCCCGGCCAGTCATAACGCGTAAGCCCGGCACGAACCGCCCCATCCATCGGCACCTGTCGCACGCCAAGCTGTTTGGAAAGCTTGGTCATAAACAGTTCCGCCAGTTCCAGCACATCATCACCGCGCTCAGACAAAGGCGGCATTTCAATATGCATGACATTGATCCGGTAAAACAGATCCGCCCGGAAACGCCCGGCTTCGACTTCGGCCTCAAGATCGGCATTGGTGGCAAAGATAAACCGCAAATCCACCGGGGCTTCGCGTTCTGATCCCACGGGGCGGATACGGCGGCTTTCAATTGCGCGCAAAAGTTTGCTTTGGGTAGCAAGCGACAGCTCGCCGACTTCATCCAAAAACAGGGTTCCGCCCTGTGCATGCATGAACAATCCATCGCGCGCCGATTGCGCGCCGGTAAAGGCGCCTTTGACATGACCAAACAGCTCGGCCTCGATCATTTCAGACGGGATGGCGGCACAATTGATCGGCACAAACGGCTTTTGCACACGGTCCGATAAGGCGTGCAAAGAACGTGCTGTTACTTCCTTACCCGTCCCGCTTTGCCCCGAAATCAGGATCGAGGTTGGCAAGGGCGCAACACGGGCGATGGTTTCGCGGATTTCCTGAATTTGGGCGGAATAGCCAATCAGTTTGTCGCGCAACAACACATGATCGGATGTCGCGCGCAGTTCGTGACGCAACACATGGTTTTCACGGCGCAACCGCATGCGGTCAAGACAGCGGGCAACCGCGTTTAAAATCTGGTTGGAGCGAAATGGTTTTAAAACAAAATCCACCGCCCCGGCCCGCAATGCCTTGATCGCAGTATCAAGATCGGCATAGGCCGTCATTAGGATCGCGTCAGAGAAAAAGCCGATCTCGCGCTGTTCGGTCAGCCATTCCACCCCGCTTTTGCCCGGCATGATGTTATCAAGAATAACGACATCGAAATGGTGTTGATCCAAAAGGGCGGTGGCAGCTTCGCAATCGGCGGCCTCTTCAACCCGCTTGGCCCGCGGACCAAGGGTACGGACCAGAAAATTGCGCATTCCCGGTTCGTCATCGACAATCAGAATGGACGCCTTTTCCAGCCACGGGCCAAATTCCGGGCCCGGCGCGCTGTAATTTTCATCATTGCCAACGGCGGGTGTCGCCGTTTCGGGCGCACCCAAGACGTTCGATTTCATAACCTTCCTCCGTTGAAACTTATTTTTATTTTCAAAAAGCTTAGATCAGCAGAGGCGGAAAAGCAAAACCGTTGGCAGCAGGCCGGTTATTATCGCACGCAATTGGCGCATGCCGTAGCGTCAATTGCGACGATTTTGTTCTATAATAGACTGCATGTAAGGAAAGCCTGACACCCCGAACGGACAAAGGACAGCATTCTGATGCTGCCCTTTGCGTCTCGGAATGTGATCGATAACAGCCTTAGTGCGGAATAACCGCCGTTGCTTCGATCTCGATCATGGCTTCATCTTCAACCAATGCATTGACCACAACCATGGTCATTGCCGGGAAGTTTTTGCCAAGAACATTGCGGTAGGCCTGACCAACTTCGCGCTGTTTGGCGAGATATTCCTTTTTGTCAGTCACATACCATGTCAGGCGTGTCAGGTGTTCCGGTTTGCCACCGCCAGCTTCAAGAACGGCGGCAATGTTTTTAAGCGCCTGTTCCATCTGACCGACAAAATCCTTGGCAACGAAGACCTGATCGGCGTTCCAGCCAATTTGTCCTCCGATATACAGTGTCGCACCTTCTGCCAACACGCCGTTTGCATATCCCTTGGGCTCTTTCCATCCGTCTGGCTGAACGATTTTATGCATTTTTTTCTACCACTTGATTGATTTCTTTTTCGATTTTGGCACGCAAGTCATCCGGCCATGCCACCGACTTTCCGGCCCCTTTTTTCGTAAAGACCAATGTTAAACTTGTTTTCAGGCGTTGTTCGTCCCCGGCAAGCGCGACGATTTCCAGATCAAGGCTGGATCGTCCGATGCGCACCGGTTCGAGTTTAAATTCCAGCAAATCACCCAACATGCTTGGCGCGGTAAAGGAGATGGTCAGGCCCGCTGTCGGAACAGCGACCTGCATCGGGCCATGCATGGTTGGAAAACCACAGCCGATCACAACATCAAACCATTCTTCGACCGTGGCATTCACCATTTCAAAATAGCGGGGGTAAAAGACAATCCCCGCCGGATCGCAATGTTGAAACAGGACTTTCTGCCGATAGGTGAAGACTGCCATATCAGATCCCCAGATACCGGTCGGCAAGTTCGTCGGTCAGCTCGTTTACCGCACCGGTCCACGCTGTGACGCCCTTTTCGACAACCACGTATCGATCGGCGACACCTGAAAGTTCCTTAAGCGACTTGTCGACGACAAGGATCGTCAAACCCGACTGTTTCAACTGATTGATCGCAGCCCAGATTTCCTTGCGGACAACGGGTGCCAACCCCTCGGTCGCTTCATCCAAAATCAGCAAACGCGGATTGGTCATCAAGGCCCGACCAATCGCCAACATTTGCTGTTCCCCACCCGAAAGCGTCATCGCCTTTTGATCACGCCGTTCGGCAAGGCGCGGGAACAATCCGGCCACCCGGTCAAAATCCCATTCGCCGGGACGGGCAGCGGCAATCAGGTTTTCCATCACACTTAACCGGGCAAAGCACCGACGGCCTTCCGGCACCAGACCAAGGCCAAGACAGGCGGCCTTGTGCGATGGCATTTTCGCCAGATCCTGTCCGGCAAAGCGGATTGAACCATCCCGATGTTCCATCATGCGACAGATGGTTTTGATCGTGGTGGTTTTTCCCATGCCGTTGCGGCCCATAAGGGCGACGGCCTCGCCTTCATTTAACGACAAATCAATGCCAAACAAAGCCTGAGAGGCACCGTAAAAGGCCGTAACCCCACTAAGTTCGAGAAGTGCAGTCATATCAGGCATCCTCCCCGAGATAGGCACGTTTCACATCATCATTCGCACGAATGTCATCAACCGTGCCGGTGGCAATGATCCGGCCATAGACCAGAACAGAAATCCGGTCTGCCAAGGCAAAGACCGCATCCATATCATGTTCGACCAAAAGGATCGGGGCCTGCCCACGCAAACCATCAAGGAAGCCGGTCAGGCGTTTTGATCCTTCGGGGCCCATGCCCGCCATTGGTTCATCCAAAAGAAATGCTTTGGGTTCAAGGGCCAAGGCCACCGCCATTTCAAGTTGGCGACGTTCGCCGTGCGAAATATCGGCCGCCCGCATCTGTGCGCGATCAGCAAGGCCAACCCGTTCAAGCTGTGCCATGGCCGGTTCGATCAATGATGCATCACTTAGAACCGGGCGGAAGAAACGAAACACCTTGCCGCTAACCGATTGGCGGGCAAGCATCACGTTCTGCAAAACCGAGAACTCCGGCATCAAGGATGATACCTGAAACGTTCGGGCAAGCCCCATGCGCGACCGCGCCACCGCATCCAATTCGTTGATGTTTTGGCCATTGAAATGGATGTCGCCACTGTCTGATTTAATTTCGCCCGCGATCTGTTTGATCAGGGTCGATTTCCCGGCCCCGTTCGGACCGATCAAAGCGTGAATTTCGCCGGGACGCAGATCAAGCGTTACCGCGTCACTGGCCAAAAGCGATCCAAATTGCTTGGTGACGTTTGAAAGTGAAAGAATGGCATCAGGCATGTTTGCGTTCCCCCGCCAATACACCGACAAGTCCGCCACGGGCAAAAAGAACAACAATCAACAGCAACACACCAAGCGGCAATTGCCAAAATTCCCAAACACCACCCAGAAGATGTTCAAGGATGATGTAAAGCCCGGCCCCTGCAAGTGGTCCGAACAAACGTCCGACCCCGCCCAGAATGACAAACACCATGATCTCGCCCGACATATGCCAAGACAGCATGCTTGGGCTGACAAACCGGTTGAGATCGGCATAAAGCGCCCCTGCCAAGGCCGTGATCATTGCCGAAATGACAAAGGCCACCAGACGAATGCGGAAGGGCGCAATGCCAACGGCGGTCATACGCTGCGTGTTCTGACGCGCCCCTTGCAATGCCAGACCAAAGCGCGACCGGATCAGGACGGCAGAAAACGCCATCGCAATGCCAAGCATCACCACACACAGGGCAAAGAAGCTGATCGGATCAAGGGTATTAAGCCCCGGGAACCCGTTGCGCACATAGATCGACAATCCATCTTCCCCGCCATAAGCCGGCCAGGAAATCGCGAAATAATAGATCATCTGCGCGAATGCCAACGTGATCATGATGAAATAGACACCACTGGTCCGCAGCGTAATCGCACCGATGGCCAGCGCAATCAGGGCCGATGCGATGAGTGCCACAATCCAGATAATGATCATCTGGGTGGTGCCTTCAAGTTCGAACGGCCAGGACAGGATCGGTTCGTAATTCAGCGCATGGCTGGCAAGGATACCGGCAGCATATCCGCCAATCCCGAAGAACGCCGCATGGCCAAAGGACACAAGCCCGCCATAACCCAGAACAAGATTAAGCCCGACACCCGCCATGGCAAAAATCGCCACCTTGGTTGCCAATGTAATGATGAACGGTTCATCCATGCCAAGCGCGATCAGCGGTACAGCAATCAGTGCAATGGCAAGAATGGAATTGATAAGTGTTTCGCGGTTCATGGTCATATCAGGCTTCCGTCCCGAACAAACCGCTTGGACGCAGGAATAAAACCAACGCCATCACGATATAAATCAACATGGATGCAAGTGCGGAACCAATCGCGGTTGCACTGGCCGGATCAAGGAAGGTTGCGAAGGCGTGCGGCAACAAAAACCGCCCCATCGTGTCGGTAAAGCCAACCAGAAGCGATCCGATCAACGCCCCTTTGATCGATCCGATACCGCCAATAACAATCACAACGAATGCCAGAATAAGAACCGGCTCGCCCATCCCGACCTGAACCGACTGGGTGGTCCCAACAAACGCACCGGCAAGACCGGCAAGCGCAGCACCAAGGGCAAAGACAATCGTGTAAAGACGATCAATATTCACACCAAGGGCGGCAATCATGCCGCGATCTGCTTCGCCTGCACGGATACGGATACCAAGCCGGGTTTTCCCGATCAAAAGGAACAAGCCGGCGGCAACGGCAAGCCCGGCAACAATAATCGCCAGACGGAAAATCGGGTATTGCGATCCGCCCGGCAGGATGACGGTTCCGGTCAGAAAATCGGGAACACTTAAAAACAGCGGGAAGGATCCAAAAATCCAGCGCGTGCCTTCGGAAAAAATCAAAATAAGCGCAAAAGTCGCCAGAACCTGATCAAGGTGGTCACGGTTATACAAGCGGCGAATAATCAGTATTTCGACCAGCGCACCGGCAAGGGCGGCGGCCATCAAGCTGGCGACAAGGCCAAGCCAGAACGAACCGGTCCATGCCGCAACAGCCGCGCAGGCAAATGCACCAACCATATAAAGCGAGCCATGGGCCAGATTAATCAGCCCCATCACGCCGAAAACCAGCGTCAGTCCCGATGCCATCAAAAAAAGCATCACACCGGACTGAAGGCCGTTTAACAGCTGCTCGATGAAAAGAGAGAACATTATTAAATAACTCCGTCACAAGGTGGTCGGGGGCCGATTGTTAATATCGGCACCGGCCCCCACCGTCTTGTTCGCTCGTGATTACATCGAGCATTCCGACGCATAGGCGTCAGAGTGGTCTTTAAGAGCAACGCCAACGATTTTGTTGGTCAGAACGTCGCCTTCTTTCACGACTTCACGGACATAAATGTCCTGAATCGGATGCTGGTTCGGACCAAAGACAAACTTGCCACGGACCGAATTGAAGTCAGCTTCGCGCAATGCATTGCGGAACGCTTCCTTGTCCGAAACGCTTGCTTTGCCCATTGCCGAAAGCAACAGGTTTGCAGTGTCAAAGCCGTAAGACGCATAAAGCGACGGCAGACGACCATATTCAGCCTGGAAGGTTTCAACGAATGCCTTGTTGGTGGCATTGTCGATGTCTTTCGACCAGTTCGAGGTATTTTTGAAACCAAGTGCGTCATCACCAACGGCACCAAGGATACCCTGATCCATCGAGAATGCTGGACCGATCAACGGAAGATCAACACCCGACTGAGCATACTGTTTCATGAACGCAATGCCCATGCCACCCGGAAGGAAGAAGAAGACGCTGTCTGCACCCGATGCGCGGATTTCCGCGATTTCGGCTGCATAATCGGTCTGGCCAAGCTTGGTGTAAACTTCGCCTGCAATATCACCAAAGAAGAAGCGTTTGAAACCTGCGAGGGAATCTTTGCCTGCTGGATAGTTCGGCGCAAGAATGAAGGTCTTGTTATATCCTTCAGTCGAGGCATAACCACCAGCTGCTTCATGCAGGTTGTCGTTCTGATAAGAAACCGAGAAATAGTTCGCGTTGCAACCTTTGCCCGCCAGCTGCGACGGGGCAGCATTGACCGAAAGATACAATTTGTCCTGTGCAACAGCAGACGGCACAACAGCCATCGCCAAGTTCGACCAGATGATACCGGTCAGAACATCGACTTTTTCCTGCTGGATCATTTTGTCTGCAAGCTGAACAGCAACGTCCGGTTTGCGCTGATCGTCTTCGATCACGACTTCAAGGTCAGGATTGTTTGCCTGTTTAACGGCAAGCATAAAGCCGTCACGTGCATCAATTCCCAAACCGGCACCACCGCCCGAAAGCGTTGTAATCATGCCCACCTTCACCGGATCAGCATGAGCCGCCCCGGCAACAAGCAATGCAGCCACTGCTGCAATGGTTGTCTTAATACCCTTCATTTAAGCCTCCGTGTTTATACATTTTATTCATTTAGCAACACGTTGATCCCACGACATTTATGTCTTTTCGCGTCGTGGTTTTTACGAACTTGATGCCTGCCCCTGATCTTGCAGTATTTGCATCATGTCCGTCCATCCTCAAAGCGTGGTTCGCACCCGCCAGAGTTCCGGAAACAGTTCTACTTCCAGCATTTTCTTCAGATAACTGACACCGCCTGTACCACCGGTCCCGCGTTTAAAACCAATCACGCGTTCGACCGTGGTGACATGGTTAAAGCGCCAGCGACGGAAGTAATCTTCGAAATCCACCAGCTTTTCAGCCAGTTCATACAGCGACCAGTGTTTGGCAGGGTCGCTGTAAACCTTGTGCCAGGCGGCAATTACCGCATCATCTGGCGTATAGGGCTGTGACACATCCCGGTTCAAAATATGATCGGGAACATCAATGCCTTCGCCCGGCAACAGATGAAGTGCTTCGTCATACAGGCTGGGCGTTGCAAGTTCGTTTTCCAGCATCGCCAGAATATCCGCGCGGTGCGCATGGGGGCGCAACATCGCAGGGTTGCGGTTGCCCAACATGAATTCGATCTGACGATACTGATAGGACTGGAACCCCGATGACGGACCAAGCGCATCGCGAAACGTCGTGTAGTCGCTTGGCGTCATGGTCCGCAAAACGTCCCATGCGTTATTAAGCTGCTCAAATATCCGCGATACGCGGGCCAGCATTTTAAATGCCGGACGTAAATCACCGCGATGAATGGCACTTCGTGCGGCGTTGATTTCACGGATCGCAAGCTTCATCCAAAGTTCGGACGTTTGATGCTGAATGATAAACAGCAATTCATCATGGGCATCTGATTGCGGATGCTGAGCGGTCAGGATCGCATCAAGCGACAGATAATCCCCATAGGACATCTGGTCGGAGAAATCAGTTCGCGCACCTTCGGTGCTGGGATCATAGGGTTTGGTTTCTGTTTTTTTAATCATGTTACCGCATTCCGTTTATGGAATTCCGGTTTGTCCCATGCCTTGGTTTCCATGATCTCAGCCAAAATCTTGACCGCACCATCGACATCAGCATTATCGATATAAAGCGGGGTAAAGCCAAAACGGATCACATCGGGCGCACGGAAATCGCCAATGACACCGCGTGCGATCAGTGCCTGCATCACGGCATAGCCCTGATCAAACTTGAACGATACTTGCGATCCACGATGTTCCGGATTGCGCGGACTGACAAGGTCCAGCATTGGGCAGGTTGCTTCTACACCGGCAATGAATTGTTCGCAAAGCTCAATACTGCGTTTGCGGATATCGGCCATATCAACGCCATCCCACGTCTTCAATGCTTCTTCAAGAACCGTCATTTGAATGACCGGCGGCGTACCAACACGCATGCGCGAGACATCAGGTGCCGGGGTATATTCTGGATCAAAGGCAAATGGTGCGGCATGGCCCAACCAGCCCGACAAAGCAGGTCGGATGGTTTTGGCATGGTCCGGGCGGACATAGATAAAGGCCGGGGCACCGGGGCCACCGTTCAGGTATTTGTAGCTACAGCCAACTGCAAAGTCGGCATTACATCCGGCAAGATCAACCGGCACGGCACCCGCCGAATGGGCAAGATCCCAGATCACAATCGCACCCGCTGCGTGGGCCAGATCGGTGATGCGTTTCATGTCATACATGCGCCCGGTGCGGTAATCGATCTGGGTCAGCATCAAGACAGCCAGATCTTCGTTGATCAGGCTTTCGACATCTTCCGGGCTTGGTGCTTTAAGAACATGGCCCTTATCAAGGCTTCTGATCAGGCCGTCGGCCATATAAAGGTCGGTCGGAAAGTTCCCGTTATCGGAAACAATGACCTTGCGATCCGGGCGCATTTCAAGCGCGCTTGCCAAGGCCTGATAAACCTTGATCGACAAGGTATCGCCCATCACGACAGTACCGGGTGCCGCCCCAATCAAACGCGCAACCAGATTGCCGACACGTTCGGGTTGCTCCATCCATTTGGCATCATTCCAGCCCCGGATAAGCATTTCCCCCCATTCATCTTCAATCATCGACTTGGCACGATTTGCCGCCGATTTCGGCAGCACGCCAAGCGAGTTCCCATCAAGGTAAATCACACCTTTGGGGATATGAAACAAAGATTTGGTGGCGGCAAAGTCGATCATGCAGACGGTTCCTGTTTCAGTCTGAAGCGCTGAATTTTTCCAGTCGCGGTTTTTGGCAGTGTCTCGATAAAGACGATGGAACGCGGGTATTTAAACGGCGCGATCGTCGCTTTTACATGATCTTGAAGCTGTTTGGCCATCTCAGCAGTTGGATGGAAACCATCCGCCAGCACGATATGGGCCTGAACAATTGTACCGCGTTCTTCATCGGGGGCGCCAATGACCCCGCATTCCGCGACAGCAGGATGAGACAGCAAGGCTGATTCAACTTCCGGCCCGGCAATGTTATAGCCCGACGAGACGATCATATCGTCATTGCGGGCAGCAAAATGGTAATAGCCGTCTTCATCAACAAAGAACGCATCCCCGGTCAGGTTCCAGCCATCGCGGACATAAACACACTGGCGCACATCCCCCAGATAACGACAGCCCGTTGGCCCGCGCACTGCAAGTCTGCCAACGGTGCCAACCGGAACTTCGTTCATGTCGTGATCAACAATTTTGGCTTCGTACCCGCCCACCGGACGTCCGGTGCAGGCAGCGTGACTGTCGCCAAAACGGTTGGAGATAAAGATATGGAGCATTTCCGTCGCACCAATGCCATCAAGCATCGGTTTCCCGGTTTTTGCCATCCATGCGTCATAAACGGGTGCGGGCAACGTTTCCCCGGCCGAAACGGCGGCACGCAGCGATGACAAATCGGCACCTTCATCCATTGCCGACAGCATCACACGATAGGCCGTTGGTGCGGTAAAGCACACGGTTGCCTTATAGGTTTCGATGATTTCGATCATGTTGGGCGGGGATGCTTTTTCAAGCAAGGTTGCCGTCGCCCCAAAACGAAGCGGGAAGATCGCAAGCCCACCAAGACCAAAGGTAAAGGCAAGTGGCGGTGATCCGACAAACACGTCATCCGGGGTGACGTTCAGCACTTCTTTGGCATAGCCATCAGCAATGATCAAAAGATCACGGTGGAAATGCATGGTCGCCTTGGGGCTTCCGGTCGTGCCGGATGTAAATCCAAGAAGGGCGACATCATCGCGCCCGGTTTTGACCGCTTCGAATTTGACCGATTTGGTCAGGGCAATGCGATCAAGTTCCGCATCATGGTTAGCCGTACCATCAAACCCGATAACCTTTTTAAGGAATTTGCTTTCTTTGGCACAGGCAACCAGTTCATCCATCAGGCGCGTATCGCACAGGGCAAATTCAATTTCGGCCTTATCAACGATCTGGCCCAGTTCGCCCGCGCGCAGCATCGGCATGGTATTGACCACAACCGCACCTGCCTTGGTTGCCGCCAACCAGCACGCGACCATTGCCGGGTTATTGGCCGACCGGATCATAATGCGGTTGCCCGGCTTAACGCCGTAATCTTCGACAAGGGTATGGGCGATACGGTTGGTCCAGTCGGCGAGTTCCTTATAGGTCCGCTGACGACCATTTCCGATCAGAGCCGTGTTATCGCCAAAACCCTGTTCGACCATCTTGTCGGTCAGTTCAACCCCGGCATTCAGATATTCCGGATAGTCAAACCCGTCCAGATTGAATTCTGGCCATTCTGCGACCGGGGGTAAATTGTCCCGTGTGAAGCTATCGGTATGTGCGGTTGGTCCGAGCATTTTGAAGTCCCTGATACAGCCATTATTGCGCCAGCGTTTGCCGTGCGATGATTATTTTCTGGACGTCTGACGCGCCTTCATAAATGCGAAGGGCGCGAATTTCCCGGTAAAGCGTTTCGACGATGTGGCCACTGCGCACACCATCGCCGCCATGAATTTGCACCGCCTTATCAATGACGGTTTGTGCATGATCGGTTGCATAAAGTTTTGCCATCGCGGCTTCGCGGCTGACCCGTGCGGCACCGCTGTCTTTGAGCCACGCTGCGCGATAGACAAGAAGCGCACTTGCATCGATATCCAGCGCCATGTCAGCAACATGGCCCTGAACCATCTGAAGATCAAAAAGCGGTGCGCCAAACAGTTGGCGTTCGGAAACGCGGGTTACGGTTTCATCCAGCGCACGGCGGGCAAAGCCAAGCGCGGCTGCCGCCACGGTCGAGCGAAACACATCGAGAACCGACATCGCGATTTTGAACCCATCCCCGCCTTTGCCAATCAGGGCACTTGCCGGAATGCGGCAATCGGTGAATTTCAAACGTGCCAGCGGATGTGGGGCAATGGTGTGAAGACGTTCAGCAATTTCAAGACCCGGTGTGTCGCCCGGAATGACAAAGGCCGAAAGTCCCTTGGCCCCCGGTGCTTCACCAGTGCGGGCAAAGACACAATAAAAGTCGGCAATGCCACCGTTGGAAATCCAGGTTTTCTCGCCATTCAGAACAAAGTCATCGCCATCGCGCTTGGCATCAAGGGCGATATTGGCAACGTCTGATCCCGATTGCGGTTCGGTCAGGGCAAAGGCAGCGATCCCTTTGCCGGAACGTACTTTTGGAAGCCATTCCCCCCGGAGGGCCTCCGTTCCAAACAAAGAGATCGCGCCACTGCCCAGCCCCTGCATGGCAAAGGCAAAATCGGCCAACCCGTCATACCGCGCAAGCGTTTCACGGATCAGACAAAGGGAGCGTACATCAAGTTTTGAAGTGTCATCGGTGTGATCAATCGCAGCATGGGAAAGCCATCCACCACCCGCCAGCCGGGCAACGAGATCGCGGCATGCATCATCAACATCGCTGTGATCGATGCCATCAAGATTGGCCGACGCCCATGCATCAAGCTTTGCCGCCAACTCACGGTGACGGTCTTCGAAAAACGGCCAGTCAAGGTAGGATGTATCTGCCATCAGTTACCCTCAAACACCGGTTTTTCTTTGGCGACAAAGGCCTTGTAAGCGCGATTGAAATCTTCGGTCTGCATGCAAAGTGCTTGTGCCTGTGCTTCGGCCTCAATCGCCTGTTCGATCGACATATTCCATTCTTGTGCCAGCATGGTCTTGGTCATCATGTGACCGAAAGTCGGACCTTGGGAAATGCGGGTCGCCAATGTAATTGCTTCGGCTTCAAGAACATCCGCTTCGACCACACGGTTATAGAATCCCCAGCGTTCGCCTTCGTCCGCAGACATCGACCGCCCGGTATAAAGAAGCTCGGCCGCGCGGCCCTGCCCGATGATGCGCGGCAGGATGGCACATGCCCCCATGTCACATCCGGCAAGACCAACACGGGTAAACAGGAATGCTGTTTTCGACGCAGCCGTTGCCAGGCGAAGGTCGGATGCCATGGCAATGATTGCCCCCGCACCCACACAAACGCCATCCACTGCCGCAATCACCGGCTTACCACAGCCAATGATCGACTTGACCAGATCACCGGTCATGCGGGTGAATTCCAAAAGACCTTTCATGTCCTTGGCGATCAGGGGACCGATAATGTCATGCACATCCCCGCCAGAGCAGAAATTGCCACCATTCGATCCAAAGACAACCGCCTTAACATCCTCGGCATAGACCAGATCGCGGAATGTATCGCGCAGCTCGGCATAGCTTTCAAAGGTCAGCGGGTTTTTACGGTCCGGGCGATCCAGCGTAATGACCGCAACGTCACCTTCCATCCGCCAATTGAAATGGGTTGGTTTGATGTTGGCCATTTTAGTCATGGGGCGCCTCGTTATGATGAGAAATGGTACGCAAAATCCGGATCAACGCATCGGCATCACCAGATGACAGATCGGAAAACAAATCCGACACCCAGCTTTCATGCACCAATGCCCGTTCGGCGAAATCCTTTTCGCCGTCACTGGTCAGGCGCACGATCGATGCGCGGCGGTCATTTTCGACCGGCACACGCACAATCAATCCTTCGGCCACCAAACGATCAACAATGCCTGTGACATTGCCGTTCGATACCATCAGGGATTTGGAAAGTTCGCTCATGCGCATGCCGTCGCGTTCACGATAAAGGGCGGCCAGAACATCAAATCGCGGCAAGGTTGATCCAAATTCAAGGCGCATTTTTTCGCGCAACTCGCCTTCGACCTTCCGCGAGACTTTCAGTATCTGAAGCCATGCGCGCAGACGAGCCTTGGACAGGTCAGACGTTTCGTTCTCCGCGTGACCGGGAAGCCCTTCGGAATTGTTCATATTCATATTTCTCCTCCCGAAACGGAAATCGTCTGTCCGGTCATAGAGGCCGCATTCGGGCTGCAAAGCCACATCACGGTATCGGCAACCTCTTTGGGTTGGATAAGGCGGTTTTGCGGATTGATTTTGGCCAGGCTTGCGCGCGCATCATCGGCACTCATGCCGGTTTTTGCGACAATGTTATCCACCGATTTTTCAAGCATCGGCGTTTCCATAAAGCCCGGACATACCGCATTGACCGTGATCGGGGTTTTGGCAAGTTCTGCTGCCATGCCCTTGACCAAACCAACAACGCCATGCTTTGCCGCGCAATAGGCCGTGACATAGGCATACCCCTTAAGCCCGGCGGTTGATGCGATTGAAATCAAACGCCCCGGCTTGGTCTTGTCCATCACAGCCAAGCCTTCGCGGAAGGTCAGAAACGTTCCGGTCAGATTGACATCAATCGTGCGCTTCCACAGATCAACCGATGTTTTTCCAATCGGTGCACTTTCTGCCATGCCTGCATTGGCAATCACCAGATCAGGTGCGCCAATCACACCAATCATGGTCGCATACATGTCACGGACGGACGTTTCATCCGTGACATCAGCAGAGATCGCTGTGATGTTTTTATGATTTGCGACCTCGGCCAAGACATCTGCACGACGACCAGAAACAGCAACCTTTACCCCGGCATCCGCCAGCATGCGGGCCATGACGGCCCCCACCCCGGAACCACCCCCGGTAATCAATGCTGTTTTGACGGCAAGATCAGCCATGGGTGCTTATACCTTTCCGGTCATGGTTTCAGCCCGCTCGGCCAGGCGGTGCATCTGATCCCGACCCGGGTAATAGGGGGCCGGCCAGTTTTGTGTCTGGCTGCCAAGGGTCGCTGCCTGATGCAACGTCCAGTACGGATTGGCCAAATGCGGACGGGCCAGACACACAAGATCGGCACGCCCGGCCATCAGGATCGAGTTAACGTGATCAGGTTCGTAAATATTACCAACCGCCATGGTCGCAATCTTGGCTTCGTTGCGAATACGATCAGAGAACGGCGTTTGGAACATCCGACCATAAACCGGGCGGGCTTCCTTGGTCGTCTGACCGGCCGAGACATCACAAATGTCAACGTCATTGGCCTTAAGAATACGGGCAATTTCAACCGCTTCTTCGGGTGTCACACCAGCATCCCCGACCCAGTCATTGGCCGAAATACGAACAGATAACGGTTTATGCGCAGGCCACGCGGCACGCACCGCATTGATAACTTCAAGCGGATAACGCATGCGGTTTTCAAGTGACCCGCCATATTCATCAGTGCGGATATTGCTGACCGGGCTGATGAAGGATGACAGAAGATAACCATGGGCGGCATGGACTTCGATCATGTCAAACCCGGCACGATCAGCCATCTTAGCACCAGACACAAACTGATCCCGGACCATGTCCATATCGTCGCGTGTCATTGCCTTTGGTGTCGCATTCCGATCCGACCATGCAATGGCAGATGCCGACAAAAGCGGCCAGTTACCATCAACAAGCGGTGCGTCCATTTCTTCCCAACCAAGCTGGGTCGACCCCTTACGCCCGGAATGACCAATCTGCATGCAAAGCTTGGCATCGGTTTCGCTGTGAACAAAATCGACAATGCGTTTCCATGCCTGTTCGTGCGATCCATCATACAGCCCCGGACAGCCGGGCGTGATGCGACCATCGGCCGATACACAGGTCATCTCGGTATAAACCAGCCCGGCACCACCTTTGGCCCGTTCGGCATAATGCACCAGATGCCAATCGGTCGGGCAACCATCAACCGCCTTATACTGGGCCATTGGCGATACAACGATGCGGTTCTTCAAATCCATATCGCGCAATTTGAATGGCACGAACATCGGATGGCGCACCGGTTCATTTGCAGGAACACCTGCCTTACGCTGGAACCAGCCTTCTGCTTGCCCAAGCCATTTGGCATCGCGGACACGCAGGTTTTCGTGGCTGATGCGTTGGGATCTGGTCAGCAGGGAATAGGTGAACTGGACGGGATCGAAATCAAAATACCGTTCAATTTCTTCGAACCATTCCATCGAATTGCGTGCAGCCGATTGCAGGCGCAGCACTTCAAGACGGCGTTCGTCTTCGTATTTGCCAAAGGCAGATTTCAAATCCGGTTCGGAATGCAGATAGTTTGCCAGCGCAATCGCACTTTCAAGCGCCAATTTGGTGCCCGACCCGATCGAGAAGTGGGCAGTCGCCGCAGCATCCCCCATCAGCACGATATTGTCATGCGACCAGCTTTCACACAGCACACGCGGGAAGCTGATCCAGGCTGAACCACGGACATGGTGCGCGTTGCTGATCAGGTTATGGCCGCCCAGATGATTTTTGAAGATTTCCTCGCAGGTTGCGATGGAGTCTTCTTTGCTCATCTCGCCAAAGCCAAAGGCATCCCACGTTTCCTGCGAGCATTCGACAATGAAGGTCGCTGTTTCATCATCAAACTGATAGGCATGCGCCCAAACCCAGCCTTTGTCGGTTTCTTCAAAGATAAAGGTAAAGGCATCATCAAATTTCTGATGGGTTCCCAACCAGACAAATTTGCATTTTCGGTTATTGATATCGGGTTTGAACTGCTCGGAAAATTCGGTGCGGGTTTTTGAGTTCAGACCATCACAAGCAACGACAAGGTCATATTCCTTGGCATAAACCGATGCACTTTGTGCTTCGGTTTCAAAGCGCAGCTCAACACCCAATTCACGCGCACGGGCTTGTAAAAGAATCAGAAGTTTTTTGCGCCCGATGCCACAAAAACCATGGCCTGTCGAAATGGTCTTTTCACCGCGATACTCAACCGCAACATCATCCCAATAGGAAAAATGCGCCCGAATGGCTTCGGCACTTTTGGCGTCGTTTTCAGCAAGGTTCGTAAGAGTCTCGTCAGACAGCACAACGCCCCAGCCAAACGTATCGTCAGGCTTGTTGCGCTCGATCACCACGACGTCATTCGCGGGATCACCCAATTTCATTGATATTGCAAAATACAGCCCCGCAGGACCACCACCCAGACAAGCTACTCTCACCAGCTTTTCCCTTCCTGATTTGTTTGGTTGTTTCGGGAAACTGATAAAACGGTACGCCTCGAATTGTTTTATTTCAAGCATAAATATTTTGAGTTTGAAATATCTGCGAATTTGCCTAGAATTTGGCTTATAAACATTCTGTGCTCATCGCTCGCACGCGGCATCGGGCACACAACCAAATCGACGTCAGGGAAGACCATCATATGATTACCGACTGGGACGATGCTTATGCCAATGGCGATTACATTGCGGATGCCGGATCATATCCGGGCATGTGGGCCAAGCAATCCGGTCAGTTTCGCGAAACGCTTTTGAACGCCAACCGGGCCGAGCTTGACATTGCCTATGGCGATGGACCCCGCAAAAAATATGATCTGTTCCTGCCTGACGGCACGCCCAAGGGCCTTGTTGTGTTTGTCCATGGCGGCTATTGGAAGGCGTTTGATAAATCAAACTGGTCACATCTTGCCCATGGTGCGGTTGCCAAGGGATGGGCGGTTTGCATGCCAAGTTATGTCCTGGCACCCGATGCACGTCTGTCGCAAATCACCCGTCAGGTCGCAACCGCCATCACCCACGCCGCCAAACGGATTTCAGGTCCCGTTCATCTGGCCGGCCATTCCGCAGGTGGACATCTTGTCAGCCGCATGGTCAGTGAAACGTCCCCACTGTCGCCGGCAATCCTTGCACGTGTGGAAAACACAGTTTCCATCAGCGGCCTTCATGATCTGCGACCGCTTTTGCAAACATCGATGAATGATGTTCTGGGGCTTGATGCCGACGAAGCAGTTGTTGAAAGTGCAGCCCTTCTGCGCCCCACTCTTCCATGTTCGATCACCTGCTGGGTCGGTGCGGATGAGCGCCCTGAATTTGTGCGTCAAAATGATCTTCTTGCCAATATCTGGACCGGGCTGGGTGCCTCCACCCGTGCGGTTCACGCTCCCGATAAACATCACTTTGATGTCATTGCCGATCTGGCCGATCCGGACTCTGATTTAACCGCCTGTCTTCTCACCCCGATCAATCCGGAGGACATTTGATATGGCGACCGTCACGCTAACCCTTGCCGATGATGTTGCCGTCATCACGATTAACAATCCCCCCATCAATGCCACCAGCCATTCGGTCCGGGCCGGGTTGGTCGATGCCCTTGATAAGATCGAAAAGGATGCAGCGATCAAAGCGGCCATCCTGATATGTGACGGCAAAACCTTTATCGCCGGTGCGGATGTGAGCGAATTTGGCCAACCGCCCAAGAATCCGATCCTACCCGATGTGATCAAACGTCTGGAAGCATCGACAAAACCGATTATTGCCGCGATCCACGGCCATGCTTTGGGCGGCGGGCTTGAAGTTGCCTTGGGCTGTCATTACCGGATTGCCGACACATCTGCCAAACTTGGCCTGCCGGAAGTCAATCTTGGTCTTATCCCCGGCGCGGGCGGCACAGTGCGTTTACCACGCCTGATCTCGACCGAAAATGCCATCTCCCTGATCACAGGTGGCAAACCGGTTTCGGCCTCAGCGGCAAATGATATGGGCCTGATTGATGCCATTGCCCATGGCGAATTGATCGATGCGGCCAAGGATTTTGCCAAAACCATTATCGATCAACCCTGCCCGACCCCCCTTGTGGACCGCGCACCTGTTGACACCCTTAGCGATGATCAATGGCAAGAAACTTTTGCCGCCGTCACAAAGAAGGCCCGCGGTCAGATTGCCCCACAGATCGCCGCAACCGCCATTCGCACCGGGATCGAACAGGGAGCAGAGGCTGGCCTTCTGCATGAGCGCGAAAAGTTTGTTGAGCTTCGCGACAGTGATCAGTCCAAAGCCCTGCGTCACATATTCTTTGCCGAACGATCCGTTGGCAAACTTCCTGACCTTGATGGGGTTAAACCCAACACTCTTTCAGAAATTGGCGTCATTGGCGGCGGCATCATGGGGGCTGGCATTGCAACCGCCTCGCTTTTGGCCGGGTTCAAAGTCAAGATCATTGAACGCAACGAAGATGCCTGCGCAACTGGACACGCAACTGTTGAAAAGCACCTTACTGGGAGTCTTAAGCGCGGCCTGATCAGTCAGGAACGGTTTGATAGCTTGATGGCATCGCTTTCAACCAGCATGGATTATGCCGATCTGGGCAATGCCGATCTTGTGGTTGAAGCGGTCTTTGAAGACATGTCTGTCAAACATGATGTCTTTGGCAAACTCTCTCTTTACTGCAAACCCACAGCGGTTCTGGCATCGAACACCTCATATCTTGATATCAACGAGATTGCGGTGAAATGCGTTAACCCTGCGCGGGTGATCGGGCTTCATTTCTTCTCGCCCGCCCATATCATGAAACTTCTTGAAATCGTCCGCACCGACAAGGCCGATGCCCAAAGCCTTGCGACCGCCTTTGCCTTTGCCCGTAAGCTTGGCAAAATTGCCGTGCCGTGCGGAGTGTGTGATGGCTTTATCGGCAACCGGATCATGTCGGCCTATCGCAAACATTGTGAATACATGCTCGAAGATGGCGCCCTTCCCCATCAGATTGACGATGCGATGGTGGCGTTTGGTTTCCCGATGGGGCTGTTTGCCATGCAGGATATGGCCGGCCTTGAAATTTCATGGGCCACCCGCAAACGCCTGGCCCCCTTCCGTGATCCGTCTGAACGCTACGTCGCTCTTGGCGATTATCTGTGCGAAATGGAACGGTTTGGCAAAAAGAACGGCCTTGGCTGGTATCGTTATGACGAAACCGGCAAGGCCCAACCAGACGCAGATGTTGACGCATTGGTCATTGCCGATTCCGCAAAAAAAGGCATCACGCGCCGCAATTTCACCCATGACGAAATCATCGAAACCATCCTGTCGGCCATGCGAAACGAAGGCGACAAGATATTGGCAGAAGGCATTGCCAACAGTCCCGATGCCATCGACGTTGTCATGATCAATGGATACGGCTTCCCAAGGCATAAAGGCGGGCCGATGTTTTTGACCCGGTCCAAGTAACAACAGGGCCCTGGCAGAAGGCAAAGACTTTACGAGTCCAATTGCTTTCTGCCGCCTTTCGCCTGACCTTACGATCTGGTCATCTACCGACATTAAGCACCAAACCAACACTCTGAACTGACGTCAAAGTCATGGCTATTGTGCCTTTTGGTCGCACAATACAGCACAGCGTCGCAAACCTACTGCACATTTGACTTAACATTTCTGCCACCTAAAGATCATTCCGAAATAGATTTTCGGATTGTCAAACCTTCGCGTTTGGCGATCAAAGAGCAGGCTACCTGCCGACGACGATTAGGGAGATTTTGGGTGAGAGAGACAGCCCATGACGCCGACAGTGCTTGGCACGTGACTGAATATATGTGTTTTGCATCCTGTCGAAACGCATATCGCCCCCTGATCGATGATCGCGCGGCGAAAGATCAATCACGACCTGCTTTCAGGTCGACGTCATTGTATCCTGTCTGTCCAATACCTCGGCCAACTTGGCTGTAACGCGTCCAAACCCTTTCTGATCAAAAATTAGGAAGGTTGAACGACAAGAATGTATACTTGTTCCATAAGACGCTAAGGATCTGCTGCGGAAGTTGCGCTCTGCACTGCCCCTTTTCAGGCGCCACATAGAAGCCGAGGTATTTGACCATGCCTGACATTAAACAACTCCTGCACCGTCGCGAAAAAGGCAAAAGCCTCGAAGCGCCATTTTATAACGCGCAAGATATCCTTGATCTCGACATTGAGGTGATTTTTGGTCAGCACTGGATTTTCGTCGCAACCGAGCCAGAGCTCCCGGAACCGGGCGATTGCGTCACGGTCGAGGTTGGGCAGGCCTCGCTTCTTTTGCTGCGCGGCGACGACATGCAAATTCGCGGGTTTCACAATGTCTGCCGCCACCGCGGCGCGCGCCTGATTGATGAACGCGCAACAACGATTGGCAACATTGTCTGTCGCTATCATGGCTGGACCTATAACGAAGATGGCGAGCTGATCCTTGCCGACCATATGGGTGCCGGGTTTGATAAAAGCTGCCACGGGCTTAAATCCATTCATGTGCGGTCCATTGCCGGTCTGGTCTTTATCTGTCTGGCGGAAAATGCGCCCGATGACATCGAAGAGATGGCGCGGGTTATGGAACCCTATATTGCCCCGCATGACATCGCCAATTGCAAGGTCGCCCATACGTCCGACCTGATCGAAGACGGCAACTGGAAGCTTACGCTGGAAAACAATCGCGAGTGTTATCACTGCGAAGGCAACCATCCGCAATTGACCGTTCCGTTGTCCGAATTCGGGTTCGGGTTCTCCCCTGATGAAACCGACGAACGCCGTTCAGAAGACATCAAGAATTATCTGAGCATGCTTGAAAACGACCACAAGCATTGGGAATCCTGCGGCCTGCCTTCTGCCGAGTCTGATCACCTGGCAAATGTCACCGGTT
Organism: Thalassospira lucentensis; assembly: GCF_050516545.1. Lineage (GTDB taxonomy): Bacteria > Pseudomonadota > Alphaproteobacteria > Rhodospirillales > Thalassospiraceae > Thalassospira > Thalassospira lucentensis_C. The sequence continues at coordinate 515,411 of NZ_CP191544.1, read as the reverse complement.
TCCGCACCATGCGCCTGCCGCTGATGCGCGAAGGTGAATCCCATACGCTTGATACCAAGGTCGCCTCGAAGAAGCTTCTTGGCAAGTTCACCGATGCACGGTTGGGCGGGCTTAGTTTCTGGACGCACCCGAATTCCTGGCATCATTTCATGAGTGACCATATCGTCACGTTTTCGGTGATCCCGCTTAGCCCGGACAAGACGTTGGTGCGTACCACCTGGCTTGTGCATAAGGATGCGCATGAAGGAGAACATTATTCGCTCGATAACCTGCTTCAGGTCTGGAAGATGACCAATCAGCAGGACGCCGACCTGGTCCGCCTTGCCCAGCTTGGCACGCTGACCCCTGCTTATGAACCGGGCCCCTATTCCGAATATACCGAACCGCATGTCGAAGCATTCTGCGACTGGTATATCAAACGGTTACATGATCACTTCGCCTCTAACACGTCTGAATTGGCTGCAGAATGACACAGCAAAACGGCCCTGACGCGACGCCCCCCAGTGTCACGACACAAGAAGAAATGCTGACCGAAGCAACACGTGTTCCGCTTTGGGACCCGGAATATGACGACGTGCTGGTGTGCCGACAGGTCCGTCAGGAAACCCATGATGTAAAGACCTTTGTCTTTTCGGGCCGCGAACCCCGCGACTTTCGGTATTATCCCGGACAGTTCATGACCTTTGAACTTCCGATCGAAGGTATGGTGACGCGCTGTTATACAATTTCGGCGTCTGCTGCCCGCCCTTACCGCCTTGAAATCACGGTCAAGCGTGTGCCGGGTGGCCCGGCATCGAACTGGCTTCATGACAATATGATCCCGGGCAAGGAAGTGAATGTTTCCGGCCCCGGTGGTGAATTCACAACCGATGCCACGGCGGATGAGAAATTTCTGTTCATCTCGGCAGGCAGCGGCATTACGCCAATGATGTCGATGACGCGCACAGCCTGTGATTTATCAGAACCATACGATCTTCATTTCGTCCATGCGGCCAGAACGCCGTCAGACATGATTTTCCATGACGAGCTGTTGCTGCTGGCGTCGCAAAATTCGGGCTTAAAGCTTTCATTTACCTGCGACACGGCAGCGGCACACCACCGATGGACCGGCTTTACCGGACGGCTCAGCCTTTCGATGCTGTCGTTGATGTCGCCGGATTTCAAGGATCGCAAAGTCTTTTGCTGTGGACCGGGCCGCTTCATGGAGGGTGTTCGCAACATGCTCGGTGAAGCTGGCTTTGACATGGAAAAATATTATGAGGAAAGTTTCGACTTCGGGGCTGAAACTGCCGGAACGCTTGAAGAATACGCATCCGTTGCACCAGAAATCAGTGATCAGACATTCCGTGTCAGCTTTAGCAAAACCGGGCATGTGGTGGAATGCAGTCCGGGCATGACGATCCTCTCAGCCGCCCGTGAAGCAGGCTTGCGCCCGATGTCATCTTGTCAGCGCGGAATTTGCGGTACCTGTAAATCAAAACTGATTTCGGGCGATATCGACATGCAACATAACGGTGGCATCCGACAGCGCGAGATTGATCAGGGCAAAATCCTGATCTGCTGTTCGACACCTTTGTCCGATATTGAAGTCGAAATTTGACGGCTTCCTAACTGCAGCGAAGCCTTAGGGAAACCTGCAACCATCTTTTCGCAGTGCTTATGCTTCCTGTGCGATCTCTGCCGGATTGCGCAGGGCTTGTGGCGTGCATCCATAGCGCCGGCGAAACATCCGGCTGAGATGCGATGAATCGCAGAACCCGCAATCAACCGCAATCTGGGCAATGGATTTTTGCCCCGTCGCGATCAGGTGATGGGCAAGATCAAGACGAATGGTCAGGAATGCGGCCTGTGGTGATGTATCGAGACTAAGCCGGAAATGACGTTCGATCTGACGTTTGCTATTGCCCATCCGACGTGCGATTTCCTGAACGGAAACCGGCATATCGATATTTTGCTGCATGATCAGTAAGGCACGCTGCACAATCGGGTCTTGCGTTTTAAGATCAAGGGGAATGCCCGGCTGAGGTTTTTCGGCTTGAAGGGCATCATCAATGATCATGATATGCAGGCTTTTATTTGCCTGTGCGCGACCAACATGCTTATCAACCAGATAGGCGGCAAGATGTGCAGCACTTACCCCGCCAGAACAGGTCAAGCGATCCCGATCAACAACGAAAATTTGATCTGAAACCGTGTTAAGACCTTCAAATTGTTCGATAACTTCTGGGCTATGGAACCAGCTTACACAGCATTTATAACCATCAAGAAGCCCCGCCTCATGCAGTAAGAATGCGCCACTACACACCCCGACCAAGGGGACGCCTGCCTCGGCGGCTTCATGAAGGAATTTTTTATAAGCCGGGCTTAGATTGGGCCCATCATCCATCAGCCCGCCGACCACAACGATATAGTGAAACCGGCGCGGATTGCCGAGGCGTTCTTTGGGCTGAACCGAAATGGCACTGCTTGATGGGATCGGGTCCATTGTATCAGACAGAACCGTCCAGTTGCACAGGATCGGTCGGCTGCGATCCCCTTCGTCAGCAGCAAGTCTTAGAACATCGACGAAATTGGCAAATGCGCATAACGTAAAGCGTCTTGCCAGAATAAATCCGACATTAAGACGCGGCGTTGTGACAAGACGGGTGTCGGCATTCATGAGAACCGAGCCTCCAATACAGCCAATGTTCTTATAATTGTCGTAGCGATAATCTCACTTTGACGCAATCATTCTATTGTCTCGCACGAAAAGTCGCCAGATTATCAATTATAATTACGCCTAAGAATATCGCCAGAACCGCTGAGAACCTTATCGCTTGGCAATGGTGCCAAGACTTTGTCCACTGCTGTCAAAAATCCGTCCACGCAGTAGATTTGCGTCCGGGCGATCTTGATGCTCCGCAACCATGTTACCAATTAAAGTTGCGATTCTGGGATTTTTGCGCAGCACGCGCAAGACTGTTTCAAACAAAAGGAATGAAAAATGGCCGCATTTCCCGACAAAGCAAAAGTCGTCATCGTCGGACTTGGCGGTATTGTCGGGGCTTCGGTCACGCATCACCTGATTGAAAACGGTTGGGATGACATTGTGGGCATCGATAAGTCGGGCATCCCGACCGATATCGGGTCAACCGCGCATGCATCTGATTTTTGCTATGCCACCAGCCACGATCTTTTGTCGTGCTGGACCACCATGTATTCCATGGATTTCTATGAAAAGATGGGCCATTACGCGCGGATCGGCGGCCTTGAAGTTGCCCGTGTCGGCGATGATGAACGCATGGAAGAACTCAAACGCCGCGTTGATTCCGGCAAGGCATTTGGCACCAATGTCAAAATCATCAGCGCTTCCGAGGCCAAGGAAAAATTCCCCCTTCTTGAAGAAGATCAAATTCAAGGTGCCTTGTGGGACCCTGATGCGGGTCTTGTCACACCGCGCTCGCAAACCGTTGCTGGCAAACTGATTGATCAGGCCGAAGCAACTGGCAAGTTGAAGATTTTCGCCAATACATCCGCGCTTGATCTGATCACGGAAAATGGTCGCATTACCGGTGTTAAAACCGACCGTGGCACAATCCATGCCGATTATGTGGTTGTTTGTGCCGGCCTTTGGGGCCGTCTGATTGCCGAAATGGCGGGTGAAGACTTACCTGTCATGCCGGTTGATCATCCACTGACCTTCTTTGGGCCATATAACCAGTTCGAAGGTACCGGTGTTGAAATCGGCTATCCGCTTTTGCGCGATCAGGGCAATTCGGCCTATATGCGCGACACCGGCGATCCCAAAAGCACGGAAGGTGGCCAGATCGAATGGGGTTATTATTACGAAGATAACCCGCGTCTTGTGCATCCGCGCGACATCCTTGAAAAGGATCAGGCACGTCTGTCCCCGTCCCAGCGCGATCTTGAACTTGAAGACGTTATCGAGCCGCTTGAACGGGCAATGGAACTGACCCCGATCCTGACCGAGCTTGGCTTTAACGAAAGCCATTCGTTCAACGGCCTTTTGCAGTCATCTGCCGATGGCGGCCCATCCATGGGTGAAAGCCAAAAACTGCGTGGTCTTTGGTATGCGGTTGGCATCTGGATTAAAGACGGACCGGGCATGGGCAAGTTGATTGCCGACTGGATGACCCATGGCCGTACGCATATCGATCACAACTCGGTTGATTTCTCACGCTTTAACGAATTCCAGCTGAACGAGAAATACATCTACGACCGTTGCTACGAAACGGCCAAAAAAATCTATAACCCGCCGGTCCATCCGCGTGAGCCATTTGCAAATGCGCGTGGCATTCGTCGTTCGCCGTTCTATGAGCGCGAAGTCGAATTGGGTGGTTACTTCATGGAATTGGGCGGTTGGGAACGCGCCCATGGCTATGCGTCTAACGAGCACCTTTTGGAAAAATATGCTGACCGCGTGCCTGTCCGTGAAAATGAATGGGATACCCGCCATTTCTGGCGTGTATCAAATGCTGAACAGCTTGCGATGAGTGACGATTGCGGCATCATCAACCTGTCGCATTTCCACATGACCAACATCGAAGGTCCCGATCATGTCGAACTGATGGAATGGCTATGCGCTGCCAAGGTCGGTGGGGACGCCAATATCGGCAAGGGCATCTATACCCATATGCTTGACGAAGAAGGCATGGTTCGTGCGGACTTTACCATGTTCCGCATGGTAGACCGTTGCCGTCTGGTGAATGGTGCGGATGCCGGTCCACGTGACCTTATCCATATGCGCCGTGTTGCAATGGACAAGGGCCTTGATGTTACCATTACCGATGTCACCGAGGACTTCACGACCATCGGCATCTGGGGACCAAATGCGCGGGAAAACCTGCAAAAAGTCGTTGAAGACCCGGAAGCCCTAGGCATCGAGGCCTTCCCGTTCGCGGCAATCCGTGAAATCAAAATTGCGGGTAAAAGCGTGACGGCATTCCGCATTTCCTATGTCGGTGAACAGGGGTGGGAATTGCATATGCGCTATGAAGACGGCCTTGCCGTCTGGGATGCGTTGCGCGCAATTGGCGTCATGGCTGTTGGTGTTGAAACCTATGCCAACTCACGCCGTTTGGAAAAGTCTCTGCGCCTGCAAAACGCGGACCTTCATACGCAGTACAACTTGCTCGAAGCCGCATTGTCCCGCCCAAAAGTCAAAGAAGCTGATTTCTGCGGCAAGGCAAAGCATGTCGAATATCGGGAACGTGACCATCAACCCGCCATGCTATGCACCCTTGTCATGACCGACAATATCGACGCCAAGGGTGTGGCGCGCTATCCGGTTGGCAATCTGCCTGTCATGGATCCCGAAACCGGTAAAACATTGATCGATGAACTTGGTCGTCGTTCTTACACGACCTCCATCGCCTTTGGCCCGACCATTGGCCAGAACATCGCCCTTGCCTATCTGCCATGGGATTATTGTCAGGAAGGCCGCAAGCTCACGGTATCCTACTTCGATGAAATCTATCCGGTTGAGGTTGTCGGGATCGGTTACAAGCCGCTTTATGATCCGGAAAACCTTAAACCACGCAGCTAGCACTAAGGCCTAAGCATTCGAAAGGCGCAGTCATTGTCACGACTGCGCCTTTTTCATAACGCTTACGGACCATCTGGACCAATAATCAAGTATCAGTTGGCGCCCGCCTGCTTGCCTGACGGTAGGCGGCAGGCGCCTGCCCTTCCTGCTTTGAAAACACCCGGCTGAAATGCGACGCATCACAAAAGCCGGTTGAGTTGGCGATATCGACAATCGTTCGATCAGTCCGTTCAATCATCATTTTTGCCTGTGCCAAGCGGATCCGCATGGCCGCATTTGACGGCGTAAGATTAAGCGCCTTTTGAAAATGGCGTTCAAGTTTGCGTTTGCTGACACCAAGTGCCTTTGCAAGGCTTTCGGCGGGTTCAGGTGCATCAAGACGTTGTTGAATACGCCGCAAAGCCCGACTGACCAGCGGGTCACGGGTGGACAGTTCAAGCGGCAAACCAGGTTGTGGTTTTTCGGCCACCTGCACTTCATCAATGATCATGATATGCAGACTTTTTTGGGCTGCGGCGCGCCCGACATGGCGTTCGACCAAAAATGCAGCAAGATGGGCGGAACTGGTCCCGCCAGAACAAGTTAGGCGATCCCGATCAACCACAAAGATTTGATCGGAAATCGGTACCATGCCTTCAAATGTTTCCAGAAAATCGTCGTGATGGAACCAGCTGACACAGCATTTATAACCATCCAGAAGCCCGGCCTCATGCAGCAAGAAAACAGCGGTGCACAGCCCGACAAGCGGCACACCGTGATCTGCTGCATCGCGAAGAAAACGGATATATTCCGATCCGATTTTAACCCGCTCCTTGAGAAGTCCACCGACAACAACAATGTAATCATAATCTTGCGGACGGGCCAAAGGGGCGTCTGGCCGTACCTCAACCGCAGAACTTGATCGCACCGGCTGGCCATTATGCGATAGGATATGCCATTCGCAATTGATTTGCCGCGACTGATCACCGTCATCAGCAGCCAAACGCAAGACATCAAGAAAACTGGCAAAGGCAGAAATTGTGAAATGGGGTGCCAGGATAAAGCCGACCCGGAATTTTGGCGTTTTCGACGGCGTCATCAGTTTCCCTCACAACAGATGACAAATACTTACAACGAATGTGACGCAAATATCCAATCACGATTTCGAAAAATAGCTTCTAATTGAAAAGTTTGATGACACCCAGTGGAGCCCACTCACCATGACGCATTTTTCTGCCTTGTCGCTGCTAAAGAATGCGCTGACAGGCCAAAAGAACTGGCAGGCGCAATGGCCTGACAGTCAACCCAAGGCGGAATATGACGTTGTCATCGTTGGTGCCGGTGGACACGGGCTTGGTGCTGCGCATTATCTGGCCAAAGAACATGGTATCACCAATGTTGCGGTGATCGACAAGGGCTGGCTTGGGGGCGGCAACACCGGACGAAACACCACCATCATTCGGTCGAACTATCTTTATGATGAAAGCGCCAAGCTTTATGACCACGCGGTTGATCTGTGGGATGGGCTTAGTCAGGACCTGAACTATAACGTCATGTTCTCGCGCCGCGGTGTTCTGATGTTGGCGCACAATGTTCATGATGTGCAATCGTTCCAGCGCCACATTCATTCCAACCGCCTTAATGGTGTTGATAACCGCTGGCTTTCAGCGCAAGAAGCCAAGGAATTTTGCCCTCCGCTGAACATTTCGCCAGAGGCACGCTATCCGGTCGTTGGCGCGGCTCTTCAGATGCGTGCGGGAACCGCACGTCATGATGCGGTTGCCTGGGGCTATGCCAGAAGTGCGTCCCAGCGTGGTGTTGATATCATTCAAAACTGCCCGGTCACCGCAATTCGCCGGGGTCCCGATGGCGCGGTCGAGGGTGTTGAAACCGCCAAGGGCTTTATCCGTGCCAAAAAAGTCGCGGTATCCGCAGCTGGCCACACCAGCGTTGTGATGGATTCTGCAGGGGTGCGCATGCCGCTTGAAAGCTATCCGCTTCAGGCACTGGTCTCCGAGCCGATCAAACCGATTTTCCCGTGCGTTGTCATGTCCAACACGGTGCATGCCTATATCAGTCAGTCTGATAAGGGTGAGCTCGTAATCGGGTCCGGGACCGACCAATATACCAGCTATTCACAGCGTGGCGGCCTGCCGCTGATCGAGCATACGGTTGCTGCAATCTGCGAGATTTTCCCGATCTTTAACCGCATGCGGATGCTGCGCAAATGGGGTGGCATTGTTGATGTTACGCCAGATCGCTCGCCAATTCTTGGCACAACGCCGGTTCCGGGTCTTTATGTCAATTGCGGCTGGGGCACGGGCGGCTTTAAAGCCACACCGGGTGCTGCCCATACCCTTGCATGGACGGTTGCCAAAGGCACCCCGCACGATATCAACGCCCCCTTCACGCTGGATCGTTTCCGAACTGGCCGCCTGATTGACGAAGCGGCGGCTGCCGCTGTCGCACACTGAGGAGAACGAACATGCTTCTCATCCATTGCCCTTATTGCGATGAAACACTGCCGGAACTTGAGTTCACCTATGGCGGTGAGGCCCATATCGCCCGCCCGGAAACGCCGGCAGATAAAACCGATGACGAATGGCGCGATTTCCTGTTCATCCGCACCAATGTCAAAGGTCCGCATTTTGAACGCTGGCGCCACGCCCATGGCTGTGGCCGGTTCTTCAATGCTGTGCGCGACACGGTCTCGGATCGTTTCCTGACAACCTATAAGTCCGATGCGCCAAAGCCCGATCTTGCTGTCCTGATGAAAGAAGCCGCGATGAAGGAGCCTTCGAAATGACCACTTTCCGCGTACCGGGACGTGGCCGTGTCCTTCACAACCGGCCTGTTTCATTCAGCTTTGATGGCACGACCTATCAGGGTCTTGAAGGCGATACTGTTGCATCGGCCCTGATTGCCAATGGCGTTCAGTTGATGGGACGTTCATTTAAATACCACCGTCCGCGTGGTCCGATGGCCGCAGGGTCAGAAGAACCCAATGCGCTGATCGGCACCCGCCGTGGCAAAGGCCAGTTCGAACCAAACACACGCGCAACCGTTCAGGAAATCTGGAACGGGCTTGAAACCAACAGTCAAAACAAATATCCCAGCCTGAAATTTGATATCGGGGCGATCAATGACCGCGCCTATAGGCTGTTTTCCGCCGGGTTCTACTACAAAACCTTTATGTGGCCGCGGTCCTTCTGGGACAAGGTTTATGAGCCGTTCATTCGTGCGGCGGCCGGTCTTGGCGTTTCACCAAGTGAACCTGACCCTGATAATTATGCATCACGCTATCTGCATACCGATGTTCTGATCGTTGGCGCCGGTCCTGCTGGTCTGGCATCCGCACGTGCCGCCGCCATGGCCGGATTACGCGTTACATTGGTTGATGAAAATTCGGAACCGGGTGGAACGCTTCTGAGCGAACCACAGGCATCGATTGATGGCAAACCGGCGTGGGATTGGCTCGACGCCGAACTTGATGCCCTGACCGATCTTGGCGTGCGGATCATGACCCGCACGACCGCGATTGGCTATTACCACCAAAACATGATTGGCCTGTGTCAGAAACTGACCGATCATTTGGAAACACCGGTCGAAGGTGCTCCGCGTGAACGCATGTGGCGCGTGCGGGCCAAGCAGGTCATTCTGGCACAGGGTGCGCTTGAAAAACCGTTGGTGTTTGATGGCAATGATCGCCCCGGTGTGATGCTGGCCGGGTCGGCGCAAACCTATTTGAACCGCTATGGTGTCCGCGTTGGCAACAAGGCCGTGATTGTGACCAGTCACGACAGCGCATGGTCTGCCGCCTTTGATCTTGCCTCTTCTGGAACCGAAATCGCGGCCATCATCGATACCCGCCCAGCACCGAATGCGGACCTTGTCAAAGAAGCTGCGGCACACGGGATCACGGTTCTTGCCGGATATACCGCCACGGGCACATCTGGCCGCCTGCGGATCAAATCAGTGCGTGTGAACAAGGTTGAAAACGGCAAAGTTCTTTCCGCTCAGACCATCGCGTGCGACAGCCTTCTGATCTGTGGTGGCTGGACACCGACACTTCATCTGTTTTCCCACACCAAGGGATCCCTTAAATGGGATGATGCCACCCAAACCTTCCTGCCCGATCGCATCACCGAGGATTGCCAAATTGCTGGTGCCGGTCGTGGTCTTTGGGGCATTGGGACAGCATTGAACGATGGTGCTGCCATGGGGGCAGAGGCTGCTAAGGCACTTGGAAAATCGGCAAAAGCCCAAACAGTCACCGTTGCCAATGATCGTCCCGGTACGGGCGAAAGCCACACCGAATTACCGACCGATCTTGATGCAGGCAAGGCGCGCGCCTTTGTTGACTATCAGAACGACGTGACGGCCAAGGATTTGCGCCTTGCGGTCCGTGAAGGCATGCGCTCGATCGAACATGTCAAACGCTATACCACCAACGGCATGGCAACCGATCAGGGCAAGATGTCAAACATCAACGGCCTGAACATTGCCGCCGATGCCCTTGGCAAAAAACAGCCGGAAGTCGGTTTAACAACCTTCCGCCCGCCCTATACCCCGACCACCTTTGGTGCCTTTGCCGGCTATCATAAGGGGGACCATTTCGAAGTTACCCGCAAAACTCCGATTGATCGCTGGGCCGAAGAAAACGGTGCAGTGTTTGAACCCGTCAGCCTGTGGCGTCGTGCCTGGTATTTCCCGAAGGACGGCGAAGACATGGACAGTGCCGTGCGTCGCGAATGCCGCGAAACGCGCAAGTCGCTTGGCATATTTGACGCATCAACGTTGGGTAAGATCGAAGTCGTTGGCCCCGATGCGGTTGAATTCATGAACCGCATGTACACCAACCCATGGACCAAATTGGCACCGGGGCGGACCCGCTATGGTCTGTTGCTCGGCGATGACGGTTTCATCCGCGATGATGGTGTGATCGGGCGCCTTACCGATGACCGTTTCCACATCACCACCACGACTGGCGGTGCGGCACGGGTTCTTAACATGATGGAAGATTACCTGCAGACCGAATGGCCAGACCTTAAAGTCTGGCTGACCTCGACCACCGAACAATGGGCGACCATTGCGCTGAATGGTCCGAACGCACGTAATCTGATTGAACCCTTTGTCGAAGGACTTGATATTTCCGATGCGGCATTCCCGCATATGTCGATTGCCGAATGCACATTCGCCGGTTTCCCTGCCCGTCTGTTCCGCGTCAGCTTTACCGGCGAACTGGGGTTTGAGATCAATGTCACGGCCCGTCATGGCCGTGCGCTTTGGGAAACATTGTTTGAGGCGGGCCAGAAATATGACATCTGCCCGTACGGTACGGAAACCATGCATGTTCTGCGTGCTGAAAAAGGCTTTATCATTGTCGGTCAGGATACAGACGGCACGGTAACCCCCTATGACGCCGGTGCTGGCTGGGCGATTGGCAAGAACAAACCTGATTTTGTCGGGATGCGTGCGCTTAACCGTCCTGATCTGATCGCAGAAGGCCGCAAACAATTGGTCGGACTTCTGACCGAAGATGGCACATCAAAACTTGAAGAAGGTGCGCAGATCGTTCTTGATCCGAACCAGCCCATTCCAATGAAGATGGTTGGTCATGTCACATCCTCCTATCACAGCGATGCGGCGGGCCGTCCAATCGCACTTGCCCTGGTTGAAGGCGGTCATGGGAAAACCGGCGATACGGTCTATATCCCGATGCCTGATCGCACAATCACGGCAACGATCACTGGCACGGTCTTTTACGATCCCGAAGGTGCGCGTTTAAAGCTCTAACCTTATCAATTTGAATACCGTCCGATGAACGGAGACGACTGCAATGACTACCTATGTCGATCTAAATATGGCCCGGACACTGGCGAAAAATTCCGCGCTTAGCGTTGAACTTCTCGCCCCCGTCGCGCGCTTTTCACTGCGTGCCGGAACGGATGCGCAAGCTGCCCTGTCCAAGGCACTTGGTGCGGCCCTTCCAACCAAGATCGGCCAATGCACACGCAAAGGATTTCTTGAAGTTCTCTGCCTTGGTCCGGACGAATGGACCATCTTGGCCCCTGAAGATCATGCTGCCAAAATCACGGATGCCTGTAAAAAAATATATGCCAAAGCACCGCACAGCCTGACAGAAATTTCAGACCGCGAAGTTGCCATTCATATCACCGGCTCAAAAGCCACCGATCTCATGACAATCGGCTGCCCACGCGATCTTGATCAACTCCCGGTCGGCGAAGCGCGCCGCACGGTGTTTGATGGTGTCTCGGCCGTTCTTTGGCGTGATGGCGTCGAAGAATACCGCCTTGATCTTTGGCGCTCATTCGCCCCGCACGTCATTTCGCTGCTCGAAACAGGCTGTAGCGAACTTGCCGCAGAATGACGCCCGAGCACTCAGAACCGGGGGCTTTTAAGGCCAAACATCACGATCAGCATTCGCATGACAAACGCCCCGACGACATTGATCACAACTGCAAAGAAAATGTCTGATGTTTCGGCCTGATGCCCATGCAGCCAGAAAAACCCTGACAGGATAAATCCCCAAAACAAGGGGATCTCGGCATAAAACGATGTCTTGAGTGCCGGGTTGTTCCGATCTGCCCGAACCACATCGCGAATAATCCCGCCGCCTGCCCCGGTCAACATCGCCAGCAACGGCCCCCACAATAAAAGCGGGGTACTGTTCATCGTCACGGCGACATAAACACCCGTGACGGTAAAGGCGGAAAGCCCGATGGCATCGGTTGTCTCGATCACATTGCCCATGGTCATCATCCGACGGAACCGGCTTTTGCGGCCGACGGCTTGACCCGCTTTGGGCACATTTGTCGATTTTGGTAATCTGTCAAAAATGAAATAGATGATGTAACCGGCCAACACCGTCCCGATCACCAACAATATCCCGTTGGGAGATTGCATGATGCCTATCGGTTCGCGCCCGGATAACAAGTCACGGACAACTCCGCCGCCAACGCCCGGCAAGGCCGACAGTACAAAAGCACCAAAAATGCTGTAACCTTCGCGCCGTGCCAGAAGCACGCCCGAAATGGCAAAGGCCACAGTGCCGAGAATATCAAGGGCAGTAAACCAACGCCCGCTCAGCGCGATGCCAAACCGGATCGGGGTAACAAAGGACTGAATGATGCTGTCATGCGTCCCGTCATTTCGCACCGTGCGCAATGCAATATTGAAATCATCGACGGTTTCTTGCGATACCGTGGCCCGCGAAAACATTGCATGAATGTCACCGGAAAATACCGGCATGGAATGGCGGTCAATCTTGTTGCCATATCCATCCCGGATCAGGGCGGATTCAACAAATACCTGATCAGAGAGCAACGCATCAATCTGCCCGTGTTCCAGACTTTGCAAAGCCTTT
>NZ_CP191544.1:0-495000 GCF_050516545.1 Thalassospira lucentensis | reverse complement strand
AAGCCTGTTTTTGGCGGCTGAGCGCACTGGCGTTCCTTTGCCGATCCTGATGGAAATGATCGAACTTTATTCCTATGAAGTCGACTTCCAGCGTGACATTCAGCCTGGCGACAGTTTTGAAGTCATGTATCAGGAACTTAAGAACGACGCTGGCGAGCGCGTGCGCTATGGCGACATTTTATATGCCAGCATGACGCTCAGCGGTCATGAAGTCCGGCTTTATTCCTATACCGACAGCAATGGCGATGCCGACTTCTATAACCAGAAGGGTGAGTCTTATCGTCGCGCCCTGATGCGGACCCCGATCAATGGTGCGCGCCTGTCATCTGGTTATGGCAAACGCAAGCATCCGATCCTTGGTTATACCAAAATGCACAAAGGGATCGATTTTGCCGCCCCGCGTGGCACACCGATCTTTGCAGCCGGTAACGGTACAATCGATAAAATCGGTCGCAATGGTGGATATGGCAACTATATCCGCATTCGCCACAACGACTCTTATGACACCGCCTATGCCCATATGAAGGGCTTTGCCAAAGGTCTGAAACAGGGATCACGGGTTAAGCAGGGTGATGTTATCGGTTATGTCGGCACAACGGGCCGTTCGACCGGCCCGCACCTGCATTACGAGATCCTGAAAAACAATGCGCAGGTCAACCCGATCCGGGTCAAAATGCCCAGCGGCAAAACGCTTGAAGGCAAGGAGCTTAAAACCTTCCTTGCAGGTGCAGACATCCTGCGCAAGCAATATGCCGAGCTGTCACTTGATAACAGAAAGATCGCCAGCGCCGACTAAGGCCATGGTTGACGCAAATGAAAAGCCCGCCGGATCATTCGGCGGGCTTTTTTGATGCCTGCGGGTACGCACCGTCGCATCAGAATAAAGTCCCCGCCTGTCCTGCAATACATCTTGGAAGTGCCTGACCGCAGGTCGCACAGACAGCAAAAAGCCCCAGACCATAAGGCTGAGGCTTTGCTCGTCTTTAAGATATTCAAAGTCACCTCAGGCGGCATCCTGATCAAATTGCAGCTTGGCCAAGCGACCATAAAGTGGGGAGCTTTCCATCAATTCCTGATGGGTGCCAATCGCGACCAGCTTACCATCATCAATCACAGCAATCCGGTCTGCATGTAGGACGGTCGCCAGACGATGAGCAATCACCAATGTCGTGCGTTCTGCCATGATGGTTTCAAGTGCCTTTTGCACCACCTGTTCGCTTTCGGCATCCAGGGCACTGGTTGCTTCATCAAGCAGCAGGATTGACGGGTTGCGCAAGATAGCACGGGCAATCGCAATACGTTGGCGTTGCCCCCCAGACAGACGTACACCCTTTTCACCCAGGAAGGTGCCAAAGCCGTCCGGCAGACGGTCAAGAAACTCACTGGCATGTGCCGCATCCGCAGCCGCCCGGACATCTTCATCACTGGCGTCCGGTCGACCGTAACGGATGTTTTCCCAAGCACTGGCGGCAAAGATCACCGGGTCCTGCGCGACCAGACCAATGCGTTCACGCACATCCACCGGATCCGCCGTCCGGATATCGACCCCGTCGACCCGAATGACACCACTTGCCGGGTCATAGAACCGCAACAGCAATTGAAACACGGTGGTCTTGCCCGCACCCGATGGCCCGACAAGGGCAACCGTTTCGCCGGGCTTGACCGCAAGGCTTAATTCTTCAAGGGCGGAGCGATCCGGTCGGGCGGGATAGTGGAAAGTAACATCTTCAAAGCTGACATTGCCCTGATGCGGGATTGGCAAGGCAACCGGGTTTTGTGGCGCCCTGATTTTGGGTTCCGTACCAAGCAAGGCAACCAAGCGTTCCGCCGCCCCAGCTGCACGCTGCAAATCACCGATCACCTCGCTAATTGCGCCAACCGATCCGGCAACCACAACCGCATAAAAAACAAAGGCCGAAAGTTCCCCCGCCGAAATCGTGCCATCAAGAACATCATGCCCGCCAATCCAAAGGATCGTTCCCACCGCACCAAACACCATCACAATCACGATGGCGGTTAAAAGTGCGCGGGCCGAAATCCGGGAAACCGCCGTTTTGAATGCGCCTTCGACATGGCCGCTGAAACGCGCACTTTCGATTTCTTCGTGGGTATATGCCTGAACCGTGCGCAGCGCATTGAGCGTTTCTTCCGAAAAGGCACTTACATCGGCAATGCGATCTTGCGATTCGCGCGACAGGCGGCGAACCCGGCGGCCATAGCCGATAATCGGCACCACCACCAACGGCACAACCAGCAAAACAAGTGCTGTCAGTTTCGGGCTTGTGATCGCAAGCATGGTCAAGCCGCCGACAAACATCAGCATATTGCGAAGCGCAATGGAAACGCTTGATCCAATGACGGACTGTAGCAAGGTGGTATCGGTGGTCAGACGCGACAGGACTTCGCCGGTCCGGGTAACTTCATAAAATGACGAATCAAGTCGGATGATGTGGCGGTAAACAGCCGATCGAATATCGGCAACAACCCGTTCCCCGATCCAGGAAACCAGGAAAAACCGCATATAGCTTGCCCCGGCCAGAAGCAAGGTTACCGCAAACAGAACAAATAATGCCCGATCAAGCAGCGCCCCGTCCCCATCGGCAAACCCGTCATCGACAAGCATGCGCAATCCGTTGCCAAGGGCAAGAACGGTTCCCGATGCAACAATCAGTGCAATCAGGGCACCAAACAGCTGCAAACGATATTTTGTGACAAACGGAATGATTGCCCGCAAAGAGGACAAATTCCGACTTGTTTCACGATCGATCAGTTTTGCTGAAGCAGAAGGTATACGCGCCAAGGCACCTTATCCGTATGCGATGGGAACCACAAAGCCGATTGAATATCAGCCGAGATCAAGCTTGTTTCCGGTTTTGACGGCAAGATCGGCAGAAAGCTGATCATTGAGCGTCGTCGACCCACGGGTCGAGGTCCAGGTTTCGTTATCTTCGTCAAAATCATAGTGACTTGCGCCACTCACCGGCGAAGAAAGCCAGACCTGACGGTTCGGACCATGCTTATTGATGATGAATTGTTCACCCGAATCGAGTTCGATTGTCAGGATTCCGGACTCCAGATCGACATCAATATCGTCGCCCAGCGCGTCATCAATGATATCAGAGAGACTTTCGATGGTTTCATCTGCAATCTGATGGAAGCGGGTTTCCTCAAGGGCCACAGTCTTATTCTCCGTCTGTCATCGGGGGAATCCTGCCCCCGGCAAGGCGATAATCAATTGTTGGCGCACCATACTATATAAAGAGTGCTGTGCAAGTATGCATAAGAACGCCTATGCGAGAAAAGCTTGAAACCTCGGCTTGCGACTGCTAAACGACCGCGAGATCGCTACTGCACTCCCTTCTTTTGACGTTAATCGGATAATTCCCGGTTACAGGGGTTGCGCGAGCCGATTTTTTACACTATACACCGCGCTTCAAATTCCGGAGTGATTAGGCGATGAAAAAAGATATCCATCCCGATTACCATGAAATCACCGTTCAGATGACTGACGGCACGACCTTCACCACGCAGTCGACCTGGGGTAAACCAGGCGATGTGATGAAGCTCGACATCGATCCAAAAAGCCACCCGGCTTGGACTGGTGTACACCGTCTTCTCGACAGCGGCGGGCAGCTTGCGAAATTCAAAAAGCGCTTCGCTGGTTTCAATATCGGCAACTAATCAAAGAACACGTCATGTGTTCTGTGGGATCAGCGCCCGCCGCATCTTCTTGATGCTGCGGGCGTTTTTCTTTGTCAAAACCGTTGATTGACAGTCATCACACGGCAAAAAACCGTGGATATCATAACGTCTGGTCTGCCATGCACCATATCTGATGGTTATTCAGACATTTTTTTGCCATAATCACATCTGTTAGGATAGGGTAGCCTGTTTTCCGCTGCCCCTTTTTGCTTGTCAATACCACCAGGGTTATAGATGAACCAAGTGGCTGCGCGTAACCAGGTAAGCTATGAGGTCTACGTTAAAGACCGTTCCGGCCGTTGGCAAATCCACGGCCACTTTACCGGTGCGCAAAAAAAGCAGGCTGAAGAAGAAGCAAAGCAGGTCGAGCGGGCGAATCACGTTTCCGGGGTGAAAGTGATTCGTGAGGTTTACAATCACGAAACCAACAGTTCCGACGAATACGTGATCTATGAGACCCGCGGCCAAGGAAAACTTGAAAGCAGCACCCCAAAAAGCAACCGCCCCGCGGCCAAAGCCAAGGCCCCGGCGAAACGCCCTGAACCCTCCCCTGCTTCTGCGCCATCCTATGACACGGCTGCGAAAAGTGGTTCGGATGCGGACGAGGCGGCACCAAAGACAGCCCCGGCAGCCGTGCAATCGCGCAGTGCGTCGTCAGAAGGACAAAGCATTGTCGGTCTGGCGCTTAAGATGATGATTGCCTTTTGTGTGGCCATTGCCATTGGCCTGGCGGTTATGCTTTTGTCCGCCAAGGGTCTCGAATTCCTGCCAAGCATGGGCGTCAATATCAGTCAGGGCTTCTTTGACAAGGCCAACTTTATCTCCTTTACGGTCGGGTTCCTTGCCAGTGTCGTCCCGATGTTGATGAATTTAACGCAAAAATTCAAAGGCCGTTCACGGTCCCCGTCGGCATCAAAGACCAGTTCGCGCCAGCCGCGCACGAAGGCATCCCGACCGGCTCAATCTGGCGGCACCAACAGTGCGGGGCAAACATCGGCCTCGCGCAAGTCAGCAGCTGAAATGGCGGCTGAAATGCTTAATGAGGATTCTTCTGACGCGACAGAATCAGACGAACCCCAAAAGAATGACGATACGACAGCCGACGATAACGAAGATCAGACAATTGACGACACGCCCGAAAAACCTTTGGTCGAAAACAAAGAAATGCGCGCGACCCGCGAGCAGATGAAGTCATTTATCTCGGGCTCCATGCAGGCGATCAAACGCACGGTTCCGACATTGGACGCCTATCACAAATTTGGCGTCAATCTGTACGTTGCCGGTGCGTGTGATGCCTGCAGCGAAACCAATTCGCTTGATCAGAAGGATTGCCGGACGGTTTTGCGTGATTGCATTTCCGCCCTTGGTGCCAACAAAAGCATGGCCGATACGTTCTGCAAGAATGTCGACAACTATATCCTTGAGCCAAAATACAAGGATATGTACGGCGCCGGACGCAAATCGATGGACGCCTATATCAAGGACGAGAAAAGCATCACCACATCGGTTTCAAAAGCCATTGCCGACTGGACCGAAAAGCCTGCAGGTGGCCCACAGGCCGGAGCCGGCAAGAAACTTCATGCCCTGATGTTTACCGACATTGTCAATTCAACCGCCAAAACCCAGGAATTGGGCGATCATGGTGCGCAACAGATGGTTCATATCCATAACCAGATCGTGCGCACAGCCCTGATCAATAACTATGGCAAGGAAGTCAAACATATGGGGGATGGCATCATGGCTGTGTTCCCGTCTTCTGCGAGTTCGGTCGAAGCGGCGATTGAAATCCAGAAAAACATGGCTTCGCACAATGCCAGTCAGGACATGAAATTCCAGATCCGTATCGGGATCAATGCCGGTGAAGCCATCGCCGAAGAAAATGACCTGTTTGGCAGCGTCGTGCAGCTTGCTGCGCGTGTTTGCGCACAGGCGGGTGGCGATGAAACACTGGTGTCCGAGAACGTCAAGAATACTTATAGCGGCAGCCGTGCGGCGTTTGTGTCCCAAGGCACACGCACGATGAAGGGCTTTAGCGATCCGATTGAAGTCTTTCAGGTTCAATCGCGCACGTGACCTAAAGCGTCTTTCGACCTTTCACCTGCCAAACCCGTTTCCCAATAGAAAGCCCGACAGTAATACGGTTGAGACCGTCATAGGGTGTCAAAGCATATTGCTGTTTGGGGAAATCAAGCTGCCTTAAGCGCTGCAGCGTGCCGCGACCTGAAGTTCCATTCTCGCCGCCCGCATATAAAGCGCATAGGCACGCCCCATAAGGTCAAGCAGTGGCGGCGAAAGGAATTGACAGTCCTTGTGCCGGTCTTCAATGCACAGGCGAAGGTCGACCATCAGATCGTCAACATCAACCGCCTCTTCCCACGGAATTTCGCCCTTTTCCACCGCACGCACAGCCAGCAACCACGCCATTGCCCGAATGAGGCGCGTGGTCATCCGCATTTCTTCTATGCATTGCGCAAGTGCTTCGCAGCTATGGTGATTCTTGTTCCGCTGACTTCTATGAGCGGTAAGGTAATTGCGTGCTTCTACGAGCAAGGCGAAGGCCTCGTCATATGTCCGTGAAAAATGAACAACTGCAAAATTACTGTGATACGACGCCTCTTCCGAGGCTGGTGGATGCTCGTATGTCATCCAAAACATATTGGAAACAGGGTTGGCGGCTTCAAGGCAGCGCGCCCCAAATAGAAAGACCGCCCACTTTCGGGGCGGCCTTACCTCAACCTGCTAAACTTGCCGGACTTTTTGATTTTGTTCTTCTTGTGGAGCGAACTTTAGCCAGCGGTTCATAAGCGGTCAAGGCTATTAATTGCACAATTGTGACAATACGTATTAACACGTACTGATTTACGCGTTTAACAGCCGAAATATTCCTAAATCCCCGCCACAAACCGCTTTCAAACCATTACGATATCAACACAAATAAAAAGAACCGCCCAAAAAAGGGCGGCTCAAGTTTAACAGGGAGGCATCGAAACATCACGTTCGACAAGGGGGTCAACAGATGACCCTCTAATCAACATATAATACGGGAAGTTTAAATTTCAATTAACCCCAGGTCTAAAATATCTATCCTCAAGTCTAGTAATTGGATCAACTGGTAAGCACCGTTTCGTCCCTTAGCGTTACTGCGCCGTAAGGTCCATACACCCTTTGCGGATCGAATTGGCATCACCGCAGTCAACATAACAAAACTCAGGAAGACCTCATCGCTTGGGCACAACCTTTAAATCTTGAACAATGCCTCTGCCCCGGCGACCGCGCCCTCGCGATGTGCCAGCGCGTCTTCAACATGTTTGATTTCTGCCTCAAGAGCTGCGCGATAGTCTTTCAGGCTATCAACCGACATGCCTTCAAGATTACGCGGCAAGCCAAACTCTGCTGCCTTTTTCAGACCGTCATCATCGTCTTTCACACTCATCATCCTTTCCCCGACAACAAACATCCCCAATTTGGGTCCAAGCCCGATTGGTTGATGGTCTAGTTTAACCGATGGCCGTTTGCGGCTATTAGATAGGTATAGAATTTACTGTTCGCCACAGAGGTCGTCATGTCCAATCAAGATTTACCCGCGCAAATGCACGTCATCGAAATTCGAAAAGACGCGGAGAAACCTTATCTCGCACCTGGCAAAGCCGATATCCCGGAATTCGGGTCTGAGGATGTTTTGGTGCGTATCCGGGCCGCCGGTGTGAACCGGCCGGATTTGATGCAGGTCGCGGGCATGTATCCACCGCCGCCTGGCGCATCGGAAATCCCCGGACTGGAATTGGCCGGCGAGATTGTAAAACTTGGCGCAGACGTTAAGGACTGGAAGATCGGTGACCCGGTCTGTGCATTGGTCACCGGGGGTGCATATGCCGAATTTGCCAGCGTCCCCGCCGCGCAGTGCCTGCCGGTCCCCAAAGGATTAAGCATGGTCGAAGCCGCATCCTTGCCCGAAACGTACTTTACGGTCTGGCATAATGTTTTTGATAAAGCCCAACTCAAAGCAGGCGAGACATTTCTGGTTCACGGCGGAACATCAGGTATTGGCACAACCGCGATCCAACTTGCCAAGGCATTTGGGGCGCGTGTGATTGCCACGGCCGGCACAGATGAAAAATGCCAAGCCTGTCTTGATCTGGGTGCGGATGTCGCAATCAATTACAAAACGCAGGACTTTGTCGAAGAAGTCAAAACCGCAACCGATGGCAAAGGGGCGAGTGTCATCCTTGATATGGTTGCCGGTGATTATGTCAGCCGAAATTTCAAGGCCGCCGCGTTCGAGGCCCGCATCCTGATCATTGCGTTTTTGCGCGGACCAAAGGCCGAAACCAATTTCACGCCATTGCTGCTAAAACGCCTGACCCTGATGGGGTCCACCTTGCGTGCACAGCCGGTCGCCAATAAGGGGGCGATTGCTGATGCCCTTCGCCAACAGGTCTGGCCATTGATTGAGGATCAGAAAATCCGTCCTGTGGTCTATCAAACCCTCTCCCTTGGCGATGCGGCAAAAGCACACGACATATTGAAGGGTGGCGCACACATCGGAAAAGTGATACTGGAAGTCGCATGATCGTTTATGGATGCCGGTCTGACGAATTTAACTGACCAATCCATGGCAACATGACTATGATTGCGGATCGAAAAGAAATATTCTTTCCATTCGTCCGCAACAGATTGTTGCATTTACCCGCACATTGATCGAAAAGAACGCAATGGCGGGTCCGACGATGCGCAGCAACACTCGTGGTTGCCTTTGCTGCATTGCCGGACCACCAAAAGAGATTATATTCTGGGACAGATATTCCCGCGCTTTTTGGGCCTAGCCCAACGCCGGTCTCCAGAGAGAAAGAAAGAAACAGGAGGAACTATGGCACAGCCCCTCATGCCCAAAGCAACCGCCGTATGGCTTATCGACAATACCGGCTTGTCGTTCCGGCAAATTGCTGCTTTTACCGAGCTGCATGAGCTTGAAATCCAGGCAATCGCCGATGGCGATGTTGGCCAGGGTATTGTCGGCCTTGATCCGGTCGCCAATAGTCAGCTGACCAAGGATGAAATTGCGCGCTGTGAAAAAGACCCGCGTGAATTGCTGAAAATGGCGAAATCCGATCTGCCGCGCCCGCGCTCGCAGTCCAAAGGTGCCCGCTATACCCCGGTATCCAAGCGCCAGGATCGCCCGAACGCGATTGCTTGGCTGCTGAAGCATCACCCGGAACTTTCCGATGCACAGGTTTGCAAGCTGATCGGGACCACCAAGGACACCATAGGCAAGATCCGTGACCGGACCCATTGGAACTCGGCAAACCTGACACCGCGTAACCCGGTGACCATGGGCCTTTGCACCGAGCTTGATCTTGAAAAACAGGTCGTGATCGCGCGTTCCAAAAACCCGGAAAAAATCGCCAAAAATGTCGAGCCGGATCCGCTTCCAGAAGAGTTGCAGATCAATCCGGAACCAGATTATCCGGGTAAAAAGGCCAACGAGAAGAAGTCAGAACCGAAAACTTCCGACTATATGGAAGCTGCCGAAAACCTCTTCCGTTCCTAATCCAATTCAAAAGGTCGCCCGACGGGCGGCCTTTTTCTTTGGGCAGTGGTCAAGAAGCGCGTTAAGTTTGTTTCACAGGAATGCCGCAAAACCGTAACGCAACCGACATGCGCCCTGCATACCATTCGCCTGAACTCAGACGAACAACACCGAAGAAACGTTTCCATGCAAAAACGTCCGACCGAACGCCAAGCGGGTATTGTTGAACTTGTCCGCGCCGATGGTTTCCGCACCATTGAACAACTCGCCGAACGCTTTGACGTAACCCCACAAACCATCCGCCGCGATGTCAGCGCGTTATGTGACGAAGGATTGCTCCGTCGTCGCCATGGCGGGGTTGAACCGGCCCTTGAACACGAAAACATCGCTTATCGGGCACGCAAAGTTCTCAACGTAAATGAAAAGCGTAAGATCGCAGCCCTTGTCGCGCGTGAAATCCCGAACGGGGCATCGCTGTTCTTTTCAATCGGGACAACGCCCGAACTGGTGGCCAGTGCCTTACTCCAGCATCGTGATTTGCGGATATTTACCAACAACCTCAATGTCGCCTATGTCGCGGCGACCAATGACAGCTTTGAAGTCACCCTGATTGGTGGGCGCTTGCGCAACCGGGATCGTGATGTTTTGGGCCCGGATGTTGAAGCATTCTTTAACAGCTATAAGGTCGATTACGGCATCTTTGGCGTTGGCGGCATTGATGCCGATGGCAGCCTGCTTGACTTTGATGAACAGGAAGTCCGCGCCCGATCCGCCATATTGAATAACGCCCGCCAGTCTTATCTGGTCGCCGATCACACCAAATTTGGCCGCAACGCTGTTGTCAGAGGCGGATCGGTCAGCGATGTCAGCGCGTTCTTTACAGACCTTTCGCCGCCCGAACCGATCAATCAAATGATCACAAAGGCCGGTGTTGCATTGCATATTCCCGAACCCAATACAGAGTTTCCGACATTTATCATCCCGGAATAGGACGCGTGATTCGTGGCCTGATACCTCAGGAACCCCGCATACCGTTCCGACAAAAAAGCACCTGCCATGGCTTTACCTGGCGGGTGCTTTTTTAAGACGAATCGGAAAGGTCACGGAGTACAGCGTGATGGCTATTTGGCGTAGCCGATTTCCTTCAACGCCTCGGCAATTTCGGGCAAAATGGCCGGATCGTCGATTGTTGCAGGTGTGTTGTAATTTTCACCATCGGCAATCGATCGCATGGTTTTGCGCAGGATTTTACCCGACCGGGTCTTGGGCAGACGGTCAACCACAGTTGCCTGCTTAAAGGCTGCAACCGGGCCAATCTGATCACGTACCATCGCAACCACTTCTGCCAGAATGGCTTCATGCGGACGGGTCACACCCGATTTCAGCACGATAAAGCCAAGGGGCAATTGCCCCTTTAGGTCATCATGCACCCCAATCACCGCACATTCGGCAACATCCTGATGTCCTGAAAGAACTTCTTCCATCGCCCCGGTCGACAGGCGGTGCCCCGCGACATTGATGATGTCATCGGTGCGTGACATGACATAGATATAGCCATCTTCATCAATGAAACCGGCATCCCCCGTGGCATAGAAACCCGGAAACTCATCAAGATAGGATGATTTGAACCGATCATCATTCTGCCAAAGGGTCGGCAAGGTTCCCGGCGGCAATGGCAGTTTGGCGGCAAGTGCGCCGATCTTGCCGCGTTCAAGCGGTTTTCCCACCTCATCAAGAACCTGAACATCCCAGCCACACGCCGCAACCGTTGGTGAACCATATTTGATCGGCAATAATTCAATCCCGCGCGGATTGGCACAGATCGACCAACCGGTTTCGGTTTGCCACCAATGATCAATCACCGGCACGCCCAAACTTTTTTCCGCCCATTGCAACGTATCGGGGTCTGACCGTTCGCCGGCCAGATAAAGCGCCTTCAGGCTGCTTAGATCATAGTTCGCCATATGGGCGGCATTCGGATCATCGCGTTTGATCGCGCGAAATGCCGTTGGCGCGGTAAACAATACTTTTACTTTGTGCTGTGAAATCACCCGCCAGAACGCGCCTGCATCGGGGGTTCCAACCGGTTTTCCTTCATACATCACCGTCGTACAGCCCGCCAGAAGCGGCGCATAGACGATATAGGAATGACCAACCACCCAACCGACATCGGATGCCGCCCAATAGACATCACCGGCTTTGACATCATAGATGTTTGTCATCGACCATTGCAGGGCAACCATATGCCCGCCATTGTCGCGCACAACCCCTTTGGGCTGCCCAGTCGTTCCAGACGTATACAAAACATAAAGCGGATCGGTCGCGGCAACCGGCACACAGTCAGACGGTGCCGCCTTGGCACATTCCACGATCCAGTCGTAGTCGCGTCCTTCAATCAGCGCCGCATCGCATTGCGGACGTGCGAACAAAATCACACTTGATGGTTTATGCTCAGCCAGCTCTATCGCACGATCAAGCAACGGCTTGTATTCAATCACCCGTGATCCTTCAACACCGCAACTGGCAGACAGGATCAGCTTGGGTTTGGCATCATTGATGCGAGTTGCCAACTCGTTCGAGGCAAAGCCGCCAAACACCACAGAATGAATGGCCCCGATCCGTGCACAGGCCAGCATCGCCATCGCGGCCTGCGGGATCATTGGCATATAGATGATGACAACGTCGCCTTTGCTCACACCGTGTGCATGCAAGGCACCGGCAAGCCGGGCGACTTCATCGCGCAATTGGGTATAGGTGAACGTTTCAACCGTTTCCGTGACCGGGCTGTCATAAATCAGGGCTGCCTGATCTCCGCGGCCGTTCTCGATATGGCGGTCCAACGCATTATAGCAAGTATTGACCTCGCCACCGGCGAACCAGCGGTAAAATGGCGCGTTACTGTCATCAAGAACACGGTCCCATTTGCGATACCATGAAAGATCTTCTGCGGCCTCTGCCCAAAAGCCTTCCTTATCTGCAATCGAACGATCATAGATTTCCTGATAGCGACCGATCATTGGTAAATCTTCCTCCCGCGACATTGGATCTTTTGCCCAAATAGAGCGCGTATGTATGATGTCAAATAAATCGGCATCATGATACCGATTTATTTCACCAACACCCCTTAGACATTGGTAGACGTCTGTAACCCCGGTTTTCTGCGGATTACAATTAGTCAAAACATACCGCTCACATGATCGCTTTGATGCGTACATGCGTATGTTTCATATCTGGGGAGTCACACAGGAATTGGAAGGACAGACATAACGCAGACATAAAATTGCCGCCTCACGCGTGGGCTACAATCGGAGGCGGCAAAAGCAAGAGTATGGAAATCTATGAGGTCGTCAAACCGTCGGCATGGGGCATCGCGTGTTTAGCATCACACGTTTGGCCATGCCCGGACGGCTAATGGGTTATTCGGTTTATCTCGTCTTTGATTTCAAGCTTGCGACGTTTAATGTCTGCGACTAGGGAATCATCGGGCGCCGGACGGCGCGTCTCGAGGTGGAGTTCCTGCTCAAGTGCAGCATGTTTGGCAGTAAGAGCTTCGATATGACCTTGAACGCTCATTCGCCTACTCCTTATATCTGACATTGCCCACAGGAAGATGGTATTAATTTCGTAACATGATTACCAGTGTTTCAATCACCGACGTGATCGAGAACACAGTCGAACAAGGAACGGCATGACGCAAAAAGATCGACTTATCATTGGCATAACCGGTGCATCCGGTGTGATTTACGGCATACGTTTTTTACAATTGCTGAAAAACATGCCAATCGAGACTCATCTGGTCCTTTCCAAGGCTGCAGAGCGCACCATCGCGTATGAGACCGATTTTAAAATCCGCGAAATCAAGGAGATGGCTAACATCCTCCATGACAATGCCGACATCGGTGCCCCGATTGCGTCGGGATCCTTTCGCGCCCGCGGTATGGTGATTGCCCCCTGTTCGATGAAGTCTCTGGCCGAGGTTGCCAGCGGAGTCGCAGACAATCTGATCGCCCGTGCCGCGGATGTGATGCTTAAAGAACGCCGCCGCCTTGTCCTGATGGCGCGTGAAACCCCGCTGCATGCCGGACATATCCGCAACATGGCGCAAGCCACTGAAAACGGGGCAATTATTGCCCCACCCGTTCCGGCATTTTACGCGCGCCCAACATCAATTGATGAAATGGTGACGCAAAGCTGTGGCCGGATTCTTGATCTGTTTGACATTGACTTGCCCGAAACCGCACGCTGGGGCGATGAAGATGCCGCCAATCACATCCCGGTCACAGGTGTGCCTAAAAAACGCGATTAAAGCCCCATCAGCTCAATGAGGGTTTTAAGAGCGGCATCGCATTCATCCTGATTCAAATCGAACCGGGTTGGCGAAAGATAGGCATGTGCGCCTGCATACGGGTCATCACAGGGGATCGGCTGAACAGCGTCACATAATATGTGTTGTTCGATGCGTTCTGCCTGCAATTCGTCGGCCTTGACCCGTTGACGTAATTCCTGCGCACCATCAGATGGTTGATCGCGCAGAAACCGCCGTGTTGCGCGCAGTGGTACAATTACGTTATCACGCCAATCGCGTACGGTTTCTTCAAGCGACGATATGCTGTGCGGGGCCAGGCCCTTTTGGCCAAGGAAAAACATGAACAGCAGCATATTGACGTCCAGACCGCAGCGATCCTGAAGATCCAGACACAGTTTGGCCACACCGCTTCGCCCATACATCTCGACTGTAAACGCCCAGACTTCGTCCTG
Source organism: Thalassospira lucentensis (assembly GCF_050516545.1). GTDB lineage: Bacteria > Pseudomonadota > Alphaproteobacteria > Rhodospirillales > Thalassospiraceae > Thalassospira > Thalassospira lucentensis_C. The sequence goes on along the minus strand of NZ_CP191544.1, from coordinate 481,013 downwards.
TTTCATGCCCAACCCGTTCATTTATTTGCTTTGCTCAAACGGTCTTTGCCGTTCGGACATTCTTTGGCGGGGTTCCAAGATAGGCCCCCAGCCCCTTGGCGGTCGAAACCATGGTGCCCTTTGTATCGACAAGCCGTGGTCCGACAATAACATCTTTCATCGCCACATCGATCACCTTGCGTTTTGACCAGGCAACCACCCGGTCAAATTTCTGCTGCGCAATCAGATCAACAGCATGCACACCAAAGGCCGATGCTATCACGCGGTCGCGCGGGGATGGAATGCCACCGCGTTGAACATGGCCCAAAACCGTCACCCGTGTTTCCCAACCGGTCCGCGCGCCCAATTCTTCGGCCAGCCAATGACCAATGCCGCCATAGCGGATTTTTTGTCCGTCATTGCCTTGGGTCACGGCACTGCCATCATCGCGCTTTACGGCCTCTGCGACGATGACCAAGGCATGATTGCGCCCTCGTTTGCGGATGTTGCGACAATGCTCGCTCAGCGCATCCAAATCGTAATCCATTTCCGGGATCAATATGGCATCCGCCCCACCGGCCACCCCGGCAAACAGGGCAATATGCCCGGCATCGCGCCCCATAACTTCCAATATCATAATGCGGTCATGCGAAGCAGCCGTGGGCTGCAACCGATCAAGCGCCTCGACCGCGACATTTACAGCCGTGGTAAAACCCACCGAATATTCGGTCTGTGCCAGATCATTATCAATGGTCTTGGGAATACCCACCAGATTGATCCCGCCCATCTGGGCCAACCGATGCAAGATCGCCATGCTGCCGTCCCCGCCAACCCCGATCAGGGCATCAAGGCCAAGCTTGCGATATCCCTCAATCACTTCATTGGAACGATCAGCGAAGCTGCCATCGGGCATGGGATAATCAAACGGATCCCCTTTATTGATCGTTCCCAATATGGTGCCACCAAGCCGCAGCATCCCGTCATTGTTCACCTGATCATTCAGATCAATCGCCTGTGGCGGGTCTTGCATCAGGCCATGCGTGCCCTGGCGAATACCAACCACGTCCCAGCCATAGCCAAGAACAGCCCGGCGCACGACCGCAAGAATGACAGCATTCAATCCCGCACAGTCACCACCACTGGTCAAAATCCCGATCCGCATGCGTTTCCTTCCTGATATGGTCATCATTGTTATAAATCATATGGGTTGCCCATCTGATATCTGTTAATATCAAGATCACTTCGCGTTGGTTATTAAGCTGGATCAAAAATGGACGAAATCAATCAGATCGAGATTGAAAAAAGACTTCATTCTTTACGCGAGGAACACCGCGACCTTGATGTCGCAATCGGACAAATGGTGTTGGCCCCACACCACGATCAACTGCGTCTGGGCCGCATGAAAAAGCGTAAACTCGCCCTAAAAGACGAAATCCTGTATATCGAGTCGCAACTGGTTCCCGACATCATCGCCTGATTTCGGGTGCGATCTTGGGCCATTGCTTTCGCAACGCACACATATTTTCTTAAAATCCCTGCCGTCCAACCATCGGATCATACCGAACAATCAATCGCGCGCATCTGGCACTTGCTTCTGGATTTGTAAGTTAAATCCGGATGCGTCTGGCATCAAGGGAATGTGGGTTGGTTTTGGGAGAGGCCGTCTGCAAGGTGGCCCTCGCAATTATCGGAAATTGTAAGGTGGCGATCAAATCCCGTACGGGATGCGATCAATTTGTGCGAGATACATTTCCTTTTGCGCCCGCAAGGCCGAATCCGCTGCGTTCAATGCCGATATAGCGGTATCCCCACCGACAGCCTGATACATGCCAAAGACCGGAACAACAGTAATTTCTTTATTCTTATGGCTATAGGGATGCTGATTAAGCCAACGGGTAATTGCATCAATACGCTGTAAGATATCGTCCTTATCCACATTATACATCAAGGCAACAAAGTCATTACAGCCAAGATATCCAAGATGGTGCGGCGCCATGACGAAATCGCCAATAATACTCCGCACGTAATTGAACAACCCGTCTTTGCATTCCTGACCATAGCGCTGCAAAATATCTTCGATATTTGACAACTCACAAATCAAGATCGTCCGATTGGTCCGATCAGTTCCCAAAAGAGACGCTTCATTTTCAAGAATCTGCATGAAGGCCGGACGGCTCAGCGCACCGGTAAACGGATCGCGGCCTTCGGTACGGGAAAGTTGTGCCAAACGTTTCTTCAGATCGGCTGAACTATCGGTAAGATTATTGATCCGCACCATCAAACGGCCAATTGCCTGTTCCACCGCTGGCGTCACCTGATCATCGGGGATGCCCAAAACATTGGCGATATCAGGTGTATGAAAATGCACATCTTCCACAGGTTCCGGCAGGTTTTCGGTATCAATATCAACTTGATGCTGCTGATTTGGCCCACGCCGACGCCCGGCGTCCTTGCTATAGGCAAAAACACCGTACTGACTTGATGGATATCTTCCATCCCCTCCCCCCATAGAGGGTGTCATTGAAGTGGGTCGCGTGACTTTCATGTCTGACCTTCCGTGCTACCTGCACAGTTATATGAGCTATTGGTAAAGAATACATCAAAAGGGCAATCATTTCACCCCCATTTTCAATCCTCAGTAAGAATAGCCACTCCATACGTTTGAATAGTCGAATTTGCTTGATTAGACAGGCCTGAGATATACAAGTTCCAACCGATCTGCAATGGCATAAGCAAGCTTGCATGCCAGGCCCTGCTGCATATAATGCGGCCCTTCACGAAACCGCCCGAAACGGAGCCGCCAATATGAGCGATCAAACACCGGTCATCGGCATTATCATGGGAAGCCAGTCTGACTGGGAAACCATGAAAAACGCAGCAGATGTCCTTGATGCGCTGAACGTCGCGTACGAGACCAGAATTGTCTCGGCCCATCGCACACCTGATCGCCTGTATGATTATGCCAAATCGGCAAAGTCACGTGGCCTTAAGGTCATCATTGCCGGTGCGGGCGGTGCGGCCCATCTTCCGGGCATGGCTGCGGCCATGACCCCGCTTCCGGTTTTGGGTGTTCCGGTTCAAAGCCGCACCCTTAAAGGTCTTGATAGCCTGCTTTCCATCGTCCAGATGCCCGGTGGCGTTCCGGTCGGAACCCTTGCCATTGGTTCAGCCGGTGCAAAGAATGCCGGTTTGATGGCGGCTGGCATCATGGCGCTGATGGATGACGATCTTGCCACGCGCCTTGATGACTGGCGCGCAGCCCAGACCGCATCGGTCGCAGACGAACCGGTTGATCCGGCACCGTGATCTGCAAACAGACGCGCCCTATCGGGCGCGTTTTTGTTTGTCCCAAACAAGTTTTATCGTTGCCTGAATTAAGGTAAAGCTTTCCCGGCGGAAAGATTTTTGATCGAGGAATACATGACGCAGGATTTCGACACGCGCATCATTGCACCGGGCAGCACGATTGGCATTATGGGCAATGGCCAACTCGGCCGCATGGCCGCCTTCTGTGCCGCAGAGCTTGGCTATAAGGTTCACGTTTTCGGCCCGGGTGCTGATAGCCCGACCGAACAGGTATCGGCCAAGGCAACCATTGCCGATTACAGCGATCTGGATGCCCTGCGGGCCTTTGCGCAAGATGTCGATGTCGTAACGTTTGAATTTGAAAACGTCCCACATGATAGTGTGAAGCTTCTTTCGGAACTGGTGCCGGTACGTCCGGGCTGGAAATGCCTGCACATTTCGCAAAACCGCCTGCGCGAAAAAACCTTCTGCAATGATCATGGTATCGGAACTGCACCGTTTGAAGCTGTGCGCTCCTTGGCCGATCTTGAAGCCGCCGTTGCCAAACTCGGCCGTCCATCGGTTCTGAAAACCACCGAAATGGGCTATGACGGCAAGGGTCAGGTCAAAATCACCTCCGAAACCGATCTTACGCAAGCATGGGCTGAGATGAAGGATGCCGAAGCCATCCTTGAAGGATTTATTTCCTTTGAACGCGAGATTTCCGTGATCGTTGCCCGTGGCATTAAAGGCGACACCGCCTGCTTCTGCCCGGTTGAAAACGTTCATACCAATCACATTCTGGATGTGACGGTTGCCCCGGCTGAAATCGCAGATGAACTGACCAAAAAAGCCGAAGACATGGCGATCAAACTTGTCAGTGCCATGGAATTTGTCGGTCTGTTGGCGGTTGAAATGTTTGTCACCACTGATGGCAATATTCTGGTCAATGAAGTTGCCCCGCGCCCGCACAATTCAGGTCACTGGACGATTGATGCCTGCATCACCAGCCAGTTCGAACAGTTCATCCGTGCAGTCTGTGGCCTGCCCTTGGGCGATCCGACCCATCATTCCAAGGCCCGGATGAAGAACCTTCTGGGCGATGACATCAATGACTGGCAGGCAATTTTGACCGAGCCAAATGCCAAACTGCACCTCTATGGCAAGGCCGAAGCAAAACCCGGCCGCAAAATGGGCCATGTCACATGGATCTTGCCAAAGTAACCCGACAGAATTTGCGATCATACGCATGATAGAAGCCCCGGATGCCAAACCTATCCGGGGTTTTTTCGTATGACATTCATAGCATTACGGCCAAACACCATCGAATGGCATTGTATGCCCAGTCGATTGGCATCGGGTTTGCTGTTGTAGGGACAGGAAACTCTTTATGGACGGAACGAGATGAAGAAACTTCTGATCCTTCTTTCACTGGCCCTTGGCCTGAACGCCATCGAAAGCCAGATGAACCATGCCAATGCGGCCCCGGGTGCTGCTGGCTTCCCCGATGTTGTCGAAGGTGACAAGCTTCGCTTTGGCAATATGATTGTCGAGCTGTTTGGCATTCGTGCGCCAAAACCCGGCATGATCTGCCGGGCCGGAAATGTCGAATTTAAATGCGGTGCCGCCGCAACACAGGCGCTTGATCGCATCATTGATAACTATGCGATTAAATGTCAGCAGGTCTCGGACGTTCAGCTTTTCCCGATGCTGACCGAATGCACCATTGGCCGGAACGATCTGAACCGTCTGATCCTGCGGGCCGGTTGGGCGATGGTCGATATGGTAAGCTGCGATAGCCACCCAAGCTGCGAAACCTATTTGCGTGATCAGGACTTTGCCAAGGAAAACCGTAAAGGCATCTGGATGGGCACACCGCCCTCGGAGCTGGTTGCCCTTGCCGCCAAACCGACGCGCCAGGAAATCCAGTCAGATGATGATGCTCTTAATCGCGAAGAAAAGGCGCTTGAAAAGGCCCCGTCCCATCTGTTTGGTAAAGCCTTCAACATTGATCTGGCCGAAGAAACCAAACGGGCCAATGCGCCCGACCGCACCCTTTTAAGTTTCCTCGAAAACACGTTCTGACCCCGAAGGTCACCGAGTTTCCAAAACAGACCAGAACCGCAAAACGCCACCGCATATCATGCCGGTGGCGTTTTCTTTTAAACATCCAATCTCAGGCCGCGGACCTATCCACCAAACTGGCGGCGCATACGCCCGGCGGTTGGCACACAGCGCGAAAGCTTCGCCCCGAGTTTGAAGGGGGCTTCGGCAAACTTGCCGACCTGCCCGAACTTGGCGGTAATTTTCGGAATCTGAAGCACATTACTGATCCGGCGATCCAAGAATGCCCAGCTATCGGCATGCCCGTCGGATTTATCATCAAGCCAGAAAGCCAATGTCGATCCATACACACCGGCAAGCAACATCCGCTTGGTGTACCAATTATGGTCGGTCGATGTATCCCCGGCGGCAACCCACATCTTGTCCACCGTGCCATGGGTCAGTTTAAGACCAAGGGCAACATTTTGCGGCAAGGCAAGATTGGCCAAGGCGGCACGGACGGCGTCTTTTTGATCTTCGACCAGATCAAGGCGGGTCTTGACCGCAGCTGCAATCCGCTGACGAATTTTCATGTCATCAAGCCCCTTTTCATCAAGGGCTGCGACCATTTTACGATCCACCAGTTCGACATAGGTAATGATCGCCTGACGAATGCCATCGGGCAGCAAACGGTCCACTTCACCGGGTGCAAGGTCAAGGTCCTCCGCACCGGCCAGAAGCGACTGTTTCGTCCAGCCATCAAACGGCACGTGTTCAAGGGCAGCTTCGACCAGTGCCTGGCGCTGGGCATCCAGGCGGCTCATGCTTTCGGACACGGTCATATCAGGCCTCCTCATTACTTATGTTGGCGTCATCTGTATCTGTATCCGTATCCGTATCGGTGTCGGCATCGGACACGTCTGACTGCCTAAAGGTCGTCTCGGGCGGATATTCACGCAATTCTTCGTTAAAACCAAGAAGCGTCATGTCTTCCATACGTTCGGGATACATGACTCCGATCAAATGATCATATTCATGTTGCACCACGCGGGCATGGAACCCACCGGCAAGGCGTTCGACTTCCTCGCCCTTCTCATTTAACCCGCGGTAACGGATTTTGTTCCAACGCGGCACCACACCCTGAAGCCCCGGAATGGACAAACAGCCTTCCCACCCATCGACGATTTCATCGCCAACCGGCTCAATTTCCGGGTTGATCAGAACGCTCAGCGGAATTTCGCCGTCATCCGGGTCATCGCTTTTGCGAAAGACCGGCACGAAAAAGACCATGATCGCCTTTGACTGAAACACCTGTGGTGCCGCAAGGCCAACGCCACCGGCATCCTTCATGGTGTCCTTCATGTCAGCAATCAGACGCTGAATTTCAGGATCAAGCGGGTCTTCAACCCGGTCTGCGACATGGCGCAGAACCGGGTGGCCCATCCGGGCAATTTTAAGGATCGACATATCTCTATATCCAACCAAAACCGCCCTTCTGTAAAGACCCTATGCGCAATAACCCTGCCCTAGTGGCCAGAGAACACCAATGTCTGGATCGGCCACAGCAATGCCTGAACACGCAACAGCAAGGCATGCACGATCCCAACGGTCTGTACCATATGCAGAAACAGCCACTCGCCAGTTCCAATATCCGGATCGTCAAGCTGATCATGGGTATTGGTGTACGCATTGGCGATACACTGGCTGCCCCACGGCACATCTTTGACCTGTTCCGGATAAAGCGGGATCATTTTCGCCAAAAACGTACCCGGTGTGCTGCGTTCAGAGATATCAAGCAATCTGTCGGTCGGGCGGAACTGACCGGCTGCAATAACCGGCTGCACACTGGTCACCAGCATCGGGATAACTTCGAACGGAAGCGACGCACAGGCCATTTCGGCGATAACGCCAGCCTTCACAACCTGTGCGGACACCTGCTGGAAGCCAGCCTGAAACACCACTTCGTCGGGTTTTTCAGGGATCAAAATACCGGCAGGACGCAATAACGGATTCACCACATCACCAATCTGCAGGGCAAATTGCTGAACCACGCCATTCACACCGGCCCGGACAACGGTTTTTGACAGGGCAACTTCAGCCGAACGTAAAGATGCCTCTGCACTGGCAAGCTGTGCAGGCAACAATGTGTCCAGTTTGGTTTGGACCGCTGTCATGTTTGCCTTGGCGGCATTGACCCCGCCCTGACGGGTTGTCAGGGAAACTTCCAGTCTTTCGACCTCACGCCTTGAAACCGCGTTGGTTCCGCGCGACAGAAGGTCTGACTTGACGTTCAATTCATCGCGAACCTGCGCATAGGCACCCTGTGCTTCTTCAAGGTTACCGGCAGCGACCGCAAGATCAGCCTCGGCTACGGCCATCTGCGCACGGATTTGTGCGACTTCCTGCGTGGCCATTTCGACCGCTTCGGTCTCTGAACGGTCATCAAGGCGGAACAAGGGTTGCCCTGATGTGACCTGATCATCATTGCCGGTATAAATCTCGACCACCCGACCGTTCTTTTCCGGAAGGATTGTCAGCGTTCTGTAAAAGGACGCGACATTCTGGCTGGATGGATGGAAATAGAAAATCAGCGTGATCAGCGAAATGGTCAGGATCGCACAGGCAACAATGCCGTAGCGCAGCTCATACCAGACGGAAAACAGTGTGATTTCCTTGCCGAGACGCTTGCCCTGCCGAAAACGGCGGAACAGGTAATCCGGCAGGATGGTGAAAATTGAACACAGAAGAAGCTCAAACATCTTTATGGTTCTCCTGTGCGGTCGTCTTGACTGTTTCAGCACCCGTGTTAGTGGCTTCAACGCTCATGTTCGTGGTTTCCGTTGCAACAGCGCCGTCGGTTGCCACGGCGGGCGAAACCGAGTCGCTCAGGGCACCCTTTTGGCGTGCCATTGCCTTGACCGCGTCGGCAATCGCATTGATCGGGGTATAAAAGTCAGGCACCTGAACAACCGCAATCACCAATGCCGCCAACCAGAACAGGTTGTTATGGGTAAACAACGCAAGAAGGGTCAGGATACTGATCAGCTGAAGCTGCGTATGATTGGCATGATGGGCCATTCTTTCAGGCAGCGCATGCAGGCTTAGATATAACGCCCCAACACCAAACACCGCCAGCACAACGAACCAGACAATAATTGTAAACAGGACATCTGACTGTCCGGGGCCGGTGATGAAGAACGGCGCATGTGCGATTGCCGCCTCCCGCAGAGAGCTTTCCATATCCAAATCCCACCTTTTGTATGGCCGAAATGCAATAAGCCAATTTTGTCAAAGCACTATACCCAACTTTCTACCGAGTTTTTACCCAATTAATTCACCTCGTGATAGCAATCACAAAACCGACATTGGAAATTGACGCATTCAGGGTCTGTATATAGCGGTTCTGACGCGACTTTTTGCGTGGGCGTTTGCTTTGATCGGTGGAATGAACGCCCAAGGCGAACATCCTCTTCCCTCTTTTCTTTTTGGCCGGTTTGCACTATATACAGGCCACGGTCATGTTGACCGTAGATCCAACCGGAGGGCATTCCGCTTCTCCGGGTGTTTTTGTTTTTTTGAAAGGAGCGTGGTTTCCGTGCAGGTAATCGTTCGCGACAACAATGTCGATCAGGCTCTGAAAGCCCTTAAGAAAAAGATGCAGCGTGAGGGCATTTTCCGTGAGATGAAACTCCGTCGTCACTTTGAAAAGCCGTCGGAGAAGAAAGCTCGCGAAGGGGCGGAAGCAGTCCGTCGTTCCCGCAAGCTGGAGCGTAAGCGCATCGAGCGTGAAGGCTTCTAGTCTTCTTTTTCACTTTCGGGGTTCCTCGAACGTGATACTGCATGGTCGAATTTAGCTTGCTAAGTTCGGACCCGTGCACCAAACCCGCCTCGGAGCAATCCAGGCGGGTTTGGTTTATCTGCCCTATCAAAACCTCATCTGATTATTCGCCTGAAGACCATGACAATTATCATGGCGAAAAATCCTGAAACCCGTTAAACGCGTGTCGCGTATCTGTCATCGACAACACATTCGATGGCAACGGCTGGGGAAAATTCAATGCCTGCATTACGATCACGGGTTCAGATCACGGTCCGCATTCTATGCGTGATCGCCCTGATGCTTGTTGGCGTCTCGCATAAGCTGGCATCCTTTGGCCCGATACCCGATAGCGATCTGGTAAGCTTTGCCCTGCCCGATGGTACTCTTCCCGTCCTGTGTCTGAGCGGTCAGATCAGCGACCCGGACAATAATGCCGGTTTGCTCGACTCTTGCGAATTCTGTCGCATTGCATCGGCGGTTATCCTGCCCGATAACCCGTCAATTCCCGAACGCATTGAATTCGCCACACGTGTCTTTGCCCATCTGCCCAAGCGGGTTGAACATCGGCTGACCACCCGTGACACGCCAAACATCCCGCGTGCCCCGCCCTTTATCGTCTGATCTGCCCTCCTTTCATCGCAGTCGATGCGCGCCATGCCCGCGTGCCTGCGGTGTTTTGCATATCCGATGATAAAAGGTTCTTTCTGATGAAACAGAACGCTTCGCCCGCGCGCGAAACCACCACCGATCCGGAATCCCGCAACCTGTCGCGCAAGTTTTACAACGCCGCATGGCGCTGGCATTTTTATGCCGGACTTTATGTTGTGCCCTTCCTGCTGATGCTGGCGACGACCGGTCTTTTGATGATGTATTTCAATGTCATTGAAACCCGGTTTGGCGACCGCATCCTTGCATCCGACGGCACCCGCCAAAGCCTTGAGACACAGGCACAAGCCGCACGTGCCTCCCTGCCCGATGCGACGGTCAGCCAATATATCGCCCCGATCGAAGACGATCTTGCCACCATGTTTCTGGTCGATAGTGGTGGCAAGCAGCATGTCGTCACACTTGATCCTGTCACCACTGAAATCCGCAAAACCATTGTGACCGATGACAGCTGGTTTTACTGGGCAAGTGACATTCACGGCGAACTTCTGATCGGTGATCTTGGCGATCGGTTGATTGAAATTGCCGCAGGCCTTGCCATCATTCTGATCGTCACCGGGCTTTACATGTGGTGGCCGCGCGACGGCAAAGGATTGCGATCCGTTTTATGGCCGGACTTCCGCACAACCCGCCGGACGTTCTGGAAAGAACTCCATGTCACCAGTGGGTTCTATATCTCGGTCATTCTGTTCTTTTTCCTGATCACCGGCCTGTCATGGGCGGGCATCTGGGGTGGTCAGTTTGTTCAGGCCTGGAGCACCTTTCCCGCCGAAAAATGGGATAATGTCCCGCTGTCCGATGACATTCATGCCGATATGAACCACGGCGCACTTCATGACGCCCCCTGGGGGCTGGAGCAAACCCCGATGCCCGCATCCGGATCGGATGCCGGGGCACTTGGTCTTGCCGATGGCACACCGGTTAATCTTGATACGATCACGGCCTTTGCCCACAGCATCGGGTTTAACGGTCAGTTCCGCGTCAATTTGCCGCGCGGCGAAAACGGCGTTTACACCCTTTCGGCCGACACCATGAGCGGCGATAGCGTCATGCCGACCGGCGATCACACCATCCATATCGACCAATATAGCGGCAAGGTTCTTGCCGAAGTCGGCTTTGCCGATTATTCGCTGGGTGCCAAAAGCATGGCGGTCGGAACCGCCCTTCATCAGGGCGATCTCGGCTGGTGGAACGTGATTGCCAATACCCTGTTTTGCCTGACGGTGATTTTCCTGTGCATCAGCGGCATTGTCATGTGGTGGCTGCGCCGCCCGTCCAACAGCCCTATCAGCCTGTCCCCACCGCCAATGCCCAAAAACCTGCCGCTTTGGAAGGGGGCCGTGTTTGTGATGTTAGCGCTATCATTGGCCTTCCCTCTGACCGGCATTACGCTGGTAACGGTTCTGGCGATTGATGTGTTGATTGTCTCGAACGTGCCGGTTCTTAAACGCGCATTTGGCTAAGGCAAAAGCACCCCCGCCCGGATATTCAGGCGGGGGTCACCATTTTACGCTGCCTTGCAGATCGAATTGCCACCATCAACAATCATGGCTGTTCCCGTCACAAAGCTGGCAGCATCTGATGCCAAAAACATTGCAGCCTTGGCGATTTCAACCGGGTCAGCAATACGGCCCAAAGCATGAAACTTTTCAACCATCGCACGGGTTTCAGGATCAGAGGTAAAGCTTGCCGCCATTGGTGTATCCGTACCGCCGGGCACCAATGCATTCACTCGAACATTTGCCCCGCCATATTCCACGGCCAAACACTGCGCCATGCCCAAAAGTCCCATCTTGCTGGCGGCATAGGCCGTCATGCCGGGCATTCCAATGGTATGCCCGACAAAAGTCGATGTGAAAATCACCGATCCACCGCCCCGCTTGGCAATCTCGGGCAGCTGATATTTCGCACCAAACATCGCCGATGTCAGATTGGCACGCAGCGTCTTGTCCCAGTCATCAACCGTAATATCATCAAGCGACCCCAGTGTTCCCAGCCGTCCGGCATTGTTAAAGCCGACATCAAGCCCGCCATATTCCCCGACGGCTGCATTGACCAGCGCCTTGGCATAAGCTTCGTCACAAACATCGCCCGCCAGTGCAAAGGCTTCTCCACCGGCACCAACGATTTCAGTAACAACCTGATCAAGCCGATCCGCACCCCGTGCGCCCAGCACAAGCTTGGCCCCCTCGGATGCAAACAATTTGGCAGATGCTGCACCAATGCCGCTGCTGGCCCCGGTGATGATGATAATCTTGTCTTGAAGTAACATGATGTCTTCCAATCCATCTGGCACCGGCTCACAGAAAAGCGCGGTGCAATTAACGATGAAGGAAGATTACGTCGGGGCCCAAATACCTGCTCGCCAGTTTCGGACCTGACATTTTATCTGTTTAAAAACAGTAAGTTGAAATATTTCAAACCAGACAAAACTGCCTTAACGGCCCCAACCCTATTTGCCCGAAACCCAACCTTGGACCTGATCTAGCACGGTCGGTTTATAACCGATGGGTTCGGGCATCGGTTCAGACCGGACAATGATCCCTGACTGGGTCCGATAGACCGTATAGACCATGTCCGGATCGATATCGGTAAAGGTCGAGCTGCCATATTCGGCATCAACAAAGAAATTCCACTGTGCAAGATAGTTCGCAAGATCAAGCACATCCCCCGCCCCCAGATCATAGGCAAGATGCGGGCGGGTATTTTCCGCCTCGATATCGCCATAGCGCCCTTCAAACCGGACCAACTGATACCGGGCATCCATGCCCATCACATTGGCCCAGGGTTTTAGCTTGATAAACTCCGCATCAATCCGCCACTGATCACCGTAAATCTCGTAAGTGCCATTCACACCCTGATCTTCTGACACCAGATGGGCGGTAAAAACATCCTCGGACACGGGCTCAAAATACATCGCAGCAATCGGCTTTTCAGCCGTCAGGCGGACATAGGTTAGGATCGTCAGCCCCATCGACGCGACGAGCGCTAACGAAATAACAAACACCAAAAACAATGAGACCCTTACAGCTCGGAACATATCGACTCAAGAACCGCCAAAATCGAAAGAAGGCCAGTTGCTATAGTCCTCCAATTTTTTGACTAAAATCGGGAACTGATTGTCAAAAAAAACAACAACCATCGACATCAATGATAGATAGTCGATCAATAAGCTATTTTTCTTATCTATCGAAAAATCTTCATATATCAGGGTTTCATCTGTTTTATCCAAGTTAACGCCAATTATAGATGAACAAAAATTTGGATGGCAAAAATCGGATAAGAAATCATACTTATCTCTGAAGCCAACGTCCCCTCTCTGCCCAACCAAGCTTGAGAAGTATTTTTCCGACTTATCAATAAAATAAAGAACGTTAACAGGATCTGGTGCGTGGGAAAACATCTCATGAGATGCACCAGCCAAAGCTCTTACGATTTTAACGTAGAGATTCTTATATGTAGTTCTGCCATTTAAAAAGGAGTCAACTACAGCACAATAGTATCCCAGCTGACATGTACTTTCGATATGAGCTCGACAATTCAATGCCAACCCAAGAACGTTCTGGCTTTCAATCATTTGAAATGATGCTGAAGTTAGAGCAACTGAACGCCTTAAAGTATTTTGTCTCAACACCCTGAAATTCTGAAGAATAATAGATTTACTGTCGTGTTCGCCCTTCTTCTTTAAATTTATCACCTTCTCGCATCTAGAAACTGCATCAAGGTGATGCTTAAGAATTTCCTCGAACTGCTCAGCACTACCAATAAGTTCTGATACTTCCCTTGCCCTTTCAAAACCTTCAATCATTGGCTGCGCCCACAAATTGTTTAAATATTGTGCCGAATTATCTTCAACCCCCTACTGTATATTAATCAAGCAAAAAGGCGGCCCCGTTGGAGCCGCCTTTTGTCTTCTCAAATCGGATGGTCTGATCAGCTATCAAGATGCGTGACGATTTCTTCGCACATCTTTTTGGCATCGCCAAACAGCATCATGGTGTTGTCTTTAAAGAACAACTCGTTCTGAATACCGGCATAGCCTGCCGACATCCCGCGTTTGATGAACAGCACCGTTTTGGCTTTTTCGACCTCAAGGATCGGCATGCCGAAGATCGGGCTTGCCGGGTCGGTTTTGGCCGCCGGGTTGGTGATGTCGTTTGCGCCAATGACAAAGGCAACGTCGGCGGATCCGAAATCACGGTTGATTTCATCCATCTCCAGAACGTCGTCATAGGGCACATTGGCCTCGGCCAACAGCACGTTCATATGGCCCGGCATACGTCCTGCCACCGGATGGATGGCATAGCGGACCTTGACACCTTCGGCCTTCAGGATATCGGCCATTTCACGCAAGGCATGCTGTGCCTGTGCCACGGCCATGCCATAGCCCGGAACGATAATGACGCTTGATGCGTTTTTCATAATAAAGGACGCATCATCGGCCGAACCGGACTTCACCGGACGGTCATTGTCGCCACCGGCTGCTGCCGCACTTTCGCCTTCGGCACCGAAACCACCAAAGATGACGTTAAAGATCGACCGGTTCATGCCCTTACACATGATGTAAGACAGGATCGCACCCGACGCACCCACCAGCGCCCCGGTAATGATCAGGGCATTGTTCTGAAGCGTAAAGCCGATGCCACATGCTGCCCACCCGGAATAGGAATTCAGCATGGAAACAACAACGGGCATATCCGCCCCGCCAATCGGAATGATCAGCGTGATGCCCAGAACAAGCGCAAGCGCGACCAAGATCCAGAACGCCGTATGGCTTTCGGTTGCCACCATAATCACGGCAAAGACGACGATACCGATCGCAATCGCAAGGTTAAGCATATGCTGACCGGGGAAGCGAACAGGCGCTCCCGATACAATGCCCTGCAACTTGCCAAAGGCCACGAGCGATCCGGTAAAGGTAATCGCACCAATCGCAACGCCCAGACCCATTTCAATCAGGCTGGCAGCACCGATGTTGCCTGCGGTGCCAAGGCCATAGGCCCCCGGCGAATAAAGTGCTGCACCGGCAACAAACACCGCTGCCAGACCGACAAGCGAGTGAAAGGCCGCCACAAGCTGTGGCAATGCGGTCATTTTGATCTTAAGCGCAATGATCGTACCGATCGATCCACCGATCAAAATACCGACAATGATGGTTGTGTATGACAGCACCGACGGGGATGCCAGCGTGGTAAAGATGGCGATTGCCATACCCACCATGCCAAGGATATTCCCGTTCCGGGCTGACTCAGGTGACGAAAGTCCGCGCAACGACAAGATGAAGCAGACCGAAGCCACCAGATACAGAAAAGCCGATAGGTTTTCCGACATTGTGTGTTCCCCCTACTTCTTTTTCTTGAACATTTGCAGCATACGCTGGGCGACGATAAAGCCGCCAAAGATATTGACCGAAGCCAATATCACCGCCATGAAGCCCATCATTTTGGAGAAATTCATCTCCACCGGACCTGCTGCAAGAAGCGCACCGACAATAATCACCGATGAAATGGCATTGGTTACCGCCATCAAGGGTGAATGAAGGGCCGGGGTGACTTTCCACACGACGTAATAGCCAACAAAGCAGGCCAGTACGAACACCGTCAGTCCAATGACCGTCGGGCTGACACCCGATGATTGAACCGCAACCGTTGCTGTATTTGCCGCGTCATTGGCACCATTGGCCAGACTATCGGCAAGCTGGGCGGCCTTTTCAGCCAGACCAAGCGCAGCATCGCGCAGTTCATTTGCATTCTGGGCTACGGATTGATCAGCCATTTGCGATCTCCTCCCCACCGAATTTAGGATGAACGACCTTTCCGTCATGGGTCAGACGGGTTTCCTTGATGATTTGATCTTCGCCATCAAACACCAAAGCACCTTTGTCCTTATCGACAGAAAGGGTGATGAAGTTCAAAAGGTTCTTGGCATACATCGCCGTTGCATCGGTTGCCACCGAACTGGTGATGTTTTCCGACCCAACAAGCTTGACGCCATTGGCGGTGATAACTGTTTCGCCCAGCTTAACACCGGCAACGTTGCCACCGCGTTCAGCCGCCAGATCAATGATCACGGAACCCGGTTTCATGCCGGCAACCATGTCGGCTGTGACAATCTCAGGGGCCGGACGCCCCGGAATAAGGGCCGTGGTGATCACGATATCGGTTTTTGACAGAACGTCTTTAAGCTTATCGGCCTGCTTTTTCTTATAATCGTCCGACATTTCCTTGGCATAGCCACCGGACGTTTCCGCATCGGATGCTGCGTCATCTTCGACTTCAATAAAGGTCCCGCCAAGTGACTGAACCTGTTCTTTTACCGCCGGGCGCACATCAAACGCCGATACCACGGCACCAAGGCGCTTGGCGGTTGCAATTGCCTGAAGACCGGCGACACCGGCCCCGACCACAACAATACGTGCCGGTGCCAAAGTCCCGGCAGCGGTCATCATCATCGGGTAAATGCGGCCAAATTCATGCGCAGCATCAAGCACCGCGCGATAGCCCGCAAGGTTGGATTGCGACGACAGCACATCCATCGATTGCGCCCGCGAAATACGCGGCATCAATTCCATGGAATAGCCATCAACACCCGCCGTTGCCATGGCTTCGATCAGTTCTTTACGATCAAATGGCTCAAGCAGGGCCACAACAGCGGCTCCCCTTTTATAGGCGGTTAATTCGTTGGTTTTGCCATCAATGACGGGTGGCCGCACCTTGAAGATGACATCGGCATCCTTCACGGTGGTTTTCATTGTTTTGGCAATGGTTGCCCCGGCATCGACAAATCGATCATCGGGTATGGCGGCATCTATTCCGGCACCAGCTTCAATTGCAACGTCAAACCCCAGAGCAATCAATTTCTTGACGGTATCTGGTGTGACAGCAACGCGCTTCTCTCCGGGCCATATTTCTTTTGGAACGGCCAGTTTCATCGCGTTCGACCTCCTTCCCTAATGTATTTGGTAAGCACGGTAATTGTTGTTTTAATTCCAGTAACCGGTTCCAGAACGTCGAACGCGCTCCTTTTGGACCGATCACAAGCACCCTTGCCAGAAAAGAAAAAGGCGGTTCTTCCAGCAAATGCAGAAGAAACCGCCCACTTTCCCACCACGCATTCCAAAGCCGTAAAGCCTTGGTGACATGTCAGGTCCCACCCGTCATTGCTGCTCAGGACAAACAATCAATGACGCCCCGCCATGTCTGCGTTGAAAGCAAGATGCGATTTCCAACCGACAACCACAATATCAAAAACCAACAAAAAACTTGTTTAACCTTAATTAAGTTAATTACATTGGAAATCTGGATTGCGCGGAAAACCGCACATTTTATTTCCGCACTGGAACAGGTCTTTATCCTCACCAATATGTAATAGGTCTTTGATTTACGGTAGTTTCCCCTATTTTTACCCCGCGCAGTAAGTGAACATTATCTTACAAAAGAACGCATAAGTCTGCATCAATCACCGTGATAACAGTCTTTACGAAACGCAAGCGGACGTAAAAAGTTCGCAAAATTTTTGCTGGTCTTTTTGAAATAGTCGGAATTTCGCGGTGAAATTGACGCTCTATGGCGTGAAAAAGCGCAAACAGCGTACCCGATTCCATGCCTTGAAAGCCGAATCGCGGTGCAACGGGCCGGTACATTTCGCCAAATCAGGCGTCCGGACGCTCCAACCCGACAAGATCAAGGGCATGCTTTTGACGTGCGGCAAGTTTGTCGACGTCAAAATCCCCGACCAGATCATGGAACAGACGATACCAGTTCACATGCGCATCAAGGCGCAAGAACACCGCCCCCAGCCCCACCGCAGCACGATCGACCAGAACAAACTCACGCGGCGGCTTGACCCCGCCCACCCGTCGAAGTTCCCGATGCACCTTCCCGGCGACTTCCGCGCCATAGGCAACCGAATTGGTTTCGCCCATCTTGCGTTCCCGATCATCAAGGATCGGGCCATAGACAAAACTGGCCCAGATATTAAGGACATCAATCAACTCGCGTGACGGATTTTCAAACCCCCAACTTTCATAGGCAGAAACCGCCTTTTCTTCGTCATTATCACGCAGCGCCTCATACAGCGTGATCACCGCATTGACGAAATCGGGTTTGAAAATCCGGATACAGCCAAAATCAAGAAGATTGACCGAATGATCATCGCGCAACGTGTAATTGCCCAGATGCGGATCGCCATGAATAACCCCGCAGCGATAAAACGGCACATACCACGCCCGAAACATATTAAGCGCAACTGTATTGCGCGCATCCTGATCCGGATCACTATCAAGGAAATGCTGGAATTTTTGCCCGCTCTGCCAGGTCATGGTCAAAAGCCGGCTGGTGGTGAGTTCATCCACCGGCTCAGGCACATGCACGGCACTTTCATCGGCCAACATATGACGATAAAGCCGCATATGTTTGGCTTCCCGCGCGTAATCAAGTTCTTCGCGCAGGCGGGCAGACAGTTCTTCCTGAATATTTTGCGCATCAATCGCGCTGTCATAGCGTTTATAGATCGCAAAGGCCGCACGAAGCTGTTTGAGATCGGCCTCAACCGTTGCAGACATATCGGGATATTGCAGCTTACAGGCCACTTCATCCCCATTGGGCAAGGTTGCCTTATGGACCTGACCAAGGGATGCGGCGGCCACCGCATCGTGGCTAAATTCCGTGAAGTTTGATTGCCACCCCGCCCCCAGTTCGCTGCGCATGCGGCGTTTGACAAACAGCCAGCCCATGCTGGGCGCATCGGCCTGAAGGGTTGCCAAGGCTTGGGTATATTCCTTGGGCAGGGCATCGGGGATGGTCGATAGGATTTGGGCGACCTTCATCAGCGGACCTTTAAGCCCGCCAAGGGCAGATGTCAGTTCGGCGGCGTATTTCGCATGATCGATTTCGCCGCCGAACACTTTTCCTGTGGCAAGACGCGCGGCCAGCTTACTGGCCGACGCCCCCACCTTTGCATAACGACGAACCCGTCCGCCAAATCTGTTTTCTTCTGACCGGGCGGTATAGTTATCGTCGTTATCACTCATATCAGGAAAGCTCCTCCAGCTCGTCGATCATGCCCTTGATCATGTTCAGACCCCGTTGCCAAAAGGCCGGGTCAGATGCATCAAGTCCGAACGGTGCCAGAAGTTCCTGGTGACGCTTGGTGCCGCCAGCTTTCAGCATATCAAGATACTTCTGCTGGAAGCCGTCTTCAGCCCCCTGGTAAACATCGTATAGCGAGTTCACAAGGCAATCGCCAAAGGCATAGGCATACACATAGAACGGCGAATGGATGAAGTGCGGAATGTAGGACCAGTAATATTTATACTCGTCCTCATACCGGATGGCATCGCCCAGACTTTCATGCTGTACGGCAATCCAGATGTCGCAGATCTCATCAACCGTCAATTCACCTTCGCGGCGCTTGTCATGAACGCGTTTCTCGAACTCGAAGAACGCAATCTGACGCACAACGGTGTTGAGCATATCTTCGACTTTACCGGCCAGCATGATGCGTTTCATCTTCGGATCGGTTTCCGAACGCAGCATCGACTGGAAGGTCAGCATTTCCCCAAACACAGATGCGGTTTCCGCCAGCGTCAGCGGCGTATCAGACAGGAAATAGCCCTGCTCGCCCGCCAAGACCTGATGCACCCCATGGCCAAGTTCATGGGCCAGCGTCATCACATCACGGGTTTTACCGTGATAGTTCAAAAGCAAATAAGGGTGCGCCGATGGCACGGTCGGATGGGCAAAGGCACCTGATGACTTGCCTGCACGCGGCGGCACATCAATCCACGGATTATCAAAGAACTTCTGGCCAACATCGGCCAGTTCCGGCGAAAATTCACCATATGCCTTCAATACGGTCGAACGTGCGGTATCCCAATCAATCTGACGATCATCATCATCAGGAAGCGGTGCATTGCGATCCCAATAATCAAGCTGATCGACACCGAACCATTTGGCTTTCAAACGGTAATAACGGTGCGACAGATCGGCGTGGCTGTTTTGAACAGCCGTGTTCAGTGCCTCGACGACTTCGTCCTCGACCTGATTGGACAGGTTGCGCGATGACACCGGGGTGGCAAATTTGCGCAGGCGATCATCGATTTCCTTGTCTTTGGCAAGGGTGTTGGTCACGTGTGCCAGAAGTTTGATGTTCTTGCCCAACACATCACCGATGGATTTGGCGGCCTTTTTGCGATCCTCGACCTTGTTCGACGACAGCATATTGGCTGCATCAGACATGGTCAGGTCTTTGCCATCAATCGGGAAACGCAACTCGGCCATGGTCTGATCAAACAAACGCACCCATGCGGCCGATCCGGCAACGCGGCGTTCATGCAGAACCTGTTCGACTTCATCAGACAGCTGATGGGGGCGGAACGCACGGTTTTCATCAAGCCACGGGCGATAACGGCGAAGTTCCCCGGATTCTGCATATTTCGCATCAAGGGATGCGTCTTCGATCCGGTTAATCTCAAGCCCGAAGAACAGTGACAGGCTTGAAATGCTGGTCATTTCTTCCTGAACCGACTGATAGAACTGCCCGATGGCAGCGTCCGAACTATCGCCTGCATACAGCAACTGGGCAAAGGAACCGATCTTGCCGCAAATTTCGCTGATGGCTTCATATTCGACAATCGCAGCGGCAAGTTCATCCCCCGAAAGGTCATTGAGCTTACCCTGATAGTTTTTCTGGAACGCTTGGCTGCGAGCTTTGGCATCATCAAGATCGCGCCGGATGGTCGGGTCTTTTGGATCGTTATAGAGATCCGTCAGATCCCAGGTCGGCAAATTCTTGTTGATCGCGTTCATTTGTCCTCCAGACAGTCTAAGTCCATATGCATTCGCATGGTCGCTCTAAGGCAATCCCGATACCGATATATAGCGGCTCATCCCAAGATCACCAGCCCTGATAACACATGCGGTTTTTCACCATGCCTCTGATCATATCTTTACTGGCCATGTGAACAACAGCAAAGCATCAAGAATATGTTCCAAAGACGCCATAACGGTTCAAAACCTGTGGAAATTCGACCCAAATCGACGAATATTTGGCCAAAGCAGGCCTCTTGATAAAAGAATTGTCATTTTCCGGCTGCGAAACGACCCAATCCCTGCTAACAAAATCATCTTGGAATATTCATTTATTTTCGATCTGATGCCGGAGACTTCCGGTACAATGATTCAGATGAACCAAACCAAATCAGGACAGCGCAAAGATTGTCCGACGATGGGAAAGACAACAAGGCAAGGGGATGTCATGACAAATTTGCAGAGTTATGCCGATTGGCAAAACTTGCCCGCGATGTTTTTTGCTCAGGCAAAGAAATATGGCGATGCGCCGTTTCTTTGGACCAAAAGCAGTGAAACAGGTAAATTTGTCCCAACCACCTGGCAAGAAACCGCTGATCAGGTTCGGGCATTGGCGCGTGCGCTTTATGACATCGGGGTGCGCCCGGGTGATCGGGTTTTACTGGTTTCAGAAAACCGCACGGAATGGAGCATCGCCGACCTTGCTGTCATGTGTGTCGGCGCAATGACGGTTCCGGCCTATACCACCAACACCGAACGCGACCATCTGCACGCGATTGAAGACAGCGGTGCGGCAATCGCCATCATCTCGACCAAGAAACTGGCCCAGCCGTTTTTGCATGCTGCCCTTGATAGCGGACGCTGCCGTCATGCGATCATGATGGAAGAATGGGGTCAAAGCTTTGTCGGGGACATCACCATTTCGCGCTGGGACGATCTGATCGCCAAGGGGCGTGGTCTTTCGGATGATGTGGATAACTGGGTTGCGGGCATCAAACGTGATGATCTTGCCTGTCTGATCTATACATCGGGTACGGGCGGCTCGCCCAAGGGGGTGATGCTCAGCCA
Source organism: Thalassospira lucentensis (assembly GCF_050516545.1). Taxonomy (GTDB): domain Bacteria; phylum Pseudomonadota; class Alphaproteobacteria; order Rhodospirillales; family Thalassospiraceae; genus Thalassospira; species Thalassospira lucentensis_C. Next base: position 459,344 of record NZ_CP191544.1, on the reverse strand, counting down.
CGGGGCGATCATTTCAAACTGCATGGGGGCGTTCGATATCATCGAAACCCTTGGCATTGATGATGAAATCTTCCTGTCCTTCCTGCCACTTTCTCATTCTTATGAACATACTGCCGGGTTATATTTCCCGATCAGTATTGGTGCGCAAATCTATTACGCCGAAAGCCTTGATAAACTGGCCGCCAATCTGGCCGAGGTCCGCCCGACCATCATGACCGCCGTACCGCGGCTTTATGAAATGCTCTATCAGCGCATGAGCCGCATGGTCGAAAAAGAAGGCGGCATCAAACAAAAGCTGTTTGACCTGACCCTGCGCCTTGGCCGCAAAAATTACGAAGGTCAGCCTCTCAGCTTTGTCGAGAAACTCCAGAACCTTGCCTGTGAACTGCTGTTGCGCCGCAAGTTGCGCCAACGCTTTGGTGGTCGCATCAAGGCGATGGTATCGGGTGGCGGACCACTGAATTATGAATTGGGCGTTCTGTTTGTGTCCTGTGGCATTCGTATTTTGCAAGGATACGGCCAGACTGAATTTGCACCCGTCGTGTCGTGCAACCGTGCAGAAAATAACAAGCTTCGGACCGTTGGCCCACCGATGGTGGGTGCCGAAGTCAAAATCGCCCCGGATGGCGAAATCCTGCTGCGCGGCGAAAGCATGATGAAGGGCTATTGGAACCTGCCCGACGTTACAGCAGCAACCATTGTTGATGGTTGGCTTCATACCGGGGATATCGGCCAGTTCGACGAACAGGGCAGTGTAATGATCACGGATCGGAAGAAAGACATCATTGTCAATTCCGGCGGGGATAACATTTCACCCCAGCGGATCGAAGGCCTGATGACGTTGGAAACCGAGATTTCCCAAGCAATGGTGTCGGGTGATGCCATGCCTTATCTGGTCGCGGTTCTGTGGCCGGACGAAGATTTCATGCGCGAATTTGCCCGCGACAATTCGATTGATAACAATATCGAAGACCTCGCCAAGAATGACGAATTCCGCAAAATCATCCGTGCGGCGATTGATCGGGTCAATACCCGCCTGTCGACAATTGAAAAAGTGCGCAGCTTCATGTTTGCCGAGGCACCCTTTGGCATTGATAACGAAATGCTGACCCCGTCGATGAAAATCCGCCGTCACAAAATCCGCGAAGCTTATGGCAAGCAGCTTGATGGCCTCTATCAGCGCAAGCGCAAAGGCCAGTAATCAGCCCGATGACGCCCAAGGCCAAAACCGAAGATGACCAAACCCTGACCCTGATCCGGGGACTTCCCGGATCAGGCAAATCCACCTTGGCCGACAACCTTGCCCAGCAAACCGGTGCGACACATCTTGAGGCCGATCAGTTCATGGTTGATCGCAGCGGGCAGTATCGGTTTGATGCCCGTCGCCTGCGCGATGCCCACCGTCAATGTGAAACATCTTGTGATGACAATCTAAGTGCAGGCAACAGCGTCATTGTCGCCAATACCTTCACCGAGATATGGGAAATGCAGGCCTATCTCGATATGGCAGAACGTCATCGCGTTCCCCTGCAAATCATTGCCTGCCATGGGAAGTTTGAAAACATCCACGGCGTCCCGGATGACAAAATCAAGATCATGCGCGATCGTTGGGAAGAACTTCCGGTCAAATATCGCTAATTACCGCTAATCACTGTGCGACCGAAAACACCTGTTTGAGGATATCTGTCGTCCAGCGGGTCGGATCACTTCGAATGTCTGCTTCCTGCACGGCGATATAATGGAACAATCCATCCATTGCCTCATTCGTTGCATGATCAGTCAGCGATGCTTTTAAATCCGGGACAAACGGCAAGGTGTCATATTGTCCGACCATCTGATCATAAAGCGACAGCGCCCCTGTATCGGCCAAGGCGTCGGTCAGAACCGGGCGTAGGCGTGCTTCGATATCCGAACCTGAAACCCGGTGCAGATAACTGGTGGCGGCGTCATCCGGGCCATTAAGGATGCCCTTGGCATCTTCAAGGGTCATCTGGCTTACCGCATTGATCAGAATGTCGCCCGCATCACTCATGGTTTGTTCGGCCGCACGGTTCATGCGCAATTCAATTTCATCGGCATAACTTCCAAGCCCGGCCGCACTCAGCAATTTTTGCGCGCTCTTGACGGTCTCGGGCAACGCAATATGCGCCACCGGATCGGCGTTAAAGCCATCTTTAGCACCAAGCTGGGCGGTTACGGCCTCCACCCCGACATCAAGGGCCTGTTTCAGCCCCTTCTCGACCGTGTCTGACGACAAACCGGACAAGGCCGAACTTCCACTGCCGCCCGTGCCGGATGACGCACCACTGCCCGATGAATTGACCGCATCGCCCAATGCTTGCTTTGCCTTGTCAAAAAACGATTGCGCATGTGCCGATGGTACCACCGTAACGGACAACAGGCCGGTTGCGATTGCGACAACGCCAAAGCGACGCAAAGAAGGGAAGCTTACGATCTGCATGTGAAGTCCTGCTGGTTGTGGGGTGTGGAAAAACAGAATGGCGAACAATCATGGCCCGAACAAGACAAAACCCCGGTCGAAACCGGGGTTTTGCATCAATAGATATCGCATTTGGTTATTCGGTAACCTCGACCTTTTTACCATTCAGCAAAAGATCGGTTCCTTCGGCAGAGACAGGAATTTTATCCCCGTCATTTACCCCGCCTTCAAGAATTTGCATCGCCAGCGGGTTTTGCAAATATCGCTGGATCACGCGTTTAAGCGGACGGGCACCATAAACCGGGTCATAGCCTTTTGAGGCCAACCAGTCCTTGGCCGCATCATCAAGATCAAGTTCAATCTTGCGATCAAACAGAAGTTTTTCCAGACGACCAAGCTGGATATCAACAATCTTGCCCATCTGCGCACGAGCCAATCGATGGAACAGAATGGTTTCATCCAGACGGTTGAGGAATTCCGGGCGGAACGATGCCCGAACAATTTCCATCACCTGACCGCGCAACTCGCCGCTATCGTGACCCGGTTCCTGATTGGCAAGAATTTCACCACCAAGGTTCGAGGTCAGAATAATCAGCGTGTTGCGGAAATCGACAACCCGGCCCTGCCCGTCGGTCAAGCGACCTTCGTCAAGAACCTGCAACAGAATGTTGAACACATCCGGATGTGCTTTTTCGACCTCGTCAAACAGGACAACCTGATAGGGACGACGACGGACTGCCTCGGTCAAAGACCCGCCTTCTTCGTAGCCGACATAGCCCGGAGGTGCGCCGATCAAGCGCGCGACCGCATGTTTTTCCATGAATTCGGACATATCAATCCGAACCATCGCCTGTTCATCATCAAACAGGAACTGCGCAAGTGCCTTGGTCAGTTCTGTCTTACCAACCCCGGTCGGACCAAGGAACAGGAACGAACCGATCGGTCGGTTCGGATCCTGAAGCCCCGCACGGGCACGGCGCACCGCATTGGAAATGGACCGCACGGCATCGTCCTGACCGACAACCCGTTTGCGCAGGATATCTTCCATTTCAAGCAGCTTTTCGCGTTCACCCTCCAACATCTTGTCGACAGGAATCCCGGTCCAGCGCGAGACGATGGATGCGATATGCTTTTCCGTAACCGCCTCTTCCTTCATCCCGTCAGCCTGATCGTTTTCAGCCTTTTCAAGCAACCGCTCAAGAGCCGGGATTTCTTCGTATTGAAGCTGCCCAGCACGTTCAAGTTTGCCATCACGCATCGCACGTTCAAGTTCGCTGCGCGACTGATCAAGCTGTTCCTTGATATGGGTCGATGCCGCAAGTTCGGTTTTCTGGGCTTCCCATTTCGCGGTCAGAAGGGTCGATTTGCCTTCAAGCTCGATCAGCTCCTTGTCCAACCGGCCAAGGCGGTCTTTAGATGCGTTATCGTCTTCTTTCTTAAGCGCTTCGCGTTCGATCTTGAGCTGAATGATCCGGCGATCAAGTTCATCAATTTCTTCCGGCTTGGAATCAAGTTCCATGCGCAGACGCGACGATGCCTCATCCATCAGATCAATCGCCTTGTCTGGCAAAAACCGATCGGTGATGTAACGGTTTGACAGGGTCGCTGCGGCAACAAGTGCGGCATCGGCAATCCGGACCCCGTGATGAAGCTCGTACTTATCCTTGATCCCGCGCAGGATCGATACTGTGTCGCTTACAGATGGTTCAGACACAAATACCGGCTGGAACCGCCGGGCAAGGGCTGCGTCCTTTTCGATATGCTTGCGATACTCATCGAGCGTCGTCGCACCAATACAATGCAACTCACCGCGCGCCAATGCCGGTTTAAGAAGGTTGGAGGCATCCATCGATCCTTCGGCCTTACCGGCACCGACAAGGGTGTGAAGTTCATCAATAAACAGAATGACCTGGCCTGCTTCGGATTCAATTTCGCTGAGCACCGCTTTCAAGCGTTCTTCGAACTCGCCACGGAATTTTGCCCCAGCAATCAACGCGCCAAGGTCAAGCGACAGAAGCTTCTTTTCCTTCAGCGTTTCAGGAACATCGCCCTTGATGATCCGTAAGGCCAGACCTTCGGCAATCGCGGTTTTACCAACGCCGGGCTCCCCGATCATCACCGGATTGTTTTTGGTCCGGCGCGACAGAACCTGCACCGCACGGCGGATTTCTTCGTCACGCCCAATCACCGGGTCAAGCTTGCCGTCGCGGGCGGCTTCGGTCAGATCACGGGCATATTTTTTCAATGCGTCATACTGGCTTTCCGCACCGGAACTGTCCGCAGTACGCCCTTTGCGGATGTCATTGATCGCCCCGTTCAGGCCTTGCGCGGTCACACCGGCATCGGCCAGCACCTTGCCCGCAATTGATTTGGGATCAAGCGCGATGGTCAGAAGCAGCCGCTCAGCCGTGACATAACTGTCACCGGCCTTCTTGGCGACTTCCTGTGCCTGATCGATCAGGCGGGCAAATTCCGATGAAAGATAAATCTGACCATTGCCGCCAGAAACCTTTGGCAATTTCGCCAGTTCCTGTGCACAGCGTTCCTGGGCAAGCTTTGGCTTGCCCCCGGATGCCTTGATCAGATTGGCCGCCAAACCTTCTTCGTCGTCCAGAAGGACCTTCAGAAGATGGATCGGGACAAATTGTTGATGGTTTTCACGCAGTGCGAGCGATTGCGCCGACTGGAGAAATCCTTTGGACCGATCGGTAAACTTTTCAAATTCCATTCCTGTCACTCCTTGAGCCAACAGATTTTATGCAATGTGGACCTTCTTGGAAGCATCCACGACCTTGTCGTTATTACCTATTTTCAAATTATAGATTATTCCGACATCGACAACATTGATATGTATCAGTCTACCCCGTTTGCAACCAGATACCCCTACAAAAGTTGCAAGAATTAATTGTGCGCCGCAGCACAGTTTTCTAGCATTATTCCAGCTCGCACCCGACGCGTATGAAATATCCAGCGCGATCAGGGTTGCCCTTGGCAAAACAACGTTTTAACGTCTGCGATGACGGCATGCATTTCGCCCCGCACCAACAGCATGCCCAGGCGCCACACAGGAAACTAGAAAATGACGGTCGAGCTAAAAGCCATAAAACGCTATCCGGTCAAGGGACTGCGCGGCGTGGATATGCCAAGCGCAAAAATCACCGCCCATCGCATGCTTACGGATGACCGCCGCTTTGTCATTGCCAGCCAATCGGCGGTTGGTCAGGACGGCGTTCATGAATGGGTGCGCAAAAGCAATTTCCTGCAATTGGTCAACACCCCGAAACTGACCGAACTTGGCACTGAATATGATGAAGCCACCTGCACGCTGACGGTTCTGCGCAACAACCGCGCGATCTGCAAAGGCAAGCTGGATGAGTCTATGGGCCGCACCGTGATTGAGGATTTCCTCAAAGCATTCTTAAAAAATGATGTTGCCGGCACCCCAAAAATCTATGCCGTTCCCGACACCCAGTTTGGCGACATGAAGGAGCCGTATATTTCGGTTCTGAATTTGGCCTCGATCCGTGATTTTGGCGAACGTATTGTTCAGGCCGAAATTGATCCCATGCGGTTCCGCGGCAACCTGTTGATTGATGGGCTGGCACCTTGGAAAGAACTGGAATGGGAAGAAGGTCAGATCATCACGATCAATGATGCAAAATTTCGGGTCATTCACCCCATCACGCGCTGCAAAGCCACCAGCATCAATCCCGATACAGCCGTATCGGATATCAATGTGCCGCTTATGCTGCGCAAGGGTGTCAATCATCTCTATATGGGTGTGTATGTTGAGGCCCTTGACGATACCGTCCTGACACCTGGCGACAGCATCACGATTGCCTAAAACCACCCATCAGATTGCGCTTGCCAGATATGGTATTTCTGGCAAGTGCGCTGCACCTCATCCCAAATGATTTCAGTCTGAACTGAAGGTCGGCGCGTGTACGGCCATGCCTGTGAATAATTCGTCGTGATACCAGTCAATCCGGTGGGCCCGGATCGGTGGGCAGCCTTTGCGGAACAGAATTTGTTCTTCTTTCGGGAAACGCGCAACTTCGGCCGACCGCAGGATCGGCTGATTGTCACGTGATCGCAAATGCACCGGACGGGTTGTGTCACCACTCCCCCCGGTATCTTCAAATTTCGACATCGCGGTCAGGCCGGAAACCCAATCAAGATTAAATGCACCATCCTGACTAAGCACGGAAATCGCATCAACGCGGCCAACGACGTTTTCCCAGTTAAGACAAACATCCATCAGACCGCTGACCCCGCTAAAGCCCGGCCAGACAATCATGCCATCGCCAAATCCGCCACCAAGAAGCCGTTCAAACAGCGGCATACGCCCGACATGCTCGATCCCGTCAAGCAACACCAAGAATTCCGGATCACCGGACTTCCACCCACGTTGATTGATCAGGTTCATCATCCCGGCAAGCATCACACGGCTAAAGGATGGCTGAACTTCCGGTGTGTCCCCGCCAAGCTGGCCAATGACAAATATTGAAACCCCGCCACTGGTAATGTCCTCAATCGTGAAACTGCTTTTGCTCAACAGACGCGAAATTTGCGGATTATCAAATTCCTCTGTTGCCAACCGACAGGCTTCGATAATCTTCATCCGCTGATCTTCGGTCATATCAAGGATGTTAAGGGCAACTTCGGAAATACGCCCGTCTGCCGATTCAATCCCCATCAGATCTTCGAGGATTTTATAGAAACGGTGCGACGGCATGATCAGGTTTCGCCGAACCTCGCCAAGATTCCGGTTTTCCTTATCGCTTGTCTGGATTGTGAAAACGATAAAGCCCTGCAAAAGGGTCCGCGCAACACGGACTTCCTTTTCATCAAGATCCTGAACAAACATCGGTGCCAAAAGTGTATCTGCGATCAACGCTGTATCCGTGATCAGCGCTTCACCTTTCTGGCGAATAAAATCGAACGGATTGAATTGCTGAGACTCAACGCCGGTCTGACCATGCGGATCAATGACGATCAACCTTTGGCCCATCTTGGTCCGGCGGTCATGAATGGCGCGAAAAATGCTGCCATGGCGCTCATATACAAACAGGTTTCCCGGATGCATCAGCGCGTTTGGCTCCGCCGATGCGCGGTAATATTCCTGGGGCGTGGTGGCAAAGGTCAAAACACGCTTGAGCCCCGAAGCACCCAGCAATCGTTTCTCATCGCCCCAGCGGCCCAGCACAAAAGGCGGATTGTTTTCAAGCAGCTTACGCCCGGTAAGGTCTTCAAGCTTGGCCCACTGGCCTTCCGTTTTGGCCTTGGCAGCCTGCGCCGGGGTCATTGATTGTTTTGACTTCGAAGGAGAAGGAGATTTGGCTTTGTTTACCGCAAGAACGACCAACGGCAAGAACATCGGGATGATGAAACACACCCCGCCAAGCAGGGCCAGTTCATAGTCGCCATTGAACAATCCGAGGGCAATAACCATCCCGCCAAGTGCCCATAGCACCACCATGACGATCCGAAAAAAGCCAGCTCCCATCAAAGAACCCCCAATATTGCAGCCGTTCCGTAAATTGCAATCAAACTGCTTCTATTGATAACTTCACGGAATTGTTTGTTATTTTGGGGTCAAGACCCCTTAAATCAATTGATACCAACAATAATCAACGGTTGCACGCCTTATTAAGGTTTATAATTTTACCGGTTTGTTCTGTAAAAGATACAGAGTTTTGCGCGTGACCATTCCCAAACGACAACACCCCCGCAAGTCATCGACTTGCAGGGGTGTTTGTCATGCAAAAACATCATTTCTGAATGGATCAGGCCGAAACGGGTTCGGACCCTTCATCAGATGACGCTGTTTCTTCGTCATCCCGGCCCGCAGCGCGGCTACGTCCGCGGCGTGCTGTTGGGTGACGGCCCCGTGTCCGGGTCGTACTGCTTGATGCGCGGCGGGTTTTCTTTTCGCCGTCATCCCCCTGATCCGCACTGTCGGCATCCGAAGATGCCGGTGCAGCAGGTTCCGCAGCAACAGGCGCAGATGCAGCAGGTGCGTCATCGCTGACCGCATTTACATGTGCATTGCTTGCTGCCGGGGCAGAAGTGTTATGATCGGCATCATCCGAACGGCGTGGGCGACCACGACCGGCAGGACGGCCTTCCGTACGACGGGCACGCGGTGCGCGTCTTGGTCGATCATCACCACCGGCGGCAGATGTGCCTTCGGTGTTTTCACCAGCTGTATTTTCCGCATCATTCGAAGTCGGGGCACCGTCTGTCGCAGCATTTGCTGCGTTTTCGGTGTTGTCACTTCGCTGATCGTCGCCCTGATTTGGCTGGGCTTCGTTGCGGTCATCACGGCCGTTGCGATTGTTGTTGCGGTTACGGTTGTTGTTATTGTCACCGACCCGCTCGTCGCGACGCTGATTTTCCCACTCCTGCGCAGCCTGAAGGATGCGATGGTAGTGTTCAGCGTGCTGGTAATAGTTTTCCGCCAAAACAGGATCGTCAGTGCAATCCTTGGCCAGCGAAACATATTTTTCATGGACCTGTTGCGCGTTCCCACGAACACGGCCATCCGGCCCATTACTGTCAAAATTCTGAAATTTTGGATTTACTGGACGTTTAGTAGGCTGTTGCCGTCCGCGCGGACGTTTATTGTTATTTCTCATATCAACATGACTTTGGTGTTGAAGGACAATCCGGTGACATCATCGGCCCCGGAACCACTCCGTCTGAAAAACATATTTCCCGCTAAACAGTACCGATTAAACGGCATCCGTACAAATCTGCCGAGAACCATTGAAGGAACGGAGATTGCTGACTGTTTACTGGGGAACACGGCGCTTTCATAAGCGCGTCGGGCACCCGGCCCGTTCAAACCAACCTATATGGCTTGTTCGGTTATTCCAACTGTTTTTTTCACTGCCATTCGCTTTTTTTGCGTCTGTGAGTCCCGAAAGATCAAATTACGCAGCGCCCGACAGAACAACGGGTTTTCTTTGCCGCGACGCAGCGAACAATACCGCCAAGGTCTTCGCGGTATTCGACCCCGACAAATCCGGCCTCGATCAACAGTTGCCCGACATCTTTTTCCTGGCCGCGCCCGATCTCAAAGATCACAAAACCGGCCGGCTTTGCCAGACTGAACGCGACCTGTGCCAATATCCGATAGGCCGCAAGCCCGTCGCCTTCATCAGTTAAGGCCTGACGCGGATCAAACTTTTGCACCTCGGCGGATAAAGTTTTCATCTCATCGGCGGTGATATAGGGCGGATTTGACATCACAAGATCAAACCCCGCTTCGCGTTCCGCATCGCTTAGGGCGCTGTCCCAGTCCGAAACGCGAAATTCTGTCTGCTGAACAAGATCCAAACTACGCGCATTTTCCCGTGCGCAGGCAATTGCCCCTTCGCTGATATCAAGACCAAGCCCGCTTGCACCGGGAAGATCGCCAATCGCGGATAACAACAAACACCCGGTTCCCGTGCCAAAATCAATGATGCTTGGCGCATCGGCATCTTCAAGGAAATCAATCGCCCATTCGACAAGCGTTTCGCTATCGGGGCGCGGTTCAAGCGTTTCAGGGGAAAGTTTGAACGTATGACGCCAAAAATCACGCTCCCCCAAAATACGGCCAACCGGCTCATGACCAGCCCGGCGCGCGATCATGTCCTTGAAGATTGCGGCTTTGTCTGGAGCAACTTCTTCTTCGGGCCATGCCGTAATCCGACCACCATCAACACCAGCCGCACGCGATAGCAAAATACGCGCATCCATACGCGCATTTTCAATCCCGGCATCGCTCAGCTCAGCAACACCTTGCGCCATTAAGGCACCAAGTGTTGAAGGGCTGTTGGCATCAATGGTCAACGGATCGGTCTGCATGTCCTAGCCTTCGATCTCGGCAAGTTTCTGTGCCTGTTCTTCGGCAATCAGGGCATCAAACATTTCATCAACGGCAGGACCACCGGCCATAAAATCATCCAGACGATAAAGCGTCAGGTTGATGCGGTGATCTGATACGCGCCCTTGCGGGAAATTATAGGTGCGGATGCGCTCAGACCGATCGCCCGATCCGACCTGTGACTTACGGTCTGCCGCCCGCGCGGTATCCTTGCTTTCGCGTTCCTGATCATACAGACGCGACAGCAGCATCTTCATCGCTTTTTCTTTGTTCTTATGCTGGGATTTGGCTTCCTGACTGGCGGCAACCACACCGGTCGGAATATGGGTAATCCGCACCGCACTATCGGTGGTGTTGACGTGCTGACCACCAGCCCCCTGGGATCGATAGGTATCAATACGCAGATCTTTGGGATCAATGCGAATGTCAACTTCTTCGGCTTCGGGCAACACAGCAACGGTCGCAGCCGAGGTATGAATGCGTCCGCCGCCTTCGGTGACCGGCACACGCTGCACACGATGCACGCCGCTTTCAAATTTCAAACGCGCAAAAACGTCCGTTCCCGATACGTTGACGATCACTTCCTTATACCCGCCAAGGTCGTTCTCGCTGGCGTCCATCTGTTCGAACTTCCAGCCGCGCCCTTCGGCGTAACGCTGATACATGCGATAAAGATCGGCGGCAAAAAGGGCGGCTTCTTCACCACCCGTTCCGGCACGAATTTCAAGAATGGCGTTTTTGGTATCCGCACTGTCTTTGGGGATCAGCATCAGTTTCATCTGACGCTCTGCCTCGGGCAGCTTTTCCTGAATTTCGTATTTCTCGGCTTCGGCCATTTCGCGCATGTCACGATCGCCCGCCGGATCTGCCAGAATTTCTTCGGCTTCGGCAAGATCGTTCAGAAGCCGTTTATAGGCTTCGATGACCTCGACAATCGGTGCCAGCTCAGCATGCTCGCGCGACATTTTGACAAAACCGTCACCGTCCAGCTCGCCACTTGAAAGAACGGCATTGAGCTCGTCGAACCGGCGAACGACACCGTCAAGCTTACCAAGGTCCAGACTCACTCTTTATTCTCCTGCTTCGGATCGTTTGGGGTATCTGCACCACCAACCGGTTTTTCATCAAGTTCAAACAGACGCGCCAACAGTTTCTGGGCCTTGACCCATTCAATGGTGCCTGCACCATCCGTTGTCGTCGCCAAATCTTTCAGGGCCTGTGTCGGTGTATGCAACAACCGATTGATCAAAAGCCTGGTTGCCTTTTCCGCATCGCCCTGACTTTCCCGAAGGGCATCTTCGCGCACGGTTTCAAACCGTCTCCGCAAATCGGCAATGGCCGGAACCGCTGCACGCTGTGCACGACCACGGACAAAACCATCAAGCTCCGCCTCGATCAGCGCCCAGGCTTCATCGGCCTTTTCTTCACGCCCGCCCCGGCCTTCTGCCGCGATCTTTTCCAGATCTTCGATCCGGTAAAAGAACACTTCGTCAATTTCATCGACCTGCGGATCAATATCACCGGGAACGGCCGTATCAATCATCAGGACCGGACGATACCGGCGGCGTTTGACCGCTGCCAATGCCCGATCCTTATCAATCATATAACGCCGTGATCCACCAGCGGTCAGAACCAGATCGGCCTCGGCCAAAAGCCGATCCAGATCATCCATTTCCGACCAATGACAATCCAGACGCCGTGCGACCAATCTTGCCCGTGCTGCCAGTCGATCCGTGACCAGAATGCGACCTATGCCGCGCTCGGCAAGGGATGCTGCGATCAGTTCGCCCATATCGCCCGCCCCGGCAAGCAATAAGGTGCAATTGGCAAGATCACCATGCAGATCGCGGGCAACCGACTGTGCGGCAGCGGCAATCGAAACCGCCCCCTGCCCGATCCCGGTTTGACTACGGACCTTTTTGGCAATGGCATAGGCGGTCTGATAGACCAGTTCCAGTTCGCGCCCTACAAGATCATGACGGCGCGCAATCCTGTGCGCGTCTTTGACCTGACCAAATACTTCAGGTTCGCCAATCACCATACTGTCAAGCGATGCCGCCACGGCAAACATATGGCGCAGGGCATCCCGGCCTGATCGGATATAAAGTTCACTTGCCAGTTGATCCCGATCGACATCCGCCCACAGCGACATCAGATCAATCAACCGTTCGCGGCCACGTTCGGCCTCGGACGCCAGCAGATGAATTTCGGTGCGGTTACAGGTCGAAACGACGACCGCCTGCCCCAGACGGGCCTGTTCAATCGCGGCCAGAAACTGTGGTAGGCGGGCTTCATCAATGAACAGACGGTCGCGTGTGTCTTCGCTGGAGCGCCGATGATTGGTGCCGATCACCATCAGGCGATCTAGCGGCCAGTCTCCGGCATCATCATGCGAAATCGCGTCTGTCACACCATTCTCACTTTTTGCCGATCACATCCGCAAGCTGATCAAGGGCAACTTCTTGCTGTTCACCGCTATCAAGATCACGCAGTTGGGCAACGCCCTTGGCCAATTCATCATCACCAAGAATGATGGCCTTATAGGCATTTGCCTTATCGGCACGTTTCATGCGTTTTTTCATATTGCCGGAATAGCCAAGCTCGACCGCAACACCCGCTTCGCGCAGGGCCTGTGCAAGAGTGCGACATTTGGCTTCTGCGGCGTCCCCCATCGGGATCAATGCGACCGGGCGCGCACCTGCCGGTGCTTCGCCAACCATCAACGCCAAACGTTCAACACCCGCAGCCCAACCAACACCGGCGGTCTGCGGACCACCCATGGTCGAAATCAGGCCATCATAACGGCCACCGGCCATCACGGTTCCCTGTGCACCAAGGGTGTTGGTCGTGAATTCAAAGCAGGTATGGCAATAGTAATCCAGACCACGCACCAGACGCGGGTTCAGTTCGTAACTGATCCCGATATCGCCCAGACCTTCGGTCAGGCCCTTGAAGAATTCTTTGCTGTGTTCATTCAGATATTCAGAGAATAGCGGCGCATTGGCGACCAATGCCCGATCGCCTTCATCCTTGGAATCAAGAATACGCAGCGGGTTCTTTTCCAAACGTGCGCGGCTGTCTTCGGACAGTTTATCGAAATGACCTTTGAAATAATCCACCAGCACATCACGGTACGCCACACGGCTTTCGGGATCGCCAAGGGTGTTCAATTCCAACGTGATGCTGTCCCAAAGACCAAGGGATTTAAGGATATGCGCACCATAGCCAATCATTTCGATATCGCCTGCAACCTGTTCAACGCCAAGCAGTTCGGCACCGATTTGATGGAACTGACGCTGACGGCCTTTCTGCGGGCGCTCATATCGGAACATCGGGCCATAATAGTTGACCTTGACCGGCGACATCTGCTGCATACCGTTTGAGATATAGGCACGCGCAACACCGGCGGTTCCTTCAGGACGCAGGGTAATCTGTTCGCCACCACGATCTTCAAACGTGTACATTTCCTTGGTCACGACATCAGATGTATCGCCAAGGGTCCGCGCAAAGACGTCGGTAAATTCAAAGATCGGCGTCGACATGCGGTGATAGCCATACAACTCGCCGATTTCGCGTGCAGTATTCGCGATGTAATCCTGCAACCGGTTCTGCTCGGGCAGAAGGTCATGCGTGCCACGGACGGGTTGAAGCGATGCCACTTTGGGTCTCCGATCTAACTTGAATTCCAGATATTTACGCGACGTTCAATCGGCGCAAACTCATGTGAACATGAAAATAGCTTTCCGCCGGTGTGGCGGAAAGCCAAAATTGATCAATTCAGCCTTGCTACTCTGCTGCGGTTTGCTTGGCGGCTTCTTCGGCTTCGATCTTTGCCACACGTTCTTCGACCAGTTCAACGATATGGTCGACCATTTTTTCCGTGCTGATATTGTGATCCGGACGACCGGAAATATACATCTTGTGGTTTCCGCCACCGCCACCGGTCAGACCGATATCGGTTTCACGCGCCTCACCCGGACCATTGACGATACAGCCAATAATCGACAGCGAAATCGGGGTCGAAATATGTGCCAGCCGTTGTTCAAGCTCGGCAACTGTCTCCACCACGTTAAAGCCCTGACGTGCACAGGACGGGCAGGAAATGATCTGAACCCCACGGGTACGCAGACCCAGCGATTTCAAAATGTCATAACCAACATGGATTTCTTCAACCGGATCAGCCGAAAGCGACACGCGCAGCGTATCACCAATACCGGCCCACAGAAGATTGCCCATGCCAATCGATGACTTGACCGTACCACCGCGCAGACCACCGGCCTCGGTAATGCCAAGATGCAGCGGATAGTCACAAGCCTCTGCCAACCCGTAATAGGCAGCAACCGCAAGAAACACATCAGATGCCTTGACCGAAATCTTGAACTCGCGGAAATCCTGATCTTCCAGAATTTTGGCGTGGTTCAGCGCACTTTCGACCATCGCTTCCGGGCAAGGTTCGCCGTAGCGTTCCAGAAGTTCTTTTTCAAGCGACCCGGCATTCACACCGATACGCATCGAACATCCGTGATCCTTGGCGGCCTTGACCACTTCGCGCACGCGTTCGGTTGATCCGATATTACCCGGATTGATCCGAAGACACGCGGCACCTGATTCGGCTGCTTCGATGGCGCGTTTGTAATGGAAATGAATGTCGGCAACGATCGGGACATTCACCTGTTTGATGATGTCTTTCAGTGCAAGACTGGATTCCTGATCCGGGCAGGACACACGAACGATGTCAGCACCGGCTTCTTCCAACCGATGGATCTGCGCAACTGTCGCGTTCACATCGGTGGTCAGGGTGTTGGTCATCGACTGTACCGAGATCGGTGCATCACCACCGACTTCCACATTACCAACGTGGATTTTACGGCTTTTTCGGCGTTCAATGTCGCGATATGGGCGGACGCTCATTTCGGGTTCCAAAATGTTCAAAATGTCTTGCAGGAGTATATAGCTTATCAAACGCGGATTAGAAACCGTTGGGTGACAGATTTTCATCGCTTAGGCATAAACATTAACTATACCAACCATCAAACAGAAGGCAGATCAAGAAATCAAACCTCGCTCTAGACGAAACAAATAAAGTGCTACACCCTAACTTCGCAGCTTTAGATGGAAGAACAATGACGACCAACCGCAAGTGCATTGTCGATAATGCCACATTGAGTGGAGTTGAGCGTATCGTCGGCGAAAGCAAAATCAAGAATTTAGCCTACAAAGAAAATGACATCCTTTGTCTCGAAAAGCTTGTCACCGCTATCCTTTTCAGCGATCGATTGATCGGAATCGACGATTACAAAACTGAATATCGATCAGCTAGACTCAAGAAGTTTGACTTTATTGACTTCAAAAGCGTCTCGTCCCCGACTTACAAGCAATTATCGGCTGAAGCTGCAGACTTCGCTCGACGAATGACATTCTCACTTGACGGCTCGGTCCCCGCCGGAGACGTAGTAAAATTCTTTGAAACACTAAGAATAGAACCTCAACTGCGCTGGGACATTTTTGTCTCAAGTGAATATCTTACTCTCTCTTTCATCGTGCAAGACCCAAAAGATGTGGTACATGAACAAGCAATTGAGAGTATTTTTCGAACCGAAGCTACCGACAGTGATCAAGTTGCAACGAGTAACAATTACAGCCCGCAATTTCAGGTTCGTGAAGCCTCAGACATTTCGGAAATAAAGGCTTTAGTTCATACGCTCGCTTCTGAAAACCCCAACTTCAAATCGGAACAATTGACGACAGCTCTTAATCGAATAATGTTTGGTTATGGTTGGGCTGCCGAGCGATCATACTTCTACAATTCCGTCGCGGAAGCCGAAGCTGCTGACGTCTTTCTTGCTCCGCTTCGCGACGCGTTTTGCGAAAGTTGCTGCCGCATTGACTATCCGTCAACTGTCCAAGGCCTATTGGAAACACTGAAGACCAAATCTCAAGAAACAATTGCTTCAATTCTAACGCCGAGTGGGCAATCTCATTTTGCGCTAAAGCTACCATTCTTCACGAGCTACCTCATCTCGAAAACAGATACCCCGAAGCAGTGCATAGAACTTGCTTTAGAACTAAGAAACCATAAGGACTTTCAAGATTGCAGAGTAATTTTTCACAACCTTGATCATTTGCCCCATATTGAAAAGACAAAAGAACTAAATGGCATCCTCAAGTACCTTAATGATTCTTGCAGGGGTCTAATGAAGAAGTATGCAGTTTCGACAGAAAACGGCCTGCAATATTCCTTGTCACTTGGAGTAACAGGGCCTTCGGTTAACCTTAATTCGAAGTTGCATCAGCTGTTCCGCGCACACAAGAACAAGCCTTTTACTCGAACCTTCAGGAACATTGCCCAAGACATGCTAAATGTTGAGCGTCTTGGTAGTTTACATGAGAAAGTTTGTTCATCATTTAGAGAGCATGAAGAATCGAGCTACCCAAAGATTTCAACAACCCCAAAATTCATGAAAAACAAAGAAAACGAGCACAGCCGACCGGCTCAACTTGAATAATCTTTACACTAGTCAGCAGCACATAAACCGAAAAAGGCGACCCGAATGGGCCGCCTTTGACTTTTAAACCGCCACCACGCCCGCAAAACGGGCCTGGAATTATTGAACTGTCGGCTGTTCGGCCTGTGTCAGATCATCAACATTTAGCGAGAAATCCGAAATTACCGCACCGTAATTGCCAACGGGTTTGGCTTCCGCACCATCAATGCTGTAGGTCAATGCCCCGGCATTACCGACTTCAAGTTTCAACCCGTCGCGATTCGGTACGCGATAGGTATCGCCTGCTGTCAGCATCCGGGTCAGAAGAACATTGCCATCTGACTCGCGAATACGAACCCAACTGGTTTCGACCGCTGAAATCATCACACGACTGTCAACATTCACTGCCCCAAAGACCCGTGCGCCACCTGCATCATCAACTTCAGGTGCCGCTGGAACAGATGCAACTTCTGCTGCTGGCGCTGGCGCAGTAGCAGCGGGAACATCCGCTGATGGCTGCGCCGCCGGTGCTTCGGTCACTTCGCGGGTAACTGGCGCTGTTTCTGGCGCTGTCTCAGTAACAACTGGCTCTGGAGCTTCGGCAACTTCAGGAACCGGCTTCACCGCAGGCTGCGTTGCAGCCGTGGTGTCCTCGACAGGATTGGCTGGTGTCTCAGGTGCTTCCGCAATAACGGGGTCCGCTGCATCAGAACCCGTCTGAGCTGTGGTCGCCGGTTCTGCTTCTGCAGCCTGTGCTTCTGCCGCGTTTTCAAGGTTCCGCGGCTCTGTCTGGTCTGATGCAACCGTCGTCGAATAGCCTGCCAGACGTTCAGGCAATGGATCGACCAGATCGGCAATCGTCTTACCCTGGCTGGAAAGATAATACCAACCACCATAAGCACCAAGACCCAGCATCACAGCAATCAACAGCACCGCCCCACCAGGAACACGGCTTTCTTGTACCGGTTTCGGGAAAGACAAATGGCTGCGCACTGCTGGCGCGTTGCTTTCTTCACGGTAACGACGGGCGATTTCTGCACCGTCCAAACCAAGATGTGCGGCATACGCCTTTACAAAGCCAAGACCATAAGGACCATTCGGTAGAAGCGAATAGTCACTATTCTCGATGGCTTCGATATAAATTTTTCGAATACGGAGCATCTGACAAACGTCTTCAACGGTTTGCCCCGCTCCATTTCGGGTCGCCTTTAACAGGCTTCCGACTTCGGCATGTCCGCCATGGAATTGATTATTCTCTGCGTCCATAACGATATCATTTGACGGCTGATCCCCGGACAAAGGCCTGAAACGCAGGCGTCCTCGAGCATCGTCACCCAAATGATCTTCCTTTCGCTTTTTGATCGCCAACTCCGCACCCCCACGTTACGATCTAGCAATAAAAGTAGCAGATATCCCCACCAAAAGCGATTGTTTTTAAAGTTTTACACCATGATCTATTGCGAAAGCCTTAAGACGCGACCGCAGAGATTTGGTTGAATTGTCCATTATCGTCAGGACGTATCGCTCAACTTCAGCTTTACACATACTTCTGACCATTTCCTTTACAGGACCGACAGAAGCAGGAGCCATCGATAAACGCTTTATTCCCAACCCGATAAGGGCCATCGCTTCTAGCGGACGCCCGGCCATTTCGCCACAAATGGTTAAGCGTACATTCCGCTGATCACACAATGTCACCAATTGCCGCATAAAAGCAAACACACTTGGTGACAACGTATCATATCGTCCTTCGATTCGCGGGTTCCCACGGTCGGCTGCAAACATAAATTGCAGCAAATCATTGGTCCCGACCGACAGGAAATCCACACGTTCAAGCAATGCCGGTGCCTGCCAGATCAAAGCCGGCACTTCGAGCATCGCGCCGACTTCAACCTTGCGCGGGACAAACCCGCGTGCAGCTTCACGTTTAAGCTGCAGGTCAAGCAAGGCTTTTGCCTGATCAAACTCGGCAACTTCGGCGATCATCGGGAACATGATGTAAAGATCGCGATCATGCCCCGCACGGATCAATGCACGCAACTGATGCACAAGAACCGCCGGACGATCCAGTGTAATGCGGATCGACCGCCACCCCATTGCCGGGTTCTCTTCTGTCATATCCTCCCAATAGGGCAGCAATTTGTCACCGCCGACATCAAGAGTACGAAAAACAACAGGTCGGCCTTCGGCCTGTTCGAAAATTCGGTCATAAAGCTTTGTCTGATCGGTGATATCTGGCATGGCCGATCGCACCATGAACGGAATTTCCGTGCGATAAAGCCCGATACCGTCGGCACCACTTTCAACAACATGGGGCACATCGATCAGAAGCCCGGCATTCACATTAAGCGAAATATCGATACCATCGGTCGTGCGCGACGGCATGTCGCGCATCTGCGCATACAGCACTTTACGCTCGGCGCGGGCCTTCAAGGCCCCGTCAATGACCGATTTCACATCATCCGTCGGGCGGACAAACAATTGCGTATTGTCGGCATCAACAATCAGCAAATCGCCCGTTTCGACCTTGTCCAGAACACCCTTGACCCCGCCAAGTACCGGAATATCAAGCGCACGGGCAACAATCGCCACGTGCGAGGTATGTGACCCTTCTTCAAGGGCAAGACCGCGCAAACGCGTATGGTCGTAATCAAGAAGTTCCGCCGGGCCGATATTGCGCGCGACCAGAATAATTTCATCGGGCAATTCACCGAACGCCGGGGATTGATACTGCCCTGAAAGATGCTGCAACAACCGGTTCGCCAGATCTTCAAGATCATGCAACCGTTCGCGCAAATACGGGTCCGACACCTGCGCCATACGGGCACGCGTATCGTCATGCACCTTCTGCACGGCGGCTTCGGCGGTAAGCCCGGTATGAACGGCTTCGGTAATCCGGTTCAGCCAGCCGGTATCCTGGGCAATCATCCGGTACGCTTCAAGGATATCGCCCGGATCGTCTGCCTCATCAATGCCGTCTATGTCAGAGACCGCTTCAAGCATCTTATCAAGATGGTTCTGTAGCCCGTGCATGGCTTCGCGCAAGCGCGTCAGTTCTTCTTCCGGATCATCGGAAACCATCCGGTCAATGACAATGCGCGGCTCGTGCAGCACGGCCAGACCTTTGCCGATCCCCGGCGCAAGACGCGCCCCGCCAAGACGCAAGGGAAGCAACGCAATCCCGTCGGTCTGGATCAACTCATCCCGGCTGACAAGCTCCCCACCGGCGACCATTTCGGCCAGCACCATGGTAACGTTTTCAAGCGCTTCCTGTTCGTCTTCGGAATAAAGCCGTTCGGTCCGGTTCTGGACCGCAAGAACGCCAATGATCCGGCCACCGCGCAAGATCGGCACACCGATCATGGAATGATAGATTTCCTCGCCGGTTTCCGGACGATAGGCAAAGTTCGGATGGCGCTGCGCATCTTTCAGGTTCAAGGGACGCGCATGCGCCGCGACAAAACCGACAATCCCCTCACCCACCCGAAGGCGGGTCATGTGGACCGCCTCTTTGGACAGACCACATGTCGCAAAAAGCTCAAGCACCTCGCCCGCCCGCATGACATAGACCGAGCACACCTCTGCCACCATATCAGCAGCAATGATGGTCACGATCTTGCCAAGGCGTTCCTCGGCAGTTCCCGGTCCAGCCATGACGTCTCGGACGCGCTTTAAAAGGCGTCGCGGACCAGAGACTGCGGCGGACGGAATGCTCATTTGGCTTAGGTGTCTCTCTTAACCAGGGATTGCACGGCCTGTTCGGCCAACTCTTGAAGGATTTCGGCGACAGGTTGTTCTTTCTTTACCATACCAACCGACTGCCCTGCCATAACCGATCCGCTTTCAACGTCACCATCGATCACGGCACGGCGCAATGCACCTGCCCAGAAATGTTCGATTTCAAGCTGTGCTTCGCCCTGATCAAGTTCACCGGCACGGAATTTCTCAATGACGCTACGCTGTTTTTCACGGAACTCGTCGCTGCCTTTATTGGCAAGGGCACGCACAGGAATAACCGGGAAACGTTCGTCAAGCTGCACGGTCGTTACCGCATCGCGTGCGCTGGCACGGATGAAGGCCTTTTTGAAATCGGGATGGGCAATACATTCTTGCGCACAAACAAGACGCGTTCCGATCTGAACCCCGGCTGCCCCCTGTTCAAGCAATCCGGTAATCGCTTCGCCGCGGCCAATACCGCCCGCGCAGAAGACCGGAATGTCGGAAATATTCGGCAGGATTTCCTGAACCAGAACTGTTAGTGAAACCGGGCCGATATGACCGCCCGCTTCGCTGCCCTCAATCACAAGCGCATCTGCACCCGAGCGGATCAGTTTTTTGGCCAGAACCAGTGCCGGGGCAAAACAAACGACCTTGGCAAATTCCTTGGCCTGTTTGATCGATGCGGAAGACGGAAGACCACCGGCCAGAACCACATGACCAACATTGTGCTCGCGGCAAACTTCGATCAGATCATCGAGCATCGGATGCATGGTAATCAGGTTAACGCCAAACGGCTTCTTGGTCATTTCCTTGGTCGCGGCAATTTCCGCAGACAGCAGGTCCGGGGTCATCGACCCGCAGGCAATGACGCCAAAACCACCCGCATTGGAGACAGCCGAAACAAGGTGACGTTCAGACACCCACGACATTGCCCCTGCCATGATCGCATAATCGGTTCCAAGGAAATCCTTGCCCGCAGCCCATAGCTTTTCCAGGCGCGCGTGTGCTGCGTCAAATTTCGGATCGCTCATATTCTTTGTACCCCAAAGCAGAAATGCAGGGAACGCGAGGTTCCCTGCCATTTCATTACAAAGGCCGAAACACATCGTTCCAGCTAGTATGTATTATTACACGTAATTTAACAGTGGCTTAATCGCGTCAAAGCGATTGCCATGTCGAATTATTCGTCATCAAGACCGTATGCGGTGTGCAGGGCACGAACCGCAAGTTCGGTATATTCTTCGGCGATCAGAACACTGACCTTGATTTCCGAAGTCGAGATGACCTGAATGTTGATGCCCTTTTCAGCCAAGGTCTCAAACATTTTGCGCGCAACGCCAACGTGGGAGCGCATCCCGACACCAATGATCGACACTTTGGTCACATCAGAGGTGCTGAGAAGTTCCTGATAGGCGATCTGCGCTTTGTTTTTCTCGATAACCTGAAGCGCACGCTGGAATTCACCCCGCGGAACGGTAAAGGTCATGTCCGTGCTTTTGCCGTCTTCCGAGACGTTCTGCACGATCATGTCGACATTGATATTTGCATCAGCCAACGGGCTGAAAATAGAAGCGGCAATACCCGGTTTGTCGGCAACTTTCACCAAGGTAATCTTGGCTTCGTCACGACTATAGGCGATCCCACTGACGACTTCCTGTTCCACGATCTCGTCCTCGTCTACAACAAGTGTTCCTTCTGCTTCGCTAAAGGTTGAACGGACCTGCACCCGGACGCGATGGTTCATGGCCATCTCGACAGAACGGGTTTGCAGAACCTTCGCACCAAGCGAAGCGAGTTCCAGCATTTCTTCGTAGGTAATCTTATCGATCTTGCGTGCCTTGGGCACAATGCGGGGATCGGTGGTGTAAACACCTTCGACATCTGTATAGATATCACACCGATCCGCCTTCAGTGCTGCTGCAAGCGCAACCGCAGACGTATCCGACCCGCCACGACCAAGTGTCGTGATCCGGTTATCGGGTGCAATGCCCTGGAAACCGGCCACACAAACGACTTCTCCGCCATTCATGCGTTTATCAAGTTCGGTCGTATCGATGTCCTTGATACGTGCCTTGGCATGTGCGCCGTCGGTCTTAAGCGGGATTTGCCATCCCAGCCATGACCGCGCAGGCACGTCCATGCTTTGCAGCGCCATCGCCAAAAGGCCGACAGTCACCTGCTCACCCGATGATACGATGACGTCATATTCACGCGCATCATACATCGGTGAAACTTCATGCGCCCAGCCAACCAGTTCATTGGTTTTGCCCGACATGGCAGAAACGACAACAGCAACCTGATTGCCTGCATCCACCTCGGTTTTGACCCGACGCGCGACGTTCTTGATTTTTTCAACATCAGCGACCGAAGTGCCGCCAAATTTCATGACAATACGGGCCATGAAGTATCCCCGCTAAGCTCGCCGTCTATCGGCTATCCGAAAATGACGGTATGTGATCCGGTCCCGAAACAGGGGTGCATGCCAACAAACGGCGCTTCTCCTGATCCGGGCGGCGTTATCAATACTGCCATAATCATTGCGAAACAAGCATCAACGCAGCCGATAAATTGCGTGAAGGCACTTTTTTCCATCCAAATATGTCTCAAACAACGTGCGGGATACAAATTCGGTGAAATATTCGACGAATATTACCCAATAACCCTGATGATCCATACGATTTGCGCAAACCACGTGAGCTCCGATTAACCGCGCATCCATGCCAATCAAATGCCCGTATTTAACAGCAGAGTATTGCCTTGATGATCCGCCCCGCGTAAACAGGGCAACGCACAGCAAACTTGATTTAACGCCTTCGGAGCCAGCCCATGTCGGATGCATCCGCCAAAACCAGCCGTACCGCCAATGCCGAGGAAATTGCACGTTTTTCTGCGATGGCGGAAAAATGGTGGGACCCCAATGGCGTGATGAAGCCGCTGCATAAATTCAATCCGGTCCGTTTGGCCCTTTTGCGTGACAATATCTGCGCCCATGTCGGACGCGATCCAGACACCATCGAACCGCTGAAAGATATCGAGATCATTGATATCGGTTGCGGGGCCGGTTTGCTGTCCGAACCGCTTGCCCGTATGGGGGCCAAAATGACGTCGATCGATGCTGCCGAAAACAACATCGAAGTCGCCAAAGTCCATGCCCAACAATCGGGCCTTGAAATCGATTATCGCTGCGCAACACCGGAAATGCTGGCCGATGAAGGCAAGCAGTTTGATATCGTTCTGAACATGGAAGTCATCGAGCATGTCGATGACCCGCAATTTTTCATGCAGGCCTGCGCATCGGTTTTAAAACCCGGCGGATTGATGTTTGTCGCAACGCTTAACCGCACGATCAAATCACTGGCACTGGCGAAAATTGGTGCGGAATACATTCTGCGCTGGCTGCCTGCCGGCACCCATGACTGGCGCAAATTTGTCAAACCGTCGGAAATGTCGGGATTCTTGCGGGGTGCAGGACTTGAAATGACCGATATCACCGGCGTTGCCTATAACCCGATCAATGACAAATGGTCACCCGCACCGCGTGATCTTGACGTCAATTATATGGTCATTGCCCGCAAACCGGGCTAAATTCACGACCAGACTTGCACACATCACCAATTGAAGGAATTGGCTGTCCATTCTGCAGCTTCGGCGACTTATGACGCAGCCAATCAACGCACACAGCCCTTTTCAGCCGTCCTTCGCGTTAGATTTATCAGCAATCTCAAATCGGTTTTTGCCCGCACGCTTTGCCTTATAAAGCGCTTCATCCGCACAATTCATTGCATAATCGATTTCGCAAGTATCTTCGGGTCGCAAATAGCACGTTCCGATACTGACTGTGATGGCAATATTTGTTCCGTCTGACAGTTCCACTTGCGTCGAACGGGCAGCATCAAGCAAACGGCGGCAGACAATTTCTGATGACTGGTAATCCTTGACAACGCTGGCAAAAGCAAACTCTTCGCCCCCGATACGAGCAATGATATCCTCTACCCGGAAATGATGGGAAACCGTTCGCGCCAACGCCACCAAAACCTCGTCACCGACGGCGTGCCCGTAGGTATCATTTACGATCTTGAAATCGTCGATATCAAGTATTCCAACAAGCGTGATGTATTTATGCCGCCGACAAAAGCCAATCAGTTTCTGTAGTTGATCCAGATAGCTGCGCCGGTTTGGTATCCCGGTCAGAGCATCATAATAGGCAAGTTTTTCAAGTTTGATGTTCGCATCCTGCAATTGACGGGTGCGTTCCTCCACCAACTTATTAAGGGAATCTTTGATCTGGCGCAGTTCACTATTACGCCTTTCAAGCTGCTGTGCGTTAAACACAGACTCTGTCACATCCCGTTCGATGGCTGCAAAATGCGTAACCTCACCATTCCGACCGTATAAAGGCATAATATTCATATCAAGCCAGTAGGGCTGACCCGACTTTGAATAGTTCAATAGCGTTTCGCGAACACTTTCCTGCTTTTCCAATGACTTGTGAATTCGGGCACATGCTTCAGCATCCGTCATTTTACCCTGAAGTATACGCGGGGTTTCGCCAATCACCTCCGTGCGGTCATAGCCTGTCAGCTTTTCGAAAGCGCGGTTGACGTAAACGATCTGGGGTCCAAAAGGGCTTTCGATGGGGTTTGCCCCGGTAACAATCACGACGTCACCAGCATTTTCAAGAATATGCTCATATGAAAACAGGCTTTGGCGGTCTGTTATGTCGTTGAAGGAGACAACAATAAATCCTTTGTCTGCATGCGATTCGCCTTGAACTTCGACATGAGCATTAACCAGAAACCACCGGACGTCGCCTGTTTCATTGTCAACTTTACCAAGGACCTCATTCACCATTTTCAGTCCGCTTTTTCGGACCAGATTTACAGGATACTCGTAAACCATAAGGCGTCTGTGGCGTTCATCGACGAAATGCCATTGAGGATCATAAGACAGCGACCCGATGAGGTTATCATAACTCATCTCAAGCAATTCCATCGCACGCGGATTAGCGTAAACGATTGCGGTATCCCAAGCATGAATAACCACACCGACCGTTGAATGGTCGAGCACGTTCTTAAGGTTGATGGCGTTCAAGTCGAGATCCATCAAAACTCTCCCCAGGAGTTTTAGGCGAATGATGCAAAAGAATAGGCTACCAGGCTATCAACATAGCCCGCCAAGCCAGTCAGTTAAGGGGCTTAGAAATTTGAAAATTCAGACTTTTCTGGATTAACCTTAAGTGCAAAACACCTTCATGCCTCCCCCTTATGTATAGTAATAATTGGGGGATAAGTGCGCCACATTCAACCTTCAGATGGGCTAAATTCGATCCGCATTGTCATTTTCATGAACGACACAAAAGGCTCGCTTTTCATGCTCTGTGTTGAGCCATTCACCAAAATCAGTTTTTCTTGGTGTCATCGTCCCAAGGCAAGGCATGCACATCGATGCCCTCATCAACCAGTTCCGCCGTTTCTTTCAGGGAAGCTTCGCCGTAAATCCCGCGCTTTTTTGTTTCGCCGTAATGGATTTTGCGGGCTTCTTCGGCAAACTTGTTCCCGACATTCTCGCAATTGGTTTCGACCTGCTTGCGAATTTCGCTAATGGCGGCTTTGGTGGCCTCGGCAACCGCGACCTGGCGTTGCTTTTCGGCGGCATCTTCTTTTTGGCGGGAGGTGCGCAAACGCGGCGCCATCAATGCCTTGCCAACATTTGACGTCCCGCATACAGGGCACGACAAATCCCCGCTGGCGGCCTGCACGTCATATGTCGCGCCGTCCTTGAACCAGCCTTCAAATTCGTGATCATGTTCGCATTTAAGCTGAAATAGAATCATGATGGTATCTATGGAACCAAACTAATCGCATGACGATAAGATATCTGTGATGTGACCTGCTATGGTGCGCATCCCCGTCACAGGTGAACCTTCAATAAACAAGATTTATAAAAATGTCATCCCAATTGCCATCCAGCTGGATCACACAAAATGCCCCCACCCCGACAAAGGGTCGCAACCGCGCACTTGATATGGCATGCGGCAAAGGACGCAACAGTTTTTGGCTGGCAAAACAAGGATGGTCTGTGACCGGCCTGGATCGTGATTTGTCGCAAACACATATGGCCGATCATCCCGATATTACATGGCAGCAAGCCGATCTTGAAACCGGTTCATGGCCGCTTGGCAGCCAATCGTTTGACCTTGTTATTGTTGCCAACTATCTGCACCGCCCTCTCTTTCCATACCTTCGCGATGCAGTTCGCTCTGGCGGCACCTTGATCTATGAAACCTTTATGGTCGGTAACGAAGCCTATGGCCGCCCGAGATCGCCTGATTTTCTTCTATTCCCGGATGAATTGCGTCAGGCATTTGCAGGCTGGGACATCTGCGCGTTCAAACAGGGTCCAATCCACCCGGATGGTAGCCCCCGGCCCACCGCTGTAAAACAGTCAATTGCGGCAAAGAAACCACCGCAATAAAACTGTAACAAATTGATTTTGCACAAAAATAAATACAATCTTCACAAACGCCGCTTGTCGTTTCTGGCATTTTTCCTGCTGCGGTTTCCGCTTTAGGCATTTTGAGAGAGAAAAAGCCATGAACGATAAATACGAAATCATTGAAGATCGTGACGATATTCCGTCCAACCCGACCAACAATCCACGCATTGACGATCTGATCAATGCACGCTTTTCCCGACGCGGCTTTTTCAAGGGCCTGATGGCGACCTCTGCTGTTGTTGGTGCCGGCATTGCAACCCGTGGCGTTGCAAAGGCACAATCCGCATCGACGCTGACTTTTAAATCCATCCCGCAGAAAATCACCGAAACCCACGCTGTCGCCGAAGGCTATCAGGCCGACGTGCTGATCCGCTGGGGCGACAAGGTCGTTTCTGACGCACCGGCATTTGTTCCGGGTCAGGTTGATGCAACTGCGCAGAACAAACAGTTTGGCTATAACTGCGACTATGTCGGCTATATGCCGCTTCCGGTTGGCTCGAACAGCTCCGACCATGGTCTTTTGTGCATCAGCCACGAATACACCAATGCCGAACTGATGTGGCCGGGCCTTAAAGACTCCATGGGCGCATCCCAGGAACAGGCACTGCATGAAATTGCGGCCCACGGGCATTCCATCGTTGAGATCAAAAAGACCGGCGGCAAATGGAACATCATCGAAGATTCGAAATATGCCCGTCGTATTTCGGCCCTTGATACCGAAATGGCAATCACCGGTCCGGCAGCAGGCCATGACCGTCTGAAAACCAGCTCGGATGCTTCCGGTACCCGCGTTATCGGCACGCTCAACAACTGTGCCGGTGGTAAAACCCCGTGGGGCACGGTCCTGATTTCCGAAGAAAACTTTAACGGTTACTTCGGCGGCGACATCGCCAAAACCGGCGAAGAACGCAACTATAAACGCCTCGGCATAGAACCGGACAGCTGGTATTCCTGGGTTAAATATTTCGACCGCTTCAATGTCGAAAAAGAACCGAATGAACCCAACAAATTCGGCTGGATGGTTGAAATCGATCCTTATGATCCGACCTCGATGCCGAAAAAACGCACGTCCCTTGGCCGTTTCAAACACGAAGGCGCTACCGTCATCATCAACAAGGACAACTCCGTTGTTGCCTATTCCGGTGATGATCAGCGTTTCGATTATCTCTATAAGTTCGTTGCAACGAATAAATACAATCCGAATGATCGTGCCGCCAATATGGATATTCTGGATGACGGCACACTTTATGTTGCCAAATTCCACGAAGACGGCACCCTTGACTGGATGCCGCTGATCTTTGGCCAAGGCCCGCTGACCACTGAAAACGACTTCACCAGTCAGGCCGATATCCTGATTGAAACCCGACGTGCCGCCGACCTTCTGGGCGCAACCCAGATGGACCGCCCGGAAGATGTCGAACCGAACCCGGTCAATGGCAAGGTCTATGTCATGCTGACCAACAATTCCAAGCGCAAGGAAGGCAACGCACCGAACCCGCGTGCTGCCAACCCGCATGGTCATGTGCTTGAACTCACCCCTCCGGGTGGGCGTGGTCAGGATGCCGATCACACGGCTGATCGCTTTACCTGGGATATCATGCTTGCTGCGGGCAACCCGTCCAACGCCGATGACAAGGCGGTTTACCATCCGGCAGCCGAATCCTGGTTGTCCTGCCCGGACAATATGGCGATTGACCATCGTGGCCGTCTCTGGATTTCATCGGATGGCGCACAGGGATCAGACATTCCTGATGGCATGTGGGCAACCGATGTCGATGGTCCGGGTCGGGCCCTTACCAAATTCTTCTTTGCCTGCCCGGTTGGGGCGGAAATGTGCGGTCCGGAATTCACCCCGGATGGAACCACCCTGTTCCTTGCTGTTCAGCATCCGGCAGACGGTTCTTCCTATGATGCACCAAGCACCCGCTGGCCGGATTTTCAGGCATCTTTGCCGCCGCGCCCGTCGGTCGTGGCCGTCACCAAATCTGATGGCGGCGAAATCGCCGGTTAGCAGATAAAATAACCGCTCAAAAAGAAACCCACCGGCATCTGAGTGCCGGTGGGTTTTTTCTGCTTAGGCATCCCGTTACTTGATCGGGGCGGCCATATCATAGGTCCCGTCATTGTCCGTGATCTCCATCCAGCTTTTGGCAGATGCCGCCTTGCTTTCCAGACCGGACCAATTGCCCTCGGCCGTGTTGATATTGCCCGAAATATCCGTCGTCCAGAACCCGACCACCGTCGGTGTGATGTTAAGATAAAGCTCCCCATCAACAATTCGCCACAGGTTCGGGTTGGCTGGAACCTTACCGCCCTTTGCGACGCCAAAGGCACAGTGACCGTCATATTTCGGGGCATATTTTGCCGGATCGGCCAAAAACATGTCGCGGTTTTCTTCTGATGCAAAGGCCCAGGTCGCACCGTTATAATCCGCTGTGATATCCGCCCGTCCGGGGACGGCATGGGGTTGATCCATGCCGACATCCTTTTGCGGCAAATTGAAATAGGCCACCGCGTCATAACCGCTGATCGCAAAGCCGGTTTCATCGACATATTGCTCGCCGGCCAAGGCCACACCCGTCATCGCGACCAGAACGGCTGATCCCAGAAGAATTCGTTTAAACATTACCCTTGCATCTCCAGTTGAATTTCCTTGATGGGCAAAGATTGACCGATCTCCTTGGAAAATCGAAATGACGTTGCGACACTGTTTCGTGAGGACGCGTGAGCACCCCCAACCTCAATCATAACAACTACGATAAATCAGTATTATTTACCGCTTGACCTAAACTTAACTTGAGGAATTACCAAAGAGACACACCACGAAAACAACCCCCGTTATGAAAGGGAACGCCATGACTGAAGCATTTTTGGAACATGTCAATTTTACTGTTTCTGACCCGGCCAAGACCGCACAACATCTCCATGACTGGTTTGGCTGGCATATCCGGTGGCAAGGTCCGTCGATCTATGATGGCGTGACCTATCATGTCGGCGGCAGCAAAAGTTACGTTGCCCTTTATTCTCCGGGCACGCCGAACAAGGGGTCGGAAAGTTCCTATCAAACCCGTGGCGGGATGAACCATATTGCCGTGGTCGTCGATGATCTTGATGCCACCGAACAAAAGATCAAAGAATCCGGCTATCAAACCGGCAACCACGCCGATTATGAACCCGGTCGCCGGTTCTATTTCCGCGATGAAAACAACATTGAATTTGAAGTGGTCAGTTACACCTGACCACTTCACCAAATCGCCTGCCCCCGCCCCAAGCCAGTTTTACTGGCAGGGCTTATAGGTCTGGCCGTTTTGAAGCGATGGCACCATGCGGCGGATTTCATCCACCCGTTCCAGATCGATCTCGGCGGTGATAAAGCCGGGATCGGTCCCGCCATCGGCCAGAACTTCACCCCACGGATCAATGATCAGCGAATGACCAAATGTCTGGCGGTTGCCCGGATGCTCCCCGCATTGGGCCGCGGCAATAACGAAACATCCGTTTTCAATTGCGCGTGCTTTTAACAAGGTATGCCAATGGGCCAATCCGGTTGTGCGGGTAAAGGCCGCCGGGACGCTTAATATCTTTGCCCCGGCCTTGGCGTAATCGCGAAACAGATGGGGAAAGCGCACATCATAACAAATCGAAATCCCGATCTTGCCATAGTCTGTCTCGGCCAGCTTGGCAGCATCACCGGGACGGAATGTTTTGCTTTCGCGGTAACTTTCGCCATTGGCCAGATCGACATCAAACATATGGATTTTGTCATATGATATGATGATTTTGTCATCCGGCCCGATGACAAAGCATCGATTGGCCACCCGGCCTTCGTCGCTTGCTTTTACATGCAGCGATCCGACGATCAGGGTTGATTGCAGCTCCTTTGCCAGATCACAAAAGAATGTCAGGCCGGGATGGTCTTTTTCCAGAAAGGCCGCAGCACGGACTTTATCCCCGCCAAACGACATCATCGACACATTTTCAGGGAATGCGATCAATCTTGCCCCGGCCGCATGAGCATCGCGGGCATAGGTCGCCGCGCGTGCAAGATTGTCTGACATCACATCACGGGAATTGACCTGCACACAGGCAGCAATGAAACGGGTCATGACGCATTCTCCTTTTTATCCTTATCTTCTTTATGATGGCGATGACGGGACGGGGCGGCAATAGGCATTTGGCATAACGGACCGCCTTACCCCTCCTTGCCCAACCCTGTGCAACCTTCCCCAACCCTGCCCCACCTTGCCCAACCCTGTTCAACCTTGTTCAACCTTGTGCAACCTTGTGCAACCTCGCCCAACCTCGCCCAACCTTCCCCAACCTTGCCCGACCCTGCCCAACTTCGCCCAACACGGAATAATTCTTCAGTGAAATTGAATAATAATCCGCTTTATTCACATTTATTGAACAAAAAAAATGACGGAAATTGCCCCTTTCGCTGCATCGAATTAGTGTATACAGTATTCCGTACACCTAAGAAGGATTGAAGATGGAACCTCTTTCCGGTCGAAAAAGTCTGACTGACGAAGTGCATGACCGCCTGGTTGATGCCTTGTGTTCCGGTGCTCTCCCTCCCGGGACACCTTTGCGTCAGGAAGCCTTGGCCGAGGAACTCAATGTCTCGCGGCAACCCGTGTTGCAAGCTCTGGGGCTGCTGCGTCGTGACGGACTGGTCGAACCCATGGGGCGGCGCGGTTATCGCGTTACCCAGGTGGACACAAATCTGGTCCGTCACGTTTATGACCTTCGAGAAGCCTTTGACGGGCTTGCGGCCCGTCTTGCGGCACATTCCTTGGATCCTGACCGGGAATCGGCACTGCGGGCTGCCATTCAACAGGGACACCACGCCCTGGGCAGCGGCGACACCGCGGTACTTGTTGCAGCCGACGTCGCATTCCATCAAACGATCTATCGCCTGTCGGGCAATCCCCTATTGCCTGAGGCATCTGCAGCCGTCTGGCTGCAAATCCGGCGTGTTATGCATGCCTATCTTCAGAGCGGGTCTTCCCGTAACCCGATCTGGACAGAACATGAAGCCATCGCCGACGCAATTTGTGCCGGTGATGGCCTTCTTGCCCAACAGCTTGCCATTGGCCATAGCCAAAATGCCAAGCAGCGCCTGATATCGAAAATGAAGGATCGCCAAACCCAAACAAATTAACCGCCCGCAATCGGGCATCAGCCGCAAAATAAAAACCACAATTTGCGGTCCGGAGGAAACGTCATGAAACTCAACGAAACGGCTCTTGCCGAATTTCGCGAGAAGGGCTTTGTCTTTCTACCCGAATTGTTTTCCCGTGATGAAGCGGCCCTGCTTCTGGCCGAAGCCCGCCAGATCTATGCATCCGACCGTGAAGAAGTCTGGCGCGAGACATCCGGCGTTGCCCGCACCGCCTTTGCCGCACACACCTATAATGAAGCCCACCGCCGCCTTGGCGCGCATCCCCGCCTGATTGAACCTGTTGAACAGTTTCTGGACGAACAGGTCTATATGCATCAATACAAGATCAACGCCAAAGCGGCCTTTGATGGCGCTGTATGGCAGTGGCATCAGGATTACGGCACCTGGCAGCGCGACGATGAAATGCCCGAACCGCGCGCCTTTAACATCGCCCTGTTTCTTGAAGACGTCACACCGGCCAACGGTCCGCTTTTATTCATTCCCAAAAGCCATAAGGCAGGCGTTCTTAAGGCCGGTCACGATCTTGAAACCACATCCTATCCGCTTTGGACCCTGGATCGGGAAACCGTGACCGAACTGGCAAAAGATGGCGGTTGCGAAGCACCGGTTGGTCCGGCCGGATCGGTCGTGATGTTCCACGGAAATCTGGTTCATGCCAGCCCGCCCAATATCAGCCCGTTTGATCGAACGATTGTGTATCTAAGCCTGTGTGCAGTTAGCAACCACATCCGGGCGTTTAATCGCAAACCATGGATCGCACACCGCGATTTCACACCGATCACACCGCTTGCCGATGACTGCCTTGATGAGTTGGTCGCCAAGCGATCTGCTGCATAAACCTGCCGCTGGAGACATAGATGAATCTCGACGCAAAACTGCGCAAACGTGCCGATGATGGCAATCCGGTCCGGGTTGGCATCATCGGCGCGGGTAAATTCGGATCGATGTTTTTAAGTCAGGCCGGGCATCACCCGGGGTATCACGTGCTGGGCGTTGCCGATCTTAGCATTGATCGCGCCAAGTCTGCCTTGCGCCGGGTTGGCTGGACCGATGATCAGTTCGCGGCAAAGAACGCTGCGGACGCATACAAGGATGGCACGACCTGGATCACCGAAGACGCCGATGCCCTGATTGCGGCCGACGGGCTTGAAGTCATCATTGATGCCACCGGAAGTCCGGCTGCGGGCATTCGCTTTGCGTTGAAGGCGATTGAACATGGCCGCCATATCGTCATGGTCAATGTCGAGGCCGATGTTCTTGCCGGGCCACTTTTGGCCAAACGGGCAGAGGCCGCCGGTCTTGTCTATTCCATGGCTTACGGCGACCAACCCGCCCTGATTTCGGAAATGGTCGATTGGGCGCGTGCGGTTGGCCTGCCGGTTACCTGTGCAGGTAAGGGTACAAAGTACCTTCCGATCTATCATCATGTGACGCCTGATGATGTCTGGCATCATTATGGCCTGACACCCGATCAGGCCAAGGCGGGTGGCATGAACCCACAGATTTTCAACAGTTTCCTTGATGGCACCAAATCGGCCATCGAAATGGCCGCAGTTTCAAACGCCTGTGACCTTGTGCCGCAAGATTGCGGGTTGCAGTTCCCGGCATGCGGCGTCGATGATTTACCGCGTCTTTTATGCCCACGCGAAAGTGGCGGCATCCTTGATCGCAAAGGCACGGTCGAAGTTGTTTCAAGCCTTGAACGCGACACCCGGCCGGTGTTTCGTGATTTGCGCTGGGGTGTTTATGTCACCTTTGAAGCGCCAAGCGACTATGTCGCGCGGTGCTTTAATGAATATGGCTTACTGACCGATCCAAGCGGGCAATATTCAACCATGTATAAGCCCTATCACCTGATCGGGTTGGAACTGGGTATTTCGGTGGCATCGGCGGCCCTTCGCGGTGAAGCCACCGGGTCCCCACGCGCATGGTCGGGCGATGCGGTCGCCACTGCCAAACGTGACCTTAAAGTCGGTGAAATGCTGGATGGTGAAGGTGGCTATACGGTGTATGGCAAGCTTACCCCTGCCCACACATCACGTTCGCGCAACGCGCTTCCCATCGGACTTGCCCATCATTTGAAAATCAAACGTGCGGTTGGTGTTGATCAGACCCTGACATGGGATGATGTCGAATTTGATCTGAACGATCCGGCCATCGCGTTTCGCAAGGAAATGGAAAAGACCTTTTCCTGACAATCTCCCCGCCCCACGCGACCACCAATCCCCCGTGCCACCACCACGAAAAACCCCGGCCAATCAGCCGGGGTTTTTTATCATCATACTATTTGCCAACCGAATTGATCAGGCGGATAGTTTTGCGCTCAGCTTGTCAGCCGCTTCAAGCGCCATCAACTCGTCACAGCCGCCGATATGTTCGTCATTGATGAAAATCTGCGGCACGGTATGACGGCCATTGGCACGGTCCATCATTTCCTTTTTGCGCTTTGGTTCCATCATCACGTCAATCAGTTGGTACTTGGCACCCTTCTCTTCGAGAAGCTTGCGGGCGCGTTTGCAATACGGGCACCATTCGGTCGCGTAAACTTCAACTTTTGCCATTTGGCGAATGTCCTTCTTCTATGCGCCATTCGTACTCAATCCCCCGGCAATCCGGGACTTCAGCATCAAGAACGGCGTGAAAATCAGTCTGGATGACGGCTGTATATCAGAAATTTTGCAATGCGTCATCGCACGACACGCGCAACCGTGATCACAGATACGTGCATGGCACCAGATCGCTTTAAAATCCCGGCACAGGCATTGGCCGTCGCCCCGGTGGTCAGCACATCATCAATCAAAACCACCCGCGCCCCGGACAGTCCCAGTTTATCTGCGCGTTTCGGATCAATGGCAAAAGCACCACCGACTTCGCGTTTGCGCGATGATGGTCCCAAGCCCCCCAGACTGCGGGTATAGCGCGCCCGTCTAAGCAATCGACCATCCCACGGAACACCGGTTTGCGCGGACAGTTTTGCCGCAAGCAATCCCGACTGATTATAGCGGCGGGTTAAAAGACGCCGGCGATGTAACGGCACCGGGATGATCAAATCCGCCTGCCCCCAAATCCCGAAGCCTGCCTGAAACAGCCACCGGGTCAAAAGCGGGGTTAAATCCGTTCGGTCTGCATGCTTGAACCGCAACAGATAATCCCGACTGTGATCATCATAAATCAGGGCCGCACGTGCCTGATCAAAGCCGGGCCTTTTTTGATGACAATTGCCACACAGGGTTTGATCAACATTCTGGTCTGCAACGATGTTAGCGCTCACATCAAGTTCGAACGGATAACCGCAACAGGCACAATGTGGTGCGGTGATAAACCGCAATCCCGCCCAGCATTCAGCGCAGACCGCATGCGGACTGTCGGTAATCGCGCCACATCCCCCACAGCGGGGCGGGAGAATTGCATCAATCCCGATCCGTGTCGCGCTACGTAAAAATGCGATCATCAAACGGTATTCCCATGCCCTGCCCCAAACAGACACAGCGTAGCACACGCCCTGATTGAACTACCTATAATTAAACAACGGATTGGCACGAAGAATACTGCCTGCAAGTTCGATGAAGCTTCGGACCTTTGCCGGTGCAGTGCGGCCTTCGGGATGGACCAGATGGATCGGCACGGGGTCTGGTGCATGATCGTCAAGCACGGTCTGAAGTGTGCCACCCGCAATGAAGGGTGCGGCCTGATAAGACAGCATCCGGACAATTCCCCATCCATCCAAAGCCGCATTGCGCGCCGCTTCGATCGAATTGGTTTGCCATCGGGCACTTGGGGAAACCTGAATGCTGCGCCCGCCCGCGACTGTCGATTTCAACTGCCAGTCCAGACGTGCTGATGATCCGGTCGCGGCAATTGTCCGGTGACCATTCAGATCATTGGGGGTTTCAGGCATCCCGTGATTGGCGAAATAGTCCGGTGACCCGCAAATAACATGATGCACCTCACCGACACGTACCGCACTTAGCGATGAGTCCGCCAAATGGCCAATACGCACGGCAAGGTCGATCCCCTCTTCGACAATATTGACAACACGATCAAACAACATCAATCGCGCACTCATATCCGGGTATTGATCAAGATAGCGCCCGACAATTGGCGCAACATGCATCTGACCGAACTGCACAGGAGCGGTCACCGTCAGCATGCCGCTTGGCTTGGCATAGGCCCCGCCTGCAGTCGCCTCAACCTCCTGCAAGTCAGCCAAAAGACGCTTGCATTCGGCGTAATAGCGCGCACCGGGTTCCGTCAGCGTGACCGAACGGGTTGTCCGGGTCAGCAGGCGGGCACCGGTTACATCCTCCAGGAAGGCAACGGCGCGTGTGACCGCAGGCGGGCTTTGACCCAGTTCACGGGCGGCGGCGGCAAAACTGCGCGCCTCCACCACATGCACAAAGACATTCATCGCCTGAAAACGGTCCATTTTCTGCTCTTTCGATTATTCCACAGATAGGAATACTAAATTGCATACTATGATAATTCCGCTTTCAAATCGAAACAATCATGATTGCGTATCCAATCAAACGCGAACTGCCCCCAGACAGAGGACGCATCATGAAACTGCATTATTTTCCGCTTTCGGGTCATGCCCACCGCGCGCATCTTTTCCTGAGCCTTTTGGGCGTTGACCATGAATTGGTCGAGGTCGATATGGCAAATGGCGCACATAAATCGCCGGAATTCCTGAAACTGAACCCGTTCGGGCAGGTGCCGGTTCTTGAGGATGGCGATGTCGCGATTGCCGATTCCGTCGCGATTATGATCTATGCCGCCAAGAAAGCAGGCGCGACCGACTGGCTGCCCGAAGATGCAGAAAGTGCTGCAAAAGTTCAGCGATGGCTGTCGGTGGCTGCGGGCGAGATAGCATATGGTCCGTGCGCGGCGCGCCTGATCACGCTTTTCAATGCATCATTCAATGCAGAAGAGGTCATAGGCCGTGCCCATGCCATTCTTAAACTGGTCGAGGACCGGCTTTCGGGCAATGACTGGATCGCCCTTGACCGTCCAACCGTCGCCGATGCCGCGCTTTATAGCTATATCGTCAATGCGCCGGAAGGCAATGTCGACCTTGGCGCATATGACAATGTAAACGCGTGGCTGAAACGGGTTGAAGCGCTTCCGGGGTTTGTGGCGTTTGACCAAACAGCGGCCGGATTGCGCGCAACACCATCCGCGCCATAACCGATCGGGCCAGTCTTCCCCCGCTGTTCTGTTCCAAGCCCCACCCAAATGGACCAGCTGACTGGCCCGCCCCTTTTCCCCACCCGGAAAGGAAACCGTGATGACAACGCGCCTCCACACCCCGTATCAGCCGACGATGTCAGCAAAGCAATCCACCTTGCGCGAACATGGAAATAACGGTCCGTGGCACGCCGGAGAAATCTATATGCAGGAGCTGGTCGGGGTCCGCGACCAGATGGCAG
This sequence comes from Thalassospira lucentensis, assembly GCF_050516545.1. Taxonomy (GTDB): domain Bacteria; phylum Pseudomonadota; class Alphaproteobacteria; order Rhodospirillales; family Thalassospiraceae; genus Thalassospira; species Thalassospira lucentensis_C. The sequence goes on along the minus strand of NZ_CP191544.1, from coordinate 421,723 downwards.
AAATCGGCAAACGCGTGTTGCGTGATCATCTGCTTGATCAGCATCGACAGTTTTATCCGCAACTGCCCTTTGCCGTGTTTGGCGCGGTCGATGACAATGGGGATGTCTGGGCGACGTTGCGGGCCAATCATCCCGGTTTTTTGCACTCCCCCGACCCTTATCAGCTTTCGGTCGACCTTCCGCGCGATGCGACTGATCCGGCCGATGCCGGTATGGGGGATGGCAAGGCAATCGGCATGATCGGGATTGAGTTACAGTCACGGCGGCGCAACCGGCTGAACGGGCGGATCATGCGCCGATCCGATGATGGTTTTGCCATCCGGGTCGGGCACAGTTTTGGCAATTGCCCGCAATATATCCGGCTGCGTGATTTCGAATTCATCCGCGATCCATTGGCCGCAATATCTTTGCAGCCTGAAACATCAACAGGACTGGATGATCGTGCACGCGCCATGATCGCGCAGGCCGATACCTTTTTCGTTGCGACCTATGTTGATCGCAGCGATGAAAACCGGGAAGTCGATGTTTCCCACCGCGGGGGCAAAGCAGGCTTTGTTCATGTCGATGCAGATGGCACCCTGACCATTCCCGATTTTGCCGGAAACCTGTTTTTCAACACACTGGGAAATATCCTGTCCAATCCAAAGGCCGGACTGGTGTTTACCGATTTTGCCACCGGTGATGTTCTTCAAATTACCGGCGCCGCTGATGTCATTACAGAAGGGCCGGAAATTACGGCCTTTCAGGGGGCGGAACGCCTTTGGCGTGTATTTCCGCACAAGGCAGTTTGGCGGAAGTCGGCCCTGCCGATCCGTTGGCGCACACAGGCGGATGGCATGTCGCCCAACAGTTTGCTGACCGGTGATTGGGAAACTGCGGAACGGCAACTTTCGGCGATCAAGGCGGCGCAAAGTTGGCGCCCGTTCCGGATTGCCCGGATTACCAACGAAAACCACTTGATCAAGTCCTTTCATCTTGAGCCGGTTGATCAGAATGGCACGTTGCCCTTCCGGGCCGGTCAGCACCTACCGATCCGGGTTAAAATTGGAAGCAGCGACAAACCAGTGATCCGGACCTATACGCTTTCAAGTGCGCCATCGGACGACCATTATCGGATCAGTGTGAAGCGCGAAGGGGCAGTATCAAGTCACCTGCATGATATGCTTGGGGTTGGTGATGTCATCGAGGCGCGTGCACCCGCCGGTGACTTCTTCCTTGATCTGAACGCAAAGCGCCCATTGGTCCTTATGGCGGGCGGCATTGGCATTACGCCGATGATCTCGATGATGCGCCAGGTCGTTTATGAAGGACTGCGCACACGCAATTTTCGTCCGATCTGGTTGTTTTATGCTGCCCGCACGCTGAAAGACCGGGCGTTTGACGATGAAATCGTCGAACTCGTCAAGGCAGCACAAGGCAATATTCGGATCATCCGGGTTCTGGGCAATGCTGATGGCGCAACCCCGCGTAAGGATTATGAAGCATCGGGCTTTATCGACATGAATTTGTTGCGTGCGATATTGCCGTTTGATGATTTTGATTTTTACCTGTGCGGCCCACCGCCCTTCATGCAGGGGATTTATGACGGGCTTCACGGGCTGAATATCGCCAATAACCGCATCCATGCAGAGGCATTCGGTCCAGCATCGCTTACCCGCAGTCCGGATGCCTTTGATGATCTGCCCGAACTGCCCCCCGCAAGCAGCAAACCAGTAAAAGTCGAATTTGCGCAGTCAGACCGGTTTGCGGTTTGGCAACCGGATGCGGACAAAACACTGTTGGAGCTTGCCGAGGATATCGGTCTTGCGCCCGAGGCAAGCTGCCGGGGTGGGAATTGCGGCACATGCCGAACCAAGATCACGCAAGGCCGTGTTACCTATAAAAACCGGCCCGGCGCAGCGGTTGGCGATGACGAAGCCCTGATGTGTTGTGCCATCCCCGCCGAAACAGAAGACGAGGACGACGCGTCGCTTATATTGGCCATTTAGCAGAACCAAGGTTTTTTGTTCTTGCATTGCAAGGGCGGGAGCAACGCTCTATCTAGGTCGTAACATTTGAAACGACTTTGCCGGAGCATCCCGCCCGATGGCCGATCCGATCACTGTCTTTGATCGACAGATTTTAAAGCTGCGCCGTGATCGCGCAGCAACCCGCGCACAGGATTTCAATTTCCTGTTTGCCGAAACCGCCGAACGGCTTGCCGACCGGCTTGATGACACGACCCGTTCATTCCCGATCGCGGTTGATCTTGGCTGTCATAGTGGTGAATTGGGCCAGATCATTGGCAAACGCGGCGAGATCGAACAGCTTTATCAAGCCGATATTTCGCAGCGTTATGCCATGGCAGCACAAGCCAATAACGCCAGTAACACCAATGGCACGATTGTCGCGGATGAAGAATTCCTGCCCTTTGCCGAAGGATCGCTTGATCTGATCCTGTCCAACCTGTCGCTTCATTGGGTCAATGATTTGCCCGGCATGTTGCTGCAAGCCCGCCGGGCGCTTAAATCCGACGGATTGTTGCTGGCCTGTATGCTGGGCGGTGAAACGCTTAAGGATCTTCGCGAAGCCCTGATGACGGCAGAGGCCGAAGAAGAAGGCGGTGTATCGCCGCGGGTTTCGCCGTTTGTCGATGTGAAGGATGCCGGTGCCTTGCTTCAACGCAGTGGCTTTGCCCTTCCGGTTGTCGATGCCGATGATCTTTTGATCGATTACCCCGATGCCCTGAAACTGATGCGTGATCTTTCGGGCATGGGCGAAAGCAACCTTGTTGCCAAGCGATCCAAAAAATTCACCAAACGCAGCACATTGGCGCGCGCAGCGGCGATTTATCACGAACGCCACGCCCGACCTGATGGCCGCATTCATGCAAAGTTTCAGATCATCTATCTGACCGCATGGGCCCCGGATGAAAGCCAGCCAAAACCCCTGCGCCGTGGCACAGGTCAGGTCAGCCTTGTCGATTTTTTGGGTGATGACGCCAAAAAACAATAAGGATCAAACGGGCGGGATTATTTCCCGTCCACAACCATCTCGCGGATTTTGATCGCCTTTTCAAAATGATCAAGCTGGTGGGTTTTAATCCACCAGGTGGCGGCTTCCATCAACAATGCCGGGTCATCATTGCGATTGGCAAAGAACGCATAGAATGACAGGCCGACATTTTCGCCTTTCTGCGCAACTTTCTGATCGCAAACGGCAATGATTTTATCGCGCAGGCTTTGGCGCATGATGGCTCCTGAATATGGTCATTCGTCGCAAGGGGTTGATGTATGACCGCTTTGCCGCGAAATTGGCAGTCTGATCGCGTCAATCCCCTGACAGTTCATGTCAGGACAGTTTTCCGAAAGGTTCGATATGCAGCTTCCCCACCCCCTGATCCATGGCAAGCTGATCAAGCGGTACAAACGTTTTCTGGCCGATGTCGAACTTGATAACGGGGACGTTATTACAGCCCATTGTGCCAATCCGGGTGGGATGATCGGGCTTAAGGAGCCGGGTATTGATGTCTGGCTTTCGACATCGGATAATCCAAAGCGCAAACTGAAATTCAGTTGGGAGTTGTGCCAGATCGGTGATGCGTGGATCGGCATTAACACAGCCCATCCCAATGCGATTGTCGAAGAAGCCATTCTGAACGGCAAGGTGCCGGAACTTAAGGGCTACGAAACCCTGAAACGTGAAGTCAAATACGGTAAGAATTCGCGCATTGATATTTTGCTTTCTGACCCTGTGCGCGGGCTTTGCTATGTCGAAGTTAAGAACGTGCATTTGAAACGCGATGACGATGTACCGGGCGTGGCGGAGTTCCCCGATGCGGTCACCGCACGCGGGGCAAAGCATCTGGATGAAATGGCCGATATGGTCGCCGAAGGTCATCGTGCGGTAATGTTTTATCTGATCCAGCGGACCGATTGTGATCGATTTACCCTTTCGACCGATATCGACCCGCATTACGGGGACCGGTTCCAATCAGCACGGGCAAACGGGGTCGAGGCGATTGCCTATGACTGTTCGATTGATACCAGCGCGGTCACGGTGCGAAGCGTACTCCCGATTATCGAACCATAAGCAGACAACATGGCGCATATCAGCCAATCCTTGCCAATTCCGGCGTCTGGCTTTATGTCATTGGACTATAAAACGCATTGATACATAGCCTGGCTTAAGGAGATTTTCGGGTGGCGAACGGAACAGTCAAACTTCACGGACCCGAAGCATTTGAAGGCATGCGCGCCGCCGGACGGCTGGCAGCGGAAGTGCTTGATATGATTACCCCGCATGTTGTGCCGGGGGTGACCACGGGCGAGCTTGATCGCCTGTGTGATGAATATATCCGCGATCACAATGCGATTTCGGCCTGTCTTGGATATCGCGGTTTCCCGAAATCAATCTGCACATCGATCAACCATGTGGTCTGTCACGGTATTCCCGGTGACAAGAAGCTTGGCAATGGCGACATCATGAACATTGATGTCACGGTGATTCTTGATGGTTGGTATGGCGATACGTCACGGATGTATATTGCGGGCACGCCAAAGGTTATGGCGCAGCGTCTTGTCGATGTGACTTATGAGTCGCTTTGGCGCGGGATCAATGCGGTTAAGCCGGGTGCGACCCTTGGCGATATTGGTCATGCCATCCAGTCCTATGCCGAGAGCGAACGTTTTTCGGTTGTGCGTGATTTCTGTGGTCACGGCCTTGGTCAGGTGTTCCATGATGCACCAAATATCTTGCATTACGGCAAGCCGGGTGAAGGGCTTGTTCTGGAACCGGGTATGATCTTTACGATTGAACCCATGATCAATCAGGGCACCTATGCGTGTAAAATTTTGCCCGATGGCTGGACAGCTGTGACGCGAGACCGCAAACTGTCGGCACAGTTTGAACATTCACTGGCCGTGACGGAAGACGGGTTTGAAGTTTTCACCCGATCCCCGGCCGGTCTGGACAAACCGCCCTATGACATCAGCGCGGCAGCCGAATAAGGCAAAAAACGGAGGAAGCAGATTTGAGCGAGACAGAAGATCGCAAGCCTGCTTCCACTTCCCCTGCTGACATCAATCCGGCTGAAATCAATGACGGCACGCGGGTCTTTTTCAATCAGGCCCGCGATCCTGCATCTTCGGGAACCACACCCGCTTTAACGCCAGATGAGGCTTCGCAAAATGCAGCTTCGTCCGCAATGACTGCCGCTGGCAAAGCCACAAATCCTGCCAAGACAGCAAAGCCGCATTATCACGGCCACCGGCAACGGTTGCGCGAACGGTTTGTCAAAGGCGGGCCAACTGCGTTAGCTGATTATGAATTGCTGGAATTAATGCTGTGCATGGCAATGCCGCGCGGCGACGTCAAACCATTGGCAAAATCGTTGATTGCGCAATTTGGCAGCTTTGCCAATGTGCTATCGGCCCGGGCGGAAGACCTGCAAACTGCCAAGGGGCTTGGCGAAGCAGGCATTGCCGCGATCAAGATCGCCGAGGCCAGCGCACAACACCTATCGCGTGAACGGGCAATGGAATTGCCGGTGATTGCTAGTTGGGAACAGTTAATTGACTATTGCCGGGTGCGCATCGGGCATCTTAAGACCGAAGAATTGCATTTGCTGTTTTTAGACCGCAAGAACCGCCTGATTGCCGATGAATGCCATCAGCGTGGTACGGTCGATCATACCCCGGTCTATCCACGCGAAGTCATTAAGCGCGCCCTTGAGCTTCATGCCAGTGCGATCATTCTGGTTCATAATCATCCCAGCGGCGATGCCACCCCGTCAAAGGGTGACATTGATATGACCCGTAAAATCATTGATGCCGCCAAGGCGATGGACATGAGTGTTCATGACCACATCATCATCAGCCAAGCGGGATATAATTCGTTTAAAAGTCTTGGCCTGATCTGACCAAGACCACCTTCAACATCACCACGCACAAAAATCACGGACCAGCATAATCCCGTTAAGGTGCTGGTCCGCTTAGATCACAGCGACATCATCGGAAAGTTCCCAAGATGTTTGGCGACGGTAGTCGGTCTTAGAAGGTATAGACCAGAACGATACCGCCACTCAGGACATAGTCTTCGTCAATCAACGGACTGTCGGAATATTCGGCTGGCAGGAATTCGACCCCGCTGGTGCCGACGACGGCGAAAGACTCGGTAAGCGGATAGATGATGCTTAGATCGACATGCGGGATGAAAGCAGCGTCAGGTGCATAAAATGCCCGGTCGCTGCGCACTTCGTTGCGGCGAACCCCAACATTGTGATCTGTCAGATCCTTGCTTTGCCAGGTGACACCCCCGCCAAAATTGAAGTTGGCCTTGCCCCAGTCCGTCGGGACGTAGTAGCCGACATCCACCTCGTGCCCGCCATAGGCATCATTCACATCGAACAGATGGCTTGCCTGCAACTCACCGCGCCACAAGCGCAACGATCCGCCAACACCGAGCTCATAGGCCATATCACGGTCTTTAAGCCCGTTCAGATATGGTGAGTCACCAGAATCAAACGGCTCCATACGAAGATTGCCAATCAAGGAAACACTGGCAAAATCGTTTTTCCAGACTTTGGCATCAATACCATCAATACCGATATGCAGGCGTTCCGCATCATAGGCCAGCATCGGCAATGCATCGAGATCAGTTGAATCTGCCCCGCGATACGGATTGCTGCTAATACCCCCCAAAACCCCGATTTGCCAGTCCCCGCCCAACCATGGCTTAAGGGCATCTTCTTCCTGAGGATTAACCTGTTCGCGGATCAATTCACGTTGCCCGGGATTTGCTGTCTGGGCATAGGCCGAACCAGACGACAGAATCATAAACAACGCCGTGGAACAAATCCCAAGCCCGGCAACCAACATCACAACGTCATACCGACGCAAATAATCACGTAACAACATTATGTCTAAACACCCCTAGTTTGTTTGATGGCCAGACGATGCCGCACAAAAACGGGGATGGCGTCCGATGCTACAGGCTCGAACGCGAATAAGGGTCGATCAGGCGTATGAATGCTCATTCACACGCCCTAAAGCATATTGCATTTAATCGTTATTTTTCGGGATTTTGCTGCCGATATGCACTTGGCGTCTTACCGGTGATTTTTTTGAAGGCAAGATTGAAGGTCGACTTGGAATTAAAGCCGACACTGGTGGCAATATCGAGGATCGTTCGTTCGGGTTGCTCGACCAAAAGGCGTGACGCTTCACGGGTCCGGGCCTCATTGATGAAGTCGAAAAATTTCTTATCGAGATGCTGGTTCAAAACATAGGACAGTTGGTTCGGCGTTGCCCCGACGGCGCTGGCAAGCTTTGGCAATGACAGCAACGGATCAAACAGCAAATCTGTCTCGTCAACAATCCTGTTCAGGCGATCCCGGATACGGGCGACTTCTTCTTCATCAAGAAATGGTCGTGCTGCGTCTGAAGGCGCGAATTCGCCGGAATTTTCACGAGAAACGCCACGATCTGTTTGCTCGACCGTGTCCTCATCACCTTGCTGCCATTCAGCTTGAACAAACAGGGTGGGCGTGGATGCCATCAAGTGACACAGGCGGAAGAACACCAGAACAAAGCTTCCCTGTACGAATGTCGTCAGCCAAGTGCCATCAGCAACAAAGACATCAATCAGTGACGCGAGCGTGAATATGACAAAGATCACCGTAATGCCGATCAGAATTTCCAGCGTCCAGCGCCGTAACGCGTCCTGATCTGCGCCAAGTTGTTCTTTTGCCTGAAGCAAATAACCCAGTGCTACTTTCCAGATTTTGGGCATGTAAATGAAAAGCTGAATGTAAAGAGCGGCAAACACGGCCACAATCAGAACCGTCAGTGGCAAGTGTCGATCAAGCGTAATTTCGACTTCGATGCCATCCTGCTGGATTATGTCGGGAACAAATTGCGCAAACAAAATCCAGACAACGACGGACATCGCAATAAAGACCGGCCCGAGGGGTGCGAAATGAAGGATCGGTTTTTGGACAGGGCGGTCGGCAATTTCACAGAAATAAAGATAGATCGACGGCACAAAGGCGAATACCGCTGCCATGAATAGTGGCGCAAGGAGCAAAACCAGTCGGGCATCAAGGATAACATCCGTGATGTCTTCGATAAAGCTCAGGCAAGCTGCACCGGCAAACACCATCAGCCAGCGATTTGCCCGAAATGCACGCTTCCCCTCATGGCGGAGCAATAACATCAGGAAGGCCGCCTGCCCCAACCCGACAACCGCAATCATCATCAGGGTTATCTTCGATGTTTCTATCATTGTCCTGTTATGTCCGGTGCGGATGTCATGCGGGCGTATTTGCCGCCGGGGAGATGATCGAAAAGGCCGAATGCATTTAGGGTCAGGACCTGTCTGGTGAAACCATTTGCGTGATAACCCGTAGCCCGGAGAAATTCAATTCTCAACGGTTAAATGTCATATTCTGGAAAAGGTTGATCAGCGCGAAATGATGAACTGTTCGATATCGACTTCATCGCACTGGTCCGGGCGCAAGTATTTCCGGCCATATTCGATATAGGTGCCACTGACCAGAAACAGTTCGAACAAATCATTGTCGATCTGTCCTTTGTCGCGCATATCGCCAAGGATGGAAATACATTCAGATAAAAGCTTGGGCCGTTTATAAGGCCGGTCAACGGCTGTCAGGGCCTCGAATATATCGGCAATCACCATGACCTTTTCAAGCACACCCATATCATCCCCGGTCAGGCCATGCGGGTAACCCGACCCATCCATTTTTTCATGGTGGTTGCCGGCAATCTGCGGGATGCGCTGTAATTCGCGGGGATAAGGCAATTGCGCGAGCATGTCCTGTGTGATGACAACATGGTCATTGATCACCTGACGTTCTTCCGATGTCAAGGTGCCATGCGAAACAGTCAGATTATAAAGCTCGCCCCTATTGAACCCCTGATAAACGTGATCTTCGCGGTCCATCAAAATCGTTTCGACACCCGGCTCGCGCATGGTTGCCAGTTCGCCGTTGCTCAGCCGTTCATTTTCGGCCCATGAAAGCCCCACCGTCCGATCAAAGTGACGGGTCCAGGTCAATTCAGCGATATCGTGCAGGGCAAAGATCGTATCGGTATCAATTTCGGCATCGCCAATATTGGCATCGGCAACCATCGCGAACTGGTTTTCAAGTTCGGCCACCTGTTTGTTGAAATCGGCTTCACACAAGTCAGGATCTTCACCAGCAAGCTTACGTTTCAGCATCGCAATTTCAGCATCACGGCGCAGGACTTCAAACCGGGTTCGTATTTCGTGAATGCGGTTATGGATGGTTTCAAGCTTTGTCGCCTTTTCCATCACATGATCGGGGGTAACGATCTTACCGCAATCATGAAGCCACGCGGCCAGATCAAGCTCATACCATTCCATGTCGGTCAGATAGAAATTGGAAAACGGGCCGCGTTTGTCATCAACGGCGGCCTGTGCCAGCATCCGGGCAATGACCGGCACGCGGGAACAATGATCTGCTGTATGGGGGGATTTGGCATCAATCGCGTGACCAAGAACACGCACAAAGCTTTCCATTAAATCGCGTTGTGCCACCAAAAGGCGGCTATTTTCAATCGCAACGGCTGCCTGACTGGCCAGTGCATTAATGATCGGTTCAATAGATTTATCAAACGCAATCACATTGCCCTGATCATCCTGCGCATTGATCAATTGCAAAACGCCAATCACGGTCCCGCTTGTGTTTTTTAGCGGCACGGTCAGGAATGATTTCGACCGATAGCCGGTCTTGGCATCAAAGGCCCGCGTTCCGGAAAAATCAAACCCCTCGGCACAATAGGCATCTTCGATATTGATCGACTTGCCGCTGAGCGCCACATAGGTCGCAATATTGCGGTAATTGGGCCGTCCTTCTTCGTCATAAAGCGGCAAGGGCGGAAAGGGCTTTTGGGCTTCGCGGCCGGTCACAAAGAAGGTGTTGAGCGTATCATTCATCAGGATACGGAAATGCAGTTCGCTTTCCTCGTTATTGACAAGGTAAAGCGATCCACCATCCGCATTGGTGAATTTACGGGCTGCGAGAAGGATTTTCTCGTTGAGTTCTTCACGCCCCTGCTCGGCAGAAAGCGCAATACCGAGATCCACCAACTGCGCAAGATAGTTCGCATCTGTGTTGTGGCTGTCGGTCACTTCTTCTTGTTGACTCTTAGCCTCGTCGCGTTCACGCGCCATTAATTTTCTGCCCACTCAACGAACGGATCGTCTGCATCCCATCAATTATGCAATGTCCAATTACACTACATATCTTATGTAAGTTGCTATAATTCTAACAGATCACAAGTTTATCTCTGGTAAAATGATGTCACATCCCTGCTATAACCGTCTGCAGGGTTGCTAAATCCCCCGGAATGGACTATCCGACGCGGTGAAAGCGTGCCGGCCTGATGATCGTGCAATTGATCACGCATTCCGATCATTCGGATCATTCTCTGGCACCCAACCATCTTGCCCGGAGGCGACCGCATGATCCCCCGTTATTCCCGTCCACAGATGACTGCAATCTGGGAACCGGCGAACAAATTCCGTATCTGGTTCGAAATCGAAGCTCACGCTGCTGATAAACTGGCTGAACTTGGCGTTATCCCGACTGAGTCTGCAAAGCTCGTTTGGGAAAAAGGTGACAAACCGTATACCCAGGACCGCATCGACCGCATTGACGGTATCGAAGCCGAAGTCAAACATGACGTGATTGCGTTTCTGACCGAACTTTCCGAACAGGTCGGCGAAGAAGCCCGGTTTGTGCATCAGGGCATGACCAGCTCGGACGTGCTTGATACCTGCTTTAACGTGCAGCTTGCCCAGGCAACCGATATCCTGCTTGAAGATATGGACAAGCTTCTGGCCGCGCTTAAAAAGCGCGCCTATGAAACCAAAGACGTCCCGTGCATGGGCCGTTCACACGGCATCCACGCTGAACCGGTGACCTTTGGTCTGAAGCTTGCGACCTTCTACGCAGAATTCAAACGTAACCGCGACCGTCTGGTTGTGGCCCGTGACGAAATCGCGACCTGTGCGATTTCAGGTGCTGTTGGCACATTTGCCAATATCGACCCCAGCGTTGAGGAACATGTCAGTGCGAAACTTGGCCTGAAACCGGAACCGGTTTCGACCCAGGTGATCCCGCGTGACCGTCATGCGGCTTATTTCGCGACCCTTGGCGTCATCGCATCGTCGATCGAACATCTGGCAACCGAAATTCGCCATCTGCAACGCACCGAAGTGCGCGAAGTTGAAGAATTTTTCTCCAAGGGGCAGAAAGGCTCCTCGGCGATGCCACACAAACGTAACCCGGTCCTGACCGAAAACCTGACCGGCCTTGCCCGTCTGGTGCGTTCGATGGCCATTCCGGCAATGGAAAACGTTGCCCTGTGGCATGAACGCGACATTTCGCACAGCTCGGTCGAACGGAACATCGGTCCTGATGCGACCGTGACGCTTGATTTTGCTTTGATGCGTTTGTCGAACGTGGTTGAGAACCTTGTGATCTATCCGGAACGCATGGATGAGATCCTTAACCAGATGGGTGGTTTGGTCTTCTCGCAGCGCGTGCTGCTGACCCTGACCCAGTATGGTGTTTCGCGCGAAGATTCTTATCGTATCGTTCAGCGGAATGCGATGAAGGTCTGGAACCGCGAAGGCGATCTTCTGTCGCTTCTGAAAACCGACGAAGACGTTACGGCGAAAATCCCGATGGATAAGCTCGAAGCGTTGTTTGACCTTGGTTATCACACCAAGCATGTCGACACGATCTTTGCCCGCGTGTTTACCGACTAACGGCAACCCGGATCAAATATCAAAGCCCCGGTCATTGGCCGGGGCTTTTTTTGTTCCAGATTTATTCATGTCCGTACGCCCTGAGCAGCAATGGCAAGCGCTGCCCCTGCAGCATCATATGATCACGCATAAGAAAATCGGCTTCGGCACCATTACCTGCCAACACCGCATCTTTAATGTTCACATGTTCCTCAAGTGACTGCTCAAGACGACCTCGAATTCCATAAGGCATCGATCTGTAAGGATTGATCGTCCTAGATAAGTCAGCAAGTTGCTCGATTAACCGATCATTCTCTGACGCTTTATGTATAGCAGTATGGAATTGAAGGTTTGCAGCGGCATAAGCCTCTGTATCTTCCTTCTCAACAGCCCGGTTACAGGCCTCCAGCCCTTCTAAAAGATTCTTCAAATGAGCATCTGTCAAACGTTCTGATGCCAGCCGACACGCCATTCCTTCAAGCTCGGCACATACTTCAAACAGATCAATCAATTCCTTTATCGACAAAACTCTGACGAAGGCCCCTTTGCGCGACCGCGTTTCTAAGAGCCCACTTTCAACAAGTGATCTCACCGCTTCGCGTACCGGTGTTCGTGAAACCCCGAATCTTTCGGCAAGCGCCGCCTCTTCGAGTTGATCCCCGGGGCTAAGTACACCTGATTGAATTTCGTTTTTGAGTTCTTCGATAAGTTGGTCGGCTACGCGCGCCATATGCAATCCCCTGTTTCTGCGAGGATTTTATCCAGAACAAGATCATAAGTCGATACACAAAAGTTTTCTATTGCATCCTTATGATATTTATATGTATACAAATAAATATCATAAGGATTCACAAAGGGACATTAAATGATCAAAACCATTCTATCGCTCAAACCTACAGTTGGCACTTTTATTCCTAATCGAACCCAAAGCAGAGAACTCAATCTACCGTACCAGTGGTCCACAAACGATCTCCGGCATCGCGTCGCGCAGATGGTCCTTGTTGAAAACAAGCCTTCTTGGCTCTCTGCCCATCGTTACCTGCATGTTTGCTACCATTCTGCTTCTTTGCAGATCGCGACGTAGCTCCCGGACACAACCATGGGTTCTTCCTTGTAATTTTCACGAGAAATGAAACGGAAACCAATATGTCATTTTCGGAAAGAACCCGACGGATCGGAATGATCGTGCCGAGTTCTAATGTCACTATGGAAACCGAGATTCCTGCACTTCTTAAAGCACGCGAACATATCCTGCCAGATCGCTTCACCTTTCACTCGTCACGCATGCGCATGAAAAGCGTGATCAAGGAAGAGCTGGAGGCAATGGATGCCGATAGTAAACGTTGCGCCCAAGAGCTGTCTGACGCCGCTGTAGAAGTCCAAGCATATGCCTGCCTTGTTGCAATCATGTCGATGGGGCTGGGTTACCACAGAACATCATCAGAAACTCTATACCAGGCAACCGTGGATAACGGCTGTCCTACGCCTATTCTCAATTCAGCAGGAGCACTGATCGACGGTATTCGGGAACTTGGCGCGAAGAAAGTTGCCATAATTTGCCCATACATGCGGCCACTCACTGAAATGGTAGTCAACTACATTGAGAATGAAGGGATTGAAGTTCACGATTTCCTGGCACTGGAAATTCCTGACAATTTGGCGGTCGCAGCTCAGGATCCGTGTGCCCCTGCTGAACTGTGGCGTAAACTCGACCTTACTGGTGTTGATGCGATCGTTGCATCTGCTTGTGTGCAGATGCCCTCTTTGCCATCGATTGAAATGATTGAACGCGCATCTGGTCTTCCGACCTTGTCTGCGGCAGTGGCCACGACCCGGAAAATTTTGCAGATGCTTAATCTTTCCGAAATTGCACCTGGAGGGGGGGCTTTACTTTCCGGGGGCTTACCTTCCAAACGCATTCAAGCCACCTGAACTCACGATCTGAACGCAACCAGCCCAATCCAGTTTCCGGGGCAAATAATAACAATATTGCCCCGGAACAACTTGCCAGCCTCTTTGGGCTGCCCTCCGCGCTTATAACTACCACCGAGTTGACATACACACGGAAAAGGAAACCTAACAATGAAGCTTCATATTCAAGGATGGAACGAAGGTGCGCCAATACCCAATAAATTTGCCTTTGGTAAAATCCCCACTGAAGGACGGTTTGAATTGGCGGAGAACATCAATCCGGCCATTTTCTGGACAGACATCCCCAAAGGCACGAAATCGTTCGCTCTCATTTGCCATGATTCCGATGTTCCTTCTTCTGGTGAGAACGTCAATATTGAGGGCAAAACAATATCCCCAGACTTACCAAGGGTCGACTTTTACCACTGGGTCGTTGCAAATATACCGTCGTCAACAACCAAAATTGACGAAGGTCAGGCATCAAATAGGGTGACACCAACGGGAAAGAAGCCTGGAGCTCGCCCATATGGCGAAGCAGGATTGAACAACTACACCAACTGGTTTGCTGACCATCCCACGATGGGGGGAAACTATGCTGATTATGACGGCCCATGCCCTCCCTGGAATGATGCACTTATTCATCACTACCATTTTACCATTTATGCACTCGACGTTAATGAAGTTTCCCTGCCACAGCCCTTTGGTGGCCCTGAACTGTTAACAGCGATTGATGGGCATGTTTTGGCAAAGGCTTGCTATACTGGCACATATTCAATGAACCGCGACTTGTAATCACCTCCCCGATCGGCTCACACCGATTGGGGAGTAAACTTGTGTAAGCTCACTTGCTTCATCAAGCAACCAGTCACGAAACAGCCGGACCTGCCTGCGTAGCTCATCCTTCTTGGGATGCACCAGATAATAACCCAGCGGCACGGTCAAAACATGTTCCGGGAACAGGTGAACAAGCTTGCCCTCATTGACATCTTCTTCGGCCAGTAACGGATTTGCGATCACCACGCCCTGATTATGAATGGCCGCTTCGATCACCATCGCGGTTTGGTCAATGTCGATATGTTTAAGAGTTTGCGTTTCTTCGCGCGTGACACCGGCATAGGTCGCCAGCCAATCGGCCCACCAATGATGTTTGGTGTCATTGATCAAGGTTGCCCGCACCAAATCAGACGGCGTTGTCAGGCCAAGCTGATCGCGATAGGACGGGGCGCAAAATACGGCTGCCTGCCCGCGATATAACAGGACCGCTTCAAGGCCATCGTCATTGCCGTTGAAATAACGTACCGCGATATCGAGCCCGTCATGTTCAAAATTCGGCTTTTCTTCGGTTGATCCGACATGAAGGGCGGTTGTCGGATGCATGATCAGGAATTTGGCCATGCGCGGTGAAAACCATTTCGCGGCAAAGCTGGGCGGCATGGCGAAATGAACGGACGTATCGTTCCGACGGCGTAGATACCCGCTGGCATCGGCGATCTGCTGTAATGCCGGGCCAATCCGTGCGGCATAGGCCAGCCCATCCGCAGTCGGATAGACCTGCCGGGTTGAACGGGTAAACAAATCCACCCCCAACCATTCTTCAAGTTTGCGAATTTGCTGCCCCACCGCGCCGGGCGTGACATTCAATTCGTCGGCTGCCAGCGAGAAGCTGTTCAAGCGCAAGGCGGCCTCAAAAGCCGGTAGGGATTTAAGCGGCGGGTAGGACACCATGATGCAGTTTTTCTATACCATATGTCAGATAGCATGATTTGTAGAATACGCTGTAGCGGCATAAAATTCCATCAAATACCTCTTGATGGATCAACTGCCATGCAGAAGAACGCCTATCTTGTCTTTGGTCTTCTTGCCCTTGTCTGGGGCCTGACATTTCTGTTCAACAAGACATCCAGCACCCTGATTTCCCCCGAACAGGTTGTGGTCGTGCGCGTGGTGATTGGCTTTATCCCCGTCTTTGCGGTCGCAATGATCCGGCGCAAACTGCGCTGGGCACATCTGCGTCATATCCATCATTTTGCCGTCATGTCGCTGCTTGCCGCGTCGGTTTATTATATCAGCTTTGCCCGTGGCATCGCCCTTCTGCCGACCAGTGTGGCCGGAATGCTTTCAGGGGCAATCCCGATGTTTTCCTTTGTCGCAGCAGCCATCTTTCTGCGCAGTGAACCGATCAACCGCCGGTCGATTGGCGGGCTTTTATTTGGTTTTGCCGGGGTGATGTTGATTGCCCAGCCGTGGAACACCAGTGTGTCGGTCAATGATTTGGCGGGAATTGGTTATATCGCCTTTGGATCGGCCTGTGTTGGCCTGTCCTTTGTCTATGCCCGCCGGTTCTTAAGCCCGCTTGGCATTTCATCGCTTGCGCTGTGTACCTATCAGCTTGGTCTGGCATCGATCATGATGCTGACATTCACCGATATGACCAATGCCGATGCGATTTTTAATGATTGGAAAATCGCGACTGGTCTGATCGTTGGCCTTGGCCTGTTTGGCACCGGGATCGCCTTTATTTGCTATTACCATGTGGTGGAAAAACTGGGTGCGGTCAAAGCTGCGAGCGTGACCTATATCCCGCCGGTGATTGGCTTGATCACGGGGATCCTGATCCTTGGGGAAACAGTCACGGTTCTTCACGTGGTGGCAATGACCATCATCCTGAGCGGTGTTTTCATCATGCAATCGGGCAGAACACCCGCAAACCCGACAGATACCCGGGCCCACAACCGGCCCGAACCTGCCTGAGGCCTCCCCTTGGCTTGATGGCGACGCCCCCGGATTTTCCGGGGGCGCTTTTTATGGTTTATGGTTTGGCGGCTACTTGCACAAAGGCCGTGATCAACGGGTGTGCAACACCGCGCAGGCCAGATCGTTCGGGCTGAAACGCGGTTCCGATGAAAAACGGATGATCTTTTAATTCGACCGCACGGGGATCACCATCGCGATCCCACGCCGATATCACCAGATCCTGCCCATCAAGTATCCCGGCATATTCACGGTTAAAACCGTAACTGCAGCGATAGGTTTCACTTATTTCATCAATCCCGTAATGGGCATGGATCAGACTTGCCTGCACAAGATCAATCCCGCCATCCTGATCAATCAGCGCACAGGTCAAAGGGGCAATCAGCGGCATTTGCGCATCCGGGTCGATTTCGGCGTTCGCCGCATTGGAAAGCCCAAGAACGTTATGTGCATATTCCAGGATGGCATGCTGATAGCCGCCGCAAGTCCCCAGAAACGGAACCTTGTTTTCACGGGCATAGCGAATGGCGGCAAGCGCCCCGTCCAGGCTTTGATACGGGCTTGCCGGAACGCACCAGATTGCGTCATAGCGATCCAGAACCACATTTGCATCAACACCATCAAAGGCCGTCGTTGCAATCCAGTCGAAAGTTATGGGTGAAGCGATTTGAACCCCGGCAAGTTCAAGGGCCTTGGGGATGGCCTGATGGGCGGTAACATCGGGGTTATGGTCGCCGATCAGCGCAATATGAATATTCATGATAATTCCTCGTTTCAGATGGCATTACGAGGGAAAGAAACCCTGATTTAACAACAAAAAACGGCCCGTGAAATCACGAGCCGGGATTTGAGCTTAAACAGAGCTGCCTTTGACGAACGTACTACAGATTTCCACTGCGCGCCATATCTTCAAGCGCCATTTTGACCGCTTGTGCACGGTTCGATACATTCAGCTTCCGATAGATGTTTTTCAGATGATATTTGACCGTGATTTCGCGCAGATCAAGATGACGGGCGATGTCCTTGTTTGGACGCCCTTCTGACAGCAAAGCCAGAACTTCACGTTCACGCGGTGTCAGACGGGCAAAATCACCTTCATTGCCAAACCCGCCGGCCATGCGACTGTCGCCATCGCCGCCGCCCTTGCCGTCACCAAGATCATTCAGGATCGAGGATGGCAGATATTTATCCCCGGCCAGAACCAGCTGAACGGCATTTGCCAAAGCCTGCCCACGCAGGGTCTTGGGAATAAAGCCATGTGCGCCGGCTTCAATCGCGTGCCGTACATCTTCGCTACGATAGGTGCCCGAAAGCAAAACAACGAAGGTCGATGATGCAACTTTGTCCAATGCACGTTTCAGACCTTCAAGCCCATTCATGCCCGGCATCCGTAGATCAAGCATAACCAGATCGAATGTGTTGTTTTCCACAATCAGGTCCAGTGCCGGGTCCAAAGCACCAGCTTCAGCAACTTCACAATCATCGAAATACTGTTGGAATAGCAGTGATAGTGCCTCACGAACCAAATCGTGATCGTCCGCCAAAAGGATACGCAAAGCTGTTGCCCTTCTTCTACCTAATCAGCATCTTCACCTACATGGAGAAGATTACCACACCAAAAGGTTGCACCCACTTTTCTTTGTTTTCAGAGCGCAGGATACGAGACCCCCTAGTGGTTTGCAAACTAGAAGTTTTTAGCAGACAACAGCATCCTGTCCATCAGGTCAAGACTTCAGCCCGCGCAACCGGACGTAGCTCTTCGAGTTTAGCGTTCAATGCCGATACGGTAACATCGATATTCTTGCGTCCGAAATCGGCCAGCAACAGCGCAACAACCCCGTTTTCGCGCGGGTTGGCAACGACTTTGCCGATGATTTCGTTCGTATAATCCTGACTTTCATCGGGCGTCATTCCCATCTGCTGCCCGGCCCAGTTTGCGAGCATTTTATAAAGATGCGTCTCAACGCGAAATTCCTGTTCAAGATCAAAGCTGTATTTGGCTTCGAACCCGCGTTCCCGATCATTAAAGCTGTTCATGGCAGTCCCTCCTTTATAGCGTTGTCCTTGTAGGCATGTTGATGATGGCAAGGTTGCATATCCTCATCTATTTGTATTTGAGGACAGGCAGCCGCATTTTCATCCCTTGGCCTGATACTTTTGAATTTGACAAATCCCCCACCAACACGCTTTGATCTGGCTCATGTGTACTGTTATTATTTTACGCCGTCCCGACCATGAATGGCCGGTGATCATTGGCGCCAATCGAGACGAAATGAATAACCGACCGTGGAAATCCCCGGCGCGGCACTGGGCTGACCGGCCTGATGCGGTTGCCGGTCTGGATGAAACGGCCGGTGGCACCTGGCTTGGTGTGAACGAAGACGGGGTTGTTGCCGCGGTTTTGAACCGGTTTGGCACCCTTGGCCCGGAAGAAGGCAAAAGATCACGTGGGGAGCTTCCGCTTGAGGCCCTTGACCATGCCGATGCGATTGATGCGGCACAGGCACTGGCCGAACTTGATGGCAATGCCTATCGCCCGTTTAACATGGTGATTGCCGATAACCGGGATGCCTATTGGTTGGCCAATCGTGGAACCGGACGTATCGAGATCACCGACATCCCCGAAGGTCTGTCAATCTTAACGGCCCATGATTTGAACGATACAGAAAACAGCGAGCGCACCAAACGAAACCTGCCGCGTTTCATCAGCGCACCGGCCCCCAATCCCGAAGCCGACGACTGGTTTGCATGGCAGGCCCTGCTTGCCGATACCGGGATTAAGACACCAGACCCCGATCATCACGACATGCGTGCCGATGCCATGCTGGTCCGCAGCAATATCGGTTTTGAAACGGTTTGCTCATCCCTGATCGGGCTGCCTGCGATTCCGACAAGCAAACATGAACTTCCGCGTCGCCCGGTCTGGTTATTTGCCGATGGGCAACCCGACACCACACCATTCCACCCGATTGATGTTTAGATCGGTCCGTTCGGAAAAAAGACGTCCCCGCAACTGGTTGCAGCGCAAAATCGACCATCGCGGCAGCCATTAGCAGACGGTTGCAATTTTTGATTATCAAGATTGCGTAAATAGAGCTTAAGCGACAATTGAGTTTCTCGCCAAGCACTGCTATATGGGGGGCGCGAATTTCAGGGTGCCTGTGCAGTTGCAGCGCAGGCCTAGATGTGAAAGATCCCGCCAATGTCCAGAAAGCAGCCCATTTACGAGGGTAAAGCCAAGGTTCTTTACGAAGGTACCGAACCCGGCACGATCATTCAGTATTTCAAGGATGACGCCACTGCGTTTAACGCTCAGAAGCGCGGCACCATTGCCGGCAAGGGCGTACTGAACAACATGATCACCGAATTCGTCATGACGCGTCTGGCAGAAATCGGCATCCCGACCCACTTCATTCGCCGCATTAACATGCGCGAACAGCTTTGCAAAAAATGCGAAATTGTCCCGATTGAAGTTGTGGTCCGTAACATCGTTGCTGGCTCCATGGCAAAACGCCTTGGTCTGGAAGAAGGCGAACGCCTTCCGCGTCCGATTGTCGAATTCTATTATAAAGACGACGATCTGGGTGATCCGCTGGTTTCTGACGAGCATATCCTTGCTCTGGGTTGGGCAACCGCCGACGAGCTTGAAGAAATTGTCGGGATGACGCTGCGTGTGAATGACTATCTTTGTGGTCTGATGCGCGGCATTGGCATTAAACTGGTCGACTTCAAACTTGAATTCGGTCGCGTTTGGGAAGGCGACTTCCCGCAGTTGGTTCTGGCCGATGAATTCAGCCCGGATAACTGCCGCCTTTGGGATGCCGTGACCAACGAAAAGATGGATAAGGACCGCTTCCGTCGCGATCTTGGCGGCGTCGAAGAGGCCTATCAGGAAGTTGCGCGCCGTCTTGGTGTCCTACCTGAATCCGCCGAAATAGAGTCGCTGAACAAAGACGTGACCAAATAACACCCCAAGGCCGCGCTCGCGCGGCCTTTTCTTATGGCTGTCCGGTGATCACTTCATCGGACAGCGTCTTGTTTGCAAACATTCTTCGCGCGAATGCCGCGCATGCGAACTTAAAGGAGCTTCTCGTGAAAGCACGTGTTCATGTTACCCTGAAGAACGGTGTTCTTGACCCGCAAGGCAAAGCCGTTCACCACGCCCTTCAGGGCCTGGGTTTTGATGGCGTCAATGACGTCCGTCAGGGCAAGTTCATTGAACTGGAACTGGACGGTACCGATGCCGCAAAGGCAAAGGCCGAGGTCACCGAAATGTGCGAGAAGCTTCTCGCCAACACCGTGATCGAAGACTACACCATCGAGCTGGCTTAACTGCCCCGCCAAGGCCCTGCTTTTGCAAGCCTTGACGTATCGAGATTGCGTTAACGGACACTAACCGAGAGACGGTATTTCATGAAATCCGCTGTCATCCTCTTCCCCGGCATCAACCGGGAGAATGACGCCATTGCAGCACTTGAACAGGCCACCGGCACCAAACCGACCGTGGTCTGGCATGGCGAAACCGAGCTGCCCAACGTCGACATCATCATGGTCCCCGGTGGCTTTTCCTATGGCGACTATCTGCGCTGCGGGGCGATGGCTGCCAAATCGCCGATCATGCGCGCCGTTGCTGAGCGCGCCAAGGCCGGTGTGACCATTTTAGGTGTATGTAACGGCTTCCAGATTTTGACAGAAGCAGGTCTTCTGCCCGGTGCGCTGATGCGCAATGCCAGCCTGAAATTCATCTGCAAAAACACGCATCTGAAAATCGAAAACACCACCAGCCGCTTTACCAACCAGTATGGCATGGGCGACGTGGTCGATTATCCGGTTGCCCATCATGACGGCAATTACTTTGCCGATGCAGACACGCTTGACCGTCTTGAAGGCGAAGGCCGTGTTGTTCTGCGCTATTGCGATGTGAACGGTGACGTCGATCCGGCAACCAACCTGAACGGGTCACAGCGCAACATTGCGGGCATCATCAACGAAGCAGGCAATGTTCTTGGCATGATGCCTCATCCGGAAAATGCCATCGATCCGCTGCATGGCGGGATTGATGGTCGCGGTCTGTTCAAAAGCATGGTGGAGGCCGTATCGTGAGCACCAACGAATTCAACAGCACACCGATCACGCCTGAACTGGTCAAGGAACACGGGCTGAACGAGGAAGAGTACAAGCTTGTTCTCGAAATCATGGGCCGTGAACCCAACATCAACGAACTTGGCATTTTTTCGGTTATGTGGTCCGAGCATTGCTCCTACAAATCATCGAAAAAGTGGCTCAAAACGCTTCCGACCAAGGCTGACTGGGTTATTCAGGGTCCGGGTGAAAATGCCGGTGTGATTGACATTGGCGATGGTCAGGCTGCCATCTTCAAAATGGAAAGCCACAACCACCCGTCCTTTATCGAACCCTATCAGGGGGCTGCAACCGGTGTTGGCGGCATCATGCGTGATGTATTCACCATGGGTGCCCGCCCGATTGCAAACCTTAATGCGCTGCGCTTTGGCGCGCCCGAGCACCCGAAAACCCGCCACTTGCTGAGCGGTGTTGTCGAAGGTATCGGCGGTTATGGCAACTGCATGGGCGTTCCGACCATCGGTGGCGAAACCAATTTCCACGCATCTTACAATGGCAACATCCTGGTCAATGCGATGACCGTGGGTCTGGCCGATGCGGACAATATCTTCTATTCAGCGGCGGCTGGCATCGGCAATCCGGTTGTGTATGTCGGATCGAAAACCGGCCGTGACGGTATCCATGGTGCCACCATGGCATCGGCCGAGTTTGATGATGACAGTGATGAAAAGCGCCCGACCGTTCAGGTTGGTGATCCGTTCACGGAAAAACTTCTGCTTGAAGCCTGCCTTGAATTGATGGCAACCGATATGATCGTCGCCATTCAGGACATGGGGGCGGCTGGTCTGACGTCATCATCCTTCGAGATGGCCTCAAAAGGCGGCGTTGGTGTTGAGCTGTGGCTTGATAAAGTGCCGATGCGCGAAGAAGGCATGACGCCCTATGAGCTGATGCTTTCAGAATCGCAGGAACGCATGTTGATGGTCCTGAAACCCGGTTGTGAAGATGCCGCCAAGGCGATCTTTGACAAATGGGAACTCGACTTTGCGGTGATCGGTACACTGACCGATACCAAACGCATGGTTCTGAAATGGCACGGCGAAACGGCCGGTGATCTTCCGATTGATCCGCTGGCCGAAGCATCGCCGGAATATGATCGTCCGTGGGAAGTTACCCCGAAACAGGATCGCATTGATCCGGCAAGTCTTTCGGGCAAGGTCGCACATATTGATGCGCTTAAGACCCTGATTGCCTCACCTGATCTGGCATCACGTCGCTGGATCTGGGAACAGTATGACCATCTGGTCATGGGCAACACGATTGTCCGTCCGGGCGGTGATGCCGGTGTGGTCCGCGTTCAAGGTACCAACAAAGGCATTGCAGCGACCACCGACTGTACCCCGCGTTATGTCATGGCCGATCCGGTCGAAGGCGGCAAACAGGCCGTTGCAGAAGCATATCGCAACCTGATCGCAACCGGTGCCAAACCGCTTGCCATTACGGATAATATGAACTTCGGCAATCCTGAGCGCCCGCGCATCATGGGCCAGTTTGTTGGCGCATGTCAGGGTATTGGCGAAGCCTGCATTGCGCTGGACTTCCCGGTCGTATCGGGCAACGTGTCACTTTACAACGAAACCAATGGCGTTGGCATCATGCCGACCCCGGCCATTGGCGGCGTTGGTGTTATTTCCGATCTGGGTCACCATGCCACCATCGCGCTGAAGCGTGATGACAGTGCATTGATTATGATTGGTGCTGCGACCGGTGAACTTGGTCAGTCGCTGTATCTCAAGACCATCGAAGGGCGCGAAGAAGGTGCCCCGCCGCCGGTCGATCTGAATGCTGAAAAACGTACCGGTACGCTGGTCCGTGAACTGATCGAGCTTGGCGTAGTACGGACGTGCCACGATATCGCCGATGGCGGTCTTTTGGTCACGGTCGCCGAGATGTGCCTTGCGGGCAATATCGGTGCTGACATCAATCTGCCAGAACAGGGTAGCGAAGCTGCATGGCTGTTTGGCGAAGATCAGGGCCGCTACGTGATTGCGACCCGCGATCCCGATCAGGTCCTTAATGCTGCTGCCAGTGCCAATGTTGCGGCTGTCATCATCGGTCAGGCCGGTGGTGATGCGGTAAGCATCGAAGGCGAGAGCAAAGTCAGCGTTTCGGAACTGCGTGATCTGAACGAAGGCTGGATGCCGTCCTTCATGGACGAAGCCGTTCAGTAAGCCGTACTGATTTCAAAGACAAACCCCCGCCGGAGCAATCTGGCGGGGGTTTGTTTTAAATGCCCGCCACCAGTTGATGCAGGGCGCTGCCTGTTGGCCCGTCCGCGGGCAACAATGTCTCGATGGCAAGTTCGGACAATGAAACTTCAACCGGCGTCCCAAACACCGTGGTCGTGCTGATAAATCGCATGATCCCCCAATCGGTCTGCAGAACAAGCGGCACGACAAGCCCCGACAGGGCACCACCATCCGTATCCTGATCAATGGTACTATCCGCCCCATTGTTCGGCATCCGGTAATGACTGGCTTCATCATAAAGACCACGTAAGGTAGCATCTGCCGTCACATCGATCTGACGCCGCAATCGATCCAACAAATGATCGCGCCATTCGGTAAAATTAACCACGCGCCGTGCTAACCCGCCGGGATGCAAACTTAACCGCAGCAAATTGACCGGGGCACGTAACAATTCCGGATCAACATCCGCCAGCAACATTGGCACGATGCGGTTCGATGCCACCATGTTCCAGTGACGATCCATTGCCAGTGCCGGATAGGGTTCGTGTGCTGAGAGTATCTGTTCAACAGCCGCGCGAATACCCGCTGATTGATCATCATTGAAATTGTGTTCGGCGTAGACCGGGGCAAAGCCACCAGCGACCAAAAGGCTGTTGCGGTCACGCAAAGGAACATCAAGACAATCGGCAAGATGCAGGACCATATCGCGGCTGGGTTTTGACCGCCCGGTTTCAAGGAAACTAAGATGCCGGGTCGAAATCTGTGCCTCGCTGGCGAGATTCAACTGACTTAGGCGACGCTGCTTTCGCCATGTTTTCAAGGCGGCCGCAAACTGATCGTGGTTTACCTGTCTCATTGCATTTCCCGTTTAAACTGCAAACAGGTTACCATCAAACAATCTGTCAAAACATTATCTCACAGGTAATCGCCTTGATTACCTGAATGCGGCAAATTGCCGATATCACCACCAACGAAAAGGGAAACGTGATGTCTGCAAATACCAACGTAAAAACGCTCAAAACCATCTTGATGATGGATGCTGCAACCTGCTTGGTCTTTGGCCTGTTGCTGTGCCTTGGTACCGTGCCATTGGCAGGATGGCTGGGCTTCCCCACCGACCTTTTGTTCTATGCCGGTCTAATCCTGTTTCCCTGCGCTGCCTTGATGTATCTTACGGGCAAACAGGCACAACCAAATCGGCACTTGGTATGGTTGATTATTGTTGGGAATGTCGGATGGGTCGTCGCAAGTTTTGGCCTTCTCGCCCTTCCGTCTATCAATCCTACTATGCTGGGAAACGCCTTTGTCGTCGTCCAAGCCATTGCGGTGATTATTCTGGCAGGTATCGAGTATCGCCAGCTTGCCACAACAGCAAAAATTATAACCGCGTAGTCATATGCCAAACACACAAAACCCCGCCATCTGTGTGGCGGGGTTTGCTCGTATCAAAGTGATAAAAGGTCTTTTTACGTAAGGCGTTACTTAAAGCTGATTTTCGGGAACAGGCTTTTCTTTTTGGGCTCCGTCGTCGGGCCGACCTGATCATCAATGGCTTCTGCAATCTTATCCGCGATTGCGCCATAGGCCTTGGCATGTTCACCGTCGGGATCGGTGCACACAATCGGTTTGCCGTCATCCGCCCCCAGTCGGATTTTAAGATCCAGCGGGATTTCACCAAGGAACGGCACGCCCAGTTCATCTGCCGCCTTGTGCGCCCCACCATGATCAAAGATGTGATCGACATGACCGCATTCGGGGCATTTGTAATAGGACATGTTTTCGATCAGGCCGAAGACCGGCACATTGACCTTGCGGAACATATTCAGCCCTTTGCGGGCATCCAGAAGGGCGATGTCCTGCGGGGTGGAGACAATCACGGCCCCGGTGACCGGAACGCGCTGGGCCATAGAAAGTTGAATATCGCCCGTGCCCGGTGGCATATCGACAACCAGAACATCCAGATCGCCCCAGTCGGTATCACGCAGAAGCTGTTCAAGTGCCCCCATCGCCATGGGTCCGCGCCAGATCACGGGCTGTTCTTCATCCACCATGAAACCGATCGACATGACGCGCATGCCAAAGGCCGATGGCGGGATCATTTTACCCTGTGTGCCCGACGGGGTCGGTTTGGCATCGCGAAGACCCATCATGCGCGGGAGACTCGGGCCATAAATATCTGCATCAAGCAAACCGACCTTAAGTCCCTTGGCGACCAGCGACAGTGCAAGATTAACCGAGGTGGTTGATTTCCCCACTCCGCCTTTTCCCGAAGCAACGGTTATGATGCTGCGCACGGTCGGCAATTCAAGCGGTTTTTGCGATGCACCCTGCGGGCGCTGGCCCGTTTGATGCGGTTTTGCAGCCGCGGGTTGTTGCGGGTTTGCAGCTTTGGGTCGTTCTGCGGTCAAGGCCACACGGGCCGTTGTGACCCCGTTCACAGAAGCCACAGCCTTTTCAGCGGCTTGGCGCAAGTCTTCGAGTGCCGGTCCCTGAGCGGGATCGACAGCAATCATGACATTGACGGCTTCATCATTGATATCAATACCTTGCACCATACCCTTGGCTGTGATTGATTTGCCATCGACCGGGTCGATTACCCCTTCAAGGGCGGCGACAATCTGTTCACGGTTCGGGGAAGTCATATTGCGGTCTCCAAATTTTGGCTTAAGTCCGTGATCACACAGAACTTGCAGGCGCGTAACATTGTTTTGCAAGGCAAGCTGTCATATAAGGCCTAGGGTCTGGACTCACGAATAGGATTGTAATGGCAACAGCAAGAATTGCGAAATACTAGGAAAAGCCCATAGAGCGGGCAGGTATCCCGGTCAAGGAGTTTGACGCAAGTGTTGGTAATTCATGCGGTTGTTCTTCGGATTGATCGGGTTAAATTGTCGCGAAGCATTGAAAGATAAAAATCTTCCGGCTGCCTTGCACAGCTTTTTCGCAACAATTCGATCAGCCCTTTCAAACATATTCGTGAGGCCAGACTCTGGTACTCGGTAAGTAAAGATAAACACCGAACGGCAAGAAGAGGAAGACACTCGATGCCATGGAATTCACAAGGGGGCGGTGGCCCCTGGGGCAGCGGCGGAAACAACGGCGGTGGCCAAAACCCGTGGGGACAGCGTCCTCAGGGCGGCGGTGGCGGCGGAAACACGCCCCCCGATTTTGACGAAATGATTCGTAAAGGCCAGGAACGCCTGAAACGGCTGTTCCCCGGTGGTGGCGGTTATAAGGGCTTTGTCCTGATCGGTATCGCTGTGATCGGGTTGTGGCTTTTGACCGGCTTCTACCGTGTCCAGCCAGGTGAGCAGGGCGTAACGCTTCTGTTTGGTAAATGGGTTGGCACCACCGGTCCGGGTCTTAACTATTTCCTTCCGGCTCCGATTGGCGAGGTCATTAAACCGAACGTCGAACGGACCAACCAGATCGAAATCGGTTATCGCGGCACTGGCACTGTTGGCACTGGCGGCGCCCGGGATGTCCCGGAAGAAAGCTTGATGCTGACGGGTGACCAGAACATCATCGACATTGATTATGTTGTTCAGTGGCGTATCAGCGACGCTGGATCATTCCTGTTTAATGTCCGTGATCCGGAAAACACCATCAAGCTTGCAGCCGAAAGTGCGATCCGTGAAGTCATCGGCAAAACCAACCTTGAAGAAGCCCTTACTGTGGGCCGTGTTCGGGTTGAAGAGCAGACGCGTGTGTTGCTTCAGTCGATCATGGATGGTTATGAGTTGGGCGTCTTCGTTGCAGAAGTGAAAATGCAGAAAGTTGACCCGCCACGTGACGTTATTGATGCGTTTAACGATGTGCAGCGTGCACGTCAGGACCGTGATCGTTCCCAGAACGAAGCACTGGCCTATCGCAATGACATTATCCCGCGTGCAAAAGGTGAAGCAGAACGAACCATCCTGCAGGCCCGCGCATACAAGGATCGCGTGACCAAGGAAGCACAGGGTGAAGCTGAACGCTTTACCTCGATCTATAATTCCTATCTGACTGCGCAAGATGTCACGACACGTCGCCTGTATCTTGAAACCATGCAGGAAGTCCTGAGCAAATCCGAGAAGGTCATTATTGACCAGAACGGTCAGGGTGGTGGCGTTGTTCCGTATCTTCCGCTGCCAGAAATTCAGAAACGCGCGAATGCAGGAGGCAATAACTAATGGCAAGTCCTAAACTTATTGCCACAGGCGTCGTTGTTGTTATCGCCGCTGTGGTTGCTTCCATGTGCGTCTTTACCGTACGTCAGGACCAGCAGGCGCTTGTTCTTCAGTTCGGTAATCCTGTTCATGCGGTTTCCGAACCGGGTTTGCATTTCAAGTCGCCAATCCAGAATGTGGAATATTACGAGCGCCGCATTCTTGAACTTGATCCACCGGTACAGCAGGTTCTTCTGTCGGATCAGAAGCGTGTCAATGTTGACAGCTTTGCCCGCTGGAAAATCATCGACCCGCTGACGTTCCGTCAACGTGCAACCAACACAACGAACTTTGTTCAGTTGTTTGGCCAGCGTCTGAATTCGGTCATCCGTGGTGAATTGGCACAGGCTCCGCTTGTGGCACTTCTGTCGGACAACCGTGCACAGATCATGGAAAAAATTCAGGCAAGCTTGCTTGAACCGGCCAAAGAATTTGGTGTGGAACTGATTGATGTTCGCATCGGTCGCACGGACCTGCCGCAGGAAACTTCGCAAGCGGTGTATAACCGTATGCGTTCTTCGCGTATTGCCGAAGCTGCACAGCTTCGCGCAGAGGGTGAAGAGCTCAAAGCGAAGATTCAGGCGGAAGCAGACCGTGAACGCATCGGTATCCTTGCCGAAGCAAGCCGTCAGGCTGAAGTTCTAAGTGGTGAAGGTGATGCAGAACGAAACGTTGTTCTGGGTAAAGCTTATGGCAAAGATGCGGAATTCTTCGAATTCTATCGTTCGCTAGAATCCTACAAATCCGCGCTTTCGAGTGGCTCGACCATGGTGCTTTCACCAGACAGCGAGTTTTTCCAATACTTTAATAAGTCGGCTCCTGACACAAGCCGCTAGACAAAACACAAGGGCGACCGGCATATTAGTCAGGTCGCCCTTTTTGTTTTCATAAATATGTCCTGTCGATGCATCGCGTCTGACAGGATTAAAGAAACCCCGGATACGTCCACGCCCATGAAGGAACTTGCTACAGCCATACTTCTGGCGATTGCGCTGGAAGGCATGCTTTATACGCTGTTCCCCGGCGGTGCAAAACGGGTGATGGAACTGGTTCAGGAAATACCTGAATCGCAATTGCGCATTGGCGGGTTGATTGCAGCAGTCGTTGCGATTGGTGCGATCTGGGCAGTCCGTATCTGGCTGTAAGCTCAGGAAAAACAGCCACACATGAGCTTTTTGCCATGATGCTGCGCTAAGAATTCCTTCTTTTTCCCAAGAGCTGCCCAAATTCTGCCAAAGTCGCGCTTAATTTGTTTAATTAAGCGACGGGTAAAATAACAATCCCATCGCGCGCTGCATAAGTAGAATTACAAATACCGTGAACGCGGCAACGAACAGGATCAAACACATGCTACAAGCATTATACAACCCGGTGCGAATGAGAGTGACGTCTGCACTGGTGATTGTTCTCCTTGGCGTGACCAGTGTTTCGCACATCGCGAATGCCCGCCCCGCTCCTGAAAGTTTTGCAGACCTGGCTGAACGGCTCCTGCCCAGTGTTGTGAATATCTCTACCAGCCAGATGGTCGCTGAACGTCAGGGACCGGACTTCCAGTTTCCTCCGGGATCGCCATTTGAAGACCTGTTCCGTGATTTCATGGATCGCAACGGTCAAGGCGGCGATCAAGGTGGCCCAGCCCCGCAGAAGCGTCGTGCGACCGCACTTGGTTCGGGCTTTATCATTTCGGCTGACGGTTACATCGTGACCAACAACCACGTGATTGATGGTGCCGATGAAATCAGTGTCCGCTTCCATGATGGTGAAACCCTTGATGCTGAACTGATTGGCCGTGATCCGAAAACCGACGTTGCGTTGCTTAAAGTTGAGCCCAAAGACAATGACCTGCCATTTGTCAAATGGGGTGATTCAGACAGCGCACGTATCGGCGACTGGGCCATGGCAATCGGTAACCCGTTCGGTCTTGGCGGCACGGTGACGGCTGGTATCGTATCGGCGCGTAATCGCGACATCAATCAGGGACCGTATGACGATTTCATTCAGACCGACGCATCGATCAACCGTGGCAATTCCGGTGGCCCGCTGTTTAACCTTGATGGCGACGTCATCGGTATCAACAGCGCGATCTATTCGCCGTCAGGTGGCTCGGTCGGGATTGGCTTTGCCATTCCGTCAGGCATTGCCCAAAGCGTTGTCGATCAATTGAAAGAATATGGTCGCACCCGTCGCGGCTGGCTTGGCGTTCATATCCAGACTGTTACCGAAGATATTGCAGACTCGGTCGGCCTTGACAGTTCAACTGGTGCAATGGTTGCCGGCGTGTCGGACGAAAGCCCGGCCAAGGATGCCGGCATCAAACAAGGCGATGTGATCCTTAGCTTTGATGGTAAGGAAGTCGAAAGCATGCGTCGCCTGCCGCGTATCGTTGCAGAAACCAAGATCGGCAAAGATGTTGATGTTGTGATCTGGCGCGATGGCAAGAAACAGACCGTTCAGGTCGAACTTGGCGAGCTTGAAGAAGAAGTCGTTGCCGCAAGTGCAGCCCCATCCGAAGGTGGCGAAGCCCCGGTAATCGCCGAAGCTGAACTTCCGGCTCTTGGGATGAAGGTTGCCAATGTTGATGATGCCCTTCGTCAGCGTTACAACCTTGCCGAAGGCACGGAAGGTGTGATTGTCACCGATGTTGCCAGTGACAGCTATGCCGCTGAAAAAGGTGTGCGTCCGGGTGATATCATCATCGAAGCATCGCACAGCTCGGTTACCAATGTCGAAGACGTCACCAATGCGGTCAAGTCCGCCCTTGATGACGACAAACGCACCATCTTGATGTTGATCGAAACATCGGCTGGCCCGCGTTACTTCGGCCTGACACTTGCACAAGAAGAATAAGCCAACCGGCTTTGATCTCTGATGAAAAAAGGGCGACCTGCATTTGGCAGGCCGCCCTTTTTCTTTGAACCGTTATAGCTAGATATCAGGAAACGAAATCAGACTTTGCATAGCCCTGCAAATACAGCAATGCGGTCAGATCACCGTGATTGATGCAAATGCGGGCCTGTTCCTGAACAGATGGCTTGGCGTGGAAGGCAACCCCGGTTCCGGCAATCGAAATCATCTGAAGATCATTCGCACCATCGCCAACCGCAATTGCGTCACCCGATGTGATGCCCTGCTCCGACGACAGGTTTTCAAGTGCATCCACCTTGGCCTGACGATCAAGAACCGGCTTTTGCACCTTGCCGGTCAGCTTGCCATCAGCTTCGATCAAAACGTTGGCCTGATCATAATCAAAGCCAAGCTCGGCCCGAACAGCCCCGGTAAAGAAATCAAACCCGCCTGATACAAGGGCGGCAAAGGCGCCATTGGCCTTCATCGTCGCGACAAGTGTTTTAGCACCCCCGGTATATTCAACGGTTTTCCAGGCTTCTTTGAGCATATCGGTCGACATGCCTTCTAAAAGCCCGACGCGTTCATCAAGGGCGGCTTCGAAATCAAGTTCGCCATTCATGGCACGCGCAGTAATCGCCGCCACCCGATCCTTGACCCCGGCGAACTCGGCCAGTTCATCAAGGGTCTCGCCGGTGACCATGGTGCTGTCCATATCGGCAATCAGCAATTTCTTGCGACGTGTTGCCGCCTTTTGGGTCACAGCATCGACGGGAAGCTCTGCCTCGGCCAGCGTGGTATCGGCAATATCAAGGGTGATGCCATCAAAGCCTAGATCGCATGCTTCGCCATCTGCAAGCCAGGTCACATCACCAACCAGTGCCCCGGCCCCAGTCAGGGCAATCGCCGCACGATCAATCACGTCTTTTGTCAGTGCATTCGAGTTCGGGGCAGCAATCAGGGTCAGTACCAATTTCATGGTCTGCAGGCTCCTTGGCGGAAAAGGCATTAAACAGATTTGTCGTCTTTATCCGAATTGCATCGCCCAAAGACAAGAGAACTTTCGCACTAGCAGCTATACCTGAGCGTTTTTTGCCATTCGAATACCGACCAAAGCCCTATGACTTTGAAGGTGAAGCCAATAGACTGTCCGACCTTTGACAACCAGAATTCGAAAGTGCCTTTATGTCGGCTATCGTCGCCACCAATTCGTTTGCCCCTGTCCTGATCGTCGCGGGCCCGACTGCGAGTGGTAAGTCCGCCCTTGCACTTGATATGGCCGATGCGTTTGACGGTGTGGTGATCAATGCCGATAGCATGCAGGTCTATGAAGAACTGCGTGTGTTAAGTGCCCGCCCCGATGATGCCGAAACCGCGCGGGCGCCACATCGGCTTTACGGGGTTCTTTCGGGTCGCGAAGCATGTTCTGCCGGGAAGTGGCGCGATATGGCTATGGCCGAGATTGCCGAGTGTCACGCCAAGGGCAAACTGCCGATCATTACGGGTGGTACTGGCATGTATTTAAATGCCCTGACCAATGGCATTGCACCGATCCCAGATGTGCCTGCCCGGATTCGCGATATTGTCAGTGCCGAGTTGGCAGAATTGGGTCACGCAGCGTTCTTTGCCAAACTTACCCAAGATGACCCGGAAACAGCGGCAACACTGGATGGCACAAACACCCAGCGTTTGATTCGCGCCGTCGAGGTTTTTGCCCATACCGGCCGCGGATTGGCAAGCTGGCACACCGAACCGGTCATTACCCCGCCCGAAAACATGAAATTCAAGAAACTTTGTTACATGCCACCGCGCGACATTTTATATGACCGCTGCAACCGGCGTTTTGATCTGATGATTGAACAGGGTGCACTTGATGAAGTGGCCGGGTTGATTGCCCTTGATTTACCGCCGAGTGCCCCGGTTATGAAGGCTGTCGGGGTTCGGGAGCTTGCCGCGCACCTTGCCGGTGAGATCGATCTTGAGACCGCAAAAGAGAAATCCCAACGAGAAACCAGACGCTATGCCAAGCGTCAATTAACGTGGTTTCGCCATCAAATGACCGACAAGGAAATCATCGACGCGCAATATTCGGAAAGTTTGGCAGCAAAAATGCGTCATGATATTAACCAATTTCTGTTGACCACGCCAAAGTGAGGCGATAGGTTGGCGCTTCCCCCGCCTAAATGGCGGAAAACCGCCGTTTCGGCGGATTTTTCAACTCCAATTCAAGGATAATTGGATCATGTTTCAACCACGCGGTTATCACGCGACACGTTGTTGTCGCTAAGTAAAGAGGCTCGAAAATCATGGTAGAACGTATTTTGAACGGTTCGGAAGTAGTGTTGCAGGCCCTTGTAGATCAGGGTGTGGAAGTCGTGTTTGGCTATCCCGGCGGCGCTGTCCTACCGCTATATGACGAGATTTTTAAACAAAACCGAATTCGTCACGTTCTCGTCCGCCATGAACAGGCTGCTGTCCACGCTGCTGAAGGTTACGCCCGCTCGACCGGTAAGGTCGGCGTTGTGCTGGTAACCAGCGGCCCCGGTGCGACAAATGCAGTTACCGGCCTTACCGACGCGTTGATGGACTCGATTCCAGTTGTCTGCCTGACAGGTCAGGTGCCGACCCATTTGATCGGCAATGATGCATTCCAGGAAGCCGACACCACCGGCATTACCCGCCCTTGCACCAAGCATAACTATCTGGTGAAAGACAGCGACAAGCTTGCGCGTACGATGCATGAAGCATTCCACGTCGCATCAAGCGGTCGTCCGGGTCCGGTTGTTATCGACCTGCCAAAGGATATTCTGGTTGGCAAGGCGCCATACCTTGAACCGTCACAGGTTCAGCACCGGACCTATAACCCGGTGGTTAAAGGTGATCGCGGCCAGATCGAAGAAGCCCTTAAAATGCTGGCATCGGCCGAAAAGCCGATCCTGTATTGCGGCGGCGGTGTGATCAATTCCGGCGAACAGGCATGTAAGCTTCTGGCCGAATTTACCCGCACCACCGGTATTCCGATCACGCTGACCCTGATGGGGCTTGGTGCCTATCCGGCGTCCGACAAACAGCATCTTGGTATGCTGGGCATGCACGGCACATACGAAGCCAACATGGCAATGCATGATTGTGATGTCATGTTCGCAGTTGGCGCGCGTTTTGACGACCGTGTGACCGGCAATCTTGATTTCTTCTCGCCGGGTTCGCAGAAAGTGCAGGTCGATATTGATCAAAGCTCGATCAATAAAAACGTGCCTGTCGATATCGGGATTGTTGGCGATGTTGGTCATGTTCTTGAAGACATGATCAAAATCTGGAAAGCCAAACAGTACAAGATCGACGCAAAAGCGCTTGATGGCTGGTGGAAAGAGATTGAAGGCTGGCGTGAAAAACGCTGCCTGTCCTACAAACAGCCAAAAGACGTGATCAAGCCGCAGCACGTTATTCGCCGCGTCCATGAATTGACCCGTGATCGCAAAACCTACATCACCACTGACGTTGGTCAGCACCAGATGTGGGCCGCCCAGCATTTCGGGTTTGAACATCCTTATGAATGGATGACCTCAGGTGGTCTTGGCACCATGGGCTATGGCATGCCGGCAGCCCTTGGCGTGCAGGTTGCCCATCCGGAAGCAACGGTTGTCTGCTTTACCGGTGATGCGTCGATCATGATGAACATTCAGGAATGTGCGACGCTTAAGCAGTATCGCCTGCCGGTCAAGACCGTGATCCTGAATAACCGTTATATGGGCATGGTTCGCCAGTGGCAGCAGCTTCTGCACGGGTCACGCTATTCCGAAAGCTATAGCGAAACCCTGCCTGACTTCGTCAAACTGTCCGAGGCCTTTGGCTTTACCGGATTGACCTGCAAAGATCCGGCTGATCTTGATGATGCCATCAAGCAGATGCTGGAAATTGACGGTCCGGTGATTTTGGATGTCGCAGTCGACGACAAGGAAAACTGCTATCCGATGATCCCATCGGGCAAGCCGCATAATGAAATGCTGCTTGGGCAGGAAACCAACGGCGACGAAGCCATTGATTCCGATGAAGGGATGGTTCTGGTCTGATCCGCACCGAGCGCGCGTGCGAGACGATATCATCAAAACCATAAATTAAAGCCGGTTCGGGTGGCGACCTGATGTTGCCCCCGCCCCTGCTCTAGCGGAGCGAGACCGTGAAAGAAACCGAAATTTCGAAACACACAATATCCGTTCTGGTGGATAACGAATCAGGCGTCCTTGCCCGTGTTATCGGGCTGTTCTCTGGTCGTGGCTATAATATTGAAAGCCTGACCGTGGCAGAAGTCGACGCCGACGCCCATCAGTCACGCATCACTGTGGTTACCTCGGGAACCCCGATGGTGATCGAACAGATCAAGGCACAGCTTTCGCGCCTTGTCCCGGTTCACAAGGTCAGCGATTTGACCTTGGCGGGACCAAGTGTCGAACGTGAACTTGCCTTGGTCAAAGTGATCGCAACGGGCGAACAGCGTGTTGAGTCCCTGCGCATTGCCGATATCTTCAAGGCCCGCGCAGTCGATGCGACCAATAATTCCTTCGTTTATGAAATCATCGGCAGCCCCGAAAAGATTGATGCCTTCATCAAATTGATGGCGCCACTGGGGCTTTCGGAGATTTCGCGTACTGGTGTGGCTGCGATTTCACGCGGCACGCTAACGATGTGAGTTTGCCCTGTCCGGTGATCCGCATCGGGCATGGCATTGGGGTTTCATCCCCGAAATAATTATTACCATCCACCACGCATAAAAATAAGCGTGGTCCAACGTCCAGAGGTATCGAAAGATGCGTGTTTATTACGACCGCGATGCAGATGTTAATCTGATCAAAACCAAAAAAGTTGCCATCATCGGTTACGGTTCGCAGGGCCATGCCCATGCGCTTAACCTTCATGATTCCGGCGTTAAAGAAGTTGTTGTTGGCCTTCGTGAAGGTTCTTCTTCGCGTAAGAAAGCTGAAAACGCTGGTCTGAAAGCCATGACCCCGGCTGAAGCCGCAGCATGGGCCGACGTTGTCATGATCCTGACACCGGATGAACATCAGGCAGCAATCTATGCAAACGAACTGCGTGACAACCTGAAACAGGGTGCTGCACTTCTGTTCGCACACGGTTTGAACGTTCATTTCGGCCTGATCGAGCCACGCGCTGATCTTGACGTCATGATGATCGCACCAAAGGGTCCTGGCCACACGGTTCGTTCCGAATATAAACGTGGCGGCGGCGTTCCTTGCCTCGTCGCAATCGAACAGAACGCTTCGGGCAATGCCCTTGAAGTGGCGCTGTCTTATGCTTCGGCAATCGGTGGCGGTCGTTCGGGCGTGATCGAAACCAGCTTCCGTGAAGAATGTGAAACCGATCTGTTCGGCGAACAGGCTGTTCTGTGTGGTGGTCTGACCCAGCTGATCAAATACGGCTTCGAGACCCTGACCGAAGCTGGTTATGCTCCGGAAATGGCATATTTCGAGTGCCTGCACGAAGTGAAACTGATCGTTGATTTGATGTATGAAGGCGGTATGGCCAACATGCGTTACTCGATCTCCAACACCGCAGAATACGGCGACTATGTCACCGGCCCGCGTGTTATTGATCCGTCGGTCAAAGAACGCATGAAAGAAGTTCTTGCTGACATTCAGGAAGGCAAGTTCGTTCGTGACTTCGTTCAGGAAATGCATTGCGGTGAGCCGATGTTCAAAGCAACGCGTCGCCTGAATGCAGAACACCCGATCGAAGAAGTTGGCACCAAACTGCGCGCTATGATGCCGTGGATTGCTGCAAACCAGCTTGTCGACAAAGAAAAGAACTAAGCTTTCAGCTTAGGCGCTTTTATGCAAACGGCCGTCCCGATGGGGCGGCCGTTTTGCTATTTGGCACCCTGTTTCATTTGCCGCACGGGGAACCGAAGCTCTGTCACTACCCAGATCAACACACACAGGATCGAAACAGTTGATCCAAGAGTGACAACAGCCCCCCACCCGCCGATGCCATAGGCCACTGCCGAACTGGCTGACCCGCAAGCCCCGCCCAAGAAGTAACTGGCCATATAGCCGGTCGTCAGGCGGCTTCGTGCTTCGGGGTTTAGGCGATAGACCTCGCTTTGATTTGAGATATGCGCGCCT
The DNA here is from genome assembly GCF_050516545.1 of Thalassospira lucentensis. Lineage (GTDB taxonomy): Bacteria > Pseudomonadota > Alphaproteobacteria > Rhodospirillales > Thalassospiraceae > Thalassospira > Thalassospira lucentensis_C. The sequence continues at coordinate 384,766 of NZ_CP191544.1, read as the reverse complement.
TGAATTCCAAGGTCGAGCAACACCACCCCAACCGCAAACGCCACCAGCGACCATTGCCCCCAATACAGCAATGTCCAGCTAACCACCGTGGTCATCAGAAATCCACCAGTGCTTAGCCGTGCCCAGCCCTTATCGGCCAGCCTTCCGGCAATGCGGGCAGCAAGGATACCAATCGCACCGATCAGGCCATATAGGCCAATGACTGCTTCAGACATGTCATATTGGCGTACCAACATGAAGGCCATCGACGTCCAGAAGATACCAAACACAGCATATTGCAGTCCGCCAATCAGGCTTCGGCGGCGCAGGACCGCTTCGTCACGAAACAGATGCAGGATGGAAACATAAAGCGTTCTGTAACTGGTGTGCGAGGTTGGCGGGATATGGGGAATGATCCGGTAACAGGCGACAGAATAAACCGCCATCAAAACCGATGCGACGATGAAGACCGACCGCCACCCGGCCAGTTCCGCCATGACGCCTGAAAACGTGCGCGCCAGAAGAATGCCGAGCAACAGGCCACTCATCACCGCCCCGACCGCAGCCCCGCGCTTATCATCACTGGCAAGGTGGGCGGCCAAGGGCACCAGGATCTGTGCCGTTACGCAGGTGATGCCGACCGTGATGCTAAAGGCAACCAACATCAAAAATGACGGTGCCAATCCCATGGCCAACAACCCCAAGGCCGTCAGGGCGGATGTGATGGTCAGCAATTTGCGCCGTTCATGATGATCGCCAAGGGGCACCACCGTAATCAGCCCGGTCAGATAGCCAAGCTGTGCAACCGTCACCAGCAAACCGGCACTTGTTTCACTCAGCCCATATTCACGGGCAAGCAGTTCAAGCAAGGGCTGCACATAATACAAACTGGCAACGGACAGGCCGCTTCCGACCGCCATAAAGGCCAAAAGGCCGGTCGTCAAAGTAGGCTTGGCATTCATGTCGGAGGGGCTCTGAGTTGGTTGGTGGTGTCCCAAGATACCCGCCAATTCAGATGGTTACAATCAGATCACTGGCACAGGTGCGTTGCTGATACGGCAACGATCCGCAACGTGCTGCATAACAGCCATAACCAAATCTGGATCACCGACTGTGCTTTGAACTGGATTTCGAAGGGTTATCTGTTTAATCCTGAACCTTAAAACTTTAAACCAGATATGAGCATTTCGGAATGTCGGACACTATTGATATCGCCCCAGAAGTCGCAAAAGCCCTTGCTGCTGGCAAGCCGGTCGTCGCCCTTGAATCAACCATCATTTCCCATGGCATGCCCTATCCGCAAAACCTTGAAACAGCGCGCGCTGTTGAACAGGATGTGCGTGATAATGGCGCCATTCCGGCGACCATCGCGGTTATTGGCGGGCGTTGTAAAATCGGCCTGCTGCCCGAAGAACTTGAATATTTCGCCAAGGGTAGTGATATCCTGAAACTGTCACGCCGCGACATTCCATATTGCATCGCCAAAAAACGCGACGGCGCAACCACGGTTTCAGCCACCATGATCCTGGCGGAAAAAGCCGGTATCCGCGTCTTTGCCACCGGCGGGATTGGTGGTGTTCACCGTGATCTTGCCGGTAACTATGACGTATCGGCCGATCTGACCGAACTTGGCAAAACCAGCGTTGCTGTGGTCTGTGCCGGGGCCAAGGCGATCCTTGATATTCCCAAAACGCTTGAACATCTTGAAACGCTTGGCGTTCCGGTTATTGCTTATGGCACCGATGAATTTCCGGCATTCTACTCCGTTGAAAGCGGCCAGAAATCCCCGCTTCGCCTTGATAGCCCCGATGAAATCGCGGCATTCCTGAAATCGAAATGGGAATTTGGTCTTGAAGGCGGTGTTGTCATTGGCAACCCACCAGAAGCCGACAAGGCATTGGCCCGCGAAGCCATCGAAGGTGCGATCGATGACGCACTGGCCGCCGCCAAAACACAGAACATCCTTGGGCGTGATGTCACGCCGTTCCTGCTTGAACGTGTGACCAAGCTGACCGAAGGCAAAAGCCTTGACGCCAATATCGCCCTTGTGCGCAACAATGCGCGCCTTGGGGCAAAGATTGCGGTTGCGATGGCGGGCTAACCAACGCCCAACGCGCACGAAACAAGACGGTAAACCAAAACAGGCTGGCAGTGATGTGCCAGCCTGCTTTGCATTTAGCTTTTCAGAATGCCTTTGCCTTCAAACCCCGGCTTGATCTTGGCATCGTCAATTGGCGTGCCCCATTGGGGCGCACAGGGCAAAACACCCGCCCAGACATCCCAATCGTAGTCTTCGTCGTCATCCACCGGATCGCCGGTTCTGACCTTTGCCGAGACTTCTTTTAAATCAAAGCCAAGGAACATGGTTGCCTTGAGTTCCTGCTTGTTGGGTTCGCGAATGGTTTCCCACCGGCCCGGTTCAAGCTTTTCGACAAACAGTCGCGAATGTTCCATTTTGCCGTCTTCGTCAGATACCAGTTCGCCCTTGCCGTAAATCACGACCGAACGATAGTTGGCCGAATGATGAAAGGCCGAACGCGCCATCACCAAACCATCGAGATGGGTGATGCAAAGACAGGCTTCTGCCCCCTCGGCAATCGCGGCCAAGATCCTGTTTTTCGACGCACCATGGATATAAATCCGCTCCCCCACCCGCCAATGGGCGGTCGGGATCATGGCCGGGCGTCCATTCACCACCGTGCCAACATGGCAAATCAGCGCGTCATCAATAATGCCGTGAACAAGTTTCCGGTCATAAGAAGCGCGTTTGGGGCCGCGCACAATTTTGGTATCGGGGTAAACTTCATACTGATCGGATGCGAGTTGTTCCGGCTTTGCGATGGTTTCAGACATGGCGTTCTCGTTTCATAAGTCTTGTGGTGGCTTTGATCGCACAGATTGCGCGGCTTTCGCGCTTGGTTGCCCCATCATGGTTAGAATTGGACTTTTCAAAAGGTCCATTATAATAAAAATGATAGAACCAATTATTTGATCAGGCTTGCCATGTCGCGCAGTGATTACAGCTGGATTTATCCAAGCCAAACCAATGACAGCAATGACGCAGGATCGTTAAGCGCCTATCGCCGCCTGTATCACGGGATCAGGGCAGCAATCCTTGACGGGCGCCTGCATCCGGGTGAACGCCTTCCGGCCAGCCGGGATTTGGCAAAGTCGCTGGGAATTTCGCGCAATACGGTGGTCACCAGTTTCGATCTTTTGACATCCGAAGGTTATCTTGAAACTCGTGTCGGTGCCGGAAGCTTTGTGGCGGGGTCGCTTCCTGATCGCGACATGCATGCAGATCCTGACCGGAAATCGGCAAGGTCAAAAACGACCAACGACCGGCCCTTGCGGCTCAGTCAAAGTGTCAAACGCATGCTGGAATATCAGCGACGTTTTCCACGGTTTCGCGTCGCCCGTCCGTTTAACCCGGCCACCCCGGACCTTGATGCGTTTCCATTTGATCTTTGGGCGCGGTTGTTGCGTCGATCCTGGCGGGCGCCTGATATTGATCTGACCATTCCTGACGATCCGCTTGGCATGCCTTTGTTGCGCGATGAAATCGCCAAATGGCTGCGTCAATCACGTGGGGTCAATTGCCATGCCGATCAGGTGATGGTGGTATCGGGCGCGCAACAAGCACTTGATCTGATTGCCCGCGCGCTTGTCGATCCCGGCGATATCATCGCCACCGAAGACCCCGGATATGAGGGCATTCGCGGTGTTTTGGCATCAAGTGGAGCGATGGTTCACCCGATCCCGGTCGATGCAGAAGGCTTGTGCGTTGATGGGCTTTCCCAAACCCGATCACCGGCCCGGATTGTTGTTACCACCCCGTCGCGGAATTATCCGCTGGGAACCACGCTTTCGCTTGCCCGTCGCCTGTCACTTTTGCAATGGGCGACAAGCAATGATGCGTGGATTGTCGAAGACGATTATGACAGCGAGTATCGTTATGACGGCCCACCGCTTTCATCGCTGCAGGGGTTGGATAGTGATAACCGGGTGATCTATGTCGGGACTTTTTCCCGTGTGATGTTTCCCGGTATCCGGCTTGGATATCTTGTGCTGCCGCCAACCCTGATCCCGGCGTTTCGCGGCATGCGGGGATTTGCCGACGGGGTTCCGGCCCCCACCGCCCAAGCTGCCCTTGGGACATTCTTTGCCGAAGGGCATTTTGGCAGCCATGTGCGCAAGATGCGCCTTCGCTACGGCGAACGGCGCGCGCACCTTAAATCCCTGATTTCCGAAACAGCCGGAGATATTTTATCGGTCATGCCATCGGATGGCGGGTTGCATCTTTGTGCCCGTTTAATCGCCGGGCATGACGATATCACCCTTCAGGAAAAGATGGTTAAGGCCGGGCTCGATTGTCGGGCCCTTTCATCCTACTACCATGATAAAACACCCGAAAACCGCGAAAACCTACCGCAAGGATTGGTGCTTGGGTTTGCCGGTTGGAAAAAAACTGCACTTTCTGAAAGTTTCGGTGAACTGATCGAAATCATCAAACGTAGTATTTAATGTACCCCAAGCCAGAGAGAGCGCCACGACGCCTGCCCTCTAAAGTCGCGACGCTCTCTCCCCTAGGGTCACATTTTACTCCCCTACAAACATCAGGAATGCAGATGACTGAACGCCCGATCGCAATCATGTGGTTTCGAAATGATCTGCGTCTGGCCGACAATCCGGCATTAATGGCGGCGGTAAAATGGGCCGATCAAAATAATGCCGTGGTCTTGCCGATATTCATCCTTGATCGCGTAATTTCCGATCAACTTGGCGGCGCAACGCGTTGGTGGCTTGAAAAAAGCCTTGCCGCCCTTGAAAACAGCCTGTCTGCGATCCGCAAAAATACTGCAAACCCGATAACCACCTTGCGGCTGTTCACCGGTAATTCGGGCAATATCCTTGAAAACATTGCAGATCAACACCCGGTCAAAGCCGTGTTTTGGAACCGGCTATATGACAGGCCGTCAACCAACCGCGATACCGAGATCAAAACCGCCCTGCAGGATCGAGGCCTGACTTGCGAAAGCTTTAAGGCCAATCTTTTGTTTGAACCGTGGGAGATTAGAACAGGAGCTGGGACTGATTTTAAAGTCTACAGCCCGTTCTGGCGTGCCTGTCAAAAGCAACCTTCCCCGCGTGCGCCACTCAGGGCACCTGAAAGCCTTGTCACCAGCGACATCCAGATTGACGGCGAAGTCGAATTGGACGCCCTTGACCTTGCCCCAAAACCTTTTAACTGGGCAGCAGGCTTTGACGAACGGTTTACTCCCGGCGAACAGGGGGCGAAGGACCAGTTGTTTGATTTTATCGATGATCGATTGTCCGATTATGCCGATCTGCGGGATCGCCCCGATCACCGGGTAACCTCGGAACTTTCCCCGCATTTACGGTTTGGTGAAATAAGCCCCTATCAGGTGTGGCACACCGCCAGTCATTTTGCCGATGCCAATCCGGGCAAGGGCAAAACCGCCGCCAAATTCATCTCTGAACTGGGCTGGCGCGAATTTTCCCACCATATCCTTTTTCATGCCAAAGACCTGCGCAGCGTTCCGTTGAACGCAAGTTTCAAACATTTCCCATGGTCGGAAAATGAAGTTGCCCTTAATCGTTGGCAGAGCGGGCAAACCGGCTTTCCGATTGTCGATGCCGGCATGCGTGAACTTTGGCATACCGGCTATATGCATAATCGGGTGCGGATGATTGTCGGATCAATTTTGGTAAAACACCTTTTGATCCATTGGCACGATGGGTTGGCGTGGTTTGATGACACGCTTGTCGATGCCTGCCCGGCCAACAATGCCTTTTCATGGCAATGGATCGGTGGATGTGGTGCCGATGCATCCCCGTATTTCCGAATATTCAATCCAGTTCTTCAAGGCGAAAAGTTTGATCCCGACGGCGACTATGTCCGCCAATGGGTGCCGGAACTTCGCGACATGCCAGAAAAATTCATCCACAAACCATGGGACGCTGGCCCCTTGATCCTGAAGGCCGCTGGCGTCACGTTGGGCGGCACCTATCCCAAACCCTTGATCGGACTGAAAGAAGGCCGTGAGCGCGCCCTGATCGCCTATCAGGACATGAAGCAGAGTGCGTCGTAACATATCCTGATTACGGTTCGATTTTCAGATACCAGATCAGGTTTTCAACGCTATTTGGCTTTAACGGACCGTTGGAGCATATCGCAGTATCAATCAATGTATCGAAGCTGCCGTAACCATCAAGGTCGAGTACAGCCAAGCCAAAGGCGCAGCGTTCGTGTTTTACGCCGTCGCCAAAGGCAACCATCCCTTCCGCACCATTTGGATGGGAAACTTTCTTCACAAGCTTCTTATGCTTGATCAGAACCGCAGTGAATCTTTCAAAATTCTTTCTTGAAACAGCAAGGCGTTCCGCGCCCCTGGGAATACCGGCATCCCAAAACCCGATACGGACATACCCGTGGCCCTTATCGAGTATCCATTTTTGGGCAAAATCGGCATCCTTATAGATACCGGTGCGCTCAAGTTCGCTCACAGATGTCACGGTTCTGCCGGAAGCCTCTGCGATATTAAACTGCACATTGCGATCTACAATCTGATCGTCTGGAACAGTGGGCTCTCCAAACGTAAAGAACAATGCCAATACAGGATGGATGACCGAACGAAACACATTCTCGAAGAATCCCCAATCAAGGAATAATCCGGGAAACCTCATTTCCAGAATGTTTTCTGATCGCCAAACAGCTTGGCAGCTTCTTCAAGTCCCAGAAGCTTATGATCTGCACGTGCGCCAAACCAACCTGACACCAGCCCCACCGCAATCATGCCGTCCTTTGACAATTGCGGGGAAAGTGCCATCAGGCGCGCCTCTGCAACGGCGGCATCCTGAAGCTGCCCAAGAATTTCCTGCATATCTGTTAGTTTTGAGCGGAATTTTTTGACTTTCTTGCTGCCATAGACCGCGCCAAAGAAATCCGTGCCATATCGCATCTGTTTCACATCCAGACGCAAGGCATGAAGTTGCGGGATGCTCAGTGATGCGATTTCACCGCTTCGTTTGGTCACGCGTTTATAAGATCGGTCCAGAAGCGGTGCGGCCATCTCGGACACCGGTGCGGCCATGGCTTTCATTTGTTCGGCACTTGCCCCGGATGCCCAGCGCGAATAACTCGCCCACGCCCCAAGGAGTATAAGCAACTGCCCATATTCCGGTTGATCCAGCATGGTGCGCGCCATTGCCAAGGCATCCGCACGTTGCTTTTGCGCTGCCACCCGCAATTCGGCAATTCCGGCATGGTCGGGGAAACGTTCTTCGATCATGGGTAAGGTTTCACCAAGAAACACGTCCCAATCACGCAGTCCGTCCAGCCCTTTGGTACAAACCTTAAGCAAGCGGCGCAGCAAAACAGCTTCGCCCGTCGGCAGGTTTTTCTTAAACAGGTTCAAGGCAACGCGCAGGCGGCGCATGCCAACCCGCATTTGATGGCACCCTTCAACATCAAGATCCTGACGCACGCAGACTTCGTTGCTCAGGATCATGCGCAGGCCTTGGGCCAACACGGCACGAAAGGCGGTTTCTGCCGACATATCATTGGTCAGCGCCACCGGAGCAGCCCGAAAGGCACCTGAGGTTTTACCAAGATAAAGGTCGCGTCCCCTTGATGCCTTTGACCGCATGCTTAAAAGCATCGGAACCGTGCGTTGCAGTTCAAGCGCAAGGTCAAACAAGGCGGCCGGATGGCCTTTTTTAAGTTCGAACTCGACTTCGGAAAGCGGGGTTTCCTTATCCCCCGCCCGGACGACACCTTGGTCAATCGCCATTTCCATGACCGCATCGCGATAGGTCAAATCAACCGCACTGCGTTTAAGATCACTTTCAAAAATGCGTTCGATCTTTTTCTTCTTAACAAACTTGTTCAGGAGCTTTTTGACATCCTTGTCGGTGAATTTATCAAGATCGATTTCACCTTCTTCCAGCTCGACCGTCCATTCATCGCGCGCAGGCAGGGCTTCGCGCAGCCCATTGGACGTCTTGACCGTTTGCTCCCAGCCCTGCGTCCCCTTTTTGCGCAGGCGCACAGCAATGCCTTTGCCCGCCAGTGAAAGCTTGGGCGTGTCATGATAGATTGAGACAAGATGGGTCGTGATCAAACGACGGCCTTCCTTGACCTCTCGCAGAACCGGCGCATTTTTTAAACGCGCAACGTGTTTTGGATCGATGCGAAGTTTCAGTTCGATCTCGATCTGCTTCTCGGCCATGTTTGTCCCCTAGGCGTCTTTGTTCGGTATGGCGCGGATGCCATCATCGTACGGCTCAGTCCGAAAACGTCTTTTACTGCGGCATGCAGAAAGGGTAGCGGACTGTAAAATTTTCGCAAAAAAAGCGCCAAACTCTTTTCCAATCAAGTGCTAAACGCACATCTAACAGGTCGCACAAGAAGAGCTTTTCATTTGAACCCCAAACAGAACAATTCAGTTCATTTGATCAAACAAGGAACAGAATTCGCCAACATCGAAGATACAAACGCCTTGTAAGCAGCCTGGACAACAGACTGACAGTTCAGTGTTTTCATATCGATTCCCCTCACCTGATCTACAACATGATGCCAACAAGCAACACACCTGTCCAATTCTCTGAATGTATGGCTAAAAACGGTATTTCCACCACTTTTGATCAGGTCCCTGCACCACAAATAGAGGTTATGCTTGCCACGGGACATACAATCTAGAGGGCAACAATGACTTCCAAGAAACTTATCGGACTAGCCGTTGTGGGGATATCTCTGTTGCTGGCCGGGTGCCAGACCACACCAAATCATTCCTTTTCGGAGTGGCAAGAAGTACCGATTGGCAAATCACGGTTTAACGTGCCAACGGTATCGACCATTCCCGTTACCAAACTCGAACATAATGATCGCAACAATGGTCAGGTTCAGAACGAGAAATGGGAACTTGGCTGCGGACAGGGCTTTGTATCCAGCGCCTATACATTCGATGTCTGGTTTACCAGCCAGACCGAACAAGAACTTGCAGACGAAGCACAGTTCCGCGAGACATTTGAAAACGCCGACATCACCATTTCGAAAACCTATCCGATTACGTCAAACACGAATGGTAAGGCGGTTGGCTATTATGCAGATGCTGCTATCGGCGGAAATTCGAATTGCAAAATCGCAAAGTTCGGATTTCGGGCAGCAAATGGTCGTAAAATCTATGATAACGATCAAGGCGGTATCGACGCTGTCGTCAGCGTGTTCTATTGCGGGGATTCCGAGTTTGATATCACCAAGCTAACCCATGGAATCAGTCTGGTAGATGACCGCGACGCCTATAGCGCAGCAGTTGCACGCCTGCCAAAACTCGAATGCCCGTCAAAGAAAACGTCCGCTTCACTATCTGCTATCCCGGACAATGACTGGGGAAATGTTCAGAAAGGTTCATATGACCGAACCATCGCCCTGAGTTGGGGAAACAAGCTTAGCGACGGGTATCTTGATACCAAGGTCTCACTGAAAGATTATGGTGGGACGCTTGAGTTTGTCGGCCCGGACAATGCGACCTGCAAAACACAACTGAGCATCGACAAATATGACAGCCCCGTAGAAGGCACTTGGTTTTCCAATTGCGACAAGGGCAGTTTTGCATCAGGCACATTCACATTTGACAGCAAGCGCAACCTGATCGGGCAAGGCACGGATCAGGATGATGAAGGTGTTGAATTCACCCTTTGGCTGCCAAAATACAACGCCTGACAATGACCAAAAGCAAAAAGACCCGGCCAATGGCCGGGTCTTTTTTGTCTTGGGAAAGATGGTGCCCAGAGGCGGGTTCGAACCACCGACACGCGGATTTTCAGTCCACTGCTCTACCAACTGAGCTATCTGGGCATCTTTTCTTTCGTCTCTGTTTCCAGAGTGTTCCTTGCGGAACGAGCGGGGTTATACAAACTCCACCGGACCTTGTCCAGACTCAAATCGCATTTTTTTTGCGATTAAAATTCTTCTTCATCTTCAAGGTCTTCGAGATACTCTGGCGGCTCGGTTGCGGGAATTGCGTAACTTTCATTCAACCATTTACCAAGGTCGCGATCAGCACATCGTTTCGAGCAGAACGGCTTATATTTTTCATCCGCTGGCTTGCCACAAACAGCACAGTCGGAGATTGCTGTTTTCGTTGTCTTTTTTTCGATCATTCTATTTCTTCTCCAACCGATAGGCGTCGTCATCAAGGTTCGGGTCCGCGACAATATCCGGCGCAACCCCGAATGCATTTGCCAATATCTGGACCGCATCAATGCGCTGCGCAAGTCTTTCGGCCATGCTTGGTGCAATGTAAAGCACCATCGCACCAACCTTGCCAGTGCGGCATTCTGCAATCATTGCCCGTATGATGGAATTCAGGGATGTTTCTTGCGAAGGCGTATGGTGCGCCTGTTTGCTTAGAACACGGGCCAAAAGCGATTCGCCCGCCCGCTGACGGCTAAATTCATACAGGCCAAGGCGTGTAAAGCCACCGATCTGAACCGCGCCGTCAAGCTCCGCCCCGAAAGCCGTTCGGATGGCGTCTTCAAACTTGTCACGGCCATTTCGGGTTTGCATCCGCAACGGATCAATCACAACCAACCCGCCAATATTGCGCAAGCGGATTTGATGAACAATCTCAACCGCGGCCCGAAGGTTGACTTCAATCGCACGGGCCTCGCTATCGCGGCCGGCATCCGCACCGCCCGCATTGACATCAATCGCACAAAGTGCGGTTGCAGGATCAATGGCAATCCAGCCACCGCCAGCAAGATCAACACGGCTTTGCAATGCCTTGCCTATGGCCTCTTCAATCCCCTGATCGTCAAACAGAAGCTGGCTGCCTGTGTAGCGCGTTAAATGAGCATCCGAGGCCCCACGGGCCTTTAAAACGCCGCGTAGCTGCACAAATTGATCCGTGCCATCAACAATGCAGTCATCCCCATGCATCAAATGGCGTTCGATCATTTGATCAAGGTCTGATTGCGCCTTGCAGACCAAGATCGGTTTGGTCGGGCTGGCAAGGGCTGTGACGGCCTTTTGCCATTGCGCTCTGAGCAAACGATACTCGCCGGCAATGGCATCTTGTGCCCAATCAAGGGCTGCACTGCGAAGCATGATGCCATCCCCGTCGACCTGCAGGGATTTCAACATCCCTGTCAGTTCTGCACGTTGTTCGGCGTCTTTGAGTTTACGCGGGAGTTCGATCAGTTTGCCACCGGGGCGCAGGATCATGCCCACACCTTCAATCGCGATCCGCCCGGTAAGCTTCACGCCCTTGTCTTCAAAGCCAAGGCGGGAAACCTGAACCAACACCCATTGGCCTTCATGCACAGGGCCGGGATAACGATCAAACGGCAGCAAGCCATCAGGAATGCCATCAAGGGCAACCATGGCGGCCGCCATTTCAGGCATGATTTTACGAATGCGTCCAAGATGGAGATCAAACCGCGCCGGTCCACCCCGATCAATCCAAAGACGGCTTAAACGGTCATTTTCAATAAGGGCCACCCTGCGTTCAAGCGCAACGGCATCAATCAGCAGGCGGCCAGTATGGTTTCCGCCAACTGACATGATCAGACCTCTTTGGGGTGATATCCAAGACCGCGTAAAAGACCATCAACTTCGCACAGCGACAATCCGACGACATTGGAATAGGAACCGGAAATGGCCTTCACAAAGGTAGCACCATAGCCCTGAATAGCATAGGCCCCTGCTTTGCCGCGCCATTCATCGTGGGATAAATAGCGACTTAGGTCTTCGGCACCCAATGAGCGGAATTTAACCTGCGTTTCAATCACACGCGATCGTTCCGTGCCATCGGGCGCGATCAGACACATTCCACCATAAACACGGTGGCGGCGGCCTGAAAGCAGGCTCAGGAATTTACGGGCTTCTTTTTCATCCGATGCCTTGCCGATTGCCCGGCTGCCACAGGCAACGACAGTATCCGCAGCAAGCACAAAAGCCCCGCCATTGGTTTTCGCAATGGCACGGGCTTTTTCTTCTGCAAGGCGCAACGCAAGTCGACGCGGACTTTCGTCAGCCTTGGGCGTTTCGTCGATATCCGCAGGAACAACCTGATCTGGCACAATTCCGATCTGCGCAAGCAGCTCAAGACGGCGCGGCGATGCAGATGCCAATATCAGTTTCGACAAAACGCAAGCTCCCGGATGTCGGATCTTTAACCATGATAAGCATGTGGAAAACGCACATGCCTACTTTAAACAGCGATTTCGTTCCTTGGGCGCAAAGGTAAACCGCACACCAGACAAGGTCAATTTACGCTGTGGAAGGTTTCAGATTACTTGAAACGGAAGGTGATACGACCCTTGGTCAGGTCATAAGGGGTCATTTCGACGCTGACACGGTCCCCTGCGAGAACACGAATACGGTTCTTACGCATTTTGCCCGAAGTATGAGCAAGGATTTCGTGGTCATTGTCCAGCTTCACGCGAAACATCGCATTGGGCAGAAGTTCAACGACAGTGCCCTGAAACTCGATAACGTCTTCTTTAGCCATGTGACTCCTAGCTTTCGTATTGCAATATCAAAATACCGGTGGGGCGCAAACTGCTCTGAACCGCGCAAAAGGTCAAGTCCTTTCGCGCAAAGGCCCGGCGGCCCAGCACTGCAACAAAGACATGACAGCACCATTTCAACCACCAACGAACCCAATAACCACAAAGACCGTCATCAATGATGCCCCCTTACCCCTTTGCCCATCGCGATAATCGACCTATTGTTTACAGCCTTGTCGCGCCCCGACCCCAAAGGAAATCAACATCATGCGCCCGAATGACCATCCTGAAATCCGTCTTGCCCACAGGGACGATGCCCAAGCAATTCACGCCATGCTGTTTGAAATCGCCGTGACAACGGGCTCGGAAGACAAATTCAAAAGCACGCCTGCCGATATCGCCCGTGACGGGTTTGGCGATCAGCCTTTGTTTGAAGCCATGATCGCAACCGATGACCAAAAGCCGATTGCGGTTTGCCTTTATTTTCCAAGCTATTCAACATTTCGCGGTCAGGCCGGGCTTTATGTTCAGGATCTTTATGTCGCGCCATCGCATCGCGGGGGCGGCTTTGCCCGCAAACTGGTCGCACTTGTTGCAAAACGCGCACAAGAAACCGGCAAAGCCTATATCCGGCTTTCGGTCGATGCCAACAACCTGATCGGGCAACGCTTTTATGAGAAGCTTGGCATGCGTCCTGCTGATGATGAGCGGATTTTTGTTCTTGATGGCCCGGCATTTAGCGCACTTGCAGGCGAATAACCGATTGCCCGTCAAACCTTGGGGGCGGGTCCGACCGGGAAACGATCCAGAATGCGTTTTTTGATCTGATCGCGGACCTGACGATAGGCTTCAAGGCGGGTTTCGCGGGATCCTTCGATCATGGTTGCATCAAAGGTATTCCAGAATTCGACATCACAGGCCATCGTGCGGGTCATTTCCACGGCACGGTGCTGGGCTTCCGGTGACATGGTAATGATCAAATCAAAGAACCCGTCTTCAAGTTGATCGAATGTCTTGGACCGATAGGTCGAAATATCCAGCCCGATTTCGTCCATCACGGCGACGGCAAAACCATCCACTTCGCCTGTGCGAACGCCGCAACTTTCAACATAAATACGTGTCCCGTGATAATGCCGCATCAAGGTGGCTGCCATCACGGAACGAACGGCATTGTAACTACAGGCGAAAAGAACTGAGCCGGGGAGTTCTTCTGCCACTGCGCCTTAACCCCGAATGTGAAGAACACAAATCAGCGTAAACAGGCGACGCGCAGTATTTTCGTCAATCGTCACCTTCTCGGCCAGAAGTTCGCGCAGTTGTTCGGACCCTTCGTTATGCAGCCCGCGACGGGCCATATCGATGGTTTCGATCTGAGATGCACTGGCCTTCTTGATCGCGTCATAGTAGCTCTCGCAGATCATGAAATAGTCTTTCACAATCCGGCGGAACGGCGACAGTGGCACAGGAATGGTTGTCAGATTTTCGCTGTCATCATCGCCACGCACATCCATATAGATGCGGTTTTCTTCGATGCGCATGTGAACCGAATAAGGCCCTTCGAACCCGCCAGCAGGTTCGAAATGGTTATCCTCAAGCAGGTCATAAATTGCGACCGCCTGTTCATGTTCGACTTCGGGGCGGCGACGTACCTTGTACTTTTCGTCAAGATAGATACCGGCGATACACTGATTTGGTGCCATGGCTCTCTCCCTGCGGTCCCGTTACGCGCTGCACTGCAACAGCTTACATCTGGTTTGACCGGATCGCTACTGAAAGTCCATGTGCTTGCAGACCTTCACTTTCTGCTAGCGCAATTGCAGCTGGCCCAATTTTGGCAAGGCTTTCGGGCGTGCACTTGATCAGCGATGAACGCTTGATAAAGTCCAGAACCCCAAGACCGGAAGAAAACCGTGCCGAACGGGCCGTTGGCAATACGTGGTTCGGCCCGGCGACATAATCACCAATGGCCTCTGGCGTGTAACGACCCAGGAAGATCGCACCGGCATGATGAATTTCTTCTGCCAATGCATCGGGGTCATCAACCGCCAGCTCAAGATGTTCCGGGGCGATCCGATCCACAAGGGCCGGAGCCTGCGACAGATCTTCGACCAAAACAATTGCACCAAAGTCGCGCCAGCTTGCCCCGGCAATTTCCGCACGCGGCAAGGTTTCAAGATGCTTATCAATTGCGGCCTGAACACGATCTGCAAAATCGGCGTCATCCGTGATCAGGATCGACTGGGCAACCGGGTCATGTTCTGCCTGCGACAGAAGATCTGCTGCGACCCAGCCTGGGTCATTGCTGCCATCGGCAACCACAAGGATTTCGGACGGACCGGCAATCATATCAATGCCGACCTGCCCAAATACGCGGCGCTTGGCAGCCGCGACAAAGGCATTGCCCGGACCGACGATCTTATCAACCGGCTTGATGGTTTCCGTGCCATAGGCAAGGGCGGCAACGGCCTGCGCCCCACCAATACGGTAAATCTCGTCCACACCGGCGATACGAGCTGCTGCCAGCACCAGCGGGTTCATTTTATTGTCCGGGGTCGGCACAACCATGACAAGGCGATCAACACCGGCAACCTTGGCCGGAATCGCATTCATCAGAACAGATGACGGATAAGACGCCAAACCGCCGGGCACATAAAGCCCTGCTGCGGAAACCGCACGCCAGCGCCAGCCAAGCTCGACACCGGTTGCATCGGTATAGCGTTCATCGGCCGGCATCTGTTTGGCGTGATAGGCACCAATACGTTCTGCGGCCAGTTCAAGTGATTTTAAAAGTTCGGGCTCGATCTGTGTCATTGCTGCGTCGATTTCGGCCTTGGACACAGCCATGCCTGATGCATCGATATTCAGACGATCAAAGCGATTGGTATATTCGCAAACGGCGACATCGCCGCGTTTCCGGACGTCGGCAATGATATCAGCAACCGCTGCATCAACATCGGCATCCGATTCCCGCTTCATGCCCAGAAGTTTGACAAACTCTTCTTCAAACCCGGCATCGGTAATCGAAAGTTTAAGCGGCATTGAGCACCTCGGAAAAACGGTCGATCCATGGCTGAACATCGGTCGGACGGGTTTTCAGCGCCGTACGGTTCACAATCAGGCGCGAGGTTACATCCGCAACATGCTCGATCTCGCGCAGGCCATTGGCCTTAAGCGTATTGCCCGTGGAGACCAGATCGACAATGCGTCGGCACAGACCAAGCGTCGGGGCCAGTTCCATTGCCCCGTTCAGCTTGATGCATTCGGCTTGCACACCACGCTTGGCAAAATGGGTCCGGGTGATGTTGGGGTATTTGGTTGCAACGCGGACATGCGACCACCGCGACGGATCATCGCCATCAACCATTTCATCGGGCTCAGCAACCGCAATACGGCAATGACCAATGTTAAGATCCAGCGGCGCGTAAATATCCGGATAGTCAAACTCCATCAGGACATCATTGCCACAAACACCGATATGAGCAGCACCAAAGGCAACAAAGGTTGCAACGTCAAAGCTGCGCACACGGATAATGTCGATATGCGGATGATTGGTGGTGAACCGAAGAGCACGGGATTTCGGGTCATCAAATGCCGCCTCCGGTTCGATCCCTGCGGATCGGACCAATGGCATTACTTCGTCAAGAATGCGCCCCTTTGGCAGGGCCAGCACCAGCTTTTCGTCACTCATCAATCAGTCGCCTTACGCGTTTGTCTGTCGTCTGGATCGGGTTTCGATCCCTCGGTAACCGTTAGACGGGAACCCGGACACGTTCGATCTGCGCCCCACAGGCGCCAAGTTTTTCTTCAAGTCGCTCATAGCCGCGATCAAGGTGGTAGACACGGTTAATAACCGTCTCGCCTTCGGCTGCCAAGCCCGCAAGCACCATCGAAACCGATGCGCGCAAATCCGTTGCCATCACTTCGGCACCGGAAAGCTTCGCACTGCCGCGCACGATTGCTGAGCGGCCATGGACATTGACGTCCGCACCCATGCGGCTCAATTCCGGCACATGCATGAAACGGTTTTCAAAAATCGTTTCGGTGATCATAGATGCCCCATTGGCGACCGCCATAAGCGCCATGAACTGCGCCTGCATATCGGTCGGGAACCCCGGATAAGGTTCGGTCATCACGTCAACACCCTTAAGCGTCGCCCGATTACCACTCACCTTCATGCCGTCTTCCGTTTCTTCAATCTCGACACCTGCTTTGCGCATCGCATCGACAAGGCTTTCGATCAGCTCGATCCGCGTACCTGTAATTTCAATCTCGCCACCCGTGATTGCCGCGGCAATTGCATAGGTGCCGGTTTCGATACGATCTGGCACGACGGAATATTCCGCACCATGCAATCGTGGCTTACCGGTTACTTTCAGCGTATCAGTCCCAATGCCTTCGATCTCGGCCCCCATCGCAACCAGACAATGCGCCAGATCGGAAACTTCAGGTTCGCGTGCTGCATTGGCAATGGTCACAACGCCGTCAGCCAAGGACGCCGCCATCAGGGCATTTTCGGTCGCCCCGACAGAAACCTGCGGGAACAGGATATGTCCGCCTTTCAGGCCTTCTGGTGCGCGGGCTTCGATATAGCCTTCGGTCAGGTGGATTTCAGCACCCATGGCTTCTAACGCCTTAAGATGCAGGTCAACCGGACGGTTGCCAATTGCACAGCCACCGGGCAGAGACACACGGGCCACACCGCACCGCGCGACAATCGGACCAAGTACCAGAACCGATGCCCGCATTTTGCGAACCAGATCATAGGGCGCAGTTGTGGACGTGATTTCCTTGGCGGTCATTTCCAGAACACGACCCGTATGCCCACCATTGGGGGCATGCCCGTTCAGATGCAACGCCACACCGTGTTGGGCCAGCAAGTTCGCCATCGATGTGATGTCTGCCAGATGCGGCAAGTTGGAAAGGGTTAGCGTTTCATCTGTCAGCAGGGCTGCTGCCATCAGCGGAAGGGCCGCATTCTTGGCACCGCCAATTGCAATTTTACCCTGCAACCGGCGACCACCGGAAATCTTGATCTTGTCCATTCAATCCTCTTTGTGCTGCGCTTGGCACGCAGCAAAACCTTATCTTGGCGTATCGCAGCCTGAATTATTGCTATGCCTTTATCACAGGCGCGGCAATGTGACACCTTTTTGGCCCATATATTTCCCTGCACGATCCGCATAGGAGGTATCGCATTCGCTTTCGGCTTTCAGGAAAATAAACTGGCAGGCCCCTTCATTGGCATAGATGCGTGCCGGCAGCGGTGTCGTGTTCGAAAATTCCAGTGTCACATGCCCTTCCCATTCGGGTTCAAGCGGGGTGACATTGACAATGATTCCACAGCGGGCATAGGTCGATTTGCCAAGGCAGATTACCAGCGTGTCGCGCGGAATGCGGAAATATTCCACCGTGCGCGCCAGGGCAAAACTGTTGGGCGGGATCACACAACAATCCGTCTTGCGATTGACGAACCCTTCATCGGAAAAATCTTTGGGATCGACAATGGCCGAGTCGACATTGGTAAAAATCTTGAACTCGTCAGAAACACGGGCGTCATAGCCATAAGAACTGACACCATAGGAAATCACGCCATCGCGCTTGAAACCGTCAACAAACGGCTCAATCATGGCCTTTTCCTGCGCCATCTGGCGTATCCAGTGATCCGGTCTTACTGACATATTGCCACCCCTGTTTTAAGAAAAAGTCCCGACACCAACTCGTACCATCGGTTTTACCCGTGCCAAGCCCCCGAGATCAACCAAACGATGCGTAAACGAGGTTATTCAAACGAACAGGTAAAATTCTCAGGTCCAATGAAGTTAAACTTCAGACGAAATTTATCGCCCACCGACCCTAGAAAACCCGCCCTATTCGTCCGACGTCCGATCCGGGGCAGTATCGGATTGCGCATCCTTGCGTGAACGTTGCTGTTGTTTGCGCTTGGCCAGATTGGCGCGCAGAGCTTCGGCTTCGCGCTTTAAGCGTTCTTCATTCACGGCCGGGCGGGCGTCTGATTTCTTTGCTGTCATAATCTGATTTGGCTTTGTGGTTCAAATGCAGGGGCTGTTATAAAACAGCACGCGAAAAATTACAGCCGATCTTGACGAAAACAGGGCAAAAAGCGCCGATGTGCGATCAATCGAAAAACTTCGCATATTTCTGACTTGACCAATTACTGATCCGTGGCCTATAACCCGCCCGCACCGCAAAGGGCATATGCTGCCGTAGCTCAGGGGTAGAGCACTCCCTTGGTAAGGGAGAGGTCGAGAGTTCAATTCTCTCCGGCAGCACCATCACCTTGCGGTTGGCCCGAATATCGGGCTGCCGTAGCTCAGGGGTAGAGCACTCCCTTGGTAAGGGAGAGGTCGAGAGTTCAATTCTCTCCGGCAGCACCATTTTCCCCCGTCGTTAAATCAATATTGCTTGCAATGAACCAGCGCCTTTTGGGCGTCATAGCTGCATTACGTGTTCATTTGATTGAAAACAGAATTTAACGCACAATCAAAAACCGCAGCGAAAGTACTGTCGGGTCAACACCAAGAGACTTTCGGCACAGGATTGCCAAGATGATCGGGTAACCGGCAACGGACAGGGCTGCAACGGTTACCCCGCCCATCATACCAACCTGCAACATCCCAATCGCAAGCCCTGTGATGGTTACAGCAGCCCACACAGTGACAATCTTGGTCATGGCACGATGAATGCCTGTCATATTCAGCAAGGCGACGCTAGGCCCACATGCGGCTTGAACAGCATATGCGACCAGCATCATGCGCAAATAGGGCACTGCCCCTGAATAATCATCGCCAAACAGCGAAAGCAGTACTGGCGCAAAGACAAAGAACATCCCGCAAACCGGAACCGCCACCAACAACGAGAAACCTGTTGCTCGCGTAACCAGTGATTGCAGCTCGTGCTTGTCTTCTTTGGCCATCGCCTTGGCAAGAAATGGTGAGACAACCGAATTCACCGCCGTTAACGCAAAAGCAACAAGCATGGAAAGACGGATAACCGCGCCAAGCTCACCCGCATCAAATGCCGACAGCAAGACACCCGCCAAAATGACCGGTGACTGATTTAAAAGTGCGATGGAAAGCTGAGAGAACAGGACATTGAGGCCCAACTGCAACCACAGCCGAATGTCGCTCATTTTTGGGTGGAAGGGACCAGACCAGTTGATGTGCCGCCCCATCATCACCAAAATGACTGTCGAAAGCATCGCCACCGCGAGTGCCACCGCGTACGAGCCAACAACAGTTAGAAGTGACAGATCACCATGAATCCAGAAATAAAGCGTTAGAAGGCAGATACCGAATACGAGTGGCCTTACCACCGCCTCACCGACGACAGCGCGTGACACATTGGCATCAGCCCGAATGGCCCCTTGAAGCACGGACATGACGACCGCCAGAGGCAAACACACACCCGCCGCAAGACCAATTTCGATACTGTAGTTTCTGAAACTGATGAGGATGGCCGCAAGAACAGCACCGCCAACGACCGATAACACCCCCGCAAACAGCAAAACAAATCGCTGCATCCCGCTCACGATCTGGCGCTGCCCCTCTTCGCGATATTTGGGCAGGAAACGGACAATTGCGGTGTCCATCCCGAACGTGACGATAGGTGCGGCTGAGATAATCAACCCGAGTATCACGGAAAAGAAGCCGAAAAGATCCTTACCGCCATAGCGTGAGACAAACACGCTGGCCAGAAACATCATGCCCGCCGAGAACGCATTGGCGAACAGCACGAAGATCGCGGCAAATTTCAAATCCGTTTACCCGTAAAAAGACTGGTACCATTCAACAAAATTGCCAATACCGGTTTCAATCGACGTTGCCGGTGTGAACCCGACAGCATCGGTCAGCGCATCGACATCGGCATAGGTTGCCGGAACGTCACCATCCTGCATTGGCAGCATGTTCTTTTCCGCAGTCTGACCCAAGGCTTTTTCAATCGTCTCGATCATATACATCAGTTCAACCGGGTTGTTATTCCCGATATTGAACACCCGATACGGGGCGGAACTGGTCGCGGGGTCAGGTTTGGCTGGATTCCAGTTGGCATTCGGTTCCGCAACGGTCGAGATACAGCGATAGACGCCTTCGACGATGTCATCGATATAGGTGAAATCACGCCGCATTTTGCCTTTGTTAAAGACATTGATCGGCTTGCCTTCAAGGATCGCCTTGGTAAACAGGAATAACGCCATATCCGGGCGTCCCCAAGGACCGTACACCGTAAAGAACCGAAGCCCTGTAGTCGGCAAACGGTACAGATGGCTATAGGTGTGCGCCATCAATTCGTTGGCCTTTTTCGAGGCTGCATACAGGCTGATAGGATGATCTACATTGTGATGCACCGAAAATGGCATTTCAGTATTCATGCCATAGACAGAGCTGCTTGATGCATAGACCAAATGCTTTACGTCATTGTGACGGCAGCCTTCGAGGATGTTGGTAAAACCAACAAGGTTCGCATCAACATATGCATGCGGATTTTCAATCGAATAGCGCACCCCTGCCTGTGCCGCCAGATTGACGACATAGGTTGGCTTTTCGGTCGCGAACAAATCGGCAATGCCTTCGCGGTTCTCAAGATCCATACGAATGAACTTGAACCCATCCTTGCCTTCTAAACGCGCCAGACGCGCTTCTTTCAGGTTAACGTCGTAATAGTCATTGACGTTATCAAGCCCAATAACCGTCGATCCCTGTTCCAATAATTTAAGGCAAAGGTGCGATCCGATAAAACCGGCAGCACCGGTGACAAGCACCTTTTCATTGGCGGGAATAACGAAGTCGAGCATGAGTATTCAAATTCCTGATTGAAATGAAAGCAGCGATCATCACTATACCGCCTGAATTTGGCATTCCTGATAGCAGTATGCTCCCCATTGCGCAAGCCATCAGCCGCCCCAATATCAAAGGTATTCCAAGACAAGACTCATATGTGTTTTTCTGCTATCCTTGGGCTTGTCGATACTTCTTGTAAAAACGTCGGACATTACACGCATAAATGATTTCAGCTGGTCAAACCATCGCCAACCCAAATAGCGGCGGATTGGGCGTTATCCTGAATGTTCGGGAAATCGCACAAACTGCTGATGGGCGCGTTTTGGCCGAATACGAAGCCGTTGAAGTTCAGCTCCAGACAGCCGATGGCAAAACGATCTCCCCTTATGCCATTGCGGGCGAACAAAACGATAGCGCACGCACACGCCTTGTTGACCCACGAACTTTGACCGAGGCACAGGCCGTTGCTGGTGGCATCAGTCGCGCCGAATATCGGCAAGCAGTTGAAACCACCGAAGATGACAACAACAGCGCAGGCGGCACATCAAGCCCCGCGAACCTTGACCCGGCAGAAAAGGCCGTTGTATCGCAGCTTCAGGCACGTGACTCTGCCGTTCGACAGGAAGAACAAGCGCATGCCGCTGCTGCGGGTCCTTATGGATCGGCACCGCAATACACTTATCAGATTGGCCCGGACGGTAATGCCTATGCCATTGGCGGGCATGTCGATGTGAGCGTATCGCTTTCGGGGAGTGCAGCGGATCGTGATCGTGCTTTGGCAACGTTGCAGAATGCGGCACTTGCGCCAAATGTACCATCAGGTGCAGATATGGCAGCCTTCCGCAAAGCCAGCCTGTTACGCGCCACAGACAAGGGTGACGGCGCTCCAACTACTCAGCAAGAATCCATCATTGAAAATTCCCGTTCTGGCAGCGACGCGCGGCAAGGCATTTCGATCTCTGTGTGAGATCCCCCTCGCGAAACGCTTACTAGCCTCCTATATACTATGCAATAAGTGAGAAGAAATTTACTCTCGGGCCACATCACCTATCCGATCGAATAGTTGCAACATTCAGAAACTATCCTGCCGTTTGACAGGACCCCGGTTTTGTTGAATGCTGCGCTCGCGTCCGGGGGGGACGCTTGAATTGACAATCTAAAATCGCGCGAAACCGTGTCTTGACTACGGGGTGCGTTTCCGGAGCCAATCATCAGATGTCAGAGCTTCGGACAAAAACGGGTACGGCATAAAAATGAATATCCTGCTAGCAGACGACCATGACCTCGTCAGAGACGGGATCACTTCCTTCCTCAAACTCGCAGCGCCGGAAGTTGAAGTCGCGCAGGCGAAAGATTTCGCAGAGGCACTGGCAGTTGTCGATAGCGAAACAGTCGTTGAACTGACGATCCTTGATTTGAATATGCCCGGTATGAACGGCTTGTCTGGTCTGACCGTCATGCGTCAAAAACATCCTGAAATCCCGGTGGTCATTCTTTCCGGATCGGTCAAACGCAGCGACGTTTTAAATGCGCTGGAACATGGTGCATCTGGCTATCTGCCCAAAACACTGTCGGGTAAATCGCTGATCAATGCTTTACGCCTTATCCTCTCAGGCGAAAAATACATTCCATCGGCTTTGCTTGAAGATGACGGATCGCGCATGCGCCCGGGCGAGATTGATCTCGATGGCCTTGCACCGGACAATCCCCTTCGTCAGCTGACCAATCGTGAACGCGAAGTACTTGGCCTTTTGACCAAAGGCCTTTCCAACAAAGAAATCGCCAAACAGCTCACGGTGCGTGAGATCACTGTTAAGGTCCATTTGACCGGCATTTTCAAAAAGCTTGGTGCAGCAAACCGTACCCAAGCCGTCAAAATTGCCATGCAGCTTGGTTGGGAAGCCTAACGCCCCAAAACGAAACTGCACTTAAAGACACAAAGCCCGGCTTTTGCCGGGCTTTGTGCTTTTTGGTATCAGGAATTAGCTAAACGCTGTCGCCTTAAGGATGATCACAGGCCCGTGCTATTGCTTCAACTCGCACAGACTTCTGACAGCTCATCCAGTATCGCCAGAAGTTCCTTAAGGTTAAGGGGCTTGGACAGCACCATAACCGGAGCATCTGCACTTTCATCATCATCAACCGGTCGCTCTGCGTCACCGGGATGGCCCGTCATCACAATGACTGGCAAAGCCGGGTTTCTCCCCCGCAATGCCTTGACCAAAGAATTCCCATCCATCTGGGGCATGCGAATATCGGTTATCAGGATATCAGGCTGAACGACGCCGGCAAGTGCCAGGGCATCTTCCCCGTCACTTGCGGCCGATACACTATAGCCTTGCGCTTCGAGGTAACCTGATATGATTTCCATCGCATCAATTTCATCATCGACAACAAGAACTCGGGTATTCTGTCGGGCATCATTGTTTGATTGCGCAATCAGGGTGCTTTCCTCGTCGGGCATCAGGTCGGGAATATCTGTCTTCTCACCCGGTCCGAAAGACGTGATCGGCAGTGTGACTTCAAAGCATGCCCCGTCGCCTTCATTGCGGACATCAATCTTTCCGCCCATCGCTTCCACGATGCCAAAACTGACTGAAAGACCAAGCCCAGTTCCCTTGCCCACATCCTTGGTCGTGAAAAATGGATGGAACAACAGGTCGATGGCAGCTTCCGGCACACCACCACCATTGTCATTAACTGCAAGTTTCAAGGATTTAAGGCCTTCATCGACCATCGCGCTCACGCGAATGAGGCCGCCGATATTACCGTCATCGCCGTTTTCATTGATCGCATCACGGGCATTGGTCAACATGTTCACAAGAACCTGTTCAAGCTGAACCTGACGACCATTCACCAAACATGGCTGTGCCGGTGGAACAACATCAATCAATATCCCGGACAAACGACAATCATGTTCGATCATATCCACCGATCGCTCGACCGCCTTCATCGGATCAAATGGCGTGAAATCCTCATCATCCGGGCGGCTATAAATCTGTAGATGCTTGATGATTTCCGACATGCGTTGGGTTTGACTGCTGATCAACGACAGTCTTTCGCGTTGAAATGCCGGTTTTACGGCATCAAGATCGTATTGCAGCGAACAGGTATCTGCCGCCATACGGATCACATTAAGCGGCTGGTTCATTTCATGTGCGACCGATGCCGCCATTTCACCAAGGGTGGCCAGTTTTGAGGTTTGAACAAGCTGGCGTTCGATTTTACGTTTTTCGGTAACATCTTCGGCCAGCATCAACATCGCTGGCGTGCCTTCGTGGGTAAAAGCAATCGCCGATACTTCCAACTCGACATTTTCCCCGTCCGGGCGCTGACAAATAATGGTGAAATCAGCACGTCCACCATATCCCTTCCGATACCGCACAATATATTCATCAAGCGTTTCGCGGCTTGATGGATGGACCATCTCCATAAAAGAACGCCCAACCAACGCAGCACTGTCTTCGGCGCCAAGGATCGAAAGCCCCTGCTGGTTGATATAAACAATTTCATCCCCACTCAGGATCGAAATCAGTTCCGGTGCCAGTTCAACCAACTTACGGTAACGTTCTTCGCTTTCCTTAAGCGCACGTTCCGCACGCGAGCGTTCAATCGCATAACGGATGGACCGGCGAATAGTCCGGCCATCGGGGAATTCCTTGGTCAGGTAGTCTTCCGCACCATGCTGAAGCGCATCAAAGGCAAGTTCTTCATCCTTGTGCCCGGTCAGGACAACGACAGGCGCGATATTGGCACAGCTGCGCACCTTACTGATCGTCGTAACGCCAGATGAGTCAGGCAAGGTCAAATCCAACAGCACAACGTCAAACTGGGCGTCCGGACCGTCCCCGTTTAATACCGCCATTGCCGAGGCAAGGTCGGGTCGATGTTCGATATCAAACGGCTCGCCAGTTTCTTCAAGGAGCGTTCGAACCAGAAACGCATCTCCCGGATTATCTTCAACAAGAAGAATTCGAAACCGTTGTTCGGCCATCGTGATTTTTCCAATCGTCAGAGTAACGGGTTTCCAATCAAACGATCTGATTTGGAAACCCGTTGATTCTGCATAGTTTCAGGGATGCTAGCAATCCTGCACATCAATCAAAAGGCGGCCTTTAACCTGCCCTTTGAGGATTTTTTCACCCCAAGGCAAAATATCACCCAAGGCAACCTTTGTCGTCGCGGCACTCAGATGCTCTTTCGGGAGTTCTTTGGCAAGGCGCTGCCACGCCCGAACGCGGGTTTCATAAGGACACATGACCGAATCAATGCCAATGAGGCGCACACCGCGCAACAGGAACGGAATAACTGTTCCGGGTAAGTCGGGACCACCCGCTAGCCCACAGGCAGATACAACCCCGTGATATTTCATTTCCGACAGAACATGGGCAAGTGTTGTGCTGCCGACACTATCAATCGCCCCGACCCAGCGTTCTGCCAAAAGCGGTTTACTTGTATCGGTCAACTCATTCCGATCAATGATTGAACTCGCCCCAAGTTCGCGCAAATAGGCATGGGTTTCTTCGCGCCCGGTTGACGCCGCAACCCGGTAACCACGCGCCGATAAAATAGAAACCGCAACCGACCCAACGCCGCCTGCAGCACCGGTAACAAGGACCTCGCCATCCTGATCAGGGGACACACCCTGTTCTTCCAACGCCATCACGGCGAGCATGGATGTAAAACCGGCCGTACCGATCGCCATGGCCTGCGCAGCATCAAGCCCGTCTGGCAAAGGCACAAGCCAATCTGCCTTCACACGGGCCAGTTGGCCATATCCGCCCCAATGGGCTTCACCAACCCGCCATCCGGTCAGAACAACATCATCACCGGGTTTATAACGGTCATCATTTGACGAGATAACTTCACCAGAAAAATCGACACCGGGCACATGGGGGTAAGTCCGAACAAGACGCCCAAGACCATTCAGGATCATGCCATCTTTATAATTCAGCGTTGACCATTTCACCCGGACAAGAACGTCACCTTCAGGAAGGTCATCAACGGTCAAATCTTCGAAACGCGCAGTAACGTTTTTATCTTTCTGGTTTAACACCAGTGCGCGGAATGCTTCATTCATGATCTTCCTCCCGATCTATGCAGATTATAGATCAAGACTACGGCGCACCCGTAGGTCCGTCAAATCCAGACTTGGTCAAAGTAAGGCTACTGAGACCTAGTTACCCAACGGCTGGTTTTCCGGAACCACATTCCCATCAATGCCACCCAGCAACACAATCCCGATCACGGCAACAACAAGAATGCCAAGATAAAAATAAATTCGCCGCGACTGTTTACCCGCTGTCGCGTCGTTCGGAACCACGTCTTCCTGAACAGAAGATGGCAAACTCCGATAAGAAAGCCATCCCAAAAGCGGCACGATTAAAAGATCATCTAACCACCCGATACCGACAAGAACATCCGGTAATAGATCAACCGGACTGATCAGATAAATCAGACCGGCAAACAGCAAGAGTTTGGATTTCAACGCAACATCACTGCGCAGCAACGTTCGCAGCAGATTTGGAACAATCATCCAGGCTGATTTAGCCATACCGCCCTCATCGTTGGTTATCTTCTATCTCTACGAAGCCAGCGTTTCAAAAACGTCTTCTGCTGGCGCGTGACCTAGAACATTGGTCTGATGCCAAAGCGCATAAAACAGCAGATGCCAGCATGCCGCCCCTTCTCTTTTACCGACCGTATTAAACAGTTTTTCAACTTGTGCGGGTTCGGCTATTTCAAGAATACCTGCCTGATTGGCAACCAACGGGCCAAGGCGCTTACCCTGCCCGGCAATCCATTCACCGACAGGAACCGTAAAGCCACGTTTTTTGGCAAATGGTTGCGCCATCGGAAGACAGCGTTCCAACCAACTGCGCAGCAAGAACTTGCCAACACCTTTGCGAACTTTAAGACGATCGGGCAACTGATAGGCAAATTCTGCGACTTTCGGATCAAGGAACGGTGTTCGCCCCTCAAGCCCGTGAGCCATCAACATCCGGTCAAGCTTGATCAGAAGATCATTGGGAAGCCAGTCCGAACAATCTACCGCCTGGGCAACTGCAAGGCGGGACCGTTTTCCGCGATTTTCACGGCTTTCCGATGCCGCAATCCCGTCACGCCATCCTTCAAGGATATTGGGGCGCAGGACGTCAATCTTATCAAATGTTCCTTTGGATCGCATGACACGCCCGCCAAGCAACAATGGCCGCATCACGGACCGATAACGCCCGTATCCACCAAATAGCTCATCCCCACCTTCGCCGCACAAAACGACTTTAAAATCACGTGCCGCTTCGGCGGCCAATTTATAGGTCGGAAGGATGGCGTAATCGGCAACCGGGTCATCCATCTTTGCCGCAACTTCGGGCAACAAGGTCCAGAAATCACGTTCGGAAAACATGATTTCAACGTGATTTGCGTTACACGCCTTGGCCACTTCGCGGGCAATCTCGCGTTCGTCATGCACACTTGATGCTTCAAACGCAGCGGTATAAGCGGTCACCGGACGTTCGTTCAACCGATCCATCATGCCCAGAAGGGATGCACTATCGACCCCACCTGAAAGAAACATGGCATAATCAACATCAGATCGCTGATGAAGACGCACAGATTCTTCAAACACACGATCCCAGTCCGCCAACGCGCTTTCAAGGTTGTTGCCAACAACACCGGCATCGCTCAAGACCTGACGACGACGGCGATCAATGATCCGTCCGTTTTTCAAAACAATGGTCTCGCCCGGAAGCAACCGCTTGATACCATCAAAAATCATGTCGCTGCCGGTTGTGAATTGAACCTGCAGCAGTTCGGAACGGGCGTCGTCGCGGACTTCACGGCCAACAAGGCCGGCGGCCACCAACGCCTGTGCTTCGGATGCAAAGGCAAAGAATTCCGGGGTTTCGACATAATAAAGCTGCTTGATCCCGAACGGATCACGGCACAGCACAACCTGATTTTCAATCACGTCATGAATGGCAAAGGCATACATGCCGCGCAGCTGATCAAACCCGTCAATATTGCTCCGCGCATACAGCCTTAATGCGGTTTCGCTGTCTGACATGGTTTTAAAACTGGCTTCGCACAGACTGTTGCGCAGTTCGATATAATTATAGATTTCGCCATTGGCGATCAGGGCACTGCCGTTTTCATGGTAAAGTGGCTGATCCCCTGTATCGAGATCAATAATCGCCAGCCGGGTCTGAATGAAACCAACCGGACCTTTGACATAACGCCCATCCCCGTCCGGGCCCCGATGACCAAGCGCATCGCGCAGACGATCCAGAATTTCGGGATCAAGGGTTTGCTTGTCCTTGGCGATGTAACCGGCAATTCCGCACATTAACGCGCAACCTCGTCAAAGAAAGCCTTGTATTTGGCAACCACAACGTTCTCGGTAAAATTCGCCTCGAACGTTGTATGCCCGTTTGCCGACAATGTGTCTGAAAGCGCTTTGTCGTCAAGAACTGTCCGCAAATCAGATGCCAGCGCAGAAACATCTTCCAGTGCTGATAACAATCCGTTTTCACCTTGCTCAATCAATTGAACCGGTCCTTGGCTTGCCTGTGCCACAACAGGTTTTCCCTGCGCCCAAGCCTCGATCACCATATTGCCCAGTGGCTCATGGCGCGAAGAAGCACAAAACACATCGCAGGTCGCAAACAGATCGGCAACGTCACGACGCCAACCAAGCAACCGGACCCGGTCCGCAACCCCGCATTCACCCGACAATTTCAAAAGATCGTCTTTCAAACCCCCGGCACCGGCGATCCAAAGATATGCACCAGGCACATCAACCAATGCACGGATCAGGGTGTCAAACCCCTTATTTTCATGCAACCGGCCAAGACCAAGGATCAAGGGCGCATCGTTGGGGGTATTGAATTCTGATCGATCAATCGGGCTTCCGCGATTGGCATCAACAAAGTTCGGCAAGTAATGCGTCTTATCGGCAGCCCAACCTTCGCGCACCAGATAATCGCAAATATCACGTGTATTGCCGATCAAATGGTCGCAATCACGAAAGTTTTTAAGTTTGTAATACCCACCCAGCCGGGCAACTTTGGTGAAATCACCCGACGGGGTCATACGGCTGGCCCGGTTCATCCAGCTTAGAACAATGCGTGGTTTGTGCTTTTTGATCTGCTGACGCAATCCCCACGGGGTTCGAAGATCAAGACGTCCCCCAAAGGGTAACTCATCAAACGACACACCATTTGCCGCAAGAACAGGATTTCGACCTTCATTCGGGCGAACAACGCAATGCTGATCCATTCCAGCACGCTGAAACCCGCAAGCCAGACGCACAAAGAACTCCTCAGCACCGCCAAACGGACTTCCGGCCATGGTTTGCAGCAACATGGTCATCGATCATTTCCCGTTCGGACAGCGTCACTCATCATCGTAACGCGCTTTCAAATAGGAAAGCATCGGGAACAAAGCGGCTAACAAAGCAATCAAAAAGCCCATCCCCCCTTCTTTGTATCCTTTGCGTGAGACAAAGCAGCGCCAAAAGCGAGAAAAGATACGGCGAAAGTTATGTGCAAACGTGCCGATCTTTCCGCTTTCGCGTAAATCGGCCGCGCGTGCGCTGGAATAGCTGTCCAGCCTGCGGATCATGTCAGAGATGTTCCGGTCAACGAAATGTACCAAGGCACCATCAAGCTTGGGCCCCTGACGTCCCGTCATCTTAACTGCTGGGTGAACGCGCTGTGGGCCCCATACTTTGCAACCTTTACGAAACAGTCGCCAAACAGCGGACGTCCCGAACGAAGCACCCCATCCATAACGCACCAGCCGTTCACCGACATAGTTATCCACAGGGATCAAATATCTGTCATAGGTGCCACTATTTACAGCTTCTCGGATAGAGGCTGCAAGCGCCTCATTAATGTGCTCATCCGCATCCAGTTCAAATATCCATTCACCGGTTGCTTCTTCAATCCCTTTATTGCGACGATGGCCTTCTATATCCCAACTGCCGACAACCGTTTTTGCGCCAAATTCTTTTGCGATCTCTTCAGTACGATCTGTGCACTTATCACAAACGACGACGATTTCATCTGCGAAACTTACCTTTTCAAGGCACGCCGCCAAACGCGCTTCCTCGTTATGGGCGCAAAGAACAACGGAGATACGTGGCATGGGTTCAGTCATGATTTTTTTCCTGCAGGCGGTAACTGGTAACCAGCTCTGTCGCAGCTTCGACGACTTTGACAACAGGTAAGGTTTCCATCAGGTTTTCTTTAGAAAAACGGCTCTCACGGTTTTCCATGATCTTGTCAAAAGACCAGTCAGTTCGAACAGCCCGCCCCCACCGCGAATATGGTCGATAATGCTCGTCGCGTGATGGCCCAAACAGCCCAAGCGTTGGGCATCCTGATGCAGCTGCCATATGCATCAGTCCTGAGTCATTACCAAGATAAAGGTCAGCCCGCTCAAGGCAGGCCATAACCGTTAAAAGGCTCTCGCTTCCAAATATTTCTGATCTGCGGTCTTCTGGAAGTGACTGTAGTATGTTTTCGGCCATCTCACGCTCATTAGGCGCCCCAACTAGCAAAACATGTGCATCGTCAAAAACTGCGCCCTTTTCTGTCAGTTGGGAAATCGTCTCGACAAACCGTTCAGGATGCCAGGTTTTTCCAACCCAGTTTGAAGTGGGCCCGACGATCAAAAGCTGCTTGTCTCTCGCAGGCAAAATCAGATCGGCCCGTTCCCGATTTTTCTTATTGATCCAGACCTTTGGGTATGGTGGCGGCGTGACACCTATTACCTGTCCAAGCTGATCGACCCGATGAACACTGTCATCATTCCCCGACAGAACAACACGCTTCCACCCCGGCAACACATAGGCCGTCGCACTTCCGCGCAGGTCGACGATGATGTCCCACCAGTTAAAGACCACCGACTTCCAAAGCTTCCACCAATGCCCGCCACGCTTTTGTTTGGGCATCTCTATGATGCGTTCAAGGTTCGGCACGGCTTGAAAGATTGGTGCAGCTACCGGTCCACATGCCACCGTTACGCGTATCCCCGGATAGGTCTCGACATAATGGCGCAGAACCGATGTCGACAGGACGGCATCCCCCAACCGGTTTGACGTGATGAACAAAAGGCGCACGGTTTAAAGTTTCTCCAGTTCACCAGCAACGTGGATCCATTCGCGACGATCATTGCGTGCGGCTTCGGACTGCGTGGCAAAGAAAGCCCGGTCGGTCAAAAGCTGACTGGTGATATTGCCAAATGCGGCCTCGTCAGGAACGATATAGCCTGTCTTGCCATCTTCAACGCGGTTCTTGGCGATCCCGCCATAGGACACAACCGGTGTTGCCGCGCCAAGGGCATCAACAATCCATTGCCCGACATGGTCCGTTCCGTATTTGCCGTGATGCAGGAAGGCACGCGCATTGGCGACCGTTTCGGCCATATCAGCTTCTGGCATCGGATGAAGAACCCGCACACCCTTGTCGATGGCCGAACGCACCAGATCAACAATATCGTCAGACACCTGATCATTTTCACCGGCAAGTGCCATGAACAGGTCATGGGCATAAACTTCAAGCTTGGCATTGGGTGCCTTTGGCGCGACGTACGCTTCCCAAATACGGACAATCTGGGCAATTCCGGTCGCGGTATTGGCAACTGTTACCGCAACTTCATCACGCGATTCAAATGCCCAATGCATGTTGGAAGCCATGGTAAAGGATCCTGTTGCCCCCGGCTTGACCACAATCGGCTTTTTAACCAGATCGGCGTCAAATCCCTTGGCCTGACCATCATCGGTGAAGACGACCTGTACTTTCTTTTCCTGAAGGACAAGACGTACATCATCGGCATTCAGACGTTCAGGATCCCCATCGAACCATAGAATTGTCGTTGCGCCATCGGGCATCGATGGATGTTTCAACAATTCCGGGTCGCGCCAGACAATCACGGTATTGGCCGCATCGCCACCAAATGGCGGCAATTCAGCATCAAGCTGTCGCCATGCTACACCGTGCATGTCCTTGTCGATGCCACCATTACGGCGAGCTTCAACCTTGTGACCACGGGCAACAAGGGACTCAGCCAACGAAATGAATGCGCGTTGGCAGGTTCCCAGCGGGCGGGCTTCGCGATCCTTGGGATCGAAGCCGATAGAATGATCAAGCATCAAGATTTTCATAAGTTTGGTTCTATCTGTTCGCAGGCGTTTTATGAAGGGTTTTCTTACATATAGATTGGACTTTGGACCTTGAGAGACCCCTTGCGAAATTTATGCATTTGCCCCACATTCCGCTCAAATGAATCCGACAGACCGGGGCCCACAAAATTATGAGTAAGACTTTTTACACCCTGCTGCCCGACCGTGCGGTGATCCGTGTGAGCGGACCGGACCGCGTCAGCTTTTTGCAAGGGTTGGTATCAAACAACATCGAAACCATCACCGCCGATAAATCCGGCTATGGTGCGCTTCTGACCCCACAGGGAAAATTCCTGTTTGATTTCTTTGTCTACCAACAGGATGAAGACAGTCTTCTGATCGAATGCGAACGCGGCGAAAATGGCGAACGGGCTGCTGAACTTTTCAAAAAACTTCGGATGTACAAGCTCCGTGCCAAAGTCGAACTTACCGATGTGACCGAAAGTTATGATGTCATTGCCGTCTTTGGCGAGGATGCACTGAGCACACTGTCGCTTGACGTAGCACCGGGCACAACCGGACATCTTGCCGAAGGCATCAAGGCGGTTGATCCACGTTTATCGGCCATCGGGGCGCGTGTTTTACTGCCTAAAAACAGCTTGGCTGAAATGGCCGCGATCGGGGCGAGCGAAAGCGACGTTGAAGCCTATCATCAGCTGCGCGTTTCACTTGGCCTGCCAAACGGCAGCGAAGAACTTGAAATTGAAAAATCCATCCTGCTTGAAAACGGCTTTGAAGAACTGGGCGGCGTTGATTTCAAGAAGGGGTGCTATATGGGACAGGAACTGACCGCGCGCACCAAATATCGCGGTCTTGTCCGCAAACGCCTGTTGCCGATCAAAATCGATGGCAGCGCACCGGAAGCCGGAACCGCCATCATGAATGGCGACAAGGAAGCGGGTATCATTCGATCCATTCACGGTGATCATGGCCTTGCCCTTATCCGGTTGGAACGCATCAGTGACGATGCCGATTTACGGGCGGGCGATGCCAAAATCACCGTTGTCGTACCCGACTGGGTCAGTTTACCTGCGACCGCAGCTTAAGGGCAGCGTTCCCAAATTTACATTCCACGAAGAATCGCATCATGAAACGAGTCCCGATTTGGGGCTCGTTTCACATTGACACCTGTTCGAAAGGGTAGTTAGCCCCTATGTTATGGAAAGAAGAGAACAGGAACCTGCAATGAAACTGCGCAATGCCGCACCCTATCTGGTCGTAATGGTTGTTGCCCTATTGGCGGGCTCATTATCAAACAATGCATCCGCCCAACAAAGGCCAACCGGCTTAAGCGACACGCCAGTTGCAGACATGTCGATTGCAGATGCCAACAAGGAACTTGCGACAATCACGCAGGCCTATAATCGCAAAGGCAATCAGGTCAAACAAATGGCCTTGGGCACATTGTTGCGATTCTATTCCGGGAAAATTGTTCCCTGCGGCGCGATTGTAACCAATGTCCGTGATTGCCTTGAAAATGAATGGTCGGATTTAAAAAATTATCCGGGTCATTTTCTCGGCCCGAATGAAACCGCCGCCCTTAACCCAACCATCGCGCAAGCCCGCATGACAGAAGAAAACTATTTCGACGCGGTGGAGCGCCTGAACATGCTCCTTCGTGCGGTGCGCTATGAAAGCACATTGAAGCCCGATGAAAGCTACCGGGCACATCTTCATGCAGTCTTGACCCATCTGACCGACTTGCAGGAAGAAGAGTTCCACACAGCCGTTCTTTACGAAAAGATATTCAAAATTGGCGGGATCATTTTACTCCTGCTCGGTCTTTCTGTCGGCGGCATGTTGATCATGAAACATCTTGCCCACCGCGCCGACCCATCATCGCAAAACGTCAAAAAATAACGACGGCAAGTTCCCCTGCCGCCGTCTGATAATTTTTAGATCAATGCAACGTTGCGCGTGGCAACGGGTGTTGTGCCGGACCTATTCTTGGCTCAGGGCTGATTTATTCGTGGCTCAAAGCTGCTTACGGTTCAAAGCCGCCTGAGCCGCTGCCAGACGGGCAATCGGCACGCGGTACGGCGAACAGGACACATAATCCAACCCTTGCGCCTCGCAGAACGCGATGGATGCCGGATCACCGCCATGCTCCCCACAGATACCAAGTTTGATATCACTGCGCGTTGCACGGCCACGTTCGGCAGCAATACTAACCAGCTCGCCAACCCCTTCCTGATCAAGCGACACGAACGGATCGCCTGCAAAAATATCCTTGGAGATATATGTATCAAGGAAGCGCGACGCATCATCGCGTGACAAACCAAAAGTCGTCTGGGTCAAATCGTTGGTGCCAAAGCTGAAGAATTCGGCTTCTTCGGCAATGTCCCCTGCCCGCAATGCAGCACGTGGCAATTCGATCATGGTGCCAACAAGGAAACTCAGTTTGGCTGACTTTTCGGCCTCAACATCCGAAGCAACCTTAATGATCGCAGCTTTCAGGATTTCAAGTTCCTTCTTGCCGACAATCAACGGGATCATGATTTCCGGAATGACCGGATCACCGCCATCCTTTGAAACTTCAATCCCGGCTTCAAAGATCGCACGCGCCTGCATTTCATAGATTTCAGGATAGCTGATGCCAAGACGACATCCACGATGCCCCAGCATCGGGTTGGCTTCGGCAAGGTCAAGCAGGCGACGTTTGACAATCACCTCGGACACACCGGCAGCCTTGGCGACTTCGGCAATTTCGGCATCACCGTGTGGCAGGAATTCATGCAACGGCGGATCCAGAAGACGGATGGTAACCGGAAGCCCCTTCATGATGCGGAACAGGTCAATAAAGTCCTGACGCTGATAGGGCAGAAGTTTATCAAGGGCCGTCCGACGACCCTGCTCGGTCTCGGCCAGAATCATTTCGCGCATGGAGATGATCCGTGCCGGATCAAAGAACATATGTTCGGTCCGGCAAAGACCAATGCCTTCTGCGCCAAAGCCGCGTGCGGTTGCCGCATCATCCGGGGTTTCCGCATTGGTCCGGACTTTAAGGCGACGCACAGCATCGGCCCATTCCATCAACTGCGAAAAATCACCTGACAGATCAGGCTTAAGGGTCGCGACTTCGCCCAGCATGACTTCACCGGTGCTGCCATCAAGGGTGATGACGTCGCCTTCTTTTAAGGTCACACCACCGGAAATCATGGTTTTGTTGGCGTAATCGATCTTGACCTGACCGGCACCGCAAACGCATGGCGTTCCCATACCGCGGGCTACCACCGCCGCATGACTGGTCATGCCACCGCGTGACGTCAGGATACCTTCAGCCGCATGCATGCCGGCAATATCTTCGGGGCTGGTTTCAATACGCACCAGAATGACTTTGCGGCCTTTATTACTGGCCCATTCTTCCGCTGATTCGGCTGAAAACACGATCTGGCCGGATGCCGCACCGGGGGATGCCGGAAGTCCCATACCAACAACCTTGCGGGCGGCATCGGGATCAAGGGTCGGGTGCAGCAATTGATCAAGCTGTGCCGGATCAACACGGCGCAGGGCATCTTCCTGTGAAATCACGCCATCGCGGCACATCTCAACAGCAATGCGCAAGGCGGCCTTGGCGGTCCGTTTGCCCGCACGGGTCTGAAGCATATAAAGCTTGCCCGATTCAACGGTGAATTCCATGTCCTGCATATCGCGGTAATGGGATTCAAGCCGATCGCGGATTTCACAAAGCTCGCCAAAGACTTTTGGCAAAGCTTCTTCCATCGAGGTCAGGTCTGATCCGGATTCTTCACGTTCGATTTTGGTCAGCGGTGCCGGTGTGCGGATGCCCGCAACAACGTCTTCGCCCTGTGCGTTGATCAGATATTCGCCGTAAAAACGATCTTCGCCGGTTGATGGATTGCGCGAGAAACAGACACCCGTCGCACAGTCATCGCCCATATTGCCAAAGACCATCGCCTGCACGTTTACAGCCGTACCCCAGCTTGCCGGGATGCTGTGCAAACGACGGTAGGTATTGGCACGTGCATTCATCCAGCTGCCAAATACGGCACCGATCGCACCCCAAAGCTGTTCACGCGGATCTTGCGGGAAAGGTGCATCAAGTTCGCTTTGGACTTTTTTCTTAAAGCCCTGAACGATTTGCGCCCAGTCATCGGCATCCATTTCGGTATCAAGGGAATAGCCCTTGTCTTCCTTGTGAATCTCAAGGATTTCTTCGAAATGATAATGCTCAACCCCAAGCACCACATCGCCATACATCTGAATGAAACGGCGGTAGCTGTCATAGGCAAACCGGCGATCACCTGAAACGGTTGCCAAGGCTTCGACTGTTTCGTCATTCAGGCCAAGATTAAGAACCGTGTCCATCATGCCGGGCATGGATGCCCGCGCACCGGAACGAACAGACACCAAAAGCGGATCTTTGGCATCGCCAAATTTGCGCCCGACCAGCTTTTCAACAGCTGCCAGCGCCTTTTCGACTTCGGAGTTCAGACCATCCGGGTAAGCACGGTCGTTGTCATAAAACGCCGTGCAGACTTCGGTTGTAAGGGTAAATCCGGGCGGAACGGGAAGTCCGAGATTGCTCATCTCGGCAAGGTTCGCACCCTTGCCGCCCAAAAGTTCGCGCATATCCGAACGGCCTTCGGCGCTACCGCCACCGAAACCGTACACCCATTTGGTCATCTTGCCTTTTCCTCATCTGGTCAAGGCCCTTATGGGCCTCCCCGGATGGGGAAAGCCCCGCAACCTTGACCTATTTTATGACTCGATCTTTGAAAAGTCCGCAATGTCATGCAAAGCAGTGCGAATTTGCGCCAGCAGCTTAAGCCGGTTGGCACGTTCGTCTGCCTTGTCACTATTCACCGTGACCTTTTCAAAGAATGCATCAACCGGTTCACGCAACCGCGCAAATTCGGTCATCGCCGCGGCATAATCCTCACCCCGTAAAAGTGGCAAGGCCTTATGCCGGACATCAATGAGCGCCTCATACAGCTTGCGTTCTTCATCCTCACTCAGAAGATCCGCGGAAACGTCCGCGTCAAAGGACGTGTCGTCCTTCTTCTCTTCGATGCGCAGGATGTTCGATGCACGCTTGTAGCCAGCCATAAGGTTGACGCCGCTTTCGCCCGAAACAAAATCGGAAAGCGCATCAACACGGGCCAGCAGGCGGACAAGATCGTCTTCGCCATCCAATGCAAACACAGCCGACACCAGATCATGGCGCACACCCTGTTCACGCAGATGGACTTTCAGACGGTCGGCAAAGAAGGCCAGAAGGTCTTCGACTGCCTCGTCACGACGAATGGTTGCCGGGTATTGGGAAACGGCAAATGCGAAGATGCGCCGAAGCTTTACCCGCAAACCATTTTCCAAAACCAGACGGATGACCCCCAAAGCCGCACGACGCAGCGCAAACGGGTCTTTTGACCCGGTTGGCTTTTCATCGATGGTAAAGAACCCGGCAAGGGTATCAAGCTTCTCTGCCAAGGCGACTGCAACCGACACAGGTGCCGTCGGGCACATATCCGACGGACCAGCCGGTGCATAATGCTCGGCAATGGCATTGGCGACTTCCGGGACTTCGCCATCATTTTCGGCGTAATATTTCCCCATCAGCCCCTGAAGTTCGGTGAATTCAAACACCATCTGCGACACCAGATCGGCTTTGCCGATTTCTGCAGCGC
Organism: Thalassospira lucentensis; assembly: GCF_050516545.1. Lineage (GTDB taxonomy): Bacteria > Pseudomonadota > Alphaproteobacteria > Rhodospirillales > Thalassospiraceae > Thalassospira > Thalassospira lucentensis_C. Next base: position 346,622 of record NZ_CP191544.1, on the reverse strand, counting down.
GATCGGCCAGTTTGACATCACAATTCGGGATATCTGCTGATAATTCACGTGCAAGACCGCGAAGGCGCAGCACACGCTCTGCAAGCGATCCCAGCTTGGCATGGAAGACAATCGTATCAAGTTTAGGCAAACGCGATTGCAGCGTCACTTTCCGATCCTGATCCCAGAAGAACTTGGCATCATGCAGGCGTGCGCGCAAAACGCGTTCGTTCCCGGCGATGATTTTGGCGTTATTATCCGCCGTTTCCATGTTCGAAATTGTGATGAAGCGCGCAGCAAGCTTGCCGCTTTTGTCTTCAACCACAAAATATTTCTGATGTTCACGCATCGAGGTTTCAAGAACTTCGCGCGGGATGTCCATGAACAGGTCATCGACCTTGCCCATAACCGGCACAGGCCATTCAACCAGACCACAAACTTCTTCAAGAAGGCCGTTATCTTCAAGAAGTTCGAACCCTTCGGCCGCAGCCAGCTTTTTTGCCCCATCAAGGATAACCTGCTTGCGCTCTTCCCGATCAATCATGACCTTGGCAGCGCGCAGTTTTTCCTTGTATTGGGCACCATTGGCGACACTGAATTCAGCAGGTGCCAGGAAACGATGACCGCTGGTGGTGTTTCCGGCGGTGACCGGACCATAGGAAACCGGAATCACCGTGCCATCAAACAGGCACAGAATGCGGTCAAGCTGACGCACCCAGCGGACTTTTTCGGTTCCCCAACGCATTGATTTCGGCCACGGCAATTTGGCCATCGCGTCTTCGACGATTTCCTTGATGACTTCTGATGCCGCACGGCCTTTTTGTTCGACAATCGCAAACAGGAAGGTGCCTTTTGGCATTTCGCGCTTTTCGCACTGATCAAGGGTGACGCCATTGCCGGTCAAAAAGCCGTTGATTGCCTTTTCAGGTGCATCGGCGCGCGGACCGCGGCGTTCTTCGCGCAGGTCCGGCTGCTTTTCAGGCAGGCCATCAATAATCAGGGTCAGGCGACGCGGGGTCACCAATGCTTCGACCTTGTCAAACGCAAGGTCAGCGGCCTTAAGACCATCCGTGATCAGTTTGGACAGATCAGCAGATGCACGGGCCTGCATACGGGCCGGGATTTCTTCGGAAAACAGTTCAAGCAGCAATTCGGCCATGACTTATGCCTCCTCTTTCAGATGGCCACGCGACCGCAGCCACGCCTCGCAGCAGGATTTCGACATGTCACGAACACGACCGATATAGGCCGCACGTTCAGTGACAGAAATCACGCCGCGCGCATCAAGAAGGTTAAAGATATGGCTGGCTTTCATGGCCTGCTCATATGCCGGAAGGGCCAAACCGCGTTCAATATTGACCGCACATTCTGCCTGCGCATCTTTAAAGTGCGAGAACAGCATATCTGTGTTCGCGACTTCAAAGTTATAGGTCGACTGTTCCACTTCGTTTTGCAGGAACACATCGCCATAACTTACACCCTGACCATTATAATCAAGGTCATAGACGTTTTCGACACCCTGAATATACATCGCCAATCGTTCCAGACCATAGGTCAGCTCGACCGGAACCGGGTTACATTCAAAGCCACCAACCTGCTGGAAATAAGTAAACTGGGTGACTTCCATGCCATCAAGCCACACTTCCCAGCCAAGGCCCCATGCACCAAGGGTCGGGCTTTCCCAGTCATCCTCGACAAAGCGGATGTCATGGGCCAGCGGATCAATGCCCAAATGACGTAACGACCCAAGATACAGCTCCTGAGAGTTGCTTGGCGACGGTTTCAGCAGAACCTGAAACTGGTAATAGTGCTGCAAGCGGTTCGGGTTTTCACCATAACGACCATCGGTCGGACGACGAGAAGGCTGAACATAGGCTGCATTCCAGCTTTCCGGGCCGAGTGCCCGCAAGGTTGTCGCTGTATGGAACGTACCGGCACCGACTTCCAAGTCATAAGGCTGCAGGATTACACAACCCTGATCGGCCCAATAGCTTTGCAGTCGAAGAATGATTTCCTGGAATGAAGGGGGACGTTGCGACCCGTCGAGCGCCATGGCGCGAACTCTCTATTACTGTTGTCTATGAACTAGAGCATGGAGCGTTAAATCTGATCCACTTTGCCGGAGACATCCTTTTGCCCGGCAAGGAAATGTCCGTAAAGCGTAGCGGCGCTACGGTCAAGGACATTGACGCTGCGGGGCGGAAGGATGTCCCGGCCCGCAGGGTTTGTTTTTGGCGGCGTCTCGCAACGTTACACCGCTTGAACGATGCCCCGCATCGTCCTGCGCGCTGTGCCTTGCCAGACGACACGCCAGAAACAAACAAAGTGAAGCAGATTTAACGCACCATGCTCTGGAGCGGCAAGCTACCGCCCTGCCCCCTCGCGGTCAAGAAGGCAAAAGCCCTGAGACGCGTTGAATTTGCAACCCTTGTATCCCCGTCAACCGTATCATATCGCATTGCAGCAATACTCATCGGTGATTGATGCCGGAATTCCAAGCAAAATCAGCAAACCTTGATCCAAAGTCGAACACCGCGTGAGTAAACGGTATTCGATCAGATTAATGCTAGGGTCAGGACCTATTAATTTGGTTTGAATGGTCACCCGGATTTGTGCGGATACGCGAAGCAAGACCGCAGGAAGATATGCATCTTTCAAGGTTTTGCGACAAAGTAGCCCGTACAAATCCGGGTGATCCGTAGGACAGGCGTTATATTTGCAAACTCCTGCGTTAAACCCTTTGCCCGGGGGATTACCCCGCGCTGCAGGCTTTATCCTTGTATTTCACAAATATAACGCCTGCCATTCCAATCAAATTAATAGGTCCTGACCCTAAATCACAGGGGTGATTACCCATCGCAGCGATGCGCGAAGCCTTCGGCATGGTAAACGCCGCAATTGGGGCATTTTTCCATTTCCTGGGGGGCTGAACCGGTTTTGCTTTTTTTCTCACCGCGGGTTTGTTTTGGCTGGTCATTTTTTGGGACCTGCTTGGCGCGGTTAAACAGCTTGAAGCCCTGCCATACGACAATGACAACCAATGCGGTAAAGATGATTTTCGAAAAACTCAGCATGTTCGATCCCAAAGCACGTTTATTTTTGCAGCCCTCGCCACAGCCAAGGCGCACTTATATTCAACTTGGACGCATTTAGAAACCGGGCAATGGCAATGGATTGCGCAAAAGTTCATCGATATGCGGCAAATAGACCCCGTTGGCATCATTTAAAACAATCCCGCGCCGCATCTTAAGCGGTGATGCCACTCCTTTTCTTGCCGAGACAATCACCCGCAACGGGGTTTCTGAATCCTGCTTGCTCCAGATCGGATAAACAGTCACATCCCCCGCCCGGCCATGCAAAAGGGCAATAATCCGGTCCAGATGATCGGCCCGGTGTACCAACGTAATCCGCCCTTTATGGCGCAGCACCTTCAGGCAAAAGCCAATCCAGTCTTTGAGCCCCGTACTGCCTTCCTGATGCGCCTGTGCCCGGCTTTCATTGACCGGGCGTGTGCCGCTTGGATAATAGGGCGGGTTTGATATGACCTGATCAAAGCTGTGTGCCGCCAGTGGCAATTTCGAACTGTTGTTGATATCGCCGTGGATGGGGGTGACCCGCCCGGCAAAACCGTTTTCCATCACGTTTCGGCAAAACAGGGCGTAAAGATCATCTTGCAGCTCGACACCCGTAACCTTGGCATTTTCCAGACGTTTGGCCACGCACAAGCCGACTGATCCAACAGCGGCACCAACATCCAAAATCTTTTCATCGCGGTGTGAATTGATCGAAACGGACGCTGCAAGCAAGACGGCATCAATGGCCGTGTGATAGCCATCAACCGGTTGCTTTAGCGTTACCGAACCACCCAGTAGGAAATCATGACTGATCCGGTCTTCGGGAAAGTCGGGCACTTCAATCGCTGCAATCTCACTTGCCATTCATCGTCCTTGGTCTTGCTTTCTTTCGCTGACCTGTGCGTTATTCGGGCGTCAGCACATCAGATGTATCTTTGGCAGCGTTATGCGCATCCAGATCGCGTCTGGCAATATCGAGAACGTATTTCGCCCGACTTTCTTCTTCACCCCCCACCATCAAACGCCGGGGTAATGCGCCAATCGATCCTTCGATGATGCTGGCATGGTAATCAAAGATGTGGCTTAGAATGCCTTCATCGGCCAAAACCGATTGTGCCCAGCTCAGTTCGATCGGATCGTTGCTGCGAAAGAGTTCAATCATATGGCGTTTTCCCTAAAACTTTTGTGATCTTTGGCCTTTGATATGTCCGGCAAGAGTGATCCAGACCCGATATATGCACTATAATGTAGTAGCTTACCGTCATGGTTTTTAAAAACCTGCTGACTAGACTGCATTTTGGCAGGATTTTCATGCATGGCATGATGACATTTGTCCACTTGACCACAATGCCTTGGCCTATCTATGTTGAGGCCGCCTGGTGTTATTTGCAATCTTCGTCGAATTCAGGCAGCGAAGATGCCATTGAAAAAGTCGGAATACAGCGTGACCAATACCGCACCGCAGCCTAAGACTCAGCCGAGCCTAGATTCTCTGGTTACCCTTGTCGACAGCGATATGAAGCGCGTCAATCAGGTAATCATCGACAATATGCACAGCGAAGTCGCTCTGATCCCGCAATTGGCAACCCATCTTGTCGCAGCAGGCGGCAAACGCATGCGTCCGATGCTGACCCTCGCGTCGGCACGGCTGTGCGGCTATGGCGATGGCCCGGATGCTGTTGATCTGGCAGCGTGCGTTGAATTTATTCATACCGCAACGCTTCTTCATGACGACGTGGTTGATGAAAGCCAGCTACGCCGCGGGCAGGCTTCGGCCAATGCCCTGTTTGGTAACGAAGCCAGCGTTCTGGTCGGTGATTTCCTGTTTGCCCGTGCCTTTGTTGTCATGGTCAAAACCGGATCCCTGCGGGTATTGGATATTCTGGCACAGGCATCTGCCGTTATTGCCGAAGGCGAAGTTTTGCAACTTTCGACCGCCAATGACATGGGCACATCCGAAGAATCCTATCTTGAAGTGATCACTGCGAAAACGGCTGCCCTGTTTGGCGCGGCATCGCAGATCGGCGCGGTCATTGCCAAACGTTCTACCGACGACGAAGAAGCCCTTCGCCTGTATGGCATTTACCTTGGCACGGCGTTCCAGCTTATTGACGACGTTCTGGATTATTCCGCCCACCAGGCCACTCTTGGTAAAACCGTGGGTGATGACTTCCGCGATGGCAAAGTCACCCTGCCGGTGATCATTTCCTACGCCAAGGGCGATGACGAAGAAAAGGCGTTTTGGCGCCGTTGCATGGAAGACCAAAACTTCGAAGATGGCGACCTTGACCGGGCGCAAACACTGATCCGTAAATATGACGCGCTTGATGCGTCGATGGATCGAGCGCGCGAATATGGTCAGATGGCGATTGAAACCCTGACCCGCTTTGAAGATGGCGCAATCAAGGATGCCATGATCGAAGCTGTCGAGTTTTGTATTTCCCGTCCTTATTAAAGGACGAGATGGGATTGGAAGAAGCCTGATCCAGAAGCCATCTGAATATCGCATGCCGGGGTTACGGGTGTTTGACGCAAAAAAATCTTGCGTCCTCTAGCGGAAACCATTATCACCCGGCTTCGCAGAATGACGGAGCGTAGCTCAGCCTGGTAGAGCACTGTCTTCGGGAGGCAGGGGTCGGAGGTTCGAATCCTCTCGCTCCGACCATCATTGATAGAAGTATCAAACGAAAAACACCTTGGCAGAAATGCCAGGGTGTTTTTCGTTTATGGCCGGATAAATCAGTTAACCACGATCAACGACCGTCAGTCTTTAAACGTCACGCCATATTTATCGAGCAAAGCTTTCTCTGCCGCGCCACTCAGTGCGACCCGTCCCTCATTCCAGATTTTTATAAGTTTCTGTCTTTCTGCATTAGGAATTTTGGTCGAGAAGATCGGTCGTTCAACCAGTTTGGTTTCTAACCCCGGACGGATGATCTTAAGGTCTTCATTCAGGTCCAACTGATTTAAAACATACTGCAGGACCAGCTCGTTATCCGCATATTGATCGACCCGATTTTCTTTGATCATGGTAAATATCCGGTCCACCACATCATCGTAACCAGAGATCACTTCAATGAAGTCCGAATTTCTGGGGTCATCAATATAGCCTTGATAGGCCAGACTGGCTGAGCTGTAATCCCAGCCCGGTCCTGTCGCGATGCGCCGACCTTGCAGCGATTGAATGCCGTTATAAAGCCAAGGATCGTCTCGCCGGACCACAAAGGCCGTTATATAGGAAAATGTTTTTTCATAGGCATAGACGAAGCCTTTTTCCGCCGTTCCCGAAAACACATATTCCGGCAGCATGTCGCAAAGCCCGTCCGCAACCATCGAAAGCCCTCGTGCCAGCGGGACTTCGTAATATTCCAGCTCATAACCGTGAGAGAGGTATATTTGGTTGACCATATCAATGACAACGCCGCGTTCAGGCACCCCATCAGACGGGAATATCGTCATCGGGGCCCATTGATCATAACAAACCTTCAAGGTTGCTGCCTGTCCGGGACGAGGCAAACCAATCATCGTAGCAAGGATCAGGAAGACAAACAGACGATGCATTTTCTTACCTTTCAACGCGGTCGCGACCTTTATCCTTGGCCCCATAAAGCTTCAAATCAGCACGTTTGAACAATGCGTCGATTGAATTGTCTTTTGCCTCGGATGCGGTAACCCCGAAACTGACGGTGTAAGTAATTGTCTTACCGTCAACATCCAAACTTGCCTTGGTAATGGCCTGTCGTAATTTATCGGCAAGATGACCGGCATCCTCAATTCCCGTATCGGGAAGAAATATTGCAAACTCCTCCCCACCCAGCCTTCCGAGGATGTCCTCTTCCCGCAGAAAGCTTTGAACCGTATGGGCAAAATGCATGAGAACCTTGTCACCGACAAAATGACCATGCGTATCGTTGACCGTTTTAAAGTGATCTAGATCCATCAAAATGAAGGAAGCAGGCGATCTTTGCTCTTGCGAATTTCGGAGTAAATTCTGCGCTGTTTCAAAGAAATTTCCGCGATTCAGTGCCCCGGTCAAAGAATCGTTCGCCGCAAGATCTTTAAGCTTCTCATTCAAAATCTGCAGTTCTTCAGTGCGCTTTGCAACCGCTTCTTCAAGCCAGTTTCGCTTGGCTTGCTCATCTTCCAATAGCTGCTTATGGCCGGCCTCCATGGCAGAAAGCATATTGTTCATATGGTCCTGAAGTTTGCTGACTTCATTATTCTCGGTAATGGAAAGATTGATCCGCTTGCTGAAATTTTGGCTGTGCTGAACTTCATCGACTTGCGACATCAAATTTTTCAACGGCGTTGCAAGAAAACGGTCAAAGGCCCAGACAAACAACCAGAAGAGAACCGTTAGCTTTATGATTGCGGTGATCGCGATCAAGGCAAAGCCAAACAAGACGCGATCCAAAACGACTTCCGACGATGAATAAAGTGTGAGCGACCCTAATGTTATTTCCTGCTCATTTAGCAGCCAATTTAGGTCTGATTTCTTATCGAAAAGGGACAAGGGGGCGGACTTTTCACCATAGGACCTTTTAGAAACAATACTTTCGCCGTTCTTATCAAAAATATCGACACCGACGATGATCGGCATTTTGAGAAGCCCGGTCACCAACGCATCAAGTTGCTTTTGATTGTACTGCCACAAACTCGTCGCGATAGGAGCGTTAACTGTTTGTTCTAATTGCTCCAATTCGCTTACGATTGAGCCTTGTGTTTTCACATATTCGGTCAGGAACTGCAGGCTTGTGACCAAACACGACACCCCCAAATAGATGGAGAAAATCACACGCAACACTTTTTGGGATAGATTGTTCGGACGCAGAAAATTGGTAACCATTCAAGTCAACACTTCCCGATAAACTTCATAATTAGAGCTATCTTATCCATTCTCAGAACTGTTCGGGCCAACTGATCATTGGGATCGCTCAGGATAACCGGGCTCTGGTTCATCTTTTGTTGATGTTAAGCGGCTTGTCGCGAATGCGCTAGGTGTCGTTTTCTAAAAGTCTGTTTTTGGATATCACGAGCGCTGACACCCCCTTGAAACTGGTAACCGTTTAGCGGTGTCTTTCCCGTGCCTTTATTTGGTATTACTCAGCCCGCAAGCGATGACCCTTTAACCTTCGCACAGCCCGGTCGACAGGCTCACAACCGGACAAATTTTTCCCGCGAAACACCCTAATTATGCTTGATCCCTGCCGTAAGAAGAGCTAAACCTCCCGCCACTGACGGAGCGTAGCTCAGCCTGGTAGAGCACTGTCTTCGGGAGGCAGGGGTCGGAGGTTCGAATCCTCTCGCTCCGACCATCAGTCGGGCGGTCTTTCACTGAAAGGCCGCCCGTTTTCGTTTCGACGATAATGAATGCCCCTTACCAAGCACCTACCCTGTCCCTCGGCAACAAAATGCCGAGACGACGGAGCCCATCAAGTAGTAGGTCTTATATTGCACCTGCAAATCCGCGTGCTGATTTTCAATCCCTCGATCTAGCATCCTGAAACGTTACATTCTCAAAAGGATGGGGGAACCCACGATTCCGGATGTGGAATCGCGGTCCCACCACATAAAATTCGGTGATCGCGCCAATTTACCGTGTCTTTGTAGGATAATAACAATGTCGGCATTAAGCCCCGGAAAAATACGCATTCCCGTGCGCAAATCCTACTTTTGAGTAGTTATGCAAGTTATTTTTCGCCCGACACGAAAGATATTTTCTTGCGTGGATGGCGAAACAAACTTGCCCATACTTGCGAAATACGCTTATGCTTCGCCCCGCAACATAAAGTTCGGGGAGAAAACCGCCCCAATAATAAAAGCAAAAGGCGGTAGTCGGCCTCACGTGGTATTACCAATTTCGGACTTCTTAGGGAGGAAGACGAATGACTTTTTCTAAAATGCTTAAATCGGCAACCTGTGTCGCAGTTCTTGCTGCGGCCGCTTTTACGGCTGCACCGTCTGATGCAGATGCTCAGGAACGTGTTCGCTGGAAAATGGGCTCCACCTATCCAGGTAGCCTGACCCAGCTTGGCACCCTTGGTAAGCGCGTCGATGAAAAAATCGACCAGGTTTCCGGTGGCAACATCAACATCAAATTCTATGAGCCAGGTGCACTTGTACCGGCACTCGAAGTTTTTGATGCTGTTTCGACCGGCTCGATTGATGCCGCTTTCTCCACCCCGGGTTACTGGGCTGGGAAAGTTCCGGCACTGCAGTTGTTCGGTGCTGTTCCGTTTGGCCCGCAGGCAGGTGAATATCTTGCTTGGGTTAAATTCGGCGGCGGTCAGGAAATCTTTGACAAACTCTATGCTGACCATGGCATCAAGTCGTTGTTCTGTGGCCTGATCGCACCAGAAGCTTCTGGCTGGTTCTCCAAAGAAATCAACTCGCCTGAAGACCTTAAAGGCCTGAAAATGCGCTTCTTCGGTCTTGGCGCAAAGGTTATGGAAAAGCTTGGCGTTTCGACCCAGCTTCTTGCGGGCGGCGACATCTATCCAGCACTTGAGCTGGGCACAATTGATGCAACCGAATTCTCCATGCCGGCGATTGATCTGAAACTTGGCTTCCATCAGGTTGCCAAATACTACTACTTCCCGGGTTGGCATCAGCAGTCGACCCTGTTCGACCTGATGATGAACAAAGAAAAATGGGATGCCCTTTCCGATACCCAACGCGCCCAGATCGAGTCTGTCTGTAATGACAATCTCGCATATGGTTTTGCCGAAGGTGAAGCAATCCAGTTCGCGGCCCTGAAAGAACTTCGGGAAAAAGGCGTGAACATCAAAAAATGGTCGCCTGAAATGCTCGACGTAATGCGCGGAGCATGGGAAGAGGTAGCAGACGAACTTTCGAGTGAAGATGCTGCTTTCAAGGATGCCTATGCAAGTCTCCAGGAGTTCCGTGCGAACTACAAAATCTGGAAAGACATCGGTTATCTCGACTAATCCAACAGGTCTGAACGACTGCCAAGGCGGTCGATAAGAACAAGTCTCGGCAAGGCCGGGTGCCAAGTGCCCCGGCCTTGACCGCGAAAGAAAGACCCGGGAGACCTTCTATGGAAGCGCTACTAAAAATTAGTGACGGCATTGACAATGTTGTTACGCGCGTGGGGAAGCTGGCATCCTTACTTGCCATTCCTTTGATGTTTGTCATCATCTATGACGTAATCCAGCGCAAGTTTGGTGGTCAGGGTTCGATCAAGCTCCAGGAGCTTGAATGGCACCTTCATACCGGCCTGTTCATGCTGTGCTTTGGATATGCATATGTTCGCGATTCCCATGTTCGCATTGAACTCATCCGTGATCAGCTACGTCCGCGCACGCGTGCCATCGTTGAAATGATCGGCGGCATTCTGTGTGCTTTACCGTTCTGTGCACTGGTGATCTATTTTGGTTTTGATTTTGTCGTTCGGTCCTATGACAACAACGAAGTTTCTGCCGCGACAACCGGCTTGACCCATCGCTGGATCATCAAATCAACCATTCCCATTGGCTTTGGCCTTCTCGCCATGGCGGGGCTTTCAATTTTCCTGAAATGCTACGTCTTTGTCTTTGGCCCGACAAACCTGCGCAAACGTGCCGGGTACTATGTCGGCACTCACCACGCAGACCTTGGCGACGTTGCCAAGCTCGAAGACTGAGCGGAACGGGGATAAATCCAAATGGATAACTTCTATATCGAAGACTGGTTTCCGCTGTTCATGTTTGCCTCTTTAGGCTTTCTTGTCTTTACGGGGCTTCCAGTCGCATTCGTCATTTCAGGCATCGGGATCGCCTTTGGCTTCCTTGGCATGGCCTATGACGTTTTCTCTTTCATTGAATTCTTCAATATCGTTTCACGCATCTGGGGCGGCATCTCCGAAAACATGGTGATGGTTGCTGTTCCGATGTTCATTTACATGGGAACGATGCTTGAAAAAAGTGGCGTTGCAGAAGACCTTCTGGAATGTCTGAACATGCTGCTGCGCAAGGTTCCTGGCGGTTTGGCCCTGTCTGTTACCCTGATGGGAACGATTATGGCCGCCACCACCGGGATCATTGGGGCATCGGTCGTTATGATGACGCTTCTGGCCCTTCCGGTCATGCTGCGCCGTAACTATGATCCGTCCCTTGCAACCGGGACAATTGCTGCATCAGGGACACTTGGCATCCTGATTCCGCCATCAATCATGCTGGTTCTGATGTCCGACCTTCTGTCGGTTTCGGTTGGCAACCTGTTCTTGGCGGCAGTTATGCCCGGTCTTCTTCTGGCCAGCTTGTACACAGTTTACATCTTTGTTCGTTGCCAAATAAACCCGTCACTGGCCCCGCCCCTTCCAGAAGGCGAAGCCGTACACGGTATGGATCTGGTCAAGATGATGTTTCGTAGCTTCGTCCCGCCAGTCTTCCTGATTGTTCTTGTCCTTGGTTCGATCTTTGCCGGTTTTGCCACCCCGACCGAAGCCGCTGGCGTTGGTGCGGTTGGTTCAACATTCCTTGCACTGGTTAAAGGTCGCTTGAAATGGCCGGTCCTTAAGGACGTTTGCGAACGTTCAGCCCTGACAGGTGCGATGCTGTTCTTCCTGTTTGCAGGTGCAACGGTGTTTTCCTATGTCTTCCGTTCGCTTGGCGGTGATGATCTGGTCATTGATCTGGTCGAAGGTGCCGGTCTTGGATCATGGGGCGTTCTGCTTCTTCTGATGGTGATCATCTTTGTCCTTGGCTTCTTCTTTGACTGGGTTGAGATCACCCTGATCGTTCTTCCGATCTTTGCACCGGTCATTGCCCAGCTTGATTTTGGTCATCACCTTGATATCGGTGGCATTCAGGCATCAGAAGCACAGATCCTGACCTGGTTCGCAGTCCTTGTGGCAGTTAACTTGCAAACAAGCTTCTTAACTCCGCCCTTTGGCTTTGCCCTATTCTATCTTAAAGGCGTCGCGCCAAAATCGATCTCGATCCAGCAGATATACAAAGGCATCATTCCCTTTGTTCTCCTGCAGGTCGTCGGGTTGATCTTGGTGATGTATTTCCCAGAGATCGCTTTGTGGATGCCAAATACGCTGCTTGAATAGGACGATCTGATTTTGCAAAAAGGCGCTGTTTGAAAAAAACAGCGCCTTTTTGTGATCGACCTGCACGCATCGCCCACCCACCCAAAACATTTAAACCGCCCGGATCAAAGATCGGGCGGTTTAAATGTTTTCAGACGTATCGATTTTAGGGATGCAACGCCCGTTCACTGGGCAATTGCAACATGCGACCCATCAGATAGTCGACATCATCAGAATCAAATTCGACACCAAGATCGCCATACTGGGTCAGAACCCGCTCGATCATGCGGCGTGAATACCGTTCTTTATCTTTTTCCCCGCCGTCAAAACTGGTTTCGCGGGCGACTTCGATCGCTGCACGCACACCGGGGAAGAAATGTTCTGGCAAATCCGCCTTATTATAGATCGCCTCAAGACCAAACGGTCCGCTGTCATGAATAAGAATGCGGGTATTGATCAAGGACACACCGGCACGCTTTGCCAAGGCAGCTTCAAAGAACGACACATCGCCCATGCACAATGCCCGAAGGATCAAACCACTGGTCAATCGGTTATTGGTATGAAGATGTTCCACCAGCAACTCGACATCGCGATCTTCAACCCCGTCGCCAAGAAGCCCGATGGTCGCGCTTTCCTGCGACTGGGTCATGACGGCATTGACGATGCCTTCGGGGATATGTCCGCGGGAAATCAATTGCGCACGCATGCGATCCGATACCAATGTCACCAGCCGTTCTGCAATCGTGATCGGCAAATGATTGCGTTCAATCATCGGTTTCTGGATGCGTTCATTGTCGCCAAAATCACTAACGACTTTCTGAAGCGTAATTTCACTGATCTCTGCCCCTTGGTTGGACATCAGATCAACCATCACATCTTCATGGCCGATATCAACCAGGGTGGCCGACACAATTTCCGACACATGGGCGCGCGACGCAATGGCACGCTGCTTTTCGACACTGTCGGTATTGTCACCAATGATATCAACGAGGTCATCGTCATTAAGGACCTCGGAAAATTCAAGAACCGGAAGTGCCACTTCGTCCACATCGCGGGCAAGAGTTGCCGCCACATCGTGCGGAACCAGCGGCGTCTGCGCAAGGTTCTTTGCAAGCGCCTTGCGCACGCGGACCTCGGCATCGCGGATCATCAGACGGAAGATATCTTCAGCCAGAACACGTTCGCTATCCGAAAGCGTTTCCGTGGTAAATTCACGGCTGATCTTATCGGCTGTCTCAGCGCGATTTTGCCCGGAAGGGTCCTGAACCAGCTTGGTCAGATCGTCTTTGGTGATACGTGGCAATAGATATCTCCTGGCACGCTTATCAAATGGCTGCCAATTCACACACCCAGACTATACTTGTGGCGTTAAATCGACAATCATATTTTCCCCAAATGGGGCACAAGTTCCTGATTTTCAACCATCCTGAAGTTTAAGCTATCAACCAATAGTCAATAAACCATCTCTAACAAACAATCATTTACGAACCTTCTGCCGCAAAACACACCACCACACGATCCCGTTTTCGGCTCTTTCGGCCAATTCACGTCAAATTGACTAAACTCAAATCCGTGATGTATCAAATATGGTATGGATCGTCATGAATTGCCAATAAGCAGAAAAATTAGCTGCCGTGTTGACCAAACGGTCACCCCGCAACGTAATAGCGTAATAGCCTGATCGCAGACAGTCCCGATCAACGGGAAGAATCATAAGAGAGAGGCCCCTAAATGACCTATACCCGTAAACTCGCCTTTGCAGTCACCTCTTTGGTCATCCTTGCAACCGCACCGGCAATTGCCGGAGACGCCGCCAATGGTGAGAAACTTTTTAAACGCTGTGCCGCCTGCCATAGCACGGATGCGGGCGTAAACAAGGTTGGTCCCAGTCTGGCCGGTTCAGTTGGCCGGGAATGCGGCACTGTTGATGGCTATAAATATGGTAGCGGCTATCAAGCTGCATGCGAGAAGGGCTTTGTCGCCGACGAAGCATTTCTAACCGACTACCTTAAAGATCCGTCCGCAAAACTCAGTGAGATTGCCGGTTCTAAACAGCGCTCCAAAATGGCCTTCAAGCTCAAAAAAGAAGACCAAATTGCCGACGTTATCGAGTTTTTGAAAACCAAGTAACGCACCGCTCAGCTTCAAAATATAAAAATGGCCGGATGCACAATACTCCGGCCATTTTATATGTTCGTGTCATTAAAGCGCGGACCTTGTTATGCCGCTTTCCGGCGACGTCCAAGTTCCTCGCCAATCGCGCGCATCTGTTCGACAACGGCAATGTTTTCGACCGAGGTCACTTCAAGGTTTCGGTCCTCATAGACATCATTATCCGGATGCTTTTCGCGCCAATCCGCGACAGTCCGGTCACGTTGGCGGATCAGTTCTTCTATTTGCGGACGATACAAAACCATCATGCCCGATACCCATCGGTTTACCGGCCAGGATGGCTGCGCATGATCAATCACAAAGCCTTCAAGCATGGAAAGGACATCTTCGGCGTCATACCAGACTTCGCCAGTGACCCAGCGGTTGGTCGTAAACAAACGCTGGCAAAAGCCAAACTCATCCATCGAAAATGCAACCAGATGCGACAAAGCATCATTTGCGCCTTCAGGGTATTCGACCCCGTCAATCTGTTTGGGTTTACATTTATCGGGCATACCGCGCGGGCGCATAAAGGTATGGAAATGACCATGTTCATCCCAATCACGCCGTTCTTCCTTAGGATGTGCATGATAGTAAAATTGTGCATGTGATTGCCGGTCATAGACATCCCCTTCGGGATAGTGTGACCACTCATAGAACGAACCGGAATGCTTGATCAGTTCCCCGACGATGTTGTCGCCCGTTGCTGTCAAAACGCGGTGACATTCCATAACATCACGCCCCGCCGCCAACATTCTTTCAAGTTGGCTGGTCGGCATGGAAGTCCAGTCGATTGCAATTTCAGTCATATAAGCACCAGCATCTTTGCGATCCGCTCAAGAATTTCCGCAAAGGCAGAATAACCCGTATCCCGGCCCATCGGGCCAATGAATACCGATCAACAGTTAGTGATTTCGGCCTGGTTTGCAACAATCATCCATCAGAACGCGGTGTTTTCTGCAACAATTTTAATCGACATACATCACGCGAAAGCCAATCAGGATATGCTTAAGATGCTCTGGCCGACCATGCTGTGCGGCAGGGCGACAGACACCACAGCCACGATCGTCCCACGACCCACCTTTAACAAGCCGATAACCCGCTTGCTTTGAGGTTGATGTCCATTCAAACACCTGCCCGACCCCGTCATAAAGCCCATAAGGGCCTGCCTCGAACTGGCCAACAGGCATGGTATCAAACGGGCCGCGATCCCCGCTGTTTAACCGTTCGGGGTCAAAGATATTTCCCCACGGATAGAAAACACCATCGGGTCCACGCACGGCTTTTTCCCAGAAAAGCTCGCTCGGTAGACGCCACTCTTTACCCGTTTTCGTGCTCAACCATTCGGTATAGGCGACCGCGTCCTGCCAGGACACCAGAACAACCGGATGATTGCCCCGCCCTTTTGGCGGATTTCCCTTGGACCACAGGAATGGCTGGACCGTATCGTAGTTATAGATAAGCCCCTGCCTGTTCCATTCTTCCTGGCTAATTTCGGGGGCTGGATAGTCCGTTTCCTTGACGAACATAGCGTATTGGTCATTCGTCACAGGCGTTTTGCTGATGTGATAGCCCAGAAGATGGACCCGCCACTTGTCGGTTTCGATATCGTACCAGCGATTCCGCCGACTGATATCGTGACCATAGACCTGTTCATCAATTTGATAGGCATATTCGCGTTCGACAGAGTCCGAGCCCTGCCAGAACCACCCGGTGG
This sequence comes from Thalassospira lucentensis, assembly GCF_050516545.1. GTDB lineage: Bacteria > Pseudomonadota > Alphaproteobacteria > Rhodospirillales > Thalassospiraceae > Thalassospira > Thalassospira lucentensis_C. The sequence continues at coordinate 330,667 of NZ_CP191544.1, read as the reverse complement.
GGATTTCAACCACTTCAGGCACAGCGTCATCGGCCTTTGCTGATGACAGACCTGCAAAGGCGACAAGACATGCCGCAGCACAAATTTTCTGTATGGAAGCGATACTGTCCCCGAACTTCATAAGCGATTTCCATCCTGATCGGATTTGGTTCTCACGGTTTATTTAACCGGCCCTGCGACCTTATCTTACAGTCGTTCTAACCATTAACATGCGTAAATTTGACCGTTCTTTCAATCAGTTTGACGATTTTATTGCCCTTCGCCCTTTGCAACTCAACGTGAACTTGTCGATCATAATATGGTTTCTCCTCCTTATGCCCACACGCGCCTGTCACATAACAGTGAAACTATGTGACGCCGCTCCTCTTGTGAATTGAACCATAGTGCCCCTACCGACGGCCGCCGAGTGTACGTCGGCTTTGACATTTCAGGACTTTCAGAGAGGCAATAATGACCAAGAAATCCAAAAGTTTCGCCCACAAAGCTTTGATCCCGGCTCTTGCAATGGGAACCAGTCTGGCGATGGCAACCCCGATGGCGATGGCGGCCCCGCTTCCGGCACCAACGGCCGAAGTTGCAAGTTGCGCGCCCTGCAGCCCCTGTGCTGCCAATCCATGCGCTGCCAACCCATGTGCCGCAAATCCATGTGCTGCGAAAAAGATCGTAAATCCTTGCAGCCCATGTAGCCCATGTGCCGCCAATCCGTGTGCTGCGGCAAACCCGTGTGCGGCAAATCCATGCGCTGCCAACCCTTGTGCGGCAAAATAACCAAACCGCATCTTGGAAACAGCAAAGGGGCGATGCATATGCACCGCCCCTTTTCGCGTGTCTAACACCTATGTGGTGAGCAAAGCTTAGTCACGAACAACCATCACCGAACAATCGGCATGGCGCACAACCCGGGCCGCATTTGGCCCCAAAAGGTAATCTTTGAGTTCTGGACGATGGGCACCAATAACGATCAGGTCACAATTGGTTTTCTTCGCCATCTTCAAAATCACCTCATAGACCGTTCCCTGCCCGATGATGTGCTGCACTTTGATCTCTGAAGGAATATTTGCAGAGACAAATTCATGCAGACGTTCGTTATAGGCATCAAGAACTTTGGTTTCGTAGCCCTTCGGGAAGAACTGACCAACCATCGACATGCCAACAGTGGGCACCACTGTCAGAACATGCAAACGTGCGCCAAAGCTTTGCGCCTGCTTGATCGCGACCGGAACGGCCTTCTTCCAAGAAGAGTCATGATCAAGATCTACTGTAACCAGAATATCCTTATACATGGTCATTCTCCCTGTCAGGCCGTGCCAAGCGCGTCTTCGGTGCGCTTGCGACGGCGTTGCAGAACAATGATCCCCCCCAGCACCAAGAATGCCGGAATGAAGAACACTTCTTTGGGCAGACGATCGGCTTCGACTTTCACCGCCGTGATTTCAAAGTCGAAATCAAGACCGGCCTTTTCCGCAGGACCGGCAAAAACCAAATCGTCGATATAGATGCGACCATCTTCGTTACGGATACCAATACCCGCATTATAAAGGCGATCCTCGCCGGCACCCGCCGGACCAAGTGGCAACATGACCGATTTGGAAACTTCATCCCCTTCGATACTGATGCCTTCAACATCCAGAAGAATGCTGCTGTTTTCCGGCATCTTCGCCGCATCTTCGACAATCGTTGTCGCCGGAAGGTCTTCGTATGGCGGTTCAATCATGTCGAGCCAGAACCCCGGACGGAACAAGGTAAAGGCGATCAACAGCAATGCCGCACTTTCCCACAGTTTCGACCGGGCAAAGAAATACCCCTGCGTCGCTGCGGCAAAGACAAGCATGGCTATTGTTGAAACAATGATGACAACCACCACATCCACCGGATGATCCAGACCAATCATCAGAAGTTGGGTGTTAAACAGGAACAGGAACGGCAAAACAGCAGTTCGCATCGAATAGAAGAATGCAACAAAGCCGGTTTTCATCGGATCTGCACCCGATATCGCCGCAGCAGCAAAGGATGCAAGCCCCACTGGTGGAGTTACATCGGCCATGATCCCGAAATAGAACACGAACAGATGGACCGCAATCAGCGGCACAATCAATCCGTTTTGGGCCCCCAATTCGACAATCACCGGCGCCATAAGGCTCGAGACCACGATATAGTTCGCAGTGGTCGGAAGCCCCATGCCAAGGATAAGGCTGATCACAGCCGTAAAGACCAGAATCAGAATTAAATTACCGCCAGAAATCAATTCGACGAACTCAACCATCACCTGACCGATACCGGTCAGCGATACCGTCCCGACGATGATACCGGCGGCGGCCGTTGCAACACCGATCCCGATCATATTACGGGCACCTGTTGCCAAACCGTCCACAACATCAATCAAACCGGCACGCAGTTCATCCATGTAATTCGGCTGCTTGCGGAAGAATGCCTTCACCGGGCGCTGGGTCATCATGATGAAGATCATCAGAACCGTTGCCCAGAAGGCCGACAGTCCCGGTGATTTCAACTCGATCATCAGGAACCAGACCAGCACAACAACAGGCAGCAAATAATGCAAACCAGCTTTTGCAGTTTCGCCAAGTTCCGGCAGTTTGACAACCGGCTGATTAGGGTCATCCAGCTCAAGATCGGGATATTTCGCGGCATAATAAAGGCCTGCGAAATAAACCGCTGCACATTCGATCGCAACGATCCAGCCAACAGCATTACCGAACAACTGTTTTTGTAAAAGAATCGCGTAATAGATCGCCCCGGACAGAATAACCAATGACAGGACAAACATAACCGACCGCATCAATGTCTGCGTAAGGGTCGATGTATGAAGTTTTGGCAAGCCCTGCATGTTCGCCTTAAGGGCCTCAAGGTGAACAATGTAAATCAGCGCGATATAGGAAATCGTTGCTGGCAGGAATGCGTGTTTAATGACTTCCGGATACGGAATGCCAACATATTCCACCATCAAAAAGGCCGCAGCCCCCATTACCGGAGGCATGATCTGACCATTAACCGATGATGCAACTTCAACCGCGCCGGCTTTCTCGCCCGAGAAACCGACACGCTTCATCAGCGGAATGGTAAAAGTCCCCGTGGTCACAACGTTTGCAATCGAAGAGCCCGAAATCAAACCTGTCATGGCTGATGACAAAACAGCAGCCTTTGCCGGACCACCGCGCATGTGCCCCAAGGCAGCAAAGGCAACCTTGATGAAATAATTGCCTGCCCCGGCTTTATCCAGCAAAGAGCCAAACAGCACAAACAGGAACACGAAGCTTGTTGAAACGCCAAGCGCAATCCCGAAGACGCCTTCGGTGGTAATCCACTGATGCGACATCGCCTTGGAGAAACTCGCACCTGCCCACTGAAGAACATCAGGCACCCATGCGGCATTCCCAAAGAAGACATATGCCAGGAACAAAATCGCGACACACATTAACGGCGGGCCAAGCGCACGACGGGTTGCTTCAAGTAACAGAAGCAAGCCAACACCGGCAACGACCAAATCTTGTGTAATTGGCAAGCCCGGACGGTCGGACAAGTCACGATAGAAGATATAAATATAAGCCGCACAGAAGGCACCCACAGATGCCAAAACCCAATCAAGAACAGGGATATAGCTGCGTGGCGAATTTTTAAAGGCCGGATAAGCCATAAATGCGAGGAAAATGGCAAATGCCAAATGAATCGACCGCGCTTCGGTCGAGTTCAGAACCCCAAAATTAAAGATAAACGGTAGTGGCGAAGCCAGCCAAAGTTGGAACAGCGACCATGAAACCGCAAGCCACAGCAACAGTTTTGCGGTCAAACCGCTCGGCTGGCGAGCACCTGTATCATTTTCAGCAATCAGGTCCTGCAAGCCCTGATCAAGCGATACATTGTCCGCTTTTTTATCATCAGTCATCACAAACTCCCGGTCAGTACGAAAGCCATTTGAACTGGTCGCCCAGAAACAAAAAGCCTCCGTCGACACACACCCGGTCGCCCACGGAGTACTCAAACACCAGTCATCCGGTGTTATCGTTATTCAATTTTTATCGTGTACCCGTTGGGCGCAAGAAGAAAACGGAGGGCAATCTGCCCTCCGTTCGCAGCTGAATTACATCAGGCCTGCTTCTTTGTAGTATTTCGCAGCACCGTCATGCAGCGGAGCAGACAGACCGTCCTTGATCATTTCTTCTTTTTTCAGGACGGAGAATGCCGGATGCAGTTTTTTGAAGTCATCGAAGTTTTCAAAGACTGCTTTGACAACATGATAGACAACGTCTTCATCGGTTTTGGTCGAGGACACGAAGGTCGCACCAACACCAAAGGTCGTTACATCATCCGGGTTACCGCGATACATGCCGCCCGGAATGGTGGCAACACGGTAATACGGGTTGTCAGCAACCAGTTTTTCGATCGCCGGGCCGGAAACTTCGACCAGAACCGAATCACATGCAGTGGTTGCTTCCTGAATCGAACCGGACGGATGACCAACGGTGTAGATCATTGCATCGATCTTGTTGTCACACAGTGCCTGGGACTGTTCAGCTGGCTTCAATTCAGAAGCAAGCGCAAAATCATCAAGCGTCCAGCCTTTGGCTTCAAGAACAACATCCATCGTGCCGCGCTGACCCGAACCCGGGTTACCAATGTTCACACGTTTGCCTTTGAGATCGTCAAAGGTTTTAATACCTGCATCTGCACGTGCAACGACAGTGAACGGCTCTGGATGAACGGAGAACACAGCACGCAGATCTTCAAACGGACCTTGATCTTCGAACTTCGAGGTCCCGTTAAAGGCATGGAACTGCCAATCAGACTGAGCAACACCCATGTCCAGTTCGCCGGTGCGAATGGTGTTGATGTTGTAGACCGAACCACCAGTGGATTCGACCGAGCAACGAATACCGTGCTCTTTACGGTCTTTATTTACCAAACGGCAGATCGCACCGCCGGTTGGGTAATAAACACCCGTAACGCCACCGGTACCGATGGTGATGAAACGATTTTCCTGTGCTGAAGCCTGACCGGCAAACAGCGAAGCGCCTGCGATTGCAGCGACTGCACCCGCTACAGCAATAAGTTTTTTCATTAGGATTTAGCTCCCTTGTACACCCTATTATAAGGCATTCTTCTGCCCCACAAAGGGCAGAAGAATCATATAGAAACACCAGATGTATCAGATGCTTCGACTACGGGAGTATAGTATCGGGCGAACCAAATTTAAAGACCATACCCCCCAAACCTCCTGACATATTTCGCTTTTAAGCGACTTTTCTGCAATTCACTGAAATTCATGACCATCGCGGTTGCATGATCTGCTTGGCTTGCGCGCCCGTCGCGATTTTGCGGTTCATCAAACCTGCACCATCCCGCGCCTGGGCAATCAGTTCAGCATTATGGCCCGCGGGGCTTCCGTCAACCCCAAGATGATTATTTTCAAAACCAATACGCCCATGACCACCCAATCCGGCACCGGTCAAGATGCATGCATTCTCAAGCGCACCAAAGGCACACACCATCCATTCAGAGATATAGGAACTCGACCCGATGAATGGCAACAAATCAACCGGATCGGATTGCTGCCCGTCGCTATAGCGGCCCAGAACGAACAAAACAGGGAACTTTTCGCCCGGCAGTACACCGATCTCGACAAGCTGGTTGAAGCGCTGCACGTCTTCGGTGTCATATACGATAAATTGCGGTGCAATTTCTGCTTCACGCATAAACTCGAAAAATGCCTTTACCGCGTTCAAATCGGCATCAATCGGTGCAATTTCCCGAATAGCAATCGATACTGCATCTGGCACAAGGTCGCGCACCATCGCCATCTGATCATGCGCACTATACATCCCCACCGCTTCGGTGGTGACTTGCAACAGCATATCCGGGCCAACCGCCGCACGCACTTCTGCCAGCATTTCACGATACCGCCCGACATCAAGGCTATGACGCTGTTCATCATCGCGGACATGAAGATGCATCATCCCTGCACCAGCCTGTTGGCATTCAAAGGCGGTTTTCGCGACTTCTGCCGGCGTGATTGGAATATTGGGCAAATCCGCCTTGGTCTTGCGCGCACCATTGGGGGCAGATGCGATCAGAAACGGCGTGTCGGTATATCCCATTATGACAATCCTTCCGCCTTAAAGACGTCATCCAGTGCCCCGGCAAACAGATCAACGATTTTAGCGATATCATTTTCGGTCACGATAAAGGCCGGAGCAAACAACACATGATCGCCCCGCACACCATCAATCGTCCCGCCCATCGGATAGGCCATCAAACCACGGGCAAAGGCCGCCTTTTTGATTTTGGCATTGATCTTAAGAGCCGGGTCAAACGGATCTTTGGTGTCAAGGTCTGCCACCAGCTCCACCCCGCGAAACAGCCCACGCCCACGAACATCACCAACAAACGGATGCTGCCCCAGTTTGGCCTGTAAACCATCCACAAGGTTTTCGCCCTGTTTGACCACATTGGCCAAAAGGTTGCGTTCTTTAATCACGCGTTGCGTTGCAAGGGCCGCAGCACAAGCAGTTGCATGGCCCTGATAGGTATGACCGTGTTGAAAGAACCCTGATCCGTTAGCAATCGCATCATTGATTTTCTTTGACACCAGAACAGCTCCAATCGGCTGATAACCCGCCCCCAGTCCCTTGGCGATGGTTTGCAAATCGCCGGAAATGCCTTCCTGTTCAATCGCATGCAGGGTGCCGGTACGACCCATCCCGCACATGACTTCATCAAGGATCAGCAACACGCCATATTGATCACAAATCTCGCGCACGCGTTTGAAATATCCCGGCACCGGCGCCAATGCCCCGGAAGTGGCGCCTACCACCGGCTCGGCCACGAAGGCCGCAACACTATCGGCACCAAGTTCAAGAATTGCCGTTTCCAGTTCATTGGCAACGCGCAGCCCATAATCTACCGCCGTCTCATCGTCGCGTTGGTCACGATATTGATAAACCGGGGCGATATGGCTTGCCGTGATCAACAGCGGTTCGAACTGTTTGCGCCGCCACATATTGCCGCCAACTGACAGCGCACCAAGCGTATTGCCATGATAGGACTGGCGACGTGCGATGACGTATTTGCGGTCCGGCTGACCGATCTCAAGAAAATACTGACGCGCCATCTTAAGGGCGGCTTCGGTTGCCTCGGACCCGCCAGACACAAAATAGACCTTATCAATGCCCGCTGGTGCATGTGCCACCAATTCATCGGCCAGTTCTTCCATCGCATCGGATGAAAAGAAACCGGAATGGGCATAGGCAATCTGATCAATCTGGGCATGCATCGCCGCACGGACATCCGGGTCGGAATGGCCAAGGCAGGACACCGCCGCCCCCCCGCATGCATCAAGATAACTTTTGCCATTCTCATCGAAAATATAAATGCCCTCGCCCTTTACCGCACGCGGCGGTGTCTCAACGCTTGTCCGGTGCAAAACATGGGTCGAGGCATTTGGGGCAGAAGTCTTATGTGACGCAATTGTCATGATCGGGTGTTCCGTGTGGGGCGTTAAAGTAAGGCTTCACGCTTCGAGATAGGTATCGAAAGCAGCAAGTTGTTCTTCTGCAGCGGCAATTCGTTGCAGGGCCTTTTGACCGCCACGCGCAACCAGCAGGGCAACTAGCGCCTGCATGACCGATAACGCAGCGGTAAAACTTTGGAAAAACGATTGAGAATGATCACGCACAACCAGCTTGATCATTGCATCAAGTGCAATCGGCGATACGTCTGAATCACTTATGGCAATGACCGGGCAATGTTGGTCGCGGGCAAAATTAACCGCGCGCACTGTGCCCCGGATATAAGGTTTGGCCCCAACTGCAATCAGCACATCACGCCGCGTGATACCACGTAACTCATCGCCGAACGCACCGGAATGACCATCAACCAGTTTGCCATTGTCACGAAACAGGCGATAGCCATAGGCAAACTGATAGGCCGCAGGATACGCCGCACCACAGCCAACAATGAAAACCTGCCGGGCATTTTCAATTACGCCACAGGCATCAATCATCTTTGCGATAAGCTCGGGGCTAAAGGCCGCACTGATATTATCGATCTCGGTCAGAGAAATGCTTTCAAGCAAATGCTCATCGCGATTTACATCCTGCTCATTTCTTTGCGTTTCACGCGCACGCTGGGCATAGCTTGCAGGCTGGTCAAGCAACCGGTTTTGATAATGATCGCGGAATTCCTGCCATGTTTCGACACCAATTGCCGTCATCAACCGGGTGATGGTGCTTGGTGGAACATCGGCCGCACCCGCAAGGGCGCGCATCGATCGCAAGGCGACCTCATTGGGGTGATCAAGGATATAACGCGCAGCCTTCTGCATCTGCGGACTAAGCTTGGCATAGTCCGAAATCAGCTTTTCACGCAAATCAGAATACAACCCCATCAATCAGGCACCTTTGTGCAACACGATGCCTGAAATTACGCCACAAGCAGCATGCAACCGCAACATATGTTTCAAATTTTCTACAAATGAAACAAATGCTTCGCTGATCTGTTTCATCTTGCGAACAGGATTCGGGGCTGGGGGCTCTAAAAAACATGGACTTATTAGAAAAAAATGTAACAATAAATGGAGACATAATTGAAACGTCTGCGTTTCATAAAAAAGAAAATATGTGCCTATTGGTATGGGACTGGGCACCGAATCGGTAGGTGGCCAATGGAAGACCGGATCATTGATGCGCTTGCACAGACGCAAGCAGGCATTGCGCTTTTTGACTCTGACGAACGGATTGTGTTTGCCAATCCGGCGTGGGAACAGCTTATCACGGGCGTTGCCGAAGAAGACCTGATATTCAATGAGACCGAGCTTGCCGATGGCGGCATGATCTCCGTTTGCTTTGTCAAACCGCAGGCCATTCCACTTGATAAACCCAATCATAACAGCGCGGCCAATGACGCCAAAACCGGTACTGTCATTATTGCCGATGACAGTGAAAGCAACCGTATGGTCGCCCGACGCATCCTTCAATCCGAAGGATATACCGTCGTCGAAGCCAGCAATGGTCAAACCGTTCTGAACATGCTGCGCCGGGGGGTAACTGCCGATCTCATCCTGATGGATGTTGAAATGCCCGACATGGATGGTTTGCACACGACACGTCGCATTCGCCACATGCCCGGCCCGGTGTCAAAAACACCGATCATTGCGCTTTCCGCCCATCAATCACGCGACTGGAATGTTATTGCCCGGCAATCAGGTGTTGATGATTTCATCAACAAACCGATTCAGCGCGACAAGCTGATTGAAACGATGAAGGACCTGATTGCGCGATCCCCGGTGCAGAAGTCAGATGCAAAACCCGCCATGCCACCCCCGCATCTTCGCAGCAAAAGCGCACGGCTGGGTCGACCATATCGACCAGAACCACTTACCAGCCCGGTTCTTGATATCCGTATTCTTGAACAGCTTTACAGTGATGCTGGCGATGAAGGGGCGAAATGCGGCATTGATATTTTTATCAATGAAACCGAAAACCGCTTGGTCAAAATTGACAAGGCCCTTTCAGAAGATGACTTGACGACGGTGCGCAACGAAGTGCATGTGCTTAAAAGCACATCCGGCACGTTTGGTCTGCGCCAACTTTCTGAATTATGCGAAACCACCCAATCGATCTTTGAAGACAACCAACTTGACGAGAACCGCATTCTTGCCCTGTCCCGTCAGGTGGTGCAACTGGCCCCGACGGCCTTGACCGCGCTAAACCTGTATTCCAGATCACGCAATTTCAGCAGCGACGCCCATATCTGATATTCTCTTGGGATTGATCGAACCAGTCTGCCGCCCATCGTCCAAAAGCATCACCCAAACCTGCCAAACCAGAAGCGCCCAAATGCTAAGCGACATATCGGTGTCCCTGCCTGAAATGGCACGCTGCCAATATCGGTGCTGATCGGATTTTGCCACCTTCTCCCCATCGAAAATGGCAGCGAGGATGCTTTCATCATCCCCCCAGATATAACGGCCCAGCTTGGCCAGCCAATCTTCGATCGGCGGGTTAAAGCCAATTTTAGAACGCCCCGCATGACCTTTGGGAAGATATGGCGCAATGGCCTCCCGCCAGACTGACTTGACCCCTTGATGCTGGTGCTGATCAGCCGTGATCATGGATGCGATGGCAACCACATCATGGCCCAACAGTGGCAATCGATATTCCAGGCCATGTGCCATGCCACAACGATCCGACATCACCAACTGATTGCCCGGCAAGGTCACATCACGATCAAACTGCATCATCCTATCAACAAGGGTTGTCACAATACTTTCCTGATCCTGAATGGGCGAACTGGACAACCGGGCATTCAGTTCCGGAATGGCACACCGATTGTTCCAGATATCAAATGCATCCTCAGATCCCCCGGCCCCGCCAACCAGAAACCGGCGAAGGTTTCGCTTGCTCATCTGGCCTGACAGGCTTGCCGCCAACCGACGCAGGCCACCGGGCAGGTGCTGCCAGTAACGGTGATAAATTGACGCCGCCCGATAACGTGGATAGCCGCCAAACAGCTCATCCCCGCCATCACCCGCCAAACAAACCCGCACATGGTTGCCAACCACTTCGGAAAGGTGCTGCATCAAAACAATGGATGGATTGGCAAAGGGCGCACCAACACTACGAAGCCCGTCACACAGCGCTTCGTAAATTTCCGGGGCCGTTTTGGGCGCTTTGATCACGTGCAATTCCTGCCCGCTATACCGACACAGGTTACGTGCAAACGCGGTTTCATCACGCAATGGGTCGTCAAACCCCATAACGAATGCCAACGGCGGAGCATTGCCACGTTCGCGCGCTACGTCACAGGCCAATGTCGATACACCGGCACTATCCAATCCACCCGATACAAGCGCACCAACAACACAATCGGCATCCAGTGCATCGGCCACCGATTGCCGGACAGCCTGACGCACCTTGTCCACGGCAGATTGCCGATCTGATATGGGACGCAACCGGTTGGCGGGATGCGTGATCTGCGATCTTGCGGTTTCCCCGACCTGCCAAGACAGCACCGTTCCGGGCGATAAAAGCTCAATCCCCGAAACATCTCTTTTTGGTGCCGGAACGAAAAGATGGGCGAAATAACCTGCCTTAACATCCTGATCAAAGGACATCGGGGCGATCACTTCAAGCGCACCAAGTTCAGATGAAAAGGCCACCCCGCCACCCGGGCGCGTCATGACGTAAAGCGGCTTGATACCAAGCGGATCACGGGCCAGCCACAAGCATCCCGTTTTGCAATCCCAGAACGCCAACGCATATTGCCCGGATAGTTTTTCAAGTGCAGAGGCAACATCGCGCCCACTCTGAACAGCCTGTGCCAGAAGATGCAGGACAAGTTCCGCATCGTTCTGGCTTTTGAAGGCTGTTCCTTGCGACATGCATTCCGCAATCAAGCGGCGATGACCGGCAATATATCCGTTAAAGGCCAGAACAAACCGACCATCGCGGCTTTGGATGGGTTGTTGCGCAATCGAGGATTGGTCGGTTGTTGCCAGACGGGCGCAGCCAAGTGTGACGCGCCCATCGGGATCAGTCCAGACATCGCTGCCATCCGGTCCACGATGACGCTGCTTTTGCAAGATACGGGCAACGGCCAATTGGTCATCCGGTGCTGTCGCCCCTGCAATTGCGCACATCTTTGATACCGCTACCTAGCTTCTTTCCGAAGGATCGTCGTCTGATGAAATGGTTTCATGGCCATCACCATGCCCCACCAACTTGCTTTGAAGATCGCGCAAGATGTAAAGGCGCAAAGCACTTGAAAGATTCCCATCCCGTACGGAATCAATTTCGACAACCAGTTCGGCCATGGTGATGTCGCGGCGTTCCGCAATACCAACAAGTTCCTTCCAGAACGCGTCTTCAAGTGAAAAACTGGTTCTATGGCCTGCAATTGTCACTGATCTTTTACGAACGGTGTCATCCATCGGCGTTTATATCTTTGCATGTTTTGAAAAAACGAACATGATTTCAAATGCTTTCCTCCATGATAGGGCATCGCCATGAAATTCATACATCTTTCCGACCTTCATATTCTTGCCCGCAATGACACATCGCGCCATCCCGATGCCGCCGCAACCTTGCGCAAAGTCATCGGTGAAATCAATGCGCAGCATCGCGATGCCGAGATCTGTGTGATAACCGGCGACATCACCCACCGCGGCACGCCAGAGCAATATGAACAGGCGGTCGATATCCTGTCTGACCTTGCCATCCCCTATATCATCATTCCGGGAAATCATGACATCCGCGAAGCATTCAAGGATGCTTTCCCGACCACATCTGTTGATGCCAACGGCTTTGTTAATTTCGGTCAAACGTTTGGTGGTGTGCGTTTCGTCATGATGGACAGCATTGTTCCAGGGCATCATCACGGAACATTATGCGACAAGCGTCTGGGGTGGCTGCGCGATGAATTGACCGCCCATAAGGACACGCCAACATTTCTGTTCATGCACCATCCACCATTTGAAATGGGCCTACCTTTTATGGATACCATTCGTCTGGATGCGGAAAAGGAACTGGGCGAAATCATCGCAATCAACCCACAGATCAAGCATCTGTTTTTCGGCCATTTGCACCGTCCCGCAACCGGGACATGGCTTGGCGTTCCGTTTGTTCTGGGCAACAGCACGCAAAGCGGCGAAGCGCTTGATTTCCGTCATAAAAAAGAAGAAGAACTTGAAGATCGCAATCCACTTGGACCGGGCTATGGCATTGCCTTTTCAGACCCGATGGGCGGGCTTCGCTACCATTTTGATTTCGTGAAGTTCGATATGTGAGGATGATCAGGCGGCCTGCGCGGCCTGATCCCATTCCGCCCGCACACTCTGGTCTTCTTCGCGGTCAAAATGCTTGGCCTTTAGCGTGTTAAAGCCGTTTTCATCCATCAATTGCGCCAAGGCCCAAACCGCACTGCCACGGATCAGGGCACTTTCATCGATCAGCAATTTTTCGATCCGGGGGATCAGGTTTGGCGCACCGCTATTGCCTGCAGCAATCAACACATTACGCAAGAATTTCGCACGCCCGATCCGCTTGATCGGTGATCCGGTAAAGAAGGCGCGAAACGCCCCGTCATCCAGATCAAGAAAATCTGCCAACCGGGGGGCTGTCAGTTCCGCACGCGGGATAAAGGCCAGTTCTTCAGTACGGCTGGCGAATTTGTTCCATGGACAGACCGCCAGACAATCATCACAGCCATAAATGCGATTGCCCATGGGTTTGCGAAACTGTTTCGGGATCAACCCGTCATGCTCAATTGTCAGGTATGAGATACATTTGCGCGCATCAAGCTTATAGGGGACTGGAAACGCATCGGTCGGACAGGCCGACAGGCATTTCGAACACGACCCGCAATGATCGATCTCTGCCGATGCTTCTTCAAACTCAAGGGTTGTAAAGACCTCGCCAAGAAACAGCCAACTGCCAAATTCACGTGACACAAGATTGGTATGTTTGCCCTGCCAACCAATACCGGATGCTTGGCCAAGCGGCTTTTCCAAGACCGGGGCGGTATCGACGAATACTTTGACCTGTTCGCGCCCACCGGACTTTTCGACCAACCAGCGCGCCAGTTGTTTCAGGCGCTTTTTGATCAGGTCGTGATAATCCTTGTTCTTGGCATAGACCGAAATCATCGCCCGGTCCGGGTGATCAAGCAATGCCATCGGATTTTCTGCCGGGCCATAATTGCTGCCAAGCACGATCACGGATTTAACATCCGGCCACAGCATTTCCGGATCACGACGGCGCGGCAAACGTTCCGGATCATTCATCCATGCCATTGACCCGTATTCACCGGCAGCAACAAATTCGTCCAGACGTTGCTGATTGCGCGGGTCAATTTGCGGACGCGCAACCCCACAGACATCAAAGCCGATTTCACGGGCTTTGGCCTCAAGCATGTCAAAAGTGATCGCATCTGCCGATCGGGCGGTCATGATAGTGCTCGTTCACCTTGTCTGTTTGCTGCCTTATATCGTTATCGAACCATAACGCAAAAGGCCGCAAGCAATATGCTGCGGCCTTTTTGATAAACAGGCAAGCGACAGCTTAGCCGCGCCCGCGATATGGCGCGACACCCTGATCAGGGATCCAGACACCTTCTGGCGCAGCTCCCGTCTGATAAAACACATCAATCGGAATGCCACCGCGCGGATACCAATATCCACCAATGCGCAGCCATTTCGGATCAAGCGTTTCGACAATGCGTTTGGCAACCTTGATCGTGCAATCTTCGTGGAATGATCCGTGATTGCGAAATGAGGTCAGGAAAAGCTTCAAAGATTTGCTTTCCACCAGCCAGTCGCCGGGAATGTAATCAATCACCAGATGGGCAAAATCGGGCTGACCCGTCATCGGGCACAGGGATGTAAATTCCGGTGCGACAAAGCGCACACAGTAATCGGTTCCGGCTTGCGGGTTGGCGACACGTTCAAGAACGGCTTCGTCCGGCGATGCCGGCTGTGCCGTATCGCTGCCCAGCATGGTCAGATTGTCATAGATGGTTTGATCAGCCATGTGCTTAATCCTCGATAATCGGCACGGGATCGATATCCCCGCCTTCCTGACCGGCCTGGAAATCACGCGCGAACGCATCCATGCGGCCTTCGGAAATCGCTTCGCGCATGCCGCGCATCAAATCCTGATAATAGGCAAGGTTGTGCCAGGTCAGCAGCATCGCACCAAGCATTTCACCCGACTTGATCAGGTGGTGCAAATAGGCGCGCGAATATTTCGTGCAGGCCGGACACCCACATTGATTATCAAGCGGACGGTCATCATCCCGATGACGACCGTTTTTCAAATTCAACGTTCCGTGATGGGTAAAGGCCTGTGCATTGCGCCCTGATCGGGTCGGAAGAACGCAGTCAAACTGATCAATGCCGCGCATGACAGCGCCAACAAGATCAGACGGCTTGCCAACCCCCATCAAATAGCGCGGCTTGTTGGCAGGCAACATATCAACGCAGAAATCAAGCGTATCAAACATGATCTGCTGACCTTCGCCAACCGCAAGCCCGCCAACCGAATGCCCCGGAAGATCAAGCTCGGTCAGTTTTTCCGAACTCTCACGGCGCAGGTTTTCGAATACGCTGCCCTGCTGAATGCCATAAAGCGCATAGCCTTCACGTTCAACAAACGCATCCTTTGACCGCTTGGCCCAGCGCATCGACATCTGCATGCTTTCGCGGGCCTGCTGTTCAGTCGCCGGGAACGGTGTGCATTCATCAAACGCCATGGTGATGGTCGATCCCAGCAAATGCTGAATTTCCATCGAACGTTCTGGGGTCAGGTTAAATTTACGCCCGTCGATATGGCTTTTGAACGTCACACCTTCTTCGGTGATCTTGCGCAATTTCGCCAATGACATCACCTGATACCCGCCGCTATCGGTCAGGATCGGTTTGTCCCAGTTCATGAATTTATGCAGGC
The DNA here is from genome assembly GCF_050516545.1 of Thalassospira lucentensis. Taxonomy (GTDB): domain Bacteria; phylum Pseudomonadota; class Alphaproteobacteria; order Rhodospirillales; family Thalassospiraceae; genus Thalassospira; species Thalassospira lucentensis_C. The sequence goes on along the minus strand of NZ_CP191544.1, from coordinate 315,215 downwards.
CACCAAGGCGCGCAATGCGTTCTGCACCGGGACGCAGCATCAAATGATACGTATTGCCCAGCAAAATCTGCGCCCCCGTATCGGCGACACTTTCCGGCAACATGCCCTTAACCGTCGCCGCTGTTCCCACCGGCATAAAGGTTGGCGTATCAATCACGCCATGTGCGGTGTGAATGCGCCCCAGACGGGCCTTGCCATCTTGGGCAAGCAGTTCATAGCGAAATTCGGTCATGTCAGATTATGTCCGTGCATCAATTTTACTGGCGCATTCAAGCAAGCTGCAATCGCCATAAGAATAGAAACGATATTCGTTTTCGATCGCGTGGGCATAGGCCGCCTTCATGCGGTCAAACCCGGCAAAGGCCGCAACCAGCATAAACAGGGTCGAGCGCGGCAGATGGAAATTGGTCAACAACATATCGACCGCGCGGAACTTGTAGCCCGGCGTGATAAAGATGTCGGTCTCCGCCTCGAAAGGTTCAACCACGCCGTCTTCGCGCGTCGCACTTTCAAGCAACCGAAGGGACGTTGTCCCGACCGCAATCACCCGCCCGCCATTGGCGTGCGTTTCATTGATCAGATCGGCAATTTCCGGGCTGATCGATCCCCATTCGGCATGCATCTTATGGTCTTCGGTATCGTCGACCTTGACCGGAAGAAACGTACCCGCCCCGACATGCAGCGTAATCGTGCGGCGTTTGATCCCGCGCGCATCAAGATTGGCCAGCAATTCCGGGGTAAAATGCAAACCCGCCGTCGGGGCTGCAACCGCACCGTCTTTTTGCGCAAAGATGGTCTGATAATCGGACTTATCCTGATCATCACCACCGGTTTCGCGACGGATATAGGGCGGCAACGGCATCACACCGTATTTCTCAAGCGCTGCGATTAAATCCGCACCGGACCGGTTGAATTTAAGCACAACTTCGCCGCCATCCTTCTTATCAAGAACCTCGGCTTCGAATGTGTCATTCACCTTGAATATTTCACCAATACGCAGCTTTTTGGCCGGTTTGGCAAAGGCAACCCAAACCCCCAGACCTTCTTGCTTATGCAAGGTGACTTCAACCTTGGCCTCCCCGCGCTTGCCAAACAGGCGCGCAGGAATAACGCGGGTATCGTTTGAAATCAGCAAATCACCCGCGCGCAGGATGTCGGGCAATTCACGCACGATACGATCGGTTGTTCCGTCCGAAGACAGATCAAGCATACGGGCTGCATCACGCGGGTTTGCCGGATGTTCGGCAATACGTTCACGCGGCAATTCGAAATCGAACAGATCGACTTTCATGGATCGGGGCTATTCCGGGTTAATTGAGAAACGAACGAAGGGGCGTTTTATGCGCCCCTTCGCCAAAAATCACAAGTCGATGGCTGGCATATCAGCCTTGTGCCGGTTCCGCATTCATGCGCGGTGTGACCACGGTCATCAACAAGCGGAATGGCGCCAGACAGGTCAGTGCCATGATCACCTTGGCGGTGAAATCACCCAACGCCCAGGTATCCCACGGAAGACCGGTACCAACGAACGCGATTGAAAAGAACAAAGCCGTATCAACAGCCGACCCGATCCCCGATGACACCAGCGGTGCTTTCCACCAGGTGGCGCGACGCAATTTGTCAAAGATGGTCACATCAAGCATCTGGGCAATCAGGAAGGCGGTCCCCGATGCAATGGCGATGCGCGTGTCTGCAAAAATCAGCGACAACACAACCGCCAAAGTAAACCCTGCCAGAACCACGATGCGTGCTGCTGCGGCCCCGCGTGCGCGGTTGGTCAGATCGGTTACAAGAAATGCCACCGGATAGGTGAAGGCACCATATGTCAGCCAATCGGCCAAAACACCCGGCAACGGATATTCGACCAGAATGTTTGAGGCGACAACGGTTAGCGCCATGGCGAGAATGCCGAAAATGATCGCTTTCATCTTGATGTCCTTCATAAGGTCACCCCACGCATAACAAATCTCGCGGCCCACTTTATTGGGCGACGATCAAAACCGGGGTTCTTCAACTTTGGTTGCCGGGTGTTTACGCCCAAGCCCCCAAGGGGTCAAGGAAAAACGGCGATCAGGGAAACCCTGACCGCCGCTGCAGATCGCTGCATGCACCCCGGGGAAAAATGGGGCGCAGTGCCGCGAAACAGTATTCTTTCTTAATTACAGCATGATGCCGCGAATGGTGAAGAACAGCAAAGCACCAAGGAACGCACCAGCCGGAACCGTCACCACCCAGGCAGTTGCAATCGTCACCGCATACCGACGACGAACCAAAAGGCGCTTACGGAATTTCCGTTCGGCTCTTTCTGCTTCGTTCGGGTCGATCTGACGCAGGGCCTCGATATGCTCATCCGTCTTCTCCCCTTCCGGGGCATCGACCAACATCGGCGGTGCCAGTTGACGACGACGATGTGACAGGCTTTCACGCAGGAACCCGACGCCAAATACCGCACCAACCGCGATATGGGTTGAACTGACCGGAAGCCCCAAGGCAGAGGCGACAATCACGGTAAGAGCTGCCGACAGGGCGACGGTATAAGCACGGATCGGGTCAAGCTTGGTGATTTTCGATCCGACAGTTCGGATCAGTTTCGGACCAAACAGGATCAGACCGGCAGAAATACCGACTGCACCAATCACCATCACCCAAACCGGGATCGGGGCCGAGGCCACAATCTGACCGCTATCAATTGCCGATACGATGGCGGCAAGCGGGCCAATCGCGTTGGCAACGTCATTGGAACCATGCGCAAAGGACAACAAGGCTGCCGATGCAACAAGGGGAATACGAAACAGCGATGCAATTTCCTTGCGGCGACCGCTCATGGTCGAGGATGCGCGAATGACCGCCTTGCGCACCGGAATGACAGTTATGAAGAAGGCCGCAACACCAATCGCAATCACGACCGATGTATCTGCTTTCCAGATTTTCTTCACACCCTTCATCATCAGATAGACGGTAAAGGCCGATACCATCACGCCGACCAAAATCGGAACCCATTTGCGGGCCGCAGCAATACGGTCGTCGGTATAGATGATGCGGAATTTGATAAAGGCGAGGAAGCCTGCCGCAATCAATCCCCCCAGAACCGGCGAGATAACCCAGCTTGCTGCAATCGTTCCCATGGTAGGCCAATTGACCGCACCAACGCCGACAGCCGCCATACCAGCGCCCATCACCCCACCAACGATGGAATGGGTGGTTGATACCGGCGCACCAAGCCAGGTCGCAAGGTTCAACCAAAGTGCCGCTGCCAGAAGGGCCGCCATCATGGCCCAGATAAAGGTCTGGGTATCTGGCATTTGGGCAGGATCAATGATGCCGTTCTTGATCGTGCTGACAACATCGCCACCGGCAATAATCGCACCAGCAGCTTCAAAGACCGCAGCAATCAAAAGTGCGCCCACCATCGTAAGCGCCTTGGAACCGACCGCCGGGCCAACATTGTTGGCAACGTCGTTGGCACCGATATTCAGCGCCATGTAACCACCGATCACTGCGGCAGCGATCAGGAAGCCACTTTGCGGCAAGCCACCCATGTGAAAGGCAACAAACGCACTACAGGCCAATAAGAAAACAATTGCCAGTCCAAGCTTTGCACTGATCGAGGCGGTTTGATCCATCCCCGCATCCATGCGCTTCTGCCACTTGAGATCTTTATCCAGAGCAGTTTTTTTTACCGACATAATCAACCGTTACCACCAAAGGGAATCGTCGGGCGGATCATGTCGAAGCAAACGCCGTTTGTTAAGGTTTTTTTGCGTTTGTGTGACAGTCATTTCCCAAACCCCTGACTTATCAAACAAAACGGCCCCACAAAGTGGAGCCGTTTTCGATGGAAAGGTGTGTGTTTGAAATCAGCGACCGAATTGATTCAAAAGACCTTTTAGCAATCCTTTGGCCGCATCTTCGGCCGAACCGCCACCTGATCCTGATGAACCATTGCTTGATCCACTGCCCCCCAGTGCCTTGTCCAAAATATTGTCCAGAACCTTGACCGCGATCTTATCCATGCGCCCAGTGATCACCGGATCATCAATTTTGCCTTTGGCGTAAACGCTGAAAGGTGGCAATTCTTCGATCTTTTTCGACAGATCAAAGTCTGCCTGGGTATCCATAATCCATTTCGGCAAATCCAGTGTCGCATCGGCATCCGCCGTGCCAACACGGGAAATCGCTTCGACCCGTGTTGTCTTGGCAATGCCCTTGGTAATGACAATGTCGCCTTCCAATGATTGCAGAAGATCGTTGTTGCCAACCCCTTCAACCACCATTGCCTGCGGTCCCTGACTAAGCAGCGCCTGAATATTCAAGCTTGGATCGGTCGAACGTTTGCTTGCATTGCTAAACCGCACTTCGCTCAGCACCAGATCAGCAGTGCCGTTCAATGCCGAAACCAGTCGACGCGACGTATTGCCCGATGCAGTGACATCGAACTTAAGGTTCGCACCGCCTTGTACGGTGTCATTGGCCACTTTGATCGGGGCGAGTTTTTCAATCCGCCCGCCATCAAGGGCACCTTTTAGCGCCAATTGCGGCACATCGGAATTTCGGGCATCAAACGTGCCGTTAATCCCCAAATCACCGTCGCCCAGAAGACCTTTCAGATTTGCAATCGTCAAAAGCCCGCTGACCAGCGTTGCCTTCAAATCAGGCTTCACAAGGCTGTAGGTATCAAAATCAAGCTGATCCAGTACAATGGCAATGTCCGCATCAATTGATCGCAATGCCGATACGTCAATGACTGTATCATCCCACGGTGTGCCATCACGGGCATCAACACGGGTCACATTATTCATACGGTCTGGCAGATTAAATGCGGCCTTGCGTGGACCACTGCCAGCACCTGGCATCAAACCGGCACGCTTTTCCCCTGGCAGGAACGGATCAACCACAAGCGTTCCACCTGACAAGGTCACAGACAGTTTAGGCTGCGCCTGTGATCCATCAAATTTGACGTTGCCTTGGGTTTCAAATGCGCCGACAACCAGCTTCAAATCATCCAGACTGATGTTTTGCGCATTGCCCTTCACCGCACTTGAAACCGCCAGTCGGCCAAGATTGCCCGACGGGTTATAATCCGGTGCCAAAAGATCCAACGCCCGGTTCAGGCTGGATGCCTGAAGTGCCAGCTTTCCATTCAATCCCGGATTGGCACCCAGCATTTCTGAAACCACACCATCAAGTGCGACCTGCAGCAACGGATTGGACACATCAAGATCAAGTGTCGGACCTGTTACCGGGCCATTTACACCCAGATTTGCCTGAATGCTTTTATAGGCACTTGCCGGTGCCGGAAGGCTAATGCCCGTCAACTTGACCAAAGGTTCAAGCGTTTTTGCCGTGACCCGAACTGTCAGGTTCTCAAAGGCCGGAATATCTGCCGTACCGTTAAAGGCACCCTTGGCACTGGCGGCAAGTCCGGCAGCATCGGCAATGGCAAAGTTATTCAGCGTGATATTGGCACCCTTGATATTGCCATCAATGCTGATGCCACGTACCGCAACTCCCGATGAAATAATCTCGTCCGCGGCAAGGCGATAGTTCGCAGCCAACCCATCAAGAGGTGCCAAGGCATCCTTGATCATCTTGACGACATCATCGCCATTGCCCGCGGCTGGTTTGCCATTGGCATTTGAGGTCGTCGTCGCCGCACCATCCGCACCAGAAGAACCCGCATCAGATGAACCCGAACCGGCATTCTGAGCAGCATCGCCGCTCGGCGTGGTGGCGACATACTGGTCAAGATTGATCCGGTCAAGCTTCAGGCCAATGCCCAAGGACGGAAGACCCGACCCGCTTAGATTGGCGACCACCGCACCGCGGATCGCCGTATCATCAATGCGTAAATCAAGATCGGAAATGTTCAGCTGGTCCGGCGATCCTTTGATCCCGCCAGTTAACGAGAACCGGCGCAAACGATCGGCACGCACCCCATCGACATCAACACCAAGCCAACGAATGACAGCGCGGATATTCTCCGATGCAATCTCATAGCTAAGCGCGGCACTCATCTGCGGTTTCTGCCCGGAAACACTGCCAAACACGGCAAGATCCGTACCGCCCGGAAGCCCTGCAGATACCTCGTTCAAGGTAATCCTGCTATCCGCAATCGCGGCATTGATCCGCGCATTATGGACCGGCGTTTGATTATAGATCAGCGTCTCGACCTCAAAATCGATCGAGGCGGTTAAATCAGCCGGAATAGCCGGGGCATTCGCCGATGCCCCCTTCTTCACCGAGCTTTGCGATGGAATGGACTGAGCTGCCCCCGCGTCATCGGATGCCTTAGTATCTGAAGAAGACGCCCCACCAGACGTTGCATCAGAAGAACCGCTGGCTTTCTGTACCGCTTTATCGCTGATGTCGGCCAGAACCAGAATGCTATCAAGATCAAGCTGATTGAAACGAAGCGCGACATCTGCGCGCATGCTTGGTTCCTGATCAATGGCAATTGCACCAGAACCACGCGTTTCGCCAAAGCGGATCGACAGATCGTTCAAGGTAATAGACTTGGCATCGGCTGTAATGTGCCCGCCAATATCCAATGGCTTGGCCGCGACATCGGGAATATCCGCACCTTCGCCCGCAATACGGATCGCTGCTTGGCGCAGATCTTCGAAATCGCCATTGATTTGGCCATCAAAACTTGGGCTATCGGACGAAAGATCAACACGCCCGCCAACCGAAATACCGCCATCAACCTTATCTATGCCAAGCTTGACACTGACCGGGAAGGGTGATGTCTGGCTGATCTGCCCGACATTGAACCCAAAGGTCAGAGGAACGCCGCGATAAAAGACATAACCTTCACCTTCCATCGGGCCGTTTAGCGTATCTGCCGAAACACCAATGGTCAGACCTTCGATACGTTCAACAGACCCCGGCGCACGATAAATGATGGTGGCATTTTCGATCTCAAGCCGGTCAACCTGAATGGTGCTGGCGAAATCACTGCCCCCGGCCTGTGCGTCATCACTGGCTTGGTCGGAACTGCCTGCCTGTTCTTGTGATTGATCAGATGCCTGATCACTTGGTGCGGGCATTGTAATCGTCCCGGCATCCGGGCCCGAACGGGCGGCCTGTGCCGAATCAAACACCAGATTGTTGGTACCATCTTCAAATGTTTCGATGGCAATAACCGGATCAATCAGACTGACTTCCTTGACCTGCACATTGCCGGTCAGAAGCGGCATCAGGGCAACCGACACCCTTACCTCGCCAATCGATACCATTTCGGCATCCTGCGCACCGGCCAGATTGCTTAAGCTCACCTCGTCTGCAGACAGCGACGGTGACGGGATCAACGACATTGAAAGATCGCCGGCAATGACAAGATCACGCCCGGTTGCATCGCGCACAGCTTGACTGATCTGCGCCTTGTATCCGTTCCAATCAATCAATGATGGAATGATCAGCAGTGCGGCCACAAGAACCACAAGTAACGCACCGATAACGGCAAGGATCTTTTTCAACAGTCAGGCTCCGCTTGCTCGCGAGATCAGTCTGCCGTTTGGCAGTGACCTTCAATGGTTTGATTTTAAGTCTAGGTTCAGGACCTTAAAAGCATAAGGCTCATGGAATCTGTCGCAACATAAAATGGCAAGAGAATGTTGCTTCTTTCAGGCAGAGATAATTTTGCACCAATCATATGTTTGATCCCGTTTGATCACTTGATCCACCTTCATGTGAGTTGGAAGGCCCCTTTGATCAAGCATCGATCAAAAACCACATGATTTTTAATCGATCAAAACTAGGCCGGAATGCACGGAAACAAAACCCTAAATACCCATCTGCGCATCACTAGAATGTGAAATACATACTTTAAAATCAATTAGATACTGGAAATCAGCAACGGAAATGATACATTTTGCAAAACAATAATTTCAATCCTGACTTTCATTCATGACGAAAGATCGTTGCAGCAGATGCAGCAGGGAGGATTAAAACAAATGACCGACACAATAATTGAAACGCCAGACAAGACACCGGACGCCGCAATTGAAAACCGCATACATGGCATTGGTGTACGCGAAATAAGTACCGATCATTCTGGTAGCTGGCTTGAAGCTGGATGGCGCGATTTTAAACGTACACCTGCCATCGGGCTAAGTTATGGGGCTTTTTGCGTTCTGGCAGGCTGGCTTGTCGTGCTGAGCATCTTTCGCACAGGGCAGCCCTATCTGACCCTGCCGCTTGCAGCAGGCTTCATGCTGCTTGCGCCTTTGGTCGCCGTTGGGCTCTATGAAACCAGCCGCCGCCTTGAAATGGGTGAAAATGCCACCCTGTGGCACAGTCTGAATGGATTTCGCCGCAATCCCGGACAGATCGGCGCAATCGGCGTGGTGTTGATGCTGTTCTTTCTGGCATGGACACGGATTGCGATGTTGTTGTTCGCACTGTTCTACAATGGCACCGTGCCATCGCTGGATGTGCTGGTTTGGGAAACTTTCTTTTCGCGGGACGCCATCACGTTCCTGATCACGGGCAGCATCCTTGGCGGGGCGCTTGCGATCATTGTTTTTGCCATATCGGTTGTCTCGATCCCGCTCTTGGTAGATCGGGATGTTGATGTCATCACCGCTGTTATAATCAGCGTTTCGGCATTCAAGAAAAACTGGAAAGTTCTGATCGGCTGGGCTGCGGTCATTGCCATCCTCTCAGCCTGTGGCATGATTGCCTTTATGTTTGGATTAGCTGTTATCATGCCGCTTCTTGGTTATTCCAGTTGGCATGCCTATCGCGGGATCATTGATACCAGTGAAGCCGATGTCGCCCGATTGCGCCGTCAGGTGCCCTGAAGAAGCATCCAAACAACACTGCATTCACATCCATCACGAAAAACGCTGCCTCGAAAGGCAGCGTTTTTCGTGATGGAATACAGCAATGTTCAAATCACACCTTTGAAATGATATCTGGTAAGCTTGCCGCAAATTGCCCACAATCTGCCGTCAACAGGTAGTCACCATTCAACCATCTGCATTTGCGAGATAAATTTATCATGCGCCGTCCCCCTGCAATTCGTCATGTTGTCGCGGTTTCAACATCGCTTTTTGCCCTGATCGCAGTTGCAGAAAATGCCTATGCCCAAACAAATACCGCAGGTGGGCCGCAATCAAATCGCACACCTGATGAAAAATGGGGCGTCTCCCTGTCTGTCGAAAACGATCTGTTCACGCCAACCAACAGTGATCAACATTACACCAACGGCGTACGACTGGCCTTTGTCTCGCCCGAGGATTCAGCACCGGCAACGTTCCTGAACATTGCGAAAAAGGTGCCGTTCTTTGCATCCCAAGGCCGCATTCGAACCAGCTATTCTCTGGGCCAGACGATGTATACGCCTGATGATATTACCATCGCGGAAAATCAGCCCAATGATCGACCATGGGCCGGGATGCTGTATGGCACGGCCGGGCTTTTGTCCGATACCGGCCTTCAAAGCGATGGCGATGCCAGCAACTATTCGCGCATTGATACACTTGAACTGACACTTGGCGTTGTCGGCCCTGCGTCGCTTGCCGACAAAACGCAGGATTTCGTTCACAAACTGATCGACAGTCCGCGCCCCGAAGGCTGGGACAATCAGATCAAGAACGAACCGATCATTGGCCTGACCTATCAACGTAAATATCGCAGTTGGTTTGAAGCCGACATTGCCGGGATCGAATTTGATGCCACGCCCCACGGGGCGCTGACACTTGGCAATGCGTTTACCAATGCCGAACTGGGGACCATGTTCCGAATGGGCTTTGATTTACCTGCCGATTACGGCCCGCCGCGCATTCGCCCAAGCCTGCCGGGATCAGATTTCTTTGCCCCGGATACCGAAGGCTTCCCGTTAAGCGGTTATTTGTTTGCCGGTTTTGCCGGCCGCTATGTTGTTCGCGACATCACCCTTGATGGCAACACATTTGCCGACAGCGCATCGGTGGACAAAGAACCGTTGGTGGGGGATTTGCAAATCGGTGTTGCCATGATCGTTGGGCAGGCCCGCCTGACCTACACCCATGTTTATCGCACGGCCGAATTTACCGCCCAAAGTGGTGCCGATCAGTTCGGGTCGATATCCCTGTCATTCCGGTTCTAATCATGAAAAACGGGGCCAAATGGCCCCGCTTTCACGATCTCATGCAATTGTATGAGGATATCAAAGACCCGGAATAAGCTTGCCCGGATTCATCAGCCCCTTGGGGTCAATCGCTGCTTTGATCGTCCGCATCAGGGCAATGGTGTCTTCGCCATGTTCGGCAACCATAAAATCAAGCTTGCCATAGCCAATGCCATGTTCCCCGGTACAGGTCCCGCCAAGCTTCAACGCACGTTCGACCATGCGTGTATGCAGGCGGTTGGCTTCGGCCATCTGGACCGGATCTTCGGGATCGAGCAGGATCAGGGTGTGGAAATTACCATCCCCGACATGGCCAATGATGGTGCAGGTCAGCGGGCTGGCATCACAATCGGCACGGGTTTGCGAAATGGCTTCGGCCAAGCGCGAAATTGGCACGCAGACATCGGTCGGCATCCCGGCCTTACCCGGTTCAAGTTGCAAGGATGCGTAATAGGCCTTGTGACGTGCGGCCCACAACTTGTTGCGGTCTTCCTGTCGGGTTGCCCACTGGAATTCTTCGGCACCATATTCTTCGGCCACCGACTGCACGAACTCTGCCTGTTCTTTCACCCCGGCTTCAGAGCCATGAAATTCAAAGAATAAGGTCGGAGCTTCTTTGTGATCAAGCTTGGAATAATTGTTGACCGCACGCACTTGCAATTCATCAAGAAATTCAATCCGCGCCACCGGAATACCGGCCTGAATGGTCAGAATGACGGTATCAACAGCCGCCTCAACCGATGGGAAGGCACACACCGCCGCCGACATTGCTTCGGGGATGCCATACAGCTTCAACCCAATTTCCGTGATCACACCAAGGGTGCCTTCGGACCCGACAAACAAACGGGTCAGATCATAGCCCGCCGATGATTTCCGCGCCCGATTGGCAGTTTTAATGATCTTGCCATCCGGGGTCACCACGGTCAGGTTCAGAACATTTTCACGCATGGTGCCATAACGCACCGCATTCGTTCCCGATGCGCGGGTCGCGGTCATGCCGCCAATCGATGCATTCGCCCCCGGATCAATCGGAAAGAACAAACCCGTATCGCGCAAATGTTCATTAAGCTGTTCACGGGTCACCCCCGCCTGAACACGACAATCAAGGTCTTCGGTATGGACCTCAAGGATCGCATCCATCCGTGACAGATCAATACAAATCCCGCCGCGCAGGGCCGCAACATGGCCTTCAAGCGACGATCCCGTACCAAAAGGCACAATCGGAACATCATGTTCAGCACAGAGCTTCACCACTTCGGCGACTTCTTCGGTCGATATGGCAAACACAACCGCATCAGGCGGTGAAGACGCGTGCCAGCTTTCATCCTTGCCATGCTGCTCCAGCACAGCCGCCGCTGTTGAAAGCCGATCACCCAACATTTCGCGCAAGGAACTGATCAGACTTTCGGGGGTTTCGACGCGTTCATAATGACGATCTGACATGGTTTTACTCTTTGGCCTCTTTGGTCCTGGTGGCGGTCCGGGCAACAAGTCATATGATATGAGGTTTAAGCCTGCTGTCCTTGATAGGGGCGCATAGACTACGCCGGGATCTCAAAAATTGGTATTACCTTTTACCCAAAAAGGGCAAAAAATCTGCGTATTGTGGCGGGATGCATTTCCTAAAAGACCAAATGCATCCCGTAAAAATCAACGCACAGCAAAAGACAGCAAAGCTTGGCGCTGCTTAGCCTTTGTTGCGGTCTTGCGGCAAAGCAGCAGCAATACGATCTGCAAGGCGCGAGAATGGCAGGCTTTGCAGCCATACAGTCCCCGGACCTTCAAGGGTCGTGACAAACAATCCCTCTCCGCCAAACAATGCATTGGTGAACCCGCCGACAAACTTGATGGAATAATCGACAGATGGCGTCATGGCCACCAGCGCACCGGTATCAACCCGAAGCGTTTGACCCGCTTTTAGATCCTTGCGAATGATGGTGCCGCCGGCATGCATGAAGGCCAAACCATCACCGCTGAGCCGCTGTAGAATGAACCCTTCGCCGCCAAACAGCCCGGCGCCAAGTTTCTTGGAAAAGGCGATATCAATATCAATGCCCGCTGCGGCACACAGAAACGCATCTTTCTGGCAAATGATCTCCCCGCCATATTCGGCCAGATCAAGCGGAACGACCTTGCCCGGATAGGGTGCGGCAAAGGCAACATGCCCCTTGCCCGATCCTTCATGGACAAAGCTTGTGATAAAGAATCCTTCGCCGGTCAGCATGCGTTTGAACCCAGAGAAAATTCCCCCGCCCGTTCCGGTCTGCATGGCAATGCCATCGCCCATATACATCATGGCGCCGGCTTCGGCCCGAACCCCTTCGCCCGGATCAAGTTCGATCTCTACCAACTGCATTTCTTCGCCATGGATCATATAGTCGATCACGTCTGCCATGCGGGCGTCTCCTGTTTTGAATCTGTCGTTGAGTTTTTATGCTCCGGCTAAGTCTGAAACTTGTTGTCCCTGATCGCAAGAAAAAGGGCAACAATCCGCTAGCTTCAAAACCGCCAAGACCGATCGGCGTTATGAAGTGTTTAAGTTTCGACCCTGTAGAATTTTATCATCGGCCTTGTTCATGAAGAAACATCACGTTTCTCTAAGTCCATGCAATCACGATAACCCAATGTTTTAATGATCCTTTAGTCGGATTTTCTGGAAAACTAACTTGTTCTTCATTCAACAAGGCAAATATAGAACTTGAGCCCTCAAACATTGAGACCCTAACTTTCAGCACGCAGACGACAAAGGCACGCACCATGGTCTCACTGAAAACATTGGACTGGATCACGCAGGATGAGGCCCTTGAGGTCTCGCTTACCAAATGGCAACGTGTTGTTGATTTGATGACCACCTTGTTGGGGGCAACAGCAGGCTACGTTGTTGAATATCATGCCGATCATGGATATCGCGCGGTCCTGACCAGCCAGAACCCCGAAAACCCCTATCCCAAAGTACCTGACAAGCCCGAACCGATTGATTCCAATATCTATTGCCGTCGCGTTGTGCAATCGAAGGCATCCCATTATGAACCCGACGCCACGGGCAAAGACGAATGGGCGGATAATCCGGAACTGATCGAAATCGGTTATGTGTCATATTTCGGTATTCCGCTTTTGTGGCCCAATGGCGAAGTGTTTGGGACGCTGTGCGTCTATGACAAAAAACCAACCGGTTATGACGAGACCCTGCTTGAATTGATGGGTGTTTTCCGTGATTTGATCGAAGCTGATTTAAAGCTGTATGAGCAGTTTGAAATCATGCGTAACCTGTCGATGAGCGATCCATTGACCGGGTTAAACAACCGTGCGGGGTTCGAATTGCTTGCCGAACAGAAAATCCGCATTGCCAAACGCTATAAGCACAATATCGGGATCATTTTTATCGATCTCGACCGGATGAAACACTGGAACGATGATTACGGCCATGCCGCCGGTGATGCGGCGCTACGTGCCGTTGCCGAGGCGATCACTCAAAGCATTCGCGAAGTCGATATTTGCGGTCGGGTCGGCGGGGACGAGTTTGCTGTTCTTGGCTATGTCCGCAACCGTGGAGACCTGACCACCATCATTACCCGGGTTCGTAACGCATTGACCCATACGAAACTGATCGTCCCGAATGCAAAATCCCCTATTCAGGAAACCCCGGAAGTCAGTTCCGGTGCGTCGGTCTTTTTTGATCCACTAACCGAAAGCCTTGAAGAAATGATGGCGGCTGCGGATCTTGAAATGTATCGCGACAAACGACAGCGCAAGAATAAATAACATCGGGTATCTGTTGCCAACTTCCGGCAGAAAACCAACCCTTTTCGCGTTACGTCATCGGGGAATTCTGTCTTCCCCTGCGCGGTATTAACGACATGGTATGGTTTTTCGGGCAGACTCCCCACCGGGCGCAACGTCCCACATAAAAATAACGATCACGAGCTTGTAAAAATGCAGATCCGCAAAGGCACTGCCGACGACCTTCCCTTTATCCGCGACCTGACGAAACGGGCAACGGATGCAACCTATTTCAGAGATGGCATGGATGATGCTGCAACAATGACGGTTGCAAACTATGTCGAACGTTCGACCGGGGTTTTTGAACATGCGCTTGGCAGCGACAACCATTCGATCTATGTCGCCACTGCCGATGATCAGATTCTTGGATACGTGATTGCCATTCACGAAATTCCTGAAATCGACTGGATCATGGTTGATCCGGCATCGCATGGCAGTGGTGCAGGCAAGGCGCTTATGATCGCCGCCCTTGATGCACTTGCGGAAAAAGGCCCGCGCGGCAATGTGCGTTTGACCGTGGTTGCCCATAATGAACGCGCCAAAGCCTTTTACCGCAAGTTCGGTTTCCTTGTGACCGGCCCGGTCCCCGGCCGCGATATCCCGACCGTGGAAATGCAGCGCGCGGCTTGACAACAGGGGCGCAAAACGACATTTTGCGCCCTGAATTTAATCGGAGCTTTTATGTCAGAGACCCGGCACAGCCGCTGATCGCGGTTTGACAGCCCAAAGCCCGGTCCAATGAATTTGGATCAGGCTTTATTCCTTTAAGACCGCTGATCAGCAGATCGGATCGCATGCCGAAACATTGTTTTGGCGGGCGTGACCGGTACTGTTGTGCCCGTCCCGATCGGAAACCGCTTTTCTTACTGGTTTTCGGACTCTGACCATTGAATATATCGAAAAATGAACAGCGCGTGCTTCATGCACTCGCACAAGGCGGCCTGATCAAAGTGATTAAGGACGACAAAAATCATATCCTCGAAGCAGATTGCATCACACGTGACGGCTGGTTTCTAACCGACTGCACGATCGAGGTTTTCAAGAAACTACGCAAACGCCGCCTGATCCGTTCACACGGCGGCGCACCGTATCGCATCACCCGCGAAGGACTGCTTGCGGTACGTGCAGAATTGTTTCAACGCTAATGACAAAGCCCGGCTGTTTTGCAGCCGGGCTTTTGATTATGCGTGGCTAAGGATATTGACCAGCTTGCCAAACGGGTCGCGGACATAAAACCGCCGGACACCCCATGGTTCATCGACCGGGCCATATTCGATTTCAATGGCGGCGGCCTGCATCCGGGCGAGTGTTTCTTCCAGATCATCGACCTCAATCGACATATCGGGCACCGGGGTTCCTGAACCGCCTTCGGTCGCAAAATTGACCTGTGTGGTCATGGTTTGACCAGATGCGGCGAATGTCCTGATCCAGCCATGATCCATGACGGTCGAAAGCCCCAGAATATCCTCGTAAAAGGCTTTGGCCTTGGCGATATCCGTAACCGCGAAATTTGAAACGATCCGTTTGACAACCATGTCACATGCTTCCCGTTACTGCGCTGCCTTTGTATCAACATCATCCTTATGACGCTTATACGGCCCGAACGGGATTTCCTTGGGCGCGAAGGTTTCAGGCGATGCCCGGTCCCAGCGCGAATGCCAGTCATGGAGTTCTTCGATTTCGGTTTCGGCTAACAAGAAGCCTTCTGGCAAATAGGGATAGGCTTCGTTGCCATCCAGAAACTCGTTGTCTTTTTGCCGGACCATAAAGTGATAGGGCATGAAATTGCGTGGGTCATGCAGGCCCGCCGCCCCGGTAATTTCGGCCAACGCATGCATGGTGTTTTTATGGAACCGTGCAACACGTTCGCTTTTATCGCCCGGATCAAGGGCGCGTTGACGGATTTTGTCCTGTGTCGCAATGCCAACCGGACAGCAGTTGGTATGACATGACTGGGCCTGAATACAGCCCAGCGCAAACATGAAACCACGCGCGGCATTACACCAATCCGCCCCAAGGGCAAGGGTTCGCGCGATATCAAAGGCCGAAACAATCTTGCCCGCCGCCCCCACTTTGACCTGTTCACGAAGACCCGCCCCGCGCAGGGCATTATGCACAAAGGTCAGGCCTTCATGCATCGGCATGCCGACATGGTTGGCAAATTCAACCGGGGCAGCACCAGTGCCGCCTTCCTTACCGTCAACAACGATGAAATCGGGCACAATGCCGGTTTTCAGCATGGCTTTCAGGATGCTCATGAACTCGCGGCGATGCCCGATACAAAGTTTGAACCCGACCGGCTTGCCGCCTGAAAGGTCGCGCAGTTTTCCGATGAATTCCATCAAGCCAATCGGCGTGGAAAATGTGCTGTGCGCGGCGGGTGAAATGCAATCAACACCCATCGGGATGCCGCGTGCTTCGGAAATTTCCTTGGTGATCTTGGCAGCCGGCAACATGCCGCCATGGCCGGGCTTTGCGCCCTGGCTTAGTTTCAGTTCGATCATTTTAACTTGCGGATCGGCGGCTGTTTCCGCAAAGCGTTCTTCCGAGAATGAGCCATCATCATTGCGGCACCCAAAATACCCCGATGCCACTTGATAAATCAGATCACCACCGCCTTCGCGGTGATAGCGCGAAATACTGCCTTCCCCGGTATCATGGGCAAATCCGCCCTTCTTTGCGCCCTTGTTCAGTGCCAAAATCGCATTGCCCGATAGGGAACCAAAGCTCATCGCCGAGATATTATAGAGGCTTGCGTGATAGGGTTGTTTGCACTTTGGCCCGCCAACACGGACGCGAAAATCGCTATCGGATATTTTGGTTGGGGCGACCGAATGGGTCAGCCACGCATAACCGGATTTATAGACATCTTCGATGGTGCCAAACGGGCGTTTGTCTTCGGCCCCCTTGGCACGTTGATAAACCAAACCACGCGACTGGCGGCTAAAGGGGATTTGGTCCTGATCGCTTTCAAGCAAATATTGGCGGATTTCCGGGCGGAAGCTTTCAAGGATAAAGCGGATATGTGCACTTATGGGATAGTTGCGCAGGATGGAATGCTTGTTCTGATGCAAATCACGTAGACCGACAAGCAACAGCAAACCAAAGATGATGGCAGGCAGCCAGAACCAACTATTTACTTCCGTGGCACTGATGACAGAAATAACGGTCAGAAGTGCAACGCCGATGATCACGAAATAGCGTTGGTTCGTTATAAAGAATTTCACGGTGCTCTCATCCTGTCTGTTCAGGTCGATCTGATTGGCCCTTGGTCCATATCCTATGCGGGTAGGCATATGGTGCCCCGGCTCATTGATTGCAGCAACGCCATTATCATCCCTGATTTAATCATCGGCCTCAATGGCAATGTCATTCATCACCATCTGAAATGTCGGCATCAACTTATCATCATTGACTGGATATCAGAGAAAAGCTCAAATCAACCTTAGTCAGATATCAATGGAACAAATGCAACTGAAAGAAACACTATGTCCAATTCTAAAAATCGTGCTGGAGTTGATTTTGTTGTCTCAGTAGATGCACTAAATTCAATTGATATCAATAAACTACTCAAGGAGCTGACTTCAGTTGATAGCCACGATATTTACAAGGTATTCCAAAACGCACTGCAAAGTTGCGACGACGTTCAAAAACAAGCTTTAGAATTATTGTCGCATTTGACCTATTTGCATTTCAAACCGGAAAGCGTAGACCAACCTTTTAGCCCTGTTCAAGTTCATGGTGACCGCAGATCACTTATTCCTAGCGATCTCCTCAGTGAACAAGTCGATATACTCGCCGAATTTGTAAAAACTATCGAGAACCCCGGTCTAAAAGCACGTGTTGCCGATATTGTCTGGGTTCTCAAACGGCGACATATCGATCTGGCAGAACTGGCTATTGACCGCTACTTACATTCTGTGGCGCAGGTTCAATCTGGAAAAATGCACTTCGCCTTTGATCAGCAATCTGCTTGTGGCATTTCAGGAATCGAGTACCTAACACGGGCGATAACGATTTCATATACAACGAGGTGGAACCTACAGGTTTCAAATGAGATCAAGCCACTCGTTAATGATTTAATTAACTCTGTCGCGACTGCACCCAAAAGTGAAGAATTTGTAAGAATAGCAAATTTATCTGCACGATATGGACTATCTGATTACAAAAAATTGGCGGATCAAGCTTCCGAACTTGCAGATCAAAACATCACTGAAAATGCGTTGGAAACACGTATCCGATTGCTTGAAATCGCCAAGGTATGTGCGAAGAAGGCGAGCGCAGACGAGATGCACGAATCTTTCTTGTTTGCCATATCAGAGTGCTACGAAAAAAAGTCAGACGCCTCTGATTCCCTGATGAACAAAGCATCTTTTCTAAAAGACGCAATAGATACTCTACGAAATCATCCGAATACTCGCCTAAGACGTGATGAACTTCATGAAAAAATGAGAAAAGTTCAGGAGAGAATGAGAGATGAATTCGCTACCGTCAGCACTAAAATCGACCTAACTGAACTCGCTCAAAACTCAATTGAAACCGTCAAAGGCCTTTCGTGGCCTAACGCATTAATTACTCTTTTCACATGCGATGACGTCCCAACCCCTGAGGACTTACGAAAAGAAGTAGAACAAGATATTTCCGCCCACCCACTCGTGAACTTAATCCCTACCACAGTGTGTGATTTTCAAGGGCGCACTGTTTTTAAATCAAACGGATTAATCGCCGAAGAAGAGGAAGGCGAGAGCAGTGAGCACTTCAAATACCTAATGGCCAAACAACGCGACCATGCCCGTCAAGTAGCTGTTTCAGGCGTAATTTCTCCAATTCGTCAAACCATTTCCTCAGAACACTCTGTTCCAGTCCGAATTATAGAAGAACTAATAAGAACTAGTCCATTCATCCCACGAGCACACAGCCACATATTTGCTCTAGGTATTTCCTATTTTATTGGCGGAGCGGATATTCAAGCTAGCTCGTTACTTCTGCCACAATTGGAGAACTCGCTACGCCATTTGTTGTACATGACAGGGAAAGACACAACATCTGATTCAGGGGGAATACAAACCGAAGCGTCACTATCGGTTCTACTAAAAGCCACCAATCACTGGAGAACGGACCTTGAAGAACTACTTACTACTCGATTTGTTAATGAACTAGATTTGCTCTTTAATTTTCCCGGTGGACCGTCTGTTAGGAACCAATTCGCACACGGAAAGATGCCTACAGCGGCCTATTGGGACCACAACACGATTTACGGAACCTGGCTTATTATTCAGTTAGCGCTGCTACCTCTAACTGTGGACTGGAATGAAATAGAGCTGAGGTTCTCGTCAATCACCGGGTTGCAAAAGAAAAACTAGATTTACCTCGCTGCAAATAGTGGCAATCCGCTTCGCATCAAGAAAAAGCCGCCCGACAGAATGACTGACGGGCGGCTTTGAATTTAACAGGGTGGTTTATTGTGCGAACGGCAATTATGCCTTGCCGTACCCACCGCCGCCCGGCGTTTCGATGATGAAGACATCACCGGGATGCATTTGCGCACCATCGGTTCCTTTAAGTTCTTCAACCGTGCCATCAACACGTTCAATCGCATTGCGGCCGAGCTTACCCGGCTCTCCGCCCGCAACCGCCTGATTTGGAACGCGGCGATGGTTTGACAGGATCGATGCGGTCATGTCTTCAAGGAAACGGACCCGGCGCGTTGTGCCATCGCCACCTTTGAATTCACCATTGCCGCCCGATCCTTTGCGGATTTCAAAACTTTCAAGCAGAACCGGGAAACGCCATTCAAGCACTTCCGGGTCGGTCAGGCGCGAGTTGGTCATATGGGTGTGAACACCGCTTGTCCCGTCAAAGCCCGGACCGGCCCCCGAACCACCGCAGATGGTTTCATAATACTGATGCGTATCATTGCCCCAGGTGAAGTTATTCATGGTGCCTTGCGCACCTGACATCACGCCAAGGGCGGCATAAAGGGTGTCGGTGACATGCTGGGACGTCTCCACATTCCCGGCGACAACAGCAGCAGGATAAACCGGGTTCAGCATGGATCCTTCGGGCACGATCAGATTGACCGGCTTCAGACACCCGGCATTCAGCGGAATGTCATCATCAACCAGCGTTCTGAAAACATACAAAACAGCCGCACGGGTCACAGCAGACGGTGCATTGAAGTTGTTATCAAGCTGATCGGATGTGCCGGTGAAATCAACCGTGGCAGAACGGGTTTCCTTATGAATGGTGACCTTGGCCTTTACGACCGCGCCATTGTCCATTTCATAGGAAAATTCACCGTCTTTCAGGACATCGATCACGCGGCGCACGCTTTCTTCGGCATTGTCCTGCACATGACCCATATAGGCATGAACAACATCAAGGCCAAAGTGATCGACCATCTTGCGCAGTTCCTGAACACCTTTTTCGTTCGCGGCAATCTGCGCACGGAGATCGGCGATGTTCTGATACGGGTTGCGAGCCGGGTATTTCGCCCCTTCAAGCAAACCGGTCAGGCCCGCCTCATCAAACTTGCCCTGATCAACCAGTTTGAAGTTGTCGATCAGAACGCCTTCTTCTTCAAGAATACGCGAATTTGGTGCCATTGATCCCGGCGTGATCCCGCCAACATCGGCATGGTGACCACGCGATGCGACATAGAACAGGATATCCTTGCCATCATCACCAAAGACCGGCGTGATCAGCGTGATATCGGGCAAATGCGTGCCCCCGTTATACGGGTCATTGAGCATATAAACATCGCCGGGCTTCATCACCCCGACATTCTTGCGCATGACGGCCTGAACAGATTCGCCCATTGATCCCAGATGCACCGGCATATGCGGCGCATTGGCGATCAGAAGGCCTTCCTGATCAAACAGCGCACAGGAGAAATCAAGACGTTCCTTGATGTTCACCGAATAGGACGTATTGGCAAGGGTAACGCCCATCTGTTCGGCAATATTCATGAACAGATTGTTGAAGACTTCAAGCATCACCGGATCGGCCTGGGTGCCAATCGCCTCGGACCGTTTCATGGGAACAACACGGGTCAGAACCAGATGATCACGACTGTTGACCCTGGCTTCCCAGCCCGGATCAATCACGGTGGTGCCAACCGGCTCGACAATCACCGCCGGACCGCGCACGGTCGCACCGGGTTTCATGTCATCGCGCTTATAGAATGGCGTATTTTCCGATGTGCCATCAAAGACAACCGCACGGGTGGCAAGGGCGTTCGGGGTGACACCATCGGTGTTATCGGATTTTGCTTCGGCATCTGGCAGGCTTTGTGTTTCGCCAACGGCCTCGACCGCGACGGCTTCAACCACCAGCGGCTTTTCATCCATGACAAAGCCGTAACGCTGTTTGTGCTGTTCTTCGAACTGCGATTTGATCGCCGCAACATCGCCGAAATCAACGATCAACGGCGTGTCGGTGCCGTCATAGCGCAGATGCAGCTTTTTCAGCATGCTGATCTTGGCATCCGGAATGCCCTGTTCATGTAATTCGGCACGGGCATCAACGGCCAAGGCATCCAGACTTTTATCCAGACCACCAAGGGCACCTGCTTCAAGCTTGGCCTCGACCGCCTGTTCGCGCATCGCACGGATATCGGCAAGCCCCATGCCATAGGCCGACAAAACACCGGCAAACGGATGGACAAATACCTTTGTCATGCCAAGGGTGTCTGCGACCTGACAGGCATGCTGCCCACCAGCCCCGCCAAAGCATTGCAAGATATAATCGGTCACGTCATAGCCGCGCTGCACCGAGATTTGCTTAATCGCATTGGCCATGTTTTCAACGGCAATGCGCAGGAAACCTTCGGCGACTTCTTCGGGGGTGCGAACCTGACCGGTGCTGTCCTTGATCTTGGCTGCCATGGCTTCAAAGCCCGCCTTGACCGCATCAGCATCAAGTGGCTCGTTGCCTTCGGGGCCAAAAACATTGGGGAAGAAGTCCGGCTGCACCTTGCCCAGCATGACGTTAATGTCCGTCACGGCAAGCGGCCCACCACGACGATAAGCCGCAGGACCGGGATTTGCACCCGCACTGTCCGGGCCAACACGGAAACGTGCGCCATCGAAATGCAAGATTGACCCACCACCGGCCGCAACCGTGTGGATTTTCATCATGGGTGCGCGCATGCGTACACCGGCAACCTGTGTTTCAAAGTCGCGCTCATACTCGCCGTCATAGTGCGAAACGTCGGTGGACGTGCCCCCCATATCAAACCCGATGACCTGTTTGAAACCATCCATTTCAGCGGTACGGACCATGCCAACAACCCCGCCAGCCGGACCAGACAGGATGGCGTCTTTGCCTTGGAATTTGGCCGCGTCGGTCAGGCCACCATTAGACTGCATGAACATCAGTTTCACGCCGCCCAGTTCGGACGCCACCTGATCAACATAACGGCGCAGGATCGGGGACAGATAGGCATCAACCACCGTGGTATCGCCGCGCGAGACCAATTTCATCAGCGGGCTGACTTCATGACTGACAGAAATCTGGGTGAAACCAACTTCGCGGGCGATCTCGGCTGCTGCGTTTTCATGCGCTGTATAGCGATACCCATGCATGAAGACGATGGCACAGGCGCGAATGCCCGAGGCAAATGCCGCTTGCAGGTCTTTACGCAGATTGTCGCGATCAAGCGGGGTCAGTTCCGTTCCTTGGGCATCAAAGCGACCATCGGCCTCGATCACGCTTTCATAGAGCGTTTCAGGCAGTTTGATATTGCGGTCAAACAGACGCGGGCGGTTCTGATAGGCCAGACGCAGCGCGTCACGGAAACCCTTGGTAGTTACCAGAACCGTGCGGTCGCCTTTGCGCTCCAACAGGGCATTGGTGGCAACGGTGGTGCCCATTTTCACAGCTTCGATTTTTTCAGCCGGGATTTTTTCACCGGCAGGAACATCAAGCAGTTCGCGAATGCCCTGAATGGCCGCATCAGCATAGCGTTCCGGGTTTTCCGAAAGCAGCTTGTGGGTGACAAGTGATCCGTCAGGCTTACGCGCAACGATGTCGGTAAAGGTGCCGCCGCGATCAATCCAGAACTGCCATTTTGGCTGTCCGGTTGTCTGCGAGGTGGGCGATTTTTGGTCGTGAGAAGCCATGATGCTGTCTCCTTGGGCATCTGTAGTCATAAAATTCTGTACGAACGATCAGGTCTTCAAAAGACCGATCAGCCATTCATTTTCTGGGGCAGCCATGTTGCGATTTCCGGGAAAACGGTAATCAGCAATACGGCAAACAACAGCAGGAAGAAAAACGGCAAAGCAGCTAGTGCAATGGCAAACAGGTTCTTGCCTGTCAGGCCTTGCAAAACAAAAAGGTTGAAACCCACCGGCGGGGTGATCTGCGACATTTCGACCACCAACACCACATAGATGCCAAACCACAAAAGATCGATCCCGGCTGCCTGAACCATCGGCAGGATGACCGAGGTGGTCAGAACCACCACCGAAATCCCGTCAAGGAAACAGCCAAGAACAATAAAGAACACGGTCAATGCGGCAAGCAGCGCATAGGGCGACAAATCCATCAGCGCAATCCATGCCGCAAGCTCACGCGGGATACCGGTAAAGCCCATAGCAACGGTCAAAACAGCCGCACCAGCAAGAATGAAACAAATCATGCAGGATGTGCGCGTTGCCCCCATGATGCCGTCGATCAAGGTTTCTTTGGTCAATGAGCCGCTGAGACCAGACAGGATCAGGGCACCGACCACACCAAATGCTGCAGCCTCGGTCGGGGTGGCAACCCCGCCATAGATTGATCCGATAACCGCACTGATCAATAAAATGACCGGGATCAAACGACCCGATGCGCGAACTTTTTCGCCAAACGGGATGGTTTGGGCAGCGGCGGGCATTTTGTCCTTGTTCATCGTTGCCCAAATGCCAACGAAGCTCATGAACATAATGATCAGCATCGCGCCGGGCAAAACACCGGCAATGAACAAACGCGCAATCGAAAGTTCGGCTGAAACACCATAGACAATCAAAATGATTGAAGGCGGGATCAAAAGACCAAGGGTACCTGACCCGGCCAAAGTGCCAAGGATCAGTTTGTCGGGATAGCCTTGTTTACGCAGTTCGGGGATCGACATGCGGCCAATGGTTGCCGCCGTTGCCGCCGATGACCCTGACACCGCAGCAAAGATGCCACAGCCCAGAATATTCACATGTAACAAACGACCGGGCAGCTTGTTGAGCCATGGGGCAAGACCAGTAAACATGTCTTCTGACAGTTTTGATCGAAACAGGATTTCACCCATCCAGATGAACAGCGGCAGCGGTGCCAACGACCAAGTCGCCAAGCTTGACCACGCGGTTGTCGCAATGATCGGGCCGGTCTGCGCACTGGTGAAGAAATCAAGCGCGAATACACCAATCGCAAATAGCGCAAGTGCAACCCAAAGCCCCGCCCCAAGGAACAGGAACAACAGCCCCATCAGGATCAGGCCAATTTCAAGAACTTCCATGACCGTTTCCTACTCGTTCAACTCGCTTGCTTCGCCAAGGGCAAAAGCAGCGTCGCGACCAGCCACTGTATCAATCAGGGCTTCAATCATGCCGATGGTGAAAACAACCAATCCAAAGGCCATCGCGGTTTGGGGGATCCAAAGCGGGAAGGCCAATACACCCGGTGACGTATCACCGTATGAAAAGCTTTCTTCGGCCAAAACCGCCATCCACCAGGCAAAATACCCGCCAAGGAAGGTTGCAGCGCATAAGGTGATGCTTTCCATCACCCGGCGGACTTTGCCATTCAGATGCGAAAGTACAATCATCACCCGAATATGCGTCCCGGCACGAAGGGCTGGTCCAAGGGCAAGGAACGTTCCCGCCGCAAGACAAAAGCCTGCCAATTCGTTGGCGTCATGAACCGCAATCCCAACCAACCGGCCAAGCGATTGCGCCAGAATAAGAAGGGCAATGGCCACTAAGAAGAATGCGGCAAGCCCGGCACTGAACTTAAAAAGATAGTCTAGTAATCTGCGCACAGCAGTCCCCTTTCCGCCCGCGAGTGATCCCGGTGGTTTCTCAATCAAACAGTACGGACAGTAACATTAAAATGTGGGGCTTGTCCGGGACCGGACAGGGGTGAGCCCGCCCGATCCCGCAAGATACAAGAAGCTTAGTTCTTGAACGCGTCGATGATGGCAGCACCTTCATCGCCGGTTTTGTCCAGCCACTCGGAAACCATGGTTTCGCCAGCTTTGGACAGACCAGATTTCAGCTCGTCACTCGGTGCGGCAACGTTCATGCCATTGTCAGAGAGAACTTTTTTCTTCTCGTCTGCTTCGGCCATGCTCATTTCCCAACCGCGGGTTTCGGCTTTGGCAGCGGCATCAAGAACAGCTTTCTGCGCATCGGCCGGAAGGGCGTCGAAGGATTTCGCATTGACGACAATCATGTTTTTCGGAAGCCATGCCTGAACGTCATAGAAGTTCGAAACGAAGTCCCATGCTTTGGAATTTGCACCGGTTGACGGGGATGTGATCATTGCTTCGACAATGCCGGTCGCAAAGGCGGTGGGGATTTCCGGAACTTCAACCTGTGTCGCAACCATGCCGGTCAGATCGGCCAACTGCGAGGTGGTCGAGTTATATGCACGGAATTTGATGCCTTCGAGATCTTCGACCTTGGCAATCGGGTTTGCGGTATACAGACCCTGTGCCGGCCACGGAACAGCGTACAGAACTTTCAGACCGTCTTTTTCAAGAGCAGCTTCGATCCCTTCGCGCGATACTTCCCAAAGTTTCTTGGCTTCGTCATAGGACGTTGCAAGGAACGGGATCGCATCAACGGTATAGATCGGGTTTTCATTGGCCAGAAGCGAAATCAGGGTCTCGCCAATCGGCACCAGACCGCGCTGAACCGAACGTTTGATATCGGCATGTTTAAACAGCGAGCCGCCGGAATGAACGGTAATGGTCAGCTCACCACCAGACGCGTCATTCACGTCCTTGGCAAATTCGATAATGTTCTGGGTGTGGAAAGTCGCATCCGGATACGGCGTTGCCATATCCCATTTTTCAGCAGCAGAAGCCAGACCGGCCGACATCGTCATTGCAGCAATTGCGACGGTAGAAAGTGCTTTTTTCAGCATTGTTCAAGTCTCCCTGTGTGTGGTGAGAGCCGATACACATTTTTGCGCACCGAGACTCCAAAGTAGCCTCCCGACACATTAATCACATTTTACTGACAAATTGTCAATGTTGTTTCATGGCTGATATGCAGAATGCGGGAAACTACGCACGATCTTGCGCCCGCGCGTCCACATCAGAACGTGCAATCAATATGATATTTCTGGATTTATGGCCGTGTGCTACTTTCCCCGCAAACAACAACAAGGAGAAAGCCCGTGCATGATCTTTCGGGGAAATCGGTCTGGATTACCGGTGCAGGTAGCGGCATCGGCGAGGCGATCGCAAAATCGCTTGCGGCGGCGGGTGCGCGGGTGGCGCTTTCCGCCCGACGCGAAGAAACGCTTCAGCAGGTCGCAAGTGCGATTGCCTCAGATGGCGGAAAAGTCGAAATCCACCCGCTTGATATCAGCAACAACGATCAGGTTGCAGACGCCGCCCGCAACATCGTCAATTCCATCGGGCCGATTAATGTCCTGATCAATTGCGCGGGCATCAACACCCCGAAACGGCATTGGCGGGATCTTGATATTGCCGAATGGCATCGCATCGTCGCGGTCAATCTCAATGGTGTCGCCAATACGGTTTGTGCAACCCTGCCCGTCATGCGCGCGCAAAAAGACGGGCTGATCATTAATATTGCGTCCTGGGCAGCACGGCACGAATACGCGGTCGCCGGGCCTGCCTATATCGCGTCCAAACGCGGTGTTGTGGACCTGTCGCACAGCATCAATCAGGAAGAAATGCACAACAATATCCGCTGCTGCTGCATCAGCCCGGGCGAAGTTGCCACACCGATCCTGAACCAGCGCCCGGTCCCGCTTGGCGAAGACGAACTTGCTTTGCTGTTAAAGCCCGACGATCTGGCCGACATGGTCACCTATGTGGTCGCGGCCCCTACACGGGTCTGCTTCAATGAAATCGTGATGTCCCCAACGCACAACCGGGCCCTTCTGCCGCAGCCCTAAGGTCGGGGTGCCGTTACCTCGTAGACATAAAAAAGGCAGCGCCGATGATAATTCATCGCGCTGCCTTTTGATTGCTCTTCAGAAATCCCTGATCACATCGCACTTGCCGCGCGCGATGCCTGATCATAGACACCGGAAATGGCGCGCAGCGTTTTGGCAACGTCGCCGACTTCTTCGCTGTTTACGCCAAGACGCTGGAAGGTTTCGACAAGACAGGCTTCGCGGACTTCACGGTATTTTTCGCACATCGCGCGTCCGTCTGCGGTTGTGCCGTAATGCACTTCCTTGCCGCGCTTGATGCCTTCGACCAAACCAAGCTTGCGAAGCTTTTTCAGGGAATAGTTCACAAGATGGCTGTCTTCGACATTCAGAACAAAGCAGACTTCAGAAAGGCTTTTCTCGCGTTCGCGTGAATTGACATTGTGCAGCACAAGAATATCAAGCACGGACACATCGGGCATCCCGGCGGCCCGCATGCAACGTACCATCCAACGGTTAAACGCATTCCCCGACAAGATCAGGGCAAATTCAAGCTCGGACAGTTCGGCAGCGCGTTCCGAGACAAGATGTGACGATGAGACAATACGCGTTTTTTCAGCCATCCGACGTTCCCTGCTTTCAATTCTTCAGCTCTGTTATCGTCGATTTCAAATGAAATCATCGCAAGTTTGTCGGGATTTTATCGTAATAAAGGCGACAAGGTAAAGCCCCTGCCGCCTATTATTCTCGACAAATCATCGTCAAAGTGCGCGCATGCGTTCCAGGAACCCATCAATCTGGGTGCGCAAATCACTATTTTGTCTGTCCAGATTGTCCGCCGATGCGTTGACGTCTGTTGCCGCAGTGTTGGTTTCACTTACCGCCGCTGACACGCCTTGCATGGCCGATGAAATTTCCTCAGTCCCGGCAGCTGCCTGCTCAACATTTTGTGAAATTTCACTGGTGGCGACGGTTTGTTGTTCCACCGCAGCTGCAACGGCTGCAGCACGTTCACTGATATCGGCAATCATGGTGACGATTTCGTCAATCGCATCAACCGCAATACCCGTTGCCTGCTGGATATCATTGATCTGGGTGGTGATGTCTTCGGTCGCCTTGGCGGTTTGGTTGGCAAGGTTTTTGACTTCGCTTGCGACAACGGCAAAGCCTTTTCCGGCATCTCCTGCACGGGCAGCCTCAATGGTCGCATTAAGGGCGAGCAGATTCGTTTGACCGGCAATGTCACTGATAAGGCCAATAACCTCGCCAATTTTAAGGGCCGAATCATTCAAGCCCTGAATATTGTCATTGGTACTGCGCGCCCGCTCGGTTGCGGAAAGCGCCATGTTGGATGTTTCACTGACCTGACCGGAAATCTCGTTGATCGAAGCCGAAAGTTCCGTTGCCGCGGTTGCCACCAATTGGACATTTGCCGATGCTTCTTCGGCCCCCGATGATACCGCCATGGATTGATTGGCTGCTGTATCTGCACTGCTGCGCAGAACGTTGGAAACCTGATGGAGTTGCTTAACAGCTGCGGTCACGTCAACCATTACCGCAACAACGGCCTTATCAAATTCCTGAATATACTGTTCTTGCGTTTCCATGCGTTTGCGCCGCTGTTCATCGCGCTTTTTCTCGGCCGCTTCGAGTTTGATGCGCTCTATTCCATTTTCACGGAACACAAGAACCGCACGGCCCATCTCGCCAATTTCATCAGCGCGTTTGACTTCATTGATATCCACATCAAAGTCATTATCGGCAAGACGGGTCATTTTGTTGGTGAGACCTGCAATCGCACGAACAATGGCCCGCGACAGCAGGAATGAAAGCCCTAAAAGCGCGATCAGTCCAATGATATACATCACAACTGTAACTGTCAGACTGGTCGCCGCAATTTTTTCGGCACGTTGCTTTTCCGCCAATGCCTTTTCACCGATAGACACACTCAACGCGTCAAGGATCGGTTCGGCTTCGGCATAGTAATCAGACAGAAGGCCCAATTCGGAATTGCGTTTCAGAATTTTTTCAGCCAGTGCTTTAAAATCACTGACATAAGAATTCATCAGCTTGGCAATATCGGCTTTTTCGCCCTCAGAAATATCTGAAGCCGCGAGTGCCGGACCGAATTCTTCCAAACGGCTATCAATGCGCTCGACATATTTTTCATCAATGCGCGCGAGGAAATCTTTTTCGTGGCGCCGCATCATTAACATGATGATCGTCAGCTTATCCGCATTGTACTTGCCCAATGCTTCTTCAACATCATGCACGGATCCACGCAAGCTTCCCAAGAGACCGCTTTCTTCGTCAAAGCCGATCTCCCGCTGCAAATTGACAATCGTGGTAAACTCGTTTGCATAACTGGCAAATGCGGCCCTGATTTGAGACATCTCAGCGTCATAGGCCTCCAGGCTCTCATCAGCTTCAAGTAGGTCCAAATCAGCATTCACACGCGCAACGACATCGCCATGCTGGGTGATATATTTCTCATCAAGCCGAAGCAAGAAATCCTTTTCACGTCGGCGGGCATCGAGAAAATCACGCGAGATTGCATCCGCGACCAGTTTCACATCGAATGCGTTCTGGGCAACCACTTGTGCTGATTGTCGTTGCTGATTGGCGACAAACTGCACAGCCCCCACCACAACAAAGATCACAAATGCTACAGCACCGATCAACGAGATTTGATAGAGAAGTCTCATACGGGAAAGAAAATTCATCTCGGCCCCCAAGCCTTGAACCTGCACTATGCTTAAGTATTTCAATTCATAAGTCAGGTGCAGATCCGCGTTAAAAGACGAAGCGGGAAACGTCGTCACCCCAGTCCTTGTAGTTTGGGATGCAGTAGTCAATTTATCAGAAGATAAATATGACAATTTTGTTACAAGCCATCGATTTCTGGGATTCCAATCGCTTTCTGGCGTGAATATGCATTTCCACCGGCACCCGCTTTTACGTTATTCAAACACATTTGCACCCAGACCATACAAAACAAGGGGGAAGAACAATCTCCCCCCCCCCCCCTTTCGAGTAGATTCACTTATGCTTTCTGCCCGTTAAGTTCAGGATACGTCACGCATCCGTTCAAGGAATTGGTCAATCCGGGTGCTTAGATGATCGCTTTGCGTCCCCAGATTGTCTGCCGATCCCCGGACATCGGATGCCGCATTGGTCGTATCATTCACGGCAGTCGATACGCCTTGCATGGCAACCGAAATTTCACTGGTGGCCGATGCAGCCTGTTCCACATTCTGCGAGATTTCGCTGGTGGCAACGGTTTGTTGTACGACCGCTGCTGCAACGCTGGATGCCCGTTCACTGATATCGCTGATCATGCGAACGATTTCATCAATGGCCCCGACCGCTGACTGTGTTGCCTGTTGGATATCATTGATCTGAACGGTGATGTCTTCGGTTGCCTTGGCGGTTTGATTGGCAAGGTTTTTAACTTCGCTGGCAACCACGGCAAAGCCTTTGCCAGCTTCCCCTGCACGTGCGGCTTCAATCGTTGCGTTAAGTGCCAGAAGATTGGTTTGCCCGGCAATATCGTTGATCAAGCCAATGACTTCGCCAATACGCACAGCTGCGGCATTCAAGCCTTGGATATCGTCATTGGTTGTTTGTGCGCGTTCGCTGGCCGAAATCGCCATCTGGGACGTATCACTGACCTGTCCGGCAATTTCATGGATGGAAGCGGAAAGTTCGGTTGCTGCGGTTGCAACAAGCTGCACGTTCGAAGATGCCTCTTCCGTACCAGCAGATACCGTAACGGATTGTTCATTGGCCGTTGACGCGCTTTTGCGCAAGGCTTCGGAAACGGTATGAAGCTGCTGAACCGCTGTACCGACCTCACTCATCATAGCAACAACATCATTATCGAATTCACGAATATGCTGTTCCTGTTTCACGATGCGTTGGCGTTGTTTTTCATCTAGTTCGCGTTGTTGATTTTCAAGTTTTTGCCGTTCAAGTCCGTTTTCACGAAACACAACAACGGATCGGCCCATTTCGCCGATTTCGTCTTTACGATCTGCTTCTTCAAGTTTGACATCAAAGTCATTTTTCGCCAGTCGCGCCATTTTGGTTGTCAGGCCGGTAATCGCGCTTACAATTGCCCGCGCAAGGATAATTGACATCAAAATCAGCACGACCGCACCGGCAATGAAGATACCAAACGTAATACGCACACCGGTCTGCGCAATTTCTTCAGCTCGGAGCTGCATGCTTGCTGCAACCTGCCCGATGTCTTGACTTAGCGATTCAAGAACCGGCTCGACCGCAGAATAATAAGCGCTCAGTCTTCCCAGGGATTCTTCGCGGGCCAATGTCGCCTCGGCCAGCGCCTTGAAGTCCGA
This sequence comes from Thalassospira lucentensis, assembly GCF_050516545.1. Lineage (GTDB taxonomy): Bacteria > Pseudomonadota > Alphaproteobacteria > Rhodospirillales > Thalassospiraceae > Thalassospira > Thalassospira lucentensis_C. Next base: position 283,859 of record NZ_CP191544.1, on the reverse strand, counting down.
TACATAGGACTCCATCAACTTACCAAGTTGGGCTTTCTTGTCATCTTGAATGCTGCCGGCCTTTTGCAAGGCGGCCGCGAATTCTTTGGACGTTGCTTCGACGCTGTCGATATAGGCCGGGTCAAGACGGGCGAGAAAATCCTTTTCATCGCGGCGCATTTTCAATACCGCAATCGACAGATCCTTAGAATCAGTAAGGCCCAGCATGGCTTCGAACTTCGCTACTTCGCCAAGGGCCTTCTCGACCTCGGATGCGGCCGTCCGCATTTCACCAAGCAGCCCCATATTCTCATCAAGACCCACTTTGATCTGCAGGTCGACCACAGTAGCAAATTCACTTACATAGTCTTCAAATGCGACGCGGGCCTGTCCGACATTATCAAGAAGCCCGCCCAGCTCTTCACGTCCAGCCAGTTCGTCAAGCCCGGCACGCACTGCCTTGGCCGTTTCACTGTGGGCTGTGATAAATTCCTCGCTTCGGCGCAGAACGAAATCTTTTTCGTGGCGCCGGGCATTTAGAAATTCCCGCGACACTTCATCAACAGTCAATTGATCAGCCGTTGCTGCCTTTGCGATCAATTGGGCAGATTGGCGTTGTTGATCGGCAACAAATTGTGTCGTTCCAACGATGGCAAAGATCACCAGCGCAACGATGCTTAGCAGCGAAATCTGGTATACCAGCTTCATGCGCGACAAAAAGGACATGTTTCCACCCCGGATTTAATGTTTGGGCTTATTGTTATCGTTTTATTATTTGACCCTAATTGAACCATTCTACCTTTGGTAGATCAATAAACACTTAAGTATATATCTAAAGGGCATTATTCTTTCATTTGGGTACCTAGAATCATAATTCCACTATTTATTTTCCGTCTTTGCCAACTATGTTGTGTGCTGGGAAAGATGGTATGAATGGAACACCATTCCAATTCACACCACGCATCACAAAAAGCAGGACACAAATCACCCATGAGCATCTGGGGCAAAATTATTGGCGGAGCAGCAGGTTTTGCCTTGGGCGGACCGTTGGGCGCAATCCTTGGCACAGCAGCCGGCCATGTCGTCGACAAAATTAAAAACGGTGCCAGCAGCCCCCAAATTGGCGGCCAGGACCCAAGGCAGATTGCCTTTGCAACCGGTGTCATTGTGCTGGCGGCCAAAATGGCCAAAGTCGACGGCCATGTGAGCCGTGATGAAGTCAATACGTTCAAACGTGTTTTCCACATTCCACCGGGCGAGGAAAAGAATGTTGGGCGTATTTTTGATATGGCGCGGCAATCTTCAGACGGGTTTGAAATCTATGCCCGTCAGATTGCAACCATGTTCCAAGGTGAACGTGCGTTGCTTGAAGGCATCCTTGAGGCCCTTTATCAAATCGCCATGGCGGATGGGCAATTGCATCCGGCAGAACAGGACTTTTTGAAAAAAGTCGCGCATATCTTTGGCTTTGCGGATGTTGATTTTGACCGTGTCCATCATGCCTTTACATCCTCAAACGGGCCGGACCCGTATGAGCAGCTTGGCCTTGGACGCGATGCCAGCGACGATGATTTAAAGTCAGCCCATCGCAAACTGTCACGCGAAAATCATCCTGACACCTTGATGGCCAAAGGTATGCCTCCGGAATTCGTTGAACAAGCCAACGAAAAAATGGCGCGGATCAATGCCGCATGGGATCAAATCCGCAAGGAACGCGGGATCCGCTAACCAAAAACCGTGCAAACACCCCAAAAACGAATGATTTCCCTTGCAACAGCACCAGATTTGCTGTTTGCAGAGGGCCAGTCATTCTGACCATTTTTCTGTTCTCAAGCTTATCGGTTTTTCCATGGCGCCACCGCTGATCAATATTAACGACATTCACCTGACCTTTGGCGGGAATGATCTGTTTTCCGATGTCTCCTTTGCCATCGGTGAACGCGATCGCCTGTGTCTTGTCGGGCGCAATGGTGGTGGCAAGTCGACCTTGCTTAAAATCATCGCCGGCGAGATCGAAGCCGATGGTGGCGAACGGTTCGTTCAGCCGGGCTGCAAAGTCGCCTATCTTAATCAGGAACCGAAGTTCGACGGATATGACACGGTCGAGGAATTTGTTCTTTCGGCTCTGGATGCGCATGAAGAAGAATATTCCTATCGTTCTGACATGCTGTTGGCATCGGTTGACATCGACCCGAAAGCCGATCCCAAGCAACTTTCAGGTGGCGAAGGTCGCCGTGCTGCGATTGCGCGTGCATTGATTGCCGACCCACAGGTTTTGCTGCTTGATGAGCCGACCAACCATCTTGATCTCCCGACGATTGAATGGCTTGAAGGCGAGATCAAGAATTTCCGCGGTGCTGTCGTCGTGATCTCGCATGACCGGGCATTTTTGAATGCGGTTTCCAACGGGGTTCTGTGGCTTGATCGTGGGGTGATGCATCAAGGGTCGCTTAACTTTGCCAAGTTCGAAGAATGGTCTGAGGAAATCTATCGCAAGGAATCCGAAGAACGCGCGAAGCTTGATAAGCTGATTGCCAAGGAAACCGTTTGGTCGGTTCAGGGCATTTCCGCCCGCCGCAAACGTAATCAGGGCCGCCTGCGCCGTCTTTATGACATGCGAGAACAGCGGTCCAGTCAGATTGATCGCATCGGCAATGTATCGCTTGCGGCAGACACAGGTTCTGCTTCGGGTAAGGTTGTGATTGAGGCAACCGACATCGCGAAATCGTTTGGCGACCGCCAGATCATTACCGATTTCTCCACCCGTATTTTGCGCGGTGACAAGGTTGGCATTATTGGCCCGAATGGAGCTGGTAAAACAACGCTTTTGAAAATGCTGACCGGGCAGATTGAGCCCGATAGCGGCACAATCAAAATCGGCACCAACCTGAATGCCAGTTACTTTGATCAGAAACGCGTCGCCCTTGATGATACCAAAACCCTTTGGGATACATTGTGCGATGTCGGTGGCGATCAGGTCATGGTGCGTGGCAACCCGCGCCATGTGGTCAGTTACCTGCGTGACTTCCTGTTTGATGAGAAACAGGCAAGAAGCCCGGTTGGCGCACTTTCGGGTGGGGAGCGTAACCGTCTTTTGCTCGCCAAACAGCTTGCCAAGCCGACCAACCTTCTGATCATGGATGAGCCGACCAACGATCTTGATATGGATACGCTCGATCTGTTGCAGGAAATGCTTGATGATTACGAAGGCACCCTGCTTCTGGTTAGCCATGACCGTGACTTCCTTGACCGGGTTGTGACATCCTCCATCGTCATGGAAGGCGACGGTTTGGCGGTTGAATATGCTGGCGGGTATTCCGACTATATCACGCAGCGCAAATTATCGCAGGCCGAAGCACCAAAGGACGACAAGAACCTTGGAAAACTTGGCAAGAAACCCGCGGGCAATAGTGGCGCAAAACCCAAGGCAGCCGCCAAAGTAAAGATGAGCTACAAGGACCAGCGCGAATACGACAATTTGCCCGGTGATATGGCGAAGCTTGAAAAAGAAATCAGCACGCTTGAAGAAGCGCTTGCTGATAGCAACCTGTTCGTCAAAGAACCGGCAAATTTCCAAAAGAAAGTTGATCGTCTGGATGCAGCGCGTAGCGAACTTGCGGCATCAGAAGAACGCTGGCTTGAACTTGAAATGCTGCGCGAGGAACTTGGGCAGGCATAGGCCTCGCTTCCAGACACCCAACCCTTCTGTCTTTATTTCAACGTAACTTATCCATGCGGAGCTTTACCCGCATGGAGAGTTGCGTCAAACTCACATCAAATAATTTAACTTTTGAGTTGAAAAGAACTCATTTGTCGTTTGACGCCAAACAGATGACAAAGGGTCTGTCCGTGCATCCGATCTAGTTGGATTGATTGCGAGGGCCGTCTCATCAGAGTTATCCAAATGCCCGCCCCCATTTTGCAGAAAGCACGCACGATGCCCTTAAAAGCCGTCCTTATGGCCCTGTCCGTTGCCGTTATCTGGGGCATCAATATGCTCACGGTCAAAGGGGCGGTTGGTGAAATCCCGCCATTCATGTTGACCACGATCCGCTTTGTCGCTGTGGCGATTTTACTGGTGCCGTTCGTTAAGATGCCGCGCGAACATCTGGGCAAAATTGCCATAACGTCGCTTGTGTTTGGATCCCTTCATTTTGGCGTGTTGTTCTTTGCGCTTTCACTGATTGATGCCGGGCCGGTGGCAATTATCATTCTACTCGGCGTGCCATTTTCATCGATGCTGGCGACCTATTTCTTTGATGACCGGCTTGGATGGAAACGGTTATCGGGGATGGCACTGGCCTTTATCGGCGTCACGATCATGTTCTGGGACCCGACCATGACCGACTTGCAACTCCCGCTTCTGTTGGTGGTGTTTGCCGCCTTCATGTGGGCAGTTGCCAATGTCATGATCAAGAAAATGGGCGATATCAACACGTTCGAGCTAAATGGTTGGATGGCCTTGATGGCAGCCCCCCAGTTGCTTTTACTGTCCCTGATCTTCGAACCGCATGCGTTTGAGGCGGTTATGGCGGCAAGCTGGGTTGCATGGGCAAACCTCAGCTTCACGGTGATTATGTCATCAATCGTTGCCTACGGATTTTGGTATCATTTGCTAAAGACCCAAGATGTGAATGTGGTGGTGCCTTGGTCATTGCTTGCCCCTGTTATCAGCATTCTGGGATCGTTCATCATATTTGACGAGACATTCTCATTGCTTAAAATCATTGGCAGTGCCGTTGTTCTGTGCGGTGTCACCGTCATCATGTTGCGCAAACCCGTACACCGCAAAACGCAAGGGATGGACTGATCCAGATGGTGGAAAGGGATATCAGGGACGGGTTACTTAAAAACGTGATTGACCATCCGTCGCCAAATTTCGGGCCGCGTCCAGATAATTGCCCGATAGATATCCTTGTCTTGCACTATACCGGCATGAAAAGCGGAAAAGACGCGCTTGATCGACTTTGCGATCCGGACAGTTCCGTTTCCAGTCATTATCTCGTTGAGGAAGATGGTCGTGTCTTCCACCTTGTCGATGAGGACAAACGTGCGTGGCATGCCGGGCGCGGCAATTGGCAGAATTGCGTTGATGTGAATTCGCATTCGATTGGCATTGAAATCGTCAATCCCGGCCATGAATTTGGCTACCGCCCGTTTCCCGATGAACAAATAGCGTCGGTTATTGCACTTTGTCAGGACATTCTGACCCGACATAACATTCCCTCCGATCGCATCATTGCCCATTCCGATATGGCGCCTGATCGCAAAGAAGATCCCGGCGAGTTTTTCCCATGGAACTTGCTGGCAGAGAACGGCATTGGTCTTTGGCCCGGCACCCGTCAAACTTCGCCGGTTGATCTACCTGAATTTGATCGCCTGCTGGATCAGATCGGTTATGGCAACCCGTCCGACGATGTCACCGATGCTGAACAGGATGCTTACTGCATCAAACGATACATCGCGTTTCAGCGCCATTGGCGACCATCGGATATTTCCGGTGTGATTGACGATGAATGTATGGGTATTGCCCAAGCCCTTGCCCGCAAGCTATAGGCGCCCCGGCATCAACCGCTTTGACCACCGCTTTTTCTTGACGCAACGCGCGATGTAACCTACATCACCGCCACCAGATGGCCGGATGGCTGCCCTTGCTGCTTGCAGTCGGGGAGGAAAGTCCGGGCTCCATGGAAACACGGTGCCAGATAACGTCTGGCGGGGGCGACCCTAGGGAAAGTGCCACAGAAAGCAAACCACCGACACGGCGCAAGCCCTGTCGGAAAGGGTGAAAGGGTGCGGTAAGAGCGCACCGGTCCTTCAGTAATGCGGGACGCATGGTAAACCCCACCGGGAGCAAAACCTAATAGGAATGGTCGGCCGGATGCTTCGGCATTGTCGGCAGGTGGGTTTTCGCACCACCATTCGGGTTGGTTGCAGGAGGCGTTCGGCGACGAACGTCCCAGATGAATAGCCATCCAATGCGGCTTGCCGCATGGACAGAACCCGGCTTACAGGCCATCTGGTCTTATTTTCTTTCGCCAAAAGACAAAAGGCGATGACATCCAAAGGGTCATCGCCTTGCAATAGTTGATATCCCGCGAACCGGAATAGCCGGAATATTCAGCCGCGTTCCGCAATTGACTGCGCAAAATACGTATCGGCTTCTTCCTGCGTTCCTTCTGGAATATCGACAGCGGTCTGATCTTTGATCATTTTGCCCAGTGTCGGCAGGGTTTTGCGGTCAATCTGGACATTGGCATCCCAAAGCTTGGAGCGCATCAGCGATTTCGCACAATGCAGGAAGGCCTCGTCAACCGTGATCCGGATTGCCGTAATGGGCGGCTTTGGCGTATCGGCAAACAGACCCAGCAAGGCGGGATCGGTGCTGATTTCAGCCGTGCCATTAATCCGCAGCGTTTCGTTGATACCCGGCACAAAGAAAAGCATGCCGACTTTCGGGTTATCAACAATGTTTGACAGCGTATCTACACGATTGTTACCCGGACGGTCGGGCATGACGATCGTGTTGTCATCAAGCACCTTGATAAAGCCCGGTCCATCGCCGCGCGGGCTGACATCGGCATCACCATTGCAATCGGCCGATGAAATCACGGCAAAGGGCGAAAGTTCGATAAAATGCTTACAATGCGGGTCAAGTTTGGACAGACACTTGGCAACAGCCAGTCCCATTGGTTCGCCGTAGACAGCACGGAGTTTTTCCTGAGTATCGATTTTGGTCATGGGGCGCACCTTCTGCGGGAATCAGGGGCCGAAATTGCGTCACTTGAGAACGCAAGTCAATTGCCGATCAACCCAAAATGATCTCGCTGACTGTTTTGACGGCTGCGAATTCGCCATTGAGACTGGCAAGGGTCACGTCGTGCACAAGATCAGCCTTAAAAACCCGGCCATCGGGCAGGCTACGATCAAATGTTCCACAGGCATCAGATGCGATAGTCGCATCAAAACCAAGATTACCGGCCATGCGTGTTGTGGTATTGACGCAATGATCGGTTGTGATCCCGCACAGAATCAGTTTCGAAATGCCTTGTGCGCGCAAATCCGCCTCAAGACTGGTTCCGATAAAGGCAGAATTGACATTCTTGCCATAGACAGGCTCACCCGCAATCGGCGCCAAGGCAGCCTTGATTGCGTTGCCCGCATTATCAGGATGCAAGCGTGATTTTGGTTCGGTTGAGTCATGCTTTACATGGAAAACCGGCTGGCCAATCTTTCGCCAATGGGAAAGTAACTTTTCGCCATTGATTTCTGCATCCGGGTTATTGCGATTTCCCCAATAATCAAGGTCATCAAATCCTTGCTGCCAATCAATCAGGATCAGGGCGGTCTGGCTCATTTCGGGGCTCCGGTATTCTCGGTGGAAGTGTGACAGGTATTTCTATGACCCATTTTACCCACAAAGCCGCTGGCGGAAATGACAATCACCCCACCAATTCTGCCAAACGACCTAAAGCCAGCCTTTGCGTTTGAAATACCAAAGCGGCAAGACAGCCGAAAGCACCATCAATCCAATCGCCACCGGATAACCAAACTGCCAACTGAGTTCGGGCATGACATCGAAATTCATGCCATAGATGCTTGCGATCAAGGTTGGCGGCAGGAACGCAGCAGCGGCGACTGAGAAAATCTTGATGATGTTGTTTTGTTCAAGACTGATCATGCCAAGGGTGGCATCGAGCAGGAAGGTTACTTTGTTCGCGATGAAATTGGCATGTTCCGTGATCGACACAATATCGCGCGAAATCACTTTAAGCCGCGCTTTGGCGTCTTTCTTCAGCCGGGTCTGGGTGGACAGGAAAAGCCCGACGCGGTGCAGGTTCAACAAACTGTCCTTGGCCTTGCCCGAGAGGTTACCCGTCCGTCCGATCTGACGCAGGGTATCGCGGTGATCCTGATCCGATCCGCGATCCTCGGGGTTGGCAAAAACCTGATTTGACAGGCTTTCAAGATCGGTTGCCGTTTGCTCCATCACATCGGCCAGACGATCGACAATCTGTTCAAGCAGCCCAAACAAAACCGCCTCGGCACTATTGGCCAAGGACGGGCTGCGTTTGACCCGACGGATAAAGGTTTTGAACGGCACCGGATCAGCATAGCGCAGCGTAATCAGGGTTTTCTTAACCAGAATGAAGGTCACAGCCGTTGTTTGCGGGGCGTCTGTCGCCGCGCGGTTCAAAACCGATACGGTCATAAACAGCGCGCCGTCTTCGTCATACAAACGCGAAGAAAGTTCAATTTCCTGCATTTCCTCGCGGGTCGGCACTTCAATCCCGAACCGTTCTTCAATGGTATGGATTTCTTCTGGCGTTGGCGAGAGAAGATCAATCCAGACAGGTTGGCGTTCGGCCTTTGCCACTGTCGGCGCAGGCGCAGAAGTTGGCTCAGGATCTGGCGTGGCCGCTACCTTTTGGCTAGGACCAGCTTCGATGTTAGCGCTAACACCAACAGGATTAGCGGCAGTATCTTCTGCGCCATCGCCGCTTTCGGGCGTCGAGCGCACCGGGGCAAAAAATTCGCTGGTGTCCATCAATCTTTCTCCATCCATGCTGGCTTGCCGTTGGCTCCGGATACCAGATTATTGTTTTAGTGCCATATGGTGTTTGCGTCGCCATCCAACCCGAATTGGCCTGCGCAAACCAACGATCGTTCAATGACGGTCCTTCCTAGAACGGCAGCACCGTCTGGAATGCAAACGGATCGAGGTCCGGGTCGTCTCCGCGCTTATCGTCATAGGTCAGGCGCGCCTGATCAAGGAATTCGTCCTTGCTAATCATATTGTCATTATTGGTATCAAAATTCGGAAACAGGATTTCAAGCCGACGGCTTTCGGTGCGCAATCGTTGCCGGTTGGCTTCTGCTGATCCTGGCAATTGTTCGACGGCGGTAAATTCACGTCCGACCAGAACGTTATCGCCATTGATATCACGTCTGCGAAACATCCAGCTTGAATAAGATGCTGCTTCATCAGCATTGATGCGGCCATCCTGATCAATATCAATCGGATGATATTGTTCCCGATAGAGTTTGACCTGTTCGGGAATGCCCGATGTCACAACACCAGCCCCGCCATTTTTCTGGGCGAGTGCCTTGGCAATGGCTTCACTCAACCCCGGAATATTTGCAGCACCATCGCCGGAAACGCTAGGAACGCCAGTCAACCCTGCGGCACCATCTGCCCCGTCCAGACCACCAAGCCCCGACAAACCGCCCAGACCAAATTGCGACATCAATTCAGGATTATTCTGCAATTGTTTCATGATCAATGGCAGTAATTCACGTACTTGCGGCGATGAAACTTCGGGCGAATTTGAACTGCTGCCCGCCTTATCAAGGGTTAAGCCCTGCGCCAAAGCAGAACCGTCGCCAGCAGGATTAAAGCCGGGCATCGCAACCGCGCCCAGAAATGCGCAACCCATTAATAAAGTGGCAGCTTTTATCCGCAACAATCGCTTCCTTCATTTCACTGACGCTGCCCCGCGCCAGAAAGTGACACATAACAGTCAGGCGTAACACGGCATTTGATTTCAATGCCAGCTCACCGACATTACGCAAGACTGCCGATCATGCCAAACATAGCGATCATAAAGTTATCTGGCATCCCTTCCATCAAATGTCATTCAGACATTCTGCAGGAGTTCGCCCGCGCATCAAACCCGATTGGGACCCAAATCGCAAATTGTCTTCAAACATCGCCCACCAGAACCCAAAACCGCACAGGACCCATTTAAACCCGGAAACAGGTTTTTTAGGGGCCTCCCATGGGAACCCATGGAACGGATTTGGGATTTTATGGGCACAGTATGGATAAGATCGTGTTTTTGCATGTTTTTGGCGGATTTCAGGCTTTTTGCATATACCGCAGAATCCGCGGAAATGTGCTGAAACGTCATAGTTGACCCCATCAAATCCCATTGACCCCCATCATTTCCCATGATACCCCATTAATAGGCACAAATTCCGTGTCACGCGGGGCATATCCAATTCAAACAGCGACAGGTCACATGACCGCCCATCTCGGGTTCTGATTTGAAGACGGATTTTTTGATCAGGGGAATGGCGAAGTGCTGTTCACAGGGACGCACATTCACAAGCTGGACCGAAAGGGGCGCGTATCCGTCCCCAAAAGGTTCCGTGCGGCCCTTGACCAAGAAGAGTTCTCTGGCATTCACCTGTACCAATCCCATAAGGAAAGTGCTCTTGAAGGCTGTAGCCACAGCCATATGGAGCGTATTGCAGCATCCCTAGATGAACTTGATATGTTCTCGGACGAAGCCGACGACCTGGCTGATACCATCCTTGGTTCGTCCCATATGCTGCCATATGACGGCGAAGGCCGTATCATCCTTCCCGCGGAATTGATCGAATTTGCCCGCATCGAAGATCAGGTCGCCTTTGTCGGCCGTGGTCGCACCTTCCGTCTGTGGAACCCTGACATCTTCAAGCCCCTGCAAGATGCCAGCCGGACCCGCACACTGAACCGTGGTGCGACGCTTAAGCTCAAACCGATGGCTGAATTCCCGCAAGGCGCACGTCCCAGCGCCCCAACCGGGGAGGACGCATCATGAGCGATAACGACATCAGCTTTGCCACAGAAGATCGCCCGCATAAGCCGGTCTTGCTGCGCGAGGTGCTGGACGCTCTGGCACCGTGTGACGGCGAAATCATGGTTGACGGCACCTTTGGCGCAGGCGGTTACTCCCGCGCCATTCTTGATTCTGCCAAATGCGAACTTTACGGCATCGACCGCGACCCAAGTGCAGTTGCGACCGGGCGGAAATTTGAAACCGAATTCGACGGCCGCTTCCATATGGTTGAAGGGTGCTTTGGCGATATGGGCCGTTTGATCCCGGCTGCCGGACCCCAAAAAGTGGACGGTATCGTTCTGGATATCGGCGTTTCATCGATGCAGATCGATCAGGCCGATCGCGGCTTTTCGTTCCGCACCGATGGCCCGCTTGATATGCGCATGTCGATGTCTGGCCCAACCGCGGCCGATTTCATCAACACCGCCGAAGAAGAAGACATCGCCAACGTCATTTATCGTTATGGCGAAGAACGTGCTTCACGCAAGGTCGCGCACAAGATCATTGAAATGCGCGCTGAAGAACCCTTTACCACAACATCCCAACTTGCCCGTGCGGTTCGTTCGGTCGTGCGCAAATCAAAAGATGGCATTGATCCAGCCACCCGCACGTTTCAAGCCCTGCGCATCTATGTGAATGATGAGTTGGGCGAACTTGAACGCGCGATGGATGCGGCTGAACATCTTTTGAATCCCGGCGGGCGTTTGGTGGTTGTGACGTTCCATTCGCTTGAAGACCGTCAGGTTAAAACGTTTATGAAAGCGCGTTCGGGTGATCCGCGCAAAATGTCGCGCCGCCTGCCCGGCGAACCAGAAGTCGCCATTCCGACCTTTACGACCATCACCCGCAAAGCTGTGACAGGTCAAAAGGACGAAATCCGCGCCAATCCACGTGCGCGGTCGGCCAAACTTCGTGCAGTTGCCCGTAACGAGCAGCCCGCCACACCGCAAGGGGGCAAAGAATGACCCGTGCGGTAACCATCATCGGTCTTTTCCTGACCATTCTGATTGGTGCGGGCACCTATTGGGTCAGCCACGAAGTCGAACGTCTTGAAAAACACTATGCCGAAATTCAGACAAACATTCTGGCCGAACAGGAAAGCATCCATGTGCTTCAGGCCGAATGGAGCTATCTGAACAATCCGGAACGGATTGAACGGCTGTCGCAAGAATATCTCAGCCTTGATCAGATCAAGGTGCTGCAAATGGCCAGCATCGACGATCTTCCAGAAGATGCCGATCTTCATCAGTACCGCATCGACAAATTCGGCGAAGCCGTTGCGTTTATGCCGGTTCCGCGCGCCCGTCCGGGTGATCTGATGTATGACGAAGCTGCTGACGCCATGATTATTGGCGCCCCGTCGGTCGCAACCGATACCGGAGGCGCACAATGAGCTTCACACGGTTCACATACTGGCTGCGCGGTGATCGCCCGGAACTTGGCCCGGATCAGCGCGAGCGTTTAGCGCTTGAAACCGCGCGCAACCGCATTTTCATTACCGGTGCGATGTTCATTATCGGTTTTTGCTGGATCACGTATGGTCTGGTTGATGCATCTGTCCTGCGTCAGGGCAATGAGCCCGCGGTTGCGTCGGGAACCGATGCCCGCGAACTTAAAACCGAACGTGCCGATATTGTTGATCGCAACGGCATCTTGCTTGCGACCGATCTTCCGACCAATTCGCTGTATGCCGATGCCCGTGTCGTTAAGGACCCGGTTGAATCAGCTGACCAGTTGCTTACGGTTTTGCCTGATCTGGATCGCGATACGCTGATCCGGCATTTAAGTTCGCGCAAACCCTTTGTCTGGCTGCGCCGCAACCTGACACCTGAACAGCAATATGAAGTCAATTCGCTGGGTGTCCCGGGGCTTAATTTCCAGCGCGAAGAACGCCGGGTTTACCCGCATGGGCGTCTGTTCGCCCACGTGCTTGGTTTTACCGACATTGATAATAACGGCATTGCCGGTGCCGAGCGCAAATTTGATAACGAACTTCGGATCAATAACGGACCACTTCAACTTTCGCTTGATACCCGTGTGCAATATGCGCTTGAGGAAGAAGTCGGAAGTGCCATGGAAACCTATAGCGCGGTCGGCGCTGCTGGTTTGGTCATGGACATTTATACCGGCGAAGTTGTTGCGATGACCTCGCTTCCGAATTTCGACCCACACCGTCCGGGACAGGCCCCGGCAGACGCGCGGTTCAATCGCGCGACGCTGGGCGTTTATGAAATGGGGTCGGTGTTTAAATTGTTTAACACCGCAATCGCGCTTGAAACCGGCACGGCGACATTGAACTCGGTTTACGATGCGACAGAACCGCTGCGCATTGCCCGGTTCTCGATCCGCGATTATCACGCTGAAAACCGCTGGCTGACGGTCCCGGAAATTCTGGTGCACAGCTCCAACATCGGGTCGGCCCGGATGGCCATGGCCTTTGGCGGCGACAACCAGCAAAAATATCTTAAAAAGCTTGGCATGCTCGACAAACCGGAGATCGAGCTTCCTGAAGTTGGCGGACCGCTTGTGCCCAGTCCGTGGCGCGAGATCAACACCATGACAATCGCATTTGGTCATGGGTTGGCTGTGACCCCGCTTCAGGTTGTCAGTGGCATTTCCACCATTGCAAATGGTGGCATTCGCCGCCCGGCGACCATCGTTAAGCAAGATGGCGCACCGGCAGGTGAACGTGTGTTTTCCCAACAAACTTCGGAACAGCTCCGGCGCTTGATGCGCCTGGTTGTAACCGAAGGGTCGGGTAAAAAAGCCGAAGTGGCGGGGTACTTCCTTGGCGGGAAGACCGGCACCTCGGAGAAACTTGTGAACGGGCGCTACGTAAAGAATGCCCGCATGTCGACCTTTGTCGCCGCCTTCCCGATGCAGGACCCGAAATATGTGGTTCTGGTGACGTTAGACGAGCCCAAAGGCACCAAAGAAACTTATGGATTTGCCACAGCAGGTTGGGTGTCCGCCCCTGCGGTTGGCAAGGTTGTGACACGTATTGCTCCCCTTTTGGGCATTGAACCGGCGAATGCGAAGGCGCCGGAGATCGAGCAAGCGTTGCAGATTGAACTTCGCAAAGGGGAACGCAAACTTGCGTCTTTCTGAGCTCATGGCAGGTGATCAAGCGGCACTTAAATATGCCGAAGGACAGGACCCGAACATTTCGGGCCTGACAGCAGACTCACGCACCGTGAAGGATGGCTATATGTTTGCCGCCCTTTCAGGTGCCAGAGATGACGGCTCCAAATATATCGCTGATGCGATCAAACTTGGTGCTGCGGCCATCCTTGCAAAGGACGGCACCCCACGCCCGACAGCCGCGACAGTTCCGCTGATACCAGTGGAAAATCCGCGCAAACGTTACGCCCAGCTCGCTGCCCGTTTTTATGGTCAGCAACCGGCAAACATTGCGGCGATTACCGGTACAAACGGCAAAACATCGACCGCGATCTTTACCGAACAGCTTTGGACGATCCTTGGCAACCTGTCGGGGTCCATCGGCACCCTTGGCATTCGTGCCGCCGGGGCGAAAATCCCCGGATCGCTGACGACACCTGATCCGGTTGCGCTTCATCAAAGTCTTGATGAAATGTGTGGCATTGGCATCACCCATGTTGCGATGGAAGCAAGTTCGCACGGGCTTGATCAATATCGCCTTGATGGCGTGAAAGTAACCGTTGCCGCCTTTACCAATCTGTCGCGCGATCATCTTGATTATCACGGCACGTTCGAAAAATACTTCGCCGCCAAGGCCCGCCTGTTTAAGGACCTTCTGGTTGCCGATGGTACCGCGGTTCTAAACGCCGATGTCGAACAGTTCGCGATGCTGAAAAAGATGTGCGAAAAGCGCGGTGTGGATGTTTTGTCCTATGGTCAGAATGCCGATGACATCAAACTGATCAATGCCACCCCTGACAGCACCGGCACCAAAATCACCCTTCTGGCCAAAAAAGGTGAATACAGCATTCATCTGCCTTTGATGGGCAGCTTCCAGGTGATGAACGCGCTTGCAGCCCTTACAATCGTTGTTGCATCGGGTGCTGATCTTGATCAGGCGGTCTTGGCCCTTGAAAAACTTGAAGGTGTTCGGGGTCGTCTGGAACTTGTTGGCAAGACAAGTTTCAGGGCACCGGTCTTTGTTGACTATGCCCATACGCCAGACGCGCTTGAAACCGTGATCAAGGCCGTTCGCCCGCATTGCAAAGGCCGCATCGTTTGTGTATTTGGTGCTGGCGGTGACCGGGACGTTGGCAAGCGCCCATTGATGGGTGCCGTTGCCAAGGATTTTGCCGATATCGCCATCATTACCGATGACAATCCGCGCAGCGAAGACCCTGCCCTTATTCGCGCTGCCATCAAGGCAAAATGCGACGGTGCGGTCGAGATTGCGGATCGTGCAGAGGCGATCAAACGCGGCATCGGCATCCTGCAACGTAACGACGTCCTTATTATCGCCGGAAAAGGCCACGAAAGAGGCCAAATTGTCGGCGATACGGTTCTTCCGTTTGACGATGCATCTGTTGCCCGCAACATTCTTGCCGGCGGCAACTGACAAAAATTCCCGTTACGGCAACTGGCCGTGACGGCCTGACCGAAAAGAAAGCAATAGGATGACGAAGGCTGTTTTATGGACGGCAGGAGATGCCGCAACCGCAACCGGTGGCAAAACCACGGGCGACTGGTCCGTAACGGGTATCTCGATTGACAGCAGAAAAGTCAGTAAGGGTGATTTGTTTATCGCCCTTAAAGGTCCGAATTTTGACGGCCACAAATTTGCCCAAGCCGCCCTTGATACCGGTGCGCATGCGGTCATGGTTTCCGATGCCCGTGGCATTACCGAAACCGACAAGGTTCTTCTGGTTGATGACACGATGGCAGCGCTGGAGCGCCTTGGCATTGCAGGCCGCGCACGCAGCAGCGCCAAAATCATCGCCATTACCGGCAGTGTTGGTAAAACCGGCACCAAAGAAGCCCTGAAATACGTTTTATCCCAACAGGGTAAAACCCACGCCAGCCCGGCCAGTTTCAACAATCACTGGGGCGTTCCGATCAGTTTGGCGACACTGCCTTCTGATGCGCAATATGGCGTTCTGGAAATCGGCATGAACCATCCGGGCGAAATCAGCCCGCTGGTTAAAATGGCCAAACCGTCGGTTGCCTTGATCACCACCGTTGTTGGCGCTCATACCGAGTTCTTTAAGGACGAAGGTGAAATCGCCATGGCCAAGGCCGAAATTTTCGACGGTCTGGACACAGACGGCACCGTGATCCTGAACCGCGATAATCTGCATTACTTTGCCCTTGTGCGTCGTGCCAAGGAAATCGGACTGACCGACATTAAATGTTTTGGCACCGATGCCATGGCCAATTACCGATTGTTTGAAGCGAATATCGTCACCGATGGCAGTGCCGTTCGCGCCCGTGTTGGGAGCCGCGATCTTGAATATTTCATTGGCTGCCCCGGCGAACACTGGGTTTTGAATTCACTGGCCGTTCTTGGCTGTGTCGAGGCAATCGGGGCTGATACGGAACGCGCGGCACGCGATTTGGCCGATGTGACACCGCCTGCGGGTCGTGGCGAAATCTCGATCCTCAAAGTCCCGTCAGGGGATGGCACTTTTACGCTGATTGATGATGCCTATAACGCCAATCCGACATCCATGATGGCCGGGATCAAGGTTCTTGCACAAAGCAAGCCGGGTGAAAATGGGCGCAAGATTGCGGTTGTCGGTGACATGCGCGAGCTCGGCGATGATGCGGTTAAAATGCATGCCGATCTGCACCAACCCTTGACCGCGTTGGAGATTGATCGGGTTTATTCCGTCGGGCCCCTGATGGCTGAGCTTGATAAAACACTGCCTGCTGAACGCAATGCCGGTCATTTTGACACCGCCGAGGACGCAATCGACCCGATCAAGGCCGATTTACGCGATGGCGACGTTGTTTTGATCAAAGGATCGCTTGGCATTTACGTTTCGAAAATTGTATCGGCGCTAAAATCCGGTGGTGTGGTCGAACAGACCGCAACCGAACAGAACTAAGTCGCAGAAGGAACGACAAGAGCGATGCTCTATAATCTGCTTTATCCACTGGCCGATCAGATGCCGGTTTTCAACCTGTTTCGTTACATCACGTTCCGGACAGGTGGCGCGATCATAACGTCGCTTATCCTTGCTTTTGTTTTGGGTCCGTCCCTGATCCGCTGGTTGCGATCAAAACAAAGCGAAGGACAGCCGATCCGCGAAGACGGCCCGGAAAGTCACCTTCTGACGAAAAAAGGCACCCCGACGATGGGCGGCCTTTTACTGTTAATCTCAACATCGATTGCCACCCTTTTATGGGCGGACTTGACCAACGCCTATGTCTGGGCGGTTTTGCTGGTCACCATCGGCTATGGCTTCCTTGGTTTCCTTGATGACTTCCTGAAAGTTTCCAAGAAAAACACCAAAGGGTTGCCCGGCAAGATAAAGCTGCTTGGTCAGTTTTCGATTGCCGCAGTCGCTGCGTTCTGGATTTCCTATAACACGGCAGATCCGCTTTCGACCGCGCTGGCTTTCCCGTTCTTTAAAAATTATCTGCTTGATCTTGGCTGGTTCTTTGTCCCGTTTGCCATGTTTGTCATGGTCGGGGCATCCAATTCGGTCAATCTGACTGACGGGCTTGATGGTCTTGCCATCGTGCCGGTCATGATTGCTGCGGCAAGCTTTGCCCTGATCACGTATCTGATCGGGAACGTGCAGTTTGCCGAATATCTTCAGGTCCATTATGTCGCAGGTTCCGGCGAGTTGACCATTTTTCTTGGCGCACTGGTGGGGGCTGGCCTCGGGTTCCTTTGGTACAACGCCCCGCCTGCGATGGTGTTTATGGGCGATACCGGATCACTTGCCCTTGGTGGCGCACTTGGCGCGGTTTCGGTTGTCACCAAGCATGAACTGGTTCTTGCCATCATTGGCGGTTTGTTTGTTCTCGAAACCCTGTCGGTGATCATTCAGGTCGGGTCGTTCAAACTGACCGGAAAGCGCGTTTTCCGTATGGCCCCGCTGCACCACCATTTTGAGAAAAAAGGTTGGCAGGAACCCACCATCGTTATCCGGTTCTGGATCATTGCCGTCATTCTGGCCTTGGTCGGGCTTGCAACATTGAAACTTCGGTAAGGATACCGTCACGTGATTGATCTTTCGCATCTGCGCGGCAAAACCATTGCGGTGTTGGGTCTGGGGAAATCCGGACTTGCCAGTGTGAAAGCATTGATCAATGCAGGCGCGATTGTCTGGGCGTGGGATGACACGGCACAAGGCCGCGATCTGATCGAACCGTTGGGTCTTGCCCCGATCAATCTTGCGGAATGCGACTGGACGGAACCCGACATGCTGGTGATCAGCCCGGGCATTCCTTCGACCTTCCCGACCCCGCACCCCGCAGCCGAAAAAGCCCGCCGTGCCGGAAGGCCGATCATTTGCGATGTTGAATTGCTGTGTACTGCACAGGCCGATGTGCCGACTTTGGCCATCACCGGGACCAATGGCAAATCGACCACAACGGCCCTGACCGCCCATATCATCGCCCAAGCCGGAATTAAAACCCAGGCCGGTGGCAATCTTGGCAATGCCGCCCTTGGCTTAGAGCCATCTACAGCCGATGATTGCCTTGTTCTGGAACTGTCATCCTATCAGCTTGATCTGCTTGAACATTCTGAATTTGATGCCTGTGCGCTTTTGAACATCACCCCGGACCATCTTGACCGCCATGGCGGGATGGATGGCTATATCGGGTCCAAACGCCAGATCTTCGCACGCAACAAGGGGCCGAAATGGGCGATCATTTCAATTGATGATGAACCCTGTGCCAAGATGGCGGTTGAACTGGCCCGCGAAGGCGGTCGCCACATCATCGAAATTTCGGTCAAAAACCCGGTAGATCACGGCATTTACGTCGATGACAACGGATGGCTGATTGATGATCTTTCAGGGGCCAAAACCCGCATTCTTGATCTGAATACTGTTGCCCATATGCCGGGCAAACATAACTGGCAAAACATCGCCTTTGCTTACGGCCTTTGCCGAGCACGCGGTGTTGATGCCACACGGATCATTGATGGGGTCATGTCGTTTCCGGGGCTTGCACACCGTCAGGAACGGTTGGGCAGCATTGATGGTGTCGTGTTTGTCAATGACAGCAAGGCCACCAATGCCGAAGCATCGGCCAAAGCACTTTCCTCATATCATAATGTTTATTGGATTGTTGGCGGAAAACCCAAGGAAGGCGGCATTGCCGGACTTGAGGAATTCTATCCCAACATCAAGAAGGCCTATCTGATCGGGGCAGCGGCCAACGAATTTTCCGAGGCCCTTGGCGATGACCTGCCATGGGCAAAGTGTGAGACCCTTGATGTCGCCACCAAGGCGGCATTTGAGGATGCCAAGGCAAGTGGTGATGACGCGCCGGTGGTAATGTTAACCCCGGCCTGCGCATCCTTTGATCAGTTCAAAAGTTTTGAAGCACGTGGCGACGCATTTCGCGATCTTTACAACGCACTGGCCAAGGCCGGGAAGGTAAACGCATGAAGTCGCTGTTTGGCACGAACACCAACATTGCCTTTTCCCGTGCGGATACATCCGTTCTGGGCATCTGGTGGTGGACCGTTGATCGCTGGCTGCTAGCTGCCATCATTCTTTTGATGGGGATCGGGGCGCTTTTGGTCATGTCGGCAAGCCCGCCGGTCGCCGATCGTATCAATGTCGACAGCTTTCACTTTGTTACCCGCCAGTTCGTGTTTCTTGGCATGGCTGTTGTCTGCATGCTGTCGATTTCGCTGCTGCCGGTGAAATGGGTGCGACGGCTGGCATCCTTTATGTTTTTGGGCGTTATTTTCCTTTTGATCGTCACACCCTTTATCGGGTCCGAGATCAAAGGGGCGGTGCGATGGATCCATGTGGCCGGGGTAACGATCCAGCCGTCAGAGTTCCTGAAACCGGCATTTGCTGTCGTTGTGGCATGGATGTTTGCCGAAGGTCGGCTTAACCCGAACTTCCCGGGCTATATCGTTTCCAGCCTGATGCTGGCGATTTGTATTTTCCTGTTGATGATCCAGCCGGATTTCGGTCAAACCGTTGTTGTGACATCGATCTGGTCGGTTCAGATTTTCCTTGCTGGCCTTCCGATCATTTTGGTGTTCTGTCTTGGGCTTGGCGCGGTCGGCTTGGCCGTTAGTGCCTATTTGATCCTGCCACACGTGCAATCACGCGTGGATCGCTTCCTTGATCCGGCATCGGGAGACAATTATCAAATCGAACGATCCATGGAAGCCTTCATGAATGGCGGCATCATGGGCCGTGGCCCGGGCGAAGGCTGGGTTAAAAATTCCATCCCCGATGCCCATTCCGATTTTATCTTTGCCGTTGCCGGTGAAGAATTCGGACTTTTGTTCTGCGTGTTGGTCGTTGGTGTCTTTACCTTCATCATCATGCGTGGCCTGTCGCGCCTGATGGGGGAACGTAATCTGTTTGTCGTTCTGGCCGTCACCGGCATTCTGGTTCAGTTCGGGTTGCAAGCGGTGATTAACATGGCCTCCACCCTGCAACTGGTCCCGCCAAAGGGCATGACATTGCCGTTCGTATCGTATGGCGGATCTGCCACCATCGGTATCGCGATCGGCATGGGATTTGTTCTCGCCCTAACGCGCAAACGGCCCGGCGAATAAGCGGATCAAACGCGCACCTTGCCGTTCTTATAGCTGCATAGAAAACCGATTGTGGCCCAGCCCTGTCACGGTTTACGACGGACCCAAAATAATATGATCGATATTCTGCACGCCGAACCAAAGCACCGTTCTGGCTGGGAACAACTTTGGCGCCAATACATTTTCAAATTTGGTGCCCCCGATATGCCAGGTGAAGTGATTGATGGTCTTTGGCATCGTATCCTTGATCCGGATCACGCCATGCAGGCTTGGCTGGCGATTGGCCCTGATAGCCAAAACGAAGACCACTCCGTCATTGGTTTGGCGCATCTCATCATCCATCCCCACACATTTTCACTGCGCAATGTCGCCTATCTTGAAGATTTCTGGGTGTCGGCCGATCAACGTGGCCGGGGCATCGGCGGACAGATGATGACGGCATTGCAAGCAAAGGCCAAACAGCAAGACTGGGCCCGTCTGTATTGGTTAACCAGCGATGACAATGACGGTGCTCAACGCCTATATGACCGGTTGGCCAAACGCGATCATTCGGTTTTATACAAGATTGATACGGTTTAATGCGCGGCTCCAATACTTAGTGCAAAAGATCCCCCATTACGCGGGAATGACCAGCTTGGCAGTCGCATACCCGTTTCAAAACACACAGCCCTAAAAAACGACAAATTCCGGCCCTATAAATGCCCCCGCTTGAAGGGATGTTAACCTTTCTCGGGTTCTGATAGGGCAAACCGTCGTTGCGTAAGTGGATCAGATGACCGACAGCCAAAACATTGAAAATTCCCCGGCCACATCGCCGGACGTTACGCCCGACATTTCGCACGTTGCGGATGTGACGGAACACCCTTTGGCCGGACAGGTCATCGCCCTGACGTCGGGCGGAACTGGCGGGCATATGTTCCCCGCCGTTGCCTTGGCACGTGCGCTTGTGCGCCGCGGGGCCAAGGTTCTGTTTTTCACTGATGCCCGTGCATCACGCTATACCGACGGTGTTGACGGGGTTGAAACCATCATCCTTCCGGCAGGCGGCATTGCTGGCAAGGGATTAAAGGGCCGGATTACCGGCGCCCTTCGCCTTGGCCTTGGCACGATGAAGGCACGTTCGCTTCTGAAACAATCAAAGCCTGCTGCCGTGATTGGCTTTGGCGGCTATGCGTCGATCCCAGCAACATTATCGGCCAAATGGCTGGGTATTCCGTTTGCCATTCACGAACAAAATGCGGTTCTTGGTCGGGCCAACCGATTGGTTGCCGGTGCTGCCAAACGCATCGCAACATCATTTGCCACGGTCAGATTGATTGCCAAAAATGATGACGCCAAAGTCACATGGACCGGCAATCCGATCCGCCACGAAGTCGCCGCCCTTGCCAGCACGGAATATGACGTCCCGACGACAGAAGGTCCGGTGCGTTTACTGATTACCGGCGGGTCACAAGGTGCGCGCGTTTTATCAGAAGTTTTGCCGGCGGCCCTTGTCGCCCTGCCGCGTGATTTGCGTAACCGGCTGGTGGTGACACAACAGGCCCGCGCAGAAGATATCGATGCCGTCCGCAAAACCTATGACGGGTCGGGCATTGATGTGACACTGGCATCCTTTATCGATGATATCCCTGATCGCCTGCGTGATTGCCATCTGGTAATTGCACGGTCCGGGGCATCGACGGTGGCCGAACTGACCGCGGCCGGGCGTCCATCGCTTTTGGTGCCCCTGCCCCATGCCATTGATGATCATCAACGTTTTAACGCCCAACAGGTCGAAGAAGCCGGTGGGGCGTGGTTGTTGCCCCAAGATCGTTTTACGGTCGAAATTCTAAGCGAACGCCTGACCAAACTTTTGCAAAATCCGGCAGCCTTAAGCCGCGCAGCAAAGGCCGCCAAAGCCACGGGCCGCCCGAATGCCGCCGAACGGCTGGCTGATATGGTGCTTGATATGCTGGGACTGAACCCGGCAGGAAGCCCGAGCAACGAGAACATAAGTAAAGACCGAGGAGACACACTATGAACACCCTGCCGCTCAACATCGGCACCATCCACTTTGTCGGTATTGGCGGCATCGGTATGTCCGGTATTGCCGAAATTCTGCATAACCTTGGGTATTCCGTGCAAGGGTCTGACATTTCTGACAATGCCAACGTGCAGCGCCTGCGCGGTCTTGGCATCAAGGTCTTTGTCGGTCATGAAGGTAGCAATGTTACCGATGCCAAAGTTGTCGTGATTTCAACCGCGGTCAAGCCAAACAACCCTGAAGTCGTGGCCGCACGTGCCGATATGATCCCGGTTGTCCGCCGTGCGGAAATGTTGGCCGAACTGATGCGGCTTAAGGCGGCGATTGCAGTTGGTGGCACGCACGGCAAAACAACTACGACATCGCTTGTTGCGACCATGCTGGATGCGGCGGGCCTTGACCCAACTGTGATCAATGGCGGGATCATTAATTCATATGGCACCAATGCCCGTTTGGGCGATGGCGATTGGATGGTGGTTGAGGCCGATGAGTCTGATGGCACCTTTGTTAAGGTTCCCTCGACCATTTCTGTCGTCACCAACATTGATCCGGAACATCTTGATCACTGGAAAGATTTCGACCAACTGCGCGAAGCATTCAAAAACTTTGTTCAGAACATCCCGTTCTATGGCTTTGCCGTTTTGTGCATCGACCATCCCGAAGTTCAGGCCCTGATTGGCAAAGTCACAGATCGTCGTATCTTCACCTTTGGCTTTTCACCCCAAGCCGATGTGCGCGCGGTCAATGTGCGCACCAATATCGGCGATAGCGTCTTTGACGTTGTCATCCGTGAACGGGTTGATAGCGAAGAACGCGTGATCAAGGATGTCCGCCTGCCAATGGTTGGCGACCACAATGTTTCAAACTCGTTGGCGGCGATCACGGTTGCGCTTGAACTTGGCATTCCTGATGAAAAAATCGTATCGGCCTTTGATGGCTTTACCGGGGTTAAGCGCCGCTTTACCAAAACCGGAGAGGTTGATGGTGTCACCATTATTGATGATTACGGTCATCACCCGGTCGAAATCAAAGCCGTTCTAAAAGCCGCCCGTCAGGCAACCCGAAACAATGTCATTGCCGTGGTTCAGCCGCACCGTTATTCGCGCCTGCATGATCTGTTTGAAGATTTCTGCACCTGCTTTAACGATGCGGATAGCGTTATTGTTGCCGATGTTTATGAAGCCGGTGAAAGCCCGATTGAAGGCGCATCACGGGACTCGCTCGTTGAAGGTCTGCGCAACCGTGGCCACCGCCATGTTAGTGCCCTTGAGGGCCCGGAAAAACTGGCCGAAGCCGTCGCAGCAGAAGCAAAACCGGGCGATCTGGTTGTTTGCCTTGGTGCTGGTTCGATCAGTGCATGGGCCAACGCGCTTCCTGCACAACTTCAAGCATTGAAAAGCTGAGATCGTCATGAGCACGCCCGGACATCACACGCCACTGATTGACCGCCTGCCCAAGGTACGGGGCAAGCTGCGCGAAGGTGCGCAATTGTCCAAAGTTACCTGGTTTCAGGTGGGCGGTCCGGCCGATGTTATGTTCCGCCCTGCCGATGAAGCCGACCTTGCAGACTTTCTGAAAGCCAAGCCTGAAGATATGCCAGTTACCGTTATTGGTGTTGGATCAAATCTTTTGGTGCGTGATGGCGGCATTCGCGGCGTTGTCATTCGCCTTGGCCGCCCATTTACCGATGCAGTTGTGAAAGATGGCGACATTCATGTCGGTGCCGGTGCGCTTGATCTGAATGTCGCGCAAGTCGCGCAGCAAGCAGGCATTGCCGGACTTGAATTTTTGTCTGGCATTCCCGGCACCGTTGGAGGCGCCCTTCGCATGAATGCCGGGGCATATGGGACGGAAATCAAGGACGTGCTTGTAAGTGCCACCGCAATTGATGGCAAGGGAACGCGCCATACCATTACCCCCGATGCGATAGAAATGTCGTACCGTCATTGCGGTCTGCCCGAAGACTGGATTTTCACATCTGCCATCTTGCGCGGCACAACAGGCGATCCCGACGAAATCGCCAAACGCATGGATGACATTCAAAAAGCCCGTGCCGAATCACAACCAATCAAATCACGTACCGGTGGGTCGACATTTGCCAATCCAGAGTACAGTCGCGCATGGGAAGCCATTGATGCGGCTGGCTGCCGGGGTCTGAAAATTGGTGGCGCACAGATGTCGCAACAACATTGCAATTTCATGATCAATACCGGGGATGCCACCGCCCTTGATCTTGAACTATTGGGTGATGAAGTTCGCAAACGGGTTAAACAACATAGTGGCGTTGAGCTGCGCTGGGAAATCCGGCGCATTGGCGAACGCCTAGGTCACTCGATCATAGGAAAAGACGCATGAGCAAGCATGTCGCTGTCATTTACGGCGGTTGGTCGGCCGAGCGCGAAGTATCCCTGTCATCGGGCCGTGAATGTATCAAGGCGCTGCGTGAAAAGGGTTATAAAGTTACGGAAATCGACGCCATCCGTGACCTTGCCCGTCAATTGTCCGCTATTGATCCGAAACCGGATGTTATTTTCAACGCCTTACATGGCCGTTGGGGCGAAGATGGTGCGGTTCAGGGGCTGCTTGAAATTATGGATATTCCCTACACCCATTCCGGTGTCCGGGCATCCGCCATTGCCATGGATAAAATGTCGGCCAAGGCAATGTTCATGGAATATGACATTCCATGTGCCCGTCATGTCTGGGTGACACGCGATGAAATTGCCAATGGCACCGCGTTGCCGCCGCCCTATGTTCTTAAACCCAACAACGAAGGGTCATCTGTCGGGGTTGAGATCATCCTTACCCCGGAAGAAGAACAGAACATGCTGGCCCGCGCATGGGTCCATGGCGACGGCGTCATGCAGGAAGAATTCATTCCGGGCCGGGAAATGACCGTTGCGGTCAAGGACGGCAAGGCAATGGAAGTCATTGAAATTCTGACCGGAAATCATGCCTTTTACGATTTTGAATCAAAATATGTTCAAGGCGGTTCTGAACATATCATCCCGGCAGACATTCAAAGCGATTTGCGCGACCGTTTACAACGCCATGCCGAAGAATCTTATCGCGCCTTGGGGTGCCGTGGCATTGCCCGCGCCGATTTCCGCTATGACCCGGAAAATGATCGGTTGGCAATTCTGGAAATCAATACCCAACCCGGCATGACGCCAACATCCCTTGTTCCCGATGCAGCCCGTCATGACGGTATGAGCTTTGGCGACATCGTTGCATGGATGGTAGAGGATGCATCATGCGAACGTTAGGCACCATCGGAACGCTTGAAGAACAGGCCCGTGAACGCCGCGAAAAGCTTGATAAACAGCACGGCGTTGCTTCCAACCTGAAAAAGGTTGCGCGCGGTTTGTGGTGGACCGGTTTTATTGGCGCCATCACCATTATTCCCGCCGCCATCTGGTATACTGGCAAAGCCGACAAATGGCTTGTCATGGCGGAAAATGAAAGTATCCGCCTGTCAGCCGAACTTGGCATGACTGTCAAAAATATCGAAGTATCGGGCCGTGAAAAAACCGAACCCGATGCGCTTTTGGCCGCAATCGGCAAGAAAACCGGAACGCCGATCATTACCTTTGACGTTGATGCCGCGCGCGAACGGATCGAAGAACTTTCGTGGGTGCGCACCGCAACGGTTGAACGCCAATTGCCAGATACCCTGATTGTGTCGGTCATAGAACGCAAACCCCTTGCCCTGTGGCAAACCGAAGACCGCGGCCATGTTTTGATCGATGGCGACGGCGAGCAACTTCAGAACTATGAACTTGGTGATTACCTTGATCTGCCGGTTCTGGTGGGGGATGACGCGCCACAACATGCTGCCGAGATGCTGGCAACCATTCAGACCATTCCGCATTTGTACGATATGGTTACGGGTGCGCAGCGCATTGGTCATCGTCGCTGGAATATCCAGCTTTCAAACGGCATGTTTGTGCGTTTGCCGGAAAAGGATATGGACAAGGCCTGGCAGCGGCTTGAGATCCTTGACCGTGATCACGATTTGCTTAACCGAGATGTCTTGATTGTGGATTTACGCCTGCCCGACCGGACCTTTGTCCGTTTGACACCGGGTGCTGCGGAACTAAGACGCAACCCGCCAAAGAAGGAAGGGGCGGTTTAACCCCACCCTAGGCTCAAAGCCAATTAATAACCTTATGGCTCGTTGCGCCAAACCGGGATCGGCTGGCCAAGCGATTGCAGAATGCTGACATCACGTTTTTCAATAACATCAATCAGATGGGCGGCCAGTTCCTGTCCGGCGACGATCAGGTCTTCGCGCAAACTGTCAATCCGGGGTCGGGTATAGTTCAGCAGGTCCGATGTTTCCTTGGCGATCACGTCAATATCCCGGCCGACATCGAAACCTGACTGGATCAGGCCATCAATCAGCGCCATCGCGCATAACTCACTGCCACAGACAATGCCATCAGGCACATAATCCTGATGGCGCAACGCCATTCCAGCCTGCCTCAGAACTTCGCTGCTGCTATCAAGATCAATGCCGGTCAGAACCTTATGCGGGACGCCCGCGGCATCGGAAGCGGCGGTAAATCCGGCCAGGCTTTCCTGATAATATGAAAACTCGGATGGCGGGGACAGCAGGGCCAGACGTTTGCGTCCACGTTCGATCAACCGGTTGGCCGCCATTTCACAAAAAGATCTGTTATCAAAATCATGATAGGCATGCGCCGGCCCAGAAAGGCTTCGCCCATGCGCAACAAATGGCAAGCCACTTTGACGGAGCACGGCAATCCGTTCATCATCGGGACGCACATGGGTAATGATCACACCGTCTGCGGCCCGGCTATCAAGGATATAACGCACAGGGTCCATAGGATCATCTGATCGGGACTGCGGCGTTACCACCAAATGATACGGTGTGCCGCGTGTCGCATTCGATATCCCGACAATCATACGCCGGGCAAATTCCGGCACCTTGTCCGTTTGATCCAGAATCAGGCTGATGACGTTGGTTTTACCCGTACGCAGACGCACCCCTGCACGATCAGGATGATAACCGATTGCGTCCGCGACCTTGCGCACCCGCAACTTAGTTTTGACACTGATATCATGCGCATCCTTTAACGCGCGCGATACCGTGGTCACCCCAAGGCCGGTCATTTCCGCAATGGTTTTAAGCGTCGGTCGGCTTTGGGTACGCGATTGGCCCATATTGCCAACAGGATCATGATCGGGCAGGTTTCGGTCCCTCCTTAAAAGACATTCCAATAGGCATCTGAACGTCTAGCGCAGCCTTATGCCGCTTTGCGGATCGAAAAACACAACTTTTTCAAGGTTGAACACCAATTCCGCATGTTGTTTTGCCTGACCGGACCAATCTTGATGCAGGCGGGTGACGACTTCTTTGCCGCCCAGTGCTGTAATGGCGAAAATATCGGCCCCGGCCGGTTCGACCACATCAATCAAACAGGATGCCAAAACGTATTTCTGATCGACGCGCCCGGTTGCGCGGTTATCAACATCCGTAATGGCTTCGGGCCGAATGCCAACAATCACGTCACGCCCATCATAGCTTGCGACATCAGCTGGCAATTGTTTGAAATCAAGCACAAGCGGGACTTCGCCAGAACGTGCCATTTCAACCGTACTGCCCCGCACGGTTGCCGGGATCAGGTTCATGGCCGGTGATCCCATAAAATCAGCAACGAACAAATTGGACGGATCGTTATAAATCTCGGCCGGGGTGCCGTATTGCTGAACAATTCCGTCTTTTAAAACTGCGATCCGTGTGCCCAGTGTCATGGCTTCGATCTGGTCATGGGTGACATAGACAATTGTCGTGCCCAAGGCCTGATGCATGCGTTTGATTTCAGTGCGCATATCAACGCGCAGCTTGGCATCAAGGTTCGATAGTGGTTCATCAAACAGGAATAATTGTGGGTTCCGCACCAATGCACGGCCCATTGCCACGCGCTGGCGTTGCCCGCCGGAAAGTTGGCCGGGTTTACGATCCAACAAATGTTCGATCTGAAGTGTTTTGGCGACCTCGGCGACCTTGGCATCGCGTTCATCTTTGGGCATGCCGCGCATTTCCAGACCAAAGGCAATATTCTGACCAACATTCATGTTGGGATAAAGCGCATAGCTTTGGAACACCATCGCAATATTGCGTTCCGCAGGCGGCAGATCATCAATCACATTGCCATCAATGCGAATTTCCCCGGTTGTCAGGTTTTCAAGCCCGGCAATGGTGTTCAAAAGGGTCGATTTGCCACACCCTGATGGTCCGACAAGGACCAGAAAACCGCCTTCTTCAACATCAAGTGAAATATCGCGTAAGACATTGATCGGACCAAAACTTTTGCAAACCTTATCGATTTGTAGAAAGGACATGATAACTTCCCTGTACTTCTTTTTATGATGGCCTTAGTGGCCTAGCCCTTGACCGCACCGGCCATCAATCCACGGACGAAATAACGCCCGGAAACGACGTAAACGATCAGTGTCGGAAGGGCCGCAAGCACCGCACCGGCAAAATGCACGTTGTATTCCTTGACCCCGGTTGAGGACGAAACAAGGTTGTTAAGCGCCACCGTCATCGGCATGGAATCAAAATCGGCAAATGATGCCCCAAACAGGAAGTCATTCCAGATATTGGTGAACTGCCAAATTACGGTAACAACAATGATTGGCCCGGAACTGGGCAGAAGAATACGGGTAAAGGTCCGCCAGAACCCCGCCCCATCCATCTTGGCCGCCTTGATCAGCTCATCTGGGAATGCTGCGTAATAATTGCGGAAAAACAACGTAGTAAAGCCAAGCCCATAGACCACATGCACCAAAACCAACCCGCTTGTCGTCCCGGCAATGCCAATCATGCCAAGCACACGCGCCATCGGGATCAGAACGATCTGGAACGGGATAAAGCAGGCAAACAGCATCAAACCAAAGATGATTTTGTCCCCGGGGAAACGCCATTTTGTCAGAACATACCCATTCATTGCGCCAAGAGCGGTTGATATCGCTACGGCAGGCACGACCATCATGATGCTGTTGATGAAATATGGGCTTAGTCCAGTTGGCTCGACCCCGATTTGGGCCTTTGACCATGCGACCAACCACGGTTCAATCGTGAAAGCTTCGGGTAGCGACATCATATTGCCACCACGAATTTCATCCAGTGTCTTGACCGAATTCACCAGCATGACAAATAGCGGCAGCAAGTAATAAACCGCAAACAGGATCAGGACTGAATAAAGAGCTGCGCGTAGAAGCTTATTTGTCCCAAAGGAAGGCTGTCTCGAATGTGACATCAGCGACGCTCCCTGAGTTCGGAATAAAGATAGGGGACAATGATTGATGCAATCATGGCCAACATGATCACAGCCGATGATGCCCCAACCCCCATTTGATTACGGGTAAAGGTATAGGAATACATAAAGGTCGCAGGAAGTTCGGTCGCCCGGCCCGGCCCGCCATTGGTCAACGCAATAACAAGGTCATAGGCCTTGATCGCCAGATGGGCCAAGACCACAAAAGCCGACAAAAACACTGGACGCAATTGCGGGATGACGATCCGTGTATACAGGCTCCATCGACTTGCCCCATCCATCTGGGCGGCTTTAAGGATTTCACTGTCAATGCCGCGTAATCCTGCCAAAAACATTGCCATGACAAACCCAGATGACTGCCACACAGCGGCAATCACCACGGTATAGATCGCCATATTGCGATCCTTGATCCAGTTGAATGTGAAGCTTTCCCATCCCCACAGATGCATGGTGTTTTCAAGACCAAGGCCGGGATCAAGGAACCATTTCCATGCCGTGCCGGTCACGATGAAGGACAACGCCATTGGATACAGATAAATCGGGCGCAAAATGCCTTCGCCACGAATTTTCTGATCCAGCAATATCGCCAGAAGCAGTCCAAGGACCGAGCATATTACGATATAAAGAACGCCAAAAATCGCCAGATTTTGAAGGGCGATTAGCCAATTACGCTGTCCCCAGAGTTTGGCATAATTACCAAACCCTTCAAGATCATAAGAAGGCAGCATCCGGCTGTCAGTCAAAGACAGATAACCGGTGTAAATGATAAATCCGTAAACGAATAAAAGGATCAGAAACAGGCTTGGGCTCAGCACCAGGCGGGGCAGAACTTCCCGCAGGGTTGCTTGTGCCTTGCCGGGCAAGGATGGTTGCATGAAGATGCTCCGCACTTTGTCCGACGGCCGAAAGCGTTATTCCGGCCGCCGGTTTGTCATTTTGGTCTTATTGTGCGGATTCAACCGCATTTACGAGCTCTTCCACAGCAGCAGCACTGTCATATTCGCCGTTGAAATGCGCCGTAATCACGTCATACATCGCGTTTTTGACACCGGCCGGAACCGAGTGGCCATGCGCCATCGACCCAAACAAAGTGCCTTTCTTATTGGCTGCAGCCAATTCAGCCATGCCTTTTTTGCCGCAGGCATCAAAGGCATCGTTTGGCACATCCGTCCGTGCAGGGACGGAACCCTTAACCACGTTGAATGCCGACTGGAAGCTTGGCGACATTACGGCTGATGCCAATTTCATCTGCGCATCCTGACGATCTGCGCCAACTTCAAACATCACAAACTGATCAGAGTTAAACGTCACCGCATCTTGCGTGCCGGGGAAACGGAAGCACATAAAATCAGTATCGGGTACTTTTCCAGCATTCAGGAATTCACCCTTGGCCCAATCGCCCATGAACTGCACGCCGGCTTCTTTATTGATCACCATTGCGGTCGCAAGGTTCCAGTCACGACCCGAGAAATTATCATCAACATAGGTCCGTAATTGTGCCATGCGATCAAACACGGTTTTCATGGTGTCTGATCCCAATGCATCAGAATCGGTATCGATCATCGATGCTTGATAGAAATCCGGACCACCCGTTGCCATCACAACCGCATCAAAAATAGTTGCGTCCTGCCATGCCTGTCCGCCATGAGCCACAGCCGTGTAACCAGCCGCCTTGATTTTATCAAGGGCTGCAATCAGCTCATCCCAGTCGGTCGGCTGTTTCAGGCCAAGCTCGTCAAAGATGGCCTTGTTGGCCCAAACCCAGTTGGTTGAATGCACATTGACCGGGGCTGCGATCCAGTGACCGTCATATTTTGAAAAGCCCTTAAGCGCATCTGGAACGACATCATCCCAGCCTTCCTTTGCGGCCAGTTCATCAAGATTGGCCAGAACGCCTTCGCCTGCCCAGTCCTTGATGTCAAAGCCCAGCATTTGAACGGCTGTTGGCGCATTGCCCGATGTGACGCGTGCGCGCAGAACAGTCATAGCCTGTTCGCCACCACCGCCAGCTACCGGCATGTCATTCCAAGAAACGCCCTGGTCTTCGAGGTCTTTTTTAAGAACCTGAAGCGCCTTTGCTTCGCCACCAGAGGTCCACCAATGCAGGACTTCAACACTTTCCTGCGCAGATGCAATGCTGGTCGAAAGCCCGAGTGCCGCAATCATTCCGATCCCGGCACGTGTCATTTTTCCAAGAAACATGCTGTTTCCTCCCTGTTAGTTTTTTAATTTGGCGGTTAATTACTGCAACGTTACAGTTGACTGTCAAGCTGGACCTGTAACGTTGCAGTACAGCAAAGAGGGAACCGGCGAAAACCAACGGTTGATCATCGCCGCTATTTCGCACCGCAAAACAACCATTCCATGCCTTTGGGAATTAGATTGCAAAAGACTCCGGTCAGCCTTAACCAATTTGCAACGGCTTTTAGTGGAAAACGGGCGTAAGGTTTGCCCTACAAATAATTGAACCAATAACTCTTAAAAAGATTTCGAGCAGATAATTGGCACGCAGCAAAACCAGATCAGGATTGATTGCGGCTTTGGACATCGGAACGTCCAAGGTCTGTTGTTTTATTGCGCGACGCGAAAAAGATCAGCCGCCGAAAGTCATCGGCATCGGACACAATATGTCCAAAGGGCTGCAAAGCGGATCGATCGCAAATATTGACGCTGCACAGGAAGTTGTGCTGGCCGCGGTGAATGCTGCTGAAAAAATGGCCGGGCAAACTATCGAATCGGTGATTGTGAACCTGTCAGGTGGGCGCCCGGAATCGGAAACCCATACGGTTGAGCTCCCGCTTGGTTCCCGCCCGATTGGCAATCTTGAGATCAGAAAGCTGAATGACCAGAAAGAAGCCCTTTTGCGTCAGGCCGGTGATGAATTGATCCACACCGTTCCGCTTGGGTTCCGGCTTGATGGTGCGAATTCGATGAATGATCCGCGCGGCATGTATGGATCTACCCTTGGTCTGGATCTGCACTTTGTCCGCACACAGACAGCGCCACTGCGTAATCTTGGCACCCTTCTGGGCCGTTGCCATCTTGCGATCGAGGAAACCGTTGTCACACCGCTGGCATCGGGTCTTTCGGCCCTGACCCCCGATCAGCGTGAACTTGGCGCAACCGTGATCGACATGGGGGCCGGCACCACCAGTGTTGCGGTGTTTAACGGTGGTCAGGTGATCTATACCACCTCGATCCCGGTCGGTGGTGCGCATGTGACGCGCGACATTGCCTATGGGCTTAATACGTCGCTTAACCATGCTGAACGCATGAAGACGCTGCATGGCAGTGCACTGACATCGCCGTCAGACGATCAGGAAATCCTTGCGGTTCCGATCATTGGTGATGAAGACGAGAATAATTTCAATCATGTGCCGCGCTCGATGCTGATCAACATCATCAAGCCGCGCCTTGAAGAAACCTTTGAGCTGATCCGTGATCAGCTTGAGGAGCATGGCTTATCCCAAATTGGTGGACGCAGCATTGTTCTGACCGGCGGTGCCAGCCAGCTTAATGCCATTGCCGATCTTGCCAATCAGATGTTTGAACGCCCGGCAACCATTGCGCATCCTCACGGGGTATCCGGTTTGGCCGAAGCAACGAGTGGTCCGGCCTTTTCGGCCTGTGCCGGGTTGCTGCTGCGGGCTGTTGAACAGCAAAACGATCCATTAAGCGAAGCCATGGCGAAAATCCGTCAGTCCGGCGGACGCTGGGGTCGTTTCGGGGCCTGGTTCAAGGAAAATTTCTAGTTTCCAAACGTCAAACCCTGCCCAATCTGCGAGAAACAGCGGATTTGAAAAATAAGTGCACTTTTTTGTGCATTTTTTCGAAAACTTTGGTGCTCATTAACACGGCAATAACTCTTTGCCCGCTAAAACGAACTCGGAGGTCTTTGTGCCCGAAGCAATTCTGGCACGCATAAGCGAAGGGAAGGCTTGTGTGATCTTTAAGCTCTAAAGCGCGGAGAGGAAGAGCAAACAATGAGTACAATCAATTTTTCCGTTCCAGAAACGGAAGAAAACCTAAAACCGAAGATCACCGTCATCGGTGTCGGCGGTGCCGGTGGCAACGCCGTTAACAACATGATCTCATCTGAACTTGAAGGGTGCGATTTTGTTGTTGCCAACACCGATTCTCAGGCCCTGAGCCAGAGCAAAGCCACACGTAAGATGCAGCTTGGCCGCAAAATTACGCAAGGTTTGGGTGCAGGTGCACGTCCTGATGCAGGAAGTGCCGCCGCAGAAGAATCCATTGAAGACATTCAGGCCCAGCTTGAAGGTAGCCACATGGTATTCATCACCGCCGGTATGGGCGGTGGTACGGGTACCGGTGCAGCACCGGTCATCGCACGTGCCGCAAAAGAATCCGGCATTCTGACCGTTGGTGTCGTTACCAAGCCGTTCCATTTTGAAGGCACGCGCCGCATGCGCACCGCCGAACAGGGGATCGAGCAACTTCAGCAGTATGTTGATACCCTGATTATCATTCCGAACCAGAACCTGTTCCGGGTCGCGAACGAAAAAACCACCTTTGCAGATGCCTTCCAGATGGCAGACGATGTTCTGCGCAATGGTGTGCGTTCGATTACCGACCTTATGATGGTTCCGGGTCTTGTGAACCTTGATTTTGCCGATATCCGCACGGTTATGAGCGAGATGGGCAAAGCCATGATGGGCACAGGCGAAGCATCCGGCGAGAAACGTGCGCTTGAAGCTGCCGAAGCCGCCATTGCCAATCCGCTTCTGGAAGATGCTTCGATGAAGGGCGCACGTGCTGTCCTTATCAACATCACCGGTGGCATGGATATGGCCCTGTATGAAGTTGACGAAGCCGCGAACCGTATTCGCGAAGAAGTCGCTTCAGAAGCCAACATCATCTTCGGTTCGACCTTCGATCCAACCATCGAAGGTGCCTTGCGGGTTTCCGTGGTTGCAACTGGTATCGACGCCGAAGAAATGCGCCGTCCGCAACCAACCACCGTATCCGTGGCACAGCCAAAAGCAGCCCAGCCAGCCGAAAAACCATCTGTGCCATCCTTTGCACAGCATGGCGCGGGCAATGCAGCGGCCAGTGCTCATGACGGGTCCGCCGACTATGCCGGTGGTGCATCAATTGATCACATCCCGGCAGAACGTTTTGCGGCAACCGGCAGCGCACAGCAGCCGGAAATCAGCCATCAGGCTGAAGCACACGAAACCGGTTCGATTGAAATGGGCCAAACGGTCCTGAAACCGAAACCGGTTCTGCGCGCAAACAAACCGACCGAAAAAACCAACAGCAATGGTGACATGGCCTTTATTCCGCCACGCGCCATGACCCCAAGCGAAGCCAATCAGTCCCATCACAGCCCGGATGTATTCGAAGCAGCAGATGCCCAGAATGCAACCTCGCCGCGTTCGGTTCTGAGCAGCCTGTTTGGCAAAAACAAAACCGTCAAGGACCCGCATCAGCATCAGCATGTGGAACCAAAAGTCTCGCAGCCGCAGGCACCTGCCCCGCGTCAGACTGAAATGCCCCTTGGCGAAGACAGCTCGGCGACCCTCAAGAAGGAGCCCGCTTCCCGGGGCAAGGCGCCTGGCGCGTCTGATGACCTTCTTGAAATTCCGGCCTTCCTTCGTCGTCAGGCCAACTGACCACGATCTCCGCGCACAGAAAGGGAAGGCTTTATTGCCTTCCCTTTTTTTATAGATACCCCGTGCGGGATCGGGCCAACCGCCCCTGCCTGTTACCAAACAGGTTACAACGCCCTGAAAATGTCCTTCTTCCATCAATTAAATATCTGATTTTATTTATTATTTTCTGCATTTCAGATGATTTACAAAGCGTAACAAAGAGTGATTTGTCTGATTGTCACAACGTCGGTAGTGTCTGAAGCTAACGAAGTGAGGGTTGAGGCTCTGCCAAGCACTTCACCAAGATAGATTACAAACTGACTGACCTGATTTGGGGGTTTTTGTGAATAATATTACCGACCTAACTGCTGCCATTGCGCAGACAGGCGCGCACGGTGACGATTTTGTGCGCCAGCGCACATTGAAAGCGTCCATCGGCTGTGCCGGTGTCGGCCTGCATTCCGGTCAGAAAATCCGTATCACGTTGCATCCTGCTTCTGCCAATCATGGCATCGTATTTCGCCGCACGGATCTGGAAGACCAGCCGTTGTTCCCGGCACGTTACGATGGCGTGATCGACACCCGTCTTTGCACCTGCCTTGGCGATGCATCCAAAGGGATCAAAATTGGCACCATCGAACATCTGATGGCCGCCCTTGCCGGATCACGCATTGATAACGTTCTGATCGACATTGATGCCGATGAAGTCCCGGTCATGGATGGCAGTTCCGCACCGTTCAATTTCCTGATCGATTGCGTTGGCATCGAAGAACAGAATGCACCGCGTCAGGTCATCGAAGTTCTGAAACCGATTGAAGTCGAATTTAACGGCTGCACCGCACGAGTTGAACCGGCAGATGGGTTTGAGATCGATTTTGAAATCGATTTCACCAGCAAAGCCATCGCCAATCAGCGCATGAGCGTGAAATTCGATGACGGTGTCTTCGTTGCCGATATTTCGCGTGCCCGTACGTTTGGCTTCCTTCATGAAGTCGAAGCCATGCGTTCAGCCGGTCTGGCCCGTGGTGGCTCACTTGACAATGCCGTTGTACTTTCAGGCGACGAAGTCATGAACGAAGAAGGCCTGCGCTACGAAGACGAGTTTGTCCGCCACAAGATCCTTGATGCGTTGGGCGATCTTTACACCGCTGGCATGCAGCTTCAGGGCAAGGTAACCGCTTATAAATCGGGTCATCACGTCAACAACCTGTTGCTTCAGGCTTTGCTGGCAGATGAAACCGCCTATCAGGTGACCCCGATGCGTAAATCCGCCCTGCATGGCGTGGCCGAACCGGTTCTGGCAACCGCCTGATTGCATCATCTGGCTGTGCCACATATGCATATATCAATTAAAAATGGCGGCCCATCGGGTCGCCTTTTTTGTTGTCTTGAGCATTTTTCATCACGCGGGTCAAAGCAACTGGCGGTTATCAGCAAGAAAAGTCACCAATTGGGCATACAACTACTTGCCCAAGGGCGCCCTTCGCATGATATAGTCCGGCGGATTTTCAAGTGAGTGCGTCACAAGATTCAAGGATAGGTCACAGTGCTTAGTACCGTTCGCGCCAAACACATCATTGCAACCTGCGGCATGGCAATTTTGCTTGCCGCCTGCTCTAGCAATGAGGCGCCGGAATATGTCGAACGTCCGGTTTCCGAACTGTATAACAGTGCGCAAGACCTGCTTGATGCCAAAGAATACCAGAAGGCGGCCGAGGGATTTGATGAAGTCGAACGTCAGCATCCCTATTCGGTATGGGCGACCAAGGCGACATTGATGTCGGCTTATTCGTACTATCAGGACAACAAATATGACGATGCGATCAACGCACTTGATCGTTTCATCTCGTTGCATCCGGCCAACCCGGATGTGCCATATGCCTATTATCTCAAGGCGCTGTCCTATTACGAGCAGATCTCGGACGTTGGTCGCGATCAACAAATGACCCAACACGCAATGGATTCGCTTGATGACGTCATTCGCCGTTTCCCCGACAGCAAATATTCCCGTGATGCCAAGCTGAAAAAAGACCTGACCGTTGACCACCTTGCCGGCAAGGAAATGAGTGTTGGCCGTTACTATCAGGACCGCAAAGAATTTTTGGCGGCGATCAACCGGTTTAAATCGGTGATCCAGACATATCAAACCACCACCCACGTTCCCGAAGCCCTTGCCCGCCTGACCGAATGCTATCTTGCACTCGGGCTTGAAGGCGAAGCAAAGCGCACCGCCTCGGTCCTGGGTCATAACTTCCCGGGCAGTGAGTATTACAGCGAATCCTACAGCCTTCTGGTTGAAGAAGGCGGTGATACGCGCACGGAAGAAAGCTGGTGGGACTCAACAACCCAGTCGATTTCTGATCTGTTCTGATTTTTGTTTTCATAAACAGCGGGCTTCATACAGGTTTCCTTGACATTCGGGGTAAAACAACCCTAGAACACAACAGGAACAAATTGCAGTTACGCCCTGTTTTCAAACATTTTTGACAGCCACCGGCCATGTGAATGCTTTTGATCCAAGGAAGGCATCTGCAACACTTGCAAGGTCGATCGGTATTGGGCACTCTGAAATTACTAATAAGTTTGGCAAAACCTGTCTGCGGCCCCGTTAACAACATCAGTACCCAGAAATGCTTCGACGTCTCAGCATTCGGAATGTAGTCCTAATCGACAAGCTGGATCTTGATTTCCACGACGGGCTTAGCGTCCTGACGGGGGAAACAGGTGCCGGTAAATCCATTCTGCTTGATTCGTTGGGGCTTGCACTTGGTGCGCGCGCCGATAGCGGCCTTGTCCGCCATGGCTGCGACAAATGCAGCGTGACAGCAACCTTTGCCCTGCCGCTTGGTCATCCGGTATTCAGCCTTCTGTCCGAACAAGATATCGATCTGGACGGTGAAGAATTGGTGGTGCGCCGCGTAGTCACCGCCGATGGTCGTTCACGCGCCTATGTCAATGATCAGGCGGTATCGGTCGGGCTTTTGCGCGACGTTGGTGATTATTGCGTTGAAATTCAGGGGCAGTTTGATCAACACGGCCTGCTTGATCCGACCACGCACCGCGCGACCCTTGATGCCCATGGACATCTTGGCAGTCTTGCCATGACGGTGCGCGATCATTGGCGGGCATGGCGCGAAACGCAAAAAGAACTCAACAGCGCACGCGCTCGCATCGACAAGGCCCGCGAAGAAGAAGAATGGCTGCGCCATGCAGTTGACGAGCTTGAAAAGCTTGGCCCGGAAGAGGGCGAAGAAGAACGTCTTGCCGAAGAACGCCAATTCCTGATGCATGGGGAAAAACTGGTTGCGGCATTGAATGATGCGGGCGGAGAACTATCACGCGGCAAGGGTGCTGAAAGTGCGCTTCGTAGTGCGCAACGTTGCCTTGAACGGGAACTCGAAAAGGCCGATGGCCGGTTTGAACCGATCATTGAGGCGCTTGACCGTGCCGCCATCGAACTAGAGGAAGCCAGCCGATCTATTTCGGCAACCTTGGCTGATTTGAACGTCGATACCGGGCATCAGGAAAATGTCGAAGAACGGCTCTTTGCCCTGCGGGCTGCTGCGCGCAAATACAAAGTGCCGGTCGATGGGCTTAATGCCCTGATGAAAGATTTCCGATCCCAGATCAATCAGCTTGAATTTGGTGAAAAAGAACTCACGCGCCTGACGGCTGCTGTGAAAGAGCATCGCGCGGC
Source organism: Thalassospira lucentensis (assembly GCF_050516545.1). Classification (GTDB taxonomy): domain Bacteria; phylum Pseudomonadota; class Alphaproteobacteria; order Rhodospirillales; family Thalassospiraceae; genus Thalassospira; species Thalassospira lucentensis_C. The sequence goes on along the minus strand of NZ_CP191544.1, from coordinate 244,952 downwards.
CTATATCGAAGCCGGACAAAAGCTTCATGCGGCGCGCAAAGAAGCTGCGGCCAAGCTTGATGGCGCGATCAATACCGAACTCCCGCCGCTTCGCATGGAAAAAGCCCGCTTTGTCACCGACATTGCCGAACTTGAAGAAGGCGAATGGGGAATTGACGGTATTGACCGGGTTCAGTTCACGGTTACGACCAACCCCGGAAGCCCGCCCGGAGCCCTTAACAAGATTGCATCCGGTGGTGAACTTTCCCGGTTCCTTTTGGCGCTCAAGGTCGTCCTTGCCCGTGTTTCAGCCGTCCCAAGCCTTGTCTTTGACGAGGTTGATAGCGGCGTTGGCGGGGCAACGGCAGCAGCCATTGGGCAGCGACTTCATCTATTGGCAAAGGAACGCCAAATCCTTGTCATCACCCATAGCCCGCAAGTGGCCGCACGCGGACGCACGCATTTTTACATTGCCAAGCGCGAAACCGACGGCACCATGGTGACCCGTGTTGATGCACTGGTTGATGGTGCACGGCGCGAAGAAATCGCCCGTATGCTGGCCGGTCATGCTGTGACTGCCGAAGCCCGCGCTGCGGCCGATAGTCTGTTAGAACAACCCACTTAAGGACAGCCACCATCCATGGCTGCCCCATTATCGAATACGGAACAAAAAGAATATGAACGCCGACCACGCGTCAAACACATCCGACCTGCCGGAATTGCCCGAGACAAGTACCGAGGCACGCAAACAGCATGCGGAAATTTCCGATCGCATTCGTTCATTTAACCAAGCTTATTACATTAATGACGAACCGCTGGTTCCAGATGCAGAATATGATGCGCTGTTCAATCGTCTGATCGAACTTGAAACACATTACCCAACATTAAAGAAAAACAGCCCAACCCAAGAAGTCGGCGCGGCCCCGGCGGACGGCTTTGCCAAGGTCAAACATGCCCGTCCGATGCTATCGCTTGGCAATGCGTTTTCACGTGAAGATATTGTCGATTTCCTTGCCCGTATTCGCCGCTTCCTGAGCATGACCGCACATAGCCCGGTTGAAGTGGTTGGAGAACCCAAGATTGATGGATTGTCACTGTCGCTACGCTATGAGAACCGCCAACTTGTCACCGCAGCAACTCGTGGCGATGGGTCCGAAGGTGAAGACGTTACCGCAAATGTCGCCCATATCAGCGACATTCCACAAACCTTGCCCGATGATGCGCCCGATGTGGTCGAAATCCGCGGTGAGGTTTATATGGCGCGATCTGCCTTCCATAAACTCAATGAAACGCAGACCGAAGCTGGTGGCAAAACCTTTGCCAATCCGCGCAATGCGGCTGCGGGATCATTGCGCCAACTAGACCCCGCCATCAGTGCCAAACGCCCGCTTCGCTTTTTTGCTTATAGCTTTGGCGAGCTATCTGAAAGCCTTGCGCAGACCCAATGGGATTTCCTGCAAAAGGCCGGTGGGTGGGGCTTTAGCATTAACCCGCTTACCCGCCTTTTGAACGATGCCGATGATATCATGGCGTTCTATGATGAATTGGGCATCCTGCGCCCTGATCTTGATTACGACATTGATGGTATCGTCTATAAGGTCAATGATTTCGAACTTCAGTTGCGGCTTGGCTTTGTCAGCAGATCGCCCCGCTGGGCGATTGCCCATAAATTCCCGGCAGAGAAGGCCCGCACACGTTTAAACGCCATCGAAGTTCAGGTTGGTCGTACAGGCGCACTGACACCGGTTGCCCGTCTGGAACCTGTCACCGTTGGTGGTGTTGTGGTTTCAAACGCAACCCTTCATAACCGCGATGAAATCGAACGCCTTGGTGTGCGTGTTGGTGACATGGTGGTTATTCAGCGGGCCGGTGATGTCATCCCGCAAGTGGTGGAAGTCATCCTTGATGAACGCCCCGACGACACAGTTGAATATCAGTTCCCTGATACCTGCCCGAAATGCGGCAGCCACGCCATGCGCGAAGAAGGCGAAGCCGTCACGCGCTGTACCGGTGGGCTTATCTGCCCGGCACAGGCAGTCGAACGCCTGAAGCATTTCGTATCACGCACAGCCTTTGATATTGACGGGCTCGGCGCAAAAAATGTCGAGGCGTTCTTTGAACTGGGCTGGCTGAAGTCTCCTGGCGATATTTTCCGCCTTGAAAGCGATCATGGCGATGCCATTCGCAAGCTTGAAGGTTGGGGCGAAAAATCCGCGACCAAGCTTTTTGACGGAGTGAATGAACGCCGCACCATCGGCCTTGATCGGTTTATCTATGCCCTTGGCATACGACAGATCGGTCAGGCCACCGCAAAGCTTCTTGCGCGGCATTATGGATCGCTCACGGAATGGCGCAGCGCGATCATTGCCGCCAACGAGGCCGATAGCGATGCTTTGCGCGAATTGATCAATATCGACCAGATCGGACCAGGTGTTGCCAAAGATCTGATTGAATTCATGGCCGAAGATCACAATCTTGAGGTTCTTGATGACCTGCAAGAACTTCTGACCGTCAACGATGTCGAAGCACCCACCGTTTCTGACAACCCGGTGAGTGGTAAAACCGTTGTTTTTACGGGCAAGCTGGAACTGTTTTCTCGTAACGAGGCCAAGGTCAGAGCCGAAAGCCTTGGGGCGAAAGTTGCAGGATCCGTATCAGCAAAAACCGATTATCTGGTTGCAGGACCGGGTGCGGGTTCCAAATTAAAGAAAGCAGAAGAATTAGGTGTTACAGTGCTTGATGAACAAGGTTGGCTTGATCTGATTGCCGCTGAATAGTACGGATCATTTTCGAAAGGGACGCGTGCCGATGGAAGATCTTGGAAGTTTTTTTCACCGCTATGTTGATGCCCATCTCAAGCTGGAAGAAGATGCGCTTGATGAGTTTTATCACTACCCGTCCCTGATCAATGATCTATCCGGCGTGCACGCCATTTCATCGGTGGATGATCTTCATACCTATCATCAATCATTCTTTGAAGAATTGAAAAACGCTGATCTTGCCATGGCGAAATCCATCGTGATCGAACAGCATTCCGCACTTCCGGGCGGTGCGCGTGCGATTGTCTCATTTAGGTTTGGCAACTCGGAAAACAATCTGATTTTTGATTGTGATTATGCGTTTGCGTTACTCAAGCAAGAAGACAAATGGAAAGTCGTCTTTGCCCAGCTTGATGAAATCCGCTTTAGCGATCTTTACTGACCTTAGTTGATCCGCCCCGCCCGTGTGGGAAGCAAGTCAGAATTGCAGGTTAGCCTCAACTAGAATCTATTGCTTATCTCCGGCCTCGACTTCATCATCTTCAGGCACCTCTGCATCCTCGACAGCTCCGAGTATGCTCTCAACAACTTCAGGGGCACTCACAAAATCACGTAATCCATATCCTTGGAAATACTGCACGCCTGCCTTCACAGCAATTTCGATCTGCTCGACGGTTTCACACCGCGTACAAATGATTTTTTCCATCATTTCAGGTGGGAGTTTTGCCAATGCATCATGAAGATCAGTTCCTTCAAGTGGGGAAACATGCACCTTCAAAAACTGGCTTACTCCCGCATCATTTTCCGGCAGATCAGATAATTTCGACACTGAGATTCCATCCAATGCCAGTCCAATCCCTTCGCGATTAAAATCTTCAAGAATACTCTTGCTCCGCGAACTATTTTGTTGCCAAGACGTCAATCCCATCTCAACAGTTAGCTTTTCAAGTCTTTGATAAGGCAATGACTTAATAACTTTGTGGAAATTGTCGCTGACGATCGCAACCGGATTCAAATTAACAAATAACTGTTTTTCCCAAAGCGTTTGATCAACCGAAAGATGCGAAAGAACCCGATTATCGAGCAGCTCGGTAAACCGGGAAAACATCCATGTATCCTGAATGATATGTTTACCTGTGATTTCTTCCATCGCTGCAATTGATACCCACAATTCTTCCCCAAGAATCACAGGTTTCCTGTTTTTTGCCAGCTTCCAAATATGCTGACGCCGTAAATGCATCGACATATCAGCTTGGCCAACGATACGCTCCAGATCAATCAGTTCTGCCAGTTGATCCAGCCCACTTGGTGGTTGCTGATAAAACTCGCGAAATGCCTCAGCACTCGCCCTGCTGCCTCTTAAAAGATATTGGCTACAGCATTGGGCAAATTCCTGCGCATTCCCATCCAGATTGAAGTACCGAACGTCAATTTTTCCGTAGCGGCGCAAAAGAAGAAAATCATTTAAGCGCTTGATAAACCCTTCGACCTCACGGCGCACCACGACAGGAAACATCAACGACGCCGTATTGTTCGACAACAGCTTTGCCGTCAAACCATCAATCTCACTACTCTCGATGTATCGAACAAATGAACAGAAGACGGTTCGACTATCCGCAGCCGGTATTCCCGAAAAATCCAAAACAAGTGAAGCATGATCCGGCTTGTGTAGATCGGCTTTCGCAATACTGTCCAACAGTGCTTTTGGAATTTTATCGTCCATATATAACCTCATCGGTCCATCTTGTGGCAAAGGAGACGATTGGATGCCCCAAGACATTGGCATTCAGGATTTTACGTGTTGCAGATATTCCCCTGATCAGATTCAACATACACCACCACTGGCTGATTATCTGCTACTTTACCGTTCTGGTATTGTTTCCAACTAACAAACATATAGGAATGTCAAAAGTGTGATCATCAACCGGCGTTAAGAAATGCATGTATCATCCACAATATTCTTTCAAGCGAACCTTCATTCCGGCTCAGAAAGGCAACAGGCGATGCACAACAAAAGACATTTCTTCAGCTCCGTCTCACTTGGCTTTGATTTCTGTGCAATTGCGTGTGCAATCCTGATCACTGTCACCATTCCCAACAGTGCTGTCGCAGATCCAGACTTTGATCGCTTGACCGGCCCGGCACGCGCCATTGATCCAGACACACTGGAATTTGGTTTTCGCCGAATTGATTTGTGGGGTGCCGACGCCCTAGAACGGTTTCAAAAATGTCTGATCAACGGGCAAAGTACTGCTTGTGGTGCCGAAGCATGGCAAGTCACCACCAACCTTCTGGTCGCCACCCCAGTCACATGCGAAGTCCGTGGAAAAAATCGCTATCACCGCAACATGGCCGTCTGTCGTAATGCAAATGGCGTTGATATTGGGCAAAGCCTGATCATACGTGGCATGGCCGTTGCCCGCACAGATGAAATGCCTGAATACAGCTCCGTCGAAGACCGTGCCAGACAGGCCCGCACTGGTGTATGGGCAGGACAATTCATTGATCCGTTCGAATGGCGTCAGGGTGAACGACTTCCCGAACACGAAACAAAAGTCCGCACTTGGCAACGTGACACAAACTGATCAGGCCAACACTACCTGCCAGCCACTTACAACTTCGTGTTTGAAGCAAACGGCCGTGCGAGCAACCGACCAAGTCCCGCCAGGCTAAAGCTGTTTTTCAGGGACGCCACCCCAATGGTCACGACGGCAAACCCGATCAATTGCGGCAGTGTCAACATCTCGCCCAACAGCAACCAGGCCGCAAAAAACGTCATTGCCGGCCCAGACAGCGAAATCAGCGATGCCTGCGTCGCCCCGATCCGCCGGATGCCTTCATAAAGCAGGAAGAACGGGATCACGGTGCAAAAGATCGAAATCCCCGCCGTCCACAAAACCCCATCCAGATTAAGGTTCAGCGGCTTTTGCATGATCAGCTGATATAGAACCATCGAAAGCCCGGCCATGGTGTTGACCAAGGCAGCAAAATGCATCGACCCGATGACCGTTATCATCCGCTGCCCGAAATAAAGATAACAGGCATAGGTCAACGCAGAGGCAAAAGCCAACAACGCCCCATACCACAAACCGTCAGACACCTCGCCAAAACCACTTGGGGCAAGAACCATCATCAGGCCAAAATAGGTCACAACAAAACAGACGATTTGCCGCATCGGTGGAAAGCGCCGTTTGTGCAAACCTTCAAGGATCAAGACCACGGCGGGAAAGGTAAACAGCACAATCCGCGAGATGGTGACATCAATCAGCGAAACGGCCGTAAAATCAAACAAGGCAGCGGCAAAAAACAAACCGCCATACAAAGCCCCCCATGCCAGATCGAGCGGCTTCATTTTGCGCTCACCCGGACGGTGTTTGCCAAACCAGAACACCCCGGCCCAAAAGAACGGCATCGCAATCAAAAACCGCAAGAGCAACAAGCCATCCACCGTCATGCCCGTGGCATAGACAAACTTTGCCAGCAAACCCTTCATGGCAAACGCAACTGTTGCCAACAGCACGATCATCAAGGCAGAACCTGCGGGCGTTGCCGCAGGCTGCGATTGGGGCGATGTTGTCATGGTGGTCTCCGATCCTCTCTTTGAGGATATACTCGCCCGTGCCCTGACATTATTCAATTCGAATTAATTGCTAACAGATATCAGTTTTGGCTATATCTGTAGTCAAGACCAACATACATACCGGCGTCAGGGCCTGATTTTATGGATATCAAGCAGCTTAGAAGCTTCGTTCACATTGCTGAACTCGGCAGTCTGTCGCGTGCGGCCGAACGGCTAAACCTGTCACAACCGGCCCTTAGCCGTCAGTTAAACCTGCTTGAAGAAACCCTTGATACCAAGCTTCTGGAACGCACCGGACGCGGAGTGAAACTTACTGAATCGGGTCAGATGTTGGCCGAACGCGCGAGCGTCATTCTGGCCGATCTCGCCCGGTTGGAGGCCGATTTGTCTGCGCGCAGCAGCAAAGTTACCGGCCACGTCCATGTCGGCGTGCCGCCAAGCGCCGGAATTGTCATTACAGGTGCCCTGATTGAACGGCTGCGAGACCACTATCCTGATCTCAACATTTCGGTCTCTGAGGATCTGACGGGCGATGTTCAGGAAGGATTGCTCTCGGGGCGTCTGGATATCGGCATCCTGCATGACGGTATGATTTCGCGCAGCTTGCATGCTGAACCGTTATGGCGCGAAGACCTGTTTCTGATTTCCCACCCGACACAGGTTGGCGAACAGGAAACCGAAATTGCCTATGAAGATGTCCTTTCCCTGCCGCTGATCATGCCGACCAACAAACACGGACTTCGCGCAAAAATGCAAGAAGCCGCCTTCCGCGCCGGGCGCCCGTTAACCCCGGTTGTTGAGGCCGATGCACTGCGCGTTTTGGTCGATCTGGTGCATCGAAATCTGGGACATACTGTACTGCCAAGAAGTTCGCTTGTGATGGAACTTTCAACCGGTCGCTTGCGGGCCCGGCGGATCATAAGCCCGGAATTGTCGCGTAAGGTCATGTTGTCATGGCTGCATGATCGCCCGCTTAGTTCCGGGGCGAAGGCGGTTATCGATACGCTTCGCGATTTGGCGGGAACCTTGCCGATGGCCGAAAAATAGCCTTACAGCGCATATCCAGATACACAAAAGCCCGACCCAAAATCATCGGTCGGGCTTTTGCAAAGATCAGAACGCTGATTCGGCTGATTAGGCCGGTGCCTGTGAATCAGATGATTTCTGCCACAGATTCAAACCACCGTCCGCCGCATATTTATCGATTTCGGCAAGTTCATCTGCACTGAATTCAAGATTATCAAGCGCATCAAGGCTGTTATCAAGCTGCTGAACGTGACGTGCCCCGATCAGGGCCGAGGTGATTTCCGGACGGCGCAGCACCCATGCAATTGCCATCTGCGCCAATGACTGGCCCCGACGTTTGGCAATTTCATTGAGTGCTCTTACACGATTAAGGTTTTCCTCGGTCAGCATTCCGGTCTGGAAAGACCCTTCAAGGGCCGCACGGGATGCTTCGGGCACACCATTCAGGTACTTGTTGGTCAAAAGACCCTGCGCCAATGGCGAGAACGCAATACATCCCATACCAAGTTCCGACAGCGTATCGAGCAAACCATCTTCGACCCAACGGTTCATCATCGAATAGGACGGCTGATGAATGACGCAAGGTGTTCCCAGATCTTTCAGGATCGCGTGCGCCTTACGGGTCATTTCCGGCGAATAGGATGAAATCCCGACATACAAAGCCTTGCCGGATCGCACGATTTGATCAAGGGCACCCATGGTTTCGGCCAATGGTGTATTCGGATCAACCCGATGCGAATAAAAGATATCGACGTAATCAAGCCCCATACGCGTAAGACTTTGATCCAGACTGGAAATCAGATATTTGCGTGATCCCCATTCCCCGAACGGTCCCGGCCACATGCGGTAACCCGCCTTGGTCGAAATGATCAGCTCATCACGGTGTTTTTTCAAATCCTGACCAAGAACCTTGCCGAAGTTTTCTTCGGCCGATCCCGGGGGCGGGCCATAGTTATTGGCCAGATCAAAGTGAAACACACCACGGTCAAAGGCACGGCGGATCATGGCGCGTTGGGTCTCATAGACATCCACGCCGCCGAAATTCTGCCACAGGCCAAGGGTGATTTTCGGCAAGATCAAACCGCTTTGACCACAACGGTTATAGGTTTCGTCGTCATAGCGGTTGGGGTTTGCCATCCACTGTTCTTCGACTTCAGCCATGTCTTCCTCCAGTTATCAGAAGCGGTACTCCGCTTTTATTGAATCGATCCAATGAGCTCTTATTACGTCATTCCATCAGACTTGTCAGTGCCCAATGGGCGAAAAAACCGCCCCGTTTGCCAGGGCGGCTTTCGTTTTTCACATCGCGGCAAAGCCAACCAAAATCAGATACGTTTCTTTTTGATCGGTGCCGTAGCCTTTTGCAGCCATTCAAGGTGATCGTCATCAAGATCATCGGCATACATGCCATAGACCTGCGCATGATAATCGTTGAGCCACTGAAGCTCGTCCGTTGACATCAGTTCAGGGTCAATCAATTTGCGTTCAATCGGCGAGAAGGTAAGCGTCTCGAACCCCAGCATCTTTCGGTCTGCACCAATCGGGGCGTCGATTTCAGTTACCGCAATCAGGTTTTCAATCCGGATACCGTATTCACCTTCCTTATAGAATCCCGGCTCGTTCGACAGGATCATGCCCGGCTTCAGGGCAATCTTGTTTGGTGCTTTGGAAATCCGCTGCGGGCCTTCATGCACGCCAAGATAACTGCCAACCCCGTGCCCGGTGCCATGATCGAAATCAAGCCCGGCTTCCCACAACGGCATCCGCGCCAAGGTGTCAAGCTGCTGGCCCGTGGTGCCAACCGGGAAAATTGCACGTGCCAATGCAATGTGACCTTTCAGAACACGGGTAAACCGATCACGGTGTTCTTGCGATGGATTGCCAATCACTGTGGTCCGGGTGATATCGGTCGTGCCATCAATATACTGGCCGCCGGAATCAACCAGGAAAATCTCGCCGGGTGTCAGGTTGCGGTTGCTTTGCGGTGTGTTGCGATAATGGCAAAGTGCACCATTCGGGCCGCTGCCCGGGATGGTTTCAAAGCTGGAATCACGGAACAATGGATCTTCGGCGCGAAGTGAAAGCAGTTTGTCGGCGGCAACACGTTCATCCATGCTGCCATCTGCCGCATTTTCATCAAGCCATTTGAAATAGCGGATGATCTTTTCGCCGTCACGTTTATGGGCTTTGCGCGATCCTTCAAGTTCCACATCGTTCTTGCATGCTTTGGGAATGGCAACCGGATCACGGCCCACACGAACGGTTGCCCCGGCCTTGGCAAGCTGCATGCGCAACCAGTCACCCGCAGTTGCCTCATCAAGGCGCACAGACTGATTGCCCATCGCCAAAAGGGCTTCGCCCAGTTCGCCCGGCGCACGCAAGGTTGCCTCGTTCGAAAGCCATTCGACCGTCTCGCTGACAAGTTTGCGTTCATCCATAAACAATTCGACCGACGCGTCGCTGTGAATGATCGCATAACCCAGTGCAAGCGGCGTTTGCGACACATCGGCACCGCGAATATTCAACAACCACGCAATGCTGTCCGGCGCAGAAAGGATCGCACTGTCACATGAAATACGCGATAGAAGCCCGGCAATCTGTTCGCGCTTCTCAGCTGTTGATTTACCCGAATATTCCATCGGATGCGGACGTATCGGCCCAAGCGGCATGGCTGGTTGCCCGTGCCACAGGGCATCAATCGGATTGGTATCAATCGCGATCAGTTCCGCCCCGATCCCTTCACAGGCGGCGCGCAGATGGTTGGCCTGCTGAACGGTATGCACCCACGGATCATAGGCCAGTTTCTGCCCCGATTTCAGATTATCATGCAGCCAGCCCACAATCGGCTCATCGACCAGATGACGATATTCAAACTGGTCGCGGCTGACTTCCTGGCGCACTTGAATGGTGTAACGTCCATCAACAAATATTGCAGCCTTGTCTGACAGAACAACAGCGGCACCTGCCGACCCGGTGAAGCCGGTCAGCCATTCCAGACGCTCGGCACGGAGCGGCACACGCTCGCCCTGATGTTCATCGGCACGCGGGACGATAAATCCATCAACACCTTTGGCAGCAAGATAGGTGCGCAGTGATGCGACACGTTCTACCGGATCAAAACCGTCTTCCGCCATCTTGAACAGCGGTTTGCGTTCATCACGTAGCGCCAACAAGGCAGCCTTAAGCTCGTCGTCAGGTGACGTGGTGATCAAGTCAATCCAATCGGCACGGGTATCGCCGTCCGCCGCGGCAAGAACGCCATCGACCAGATCAATGACAGCGCTAACATCCTTGTCGACATTGTTGCGTTCAAGAAGTGCAGCAAGTTGAGCATCACCGGAAATGGCCATGAATATCCTCTTTTAAAATCGTGGGGCAGTTGATCTATGTAAGGGTTATTCCTGATACGGCGCAAGCATCAAAGGCAATCGGGGCACTTTACGCCACTTTTTCATACCGTTACACGTCACATGCGTCAGGCGAATGAATGCGTTGCAAGCTTCGCAATACAAATTAGTTAAAGATTAACCTATTACATCTCCGTGACAAAAAGATGACCCGTCGGGACGTCAATTTGCAGGAGACCATGAACGGTGATCCGTTTTCCTATTACTGCCCTGAGTGTCGTACAATCCCGTCGTCGTCAGATGGCCTATGATGGCCTTGAGCGCCTGACCGCTGGTCAAAGAGCTGCACATGGTCTTGATACAGGCCCTGCCCATCTGGCGGATGATGTTTCTGACCGGTCCCCAACCGGACCAGAAGACACCAAAGGCAAGGATTGAAGGATCAGTCCCGCCCGAATTGGTTTTATGCCTTATGACGAAGCGCAGGATCACGGTTCATGATCCTTGCGGTATTTTTTGTCTCTTCCCTCTGAAACGGCCCTGCTCCTCCACAGCAGGGCCGTTTCTTTTTGACCATTCCCGATCATCCACGGCATAGTAGCCAAAATAATTAAGACGATTTCGGAGTGGTTATGACGAAAACAATCCTTATTACCGGCGGATCACGCGGTATCGGGCGGGCAACGGCTGTGCTGTTTGCCCGCAAAGGCTGGAATGTCGCCCTTAGCTTTGTCGGCGATCAAAAAAGTGCAGATGAAACCTGTGCCCTGTGTGAACGAGCGGGCATCACCGGAAACGTCTTTGCGCGCAAATGCGACGTCCGTGACGAAAAAAGCGTGATTGAATTCTTTAACAGCGCACGCGAGCGGTTTGGCTCCATCAGCGGCGTTGTCAACAATGCCGGAATTGTCGCCCCGCAAAGCACGCTTGCCGATATGGATATTGATCGGATGAAGGATGTCTTTGACACCAACATACTTGGCGCCTATCTGGTCGCCCGCGAAGCGGCCAAAACCCTGCATTCCGGCACCGCTATTGTGAATGTGTCCTCAATCGCGGCAAAACTCGGATCACCGGGTGAATATGTTGATTACGCCGGATCAAAAGGCGCGATTGATACCCTGACGATCGGACTTGCCAAGGAGCTTGGCCCGATGGGCATTCGGGTCAATGCCGTGCGCCCCGGCATCATAGATACCGAAATTCATGCCAGTGTTGGCCGTCCTGAACGGATCACAGAACTTGGACCAAATTGTCCGCTTGGCCGTCCCGGGGATGCTGAAGAAGTCGCGCACAGCATCTATTGGCTGATTTCAAGTGACGCGTCCTATGTTACGGGCAGCATCGTTGATGTTTCCGGTGGCCGTTGATTGAACAGGTAAATATCATCATACAAAAGGCCCCGCATCGCGGAGCCTTTTAGCATCTTATATCCGAACATGTCTGGCCGTTTTATCCAACCAAAAGCGTCGTCCAGTTTTCAACCTTGAACCGCTTGATCAGTGACAAACCAACTTCGCGGTAAGCCGACAGGACAAACTGTTCCTGATGAGACAGAAGACCCGACAAAACCACCACGCCATTTTCGGAAAGTGTGCTGCTGAGTTCGTGGGCCATCGACCGCAGCGGACGGGCAAGAATATTCGCACAGATGATGTCGTAATACCCGGCATCCCGAATGCGGGTATCCTGAAAACCGTTTGAATGGATGGCCGTGACCAGATCCGAAATCTTGTTGATTCTGGCATTTTCGCGGGCAACACGCACCGATGCGGCATCGATATCGGCCATCATCACAGTGCTGCGCCATGCCTTGGCACAGGCCATCCCAAGAATGCCCGAACCACAGCCCATATCAAGCGCGTTTGAACGCGGGCCTTTCTTGGCAATCCAGTCAATCGCGGCCAAGCACCCCTTGGTCGTCTGATGTTCGCCCGAACCAAATGCCAGACCGGCATCAACCTGCAGACCAATTTTGGCAACCGGGATGCCTTCGCCCCAATGCGATCCATGGACGTAAAAACGTCCAACTGAAATCGGCTTAAAGCTGCGCAGATTTTCGCTTACCCAGTCTTTTGGCTCGTACGTTCCAAATGTCACGGCCGGTGCTTCTATCCCCACCGCCGATGCCATGATCGAAACTGCGGTTTCAACGGCTGCCTTGTCAAACAGCTCGCCTGCGAAACCTTCAATCCGCCAAGGTCCTGCCGGATCGCCGTCGCGCTCGAAATGCGATAGGGCATCGCAATATTCATAAAGTGCTTCGGCAAAAGCTGCGGCATAGGCGCCATCAACTTCGAACTGGAAGTTATAGCAAAGGACGGGTTCGGTCATATCGCTTCTCGCTTGTCTGGGCTGCTTGCGATTGCTGCCCGGTTAGATCGCTATTGCGTGAATATTGCATCGGGGCTTACCCCGGCAGAATAAAGCTGTCGACCACTTTCTTTGTCCCGACACCTTCGAAATGGATTTCCAGCTTGTTGCCTTCAACACCGCGCACAGTCCCCGGACCGAATTTACGATGCCGCACTTTATCACCGACCTTATATTTCGATGATTTTGGATTGGTCGAATAGCTGGTTTCGCCATCTGGCTTAACATCAATGATGTCTTTGCGCACCCGATCCTGCCAGCCGCTCGAAGCAAATTTACGCTCCCCCGCGCCCGATACCGGATTTCGGTTCGCATTGCCATCATCCGCCCAGCTTGGCATCTTCATCCAGTCATCCGAACCCCAAGCGCCGGGTGAATGATTGCCACCATGTCCGCCAAGGCCCGTATCACTGATCCGCTCGATATGTTCATCAGGCAGTTCATCAACAAAGCGCGACGGCAAGGCGGATTGCCACTGATTGTAAATCCGACGGTTCGCCGCATAAGAAATGGTCGCCCGTTTGCGCGCACGGGTGATCCCGACATAGGCAAGACGGCGTTCTTCCTCAAGCCCCTTGACCCCGCTTTCATCCATCGCGCGTTGATGAGGGAAAACACCTTCTTCCCAGCCCGGCAAGAAGACATAGTCAAATTCCAGCCCCTTTGCCGCATGCAGGGTCATGATGGTTACTTTTTCATCCGCATCGTTCTGAACATTTTCCATCACCAGCGAAACATGCTCAAGGAATGTGGTCAGGTTTTCAAACTCGCCAATCGCGGACACAAGCGCACTTAGGTTTTCCAACCGACCGGGCGCATCAATTTCCTTTGATGCGCGCCACATATCGGTATAGCCGCTTTCATCAAGGACGGCTTCGACCACCTCGACATGTGATTTTTCGCCAAGCATTTCGCGCCAGCGTTTGAAATCACCCAAAAGCCCGCCGATGCTTTGGCGCATTTTCGGTTTGAGTTCTTCGGTATCCATCAAATCCTTGGCCGCAACAGGAAGCGAAACCGCCTGATCGCGGGAATATTGATGAAGGGTCTGAAGGGTGGCTTTGCCGACACCGCGTTTGGGCACATTGACAATGCGTTCAAACGCCAAGCTGTCATCAGGTTGGGCGACAAGGCGGATATAAGCCAGCGCATCACGGACTTCCTGACGTTCGTAAAAACGCGGGCCGCCAATAACACGGTACGGAATACCAAGTGTGATCAACCGTTCTTCAAATTCACGGGTCTGGAAACCGGCACGGACCAGAATGGCCATTTGTGACGAACCGATACCCTTAGATTGAAGGGCTTCGATATCTTCGCCGACCAATCGGGCCTCCGCCGGGCCATCCCAAACACCTTTAACCAATACCTTTTCACCGGTATCGATTTCTGTCCAAAGCTGTTTGCCCAGACGGCCATCATTGAAGGTAATCAGCTTGGATGCAGCAGCCAGAATATGCGGTGTGGAACGATAATTCTGTTCGAGCTTTACGACCTTGGCACCGGGGAAATCGGACTCAAACCGCAAGATGTTGCCGACTTCGGCCCCACGCCAGCTATAGATCGCCTGATCATCATCGCCAACACAGCAAATGTTACGGTGCGCCATCGCCATGGCACGCAGCCAAAGATACTGCGCAACGTTGGTATCCTGATATTCGTCCACCAGAATATAGCGGAAGGTATTCTGATACTGTTTCAGGATCTCAGGATGCTTTTGGAACAGGGTCAGGCAATGCAGCAACAGATCCCCAAAATCACACGCATTTAGAACCTTGAGCCGTTCCTGATAAATCTTATAAAGGTGCTTGGCCCCGCCATTGGCGAATTCAACGCTTTCATTGACCCGATCGGGCGTAAGCCCCTTGTCTTTCCAGCGTTGGATGATCCCCATCAACTGCTTGGCAGGCCATTTCTTGGGATCGATCTGTTCGGCATCCATGATTTGCTTCAGCAACCGGACCTGATCATCGCTATCAAGAATGGTGAAGTTTGACTGCAGCCCGATCAAATCGGCATGACGGCGCAGCAATCGGGCAGAGAGTGAGTGGAATGTTCCCAGCCACCATCCTTCAACCGGCCGGCCAAGGGCGTGTGCGACACGTTCCTGCATTTCCTTTGCCGCACGGTTGGTAAAGGTCACTGCAAGGATTTGCTGCGGGTGCAGACGTTCTGTTTGCGCTTTGGTTTCAAGCAAATGGGCCAGACGCGTGGTCAAAACGCGGGTTTTCCCGGTTCCGGCACCTGCCAGAACCAGTAATGGCCCATCCAGCGTATCCACAGCGTCGCGCTGCTCGGCATTCAGGTTGTCGAGATATGCCGGGGCCGGTGCATCTGTAAGGCGCATTTCCGGGCTGGCAGCGAATTCATCAATTTCGAAGGGATCATCCATCATGAGGGCATATATATCACGCTGTGTTTCAAGGGCCAGCCTTGCATCAAATCCTGCCGGGTAATTTTTACATTCTGCAACAAAACAGGAACACCAACCATGCCTTTTACAAGAAATAAAAATTTATGCGCCAGTTTCCACCTCCTCGCCCGTGTACCCTGATAACAACGCAATTCTCAACGAAGGCAGGAAAATGAGCGGCATAAACGGTATGAGCGGCAGCATCGCGCAAATACTTGGTCAGAACGGCCAAAGTGCCAATGCATCCCAAGGAAGCGATAGCACTTCCGGGGTTGAAGCATTTGGCGGGTTTCCGCCGTTTAACCTGCAAAACAGTGATGTCAGCAGCACCGGCGCCATGTCTGAGCTTACTTCGCAAAGCGAAGCAGTCACAGGTCAGCTATCAAATTCGATTATGTCCATGTTGCTGGAGCTCCAGGAAACCAGCACTACAACAGATGGCAATAGCAGCTTTGACGCCCAGCTCCTATTTTCAGACATGGATACCGATGATGACGGCACCCTGACCAAAGATGAATTCATGGCCGCAGCACCCGAAGATGTTACAGAAGAAATGCCAGAAAATCTTTGGGACGTGATGGCTGGATCAGATGCCGAAAGCATATCCGAGGATGACTTCGTGGCCTCAATGAAACCACCAACAGGTGCCATGCCCGCAACGCAGTCCGGTGAAACTGATAGCGTGATGGCCGGGGTTGCTACCGCAGTTGGCGAAGACGGCACCTATGACCCACTTGATACCAACGAAGACGGTGTTGTCAGCCTGTCAGAAATCATGGCCGCAGCACCACAGGAAGCATCCCCGTCTGACAGCACCAGCCAGACCGGACAGAACGCAGATACAGCAGATCAGACAACAACTTCTGCAACACTGGCAGAAAACTTTTCGGACAATAAACCAATCGCAAGCGGGCTGGACCCACACACCGAAACGTTTGGTAATAAACTGATGGCACAGGTTATCGGCTGATCATCCCGCCGACCATAAACTGGTCAAGTTCGGCAATGACCCGTGAGGCCGTTGAACCATCCCAAAACGGGATGGTTGGCATGCCACCATGGTCATCCCTGTCCCACTGATCATGTGCGAATGTCAGGGCGGTTTTGCCCACCATATCAATGCCGACCAAACTATTGGTACCATGCGTTATCGTGATTGGTCGTTCGGTTGCCTTGCGAAGCGTCAGGCACCTAACTCCAAGATAAGATGTTTCTTCCTGAACCCCACCGGAATCGGTAATGACCAATGCTGCGTCCCGCATCAATCTGGCAAATCCAGCGTAACCAAGTGGCGGCAACAAACGAACATTACCAGCCCGCAGGATTTCAAGGCACCCGGTCTTTTCCATCCGTTTCTTGGTCCGTGGATGAACCGGGAAACAAACCGGCCATCTGTTGGAAATATTGACCAGTTCGCGACAAATCCGGCGCAAAGGTTCAAGAACATCAACATTGTCCGGGCGATGCAGCGTGACCAGGCAATAGTTCTCCTTTGTCAGTCCATACTTCTCGTGAACCTGCGCCTGTTCTATCCGATCAGCCATCCTAACCAACGTGTCGATCATGATATTCCCGACCTGCTTAATGCGGCTGGGTAAAATGCCTTCCTTTAACAGGTTGCCATCGGCATCCGAGGACGGTGTTAATAACAGATCCGCCATATGATCAATCGCAACCCGGTTGGATTCTTCACGCATCGTTTGATCAAAACACCGTAATCCGGCCTCAAGATGGATAAGGGGAATATGCATCTCGTGGGCGATGGTTGCCGCTGCCAATGATGAATTAACATCGCCAACTACACATACGGCATCTGGACGGTTGTAATTACAAAGCCCTTCATAAGCAGCCATCATTGCCGTTACTGGATTTTGACCCGATGGATTTTTCCACGACAAAACATGGTCAGGGTCAGGTAAACCCAATTCACGCCAAATCGCGGACGACATTTCGTCATCACGATGCTGGGCCGTATGCACAAACGATGACTTGATTTTGTGATGCCCGCGCAGGCCATGCCAAAGCGGTGCGATCTTCATGAAATTGGGTCGGGCACCGGCAATGAGATGAAGTTTCATTGTTTTGCACCCAGACCAGAAAATCAAAACAGCTTGGGTGGGGCGTCGCCGCGTTCTTCGCTATGCAGCTCAAGAAGCGCGTTATTATAGGCCATCATCGCGTCTTTTTCATGCACGAAGCCGATCATCTGGCGTTCTTCTTCACTGTTCAGCACAGGTAGATGTTCTTCGCCGGTTTGTTCCATCAGGCGAATGGCCTGCTCGATACTATCGGTGCGATACAGAACGGGTGGTTTGGACCGCGCGACTTCACCCGCTGTGACTTCTTCACCCAAGGTCGGGTCAAATGCAGCATGGCGCAAATCGGTCAGGGTAATTGTGCCATGAAGTTTGCCATTTTCATCTATCACGAACAGTTCCGAATACGGGGCATTGATCAGTTTTTCACGGACTGTAGGAAGGCCTTCGGTCAGCGGGACCGTTTCATATTCGCGCTTCATGATGTCGGCGACCTTCATCATGCGCAGCAAATTCATCTCCCTTCCCCAACGGGTTGAAAGGCCACGGCATTTCAACTGCCATTGGAAGAACGACCCGCCATTGAACTGATCCATCACCACAGATGCCAAAACTGATGCCACCATCACCCCCGCCGTCAGCGCATAGTCACCGGTCAGTTCGAATATAATCAGGGTGGTTGAGATCGGCGCACCTAAAACCGCTGCGGCCACCGCCCCCATGCCAACCAGCGTATAGGCCGCATAACCCGACGACAGATCAGGAAACACATTGGTTGCCAATATGCCAAATGCGCCACCCAACATGGCGCCAAGGAACAAGGCCGGGCTGAACATCCCGCCAGCAAAACCAAGCCCCATACAGATCGAAACAACGAATGCCTTGGCAAACAACAAACCGATCAGGAAGGTCAGGCTATAGGCTTCGTAAAGCGCGTCATTCATGGCCCCATAGCCAACGCCAACGATCTGGGGAAAACCAAGACCGATCACGCCAACAATTAATCCGGCAATCGCCGGGCGTATCCACAACGGGGCCTTAACCCTGTCGGCACTTTTTTGAACAATCGGAATGGCCCGCACGACAAGCATCGCGGTCACACCGGCAAGAATCCCCAAAAGCGCAAAGGCCGGGAATTCCCAGAATGACTGAATTTCATGCCCCGGGATCAAAAAGGCGACTTCATCCCCATAATAAAGCCGCGTGATCACGGTCCCGGTGACCGATGCCAGCACAATCGGGGCAAATGCGGTCAGGGCATAATGGCCAAGGGCAACTTCATGGGCGAATAAGGCCCCTGCCAGCGGCGCATTAAAAGAGGCAGCAACAGCCGATGCCACACCACAACCCAAAAGCGTTCTCGCAGCGGAGCGACGAAGATGGAGTATCCGCGCAAGCCAGGCGCCAAAGGATGCGCCCATATGCACAACCGGTCCTTCGCGACCAAGTGACGCACCACTGCCCAGTGACACCATACTGGCCAAGGCACTTTTGATCCCGCAACGCGTCGACATCCGTGCATCGTGAAACGATGCCGCATCAATCACATCGGCAACACCATGGGGGCGTTTTTCCGGCAGAAACTTATAGATGAAAACACCAACAATCAGTCCGCCGACCGTCGGCCCCAGAACAAGATGCCAAGCCGGTAATGCCGCCAGATAATGATGAAGGGCTTCGTCGACGGTGCCGTAGGTCAGGCCTTGCACCAATAACAACCCGTCGCGAAACAGGATTGTCCCACCCCCGGCCAACGCACCGACAACCAAGGCCAAAATCGACAGAACCAGTTGCTCGCTTTTTACCATGCGGCGCATTCGGTTCAGGACAATATTCGATTTGAGGAGCTTCTCGGCCATATTTGAAATACCGGGGTTTAATCAATGAATGTGCATAAAACACAGGATCGCGGTTTCCTGCGAATAAAGGGTAAAGAATGGAAAGACCATGGACAATTTATCAATCCTGCCCCTCGCGAACTATTATTTCTGATACGCGGGTCTGAATGACTGGTCGATTACCGGCTATGAAAAAACGATCATTGCCATTTAAAGGTGAAATACAGCATTCTGCGCCTGTCGCATCAGATGACGACGCCACCCAAACCGTTTTGCTACGGAACCCAAAAAATGAATGACCCCCGACCAACGGGTACCAAAGCGGTGCGACCGCTTCCCGGATTTGTTGAATTTGTCTGTCTTATGGCCATCACCATCGGACTTGTCGCCCTGTCTATTGACAACCTTCTGCCGGCCTTTGGCCCGATTGCCGATGATTTCGGCATCGAAGACGGCAACCGTATGCAGTTGCTGATTTATGTCTTCATGATTGCCTTTGGCCTGATGCAGATCGTTTATGGCCCGCTTGCGGACAGCTATGGCCGTCGCCCGACCCTTATTGCCGGACTGGGCCTGTATGCGATTGGCACGATCATGGCGATCTTTGCCGATAGTTATGACCAGCTCCTTGTAGCCCGTTTCGTACAGGGACTTGGTGCAGCCGCCCCGCGCGTCCTGACCATGGCAATCACACGTGATTGTTTTGAAGGTCGCGAAATGGCGCGCGTCATGTCGTTTGTCATGATGGTCTTCATCATCCTTCCGGTATTCGCCCCGGCATCGGGAAGTTTGATCTTGGCCCTTGCCAACTGGCACATGATTTTTGTCAGCACGCTGGTTCTCGCGATTGCGATTGCCTGCTGGTACATGCTGCGCATGCCTGAAACCCTGCATCCGGAACACCGGCATAAACTGTCACTTCGTCGGATCGGGCGGGACATCAAGACCACGGTGACCAATCGCCAGACCCTTGGCTATTCAACAGCTATGGGCGTGATGTTTGCCTGCTTGATGGCCTATATCGGATCTGCCCAGCAAATCTTTGAAACCGAGGTTTACGGTCTTGGCGTCTGGTTCCCGCTTGCCTTTGGTATGATTGCGGCCTGCATGAGTTTCTCATCCTTTGTCAATGCACGGCTGGTGCGCAAACTGGGGATGCGCAAAATCTCCCACGTTGCGCTGTTTTTCATGACAATCAGTAGCCTAATCAACGTTTTGATTGCGCTGGCCTTTGATGGTCACCCACCGCTTCCGGTGTTTGGCATTGGCCTGACAGCTACACTTTTCTGTTTTTCTTTGACCATGCCGAATTTCAATTCACTTGCCATGGAACCGGTCGGTGCGATTGCTGGCACGGCATCATCGATGATTGGTGTCTACAGCACCCTTATCGGCGTGGTTGCCGGTGGCATTATCGGCCAGTTGTTCAATGGAACGGTGGTGCCGCTTTTGGGTGGGTATTTCGCCCTTGGTTTGATCGGCATTCTGATTGTCGGCATGACCGAGCGCGGTCGTTTCATGGAAGCAACCAGATAAGCCGACCGGCAAAGGTTTTCCAAACGACCCAAAACGTAAAAAACCCCGCAGAGTGCAGTCTGCGGGGTTTTTCATTGCGACCGGTCAGATCATTTGAACTGACGCGGATCGTAATTAAGGTTTGGCGCCAACCACCGTTCGGCTTCTGTCATGGTCATGCTTTTACGTTCGGCATAGCTTTCGACCTGATCGCGTTCGATCTTGCCAAGGCCGAAATATTTGGCCTCAGGATGAGCGAAATAGAACCCGCTGACCGACGATGCCGGGGTCATGGCACAGCTTTCGGTTAGCTCTACACCAACAGTGTTGTCCGCATCAAGCAACTGCCACAACGTGCGCTTTTCGGTATGTTCCGGGCAGGCTGGATATCCCGGTGCCGGACGAATACCGCGATAGTTTTCGGCAATCAGTTCTGCGTTCGGCAGGCTTTCATCATGGGCATATCCCCAAAGTTCTTTACGAACTTTTTCGTGCATGCGCTCAGCAAAAGCTTCAGCAAAACGATCACCCAATGCCTTAACCAGAATGGCATTGTAATCATCGTGTTCAGCTTCAAGCTTCGATGCGATGATTTCAACCTGCGGACCAGCTGTTACAACAAAGCCACCGATATAGTCGGTTTTGCCACTGTCTTTCGGGGCAATGTAATCGGCCAAAGCACGGTTCGGGCGTTTGTTATTTTCGCGGAACATCTGTTGGCGCAAGGTGCGCAACATGACCGGTTCGTTCTGATCCGGGGCCGGGGTGACTTCAATGTCATCCCCGACTGAATTGGCGGGCCAAAGGCCAACAACCGCACGCGGCTTGAACCATTTTTCATCAACAATGCGTTTAAGCATCGTCTGCGCATCGTCATAAAGTCCCCGTGCGGTCTCACCGACCTTTTCATCTTTGAGGATATCAGGGAAACGACCGTGCAATTCCCAGGTTTCAAAGAACGGTTTCCAGTCAAAACGTTCCACCAGTTCGGCCAGATCGAAATCTTCGAAAACGGTGATGCCCGGTTTGGCCGGTGCCGGAATGTCATATGCATTCCAATCAAGTTGAACCTTGTTGGCACGGGCATCCGCAATGGCAAACCGCTTTTTCTGGAGCTGCTGGGCGGCGTGTTTTTCCGCCATGGCGACATATTCAGCATGGATTTCCGCCGCAAAGGTTTCGCGGTGGGTTTCAGAAACCAGCTTGCTGGCAACACCGACCGCACGCGACGCATCAATGACGTAAACAACCGACTTGTTATAGTTCGGGGCAATCTTGACAGCCGTGTGAACCTTGGACGTCGTCGCACCGCCAATCAGAAGCGGGATATTAAGACCTTCGCGTTCCATTTCGGCAGCAACATAGGTCATTTCTTCAAGCGACGGCGTAATCAGGCCCGACAGACCGATCATATCAACGTTTTCGGCCTTGGCCGTTTCGATGATTTTCTGGGTGGGGACCATCACGCCAAGGTCAATAACCTCGAAATTGTTACATTGCAGAACCACCCCGACGATGTTTTTGCCAATGTCATGCACATCGCCCTTAACGGTGGCGAGAAGGATTTTACCGTTGGTTTCACGCACACCGTCTTTTTCTTCTTCGATAAACGGGATCAGATAGGCAACGGCCTTTTTCATCACACGGGCAGATTTAACAACCTGCGGCAGGAACATCTTGCCGGCACCAAACAGATCACCGACGATATTCATACCGTCCATCAACGGCCCTTCAATCACATGAAGCGGGCGTTCGGCCTGTTGGCGGGCTTCTTCGGCATCTTCTTCGGCAAACTCGGCAATACCATTGATTAGCGCATGCGCCAGACGTTCATTGACCGGCTTTTTGCGCCATTCAAGATCGGCTTTTTTCTCTGGTCCGCCGGTACCTCTGTATTTCTCCGCCACTTCAAGCAAACGGTCGGTCGCATCCGAACGGCGGTTCAGGATCACGTCTTCAACACGTTCACGCAGTTCTTCCGGGATTTGTTCATAGACGACCAACTGACCGGCATTAACAATGCCCATATCCATACCTGCCTGAGTGGCATAATACAGAAACACCGAATGCATGGCTTCGCGAACCGGGTTATTCCCCCTGAACGAGAAGGATACGTTCGAAACACCGCCGGAAATCTTGGCGTAGGGCAGTCTTTGCTTGATCAGCTTACAGGCTTCGATGAAGTCGACAGCATAGTTGTCATGTTCTTCGATCCCGGTCGCGACCGCAAAGATGTTCGGATCAAAGATGATGTCTTCAGGCGGGAAGCCGACCTTGTCGACCAGAACCCGATAACTGCGTTCGCAAATCTCGATCTTGCGATCCACGGTATCGGCCTGACCTTTTTCATCAAACGCCATCACAACCACAGCCGCACCGTAACGGCGTAGTATTTTGGCCTGTGCGATGAAGGGTTCTTCGCCTTCTTTCAGGCTGATCGAGTTAACGATGCCTTTGCCCTGCAGGCATTTCAGGCCCGCTTCGATCACGTTCCATTTCGAACTGTCGACCATGATCGGAACGCGCGCTATATCAGGTTCGGCTGCGATCAGATTGATGAATTTAACCATCGCCGTTTCGGCGTCCAACATCGCATCATCCATGTTGATGTCGATGATCTGGGCACCGTTTTCGACCTGCTGACGGGCAACTTCCAGTGCCGCGTCATAATCTTCGTCAACAATCAGCTTCTTGAACTTGATCGAGCCTGCAACGTTTGTCCGCTCGCCAATATTGATGAATCTTGAAATGTCGCTCATGGGTCTGTTCGATCTCTTTTTTCAATCAATATCAGGTTCAGGCAGCGTCAAACGGCTCAAGGCCGGACAACCGCATTCTTGGTTCAATTTTTGGCACTGTGCGCGGTTTGGACGCGGCCACGGCATCGGCAATTGCCTTGATATGCGGCGGGGTCGTGCCACAGCACCCACCCAACAGGTTGATCATGCCGCTATTCGCCCATTCCTTGACCAACTCGGCCATTTCCGCATCCGTCTGGTCGTACTCGCCAAATTCGTTCGGAAGACCGGCATTTGGATAAACCGAAACCCGACATTCCGCAATCCGCGAGAGTTCCAGTACATAAGGACGCAGTTGTGCTGCACCAAGGGCACAGTTCAATCCGATTGAGAACGGCTTGGCATGGCGGACCGAATTATAGAACGCCTCGGTCGTCTGCCCCGACAGGGTTCGACCCGATGCATCCGTAATTGTTCCGGAAATCATGACCGGAACGTCTTCGCCACGTTCTTCAAGAACTTCATCAATCGCAAACAGGGCGGCCTTGGCATTGAGCGTATCGAAAATGGTTTCCACCAGAAGCGTATCCGCCCCGCCATCCAGCAGGCCGTTTACTGCTTCCTTATAAGCTTCGCGCAACTGATCGAAACTGATCGCCCGGAAGCCGGGATTATTGACATCCGGCGACATCGACGCGGTCCGGTTGGTCGGGCCGATTGCACCATTCACAAAGCGCACATCCCCGGGATGGGATGCTTCCCACTCATCACAGGCTGCGCGCGCAATCTTGGCACTTTCGAAATTAATCTCGTAGGCCAGATGTTCCATCGCATAGTCGGCCTGCGCGATTGTGGTTGCACTGAATGTGTTGGTCCCGTTCAGATCCGCACCCGCGGCAATATACTGCAGATGGATGTCCTTGATGATGTCCGGGCGGGTCAGCGACAAAAGATCGTTATTGCCTTTGATGTCCTGTTTCCAATCCGCAAACCGTTCACCGCGATAGTCTTCTTCGGTCAGGGTATGCTTCTGGATCATGGTGCCCATGGCGCCATCAAGGATCAATATCTTGTCTTCGGCCCGTTTGCGCAAAAGGGCAATGCGTTCCTTGCGGTCATTCATCATTTTCATCCAGTCATTTACTCATGCGTCACAGTTACGGGGCAATTCGGAAATCAGGCCGCAGCCTGATCCGCTCCACGAATGCCCAGTGCATGACAGATGGCATAGGTCAGTTCAGCACGGTTCAAGGTATAGAAATGGAAGTCGCTCACGCCTTCCCTCATCAAACCTTCAACTTGTGAAATTGCTTCGTGGAATGCAACCATTCGGCGCGTTTCCGGGTCTTCGTCAAGATCTTCAAAACGCCAATGCAGACGCTTGGGCACAGAAGCACCACACATATCTGCAAATTTCAACAGCGAACCAAAGTTGGTTACCGGCAAAATACCCGGAACGATCGGGGCCGTAATCCCCGCCGCATCACATTTGTCGCGGAAACGAAGATAGGTTTCATTGTCAAAGAAGAACTGGGTAATCGCACGGTTTGCACCCGCATCGATCTTGCGTTTGAGGTAGTCGATCTCAAATTCGGCATTTGGCGAATCCGGATGCATTTCAGGATAGGCCGAAACCGAAATATCAAAATCGGCAATTTCCCTAAGCCCGGCGACAAGATCAACCGCATAAGGATACCCACCCGGTGTCGGGACATAGGTATCACCGGCATCAGGTAAATCACCGCGCAGTGCAACAATGGAACGAATGCCTTCGTTCCAGTATTTGCGCGCAATCTGTTCGATTTCTTCTTTGGTGTGGCCAACACATGTCAGATGGGCGGCCGCTGCAATTCCGGTTTCGCCCTGAATGCGGGTCACACTGCTATGTGTCCGGTCGCGTGTCGTACCACCTGCCCCATAGGTAACAGAGACAAATGACGGGTTCAGCGGCGCAAGCCGATGGATTGAGCGCCACATGGTTTCTTCCATCTTCTCCGTTTTCGGGGGGAAGAATTCGAATGAAACCCGTAGATCGTTGCGTGCTGCCGTATTTTCTTGAACCATCATTTCAATCCTGTCTTATCGTTCCCTTGGATCGGGCCTTTATTATTTCGGGTGAGCCCCAGATTACTCTGCGGCCTTTTCGGAATTTTTCAGTGGTGTGTTTTTTGCCGTTTCTGCGATGGCGCGTGCGCCCCAAATTCTGACTGTCAGCGGCTTGCCGGGCAGGTTTATGACATTGTCAGGGGTAAGTTCACATGCGCGAAACCACGTAGAAATCGCCGAATCATCAAATCCCAAACGCCGGTGCGCATGTTCTTCGCGCAGCTCATCACGGTCATGCGGGGCGAAATCAACAATGACCAACCTGCCACCCGGTGCCAAAACACGGGCGGCCTCGGCAATGGCGGCATCCGGCTTTTCAGCAAAATGCAGCACCTGATGCAAGGTAACGACATCGAACATGCCGCCGGGATAAGGCAATTGATACATATCGGCCTGCCGCACCAGACAGTTTGACAGATCAGCGCGTTGTAATCTTGCACGTGCAACCGCCAACATCTCGCGCGACATATCGACGCCAACACCTTCTTCAGCCGTACGGCCAAGCATTTCAAGAATGCGGCCAGTGCCCGTGCCGACATCAAGGATGCGACCACCGCTCAGATTCCCGACAGCTTCAAGAAGGGCTTGTTCAACCACCGTCTCGTCAACATGCAGGGATCTGATCTGATCCCAGTCTTCGGCATTGGCGCGGAAATATTCGGTCGCAATGCGTTCTCGCTGTGCTTTGACCTGCTCCAACCGTGCATGATCAAGTGACAGGGTTTCATCGTCTTTGGGCAGTAGATCAAGAACCGGCTGCACAAGATCCGCCCCCGGACCAGAATGCGGCGTGCGATAGAACACCCACGTTCCTTCGCGAAAACGCACAAGCAATCCAGCTTCACACAGAAGTTTTAAATGTCGGGATACGCGCGGTTGGCTTTGACCAATGATCTGGGTGATCTCGCTGACTGTTAGCTCACATTCAGCACAAATTGCCAGCAAGCGAAGCCTTGTTGCTTCGGCCGCAGCGCGCAATCTTGCCAGAACCTGTTCCATATCAAAGCCCCCCGCTTACGAAAACAAGATATAAAGATATGTTTATATTTAATCAAGAATTATATTCCTACCCAAAAGGGGTGTAGCAGAAAAGTCACATGGAAAAACTGCTTGATCCCTTTCAACTTTTTGTATGCTGGTGTTTAAATTCCCCCTATGCTACCCACATGGATATTCGAGACGTATACGATACGTGGTCGCGCTTCTTGAGCAGGAAGCTGATCGGTAACGTTTTTTTGGTGTTCCGCACGAAAGAACGTCTTGGGTCTGGGAAGTTTATGTATCGAACATCGGTTGGCTAAAAATAATGAAGTTTCGAGCTCTTCTTTCGCTTTGTGCTGTTGGTTCGCTGTCTTTGTTGACGGCTTGCGCCTCGACTGAACCCGCACAGGACATGAGCGATTACGACCCGATCGAACCAGTGAACCGCGTTGTTCACGGTGTAAATGGCGCAGTTGACTTTATGCTGCTGTATCCAGCAGCAATGTGGTATCGCGACATTGCTCCGGAACCTGTGAAAACCTCGGTTTCCAGCTTCGTGCGCAACCTGAATGAACCGTTGAATTCACTCAACGCGTTCCTGCAAGGTGACCCGGATCAGGGTGCGGCGTCGCTTCAGCGTTTCATTATGAACTCGACGCTTGGCCTCCTTGGACTTAACGATGTGGCTGCTGATTTTGGCATCCCGTATCGTCGCGAAGATTTCGGTCAGACCCTTGCCCATTACGGCATTGGTGCTGGTCCTTATATCGTGCTGCCGCTGCTTGGCCCGTCCAACCTGCGTGACACCACCGGCATTGCCGTGGATTACGTTGCCAACCCGTTGACCTGGGGCTCTGAAAACAGCGACACGGTCAATGCCCTTTACTGGGGCGGACTGGGTGCAACCGCGCTGCATTCCCGTTACAGCACGATTAATCAGCTAAACGAACTGCAGCAATCATCCCTTGATTACTATGCAGCTCTGCGCAGCCTGTATCGTCAGCAGCGCAATACCATGATCCGCAATGGTGCACCGGCACCGTTGGCCAATGTTGAAGATGAAAGCGCCTCATTTGACTTCGACGATGCCGTTGAAGCCGCCAGCGAATAAGAGCGAAACATGATCAAAAGCAAGATCACCCTTTCCGCTGCTGCAGCCATTGTTGCTGTTTCCACAGCGTGGGCAGGTGCGTCAAACGCTTCGACGGTTTCGCCTATTGCGGTGACTGAAGTTGCCGCAAGTCAGACTGCGACCAGTGTGATTGAATCCATGGCCAATCAGGCAATGGCCGAACTCACCGATCAGACACTTGCCGATGACGTGCGTCGCAAAAACTTTGTCGCACTGATGGATCGCTACTTTGCGATGGATGTTGTCTCGCGCTTTGTTCTGGGTCGTTACTGGCGCTCAATCTCCAACGAAGAAATTGAAGAGTTCTCCAAACTTCTGCAGAACTATCTGGCATTGAACTATGCCAATCAGTTCAAGGAATTTAATGGCGAGCAATTCGTCGTTGGCAACGAAACACAGAACAACAAAGACACCTTCGTCAATTCTCAATTCGTGCGCCCTGATGGCCCACCGGTCAATATTGTCTGGCGCATGCGTATGTTTGACGACAGCTTCAAGATCATTGATGTTTCCATCGAAGGTCTGAGCATGGGCATTACCCAGCGCGACGAATTCACATCTGTCATTCAGCAAAATAATGATGATGTCGGCGCACTTACTGCTGCGCTGAAAGCAAAAACCGGCCTTTGATCTTTCTGATTGACCGCCAAAGAAACAAAGCCACCGCCTTCGGGTTGGTGGCTTTTTCTTTGGCCTGATTTCGCCAAGAAGCGCTCAAACAAAAAGGCCACCCGAAGGTGGCCTTTCGTAGATCAATCCAACTCTGCCCCGATTAACGGGTGAGCGGCTTGTATTTAATGCGGTGTGGGCGGCTGGCCTCGTCACCATAGCGGCGTTTATAATCCGCTTCATATTCCTGATAGTTGCCTTCGAACCATTCGACATGCGAATTGCCTTCATAGGCCAGAATATGGGTGGCGATTCGGTCAAGGAAGAAGCGATCGTGCGAGATAACCACAGCACAACCTGCAAATTCCAGAAGACCTTCTTCAAGCGCACGAAGCGTATCAACGTCAAGATCGTTGGTCGGCTCATCGAGCAGCAGGACGTTCGAGCCGGACTTCAACATCTTGGCAAGATGAACACGGTTCCGTTCACCACCTGAAAGCTGGCCGACTTTTTTCTGCTGATCGCTGCCTTTGAACGCAAACTGCGATACATAGGCACGTGAACTCATCGGGCGTTTCGCCAAAAGGATCTCGTCAAGACCATCGGAGACTTCCTGCCAGACCGTCTTGTTCGGATCAAGCGAGTCACGCGACTGATCGACATAGCCCATTTTGACCGTCTCACCGATTTTCAGGGTACCGGCATCGGGCTTGTCATTCCCGGTCAGCATCTGGAACAGGGTGGTTTTACCCGCACCGTTCGGACCAATGACACCAACGATGCCGCCCGGCGGCAAACGGAAATGCAGATCATCAAACAGAAGTTTGTCACCGAATGCCTTGGTCAGGCCTTCTGCGGTGATAACTTCGGTGCCAAGGCGTTCGGCAATCGGAATAACGATCTTGGTCGAATCCGGGACAGCCTTGGCTGCTTCGGCGACGAGATCATCATAGGCACGAACACGGGCCTTGGATTTTGCCTGACGGCCTTTCGGGTTTTGACGAATCCAGTCAAGTTCGGTCGCCAGCTGTTTCTGACGGCTGCCTTCCTGACGGGCTTCCTGAGCAAGACGTTTCTGTTTCTGCTCCAGCCAGGACGAATAGTTGCCTTCGTACGGGATGCCCTGACCACGGTCGAGTTCAAGAATCCAGCCGGTGACATTATCAAGGAAGTAACGATCGTGCGTAACCAAAACGACAGTTCCCTGATAGTCTTCAAGGTGACGTTCAAGCCACGCAACAGATTCCGCATCAAGGTGGTTGGTAGGTTCGTCAAGCAGCAGAATGTCAGGTTTATCCAACAGCAAACGGCAAAGTGCAACACGACGGCGCTCACCACCTGAAAGCTTGGTAACGTCTGCGTCTTTTGGCGGGCAGCGCAATGCGTCCATGGCGATATCAAGCGTACGCTCAAGATCCCAGCCATTGGCCGCATCGATGCGTTCCTGAAGTTCACCCTGCTCGGCAAGGAGATCATTCATCTCGTCATCTGTCATCGGCTCGCCGAATGACATGCTGATTTCGTTGAAGCGTGCCAGATCATCAACAATCTGACCGCACCCTTCCATCACGTTGCCAAGAACATCCTTGTCCTTGTTCAGCTGTGGTTCCTGTTCAAGGTAACCAACACGCACACCTTCGGCCGGCCATGCTTCACCGGCATAATCTTTTTCGATGCCCGCCATGATCTTGAGCAGGGTCGATTTACCTGCACCGTTGTTCCCCAGAACACCGATCTTGACGCCCGGCAGGAAAGACAACGTGATGCCTTTGAACAGTTCGCGACCGCCCGGAAGGATCTTGGTCAGGTCCTTCATGACGTAAATATACTGGTAGGATGCCATTAAATTCCCCATCCAAAATGTCGTTGGGTCCGACCCTGTTGGTTCGGAACACTACGGCATGCTATGCGCACATGCCTGAAATACTGTGCCCGTTTGTAACCGACCGGCTTCTTCTTAACAACTTCAAACCGCACATGGCGCCATGCAAGTCGATCAGATGTCCTCGCCACGTCAAAACAAGCTCTCCCCGCTCTCAAATCAGGGGCACAAACCGATCCAGAATCGCGATCAAGTCGCTGTCATCGCTTTGCCTCAAGGCATCTGTTGGCCGAATGAATTCGCCTTCAAAGAGGTAAAAATGTCGAAATCGCCTTTGAAAATGAACTTTTAGCGTTTTAATGACATTATTAATTCAACTAAAAATACCGCACTGCACACCATCAAAAACTGGCTGAAACCTTCACCTATTTGAAGCCTGTGATCGCCTGCAATGCAGCGTAACGCACTGTTCTATACGACTAATGATTAGCTTCTGAGAAATCGCGAAAACTGGTATCGACCTTAGGAGGCAAGAGGTGCGTCAAGACACCTTTGTTGCCTTCTCGTATATGCGCCGACGGATAACATCACAACAAAACGTCGGCAGGGGAAGTTGTCATTTCTAGGAAGGAGACGCGTAATGGATGAACAAAGCGCAGCCTACTGGAAGAGAAACGTGAAACTGGTCGCAACCCTTATGGTGATCTGGTTCGTCGTTTCCTACGGTTTCGGCATCTTGTTTGTCGACGCCCTTAACAGTATCGAAATCGCGGGCTTCCAGCTTGGTTTCTGGTTTGCTCAACAGGGGTCCATCTACGTCTTTGTCGCATTGATTTTTGTCTATGTGTCGAAGATGAACAAACTGGACCGCGAGTTCAACGTTCACGAAGAAGACGATTGACGCTGGATCTGGGGAGACAGACAAGATGGATCTTACTACCCTTACTTACATTGCTGTCGGCTTGAGTTTTGCGCTGTATATCGGCATCGCGATCTGGGCCAAGGCAAGCACCACCGGCGAATTCTATGTCGCAGGCAAAGGTGTTAACCCGGTCGTCAACGGCATGGCGACTGCTGCAGACTGGATGTCTGCTGCTTCATTCATTTCCATGGCTGGCTTGATTGCTTTCCTTGGCTATGGCGGCTCGGTCTACCTGATGGGGTGGACTGGCGGCTACTGCCTGTTGGCCATGCTTCTTGCACCATATCTTCGTAAGTACGGCAAGTTCACCGTGCCCGAATTTATCGGCGATCGCTATTATTCCAGAACAGCCCGTATCGTTGCTGTTGTCTGCCTAATCTTTATCTCGTTCACCTATGTGGCAGGTCAGATGCGCGGCGTTGGTATCGTGTTCTCGCGCTTCCTTGAAGTCGAAATTCTTACCGGCCTGATCGTCGGTATGGGCATCGTCTTCATCTATGCCGTTCTTGGCGGCATGAAGGGCATTACCTATACCCAGGTTGCACAATATTGCGTGCTTATCGTTGCCTATACCATTCCGGCAATCTTCATTGCCTTCCAGCTTACCGGCAATCCTTTGCCGCAGCTGGCATTCGGCTCTACCGTGAATGGCACTGGCGAGTTTATGCTGGAACGCCTCAACAACGTGGTCACGGAACTCGGCTTCCTTGAATACACCACCACCAACAAGTCAACGATTGACATCTTTGCAATCACACTTGCCCTGATGGTTGGTACAGCCGGTCTTCCGCACGTTATCGTTCGCTTCTTCACCGTGCCAAGAGTGCGTGACGCACGTTCTTCGGCTGGTTGGGCACTGGTCTTCATCGCGCTGCTTTACACCACTGCTCCTGCAGTTGGTGCAATGGCTCGCCTGAACCTGACCGAAACCATCCAGACCGGTGAAGTCGGTGCCGAAGATGGCAACTTGCTCTTTGAAGAACGTCCAGACTGGATGAAGCGCTGGGAAGCAACCGGCCTTCTGAAATTCGAAGACAAAAACGGCGATGGCCGTATCCAGTACTATAACGATGCAAACGCAGAATTCGCGACCAAAGCAGCAGAATATGGCTGGGCTGGTAACGAACTCTCGGTTGACCGTGACATCATGGTTCTGGCCAACCCGGAAATCGCACAGCTTCCGAACTGGGTCATCGCACTGGTTGCAGCAGGTGGTATTGCTGCAGCTCTGTCGACGGCAGCAGGCCTGTTGCTTGTGATTTCATCAAGTGTGTCCCATGACCTTCTCAAAGGGACATTCACACCAGACATGACAGAAGGCCAGGAACTGATGGCCGGCCGTGTCGCAGCTGCTGTTGCGATCCTGATTGCCGGTTATCTGGGATACAACCCGCCAGGATTTGTGGCGCAAGTTGTGGCCTTTGCCTTTGGCCTTGCGGCATCCTCGCTGTTCCCGGTTATCATCATGGGGATCTTCTCCAAGAAGATTAACCGCGAAGGCGCGGTTGCGGGCATGCTTGTCGGCCTGATCTTTACCATGGGCTACATCATGGCATTCAAAGGGATCTTTATCCCGGTTCTGATCGAAAACGTCGAAGCCAACTGGCTGTTCGGCATTTCGCCAGAAGGCATTGGTGTTGTTGGTATGGCTCTGAACTTCATCGTAGCTTTCGCAGTGTCGAGAGTAACCGCTGAACCGCCAGAGCATATCCAGCATATGGTCGAAGAAATCCGCGTACCGAAAGGTGCCAGCGGTGCGATTGACCACTAATCGGTCAATCGGTTTGCCTAAATCTGTTGCAAGCCCCCGGATCATTGATCCGGGGGCTTTTCTTTTTGCCCGTCATCAGGCAACAATGGCGTAAGGGTCAGAACATAGCGCATTAATCGGTCCTGACCTTAAGGAAGGAAAATGGGTATGAGCATAGAACTCGAAGAAATTGCCGAATTTCTAAAACAACACCATCCATTTGCCCTGCTCCCCGATGACGTGATTGATGCCCTGCCCAAACGCTTGACCGCGCGGTATTTCCGGGCCGGCACCAAGGTTCTGTCACCCGAAGAACAATGCCTGCATCTTTACATCATCCGAACAGGCGGCACCGAAACCCGTGACCCGAATGGTCAGTTGCTTGCGCGGTTGTCCGAGGGGGAATGTTTTGGTGTGCGTGCGATGTATCGCAACGGCAAGGCCGCCAACAATATCACCACCCTTGAAGACAGCTTATGTTACCTGCTGCCGGAAAAGGATTTTCATGACTTGGCGGGGAAATACCCGCAATTCAATTACTTCTTCGCGCAAATCGGCGGTGATCGCCTGCGCAGCGGGATGCAATTGATTGAAAGCCGCGATGACGACCAGTTAAAACTGATGAGCATCAAGGTCGTTGATCTGATTGCACGTGATCTGGTCAGCATTGATAAATCCGCAACCATCCTTGAAGCTGGCCAATTAATGAGCAAGGAACGGGTTTCCTGCCTGCTCATTACCGAAGGCAGCGATAATATTGCCGGTATCATGACCGACCGTGATTTACGTAACCGCGTTGTCGCCCAGGCACGCAGCTATGACGAACCGGTCACTGCAATCATGACCGCCAAACCGATTTCCATTCATCCCGATGATTATGCCTTTGATGCACTTTTGACCATGACGCGTCACAATGTGCGCCACCTTCCTGTGATGAAGGACGGCAAGGCTGTTGGTATGATCACGACCAATAATTTACTCACCCGCCAGTCCCTGTCAGCGGTCTATATGGCCGGCCGGATCGGCAAATTGACCGACCCCGACGACATGGCAAAGGTCATTGATCAGGTCCCCGAACTTCTCAGCCATTTGATTGAAGCCGGGGCCACGTCGCAAAATGCCGGGCATATCGTAACGACCCTTTCCGATGCCGCAACGGTCAGGTTGCTTCAGCTTGCCGAAGAAAAACTTGGTCCCCCGCCCGTGCCCTATGTCTGGATGGCCGGTGGGTCGCAAGGACGACAGGAACAAACAGCATTGTCGGATCAGGATAACTGTTTGATCCTTGATGATGGTTATGATCCCGAAACACACGGTGCCTATTTCAAGGAACTGGCAGACTATGTTTGTGATGGGTTGCATCGGGTTGGATATGTCTATTGCCCCGGCGACATGATGGCAAAAACCGATCAATGGCGCCAACCGGCAAAAGTCTGGCAAAACTATTTCAACAAATGGATTGAACAGCCTGAACCCAAATCCCTCATGCTGTGTTCGGTCTGGTTCGATCTGCGCCCGATCCACGGCACCAAAACCCTGTTTGAAGACCTGCACCGCATGATCGTTTCAAAGGCCAAGGATAACCGGATTTTTCAGGCCTATATGGTGGGCAATGCGCTTACCCATCATGTGCCGCTGGGCTTCTTTAAAAACTTTGTCATGATCCGGGGCGGCGAACATGACAGCACCCTTGATCTGAAACATAACGGGGTGGTGCCGATTGTTGATTTGGCCCGTATTCATGCGCTTGCCAATGGGGTTGATGCCGTCAACACGTTTGAACGCCTAAATGCAGTCAAATCTTTCCCATCAATTAGCACTCAGGGTGCGTCTGATCTTTTGGATGCCTTTGAATTTGTCAGCATCACCCGTCTGAAACATCAGGTCCGCCAAATCAGGCGTGGCGATGCGCCTGATAACTTCCTGCATCCCGAAAGCTTGTCCGCGTTTGAACGCAGCCACCTGAAAGATGCATTTTCTGTGATCAAGAACCTGCAAAACGCTCTTGAAAACGCCTTTGGCAAAAGCGGGACCTAAGCACAATGGGACTGCGTCAGAAAATCATCGATAGTTCGCTATATCGTGACTTCATCCAACGTAAAGCCACCGGTGCTTTGCGAACCTATTATGATGTCCCGCCTGCAGATCCATCACGCTCGGTCATGGAAACCGAGTTTATTGCGCTTGATCTCGAAACCACCGGCCTTGACCCAAAACGCGACGAGATTGTCAGTCTGGGCTGGGTCATCATCCGCCAGCTTGGCGTCGATTTTTCCAGTTGCGAGCATATTCTGGTTCGCCCGACACAGGAACTCAGTGAAAGCTCGGTGGTTGTTCACCGCATTTTTGACAGTGACGTTGTCAATGCACCAGATATCGCGACCGCTCTTGAACATTTACTGCCCCAGATGGCCGGTCGGGTTTTGATATCCCATCATGCCCCGATCGAGCTTGGCTTTCTCGGACAGGCTTGCAAGCAGTGCTTTGGCGCACCTTTGCAAATTCCAACAGTCGATACCCTTATTCTTGCTCTGCGCGATATCCGTCGCACGGGACATCCGATGAAGCCCGGAGCCCTTAAACTCGACAATTTGCGGCGCAATCACAATCTTCCGCCGTTTCGCGCCCATAACGCATTGTCTGATGCTATTGCGGCCTCCGGGCTGTTTCTGGCCCAAATCGCCAAACGTGATCCGAAAGGCGCACTTGAGCTTAACCGGATACTGCGCTAATCCGTTTATAGGGTGGAAAAAGCCCAACCAAATATAACAAACAACCGGGGGCCGCGGCCGAATGTATGTCTTTATCTTCACGACAGTTGTTGTCGGGTTTGCATCGGCTGGTGTGGTCTTGTTGTTGTTCCGCCTTTGGGGCCGAAAAGCACCGAAATATGTTGTTCCGTTTGTCGCTGCGATTGCGATGTTTTTCTATATGATCTGGGATGAATATAGCTGGTTTGAACGCTATCAAACCCGCCTTCCCGCAACCATTGATGTCGTCCAGACATTTGCCGACGAAAACCCGTTTGCGCCTTGGACATTGATTTCAGCACCGATAAACCGCTTTACCGCAATTGACCGGGATAAATTGATCATCAACCCGGAAAATGTAGATCAAAAGCGTGTCACCACCCTGCTTTTGAAAAAGGGTGGTGAAACATTGGCCCTGACCCATTTGGTTGATTGTGCGCAAGCTAAGCGCGGCTATATCACCCCAGATACCGAACTGGATGGCAACGGCTTTCCAACCAAGATGGATGAATGGTTTGACATCGGCGCCGATGACCCTTTTCGGGCGGCTGTTTGTTCGTAACGAACATATTTAAAAAGTAATCCCGTAAAGCCTGCCACTGGCAGGCTTTCTTTTTGCCATCAAACTATGAGCATCCTCTTTGACCGGGCATGTTTTCGGGTATAGTACATTCGCCTCATCTAATTGGTTTCACAAAGACTAAGAGAACCGAATGCCCCATCTGCTGCGCAAAATCGCCTTGAACATTGTCGTAGCATTCACAGCATTTGGCTGCCTTACCAACATGGCCAATGCCCGAGACATCACCGTTTTTGCCGCCGCCAGCCTGACCGACGCGATCCAAACCGCAGCAACAGCGTATGAACATGAGACAGGTGACCATGTCCTTTTGTCACTTGCCAGTTCTTCGACACTTGCGCGACAGATCGCTGCTGGCGCCCCCGCTGACATCTATATTTCCGCCAATCAAAAATGGATGAGCTGGCTTGAAGACCAAAATCTGATCGTGTCGGGAAGCCGTAACAACCTGCTTTCGAACAGTCTGGTTCTTATTGCCCCGGCAGACAGCCCGATTACGCCAATCGATATTACGACATCCACAGAACTAACCAGCATAATCCAGCCAAAGGATCGCATTGCCATCGGCGACCCCGATCATGTTCCAGCGGGAATTTACGCCAAACAAGCACTGACATCTTTGGGGCAGTGGGACGTCGTTAATCCGCGTCTGGCCCGTGCCGACAATGTTCGCGCCGCCTTGGCACTTGTTGAACGGGGCGAAGCCCCACTTGGTATCGTCTACCGAACGGACGCCGAAATTTCCAAAGCGGTTAAGATAATCGGGACATTCCCCAAAAACAGCCACCCGGCCATTACCTATCCCATCGCACTCATCGGCAATCAGAAATCGCATGCTGCTGGCAAAATGCTGTTGTGGCTTTTGGGGGAAGAGGCCGGAAAGATTTTTTCCGATTATGGCTTTGATCCGATTGCATATACTCAGGCAGGTACATTCACAAAATGATCAATTTGACGCCCGCAGAAATCGACGCACTTCTTCTTAGCTTGCGCATATCGGGCGTTGCTGTTGGTTGTGCCCTGCCCTTTGCCATCATTGTTGCAACGGCCCTTGCCCTTGGTCGGTTTCCCGGTCGGTTCATCCTTGATGCCATTGTCCATCTGCCTCTTATCCTGCCGCCGGTCGTGATGGGCTATTTGCTTTTAATCGGTTTTGGCACCCGTGCGCCCCTTGGCGCATGGCTTTATGAAACCTTTGATATCCGCTTGGTGTTTAGCTGGACCGGGGCTGCCGTCGCATCGGCAATTGTCAGTTTCCCGTTTCAGGTCCGCGCCATTCGGCTCAGCTTGGAAACCATCAATCCCGGACTGTATCAAGCAGCCGAAACATTGGGTGCAGGCAAGATAGACCGGTTCTTTTCGCTGACCCTTCCATTTGCATTGCCCGGCATTATTGCTGGCGTGATCACGGCCTTTGCCGCAAGCCTTGGGGAATTTGGCGCAATCATAACGTTTGTTTCAAACGTGCCGGGCGAAACGCGGACCCTGCCACTTGCCATTTATACTGCCATTCAAACACCGGGTGGTGAATTGGCGGCAGCACGTCTGGCGGCATTATCCATCGGGCTTGCCTTTGCCGGATTGCTTCTGTCTGAAATAGCCATGCGCCACATCCGCAAGAGGGCCACGTCATGAGTATCGGCGTCAATATCCACCACAAGATCAAGAAATTCACCCTTGATGCGGAATTTCATATTCAAGAGCCGGGTATAACTGCCTTGTTTGGCCCGTCAGGCAGTGGAAAGACCACCCTGATCAACATCATCGCCGGACTGGAAAATCCAACACGTGGACATATACAAATCCGCGATCATGTTATTTTCGAACATAATCGCCAGATCAACCTGCCAATCCGCCAGCGTAGAGTTGGTTACGTGTTTCAGGACGCCCGCCTATTCCCGCACAAAACCGTGCGTGACAACCTGTATTTCGGCGCACGGCGCAATGCCAACAAACTGCCGCACGACGAACAGGAAGCCATCATTGAAATGCTGGGTCTGGACCCATTGATGGCCCGCCGCCCCAACAAACTGTCGGGCGGTGAAAAACAGCGTGTTGCCCTTGGTCGTGCACTTCTGGCCAACCCGGATATCCTGTTACTTGATGAACCGCTGTCTGCGCTTGATTACACCCGCAAGGAAGAAATCCTGCCATACTTTGAATGGCTGCGAGACCACCGAAAATTACCCATCCTTTATGTCACCCATTCGATTGACGAAGTTGCCCGGCTTGCCGATCATATTGTGGTGATGGACAAAGGTAAGACACTTGCCAGCGGGACCGTGTTTGAAATGCTTAGTCGAAGCGACTTGCCACCACTTGCTGGCCAGTTTGATGCCGGGACGGTTTTGGCTGCCCGCATCGTCAGCCGCGATCCCAAAGGTGAAGTCAGTTTTCTTGACTGTGGCGGGCAACGTATCGTTGTGCCCTATCTTGGCCGCCCGGCGAACAATGATGTTCGCCTACATATCCGTGCCCGCGATGTCATGATCGCCCGCACGCCGCCAAATGGCATCAGTGCAAATAACATCATCCCGGTAACCATCACAAAAATAACCGATGGAAAGGGCGATACACTTGATGTCGACATGTGTTTCGGACACGACGCAGACGCAGCATTCCTTGCCAAAACAAACGGACGCCCAACACTCCATGCCCGCATCACCCGTTGGTCGGGATCACGCTTGAAACTTGGTCTTCATCAAAAGGTTTATGCCGTGATTAAATCCGTCACCGTCAGCGGCCCACGGCGAGAACTGTAAAACAAAGGGTCCTGAATTCCCTAGACAATCGGCGTGATCAACTCACCCCGATCATCCCAGGCATTAAGGTTGTCAACAACAAGCTGGCCCATGGCATCACGGGTTTCAACTGTGCCACTGGCCGCATGTGGATACAAAATGACATTGTCCAACCCTGCAAAAGCAGGATCGATTTTGGGTTCATTGTAAAAAACGTCAAGCCCGGCCCCTGCAATCACCTTGCGCTGAAGGGCGGCGATCAATGCCGGTTCATCAACAACAGACCCGCGTGCAACATTGATCAAGAACCCGTTTGATCCCAGCGCGGATAGAACCTGTGCATCAATGATGCCCTTGGTCGCATCTCCGCCCGGACAGGACAGCATCAGGATATCTGCCCAATCGGCAAGTTCTATGAGGCTTTCAAAAAACGCATAATCCACCGCTTTGCGGCTGCGCCCGAAATAACCAATCTCGACCCCGCTTGGCGCGGCACGCAATGCAATCTCCTTACCGATCCGGCCCAATCCGACAATGCCAAGCTTCTTGCCCCGCACAGATCGGGTCATGGCCATCGGACCATTTTCAGCCCATTTACCACTGCGTGCCCAGTCATCCCCGTGGACCAATTGACGCAATGTTGCATGCATCAACATAATCGCCGTATCGGCAACATCATCGGTCAGAACGTCCGGTGTGATGGAAACACGAATACCGCGCGCCTGACAGGCATCAAGATCAATCAGATCATAGCCAACGCCGAAACTTGTAATGACTTCAAGGTTTGGCAAACGATCCATCACCTCAGCAGGCAGACCAAACCGTGCGGATGTCACCACAGCTGTAATCTTGCTGCCCATTTCATCGAAAAACGCCGATTTATCTGCGACCTGATCAAGTCGGTGTAAATCATAACGTTCCGCCATCATTGCTGTATACGCCGGACGAACATCAAGCATCGCAAGAACGGATCGGGTCATGGGGCGTCTCTCTTTGGGGCAAAGGGAGTTCAGATTAACCAAGCCAGACTTGTAAAACAAGTTGATAAAATTAATTACAAGATATCAAAAAGAAACACCCCGGCACTGCTTTCACAGATGTCGGGGTGTTTCATGGAAAGAGCACACTGAGTTACAAAACAGCGAAGATCTGAACCTAAACCACGCGGCGCACTTCGGTCAGGAAGTTTCCGATTTCGTTTTTCAGGGTTTCGGATTGCGCCGATAGTTCGTGGGCGGCTTCTGTCAGATCTGCTGCCGCAGCACCGGTTTCCTGTGCGCCATTGGTCACGGTGACAATGTTGCGCGAAACCTCATCCGTTCCAGTCGATGCTTCTTGTACATTGCGCGAAATTTCACTGGTTGCGGCCGATTGTTCCTCGACCGCGGCGGAGACGGAGGTGTTGGCATCATTCACCTGGGAAATGATTGCCGAAATACGATCAATCCCCTCGACGGTCGACGAGGTCGCACCTTGGATATTATCCACATACTCGCTGATTTCGCTGGTGGCCTTGGCCGTCTGACTGGCAAGGTTTTTGACCTCGCCTGCGACAACGGCAAAACCCTTGCCTGCCTCACCCGCACGAGCGGCCTCAATCGTTGCATTCAATGCCAGCAAATTGGTCTGGGATGCGATATCATTGATCAATGCGACAACGGTTGCGATCTGGTTGGCAGCATCAGTCAAATCGCGAACTTGTGACGTCACACGCGCTGATGTTTCGCCAGCTTCATTGGCCACAATGGCCGCATTTGAAACCTGTTGGCTGATTTCCCGAATTGACGCAGACAACTCTTCAGACGCCGATGAAACCGCCTGCACATTGGCAGATGCCTGTTCGGCAGCAGACGCCACCAACATTGATTTTTCCGACGCATCCGATGCGATGGAAGACAAGTTTTCCGATGAACCTGTTAGCTTCGTGGCAGAAGATGAAACAGAATCCACAATGCTGACAACGGATTCTTCGAACAAATCTGCAATCCGGCGGAATTCATTGGCACGGTTTTGCATCATACCCAGCGCGCCATTCACTGTTTTGCTGGCGGTCAGGAAAGTACCCTGCATGCTGGTTTCAATAATCCGACGGTAATAACGATTGTCGCGAACTTTTTCCATACAGGCGACGGATTCCCGCACATAGGCATCGTTACGGTCAATCAGATCATTGATTGCATGAAGCAATTCACCCATATCACCTTTGCATTGAATATTCGTGATCCGTGCTTCAAAGTCGCCGGATGCGGCCCGTTTCACAACCTTGATCGCATTTTTGATCTCGGCATTGTTTGACCCGAACATGACGTTAACCTCCCAAAGACAAGGTGAATTCGTTGAAAGTCTGCTTTTTGGTGGCAAGCGTCTTTTGCAAATCGGCATAGGCATTCGCCAACCCGTCTTTGGGCGAAGAAGATGCCTTCTCTATTTTTTGCAAATGATCGTAAAGCGGGATGATTGTTTGCTTGATGATCTGTTGATTCGGCGCACGGCGGTTACTGTGATAGCCAACAATTTGGCCCCCACTATCGCGACTGGGCGTCATATGTGCTAGCACCCAGTATGCGTCACCATTCTTTGACCTGTTATTCACATAGGCAAAGATTTCGCGGCCATCCTTGATCGAATCCCACGCAGCTTTGAAAACAGTTCGGGGCATTTCAGGATGACGAACGATGTTGTGCTGTACGCCGACACAATCTTTTTCAGCGTATCGAGCGAACTTAAAGAAGGTTCGGTTTCCATATGTGATTTTTCCACTGAGATCGGTTTTGGTCACGATGATCTCATCTGGCTGCATAAACAGCTCAGTGCCTGATAAGACTGTTCCACGACTTTCTGTCATGATGTGTCCCCTTTCTGCCCTAAACTAACCTTGGCAAA
This sequence comes from Thalassospira lucentensis, assembly GCF_050516545.1. Taxonomy (GTDB): domain Bacteria; phylum Pseudomonadota; class Alphaproteobacteria; order Rhodospirillales; family Thalassospiraceae; genus Thalassospira; species Thalassospira lucentensis_C. The sequence continues at coordinate 203,072 of NZ_CP191544.1, read as the reverse complement.
TTCGAATTTTTATAATTCGAAACTGGGAATATATAGGAGCATCCGATTGTATAGTTGATGCAGGTCAATAGACAAAAATATACCTAAAGCTAGAAATTCCAGATACCATCTCAATCTATGGTCAATATTTTATATCGATGAAAGCCCACACGATTTTGTTGGAATTTTGCGTATCAATCCATGTCTGGCACAGACTGCTTTGCGCAATATCTTATAAAAAAACACCTTTCCTGATATGTTGGCAGTTAAAGTTCTCGTTGCAATCCCAATTTATAGAACTGTGGCCACAACAGCTGACAATGGATCCTGTTACGGACGGCCGAGAGGGAAATTGCGATTGATGCCAACTTTTTTCGTATCTGGCACAGATAACAGACAGCGTTCCGTGCTTTTCGTAAGCTTGCTTTTGATCGGATTGGCCTGCATTGGGCTGACGACATTTTATGAAAGCACGCTGAATCGTGAGGTCCGCGAAGAGACTGACCGCGCCTTATCCCGCTTGGCCGGTCATGGTCGAACCATCCTTCTGAACGATATTGGTCAATATCGCGATAACCTGTACTTCCTTCACGCGACCCCACCGATTTCCGGCATCACGCGCGCAGCCGCCAATGATGGAATAGACCCATTTGATGGCACCCGTTTCGTGCAGTGGAAGAATCGGTTAGAAACAATTTTTGTTTCGATGCTGCAAAACAATCAGGAGATTGATCAGCTCCGTGTCATCCAAACCAATGACACGGGCACAGAATTGATCCGTGTCGACCGGCTCAGTGGCAAGATCGATGTCATCGAAGATCAGTGGTTACAGGAGAAATCCGCCAGCGACTATTATCAAGCATCCGCCGACTTACACCCCGGCGAGCTTTATCTATCGCGCATCAATCTTAATCGGGAATTTGGGCGTATCGAGTACCCGATCCGCCCGACCATCCGTCTGGCAACGCCTATCTTTTATGATGATGGTAGCCGATTTGGATTTTTGATCATGAATGTTAACGCCTCCGTCCTTCTGGACCGCTTCCGTTCAGAAACCGAAGGACAGTTTGACATGTTTCTGACTGATAATGACGGGTATTATATTGATCACCCTAAGGCAAGCTACCGCTTTAGCCGGGACTTGACGCCTGAACATAACTGGCTTTCGGATTATTCAGTGCCGGAAAGCGAAGATGCAATAGCAACAAATACAGCAACCAAACAGACATTTGTCTTTCATCATGTCACCGCACAATATGCCGCAGACCCATCATCAACGATGCACATATATGCTGCGGCCCCCAGTGACTGGGTTGCCAACCACTTATGGAACCGACGGCTTGCCACATACGGTTTCACAAGCTTTGTTCTGCTGATTTTGTTGAGTACTCTGGCCGTGTTTATGCGCAGCTATCGCAACAGTGTTCGTCTTTCTGCTGCGCGGGCTGAATATGAAGCCATCATCAATGGATCTTCTGACGCAGTCATTGGCCTTGAACTTCAGGGACGAATTACGACGTGCAATGATGCCGCAGTTTCTTTGCTGCATCGGTCACGTAATGACGCAATTGGGCAAAACATCTCTGATATCGGTCAGTTTTCATCCCTTGATTTCATGCAAAAAATTGACAAGGTCCGTGAAACCAAATCTTCCTTGTCCATGGAAACCACGTTGTCAGAATCTGATAACAAAGAAGTCGATCTGGCGGTTACCTTCTCTCCAATCATTCTCGAAAACAAAGAACTGGCTGGCATTGCCGTCATTGTCAGAGACATCACACAGGAAAAATCCGCTGAACGGCAAATTCTTCAGGCAAATGCCAAGCTGGAAGCTGAAGTCGCCAAACGTACAGAAGAACTTGCCAAGGCTCACAAAAAGGCAATGCATGCCAGCGACATGAAAAGCACTTTCATTTCCCATGTCAGCCATGAAATGCGTACACCATTAAATGGCATAAGTGGCAGCCTTAATCTGATCAGACATGACCCTCTAAGCGACAATCAGCAAAAATACCTTGCGATGGCCGAAACGAGCAGCTCAACACTTGCCACTTTGATCAATGACATCCTTGATCTGTCAAAAATAGAGGCTGGCAAACTTGACTTTGAACACCGCGCGTTCAATCCAATTGTGCTTTTTGAAACCGTGGCACAATCATCTTCTATTCGTGCTCAAGAAAAGAAAATTGACCTGATCCTTGATACGACCAAACTGCGACATGACAGACTTTATGGTGATGCAAATCGTCTAAAACAGGTTTTGAATAATCTGATCAGCAATGCGATGAAATTCACATCAAACGGGTATGTCGCCATTTCGGCGGAAAGCCAGATTGAAGGAGATCAGATTCGCCTTGATGTGCGCATCGAAGATAGCGGCATAGGCATTGCCAAGAAAAACAAACACAAGTTGTTCTCGGCATTCTCACAAGAAGACAGTTCGGTTTCAGCGAACTTTGGCGGGACGGGACTTGGATTATCCATCAGCAAACAGCTTTGCAACCTGATGAATGGCGATATCAGCTTTGAGTCCGAAAAAGGTGTCGGTAGCACATTCTTCTTTCATCTCTGTTTTGACATGAAAGATGCCTCTCTTCGCGAACAGTCCCATGCCCTTTCTGACATGAAAGTCTTGATTCTAATGGATCAGGCAAAGGCCCGCGATTTTGCAGCCAACATTGTCCACTCACTGGGCGGAGAGGTTACCGATCAAAGCGTGGATGACATCGGCAAAAACAGCGATATCCCGGCACCGGATATGATCATCACAGATCGCATAAACGGTCGCCTGACAAAGCTTTGCGCCCAAATTGAAAAGAACAATCCGACAGACCAGACCCTCCCGGCACTGTGCGTGATCAAAGCACTTGATCAGACAAAACCCGCCTATAAGGGAAAAGTCTGTGTGGTGACATCGCCCCTGACCCAGACCAGTTTGGCCACACGAACATCAAATTTAACTCAAATGACAGAGACTCAATCCCCGACTCACCCTATCGATATCGCCACCACATCCAAACCATCTGACAAATCCGGCTCATCTCCGAAGCTTGATCAGATCAATATTTTGATTGTCGATGACAACGATATCAATCTTGCGGTCGCACAAGGATTATTGACCGTCACCAAAGCCAACACCCAGACCGCCCATAACGGCATTGAGGCAATCGAAACGCTGCGGCAAACCTCAGATGCTGGAAACCATTATCATTGCATCCTCATGGATTGCCAAATGCCCGGAATGGATGGATATGAAACCACCAACGCCATCCGAAGTGGTAAAGTAGCCCTGGAAATTTCCGACATTCCAATCATTGCCATGACTGCCAGTGCGATGTCTGGTGAACGTGAAAAATGCCTTGCTGCGGGGATGTCGGACTACATCACCAAACCGATACAGGCTGACATTCTGATTGAACGCGTCACGCACTGGGTCCAAATACGTCAGGACCAATTGGCCGACGGGTAACACAGCTATCCTATGATCAAATCAAGCTCAGCCCTAGTAAAACGGTCCATTCCTGATCCTTGGAATGGACCGTTCTTCATTATATTGCACATCTGCCAAAACCCAGGTTGCTGACCACCAACTTTATTCCGCCAATTCGCGCATCACCGAAATCAAATCGGATTTTCCTTCAAAGCCAATGCCGGGCAATTCAGGCATGGTGATATAGCCATCCTCGACCTTTACACTGTCAGGGAAGCCGCCATAGGGTTGGAACAGGTCGGGATAGCTTTCGTTGCCACCCAAACCCAATCCAGCGGCAATATTTAGTGACATTTGATGCCCACCATGTGGAATGCAGCGTTTGGGTGACCAGCCATGGGTTTTCAGCACATCTAACGTGCGCAGATATTCAACGAGCCCATAGGAAAGCGCGCAATCAAACTGCAGCCAATCGCGATCCGGACGCATCCCGCCATATCGTAAAAGGTTCTTGGCATCCTGATGGGAAAACAGGTTTTCGCCTGTCGCCATTGCACCGGGGTAAAAATCCGCAAGAGCTGCCTGCAACTGATAATCTAACGGATCACCCGCCTCTTCATACCAGAACAACGGATACTCGCGCAGCATCTTGGCATAGGCAATTGCGGCTTCAAGATCAAAGCGCCCATTGGCATCAACAGCAAGCTGTGCCTCGCTTCCAATCTCATCAAGCACCGCTTCTATGCGCGCCCGATCATCATCAATCGAGGCCCCGCCGATTTTCATCTTTACCACGGTATAGCCGCGATTAAGGTATCCGCGCATTTCTGCACGCAAGGCCAATAAATCCTTGTCTGGATAGTAATATCCGCCCGCTGCATAAACAAAAACCTTTGGGTTGGCTTGCCCGCCATAGGTACCGGCCAGCAGATGGAACAATGGCTTTTCGGCAATCTTGGCAACCGCATCCCAGACCGCCATATCCACGGTCCCCACCGCAACGGATCGTTCCCCGTGACCACCGGGCTTTTCATTCTGCATCAAGGTGGCCCAAATCCGATGTGGATCAAGGTTATCCCCGGCATCGTTCAAAAGTGATGCTGGGTCTGCTGCAAGAACGCGATCGCGAAACCGCTCGCGGATCAGTCCGCCCTGCCCATACCGCCCGTTGGAATTAAACCCATAACCCACCACCCGACGCCCATCACGAACCACATCGGTTACGACGGCAACCAGACTGGCTGTCATTTTCGAAAAATCGATATAGGCGTTCCGAATGGGCGAGGCAATCGGCTTGGTCACCTCGACGATATCGACAATTTGCATAACCGTATCCTTAGAACAAAATCACATGAATTGCTTATCTTGCCTAAGAATAAAGCTTGCCAACGTTACATATCCAATGTGAACTCCGACTATGTTCATACTGAATTGGCATAACCATTATGGAACTGCGTTGGATTGAAGATTTTGTCGCACTAAGCGAGACGCTTAATTTTTCACGCGCGGCAGAACAGCGAAACATCACACAACCGGCCTTTAGCCGCCGTATCCGCGCGCTTGAAAGCTGGATTGGGGCCAAATTGGTCGAACGCACCACCCATTCGGTTGCCTTGACACCATCCGGGCAGCATTTCCTTGCCCATGCCCGTGCGGTTTGCTTTTCACTGAACCAGGCCAAACGCGAAGCCTGCGAACTTGCAAAATCTACACATGGATCATTGAATATCGCAGCCACCCACGCGCTTTCTTTTACCTTCATCCCCGAATGGCTTAGGCAGCAGAATGAAGTCATGTCTCTGGGCCCGTTAAATCTGGTGTCTGACAGCATGCAGGCCTGTGAAAACCTGATGCAAAAGGGCGAGATCGATTTTTTGATTGCCCATGCCCATCCCGACGCACCGTCGGAACTGCAACCACCACTGTTCCAAAGCCGGGTCATTGGCCATGATCAGCTTATTGCCATGATCAGCCCATTCTTGGCGTCACAGATCAAAACCGCAAAACAGCCCGCACCCTACCTTGCCTACAGCCAAGAATCCGGCCTTGGCAGGATCATTGATGCAACCTGCAAACACGTCAGCACAAATCGCTTGGCCAAGGCGGGCTTCACATCCCATCTTGCCGCGACGTTGCTTTCAATGACAAAAAGTGGTGCAGGTGTCGCATGGCTCCCCGAAAGCCTTGCCGGGCGCGACCGCGATACCGGGCAGTTGGAAATCTTTGATCCAAAATACCCGGCGATCACGCTTGAAATCCGCATCAGTCGACCCCGACGAAGACTAAGCAAAATCGCCGAAGAACTTTGGTCTTCCTTGTTCTGATCTTGTTTGAAACGATGAAAATGTCTCCATGCTACTACTGGCATCAGAGATGACATTGACCAAGAAGACGCGGCACGTTACTCAAGCTTCAAAGAGCTTGGAACCGAAGGCACTAAAAAATGCCCGTACGATCAGACCGCACTTGGATAAGCAAGTTTCCAATAAAGCTACAACACGCAACATTTTAACGATTCTGCTCTGAAAGAGATTGAGCAGCAGCCTGAACCAATCCTACCTGACGAGACAAATGCCTTTCCAGCAAAGGCCCTGCACATAGGCAAAGGAAAAGACCAAGTTGTTTTCTCAATCAATCCAAAATTTTACACGAGAAACACTATTAGATCACAGTAAGTATCTGCTATATTTGGTCGATATTCTGACAGGCAATTTTTACTATAGCCCACACCTGTCTGACATTCGTGCATTGCGCATAGTGAATCACTGCCCGTTAGGATTTTCGCCCCGTGACCCCCTTGCATTCCGATCAACATGTTCAAACCGGCACCCTCTCAAACATTGTTTATGAACGCATCTTGACGATGATCATTAACAAAGAACTATTGGTTGGTTCGAAACTGCCCACCGAACATGTTTTAAGTGAAAAAATGGAAGTGTCACGCCCGGTTCTGCGACAAGCACTTAAACAATTGCGTGAAGATGGCGTTATCGTCTCACGACGTGGATCTGGATCGTACGTCACGCGCAAACCCGAAAGTGCGGCAATGGACTTTGCCCCGGCTGGTTCACTTGCGGATATCCAGAAATCATTTGAATTCCGAGCCGCGATTGAAAGCGAAGCAGCCTTTCTTGCGGCTGAACGCAGAAGCGAGCGCGATATTCAACACATCACGTCCCTGATCAAGGCGCTCGACATTTGCGCCCAAAATGGTGAATTGGGAACTGATCTTGACGAAGAGCTTCACGAGGCCATTTGCCTTGCATCTGGCAACACCTATTTCGTCAAGGCCCGTTCATCCATCAAGACCAATATCCTTACCGGGATGAATTTGACCCGTAGCCTTTCGCTAACCAAACCCAAAGCTCGCCTTGAAACCGTTCAAGCAGAGCATTACGCAATCGTTGATGCCCTGAAACGTCGTGATAAGGAAGGTGCCCGGATCGCCATGAGAACGCATCTGGAAAAAGCCCGTATTCGCGTCTTTGAAAGCGAAAGAAAGAACGACGACCTACTTAGCTAAGGTTAGCTGCCACATAATGCCAACGTTGCAAGTCGCGTTCACATCTTTGGGATTATTCTGCTTCTTTGGGCTTTTTATTCCAGCCATGTGCATCCATAAAATCTTCGCGCCGTGGAGTGAATGCATCAAGCAAGATTCCTGCTTCCAGACAAAGGCATTTATGGAACGCATGTGGCGGGATCAACATGGCATCGCCGGGATTGAGTATTTTGGTTTCATCCCCAACGGTGAACTGAAAAGATCCTGAAGATACATAGGTTGTCTGGGTATGGGGATGGTTATGCCAAAGACCCTGACCGTCTTTTTCAAACCGAAATTCGACCATCATCAGTTCTTCATTCTCACACAGAATGCGCCGCTGAGCACCCGGACCTGAAGTCATCCATTCTGACGGACTATCTGAATTAACAATCATGCCTTCTCTCTTAGCTGTTTGTAAAATAATGGCAGAAGCAAACAATTACATGCTGTTCAAAAAATGGCCCGGCGAACCCGCCGGGCCAGTTAGGGTCTCGGGAGACCCATTTACCGGCCACCAGGTGGGGCCGGTAAATGCAAAAGGCGGCAAACTGGAAACCAATCAGTCAACCAGCGCCCCCAATTTAGAGATGACTTTCGCAGCAAGTGCCCCACCACACGCTACGGCATCCGGGATATTCTCATCTTCAAGGTAGGACGCCAGGAAACCTGCGTTAAACGCATCACCTGCAGCCGTCGTATCAACCGGATTTTCGACTTTGGCTGGTGCCCAGAAAGACAAATCCCCTTGGGAGCTCTGCGTGACGACTTCGTGACCGCCATTTTTTACAACAATCACCTTGCCCGGTTCCGTTGCATAGCGCCGGATGGTTTCCTCAGAGGACTTATCCCCAAAATGGGTGTGCTCATCCTCAAAAGACGGCAGAACAATATCGGCAACCTCACCGGCTTTGCTGATCGTCGAGCGCATCACATCAGAACTTTCCCAAAGATGAGGTCGCACATTCGGATCAAACGCGATCAAACTACCTTTAAGCCGTGCCTGCGCCAGTGCTGCGATGAAACGATCTCGGTTCTCTGGACTAAGGATCGCAAGCGTTATACCTGAAAAGAAGATGACACCTTTGCCTTCAAGAGAGCGCTCGAACTGCTCTTTGTCGTCCATCATCGCACGCGCCGCAGAGTTACTCCGCCAATAGGAAAAACTGCGCTCGCCTTTTTCCAGCCTTACAATGTAAAGGCCCGGTGATCGGCCTGCGACGGTCACAACATCACGGGTATCAACTCCTGCTCCGGCAAAAAACCGGAGCATTTCAGCCGACCAGTGATCATCACCAACCGCTGTAAAGTAACCCACATTCCATGCATCACGCATTTTCCGGCGGAGATACCATGCGGTATTGAATGTATCGCCTGCAAAGCCTGACTTGAATTCGCCACCTTGCAAAGGTGACAGTTCAATCATGCATTCCCCAATCAGGAGAATTGATCTGTCAATCAAAGCCACACGCTGTTCCTGACATGCCGTCCATCGAAACCGAGATGCTGACCGGGATTGGAATGCGCCAAATCCCGGTCAGCAAAAACAACAAAGAAAAACGCCGTATTACGGCATCAACTGTCCGCCATTGACCTCAACAGCCTGACCGGTGATGTATCCGGCAAGATCATCAGATGCGAGGAACAGATATGCGCCCACGCAATCTTCCGGTGTTCCGAGACGCTTCATCGGAATACTTGCCGCAATATTTTTAAGGACTTCCGGGCTGGTATGTTTTTCATGGAACAGAGTGTAAATCGTGCCTGGAGAAACAGAGTTAAAGCGAATGCCCTCCGCCGCATATTCTTTGGCATAAGTCTTGATCAAGTTTTGAGCAGCTGCCTTGGATGCGGCATAAAGGCTTGCACCAGCCCCCCCACCAACTTTTGTCGCAACAGACCCAGTGATGATCACATTGCCTTTGGATTTGGACAGGTGAGGAAGTGCAGCTGAACATGTGGAAACAACAGACCGGACATTCAGGTCCATCACACTGTCATAGAACTCGTCAGACATGGCTTCCAGCCCAACACGGTCAACAAGGCCACCTGCGTTACAAACCAGAACGTCAATTTTGCCAAATTTGGCAATAACATCTTCTACCATTTTTTTAACAGCAGCCGTGTCACGCAGATCGGCAGGGAACAGTTCAGCTTCCCCGGACTGGCCAACGATTTCAGCCAGAACTTCTTTTGCTTCAGCGTGGCTCGACCCGTAGTTAATTGCAACCTTTGCGCCGTTTTTCGCAAAACCCTTGGCAACAGCCGCACCAATACCTGTGCTTGCACCTGTCACGAGAACTACTTTGTCGTCATAACGTATCGTCATTGTCTGGTCCTTAGTCTTTTGATTCTAGTACGTTTGGGTTTCAATCAACCCACTGATTCTTGGTATTTTTTCAAGGTTTCTGCATTTGGCGGATAAAGACCGATGATGCTTTCGCCATTGCTGACACGCTCATAGACATAGGCCTCGAACGCTTCCATTTTTGGAAGCTCTTCGGCAAGTTCCTCGACCAGGTCGAGCGGTACAATGACCACGCCATCACCATCGCCAACCACTAAATCACCCGGGAATACTGGGGCCCCGCCACAACCAATTGGAACATTGATGTCCATTGCTTGATGGAGAGTAAGGTTGGTCGGCGCAGAAGGGTTCGCGCAGAAAGCTGGCATATCAAGGGATGCGATATTGTCCGCATCCCGCAAACCGCCATCCGTCACAATCCCGGCACAGCCACGCACTTCAAGACGCTTGGCCAAAATACTGCCGGCAGATGCAGCATTGGAATCCCGACGGCAATCCATAACAAGAACCTGCCCGGCAGGAATTGTTTCAACCGCATAACGTTGTGGATGCTTCGGATCTTTGAACACTTCAAGTGTGTTCAGATCTTCACGAGCCGGAATGTATCGCAGCGTGAAAGCTTGACCAACCATACGTTCATGATCTTTCCCAAGCGGTGCAACCCCTTGGACAAAATTATTGCGTATACCGCGCTTGTAGAGTTGTGTACACAGGCTTGCAGTTGAAGCCGTGCGAAAGACATTCATGATGTCTTCACTGAGAATTTTGGTTTCCATTAGGAACTCTCCTGAAGGTCAGGTGGCATAGCACCGGCAATCGCGAACAGCACTGGTTCAAGCGCGCTCGCGAACCCGGCCAGCTATCCCAGTAATGACGGTAAGAACAGTGAAACTGAGGGCACGAACGTCACAAGCAGAAGGGCTGCCAGCATCGCCAAATAAAACGGCCAGATGGTGCGCAATGCTTGTTCAATCGGGACCTTTCCAACAGCACAGCCAACGAACAAACACGTCCCTACTGGCGGTGTGCAAAGCCCCAAGCCGAGATTGACCAACAGCATGATCCCGAACTGGATCGGGTCCATCCCAATCGATGTCGCAATCGGTAAGAAAATTGGCGTGCAGATCAAAATCAACGCTGCCATATCCATGATCATACCAAGCGCCAAAAGAATGACGTTCAGCATAAGCAGAATAACAATCGGGTTTTCAGAGATGTCCAGCAGCGTATTGGTCAGCAATTCCGGCACCTGATAAAATGCCAGAAGATAGGCAAACGCGCTTGCACAACCGATCAAGATCATAACAACCGATGTCGTCCGCACAGCACTGACCAAACATTCAATAAACGCGTCCCAACTAAGAGATCGGTAGACAAGCGCGGTCAGGACGAAGGCATAAATTGCACCAAAGGCGCCTGATTCTGTGACCGTGAATACACCAGACAAAACGCCGCCAACAATGATCACAGCGGTGAATAGACCCGGCAATGCCGACGCTGCAGCGGTCAGAACAACCGCCCATCCGGGAAAAGGTTCTGCAGGGTAGTTTGCCTTCACAGCAAGAATATATGCCGCGATCGCAAGGAAAACACACATCAATATGCCCGGAATGACCCCGGCAAGAAACAGCTTGGAAATAGATATCCCGCCGCCTGCAGCAACTGCAAAAATGATCATGTTGTGACTTGGTGGGATAACAACGCCCGCGATTGACGATGTCACGGTAACGTTGACAGCATAGTCGCCTTTGTAACCTTTCTCTTTCATTGCCGGAATAATCAGCGATCCGAGTGCCGAAATATCAGCAACTGCCGAGCCTGAAATACCACCAAACAACATGCTTGAGAAAATATTGACCGTCGCCAACCCACCGCGCACACGTCCAACAAGGGCCGAAGCAAAGCGCACCAGTTTAAGTGCCAGACCGCCATGCAGCATCAGTTCACCGGCAAAGATGAAGAACGGAATTGCAAGCAATGAAAAGACAGAGACGCCCGAGACAACACGCTGGAATGTCAGAAGTGCCGGGAAACCTTCAAATGCGAAAGCCGCCGCTGCAGCCAGCCCCATTGCGAACGCAACCGGGACCCCAACAATAATACTGACCCCAAATACGCTCAGAAGAATAGCCAACCCCATTTTATTCTCCCGTATTTTTTCTTATGAGTTTGTGGGTCGTATTCAACAACTCGCAAAGCGCCTGTGCGCTGGCGAACATGAACATCATGCCCCCACAGATAATAACCGGCAGCGTACGAAAGCTTTCGGGGATGTTCAGCATTGGTAATTTGGTTGACCAACCGAACTCAAACAGCTCGACACTGTTGGTCATCATGATGAAACCAAACGTGGCAACCGCGACATGTGTGACAAAGACTAACGGCCTGCGAATGAAAGAAGGCGTTGCGTCCCTAAGAAATGCCATACCGAGATGCCGGTTCTCATACACGCCAGACGCTGTCGCAAGAAAGGTAATATAGACCACTAAAAGCAACGCAAGTTGCTCAACCCAGGTCGGGGTCGAATTCAAAATGTATCGACCAATCACAAGCCAGCCAAAGGTCAAAATCAAAACCACAAGTGCACCGCAACACAGGAATAGATTGATCCGGTTAATCCAATTAAACAGCACCTCAACCCGTGCCAAAACTTTTTCCAGGAAATGCAAGGTTGTTTACTCCGGCATGTCGGAAACGGTTCGCGCAGATAATTTTGCGCGAACCGTTCCTACGAAGATTACGCGACAGATTAGTCGGAGCTACGCATCAGCTGAACAAGATCGGACAGCTCAGGATTTGCTTCAAGGAACTGGGCATAGACCGGCTCCATTGCAGCTTGGAACTTCGATTTGTCATCGATCGTGTTGATCTGGACGCCTGCATCACGAAGCTTGCTCATGCTGGCTTCTTCACGTTCCGCCCAAAGCTTACGCTGAAGGGTTACGCTATTGGTTGCAGCTTCTTGAACAATCGCCTGATCTTCAGCAGAAAGCTCATCCCAGGTACGTTTGCTCATGCACAGGCATTCTGGAATGATCAGGTGCTCAGACATCGAATAGAAACCAGCAACCTCGAAATGGTTGGTTGATTCATAAGATGGTGGGTTGTTTTCTGCACCATCAACAATGCCCGTCTGCAGCGCGGTGTAAACTTCGCCAAATGCCATTGGCGTTGCGTTACCGCCCATTGAGTCGACCATGCCAACGAAAAGATCGTTGTTCATGACGCGAACTTTAAGGCCTGCAACATCATCTGGCGAGTTGATCGGCTTTTTGGAGTTGTAGAAAGAACGTGCACCGGCATCATAGTAACCAAGCGCAACGATACCCTTTTCCGCAAGCCCTTCACCAATCGCAGCACCTGCTTCGCCGTCCATCAAACGGTGCATCTGATCAACACCTTTGAAAATGAATGGCAGGGAAACAACGTTTGCTTCCGGAACAGCCTGCCCCATCGGTCCGAGGCTGAAAACACCAAAATTGATGATACCAAGACGGGTTTGCTCAATCGCATCAGGCTGCGACCCCAGAACACCACCGTGGAAAACTTTACTGGTCAGACGACCATCCGTCTTCTCACTAACTTCGGCGGCAAATGCTTCCATGCCGTGCGAAACTGGATAATCCACAACGTGGATGTTCCAACCGCTCCAATCTTTTGCGTCTGCGGATGCGCTTACAACAAGAGCCGGCGCAATCAACAACGCCATCAGAGACGCCTGGATTTTCGAAGACCACTTCTTCCCTAAAGACATATTATGTTTCTCCCTGATTTTTTTACATTACCCGGTTTGGCAATGACATAGGTATTATATCAACCGCTGATGCGTCGCAACTCATAATTTACAAATATTTACAACATTTGAGACCCCTTTCACACACAATGAAACTATCTCTTTGATTTAATTGTCTATTCCAAATACCTCAAAACATCTAAATCCGTGAGCACGCCGATTATTAGTCAACTTTTGTTTGCATTATATAGGTCATGAGATAATATCTCTTATTAGATCTCATCACGATTCTGCGCCTGAACTCTGGCGTTGCCCCAACTTTAACAAGAGTCAAAAATGACCAAATCTCCGTTCCACCCCACCAGAAAAGCCTCGCTCACCGAGACCGCAACGGAGCGATTACGGGCTCAAATCAAAACCGAAAACCTGTCCCCTGGCGACCCTCTGCCCAAAGAGAAAGATTTGTGCATCCAACATGATGTTAGCCGCACAGTGATCCGGGAAGCGCTTGCCACACTCAAAGCCGATGGGCTGGTAATAGCAAAACATGGCGTTGGATTTTTCGTCGCCGATCCTTCACGTAAGCCGTTGAGTGACTCTTCAGGCTTCGACTTGGGCAACCTCAAAAATGTCTCATCCGTCCTTAACGTTCTGGAACTACGCATCGGCGTAGAAACCGAGGCCGCCGCACTCGCCGCACAACGTCGCTCCCCTGCACAAGAAGCCCACATACAGGAATGCTATGAACGCCTGAAATTGGCTTTGGAAAGCGAAGAACTCGATTCAGCACAGCCAGACCATGCATTCCACCACGCCGTCGCTGAGGCCACGAACAATCCGATCTATGTCGATTTTTTGGATTACATAATCGATGCAGCTTTAAAGCAGGTCTTTGACACTGGTTACGGCGCAAACGAAGCACGGCGACTTGATAAAATCGACATCCTGCTCAGTGAACATCGGGAAATTGTCGATGCCATTTCAGACAAGGACGCGGACCGCGCCTATGGCGCCATGCGTGAGCATCTGGAAAAAAGCGCAACACGCTTTCGGCAATTATCCTATCACCGCAGCGCCACCTAACCTCTAAGAAATCATATCATCTTCTGATAAGAACCAGTTTATCAAGCCAACCAATCCCACCGGATCAGTTTGCTTTTCCAAGATCTATTCGGTCGCTGGGAAGTTAAATAACTCGCGCATCGTTCTGATTTACGCCGGCCAATTGTCCATTCCACATCAAAAAGAAGATCATGGCCTAATCTTTATTTGATGAGATAGACGGACATTAAATATCGATATAACTTGTAAAAAATACAAAATATCGACTAAAGTAAGATTGAGAATTGGGTGTATGCCGAGGGGCATGAATCTCGTCATATTAACTATGACCAGCCTGCTTGCAAAGATTTGAAAACCTGCCCTGCCAGCCGTCTGGCCAATCTTTGCAGACATCGGACAAACGCCCAAACATCATCAAAGAACACATAATTCTTTCACGCAGTATACAGATAGCTCTGGTTCGGCAAATGGATATAGTATGATCATTGATTTCTTTGCATTACACGCCACAGAAACACTATGAATTCACCCTCGCAAACAGCATCACCGTCACAACAAAGTTCGCAAATTGTTTCCGCGACACAAACCGCCTATGACGCAATTCGAAACATGATTGTGACCGGCGAGTTGCGCCCAGGTACAAAGCTCAAAATCGAAAACCTCAAAGAGATTCTGCAAACAGGAGCTTCTCCTATTCGCGAAGCCCTGAGTCTGTTGACTTCGGAGCAACTTGTCGAGCGCCTTGATCAACGTGGATTTAGAACAGCACCTGTCAGCCAGCAGAACTTCAACGAAATTCTTAATCTCCGCTGTGCGCTGGAAGATATGGCTCTTCGCGAAAGCATCTCGAATGCGGACGATGCCTGGGAAGAAGAATTGGTTCTCTCCCATCACCGCATGTCACGCACAGACGCAAAAGACATCCCGTTATTTGAAGAACGACACAAAAGCTTTCACATGGCGTTGCTGGCAAATTGCCACTCCCCGATCCTACTCCACTATTGCCATCAGCTTTATGATCTTAACGTTCGCTACCGCTATCTTGCTGGTCGGTCGCAGAATTATGGCAAGCGGGATGTAAAACGCGAACATCGGGAAATCATGGAAGCAGCCGTCGCACGCGATATCGAACGCGCCTCCGAACATCTTTTGGACCACTATCAGCAGACCGGCGAATTTCTACGCCAGTCTGCACTTGTGCCTTCAAAATAGAGCTACCCGCTTTTATTTCGCGACAAGTTTGAAGTCAAAATTGACCGCCAAGTAAGCCTCGTTCACTTTTCCCGATATGGCAAAGCCTTCCGGGAAAGTGCCCGAAGGTTTTTGTTCGTAGCACATCACCAGATCTTCGCGGACCCCAAATACCGTGTCCTGATCAAGGTATGGATCATCGTCAGGGAAGACTTCCGTCACAAGGTCACGGTATCCATCTGCCTTGATGATGAAATGTAGATGAGACGGGCGCCATGGATGACGCCCCGCAGCATTCAGGATACTTCCCACCGGCCCGTCTGTTGGCACTGTATAGACAACAGGTCGAACGGTCGTGAAACCGTAATAGCCGTTTTCATCCGCTGTCATCAGACCATGGAAAGACATGATATCCTGTTCAGGGTCCTGACTTGAATACAGGCCATTTGGGGCGGTTTGCCAGATATCAAGTTTGGAAAATGGCACTGGATTCCCGTCCAGATCCTGCACACGCCCCTGAACCAATAATACCTCGCCGGGATAATGGCGCTTCATGTCATCGCCGATCTGCATTGGCGGTGCATCCGACACATGAAACGGGCCAAGCACACTAGAACTTGTCGCACCATCCGGTGAATTGATCATATCAACCAACGAGGACAGACCAAGCACATCGGATAAAAGAACAAATTCATTGCGTTCAGGTGTGGTGATGTTTCCGGCCCATTCCATTGCCTTAAGAGCAGCACGCCATTCATCATGTGTGAGAGATACTTCACGCGTAAACTCATGAAGATGACGGGCTAGTGCAGACATTATCTCCTTAAACCGTGGGTCGGTATCGTCTCCAAAATATCCGGCAAAAACTTCGCTGATATTGTCAGGTGTAACGTTTCTCATAGTCGATCCTAGTTCAGAAGGGATAGGGAGAGCGACGGGAAGGCGATCAGCAAGATCAAAACAATCAACATCACACCCGCAAAAGGCAGTGCCCCAAGGAAGACGTCCTTAAGAGTGACCCGGTCATCATCAAGCGTCGCTTTGATCACGAAACACGATATGCCCAGAGGTGGTGTCAGAAGCCCGATCTCCGCACCAATCACGGTAATAATACCGAACCACACAAGGGATAATCCCATCGGCTCGATCAATGGCAAAAACAGGGGAACAACAATCAGGATAATCGAAGATGTATCGAGAATAGTGCCTAGAAACAGCATCAAGACCACATAGAAGAACATGATCTGAATGAAACCAAAGTCACTCTGACCCAGAAGCCGATCCAGCTCATTGGGCAAGCCAGCCAAACCAAGCATACGGCTATAGATTGACGCCGCTGTAATCAGAAACAGGATAGCTGCCGTAATATGACCGGTTTCAATCAACGTTTCCCAAAGTCCTTTCCAGGAGATAGAGCGTCGTAAAACAGCGATAACGAGCCCCAACAGCGCCCCGGCGGCACCGGCTTCAACCGGGGTCATCCAGCCCAGATAAATTCCACCGATCACCGTTGCGATCAGAAACACCATCGGAAACGTTTTTGAAGCAATTTCCGACCATGGCATGGGTTGATAGTCTTCTGCCGCGCGACCACCGACAAAAGCCGGGGTAAAACGCCCCATTAAAAAAATCGCAACAAGATAAGCCCCCGCCAGCATCAAACCGGGGACAACACCTGCGATGAACATCGCCCCAACTGATTGCTCGGCAACAAAGGAATAGATGATCAACATCGCGGAAGGTGGAATGATCATCCCCAACACGGACGATCCGGCAACAACACCAACGGCAAAACGTGGGTTGTAGTCGTATTTCAGCATCTCCGGGACAGCGACCTTGGAAAACACCGAAGCTGATGCAATGGAACTTCCGGTGACAGCAGCAAACCCGGCATTTGCACCGACGGTTGCCATGCCAATCCCGCCTCGCACCCGGCGGAACGAGGTACTCATCACCGCATAGAGGTCAGACCCAAGGCCGGCCCTTGAGACAACAAGTCCCATGAAACTAAACAAGGGAACTGTCGCGAAGGTGTATTCCATTGCACTTTCGCTGACCGCAATCTTCAACAGATTAAGCGCCAACTCAAAGTTGTCGCGCATCAGCCAGATTGCAACAAAGGACACAGCACTCAGCGCTATTGGAATATAAACACCAAAATATATAAGCAATACGATGGCAACAACCGAAAGGCCGCCAATTTCAATGGGGGTCATTCGCTTTCCACTTCTTCTGCATTGGCCCGTCTAATTGGCGCAATCACCCGCAGAACAAAGATTGCTCCACATAAGCAAGAACTGACCAGAATGGTTAGCTTGATTGGCCACCACGGCGCGGTGAAGACACCCGGTATTCCGAAGTAATCCTGGCTTTCCCACATCTCGATAAAAAGTGGAAAAGAGGCTACCGCGATCAAGGCCATAATCACGAAAGACAAAGTATCGATCAATCGTCGCATCGCCCTCGCCAAGACAGGACTAAACAGCTCAAGAAGGACAAGAAATCCTTCGGAACGCGTTAGTCGGCCTGCGCGAATGACATCAGGCAACTGAAGAAACACAATCAACACCATCGCAAACTGTACAAGCTCGATGGCACCGTGAAGTGGCCGGTGAAAAAGGGTTCTCGCCAGCATGTCGTAATTCACAACAACAACCAGCGCCAGAACCATCAGCGTCCCGGTCACATTGGCTAACACTGAAGTCCGCTCGATGAGCTTTGTCAAACCGGCATGAAGGCACCGGTACCAACGTAGTACCGGTGCTTCAATCAAATCTGCCCTGCCTGTCAATTCGACAGCCCCGCAGACCAGTCGCGCAATGCTTCACTGCCACCTGCTTCAAGCTTAGCAAGATAGGCCTTCAGCATTTCAGAGCCGGGTTGACCATCATCATCAAGATCTTTTGCCCATTCAGCAGCAATATCCGGCATGGAATCCGCCCAAGCCTTACGTTCTGTATCGCTCATGCTAATGATCGTTCCGCCAGCCGTCATAAAGGCGATATGACTTTCTGCTGCTTTTGACATCGCAAGTTCGGCAAGATGATCGCGATAGGAAATCGCGACTTCCTGAATAACCGTTTTGACCTCATCCGGCAGGCCATTCCAGTAATCCTTGTTCGCGGTCACGGTTTTCGTATTCACCGCACCGAGATTGGCATTCAACATATAAGGTGCAACTTCGGCGATCTTGAATGTCGCTGCGGCTTCTGGCCAAAGCATGGCATGTTCGACCAAATCAGTCTGCAACATATTATAGAAGTCCGTTAGTCCACCGCGCACGCCAACGGCACCCTCGATACCTTCGACATAGCGCAGATTCATGCCCGCCCCGGCGATTTTTGCACCGTTAAGGCCCGCAAGTGTCCCGACCTCAGACTTCGAGAAAAGCTGATAGGTATCAAGAACAACACCTGTGGTCAGGTAGACTTGGTTTTGCTTCTCGAATTCCGCCTGCATTGTTGGGAATTCTCGTGCAATTTCGTCAACTGCTCGTGCAACCACACGGGCATCGGCCGAAACAAATGGTGTTACCGCTGAAATGGCCTGACTTGGTAGTTTCGACGAATGGAAAATCGTCGTAACAATACCGATGTCCCCCAGGCCAAGCTGGATACCTTCAAGCACACCACGCGGTTTAACGACGGTACCGCCGTAACTCTCACGCCAATCCATCTTGTAATTGCCCGTCTCGGCCAGGCGTTTATCAACTTCCGGAATAAAGAAATTACTGAATTCCTTCACCCACATTGCACGTGCGGGGTATCCGTCAATCACATTGGCGACAATCACTTCTTGTGCCGTGGCGGGTGCAGCAGCAAGAACGGTTAAAATCGCACCTGCTGCCATTCTCATAAGTTTAGTCTTCATCTGATCCTCCCTGATTTGCGCTTTGCGCGTTTTTCGAAGCCAACCCAACAAGAGGATCAACAACGATGTTTTTTAGCTTGATCTGATCCGGACTGCGGTTTCTTCTCCGCATGGTTAGGAAATGCTGCACACCTCATCAAACGCGAAACGTGGCAACTTCTGGAACAGCGCCTTTTCATCTGCATAACCAATGTTGCAGAGGAAATTCGACTTCCATCCGTTCTGTGAAAAGAACTCTTTATCGACAATCTCGTTCGAAAATCCTGACATTGCCCCAACATCAAGGCCAAGGGCGCGTGCCGCAATCATGAAATAGGCCCCCTGAAGCGTTGAGTTTCGAAGTGCCGTAATCTCGCAATGTTCCGGTTTTCCTTCAAAATGCGGGCGTCGGTCTTCGTGTGGAAACAGAAAAGGCAATTGCGTCCAGAATTCAGGATCATGTGCGATAATAGCCGTTACCGGTGCGGCCATCATCTTGTCGATATTTTTCGCTTTTAACGCCTTTGCCAACCGTTCCTTGTTTTCGGCATCACGCACAAACACAAAGCGGGCAGGACAGGTATTCATGCTCGTCGGGCCGGCAATCGTGATGTCATACAACTCTCGCAGAACTGCATCAGTTACGGGCTTGTCCGTCCAAGCGTAATGTGAACGTGCTTTTCTCAGGATAACGTCAATAGACGCCTCATCAAGATGGCGCTTGGCAGCACGCACGGCCATCACTTCTTCCTGAGCTGCCTGCGGTGATGATGTTGCGTCACTCATCAAGCAGCCCCAGCAACAAGATCAGCTTCGTCGACAATTGGATTTGAACAAATACCAATTTGTTCAATTTCAATCTCCACGACCTCGCCGGGGCACAGCCAACGCGGATGCGGTTTTTTGGCATGACCCACGCCAGGAGGCGTGCCCATCGCAATCAAATCTCCCGCTTCAAGTGTCGTGAACTCTGACATGATCGCAATCGCCTGTGCAACGGACCAAATCATATTGCCTGTATTGGAACTTTGCAGAACTTCGTCCCCGACACGGCTTTCAATCTTAAGACCTTTTGCCCCCTCAGGAAGATCATCTGCCGTAACAACGAATGGCCCAATCGCACCGGTCTTGTCGAAATTCTTACCCGGCGTCCATTGATGTGTTTTGCGTTGATAGTCCCGGACAGAACCATCATTGAACACCGTATAACCAAAGACGTGATCAAGTGCATTTTCTTCAGAGATATGCCGACCACCCTTACCGATCACAACCATAAGTTCTGCCTCATAGTCGAGTTTCTCAGAACAACTCGGCCGAACAAGAGGCTCCCCCGCAGCCATAATTGACTGACGCGTACGCATGAAAATGGCGGGGTAATCAGGAATGTCGTAACCACCTTCCTTGATATGCTCGATATAGTTCAACCCAAGACACAGGATCTTACCCGGGTTGTTTATCGACAAGGCCGGTGTGATATCCGAAACGTCAACAGCACTTTGACCAACCGTTAGTTCCTGCGCCTGTTTCAACAGGTCGGGATTGCCGATCAGTCCCGCCAAGTCACAGCCAACACCTGAAAGCGCTTGCGTCAGATTGACCGCTTTTCCTTGGTCCACCTTGTATACGGACGTTGCACCGTCATAAGTGCCCACCAGAAGTTTCATATCAATTCCTCTATTTGGTTTTTTCTTCTTTTGCCGATAAAAATGTCGTATGTCAATTAATATCGATATTTTTAGAAAGGTGTCACATGCCCGAATGGAACGATTACAAAGCAGAGGCATCCGCACGCGGTGCGCTGGCGCTTGAGCTGTATGTCGTGTTCTCAACACCAACAGGTGACGTGGAAAAACTGGCTGCAACGCTGCCAGACCATCTTGCCTATCAACGCAAGCTTGAACAAAACGGCCACCTTGTAATGGCCGGACCAATGTCCAACGAAGCCGGCACACATATCGAAGGTGCAGGATTGATGGTTTACAGGGCTTCATCCCTTGATGCGGCACGCGCCTTGGCAGAAGACGATCCAATGCATCGACAAAGTGCCCGGCGGTTTGAATTGCGCCGATGGCTGGTCAATGAAGGGGCGTTGTCCCTGTCAGTCGGTCTATCGACAAAATCGGTGGAACTCAGGTGATGCCGTTCGAACGTCTCTCAACAAAGCAAGCGGCTCCAAAGCACCGGTCCAAACATCAAGACCATCCTGATCACAGAACAATAGATACATGTTGTTGAAGCACAACTGACCGAGTCGGTTCACCCAACAGCATCCCGAGACCAAGAAACCGCAAGATGCCATCAACGGCACAAACATACTGGCACAGCCAGTCCTCAAATTTTGAGTAAGACACCACAGGGAGAAGACCAATGAGAAAAGCACTGATAACGACATCGGCAATGGCAGCACTGCTTCTAGGGCAGTCCGCGATCGCAGCCAATATTGATGGCCCGTCCGTATTCTGGAAAATTTCCATGTATGGCAACCCACGTGCCCTGACATCGGGCATGGAAGCACTTGCTGAGAAGGTCAAAGAAGAAACCGGCGGCAAATTCCAGATCAAAATCTTTTATGCAGAGCAACTTGGCCCAGCACGCGAAGCGCTAGACGGTCTGAAATTGAATGCGTTTGAAGGGGCCGGGATTTGTAATTTCTATCACCCGGGCAAAAACCCCGCATGGATGGTCTTCTCTCTCCCCTTCTTGCCGATCGGCGAACCAGAAGTTGACATCTATGTGCGCAAAAAGATGTTCGAACATCCGGCAATTGTCGCAGACATGGAAAAATGGAATGCGATCCCCTATGCCTCTGGCCTGCTCCCGCAGTTCGAATTCATGGGCAAGGGAACTCCCCCAGAAAAACTTGAAGACTGGAAAGGCCTTCAGATCCGTGCCGGTGGTGGATTGGGCGATGCGATGGAACAGCTTGGCGCAACCAAGCAGACCCTGTCGGCGACTGAAACTCTCACCGCATTCCAGAACGGCACAATTGATGCGGCTGCATTTCCATTCACCTATGCCCATGCGGCATTCAAGATCGATGAAGAGGCCGACTGGTATACCGCCAATATGGCACCTGGAACGTCGGAATGCGGCTGGGTCCTGAACAAAACATCATTTGAGGCGCTGCCAGATTCTTATCAATCACTCTTGATGGACAATCGCGATCTGGTTCTGGAGACGGTCCAACGCGCCTATGCCAAACAAGATGCCGTCAATCTGGTGAAGTTCGAAAGCACGCTGCACAAAATCGAATATAGCGAAGAAAAACTCGATCAATTCCGTGAGGTGGCCGGTCAACCAATTTGGAATGAATGGGTCAAGGAAAACCAATCATCGTTCGATGCACAAGGTGTTCTTGATGCGTTGCTGAGTTACGCAGCAGAAGCCCGAAAACAATAAGAACCACTAACAACGCAACGAAAAGTGCAGGACGGATTAGCAACCCGCCCTGCACCCAACCTAATCCAAACTATTTTACGGAACCACATGATGACCGATAGCCCCAAACCTCCAAACAGAGACCCCCAAGGCATTGTCGGCAGATTGGATCGCTGGCTGTCACCGATTGAAAACGCCACAAACTTTGTTGCCGCGACCTTTATCTTTCTTCTCATGCTTTTGGGGATCGCGCAGATCACTCTGCGCAGCGTCTTCGGGATACCGATTTCGGGATACATCGATTTAGTTGAGCTTTCGATGGCGGGCATGGCGTTTCTGGGCGCTGCCTATACCCAACGCCTTGGCGGACATGTCCGCATGGAACTGGTTGTTGGCAATCTCAAAGGACGCGCCTTTTGGCTGGCCGAGATCATTGGCCTGATTGTTGGCATGGCAATCATCGCCATTCTGACCAGGTACAGTGCCGAGCATTTCCTGCGGTCCTATCAACTCGGTGATACGACCATTGATGCAGAGTTTCCGGTTTGGCCCTCAAAGTTGCTGGTGCCGATTGCTTTCACGTTCTGGTTTCTCCGCCTGACAATCCAGCTTGCCGGCTCCTTAAGACTTGTCCTTGATCCGACGAAATCACCAGAAGGTGTTGTTCTGATCAAGGATGCCGCTGAAACCGCCAGGGAAGAAGCGCACGATGCGCTCAGCGACCCTTTAACGAAGAAAGCCTGAGCCAATGCTGATAGGACTAGGATTTGAACACCCGCTGTTGGTTGGTGCGATTGGCATTGGCCTGCTGGTTTTACTGGTATTTCTTGGGGTACGTGTTGTTTTTGCAGCAGCCATCGTTGGCCTCCTTGGTCTGGTTGAACTAATCGGATGGGGCCCTGCTGCAGGCGTCATCGGCATTGTTCCGCACGCAAAATCAACCATCTACGCCCTAAGCGTCCTTCCGATGTTTATCTTTATCGGGTTCGTCGCTTTTCATGCCGGCATGACCGCACAGCTGTTTAACGCGGCTCAGAAATGGCTTGGCTGGCTTCCGGGTGGCATGGCCGTCGCGACAGTTCTTGCCACTGCCGGGTTCGCGGCTGTTTCGGGCGCCTCAACAGCAACATCGGCTGTTTTTTCGCGGGTCGCTATCCCCGAAATGCTAAAATATGGCTATGACCGCCGTCTGGCAGCAGGCGTCGTGGCCGCTGGTGGCACCTTGGCAACTTTGATCCCCCCATCAGCAATTCTGGTCATATATGCGATTATCGTCGAAGAATCTGTCGGGCGATTACTGCTAGCAGGGTTCCTGCCAGGACTGGTCTCAGCCCTGATATATGCATTGATCATTGTCTTATGGGCCATGATCCGCCCAGAGGCCGCACCTTCTGTCCCCGGCGCGACATGGGGCGAGCGGGCAACCTCATTACCACCTCTTATACCGATCATGCTGGTGGTAACTGTCATTATCTCGGCAATCTATCAGGGATGGGCAACCCCGACAGAAGCTGGCGCCCTTGGTGCCGGTATTGTTTTTGCCGTCGCAATATTCCGCGGTGTCGGCGTAAAGTCGATCACGGCATCATTGATGGAATCTGCAAAACTGACCGTAATGATCTTTTCGCTCATATGGGGTGTAACGATCTTTGTTCGTTTTCTCGGGTTTTCTGGCGTCGCCGAGGCCTTTACAGCCTGGATCGTCTCAATTGATGCGCCTCCGATGGTGATCATGATCTGCATTTTGTTGGCCTATGCCATTCTCGGCATGTTTATGGATGCCATTGGAATGCTTCTTTTGACGCTGCCAGTTGTCTATCCGGCAGTGATGGCATTGGGGTTTGATTCCATCTGGTTTGGTATCATTGTTGTCAAAATGGCAGAGATTTGCCTTGTCACCCCCCCAATCGGACTGAACTGCTTTGTCGTTAACGCAGTCAGACCAGACATTCCCTTGCCCGATGTTTTCCGGGGCATCATGCTATTTTTCATTGCAGACGTCGTCACAATCATCGTCCTGCTGGCATTTCCGGAAATCGTTACCTGGCTCCCAGACCTGATGCGCAATTAATCCCAAGGAAGAATAGACTATGAAACTCGTATCAAGCCTTTCACTTGCCACAGCCGAAAAGCTCATGGACGCAGTGATCAAGACCGGTCGCAAGGAACAAATGAAACCTCTTACCGTTGCCATACTTGATTCCGGCGGGCGACTTGTTGCGATGAAATCAGAGGATGGCAGCGGTCTTTTGCGCTTTGACATTGCCTATGGCAAAGCATGGGGGGCACTTGGCATGGGCCTTTCAAGCAGAACCATCCGCGACTATCTGGCAGCCCGACCGTCGTTCCAGACCTCGTTGGCTGTTGCCTCAGACGGGCGTTTTATTCCTGTTCCCGGTGGAGTTCTCATTGAGAATTCCGACGGCATGGTCATCGGGGCCGTCGGGGTCAGCGGCGATACGTCTGAAAAAGACGAATACTGCGCTGTTCTCGCCATTCAGGTAACTGGCTACACATCAAAACCAGCGGATATTGATCCGAACTGGCAGGCATCCTCCCTATCAGATCAACATTGATCAATGCAAAGTCGCATTGATTTCCCCCTCTCTATCTTAGGGGGGGATCTGTAGGTGAAGCCTCGGGGTTTCAGGTCATACTGGAACCCCGTTTTTTTTTGCACCGAAGCACAAACATCAAACAAAAAACAGGCTGCCCAAACATTCGAGGCAGCCTGTTTTGGATCGGTCATATTGCGCACCAAAGATCAAGCTTAATGATCATTCGAACATCATCCTGATATGCGTACCGCGTATCAGGCAATATCAGCCGGCAGGACATCCGCCGGAATGTTCTGATAGCAAACCGGACGCAAGAAACGCCGGATCGACATCGTCCCAACCGATGTTGCGCCAAAGTTGGTCGATGCCGGATACGGCCCGCCATGAACCATGGTGTCGGAAACTTCCACCCCGGTCGGGAAACCGTTGGCCAGAACACGCCCTGCTTTGCGTTCCAAAATCGGAAGCAATGAACGGGCATCGGCCGCATCATCGGCGTCCAGATGCAGCGTGCAGGTCAACTGACCTTCAAGCGATTTGGCAATAGTGCGCATTTCCACGACATCTTTAACCCGCACGACCAGACCAAGCGGTCCAAAGACCTCTTCACCCAGTTCATGGTTTGAAAGCCAGTTCTCACCGGTGGTTTCAAACAGATAAGGCGTTGCATTGCGAAGATCACATGACGTGGTCAGAACGTCTTTCACACCAGACGTTCCGGCAATCCGTTTGGCACCGGCGCGATAGGTTTCTGCCATGCCATCGGTCAGCATGGTCTGGGCGGCAACGCCCGACAAACCTTCTTTGGCCGATGCGATAAAGGCATCTGCATCCGGCCCGTCAATCACAACCGCAATCCCCGGATTGGTGCAGAACTGCCCCGCACCCATGGTCAGTGACCCGGCCCACCCCGTACCAAGCGCAGCACCGCGTGCCTTAACGGCAGCAGGCATCATAAACATCGGATTGACCGAACCCAGTTCGCCAAAGAACGGGATCGGTTCCGGGCGTGCCGCACACAGATCAAACAGCGCACGACCACCGCCAAGCGATCCGGTAAAGCCGACCGCCTTGATCAATGGATGCTGCACCAGGCTTTGGCCAACATCGCGCTTGCCACCTTGAATAAGGCTGAAGACGCCGGGATGAACACCGCATTTCTTAATTGCCACATCAATTGCCTGTGCAACGATTTCACCGGTTCCCGGATGGGCGGAATGGCCCTTTACCACAACCGGGCAGCCTGCGGCCAGGGCCGCTGCGGTATCGCCACCGGCAACCGAAAAGGCCAGCGGGAAGTTCGAGGCACCGAATACGGCAACCGGGCCAATCGGGCGCTGCATCAAACGCAGATCCGGACGCGGCAATGGCGCACGATCAGGCAATGCTTCGTCATAGCGACGATCAAGATAGGCCCCATCAAGGATGTGGCTTGCGAACAAACGCAACTGGCCAACTGTGCGGCCACGCTCGCCCTGAAGACGGGCTTCGGGCAGACCGGTTTCCTGCGTGCCGATTTCGGTGATTTCGTCACCGCGTGCATCGATTTCATCGGCAATGGTGTTTAGAAGCTTTGCGCGTTCTTCGCGGGTGGCATAGCCAAACGTCCAGAATGCGTCTTCGGCAGCTTTGGCTGCCTGATCCACAAGGGCCGGGGTTCCGACCGGGAATGTATTGGCCGGGCCATGTGCCGGTTCGGACTGAAACGTCGTCTCACCTGCGACCCAGTCGCCTGCGATCAGATGTTTGCCGGTTAGTGTATAGGACATTGAGTTTCCCTGTTTGTGTGAAGCGGTCAGATCAATTTCACTTTGTGACGGGCAGGCGAAAAAATCTTGTTATTTCGCACTCGCACGAAGCTCGGACAAGGAGAAGCGCGGCGTTAAGTCTTCAGGGTCCGTGATCACTTCGATGATACCTGATTTACCAGATGCGACAACCGCGTCAAACGCTGCTGAGAATTGATCGGTTTTTTCCACTTTTGATGTGAAAATCCCATAAGCCTCAGCCAGCTTTCCGAAATCGGGATTAACGATATCCGTTCCACTGACACGCCCCGGGTAAGTTTTCTCCTGATGCATACGGATCGTGCCATACATCCCATTATTCACCAAGATCACAATAACCCGCGCACCGAACTGCTGTGCCGTTGCAAGTTCTTGCAATGTCATTTGGAAACAGCCGTCGCCCGCAAAACATATGCTTAAGCGATCAGGATGGCGCAGGCTTGCTGCAATCGCAGCAGGCAACCCATATCCCATCGTACCTGAGGTCGGTGCAACCTGTGTTCTATAACGACGGTGTTTATAAAAACGATGTACCCAGACGGTATAGTTCCCCGCCCCATTCGTCAGAATGGCGTCATCTGGCAGATTTTCATTCAGATATTCCATCACCGCAGCCAGATTAACGGGCCCGTGTGATGTCTTATTAGGGGTCGACCATTTCAGGTAATCATCACGTGCAACTTGCGCCCACTCAACCCAAGTTTCGGTTACCTGAGGAGCATCAAGTTCGACTAAGGCCTGCAAGGCCTGCTTCATGCCGCTACAAATACCAAGCTCCGGCGCATAGACGCGGCCGATTTCATTGGCATCAGGATGGACATGCAGCACTTTCTGTTGCGCAACCGGCACATCAAGCAGTGTATAGCCAGATGTCGTACAATCACCCAACCGCGCCCCAAGAACCAACAAGACATCCGCGTCACGAATGCGCTTTGCCAAAGCAGGGTTAATTCCAAGACCCGCATCGCCAACATAGGATGCGTGCAAAGCAGAAAGCCGATCCTGACTGCGGAAACTGCACGCAACCGGAAGATGCCACATAGACGCAAATTTGGCCAGATCATCACAGGATTGCTCATCCCATGTTTCCCCACCGACAATCACCAATGGCGTTTTGGCCTTCGACAGGACGGTTGCGATTTCTGAAACTTGTGATGCAGCAGGCGATGCCTGAACCGGGCGAACACGCGCCGGCAGTGTTTTTGCTTCTACCACGTCACGCAGCATATCTTCTGGCAACCCGATAACGACCGGCCCCGGTCGTCCGGATACGGCTACCTGAAACGCGCGGGTCAAAAGTTCTGGAATACGAGACGCATCATTGATCACGGCCGTCCATTTGGTTTGTGTGCCAAAAATCGCCTTGAGATCAAATTCCTGAAAGGCTTCGCGTTCTTCGTCTGCGCGCCCGATTAGCCCGACCATCATAATCAGCGGTGTCGAATCCTGATAGGCAACATGCACACCAGCATAGGCATTTGATGCCCCCGGACCACGCGTAACCAAAACAATACCGGGCCGTCCGGTCAACTTACCGTCGGCATCCGCCATGAATGATGCGGCACCTTCATGTTTGGTCGCGATGAATTCAATCTGCGCGGTATCGACTAGCGCATCAAGAACAGCCAGAAAACTTTCTCCTGGTACTCCGAAAATTCTATCTACACCTTGCTGAACCAAGACATCAGTGATCAGTTGACCGCCCGTGCGATGCATCGGTGCCTCCAAATAATTTGTTATGATTTGAGATTTCGCGCAGGAGCAAAAGCTCCTTACGCCCTATGTATCGGCCAAGTCTGCACGGTCCGCCAACCGTTTAGCCGCAAGCGAATAGTGATATCGTACGGCCTGTGACGCAGCATTTTCATCCTGTGCACGAATGGCATCAAGAACCGCTTTGTGCTCAGCCAGAACTTCTGCGCTCCATTCCGTTACACGCGCATTTTTGACCGCAACTGAACGCAACTCCATATCGATGCGTGTATCGAGCATCGATAGAAACTCTGAGATATACTGATTGCCGGATGCTTCCGCGATGCGCTGATAAAAGCTGCGTTCCGCAAGAACATGTGTTTCAGCACCTTCATCGGCCACGAACAAGGAGCTTTCCATCTCACGATATGCACCATCCATGAATTGCAAATCCATATCCGTGCGATGATTGGCGGCCAAGCCTGCTGCTTCGGACGATATACCGGTCCGCAACTGCAGGATTTCCAGCAGTTTTTGGCGTTTTTCAAAACAAGCCGGACTGATCCGAAACGCACTCCGAGCACTTGCCTCGGCAACAAAGGCACCAACACCCTGCCGGGAATCAACCAGACCATCGTGCTTCAGACGGGAAACGGCCTCTCGAACGACGGTACGCGCCACCCCGAAACTTTCCGCAAGACTTTGTTCCGTCGGAAGCTGTTCGCCAGCGGCAAGCTGTCCTTCCAGAATCATCCGGGAAAGTTTCTGCGAGACATCGTCAGTCAAACTAGGACGTCGGCTTAGTCGCGTGAAAGAGTCCACCTAAAAATGCCCTTTATTCGTGAAGTTTCAATCAGCATACCCTGATCGTTATCATGCGGTCCTTATGCATGGGCAACTATTATTTTGTCAACATAAAAACAGGTTGTCAGACAACAAGAAGACATGCTATGCCGATTTCAATGAAAGCTATCTATGCACTGTCGAACGGTGGTGCAGATCGCAAAATGGAGGAAAACGTGGCGTTTAATAAAGTAGTCGGCTTTGTCGGATTGGGTGGAATGGGCAGCGGGCTTGTCAAGAACATGCTCCTAAAAGGGATCACGGTACACGTGCTTGATCTGGACCCGGAAAAAGTAAAACTCGCCGAAAGCCGTGGGGCTATTGTCGCCTCATCTGTACGTGACATGGCACGCAGCTGTGATGTTCTCGCCTTCTGTATCGGCAAGGCCGAAGATGTTCAGAAACTGACAATCGACAGTGAAACCGGTTGCCTGCAAGACATGAAACCCGGTCAGATTCTGCTTGATCACACCACAACCAGTCCTGATCACGTCGACCTGATGAGCAAAGCCTGTGAAAAGGCCGGTATCCGCTATTGCGAAGCCCCGATGACACGCACCCCCATCCATGCTGAACAGGGCTGTGTAAATGTGCTGTATGGGGGGGACACCGTTCTTCTCGAAGACTTGCGTCCGTTATTTGATACCTATGCAGAGAACATTTTCCATGTCGGGCCAAGCGGTCATGCAATCCGCTTGAAACTCATCCATAACTTCATTGCCTTCGCCAATGTCGCCACCTTCTGCGAGGGGTTTGCTCTGGCCGCCAAAGAAGGTCTGGACATGACCAAAGTCATCGACATCATCTCGGCGGCAGGCGGCAAAAGCGGCATGATGGACCTTTATGGTCGCAAAACGCTCGAACGTGACTTTACCCCGCATATGGCACTTGAGTGGGCTGAAAAGGATGTCGGTTATTACGTTCGCTGGCTTGAAAAAGCGGGCCTTCCCGGCTTCCTCGCCTCATCGGTTCATCAAACCTATTCACTCGCATCGATCATGGGCTTTGGTCAGGAAGGCTGCACCGCAGTCATTAAGGCCTATGAACAACTTTCAGGGGTCGAGGCTTCTTTCCCGAAAGAGAAATGACGCAACGGTTTCTCATGGGGGCTAACCATCCCCCCCAAAAACAAAAAGCGCAGAAAACGCATTCATATCCCAACGGAGGAAACATCTTGAAAAACTTGAAACTCAAAACAGCCGCCTTGTCGGTTGCCGCAACGCTTCTTTCTGTCTCTGCCATGTCGTCTGCACAGGCAGAAATCGTATTACGTTTATCCCATTTCGCCGCTGAAACACATCCTGGTCATATTGCTGCAAAGCAATTCAAGGAGAATGTTGAAACACGCAGCAACGGTGAAATCATCGTTGAACTTTATCCAGCGAACGAATTGGGCGCACCGCCTGAGCAGCTTGAACAAACTGTTCTTGGGATCATTGATATGAACCTGCCGACCCAAGGCGGCCTGGACAAATACGAAAAAGCCTTCGGTACGGTAATGACACCGTTCGCGTTCCGTAGCTACGACCACGCCCATGAAGTCCTTGACGGTCCCTTCATGGAATGGGCAGCCCCCAAGCTTGAAGAAAAAGGCTTGGTCATGCTGTCAAACTGGGAATATGGCTTCCGGAACGTGACCAACTCGGTACGCCCGATCAACACGCCGGAAGATCTGGCAGGCTTGAAATTGCGTACGCCGCCAGAACTGCAAATCGTGGCTGCTCTTGAAGCTGCTGGTGCCCAGACGACCCAGATTGCCTTCCCAGAACTCCCGGGTGCGCTGACTGCCGGTGTTGTTGACGGTCAGGAAAATCCGATCGGTGTTATCTATCATTATAAAATGTACGAATTGCAGGAGAACCTCGCCCTGACACGTCACGTTTATAATTCGATGGTTCACGTGATCAACAAGGCGAAGTGGGACTCTTTCTCTGCAGACCAGCAAGCCATTCTCCGCGAGGAAAGTGTCTCTGCCGGCAATTTGATGCGTGAGCTTGTTCAAAAACAAGAAGCCGAAGAACTTGCTAAAATCAAGGAAAGCGGCGTTCAGATCACCGAGCCTGACCTTGAAAAGTTCAAAGAAAAAATGGGTCCGGCATATGATCGCGTCAGCGAATATTCCGGCGAAGAAAACATGAAAACATTTCTCGGCTTTATTAGGAAATAACTGGTCGTCCTGATCCATCAGGTACGGACCAGATACTGTCGGAGAGGGTGCTTTGCATCCTCTCCATCATCGCCGAATTTTCTGAAAGTCTGAGACCATGCTTGCACTTATTGTGCTACTCGCACTCGTGGGGCTGATTATACTTGGTGTGCCTATTGCTATCGCACTGGGTGTTACTGCCGTCGGCACCTATCTGGCGCTGGGCGAGCCCGCAATTCTGACCATGTTGCCGCAACGCATGTATTCGGCAACCACATCTTTTACCCTTCTGGCCATACCATTCTTCATTTTGGCCGGAAATCTGATGAATACCGGCGGTGTCACCG
The DNA here is from genome assembly GCF_050516545.1 of Thalassospira lucentensis. Lineage (GTDB taxonomy): Bacteria > Pseudomonadota > Alphaproteobacteria > Rhodospirillales > Thalassospiraceae > Thalassospira > Thalassospira lucentensis_C. Next base: position 171,228 of record NZ_CP191544.1, on the reverse strand, counting down.
AACGTATCTTCCGGTTTGCTGCGGCACTTGTCGGACATATTCGTGGTGGACTGGGTCAGGTAAACGTTCTGGCCAGCTTGATTTTCTCAGGGATGTCCGGTGCTGCTGTTGCTGACGCGGCCGGCCTTGGCCAAGTTGAATTCAAGGCCATGAAAGACCGTGGGTATGACGAACGGTTTGCTGCTGCCATTACCGCAGCATCCTCGACCATTGGACCTGTTTTCCCACCCAGCATTCCATTTGTTATCTTTGCCAGCCTGACCGGCGTGTCAGTTGTTAAACTGTTTCTTGCCGGGGTTGTTCCGGGGCTTCTGATGGCTGCCGCCCTCATGGTTGCTGTTTATGTTGTTGCGGTCATCCGTAAATTTCCACGCGAAATGCGCGCAAGTTATCGCGAAGTGTGGGACTCCTTCAAAGGTGCCCTTCTGCCACTTGGAACACCGTTTATTATCATTGCCGGGATTCTGAGCGGCGTTTTCACTCCGACAGAAGCCGGCGTTACGGCCAGTTTCTATGCCGCATTCCTTGGATTGGTTGTCTACCGGGAAATCGATCTGAAAGCATTGCCTGCGATCCTGTGGGATACGCTGCTTCACACCATTCGTGTCCTGTTTGTCATCGCCGCGGCGGGCTTCTTTGGTTGGCTTCTAATCCACCAGCGCGTCCCAAACAGTGTCATTAACGCACTTCTCTCGATCTCGGAGAACCCGATCGTCATCATGTCACTGATTGTTACCATTCTGCTGGTGCTTGGCATGTTCCTTGAAGGCATTGCCGTCATTGTGATTACGGTTCCGATCTTTATGCCGATCATGTCGACATTGGGCGTCGACCCGATTCAGTTTGGCGTCATCATGATCATGTGTTCCATGATTGGATTGCTCACCCCGCCTGTCGGTATGGTTCTGTTTGCGATTTCCAGCGTGACGAAAGTTCCCGTCGCAGCGCTTGTCCGTGAACTTTGGCCCTACCTTCTGGGGATCATTGCCGTTCTTCTACTGGTCATCTTCATCCCGCAGATTTCGACCTGGTTGCCTGAATTGGTGATGGGAGGATCCAGATGATCAAAACGTTCTCCCGCATTGATATGACAATTGGCTTGGTCTTACGTACTGTTTCGATCGCATGCCTGCTCGTCCTTATGTTCATTTTGGGCGGCAATGTGGTTGCTCGCGTCACTGGCTGGTTTTCATTGGGCTGGTACGATGAAATCATCGAACTGTGTTTTGCCTGGATGGTTTTCTTTGGCGCGGCCGAACTATGGCGTGAAAATCAGCATTTCCGGATCGACTGGCTCTATTACACGTTGCCTTGGGCCAAACGCCGGCTGCATACGATCGTCATCTCATTGATCGACATTTTCTTTCTGGGTTTTTTGCTGTTCGAAGGCATCAACCTTACGCAGAAAAGCTCCGCCCTCACACCAATCATCGGCATGCCGGTTGCCATTCTGTATGTCTCCATACCGATCAGTGCCGCCATCATGCTGATCTACGCCATCTCCGATCTTTTCAGACATTCACCCCGGCATGCTGCCGAGGTTGACGTCATCGACGATATTTGATCTCCACGAAAACAAGGAATTCCGTCATGATTTACGACCATCGCACCTATACCTGCCGCCCGGGCACAATTGGCAAACACCTCAAGCTTTACGAAGCAGAAGGTTGGCAAATTCAGAAAAAGCACCTTGGCGATCCTGCCGTTTATGGCGCGACCGAAACCGGTGATGTGAATTCATATGTTCATATCTGGCAGTATGAAAGTGCCGCAGACCGCGCAGCTAAACGCGCCAATCTGAAAGATGATCCAGCCTGGCAGGAATACCTGAAGAAATCGGCAGAAGCTGGCTATCTGGTCAGCCAGGTCAATAAAATCCTAGTCCCAACTCCGTTCTTCTCAGCCTTGAACAAAGACTAATCAGCTTCCGGGCATTGATAAGCCCCCTGCTTTTTCCAGCAGGGGGCTTTCGCGTGTTCAATGCACAATTTTTTTCTACTTTATTCCAGTTTTAAATCTGAAACATCTCGTAAACCTTAGGCGGCTTATAAAGCCCTAACTGTGTTAAAAGTCTGGATACCAATGTTTTCAAATGATCGCGGTCTCTGTCCTGGGGTGCTGATCTTCCAGACAATCCGCCCCCAGATTATGACAGTCAGGGTTTTGGAAAATCAAAAAGTAATGATGTCGGAATAGATATCCTAGGAAGAATAGTCATATAATATGATTATATACTGTCGGCCGCCACAAAAGGTGACAAAACCTGCGCGATTGTCATAAAGGATGACATTTCTATTTTTTCGCATTCTGATACCCAACAAAATCGCTAATTCGTATTCAGGTACTGACGCATTTTTCCGTCTGCCAATGACTGGACCGAGAGAATAAGAAATTGTCTTTCTCATCTGCTGGCATAAATTCCGATATCACGCAGTTACCAATCACGACTGATGGAACATATCCCGAATTTGGTCGCACAATTCTTCGATCTCATATGGTTTTGATAGTACGCCAATCGCTCCCAAATCCATGTAAGATTGCACATCCTTACCACGGACTCTCGCGGTTGCAAAAATAACCGGTATGTCCGCGTAGGCAGGATCCTTCTTTAATTTCGTAATAATTGTCGGCCCATCATCATCGGGAAGCATCACATCCAGAAGAATTAAATCAGGCTGGCTGTTTTCCAATTTATTGAACAAGGTATTGCCATCCGGGCAGATAACGACTTCAAAGCCGCCAAATTCCACCAACGCCATTTCAATAATGAACTGAATATCAACGTCATCTTCAACGACGAAAATCCGATTAAGTTCTTTTTCTTCAGTCATTTTTCGTACTCAACCAATGAAGATCATATTTCAATGATCCGTTATTTTTCTCTGTTAACAGATCCTGTATCCGATCAGTGGGGCTGTCTTGTTCTCCGTCCGACGGCAGAACATGTACTTTTTTGGAAAATGCGCCACTTTCAAGATAAAGGACAGCCTGTGCCGGACGCGATATCGCAAACAGTTCCGTATTTTCAAGGGTATTGGTTTTTTGCTTCATTTCCAGCAATGTCTGTCCATCACATGGCCCTACGGCAATCACACTTTTTTCTGGTACATGTTGCAGGTCCCCAACCTGTTTTATTGGTAAATCAATATAGAATATTGACCCCACATCGGCACGTGAACGATAGCCAATAGTACCACCATTGCCTTCCATCAAGGATTTGGTAATGGCCAAGCCCAATCCTGTGCCGCTTGCTTTTTTGGTGTTTGATCCGTCCGCCTGCCAAAACCGGCTAAACATATGTTCACGTAGGGACGATGGAATACCTGGTCCCTGATCAATGACCGAGACTCTTACAGTGCTGCCAATGGCGGCCACGACAACATCAATTCTTGAGTTTTCACCACTATATTTCGCCGCATTCGAGAGCAGGTTATTCATCACCTGCATCAAACGCCCGGCGTCCCCGAGGACTTCGAAGGATTGCGTCGGCGGGACGGCCCTGACTTCCTTACCGTGCTTTCGCACATAAGGCGCAAAGGCATCAATTGATTTTTGAACCAACACGCCAAGATCAAGGTCTTCAAGAGTGAAACTGATTTTCCCGTTCTCAAGCTTCTCAAGGTCGAGAATATCATTCACCAGATCGCCTAACCGTCGTGAGTTATCCAACGCCACATCAAGAAGTTTTTGCAAACGTTCGGACTGCGGCACAACCGCATCGCGTTTAGCAAGAGACAAAGCCCCGGTGATTGAAGTCAACGGAGTTCTCAATTCATGACTAACCGATGAAATGAACTCTTCTTTGAGTTTTTCAACCTCTTTGCGTTTGGTGATATCGCGAATGAGCAAAGTCATAAGGCGCTTGCCTTCGATTTCCATCCGTTCACCAACCGCATATTCAATCGGTACTGCATCACCGTGAACCGGATAAAGAACCGCTTCTTTCATAATGCGTTGTTGATCACGATTGAACTGGTCGGATGTCGGAACCAGAAACACCTCAAGATCGCGAACATCAATGAAATCGATGATATTCTTGCCAAGGACCTGGTCTACAGAGCATTTAAAAAGCTCCTGACCCGTATTATTGCATGATTGAATGCGCCCATAGGTATCGACGGTCACAATCGTATCAACAACGTTATCAAGAATGGATTGGAGCTGATTGGCGCTGTCTCGCAAACGCAATTGTGCTTCATCAAGTTCTCTTGTCCGCGACGTTACACGGGCTTCAAGGACGCTATAAGAAACGTTGATATGGCCCAGCATTTCACGGAAACTACTTGCAAGGCGTCCGACTTCGTCATTGCCCAGATGGGGCAATTCGACATCGAAGTATCCATCTTTCGCGATCCGCGATGCCGTTCTTTCCAACAACCGCAATGGATTGCTAAGCTGTCGACCAACGAAAACGGCCACCAACGTCGTAATCACAACAAACAGAACCGCAAATACGACAATATTCGACACAAGTCGTCGAACAGGTGACAGCGCCTCATTCGTAACCCGCGCAACATGGAACTTTAGTCCCAACTGGTTCAACGGCGCCTTCAAGTCGACATCATAACTGTGCTCAAGCACCTTCTGGTGGTCCGGCCACACCCAATTTCCAACTTTCTCACCATCAATATCAGTCAATTTGAAGAAGAAGGGTGCGCCATCTCTTCTAGAAAGCTCACCCGGCAACTCAACAAGATGAATGCGTCCAAGCAAAACACCTTCGACACTTTGCGATGCCGGATAGAAGACAGGATAACTGATTGTGATATATGATTTTCTGCTGTTCGCAGGATGAACATACTCAACACGAATGTCGCCTGAAAGAGCGGCAGAGAAACCTTCCGTCTGGGAAATATCGGCAGGTACGTCCTGACTGGATCGCCCAATAACCTTACCGTTATAATCAAACAAACCAACGTCAGTGGGCAAACTATCGGAAATGCGAAACCCTTGAAGGAAGGGAACCAAATAATTATCGCGCCCATATGTATCCACAATGCCATTCACGATCAAACTCGACGTCGCGAGGCTATCAAGATTGTGATGAATACTATCAAGATATAGTGCGATACGGTGTGCACCTGTATCGGCTTCGCGATTTAGTTCCTGTTCAACTTCGCGTAAAATCTGATTTTGAACAAAGAACGTCACACTGACACCAGCAATCACTGTGACACATATTGTCATCACAACGCTCCCCAGTGCGAACTTCCGGGAAAGAGCCAGATCTGACCAATATTTCTGGAACAATTTTAGTCCCCTGCTCAAAGACTTATGGATCAATTGCCACAATCATACCATTTTCCAAAAAGCGTCCCATAAAGACATCCGACGATCGGAGTGCTTCATGCAAGGATGCCGAAAATGGACGATCAAAATACCGGACCAGGCCGCTATAATTTTCAACATGTTCTAACGCTGTACGGATTGCACTGCGGCTGGTACTGCCTGAGGTCTCAATAGACAAAGCCAAGATATGGGTCAAATCATAGGCATGCGCAAAACCAACCTGAGACGGAATGTCAGCCGGTCCGGTTAATTCAAACAACTGCCCCGCACGATTAAGTACATCAACCGCACGATCATCTGATCGGTTCGCAAATGTGAATGTTTGCACAACACTCAGATCGACCTGATGTAAACTTTCACCGGTTAATGCCGCAAAATCACCGCCGGAAATCCCCCAATGACTTATCAGAGGCACGCGAACATCTTCAGGATGTGATGCCGCAGCTTGTACAAACTGAGCACCCTCTCCTTCATTGGCAACCATCAAAACAGCGTCCACACCACTTGCAATCATGGCACCATAAAGGTTGAATAAGCTGGCATCTCCCCAGTTATACCAGCTTTCAGAAACGATAGAGATGGTTGCCTGCCCGTCAACTGCGCGCGCGGCTGCTGCCTTGCTGCTGCGTCCCCAGGCATTATTTGGTACAAGAAGCCCAAGCTGGGACCACCCCTGCTGACTGGCATATTCCACCATAGAATCCAGAGCCCAACTGTCTTTCAGCGACAGGCGAAAGACATAGCTACCATTTGCCGGTACAGAGATAATGTTATCGGCTGCCGCCCACGGATCAAGAAGCGGAATATCAAGCTTTTCCGCTTCGTTCTTCATCTCCAGCATCACCGGACTGAACTTCCCGCCAAAAACAGCCACAACATTTTCGTTATCAGCCAGCATACGCAAACCGGAAACCGCACGGGCCGGAACAGATCGGTTATCATGTATAATCAGACCGATTTTGCGTCCGCCAAGTACACCGCCACGCGCATTTATCTCGTCAATGGCTGTCAATATGCCCATTTCAATAGCTTGTGCGGACGTACTTGTCGTATGACCAAATTCTGCAGTTAACCCGATCAGAATATCATCGTTCCCTTGCGCCATGCCTTTACACGGTAAGAACACCAGAAAACACAAAATGATCAATCCAACGGCACGCTTGCTATTCTCCAAACGCTCGGACGCAATCTGTGCCAATGTCATAGGGCGATCACCTTTCACGGAAAGCACTATCAAAGCTTTTAATCACCGGCGCCATAATGGCTTCAAGCAGCATTTTCTCACCGGTCATGATATCTGCAATAACGGTCATCCCTGGTGCCACGGTAAGATCAACATTCTCGCCGACATAGGAATTTTCAAGATCAATATCAGCCCGATAAAAAGGAACACCTTCTTCGTCCATAAAAGTCGTCGGCGAAATTTGCGAAATTTCACCCGCGATTGTCCCAAACCGCGAATAATCATAGGTCAAAACCTTGACAATCGCAGTCTGTCCGACGTGAACATGGCCGATATTCTGCGTTGAAATTCGCGCTTCAACTTTCAGCTTGGTATCATCTGGAACAATTTCCATCATGGTTGCGCCAGGATCTATCACACCGCCAACTGTCTTGATCTCCAGCCCTTTGACTCGCCCGGAAACCGGTGCACGAACCAACAACCGGTCCACCCGGTCCTGCGCACGAACAATGGCCACTCTTGCCTCGGCTGCTTCGGACGCCAGTTGACTTAACTCAGTTGCGATTTCAGATTGATAACGCGCACGGGTTTCAATGATCCTTTGGCGGACTTCACCAATACCTTCCCCGACCCTTGAAGCTTCGAGTACAAGAGCAGAGCGGCTATCGACCAGACCAGCCAGTTCTCTTTCATCTTCGATCAATTCCATACGGGGGAATAAACCCTTGTCCACCAGTTCCCTACGGCCCTTTACCTGTTGGTTTTTCAATCTGATCTGTTCGCCAACACCGGCTGCCTGGCTTTTTAACGTCGCAAGTTCTGCTTCACGTTCTTTTTCCTGCTGGCGTAGAACTTCAATTTGCGATGCAATTGTCTCACGTTTGGTCGAAAGTTCGTACTGGGCTGCGCGCGCAATATCAGCATATTCTTCAGCGAAATCTTCAATCTCTGGCACTTTGTCACCGCGCGCTGCCGTCAAATAGCGAATGCGGAACTGTAACCCGACCAAACGGGTTTGCAGCTGGTCAAGTTCGGATTGTGCGATATGTGGTGAAAGTTCAACCAAAATATCGTCTTGATTAACATACTGTCCTTCGCGCACCTCGATCGCGGAAACAATACCACCTTCAAGATGTTGAATATTTTGCAAGGACCCTGATGGAACCACTTCACCCGAACTTGCCGAGATCTCTGTTACTGGCATGAACGCAGACCACGCGATCATGCCAGCCATCACCGCAAAAAGAGAAAACGTCGTCAGCACCGATAACTTACTTGATGTTTTACGATCAAACAATTGGCTGGCTGTGATGGCATTATTGCTCCAAGCGCCTTTGTCCTTAACACTTACAGTTTTTTTATATCCGACCTGATCTGCCATGCTCAAACAGCCTCTCTCTGACGAACGATATCCTTTGGCGTACAATCACGCACAATCGTTCCTTGGTTCATCACCAATATTCGATCAGCAACCGAGATATAGTCTGGTTCATGCGTCACAATAATAATGGTTGTATCGTCCCGTATCTGGCGAATTGATGACAGAAACGCGGTTCGGGCTTCGGCGGAAGACGCATCAGGTTCATCAATCAAAATCAAACTGGATTGCGTTGTCAAAACCCGAGCAAGCCCAATACGACGCAGCAGTGAACTATCCTGCGCGATGTCACACATACGGGTTCCATACCCTGCCGGCAGTCGGAGAATGTCATCATCAATCGCCTGCTTTTTACAGGCTGTAACAACTTGGGCATCCGAGAGTTCTTCTCGCCCCATTGCCAAAAACTCCCGAATAGACACAGGCATAAGATTGATGTCGCGCGACAAATAAGCAACCGATTGAAGCAACACAGACTGTGGCACCTGTGCGGGAAAGACACCATCAATGGATACCGTACCCAGCTGAGGTGAATGCAATCCCGCAATCAAGTCAAGGACCGTTGACTTGCCCGATCCATTTGCACCCGTAATTGCAACCAACTCACGCGGTTTGACTTCGAAGCTAATGTTCCGCAAGGCTGGCGCCTGCCCACTTCGATAATTAAACAGAACCGATGAGAAACTGACACGACCATCAATACCGGCCCCCTGCCCACCCAACGCGTGGCTTCGCGCCTCTTCCGGGCTGTCGGTTGCACTATATGTCGCATTCTCGATCAAATTCGTGATTTCTTCGCGACGCAAAACGGCCTCAAGCACCGATGGAACGGGTGACATCATACGCCAGACAATTGCAATGACCGCGATAAGCTCGCCCGGTCCAATCACACCGTTCATTGCCATAACGGCACCAAATGCCAACGAGATCGTCACTGTCAACGACGTCAGCGCATTGGTTGCAATTCTGGCATAAGAAAATGTTTTCTGACGTTGCATTTCGGCTTCGGCCAAGCGCGCTGATGCGTTGGTAAAGCGTCGATGCCAACCGGCACCACTTCCTTCGCGTTTCATCGAAAACAGTCGGCGGGACATCTCGTCACAAATTACGCCATATTCCTCGGCCCGACGAAGAGCTGACTTTGTCCGCTCATTGGCATAAGATAGAAGTCGCAAAATCAGAATGCTGCCAAAACCAAGAAGCAGCACCGGGATCAACGCAAGCCACCCACCCAGAAGTCCCAACACGGTCAGGTATGCCGCGAAAATCGGTAATTCAAGAATTGCCGTTCCAATCGGCCCCGTCACCATATTGCTTAGACGTTCGTGATCTTTGATAATGGCCGAAGCATCCCGACTGTTAAATCGCCGAGCCAATGCAACGGACATCCGCATCAATCTGGAATTTCTGGCCACACTGACTTTCAAGTCAAGAAGCGCCGCCGCATTCGCCAGAATACGACTACGCAATAAGCGCAATCCGAACTCCGCGAAGGTCGCCACCACAAGACCAGTGCTCAGATACAACAATGCATCAACGCTTTGGGTGGGCAAAACCTGAGAATAGACCGCCAGTGTAAACAATGGCATGGCAAGTGCGAGTGCACTGGCGACAAATGTAATGACCGCAAGCTGAAAAACAGAGTTTTTCGAACCTGATAGCGCCGTTTTCAGCCAATTGAATTTGGTTTGAGAAACCTGTCGATCGGCCCGTCCAGGATCATTACTTTCCTGTAGAATAATCGCATTCCCACGCGATGCCAGATTTGGCATTGCTTGCTCAAGCCCAGTTTCCGGTGAAAGACATTGAATTTCACCATCTGGACCGGGAATAAAAATATATAGATCACCATTCGATGCTTCAAAGGCAAACAGGTTCTCATGTAAAAGCAGGTTTTCAAGTCGGTCTTTTTGAACCTTGGGTGTGATCGATAAAGTCAGTGCAATTTCCGAAATTTCATCAAATCTGAACTCTCCGCCCGTTTCACGAAGGTTGACCATATCAACAGGTGTAATGCTTGCCCCGGCAAGATAGAACAATTTGCGCACACCGTCATAACGGACATTGTTCAACAGGTTGCCCAAACTGTCGACACTTGGCGTCAGGCCTGGCGGCATCATCTGCGTTGACATATCAGGCCTCCTTCTGCACGTGCGCGGCGACAAGTTGGTAATCTTTTAGAACTTCGTGACGATCACAAATGGATGTCAGGGACGGTCGATCGCTCAGAACAATGATTGTCGCTGTTTTTCTCAACATCTTGAGAATTTGGGCAAATTTCAGCTCTGTGCCCGCATCAAGTGACAGAGTTGCATCATCCACAATGATCACTTTGTTATTTGCAGCCAATCCGCGAACAATCGCCACTTGCTGCAACAATCCACTTGGCAATTTGGTCGGATCATCGCCAAGGACAGTATTGTAACCGTCGGGCAAACGTTTTACCGGCACATCAAGCCCAATAAGATGGCAAAGATACCTTACATCCGCATAACGTTCTTCTTGTCCCCAACTCAGAACATCCATCATTGTCCCACGCGGCAATTGCGGGACACGTCCCAAAACAGTGATTTCGTTGCGGATGGCTTCTGCATTATTTGCATCAAGTATTGTGTTGTTGAACTTTACCGATCCTTTATAGTCAACAAGTCCCAGCAAACTATAGGCTAGCACAGACTTCCCAGCACTTTCCGTACTGGTGATAGCAACAGCCTCCCCCGACTGAACAACGAGATCAAGCTTAAGGATCACGCTAGCTGTTTCGCTTTGAACAGTACATTTGGCCGTGATTTCTGGTGGTTTTTTGAAGAGGCGTTTGTCAGCCGCCCCTGAAAGAACATCAAATTGGTTTTCCCGTAAAAGCGGATTGTATTTTGTTTTGTCACCAGTTGGTCTAGCGCCCACCACAAGCTCATAGACGCTACGCATCGGTTCCAATGCGCGCCCAGCCAAAAGTGTAAAGGCTGCCAAGCCACCATGGGATAAATTGCCTTCCAAAACGGCAAAGCTGCCCGCAACAACAACGCCACCAATCATCAATTGTGAAAATAGGCTGTAAACATTACCGATTGTCATCGAGTACTGTTTTTGTTTGCGAAAACGGAATGCCTGCCGTTCATATAACCGGGACAACCGATGCAAGATCGGTACTTCCGCGCCCAAGGTTTTGATCTGCGCCAGGCTATCAAAAGTTCTGTCGACAAAATCCGGTTTATCGACACTTTCCGATCGCAATCGGTCTGACGAACGACGGTGCATAACAGCAAGAATATAAGCCCAGACACCAAAGACCAGACAAACACTGATCGGCAACAACACCAAGTCACCGGTAATCAAGCCAATGACGCACAGGAAGGCAAAGGCAAACGGGATGTCGGCAATGCATTTGATCCGCAGAAGCTTTCGCTCACGGCCGGGCAGACTTTGCGCAAGCTTTCCCAGCAAATCATTCAGGGACATGTTGGTTCGCATCGGGTGGCGCTGCGCCAAAAGCGCTTCTACATGTCTTGTTCGGGCCAAATGATCCAGTCGCGCTGTAACGCGTGCCTCAAGTGACAACCGAACCAACCGCAAGATCAGATCGATGCCGACAATCACTGAAATGCCAAATATCAATACCGCCAATGTTGGAAAAGATTGATTCGGGATAATCCGATCATAAATCATCAACACGCCCAACGGCACAGCAAGCGATAACAGATTGATCATCACCGTTGACGTGATAATCGCACTGGCTTCGGCAAACCGTACTCTTATCTTTGATCCATTAATGCGTTGCGCACGAGCAGGCGCTGCAGCAACGTCGGACAAAGAGTTGGGCATGTTAAGCTCCCGTTTGGCGTACCGATCGGCACAAAACTATATGAATGGATATGTATACTGCTCTAAACAGCGAAGACACGCAGTAAGCCCTGTGTTGAAATATTGTTATTTCTTTGTAAGAGCGTCTTATTTTTCAAAACCTTCGCCATCTTTTTCTGCACCGGACGTTCCATTTGTGTAAGTGTTTTTCGGTGCCTGAAAAACGTAACCCACTCCCCGAACAGTCTGGATCAGGCTTGGGCTTGACGGATCAGTCTCTACAATCTTACGTAGTCTGACGATCATGATATCAATGGTTCGATCCATATATTCCCATTCACGACCCGATATTGCCAGCATGAGATCATTCCGCGTCAGAACCCGCCCTTCATTGCGCACAAGATGACCAAGCAACGCTGCTTCATTGGCAGACAAGACGTGCTGCTTGCCATCTGTATGTAAGAGCCGGTACGTGGTTGTATCAAGTTCCCACTCTGCTATTTTTACAATTTCTTGTTCAAAAGAAGCTGATTGCACTGCATTTTCAGCCGCGACACTGGTATCGACCATTTTATAGCGCCGCAGGACACTTTTAATTCGCGCCAGAAGTGCCCGCGGCTCCAACGGCTTGGTCACATAGTCATCGGCACCAAGCTCAAGCCCGACAATCTGGTCAATATCGGTATTTTTCCGCGAAATCAGTATGATAGCAGTGTCAGATGTTTCCCGAAGTTGGCGTGTAATATCAAATCCATCTCCATCGGGGAGCATGATATCAAGCAAAATCAGGTCAAAACTACTGCTTGCCAGACTCATTCTCATTTCTTGCTCGGTAAAGGCGACCTCAACATCGTACCCCTCATTGGCAAGATAAACTTCCAAGAGTTTGGTGATATCTGGGTCGTCATCTACAATTAGAATTCGACGGGCCTGCTGCAACCATGCCTCCGACAAAAAATATGTTCCAACAAAACGATAACATTTCACAACCATCCGGGCATATGTTTTATCGACCCACTACGCAATGATCACTGTGCTTCCTATATCTAGGAACGGAACGGCAGATTTTCGATCATGACAAGGACACGTAAAAATGGCTTATGCTCCAGAACAGGTTCAGTTTTTGGTTCCCAAACTCTCAACCGGAAATAGCCCTTTTTCGCTTGCCCTGATAAGACAGCAATCGGCATTGGCTAGTGTCCATACTGGTGACCGCGATCCATATGACCCATTTTCTCCAAGTGTCGAGCAAACCGGTTCAAACCGGCCTTTCACTGATATTGAGCTGGGGTCAAATGATTTCCAGATCCCGTCGTCTCCTGGAAGTGCCCAGTTTGGTAACTATTCTGGCGACAATGCCTCCAGTTCCTTCCTCTCTCCCTCAGAAGCCGAAGGCGGCTCGACTTATGAGCCAACGGTAGCACCCGAAAGCAGCGCCGGTCCAACGACCGAGCAGCGCTTTGCACCCGAAGCACCTTCCTCACCAGAAAACAACAGTTTCAATCCTTCGGGTTCTTCAGCTTCCAATCGCTCGGCTGGCGGCGGAGGATCGTCAGCCGGTGCTGAAGCATCTTCTATCTCAGCAAGCGAAGCCGACACCCCCACATTGTCATTGGAAACGACTGCCTCTGGCACCGAAGATGGCCCGATTTCTATTGATATCGATGCAGCCCTCACCGATCCGAGTGAAGTGCTAACGGTTACCATTTCCAACATCCCGGAAGGCTCGACCCTGTCGGCCGGCACGGTCAATCCAGATGGCACGGTGACCCTGACCGCAGACGAGCTCGATGGCCTGACCATCACACCTCCGGAAAATTATAGCGGTTCCTTTGATCTTGAGGTTACCGCGACCTCCACCGATGGTCCGACTTCCGCATCTGTTACCGACACCATTTCTGTCACGGTTGAAGCAGAGGCAGATGCGCCAACACTTGACGTTGCCGATGCCGCAGGTACTGAAGATACTGCCATCGCACTTGATATCGATGCTGGCCTGACGGACGCAGGTGAAGTCCTCTCCGTCACTGTCTCCAACATTCCAGAGGGCGCAAGCCTCTCGGCAGGCACCGTCAATCCAGATGGCACGGTTACCCTGACCGCAGACGAGCTTGATGGTCTAACCATCACACCGCCGGCGGATTACAGCGGATCGTTTGATCTTGGTATTACCGCAACTTCGACCGATGGCACGGATACGGCTTCTGTCTCTGACACGATCTCGGTATCCGTTGAAGGCGAAGCTGACGCGCCGACCTTGAACACCTCCGATGCCACCGGCACCGAAGACAATCCGATTGCACTCGACATTGATGCTGGTTTGACCGATAGCGGCGAAGTCCTCTCCGTCACCGTCTCCAACATTCCGGAAGGCGCCACCCTCTCGGCCGGCACGGTAAACCCGGATGGCACGGTCACCCTGACCGCAGACGAACTTGATGGTCTGACCATCACACCGCCGGCGGATTACAGTGGATCGTTTGATCTTGGCGTCACCGCAACTTCGACCGATGGCACCGATACGGCTTCTGTCTCGGATACCCTCACCGTAGATGTCACCGGCGAAGCTGACGCCCCGACCCTCGATGTTGCGGACGCAATCGGCACCGAAGACAGCCCGATTGCACTCGACATTGATGCTGGTTTGACCGATAGCGGCGAAGTCCTGTCCGTCACCGTTTCCAACATCCCGGAAGGCGCAACCCTGTCGGCCGGCACCGTCAATCCGGATGGCACGGTGACCCTGACCGCAGACGAGCTTGATGGTCTAACCATCACCCCGCCGGCGGATTACAGTGGATCGTTTGATCTTGGCGTCACTGCAACTTCGACTGACGGCACCGATACGGCTTCTGTTTCTGACAGCATCTCGGTATCCGTCGAAGGCGAAGCCGACGCGCCGGCCCTCGATGTTACCGATGCCTCCGGTACAGAAGACACTGCCATTGCGCTTGACATTGATGCGGGCCTCACCGATAGCGGTGAAGTTCTGTCCGTCACCGTCTCCAACATCCCGGAAGGCGCGACCCTCTCGGCCGGCACCGTCAATCCGGATGGCACGGTGACCCTGACCGCAGACGAGCTTGATGGTCTAACCATCACCCCGCCGGCGGATTACAGTGGATCGTTTGATCTTGGCGTCACTGCAACTTCGACTGACGGCACCGATACGGCTTCTGTTTCTGACAGCATCTCGGTATCCGTCGAAGGCGAAGCCGACGCGCCGGCCCTCGATGTTACCGATGCCTCCGGTACAGAAGACACTGCCATTGCGCTTGACATAGATGCGGGCCTCACCGATAGCGGTGAAGTTCTCTCGATCACCGTCTCCAACATCCCGGAAGGCGCGACCCTCTCGGCCGGCACCGTCAATCCGGATGGCACGGTGACCCTGACCGCAGACGAGCTTGATGGTCTAACCATCACCCCGCCGGCGGATTACAGTGGATCGTTTGATCTTGGCGTCACTGCAACTTCGACTGACGGCACCGATACGGCTTCTGTTTCTGACAGCATCTCGGTATCCGTCGAAGGCGAAGCTGACGCGCCGACCCTGGGTGTCACCGATGCCACCGGCACCGAAGATACCGCCATCGCACTCGAAATCGATGCGGGCCTCACCGATAGCGGTGAAGTTCTGTCCGTCACCGTCTCCAACATCCCGGAAGGCGCGACCCTCTCGGCCGGCACCGTCAATCCGGACGGCACGGTTACCCTGACCGCAGACGAGCTTGATGGTCTGACCATCACCCCGCCAACTGATTACAGCGGATCGTTTGATCTCGGTGTCACCGCAACTTCGGCCGATGGCACCGATACAGCTTCTGTCTCGGATACCCTCACCGTAGATGTCACCGGCGAAGCTGACGCCCCGACCCTCGACGTTGCGGACGCAACCGGCACCGAAGACACCCCGATTGCACTCGACATTGATGCTGGCCTCACCGATAGCGGTGAAGTTCTGTCCGTCACCGTCTCCAACATCCCGGAAGGCGCGACCCTCTCGGCCGGCACCGTCAATCCGGACGGCACCGTTACCCTGACCGCAGACGAGCTTGATGGTCTGACCATCACCCCGCCAACTGATTACAGCGGATCGTTTGATCTCGGTGTCACCGCAACTTCGGCCGATGGCACCGATACAGCTTCTGTCTCGGATACCCTCACCGTAGATGTCACCGGCGAAGCTGACACCCCGACCCTCGATGTTGCGGACGCAATCGGCACCGAAGACAGCCCGATTGCACTCGACATTGATGCTGGTTTGACCGATAGCGGCGAAGTCCTGTCCGTCACCGTCTCCAACATCCCGGAAGGCGCAACCCTCTCGGCGGGTACCGTCAATCCGGATGGCACCGTTACCCTGACCGCTGACGAGCTTAATGGTCTGACCATCACACCGCCGGCGGATTACAGTGGATCGTTTGATCTTGGCGTCACCGCAACTTCGGCCGATGGCACCGATACAGCTTCTGTCTCGGATACCCTCACCGTAGATGTCACCGGCGAAGCTGACGCCCCGACCCTCGATGTTGCGGACGCAATCGGCACCGAAGACAGCCCGATTGCACTCGACATTGATGCTGGTTTGACCGATAGCGGCGAAGTCCTGTCCGTCACCGTTTCCAACATCCCGGAAGGCGCAACCCTGTCGGCCGGCACCGTCAATCCGGATGGCACGGTGACCCTGACCGCAGACGAGCTTGATGGTCTGACCATCACCCCGCCGGCGGATTACAGTGGATCGTTTGATCTTGGCGTCACTGCAACTTCGACTGACGGCACCGATACGGCTTCTGTTTCTGACAGCATCTCGGTATCCGTCGAAGGCGAAGCCGACGCGCCGGCCCTCGATGTTACCGATGCCTCCGGTACAGAAGACACTGCCATTGCGCTTGACATAGATGCGGGCCTCACCGATAGCGGTGAAGTTCTCTCGATCACCGTCTCCAACATCCCGGAAGGCGCGACCCTCTCGGCCGGCACCGTCAATCCGGATGGCACGGTGACCCTGACCGCAGACGAGCTTGATGGTCTAACCATCACCCCGCCGGCGGATTACAGTGGATCGTTTGATCTTGGCGTCACTGCAACTTCGACTGACGGCACCGATACGGCTTCTGTTTCTGACAGCATCTCGGTATCCGTCGAAGGCGAAGCCGACGCGCCGGCCCTCGATGTTACCGATGCCTCCGGTACAGAAGACACTGCCATTGCGCTTGACATAGATGCGGGCCTCACCGATAGCGGTGAAGTTCTCTCGATCACCGTCTCCAACATCCCGGAAGGCGCGACCCTCTCGGCCGGCACCGTCAATCCGGATGGCACGGTGACCCTGACCGCAGACGAGCTTGATGGTCTAACCATCACCCCGCCGGCGGATTACAGTGGATCGTTTGATCTTGGCGTCACTGCAACTTCGACTGACGGCACCGATACGGCTTCTGTTTCTGACAGCATCTCGGTATCCGTCGAAGGCGAAGCTGACGCGCCGACCCTGGGTGTCACCGATGCCACCGGCACCGAAGATACCGCCATCGCACTCGAAATCGATGCGGGCCTCACCGATAGCGGTGAAGTTCTGTCCGTCACCGTCTCCAACATCCCGGAAGGCGCGACCCTCTCGGCCGGCACCGTCAATCCGGACGGCACGGTTACCCTGACCGCAGACGAGCTTGATGGTCTGACCATCACCCCGCCAACTGATTACAGCGGATCGTTCGATCTCGGTATCACCGCAACTTCGGCCGATGGCACCGATACAGCTTCTGTCTCTGACACGATTTCTGTCTCTGTTGAAGGGGAAGCTGACGCCCCGACACTCGACGTTGTGGACGCAACCGGCACCGAAGACAGCCCGATTGCACTCGACATCGATGCAGGCCTCACCGATAGCGGTGAAGTTCTGTCCGTCACCGTCTCCAACATCCCGGAAGGCGCAACCCTCTCGGCTGGCACGGTAAACCCGGACGGCACGGTTACCCTGACCGCAGACGAGCTTGATGGTCTGACCATCACCCCGCCAACTGATTACAGCGGATCGTTCGATCTCGGTATCACCGCAACTTCGGCCGATGGCACCGATACAGCTTCTGTCTCGGATACCCTCACCGTAGATGTCACCGGCGAAGCTGACGCCCCGACCCTCGATGTTGCGGACGCAATCGGCACCGAAGACAGCCCGATTGCACTCGACATTGATGCTGGTTTGACCGATAGCGGCGAAGTCCTGTCCGTCACCGTCTCCAACATCCCGGAAGGCGCAACCCTCTCGGCGGGTACCGTCAATCCGGATGGCACGGTGACCCTGACCGCAGACGAGCTTAATGGTCTGACCATCACACCGCCGGCGGATTACAGTGGATCGTTTGATCTTGGCGTCACCGCAACTTCGGCCGATGGCACCGATACAGCTTCTGTCTCGGATACCCTCACCGTAGATGTCACCGGCGAAGCTGACGCCCCGACCCTCGATGTTGCGGACGCAATCGGCACCGAAGACAGCCCGATTGCACTCGACATTGATGCTGGTTTGACCGATAGCGGCGAAGTCCTGTCCGTCACCGTTTCCAACATCCCGGAAGGCGCAACCCTGTCGGCCGGCACCGTCAATCCGGATGGCACGGTGACCCTGACCGCAGACGAGCTTGATGGTCTGACCATCACCCCGCCGGCGGATTACAGTGGATCGTTTGATCTTGGCGTCACTGCAACTTCGACTGACGGCACCGATACGGCTTCTGTTTCTGACAGCATCTCGGTATCCGTCGAAGGCGAAGCCGACGCGCCGGCCCTCGATGTTACCGATGCCTCCGGTACAGAAGACACTGCCATTGCGCTTGACATAGATGCGGGCCTCACCGATAGCGGTGAAGTTCTCTCGATCACCGTCTCCAACATCCCGGAAGGCGCGACCCTCTCGGCCGGCACCGTCAATCCGGATGGCACGGTGACCCTGACCGCAGACGAGCTTGATGGTCTAACCATCACCCCGCCGGCGGATTACAGTGGATCGTTTGATCTTGGCGTCACTGCAACTTCGACTGACGGCACCGATACGGCTTCTGTTTCTGACAGCATCTCGGTATCCGTCGAAGGCGAAGCTGACGCGCCGACCCTGGGTGTCACCGATGCCACCGGCACCGAAGATACCGCCATCGCACTCGAAATCGATGCGGGCCTCACCGATAGCGGTGAAGTTCTGTCCGTCACCGTCTCCAACATCCCGGAAGGCGCGACCCTCTCGGCCGGCACCGTCAATCCGGACGGCACCGTTACCCTGACCGCAGACGAGCTTGATGGTCTGACCATCACCCCGCCAACTGATTACAGCGGATCGTTTGATCTCGGTGTCACCGCAACTTCGGCCGATGGCACCGATACAGCTTCTGTCTCGGATACCCTCACCGTGGATGTCACCGGCGAAGCTGACGCCCCGACCCTCGATGTTACCGATGCAGCGGGCACCGAAGATACCGCCATCGCACTTGATATCGATGCGGGCCTCACCGATAGCGGTGAAGTCCTCTCCGTCACCGTCTCCAACATTCCGGAAGGCGCAACCCTCTCGGTCGGCACCGTCAATCCGGATGGCACGGTTACCCTGACAGCAGACGAGCTTGATGGCCTGACCATCACCCCACCGGCGGATTACAGCGGATCGTTCGATCTCGGTGTCACGGCCACTTCGACTGATGGTACGGATACCGCCACCACCAGCGATACGCTGAATGTATCCGTCGAAGGCGAAGCTGATGCACCTACCTTGGGTGTCACCGATGCCACCGGCACCGAAGATACTGCCATTGCGCTTGACGTTGACGCCGCTCTGACAGACAGCAGCGAAGTTCTGTCCGTCACTGTATCAAACATTCCAGAGGGCGCGACCCTCTCGGCAGGTACCGTCAATCCGGATGGCACGGTTACCCTGACCGCAGACGAGCTTGATGGTCTGACCATCACGCCACCGGCGGATTACAGTGGATCGTTTGATCTTGGCGTCACCGCAACTTCGACCGATGGCACGGATACCGCCACCACCAGCGATACGCTGAATGTATCCGTCGAAGGCGAAGCTGATGCACCTACCTTGGGTGTCACCGATGCCACCGGCACCGAAGATACCGCCATCGCACTTGATATCGATGCTGGCCTGACGGACGCAGGTGAAGTCCTCTCCGTCACCGTCTCCAACATTCCAGAGGGCGCGACCCTCTCGGCCGGCACGGTCAATCCGGACGGCACGGTTACCCTGACCGCAGACGAGCTTGATGGTCTGACCATCACGCCACCGGCGGATTACAGTGGATCGTTTGATCTTGGCGTCACCGCAACTTCG
Organism: Thalassospira lucentensis; assembly: GCF_050516545.1. GTDB lineage: Bacteria > Pseudomonadota > Alphaproteobacteria > Rhodospirillales > Thalassospiraceae > Thalassospira > Thalassospira lucentensis_C. The sequence goes on along the minus strand of NZ_CP191544.1, from coordinate 151,239 downwards.
ACCGATGGCACGGATACCGCCACCACCAGCGATACGCTGAATGTATCCGTCGAAGGCGAAGCTGATGCACCTACCTTGGGTGTCACCGATGCCACCGGCACCGAAGATACTGCCATCGCACTGGATATCGATGCGGGCCTCACCGATAGCGGAGAAGTTCTGTCCGTCACCGTCTCCAACATTCCAGAAGGCGCAACCCTCTCGGCAGGTACCGTCAATCCGGATAGCACGGTTACCCTGACCGCTGACGAGCTTGATGGCCTGACCATCACCCCACCGGCGGATTACAGTGGATCGTTTGATCTTGGCGTCACCGCAACTTCGACCGATGGCACGGATACGGCTTCTGTCTCTGACACGATTTCTGTCTCTGTTGAAGGCGAAGCTGACGCCCCGACCCTCGATGTTGCGGATGCCTCCGGTACAGAAGACACTGCCATTGCGCTTGACGTTGACGCCGCTCTGACAGACAGCAGCGAAGTTCTCTCCGTCACCGTTTCCAACATTCCAGAGGGCGCGACCCTCTCGGCAGGCACGGTCAATCCGGACGGCACCGTTACCCTGACCGCTGACGAGCTTGATGGTCTGACCATCACCCCACCGGCGGATTACAGTGGATCGTTTGATCTTGGCGTCACCGCAACTTCGGCCGATGGCACCGATACAGCTTCTGTCTCGGATACCCTCACCGTGGATGTCACCGGCGAAGCTGACGCCCCAACACTTGACGTTGCCGATGCCGCAGGTACTGAAGATACTGCCATCGCACTTGATATCGATGCTGGCCTGACGGACGCAGGTGAAGTCCTCTCCGTCACCGTCTCCAACATTCCAGAAGGCGCAACCCTCTCGGCCGGCACCGTCAATCCGGATGGCACGGTTACCCTGACCGCAGACGAGCTTGATGGTCTGACCATCACGCCACCGGCGGATTACAGCGGATCGTTCGATCTCGGTGTCACGGCCACTTCGACTGATGGTACCGATACGGCTTCTGTTTCTGACACAATCTCGGTATCTGTCGAAGGTGAAGCAGACGCCCCGACCCTCGATGTTACCGATGCAGCGGGCACCGAAGACAGCCCGATTGCACTCGACATTGATGCGGGCCTCACCGATAGCGATGAAGTTCTGTCGGTAACTGTGTCCAACATTCCGGAAGGCGCCACCCTCTCGGCCGGCACGGTCAATCCGGATGGCACGGTTACCCTGACCGCTGACGAGCTTGATGGTCTGACCATCACACCGCCGGCGGATTACAGCGGATCGTTCGATCTTGGTGTCACCGCAACTTCGGCCGATGGCACCGATACAGCTTCTGTCTCGGATACCCTCACCGTGGATGTCACCGGCGAAGCTGACGCCCCAACACTTGACGTTGCCGATGCCGCAGGTACTGAAGATACTGCCATCGCACTTGATATCGATGCGGGCCTCACCGATAGCGGTGAAGTCCTCTCCGTCACCGTCTCCAACATTCCAGAGGGCGCGACCCTCTCGGCCGGCACGGTCAATCCGGACGGCACGGTTACCCTGACCGCAGACGAGCTTGATGGTCTGACCATCACGCCACCGGCGGATTACAGCGGATCGTTTGATCTTGGCGTCACCGCAACTTCGACCGATGGCACCGACACGGCTTCTGTCTCTGACACGATTTCTGTCTCTGTTGAAGGCGAAGCTGATGCACCTACCTTGGGTGTCACCGATGCCTCCGGCACCGAAGATACCGCCATCGCACTTGATATCGATGCTGGCCTGACGGACGCAGGTGAAGTCCTCTCCGTCACCGTCTCCAACATTCCAGAGGGCGCGACCCTCTCGGCCGGCACGGTCAATCCGGATGGCACGGTTACCCTGACCGCTGACGAGCTTGATGGTCTGACCATCACCCCACCGGCGGATTACAGTGGATCGTTTGATCTTGGCGTCACCGCAACTTCGACCGATGGCACGGATACCGCCACCACCAGCGATACGCTGAATGTATCCGTCGAAGGCGAAGCTGATGCACCTACCTTGGGTGTCACCGATGCCACCGGCACCGAAGATACTGCCATTGCGCTTGACGTTGACGCCGCTCTGACAGACAGCAGCGAAGTTCTGTCCGTCACTGTATCCAACATTCCAGAGGGCGCGACCCTCTCGGCCGGCACGGTCAATCCGGATGGTACAGTTACCCTGACCGCAGACGAACTTGATGGCCTGACCATCACGCCACCGGCGGATTACAGCGGGTCGTTCGATCTTGGTGTCACCGCAACTTCGGCCGATGGCACCGATACAGCTTCTGTCTCGGATACCCTCACCGTGGATGTCACCGGCGAAGCTGACGCCCCAACACTTGACGTTGCCGATGCCGCAGGTACTGAAGATACTGCCATCGCACTTGATATCGATGCTGGCCTGACGGACGCAGGTGAAGTCCTCTCCGTCACCGTCTCCAACATTCCAGAAGGCGCAACCCTCTCGGCCGGCACCGTCAATCCGGATGGCACGGTTACCCTGACCGCAGACGAGCTTGATGGTCTGACCATCACGCCACCGGCGGATTACAGTGGATCGTTTGATCTTGGCGTCACCGCAACTTCGACCGATGGCACGGATACGGCTTCTGTCTCTGACACGATTTCTGTCTCTGTTGAAGGCGAAGCTGACGCCCCGACCCTCGATGTTGCGGATGCCTCCGGTACAGAAGATACTGCCATTGCGCTTGACGTTGACGCCGCTCTGACAGACAGCAGCGAAGTCCTCTCCGTCACCGTCTCCAACATTCCAGAAGGCGCAACCCTCTCGGCAGGTACCGTCAATCCGGATAGCACGGTTACCCTGACCGCTGACGAGCTTGATGGCCTGACCATCACCCCACCGGCGGATTACAGTGGATCGTTTGATCTTGGCGTCACCGCAACTTCGACCGATGGCACGGATACGGCTTCTGTCTCTGACACGATTTCTGTCTCTGTTGAAGGCGAAGCTGACGCCCCGACCCTCGATGTTGCGGATGCCTCCGGTACAGAAGACACTGCCATTGCGCTTGACGTTGACGCCGCTCTGACAGACAGCAGCGAAGTTCTCTCCGTCACCGTTTCCAACATTCCAGAGGGCGCGACCCTCTCGGCAGGCACGGTCAATCCGGACGGCACCGTTACCCTGACCGCAGACGAACTTGATGGCCTGACCATCACACCGCCGGCGGATTACAGCGGATCGTTCGATCTTGGTGTCACCGCAACTTCGGCCGATGGCACCGATACAGCTTCTGTCTCGGATACCCTCACCGTGGATGTCACCGGCGAAGCTGACGCCCCAACACTTGACGTTGCCGATGCCGCAGGTACTGAAGATACTGCCATCGCACTTGATATCGATGCTGGCCTGACGGACGCAGGTGAAGTCCTCTCCGTCACCGTCTCCAACATTCCAGAAGGCGCAACCCTCTCGGCCGGCACCGTCAATCCGGATGGCACGGTTACCCTGACCGCAGACGAGCTTGATGGTCTGACCATCACGCCACCGGCGGATTACAGCGGATCGTTCGATCTCGGTGTCACGGCCACTTCGACTGATGGTACCGATACGGCTTCTGTTTCTGACACAATCTCGGTATCTGTCGAAGGTGAAGCAGACGCCCCGACCCTCGATGTTACCGATGCAGCGGGCACCGAAGACAGCCCGATTGCACTCGACATTGATGCGGGCCTCACCGATAGCGATGAAGTTCTGTCGGTAACTGTGTCCAACATTCCGGAAGGCGCCACCCTCTCGGCCGGCACGGTCAATCCGGATGGCACGGTTACCCTGACCGCTGACGAGCTTGATGGTCTGACCATCACACCGCCGGCGGATTACAGCGGATCGTTCGATCTTGGTGTCACCGCAACTTCGGCCGATGGCACCGATACAGCTTCTGTCTCGGATACCCTCACCGTGGATGTCACCGGCGAAGCTGACGCCCCAACCCTCGATGTTGCGGACGCAATCGGCACCGAAGACAGCCCGATTGCACTCGACATTGATGCTGGTTTGACCGATAGCGGCGAAGTCCTGTCCGTCACCGTCTCCAACATCCCGGAAGGCGCAACCCTCTCGGCCGGCACCGTCAATCCGGATGGCACGGTTACCCTGACCGCTGACGAGCTTGATGGTCTGACCATCACCCCACCGGCGGATTACAGTGGATCGTTCGATCTGGGGATCACGGCCACTTCGACCGATGGCACCGATACGGCTTCTGTCTCGGATACCCTCACCGTGGATGTCACCGGCGAAGCTGATGCACCTACCTTGGGTGTCACCGATGCCTCCGGCACCGAAGATACCCCGATTGCACTCGACATTGATGCTGGTTTGACCGATAGCGGAGAAGTTCTGTCCGTCACCGTCTCCAACATTCCAGAGGGCGCAACCCTCTCGGCAGGTACCGTCAATCCGGATGGCACGGTTACCCTGACCGCTGACGAGCTTGATGGCCTGACCATCACCCCACCGGCGGATTACAGTGGATCGTTCGATCTTGGCGTAACGGCGACATCTACATATGGTACCGATACGGTTTCGATCAGCGACACTGTTTCGCTTCAGGTCAATCCGGTCGCAGATGCCCCGACCCTGAGCGTCTCAATCGGCGAAGGCATCGCAACCGGAGCAGATGGTGGTTCAGGCCAAAACGACTTTGTCGATGATGGGCGCACAAACCATCAAGGTACGGATGGCGACGAGACCTATGTCATCGACCGTGACATGAACATGAATGAAAATATTGACCTGCGTGGCGGGAATGATGATGTCGTTTTGAACGGCGACACGAATCTGGGCAACAATATCCGTCTGGGTGATGGCAATGACAGTCTGACAATCAATGGTAATATCGGCCAAACTTCTGCACTGGATGGCGGTTCTGGTGACGATGTTTTGTATCTTGGAAAGCCATCTGCGTCCTATTCCTTGCAAAACTTCACAGACAATCAGGGCGTTATTAACACCCAGATCATTGATCTTGATACCGGACAGATGCTGACCGTAAACCAGATCGAAGCGATTTCGTTTGGTGACGGTGTTGTGGTTGGAAATGCAGATTTGGTGCAGTCTTCAGAACCAAGTGTCATTACCTACCCGGTGACCATTGATGCTGCGCTTAATGATGCTGATGGTTCGGAAACACTGAGCATAAACGTCACGGGGTTGCCTGAAGGTGTGACCTTGAATGCAGGCTCACTTAATTCTGACGGCAGTTGGACTCTTGAACCCGCCGAGCTGGATGGTTTGACCCTGACCACGCCTTCTGATTTCCGGGGCAGCATTGATCTTACCGTTACGGCCACTGCAACAGATGGGGCAGACACCAAATCAGTATCGACAACGCAAAGCATCAGCGTTGAAGATCAAGCCGATGCCCCAACCCTTGATGTCACAAGCGCAACCGGGAATGAAGACAGTGCCATCGCACTAGACATTGATGCAGGCCTTACCGATGCCAATGAAGTTCTGTCGGTCACTGTTTCGAACATTCCAGAAGGTGCAACCCTGTCGGCGGGTACTGTCAATCCGGACGGCACTGTTACCCTGACCGCAGATGAGCTCAATGGTCTGACCATCACGCCGCCGGCGGATTACAGCGGTTCGTTCGATCTTGGCGTAACGGCGACATCTACAGATGGCACTGATACGGCTTCTGCATCTGCAACATTGAACATCAATGTTGTTGGTGTGGCAGATACGCCAATCTTGAATGTCACCGACGCCAGCGGTAATGGTAATGACCCGATCAGCATTGATATTGAAGCGGGGTTAAACGACAGCAGTGAAATCCTGTCGGTAACAATCAGCAACATTCCCAATGGCGCGACATTCAATAAAGGCACCCTCAATACCGATGGAACGGTCACCCTGTCTGCTGACGAACTTGATGGCCTGACCATTACCTCACCCGATTGGTCTGTGGACAATTTCGAACTGTCAGTAACCGCAACCTCAACAGATGAGAATGATACGGCTTCGCTAACCGAGATCCTGACGGTCAATATCGAAAATGACAACACTCCCGGTGAAGTTGTCACTGGCAGTAACAAACCAGATATCATCAACACGGGTTCCGGCGACGATATAATCTATGCCGGAAATGCCCCCGATACTGTTAACTCCGGGGCTGGGGACGACACAATCTTTGGTGAGAATGGCACCGACATTCTGGAGGGTGGTACAGGCAATGACACCCTCTTTGGCGGGCACGGAAAAGACACGCTTGATGGGGGAGAAGGCAATGATATCCTTTTCGGGGGACAATCAAATGACCTTCTAACCGGTTCCGCCTCAGATCAATTATATGGCGAGAATAACAACGACGAAATCCGCTATACCGTTGATCTGTCTTCCAACCCGATCGGGGTTGTAGATGGTGGATCAGGCAATGATACACTCAAGCTATATCTGACTTCTGATCAATTGGCAGAAGGCGGTGTCAGAGACGCCCTTCAGGCACTGCAAGATCATATTGATGGCGGCGACAATGACAGCATCACTCTTGATGTATTGGCTCTTAAGGTCGTTGATATCGAAACTTTGGAAATCCATGTTGATGGTGTGCCAGTAAACCTCGACGATTTGATATCCGCTTCTTCCCCCACCTTGAATGTTAGCAATGCTGCAGGGAACGAAGACACGGCCATTGCCCTCGACATTGATGCTGCTTTGGCCGGTTCTGCTGAAGCTTTATCGGTAACCATCGGCAACATTCCAGAAGGCGCGACCCTTTCGGCGGGTACGGCTAATACAAATGGCACAGTGACCCTGACCGCAGATGAACTTAATGGTTTGACCATTACACCTCCGGCGGATTACAGCGGATCGTTCGATCTTGATATCTCTGCCACCTCGACCGAGGGGGGCGATACGGCTTCTGCATCTGAAACACTGAATATCAGTGTTGCGGGCGTCGCTGATACACCGACCCTGAACGTCACGGATGCCAGCGGAAATGGTAGTGATCCGATCAGCATCGATATCGATGCCGGGTTAAGCGATAGCAGTGAAATACTGTCGGTAACAATTGGCAACATCCCCAATGGTGCGACATTTAACAATGGCACCGTCAACGCCGATGGCACCGTAACCCTTACCGCGGATCAGCTTGATGGCCTGACCGTTACCATGCCAAACAACTGTGTCGATAATTGTGAATTAACCATAACGGCAACCGCCACAGATGGCAGCGACAGCACGTCGGTAAATGGCACTTTGAATATCGATATCAGTAACACCCCGGGTTATATCGCACATGGCACCTGGTGGTCCGATCACATCGCGATGGGTGATGGCGGGGACCTTGTTTTTGCCCATAGCGGAAATGATACGGTTCTGGCCGGTGGCGGCGACGACACGGTATATGGCGATAGTGGCCACGATGTTATTCAAGGAGAAACCGGCGATGACACGCTTTACGGTGGATCGGGCGCGGATACACTTGACGGCGGAGAAGGCACCGACATTCTAGCTGGCGGCAGCTGGAATGACACCCTGACAGGATCAGGCCCGGATCGTCTGTACGGCGAAAGTGACAATGACGAACTCAACTACACTGTTGACCTGACATCAGACGAAATCGGTGTGGTTGATGGCGGATGGAATTATGATGTTCTCAAACTGCATCTGACATCAGATCAACTCAACAGTGATGGTGTTCGTGATGCTCTTCAGGCGCTGCAAAGCCATGTTGAATCCGGCTCATCTCATAGCATCACGCTTGATGCCCTTAACTTGAAAATCGATGACATTGAAACCGTTGAGCTTTATCTTGATGGTGAAGTTGTTGCATTTGATGCCTTGCCAGTAGCTGCACCGACCCTGAATGTCGCGCTTCCTGGAGTAGTCCTGGAGGATGCATCAACCCCGCTGACCATTGATGTTGGCGTGCTCGCACCCGGTGAATTACTTGAAGTGACCATTGAAGGTCTGACTTCGGATCAGACGCTGAGTGCCGGGGTTCTTAACCCGGATGGTTCATGGACCTTGACCGGAGATGAACTTGCAGGCTTGACCATTACAGCATTGGAACCGGGAAGTGGTCTCTTGCAGGTCACTGCCACGGTCAATGACCCAATCACCGGCACAAGCAACAGCAGCCTTGCCGAGATTAATCTTGAAGTACTCAACGTTGCTGATGCGCCAATCCTGAACCTTGGCCTGCCGGGCATTGTTCTGGAAAACAATGCAACTCCTCTGACCATTGATGTTGGTGTACTGGCACCCGGTGAATTACTTGAAGTGACCATTGAAGGTCTGACTTCGGATCAGACGCTGAGTGCCGGGGTTCTTAACCCGGATGGTTCATGGACCTTGACCGGAGATGAACTTGCAGGCTTGACCATTACAGCATTGGAACCGGGAAGTGGTGTCTTGCAGGTCACTGCCACGGTCAATGATCCGATCACGGGAACAAGCAACAGCAGCCTTGCAGAAATCAACCTTGAGGTACTGAACGTTGCTGATGCACCGATCCTGAACCTTGGCCTGCCGGGCATTGTTCTGGAAAACAATGCAACCCCGCTGACCATCGATGTTGGTGTGCTGGCACCTGGCGAAGTGCTTGAAGTGACCATTGAAGGTCTGACTTCGGATCAGACGCTGAGTGCCGGGGTTCTTAACCCGGATGGTTCATGGACCTTGACCGGAGATGAACTTGCAGGCTTGACCATTACAGCATTGGAACCGGGAAGTGGTCTCTTGCAGGTCACTGCCACGGTCAATGACCCAATCACCGGCACAAGCAACAGCAGCCTTGCCGAGATCAGTCTTGAGGTGCTCAATGTTGCTGATGCGCCGATCCTGAACCTTGGCCTGCCGGGGATTGTGGTTGAGGACAGTCCGTCACCGCTTACAATTGATGTTGGTGTGCTTGCACCTGACGAATTACTTGAAGTGACTGTCGAAGGCCTGAGCTCCGATCAGACGCTGAGCGCAGGAGAACTCAATCCCGATGGCTCATGGAGCCTGACCGGAGATGAACTAACCGATTTGACCATTACGGCACTGGAACCGGGAAGTAGCGTTCTGCAAATTACCGCAACGATCAGCGATCCTGTCAGCGGCACAAGCAACAGCAGCCTTGCTGAAATCAATCTTGAAGTTCTTAATGTCGTAGATACACCAGTCATCGATATTGATATTCCGTCAATCGCAATCGAAGACAATGCGACACCTCTTACAATCACAGTGAGCGATCTGGCTGTGACAGAAGAACTGTCCGTAACCATTGACGGCGTCGATAACGGTGCCACACTGAATTCAGGTACGTTAAACCCCGATGGAAGTTATAGTCTTGAACTTGCCGACCTTGTTGGTTTGACGATCACACCTGAAACAGCAGATGATCTTCATCTTACGGTGACCGCGTCGGTAAGTGACACGTCATCGGCCACGAATGCAGAAACATCTGCAACAATTGATATTGATGTCGAGTCCAATCCGATTGATCCATTGATCTAGAAGAGCCTGACAGGAGAAAAAGCACTGTGGAACAAACAACAGGCAGCGAGGATATGACAGCATCTCGTCCGATACGGCTTTTGATTTGCGATGATTCAGTCTTTATGCGGATGGCGGTTCGCACTTTGTGCGATGCTCATCCTGATATCGAAATCATCGGTGAAGCAGAAGATGGCGAAGACGCAATCAATGCCGTCAGAGAACTGTCGCCTGATATTGTCACCATGGACATTTCAATGCCCGGACTTGACGGTGTTGCCGCAACCACAGAAATCGCACAGAAGCACGATGTGCCGATCATTATCCTCAGTTCGCTGACAGAACGCCGTAGTGCGCTTGCAGAACGCCTCATGGAAGTTGGTGCGGTTGATGTGATCTGGAAATCAGCCTCACTAATGGACATCGATATAGACGGGATTGCCAATACAATTCTCGAAAAGATTCTGTTTTGGGGGCGGCATCACGCCCCCGCAAGCGACGATGAAATCAACGTTCGGGCCAAACCGTCCGAGGAAGATTGCATTGCCCTCTTAAACCGCTTCGGACTCAACAAAGACGCCAATAATTTTGTTCTAATGAGCATGGGGGCCGGCAGCCTCGACAGTGTCCCACACTTATTCGGGAAACTTGAGAACACTTGCCCTCCCATCATTATCCAGCCCAATGTACCACAATCCTGTCTGGACGGGTTTGTTCGCTATATTGGCAAAAGGGCGTCTATTCCTGTTCTGGTCGCGCAAGACGGACAGAACATCAAACCCGGACATATATACTGCGCCTTCCCATCCGCAGGACTTGCTTTGGAAAGCCTCAGGGAAAACAGCTTTTCATTTCGTGTGTCCCAAGGCGTGAGAAACCCGGAATTACAATTGTCATCGTTTCACCAAGCAATTGCTGCGATTAACGCAAGGCCAGTTACAATTATCTTGTCCGGTGCGTCTTCTGAGACGTGCTTAGGTATTGTCAATGCATCGACCAAGGGCGTCGTGATTGTTGAAACACCTGAAACATGTCCTGATGGCCAAGCCGCATCTAACATTGCCAGCACCTTTCCCCAAAGCCTTGTATGCCCGCCCGGAACAATTCCTGAATTGATGAGGGCGCTATGAGCCTATTGAACGACGCTCAAAAGGCGGACCTAAAATCAAAACTGAAAAAGCTTCAAGATGATTATGCCAATAGTATTCCTGAAAAACTGACGGAAATATCGGACAACTGGGAACAATGTGAATCCCCGCAGGATGAAGCATCAATTGATCGACTGATCCAGTCTATACACAAACTTGCAGGAACAGCCAAAACTTACGGATTTTCCGAACTCGGCATATTAGCTAACAATGCCGAAAATGAGCTTATTGATTTTCAGGAACAAACACTATCAGAGCGCAACCTTTCAGCTCCATCAGAAGCAATCGAAAAATTGCTCAAATATCGATAGATACAAAGAACCTTACAAAAGATTCACATACACAAGCCAGAGCATTAATAATTCCCTCCCCGAATTATGACAAACGGGCACGCGGTTTTGATGTGGTGTTCCGGGGGGCATAGAAGAGCGATGCAGCAACACTCATATGATATGAATATTGTCAGGCACCAGAAAAGATGACATCTGACTTCCTTTTAAACCAATAATTTAGCTTTCTGATTGCCAGAAAAGTTGACCCTGATTGACACAAAAGATGACAAAAAGCTGCGGAATTGACAGAAAAGCTGACATTTCTCGCACTGTCCTCTTTCCAATCAAAAAAAGAAGACCGGCGCACTTAGTACGCCGGTCGAGTTTGCACGTTATGTTCGCAACGTGCTCTCTGGCATGGCTCGCCAGTCAGGAAAGCCGGGACCGCGAGAATTAATGTTCAGGCTTGTTTCAACTCGCCGACAAATTCGGATGATTTCTCGCGCAGCGTTCTGTTGGTCAAGGTCAATGCTCGAACTTCTTCTTGCAGATTTTCACCAATGGCCTTGGCCTGATTTGCAACATGCTCGGCAGAGTGACTGTTTTCAAATGCACTTGCTGTTTCCGTCGCTGCGGATGACGAACTTCTGGCGATCTCGGCCGTTGCCGCATTTTGTTGCTGAATCGCGGCACTGACATTCGAGGTGATGTCTTCAAGGCGTGAAATCGCACTTCCAATGGCATCGCTGCTGATCACGGCGCGGTCAGTTTCGCTTTGAATGATGCGAATTCTGTTTTCTATTTCTTCAGTCACTTTGGCCGATTGCTGCGCAAGGTTTTTGACCTCATTGGCAACCACAACAAACCCCTTTCCGGCTTCACCGGCGCGTGCGGCTTCAATCGTCGCATTGAGCGCAAGGAGGTTGGTTTGTGCGGCAATATCAGCAATTAAAACAACAGCCCCGGCAATACTGTCGCCTGCCGCAACCAATGCATTAATGGCATTGCGAACATCCGCACCGGATTGGCCGACATCGGTTGAAACAAGCACGCAATCTTCAATCTGGGCTGAAATTTCCTTGATAGTGTTTGACATTTCCTCGGTCGCGGACGCAACCGCCTGAACACTTTCTGTCGCCCGCTCTGTTGCTTCGCGTGACCGGACCGAAACGCCAGCGGTTTGATCTGATGCACCAAGCATTTCAGTGACCGCCCCATCAACCCGTTCAAGGGTATTCTGGGTATCGGCAAGTGCAGCAACCACTGTATTTTCAAAATTGGCAACAATCTGATCACGCTGGTGTTTTTTGTCTGACGCCATTTGTTCTTCACGTTTTTTGGCATCCGTCTCAAGTTGTTTCTTGTCCTTCGAAGCATCCCGCAACGACACAACATCCTGACCAATCAGACCAAGTTCATCGCGGCGTGACTGAACAGAAACCGTAGCACTAAAATCACCCGCCACAATCCGCTTAAGATCCTGTCCCAATGCCAAAAGCGGTTTGACAACATCCCGATGCAACAGGAACGCCAGAATAGTTGCAAGAACAAACCCGACCAAAAGTCCACCAAGGATTCCCTTGCCCGCAAGTCCCGCCGTATGCTGAGCAGATGCAACAACCTGATCACGGAAAGACGTCAGCAATTCACCGCTTTTTGTTGCCGCCTGATCAATTGCAGTTTCATCGACCAGAAGCTGTTCCAGACTTTGGTTGAGTTCCTCAAAATCACTGCCAAATTTGGCAAAGTTTGTCTTATCACCATCAAGGTCGCCATAAACCTTTGCAGCATGTCGTTGCGTAGCCGTCGCCTGATCGAAGGCCGTCCGAAGGTGTTCATTGTCAGAGGCCATAACCATGTTTTGCAGCAACGACCGGAGCTTGAGCATCTCGCGCAGAACTTCTTCCGCCGAGCGCATAAAACTCTGACTATCGCCCATGGCAGCTATTGTATCACTGCTGATTTTCGTTGCTGTCGCAAAATCGGTCGAAAGAGTGTCACGCAACGCACTGACCTGACTGCCAATTTTGCGCAAGGCGATCTCGGCATCTGCGGCAGCAATGGCGTCACTGTCATTAAAAAACTTCTCAAATGACGCATCGAAGCTATCAATCAGGGATCCAACATTGGCCAGTTGGCTGTCTTTACCGCTCGTTTCAAGCTGATCCTGCAATTGACTTACATCGGTGCGAAAGGACGCACTTTGTTGCTGTACGCTTTCGGCCAAGTCCGGTTGCCACGTGTAGCTGAACTTCAGATTGGTTGACGCCAGTTTGTTGATCTGCTCCGCCAACACATTCACCTGTGAAAGGGCGTCAAACGCGGTAACTCGATCCATCTCGGCCTGGGCTGCAAGAACCGATTTTTCTTCAAACCGGACTTTGGCCGCATCTGTCTGTCGGGAAATATCGGCAAGGCGTTCTTCGAGAGCCGTTCTGATGGAAGTTTCCAGGGCCCGGTTCTGCTCGAACGTTGTGCGGAATGCGCTAATCATCTGGCTATAGCGATCAAGTTCAGTATTGATCTTATCCCCGGCCTTGACTTGGCCAGCTGACACTAATGCCTGCTTTGCTGCGATCGACGCCTTATTGGCAAGATCAAGGTCACCGGTCAATCGATACTCCGAAAGAGCCAACTGCGCGTTGCGCACATTCAGCACAAGCGATGCCGCGGCGTTCGCACTTTCATAGCGGTCACCCGACAATCGGTTCCCCCAATAACCCAAGCCGCCAACAACGGCAATAACCAGCACCAGCAAAAGGTTGCTTAGAACAAATTTCGTAGACAACGAAACATTGAGATTACGCATTTCCACCCCCGAACATGTTTGTCCGATGTTTTGTTTTGATTAGTTCAGCTTTGATCCCAACCAGACTTCCTTGCGCGCGATCATTGGTTGGGCATCCAGATCAAACTGTTTGAAATGGTCGGATGCCAGATGCAGGTCAAAGGCCCCACGATCCGAATAAAGCTCATAAAGATAGAAAACCGACGGGTCCGCCGCGTCATGAACAACATCAAAGACGCTGCAATCGGCTTCGAGCATCAGGCTGTTTTTCGCCTGTTTAACAACAAGCTCTTCGAACTTTGAAATTGAATGCGACCAGATTTCAAACCGCACCAGAACAGTGAACATCAGTTTCCTCCGAATTTTGATTTAAGGTGAGCAACCTGATCATCTGTCAGTGGACGCGTTTTTTGTCCCTGCAACAGCAAGAACAGCTTTGCCGTTTCTTCAAGTTCCTCGGTCGCATAGATCGCATTTTCAAGGCTGTCACCCGCCACGACCGGTCCATGATTGGCCAGCAATACGGCATGATGATCCCCTGCCAGTTCTTTGACAGCTTTTGCAAGGTTGACGTCACCTGGCGGGTAATAGGGGACAAGCGGCAAACTACCGACCCGCATGACAAAATACGGGGTCAATGGCGGCAGCACATTCTGCGCACAATCACATTCCATGCAGCTTACTGCCGCCGAATAGGAAGAATGCAAATGCACCACTGCGCGTGCGGTCGGTTGACCGTCATACATGCATTGATGCAAAAACGCTTCCTTGGTCGGCTTGTCGCCCGACATCAGGTTGCCGTCCCGATCCAACCGTGAAAGCCGTGCCGGATCAAGATTACCCATTGATGAGCCCGTCGGGGTCATCAGCCAGCCATTATCAAGGCGTACGCTGATATTGCCAGATGCACCGAATGTCAGTCCGCGCTCAAACAAAGATGCAGAAAGTTGACAAATCTGTTCTCGAAGTTTGTTCTCATTTGTCATGCTGACATCCTCCAAGCCTTGGAGAAGAAATCAGCATCACCAAAATTCCCCGACTTCAATGCAAGCGCCACGCCTTCATCACCACCAATTGATCGCGTCCAAGGAACACCTGGCGCAATTTCTGGTCCGATTTCAAGCATCGGCACGCCCAATGCTTCAACAACCGCGCCCGATGTTTCACCACCAGCAACAATGAATCTCCGAACTCCAAGACCGAACAAATGCCGCGCAAGAATCTTTTGCGCCTCTTCAACGATCTCACCGGCGCGATCACGACCATATTCGATCTGAAAATCGCGCACCTGATCCGGGGAAGCGGTCGAATAAACCAACGGTGGCAATGCAGCTTGCCCGACCTGCTCATTTAACCAGCAACAGGCGCGCTCAATTTCGTCGCTCCCTGCTGCCAGTTTGAACGGATCAAGCTGCAACGCCGGAAAGCCATCTTTGATCGCTGTTTCGATTTGCATTCTTGTTGCGGTCGAACAGCTTCCCGCAAGGATCGCGGCCTGCCCATCCGGATAGTCAAACCCGGCAGTCGGATCATAGGGTCGCAATTTCCCCGCCCGCCTGAAATTTTCCGGCAGGCCAATTGCCACCCCGGAACCACCCGAGACCAGCTTATGCCCGGAAATCGCCTGACCAATCGCACGTAGATCATCGTCAACGATTGCATCAACAATCAGAAGAGTTTTGCCCGATGTCGCTGCTGCTTCAACGGCATCGGAAATAGCGGCATGGCCGGTGCGTACGATCTCCCAAGGGACCAGACCAACCTTTCCCTTTGACTGGCGCTGCAAGACCTGAACAAGATCAGGATCACGCATCGGTGTAAGCGGATGATCCCGCAATGATGATTCCGAAAGCAATCGCCCGTTTACGAACAAATGCCCCTGAAACAGACTGCGTCCGGTTTCAGGAAAGGCCGGACAGGCAATCGTGACGGCACTACCAAGTGCGGACTGAAGTGCCTCAAGCACCGGTCCGATATTGCCTTGATCAGTTGAATCAAAGGTCGAGCAATATTTGAAAAATATCTGCTCGGCACCGACCGACTTCAGAAAGCTCAAGGCGTTAAGTGACTGTTCGACTGCACTTTGTACCGGAATGGTCCGTGACTTCAAGGCGATCACAACTGCATCGGCACCGTCAAAATCAACACGTCCTTCGGGCACGCCCGATACCTGAACGGTTTTCATCCCGTTGCGCACAAGATTCAGTGCAAGGTCGGTGGCCCCGGTCAAATCATCAGCAATGCATCCAAGCAGGGTCATTTGCCTTCTCCTGCTTTGATGGTTTCGGATTTGCGACGGGCCAGTTTCGCCCAGACCTTACCTTTTGCACGCTGCCACGCTGGCAACTGCGAAAGAACGGTCAAGACAATGGCAACAATCAGAATGACGGCAACCGGACGTTCAAAGAAACCTGCAACACTTCCCTCAGACACCAACAATGCGCGGCGCAGATTTTCATCCGCCATCGGGCCAAGAATGACACCAATCACCAGCGGCGAAATCGGGTAATCCATTTCGCCCAGCAGATAGGCAACAATTCCGACCGGCACCATCAGATAAAGATTGAAGATGCTCAGCCCCAACGCATAGGAACCAATCACTGACATGACAGCAACAATCGGTAGGAATACAGATGCCGGAACACGCAGAACCTTGACCACATGCTTGGCCAAGAACATGCCGTTCAACCACATCGCCAAGGATGCAAGCACCATGATTGCTGTCAATTGAACCAAAAAGTTCGGGTTGGAAATTGAAATCATCGGCCCGGGTGTCAGACCGTGCAACATCAACGCCCCCAGCAACATCACAGCCGGCGGACTGCCGGGAATTCCAAGCGTCACCAGCGGGATCAGGGCCCCGCCGATGCACGCATTGTTTGCGGTTTCCGAGGCAATAATACCCGCAGGCTCACCCTTGCCGAAATTCTCAGGATGGGCGTGGGAATTTTTGGCGGTCCCGTAAGAAACCCAACCGGCAATATCTTCACCAACTCCAGGAACAGCACCAATCCCGATCCCGATCATCGATGAACGAACAATGTTTTTGAAGTTCCGCACGATGGCACCGAACTCCGGCAACATCCGCTTGATTTCCTGTGGTTTACCAAGAGTCATGCGATCACGCAGAGTCTTGATGATCTGAGGCAATGCAAAGGCACCGATCAGAACCGGAACAACTTCAATCCCGCCATCAAGCTGCGACTGATCGAATGTAAAACGTGGGAAGAACTGTAGACGGTCACGGCCAATGCAGGCCAGCGCCAATCCAAGCAAGCCGGCAATCCAGCCCTTATAGACAAGGTCCTTGCTGGTCAGTGTTCCACTGATGATGATCCCGAAGAACGCCAGCAAGAAGAACTCGTAGGATGTGAATTGCAACGCCGCATCCGAAATCAGCGGTGCAAAAGCAACCAACGCCACCATGCCAATAATCGTACCGATGAAGGATGCCGTTGTTGTCAGACCAAGTGCCCGCCCCCCTTCGCCGCGGCGCGCCATCGGGTATCCATCCATCGCGGTTGCTGCAGACGCAGCCGTGCCGGGAATGTTGATCAAAATGGACGGATAAGATCCACCATACACCGCGCCGACATACATCGAAATCAGCGACACAAGCGCTGTTTCAAGGTTCATTGAATAGGTAAGCGTTGTCAGCAAGGCAACGCCAAGTGTCGCCGTCAACCCCGGCAATGCGCCAAAAACAATCCCAAGGAAACTTGACCCCATCAAAAGCACGACAGTCAAGGGGTCGCTCAGCAAACTGAAAATCGTCTGACCGAAAATGACCAAATCATTTAAAAAATTCATCCTCGCCCCCTATCCCAAATGCCCGATCGCACGAACAAAGTCTGCCATGGCATTAATCACGATACCTTCAACCGGAAGCGGCACCAGAAGTCCGAATTTGAAACACGGGACAAGAACCAGTGGTGTCAGGAACGCTGACATCACAGAAATTCGCCATTTCTTCAAGTAAAGCTGATTTGTACGGGACATGGTCGCGACAATCAGGTTCTGGAAAATCGCACCAATCAGAACGAATGCATCCAGCAAGGTTCCGTTGACATCCGCATCGCGCCCGATTGCAAAAACAATGATCGACACCACAACAAACGGACCAAAGAGCGGTCGTAAAATACGTGGGTCATCAATATAAAACGGTGCGATCAGCACAGTCAGAAATGCAAACGAAGCGATCCAAAAGTCTATATTTGGCACCAATGCATAGACATATGCCGAGATGATGCCAATCAGCACCAGTAAACGGTGTAGATTTTCACTTGCCAGAAAGCGGCCAAAGTTTGGCAGATCTTCAATCGCTTGTGCCATACCGCCATCACGGATCGCACGGGACATCAGGATCAATGCCATCACAATCAACAAACCAGATACAAGCAAGGGAAACAGTGCCGGCGACACGTACCAGACGTTCGATACTCCACCATAACTGTCCGCCATCGGAAATGTCAGCGTTTCAGCCAACATCGCGATAGAGAGCACGAGGAGAAGGATACTGGTAAAGAAGTCTGCCCGCCGTTTCTTCGTCAGTTGCGGATCAGTCATATTCGTTCCTTGGCGCACAGCGCACCCAAATTCAGTCGTCAAAGCCAAGAGAATGGGAGAGGTGACACCCCCCAGAAAGGTCACCTCTCCGTATGATCAGCACAATTTCATCTCTTGTGCCGAACCTTGATACTTAGATCAGGGTTTGCTGATACCAAGCGTCGCCGGATCAATTTTGGCAGCGCCCAGATCATGCAGCGCCCATGAGAAGACCGACTCAAGCTTCAGATACTCTTTCT
Source organism: Thalassospira lucentensis (assembly GCF_050516545.1). GTDB lineage: Bacteria > Pseudomonadota > Alphaproteobacteria > Rhodospirillales > Thalassospiraceae > Thalassospira > Thalassospira lucentensis_C. Next base: position 132,764 of record NZ_CP191544.1, on the reverse strand, counting down.
GCGCTTCTTCGCCTGTCTTGCCCGACAGAACATAAAAGTTCTCGTCAGCCCATTTCTTGACGGCATCGGTTGCCATTGCTTTGCCGAACGCATCTGCAAGGGTAGCTTTCACATCATCTGGCGCATCCGCACGGATGGCGATCCCCAAGGTCTGCTGAATAGGAAGATATTCAGAAAGCCCCGGATAATCACCAAAGCCCGTCGGAATTTCACCAATACCTTCGACAGTGACGCCATCTTCGACGAGCATTGCCAACGGACGAATTTTGCCCGCACGCAACAATTGAAGCTGTTCCGCCAACGAGGTGACAACAGCGGTAACCTCACCCGTCATTGCAGCATTCTGCGCCGGGGCAGATCCCGGGTAAGGGATAAAGTTAAAGCTCGCACCGGTTCCTTTTTGCAAGGCAAGCAGATTGATATGGTGGATCGAACCCGAACCACCTGCCGAAGCCTTGACCGAACCCGGATTGGCTTTTGCTGCTTCAATCAGATCAGTCAGGGTCTTGTACGGCGAGTCCGCTGTTACTGAAATCAGATCCGGTGAACCACCGATCAGGAACGGATACCATTCCTTAAAGGTCTGATCCCAGCCGCCCATGACAGCAGAAGTTGTGTTCGAGTCTGCAACACCAACAAGGGTGTAGCCATCTGCCGGCTGTGAATGCGCATAACTCATACCGATTGAGCCCGCAACACCGCCCGGCTTATTCACGACATTAATGCGTACCGGCAAGAATTTTGCCATTTCCGCAGCCACAACACGGTTCGAAACGTCGGTTCCGCCACCCGCGGACCAGGTCACGACATCTGTGATATCGCGCTCCGGATAGTCCGCTGCCTGTGCTTGAGCAACGACACTACCCATAAGTGCCGCAACGCAAAGAGTTGCAAAAGTCTTCATGTGTTTCCTCCACTGAGTTCTTTGTTATTTAAACATCCCGCATTGAGCCGCCGATCGTATGTCGAATTATCTTGATTCGCTCAATGCATGTGTTAACGTATACATTAATAAATACAACGTCAATGGTTTATGATGAAAGCCGTCAAACGTTGAACTTTCAGAGAGGAAACAATGATTTCACTGGACAACATCGAATTCGTAGGCCAAGGACTCAACCGTCCTGAATGCGTATTGACGCATAAAAGCGGCCTGCTTTTTGCGGCTGACTGGACCAAAAATGGCGGAGTCTCGATCATCGGGACGGATCATTCTGTCCATCATATTCTGTCCAAGGACTCATCCTTTGAAGTGCGCCCGAACGGCATCGCTGTAGAACAGAAAGGTTCCTTTCTTCTTGCGCATCTAGGCCCTGAAACGGGTGGTCTTTTCCGCCTGTATCCTGACGGAACCCTTGAAGATGTCCTGACAGAACTGGATGGCACAGCACTGCCTCCGTCCAACTACGTTCATATCGACACCCAAGGTCGCACGTGGATTACAGTAAGCACACGTCAGGTTCCCCGCGCAGCAGCGTATCGTGGTGATGTGGCAGATGGATACGTCATCCTGATTGACGAGATAGGTGCGCGCATCGTTGCCGATGATATTGGCTATACCAATGAATGTCTGGTCCACCCGGATGGCAAACGTCTGTTCGTCAACGAGACTTTCGCCCGCAAACTTTCTTCCTTTGACATCGATGCCAAAGGCAATCTGTCAAACAAGAAAATTGTCTGCGAATTCGGTGCCGGAACATTTCCTGATGGAATGACCTTCGATACAGAAGGCGGTATCTGGATCACCAGCATTGTCAGCAATCGCGTCATCCGCGTCACAGAAGACGGAACACAAGAAATCCTGATCGAAGACGTTGATCAGGAACATCTTGACAATGTCGAAGACGCCTTCGGGCGCGCTGCTATGGGCCGACCACACCTTGATCGTGCTCACAGTCAGAAACTCAAAAATATTTCCAGCCTCGCCTTTGGCGGTGCTGACTTGAAAACAGCTTATCTTGGTTGCCTGCTTGGCGATCAGATCGCCCGGTTCCAAAGCCCCTTTAGTGGCGTGAAACCGGCTCATTGGGACGCACCACTGTCCAAGCTCCGACCACTACTATCTTCAAATACCCCCCAATAACATAAAAAGACATTCGAGGTTTTTATGACCAACTCAAACAGCTTCAACATCGCTGTTTTCCCAGGCGATGGCATTGGCGAAGAGATCACGACACCTTGTGTCGAAATCCTTCAGGAAGCAATTTCCAAAGTCGGCGGTTTTTCAGCCAGCTTTGATTGGCTCCCGGCTGGCGCAGGCCATTACCGTGACTCTGGCCAGTCGCTTCCGAAAGATTCGATGGCCAAAGCTGCAAAGTCAGATGCCATTCTTCTTGCCGCGATGGGCCTGCCTGACATTCGCTATCCGGACGGCACGGAAATTTCGCCACAAATCGACCTTCGATTTGAATTCGGCCTATATGCCGGGGTCCGCCCCGTACGCACCATTCCCGGTCTTGCCCCGGTTCTGAACAATCCGCAGGCGCATGCTCTCGATTTCGTGATTATACGGGAATCAACCGAAGGTTTGTTTGCCTCACACGGCAAAGGCACGGTGACGGATGATGCTGAAGCACGCGATACGCTTTTGATCACACGTGATGTCAGCGAACGCCTTTTTGACTTTTCGCTCAACCTTGGCCGCAAACGTAAAAACCAGGGGAGCTCAGGCGTCGTCACCTGTGTCGATAAAGCCAACGTTTTCAAATCATTTGCATTCTTCCGCAAGGTCTTTGACGAGCGGGCAGCACTGAATACTGACGTTGCCACCGATCACATGTATGTTGATGCTGCCGCCCTTAACATGGTGCGTCGCCCTTGGGACCTTGATGTACTGGTGACCGAAAACATGTTTGGCGACATCCTCTCGGACCTTGGCGCGGGCTTGATTGGTGGCATGGGCTTTGCCCCGTCGGCTGACATTGGCGATGAACATGCCGTGTTCCAGCCGTGCCACGGATCCGCACCTGACATTGCTGGCAAGAAACTGGCAAACCCGACCGCGATGTTCCTGTCCGGTGCAATGATGCTCGAATGGCTGGGTGATAAACATGGCTGCCCGGAGGCCGAAAAAGCCGGAGCTATGGTTCGCACAGCCGTCGATGCCGCATTTGCCAATGGTGATCTTGTCACCGGCGAACTCGGTGGCAAAGCCGGCACAACTGAAGTATCGCGTGCTGTCATGCATGCGCTGAAGGAACTTGACCCTGCACGTCACAGCGCAGGCTAAAGGAACAGGAAGCACTATGACGACAATCCGCATTGCTGCGGTTGGAACCGGCTATTTCAGCCGGTTCCAGTATGCGGCCTGGAACAGAATTGAAGATGCCAAAGTTGTTGCTGTTTGCAACAGAACGATTGAAGGCGCACAAGAAATCGCCGACGAATTTGCGGTCCCACATGTGTTTGGCGACTATTGCGACATGCTCGACACCGTTAAACCCGACATTGTCGACATCATTACTCCGCCCTCGACACATCTTGCCTACATCCGCGAAGCTGCCAGACGTGGTATCAATGTCATTTGCCAAAAACCATTCTGCGAAAACCTTGCCGATGCGTGTGATGCTGTTGAAATCGCCGAGAAAGCCGGAATCATGTTGGCAATTCATGAAAACTTCCGGTTCCAGCCTTGGTATGCAAAACTGGCTGACGAAATCTGCGATGGAAACCTTGGCGAACTGTATCAGGCGAACTTCCGCCTGCGCCCCGGCGACGGTCAGGGTCCAGATGCCTATCTTGCAAGACAACCCTATTTCCAAAAGATGGCGCGCTTTCTGGTACATGAAACCGGCGTTCACTGGATTGATACATTCCGGTATCTGTTTGGCGAAATCACTGCTGTTAATGCTGTTTTGCGCCGGCTAAACCCTGCTATTGCAGGCGAGGATTCCGGCCTGATCACCATGGAGTTCCAAAGCGGCCTGCTCGCCGTTCTTGACGCTAATCGTCTCGCAGACCATCGCGCACAAAATCGTCGTCTGACCATGGGCGAGATGGTTATTGAAGGATCGGCTGGCACATTATCCCTTGATGGTGATGCTGAAATTACCATGCGTTCGCATGGTGAAAACAACGCTGAAAAGCTTCCATATCTGTGGAACAACATTGATTTTGGCGGCGACTGTGTTTATCGCCTGCAACGCCACGTGATAGATTCTCTTTTGGGCAATGGCCCCTTGATGAATACTGGCCGGGAATATCTGCGTAATCTCGTTGTCGAACAGGCAATCTACCAAGCAGCAGAAGAAAGCCGCACGATCCACGTCGATTATTCGAAGGTCATTTGAAAGTAAGAACATGTCATCGGAAACCGTTCAGGCTGCACGCAACCCGGATGCAAAAGTAAAACTTGCGCTGCCAGACCGTGCATATCGGGAAATCAAAAGACGCATTCTTGAAAACGATATGCCATCAGGCACCATCATGCTGGAAAGTGAGTTGGCCGAGCTTCTTGATATGAGCCGAACACCCATTCGCGAGGCCCTTATCCGGCTGTCGAACGAAGGCATGGTTGAAGTTCGCCCGCGTCATGGCATGCGCGTGTTGCCAGTGTCAAAGGATGACATGATTGAAATTTACGACATCCTAACCGCCCTGGAAGCCCAAGCAGCAGAACTTGTCGCACGGCGCGGCCTTTCTCCCGAACAGCTGGCTGAATTAAACGATGCCGTTGATGAAATGGACCACGCACTTGCCAATGATGATCTGACCGGATGGGCAAATGCTGACGAACGTTTCCATCTTTTGCTGGTGGAATTTTGTGGCAACCGCCGCCTGAGCAATATGGTCAATACATTTTGGGATCAATCGCATCGCGTACGCCTTCTGACACTTCGACTTCGCCCCAAACCAACCGGATCAAATGACGACCACCGTGCAGTTGTTGCAGCCATCGCAAATGGTAATCCCGATGCCGCACGCGACCTGCACCGTCAACATCGCCTGAAAAGCGGAACGATGTTGGTTGAAATACTTGAAAACCATGGCCTTTCGAACGTTTAAAGCATTCATAATTGTAAATGCCCCTACACACAAATAGCAGCCAGATTGCATCGAAAAACCATCATTTATCAGCCCTTTTTGCCACAACGTCCCGGCTTGTCGCACCGCAATCACAGATGTCTGATGGCGAAAGGCGACAGTGTCGCTCACTCGTCGTAAGCGACACCATCCAATAGAATCAGCGGTACAGCATATTGGGCAACCACAAAGCAAAACTTGGGATAAACGTGATGATCATCAAAACAATAACCAGCGGCACAAGGAAAGGCATGGTTGCAGAAACGCAGCGTTCGAACTTTACCCCTGACACCTGCGACAAGACATACAACACCATACCAACTGGCGGAGTCAGCAGCCCAAGCATCAGGTTCATGATCAAGACAATACCAAGGTGAACAGGGTCAATTCCAACGGCCAACGCCACAGGTAAAAGCACCGGAACAAGAATTGTGATGGCTGCGATGGTTTCCATAAAGAGCCCAACCACAAGGACCACGACGGAAATAATCGCAAGGATCAGAAACTTGTTGTCCGTGAATGCCAGCAGATACTCGCTCAGATTGTTTGCCACCTGCGCGGCAGTCAATATCCATGCAAATATCGCAGCCGATGCTACAATCATTAAGATCGAAGCCGATGTCTGAACCGTATCCATCGATACGCGTGCCAAAGAACGCCAAGTTAACGTCCGATACACCACGACACCAAGGAACAACGCGTATGCAACTGCAGCTACAGCGGATTCAGTGGGGGTAAAAGCCCCGGTTACAATTCCGCCAATAATAATTGCTGGTGTGAAGAGTGGCAAAACCGCCGCACGAAGCGTGACCCAGAGACGGGAGAATTCAAACCGGGCGTCACGCGGGTAATTGCGTCGTCGGGCGTACCACGCAACCATCACCATAAGGGCGACGGCCATCAGAAGTCCGGGGACAATACCTGCTGTAAACAGCTCACCGATTGAAACCGACGCCATCACGCCATAAATCACAAGCGGTAAAGAAGGCGGAATGATCGGCCCGATCGTAGAGGACGCTGCCGTTACCCCAACCGAGAAATCCGTGTCATATCCTGCATCACGCATCGCCTTAATTTCAATCGTTCCCAGACCACCTGCATCAGCAACAGCTGCACCTGACATACCGGCAAATAACACGCTGGCCCCGACATTGACATGCCCAAGCCCGCCATGCATCCAGCCAACCAATGCCCGAGCAAAAGCAAATATCTTATTGGTAATACCTGCCGTGTTCATCAAATGACCGGCAAGGATGAAGAACGGAATCGCCAAAAGCGGGAAGCTATCAACGCCGTTAATCATATTATGTGCCAGCACAACACTTGGCACACCTTCAACCAGAATATAAGCCAAAGAAGATGCAGCAAGGGCAAACGCCACAGGAACGCCAACTGTGAGCATCACAGCCAGCATCACAAACATCAAAATCAAACCCATTTTAGATTTCCGCCTCAGTTCCGGCTTCCAGTTTGGTATGCGAGATTTCCTGCCCGCTCTGGTGCAAATACTTCAAAATGTTTCGCATAGACATCAATGCCATAGCAAAGAACGAAACCGCCACTGTCCAATAGATAATGCTTTTCGGAAGGTCGATTGAAACCATTTTCTGAGAATGCGTTCGTTGCGCCAACTCAGTCGTCAGCCAACCTGCATAAACACAAAAAGCAAGAACAACGACCTCAATGGCAATCGCCAATATTTTGACATTCGCTGCCGAAAGACAGCGATAGAAGAACTGCAGAAAAATATGGGACCCACGCCGCATACATGTCACAGACCCGACAAAGCAAAGTAGTATCAGAAGATAACGCGCAATTTCCTCAGTCCACCCCAGTGAATTGTTCAAAAAATATCGCGTGAAAAACTGCAAAAAAACGATCAGAAAAAGCCCCCAGAAGATCGCCAAAACTGGCCAATCAACCGGTTGGACATCTGAAAGATCGACTTTTTCGGCACCTGAAACCATGTCAGCGCTTTCTTCTGGCCGACTGGTTTCTCCATCATGACTGTCTTCAGAATACACCAATTTCTTCTCCCATACGCCGCGTGACGAAACAGTTCCCGGTCGAAACCGGGAACTGAAATAGCGTCAAAATTTGGATTAATTGGCGTCCAGGATTGCCTGCATACGTTTGTAAACGTCAGGTTCCCATGGCATATCGCTGCTTAGCAAAGCAGGCTGAACCGCGTCCATGAAAGGCTGCCGGTCAACTTCATTCACCGTAACTCCTTGCTCACGGAACCATTCAACCAAGGTGTTCTCTGCATGAAGAATTTCACCAGATGCCCATTCGGCCGATTCTTGAAGAACTTCTTTGAGCGTTGAGCGGTCTTCCTCACTCATTGCCGCCATGCGCGAGCCAGACACAACCGTCACCAGTGAATTAACAAGGTGCGCTGTCAGATTGATATGTGACTGAACTTCATAGAACTTCTTGAATTTAATTGTCGGCAATGGGTTTTCTTGTGCGTCAACAACCCCCTGCTGCAATGCCAGATAGACTTCAGAAAACGCAAGTGGAGTCGGGTTCGCTCCTGTTTCCTTGGGGAACAAGACATAAGCTGGCGCATTTGGCACCCGGATTTTCAGCCCCTTCATGTCTTCAGGCTTGAGAATTGGTTTGTTCGACGTTACCTGACGCGCCCCATAATAGGTAAGTGCCAGAATTTCATTTCCAGAAGCGCCCTTATACCCTTCGGACAGCTCAGCAAACAAATCGCTGCTGCGATAAGCTTCCCAGTGCTTGTAACCACGTAGCGTGAATGGGAAATCCGAAATCGCAATTGGTCCATAGTTACGGGATGCAAAACCAACCCCCGTATAAATGATATCGACAGTCCCGAGAGAAAGCCCTTCGTTAATAGCAACTTCCTTACCAAGCGAAGAGGCTGGGAATACTTTTATCTCGTAGCGACCGTCTGTACGTTCTTCCAAGGCCTTGGCAGCACGTAGTGCCGCTTCATGGTATGGCGTAGCAACTTCGTATACATGGGCGAAGTTCAAAACTTCCTGTGCGCTGACCGATACAGCACCTGATGCCAGAAATCCGCCAAAGGCAGCACCCAGGATCTTGTTCAATTTGAAACTCATTATTTCCTCCCTGAGGATTGATCAAAAACCCCACCTGATCTGACCAAAACGACGTTTGGCATAGAAACAGGTTAGGAAACTCCCGGCCTTTTCGGCTCTTTTGTTATGAATTCTCAGGTTTACCTGACATTTCCCAACGTCAGACTTGCCGAAAACTAAGTTTTGTATCATCATTTTGGTATGACCAAACTTTAAGGCAGTTAATAATTTCAACACAAAAAGGTCAACGGTTTTTTCTACCCAACGTAAAAAACCTTCCAGAACCTACCCCATTTGTGTAGGTTCCCGCTGAGTTTATCCAGCCGTTTGATCCGGATAATATTTGGCAGTGATCGCCACCGCATGAAATGGGACCCGTATGACAAGCCGCTTACCCGACAAGCTGATTTCATCCGAACAACTGGCTAATGAAACTGTCACGGACACAATACGAACCGGTCGGGCAGCAGATGAGATCGTGCGCCATCTCGAACAAAAAATTGTTTCCGGAGCACTGCCAGATCGCAGTCCGCTGCCGGCAGAACGCGACCTTATGACCCAATTTGGCACCAGCCGGACGGTGGTACGAGAAGCAATCACAGCACTATCCAACCGCGGACTGGTCGAAAACCGACCGCGTTTTAGACCGATTGTGCTGAAACCCGGATATGAAACCATCATTCGGAATGCCGACAGCATTGTTGGACACCTTCTGTCGGAGAATCACGGCGTAAAGAACCTTTATGATACGCGTGTTTTCATGGAACGCTCTTTGGTTCGCGAAGCAGCACTAAATGCGCAAACGGCAGATATCCGCAGACTCAAAAGCGCACTTCTTGCCAATGAAAAGGCAATTGATGACTCAACGCTTTTCTATGAAACAGACGTCGCGTTTCACGGGGTTCTTTATGAAGTACCAAGAAATCCGATATTTCCAGCCATCCATCAGGCTTATTTGTCTTGGCTTGCCCCGCACTGGCGTAGAATGCCCCGCTCTCAGGAACGCAACCTTGTAAACTTCAGAAGTCATCAAGCCATTGCCGAAGCCATTTTCGAACGTGATGCGCAAGCTGCGGACGAGGCACTTACCCGACATTTGCGCGCGGCATGGGAATATGTCCGGGTTACCTTCGAGCCGGAAGAACAGGGCTAGACAACAAATTCATCCCAATCCGGGATGGGCACTTTGCTGCCCAGCAGCCTTATATACGTCCCATAATAAAATCTGCGCAGCGATCCCCTAGCATCATTGCGACAGAATTCGTATTTCCCGCATTGATGTTCGGAACGGCGGACATATCACAAACGCGTATGTTTTCGGCCCCGCGAAGACGCATCCGGGCATCAAGCACAGCCATGCCATCCCCATCAGCCCCCATGCGACACGTCCCGGCCGGATGATAATTGGTTTTCACAAATCTTTTGCAATGCGCGATCAGTGCCTTATCGCTCAGATCTTTTGGGTCAGGTGCGACAAAGCGATCCACCTTTTCCTTTAACGGGCTCTTTTCAAAGGCTTCAATGAAAAATCTCTGCCCGGCAACCATTGCCTCCATATCCCGCGGGTCCTTTAAAAGGTTTGGCGACACAATTGGCATTTCATCTGGGTCAGCCGACCGCAACCGGACGGTTCCGCGCGAAACCGGTTTGACAACAACGGTTGTCACCGTAAGCCCGTGCGTATCCTTAACATGCTCTGCCAATTCCCGATCCAGATAGACAATCGGAACACAAAATGCCTGAATTGTTGGTTCACCATTCGGATCAAGTGGATTGACAAAGGCTCCTGCCTCCACGCCCGCTGATGTTACCGGTCCTGTTCCGAACAACTTAAACTGCAAACCGTTACGCAACATACGCCAACCATCCCCCTGACCGAAATACCCATACGGACCATTGGCCGTTGCAATAATCGGCACTTCCGGGTGGTCAATAAGGTTTTCCCCAACGCCAGCAAGATCATGAACGCATTCAATTCCATGCTGTGAAAGTTGATCTGCCGGACCAATTCCCGACAGCATCAATATCTTTGGCGTGATCAAGGCACCTGCAGCAACAATCACTTCGTCCGTCGCATGCACTTCATGATACCGGCCACTCTTATCCCGATATACCACCCCTGTCGCACGACCATTCTTGATTACGATGCGTTGCACTTCTGCCTGCAAACGTATTTCCAGATTCGGGTTGTTCTTTTGTGGTTCCAAATAAGCATAAGCCGCACTGGAACGTCGCCCATTGCGGTTCATGAACTGATAGAACCCACACCCACGCTGAGTTGCGCCGTTGAAGTCCGGATTGTACGGCTCCCCAAGAGCTTGAACCGCCTGTACGAACCAGCGCGACATTTCATTGATATGCCCGGGGTCCGAAACCAACATCGGCCCATCTGGCTGGTGCAGTTCATTATTCAGTCGATTATTACCCGCCATGCGCCGAAAATGCGGCAAAACATCTTTCCACGCCCACCCTGCGGACTGGTTGTTGCCGCGCAACATATCATGCCAGTGGTCGTAATCCGACGGTCGCCCTCGGATATAGACTTGCGCATTAACCGATGATCCTCCGCCCAGCACATTACCCTGAGGAATCTCATGCGAACGACCATCAAGATGCTCCTGCGAGGAGGTCATATGGTAGCGCATGTATTTACTGCCCTTGATCATCTTAAAAATACCCGGCGGCATATCAAGCAAAGGATGACGGTGCGAATAACCTGCCTCTAGAATCAGGACCCGGGCGCCACCATCTGCCGCCAGTCGTGCGGCGACCACAGAACCCGCAGAACCACCACCGATAACAATACAATCAAATCTGTCACTCATAGAGCGCCCCTCGTTAGAACCGATTTTGCCTAATAATTTTGACGGATATGCTTCTGCTAAGTGTGCGTATCAGGAAGGTGCTCATATCTTAAAACGTTCTCCGCCCCCCCCCCACCAACCACATCCAGCCAGCCCTCTTCAGATGATCCATTCATGGCTTGACGCCTGATTCCTGTTTCATCCGAGAATTTTTATACGACCAAAAATGCTGTTTAGTAATTCTAAAACAACAAAAATACAGATTTTTGAGAAAAATATTGACTGATTTGTGATTTTTTACATATTTTGGTCATACCAAATAAAACAAATGATCCAGGAGGAAGAATGAGCCAGTTTGTTCGAACCATCGACGGTGTTGATCACTATTCGATGTTCATCAATGGCGCATGGACGTCCGGACACAGCACCGATGTCATTGAGGTGGAAAACCCGGCTACAGAAACGGTATTTGCAACAATACCCAATGGAACAGCACAAGATGCACTTGATGCATTAGAAACAGCAAAAATCGCGCAAGTAGCATGGGCAAAACTACCCAGTATTGAACGGGGGAAACTTGTTTTCAAACTTGCTGATGCGATTGATGAAAACCGTGAACGCATGGCAAACATCATCGTCGCAGAACAGGGAAAACCTCTTGATCAAGCCTACGGCGAAGTGGGCGCATGCAGCTCCTTCTTAAGATATGCTGCAGAAAATGCCCGCCGTATTGAAGGCGACATCATGCCATCCGACTCTCCCAAGGAGGAGATATGGATTAGACGTCTCCCTTATGGCGTCGTAGTCGGCCTAACGGCCTGGAACTATCCGGCTGCCCTTGCCACACGTAAGCTTGGCCCGGCATTGATTGCTGGCAACAGCTTTGTATTGAAGGCACATGAATTCACCCCTGTTTCCGGGCTCGAACTCGCCAGATTGGCCCATAAAGTCGGCATACCAGATGGCGTTTTTAACGTTGTAACCGGCGCCGGACGAACCGTCGGCGAGGCTTTGGTCAACAGTCCGGTTTCAAATCTCGTTACGATGACAGGCAGCAATCGCGCCGGACGGGAAATTTATGCTTCTGGCGCTGATCAGATCAAGGTTTTGCGTCTTGAGCTGGGTGGGAAAGCTCCGTTCATTGTGATGGAGGATGCCGATATCGATGCCGCCGTCAAAAGCGCCATCACGGCACGCTTCACAAATTGCGGACAGATATGCACCTGTAATGAACGAATGTATCTGCAAAAGAACATTGCAGACGAATTCACCGAGAAGTTCATCACCCAAGCAAAGCAACTGACAATCGGACAGCCGCTAGAAAACCCGGATCTAGGACCAAAAGTCAGCGGTGGTGAAATTGAAAAGATAGAACAAATCGTCGCTGACGCCGTTACCCATGGCGCCGAGTTCCTTTTGAAAGGCGGCCCCCTTAATGACGGCAACTATGCCAAAGGCCACTGGTATGCCCCAAGTGTCTTGCGTGTCCCCGATCAAACATCCGCGCTGATCGAACAGGAAATATTTGGTCCCGTCGTTCCGATTGCGGAATTCGACACATTTGATCAGGTCATGACCATGGCCAATGACACGCCCTTTGGCCTTTCCGCTTACGTTTATACCCAGAACTTCCGTCGTGTCATGTCGCTGTCGACGGAACTTAACTTCGGCGAAATTTACGTCAACCGCACCTGCGGTGAACTTGTGCAGGGCTTTCATACCGGCTGGGGCCATTCCGGTCTTGGCGGCGAAGACGGGAAATACGGCTTCGACGGTTATCTTCGTAAAAAGTCCATGTACGTCAACTGGTCCTGATGGGGCCAAACATAACGCGACCGCTCAAAAAATGGTCGCAATAATCGGGAGGACTACCATGAAACGTTTGACGACACTTACATCGACTCTTGTGCTTGCCGCAGGTCTTTCGGTAACAGCCATTGGCATGGCATCCGCGCAAAGCCTGCCAACCCTTGAAAAGAAAGACCAGTACAAGGTCGGCTTCGCCCAGATGGAAAGTAACAACCCCTGGCGTATTGCCGAGACCAAAAGCTTCAAGGACACCGCCGAGACCTGTAACTGGGATCTTATCACGACAGATGCAGCAGGCTCTGCTGCCAAACAGGTCTCCGATGTCGACAGCATGATTGCGCAAGGCATTGACGTTCTGTTCCTGCCGCCACGAGAAGAAAAACCGTTGATTGCTGCGGTTATGCGCGCCCGTTCTGCTGGCATTCCGACATTCCTCGTGGACCGCAGTGTTGACAAGAATGTCGCAAAAGCGGGCGAACATTTCGTTGCCTTTATGGGGTCCGACTTCATTGAACAGGGCCGACGTGCCGCCGAATGGACGCTGGAAAACTTCAAAGGCGACAAAGGCGTTATTGTTGAACTTGAAGGAACCACAGGCTCTTCCCCGGCCAATGATCGCAAAAAGGGCTTTGACGATGTCATGGCCAAACACGACAACATGACCATCGTCGCATCGCAAAGCGGCGATTTTGCCCGCGATTTGGGACGTCAGGTCATGGAAACGCTGCTACAGGCGCATCCGGATGTAAACATCGTCTATGCCCATAACGATGAAATGGCAATCGGCGCAATCCAGGCACTGGAACTTGCCGGACGCAAACCAGGCGAGGACGTTCTGATCGTTTCAATTGACGGAACGCGCGATGCCCTTCAGGCCATTATTGATGGCAAAATGGGTGTGACGGTTGAATCCAGCCCATTCTTTGGCCCACTGGCCTGCGACGTGATGCAGCGTTATGCGGATGGCGACAAAATCGAACCTTGGGTACAGGTTAAAGATCGCATCTTCACCAAGGAAAATGCTGCCCAGTTCATTGACGAAGCCTACTAGGTTTCTCTCCCTGACCGACAGTTCGCCCTTCAATGATCTGAGCATGTCGGGGGTGCATATTTGCACCCCCGGCTTTCCCGACCTTTTTTCTCGGAAAAGGTAGTATAATGCATTCCTCACTTTTAAAGATGCACGACATCAACAAGGCATTCGGAGGCGTATCAGCCTTACGTGGTGCCGAACTTGAAATAGGTCATGGAGAAGTCCATGCACTGATCGGGCAAAATGGTGCCGGAAAGTCGACCCTGATCAAAATTTTGACGGGTGTTTATCGGCGCGGCAGTGGCACGATAAATTTCAATGGCGAAGCATCAAGCATTTCCAACCCGCGTGAAGCCCAAACAAGCGGTATCAGCACAATTTATCAGGAACTTACTTTGGTGCCATTGCGCAGTGTCACCGAGAACATTGTTCTTGGCTACGAACCACGGCGTATTGGCGGGCTTATAAACTGGAAAGAAGCACACCGTCGGTCACAAGAAATTCTGGCACGTTTCAACATTGATATTGATGTAAAAGCACCGCTTGGAAATTACTCAACCGCCATTCAGCAACTTGTGGCCATAGCACGGGCCGTGTCGCTCAATGCCAAACTTGTTATTATGGATGAACCGACATCCTCGCTGGATGATAATGAGGCCGCCGTATTATTTTCGGTCGTAAAATCCTTAAAAGAATCTGGCGTATCGGTCCTTTATGTAAGTCACTTCCTTGATGAGCTGTTCAAAATATGTGACCGCGTCACAATCATGCGGGACGGGCAAACAGTTAAAAACGTTGCCATCAAAGACACCAACAAACTTGATTTGATTGCAAACATGCTTGGGCGGAATGCGGATGACATTGAATCTGCAGGCATGACCGAATTCGCCAAGGGAGAAGCCAAAACGGGCGATATCATTCTCAAGACTGAAAATGTTGCAACCAAACGCTTGCTTCGCAAACTCGACCTCAAAATCCATCGGGGTGAAATTGTCGGCCTGGGCGGACTTCTTGGGTCGGGACGCACCGAAGCCGCACGCGCCATTTTTGGCGTAGACGCATTAACACGTGGCGCCATTCATCTGGCAAAAGGTGTCCCCCAACCCACCACACCCAAACAGGCAATTGCCGCAGGAATCGGCTTCCTGAGCGAAGACCGTAAGTCAGAAGGGATCATCCCCGACATGTCAGTACGTGAGAATCTGACACTCGCACTTTTGCCGCACCTTAGCCGATTTGGTCATATTAACCACGCCCGCGAAAAAGACCTTGTCGCATCCTTCATATCAGCGCTGGGGATCAAAACAGCGCATATGGATCAACCGATCAGGGAACTGTCAGGCGGCAATCAACAAAAGGTTCTTCTGGCCCGCTGGCTTGTCACCAATCCTTCTTTGCTGATTTTGGATGAACCAACCCGTGGCGTCGATGTTGGCGCCAAACTGGAAATTCAGTCCATCATTCGCAGATATGTCGACAAAGGCCTTGCTGTATTGCTGATTTCCTCCGAGTTCGAAGAACTTGTCGAAGGCGCTGACCGGATCGTCGTGCTTCAGGACGGCATAAGTGTTTCCGAACTAAAAAACCCCGGCATCACTGAAGACAGTCTTGTGCGTGCAATTGCACACCATCACACGCCAGAACAACAAGCCGTTACTCGTCAGGAGAATGTTCATGTCTGACACAAATGTCGCGGCAGCAACAAAGCAAACCGTCCGGGGACTGATCATCCCGAAATTCAGCTTCCGTAAACATGGCGGCCTTGTCGCATTGTTGATCATTTTGGCGTTTAACATTGCTGTCACCCCCAACTTCTTGCAAATGCAGACACTGTTTGTGAACATTTCACAGGTCGCAACAATTGCAATTGTTGCGGTTGGGATGAGCCTTGTAATTGCAACAGGTGGCATTGACTTGTCAGTAGGGGCCGTCATGGCTGTTGCAGGCGCACTTGCCCCGATCATCTTCCAGTCTCAGTTTGGGATAGAATATCCGATAATCGGACTGATCCTGTCGATTTTAGTTCCCATCCTGATGGCAACTTTATGCGGCCTGTTTAATGGTGCGCTGGTCTGCGTGCTCAAAGTTCAACCGATCATTGCAACCTTGATCCTGTTCATTTCCGGTCGTGGCATTGCCATGGTCATGACGAATGGACAGCTCCAAACCTTCAACATGCCAAGTTTCAGCCTTCTGGGAACGGGCAAACTTCTCGGTTTCCCATTTCAAGGCTGGCTTGCCCTTGCCATCGCCGCAGTCATCGCATGGGTCGTGGGCAAAACCCTGTTCGGCCGATATCTGCTTGCCATTGGGGGGAACGAGCAATCGGCTCACCTTGCCGGAGCGCCGGTGCGCAAGGTCAAAATCACCGCCTATGTAATCTGTAGCGGCCTTGCCGGCATTGCCGGTCTGATTGTTGTTGCCATCAATTCGGCTTCCGATGCTGCACGTATTGGCAATCTGATGGAACTTGATGCGATCGCAGCAGCCGTTGTTGGCGGCGCAGTTCTTTCCGGTGGCAGAGCCCCGATTTTTGGTGCCGTGCTCGGCGCAATGATCATCCAGTTGGTGAAATACACTTTGTTGGCAAATGGCGTGGCTGATGAAGTCGCCTTGATTGCGAAATCTATGATTATCGTCGCTGCGGTCTATATCCAGCAAAGCCGAAAGGAATAAGCCAATGCAATTTGACCCACAAACATTTGACCTGCGGCGTCTTCTGGGCACATCAAGCTCAACACAGGCCATGGGCATCTGGGCTGCCTTGATTATCCTGATTGCATTTGCCCTGTTACGGTATGACAATTTTGGCAGCGCCTATAACATCGTTTCATTTCTGAACTACAATTCGATGTTCATCATCATCGCTTTGGGCATGTGCTTTGTCATTATGACCGGCGGTATTGATCTCTCTGTCGGTTCTGTCGCAGCTTTTTCCAGCGTTATTGCCGCATTCCTAAGTGAACATGGCCTTGAATACGCGCTTCCCGGCGGGATACTTGCCGGAATGGCGATTGGCACAATCAACGCCTTTATGATTGTCGCAATGCGTATTCCTCCGTTTATCGCAACACTGGCATCAATGCTTGGAGCGAAGGGAGCCGCATTGGTGATTTCTGATGCGCAAACCGTCTCCATTTCATGGGAAAGCAACTTTACCGCACTTGGCATGGGGAAATTATTCGACATCATCCCATGGACCATTCTTATCGTTGCAATCATCGCAATTATCGCATGGATAGTCCTTGAACACACGTCATTGGGCCGGACAGTATTGGCCATTGGCGGCGGTCAGGAAGCCTCCCACTTGATGGGACTGAGCGTTAAACGCACGGAATGTATTGTCTATATTTTCAGTGGTGGTTGTGCTGGCCTTGCCGGCGTATTCCTTGCCTCAGGTTTTGGCGCAGGGCAACCTCTGGAAGGGCTCGGATGGGAACTATCCGCAATTGCGTCCGTGGTTGTCGGTGGAACACTTTTGACCGGCGGCATGGGATCCGTTCCCGCAACCATTGCTGGTGCCCTTTTGCTCGGCCTTCTGTTCAATGTTCTGAATTTCGAAAATGGACGCGGGATCATTAGCCTCAGTGCTCATTGGCAATCCGTCATTCGTGGGGCGTTTCTGTTTGTCGTGATCCTGCTACAGGCCCGAATGACAGCCAAAGTCAATCTTTCCCCGCGCAGAAACTGACATCCAAAACAATAATTCGTTCTCACTGTCCCCGATCACACTGCAACCTGGCAGACATCCACAATGACAAATAAATCTTCAATAATTCGCACCGTGAAAGCGCAATTATTCAAAATTCCGCTGGCTGAGGTGCTGACTGATGCAAAACATGGTGATCACACACATTTCGAACTGGTGACAGTCACGATCGAACTCAACAATGGTGCATCTGGAACAGGCTATACCTATACCGGCGGGCGTGGTGGTCATGCCATCAAGGCAATGATCGAAAATGATCTTGCAGATTTCCTGATCGGTCGGGACGCAACCGATATTGACCACCTGTTCGATGAGATGCAGTGGCACATGCATTACGTGGCCAGAGGAGGCATTGCGTCCTTTGCCATTTCGGCAATTGATATCGCATTGTGGGACTTGCGTGGAATGATCACGCAAACCCCATTGTGGAAAATGGCCGGAGGAATATCGAATAAATCGAAGGCTTATTGCGGTGGCATTGATCTCAACTTCTCAATAGACAAGCTTCTGTTGACGGTTGAAGGATATCTGAA
Source organism: Thalassospira lucentensis (assembly GCF_050516545.1). Taxonomy (GTDB): domain Bacteria; phylum Pseudomonadota; class Alphaproteobacteria; order Rhodospirillales; family Thalassospiraceae; genus Thalassospira; species Thalassospira lucentensis_C. The sequence goes on along the minus strand of NZ_CP191544.1, from coordinate 114,783 downwards.
GCGCGGGTTTAATGGGGTCAAAATCAAGGTCGGTCGCGAAGACCTTGCCAAAGACATTGAACGTATAAAAGCAGTTCGAGAACTGATTGGCCCGGAAACATCTTTCATGGTTGATGCCAACTATGCCTATGACATTGATCAGGCAATTGTTGCCGCAAATCAATTCAGCGCTTTTGACCTGCTCTGGTTTGAAGAACCGATTATTCCCGATGATTATGCAGGATATGCTCAGATTGCCCGCGAAACCGACATTCCATTGGCAATGGGTGAGAACCTTCATACCATGCATGAATTTGGATATGCGTTTGATCAGGCTAACCTGTCATTTATTCAACCTGATGCGTCGAACTGTGGCGGGATAACAGGTTTTCTACGCGTCGCCAAGGAAGCACACAAATACAACATTCCGGTGTGTTCACATGGCATGCAAGAGCTCCATGTCAGTCTGGTTGGTGCACAATCAAATGCCGGGCTGATCGAAGTGCACAGTTTCCCGATTGATCAATACACCATGCGGCCACTGGTTGTTGAAAACAATATGGCAATTGCACCGAACACACCGGGCACTGGTGTTTCCTTTGATTGGGCAAAACTCAAAGACGCAAACGACACCTGAAAACCGCCGAAAATCAACGCTCCCTGTTCATCTGAACAGTGTACAGGCTCGCCATATGTTGCCCGGAGCAAAATCAAAAAGGACATAAAATGAAAAGACTTGAAGGGAAAACCTGCGTTGTGACTGCGGCAGGTGCTGGCATTGGCCGGGCAACCGCCCTGCGCATGGCCTATGAAGGCGGCAAAGTCTATGCGACTGACATTAACCCTGACACGCTTGCCTCGTTAAAACATGAAGCAGCAGATAAGGGTTTAACAATCCAGACAGACATCCTTGATGTCACCTCAAATGACGCCATTGAACACTATTCCCGCCAGACCGGCAGCACCGACGTCCTGTTCAACTGTGCGGGTTTTGTTGCCGGTGGCACCATCCTTGAATGCAGCAATAAGGATTATGAATTTTCCTTTGAGTTAAACGTCCGTTCGTTGTTCCACATGATGAAGACTTTCCTTCCCGGAATGCTTGATCAGGGTGCCGGATCAATCGTCAATATTGCTTCGGTAGCCGGTTCTATTTCCGGGGTTCCCAACAGGTTCATCTATGGTGCGACCAAGGCAGCTGTCATTGGCATGACGAAATCTGTCGCTGCGGATTTTGTTGCCAAGGGTATTCGGTGCAATGTCATCTGCCCCGGCACGATTGACAGCCCTTCCCTTCAGGACCGCATGCGTGCCCAAGGCAATTACGAAGAAGCCCGCGCTGCCTTTGTTGCCCGCCAACCAATGGGGCGCCTTGGCCGGGCCGAAGAAGTCGCGGCACTCGCTTGCTATCTTGCCTCTGACGAGGCCGGCTTTACCACGGGACAGACGCATAACATTGATGGCGGCTGGACAACCTGATTTTTATTCAAATAGACGCACACTTGGAGACAAAAATGAAACTGTTACGCTACGGCCCGATTGGGCAGGAAAAACCGGGCATCCTTGACGCACAAAATAATATTCGCGACCTGTCTCAACATGTCCAGGACATCAATGGCGCAGCATTGCAACCAGACATTATTGAAAAACTTCAGGATATTGATCTCGAAAGCCTTCCTGTTGTCACGGGTAATCCGCGTTTGGGCGCTTGTGTCTCTGGCACGGGTAAGTTCATTTGCATTGGCCTGAACTATTCTGACCACGCCGCTGAAACCGGCGCAACCGTCCCGCCCGAACCGATCATTTTTATGAAGGCCACATCGGCAATTTGCGGCCCGAATGACAATGTAGAAATTCCGCGCAATTCCGAAAAAACCGACTGGGAAGTCGAATTGGGTGTCGTGATCGGCAAAACCGCCAAATATGTTACCGAAGAAAACGCCATGGATCATGTGGCTGGTTACTGCCTGATCAATGATGTTTCCGAACGAGCCTTTCAGGCAGAACGTGAAGGCCAGTGGACCAAAGGAAAGTCCGCTGACACCTTTGGTCCGACCGGCCCATGGCTTGTCACCCGTGACGAAATTGCCGATCCGCAAAACCTTGGCATGTGGCTTGATGTGAATGATCGTCGTTTTCAGGACGGGTCGACGAAAACCATGGTCTATGGCGTTCGCCATCTTGTGTCTTACTTGTCACAGTTCATGAGCCTGCAACCAGGTGACATTATCTCGACCGGGACCCCTCCGGGCGTTGGACTTGGTCAAACACCAAACATCTTCCTGAAACCCGGCGATGTTATTTCCCTTGGCATTGACGGGCTGGGCGAACAACGCCAGATCGTTGTCCAGGGATAGGACACAAGGCGCAGCTATGACTGATTTTCACATTCTGAAAGCCCTGTTTGATTCCGCTTTGGATGCGGCCGTACCAGACGGAAATTTCAGCCGGCTGCGCCCACCTGCCCCCAAAGGGAAAACAATTGTTGTCGGCGCCGGAAAGGCAGCGGCCAAAATGGCCGCGGCCTTCGAGGATGACTGGCCCGATACGTGCCACGGTCTTGTTGTCACCCGATACGGGCATGCGACGGCGACCCGACATATTGAAGTGGTCGAAGCTGCCCACCCTGTTCCCGATCAGGCCGGAGTTGATGCTGCGACCCGAATTGCTGATCTCGTATCATCGGCAACGAAGGATGATCTGGTTATATGCTTGATATCTGGAGGAGCATCAGCCTTGCTAAGCTTGCCTGCAACAGGCATTAGCCTGAAAGAAAAGCAGGATATCAATCAGGCATTGCTGCGCTCAGGAGCGCCGATTGATCAAATGAATACAGTTCGGAAATCGCTTTCCGCCATAAAGGGAGGACGACTTGCAGAAATGGCACATCCTGCCCGTTTGGTGACATACCTGATTTCAGATGTACCGGGTGACGCACCCTCTGCAATTGGGTCCGGTCCAACCATTCCAGAAACGGGCAATCCCGAACATACACTTGCAATTCTGCAAAGCCTGGATATTCCCGTTTCGGACCGTGTGAAACAGGCAATATTGAAAAACTTGGCACCTGCATCTTCCATTCCAGCCACCGTACATATGATGGCAACACCGATGATCTCCCTTGAAGCCGCAGCAAACAAAGCACGGAGCCTAGGAATAACGCCCTATATTCTTGGCGACGCGATCGAAGGTGAAGCGCGCGAAGCAGCTCGTGTTTTTGGCGGGATCGTGCGTTCAATCCTTATGCACGATCAACCATTTATGTCTCCTTGTGTGTTGCTGTCGGGCGGGGAAACCACTGTTACGGTGAAGGGTAATGGACGGGGAGGAAGAAATGCGGAATTTCTATTGTCCCTTTTCGAAACGATCGGACACGAACCACGCATTGCCGCAATTGCATGCGACACGGACGGCATTGATGGCATTGAAGACAATGCTGGTGCCTGGTTTGATGGCACGTTTACCGCCTTAGTGCGTAAACGGAACCTTGATGCCGGTTCCTATCTTGCGAACAATGACGCATGGACTTTTTTCCATCAACTTGATCGCTTGGTACATACAGGTCCGACCTTGACCAATGTGAATGATTTTCGTGCAATTCTGATAAAGTAAGGCGCTTCCGATGCCCCATTCCCCCCCCCGAACTTGCCTATGGCCGTGGATTTATTTCGGTAAAACTGCCCGACACTGCGCGCACGACCGTCATTCGGAAGGCCGAGCTTGCCAAGCTTCCTGACAATCAGGTTGCCATTCGCAACGCCCTTGAAAATCCGGTTGATGCCGCCCCGCTTTTGGAGCTGGCGAAAAATCGCAAAAGTGCCTGTATCCTGATTTGCGATATTACCCGCCCCGTTCCCAATAAGCTGTTCCTGCGCCCGATGATCGAGACGATGGTTGCAGCAGGTATCGCGCAAAGCGAGATCAGTGTTCTGGTCGCGACGGGGCTGCACCGTCCCAATCTGGATGAAGAGCTTGAAGAACTTGTCGGTGATCCATGGGTTTTGGAGAATGTCCGGGTTGAAAACCACTATGCGCGCAACGAAGACGATCTGATTGATCTTGGCGTCACGCCAACCCGCGGTGTTCCGGTCAAGCTCAACAAACGTCTGGTCGAGGCCGATCTTCGGATTGCAACAGGGTTGGTTGAGCCGCATTTCATGGCCGGGTGGTCAGGCGGGCGCAAAGTTGTTGCCCCGGGTGTCGCCGGACATGAAACCATCCGCACATTCCATTCCGCCCGTTTCATGGAAGACCCGCTGGCGGTTCAATGCAATCTTGCAGGCAATCCGTTGCATGAAGAGCAGCTTGAAATCGTTCGCAAGCTTGGCGAGACATATGCGCTGAACACCGTTCTGGATGAAGACCGTGACCTTGTTCATGTGACATTTGGCGAAATCATCGCCAGCCACCTTGCCGCTGTGAGCTATATTTCAGAAGCAACCCGTATTGATGTTGGCCGGAAATACAGCACCGTGGTTACGTCGTCTGCTGGTTATCCGCTTGATAAAACCTATTATCAGACGGTCAAGGGCATGGTCACCCCGATGGATATCCTGAAACCCGGCGGGACCTTGATCATTGCATCAGAATGTTCCGAAGGGTTTGGATCCGAGGAATTCCGCGATGCACAGGCAAGGTTGGCCGATCTTGGGTCGGAGCGGTTTTTGGCAACGCTTAAGGCCAAGACACTTGCCGATATCGACGAATGGCAAACCGAAATGCAGCTTAAACCGATGCGGGTTGGCAAGGTGCAGCTTTATACCAAGGGGTTAAGTGAGGAAGAAAAACGTATCACCTGTGTCGATGTCGTGGATGATCTTGATCAGGCAATTGCGCAGAGCATCGTGCAAAGCGGCGATTTTGACGTGGCGATCATCCCCGAAGGCCCCTATGTCATTCCGGTGTCGGGCAATAATGAATGAACCATATTCATCTTGATGCTGTTGGCGGGATTGCCGGCGATATGTTTATTGCCGCAATGCTTGATGTGATCCCGCATCTGCGCCCTAGCATCGATCAGGATATAAAAAGCATTCTTCCAGCCGATGTTGGCCGTGTCGAACTTGTGAAAATCCGCAAAAACGGCATGCATGCCCAAACGTTCAATCTGGTCTTTAACCCGGATTATCAAGCGCATGGCAAATCGGATCATGGGCATGATCACGAACACGATCACCGCATAGGGTCTGGCGCATACACCGATATTGTTGGCTATATCCGGTCTTCTGAACTGGCAGCGGGCACGATTGAGGTTGCCTGTGCCATCTTAACGATTTTGGCGGAAGCCGAAGCAAAAACCCATGCGGTTGATATAAAGGACGTTCATTTTCACGAGATTGCCGATTGGGATTCGGTTTTGGATGTCGTGATTGCAGGCAGCATCATTGCTGCCTTGCCCGATACCAAGTGGAGTGTATCGGACTTGCCGCGCGGCGGCGGGCTTGTCAAAACCCGGCATGGGTTATTGCCTGTGCCTGCCCCGGCCACAGCAGAACTTCTGGCCGGATTTACCTGGTGTGATGATGGAGTTTCGGGTGAACGTGTGACCCCGACCGGTGCCGCAATCCTGAAATATCTGATTGATCCGGAAGATACCGACACGCCGTCAGCAGGTGCAAAAAAGTTGTTGGCAAGTGGTGTCGGGGCGGGAACCCGCACCATCAAGGAATTGCCAAACATTTTGCGCGCATTGCACTTTGATGCAGCATCGGCGGCACGCGATATGACCTACGATCAGGACCATGTCACGGTGATTGAATTTGAAATCGACGATATGACCGGCGAAGAACTTGCTACCGCGTCCGAGATTTTGCGCGATTGTGACGGGGTGATTGATCTGGTGCTATTGATTGGTCAGGGCAAGAAAAACCGCGCAGTGACGTCGTTCCGGTTATTGGCGCAGCCTGCCTTGGCAGACCAAGTAATGGATGCGTGTTTTGCCCAGACATCGACCATCGGGCTTCGTCATCAGGTGAGCGAACGGCGTATCTTGCGCCGGACTGAGGCCCGTGATGAAACGGGTATTCGGACAAAGTCCGTTGCGCGACCAGCGGGGGTTACATCGTGTAAGGTTGAACATGATGATTTGACCGGCGAAGATTTGCATTCCCGCCGTCGTCAAAAATATCAAGCCGAATTACAAGCCAAACTAAAAGCCGAACAAAAGGGGTGAGCATGGTTTTGACTTCTCACCAAGCCCTTGCCGATATTATCCTTGCGCAGCCACGCATCGCAATCGCGGTGAGTGGTGGTGTGGACAGCATGACGCTTGCAACATTTGCCCACATGGTGGCACCTGATCGGATTGAAATGCTGCATGCTGTATCGCCTGCTGTGCAGCCCGCTGCGACGGTTCGGGTGCGCGATGCAGGGCGTTTGCAAAACTGGCACTTAACCGTGACCGGGACGGGTGAATTTGATGATCCGCGCTATCGCGATAATCCGGTTAATCGGTGCTATTTCTGCAAGACCAATTTATATGACCGGATACGCAGTTTGACGGCGGCCCCGATTGCATCAGGGGCAAATCTTGATGATCTGGGGGAATATCGGCCGGGATTGCTTGCGGCATCGGAACGGGATGTTATTCACCCGTTTGTTGATGCCGGTATGGCAAAATCAGACATCCGCGCACTTGCCCGCGAACTTGGGTTGGATGATGTTGCAGAACTTCCAGCGCAGCCTTGCCTTGCCAGCCGCATAGAAACCGGCATTGCGATTGATCCAAACGATCTTGCCTTTGTCGATAGCATCGAAGGGTATCTCAGCAACGAGCTTGGCCTAAGCGGGGATGTCAGATGCCGGATTACAAAATCAGGTGTGATCATCGAACTTCCCGAAAGCGAAATAACCTCCGAAATTCAAGCCCGGATTGCAGAACGTTGCAAGATTAATGATCGCGCGCTTATGGGCCTGCGCCCCTATCAGCGGGGTGCGATGTTTATTCAGGACAGACCATGAAAAACGTTCATCAGCCCGATTGGGACCGGCAAAACCGGACCGGCTTTCCCGAAGCGATTTATTGCGCCCGAAAATCGCCTGAGCAAATCAACATCATCATTGAAGATGCGATCATGCGCGAACGCCCGCTTTTCCTGACAGCCCTTACGCCGGAAACCTGTCAGGGACTTAATGACGACAACCGTGCCAAGCTTGACTATGACCAAGTTTCGGCAACCGGGATTGTTGGCAAGACAGGACCACTTGGTCAATCGGGGATCGGGATCATTGCGGCGGGCACGTCTGACATTCCGGTGGCAACCGAGGCGCAAAGAACATTGGCCTTTTGCGGGTATGACAGCACCATGATCCAGGATGTTGGTGTGGCCGGTCTTTGGCGGTTGCTTGACCGGATCGAGGACATTCAGAAATTCCGCATCATCATCGCACTTGCCGGAATGGAAGGTGCTTTGTTCAGTGTTCTGGCCGGGTTGGTCGGGGCACCCGTGATCGCGGTGCCAACCTCTGTCGGGTATGGCGTAACGGCGGGCGGGAGAACAGCACTAGAATCTGCACTGGGCAGCTGTTCGCCGGGCATTCTGAGCGTAAATATCGACAATGGTTTCGGGGCGGCGGCCGCCGCCATCAAGATTCTGAATGCCGCAACACGATAAATACCGACCAACCTTAACACTTTTAGCCGAAACAAAAATTTCAGCTATGAGGATTTGAAAGGTTCGTACTCAGCCTACCTACACAATCGGCCTATCAATAACCAATTGGTTTAACCAAATCCATATCCCCGAGTTATGACAAGCGGATTGTTTAATTAGCGCGTAAAGACATTCAGCGAGGAGAAATGACCTTCAAGGAAAAAGAATCAAACCGAGCGGCGCAGCTCGGTTTGGTATCTTCAAACTTTCTGGCCAGACGGTTCGGCGTCATCACATGCCAGTTAATCGAAATGCCTGATTAGCTTCAGGCAATATCAGCCGGCAGGACATCCGCCGGAATGTTCTGATAGCAAACCGGACGCAAGAAACGCCGGATCGACATCGTTCCAACCGATGTCGCACCAAAGTTGGTCGATGCCGGATACGGCCCGCCATGAACCATGGTGTCGGAAACTTCCACCCCGGTCGGGAAACCGTTGGCCAGAACACGCCCTGCTTTGCGTTCCAGGATCGGAAGCAATGAACGGGCATCGGCCGCATCATCGGCGTCCAGATGCAGCGTGCAGGTCAACTGACCTTCAAGCGATTTGGCAATGGTGCGCATTTCTGCAACATCCTTAACCCGCACCACCAGACCAAGCGGCCCAAAGACCTCTTCACCCAGTTCATGATTTGAAAGCCAGTTCTCACCGGTGGTTTCAAACAGATAAGGTGTTGCATTACGAAGATCACATGACGTGGTCAGAACGTCTTTCACACCAGACGTTCCGGCAATCCGTTTGGCCCCGGCGCGATAGGTTTCTGCCATGCCATCGGTCAGCATGGTCTGGGCGGCAACGCCCGAAAGACCTTCTTTGGCCGATGCGATAAAGGCATCTGCATCCGGCCCGTCAATCACAACCGCAATCCCCGGATTGGTGCAGAACTGCCCCGCACCCATGGTCAGTGACCCGGCCCACCCCGTACCAAGCGCAGCACCGCGTGCCTTAACGGCAGCAGGCATCATAAACATCGGATTGACCGAACCCAGTTCGCCAAAGAACGGGATCGGTTCCGGGCGTGCTGCACACAGATCAAACAGCGCACGACCACCGCCAAGCGATCCGGTAAAGCCGACCGCCTTGATCAATGGATGCTGCACCAGGCTTTGGCCAACATCGCGCTTGCCACCTTGAATAAGGCTGAAGACGCCGGGATGAACACCGCATTTCTTAATTGCCACATCAATTGCCTGTGCAACGATTTCACCGGTTCCCGGATGGGCGGAATGGCCCTTTACCACAACCGGGCAGCCTGCGGCCAGGGCCGCTGCGGTATCGCCACCGGCAACCGAAAAGGCCAGCGGGAAGTTCGAGGCACCGAATACGGCAACCGGGCCAATCGGGCGCTGCATCAAACGCAGATCCGGACGCGGCAATGGCGCACGATCAGGCAATGCTTCGTCATAGCGACGATCAAGATAGGCCCCATCAAGGATGTGGCTTGCGAACAAACGCAACTGGCCAACTGTGCGGCCACGCTCGCCCTGAAGACGGGCTTCGGGCAGACCGGTTTCCTGCGTGCCGATTTCGGTGATTTCGTCACCGCGTGCATCGATTTCATCGGCAATGGTGTTTAGAAGCTTTGCGCGTTCTTCGCGGGTGGCATAGCCAAACGTCCAGAATGCGTCTTCGGCAGCTTTGGCTGCCTGATCCACAAGGGTCGGGGTTCCGACCGGGAATGTATTGGCCGGGCCATGTGCCGGTTCGGACTGGAACGTGTTATCACCTGCGACCCAGTCGCCTGCGATCAGATGTTTGCCGGTTAGGGTATAGGACATCAAATTCTCCGTTGCCTTGGTCAGATCACGCGAACTTTAATCGGTTCTGCTGATTGAACTGCAAGGCGATTGCGTACAGGTCGCCCGAACGGCTCTACCGTGATTTCGAATTCGTCGCCGTCTTGGGTCTGAACACCATCGGCAAAACTGAGCGTCGCAGTCCCGAAGAAATGCAAATGAATATCCCCCGGGCGCCTGAATAAATCATATTTGAAATGGTGATATTCAAGATTGTCGATGGAATGTGACATGTTCTCCTCACCACTGACAAACGGCTTTTCCCAAAGAACCTCACCATCGCGATAAACCCGCGAGACACCTTCAACATGCCCCGGCAACTCGCCGAGTAATAATTCCGGCCCAATCGCACATGCACGCAATTTGGAATGCGCTAAATACAGATAATTCTGACGTTCCATCACATGATCGGAAAACTCATTCCCAATCACAAACCCGACGCGCACCGGTGTTCCATCCGGATCATTGATATAGACCCCGGCAATTTCCGGTTCTTCGCTACCATCAAGTGCAAAGGACGGGCTTGGAATATCATCACCGGGCGCGGCGATAATTGACCCGTCCCCTTTGTAGAACCATTCAGGCTGAACACCTTTTTCGCCCGACACCGGTTTCCCGCCTTCAAGGCCCAATCGAAACATCTTCATCGAATCAGTTTCGTCCGCAGCCTTACTTGTGGCTTGGTGCATATTCGCACGGGCTGACGCCGATCCCAAATGGGTCAACCCGGTTCCCGTCACCAAAAGATGGGCCGGGTCAGAATGATCAATCGGTGATAACAATCGACCACTAGATACAATGAAGTCATAGCTTTCACGTGCCTCATCGAGACGGCATTCCGCCGCCTCGATCATGGTCATTCCGCCGTCAATCGCAATTGCGGCGAGCTTGCTTACGGTTTCAACACCGGCCAACGGTGCGATATTATCCCCATCCACAACCCCGACACGACGTTTCCCGTTTTCGGTAATAAACTGAACCAAACGCATGTTCATGGTTCCTATTCAATGATCTCGAATTCACCAAGAGCGTCTTCGGCAATTTCCAAACCAAGACCCGGCAGATTATCATCAAGATCGATGAAACCGTTTTTGGGCACAGGATCACCTTTGAAGACATAGTAGAACAACTCATTCCCGACTTCGACGTCAAACACCGGGAAGAACTCGGAAATCGGGCAATTCAGATTAGCCATGGTCAAATGATAGTTGTGCATCTGGCCTGCGTGGGGAACGACCGGCACTTGATATGCTTCGGCCAGCGCATTGATTTTCTGCGCGGCAGTGATACCGCCAACCCGGTTGGTATCGTACTGAATGACACTGAGCGCATTCATGTCAAGCAGTGTCTTGAAACCAAAATTGGTGAATTCATGTTCACCACCAGAAATTGGTACGATGTTCATATTGTTGAGTTCTGCATAGCCTGCCAGATCATCTGCAATGACCGGCTCTTCAAGCCAACGGGGTTCGAATTCGGCCAATTTGGGCAACATGCGCTTGGTGTATTCAAGGTTCCAGCCCATGTAGCATTCCAGCATCAAGTCACGGTCAGGGCCGATAACTTCACGCACAGTTTTGACCAGATCAAGGTTTTTGCGCATGCCTGCCGGACCATCTTTTGGCCCCCAGCCAAAGCGCATCTTGACCATATCAAAGCCCTCATCGACATAGCTTTGAGCTTCTTGGGCCAAAGCATCAATCGATTGCCCGTACAGTTTGGATGCATAGACCGGAATTTGTTCCTTGGTTCGTCCACCAAGCAGTTTAAACACCGGCTTGCCAAGAGCCTTGCCCATGATGTCCCACAACGCAATATCAATCGCCGAAATTGCCACCATGCCAACACCTTTACGGCCCCAAGCATGGGTACGGCGATACATTTTCTGCCAAAGATATTCGTTATCAAACGGGTCTTCACCAATGACCAGTGGCGCAAGATACGTATCAATGATCTGTTTGGTGATTGTCGGGGCCAAAGCAGCATTACCGATGCCAACAATACCGTCATCGGTTTCAACTTCGCAGATCAGCCATTCATGAAAACGGAACGAGCCCATGCTGTCGCCGCGCTCATAAAGCGCATCTGATGCATTGGTGCAGAAATTGGCTTGTGGCGCGACAGTTTTGCCGTTCCAGCGCAGAACCCGCGTGCGGATATTTTTGATTTTCATTACGATCATCCTTTTCGATGCAGTGCCCATATTCCGGGCTTTTGGACAAAGCGGTGGCGTTCACACAAGAACGGTTCTTGCGCGGCCTCCGGGTTGATCCACTATTTTGGAAAGAGCCGGTTACTTGGCCGGCGCGCGTAAAAGCACACCCCGGCCTTTACCAAATGGCTTTATGCGGCCAGTCGGGCCTGTCGGCGGCTGCCACCCATGCGTACAACAATTTCAAATGCCGCAAGGGTAGCACCGACATTGGCCTTACCAAGACCAGAAATGTCATAGGCTGTGCCATGGGCCGGTGTTGCCACGGGGATCGGCAAACCACCCTGAACCGTGACACCGCGATCAAAGCCGAGCAGTTTGATCGCGATCTGACCCTGGTCATGATACATCGTCACAATCGCATCAAGCTCACCTGCCTGTGCTTTCAAAAAGATGGTATCAGCAGGCCATGGACCCTCGACCGGAAGACCAAGGCTTTTGGCCTTTGCTACTGCAGGCGCGATAATGTCAATTTCTTCGCGACCAAAATTGCCACCATCCCCGGCATGCGGATTAAGGGCAGCAACACCAACACGTGGCTGATCAATACCATTGGCAACAAGCGCATCGGCAATCAGGCGAACAGCATCGACGATGCGGTCGACTGAAATGTTTTCCACCACACGTGCCAGCGCAATATGGCTGGTCACGCGGCTGGTCCACATGCCTTCCATGGTATTGAACTCACATATCGGTCCGTCATGACCGATATGTTCTGCCATATAATGCAACTCGTCCTCATGCCCCATACCACCACGGATCATGGCTTCTTTGTTAAACGGCATAAACAGGATGCCATCGACTTTTTCATCGCATGCCAGATCAAGGGCAACATCAAGCGTTCTCAGACTTGCCGCCCCGGATTTGGCATCAACCACACCCGGTTTGATTTGGTCCGGATCGAAGAAAGATGTTTCGATGTAAGGATAGGCGTCGGTCGGCCAGCTTGTCGGAAGGTCATTCACAGCAAGCAGATCAATATCCAGACCAGAATCCTTGCGGCCACGTTCAATCAGGCATTTGTCCCCAATCACAACCACATCTGCCTTTTCACGTATGTCACTGCGTGACAGAAGCCGTAAAAGAAGCTCCGGGCCAATACCATTGGCATCACCGGGGATTACCGCCAAACGCGGTTTTACATTCGTTGTCATCGGTAGAAGATCTCCACAAGCGTCATGGGAATAAACGGCAAGTACGTGACGGCAAGAAGCACCGCAACAAGCACGCCGATGAAAGGCACATTGACCTTGGTCGTTTCCCAGATATCTGTTTTGGCAATCGAGCAGGATGTCACCAGAACACTGGCGACAGGTGGGGTCTGCTGACCGATTGCAAGGTTAAGTGTCAGAATGATCCCAAAATGGACCGGGTCGATCCCGACCTGTTGGATCAGGGGCAGTACAATTGGTACCACCAGAATAATTGCTGCTGCCCCGTGCAGAATGCAGCCAAGCACCAGCAGCAAAACGTTAAGCAACATCAGCACAACGAACGGATCATCGGTAAAGCCCGTGATCGCCGCTGCCAGCATCTGCGGCAGGCCTTCTTCCGTCAGGTAAAGACCAAGGACAGCCGATGTCGCCACCAGCAACATCACCGTTGCCGTTTGGTTGATGCCTTCGCGCAGAGCATCAAGGAACATTGAAAAATCAAGTTCACGATAGATAAAGGCACCAATCACCACGGCGGCCACCACGGCCAGACCGGCGCCTTCGGTTGCTGTCACAAGCCCCCCAAAGATACCGCCAAGAATGATGAACGGCAGCGTCAGTGCCCAAGCTGCATCGACAAAGGTTTTGCGGACCCGTTTCAGATCAAACCGTTCATCGCGCGGAATGTCATATTTGACGGCGAAGTAATAACTTACACACATCAACCCGAAGGCGCCGAGAAGGCCCGGCACAACACCGGCAACAAACAACTGAACGATCGAGGTATCAGAAAGTGCGCCATACAGGATCATTGGGATGGATGGCGGGATAATGATGGCAAGTGATGCCGACGACGACGTAATCGCCGCAGCAAAAGTCCCTTTATATCCCTTGCGCTTCATGCCCGGGATCAGAACTGAACCGGTCGCGGCAACATCAGCCACTGCCGACCCTGATATTTCAGCAAAGAACAGCGAAACCCCGATATTGACCATCGCAAGTCCGCCACGCATGAACCCGATCAGGGCGGAGACAAACTCGATCAGACGGCGCGAAATTGATGATGTATTCATCAAGGCACCGGCCAGAATGAACAGCGGAATTGCAATCAACGGGAAACTGGTCGCACCATCAAACAGGGCAAGAGCGGCATTATAGAATCCCGGAACACCATGCAGGGAATATACGCCCACCAATGCCGCAGCACCGATGGAAACCGCAATCGGCACCCCCATGAAAACCAGAAAAAACATCAAAGGAAGAATGATTGAAACGGCCATCATGCTGCCCTTTCATTGATCGGCGAATCGCCTTGTTTGGCTTTGGCGATTTCATGGTTCATTTCTTCGGTTTCAACATCAAGTGCCGTTACCATGCGGTGCCATGCTTCTGGCAGGCTCAGTAGCTGACCAATCACGAACAAGGCACAGCCAATAGGAATGACAGATTGCGTAAACTGTAATCCGACCCACGGTAGAGATATAAGCGTCTCGCCGCCCATAATCTGAAGCACAAACCAGCCAGCCCAAGCCATCGCGGCAAACATGGCTATCACGATGGCCTCGCCGCTCAGGAAGACGACCTTGCGCAGAGCAAGCGGCAGGGCAAGAAGAACACCCGAAAAACTAAGGTGAGATCGACGTACTGCGGCCAAAGCAGCACCATAATATGTAATCCAGGCCAACATCACCGAAGCAACTTCGTCGTACCAGACCAATGAGTTACCGCTATAGCGGAAGATCACTGCCACAATCACAATCAGCGCCAAAAGCGTGATCAATGTCATGGTGAAGACTTCTAGTGTGCGCCGGAACAGAACTGCAGCAAGCTGCATCGCGTTCTCTCCTATCGAAAACGAAATTCGCAAAAGCGGGGCAACCGATGGGATGGTTGCCCCAACCCGGTTTAATTCGCTGTTGCAAGTGCGGCGTCGACCAAGGCTTGGCCGCCATCAATTTCGGATGCAAACTTGGCATAGATCGGCTTGGATGCTTCTACAAATGCGTCACGATCAGCAGTATTAACTTCCATACCGCCAGTTGTGAGTTCATCAAGAAGATCCTTGTCCGCCTTGGCACCAGCATCACGTGACCAAAGTGCCACTTCACGCGCCGTGTTAACCAGAATATCACGCACTTCCGGGTCAAGATCATTATAGGCCGCGACCGACATGGTCGGGTAAGACGGGGAATAAATGTGACCGGACAGTGTCAGATATTTCTGAACTTCGTTAAGTTTGGCCGCTTCGATATTGGTTAACGGGTTTTCCTGACCATCGATCACACCAGTCTGAAGGCCAACAAAGACCTCAGAAAATGCCATCGGTGTCGGATTTGCACCGTAATTGGAGAACATCGCAACACGCCATTCGGACTGCGGGGTCCGCAGCTTTATGCCATCGAGGTCGGACGGCACATTGATTGGACGGGCATTATTGGTGATCTGACGGAAACCGTTTTCCCAAAGAGCGAGGATTTTGTAGCCGGATTCCTCAGCCTGTGGGGCAACAGTCGGCCAGAAAACGGACTCTTCAATTTTTGCCAGTTGATCACGGTCCTTCACAAGGAACGGAAGATCAAAAAGGGCAAACTTGTCCGCAATGGTCGGCATGGTCGAGGATGGCAGAGTAATCTGGACCGTCCCAAGCTTCAGGCGCTGCATCAGCTCTTTGTCCTTACCCAACTGGGCAGAGTCAAAAAGCTTCACGGTTGCCTTCTCGCCAAGGCGTTCATTGGCAAGACGGGTGAATTCAGCGGCAGTATTCGCCTGAAGAGACCCATGCTCGGCACTGATGGCAAATACGATCTCATCTGCTGCATTTGCAGTAGCGAGTGCGGACATGGACGCGATGCTGCCAAAAGCAACGGCAGTGATTAAATTACGGATACGACCTGTGTGGGTCATGTATTCCTCCCGTTTATAGATTTCATTGTTCACCGGTAGCTGGGAACGCACGATCTTTGCCATGCTTAATTTTGGTATACCATATGAAAGATACCGGGAGTCAATGAAAAATCCACGCCCTCTCAAAAAATCCAGTTTTAATCTCATTTTCCGCCATTTTTCATACATTTAAGCTTTGTAAAAGCACCGATATTTCGCCGCCACCCTCCTGGAGATGGTATACCATTTATTTTGGTATACCATTTTTACCTTGCTCTTACCCCTTTGCCATCGTATTGTTCGGGTAATAACGATACGCAGGGAAGAACGGCTTGAGTAACTTCACACTAGATGCCATGTCAGAATCCGGGCTCGACACCAACGAGCAGATTACTAATGCGCCAATTGCAACCATCTCGGAAAACAGTGACCTGCCGCTTGCGCAGCAGGCCGCCAATGTTCTGCGTGACATGATCGTTCAGGACATCATCCCACCGGGCAAACCAATCCGCGAACGCACCTTGGCCCAACAGCTTAATGTATCACGCACGCCACTACGCGAAGCCTTGCGCATACTTGCTGTTGACGGTTTGGTTGAACTACTGCCATCCCGCGGGGCAATTGCTGCCAATCCCAGCCCGGAAGATGTAAAACACATGCTGGAATTCCTCGGCGGCATCGAAGGCCTCGCCGGGGAACTTGCCTGTAAACGCGCGACCGACGCAGAAATCGATGAAATCCGCGCATTGCATTATGAAATGCTCGCAGCCTTTGCCCGCAAAGACCGTTTGGCTTATTTCAAGCTTAATCAAGGCATTCACCGCGCCCTAGTTCTGGCGTCGGGAAACCCCTTGCTGATTGAAACCCATGAACGCATGAATGCCAGGCTGTACCGCATTCGGTATCGATCGAACATGCGCAACACCAAATGGCCAACGGCTATTACGGAACATGAAGAAATCCTCAAAGCCATTGAAAGCCGTGATGCCGCCAAACTGAATGACCTTATGCGCAATCACCTTGGCAGCACATGGACCAAGGTAAGCGAGGATGGTCAGGTTGGCGCACATGAACATCACGATAACGACGAATAAAAGAACACAAGAGACCGGCACTGCTGGAACTGGCTCCCGCGAAAGCGGGGGCCTTCTTTTTTTGCCTCAGTCAGCAACGCGTTATAATCCCTAATTATGACAACTCAGGTGGCAATCAATCTTTTAAAAGTATGGGGAATTTGAGAGCGATGCAGCAATGCTCATATAATATGAACATTTGTCAGGTGCCACAAAAGATGACATTCGACTTCTTGCAAAATCAATGCCTTAGCATTTCAGATTGCCAGATAAGTTGACATGGATTGACACATAAACTGACAAAAAACTGCGGAATTGACAGAAAAGCTGACATTTTTTCAAATCTTCATTCTCTAGAAGATTGTTTGAGTCGAAGTCGCCACGCTACAGGCCCCCATCACTCTATTCGGGCCGCTCCTTCAAACATGCTGCTGCACCTTGCACGATCGTTGTCCGACATTCAAATCCGGTCACACCGAGACACACGTCTTGCGAACTGATGTGATGCTATTCAGCCTTCCCGATGACGATAAAGGTCATTGGAGCGATTCAAGTGTGATTGCATTTCCCGGGCGGCCTGTTCGGAGTCTTGCTTCTCAATACACTTCACAATTTCGCTGTGCTCTCGGAGGGTTACATCTTCCTGACCTGACCAGATCAACAAGTCGGTGTGGTAATTGAAAACCCAATTCAGCATCGCTTCACTTACGGCTTGAAAAATCGGGTTGCCCGAAATGCTCGATACCTTGATGTGAAAGGCCATATCACTCTTGATAAAGGCCGCCGCATCTCCAAGTTTTTCGCGCTGTGTTTCAATCAAACCTTTTAGGTCTTCGACGTCATCTGCCGTCGCATTCTGCGCCGCAATCCGGACCATCCCCACTTCAAATAGTCGACGTGCTTCCTTGAGATGTTCGAGATTGTCAGGCGATGCTGACAACAACATGCGCGCAACCATATCCATCTGTCGGAACATCAGGTCTGCGGACAGCTCGCTCACACGGGCACGCTCACCGTGGGAAATGTTGATCAGCCCCAAAGTATGCATGGATTGCATCGCCTCGCGAACTGCCGGTCGACCGACACCAAAACGCTCCATCAAGGTGCGCTCTGACGGCATCAGATCACCTGGCCCTAATTCACCACGCACAATCATCTCGCGCAGCCGTTCAAGCACCTGGTCTGAAAGTTTGCGCCGGACGATTTTTTTATCGTCGCCTGTATCTTCCCAACTATTCATCCGAATGTGGTTCCATACCATTCTGAAGTTTTATCTTGTTGTGCAAACTTCTAGCGTATCTCCAGTCAATTGAGAACCTCGGAGCGTGGTAATTCGAGTTGCAGCGTTCCGTAAGCGCCAAGTGCTTTGCGCCCCACCGAACCACCGATCTCCACATTGACTGATTGCCCGGTAAGATTGGCCACCAGCATCGTGATATGGGTTCCATCGTCAACGGCAACAGCTGCAATTCGTTTTTGATCATCAACACGGCAAGGCAAAACAGGTTTCCCTGCCATTGCTGAAAACGTCTCCACGACATCGCCGATCGGCAAAAAACTTGAACTTTCAGCATCAACAATGCCGCGTGCGCCAAACACCCCGGCTGGCACCCAACGACTAATATCAGTTGCAGAAACCTGCATTCCATAACCGATTACCCAAGCCGCCCCGAACTGTTCCCGATGACGGGGATCGTCATGGGTCATGCAGATCCGCTCTCCATTCGGATTGGGAAATGTGCGTGAACCATAAGGGTTCTGGCGCATGGCGATGGTGGTCGGCCCCAAACGATACTCTTTGCCCGGACCAAGAATGGCGCGAGCGGAGCGGAAAATATGCGGCAATGTCTCTAGCGTTTCCATAACACTCTCGTCATCTGCCGCATGTACAATGGGATTGGTCGCATGGGTGACGAAATCAAGCATATCCACTGGAGGCCGCTTTCGGTTAAGCTCCGTAAAGTAGCTCAACATTCCCCCGCCCAACGAAATGTCCGGAAAGGCCTTTCGGGCGGCGTTATAGATATCGGCAAGAGGTGGGCAGTCTGGCCATTCACTTCCTGGCGGCGTTGATTGCCGATCAACCGAGGGACACACCAACAAACTATCAGGCTTGAAACCAGCATGCGCCAGATCGTCTTTTAGCGCCCTGAATTCCTGATCAAGATTGCCATCACAGACGACCACATATTCAAGTTCATATTGCGCATCAAATTGCTTTTGAAGAGCCGCAAACGCCGATAAATCCGTCCCTACATGTCCGACAGTCTGATCGAAATGACACAGCAGGACCTGTGGGGCGAGCTTTCTCAAAACATCCAGACACGCAAGAGATTGATTTGCCTCTTCGGGCGTTATCACCAAGCCTGTTTTCGGGAAAACGTGCCCCGAACCAATTTCTGGGATCACATGGATCGGCGTATCCTCTGCCTGGCCTTTCTCCTTGGCTAATCCTTCTGCTGATCGGACCGTGCTGCTTTCGATTGAAAGTTCTATGGATTGCGTGTTTGTTTTCGCACCGTCCAAAAGATACGGCCAAGGAAGTTCAATGGGTCGAACGTAAGTTTTAAAAGAAGCATCAGACCAGTTACGCTGATCCTCCATTTCAAATTCGTCACCCAAAAAAAGACAGGTTGCCGTCAGACCCGCGTCGGGATAATGCGTCAATCTACGGATGGATTTGAAGGGTTGCCAAGGCTCGATCAGATCGGGGAACGTGGTTTCTTCGATATCACCATTGCAATGCTCAACCCTGACAGACTGCCCGGCAACCCCGTCAATCGGATGAAGTACATTAAAACCGCACCGATTGGTTTCAAAACGGCCATCGGGCGTGGCATCAACGGCAAAACGAAGCATCCCGTCCGCTGTCCCGATGATTTCGGCTTTCAACGCAAGTTCGACATCGTTGTTCTGACACGTTGAAATATAGGAAATGCAAAACCTGTCGGGGGTTTCGTCAATGACGATATCGGACAAAACAGGCGACAGTGTGCCCCAGTCCCTATCTCGTACAACATAGGAAACTGCACGTAATATCTCTGTCCCGTGATATTGGACATATCTCAGGTTCCCGTGCTCAAAACGCACTTGCAGCGGGCCTGCTTTGAAGGTCCTGACAGGACTTGCTTGGCTGACCTTGCTCATCGACTCATAATCCTTGGGTAGCCGGGGAAAAGAAGGTCACCCGTTTCCGAGCTTGATCACCTGCAGACCATTATCCGCTGACTGATAGGCACCATAAACAAGTGCCAGCGTTTTCAGATTGTCATGCCCTGATGTTTCTGGCTGGCGGTTTTCGCGCAGACAATCAACAAAGTGTTGCTCGATATTGAAAACGCTTTCCTGAATATTGTGCCATGGCCTTTCTGCCCAAGGCAAAAGTGGCGGTGCAACATCGATGTGCCGTGTGCCATCATGATTGTGACACGTAAGCTGATAGCCAGAGCTCAGGCGCAACGTCCCTTTGCTACCATCAACCTCAATCAGGGTTTCAGGAAAACTCTCGACCGGCAGGCTCGTGGCATAGCTGCAATCAACAATACTCGTGATGCCGTTGTCATGATCAAGCATCATGGTTGCGACATCTTCGGCGCGAATATCCGGGTTCACGCGTTTTGTTCTGGCAGAGATCGAACTGACATACCCGAACAGGAACCGGGCAATATCCAAAATATGGATGCCAAGATCCTGAATGATAAATTTTTCATCCGTCGCAAGATATGGCTGCCCGGAATAAACATCATAGGCTGACCGGAAACTGACACGTCCCCAAAAAACGTCTCCGATTGCCCCGTCATCAATCTGCTTTTTGACAGCACGAATTGCTGACTGCCAGCGGAAATTTTCATGCACCATCAAAGTAACATCAGATTTGTCAGCCATTGAAACCATCTTGCCTGCATCATCCATCGAAGACGCAAAAGGCTTCTGGCAAATGATATGAACGCCAGCTTGTGCTGCCATCTCGACCAACGGCAAATGTGTTTCTACTGTCGTTGCGATATCGACAAAATCCAACTGTTCACGGGCAAGCATCTGTTGCGCGTCGGTATAGGTGTTTTCAATACCGAACCGTTTTGCGGTTTCGCTCAGGCGTTGTTCATCGCGATCACACAGAGCGGTGATACGAACACCATCAATATCGCGCCAGGCGCACAGATGATTTTGTGCAAAGAACCCGCATCCAATTAAAGCACCTTTTAACATACGAATTTATCCTTCCTGGGTGCTCAATGCGGCCTGTTGCTGCAAAGCGACTTTTGCTTGCAGGCGTTGCTGCGCCTGATCGACGACCACGGCTGCAATAATCACCAGACCCTTGATCACGGTTTGCCAAAACGAACTAACCCCCATCATAACCAAGCCATCAGAAAGTATGCCGATAACAAAGGCGCCGATAATGGTTCCGGCAATACGCCCCCGTCCGCCGGACATTGAAGTACCACCAAGAACTGCAGCAGCAATTGCGTTTAATTCGAATGTCTCGCCTGTTGCCGGATGGGCTGCAACAAGCTGGGACGAAATCACCAGCCCGACAATTGCCGCACAGAACCCGGAAAACATATAGACGAACATTTTGACACGATTGACCTTCACACCCGACAGTGCGGCCGCGTGCTCATTCCCCCCAACCGCATAGATGTGACGACCAAGCGGCGTACGACCTGCGATATAGGCAGCGCCACATCCAACCGCGATCAAAATCCAGATTGATACCGGGATCCCCATAAAGGCACCCGAACCCAACACACTCAATCCGTTAGACCCATATTCCGGGTTGCCGACCAAGTTTGGGAACGTCGCCCCGTCAGAGGATAGCAAAGCAAGCCCCCTTGCGACGTATAGCGTTCCAAGGGTCGCGATGAACGGCGCAACATTAAGCTTGGTGATCAAGGCACCGTTTATCGCCCCAAAAAGAACACCGACAAGAAGCGTTATCGCAAAGATTTCAAAGATATTGAAATAGAGCGTATAGCCAATCCCGATATCAACACCGTTCAGGATCAGCCACCCCGCAACCATGCCGCACAATCCAACAATTGAGCCAACCGAAAGGTCAATGCCCCCGGTAATGATGACAAAGGTCATGCCAATCGCAAGGAACGCGTTCAAGGCCACATGTTTTGACATGATCACAAAATTGGCCGCGCTTAGAAAATTTGGGGCTGCAAATGCAAAGAATGCAAACACAACAATCAGTGCAATAAATGTGCGCAGCTTCAACAAAAGCAAAAGCCATGTCTGATTGCTGTTTCCTGATGCCGTTCCGGCTGATGCGATGGATGTCATATCTGCAACTCCGTGTTCTCAGCCGTTTTCTGGCTTGTTGTTGTGTGACCGACTGCAGATGCGGCAATGATCTTTTCTTCGGTCGCTTCTTGCTGGGTAAATTCCCTGATCACCCGTCCCTTTGACATCACCAGAATTCTGTCAGAAAGAGACATCACCTCTTCAAGGTCAGAGGTCACAAACAATATCCCCAGACCATCCGCTGCAAGCTTGCGCATTTCTTGAAAGACTTCGGCCTTTGCCCCGATATCAATGCCGCGACTTGGTTCATCCATCAGCAGCAATTTGGGGTTGGTCATCAGGGCTTTGCCGATGACGACCTTTTGCTGGTTCCCACCTGATAATGAGCTGACCGGATTTTCAACACTTGCAACCTTGATAAACAGGTCACGCACCATATCTGCGACCGCCTCACCCTCTTTCTTGAGACTCAAATGCCCGCGTCTGGTAAATTTCATCAGGCTGGACAGCGACATGTTTTCACGGATCGGTAAGATTTGAACCAGTCCTGCACCTTTTCGATCCTCCGGGATTAAGGCAATTCCGCGCTCTATTCGCCCCGCCACGCTGGTTTCATCAAGGGGCTTGCCATCCACGTAAAACTTTCCGGTACACACCGGATGCTGGGCCATGATGCATTCGAAAAATTCAGACCGCCCTGCCCCCATCAAACCGTAAATGCCGACGATCTCGCCGGACCTCAGGGACATGGAAACGCGATCAACGACAAGTCCGCCATTTTTGCTTGGCAGACATATATCTTCGGCCCGGAATACTTCTGCACCAAGTTGGTGCGTCAGTGATTTCGAGAAGTCCTTGGAAGCCGCGCCAATCATGTTGCGTACAATCCAGCTGACCTCCACCCCCTTCATTGAACGCGACCCGGTAATGCACCCGTCACGCAAGACGGTGATATAGTCACCAATCCGAATAAGCTCTTCGAGCCGATGGGAAATGTAAATAATTCCCACGCCGGACTTTTTAAGATCCTTGATCACGCGGAAAAGAATTTCCACTTCAGCCGCGCTGAGGGCCGATGTTGGTTCATCCATAATCAGAATGCGCGCATCCTGTGCCAGGGCCTTGGCAATTTCGACAATCTGCTGCTCGCCGATGCTCAACTCGCCCACAAGCGCATCGGGCGAAATGTCATGTTCCAGGCGTTTCATTAAGCTTGCGGCTTCTGCGCGCTGGCTGCGACTGTTTATGTCGACACCTCCGCGTGTTTTCTCGCGTGCAATGAAAATGTTGTCGGCAACAGTCATGTTCGGGAACAGATTAAGTTCCTGAAAAACGATGCCGATGCCATGCGCAGCAGCAGCACGTGTATGGGCGAACCGAACGCGTTTACCATCCACCGCAATCTCACCGGACGTTAATTGTTCAACCCCGGCGATGACCTTCATAAGGGTAGACTTTCCGGCACCGTTTTCACCAACAAGAACGTTCACAGCCCCCAGCCTGACATCAAAATCGGCTTCATTCAGCGCCAACGTTCCAGGATAAACTTTCGTTGCCCCCCGCACCGTCAATCCGATTTTGTGTTCTTCGCTATAAGAAAGGTCATTCATTTCCAGTCACCTCGATTTCAATCGGGGTAATCAGAACGGTGTCATCGGGATTTCGCATTGTAAACGCGCCAGTGGCGGCAACAGATTTTCCGACAAGGCCCTCACGCGACAGGTCTGCCAAAACAGTATCAAAGGCCTTGGTATTTAGAGCCCGCGATAATTGCGCAAACTCAATCTGGTCGGTGAAAGACGTAAAATCGAAGAATGGCAAAACATCACGCAACGTCGTGCCACGGATGACCGGGCCAAGCTGTATGACGGCGTCTGCACGACCATCCCCGTCGATATCAACATCTGCAGTCGCGGCCCGCGTATCTGTTTTGGCCGCGACGATTTTCCCCTCAATCCGGGTCGCAAAGTTCCACGGACTGCCCTCGCTGGATGGACGATATCCAAAAGAGTCACCAGTAGCATCAAGATCGGTCTCAAGTGCAGCCCGAATGTCGGCGAAATCAGCACCCGAACTTTTAAGATGCGGAACAACCCGATCCGCCCAAATTTCCTCTACCAGAGCAGGCATATCTCGATAAGACGAACCTGAAACAGTTGCCTTATTGTCATTCTCTGCATCGTTCTTTACCAGTTGGCATGCCTCGACCAAGAACACCAAAGGCAAAAGCAGAAGCAATTTTATCATTGGCCCAACGCGCTTCAAGCTGGCCTCCTTGAGAAGATTGCAAAACTCAATCTCTGCGGAGAGCGGGGAACGCAGCCCACGCTACGCCCCGCCCATCCGGCACAAAAGATAGTAACCGACGAAATATACTATCGTCGTTGTTCACTTACTTCAGTGCAAAGGTTTCCAACTGCTTGGCGTTATCAGCAGTGATCAGAACACAATCCATCAACTGCTTTTCATCCTGACCTGTCGATCCCGTCTTCAGATACTGATCGGCTTGCTCTACTGCGATCTGGGCCTGACGGTAAGCAGGCTGCAGAACAGTTGCCTTGATACCACCTTCAAGAATGGAATCACGAACGTCATTGCTGCCGTCGAACCCGACAACAATCACATCATTGCGACCAGCGGCCTGAAGGGCTGCAATCGCCCCCATCGCCATGGTGTCATTTCCAGAAATCACACCTTTGATATCCGGGTTGGCCTGAAGGATGGTTTCCATCTTTTCGTAGGCTTCGGTTTGACTCCAGTTGGCAGACTGCTGGGCCACCATTTCCATATCGGGATATTGATCAATGATATCGTGATAGCCCGAAGAACGAATGCCGGCATTGGTGTCGGCTTCTCGTCCAAGAAGCTCTGCGTATTTGCCTTCTTCACCCATCTGGCGAACGAATTCCTCCGCGCCAAGCTGAGCGCCCTGATAGTTGTTCGAGACAATCTGCGAAACAGCAATCCCTGATTCCTTGATCTCGCGATCGATAAGGAAAGACGGGATGCCGGCTTCTTTCGCACGACGAACAGGGGCGACTGTCGCTTCTGCACCGGCATTATCAAGAATGATCGCCTTTGCACCGCGGGCTATTGCCGTATCGTAAAGCTGGTTCTGCTTGTTTGGATCATCATCATGCACCAGAACAAGGGTCTCATAACCAAGTTCCTCGGCCCGCTGTTTTGCACCTTCAGCTTCTGCTTTAAAGAAGGGATTGTCGTGAGACGGGGTAATGATCGCAATCAAGTCTGCTGCGGATGCTGGTCCCGGCATGGTTGTAGCCAAACCCATCACCATTGCCACGCCCGCAAAAAGTGCTCTACGCTTAAACGTCATTTGTACCTCCCTAGATACATAAAATTTATAGTCACCATGCGACATGCTTCTGTTTCGAAGTTCTAATGCCGCGCCTTATCAGGTGATCCGACGGATGCTTTCTTTGATTTCGTCCGGTTCGAATACCCCGATCCAGTCGTCACGCATCAAACGTGGCTTTCCGTTATTAATTGCCTTGTTACACGCGTCAGAGAATTCACCCTGTATTTCGCCCATAACAACGGCACCAAGAATATTAAGATGTCCCAAAAGGAAGTCACGTGCTGCCTGCTCATTCACGCCACGACGCACGACCTCGTCCAGCGCATCTTTCATTACAACCAGCAAGGTAGCACAAACTGTCTCGGACAACCCGGGCTCCAGCAAGGCCATTTCATCAACGGACACACGATGAGACCGCAAAATCGGCTGGAAAATTGTTTTTGCAATCTCTTCTCCAAGCCCGAAATCCTCGTCAGGTCCCTGCATCAAGGCGCTGACAATAGCCTGTTTTGCCGCAACGCCACCGAAATAGTCGCGCTTGGCGGCCATGTCTGTTTCTTCATTGAAAATTGGCGGATGACAAGGATGAGTGACGAAATAGGTCACATCATTGCGCTCTGGAAAATGGCCCGCAAAAGGTGCGGCCGCATCAAGTGCAATGATCATGGTGCCTGGTGCAACCTTGTCAATCAGACCATGTGAAACGGCCCTAATCGCTGTATCTGGAACAGCAAGAATAACGGCACGTGCACCGGCCAAAGCATCATCAAGCGCGACACAGTTGACACCAACTACATCCTTCAGACGAGCCTGCCCTGCTTCGGTAATTTCGACATGCGCAACATCAAAGCGCGAACCCTTGAGATTGGCCGAAAGCCGAACCCCCATTTTGCCACCGGCACCGATCAAAGCGATCTTCATGCTTCCTCCTGTTGGTGTTTTTGTTTGTTGAAACAACAATTACCAACATTCATCATATTGTCAACTGGTATGATGAGATGATAATCGTAATATTAACTTAAAGAAGCTTTACCGCCGAGAGGACTACATCAATGGAAAGACTGCTCGCCCATTACGAGGTTGAAAGCCCCAAGAGCCTAGAACACGCCGCCAAAGTCATTGCAGGCGAACAATCTTCGGGAACTTTTTTGAAACTTGCCGGGGAAACAGACGCACTGCGCCAAAGATACGGTGCACGGGTTGAGATGGTCGAAGAACGATCTCGATCGGCAACACCGTCACTCCCCACCCGAACACAGGGAACGTGTTATTCACGCGGGGTTATCACGCTATCCTGGCCTTTGGACAATATGGGCACATCGCTTACCAACGCTCTTGCGACAGTTGCTGGCAATCTGTTTGAACTGGCCGATATATCGGCATTGCGCTTGCTTGATGTCGAATTCCCGGATGCATTTTCGCAGACCTGTCCCGGCCCTGCATTCGGGCGTAAAGGCACTCTCGAACTTGCCGGTGTTTCCAACCGACCAATGATCGGCACCATCATCAAACCCAGTGTGGGCCTGTCACCGCAGGAAACCGCGCAACTTGTCCTTCAACTGATCGAAGGCGGTATCGATTTCATCAAGGATGATGAACTGCAGGGAAATGGCCCGCACTGCCCATTCCCCGAACGCGCCCAAGAGGTCATGCATGTCATCAATGACTATGCCGACCGCACCGGAAAAATGCCGATGTATGCCTTTAACATTACCGGCGAGATCGACGAGATGAAACGCAATGCGGATCTGGTACGTGAGCTGGGTGGCACATGCATCATGGTCAGTCTGTTTTCGATCGGTTTGACGGGGCTAAGTGCTATTCGTGCGCATTCTTCTCTTCCCCTGCACTGTCATCGCAACGGCTGGGGTATTTTCTCACGATCTCCGGACATCGGTATTTCGTTTCGCGCCTGGCAAAAATTCTGGCGGTTGGCGGGCGCTGACCATCTTCATGTCAACGGGATCGACAACAAATTCACCGAATGCGACGACACTGTCATGGAGTCTGCCCGCGCACTTGGCGAAAATGTCACCACCAATCAAACGGCTCACGCAATGCCGGTTTTCTCATCTGGTCAGACAGCTGTGCAAATGGAACAGACCATCGCGGCACTTGATCATACTGATTTCATCTATTGCGCAGGTGGCGGAATCATCGGTCATCCCGGCGGCGTTGCAGGCGGCGTCGCAAGTATTCAGCAGGCTGCCTCGGCCGCAGTGCAGGGCATTCCAGCTGATGAATTTGCCAAAGACCATGAAGAACTCCGCCTTGCTCTTTCGACCTTCCGGAAAAAATGATCATGTCTAGAAATTCATTCGCCCAAGACCTGTTTCTCTCTTTTTACGGGGATGACTTTACCGGTTCCACCGACGTCATGGAGGCATTGTCTTCAAACGGTATTGAAACCGTTTTGTTTACGCGCATCCCGGAAGCTCATCACATTGAACAGTTTAAAAACTGCAGGGCTGTTGGTCTGGCAGGGATTAGCCGAAGCCAATCCCCTCAATGGATGGACGACAATCTGCCTGATATTTTCCAATGGTTGCAGCGACTGAACGCAAAGCATTCTCATTATAAAACATGTTCAACTTTCGACAGTGCACCGCAACAGGGTTCGATCGGACGCGCCATAGAAATCGGCAGAACCGTGTTTGACCAAAAACAGGTTCCGTTGATTGTCGGCGCCCCCCAGCTTCGCCGATATACCTTCTTTGGGCATCTGTTTGCCGCATACCGCGACCGGACCTGTCGCATAGACCGACACCCGATCATGAGCCAACACCCCGCAACACCGATGACCGAAGCTGACCTTCTTTTGCATCTGGGCAGGCAGAGTTCGCTTTCTTCAGCCTGCGTTACCTCTGATCAAGTAAAGACCCTCCTTGAAGGAGCGTATGACGGACATGGAACGCGAACCACACTTCCAGATCAACAATGCCTTCTTCTTGATGTTTACGACGATCCAAGTCAGGCGGCCGCTGGCGCGTTTCTGCATACTTTCCGTAAATTACTCGGCCCGTTCGCAGTTGGATCATCGGGTGTTGAGTATGCATTGCTTCGGGCATGGCGGCAGGCCGACCTCATTGGACCCGCACCGCAAATTTCCAGCCCAAAAAAACTCGATCGCATTGCTGTTGTTTCAGGAAGTTGTTCTTCAACCACGGCAAACCAGATTGAAACGGCCCTTTCTGAGAATTTTGCGGGCGTTCCGGTTGACTATCATGCACTGATTTCCGGGCAAGGAACGGAGCTTGCTCTCGAACAAACCGCCAAGGCTGCTTCAAAACACCTACAGAGTGGTAAAAGCCCGATCATTTACACAGCGCGCGGCCCAGAAACGGTCACCAGTGCTCAAACCGCTTCTGCAGACATCGCCGGGCGCCATCTGGGAGCACTGCTCGACAGGTTGATCCGCGAGCATAAGTTGGAACGCGCCATTATTGCCGGCGGTGATACATCTAGTCTGGCACTAAGCGAAATGAACATTTACGCCTTAACACTGCGCCACCCCATACCGCAAACACCGGGGTCCCCTTTGTGCAATGCCTTTCACAATGATGGAACCCAACTGGAAATCGCTCTCAAAGGCGGCCAGATAGGTAAGGACGACTACTTTATTTCATTACGGGACGGAAAGCTGGTGCAATAACCCCGAATTATGATCACGGGAAAGGAGCTTTATTTATTCAAAGCTCTTTTGCCAACGAGGGCATTGTCGAGTGCCAGTTTCATCATTTCTGGCGAGAATGTCATCTTCTCTGGCGAAAATGTCATCTTTTGTGGCACTCGACAACATTTGTCAGATGCCACAAAAGGTGACATTTGATATGAAACAAAATCAATAACTTGGCAGTTCCGATTGCCAGATAAGTTGACATGGATTGACACATAAGCTGACAAAAATCTGCGGAATTGACAGAAAAGCTGACAATTCTCTTTTATCGTCTCTTTGGATGAAAAAAGACAAAGCTGCGATCGTCGCGCACGGCATTTAGAATGGGCAACTCGCTTTCCCAAACAGGCTCAATCCCGCACAGATATATTGTTATCACTTCTGAGATTTGCCTCTGCGAGTTAACCAGAGCTTTGCGGTAAACCTCCAGCTCTCCCCCCAAGGCATCGGTTTTGTTCGAAATACTCAATCAGCATTTCGGTAAGTAGTTGAACTTTTCGCACCGGATGCTGGCCAGGTGGTCTGACAACATATGCAGCCGCAGGCGGTGGGGGATAGCTTGTCATAACCGGAATGAGTGCGCCGGATCTTAAATATTCACAGATCAAGCTGTCGGGCAGGTACGCAAGGCCCAGCCCGGCTGTTGCCGCAGCGGTAAGTGCGATACCGTTGTCGGATTTGAAGTGTCCCTGTGGCTGAACCGTGATGATCTTGTCGCAATCCATAAATTTCCAGGACTCTGTTCCCTGCATCAGTGCCTTATGCGTTATGAGCTCCTCGGGGGTTTCCGGTGCTCCATGTGCTTCGATGTAAGATGGGCTTGCGACAAGTTTCAGATAGACGGTGCCGATGCGTTTGGCGAGCAGGTTGGAGTTTTGAAGGTAGCCCACCCGGATCGCGCAATCAAAACCCTCGCTAATAAGATCAACAAAGCGGTCGCTATAGGAAGCATGGAGCTGAAGCTGGGGATAGCGCAGCGCCATGTTTGCAAGCACGGTGGAAAAGTGTGTCGGCCCCAAGGAGAGCGGCATGGCAATTCGAAGGCGACCGCGAAGATCACCCGTTGGCATAATCGTTTCCCTTGCCTGTTCGATTTCGGCAGTGACCCTTATGGCGTGTTCTCGAAATGTAACGCCAGCTTCGGTAAGGGCAGCGCCGCGTGTTGTTCGGGCAAGAAGCTGAACACCAAGCGCTGACTCCAGACGCAAAAGCCGTCGACTGACGATTGATTTGGATAGACCCAGTCGGCGCGCAGCAGGGGAAATCCCCCCGGAATCAGCAACCCCGACGAATGTCTCTAAGTCTTCTATATTCAATTTGGCGTTCTCAATTTCACAACACAGCAGCACGCCAAGGGGTGTTGGTTTGCCGCGTGCAGAACTGCACGTGTCCATCTCATTGATGTAGCGCGGGTGATGGCTGTGATCTCAGAAAAAGATGTTTTGAAACGAGCGCGAAAGCATCGCTGGACCGGCTTGGCTGTCGGGGGCGTATTCCGTCGCTGCGTTTCAATCCGGCAGTGGGATGTGTTCATCACGGTCATTGATCGGAAGATCGAAACGCCCCTTGCCCCAGTTTGCTGCGCGCCATTCGGCTTTGGCTTCTTCGATACGCTCTTTTGATGAGGCAACAAAGTTCCACCAGATGTAACGTGGTCCTTCAAGGGTCGCACCACCGAGGATCATGATCCGTGCGCCTCTGTCACCAGCCGAGACTGTAATTTTGTCGCCTGGACGGAAGACCATCATCTGTGATGCCTCATATTCTTGTCCAGCGATCGATATCGTCCCTTCGACGATGTAGATGCCTCTGTCCTCATGATTATCGGGCAATGGCAATCGACCTCCGGCATCGAGCACCACATCAGCGTAAAAGGTTTCTGAGAGCATTGTCGCGGGGGCAGATTTGCCATAGGCGTTGCCGAGAATAAGTCGAAGCTTGACGCCGGAATCCTCGATTATTGGCAGCGTTTCCTTATTATGGTGCTCGAATGTCGGTGCCATGTCCTCGTACTGATCGGGTAGTGCGAGCCAAGTCTGTATCCCGAACAAACTGTTGGGCCCGGAACGGGCTTGCGCTGAAGTCCGCTCTGAGTGGGATACACCGCGCCCGGCAACCATCCAGTTCAACTCGCCGGGACGGATGATCTGGTCTGCCCCTGTACTATCCCGATGATGGAAATCACCGCGGAAAAGATACGTGACTGTGCCAAGGCCGATATGCGGGTGTGGTCTTACATCGACACCTTGGCCGGTCAGGAATTCCGCCGGCCCCGCTTGATCAAAGAAGATGAAAGGCCCCACCATCTGCCGCTTTGGTGCAGGCAGGGCGCGACGAACTTCGAAATCACCAAGATCTCTTGCACGCGGGACAATGAGTGTCTCAATCGCGTCAGTATCTACATCATCGGGGCAGCCCGGTTGCAATGCGGGGTTCCAACTCATACGCACCTTCCTCACTTGTCCTTACTGCCCTTCCGGGCCGAGCAGGCAATATGCACAGCCGATCCGAAAGGACACCCCAGACTGGCGTATGTTTTTTCGCTCCGCTAGTCACGCGATGCGCTTAACTGTGTCGCGCGAAGTGGAATGACTTCTGGAAATACGCTTGGTCGGGCCTCTGGTTTGGCTCTTGTCAGGTTGTCAGGGGTTTCGTTCCCAGAGGTGGGGATTGGACTGGACATGTTCAATGATCATTTCGGTCAATATGCGCACTTTCCGATCCGGGTAACTTCCAGGTGGACGAACCACATAGGCAGCCCCGGATTTGGGTGGATATTGAGGCATAACCGGAACGAGGGCACCAGAGGCCAGATATCCGTGAGCAAGGCAGTTGGGAACACATCCAATGCCAAGACCTTCTGCGGCTGCAGCGGCCAGTGCTATGCCATTATCGGACTTGAAACGCCCTTGCGGCTGCACCGTAACGGTTTTGTCGCCGTCCATCAGATACCAGGACTCGGTACCCTGTAGAACGGCTTGATGGAATACAATGTCTTCGGGCGTTTCCGGCGCGCCATGCGTCTCGATGTAAGAGGGACTTGCAACGAGCTTGCCATGGATCGGCGCAACGTGCTTTGCAAGCAGGTTGGAATCTGGAAGAAGGCCCACCCGGATCGCACAATCAAACCCCTCGGCAATAAGGTCGACGAAGCGATCACTATAGCAGGCATTGATCTGAAGCTGGGGATAGCGTTGCGCCATTTTTGCAAGCACGGGGGCAAAGTGCGTCGGACCAAACGAAAGCGGCATGGCGATACGAATTCGGCCACAAAGCTCACCTGTTGGCAGCAGTGTGTCCTTTGCCAACTCTAACTCATCCCGAATCCGCGCAGCATGTTCACGAAATGTGGTTCCGGCCTCGGTGAGTGCCGCACCGCGGGTTGTGCGCGCCAGAAGCTGGACACCAAGCGCTGATTCCAGACGCGAAAGCCGTCGACTGACGATTGACTTGGATAGACCCAGTCGACGTGCAGCAGGGGAAATCCCCCCGGAATCAGCAACTTCTACAAATGTTTCTAATTCATCTATGTCCAATGTCGTGTTCCCCGTGTTGCGACACAGCATATCATATACGGGTACTAGTGTCTTATCCAGAGAACTGCGACTGTCGCTTCGAACGGTACCTTGCTTTGTAAAAAGGCAAGGAAACTATTGGGCTACTTTAACCCCTTCTGTTTCGTTGAACAAATTATTGTCTTGGGTGCGCAATGGAATTATCATCATATCTTGCTTTTGTCTTGATCAGCGCAGCTCAAAGCGCGACGCCCGGTCCGTCGACATTGTTTCTCGTCAACAATGCTCTTGTCTTTGGATGGCGTCGTGCGTTGGGTGCGCTAAGTGGTGATCTTGTCGCAATTGCACTTCTGGCGACACTTTCAGTGGTGGGCTTGGGTGCTTTGCTCGAAGCGTATCCGTTGATTTTTCTTAGCCTGCGCTTGTTTGGTGCGTTCTATGTTCTGTGGTTGGGATGGACCTATCTCAGACCCATAGACCAACCGCAAGAGGCCAAGGGAACTGCTGAGATAGCACGTGGTCGCGACGGATTGTCCCTCTGGTTTTACTCGTTCGGCGTCGGGATCAGCAACCCAAAGGCCGTTCTGTTTTTTGCAGCATTGTTCCCACAGTTTATTCCCGCCGAGAGCGGCCCACCTGTTCTGGCACTTCTGGTTTTAACGTTTGTCGTTGCAAAGCTTGTTGTTCTGGGTGGTTACGCGATCGGCGCGCGGCGCGTCGTAAAGATGTTTCAAAAGCCAAAACATGCAAGGCGTAGGCGTGCGTTGACCGGTATCATCTTTGTCGTTTTTGGTGTGCTGATGATCGTATCTGCGATCCCGGCTTCCTAGGCCCAGGCCCTTCCCCGGCGTTTATTGCATTCAGGCAATGGCGTTTTATCAAACAGGAGACCTAAAAATGGAAAAGCTTGAACTTCTTACCCCGAAAAATTCGCAGATCATCTTCATCGATCACCAGCCTCAGATGGCATTCGGTGTTCAGTCCATCGACCGTCAGGTTCTGAAAAACAACACTGTTGGCCTTGCAAAGGCTGCCAAGATTTTCAACATCCCGACCACGATCACGACCGTCGAAACCGAAAGCTTTTCAGGCCATACCTATCCGGAACTTCTGGCGGTCTTCCCGGAAACCCCGCTGCTTGAACGCACCTCGATGAACTCTTGGGATGATCAGAAAGTTCGCGATGCTCTGGCTGCAAATGGTCGCAAAAAAGTGATCGTTTCCGGTTTATGGACCGAAGTCTGCAACAACTCCTTTGCGTTCTGCGCAATGCTTGAAGGCGGCTATGAAATCTACATGGTAGCCGATGCATCGGGCGGCACATCCGTTGATGCCCACAATTACGCGATGGACCGTATGGTTCAGGCCGGTGTGGTGCCGGTAACCTGGCAGCAGGTTCTGCTGGAATGGCAGCGCGACTGGGCACATCGCGAAACCTATGACGATGTCATGGCATTGGTGAAAGAACATTCCGGTGCCTACGGCATGGGTGTCGATTACGCCTATACCATGGTTCACAAGGCGCCGGAACGTGTCGAACATGGTCCGCGTATCGCCCCGAAGGCAGCCTCCTAAAACCAAAAAGAAGCACGACAGAGACCGAACTCTGTCGTGCTTTTCTTCTTTGATACCGACTGCAGTGTCCTCATGCCAATGCATTGCAGATAACACGCTGTTGGTTTGATGCCGGTGAAAAGCTTCAATTCGAAGGTGGTTAAAAATGAAACGGCGCGCATTTGTTCAGGGTCTCGCAGCCAGCACCACACTTGGTGCAATTCCATTCAATTTGGCAAGGAGCAACGAAATGAGCCAGACGGCACAAACCATTATCTATAATGCGAAAATCACAACCCTCGATCCTAAAATCCCCGAAGCCGAAGCCATCGCGATTGCCGACGGCAAGGTTCTTGCGGTCGGTGACGAGGCCGCGATACGCAAACTGGCAGACCGCAAAACCCGCATGATCAATGGCGCCGGACGCCGGGTCATTCCGGGGCTGAATGACAGCCACACCCACCTTATTCGGGGTGGTCTTAATTTCAATATGGAATTGCGCTGGGAAAATGTGCCGTCGGTTGCCGATGCCCTGCGCATGCTCAAAACACAGGCTGCTGTTACGCCAGCCCCGCAATGGGTGCGTGTTGTTGGTGGCTGGTCGGAATTCCAGTTTGCCGAACGCCGGATGCCAACCCTTGATGAAATCAATGTTGCCGCGCCCGATACTCCGGTTTTCATCCTGCATCTTTATGGGCGTGCTCTTTTGAACCAGGCCGCGATCAAGGTTCTTGGGTTTGATAAGAACACGCCAAACCCACCCGGCGGTGTGATTGAAAAGGATGCCAAGGGCAACCCGACCGGCCTTTTAGTGGCGAAACCTTCTGCTTTGATCCTGTACTCGACACTGGCCAAGGGGCCGAAGCTTCCGATTGAGGATCAGATAAATTCCACGCGCCACTATATGCGTGAAATGAACCGTCTTGGCATTACCAGCGTCATTGATGCCGGTGGTGGCGGACAGAATTATCCCGAAGATTACGATGTCATTCGCCGTCTGCATGATGACGGGAAAATGACTGTGCGCATTGCCTACAATCTGTTTGCACAAAATGCCGGAAACGAACTGAGCGATTATGAACGCTGGGTCGGGATAACCGAACCGGGGGCTGGCGATGACATGTTGCGCATGAACGGTGCGGGCGAAAATCTTGCATGGTCGGCCGCGGATTTTGAAAACTTCCTTGAACCGCGCCCCGATCTGGCACCGGTTATGGAAAGCGAACTCGAACCCATCGTCGAATTGCTGGCTGAACGCGAATGGCCGTTCCGCATTCATGCAACTTATGACGAAACAATTGATCGTTTCCTTGGTGTGTTCGAGCGGGTAAATGGCAAACAACCGTTCAAGACACGCTTTATCATTGATCATGCCGAAACCGTTTCCGAACGCAATATCGAACGCATCAAGGCACTGGGTGGTGGTATTGCGATACAGCATCGCATGGCATTCCAGGGCGAATATTTCGTCGACCGTTACGGCAAGGAAGCCGCCATGGCGACCCCACCGGTAAGCAAGATGCTGGAATATGACCTTCCAGTTGGGGCAGGCACGGATGCGACCCGTGTTGCTTCCTATGATCCATGGGTTGGTCTTTATTGGCTGACCACGGGCAAGACAGTTGGCGGCATGTCGCTTTACGACAATGACAATGTCGTTGATCGCGAAACCGCCCTTCTGTTGTGGACAAAGGGTTCTGCATGGTTCTCGGGCGAGGCAGATGTCAAAGGGACCCTTGCACCCGGACAATATGCCGATCTGGCCATCCTTTCTGCCGACTATCTGAGCGTCCCGCCCGAAGAAATTCGTCGGATCAATTCGGTCCTGACCATGGTGGGCGGTGAGGTGGTCTATGGCGAAGACGGCTATCAATCCCTGTCTCCAGAAATACCACCAGCATCTCCTTCCTGGAGCCCGGTTTTGCATCAGAAAAGCCCGGGTCAGCGCACGGAATTCAACGCACGTCATGCGGAGCGCTCATGCCATGACGCTTGCAATCATGGTTGCGGTGTCCACGGACATGATCACGGGATCGCCTGGAATAACCCTGTGCCGATCGCCGATGCGAAATCGTTTTGGGGCGCGCTTGGCTGCTCTTGTTTTGCTGTCTAACTCGGGAGGAGAGAATGACCGTGTCCCCTTACATCGTTTCTGTTGGCATCGGAATTGGCGTTGGCGTTGCCTATGCCTTGCTGGGAACCCGATCACCTGCCCCTCCTGTGATTGCCCTGCTGGGACTGCTCGGCATGCTCGCCGGTGAAACCGCAGTTACATGGGTCAAAGACAGAATGTCGCTTGAGGAAGCGACAGCCCATTGCCTGCATGGCAAATCCTTTCACATGGCACGTGATGATGATGGCGCTCAAACCGAGTGTGACCCAGCATCGACTGAGAAAAAATCTTAACCCCCTGGTGCGCCGGTCAATTCCAATTGGAAACCGGTGCACCGAACCCACTTTATTACTAAGCAACTGCCACATTCCATTTCCCTTACCATGAGAATAAAACCATGACACCAGCCCCCATTTCCAGACTGTTAAACAGCTTTGCACTCGAACTTGTTGTCCGGGTTGCTCTGACCTGTCCATTCTGGCTGTCTGGTTTGACAAAACTGTTCAACTGGTCAGCGGCGATAGGTGAGATGAACCATTTTGGACTTTCGCCCGCAGCACCCCTGGCAGCAGGCGTTATTCTTCTGCAACTGAGCGGTTCTATTGCAATCATTCTGGGGCGTCAGGTATGGCTGGCGGCTGGCGCATTGGGACTATTTACCGCTGTAGCGACCCTTATGGCACATGCATACTGGACGTTTCCGGAGGCCGAACGCGCTGCACAAGGCAACATATTCTTTGAACATGTTGCGATCATTGCCGGGCTCGCACTTGTCGCCATTCTGTCCGAAAAAACACACCCACGCGTTTAAAGCGTTTTGCGGCCTTGGTTGCCGAGAGTGCGGTGCCATCTTCAGATCAGGAAACAGGAAAATGAACGAGACCAAACCAGTTGATACAGGTCCATGGGCACCGTTCCGGCATCGGGCATTTGCTTTTTTGTGGGTGGCAACCGTCATATCAAATGTCGGCACCTGGATGCACGATGTCGGCGCAGGCTGGCTCATGACAGAGCTGTCCCCCTCTCCGCTGGTTGTCTCGCTGGTTCAGGCTGCCACCACATTGCCTGTATTCCTGTTTGCAATCTTTGCCGGGGCGCTTGCGGATTTGATGGATCGCAGAAAATTGCTGATTTCCGTCAATCTTGTCATGGCCGGGTTGGCAGCAGGACTGTCGGCGATGGTTTATCTGCAATTGGTTACGCCTACTATCCTGATCCTGTTTACATTTTTGATGGGAAGCTGTGCAGCGTTGATGGCACCTGCATGGCAGGCGATTGTTCCGGGGCTGGTTGATAAACCCCGTCTTGGAGCTGCGATTGCCCTGAATTCCATGGGTATTAATGTCAGTCGTGCAATTGGCCCGGCATTGGCCGGATTTTTGATTGTCAGTGTTGGTCTGGTTTCTCCCTTTGCGCTCAATACTTTGAGTTTCCTTGGTATTCTTGTCGTTCTTGTCTGCTGGAAACCCGCCGAGACGCGACAGATCATGCCGCGGGAGCGCATGCTGGGTGCCATGCGTGCCGGTTTACGCTATGTCTTTAACAGCCCGCCGGTGATTGCCACCCTGATCCGGGCGGTTGCATTCTTTTTGTTTGCCAGTGCCTATTGGGCAATGCTGCCGTTGGTTGCGCGAACTGTGCTTGACGGCGGGGCGCAGCTTTATGGCATTCTGCTGGCCAGTGTCGGGAGTGGGGCTGTTGCCGGTGCATTTGTTCTGCCACGAATCAAGGCACGACTTGGTGCGGACAAAACGGTTATGGCCGGCACGATCGGAACTGCCCTTGTGATGGTAAGCTTCGCTTTGATGCAAAACCCGATCGTGGCGGTTGTCGCCTCATTCATCGCCGGAACGTCATGGATTGCGGTTTTATCTTCATTGAATGTGTCCGTCCAAACAGCCCTGCCGGATTGGGTCCGGGCACGGGGTTTGTCTGTCTTTCTAACACTGTTCTTCGGATCGATGTCCGCTGGCAGTGTGTTTTGGGGCTGGCTTGCCGAAAAGTTCTCGATCGAAACAACCTTGCTGGCCGCCGGGGCAGGTGCAATCATTCTGATGATTGCAACAATGCGCATCCGCCTTAACCAGGGGGCTGATCTTGATCTCAGCCCCTCAATGCACTGGCCCGAACCGATCCTGTCGGAAAGTATTGAAGAGGATCGCGGTCCTGTCATGATCAGAATTTCCTATCGGATCACTCCGGAAAATCTCGAGACTTTCCGGAACCTCATGACTGAAATGCGCAAGGCCCGTCAGCGCCATGGCGCCTACCATTGGGGGCTTCATCAGGACAGCATTGATCACGACCTGTTTGTCGAAACATGGTCAGAAGGCTCATGGATCGAACATTTGCGTCATCATAAACGGGTATCTGGCGCAGATCGCGAGATTCAGGAAAAGGTCAACCGCCTGCATTCAGGCGACACAAAGCCAAAGGTCGATCATTTAATTGCCGTTAATTGATATGATTCCATTTTTTCAGAAGAAAAAAGATCATTTCTGTCCGAGTTGGACAGGAAAAAGTACAGCAATCTTTTCCGCATTAATGATTGCGGTTATGACCACATTAGTCGGTGTGGCAATGGCAGAAAATTCATTAGGCTCATCAGCCAGTGAACGCAAGACAGTTACACTGGCCTGCAATCCATTCCCGGCCGCGATGATTGCTGACAACAACATCATGCCCGGATTTGACGTTGAAATCTTGCGGGCCGCATTTGCCACACGCAACATCACACTTCTAACGCCGTTCTATCCTTGGAAACGGGCCTATTTCCTTGCCCGTGCGGGGCATGTTGATGGCCTTTGTTCTTGCAGCTACCTGCAAGAACGCGACACAGATTTCCTGTTTTCTGATGTACTTGGAAATGTCCAGATCGCCTTTTACAGCACACGTGAACACGTTTTCGACTTGATCGACAAAGAAGATGCATCCCAAATGACCATCGGTGTTGTGAATGGGTATAGTCTGGAAGCATTTGCACGGAATGATAAATTTGACGTTGTGATCGCCAATAGTGAAAAGATGCTGGTCAATCTTTTGATATCAAACCGCATTGATGCGGCCTTATCCTTCAGTGTCCCAATGGATTATTACCTGCTCAATGGTGATGAGGACGGGGTCCCTGATGCCGACAAGATCAAGACCAAAGTGATCGATAGAAATCCCTATTTTTCCTGCATTTCGCGCAAAACGGAAAAGCCGGATATCCTTCTCGAACAATTGAATACAGGCCTGAAAACGATCCGCCAAAGTGGGCTGTATGACCGCATTTTGGCGAAGTACCGGATGAGACTGGATGCTTCTGACACTTTGCAGGAATAAACCTGAAAATTCTGACGTTATTGCAATGATATGGGGGCGTGCCCCCATATCATACATGATGCTCTGCCTGCAGTAACCTGACACTGACGCAGGTGTATCCCGCCAGTTATCACAAGGGCGAGACGCAGTTGGCGGGGATCACCATTTCGATATGACCATAACTTGAATAAGAGAGAACAAGGGTTTTGGTCATTTCATTATCCGAATTGAGAGGTAATCAACCCGGATAAAGCCCGGGTTTCAAGGCGATATGCTTGTATTCGATAAAGTCTTCGAGGGCGGCCAGGCCGTTTAGCCGTCCGAGCCCAGACTGCTTGAAGCCGCCTTCCTCGGTATTGTCATAGACCTTTGCCCAGTCATTAATCCATATAGTGCCAGCCTCAAGCGCCTGCGCCACCTT
This sequence comes from Thalassospira lucentensis, assembly GCF_050516545.1. Classification (GTDB taxonomy): domain Bacteria; phylum Pseudomonadota; class Alphaproteobacteria; order Rhodospirillales; family Thalassospiraceae; genus Thalassospira; species Thalassospira lucentensis_C. The sequence goes on along the minus strand of NZ_CP191544.1, from coordinate 74,878 downwards.
CAACGGACGGTCGACGTCACGCGTCCAGACGCTTGCGGCAAGACCAAACTCGCTGTCATTTGCAAGCTGAATGGCTTCTGCCTCGTCATGAAAACGCTGAATAGTCAGGACAGGACCAAATGTCTCTTCCTGAAGAATCGACAGGCTATTGTCGTTAACTTCCAACAATGCAGGCCGGAAAAAAGCACCTTTTGCAAGCGGTCCGGCGCAAATAGGCCCCCCACGTACAACAACGTTTTCTCCTTCTGAAATGGCGTTCTTGACCACCTCGTCTACCCGCAAGACATTCTCTCTATCAATCAGTGGCCCCATATCACTTGAGGGGTCACTTGCCGGACCAACTTTCACATCAGTTAGTTGCTGGGCAAGCGCATCGCGCACATGTTCAAAAATGCCGTCTTGAACAAGCAGACGTGAACCGGTCATACAAAATTGACCGGAAAATACTGTCAGCGCCTTCTCAATCACGGGCAGGGCCGCATCAAGATCAGCATCGTCGAACAGAATCATTGGCGTCTTACCGCCAAGCTCCATACCGAAACGCTTCATCCGTTTGGCACCGACTGCGCCGATGGCCCGGCCTGTACCGGTGCTGCCTGTAAAGCTAATCGCGGGAACATCCGGGCTTTCAACCAAATACGCAGATCCTTCCGGACCGTTTTCAAAGAAGAGGTTGATTACACCATTGGGGAGGTCCTCGGCCTCGGCCATGATTTCTGCCATAACACTTGCCGTCTGCGCGATTTGTGCTGGAAGTTTGATCACTGCGGTGCATCCGGCTGCGAGTGCTGGCGCCAGAGAGCGAATGGTCAGAACCGCAGGAGAGTTCCAGGGTGCTATGATACCAGCGACACCCATTGGCTGTTTTAGAATCACAGACAGGCTTCCTGGTTTCGGCGTGACCGCCCGGCCACTTTCCATCAGCGCAGTTGCCGCCGAATAACGCAATTTTCTGGGGATCATATCGACTTCGAAGGCAGCTTCACCTTTCACCTTGCCGTTTTCAAGCGACAGGATTTCTATAAGGCGATCACGGTTGCACTCGAATGCCGCAGCAAGCTGATTTAAAACATGTGCCCGCAATTCGTGATCATACGCCCAGGTTGTTTGTTTAAAAGCTTTTGAGGCAGCTGCAACTCCGGCTTTCGCGGCTTCTATACCGTTTTCCGGGTAGTATCCGATGATATCGTAAGTGGCCGGATCAATGGACGGTTTCAATTCCCCGTCATTTGTCTGGACACCGTTGATCCAGTTGAATGCTGTTGCCTGAACAGCTATTCCAGACTTGCCTGGGGCATTGATGGCGACCTTGTTATCGTGATTCGTCATTGTCGTTATCCCTTTCAATTGTCTGATGGAACAGAACGTTCAACTGGCGCGGTGTTGTTGATCATAGGAGCGGCTTTGGCGTGAGGGCCGGGTTTGTGAAACATGCGCCCCAAATTGCAAAAGACCTTTCCGACAAGGGGGTCGGTGACATTCGATACGATGATGACGACGACAAGTGTCGAGACGAGAACTCCCAGAGGAAACGGAAATTCTTTAAGCGCATCACCAAATATCGTTAAGAAAACAAGCACCGTTGGACAGACGGCGAGCCATATCCGCGTGGTCTTTTTCAACCGCACCATAAGGGAATTGTTAAACTGTCTATACATTGAAGAAACTCCAATATGGATGCCTGTGACGGTGCAAATCTATTGAGACCGGAAGGGGCATCTAATGAGGTTCTCATCATTCTCCTCCTACGCGGCATAGATCGTGCGTCATCGACTATCTAAGAAGAACCACCTTGACGGAAGAGGGCTCCGTGTCTCATCATTGCGGACAATATGTCAGCAATAACTTCTTTGGAATCTTTGAGCGGTCTTGTCGCCTTTTCCGTCACGCTGGAGCTGGGAAGCTTTGCGGCGGCAGGGCGCAAGCTTGGTCTATCCGCATCTGCGGTCGGTAAAGCGGTCGACCGGCTCGAGCAGCGGCTTGGCGTCAAATTGCTAACGCGAACGACACGTTCGCTCACCCTCACGAGCGAAGGTGAAATCCTTTACCGATATGCTTCCCGTATTCTCAGCGATCTGCAGGAAGTGGAACTAGAGCTGTCCAACGCACAAAATACGCCACAGGGGCGGCTTAAGATCAGCGTACCAACTGTCATGGGGCGAAGCATAGTTTTGCCCGCTCTTGGCACATTCTCAGCCGACTATCCTGATGTGGCGCTGGAAATCAGTCTGGATGACCTGAAAGTCGACCTGATCGAAGGCGGATATGATCTGGTGGTTCGTCTAGGAGAGCTTGAAGATTCCAATCTTCATGCCCGTCGGATCGGATCGCACGCCTTCACGACCTGCGCTTCACCCAGCTATTTTGCGAAACATGGCACGCCGCAGACACCCGCAGACCTTGATCGTCATTGCTGTGTCTTATATCGCTTCCCGACAACGGGCCTCCCCGAGAAATGGGTATTTAAAGGCGAATATCGCAGGATGATCGTCAAGCCAGGGATTGTGCTCAATGATGGAGGCGCCCTCGCCTCAGCCGCGCTGGCCGGGCTTGGAATTGTACAGGCACCGCGTTACCTCGTTGCCGAGGATATCGAGGCCGGACGCTTGATATCCATACTCGACGCTTTTACTGACGACCGGGGCACTGTCTCTGTTGTTTGGCCATCATCGCGAACTAAGGTCGCGCGTGTACGCGCTTTCGTCAATTTCATCTCTCAATGTTTGGCAGACAAGATTTAGATCATTTGCCCGACCTAAACGTGTCTGCATTTCTTTGACTATTCGCGATCCCGGTTAGGGTGCGCATAGTCAACAATGGTCGGTCAATGCCGTGGTGACCGCACCATGATCCCCGTGACGAATTGTTGTCCTAAGAGGAACGCAGTAATTCAAGACATATTGTCTGGAATGAAGCGACAGACAGCCTTCTACAATACCAGCGCCACTTACAATATTTTTGCGATGTCGGAAATCTATAAGAACCGTCATTCGATAGGGACATGCCTTCTGCGATGTCCCGCGGATTCCACATCAAGAGAGGCGAGGGTCAATATCATGAGTGATATACAAAACAAAACAGGTATTAATCGACGGGACTTCATCATCGGGGCATCCGGTGCCGGTCTGGCCGCTGTTGCCTATAGCGGTGCTTTTGCGAAAACGACTGATGGATCGTCTTCTTTTGATGTAATCATCGTCGGAGGAGGATCGGCTGGTGCTGTTTTAGCCAGTCGTTTAAGCGAAGATTCATCCAGACGGGTACTACTTCTCGAAGCTGGCAAATCGTATGCGCCGGAAAGTTATCCGGACGCTGTTCGTCTGCAAAGTATCATTGGTGGCGATCCCGAACATGATTGGGGTTTCACCTCTGAACCCGGCTGGGCTGATACGTCTTTCCCCGTGCCCCGGGGAAAGGTTCTGGGTGGATCATCTGCGGTGAATGCCGGTGTTGCAATGCGGGCGACAGCCTCAGACTTCGAGCGATGGACGAAGAACGGGCTTCCCAATTGGTCGGCTGCCGACGTCTTACCATTCTACAAGAAGAGTGAACGCACGGTGAATGGCGCCGATGAATTTCACGGTCGATCTGGTCCGTGGCCGATCCATCAGCTGCAGGACGATGAGATTTCAGATATGCAGCGTGCCTTTATAAAATCTGCCCAGATGGCCGGTTTCCCCAAAGTCGATGATTTTAACGGAGATCAGCCTTTAGGTGTCGGGCCCTATCCTATGAACAATCGCATGGGAGAGCGGCTTAACACCGGTATGACATACTTGTCCAAAGGTGTTCGGGCGCGCGCCAATTTGACCATCAGAAGCGAAGCGCTTGTTGACCGGGTAGATATTATCAAAGGGCGCGCCGAAGCCATCATTCTCGAAAATGGAGAACGCATTACCGGTGGTGAAATTGTGCTTTCTGCAGGTGCCTATGGAACACCGGCTATTCTGCTGCGATCAGGCGTTGGTCCTGCCGACAACCTGCGTCCAATGGATATTCCTGTTATGGCCGATCTGCCGGTAGGCCAACGACTGCAGGAGCATCCGTTTTTCTACACGGTCTGGGCGGCGAAACCGGAACGTATTGGGCTTCCGATTCCGCCTGTTGGCGCCATTCTTTGGGCGCAATCTTCAAAGGCAGCCCCCGGAGAAGGCGATTTTCATGTAAGTGCTGTACATTATGGTGATCCAGCCTCTTCGCCAAGCGGTGCGATCTTCATGCTTGCATTGGCGCTAACACGCCCAAAATCCATCGGTACTGTGACGTTGCGTGATCGCAAGGCGACGACATCGCCTCGTATCGCCCTCAACATTCTCGGTGAAGCCGAGGATCGGCAGAAAATGGTTGAAGGAATCGAGATGATCCGTCGGATCGCACTTAAGGGGCCCCTTTCCGATATTATTGTTCAGGAACTCGTTCCAGGGGCATCCCTAACAAGCTCCTCCGATCTCATCGCCGCGTTGCCAAAGGCACTTGATATCTATCACCATCCAACGTCGACGGCCCCGATGGGTGGACACAACTCCCCCCATGCGGTGACAGACTATCAAGGACGTGTGAATGGTGTTGGAAATCTGAGGGTTGCGGATGCATCCAGCTTCCCCGATGTACCTTCGGTTGCCACCAATCCGACCGTTATCATGCTGGCAGAACGCATCAGTGCGTGGATGCGTGCGTAAAATGATGCAGCCACCCCTGCGGTTTCGCAAATAGGCCATATTGATTAACAAACGTCGCTCGCGATTGTCTCGGATGCGAAGCCCGAGCCCCCTACTCGGGCTTCTCGCTCCTGACAATTGAACCTGTTCACACCGGTTAAGTTGCGAGACTTGCTGTTGCGTTTTCTGCGACACAGCTTTCCATCAAACCCGACTATTGCCCCTTAGGATCAAGTGATATCAAAGTTTTATAGAGCTTCCGGAAAATAACGCATGATCACGCGCCTGCTTTTCGCACGTGAAACGAAACTTGATTTTGAACCATTGTGGTTCGCGTTCTGGATCTCTGAAGCAGTCATCACAAACGGCTATTAGACGGTCAGGTATACTTATACCAGCTTACAAAAGCCAAGCCCCCTAGCCGTCTGCTTTTCAGCTTTTGAATTACTCCGGGAGTTACTTCATGCCAGCTAACGACCCCAAGTTCACGATAAATCGACGAGATGCGCTCTTCTCTGCAACAGCTTTCGCCGCAAGTTTAGCCATTCCGTTGGGTACTTCGCATGCTGCGCCCCCCACCGTTCAACATCTTCCAACAGGAGAAGACACCATGGGCTACATCACGACTGAGGATGGCGTACAGATTTTCTACAAGGACTGGGGCCCAAAAGACGCCCAGCCCATCGTGTTTCACCATGGTTGGCCTCTCAGTTCAGATGACTGGGATGCCCAGATGCTCTTCTTCCTGTCAAAGGGATATCGTGTTGTGGCGCACGACCGCCGTGGACACGGCCGATCCGAACAGGTTTCCGAAGGCCACGATATTGACCATTACGCAGCAGATGCATTCGCTGTCGTCAAAGCACTTGATTTGCGAAACGCGGTTCATATCGGCCACTCCACAGGTGGGGGCGAAGTTGCCCGGTATGTTGCACGACATGGAGAACCGGCCGGTCGGGTTGCCAAAGCTGTTCTTGTTGCTGCCATCACACCGCTGATGTTGAAGACTGCAGACAATCCCGAAGGCACGCCAATGGAAGTTTTCGACGGCTTCCGGGCTGCCTTGGCCAGCAACCGCGCACAGTTCTTCCGCGATATTCCGTCCGGTCCGTTCTTTGGATTCAATCGCGAAGGAACGGTTACGAGCGAAGGCGTGATCCAAAACTGGTGGCGCCAAGGCATGATGGGCAGTGCCAAAGCACATTATGATGGTATTAAGGCATTTTCGGAAACAGACCTGACTGACGACCTCAAAGCCATTAATGTGCCAACTTTGGTCCTACATGGTGAGGACGATCAGGTTGTCCCGATTACTGCCTCGGCTTTGAAAGCCGTTAAGTTTCTACCGAACGGATCCTTGAAAACTTACCCAGGATTTTCGCACGGAATGTTGACCGTAAATGCGGATGTACTTAACGCCGACCTTTTGAAGTTCATTGCCAACTGATGTGACAATGGAATTTGCGTTCAGGAATCGGGTGGCTGTCAGAAGATCCAACAGCCACCCGATTGTTTTATGACCACAAATCCGTCGGAATGCCGGCGTTGTTTTTGATCGGGTCATCATGTTCGCTTGTGGCAAAAGCTGCGCCTTCGATATGATAAACCTGCGGTTCTTCCGAGAAATAGTGCTCTAAGCCCGTCATGAACGTCTGATGGTCGTCACTTTCTTCAAAGCCCGGTGTGTGGTCTTCGAGTGAGCGCCATCGTACAATCAGATGGAACAGATCGGGTGTCTCGATCCCTTGCGCCAGAAGGTGACCTTGGTAACCCTCTGCACGGCGAAGCAACGGAACAACTTGATCGAACGCTTGCCGGAACGTTTCACCCTGCTCTTTGTAAACGGGCAACTGAGCGATTTCATAAATCATGATTGCACCTTTAAAGTAAGTTCACCGGTTAAGAACCGACACTTTCGGGATAAGTTGACGGGTCAACTGCAATCGCGATTTTTCCACGGACACCGTTGTTGCGGGTTTCAAGCCGCGCATGAGCGAGTGAAAGGTCTTCGAGCGAATAGACAGCACCAACATGTGGCCGTAGCTGACCACGCTCAACCAATGTGCTCAGTTCATCAAGCTTGCCACGGTTTTGACGTGTGAAAACGAAGTGGAAACTTGCGTTCTTTCCCCATGCTTCGATGAGGTTCTGTGGCTGTGCGATATCTACGATAGAGACAACGCGGCCAAGTTGTGCGAGCACGTCCGCGCTGCGTGACAATGTGTCGCCACCAAGGGTATCAAATACGACGTCGACACCTTTGCCATCGGTTTCGCGCAGAATGGCGCTGGTATAGTCTTCTTTCGTGTAGTCGATGACCACATCCGCGCCAATGCTTCGCGCGAATTCGAAGTTCTCTTCGCGTACGGTCGTGAAGACCTTGGCACCTATGGCTTTCGCGATCTGGATCGCCACATGACCGACGCCGCCAGCACCGCCATGGATCAGGATGCTTTCGCCCACTCGTAGAGCCACACGCCCAATCAGGGCTTCCCATGCAGTCCCGCCAACCAGGCTCAGGCTTGCTGCTTCGAGATGGCTAAGGGAGCTTGGTTTCTTGCCGATAATGTCTTCCGATGCGACGTGGTATTGGGCATAGCTTCCGTCCCCGTCAAATATTTGCGGGGTGTACCAGACTTCGTCACCGGGAACGAAGCCGGTCACACCAGGGCCGACGCTTTCGACAACGCCGGAAACATCATGTCCGGTAATGGCCGGCAAGGGCACCAGGTCGCTATAGTCGCCACGTCGGACCTGATAATCCAGCGGATTGATGGAGGTGGCATGGACCCGGACAAGAACTTGTCCGGCCTGTGGTGTTGGCGTTGGTACGTCGGAAAGTTCGAACGATTCCGGGCCGCCGAATGATTTTAGGATCTGGGCTTTCATTTTGGTACCTCATTTCGATAAAAAGGGATATCGAGAATTCTCGATATAATGAAAGAAAAAACTACAGTTCTTTCCTTATGATCTCAGCAAGTGCGCTGATGGTTGCTTCATTCCGTTTGTAATAAGTCCACTGTCCGATGCGTCTGACTTCGATCAAGCCTACGCGTTGCAGCGTTGCAAGATAATCAGACACCGTTGACTGCGACAGTCCAACGCCTTCCTGGATGCTGCTGACGCAGACGCCCACCGTATGAACGTCGCCTTCGTCCTGCGGGGGAAAGCTGTTCTCAGGGTCCTTCAAACCTTTTAAGATTTCAAGGCGCGTACGGTTTGAGAGGGCTTTGAATATATCGATCATTTCCATGCCACGAACATATCGGAATTTACCGATATGTCAATATGCGATGTGATCAGGGCAGAGATGCGTTCATCCCGGCTTCTGACGAGGGCATTGGCACACCGCTCAGCGAAGAGGAAACAGTGCTACAGAACCCCGAGTTATGACAACTCAGGTGGCAATCAATCTTTTAAAAGTATGGGGAATTTGAGAGCGGTGCAGCAATGCTCATATAATATGAACATTGCTGCACGGTAGGCCCGGAGGGACTTGAACCCCCAACCAGACCGTTATGAGCGGTCGGCTCTAACCAATTGAGCTACGGGCCCCCAAAGGGGAATTGAAAAGACCGCACCAGATGACTGGTGCGGTCCCGAAAACTAGCGATTTTCGGGCCAAGGTCAAGCCCGAACGTCGTCCGAATTCTTAATAATCGAGGAACGAACGCAATTTGCGCGAGCGTGACGGATGTTTAAGCTTCCGCAGCGCCTTGGCTTCGATCTGACGAATACGTTCACGGGTCACAGAGAACTGCTGACCAACCTCTTCGAGGGTATGATCGGTATTCATGCCAATCCCGAAACGCATACGCAGAACACGTTCTTCACGCGGGGTGAGCGATGCCAGAACGCGCGTGGTGGTTTCACGCAGATTGGCCTGAATCGCAGCATCAAGCGGCTGAACGGCGTTTTTGTCTTCGATGAAATCGCCAAGGTGGCTGTCTTCCTCGTCCCCGATCGGGGTTTCGAGCGAAATCGGCTCTTTGGCAATTTTCAGAACCTTGCGAACCTTTTCAAGCGGCATCTGAAGTTTTTCAGCCAGCTCTTCCGGGGTCGGTTCACGACCGATTTCATGCAACATCTGACGCGATGTCCGCACCAGTTTGTTGATGGTTTCGATCATGTGGACCGGAATACGGATGGTCCGGGCCTGATCGGCGATAGAACGCGTGATCGCCTGACGGATCCACCAGGTCGCATAGGTCGAGAATTTATACCCGCGGCGATATTCAAACTTGTCCACCGCCTTCATCAGGCCGATATTGCCTTCCTGAATAAGGTCAAGGAACTGAAGACCACGGTTGGTGTATTTTTTCGCAATCGAGATCACAAGACGCAAGTTCGCCTCGATCATCTCTTTCTTCGCACGACCTGCTTCGCGTTCGCCTTTGTTGACAACGCCGTAAACGCGGCGGAATTCACCAATTGGCAAACCGACCTCGGCGGAAACACCGCCAATGCCTTCGCGCAGATTGGCAATTTCATCAGGATAACGTTCGATAAAGGCTTTCCAGCCCTTGCCCGGCAGGCCCGAAACACGTTCCATCCAGTTCGGGTCAAGCTCGTTGCCCTGATACTGTTTGACGAAGTCCGGACGTTTGATTTTGCACCGATCGGCAAAGCGCAGAAGTTTACCTTCAAGGCCAAGCAAACGGTTGTTCAAACCGGTCAGGTGATCAAGAAGCTCTTCAATGCGGAAGTTGTTCAGGTGAACATCTTCCATCAAATCAACCATCTCGTTCTTAAGCTTGGTATAGCGTTTTTCGGTCGCGGTCGGAACGGCTTCACCTTTGTTCAACGCAACAAGACGCTGTTCTTGGGCCTTATGAAGCTTCTCATAGGTTTTAGCGATGAGTTCGAATTTCTCAAGAACCTGCTCGGTCAGTTCTTCTTCCATTTTGGAAAGCGAAACATTGACCTGCTCGTTCTCGTCATCGTCGTCATCGTCGCTTTCACGACTTTCGCTGCCTTCTTCGCCTTCTTCACCTTCGGCGGTCTCGGACTCTTCTTCGTCCTCTTCCTCTTCCTCATCCCCGGCAAGGCCTTGCGGGGTTTCGGTTTCGGCGTCTTCATCGTCATCGTCGCTCGGCGTGTCGAAACTTTCGACATCTGCTTCGGCGTCAACTTCGGTCTCGGCGTCGGTTTCTTCCTCGTCCCCTTCTGCGGCCGCGATTTCCGCTTCCGGACCGCCGCCATAGGTGGTTTCAAGGTCGATAACATCACGCAGCAAAAGTTCGCCAGCCTGAAGCTGATCATGCCAGTTAACAATCGCACGAATGGTCAGCGGGGATTCGCAAATCCCGCCAATCATCATGTCACGACCGGCCTCGATACGTTTGGCAATGGCAATTTCGCCTTCGCGTGACAGCAGTTCAACACTGCCCATCTCACGCAGATACATGCGCACCGGATCATCGGTACGACCAACATCATCAGCAGAAATGTTGCCACTCGGATCGGCTTCAGCTTCTTCGCTGTCGTCATTATCATCTGATTCATCAGCGTCGGTGACATTGATGCCCATCTCGTTGAGATTGCTCATCACGTCTTCGATCTGCTCTGACGAAAAATGTTCCGACGGCAGTGCCGCGTTCAACTCATCGACCGAGATGTGGCCTTTCTCTTTGCCTTTGGCAATGAGCTTTTTTATGGCCGCCTTATATGTATCGAGAAGAGGTCCGTCTGCGTTTTCAGAAGAGTTCTTTTTCTCTTCAGCGTTCGAAGTCTTAGACGACATCTATTCCCCGTTTCCCGCTGGGTACGTTCGTACCGTTGTTGTCCCACGCACTGTCTTTACTCAGCGCAAATCACAAATAGCCCGATCACCGATCCTTAAGCGCACAAGACACAAGGATCAGTCGTCGAGCTTAAACACTTTTTCCCGGCGTCGAGCGAGATCCTCACGCCTGTGAGAAAATCTCTCCCATTCTTCCTCGCTGGTATCTGCTGCCAACTGTCGGACGGCGTATTTTGCCTCTTCGTCCTCCAGGGAGCTTACAGCCATGGAAAAAACCTGTTTCCAACCCGCCATGGCCCGTTCGAGCGGCGTTTCGGGCTTAGCGAAAGCAGCGTGCGCAATTATATTCGCACTAACCACCCGCAAAACTGTCTCTGACAGCCCGTCGCGCTTCAAATGGGTCTTGATCGTTTCGCAATCAAGTCCAGGATCGTCATCAAGCAGCTTTAAGACGGCCCGACGAAGATTGTCAAGCGCGGAGTCTGCACAACTATAGATTCCAAGCTGTTCGCCGATCTCATCATGAAGGCTCGGATGGTTGATCAGCGTCAGTAAAAGTATGGAGTCCTGCAGATCCCGCTTCTGTTGCATTGGCGATCGCGACATGCCCGGCACCGCTTTCCCGGCCGGACCCCAGAAATGGTCATTTTTTCCGCGCTTGCCACCCCAACCGGATTTTTTATTTTGCGCACCCCCGCCATATCCGGCCTTTGATCCCTGTTTTGCCCCCCGGTCGCCCTTAAACAGCTTCCAGATACGGTCATTAAACATCGATTTGTATTGCGAACGCACAGCTTCATCGGCAATCACCGACACCCGCTGATTGATATCGGCTTCAAGAGCAGCACGGCGTTCGGGCGTATCAATCTTGTGCGCGCCGACATCCATCCGCCAGACCAGCTCGGCCAGCGGCACGGCCTGATCAATGATTTTCTGGAAACTGTCAAACCCACCTGCCCCGGCCATCAAACTATCGGGATCTTCGCCTTCTGGCAGGATGGAAAACAGCAGTGATTTCCCCGGTCGCAATATAGGCAAGGCGCGCTCTGCAGCCCGTACTGCCGCCCGTTTCCCCGCCGCATCACCATCAAGGCACAGGATCGGCTCGTTGGCCATTTTCCAAAGTTCGCCAATCTGTTCTTCCGTCACCGCCGTTCCAAGCGGTGCGACGGCCCCGCGGAAGCCCGCGCGGTGCAGGGCGATCACATCCATGTAACCTTCGGTCACAATGATCGGCGCATCCTGACGCGATGCTTCGCGGGCCTGCGGCAACCCATACAGAAGCCGCCCTTTGTGAAATAGCGGCGTATCGGGACTGTTCAGGTATTTTGGTTTGCCATCGCCCATGACACGTCCGCCAAACGCCACCACACGTCCGCGACGATCAAGGATCGGAAACATCACCCGTCCGCGGAACCGGTCATAGCTTTGCCGGCCGCTATCTTCCGGCTCGATCAGAAGCCCGGCCTCAATCATCAGTTTTTCATCAATGCCTTCGCGCTTGAGTGCTGCCTTAAGCGCGCCCCGGCTGTCGGTGGCAAAGCCAAGACGAAATTCTGAAATGGTTTTGTCATCCAGCCCGCGACGGTGGAAATATTCCAGACCCTCCTTGCCTTCGGGCATGCGCAACATGCGTTCAAAGAACGCACAGGCAGCGTCCATCACCTCGTAAAGGGTCTTGGCTTTTTGTTCGCGTTCCTGGGCTTCGCGTGATGGCTTGGGCACATCCATGCCAACCTGATTGGCAAGAACTTCGACCGCTTCGACAAAGGTCAAGCCACGGGTGTTCATAACAAAGCTGATGACATCGCCATGCGCGCCACAGCCAAAGCAGTGATAGAAACCCTTTTGGTCATTCACCGTGAAAGACGGGGATTTTTCAGAATGGAACGGACACAGCCCGGAATATTCCCGGCCGCGTTTGATCAGCTTCACCGACGATCCGACGACATCCGCCAAATCAACCCGTGCCCGCAGGTCGTCTAAAAACGACTGGGGAAAGCTCATATCTGTCCCTATCCCGTGATGTTAGTGCGCTGATGCGCAAACCCTGTTGATGGTCCTTTTCCCTGCCCTGCGTGTCATATTACATCAGATATATTTGACATTTAACAGGCCCAGGGACGACGAAAGCCGGACGATTTTACACGCCCGGCTTCCAATTAAATAGGTCTGTTCGGATTAACCCAAAAGTTTTTTGGCAACACCACCGGCTTTGCCGAAATCCATGGTCCCGCTATATTTGTCACGCAAGACAGCCATCGTGCGGCCCATGTCCTTAAGACAGGTCGCGCCAAGGTCCGATACAGCACCGCGTACAGCTTCTTCGATTTCTTCATCGGAAAGCTGAGCTGGCAGGAAGTTTTCAATCACACCGATTTCCGATGCTTCCTGTTCTGCCAGTTCAGGGCGATTGCCCTTCGTGTACATTTCGATGCTTTCGCGGCGCTGTTTTACCATTGCCTGAAGCAGAGTGACGATTTCGTCATCAGAAATACCGTCGGTATTTCCCTCGCCCCGTGCTGCGATATCGCGTTCCTTAAGTGCCGCCAAAATGAGGCGCACGGTGGTTACGGAGCAGGCATCCTTCGCAAGGACGGCCTTTTTCAAAGCGTCATTAAGCTGCGATCGCAGCATGGCTAATCTCTGATTCTGTGGAAGAAAGGAGCGAACATACCGCAAAATCGCATCTGTGGCAAAGAAAACATGCCCTCGCAAAACGTTGATTTTCCTAGGAAAATAAAAGTTTGGATGCGTCCTTGACATGCCCGCGCGACTCCCGTAGACATCCGCCAATTTGCCTACCGGGACTTACACCTGCCCCGCTTTCAGTACGCTTGATTGGTGCAACCTATGCGCACAGTCCCCCATACTGGAAACCTGTTGGCACGTCTGCATGTCCGGTATGCAGGTTAATTGCAGCCGTTTGAGTCGGCTTATGCAGAATTATTATATATAAAAAGACTCCGTGTCTCACCGTGGAAAGATCGAAAGGACATTTGCCAATGTCAGCGCCCACGCACACCCCGCCTCCTGGTGCTTCTGCCGTTCTGGTTCTCGCAGATGGTTCAGTATTTTGGGGACGCGGCGTCGGTGCCCGAGGAGAGGTCGTCGGCGAAGTCTGCTTCAACACCTCTATCACGGGCTATCAGGAAATCATGACCGACCCGTCCTATGCCGGTCAAATGATCACCTTTACCTTCCCGCATATCGGTAATGTCGGCACCAACGACGAAGACATCGAAAATGCCACCCCGGTTGCCCTTGGCTGCATCCTGCGCCAGGACATTACCGAACCTTCCAACTACCGCGCTCAGAAACATTTCAACGACTGGCTGGTCGAACATGGCCGCATCGGGATTGCCGGTGTTGACACCCGCCGCCTGACCAAACGCATTCGAAACGAAGGTGCGCCCAACGGTGTGATTTCGCACAACCCTGACGGCACATTCGACATCCCCGCCCTGATAGCCAAGGCCAATGCATGGCCGGGCCTGGAAGGCATGGACCTTGCCAAGGACAATAGCTGCACCACCGGCTATGACTGGGACGAAGCGCTTTGGACCCGCGAAGGCGGATACGGCAAACTTGGCAATGCCAAACATCATGTTGTTGCCATTGATTACGGTGTCAAACGCAACATCCTGCGCAACCTTGCCAGCCTTGATTGCAAAGTATCGGTTGTTCCGCCAACCACCTCGGCCGAAGACATTCTGGCAATGAGCCCGGATGGCATCTTCCTGTCAAACGGCCCTGGCGATCCTGCGGCAACCGGCGAATACGCAGTGCCGATCATTCGAAAACTGCTCGATAGCGGCAAACCGGTCTTTGGCATCTGCCTTGGTCATCAGATGATGGCACTGGCCCTTGGCGCAAAAACCAAGAAAATGGATGTCGGCCATCGCGGTGCGAACCATCCGGTCAAGGACACCACCACCGGTGTTGTCGAAATCACCTCGCAGAACCATGGCTTTGTTGTTGATAAAGACAGCCTGCCCGACAATGTCGAAGCCACGCATTTCTCGCTGTTTGATGGATCGCTTGCGGGGCTTCGCGCCAAAGACAAACCGGCCTTTGCGGTTCAATACCACCCGGAAGCATCGCCGGGACCGCATGACAGCCACTACCTGTTCAAACGTTTCGTTGGTCTGATCGAGGATGCAAAGTCCTGATCCCTTGATCAGGACACGCCCGAAGATACGCGATTAACGGACTTTAACGAGGCGTTGCAGCATATGCGCAACTGCCCTTGCGAAAAGCGGAAAACGACATGCCGAAACGTACAGATATCAAATCAATCCTCATTATCGGCGCTGGCCCGATTGTCATTGGTCAGGCGTGCGAGTTTGACTATTCCGGTGCCCAGGCCTGTAAGGCCCTGAAGGAAGAAGGCTACCGCGTCATTCTGGTCAACTCGAACCCTGCGACCATCATGACCGACCCGAACCTAGCCGATGCAACCTATATCGAACCGATCACCCCCGAAATGGTCGCCAAGATCATTGCCAAAGAACGCCCGGATGTTCTTTTGCCAACCATGGGTGGCCAGACGGCCCTTAACACGGCCCTTGCCCTGTATGATGATGGCACGCTGGAAAAATACGGCGTTGAAATGATCGGTGCGAAAAAGCACGTGATCGAAAAGGCCGAAGACCGCCAGCTGTTCCGCGAAGCCATGGACAAGATCGGCCTTGAAAGCGCACGCTCGGCAATGGTTCGTACCTTTGAAGAAGCGGTCGTTGCCCTTGAAACAACCGGTCTTCCGGCCATCATCCGCCCAAGCTTTACCCTTGGCGGCGAAGGTGGCGGCATTGCCTATAACCGTGAAGAATTCGAACAGATCGTGCGCAATGGTCTGGCGATTTCGCCAACCCACACGGTCCTGGTCGAAGAATCCATTCTCGGCTGGAAAGAATATGAGATGGAAGTTGTTCGCGACCATGCGGATAACTGCATCATCATCTGTTCGATTGAAAACGTAGATCCGATGGGCATCCATACCGGGGATTCGATCACCGTTGCCCCGGCACTGACCCTGACGGACAAAGAATATCAGATCATGCGCGATGCCTCTTTGGCAGTCCTGCGCGAGATCGGTGTTGATACCGGCGGTTCGAACGTTCAGTTCGCGGTAAACCCGGATGATGGCCGTCTGATCGTCATTGAAATGAACCCGCGCGTATCGCGGTCATCCGCACTGGCATCCAAGGCAACCGGCTTCCCGATTGCCAAAATCGCTGCCAAGCTTGCAGTGGGTTACACCCTTGATGAGCTTGATAACGATATTACCGGTGTGACACCGGCATCGTTCGAGCCAACCATTGATTATGTCGTCACCAAAATCCCGCGCTTCACCTTCGAAAAATTCCCGGGTGCGCAGGCGCTTCTTGGAACGGCGATGAAGTCGGTTGGCGAAGCCATGTCGATTGGCGGCTCCTTTGCCGAAAGCCTGCAAAAAGGCCTTCGTTCGATGGAAACCGGCCTGACCGGCCTTAACGAAGTTAAAATCGAAGGCGCACCTGATAAAGCCGCCATTCGCGCCAAACTGACCCAGCCGATCCCGTTCCGCATTCTCTATGCTGCACAGGCCTTCCGTCATGGTTTGACCCTGGCTGAAATTCAGTCGGCGACCAAGTTTGATCCTTGGTATCTCAAACAGATCGAAATGCTGGTTGGCGAAGAAGAAAAAGTCCGTGCCAATGGCATTCCCGCCGACAAGCAGGAATTGCTGCGTCTCAAGAAACTCGGTTTCTCCGATGCGCGTCTTGCCGAACTGGTCGGCCGCGAAGAAGACGACGTTCGTGCAGATCGTCACGCCCTTGGCCTGCGCCCGGTTTACAAGCGTATCGATACCTGTGCGGCCGAATTCCCGTCGCGCACCTCGTATATGTATTCCATGTATGAAGGCGATGGCTTTGTCGAACCGGAAAACGAAGCCGAAGTCACCGATCGCAAGAAAGTCATCATTCTTGGCGGGGGCCCGAACCGTATCGGTCAGGGCATTGAATTTGATTACTGCTGTGTGCATGCGGCCTATGCGCTGCGCGAAGCAGGCATCGAAGCCATCATGGTTAACTGCAACCCTGAAACGGTTTCAACCGACTATGACACCTCTGATCGTCTGTATTTCGAACCGCTGACCGGCGAAGACGTGATCGAGCTTTGCCAGCTTGAACAAACCAATGGCGAATTGCTTGGTGTGATTGTTCAGTATGGTGGGCAGACCCCGCTTAAACTGTCTGCTGCCCTTGAAAAGGCCGGTATTCCGATCTTGGGCACCAGCCCGGACAGCATCGACCTTGCCGAAGACCGTGACCGTTTCCAGGCGCTGATCAACAAGCTTGGCCTTAAACAGCCGGCAAACGGCATTGCCCGTTCGGTTGATGAAGCCGTGACGATTGCCGAAAGTGTCGGGTATCCGATCGTGATCCGCCCGTCATATGTTTTGGGTGGCCGGGCGATGGAAATCGTTCACACCACCGAAGACCTTCTGCGCTACATGACCGAAGCGGTTCAGGTATCGGGCAAAAGCCCGGTTCTGATCGACAGCTTCCTTCAGGATGCGATTGAAATTGATGCCGATGCGGTATCGGATGGCGAGAACGTCTTTGTCGCAGGCATCATGCAGCATATCGAAGAAGCCGGGATCCATTCCGGTGACTCGGCCTGCTCGCTGCCGCCTTATTCGCTTGATGAGGCCATGATTGACCGCCTGAAAGCACAGACCGTTCAACTGGCCAAGGCGCTTAATGTTGTTGGTCTGATGAATGTTCAGTTCGCGATCAAGGGTGACGAAATCTATCTGATCGAAGTCAACCCGCGTGCATCGCGTACGGTACCATTCGTTGCCAAGGCAACCGGTAACCCGATTGCAAAAATCGGCGCACGGATCATGGCAGGCGAGAAACTGAACGACTTTGAAATCGATCACGGCCCGTTCAAACATATCGCCGTCAAAGAAGCGGTCCTTCCGTTTAACCGCTTCCCCGGTGTTGACACCTTGCTTGGCCCGGAAATGCGTTCAACCGGCGAAGTCATGGGCCTTGATACCGATTTCGGTCGGGCTTTCGCCAAGGCACAGATGGCCGCAGGCCATACCTTGCCGCTGGGTGGCAAAGTTTTCATCTCGGTCAAAAACCATGACAAACCGGCTGCGGTTCAACTTGCACGCGACGCGATTGCCCTTGGCTTTGGCGTGGTGGCAACGCACGGCACAGCCGAAGCTCTTGAAAAAGAAGGGCTGGACGTTACCCCGGTCAATAAGGTACAGGAAGGACGTCCCCACATTGTGGACATGATGAAGAACGGCGATATCAACCTGGTATTCAATACCACCGAGAGCAAACAAGCCGTGGTCGACAGTTTCTCGATCCGCCGCACTGCCCTTACAGACGATATTCCGTACTACACCACTGTCGCCGGTGCCCGCGCAACATTGCGTGCCATCGACAACCTGAAACGCGGAGCACTTGATGTTCGCGCAGTTCAGGAATATCTTGGGGACAAGTACTAAGGTTCCTCTTTGAACCTTACCGAAGAATTCAGACCGCCCGGCGGTATATGCCGGGCGGTTGATTTTGTAGTATCGACTGCTAATAAGAATAGGCTGTGAGCGCGATGGAAAAAGTACCTATGACCCCGCAAGGGCATCAGCGCCTTGAAGGTGAACTGAAGCATCGTAAATCCGTTGAACGTCTTGAAATCATCAAGGCAATCGCGGAAGCACGCGAGCATGGCGATTTGTCAGAAAATGCCGAATACCATGCCGCACGCGAACGCCAAAGTTTCTGCGAAGGTCGTATTGCCGAGCTTGAGGCTGTCCTGAGCCGTTCCGAAATTATCGATGTCCCGTCACTGGCGGGCGACATTGTAAAATTCGGCGCAACGGTTCGACTGGTCGACGAAGATACCGACGAAGAAACCACCTATCAGATTGTCGGCCCGATCGAGGCCGACATCAATGCCGGTCGTATTTCAACAACGTCCCCGATCGGGCGTTCGCTGATCGGTAAATCTGTTGGCGATTCCGTCGAAGTCATCGTTCCCGGCGGCACCAAAAGCTATGAGATTTTAAAGGTCGATTTCTCCTAAGCGAGAACGATACTGATCAATAAAAACGGTCCGATGCCATATCGGGCCGTTTTTTTATGCCTGCTTTACACCCCTGTCCCAAAACAAAAGCCGGGCAATTGCCCGGCTTTTGTGAATGGTAAAGTGAACGCTACTGGCTTATTCAGCCTTGGCCAAACGTTCCAGAACAGCCTCGACATTGCGGTTAAGATCAGATGCCTCTGTCCCCAAGTGGTCCGCACTGCCCAGAAGTTCCGTTGCCGTTTGACCGGTTTCTTCGGAAATTTCTGAAAGCTGATGAATAAGTTCCGACAAATCACGGGTTGCATCCACGGTCACGTTCAGACTTTGCGCAATCTCGCGCGTTGCGCCTTGTTGCTGTTCCATGGTCGTTGAAATCGTTGCGGCAACTTCAACCATGTCACCAATGGTTTCTGACACACCCTTAACTGCCGAGACGGAATCACCCGTTGCAGCCTGAATTTCGGAAATCTGCTGCGCGATTTCATCGGTGGCACGGGCGGTCTGATTGGCAAGGTTTTTGACCTCGTTGGCAACAACGGCAAAGCCTTTGCCTGCTTCACCTGCACGGGCAGCCTCAATGGTTGCATTCAAAGCCAAAAGGTTGGTCTGCGATGCAATGTCGGTAATCAAATTAACGACTTCACCAATTTTCTCCGCCGCATTTGACAACCATTCAATGCGTTCACTCGCGGTTGATGAGCGGGCAACCGCATTGTTGGTAATGTCGCGCGCACGATCAATCTGGCGCGAAATTTCATCCGCAGATGCATTGATTTCTTCAACCGCAGATGCCGCAGACTGAACATTCTGTGACGTTTCCTCAGATGCGTGAACCGCCCCTTTGGATGCTTCACGTCCGACAAGTGCACGGTCATTCATATGCTGGGCACGGCGCTGCAGCTGAACGGATTCCTGATCGACAGCACCGGCAGATTTGCCAATCAATGTCGTAATCTGATCGGCAAGTTCACGCTTGAATTGGTCGCGCTCAATACCGCGCTGCTGACGCAACTGTTCGTTCTGCTCGAGTAATTTTTCCGCGGCATTCGCCGCTTTGACCGCTTCGCTACGTGCCGTTTCGGCATTGGCAAGCGTCGCATAGAGGCTTTTGCATGACCAGATCAGAACACCGGCTTCGACAATGACGATTACCGCATGCAAAACAACCCGCCAGAACTGCCCGCCTTCAGGGAATACCCAATACGGCACAGCAAAATTAAGAACAAGGTGATGAAGGGCGATAACCCCGGCAACCACAACAATCGTTCGCCAGCAGACCAATGCCCCCAAAAC
The DNA here is from genome assembly GCF_050516545.1 of Thalassospira lucentensis. Taxonomy (GTDB): domain Bacteria; phylum Pseudomonadota; class Alphaproteobacteria; order Rhodospirillales; family Thalassospiraceae; genus Thalassospira; species Thalassospira lucentensis_C. The sequence continues at coordinate 55,090 of NZ_CP191544.1, read as the reverse complement.
TGCAAGGGCAGCAAAGAAATACATATGAATGTCGATCTGCCAAGGATGGCCACGGAACGCATAGACCAACACACCAACCTGCAAAATCATCGCCGAGGAAACGACAAAGCGCGATACCTGCGCCTGCGGGCCAGCTACCCGGTAAATCAGATACGCCACCGCTGCAAACAAGGCACTGGCGATCAATGGCGACATGGCATCACCATTCGCAATGTAGCCGGCAATACCGCTGAGCGGGATGTGGAGCGTTAAAATAACAAACAGTGCTTTAAGCGCGTTGGCCCGAATTTCGAGTAACTTTTCCATTGGTATATACCCAGCTATCAAAAGGCGTTGTTGGTTTCGTCGGTATCAAAACACGCTGATAAAATCAGCGGTGAAAGGGCAAACATTGCGCCGAAATCGGAAGCCTTGGCCATCTCACCATCATCGCGAACAACGACAGCCATATGGCCAAACCCGCCGAACCGCGCAACGCGGCCACCCGCAGCGCCAACCTGCATAAGGATTTCATCTTCAGACATGGAAAACGGGAAAACCATGCCGACCCCGGTCAAATCTTCTGTCGGCCTGTAAGACAGCACCAAAAGCAGAAAAACCCCCAAAAGCGCAAACGCCATTGTTGGTAAAATTCCCTGCCATCCATGGCCATCCATGATCAGGTCATGCTCTGTAATTTGAAGTTTTTTCAACGCTTCTAATTACCATCCTTGAATATGAGACCAACCCATTAGTATAGGTATAAAGGTATGTATGATTATCGGGCAATCTTTACAAGGATATTCATCCATACGTTTAGTATCGACGAATATTCGCACGCCAAGAACGTGAAACACCCGGATCAGGATTTTCACTTCAAGCAATACGGACTGGATCTCTGAACGGACCAATGATGTCGGGAAAAGAGTATCAGATGCACAAAACCGGCGCTTACATGCGCCGGTTCTAACTGCATTTCATCTTTATAAGGCTTAGGATAGCCGAGGTAAGACTGTGCGCAATGCTCAATCTTCAACCTCGATATCAATCGGAACGCCGGGCATGTTTTTCGCGGTGCGAATCGACAGTGCCGATTTGACGTGATTGACGTTTTCCGCAACGGTCAGTTCAGTGGTCAGGAATTTCTGGTATTCGTCCCAGCTATGGGAGACGATTTTCAACAGAAAATCCATCTCGCCTGCGACCATGTGGCATTCGCGAACTTCCGGCCAGGCCGCAGCACGGGCTTCAAACGCGCGCAAATCATGTTCTGCCTGACTGGCCAGACCAACCATCGCAAACACCGTGACGTGATAGCCAAGTGCCTGCGCATCGACATCCGCGTGATAGCCCTGAATAAATCCGGTTTCTTCAAGTGCGCGCACACGACGCAAACAGGGCGGGGCCGAAATACCTGCACGTCGTGCAAGTTCCACATTGGTCATGCGGCCATCTTCCTGTAGATCGCGCAGGATTCTGCGGTCGATCTTGTCGAGTTTGACCCGTTGCATTTATTCCTCGATTCTGTGCGCGAAAGTTACCCCGTTTGAAACAATATTACAGCGAGGCATGTTGCTGGCAATAATATAATCCAATCAAGAATGCAATCTTGTGCTTGGATGCCGTAACTGAAAATGCAGTAAAATCCGCTTTTTGTACGGTTTTCGCCCCTTCTGTTCAGGGGCTTAAACCCGGTTTGCAAAACCACGGCGAAACTACCTGTTAAAACCGTAAAAATGCGCCATACCAAAAACGGCAAAAAGGCCGACGAACTTTGCGTGAAGCGGTTGCGTCTTGCCCGATCAGCCCATATGTTCGAGCCCAGTTTTTCATTTATCTCGGACGAACTCAAAGAACATGGCTCAGGAACATCAGACCAAAGTCCTTATCATCGGCTCCGGCCCTGCTGGATACACGGCTGCTATTTATGCGGCACGCGCCAACCTTGAACCCATGATGGTGATGGGGCTTCAGCCGGGCGGTCAGTTGACCATCACAACGGATGTCGAAAACTATCCGGGCTTTGCCGATGTTATTCAGGGTCCATGGCTTATGGATCAGATGAAAGCACAGGCCGAGCATGTCGGCACCAAAATGGTTCATGACCTGATCACCGAAGTCGATTTCTCCAAACGTCCATTCGTCTGCAAAGGCGATTCTGGCGATACCTATATTGCCCAGACGGTCATCATCTCGACCGGTGCACAGGCACGTTGGCTTGGCCTGCCGGGCGAAGAAAAATTCAATGGCCGCGGTGTGTCGGCATGCGCCACCTGTGACGGGTTCTTCTACCGCAACAAACCGGTAACGGTTGTTGGCGGTGGCAACACCGCCGTTGAAGAAGCCCTTTATCTTGCGGGTATTTGCTCCAAAGTAACCCTGATCCACCGCCGCGATGAACTGCGTGCCGAAAAAATGCTGCAGGACCGTTTGCTCAAACACGAAAAGATCGATGTTGTCTGGGACAGCGTTGTGGATGACATTCTCGGCGGTGATGGCCCGATGGATGGTGTTGAAGGTGTCCGCGTTCGCAACATCAAAACCGATATTGTCACCGATATTCCGGCAGACGGCTTCTTTGTTGCCATTGGTCACGATCCGGCAACCGCCATCTTCAAAGGTCAGGTCGATATGGATGACGAGAACTATGTTCTGGTCAATCCCGGCAGCACCGTTACCAATGTCAAAGGCGTGTTTGCCGCAGGTGACGTGACCGATAAAGTCTATCGTCAGGCCGTTACGGCCGCAGGCATGGGCTGCATGGCCGCCCTTGAAGCTGAAAAGTTCATTGCTGAACAGGATGACTGATCAGCGTTGAGGATAGCCAGCAGGTAGAAACCCTGCAGATATCAGCATATTGATCGCGAAAATGCCAAGGAGGGTGCAAAATGCATTCTCCTTTTTTTAATGGTTTTAATCTGTTCCGATCCCGCCGGTTACCTGACTTTTTGCAAGAAATACAATATTGGGAACGCTCCGTTTGGGAAAATGCCTGCTTGCAGAAAATGCTACAGGCCTCATATTGGGTATTAATCATGCGTTTGTGCAGTTTATGTGAAGCACTTAACAGTGTTGAAACCAAATTGCCCATAAAAGAAGATAAGTATTATCAGGGGACTGACGCAGCGACCGTGCGGCAGTGAGATCTAGGAGCAGGTCTATGGACTGGGACAAACTGCGTGTGTTTCACGCTGTTGCAGAAGCTGGAAGCTTCACACATGCAGGGGAAAACCTTAATCTGAGTCAGTCGGCTGTCAGCCGACAGATCAGCGCACTTGAAGAAAGTGTCAAAGTTCCGCTGTTCCATCGTCACGCCCGTGGCCTTATCCTGACCGAACAGGGCGAGCTGTTATATCGTACAGCCCATGATGTTTTCGCCAAATTGTCGATGGCCGAAGCCCGCATTCGCGAATCCAAGGAACGCCCAAGTGGCCCGCTAAAGGTCACCACCACGGTTGCCTTTGGCTCAACATGGTTAACCCCGCGCATCAACGATTTCCTTGAACGCTACCCGGAAATCGAATTGTCGCTGGTTCTCAATGACGAAGAACTCGACCTTGCCATGCGCGAGGCCGACGTTGCCATCCGTATGCAACCCCCGCGTCAGGCCGATCTGGTTCAGCGCCAATTGATGACCTTGCGCTATCACGTGTTTGCATCGCCGGAATATATCAAGCAATACGGCATCCCCAAATCACCCGAAGATCTCAAAGATCACCGGCTGATCATTTATGGTGCGGATGCCCGCCCGCCGGTATCAAATGTCAACTGGATGATGGCAACCGCCCAGCAGTTCAAACCGGACATGCGCCCGATCCTGAAGCTGAACAATATCTATGGTATTTTCCGTGCGACAGAATCCGGTTTGGGGATTTCAGCACTGCCCGATTATCTGGTGCCAGAAGACAGCAATCTTGTGCGCATCCTGCCGGAACTCGAAGGGCCAAGCTTTGATGCCTACTTCGTTTATCCCGAAGAACTGCGCCATTCCAAACGCATTGCCGTCTTCCGTGACTTCCTGATCGAAGAAATCACCAAGGTCAAGGTAAAGGCCGCCGCCGCCAAGGCCGCCAGCGAGAAATAAGCATATCGATCACATCGATCTATAAGCGGTCCGGCCATTTGCCGGGCCGTTTTGCGTTACACGCCCTTTCCCTTGAAGATGAGTCGCGCCAGAGAACAGCTTGTATCAAGCATCGGGCAAGCAGCCTTGATCAATCAAGATGCACAGTGGCGACCTGATTATCGCCGCCCTCGCCGCGACATTGCGGCATGAACAATGCTTTTGCATGGCCCATTGCGCGGTTTCACCCAAGGCTTCATGCAAAAACGCTTACCTAAAACCGCCAAACATCGATCTTACAATCGGCATCTGGGTGCGCCAGACGCGGGGCTGGTCATAAATCCTTAAAATTACTGCCTTTTTTCTGCCATGCATCTTATGCATGGTTGATCTGACATTTTTCTATTTTTAATGCCATATAAGTCCACCTATATTTGCATCATAGGTTGTGAGCAGACGCGAAAGCGATATCGCTCCACCTTCACTGATCACCGCATGATCCGTCCGTCGGAACGTTATCCGGCATTGGAATCTCCCCCAAGATTCCTTACGTCTCCCAGACGTAAACCTCCCTGTTGATCTTTGCCGGTAGCACCCCCCTGCTACCGGCATTTTTTTTGTGCTCCTGCACAACAAACCTGCTGCTGCTTTACACACCGCGCCGAAACCCCGTGCATTAGAATCTTATAAATTTATTTGTTTTCAATGATTTATATCGATAATTCACCCCGCCCAACATTTATGCATATTTTGCATGGCTGAAAGAGCAATTTGGCAGTGGTCTTTCCCGTCAAAAACGCTATCTTCCTTCTCGAACCACAGCGGTACACACCGCACCGTGGTACAGAGTTTTCTCCCTGACCGAATCTCGGTCTTTGTCGGGCTCCCAGCCCGGCATACCCAGGGCCCTGCGAAGGGTCCTACGTCTCCCAGACGTGAAGCCTCCCTGATAAACTTGCCGGGCACATTTGTTGCCCGGCTTTTTTTTGCCTTTTTATCCCGGCACCATGCATTCTCCACAGAAATCGCTTTGTGATCAGCACGTAACCGTGATCAATCGCCATGACGCCTTTGCTTGGCAAGGGCCTTGTAACCTTTCACAATCGCGTCAATGATATTGCCCGGGCGCTGCCCGACCATCGCAACCAGGAGCCCGTTGGCAATGAGAAGCACCCTTGGCGCATTCCTGTTTGGCAAAGAAACCGACGCCCATCTTCCCGAACGGGTTCAGGCCGCCATCGAAAAGCAACAGGCCGAAAGCGAAAAGCTGATCGGCTGGGTTCAGCTTTTACTGGTGACGATCTTTGCCAGCCTCTATGCGATCTCGCCAACAACCGCGATGAATGACGACATCCGCCCGGTACCCTGGGCGCTTGGTCTGTATTATCTGTTCACACTGAAACGACTGGCTTTGGCCTATCGCAATGCCTTGACCAACTGGTTTCTGACCTTGTCGGTCATTGCCGATATCGGGCTTTTGATGGTGCTGATCTGGAGCTTCCATATCCAGTATATGCAACCCGCCAGCTTCTATCTCAAAGCACCGACGGTGATGTATGTCTTCATCTTCATTTCATTGCGCAGCCTGCGCTTTGACCCGCGCTACATTCTGATTGCTGGCGGTACGGCCGCAATCGGCTGGATTACCCTTACGGGGTATGTGTTGTGGAGCGAAGGCGGAACCAGCATGATCACGCGTGACTATGTCACCTATCTGACGTCAAACTCCCTCCTGATCGGGGCCGAGATTGACAAGATCATTGCGATTATTCTGGTGTCCGTTGTCCTTGCCATTGCGGTTATGCGCGCCAAGCGATCCTTCATCCGCGCGGTCGGCGACGAAATTCTCGCCCGTGACCTGTCGCGGTTTGTCTCCCCGGAAATTGCCGATCGCATCACCCATGCGAAACAGCAAATCAAACCCGGCGATGGTGAAGCCGTTACGGCAACGGTGATGTTTACCGACATCGAAGGCTTTTCAGGCATTTCTGAAAAACTCAGCCCGAAAGAACTGGCAACAATGCTGAACGAGTATTTCACTGAAACCAACGCAGTGATTACCCGGTTTGGCGGTGTCATCACCCAGTTCGAAGGCGACGCCATGCTAATCACGTATAATGCCGTCAAACCCGATTCCGACCATGCCTTGAACGCCATCCGCACAGCTTTGGCCATTCAGGAAATTTCCAATACGCGGATCTACAGTTTTGGTGAAAAGCTTAAAACCCGTTGCGGCATCAATAGCGGTGAAATCGTCATTGGCGCGATAGGGTCCGAAGACCGCCTGACCTTCACGGTCCATGGCGACAACGTCAATATTGCCGCACGGCTTGAAGCCCTGAACAAGCAATATGACACCTATGTTCTGGCGACCGAGGACACCGTGCAAACCTGCGGCGATCACGCCGACATTCCCGAATGGACCCCACGCGGTGAGGTCACTGTGCGGGGTCGTGAAGCACCAACACGGGTGTTTAGCATTTCCCCCGCACTGCTTTCAGATCAGAACGCCGCCCAAGCTGCCAGCCACGTCACAGACAAAGTTACCAGCTAATCCCGCGTACAAGCGCGCAGCACCAATCTCGATCATGCAACACAGATTACCCCGGGGTTTCTCGAATAGAGAAAATAAAAGCCCGGGGAGCTGGAAGCTCGCCCGGGCTTGGGGACAGATGGTCTTGGGGAGACCGGTCGAATGCGGTGCCTTGCCCGTGGGGTAAAAGGATACTTCGGGGAGAGAGTATCCTTAAGCGGGCCTCGATGCTCGTGAGGGAGGGCACTGCATCGATGTTTGCGCATCCGACAGTTAGGAATATGCCGACGAATTGGGGCTCAAAAATCGGTGTTTGATGACCATTTGGGGGCAAAATGGGGCAATTGGGGCGTCCCGCAAGATGTCAAACGCACAAAAAAAAGGGGCGGGATAAAACCCGCCCCACTATTCGGGGTCATCTTGGTCTTGGGGAGACCGAGCCAGCCGTGGCATTTCAGGTGGGGGAACAACCTGATAAAACCGATCCAGCATCGTGAGGGGGGACAAATTTTGCTGACCGCATCCTCGGCTGACAGTTATGAATTTGCCCTATAATCAAGGCAGGAAAACAGGCCTCATGGGACCATTTCAGGGCGAATTATGGTTTAATAAAGGCACTTCCACACCAACCCCTTGATACTATTGATCTCAGCCATGATCTATTTATGGGGCGTGTGAGGGAATGTAAAACTTGTGCTATTTTTCCCCGGAATGATCGCATGCCAGCGCGCCCAAAACAAAACGCGCCGCACGTGCCTTTGCCAAAGCAATATCCCCAGAAAAACAACCCGGACAAAACCGGGCACCTGAAACGTCCATGAAACGTCCAGACCGGCTGCTGTTCGTGACAGCAAGACATGAAGCCACCAACAGGCTTACCGCAGGCTTCGTGGGATATCGGTCTTCCTGATCAAGGAGATGCCAATGCCCAGCAATGCCAGTTCGACATCAACCACACCACCTTCCGCAACGACGGCGCATCCGCCGCGCGTTGCCGCCCTGATCGGCCCCTATTCAAGCGGCAAGACATCCTTGCTTGAAAGCCTGCTTGCCGCCACGGGGCGCATCCACCGCAAGGGGTCCATTCGCGACCATAATACCGTTGGCGATAACAGCCCCGAATCCCGATCGCGCGAAATGAGCACCGAACTTACCTGTGCCCAAACCACCTATCTTGGCGAAGAATGGCACTTTATCGATTGCCCGGGATCCGTCGACTTTGCCCAGGACACACGCGAAGCGGCACTGATCTGCGATGTTGCCATTGTCGTCGTCGATCCCGATCCAAGCCGGGTGATGACTGTCGCACCAACCTTGAAGTTTCTTGATCGCAACCGTATTCCGCATCTGATTTTCATCAACAAAACCGACAATACCGCTATTCGATTACGCGACAGCTTTGCCGCCCTTCAAACCATATCGGAACGCCCCTTGGTGATGCGTGAAATTCCGATCCGCGATAGCAGTTCTCCTGACGAGCCCATCACCGGCTTTGTCGATATTGTATCGGAACGGGCCTATCAGTATCTTGAAGGGCAACCGTCCAAATTGATCACGATGCCATCAACCATTGAGACTCGCGAAAGCGAAGCCCGTGACGGATTGCTTGAAGCATTGGCAGATTTTGACGACGGGTTGCTTGAACAAATTCTCGAAGATCAGACCCCGGCGACCGAAACCATCTATGACAATCTTGAACGCGATCTGGCCAATGACCTGATCGTGCCGGTGTTTTTCGGATCGGGCGAACGCGATCATGGCATCATTCGTTTGTTAAAGGCGCTCCGTCACGAGGCTCCCGCATCCGATGTCTGCGCCCATCGTCTGGGCATTGATCCGGACCCGAACCAGACCGTGCTGCAGATTTTCAAAACCGCCCATCTGTCCCATGCCGGGCGGTTTTGTTTTGCCCGCGTCCTGTCGGGGCAGATCAAAAATGGCGATCCACTGGGGGCGGACAAGGTATCTGGCCTTTGCACCCTCTTTGCCGACAAGCATGAAAAACTGGATCACGGCGTCACCGGTGCCATCATTGGCTTGCCACGGATGGAAAAACTCCGCACCGGATCATTGGTCAATCATGATGGGGAAATGGAAACCCTGTGGCCTGACCCACTTACCCCGCTCTATCAAACCGGGTTGGAGGTCACAAAACCCGGCGATGACGTCAAACTAAGCGAAGCATTACGCCATCTTTGCGAACAGGACCGCTCCATCAGCTTTGGCCATCACGAAAGTACGGGGCAACTTGTTCTGTCTGGTCAGGGCGATATTCACCTGCAATGCGCCATGGCCCATCTGGCCGATCATTATCATCTTGAAATCACCCCCAAACCGGTTTTAACCGGCTATCAGGAAACCATTCGCAAACCTGCATCCGCACGCGGCCGTTATAAAAAACAAACCGGCGGCCATGGACAGTTTGGCGATGCTGCCATTGAACTGCGCCCGCAAGAACACGGTGCCGGTTTTGAATTTAGCGAACAGATCGTCGGCGGTGCGATCCCGCGGCAATATATCTCGGCCGTTGAAAAAGGTGTCCGTGATGGATTGCGGTCCGGGTCGCTTGGCTTCCCCGTCGTGGATGTTGCGGTCAAGCTGGTCGATGGATCTTTTCATGCTGTCGACAGTTCCGATCAGGCCTTCCAGATGGCCGGGCGCATTGCCATTGGCGAGGCGCTCAAGGATGCCGGGGCTGTTTTGCTAGAACCGGTTGATAAATGCACGATATCAATCCCGTCTGATTTCACCTCCAAGGCCCAGCGCCTTGTCAGCACCAGACGTGGTCAAATTCTTGGCTTTAACGCCAAAGATGGCTGGCAGGGATGGGATGAAATAGACGTCCAGATGCCAACATCGGAAACAACCGATATGGTCACTGAATTACGATCCCTGACCCAGGGCACGGGCTTTTTCACCCGGTCATATTCCCATATGCAGGAACTTACCGGAAAACAGGCCGATATCGTGGTGTCGCAACATAAGAAGGCCGGTAAATAGATCGCGTAAAAGGCCCACCGAAATAACCACACTCTTTGTAATAGAATTGATCTATTGCAAATAAATAAACGATTGATTGGCGTAAGGTTTTCTTATGTTCGATACTCTTTTTAACGAGATTGAGAGAGTAAACGTTCGGGGGCTCCCCACCCCGACGAAAGGAGATCACAAATGCAGATTGATATCGGAATTAACGAAACAAACCGCACCGAAATCGCCGACGGGCTTGGCCGCGTTCTGGCAGATTCCTATGCGCTGTATCTCAAGACCCATAACTTCCACTGGAACGTCACGGGTCCGATGTTCCAGACCCTGCACACCATGTTCGAAGAACAATATACCGAACTTGCCATGGCAATTGATGAAATCGCCGAACGTATCCGTTCATTGGGTACCTTTGCCCCGGCAAGCTTTTCTGCCTATGGCAAGTTGACCTCGATCGAGGAAGAAACCGGCGTGCCCGCGGCCAAGGACATGATCAAACAGCTGGTTACCGGTCACGAAACGCTGATTAAAACCGCGCGCTCACTCTATCCGATTTGCGATCATTCGGACGATGACGCAACAGCCGATCTTTTGACCACCCGCATTCAGGTTCATGAAAAAACCGCCTGGATGTTGCGCTCCCTCCTCGAAGGCTAAGCCAACCGAGACGCAACTCCTTGAACAAAAAAACGGCCAGGGATTTCCGGGCCGTTTTTTTTCGCATGGTGATCAGAAAACATCAGCCAAACAGCGGATTAATCATCCGTGCTGCGCTCAGAACCGCTTTATCCTGTCCATGCGGACCGGCAATCATCAATGCTGCCGGTACTGCTTGCCCAACCACATGCACCGGGATTGAAATTGCACAGGCATCCACAAGGTTGAGATAGCCCGTATTGCGCAACATCATCGCATTAAGATTATCAAAGTCGGCTTCAACCTCGACAATCTTGGGGGCCATGATCGGCAAGGTCGGCGCAATCATCACATCAACATCCGCCATGGCAGAACCGAACCAGGACACCAGATCCGTACGCTTGGTATAGGCCGCAATCACTTCATCCTTGGATAGAGTATCGGCAAATTTCATCCGCGATAAAACGCGCGGATCGCCACAGGTTTCAAGTTTGTCGAAATCACCGGAATAGATTTTATGGGCTTCGAACGAAACCAGTATTTTACTGAGGATTGCGTTGTCTGAAATAAAGCCGAGATCAATCTCGACCAATTCATGTCCGGCAGCCTGCAACTGCGCACATACCATTGCAAAATCATCTTTTACCCGCGCATCAAGCCCTTCGACAAACCCACTGACCGGCACCCCGATACGCAGCACATGGTCATCGCCTGTTTCTGCGCGAACCGATTGACCTGACATCACCTCAAACACAGAAATGGCTGTTTCAAGATCACCGGCAAGCGGTCCGGGCGTATCAAAACTGTTGGCCAACGGATGGATGCCCGTTCCCGGAACCGACAGGCGTGATGGCTTAAACCCATACAGACCATTGATCGCAGACGGGATGCGGATCGACCCACCGGTATCCGTACCCAATGCGAAATCAACCAGACCAAGTGCGACCGTCAAACCACCGCCCGATGTCGACCCGCCCGGAATGCCTTCCGGGTCAAAGATGTTCCCCGGCGTGCCGTAATGCGGGTTCAACCCGACACCGGAATAGGCAAATTCGCTCAGCGTGGTGCGCCCGAATGGAATGGCTCCGGCGTCCTTGACCAGACGCACGACATCGCAATCATCGTTTGCTGGTGCACGGTCCTTCAAAAGCTTTGAGGCCGCCGTTGTCGCAACGCCCTCTTCGTCATACAAGTCCTTGATCGACACCAACATCCCGGCAAGCGGCAGGTCCGGATGGGACGCAGCATGTTCTTCCGCCTGCCCGGCAGCGTTCAAAATCCGTTCCGGATTAAACTCGGTAAAGATTTTATCTTTCAGATCGCCAAGATCATTGACCTTGTCGATTGCTGCCTGTGCCTTATCGATCATCGCACCCATCGGGCGGCCTCCGTCCTGTTATGTTTTTTGTCTGCACACCAAGGCACGCCTAATATCTAGGCGATTTCGGGCAGTTGATTAATGTCATAGGCGGACTCAATGGTGCGATCAAGTACAGGGTCATGTAATGCCATTTTGAAACGACGCGCCGGGCGCACACCGCCCTTTGCCCCAAGGGTACCACACAGCATCACCGATGCCTTGCCTTTGCCCGCTGTGTTCATAAGGCCAGCACCCTCAATCAGATCCGTCAAAGGCCGGATTGATGCAATTTTACCTTCTTGATAAAGCACCCAGTCATCACCGTCCTTTTCCTGAATCCACGACCGCATTTCGATCTGTTCGATATGATCTTTTACTTCTTTAAACAACCAGATTTCCGCAGCAACAGGCTTCTCGCAAATCTGTTTGGAAAGTGCGACCGAATGGGCTTCAAGTTCGCGGTCGGTATGGTCTGATGCCAGACCAAGATAAAGCGTGCCATCCTTTGCAATCAGAAATGGCTCAATCTCGCCCGATGTGCCGGTACCGACCACTTCAATCATATCTTGCTGGGTCACCATGCCCGATGCGGTGCGGTAATAAAGCGGCACAGTTGATGGCGGCTTCACGCCAATCGCGGCCAGTTCATCAATATGGTGCTGAATGGCACTGGCATCACGACCGGTCCAACCGGCAACCGTACAATGGACAATATCAAAATCAATTTCCGCACCCGCAAGGGAGAATGTCATCTGCATTTTTCGATCTCACTTTTTTTGATTTCTGTGCTGCGGTGCTAATGCCCGGCACAATTCAAAGGGGGGGGCGGACCGGGAAATATCCCGGTCCGTCAGCCAATTGCTGTCTTTAACGAAAACACTTAGGCCCTAAAGATAGTCCGGCAGGAAAAGTGCCAGTTCAGGCAGGAAAATCAGACCAACAATCATTGCCAACATCACCAAGACGAACGGGATCGTGCCCAGCATCACCTCGGAAAGGTGTCCTGATTTTCGGGCCCCCTGCACAACATAAAGGTTCAAACCCACAGGCGGAGTGATCAGCGCCATCTCAATCAGAACGATCAAAAGAATGCCAAACCAGACCTTGTCGAACCCCATACCGGTCATAATCGGCACAATGATCGGAATGGTCGCCACCATCAGGGACAAGGTTTCGATAAAGAAACCCAGCACGATATAAAGCGCAATCACGACCATAAGGGTGCCCATCGGGCTGAAATTAAGTCCCGTCAAGAGGTCTTTAAGTTCACGCCCCATGCCCGCTGCGGTCAGGGTAAAGTTCAGGAAATAGGCCCCGATAATCACCAGCATGATCATCGCGGTAATCCGAACCGTTCCAAGCAGGCACATTTTGATCATGTCGTTGGAAACACCCCGGTTAAAGGCCGCGATAAGCATCGCAATCGCAACCCCGATAGCCGCAGATTCCGTCGGCGTGGCCCAACCGGCATAGATCGAACCAATCACAGCGATAAACAGGATCAGGATCGGGATCAGATGGCGAAGACTGCCGATACGATCGGCCCAGCTAAAGGACCGGCTTTGCCCACCAAGGGATGGTTTGATCTTACACAGAACAACCGTCACCAGCATAAAGACAACCGCCATCACAAGACCCGGCACCAAACCCGCCAAAAACAGGCGCGGTATCGATGTTTCTGTCAGGAACCCATAAACAATCAGATTGATCGACGGCGGGATCATAATGCCAAGCGTTCCACCTGCGGCAATCGCACCGGAAAACAGTTTTGGATCATAGCCAAGCTTTTCGGCTTGCGGCATCGCCACCGTTGCAACAGTCGCTGCCGTGGCAACAGATGACCCCGATGTTGCCGAAAACATTGTTGCCGTTCCGATATTGGCATGGATCAAGCCCCCCGGAAGCCACGAAAACCATTTATCCAATGCTTCGTAGGTTTTCTCGGCAATCCCACCGCGCACAAGGATTTCACCCAACAGGATGAAAAACGGAATGGCAATCAGGGTCGATGAGTTTGATGAAGACCAAACCACCTGACCAAGCCCGCGCAAAAGCGGAAACGGAGTAAAGAACTGGTCAACCCCGATCCCAAGCAGGAACAAAACAATCCCGACCGGGATCGACAAGGCCAGGAACCCAAGAAGTGAAGCCGTTACAGCAAAAATCATTGTTCAAGCTCCAGTTCGGAGCGCGCACCGACAAGGGCTTCGGCCTGATCAAAGTCGCGACGCATCAACAAAACCAATGTCAAAATCACAAGAATGCACGATGACATCGCAAACCAGATCCATCCCGAAAGCCAGATCGTCTGCGGAATCCAAAGCGGGGTTTCAAGCACCGTATTGGCCCGCGACCCTCGTTCGATGGTTTTCTCAAGCACCGGCCAACTTTGAAACGCAACAAGGGATGCCACACCGGCAAGGGCGACAATCGCAATCAGATCAAGCAACGCCCGCCCGCGTTTTTGCAAACGCAACCGGATCATATCAATACGCACATGGGCAAGTTCGGTCAGGGCATATGACATCCCCCAACTGGCAACTCCCGCCATAACGTATCCAGAAATTTCTTCGGCACCACCAAGCGATATGCCGACTTCTCGCAGCAAAATTTCTGCAATAATCAGGATCACGGTGCCCGTCAGAACAAGTCCGACGAGCAGCGCGATGAAGCGGTTTGTGCGGCGGATGGCCGCAAGCATTGTATGGGTCACTTTTCCGGCCTCTCCGCCAATTGCTGAAACTTAGTTCAGCGGTACGGTAACACCGACCGTTTTGCCAACGCTATCGTTCCAGCGTGTAACCCATTCGTCACCGGCACGTTCCGCCCATTCCGGAAGCACGGTTTCGGTCAGAATGGCTTTTGCCTGTGCAACGTCGGCATCGGAAACTTCAACCAACGTCATACTGGCAGGATCACCTGCCGGGCAGGTGCCGTTGCCCGTCAGGCAAGCAACATCGTTTTTCAATGCATCGGCAGCCGATGCCCAAGCAGGGGCTTCGAATTTGGCTGTGATTTCATCGGTAATGAATTTCTGGGTGTCAGCCGACAAACCATTCCATTTATCAAGGTTCATCGCCGTTACAACCGGATCCCAGCCGCCCAGCGGAATTGTCATCAAGTGATCGGAAACTTCCCACCAACCAGCACTATATCCAGAACCGGCACCGGTAACGGCACAATCAATCACGCCACGTTCAAGCGCGCCGGGAACTTCGGAAAACGCCACATTCACACCCGTCGCACCCAGTGCTTCAAGGAATTTGGTCGTCATACGGCCAGAACCACGGACTTTCTTGCCCTTCAGATCGGCAATAGATCCAACTTCACCAGCACAGAAAACCACCTGCGGCGGATATGGGGCAATGGCAAGAACCTTGGAATTGAAGCGTGCTTCAAAGATGTCATCGACCATCGGGCGTGCTGCTTCGACCATGGCTTGTGCTTCGGCTGCGGTATTTGCCACCAGCGGCACATCAAGGCCTTCAAGTTCCGGTGCATCGCCAACTGCGTAATCACCAACTGTCATGGCAACATCAAATACGCCGTCGCTGAGCAAACGGAACACGTCGCCGCCGCCAACGCCCATCTGATCATGGGTGGTCATCTGAACGGTGATGTCGCCGTTGGAATCCGCTGGCAGTGTTTCGGTCCAGAACGGGCTTTCGTATTGTTTATAAAGCGGCAGGCTGCTCCAGCTACCGACAACCGAAAGTTCTTCGGCAAATGCCGGGCTGGCGACAAAACCAGCACCAAGTGCGGATACCGCCAAAAGGGAAGAAACCATCTTTTTCATTCGATTAGTCCTCTCTGATAAGTCGTTTATATTTGAATTGCTTCAGGTGTTGTCTGAAGGGAAAATTCCGCAGCCTCCGCAAGGACATCGGTCACAAGCATAAGGCCCGGTTCGTGGGTAATGGCAAAATCCGGCAACACATTGCGGATTGCCATCTGTGGCGTGACTCCGCACGCCCAGAAAACCGGAATGTCCCCTTCATTCATGACGGGTTCATCTCCAAAGTCCGGTTTCATGATATCCGCGATACCGATCTGCGACGGGTCACCGATATGCACCGGTGCACCATGGGCCAGACGATATCTGTCGGAATACAAGATCGCCCGGATCGCATCGCCGGGCGCAAAAGATCGCATCGACACCACCAGCGGACCATGGAAACGCCCGGCCGGGGTGGTTTTAATATTTGTCACATACATCGGTACATTGCGGTTTGCATCCATGTGGCGCAACCGAACACCACTGCGCGTAATCGCCGCTTCAAACGAAAACGAGCATCCCAAAACGAACGTCACCAGATCATCCCGCCAGACGTCGGTAAGGTCAGTGACACTTGTGTAATCGGTGCTGCCCCGGAAAATGCGATACCCCGGAAGGTCGGTGCGAATATCAAGATCAGCACCCAGTTCCGGAATATTAGGCACCCCCGGTTTGGACATGCCGATCAACGGACATGATTTGGGGTTCTTTGCACAAAACTGCAAAAACTCGTCCGCATAGTCAGCCTGCAGGATCGCAAGGTTACCCTGTAGATATCCCGATGCATAACCAGTTGTCGTTCCTGTGTGTTGACCACTCCGGATTAATTTTCGCAACGCCTGCGGCGCGATCAGCGAAATGTCATTCGAAATATTATCAACGGAACGGGCGACACTTTTTGATGCGTTCATTGTTGGTCCCATTCTCAGCCTCTTTTTAAAGATTGAGAAACAGAACCGATCTTGTCAAGTAATCATTATAAATCATTTATGATCGCATTTAACGATCAATTTGATCTGACAATCTTGCAGCATCCTGGATCGCAGCCCCGATTTCACGGTTCCGCTCGGGGTAATAGGCAATCACAAAATGCAATGCCGTAAGCGATGCCTCCGGCAATACCGGGATCGGCTTTATATGCTCGTCCCACTCGGAATTCTTGACCATAAGTGTTGGTAAAACCCCAATTCCAAAGCCCCCGGCCACCAAATGCTTTACGGTTGAAAGCGACGCCGACCCATGTAGTGCCGGTTGCGAAATATCAGGTGCGGCAAAGATACTTTCGATCTCCCGAAATGGCGGTGTTCCCTTTGGGAATGTAACGATTGCATGCTGTGCCAGATCACTTAACGACAATGGCCTATCTTCCAAATCCGTTGCTTCAGCGCAGTACCAGCCCAGCTCAACTGGCTTCAAAGGTGCTGCGACCGCGCCTTGCGGAACGGATTCGCGCAACATAATCGCCACATCCATATCGTCTTCGCTCAGCGCCTTACTAAGCTGCCCGGACGTATCAACTGACAATTCAAATCTGACCTTGGGAAAGTCGTCCTTCAACGTGTTGAGCATGTCGGTTAGCAAGGTATGAACGATGGTTTCCGCGACCCCTATTCTGACTGTTCCGCTAAGCTCACCCGGATGGGTTAATTCTTGCCAGATGCGATCACGTGCACGCGAAAGCCGCTGTGCCTCTTCGATAAAGCGCAACCCGGCAGCGGTCAAACGCACCTGCCTGTTACTGCGATCAAACAGCATCATGCCAAGTTTCTTTTCCAGTGATGATACACGCGCAGAAATCGCTGATTGCGACAGGTTGTATTTCTGTGCCGCTGCACGAAACCCGCCCGCCTTAACGATGTCCTGCAAAATCTCGATGTCTTTGAATTCAAACACGCAAACCATCCTATTTTATTCTGCTGTATTCTATTGTCGATCACTTTACCTTCGATCTGATCACTTCGCATGATCATTTGATCACAAGATTGATCATTTTGCGCACACAGACCGTATGACTTTCCAACCAGAACGGTGAAACGAATAGCTTTTCACCAACCGATCACTGATGCGTGACTTGCCCGAAGCCCCTTTTCCAAGGACATTAGGGTCTAGCGCAATTGGAGGACGACATGCTGATACGCCGTAAAAAGGGCTGGGAAATCCCTGAACGTGATGCAACACCACAGGCGATTTACCAAAACCGCCGGCAATTCCTAAAAGGAATCGCCGCAGGCTCCATCGGTGCAACGGCCGCAAGCCTGCCGCTTGGCAACGCATTGGCACAAGGGACCGGCACCACCGCCGACCTTTATCCGGTTTCACGCAATCCCGCCTATACGGTTGATCGCGAAATGACCGAAAAAGCCAAGGCACTGACCTATAACAACTTCTATGAATTCGGATCGCACAAATCAATTTCTCAGGCAGCCCAGGCGATGAACGTTCGCCCATGGACCGTCAAGATTGACGGTCTGGTTGAAAACCCGATTGAAATCGATTTCGAAGACCTCGTGCGCAAGATGCCGCTTGAAGAACGCGTCTATCGTTTCCGTTGTGTCGAAGCATGGGCAATGACGGTTCCATGGTCCGGTTTCCCGATGAAGGCCTTGGTCGATTTTGCCAAGCCGCTTTCAGGTGCGAAATATGTCGAAATGGAAACCGCCAGCCAAAAGGAAACCATGCCGGGCCTGCGTCAATTCTGGTATCCGTGGCCCTATGTTGAAGGCCTGTCAATGGCAGAAGCCACCAACGAACTGACCATGATCGCCACAGGCATTTACGGTGAAGAACTCCCCAAACAGAACGGCGCCCCGCTGCGTCTGGTGACACCATGGAAATATGGTTTCAAAAACATCAAATCGATTGTGCGCATTACCTTTACCGACAAACGGCCGGTCAGTTTCTGGGAAGAACTGAATAAGGATGAATACGGCTTCTGGGCCAATGTGAACCCCAAAGTCCCGCATCCGCGCTGGAGTCAGGCACAAGAACGCCTGCTCAATAACGGCGAGTCCGTCCCGACCCAGATTTACAACGGATATGGCGATTATGTCGCTGATATCTACAAGGGTATGGAAAACGAAAAGCTGTTTATGTAACCGCGTAAAGTTACACCCCGCCAAACGACACAAAGGCCGGATATTTATCCGGCCTTTGTTGTATCTATCGCGGATTATGGCCCCTTGCGACGCCGCCCTTTATATTTTGATTTATTGGCCGATTTTGATCCCGGCCCGATCGTCCCTATGCTGCGCGCCATGGGGCCGGCTTCGGCCAGACCAAGTTCCTGATCTTCAAGACGCTTGATCTCGTCACGCAGACGGGCGGCTTCTTCAAATTCAAGATTACCTGCCGCTTCGCGCATCCGTTTTTCAAGATCTTCGATATGCACACGCAGATTATGGCCCACCATAATGTCACCAGACACGCCGGTATCAACCGTGACGTAATCCTGTTCGGCCACACTTTCGAGAACATCATTAATTCTGCTGCGCACGGTTTCTGGCGTGATGCCATGTGCTTCGTTATAGGCCTGCTGTTTTTCGCGGCGGCGGTTGGTTTCGCTGATCGCATAGTCAAGGCTGTCGGTCATTTTATCGGCATAAAGCAACACCCGGCCATCAACGTTACGGGCCGCACGTCCGATGGTCTGAACCAAGGATGTTTTCGACCGTAAGAAACCTTCCTTATCCGCATCCAGAATCGCGACCAAGGCACATTCGGGGATATCAAGACCTTCACGCAAAAGGTTAATCCCGACCAGAACATCAAACACGCCAAGACGCAGATCGCGGATAATTTCAATCCGCTCCAGCGTATCAATATCGGAATGCAGATATCGCACCCGGATGCCATGTTCGTGCAGATATTCGGTCAAATCCTCGGCCATGCGCTTGGTAAGTGTTGTGACCAACACACGCTGCCCTTTGGCCGCACATTGCTTGGCCTCCCCCAAAAGATCATCGACCTGGGTTTCAACCGGGCGAATGATACAGACCGGATCAATAAGCCCAGTCGGTCGGATCACCTGTTCGGCAAACACACCACCCGTGCGTTCCATTTCCCATTTTCCGGGGGTCGCTGAAACAAACACGCTTTGCGGGCGCATGGCTTCCCATTCTTCGAATTTCAGCGGCCGGTTATCAACACAACTTGGCAACCGGAACCCGTGTTCGGCCAGGGTGAATTTGCGATTGTAATCGCCCTTGAACATGCCGCCGATCTGCGGCACGGCAACGTGGCTTTCATCGACAAACAACAAGGCATTTTCGGGCAGATATTCAAACAATGTCGGTGGCGGATCGCCGGGATTACGACCCGACAACCACCGCGAATAGTTTTCGATCCCTTTGCAATGGCCAACCGTTTCCATCATCTCAAGATCAAAGGTCGTGCGTTGATCAATCCGCTCGGCCGCCAAAAGTTTTCCTTCTTCGCGGAACTGGGCAAGGCGGTCTTTTAATTCCTGTTTGATGCCCGCTATTGCCTGCACCAATGTCGGGCGCGGCGTCACATGGTGCGAATTTGCATAGACCGTGACCGAATCCATATTGGCAAATTTGTGCCCGGTCAGCGGATCAAATTCGGCCAGCTCTTCGATCTCGTCGCCAAACATCGAAACCCGCCAGGCCCGGTCTTCGGAGTGGGCCGGGAAGATTTCCAATACATCACCGCGCACCCGGAATGTCCCGCGCGAAAAGGCGGCATCATTGCGGGTATATTGCAACTCGACCAACCGTTTCATGATGTCGTTGCGATCAACTTCATCGCCGACCGAAATGCGCTGGGTCATTTCAAGATATGTTTCAACCGCCCCGATACCGTAAATGCACGAAACAGATGCCACGATGATACAGTCATTGCGTTCCAGAATCGCACGCGTTGCCGCATGGCGCATCCGGTCGATCTGCTCGTTGATCGAACTGTCTTTTTCGATATAGGTATCGGTCCGCGCGACATAGGCTTCTGGCTGATAATAGTCGTAATAGGATACGAAATATTCGACCGCATTATCGGGAAAGAAGTGCTTCATTTCAGCATAAAGCTGGGCAGCCAAAGTTTTGTTTGGCGCCAGAACCAATGCCGGGCGCTGCGTCTTGGCGATGATATTGGCCATGGTAAAGGTCTTGCCCGACCCGGTCACACCAAGCAGAACCTGATCACGCTCGTCATCATTGATGCCGCTCATAAGTTCGGCAATGGCTGCTGGCTGATCGCCAGCGGGCTCATATTCCGTCACCAGTTTAAACGCGCGGGAGCCTTCGACAGGCGGGCGGCGTTTGGTCAGAAATTCCGGCAGCACATTCATCGGGGCATTCATCGGGCAGATCCCTGTTTCGTTCTTGCTAGTAGTTATAGGCGAGATACGCGCAACCGCAAGCCCCACCCCTGACAACTCCTGTCAGGAATGTCAGGAGACGTCAGGACCAATGAACATGGAACAAACCCGAAATTGCCACGTTAAATACCCAGTTCTTTTCGATCAGACACTCCAAGGCCGCTAAAATTGGATAAAATCATCCCAAAGAACCCGCAAAACGCGACAAACTGCCTTGAATTGAATTTAAGGCAGGCGTAGGGTCCGATCCGAAAGAACGCGATTCTTTTCACTTCTTTTTTCATTCCAGGGAAACAGACCAATGGCGTTTATTGCCGACCGTTTGAGCCGTATCAAACCTTCTCCCACCATTGCCGTAACCACCAAAGCAGCCGAGCTCAAAGCAGCTGGCGTTGACGTGATCGGGCTTGGCGCAGGTGAGCCGGACTTTGATACCCCCGACAACATCAAAGCAGCCGCCAAAGCAGCGCTCGATGCTGGCAAGACCAAATACACTCCGGTTGCCGGTACGCCCGAGCTGCGCAAGGCGATTGTTGAAAAGTTCAAGCGCGAGAATGACCTGGAATACACTATCGACGAAATCACAGTCGGGTGTGGTGGCAAACAGACGCTGTTCAATGCGTTCTTTGCAACCTTGAACCCGGGCGATGAAGTCGTCATTCCGGCACCATACTGGGTTTCTTACCCGGACATGGCGCTGATGGCCGAAGGCACCCCTGTCATTGTCGAATGTCAGGAAGAAAACGACTTCAAAATCACAGCTAGTGAACTTGAAGCCGCGATTACGCCAAACACCAAATGGGTGGTTCTGAACTCGCCGTCAAACCCGACCGGTTCTGCCTATTCACGTGCAGAATTGCGGGCAATTGCGGACGTTCTTCTGAAACATGAAAACGTCTACATCATGTCTGATGACATGTATGAACACCTTGTCTATGACGGTTTCGAATTCACCACCATCGCGCAGGTTGAGCCAAAGCTCAAAGCACGCACGCTGACCTGTAACGGCGTTTCGAAATCCTATGCCATGACCGGCTGGCGCCTTGGTTATGCTGCTGGCCCGGTTGAGCTGATCAAAGCAATCAACAAGGTTCAGTCGCAGTCAAGCACGCATACCTCCTCGATCAGTCAGGCGGCTTCGGTCGAAGCCCTGAACGGTCCGCAGGACTTCCTGGCGGAACGTGCTGAAGTCTTCAAAAAACGCCGTGACCTTGTGGTTGCAGCGCTCAATGAATGCGAAGGCCTGTCGTGCAAAACCCCGGAAGGTGCGTTTTACGTCTATCCGTCCTGTGCGGGTGCGATTGGCAAAACCACCCCGGATGGCAAAAAAATCGAAACCGATACCGATTTTGTCACCTACCTGCTTGAAGCAGAAGGCGTTGCCGCTGTTCAGGGTTCGGCATTTGGTCTGGCACCGTATTTCCGCATTTCCTATGCGACCTCCGATGCCGCCCTTACCGAAGCCTGCGCACGTATCAAACGCGCCTGCGCAGCACTGAAATAAGGTTTCTGCTCCCAATCACTTGGGATCAAAATCGACCAAACAGGGTCTGGCACTTGCCGGGCCCTGTTTTTTTGTCCATGATTGAATTAAATAATTGCGCACCAAATTACCGATAAATCGGATGCACCATGTTGAACGAAAATTTCTATGCCACCGTTGACGGGGTCAGTTTGTCCTGCCAACGGATCATCCCAACGGATGCAAGACCAGACGCCCCGACCATCATTTTCCTGCATGAGGCACTTGGCACCATTCGCATGTGGCGCGACTTCCCGGCAAAGCTTGCCACCGCCACGCGCCATCCGGTGATTGTCTATGAACGCCGTGGCCATGGCCGGTCTGATCCCCATGCCGATGGCGATATCCCGCGCCAGATCGACTTTCACAACACCGAAAGCGATGTCTATCTGCATGGTCTGATCACGGAACTCGGGCTGGATCGCCCGATCCTGTTTGGTCATAGCGACGGTGCGACCATTACGCTTAAATATGCCGCGCGCTTTCCAGATAATGTCCGCGCTGTCATTTCCGAAGCAGCCCACGTCTTTGTCGAAGACGTCACCATTGCCGGCATTAATGACGCCGCATCGATCTATGCCAACACAGATTGGAAAACCAGGTTACAGCGCCATCACTTTGCCCAGACAGATGAAGTATTCCGCGCATGGGTCGATACATGGCGTCAGCCGGCATTTCGCGACTGGAACATGGTCGATGAACTGACCAACATCACCTGCCCGCTTCTGGTCATTCAGGGTGATGATGACCAGTTTGGCAGCGATGATCAGGTCCATACCATCTGCGCGAATGTCAGTGGCCCGGTGACAAAAATGCTGATCAAGGCGTGCGGCCATATCCCGCATTTTGATCAACCTGATCAGATCATTGCCGCAACCTTAAAACATCTGGGACTTGATGAACTGACAACGGCATAATTCATCCCCCGCCTCCCATCAAAAAGCCCCGACCGCATGATGCAGCCGGGGCTTTTCACTGTGGGCATCTGCCCTAAATTCTGGTGGCTTATTCTGCCAATGCGTCTTCGGCGTCAATGACGACTGCAACCGCGTGAATGATCGATGCGATACGGATCGCGTTCTGGATCGTTTCTTTTTTCACACCCGCACCTTTGAGAACCTTGTCATGGCTGTCAATGCACATGCCACAGCCATTGATTGCCGAAACGGCAATCGAAAACAGCTCGAAATCGGCTTTATCAATGCCCGGCTTGCCGATGATGTTCATCCGAAGGCGCGCTGGCATCGAACCATATTCAGGGTCCGAGACCAGATGCACGAACCGGTAATAAATGTTGTTCATGCCCATGATCGCCGCCGCACCTTTGGCGGCTTCAATTGCTTCTTCGGAAAGCTTGGCCTTGGCTTCGGCGGCAACCGCCTTGATCAATTTGGCGTTGCGCGATGCGAAGGCACAGGCAAGGGCGGTGCCATAAACCTGCTGATCGGTCATGCCCGGATTGTTCGCCATGCTTGACAGGTTCAGTTTCAAATCCTTGGCATAGGCTGGCATTGCGTCTTTGATTTCGACGATCGACGTCATTGGTTTATCCCCTGAATTTTCCGATGGGCGGAAATCGGGACCGGGCACAGGCCCGATCCCGAAGTCATCTGGCTTAAATCGCAAACAGCGACTTAAAGGGTTTCGTCACCCTGGGTCCAGTTGCACGGGCAGAGCTCGTCGGTCTGCAGCGCATCAAGGATACGCAGTGCTTCCTGCGGGTTACGACCAACGTTAAGGTCGTTTACCTGTACGTGACGGATGATGTTATCCGGATCCACGATGAAGGTCGCACGCAGCGCAACACCGGCGTCTTTCGCCAGAACACCAAGGGCGGTCGAGAGTTCTTTTTTCTCATCCGCCAGCCATACGAACGGGCTGTCGCCCAGATCTTCATGGTGGGTGCGCCATGCAGCATGCACGAAATCGGTGTCGGTCGAGCAGCCCAGAAGAACCGCATCACGGTCTTCGAAATCACCATTCAACTCGCCATAGCCAACAATCTCGGTCGGGCAGACAAAGGTAAAATCTTTCGGCCAGAAGAACAGGATCTTCCATTTACCTTCATAGGATTTGTCGGTCACCGGTGCAAAGCTGTCCGGGGATTTACCCGAAACACCAGTCAGATTAAATTCAGGAAGCGTATCACCAACGGTAAGCATTGTTTTGGTTACTCCATAACCCAGTTTAAAATCCCGATCCACGGCCCCCGACAGGCCGCTTGCTCTTTGTGTGCAAGTGCAAAAAATTCACTCACTGCTGGCGATTTGTAGTGAAATGGACTAACTAAGACAAATAGATAAAACCTCACTTTGTGATAGGAAAAATTTATGGTCGCACAACCAAGCATCAAGCAGCTCAAATACTTGGTTGCCTTGGCTGAATGTGGCCATTTTGGCCGTGCTGCTGAATCCTGCTTTATCACACAGCCCAGCCTTTCGGCTGCCATCAACGAACTTGAAAACCTGCTTGGTGCGCAGCTTGTCGAACGAAACAAGCGACAAGTCCTGATCACGCCATTGGGTGAAGATGTCGTTTCGCGGGCGCGAAGTATCCTTCAGGAAGTCGATGAACTGACCACCATGGCACAGGCTGCCACCGAACCCTTGTCCGGTCCGATCCACATTGGTGTGATCCCGACAATCGGTCCGTATCTTTTGCCAGATGTCATGATGCAGGTTAAATCGGGTTTCCCGAAACTCCAGCCCTTCCTGCGCGAAGACCAGACCAGCAAACTGATCGAACTTCTGGCGGCTGGGAAACTTGATCTGGCCCTGATTGCCCTGCCAATCGAAGAAAACTGGCTCGAAGAATTTGATCTGTTTGAAGACAAATTCGTCTTTGCGTGTAGCCCGGACAATCCGCTGACGAAAAAGCGCCACCTTGAAATAGCTGATATCAAGGATGAAAAACTTTTGCTGCTGGAAGACGGGCATTGCCTGCGCGATCAGGCCCTTGAAGTCTGTCAAAAAGCCGGCTGGAGCAAGTCCGCAGATTTTCAGGCCAACAGCCTTTCAACCCTTGTTCAGATGGTGGCCGCTGGCGTTGGTTCGACCCTGCTTCCTGAAATGTCGCTGGAAGTCGAAGCCCGTCGCCCGGATCTTTTGAAAATCATACCCTTTGAAAACCCGGTTCCAATTCGCCGCATCGGCATGGTCTGGCGCCGCAGTTCCGCCCGAAAGCGTGAATATCGTCAATTGGCAAGCCATTTACGGGATCGTCTTTCGCCAAACCAGCAGGCTGAAGTCGCCTGATCGCTGGTAAGGTAAAATAAGACAAGCACCCTATTCCCGCACATTAAGGACCGGGCACAGCGCCGATGTTACCGATCAAGGATAACAACCCGACCACCATCACCCCATGGGTGACCTATGCCATCATTGCGATCAATGTTGTGGTTTTCCTTGGAACCGTAACCCTTGATCCGCAATCTGCGCGCTTGATGAATATACAATATGGCGCCATCCCGGCCGTGCTGTTTGGTCATGCAAATCTTCCGCCTGAATTATCGCCCTTCCCTGCCGGATTTGGCTTCCTGTCGATTTTCTCGGCGATGTTCATGCATGGCGGCTGGATGCATCTTGGCGGCAACATGCTGTATCTTTGGGTGTTTGGAAATAATGTCGAAGACGCGATGGGGCATTTCCGGTTTTTGATGTTCTATCTGATTTGCGGCGTTGCGGCGGCCCTTGGCCATGGCCTGCTCGATACCCAGTCACAACTCCCCATGATCGGCGCATCCGGCGCCCTTGCCGGGGTATTGGGTGCGTATTTCCTGCTTTATCCCAAGGCCCGCATTCTTGTCTGGTTCTTCTGGGTCTTCATTTTCTATGTGCCTGCGGTTTTTGTGCTGGGCTTTTGGTTTGTCACACAAATCATCAATTTTGGCAGTGGCGCTCAGGATGGCATTGCCTGGGTCGCCCATATTGCCGGTTTCATCGCCGGCATGGCTCTGATCCCGCTGTTCAAGCATCGCACCATTCCGCTTTGGCATGATGGGGCGCCTCAACGCGCCTTTGGTATTTATCGCCCCGGTCGCAAGTCACGCGACACAGGTACTGCATCAAACGTCCCGCCATGGGCTGCAGCCTATGAGGCCGAACGTATTGCCAAACATGCAAGGATGCGCCGCAATCAACGCGGGCCGTGGGGCAAGGAAGGTGCGAACGCCGATAAATCCCCATGGGGCCGTTATCAAACCCCGGATACCGCCGCCAAACCGTCGAAGAAACCATCGGTAGGTGTGCCAAAAGTTGTTCGCTTGCATCCAGACCAAAACAACGACGATAATTGATAAAGAAAAATCAAAACCCGTCCCGGAGGAACCCCAATGCGCGCTGCTTATTTCACCGAATATCAGGGGCCGATTGACGTTCAAAATGTTGCTGACCCGACCCCGGAAAATGGCGGTGTTGTGATCAAGGTCGGCGCGACCGGACTGTGCCGAAGCGACTGGCACGGCTGGATGGGCCATGATTCCGACGTGCAATTACCCCATGTGCCGGGCCATGAATTTGCCGGAACCGTTGTTGGCGTGGGCAAGGATATCAAACGCTGGAAAGAGGGTGATCGGGTCACGGTGCCGTTTGTATCGGGATGCGGTCATTGCCCGGAATGCCATTCCGGCAACCATCAGGTCTGCGACCATCAATTCCAGCCGGGCTTTACCCATTGGGGCAGTTTTGCCGAGTATGTCGCGATTGACTATGCCGACACCAATCTTGTCCGCCTGCCCGATGACATGGAATTCGCAACGGCTGCAAGCCTTGGCTGCCGGTTCGCCACCAGTTTCCGGGCTGTGATTGATCAGGGCAAAGTTACCGCTGGTCAAATCGTTGCCGTGCATGGCGCGGGCGGGGTTGGTCTTTCGGCCATCATGATTGCTGCGGCTGCCGGGGCCTATGTCATTGCGGTTGATATCGATGATGCCAAGCTGGAATTTGCCAAGGACCTTGGCGCCAATGCGGTTTTAAACGCACAAAACATCGATGATATCCCGACCGCGATCAAGGACATCACCCGGGGTGGTGTGCATGTCTCGGTTGATGCCCTTGGCAGTGCCCAGACCTGCTTTAACTCGGTCGCCTGTTTGCGCAAACGCGGCAAGCATATCCAGATTGGCCTTATGACCGGCGATCATGCCCATGCGGCTGTTCCGATGGACCGCGTGGTGGCCCACGAACTTGAAATTTTGGGCAGTCACGGCATGCAGGCCTTTCGCTATGACGCCATGATCGACATGATCATGACCGGCAAGCTTCGCCCGCAAAAACTGATCAATGATCGAGTCTCCCTTGCAGAAGGTGCCACCGCACTCATGAGCATGGGCCATTTCACTGGAACCGGCGTGACGGTGATTGATCGTTTCTAGGACCCGAATTCTGCGAACGCGCCAACAGGCTGCCTGACAGCCATTTGTTAGAATACTTATAATTTTAATGAGAACTATTTAAACACATTCATGGTTGAAATCAGCGAAATAATGTCCTTATGTACGTTAGGGGTATTTACCGGCAACGCCCGGCCCCGACAATAAGAGACACCGACTTTCGCTGTGGGACATGATGCGAAAAGAACGGTTTCCTCCTTTCGGAGAGAGAGACGGAACCATGACACAAAACCAAACCATGGATGACCCAACCCGGCGTAAAACGGAACTCAAAAGCTTCCTGTTTCTTGCCGTCGTCCTTGCCCCCGCCCTTGCTGTTGCAATCGTTGGCGGGCTTGGGTTTTCAATCTGGATTTATCAAATGTTTGCAGGCCCACCCGGACCACCGGTCTAACGGACGGGGGGCATCCAAATGCCTGTAACTGCCAAACAAGCAACCCGACGGGAATTTTTGAACCGGCTGCGATCCGCGCCGGTCCCACAGTCAGGCGTACCCGACCGCGCGATCAGACCACCGTGGGCGCATCACATTGATACCCAATGCACCGCATGTGGCGACTGTGCCCCAGCCTGCCCGGAAGGGATCATTGGTCTTGATCACAATCAATACCCGGTTGTTGATTTCAGCAAGGGCGAATGCACCTTTTGTGCTGCCTGTGTCGATGCCTGCCCCGAAGATGTTTTTGACACCACACAGGAACCGGCCTGGCAGCTTGACATCGCGGTTGGCAATACCTGCTTTGCCGAAAAGGGCATCTATTGCCGGTCCTGTGGGGATAGCTGCCCGGAATCTGCCATTCGGATCCCACCACAACTGGGCGGTCGCGCCCGCGTCATCATTGATGAAGAAGCCTGCACAAAATGTGGTGCATGCCTGTCGGCCTGCCCGGCCGATGCCATCTCCATCACCCCGCAAAAGGAATACAGCCATGAATGAAACCGTCGGGGTGATCTCCAGCATGATTGTTCAGGCCCGTCCCGAACAGATTGAACTGATCAAAACCGAAATTGAAAATTTCGCCGGGGCTGAAATCACGGCACAGGACCCATCGGGAAAAATCATTGTCGTGCTTGAGGCCGATACAGACCGCCAACTTGCCGACACCATGCAAAAGATCGGTGAAATCCAAGGTGTCCTAGGCGTCAATCTTGTGTTTCACCACAGCGAAAAAGCCAATTAAAGCCCAAAATTCCGACATCTGGATCAAGGAAGAAAACGATGTTCAAGGCAAAGATATCCCGCCGAGATGCCCTTAAGGCAAATGCAGCTGCGGTTGCAGCTGCAGCCGCTGGCATCAGCTTGCCCGCATCAGCCCAAAATCTGGTGACCGCATCCGAACATACCAACCTCAAATGGTCCAAGGCCCCTTGCCGGTTCTGTGGCACAGGATGTTCGGTCATGGTTGCCACCAAGGACAATCATGTTGTCGCGACCCATGGCGATGTTTTATCGCCGGTTAATCGCGGGCTTAACTGCGTCAAAG
The DNA here is from genome assembly GCF_050516545.1 of Thalassospira lucentensis. GTDB lineage: Bacteria > Pseudomonadota > Alphaproteobacteria > Rhodospirillales > Thalassospiraceae > Thalassospira > Thalassospira lucentensis_C. The sequence continues at coordinate 26,029 of NZ_CP191544.1, read as the reverse complement.
GATATTTCCTGTCCAAGATCATGTACGGCACGGATCGCCTGACCCAGCCGCTTTTGCGTAAGAAGGACGGCGTCTATGACAAGAACGGCGATTTCGAACCTGTGTCATGGGACGAAGCCTTCGACATCATGGCTGAAAAATGGAAAGCCGCCCTTAAGGCCAAAGGCCCGACCTCCGTCGGCATGTTCGGGTCTGGCCAATGGACCGTGTTTGAAGGCTATGCCGCATCCAAATTGATGAAGGCCGGTTTCCGGTCAAACAATCTTGATCCCAATGCCCGCCATTGCATGGCGTCCGCCGTTGTCGGTTTTATGCGGACATTTGGCATGGATGAACCGATGGGCTGCTATGACGACATGGAAGTCGCAGACGCGTTCGTTCTGTGGGGGTCGAACATGGCCGAAATGCACCCGATTCTGTGGACCCGCGTCACAGACCGCCGGTTATCTGCCCCGCATGTAAAAGTTGCTGTGCTTTCGACATATGAACATCGCTGCTTTGATCTGGCCGATATCCCGATGGTGTTCAAACCCCAGACAGATCTTGCGATCCTGAATTATATCGCCAATCACATCATTTCGACCGATCGGGTCAATACCGAGTTTGTCAACAAACACACCATTTTCCGGCGCGGCAACACCGATATCGGTTATGGGTTGCGCCCAGAAGACCCACGCGAACAATCGGCACAAAACGCATCAGATGCCGGTGGTTCTACCGATATGACATTCGAAGAATTTGCTGAATTCGTCTCGGAATATACCCTTGATAAGGTCCATGAAATGACCGGCGTTCCCAAAGAACGTCTTGAAGCATTGGCCGAACTTTATGCCGATCCAAAAATAAAGGTCACATCGTTCTGGACCATGGGTTTTAATCAGCATACCCGCGGAGTTTGGGCCAATAACCTTTGCTATAACATTCACCTTTTGACCGGAAAAATTGCCGAACCGGGCAATTCGCCCTTCTCGCTTACCGGGCAACCATCTGCCTGCGGAACAGCACGTGAAGTCGGGACATTTTCCCACCGCCTGCCTGCTGATATGGTCGTCACCAACCCTGAACATCGCAAACATGCCGAAGAAATCTGGAAACTGCCAGAAGGCACCATTCCCGATAAAGTCGGTTATCATGCCGTTGAACAGAACCGTATGCTCAAAGACGGCAAGCTCAATGCCTATTGGGTGCAGTGTAATAACAACATGCAGGCCGCTGCCAATATTAACGAAGAAGCATGGCCGGGATATCGCAACCCGGAAAACTTTATTACCGTTTCCGATGCGTATCCGACTGTCACCTGCGAGGCCGCCGATCTGATTTTGCCCACGGCAATGTGGGTTGAAAAAGAAGGCTGTTACGGCAATGCCGAACGCCGCACCCATATGTGGCATCAGCTTGTTCAGGCCCCCGGCGATGCAAAATCCGACCTTTGGCAATTGATGGAATTTTCCAAACGCTTTGCCATCGAAGAAGTCTGGCCCGAAGAACTTCTGGCCAAGGCACCTGAGATGCGCGGTAAAACCATGTTTGATGTGCTGTATCGCAACGGCAATGTCGACAAGTTCCCGCTCGAAGAAACCGCAACTGACTACGACAACAACGAGTCAGAAGAGTTCGGTTTCTACGTCCAGAAAGGCCTGTTCGAAGAATACGCAACCTTCGGGCGCGGGCATGGCCATGACCTTGCACCGTTTGATCGTTATCACGAAGTGCGTGGCCTGCGTTGGCCGGTTGTTGATGGCAAAGAAACGCTTTGGCGCTACCGCGAAGGGTATGATCCCTATGTCACGCCGGGTGCCGGGGTTGAATTCTATGGTCATAAAGACGGCAAGGCACGAATTTTTGCCCTGCCATATGAACCGGCCCCCGAAAGCCCGGATGAAGAATATCCAATGTGGCTATGTACCGGCCGTGTGATTGAACACTGGCATTCCGGATCAATGACCCAGCGTGTCCCGGAACTCTATCGTGCGTTCCCTGATGCGGTGTGCTTCATGCATCCTGATGATGCCGCCGAACAGGGTCTGCGGCGCGGGGACGAAATCCGTGTCATTTCACGGCGCGGGGACATGCGGACCCGTGTTGAAACGCGGGGACGTAACAAACCGCCACGGGGTCTGGTTTTTGTTCCATGGTTTGATGCCAGTCAGCTGATCAACAAGGTCACGCTTGATGCCACCGATCCAATGTCAAAACAGACCGATTACAAAAAATGCGCCATTCGCATTGAAAAAGTGTGAGGGAGGAAACCATGAAAATAAGTCCAAAATGGCTGCTTTCCCTTGCCATCATCGGCATAGCCGGAATGGCCTTTGCAGCGGAACCGATTACCACCCTGCGCAACACCGCCCCGGATCAGGAATCACCGGCGCCGCGCATTTCGAATTTTGAAGATAACAGCGAAAAACGTCCGCGCAATTATCCTGAACAACCGCCGACCATCCCCCATGATATCGAAGGATATCAGATTGATCGGAACGCCAATAAATGCCTGTCCTGTCATGCCCGTTCTCGTACCGGGGACAGTGGTGCGCCAATGGTCTCGATCACGCATTTCATGGATCGCGACAATCAATTCCTGGCTGCCGTCAGTCCGCGTCGTTACTTCTGCACGCAATGTCATGTCCCACAAAAAGAAGTCGAACCCCTTATCGACAACAATTTTGTCGATATTGATCAACTTCTGCCGGGCAACAGCACCCGGATTGCGGAATAGGGAGATGACCCATGATTGATCTTCTAAAACGCTACTGGAAGGTTCTGACAACGCCCAGCGTGCATTACAGTCTGGCGTTTCTCACCATTGGCGGCTTCATTGCCGGGGTGATCTTCTGGGGTGGATTCAACACAGCCCTTGAAGCCACCAATACCGAACAATTCTGCATTAGCTGCCACGAGATGGAAAACAACGTCTATGAAGAACTGAAATCCACCATTCACTATTCGAACCGTTCTGGTGTGCGCGCCACATGCCCCGATTGTCACGTTCCCCATGAATGGACAGACAAAATCGCCCGGAAAATGCAGGCCTCCAAAGAAGTCTGGGGCAAGATTTTTGGCACCATCAACACACGTGAAAAATTTCTCGATCACCGTCTCGAACTCGCACAACATGAATGGGCACGTTTTTCCGCCAATAATTCGCTGGAATGCCGTAACTGTCATTCGGCAGAATCCATGGATATCACCCGTCAAAGCCCGCGCGCATCCGAGGCCCATGAGAAATTTTTATTCACTGGCGAGAAGACATGTATCGACTGTCACAAAGGGATCGCGCATCATCTTCCCGATATGTCGGGCGTTCCCGAATGGCAATAACGTGATGATGGATCGAAAAGCGTGACACACGGCAACAATACAGGGGCCCTTTTGGCTGGTATTCCCTTCCAGCCAAAAGACCCGATTGACGAAATACTAAGCAACATTGCCGCGCACTATAAATCTGACCGCATTGCCGGTTACGTTCAAAAACGCCGCAAGGACCGCGAATGCGGAACACTGGTCTATGTCCGTAATTTACGCTCCGGCGATGAAATGCCCATCACTAAAAACCGTGGTGCATTGGCAAAGGGCTGCAAACTTGATGGTGATGCCTTGTCATCGCTCTCCGAACAGCTTGCCCAGGATATCGAAGCGGGAAGTGATCTTTTAATCGTTGCCCGCTTCGGCCGATCCGAGGCCGAAGGACGCGGTTTGCGCGATGTCATTTCGCGCGCGATGGATCTCGACATTTCGGTTCTGGTCGGGGTGCGGGGTGAATATGCCGATGCATGGAATACGTTCCACGGGGGCATCGCAGATACCTTGCCACTGGATGCCGATCTGATTGAAAACTGGCTACGGGCAACGACAAACGTTCTGGCACGCACGTAATCGTGATCGTCTAGAACTTGGGCTATCTCGGTAGCTTGGGCATACTTGCATGACGTCGATATCTGCAAACGTCGTTGCGGAGATGTCACCATGGGAATGCGATTTTTCTTTGCCGGTCTGTTTTTCTTAACCCTGCTTTTTGCGGTGGGTGTCCCTGCGGCACAAGCCGCCGATCCGTTTGGCGAAATCGAAATTCGCGAATGGACGGTCGAATATGGCGGTTTGCCGCGTGATCCAGATGCCGTTTCAAACAGCGAAGTCTGGTTTGTGGGGCAGGTCGGCGACTATATCGGGCGGCTTGATCCACAAAGTGGTGCGTTTTTCAAACGTGATCTTGATGATGAACCCGGCCCTCATAATCTGATTGTCGGGGATGACGGCATTGTCTGGTATGCGGGAAATCTGTCGGGATATATCGGGCGCTATGACCCTAAGACCGATCATATCGACAAGATCGCCATGCCCGATCCTGCCGCACGCGATCCCCACACCCTGATCTTTGATGCCGATAACCGCTTCATCTGGTTTACGGTTCAAAACGGCAATTTCATCGGGCGCCTCAACCCGCAAAACAATGAGATTGATCTGATCAAGGTGCCAACACCCCGCGCCCGTCCCTACGGGATCAAACAGGCCCCCGATGGCACCTTGTGGATTGCCCTTTTGGGCACCAACAAGCTGGCGTCGGTTCACCCTGAAACGCTGGAACTTCGTGAACACACCCTGCCTGATGGCGCACGCCCGCGCAGAATTGGCATCACTGATCAGGGGCATGTTTTTTATACCGGTTATGCGCGCGGGGTTCTGGGGCGACTTGACCCGACATCCGGGACCATTGATGAATGGCCGATGCCCGGCGGATCGAATGCCCGTCCCTATGGCATGGCAATTGATGGTGCAAACCGTGTCTGGACGGTTGAAGGTGGACGATCCGCAATGTTTGTCGGCTTTGACCCAACCACGGAAAAATTCATCTCAAACACACCAGTCCCGTCGGGCGGGGTCACCGTCCGGCACATGGATTATAACCGTGATACGAAGTCCGTCTGGTTTGGCAGCGATGCCGGAACAATTGGTCAGGCGATGGTTGGAAACTAAAAACTGTCGCCTGCGTTAATGCCCGATTTCCGAACAAATCCGATCCCCAATCAGAACCTTTTCGGCAAACCGTTCAAACCATGCGCCAAAATCTGCATCATATTTGGCCCGGCCTGCCCGCTGAAGGTCCGGGCCCTGCCCGTTCGGTCGGTCGGTTTTATCCGCAGAATTAGATAACCAGCGTTCATGCGCCTCGTCATCGACTTCCGGGTGGAACTGAATGCCCCAGATGCGCTGATCAATGTGATAGGCCTGATGGGGGAATGTCGGGCCAGTGGCAAGTAATTCTGCCCCGTCTGGCACATCGAACCCTTCGCTATGCCAATGATAGACCATCATTTCGCCGGGGAATAAATCACGCCCCGCCTCGGTCGCCTGAACCGGGTAGTAACCGATCTCGGTCATGCCATCGGGATGGGGGGTTACAGACGCCCCCAAATACCGCGCCATCATTTGCGCGCCAAGGCAAATGCCAAGATACATCGCATCACTGGCAACCACCTTGGACAACCAATCCATGATCGCCCGAACATTGTCCAGATGGTCGTCATTGGCACTCATAGGGCCACCAAACACGACAACAAGGTGATAGCCGCCAAGATCATCGGGCAAGGCATCCCCTTCACCGGGACGGCGAATATCGAACTCATAGCCATACCGGCGCATCACGGTTCCCACCCGACCGGGCTGACCGGTGGCAGAATTGAAAACCAGTAAAATACGATTGGCAGAGCTTAGTTCGTTCATCGGGACCTCATTGCTGCAAGAGCGAAGGGTGACTCCTCTCGCTTATTTTGGCAACCCTCTTCAAACACTAACGTCGCTCGAACACACAGAGAAGGCCCACAAGACTTAATTTAATCAAATCAACAGGCAATAATTCGCACTTGAAATTACGAAATATTCTTACCCCTGATTGCAATGTTTATGTCTTGATTTGATAGTCTCCTCGGAGAATTATTAAACTCATCGTTATTATAAAAAATCATACCGAGCTTAATTTAGGCTCCACCAATCTCGGCCTAAATATTCACTTCAGTGAGATCGAAATGTACAACTTAATAATCACCGGAGATGCTCCCCGTGCCAGTCTTAATGGATTTGAATTAATTGATTCGACAAGGTTCGGTGAATACACAGCAGATAGCTTCTTTAATCATCGAAATGAAAAACTGACAGAAGAGATACTAAAAAGGGCTGTCGAATTCCCCGCAATTCTGGCAACTGAAGAGATAGATGGCGAAGCATACTTAGCTCAATTACGCGAAGCACGGATTCTACCCGGACGCATAGTCTTTGACCTGAATTGGCGAACGCCAATATCGTATGGCCTTATTCGAACCCATCAAAAGAAATTAGGTATCGCTGATTTCGAATTTTCTAGAAACCATTGGGCAGTAAAAGACATTGAGCTGAATAGCATTGATGACTTTCGCCTTGCACTCGCTGCTGGTTCACTCGGGCCTGCATATTCTCCGGCAAAGAACAAGAAATCGGTGCAAGTTGTCTCTATTTGTCACCTTGCGTTGACAGCTTGTCGAGAGAGATATGCCTTGATGGCCTACCAAACCCCGAATGAGCAAGATAAACTTGAAGCCCATCAAATTGAAACTCAGTGCCTTGATTCATTGATTTATTCGCTAGAGTCTTTTTTGGCATTAGATCACATTTCAGATGATGAACTAGCTGAACACGGTCATAAATTCGCCGAGCAAATTCTCAGTTGCTTAAGTGCCTTATCAAAAACAAAGAACGGTGAGCGAATTGCAAGCACAGCAATTGGTACAATATTGCTAGGCATTAGCACTGCATTTTCAGATCATATTTCCACGGATCTTTCGACCCCCTTATTGTTTGCGAGCACATTCGGCCCTCAAGTTCTGTCTTCAATAAAAAAATGACACAAAAAAAGCCGCCGCACAATGTGCGACGGCCTTGAATTTGTTACGTTTAAGGTCGGGCTTAAACGTTGAATTTGAAGTGGAAGATATCGCCGTCTTTAACGATATAGGTCTTGCCTTCCTGACGCAGCTTACCGTTATCACGCGCACCGGTTTCACCGTTAAAGGTGATGAAATCATCATAGGCAATGGTTTCAGCCTTGATGAAGCCGCGTTCGAAGTCGGTATGGATAACACCCGCGGCATTCGGTGCGGTTGCGCCCTTAAACACTGTCCAGGCACGCGCTTCTTTCGGACCAACGGTAAAGAAGGTCAGAAGATCAAGCAGCTTGTAGCCTTCGCGGATACAACGCGTCAGACCGGTTTCCGTAAGACCAAGACCTTCAAGGAATTCCTGTTTGTCTTCGGCATTGTCCAAAAGCGCCACTTCGGATTCGATGGCGGCTGAAATCACGACCGAACGCGCACCCTGTGCCGCTGCCATTTCGGCAACCTTGGCTGAAAGCTCATTCCCTTCTGCCGCACTGTCTTCATCAACGTTGCAAGCATAAAGGATCGGCTTGCTGGTCAGAAGCTGCAGCATACGGAACGCTTTTTCTTCGTCTTCGCCGTCAATTTTAACGGTTCGGGCTGGCTTGCCTTCACGAAGGGCTTCAAGCGACCGTTCAATCAGTTCCATCGTCAGAACGGCGTCTTTATCGTTCTGGCGGGCTTTTTTCTGCAAACCCGGAATACGTTTTTCCAGGCTTTCCATATCGGCCAGCATCAGCTCGGTCTCGATGGTTTCCGCATCACGTACCGGGTCAACCGATCCGTCTACATGGGTGATGTCGCCATCTTCAAAGCAACGCAGAACATGCACAATGGCATCGGTTTCGCGGATGTTGGCAAGGAACTGGTTGCCAAGGCCTTCGCCCTTCGATGCACCACGGACCAGACCGGCAATGTCAACGAATTCAAGCTGGGTCGGGATGATGGTCGCCGATTTGCCAATTGCGGCAATCTTGTCAAGACGATCATCAGGAACGCTGACACGGCCGGTATTCGGCTCAATCGTGCAGAACGGGAAGTTTGCCGCTTCTGCAGCAGCCGTCTGGGTCAGGGCGTTGAAAAGGGTCGATTTGCCAACATTTGGCATGCCGACGATACCGCATTTGAATCCCATCTTTCCGGGCTCCGTAACTTGAATTTGTTTTCTTCAGGATCGGCTTGTGACGTCACAAACCGAAGACTATTTCTTTTTGCCAAATGCCTTGGCAAGTGCTTGGGCCATTGCCGAAGCCGCATTGCTCACCGGTGTATCGGCACGTTCGAGGCGAACCTTTGCCGCACCCGATAAATCTTCCATCGTTTCGCCAACGGCATCCGGCGCGTTCGCATCACCGTTTTTATCGCCCTTGGCCTTATCCGTTGCCGCTTTGTCTTTTTTCGGCGCCTTTGGCTTGGGCGGGGAAACGATGGCGGAAACTTTGCTCATAAAGCCGCCGTCATCCCCTTTGGTCAGTCGCGCAAATTCTGCGGCGACCGCATCCAGCAGGGTCATTAACCAACCCGTCTGTTCGGCCTTGGAAAAATCACCAAGCACATGGCCATGCACACGGGATTTATCCCCCGGATGGCCAATCCCCAAACGGACCCGACGGTATTCTTTGCCACAATGGGCATCAATGGATCGCAACCCGTTATGCCCACCATGTCCGCCGCCACGCTTCACCCGGACTTTTCCGGGCGGCAGGTCCAGCTCATCATGGAGCACAATAACGTCTTCGATCGGAATTTTATAGAAGCGCAGGACTTCGCCAACGCTTTGCCCCGACAGGTTCATGAAGGTTTCCGGTTTAAGAACCAGAATTTTCTGCCCGTTCAATTCGCCTTCGGAAATCTGGCCCTGAAACTTTTTACGCCAGGGCCCAAAAGAATAGCGGCGGACGAATTCGTCCGCCGCCATGAAGCCAATGTTGTGGCGATTGGCGGCATATCCCGAACCCGGGTTTCCCAATCCAACCACCAAAAACATCTTAAGACCTCGATCTTATTCTTCGGTTGCTTCTTCTTCGTCTTCGCCGTCAGCGGAATTTTCTTCCGATTTCAGAGCGGACGGAGCAGCAACGGTCGCAACGGTAAAGTCACGGTCGGTAATCGCGAGTTCGACACCTTTCGGCAATTTGATTGCCGAGATGTGGATCGAGTCACCAACTTCAACACCCGTAAGGTCGAAGACCAGCTCTTCCGGAATTGCGGAAGGAGCACAGATAACTTCAACATCGTGACGGACAACGTTAAGAACGCCACCTTTTTTAAGGCCCGGCGATTTCTCTTCGTTGATGAAGCTTACCGGCACTTCGACGTTCATGGTCTGGCCTTTTGCAAAGCGCAGGAAGTCGACGTGGATCGGAACATCAGTGACTTTGTCGAACTGAACATCGCGCGGCAGAACTTCGTATTTCTCTTTACCGACTTCAACAGTCAGAATGTGAGAAAAGAAGCCTTGCTTGTGCAGAAGTTTCACGAGCGGACGCGGGTCAATCTGGAACAAAACAGGTTCTTGTTTTGCACCATAAATGACACCAGGGACCATACCGGCACGACGCACGGCACGGGCGGCCCCCTTTCCGGCCCGTTCACGGATTTCCGCAGAGATAACAGTGTTTGCCATCGGAAATTTTCCTTGAACTAAAAAAAATCATTCTCGCAGGTTGGTGAAAACCACCGCTGAAAGCCCACGAAAACAAGCGCGGTGGCCTCCAGGGGTGCCACCGCGACGAGGGCCTTATACCCTCAATCGAAAAGAACGGAAACAGATTTTTCTTCCGAAATACGGCGGATGGCTTCAGCCATCAGCGGCGCAATCGGAAGCTGTCGAATTTTAGAGCAGCCACGTACCGCATCCGATGCCTTGATCGAATCAGTGGTGACAACTTCAGACATCGGCGAATTGGCAATACGTTCAACCGCCGGGCCCGACAGGACACCGTGGGAAACATATGCCGCAACCGATGCCGCACCACGTTCTTTTAGCGCACCAGCAGCATTGCAAAGAGTTCCAGCCGAATCAACGATGTCATCAACCAGAATGCAGGCTGCATCCTTAACATCACCGATCACATGCATAACTTCGGAAACACCGGCCTGCGGGCGACGTTTATCAATAATCGCCAGTTCGGCATCAAGACGTTTGGCAACCGAACGCGCACGGGCAACACCACCGACATCCGGGCTAACGATGACCAGTTTCTGGCCTTCAAACTTATTGCGAATGTCACTGGTCAGAACCGGGGACGCAAACAGGTTATCAAGCGGAATGTCGAAGAAACCCTGAATCTGACCGGCATGGAGATCCATGGTCAGAACGCGGTCTGCACCGGCAACCGTAATCAGGTTGGCAACCAGTTTGGCTGAAATCGGGGTCCGGGGACCGGATTTACGGTCCTGACGGGCATATCCGAAATACGGCATAACAGCCGTAATACGGCGTGCTGACCCACGACGCAGCGCGTCGAGCATCACCAGAAGTTCCATCAGATTGTCGTTTGCGGGGAAAGAGGTGCTCTGAATCACAAAAACGTCCTCACCGCGGACGTTTTCTTGAATTTCACACCAGATTTCCTCATCGGAGAATCGCTTAACATCTGCGCGGGTAAGCGGCAGGTTCAGATGATCAGCAATAGCATCTGCCAAAGGACGGTTGCTGTTACAAGCAAGGATCTTCATGGCGGGGCCTCGGTTAATGGGTGCCGGGAAAGCGAAAAACTAAAATCTTTTTGCGACTCCAGCCAGCACAGATCAACCGGGATTGGTCCCACGCGATCTATCGTTTAAAAGCCCGGTTTTCGGGGGGTTCCCCGCCAAGCTTCACGACATGTTCACGACACTCAAAGACCCCTCATCGGCAAATCCACATCTTGGCAGATCGCGGCGGCTTTATAACCAGCCGTTAACAGTCTGTAAATGGTGCCAATGGCGAATAACGACAAGGCTGTCATGCATCACGCGACCAGACCCGGAAATGACCGGCTGTTATCGCGCAGACGCGGTCTTTTTATCCGCCCGCAATTGCAGCTGTTTGCGTGTCGCGATTTGCCCCAAAACACCTTCAAGTGTTTCAACAGCTGCTTGCGCTGCAATCGATGCAATCGCACCCCAATGTTTATCAAGACTTCCGCGCAGCACGACGTTGTTTTGCTGCATCTGGCCAAGCTCGGTACCGTCCACTTCCATGATGACCCAGTCAATTGACACGCGATCAAGGGGCTCGCGCGTGCTTTTTTCAACCGGCCTGACATCGACACTGGCCGACAGAATAATACTGTGCTCCCCGATCTCCTTGTCAACAAGGATGCCTTTGGATTGCAACAATGCCCCGGCTGAGCGCGCAAGCGCAGTATTGCCATCGCCCGGCGCACCGGCAAAATCAATCAGGGCAATCTTCATAAACGGTGCGGCCTTGAATGCCGACCGATCACCGGTAATCATAAAGGCAATCTGATCCGCTGGCAGGGCAACCAGACCGTCATAAGTCAATGCCAACGGGTCGGCTTTAACACCGTCAAGTTCACGGACCTTATCAACAAGGTCCGGCGGCACGGCAAGATCGCTTTCTTCCGGGCCGGTCGGTTCATCGGCAAACCACTGGTTTGATGAAAGCTCCCCGACCGATCGGGCGGTATCAATTGCCAATCCATCCGGGCGCATCAAAACCCATGTAACATCAAGTTTGGCCCCCGTTTCGACCAAACTGGTCTGCACATTGGGGCGCAAAATGTAATCGCCACCATTCTGACTGTCGCTATAGGCTGCGATATCGCGTTTGCGCAAAGCACGCGCCATTGCACGGGCAAGATGGGCCGATGCGCCTTGTGGCAAATCATCGCCGCCCTCAACCCGGACGGTTCCGGTATCGCGCAATTCCAACAATGACGGATCGCCTTCGCGTCCGGCCCCCTCAAACGGGCGCGGCAAATCACCACACGCACCCAGCGGGACGGCCATAAGAACCAACACGGCAAAAGAACGGAGGAATGGTGGCATTTGACTACTTACTAACTCACATCAAGACGCAACCAACCATGGTTACGATGATCATAAAGAAAAACAGCATAATCATATGCGGCATGATGTATCCCCCGATACGAACAGATGGTCATTCGATCCCATCAATCCCTTACATTCCTGTCAGCATAATAGCGGAAAGCTGCCGACCATAATCGGGCTCCTTGCGAAGCGTGGTGCGGCGGTAACTGTAAAACATATCTTCTTCGGCCAACGTATCACGCGCGACAAGCTCAACCGATGCAATCCCGGTCGCAATCGTCCGTCGACGGACATATTCCGGAAGATCAAACATGAAATGCCCGGAACGATGCGACGCATCAAACAAATCGTCCGATCCTTCCGGCCCATCCAGAATGGTGTCGCGAAACGCGCCGTCCACTTCATAGGATTTCCGTGCGATGCACGGCCCGACGGCTGCGGTAATGTTTTCGCGTTTGGCGCCAAGCTTTTCCATCGCATCCACCGTGGCGGCAGACACACCGCCATAGGATCCGCGCCACCCTGAATGGCACGCCCCGATCACCCCGGCCACCGGATCATGAAACAGAACCGGCGTACAATCGGCGGTGAGAATTCCCAACATGATCCCCGGACGATCCGTCACCATGGCATCGGCCTTGGGCGCTTCATCGCGCGACAAGGGCCGATCCAGAACGGCAACATCCGTCCCATGGACCTGATAGACCGTGCTGAGCTTATCGGGTGTGGTGGTAAAGGCAGCCGCCGCACGCGCACGGTTTTCGGCAACGCGGGTTTTGTCATCGTCTGATCCGAAACCAACATTTAACCCGCCATGGATGCCGTCACTGACCCCGCCCTTGCGGCTTAAAAAGCCATGGCGCAATCCGGTTTGATCGGACAGTTTTTCGGCCTCGAACCATGTCAGTCCGTTGGACGAACGGGCAATACCGTCAGTGATCGGATGTGTCATGGGTGGGCGGCTCCGTCCTATTGGCGATCAGGTTAGGCAATCAGGCGAGGTGATCAGATAATCTGACAATTTATCCCGACACGCCGCTTACACAAGGCGGCGGTGTTGTCGTGCGACCATAGCCGATCAGAACTTTAAAAAGTGTTCCCATCTGATCGGCATCAATCAACCGCGCAAGGGCCTGATCAATCGCGGTCGCCTGTTGTTCTTCGGCATCGAGTTTTAACAACTCGGCCCGCTGTTCAATGCCCAACATTCTTAAGAACGTGCCCTGGGTCAAAACCGCCCCGGTGCGCGCCCCGGCCTCAGTCATGGTCCGCGCAATCGCGGCAAAATCGACATGGGCGGTTAAATCCGCATCGCCCGGTTCAGACAAAACCGGATGATATTCATGCCCCTTAAGCGCCTGTAAAGTATCGCCGTACGCACTGCTGGGATGGCCGTAATCGATAAACAATGCCGCCCCGCCGGTTTCATTCATCCGCCGGGCAATCTGATCGGCAATGGCAATGGCGGGCGCACAGGATTCGAAAATATCGCCCTTTTTGGCCGCACCCCGCAACGTCGCCGGGATCAGCGCATCGGTCACCGGCGTTTCGCGCCCACGGACAAATCCAAGCGCACCACTGTCGGCATCCATGCCGACAAGGCGTTCAGCCCATCCGGTGTCCCCGCGTTCAAACTGGCGGATCGGCAAGGCATCGAAAAACTCGTTGCCAATCACGATTGCCGGAACGTTTTTGCGTGTCGGGATGTCATCAAACGCTTCGTGCCAGGTGGCCGGAATGCCATAGGCCATGATCGCCGTTTGCTGATGGCTGCGCAAAACCGGGCTGGTTTCCACAAATCGCACCGTCAGACAATCACTAAACCCTGGCACATTGCGCACAGCCCGCAAGGCATCAGACATCAACGTCCCGCGCCCCGGCCCCATTTCGATCACATCAATTTTTGGCGGGCAGCCCATTTGCTGCCAACTGACGGCGGCCCAAAGACCGATCAGTTCGCCAAACATCTGACTGACTTCAGGGGCGGTGATAAAATCGCCCGCCCGACCAAACGGGTCCTGTTTGCGGTAATAGCCATATTCCGGATGGGCCAATGCTTCAGTCATGAAATCGGCAATGCTGATCGGCCCGGAAACGGCAATCCGGCGTTTGATATGGCTTAGAAGCGGGCTATCGGTATCAGGCGTCTTACTCACGCGGCTTCGGCCTCTTTGGGATGTATACGGGTCTCAATCGGTTTGGTTTTTAGCGCATAGACAATGCATGCCGCCCCGACCAGAACCATCGGGATCGACAAAATCTGCCCCATTGTGACACCGCCGGCAAGGTAGCCCAACTGGGCATCTGGCTGACGGAAGAACTCGACAATGATCCGCGAGATGCCATAACCCGCAACGAACGTGCCACCCAGAATACCAGGACGATGACGCACAAACGCACTGCGCGACAGGACAAACAAAATGACAAACAGGATTAGACCTTCAAGGGCAGCTTCATAAAGCTGGCTTGGATGGCGCGGCAAAGGCCCGCCATGCGGAAACACCATGCCCCACGGCGCATCGGTCGTCCGGCCAAACAATTCACCATTAATGAAATTGGCAATCCGGCCAAAGAACAACCCGATCGGTGTTGCCACCGCTGCGGCATCCAGAACGGCCAAGATCGAAATCCCGCGTTTGCGCGCAAACAAAATGATCGCAACAATTACCCCCATGAACCCGCCATGGAATGCCATGCCGCCCTGCCAGACCTTGAGAATATTGGCCGGGTTATCAAGGTAATAGTCCAGATTGTAAAACGCGATATATCCAAAACGCCCGCCCAATATCACGCCAAGGGTCGCCCAAAACAGCAAATCATCAACGTCGCGTTTGCTCATGATATTTGGGGTTTTGGTGCAGTAATACACCACATATTTCCACCCCAACAGCAAGCCCGCGATATAGGCCAACGCATACCAGCGAATGGCAATCGGGCCGATGGAAATCGCAATCGGGTCTATCGCCGGAAAGGCAAGGCTCAGCATCAGGGGAAACTCCGGTTCGCAGCAGCGATTAAGGTGAATGGGCTGTGTCGAGTTCGCAAAGGATCAAGTCGCAAAGGATATGGGCAGCATCATGGCAGCTTGGCCGAAATGGATCTTTTTGCCGTTTAGCGCCCGATATTTACTATGCTTGCTTAGCGGAAAGGATCCTCGGTCGCGAGGTAATCCTGAATATAAAGCCGCACCCCTTCTTCAAGCGACGTCATCTCATCGCCATATCCAGCAGAACGAAGCTTGGCCATATTGGCCTCGGTGAAATACTGGTATTTATCGCGAATGGATTCCGGGGTCGGAATGTAATTGATTTTCGCGTCTTTCCCCATGGCGGCAAAAACGGCAAGGGCAAGATCCTTGAAGCTACGCGCATTACCCGTTCCGACATTGAAAAGATCGCTGACCTGCGGATTGTCATAAAGCCACATGATGATCTTGACCACATCACCAACCCAGACAAAGTCCCGCAACTGCCCGCCATCTTCATAATCAGGATGATGGGATTTAAACAGGGTCGCGGTTTCACCCGCGCTAAGCTTGTCAAACATCTGGGAAACCACAGAACGCATACCGCCTTTGTGGTATTCGTTCGGGCCATAGACGTTAAAGAACTTCAATCCGGCCCACTGTTTTGGACGAAAATCATTCTGATCAAGAGTACGGCGGAACCGACGATCGGTTGCATGCTTTGACCAGCCATAGGCATTTAACGGTGCAAGCTTGACCAGATCGGCCTCGACAAAGCTGTCATCAAACCCCTGTTTACCATCGCCATAGGTGGCTGCTGATGATGCATAGATCAGGCGCGCTGAATGGTGCGAACACCAATCCCAAAGCCAGGTTGTCAGTTTCAGGTTATTGGCAACGATCTTGTCCGCATCGGTTTCCGTGGTCGCGGAAATCGCGCCCATATGGAAAATCGCGTCGATATTGTCGGCATGTTTATCAAGGAACGCCGGAAGTTCATCAGGATGAATGATGTCGCGCAGATTGCGTTTGGCGATGTTTTTCCATTTGATGCCATCGCGCAGGCGGTCAACCACAACAATGTCGGTTTCGCCGCGATCTTCAAGGGCGGCAACAATATTGGAACCGATAAATCCGGCACCCCCGGTGACGATAAGCATTGCATTCTCCTGGCGGGCAAGACCCGTAAATCTGAAATTCTGACCACTTTATAAGACCGCCCCTGATCAGGAGCAAGAAAAGCGATCTAAAATAACGATATCACCATGCTAACCCCATCCCCAAACGATCAGCTTGCCCTATCACCATGAACACCCATATTATGCTCAGGGTCCTGACCCTAAACACATTGATCCAGAAAGCCGGAGACTATTATGCAGATCAACAACCGCATTCTCGACGACATCACCCGTGTTACCAATTCTGCACTGGGCACCATGACTGGCGTCAAAGGCGAAGTTGATGCCATGGTCCGCCAGCAATTTGAAAAAATCCTGATCGGGATGGATCTGGTCACGCGCGAAGAATTCGATGTGGTTCACGACGTTGCCATTCGCGCAGCTGAACGCATTGACGCACTCGAAGCCAAAATCACCGATCTGGAAAAGCGCCTTGCAGCTGCCGACGCACCGAAAAAACCGGCTGCAAAACAGAGCCGTGCAAAGCCGGCGGCAAAAAAAGACGCCTAACCCCAGTTTAATCCCCACATATGGTTTATCGGTCCTAATCCCAAATTAACCGTCACGATTGGATGGCTGAAAAGTCGATCAGGACGGGGAAGATGGCGGTTATCCGAAATTCATTGCTGTCCTGCGTTGCGCGACAGTTGAAACGTGCGGCGCACCGGCATATAGTGCGCGCCCTTTCGCATATGCTTATACAGGCTGAATATATATGAACGACCAAATGGAGGATATCGACGACCTGGGCGACGAAAACCCGTTGCTTCTTGTCGAAGATATCGCCCGCACCAACCAATGGCAACTGGAACGACGCAGCACCGACGAGGTGGTGGTCGAGATCCCAGCACATTGGTGCACGTATCTGGTCTATTTCACCTGGCGCGAAGACGCAGAGGCGCTCCATATCGCGTGCTGCTTTGATATGTTCGTCCCCGAACCGTTGCGCTCACGCGTTTACGAACTGGTTGCCAAATGTAATGAACAGCTTTGGATTGGGCATTTTGGCCTGTGGCTTGAAGAAAACATGCCGCTGTTCCGTCATACCCTTTTGTTTGGCGGTGATGTCCCGCCAATGGTCGAGCAGTTCGAAGAAATGATTGATATCGCCATTTCGGAATGCGAACGCTTTTTCCCGGCCTTTAACTTTGTTCTGGAACAGGGGAAATCACCCGATGATGCCCTGACCCATTCGATGCTCGAACCGGTTGGTCAGGCATAAGGCGGCAAACCCCGATCAACGCAAATGCGCAACTCGTTCGGGTCACGTGATCAGGACAGCATCATCGCCGTCCTTTTTCGTATCTGGCTGGATTTTTTTTCGTCCATTGTCCGGTTTTGGCAAAACAAGATAATTGGCAAGGCCGAGGCATTTGACAGACATTGCGCAAAATAAAATCCCGTGATCCTGATCCATCTTAGCCAAACAAACCTTGATCTGCCGCCACCGGAAAATTGCACGGCGATCTGTTCCTGCCCCTTGCTCTATGACCTGACTTGACCCACGTTGAGAAGATCGGTACGGCATTGCATCAAGACTGTTGATGGCATCATCATTGACGAAACCCGATGAATAAAGCGGAGCACATTTTATGAATACGCGTCTTTTGCTGGTCGGTTGTGGCAAAATGGGAAGTGCCATGCTTGAAGGTTGGCTTGCCCAAGGTCTTGAAGCCGCCAATGTCTATATTGTTGAGCAGACCGAAACGACTGCCAAACTTCAATCACGCTATGGCATCAATGGTGTGACCGACATCAAAGATGTGCCGCAGGAATTCATTCCACAGGTGGTCCTGTTCGCTGTCAAACCCCAAGTTCTGCCTGATGTGATTGCAGACTATAAATCGCTTGTTCGGGCGGAAACCGTATTCCTGTCCGTGGCTGCGGGCAAAACCATCAACTTCTTTGCCAGCAACCTTGGCGAGATGGCCCGAATTGTCCGCGCCATGCCCAACACACCTGCTGCCGTATCGCGCGGCATGACCGTCATGTGCCCGACCGATAATGTCAGCATCGCCCAGCGCGATATGTGCGAAACCCTGCTTAAGACCGTTGGTCTGGTATCCTGGGTCGAAGATGAAAACCTGATGGATGCGGTAACGGCCCTATCAGGCAGCGGACCTGCTTATATCTTCCATCTTGTCGAAGCCATGGCGCAAGCTGGTGAAACCGCAGGCCTTCCCGCCGATCAGGCGATGCTGCTTGCACGCCAGACGGTTGTGGGTGCAGGCTTCCTTCTTGATGCCAGCGAAGACACAGCTGCAACCTTGCGCCAGAATGTCACAAGCCCCGGCGGCACCACCGCAGCCGCGCTTGATGTTTTGATGGATCAGAAATCAGGCCTACCTGAATTAATGACGCGCGCGGTTGAAGCAGCCCGCAAAAGATCAGTCGAGTTGGCCGGTTAAAACACCAGCCTTCAAACATTTGATGGAGATAGTCATGCCTGCGAAAAAGGATATTCCAAATACCCTGATCACTGCTGCCATGAAACTCGCAGCAGAAAAAAGCTGGCATGACGTCACCATGATTGATATCGCCCAAGCATCAGGACTGTCGGTTGCCGACTGCTATGACCATTGCAAAAGCAAGGCCGATATCCTTCGTCAGCTTGTGAAAAAGATCGACCGCGAAGTTTTGGCCGACCTTGAGACCGAAGATTTCAACGAACCCGGACATGACCGCCTTATTGCCGTGATGATGGCCCGGTTCGACGCCCTTGCCGATTACCGCCCGGCCCTGCGATCCATCATATCTAACCGGGGGGATCTTGGCCCTGCTGACGGCGCGCGCGCACTTAAAACCCACCTTGGTTCCATGCGATGGATGTTAGAGGCCGCTGGTTTTCACACATCCGGCATACAGGGTAACTTACGCATTGCTGGCCTAACAGCCATATATGCTCGTACAGTCCGCCAATGGCTTCTTGATGACACCACCGACTTTTCAACAACCATGGCTTATCTGGATCGGGAACTTTCCCGGGCGGCTTCGTGGGATGGTCAAGTTGAAAAAGGCTTGGGAAAAGCCAACCGGATTTGTGGAAAATTCTCGAGCGCCTATCATCGATTCTCGAGAAAAAATACCGCAACGGACAACGCAACCACCGCAAGCGGTACCGACAGCACAGAAGGCCGTTCGGCATCCACTGCCGACTAACGCTCTGATCTGAAAACGGGGAATCAAGACCCTACCCAAGGTTATATTACGGACATAAAACATTAACCTTAAAGTTTTTGTGCAGTGCAAAATAATCCTTGACGGTTTCCATTCATTCCGGCATATTGCAGTTGAATTTGTGCGGCGCACAATAGCGCCTCATTCCATACCTGTTGCAAATTGTAAATGGAGTGCAAACCATGACCGCCGCTAAAAAGGCTTCCAACCCGTTCTTTGATGTCGACTTCACCAAATTCACCACGGATTTCAAAATTCCGGGTGTTGACGTGAACGAGATGATGGCTTTCCAGCGTAAAAACGTGGAAGCCCTGACCAAAGCCAACAAGGTGGCCTTCGATGGTTTCCAGGCTGTTGCTCAGCGCCAGAGTGAGATCTTCAAGTCGCTGTTGGACAAAGTCCAGACACAGGGCAAAGATTTTGCTGCTACTTCCGCTGACGACCCGATGGCGTCTGCTGCAAAGCAGGCTGAAGTTGCGAAAACTGCTTACGAAGAAGCACTTTCGAACGCCAAGGAACTTTCAGGTCTGGTAACCAAGTCTCAGGAAGAAGCACTTTCGCTTCTCCAGGGCCGCTTTACCGAATCTCTCGACGAGTTCAAAACTGCAATCGAAAAGAGCGCAGCTGCGAAGTAACAGCCTAGGCTGATACCTTCCCGTAATCTACTTGATGGCAGGATCTTATGGTCCTGCCATTTTTCTTGTGCTGAAAATCCAATATTTGCCTGCCCCTTCGCTTTGAACTTCTCAAGACCAAAAGATCGCACTAGGTTTTCCTCCATAACAAGGAGAACAGATCATGAGCGAAATCAGTTTTGATGATTTTTTAAAGGTCGACATCCGGGTTGGCACCGTCATAGACGCACAGGAATTCCCCGAAGCACGCCGCCCCGCACTTAAACTGTGGGTCGATTTCGGTCCTGAAATCGGCACCCGCAAAACATCCGCCCAGATCACCAAATACTACACGCCGGAAAAACTGATCGGGCGTCAGGTCGCAGGCGTGATCAATTTCCCCAAAAAACAGGTCGGCCCGTTTATGTCCGAATTCCTGTGTCTGGGCTTCCCCGACGGGCAAGACGACAAAGGCATCGTTCTGATCCGCCCGGATCACGATGTCCCCAATGGCGCGCGCCTGTTCTAGGTGCTGATCCTGCCAAACAAGAAGGGCGCAGCCATCTGACTGCGCCCTTATCTTTATCGCATTCGGTGTTTCGTCGTATTATTTTTCGACGAAGGCCTTCTCGATGACGAAGTGGCCCGGCTCGTTCATATTGCCTTCCTGACCACCCCATTCGACCAGCATCTCGCGGGTTTCGGCAATCATTTCCGGGTTACCACACAACATGAAGCGGTCATTTTCCAAGGTCGGTTTGGCCAGCCCAAGGTCTTCATAAATCTTGCCCGACTTCATCAACTCGGTGATGCGGCCCTGATTTTTGAACTCTTCACGGGTGACGGTCGGGTAATACAGAAGCTTGCTTTGAACATCTTCGCCAAAGAATTCATTGTTTGGCAGTTCGCTGTGAATGAATTCCTGATAGGCCAGCTCGCGGACTTCGCGGCAGCCATGCACCAGAATGACCTTTTCATAGCGCTCATAGGTTTCGTAATCACGAATAACGCTCATGAACGGCGCAAGGCCTGTACCGGTCGACAACAGCCACAGGTTTTTGCCCGGCAACAGATTGTCATGGATCAGCGTTCCGGTCGGCTTGCGCCCGACAAGGATCTTGTCGCCCACTTTGACATGCTGCAAACGCGAGGTCAGCGGACCGTTTGGCACTTTGATCGAGAAGAATTCAAGTTCTTCATCATAATTGGCACTGACCATCGAATAGGCGCGCAAAAGCGGCTTGCCTTCGACCTCAAGGCCGATCATCGCGAACTGACCATTGATGAATCGGAAGCCCGGATCACGGGTGGTTTTGAACGTGAAGAGAGTGTCAGTCCAGTGATGGACATAAGTGACGGTTTCTTCGTTAAAATTGCTGGCCATAACGCTACATCAATCCGTTTTGTCTGTCTGTGTGTGGGACCGTGGCGGGAAACACGGATATATATCCCGGCACATCGTCCATGCCAAGTTGGCGCGATTTAACATCACTTACGCGTATATCGCAAGAAAACAATCCATATTTCTTGTCATTTTGTGTAAATTACATGAATTCATACAAAATAAATGTAGAATATTGTCAGACAATCAAGCAAACTAGGGACACCAGCCCCGTTTGGCAAGACAATCTCATGCTGTGATAGACCCATGCTTTACAGTCGTGCAATGACACATCTCAATCGAGTGATATATGTCGCAGAACACTGAACACTCCGCCGATACGCTTGCAGTCTCCCAGATTGCCGATGCCATCACCAACGCCATCCGCGAAGGCCGATTGGCCCCAGGGCAACGATTGACCGAAATCGATTTCGCGCAAAAGCTTAATGTTAGCCGGCCTTCCGTGCGCGAAGCCTTTCGTCAGTTAAGCTCGGACGGATTGTTGCAATCACAACCTTATCGCGGCGTTAGCGTCCGGCACATGACCCGCCGCGAAGTCGATGATTTGTTTACCGTGCGCGCAGCCCTTGAAGGACTGGCTGTCCGGCTTTCAACCCCCATGATCACTGCCAACATCAAACCACTGGAAGACATTCAGGCGGCCCTTGATAAGGCCGAAGAAACCCGCGATCTGAACGCCATGTCACGCCACAATCTTGCCTTCCACATGCTGTTTGCCGATGTCAGCGAAAACGGGCTTCTGCGCGAACAACTCCGCCGTATTTCAAACAATGTCTATTGGCTGCAATTTCGCGTTCTGGTCGCCGATGACAAGGTTCTGGGCACCAATGCTGCGCATCGCGCCCTTGTCGATGCGGTGCGCACAGGCGATGCCATGCTGGCCGAAACCATCATGGTTGATCATGTTGATCAGTCCCGCCAGTTGGTGCAGGCCCTGTCCGATGATCATTTTGCTGCCCCGGTCGCCCGTTAAGGTGCCAGCCTAGCGCAATCTAAGGATGCCTCTCTCTGCGCGGGGGAGAAGCCCTACCTCTATCCATTCGGGGCCTTGAACCTGTTTCAGATACGCCCGGTCCTTCTGATGACACCCCAATTTTACACTTGCTGCAATTTCGCTCCGGCCATAGGATTGTCTGACAATATAACAATACAAACTTTCAGGAAGCGTCATGTCATCCTCCAAAACCCTCACCACCGATTTCCTGCCCATTCCACTTCCCGATTATCAGGAATATGACCTGGCCGAAATGCGGGCCCGTGCCCAAGGTTTCTATGACGAGATCAAAACACGTCACACCGTGCGCGACTTTTCTGATCGCCCTGTGCCGCGTGACATTATTGAAACCTGTATTCGTGCGGCCGGAACCGCGCCGAATGGGGCAAATCATCAACCGTGGCATTTCTCGGTCATTGGCGATCCGGTTATGAAAAAGAAAATCCGTGATGCAGCAGAAGAAGAAGAACGTGCCTTTTACCAAGGTCGGGGTGGCGAAGAATGGATTGAGGCGCTCAAGCCGCTGGGCACTGATGACAGCAAACCGTTTCTGGAAACAGCACCCTGGCTGATTTGCATTTTCGGCGAACGCAAAAGCACCTCTGCCGATGGCAAGATGCGCAAGAACTATTACGTGCCAGAATCCGTTTCCATCGCAACCGGATTTCTGATCGCCGCCCTGCATCGTGCGGGCCTTGCGACCCTGACCCACACCCCAAACCCGATGAGCTTCCTGACCGACATTTGCCGACGCCCGGATCACAACAAACCCTATATCCTGCTTGTGACCGGCTACCCTGCCCCGGATGCCACCATCCCGACCCACGCGACCGAGAAGAAAGACCTTTCGGAAATCGCGACATTCTTCTAATTGCGCGGCAAAATCCCGCCCAACAAAAAGCCCCGCATCAAGCGGGGCTTTTGCATGTCATATGACATCAAGATCAATGCCCGATCGGCAGAACCAGGCGAACGCGCAATCCGCCACCCGGGGCATCTTCAAGGAAAACCTCGCCGCCATGACCACGGGCGGAATCACGGGCAATCGTCATGCCAAGGCCAACGCCGCCGGTCGCCTGATTGCGCGATTCCTCAAGCCGGAAGAATGGCTTGAAGACGTCTTCGCGTTTGTCCGCCGGGATGCCCGGACCATCATCATCAAAGACAATCTCGTAATCCTGTCCCCGACGTCCGGCCCGAACCGAAAGGTTATTGGCGTAACGACCGGCATTGGACATGATGTTTGAAATGCAGCGGCGCACCGATTGAGTGCGGAGTTCCATCTCAAGATTATCTTCGATGTGAAGATCAATCTGTTGCCCGTCACGAAGCGCCTCACCAACCTGATCGGTCAGGAGTTTGCCGATATCGGCAAGAACCGCCTTCTCACCCTCTTCGCCGCGGGCAAATGCCAGATAGGCATCAACCATGCGTTCCATATCGACGACATCTTGCTTAAGGGCATCGACGCCTGGCGATGATTGCTGCATCGCCAGTTCAAGCTTCATCCGCGTCAAAGGCGTGCGCAAATCATGCGACACGCCGGCCAAAAGCGCTGTTCGCTGGGATAAATGTCGCCCGATACGATCACGCATCGCCATAAAGGATGATGCGGCCATGCGGACTTCTGCCGCCCCTTCGGGTTTGAAATCTTCGACATCGACACCGCGACCAAACTGATCGGCCGCCTTTGCCAGACGGCGGATCGGACGCACCTGATTGCGCATAAAGATGACGGCAACCCCATAGAGGATCAGCGCAGAACCGGCGATCCACATAAAGAAGATATAGGTGGTCGAATTATAAAGCCGTTTGCGCGGCGCAACGATTGACAGAACGCCTTCTTTCAACTGAACGCGGATTTCAAGCCGGTTGTCATCCAGATCAAGGTTGAAATAAAACGGACGCGCCAATCGTTCATCAAGGGCGACAAACAGTTCTTCCGACACCAAACCAAATGGCGGTGTATCGGTCTGTTCTTGCAAGATTTCATCTGGTTCGAACACAAGATCAAGCTGCAACCGCGCCCGTGCGGAATGCTGGAGCCATTTAAGGTGCTCTTCGTCGGGGAACTGACCAATATAATCGATAACATATGCCACATCACCGGCAAGGCCACGGCTGAGCTGGCGTGCGACCGTATCCCAGTGACGTTCAAAGAAGATCAGGACTGTGACGATCTGCAAAAGCAGCATCGGTGTCATCAAGATCAAAAGCGACCGGCCTAAAAGCCCCGTCGGCATGAATGACTTGATCGGCCCGTTCTGTTCGTTACCCACGGTGCACTTCCTTGTTCATTTCGTCACACCTGATCATAATCATCGTTCCAGTTCAATCTGCATACAGCACATAGCCCCGACCGCGTACGGTCTGCAAGTATCTTGGCTGCTTTGGGTCATCTTCAAATTTCCGACGTAAACGGGTTACCTGTACATCAATACTGCGCGACCCAGCAGGATCAACGGCATTTCCGCTCATCATGGCGTGAAGCTGTTCACGTGACATAGTTTGTCCGCGCTGCTTGACCAGTGCAGACAACAAGGCCTGTTCGGCAGATGTCAGGTAAATATGGTCATCCCCGCGCTGCAAAATCATTTTCGAAACATCAAAGCTGAACTGTCCAAACCGGACCATGTCGGACACCGGAACAGCTTCTTGTTCGGCGTCTTCTTCTGGCAATTGGGCGTAACGGCGCAGAATGGCTTCGATCCGCAAGACAAGTTCGCGCGGCTCAAACGGCTTGGCCAGATAATCATCTACCCCGGCCTCAAGCCCGGCGATGCGGTCTTCTGTTTCTGAAAGGGCCGTCAGCAAAAGAATGGGAACTTTCGCCCCGGATTCGCGCAGGCTGCGCGCAAGATCGACACCCTTTTCACCGGGCATTAAAACATCCAGAACAATCAGGTCAAACTGAAGCCCCTCAAGGCTTGCCCGGGCCTCGGCGGCATCGCGCGCGGCAGAGACACTAAACCCGTTCTCGCCAAGATAACGGGTCAGCAAATCCCGCAGACGATCATCATCGTCGACCACAAGAATATGTGGCTGATCCGCACCAGTCATCGAATTCCCCCGAACGCCTAAATCAATTTGGCCTTATGCCCAATAATCTGGGGCCAAAATCTTTCAAAAGCGTAAGCATATCCATGGCAATTTTGCGGCCACCGCGTTCAGGCACAAGAATTTTCAGAACCGGGGAATGCGATATGCTCAAGGCTGTTGCCGTGTTAAGGACAAAACCCGCCCCGCAAACCGGCCTAACTTGCCCGACTGCGCAATCCGGTGGGGCCGTCATCTTCAAACCGTTTGCGGTCTTCAAGATCAAGCATACCCAGCATCACCTTGCGGAAACCTTCAACCGATTCTGCACCGGCTTCGCGGTAGGCAGCAGCGATAAGGGCGCGCTGTTTTTCGGTCAGTTCACGTTCAAGCGCCTCGCCCTTTTCGGTCAAGGTCAGCAAACGCTGGCGGCGGTCCTGCAGGCCGGTTTTTTGTTCGATAAAGCCTTCGCGTACCAATTGGCTGAGCACACGCGACAAGGACTGCTTGGTAATTTTGAGAATCGATAACAGCTCACTGACCGTAATACCGGCATTGCGGCTTACGAAATAAATGACCCGATGATGGGCGCGACCGAAATTATATTGCTCAAGCATCTGGTCTGCGACCGCGGTGAAATCGCGATAGGCATAAAACAGCAATTCGATGCCTTGCCTAAGCTCTTCTTCCCGCAGGAAAAGCGGGTTAACCTTACGTGTTGAGATATCTGCCATGCTTATCCGTTATGTCAGTTTTGTTG